>OZ240683.1:1750000-3175112 GCA_965199125.1 Acidocella sp. | reverse complement strand
TCGCCAGGGTCAGGCTGTCCATCACGCGCACGAATGGAATGATGCCGGAGGTCTTGCCGTTCTGGCCGACTTTCTCGCCGATCGAGCGCAGATTGCCCCAGTAGGAGCCGATGCCGCCGCCTTTGGAGGCCAGCCAGACATTCTCGTTCCACAGCCCGACGATGCCTTCCAGGCTGTCGGAGGCTTCGTTCAGGAAGCAGGAGATCGGCAGGCCGCGATCGGTGCCGCCGTTGGACAGCACCGGCGTCGCCGGCATGAACCAGAGTTTCGAGATGTAGTCGTAGATGCGCTGCGCATGGGCGGCGTTGTCGCCGTAATAGGAGGCGACGCGGGCGAACGCATCTTGATAGCTTTCACCCGGCATCAGGTAGCTGCGTTCCATGGTGGCGCGGCCGAAATCGGTGAGCAGCGCGTCCCGCGACTTGTCGATCCTGACCTGGAACTTGTCCGGCATCTGGATGTCGGGCTCGATCAGCGAAGGCTCGGTGAAAGGCATTTCGGCTTGATCGAACATATTCAACTGCCTTCATTCTACTAGATGTTGGGCTTTTTGGTACTCAAGACACTAGATGTGCTTTGAAGCCCTCTTTACGATTCGCGCCAAGCCTAAACAACGCAGCCATGATAAAGCTGCATTTTGTGGCCGTTACGCCACATGGTCTCAGGATGTAGTGAATACCAACCCGCCGGACCTGTCGAGACCTTTGGAGCACCGCGAGGTGCTCTCCGTGGTGCGCGGGGTGTCGCTGTGCATCCTGCTGGCGGCGCTGGATCAGACGATCATCGTGCCGGCGGTGCCGAAAATGGCCGCGCAGTTGGGCGGCGGCCACCAGATCGCGTGGATTGTCTCGGCCTATCTGCTGACCGGCACGGCGGCGACGCCGATCTTCGGCAACCTGTCAGACCTGTACGGCCGGCGGCGGTTGTTGCGGCCTGCCTTGCTGATCTTTGTCCTGGCTTCGCTGGGCTGCGCGCTGGCAGCGAATTTTGCGGAACTGGTAGCGTTTCGAGCGATCCAGGGCATTGGCGGGGCGGGGCTGATCACAATCGCGCAGACTACGATCGCGGATGTCGCCTCGCCCAGGGAGCGCGGCCGCTACCAGATCTACATGAGCGGGATGTGGGGGATCGCCAGCCTGGGGGGGCCGTTGCTCGGCGGCGCGCTGACCGATGCGATCAGCTGGCGGGCGATCTTCTGGATCAATCTGCCGCTTGGCCTGGCGGCGCATTGGTCGAGCAACCGGGCGCTGGCGCTGCTGCCGGCGCATCAGCCTGGGCCGCGGCGGATCGACTATGGCGGCGCCGTGCTGTTGACCGCGAGCATCGCCGCCTGGCTGCTATGGGTCTCCGGCCTTGGCGAAAGTTTCGCGCCGGTCTCCGCCGCGACCGCTGGGTTGCTCGCGGCCGGCGTGGTTTTTATCGCCTTGACCGTGTGGTGGGAACGGCGCGCCACGGCACCGCTGCTGCCGCCGCGATTATTCGGCAACGGGCCAGTCGTTGCCGGGCTGGCGCTTTCCGTGACCAATTCACTGTGTACGTTCGGCGCCAGTTTTCTTCTCCCGCTGTATTTTCAGTATCAGCGCCACACCAATGCGGGGCAGTCCGGCCTGTACACCACGCCATTCCTGCTGGCCTTCGTGGTGATGTCTTACTTCGGCGGCCGCGTCTCCCGCCTGCTGGGCCGCACCAAGCCGCCGATGCTTGGAGCTCTTAGCGCCTGCCTGCTCGGTCTGGTGCTGCTGGCCGGCATGGGCGCGCGCACGCCGTTGCCGCTTTGCTTTCTTTATATGGTCGTGCTGGGCGGCGGCATCGGCCTGGTGCAGCCGAACATCACGGTCGCCATTCAGAATGCGGCGGAGCGCCGCGATGTCGGCATCGCCACTGGCTGCATGTTGCTGTTCCGCTCGATCGGCGGCGCGTTCGGCGCGACTTTGGCTGGGTTGCTGCTGCTGTCCCACGGCTTTCCGGCGGCTTTTGGGGTTTGCGCGGTGGCGGCCGCCATCAGTCTCGCGATCGCGGCGCGGATGCCGGATGCGGTGTTACGGGCTTAGGGGTAGTGGCTGACCATGCCGCAGCACGTTTTCGGCGGCTTGGGTAATGCCGTCTTCGTCGTGCAGCACCAGCCCCGGTAGCTGCCGCGTGGCGCCGGCGCCGCGCTTTGCTTGCAGGATCACCTGGCCGGCCGGGCGGCCAGCACGGGGCCAGAGCGGAAAGATCGTGACCGCGCTAAAGCCATTTCCGGCCAGAGCCGCGATGGCCGCCGCCGCCCCGCCGGCGGACAGGATCAGGCTCAGGCTGCCCGGCGGTTTCAGCACGCGGGCGCAACCGGCGATCCAGGCGGGGAGCAGGCCGGGCGGCGCGTGGTGTGCCGCGGCGCGTTGCCGGTCGGGCGAGGCGGTGCCGGCGGCGTTGTGCCAGGGTGGATTGCTGAGGACGTGGTCGAACACCGCGTCGAAGGGCGGGGCGCAGGCATCGCCGGACACAGAAGAGGCGGCGAAATTGTTGGCCCGGAAATTATGGTTGGCCAGCGCCGCCAGCGTGGGGTCCAACTCCAGCCCGATGCCGGCCACGCCCGGCAGCCGGGCGCACAGGCAGAGCAGCGCGGCGCCGGCGCCGGTGCCGAGGTCCAGAACCAGATCACCGGGGCGAGCGGGAACGGCGGCGGCCAGCAGCACCGGCTCGAATCCGCTGCGGTGGCCGGCAAGCAGCTGGCGGTAAGAGACTTTGCCGCCGAGCAGGGTGCCGTCGCTGGTGCCGCTCATCCCATCCGACCTCCGCTGCCAGCTTGACCGTTCCTGGCGTCCGCCCGATATGTTCGTTAACGCAAACTTATCCGGCAAGTAGGACGTGAAGCTTTGGACGGTGCGACGCCTGTAACGACCGATGCGCTGGCGCGCCTGAGCACAATGCTTAGCTCAAAACTGCTGGCGGCCAATCAGGCAATCGTGGCGCGCATGGACAGCCCGGTGCCGCTGATCCCGCAACTGGCGGCGCATCTGGTGGCGGCCGGCGGCAAGCGGCTGCGCCCGTTGCTGACGCTCGCCGCCGCCCGGCTGTGCGGTTATGTCGGCGAGCGGGATGTGCAGCTCGCGGTCTGCGTGGAGTTCATCCATACCGCGACGCTGCTGCATGACGACGTGGTGGATGAAAGCGTGCTCCGCCGCGGGGCGGCCAGCGCCAATGCGGTGTTCGGCAACAAGGCCTCCGTGCTGGTCGGCGATTTTCTGTTCGCCCGGGCGTTTCAGCTGATGGTGGCGGATGGCTCGCTGGACGTGCTGCGCATCCTCTCCGCCGCCGCCGCCACCATAGCGGAAGGCGAGGTGCTGCAGCTGAGCACGCAGAACGACCTTGCGACCACCGAAGCGCGGTATTTTGAGGTGATCCGTGGCAAAACCGCGGCGCTGTTCGCGGCGGCCTGCGAGGTGAGCGGCGTGATCGCTGAGCGGCCGGCAGCGGAGGTGGCGGCGCTCGCTGCCTATGGCGAAAACCTGGGCATGGCGTTTCAGCTGGTGGACGACGCGCTGGATTACGGCGACGGCGATGATGGCCTCGGCAAGCTGGTGGGCGACGATTTTCGCGAGGGCAAGCTGACCTACCCGGTGCTGCTCGCCCTGGCGGACGCGACGCCGGAGGAAACCGTGTTCTGGTCGCGCACGATCGGCGACGGCGCGCAGACCGAACACGACCTGGCGACCGCGCTGAGCCTGGTACAGCGGCACGACGCGATCGCGCGCAGCCTGGCCCGCGCCCGCGACTTCGTGGCGGCGGCCTGCGCCGCTATGGAAGTGTTTCCACCGTCGGTATTGCGCGAGGTGCTGATCGATGTGGCGCATTATACGGTGGGACGGAAGTATTAGAAGGAAGCAGCGCTTTTTTGTAAAAAAGCGCGCAAAAACTTTTGCTACTCTGGGCCGGGGGCGCTTCAACACCTCGTCATTGCGAGCAGAGCGACGCAATCCAACTAATGGCAACTTACTTCGAGGGTCAAGCACAGTTGGGGGCTGGATTGCTTCGCTCCGCTCGCAATGACGCCTTACACTTTATCGTTCGCCGGCTCCGGTTTTGCCAGTATCCGGGTGATGGTAGACCGAACCACGCTCACCGTTACGTTGGGGGCGATTTCCAGGTCCAGTTCGGGGGCGGTCTCGGAGGTTTTTTTCACGGTGCCGATGATGCCGCCGGCGGTGACGACGCGGTCGCCGCGTTTCAGCCCGGCGAGTTGGGTTTTTAAGGTTTTTGCCTGGGTTTGCTGCGGGCGGATGAGCAGGAAGTAGAACACCACGGCGATCAGCACGAGGGGCGCGAACTGCACGAGCGAGGCGAGGCCGCCGGAGGAGGCGGTGGCGGCGGTTTGGGCGTAGGCGGACGTGATAAACATTTTTGCTCCGGTTGCCGAGGGACGCGGCGGACCCTAGAGCAAGAGCCGTTTGAAAGAAAACGGGGGGCGCGGTGACGGAGGAGAGTTTACTACGCCGGATCGCCGAGGCGCTGGAGCGGATTTCACCGCCGCCGGCGGCGGTAGCGCTGGAAGGGGCCGACGCGTTTATCTGGCATCCGGCGCCCCCGGCGCTGGCGCCGGTTAAGGAGGTGTCGCGGGTGGCGCTGGACCTGCTGGTGGGGGTTGCGGCGCAGAAGGCGATTTTGCTGGAAAATACGGTGCGGTTTGCGCGCGGGTTGCCGGCAAATAACGCCATGCTGTGGGGCGCGCGGGGAATGGGCAAGTCCTCGCTGGTGAAGGCGGTCCATGCGGCGGTGAATGCGGAGACGCCGCACGCGCTGGCGCTGATAGAAATCCATCGCGAGGATATCCGCAGCCTGCCGACCCTGCTGAACGCGCTGCGAAGCACCAATCGCCGCTGCCTGATTTTGTGCGATGATCTGTCGTTCGAGCGGGAGGACGCGGATTACAAGGCGCTGAAGTCCGTGCTGGATGGCGGCATCGAGGGGCGGCCGGCGAATGTGCTGTTTTATGCCACCTCCAACCGCCGGCATCTGATGCCGCGGGACATGATCGACAATGAGCGCTCGACCGCGATCAACCCCGGTGAGGCGGTAGAGGAGAAGGTGTCGCTGTCGGACCGGTTCGGCATCTGGCTTGGGTTTCACAATGGCGACCAGGAAATGTTTTTCGCAATGATCGAGGGCTACGCCTCAGCGTACCGGCTGCCGATCGACCGGCAAGCGTTGCGGGCGGCGGCGGTGGAATGGTCGGTAACGCGTGGCGGCCGGTCCGGCCGGGTGGCCTGGCAATTCATTCAAGACCTGGCGGGGCGGCTCGGCGTGGGGTTGACCGGCGAGGGGACGTTGGAGTGAAACAGCCGCGCCGGACGAGTGGCCGAGTGGCTTAAGGCAGCGGTCTTGAAAACCGCCATGCGCGCAAGCGTATCGTGGGTTCGAATCCTACCTCGTCCGCCAGCTTTGCGGCGTATTTTACGAGAGCCAACTCGTTAACACGGCAGCTTTATTGCCAGCTCGTTCGGCCTTCCCGCCATCTACACTTGCAAAGTCGCTAGCAAGAACATAATGTGAACATCGAGATCGAGGATGTTCCATGGACGAGAAGTTAGCCGCCAAGCTGCGCATTCTCGCGGATGCGGCAAAGTATGATGCGTCTTGCGCGTCGTCGGGCGGCGACCGCCGGGAGGGTGGCAAAGCTGGGCTTGGCTCGGTCACCGGTGCGGGGATTTGTCATTCCTACACGCCGGATGGACGCTGCGTTTCTCTGTTGAAAATTCTGCTGACGAATTATTGCCTGTTCGATTGCGCATATTGCATCAACCGCCGCTCCTCCAACGTGAAGCGGGCGCGATTTTCGGTTGAGGAAGTGGTCACTCTCACCGTAGAGTTTTACAAACGCAATTACATCGAGGGACTGTTTCTGTCCTCCGGGATCATCCGCTCGCCAGATTACACGATGGAGCAGATGATGCTGGTTGCGAAAACGCTTCGGGTGGAACGGGGATTTGCCGGGTATATCCATTTGAAGACGATCCCGGAGGCGAGCCCTTGGCTGACCGAGCAGGCCGGGCTTTATGCGGACCGGCTGTCGATCAATTTGGAATTGCCAACGCCGGAGAGCCTGGCGCGATTAGCGCCGGAGAAGAGCGGCGCCGCGATCGCATCATCGATGGGGCAGATGCGTGACCGGATCGCCGAGGCGAAGCAGGAACGGCGGCGGTTCTCGCCGGCCGGGCAGAGCACGCAGCTGATCGTGGGCGCGGATGCCGCAACGGATGAAAACGTGCTCGCGGCCAGCGCCAGCCTGTACAAGGATTTTCGGCTGAAGCGGGTGTATTATTCAGCGTTCAGCCCGATCGCCGAGGCCAGTGTCATGTTGCCGGCGAAAGCGCCGCCTTTGCAAAGGGAGAACCGGCTGTATCAGGCGGATTGGCTGCTGCGGTATTATGGGTTCACCGTGGCGGAGATTTCATCCGGCGGCGCCGCCGGCATGCTCGATCTGGAGATCGATCCGAAGCTGGCCTGGGCTTTGAAAAACCGGGAACGGTTTCCGGTGGACGTGAACCTAGCGGAGCGGGAGATGCTGCTGCGGGTGCCGGGGCTCGGCGCGCGGGCAGTGGACAAAATCATTCGCGCCCGGCGGCTGACGCGACTGCGGATGGCAGACCTGGCGCGGCTGACCAGCGGGTTGAAGCGGGTGCGGCCGTTCCTGATCGCGGCGGACCATTCTCCGGCGAAGTTCACGGACCGGCTGAACCTGCGGCAAATGCTGATGGCCCCGCCGAAGCAGTTGAGCCTGCTGGGATGAAGCCGCGCGTGATCGCTCTGCGGCCGGGTGCGGATCTTGCCGGCTTCCGCCAGGCCGTGCGGGCGCTGCTCGCAGCGGAGGCGGCGCCGGAGGAGGTGATGTGGAGCGGCGGCGGCGGCGAAGAACTGTTCAGCGCCGCGCCGGCGGAGGCATCCGTGCCGGTGCTTTTGCCGCGGGGGTTGGGCGAGCTGCTGAAGCTCGTGGTTTGCCACCGCGATGTTGAGCGGTATGCGCTGCTTTATCAGCTGGTCTGGCGTGTAACGCATGGTGAAAAACTCCTGTTGGAGAACTCCAGCGACCCGCTGGTGCACCGGCTGGAGATGATGGCGAAGTCGATCAGGCGGGATTTGCACAAGATGCACGCGTTTCTGCGCTTCCGGCGGGTGAGCACCGCCGATGGCGGCGAGCGGTTCGTGGCCTGGTTCGAGCCGGATCACTTCATCGTGGAGGCGACGGCGGATTTTTTCATCGAGCGTTTCCGTTCGATGGATTGGACGATTTTCACGCCGGCCGGTTCGCTGCATTGGGATACCGAGCGTTTGGCCTTGGGGCCGCCCGGACGAAAATCCGATCTGCCGGCGAGCGATTCTTTCGAGGCCGGCTGGTGCGACTATTATCGCAGCACATTTAATCCGGCGCGGGTGAACCCGGTGGTGATGCGCGGCGAGATGGCGAAAAGATACTGGAAGAACATGCCGGAAACCGCGGCTATCCCAGAGTTGGTGCGGGGCGCGCGGGGGCGGTTGAAAACGATGGTGGAAAAGGAAGCGGCGATGCCGGTGAAACGCAATCCTGACAAGGCGGTGGCGGCGATGTTCGACCAGGAGCCGAAAACCTTAACCGAGCTGAACAAAATCATCACCGACTCGCCGCCTCTTGTACCGGGAGCGACACAGGCGGTGCTGGGAGAAGGTCCACCTGGCGCGGCAATCGCCTTTATCGGCGAGCAGCCGGGGGATGCCGAGGATCTGGCGGGGCGGCCCTTTGTCGGCCCGGCCGGGCAATTGCTGGACCGTGCTTTGGCCGAAGCAGGGATTGACCGATCCGCAACCTACGTGACCAACGCGGTGAAACATTTCAAGTTCGAGGAGCGGGGCAAGCGGCGCATTCACATGAAGCCCACGGCGGGAGAGATCAAACACTACCGCTGGTGGCTGATGAAGGAGCTGGATTTCGTGGCGCCAAGGCTGGTGGTGGCGCTGGGCGCGACGGCGCTTGAGGCTCTGGCGGGCAAGGCGCTGCCGCTGTTGAAGGCGCGGGGAGCGAGCGACTTCGCCGGACGGCCTGGTTATGTGACGGTGCATCCGTCCTATTTGCTCAGGCTACCGGACGAGGCCGCGAAACGAACGGCTTATTCGGAATTCATATCCGACTTGCGGCGGATCCACGATTTGGCGGCTTAATCCGTCCAGGTGCCGCCCAGCTTCGCGGGATCGGCAAGTTTCAAGCCTATACGTGTGCCGTCGCTCCATTGGCGGGTGCCGGTCATCGTTTCACCCGTGACGAGTTTCAGGATGACCTCCTTCGGCGGCGTGCCCCGCGGCGGCGTATCCAGGAACTCCACCTCGACCGCGATACCGCCATCCGAGACATTTACAATCAGGCAATCATGGCCCGCATCTTCCGGAGCAAAATGCAGTTTTGCCGGAACATAGATCGCGCGGCGGGAACTCGCGCGTCTCTCAGTCATAATAAAGTCTCAGTGATTGATACATCTTTTTTCTGGCAATTAAACCTTAACGTGTTTACGAAGCTTTAATAACCGCATTGGTTATAATAGGAGATCGCGACCCGGCTGTCCTCTATCGACTACGTTCACAACCGACGTTCTTTTTGAACGTTTTAGACTGTAGCCAACATGGTTTATTCTTGAAGATGGAGATCCCGTGGCGGGCGAACCTGCAAATCCAACAATAGAAGCTACAGTCATTCCTGATTCGGTACAAGCGCGTAGAAAATTGCTGCGCGATCTTGGGTTGCCGTCGTCGCGGTCCTGGTCCGCGCCGGTGCCGGGAAGTCCGGACTTGGTCACGCCGGCTGATCCCTCGGCCAGGCCGAAGGCCGCGCCGCCGCCGGAGGCCGCAAACGCGCCGCCGATGCTGGCGCTGATCGCGACCCGCAATCACCTGCCGTTCGCGGACCTGGTAGCGCGCAGCTTCCTGCAGCATCACGAGGAATTCCGCGCCTTTCTGCTGCTGGTGGATGGCGTGGAGGCGGACCGGACGCTGCTGCCCGACGTTACGGTGGTCCTGCTGGCCGACCTCGCTTTGCCGGATGCTGGCTGGCTGGCCGCCAAGCTGAACGCGACCGAACTGTCCAACGCGCTGAAGCCGGTGTTTCTGTCCTATCTCGGCGCGTTTGGCAGCCGCGCTATCTATTTGGACTGCGACATCGCGGTGTTTGCCCGCTTCCAGACGCTGATCGCGGCGTTCGAGACGTCCGACCTGATCCTGATCCCGCATATGATGGCGCTGTTCCCAAAGCCGGAGGAGCAGTGGCGGCATCCGAATAACGCGGACATCTTCAACTCCGGCCTGATCAATGCCGGCTGCTTCGGCATCGACATTCCGAAGACCGCGGCGTTTCTGGAATTTTGGCGGGACGCCAACTTGGCGCATGCCTGGTCCTCCGGCGAGGGCCGCCAGACCGATCAGCAATTCCTCAACTGGGCGCTGCTGTTCTGCGAGAACGTGCACATCCTGCGCGATAAAAGCTATAATGTCGCTTATTGGAACCTGCACGAGCGCAGCTTCCGCCACGTCATGACGACGGCGGGGGAGGTGCGCGAACCGGCGTTCGAGGTCGAAGGCATGCCGCTCGCCTTCTTCCATTTCAGCGGCTTCGACCCAACCGACACGCTCACGTTATCGCGTCACGACCAGCGTTACTCCGTCTATACCTTGCCGAGCATCGCGCTGATCCTGGAATGGTATGGCCGCGAGCTGTTGCTGAGCCCATTCGCCGCGCTGGCGCATGAGCCATACGGCTTCGACACGCTGGCGAACGGCGTCCGGCTCAGCACGTTCCTGCGCGACATCCTGAAGCAGTACGACGTTTACGTGCCCCGCTACGACACGACGACCGTCGCGGAGGCGGACGCGTTGTGCGCGTTTCTGATGGCGCCGTTGCCGGCCACCGGCTCGCGGCTGCCGCTGGTAGCGGCGGCGATCTACACCTCCCGGCCGGATCTGCAGACCGGCTATGCCCGCGCCCACACGGACCTGGAGCCGATCGGCTTTCACCGCTGGTTCTGCCAGCACGCTGGCACCGAATACGGCATCGAGCCGCTGATCGCCCGTTTCCGCCGCACGCTGGATTCCGATTCGCTGGCTGGCTTCTCCGCCGAGATCATCAAATTGCTCCCGCAGAAGGCCCGCGCGCTGCGCTTCCTCGGCGCGGACCGCCGGCTGGCGGTGGCGGAGCTGAAAATTCTCGGCCGGTCGGATGTTGCCGAAGCGCTGTTGACCGGCGCGCCGGAGTGGTTCTTCTATTCCGACTTCTCCGCGATCCTCGTCACCTATCTCGGCCGGGCCGACCTGCGGAAGGGCTACCCGGACATCTTCGGGCGCTCGCACCGGGACTTTCTGTTCTGGCTGCGCCATCATGGCCTGGAGGAGCACCAGCTGCCGCCTGCCGGAGTCGAGCAGTTCGCGCAAAAATCCGGGGCGCAAGTGCTGGCGCGGCTGTTCTCGATTCTGTCGCGGCGCGAGGATCTGGGCGCGCTGGCGATCGAGGAGCTGCTGTCCGAGCAGCCGGACCGGCTGATCCGCGCCTTGATCCGCGCCGCCGGCGACGGGCTGGAATACGATCTCGCGGATCTGGAGGCGGTTTGCTTCCTGCACCGCCATAACCGGGCGGTGCTGGTGCCGCTGTACCTCGAATTGCCGGCAATCCGGCGGCGGCCGATCAGTTCGCGCACCACCGATGGGCGCCAGGCCTTGTTGCCGGTGCCGATGGACCAGCCCTGGGTGCTGGAAGGCTGCCGCCTGCACGAGCTGTGTTTTACGCCGGCCGATGCCGCGCTGGAGCAGGAAATCAGAGATCTGCGCAACCGCATGCAGACCACCGGGCAGGATGTGTTTTCGGTGCTGAACGCGAGCCGGCTGGATGTGTCGGCCGGGCAGCTGACGCGGATCGCGGAGAAGCGCGCGTTGCAGCGGCTGCGCTCCGCCGGGCTGGAAACCGCGCCGCCCGTGCTCGACAGCCGGCCGCCGGGGATCAACCTGTTCGGCTATTTCCTGGCCAATACCGGCGTAGGCGAATCGTCGCGCGGTCTTGCCCGCACGCTTTCTTTGCTCACCAAAGTCCGGCAGATCCCGCAATTCACCGCCCATCTGGAGCAAGGGACGCAGCTTGAGTCGCTGTTTACCCATTACGACCACCACGCCGAGACCAACCTGTTCATCTCCTACCCGCACGCGGCGGAGGATATGTTCGGCCTGCTGCCGCCGGAGTTCACCGAACGCCGCCGCAACATCGTGCATCTGGCCTGGGAGCAGCGCGACTGGAACACGCATTGGCGTTCGATCTACGGCCGGTATGACGAGATCTGGTCGATTTCGGATTTTGCGGCGCATCCGTTTCGCGAGATGTTCGGCGCGGAGAAGGTGCGGGTGGTGCCGAACGTCCTGCTGGTCGACGATTTTCCGCCGACCGAGGCGGCCGCGGCGCTGCGCTTCACCCGGCCGGTGTTCCGCTTCATGTTTGTGTTCGACGCCAACAGCTCGATGGAGCGCAAGAACCCGGAAGGCGTGCTGGCCGCCTTCACCGCCGCTTTCGCCGGCACCTCGCGCGCCGCCGAGGTTGAGCTGATTTTTAAGGTGAACAATCTTGCCCGGCCGGAACATGCCGCGCGCGTCGCAAAGCTGCGGCGGGCGGCGGCAGCCTCCGGCCTTGCCGTCAGCTTTGACGGCCGCACGCTGGCGCGGAACGAAGTGCTGAACCTGATCGCTTCGGCGGATTGCTATGTGTCGTTGCACCGCGCCGAGGGGTTCGGTTATACGATGGCGGAAGCGATGTATCTCGGCGTTCCCGTTATTGCCTCCTGTTACTCCGGAAACCTGGAATATATGAACGCGGAAAACAGCTTCCTGGTGCCGTGTACGGAGCAGCTGGTGCAGGTCGCGGACGGGCCGTTCCAGCGCGGCTCGATCTGGGGCGATCCGGATGTCGCCGCTGCCGCGGAGATCATGCGCGGGCTGGTGGACAACCGGGCCGAAGCGCGCCGGGTGGGCGAGGCCGGCGCCGCGTCGGTGCGGGGCCAGTTGCTGCCGGAAGTGGTGGCGACCGGCCTGCGCCCCGCGTTGAGCAAATTGGCGCTGAGCAAGCCGGTAAGAGACGCCTCGCTGCAAGCCGCGAGATAGACCAGCCATGACGGCGGTTGCCGATGAGGCTGTGATCGAGAGCCTGTGCCTGCAGCAGTTGAGCCCCTGGCTCGGCGCGCCGATCGACCGCGCTGCCGCGGAGGCGGTTTATCATGACTTAAATGCGACCGTGCGGTCGGTGTTCCTGCTGCGGATCGCCGATGGCCGGGTCAGCCTGCTGGACAAGCCCGGCTTCAGCCTGCGCGATACGTTCAACGACAGCAGCCAGGCCGAGCCGGAAGGGCCGGTGATCTACCTAGAAGAGTTTATCCGCGCGCAAATGTACCGGCAGTTTTTCGAACGCTGCCTCGCGGGGGGCGCCCCGCTGAACCTGCTGATCGCGATCGACGTGAACGACGCGCCGATCGCGCATGCCGGCGCGCCGGTGTTCGCGTTCCAGAAGCCGCGTGGCGGCACCACGGTGCTGATCCCGGACGTGGATTTCCTGCACGGCAATTTCTACATCCCGCCCGATACGCATGACCACACGCCCTATGCGGAGAAGGCCGCGCGTGCGGTGTTTGCCGGGTCCACCACCGGCGGCCGCACGATCACCGCCGAGGTTGTGCGCAGTCTCGATCTGCCGCGGCTACGGGCCGGCGTGTTCTTTAAAGGCAGCGACCAGGTAGATTTCCGCATCCCCCGCATCGTGCAATGCGAGAACCAAGAGGTCGCGGAGATGGTTGCCGCGCTCGGCATTAACAACGCGCATTGTTCCTGGGCCGAACAGTTCGGCTCGCGCCTGATCCTGTCGATGGACGGCAATGGCGCCACGTGCTCGCGCGTCGTGATCGGGCTGTTGAGCCAGGCGGCGCTGGTGAAATACGACTCGCCGCATCTGCTGTATTATTTCGGCGCGCTGGTGCCATGGCGGCATTTCATTCCGGTTACCGAAGATGCGGAGGTGGTCGCGATCGTGGAGGCGGAGCGGCGGCATCCGCTGATCTTCGAGAGCATCGCGCGCGAGGGCCGCGCCTTCGCGGAAAAATATCTCAACCGGGCCGCGGTGTGCCGCTACAGCGCGGAGCTGATGCGGCTGTACCAGTCGCTGCTGGCGGATGCCGCGCCTGTCCGCGAGCAGGCGGCCGTGTCCGGCACGGCCGCTGCGTTGCGTCCGCTGCTGGAGCTTGGCGCACATATTTCCGGCATCGGCGATGTGTGGGGTTGGCCGGGCGAATGGGTGGGAGAGGCCGGCAGCGGCCACGCCATCGAGGCGATGGCGGTGATCCCGGCGGGTTTGCCGGCCGGCGCCGTGAACTGCCGGGTGCTGTACAACGATGGCAGCCTTTCCACCCCGAAAGACGGCGAGTATTTTTACGGCACGCGCGGCCAGGACAAGCCGGTGCACGGTTTCGAGCTGCGGTTGCGCGGCGGCTGGGGGCGTAAGCTGGACTGCGCGTATCGCGGCCGCTTTACCGATGGCCACACCGTCGGGCCGCTCGGGCCTGGACAGTTGTGTCAATCCCCCACCGGCGCCCCGCTGGAGGCGTTCGATATTACGCTGCGGGAGAAAGCCTGAAGCTCAATCCTCGTCTTCTTCTTCCAGGCTGAACTGCTGGGCTTCTTCGTCATACTCGAAGACTTCGGCGTAGCGGCCCCAGGCGATGGCGGTACGTAGGGTTTCCTCGGCGTATTCGGGCGACATGTAGTCTTCCAGCTCGTCACGGAAGCGCAACGCCGAGGCGCGGTGGTTGGAGCGTTGGTCGATCACGCCCCGGATCGCGGAGATCAGCGGCACGTTGGCGAGCAGTTGGGTGGCGAAAATCGCCTTACGATCCTCGGTTTCTGCTTCGGCGAATTTGCGGCCGGTGTCGGTGAGGATCAGATCGCCTTCCTCCAGCACCGCGAAGGCCAACATGCCGAGCGTCTCTCCGAGCGGCAGCAGCTCGTCGGCTTCGTATTGCAGGGCGGCGGCGAGCGCGGGGAGGTCGGCGCGGCCGTCATAGGGCGGGCCGTTCAGCGTCTCCGCGAGGCCGGCGATCAGATTGGTGCCGATCGGGTGCAGCGGCGTCGCGAAGCCGGTGGCGGGAACGGCGGGGGCGTTCTGCACTTCCGGCGTTTTCCGCCGGGTCATGATGCCGTAAATGTCGTCGACCATCTGCCGGAAGGCCGGGTCGAAGCGGTTGCGCGGATGCGCGAACGGCACTTTCAGCTCCTGCGCCACACGGCCGGGGTTGGAGGAGAACACCAGGATGCGGTCGCACATCAGCACCGCTTCCTCAATATTATGAGTCACGATCAGCACGGATTTGACCGGCAGCTTGCCGTCCATCCACAGGTCGATGAGGTCGGTGCGCAGCGTCTCGGCGGTCAGCACGTCGAGTGCCGAGAACGGCTCGTCCATCAGCAAGAGGTCGGGGTGGACGACCAGCGCGCGCGCCAGGCCGACGCGCTGGCGCATGCCGCCGGAAAGTTCCTTTGGATAGGCGGTGTCATAGCCGCCGAGGCCGATCAGATCGATCGCGGCTTCGGTCCGCTCCTCGCGCTCGGCCCGTTTCACGCCTTGCGCTTCCAGGCCAAGCTCGACGTTTTCCTGCACGGTCAGCCAGGGGAACAGCGCGAAGCTCTGGAACACCATCGCCACGCCCGGCGCCGGGCCGGTCAGCGGCACGCCGCGCCATAGCACCTCGCCGGCGGTGGGTTTCAGCAGGCCGGAGACGATGCGCAGCAAGGTGGATTTGCCGGAGCCGGAGCGGCCGAGCAGGCCGACGATCTCGCCCGATTGCAGCGTCAGGTTGACGTCATCCAGCACGATCAGATCGGCGCTGGCTTCCTTGTGATAGGCCTGGCGGCAGCCGCGCACGCTGACCAATGGGGTGTCGAGTGTGACGGTCTGATCCATGGGACTTCCTTAGCCCATCGTGGTGCGGCGAGTCGCGTAAGCATAAAGGGGGCGCCATAAAATTCGGTTGAAGCCGATCACGAAGCCGGACATCACCGCGACGCCGAGCACCACACGCGGCGTGTCGCCGGCCGCGGTCGCCTGGGCGATATACGCGCCGAGGCCCTGCGCCGCCAACGCGTGGTGGCCCCAGCTTGCCACCTCGGCAACGATCGAGGCGTTCCAGGCGCCGCCGCTGGCGGTGATCGCGCCGGTGACAAAGTAGGGCAGGATGCCGGGGATGATGACGCGCCGCCACCACAGCAGGCCGCGGATGCGGAAGTTGGCGGAGGCTTCTTTCAGGTCGCCAGGAAAGGCGGCGGCGCCGGCGATCACGTTGAACAGAATGTACCACTGCGTGCCGATCAGCATCAGCGGCGAGAGCCAAATGTTGGCGCTGATGTGGAAATATACGATCGCCAGCACCACCGGCGGGAACAACAGGTTGGCGGGAAAGGCCGCGAGAAACTGCGCGATCGGCTGCGCGATGCGCGTGGCTTTGGGGCGCAGGCCGATCCACACGCCGATCGGCACCCAGACCAAGGTCGCGATGACCATCAGCACCGTGACGCGGATGAAGGTGAACAGCCCCATCAGCAGCGCGGTGCCGATATCGCCCCAGTGCAGGGTGCCGGAGATGAACAGCGCGATCCGCCATAGCGCATAGGCGGCGGCCAGCAGAATGAGGAGATACCAGACACCGTCGAGCGCGCGGGAGGGTGCGCGGTTTTCATCGACCTGCGCACCGGCGCCGGCGGACAGCCGCAAGCGGCCGACCGCGCCGGTCACCCTGCCGACCGTCTCGCCAATGGCGCGGAACAGCGTGGTGCGGCGGAACAGCTGCAGCATCCAGGGCTCCGGCGCCTGCGCGGTTGCCGTGGTTTCGAAGCGAAACTTGCCCGACCAGGCGACCAGCGGGCGGAACAGCAGCTGGTCGTACAACAGGATCACTACCAGCATGGCGAGGATGGCGTAGAACACCGCCAGCAGATCTTGCCGCGCCAGCGCGGTCGCGACGTAGGAGCCGATGCCGGGCAGCGCGAAGCTGGTATTGCCGACCGTGATGGCTTCGGAAGCGACGACGAAGAACCAGCCCGCGGACATCGACAGCATGGTGTTCCAGACCAGCCCCGGCATCGCGAAGGGCACGTCGAGACGCCAGAATTTCTGCCAAGGCGAGAGCCGGAAACTGCGCGCCGCCTCCTGCAAGTCGGCCGGCAGGGTGGTGAGCGACTGGTAGAAGCTGAACGCCATGTTCCAGGCCTGGCTGGTGAAGATCGCGAAGATCGCGGCGAGCTCCGCGCCCAGCACGCGGCCGGGAAACAGGCTGATGAAGAACACCACGGTGAAGGAGAGGAAGCCCAGGATCGGCACCGATTGCAGGATGTCGAGGATGGGGATCAGCACCAGCCCGGCGCGGCGGCTTTTGGCCGCCAGGGTCGCGAAGGTGAAGGTGAAGATCAGCGAGGCGAAAAGTGCCGCGAACATCCGCGCGGTGGTGCGCAGCGCGTAGCCGGGCAGATAGGCCGGGCTGAGGTGGATGGTGCTGGCGTGGGGCGCCAGCGGCGCTGTAAGGGTGCCGCGCCCGACGTCGACCACGCCGACCACCAGGCCGAGCACGATCAGCATCGCCGCCAGATCCCAACGGTTGGGCATCCGGCGCCCGGCGAGGGCGGAGGGGGCGAAGGCGGTCATCAGTCGTCAGTGGTCAGTTGTCAGTTGTCAGTCAACCGCGCAACGATGACGTCTTTGCGCGCCATGCCGGGCGCAGGCCGGCATCCACGACTTCTGGGGCGATTTATTGGTGCGGAGTCGCCTTGGTTCGGATTATATGGGGCTTCAAGGCAGGTGCTCATGGATAAGTCGAACGCGACATCGGTTTTTGAAACACCTCTGGATGATGCCGAGGAAGCGCGTCTCGACCGCATTGCCGACGCGGAGATCGACGCCGGCAAGGGCGTGCCGCACGAAAAGGTGCGCGTGTGGCTGGCGAAGCTGGCCAAGGGCGAAAGGGTCGATCCGCCCGAGGCCTGAGCATGCGGGTCGTCTGGTCGCGGGCGGCGCTACGAGAGGTTTTAGGGATTTACGACTATTTGAAGGACTTCAATCCTCATGCGGCGGCCGAAGTGTTCGCGGCGCTGATCGAGATGGGCGACGGCCTTGTAGATTTCCCACGGCGCGGCCGCCCGATCCGTGAAGGCGATCTGCGCGAAGTGATGACGGCGTATCCCTACATTATCCGGTATCGTGTCTCCGGCGAAACTGTCCGCATCTTGCGGGTTCGCCATACGTCAACGAGACCGACAAGCCATTGAACTTTCATGCTCCGGTTAGAGGTCAGTCAACCGCGCAACGATGACGTCCCTTCTGACGACTGAAAACTGACGATTGACTACCGACCAGTGCTACCGAAGCCGCCAGGGCCGCGGGTGGTTTCGTCGAGGCTTTCGGTTTCGGTCCAGACGGCGCGCAGGACGGGCGCCAGGACGGCCTGGGCGATCCTCATGCCGCGGGTGATGGTGAAGGGTTCGGCGCCGGCGTTGAGCAGGATGATCTGGACTTCGCCGCGATAATCTTCGTCGATGGTGCCGGGGGTATTGGGTAAAGTAATGCCGTGTTTCAGCGCGAGGCCGGAGCGGGGGCGGATTTGCAGCTCGTGGCCCGGCGGCAAAGCGATGGCGAAGCCGGTGGGGATCAGGGCGCGGCCGCCGGGTGGGAGGATGATGTCGGCCGCCACGGCGGCGACGATGTCCATGCCGGCGGCGCCGGCGGTGGCGTAGGCCGGCAAAGGCAGACCGGCGCCGTGCGGCAGCCGGCGGATGCGGATTTCGGTGGCATGGGGCTGGATGCTGGTCAGGTTGTTCATGCGGGCATTGAAGCAAAAAAATCGGCGATTCGGGCGGCCAAACGGCGGGCTAGTTCCTGTTTATCCATGCGCGGCCAGGATTCCGCGCCCGCCTCTGTCATCAAAAGCACCTCGTTGGCATCGCCGCCCATGATGCCGGTGCCGCCCACGTTATTGGCGATGATCCAGTCGCAGGCTTTTTTAGCGAGCTTGGCGGCAGCGTGCTCCGCCAGATGTTCCGTCTCGGCGGCGAAGCCGATCACCAGCTGGGGCCGAGTAGGGCCAGGGGCGGCGATGGCGGCGAGGATGTCGGGGTTCTCGGCCAGGCGCAGCACGGGCGCGGCGCCGGTTTTCTTAATCTTTTGTGACGCAGGCTGTTCCGCGCGCCAGTCGCCGACGGCGGCGGCGAAGACGGCGATCTCGGCGGGCAGCGCCGCCCGCACCGCCGCCAGCATTTCCGCCGCCGTTTCCACATGCACCGTGGCAATACCCGGCGGGTCGGGCAGCGCGACCGGGCCGGAGACCAGCGTGACCCGCGCGCCCTGCGCGGCCAGCGCGGCGGCGATGGCATGGCCCTGTTTCCCGGAGCTGCGGTTGGCGAGGTAGCGCACCGGGTCGATCGGCTCATGCGTCGGGCCGCTGGTGACGATGACGTGCCTGCCAGCAAGCGCGCCGGACGCGCCAAGCGACGTCGTGATGGCGTCAAAAATGACCGGCGGTTCCGGCAGGCGGCCGGGGCCGTATTCGCCGCAGGCCATTGTGCCTTCGGCCGGCTCCATGATCGTCACGCCGCGCTGCCTGAGCAACGCAGTGTTGGCGACGGTGGCGGCATGCTGCCACATCCGCACGTTCATCGCCGGCGCCATCAGCACCGGCTTGTCGGTCGCCAGCAGCACGGTAGTGGCAAGGTCGTCCGCCATTCCCGCCGCCATCTTCGCGCAGATATCGGCGGTGGCGGGCGCAACGACCAGCAGATCGGCGGCGCGGGAAAGCTCGATATGCCCCATCTCGTTTTCATCGGTCAGCAAGAACAGGTCGGTGTAGACTTTTTGCTCGGACAGCGCCTGCACGGTCAGCGCGGTAACGAACTGCGCGCCGCTCCGGGTTAGCACGGTGGTCACCCCGCAGCCGGCGCGGCGCAGCAGCCGGATCAGCTCCAGCGTTTTGTAAGCCGCGATACCGCCGGCGATGATCAGCAGCACACGCTTGCCGGCAAGGATCATAGCCGCCAGCCCTGGTGGATCGCGGCGATGCCGCCGGAGACGTTGCGATGGGTGACGCGCTCCAGCCCGGCCGCGCGCATCATCTCGGCCAGCGTCTCCTGGTCCGGGAACATGCGGATGCTCTCGGCGAGGTACTGATAGCTGGCGGCGTCCTGCGCCACCAATCTGCCGATGCGGGGCAAGGCTTTGAACGACCAGGCGTCGTAAGCCTGCTCCAGCGCCGCGACCTGCAGTTTGGAGAACTCCAGGATCAAAAACTTGCCACCGGGGCGCAGCACGCGCCGCGCCTCCGCCAGTACCGCGGCCTTGTTGGTGCAGTTGCGCAGGCCGAACGCCATCGAGACGCGGTCTCGCGACCTGTCCGGCAGCGGGATGTGCTCGGCGTCGGCGACCAGGAAGTCGATGCCCGCGAGCAGGCCCGCGGCGGTGAGGCGGTCACGGCCAACGCCGAGCATCGCGGCGTTGATGTCGGAGAGGATCGCCGGGCCGCCGCCGCGCCTTGCCCAGCCGGCGGCGATGTCGCCGGTGCCGCCGGCGAGGTCCAGCAACGTGAGCGCGGGCCGGGGCTCCAGGGCGGCGACGAAATCGCGCTTCCACAGGCGATGCACGCCGAGCGACATCAGGTCGTTCATCAGGTCGTATTTACCGGCGACGGAGTCGAACACGCCGCGCACCAGGCGGCGCTTCTCGTCCTTCTCGACGGTGGTGAAGCCGAAGTCGGCGGTCTCCGTTGAGGGGTTGTCGTCAGCCATGCCGAGGATATAGCCTGGATTTG
This sequence comes from Acidocella sp., assembly GCA_965199125.1. Classification (GTDB taxonomy): domain Bacteria; phylum Pseudomonadota; class Alphaproteobacteria; order Acetobacterales; family Acetobacteraceae; genus Acidocella. The sequence continues at coordinate 3,155,259 of OZ240683.1, read as the reverse complement.
GAAAATGCCGGAATTGCCCGAAGTCGAGACGGTGATGCGTGGGCTGGATGGGCATCTGACCGGACGGGTGATCCGCCGCGCCGTGCTGAACCGGCCCGATCTGCGCTGGGCGATCCCGGCTGAGCTGCCCGAAGTGCTGACCGGGGCGACGGTTAAGGGGTTCCGGCGGCGGGGCAAGTATATTTTCATGCGGCTCGGCTCGGGTGTGTCGGTGCTGATCCATCTCGGCATGTCCGGGCGGATGACGCTGGACGCGCCGTTCGCGCTGCATGAGCATCTGACGATCGAGACGGAGCAAGGCGGCCGCGTGGGGTTTGTGGACCCGCGGCGGTTCGGCGCGCTCGACCTGATCGCCACGGCGGATGAGGACACGCACAGGCTGGTCGCCGGCATGGGGCCGGAGCCACTGAGCAACAGCTTCAACGCGCCGATGCTGCTGGCGGCACTGGCCGGCAAGACCAGCACGATCAAAACTGCATTGCTGGACCAGCGGATCGTCGCCGGGATCGGCAATATTTATGCGTCGGAGGCGTTGTTCCGGGCCCGGATCAGTCCGCGGCGGCTGGCCGGTGGGCTGGGGGCGGCGCGGCTGGCACGGCTGGTGCCGGCGGTGAAGACGACGCTAGTGGAGGCGATCGCGGCCGGCGGGTCGAGCCTGCGGGATTATGTGCAGCCGAGCGGGGAGCTTGGTTATTTTCAGCATGCTTGGAAAGTTTATGGCCGTGCCGGAATGCCGTGCGAACGATGTCCTGGGTTGCCGGCTTGTGGTGGTATCCGGCAGATGACGCAGACGGCGCGGAGTACATTTTTCTGTCCACTGACGCAGCGTTAGTACCGTTGTTGCGAGCGCAGCGGCTATCCAGCCGGAGAACAAACGGCAAATTCGGAGAGTCGGATGCTGCTAGACTGGATTGCTTCGCTGCGCTCGCAATGACGAGATGTGGCGTTGCCTAACCTTCGGAAAAAATCTTCAAGTCCATGAACGACAGGTCGCCGGCCTCCGGCTGCGTCGCACGGTAGCGGGTCAGGGCCGAGGCGATTTCGTGGAAGCGGAGGGCGGCGGGCAGGTTGCTCAATTGTAAGCGGTCGCCGAGCGCCGTGCACCAGGCGAGGTAGGCGCCGAGGTGGCCGTCGGCCAGGCGGGCAAGGGTGAGGCCGGTGGGGTTGTCGCGCCGCCACCGTCCTTCGGCGATGGTGAGCAGGTCCTCGGGCTTGGGGCCGTGGAAATGCAGGATGGCGGTGTCGCGGTTATAGCCCCAGTACGGCTTCCAGTTCATCGCCAGGTCCAGCCGCTCCCAATGGCCGCGATAGGCTTCGTTAAGCGCGATCTGGTCGTCATAGGTGTAGGATTGGCCGCTGCTGTTGATGCGGGTGACGATATGGCTGGTGAAAGCGTCATAGCTTTGACGCAAAGCGGGAACGTTCAGCAGCATTACGCCGGCGTTGAAGTAGTTCCAGTTGTCGCGGCGGAACTCCGGGGCGGCGGCGAGCATGCGCGGGGCTTGCGGCGCGGGAGCCCGGAGGAAGATCACGTCACAATCGGTGTACAGCACCACCTCTTCCTGCGTTTCGACCAGCGGGATTTCGACGCGCAGCCAGTGGCCGATGGAATGCGCCCGGTAGATGCCGGCAGCTTCGGCGGCGCGGACTTGCGGCAGAAAACTTGGGGTCGTCGGGATCACTTCAACGCCATTCGCGCGCATCCAGGAGGTGAAACTCGTTTCGTTGCCGTGGTAGAGCAGCCGCGGGCTGAGGCCGCCGACGGCGCGGGCGCTGAGCACCGCGGTTTTCGCAAGCGCGCCGGCGCCGCCGAGACCGCCGGCTTCGTCGACCGCAAAGTACCAGCGCATTAAAAGAACTGGCGCAAGGGCCTATCTCAGCGCTTGCACCGCCTGCAGAACTTCCGCGGCGTGGCCTTCGACTTTCACTTTCGGCCAGATCTTCGCGATCTTGCCGGTTTTGTCGACCAGCACGGTGGAGCGTTCAATGCCCATGTATTTCTTGCCGTACATGGATTTTTCCTGCCAGGCGCCATAGGCCTCGATCACCGTCCCTTCGAGATCGGAGGCGAGCGGGAATGTGAGGTGGTATTTGGCGGCAAAGTTTTCGATCGGCTTCATTTTGTCTTTGGAGACGCCGATCACCGTCACGCCGATATGGCCCAGCTGCGGCAGCGCTTCCTCGAAGGCGCAGGCTTCTTTGGTGCAGCCCGGCGTGTCGGCCTTCGGGTAGAAATACAGCACGAACGGTTTGCCCTTGAGCGTGGCCAGCGAGACGGTGCGGCCGGCGGAAGCGGGCAAAGTGAAATCCGGCGCCTTCGCGCCCTCGCTGATGCTCATGCTGGGTCTCCTTTGATGATGCGGTGTTGGAAACAGTCTCGCACGATCCAGCCGGCTTTTGCCATGGCGGCGGTCAGCGCGGCGAGGTCCGCGGCGCCGGTGGCGCGCAGCAAAGGGGCGAGCATGGAGGCCGGGGGTGATGCTTCGGCCTCGCGAAGCCCGGTGATGCGGTCAATGCCCTGGATCGTTCGCCACAGACGGTCGGCGTCGGTCAGCGCCCGTGCTTCCGCCGGCGTGAGGTGCCCGGCCGCCGCCAGCGCCCGCAGCGCTTCCGCGGTGTTCGGGCGGAACAGGCTTTGGTCGCGCGGGCCGTGGATCAGCTGCAGGGCCTCGGCGATGAAGGCCAGCTCCATCATGCCGCCGGCGCGGTATTTCACGTCGAACAGGCCGGCGGGCTTGATCTCGGCGGCCACCTTGTCGCGCATGGCGGCGGTGTCGGCGCGGATTTTCTCGGGCGGTTCGGGGCGCGCCAGCGCGGTAACGATTTCGGCGCCGACGATCTTGCCGAAGCCGTTCGTGGCGGCCAGCACGCGGGCGCGGGTCAGCGCCAGGCGTTCCCAGGTCTGCGACGTGTCCTCGTGGTAGCGGCGGAAGGCGGCGCGGGAGACCGCGACGGGACCTTGCGCGCCGGAAGGGCGCAGCCGCATGTCCACCTGATACAGCGGCCCCTCCGGCCCGCGCGCCGTGAGCGCCGCGGTGAAGGCGTGGGCAAGGCGGACGAAATACGGCACCGGCGCGCTCGGCTGCGGCGCGTGGTCGTAGATCAGCATCAGGTCGAGATCGGAGCCCGCCAGCATTTCGCCGCCGCCGGCTTTGCCCAGCGCCACGATCGCAAAAGCGGCGCCGCGCACCTTATCATGCCGCGCCTGATGATCGGCCAGCACGCGCGGCAGCAGCGCGGCCAGTGCCGCTTCGGCGAGGTTGCTGCGCAGGCGGCCGGCTTCGTCGATGTTCAGCCGGCCTTCAAGCGTCGCGACGGAGAGGTGGAATTCTTCACGGCGGACGAAGCGGCGGGTGAGGGTGATCGCCTCTTCCAGCGTTCCGGCATCGCGCAGGGTGCGGCGGAGCAGCGGTTTGGGCGCGGAGAAGCGGGCGACCGGCACCAGCAGCGCCTCCAGCGCCTGCGCGTCCTGCGCCAGGTGTTCGGCAAGCGCCGGCGCCGCGCCCAGCACCGCCGCCAGCCGGTCCAAGAGCGCCGGGTTGCGCTGGAACAGCGAGAGCAGCTGCACGCCGGCGGCCTGGCGGCTGATCAGCGTGTCAAAGCGGGCGAAGGCGCGATCCGGCTCGGATTGGCGGCTGAGGGCTGCAAGCAGCGCTGGCAGGATCGCCGCCAGCAGGGCGCGGGCGCGGTCCGAGCGCAAGGCGGGCACGCGGCCGTCCAGCCAGTCGCGCAGGCGGGCCGCGGCATGGGCAATGTTGGTGAAGCCGAGAGCGCGCAGCCGGGCGGCAAAGTCCGGCGGCGGCGGTCCATGAATGCCCGGGTCGATGCGGTCGGCATCGTCCGTGCCGCCTTCTTCGAAGAATGCTTTGAAGTGATCGTGGACGCGGACCAGGAGTCGGGGGAAGCTGTCGCGAAAATCCGGTTGGTTCAGGAATATGATGAAGGCGTTGAGGTCTGCTTCGGTCGCCGGCAACGCATGGGTCTGGCGGTCGGCGATCATTTGCAGGCGGTGTTCGACGCGGCGGAGTTCGCGGTAATCGGCGGCGAGGTCGCGCGCCGCCGCCTCCGGCAGATGGCCGGCGCGGGCTAAAGCGGGCAGCGCTTGCAGCGTCGGCGCCAGGCGCAACGCCGGTTCCTGGCCGCCCCAGACCAGGCCTAGCGTCTGCACGATGAACTCGATCTCGCGGATGCCGCCGCGGCCGAGTTTCACGTCGAAGCCGAGCAGTTCCTGGTCCTTGCCGGCGTCGATCCGGCGCTTCATGTCGTGGATGTCGGCGATCGCTGCGAAGTCCAGATGCGCGCGCCAGATGAACGGCCGGATCGCCGCCAGGAAGTGCTGGCCAAGCGCGAGATCGCCCGCCACCGGCCGTGCTTTTGAAAACGCCGCGCGCTCCCAGGTGCGGCCGTGGCTTTCGTAATAGGCGAGCGCGGTGGCGAGCGAGATCGCCGGCGGCGTGGAGCCGGGATCCGGCCGCAGGCGCAGATCGACCCGGAACACGTAGCCATGCTCGTCGCGTTGTGACAGCAAGGTCACCAGGTCGCGCACGAATCGCGCCATGATGGGTTGCGCTTCGCCCAAATAGACGGGACTCTCCGCATCATAAAGCAGAACGAGGTCGATATCGGAGGAGTAGTTCAGTTCGCGGGCGCCGAGCTTGCCGAGCGCCAAAGTGACGATGCCGCATGCCTCCTCCGGCGCCGTTTTGTTGGGCAGGCGGATGAGGCCGCGCGACGCGAGGTCGTGCAGCAGATGGCGGAAGGCGGCGCGCAGTGCGGCCTCCGCGAGATCGGACAGCGCCCCGGTGATGGTGGTCAGCGGCCAGACGCCGCCGAGATCGGCCAGCGCGATGGTCAGCGCCGCTTGGCGCTTTGCGATGCGCAAAGCTTGCGCAAGAGCGGCGCGGGGCTGTTGCGGTGGCAGCCGGCGCAATACGCCGAGGATGCCGGCAAGCGCGGCTTCCGGGCCGATTTTCAAGCTGTGCAGAAAATAATCGGCCTCCGCGCGAACGATCTCCGCGAGGTAGGGCGCATTGCCGCCAAGGCAGGCGAGCAACGTGCGGCCGGAGGCGGTTTGCGCCAAGCGCCGCGCCGCCGGGCTCAGCGCGACGAAGTTGTCGATCAGCCGTTCGGCGGCCGCGTTATCCGCCGGCGGCGGCCAGTCGGATGCTGGCGGTTGGCGGGCTGGCTGAGGTTTTGCGGAGACCATCGCGCCGGCACCACAAGATGAAGTCGGCAAATGGTCAAGCAGGGGGCGTGACGGGGCGGGTGCTGCGGGCGTTTGGCGTGGCGTTGTTTGCGCTGATCACGCTGATCTTCGTCGGGCTCGGCGCGCTCGCCTACCGGCTCGATCAGGGGCCGCTGCAGATCCCATATCTTGCCTCCAGGCTGGCGACACTGGTCTCCGGCGCCGGGATCACCATCCATATCGATCAGGCGGCGCTGGCCTGGGGCGGGTACAGCCAGGGCGGCGGCGCGCCGCTTTATCTGCAGTTGGGCGGCATCACCGCTAGCAACGCAAAGCAGGTGACGCTGGCGACGGTGCCGCGGGGCAGGCTACTATTCCCGCCGCGGGTGCTGTTCGGGTTCGCGGCGCCGGTGGATGTCAGCGGTGAAAATGCCCGGTTGGCGGGGTTTGACGCGCCGGTCTCGATCGCGGCGGCGCTGCATCTCGGCTTCGGGTTCCAGCTGCGCCGGGGCGACATCGCCGCGCGGCTGGGGCCGGGAAATCTGGGCCTGGCGGCGGCGAGCGTGCCGATTACTGGCGGACTTTGTCTGCTGCATTTCACGCCGTCCGACCTGCTGTTGCAGAACTGCCGCCTCATGCTGACGCCGTTCGGCGCCAGCGCGCCGGCGGCGGAGCTGCAGGGCACGGCGCATCGCGGCGGCGGGCAGAGCGGCGAGTGGCGGGGGCAGCTGAACGTCGCGCTCGACAAGGTCGCGACTTCCGACCTGCCGCATTACTGGCCGGCCGATCTGGCGGCCTCGACCCGGCGCTGGGTGGTGAAAAACATCTCCGGCGGGGTGGCGCACGACGCCAGGTTCAGCTTCACGCTGCAGGCGCCGCGAGATTTGAGCACCGCTGAGATGACCGATGTGAAGGGCGCGTTTCAGGCCAATGGGCTGACGCTGCGCTGGCTGCCGGGCGCGATGCCGATCACCGGCCTAAACGGCAGCCTGGCGGTGACCGATCCGGACACCGTGGTGATCACCGAGACCAGCGCGATGCTCGGCAAGCTGGCGATTTCGAATGGCGGGATGACGATCACCGGTGTTTCCAAGCCTGACCAGATCGGCGTGGTGAAGCTCGATCTCGCAGGGTCTGTGGCGGACGCGGTCGCGGTGCTGAACGCGCCGCCGCTGTCGCTGCTCCGCCAGGCGCCGGCGCAGTTGCGGCAGGCGACCGGCATCGTACGGGCGGAGGTGACGGCGACGCTGCCGCTGAAAGACAACCTCAAGCTGGCCGAGGTGCAGCTGGCGGTGAATGCGAGCCTCACCGATGTCGCGGCGCCCACGCCGCTTGGCCCCATCACGGCGGGCGCAGTGTCGTTGCAAGCAAGTTCCACGCGGCTGAACATAACGGGGCAGGCGCAGCTGGCGGGGGAACCGTCCACGCTGGCCGCGCTGGTGGTGTATGACGCGCAGCCGTCGTTGCGGCATGTCCAAATGCGCACGGTGCTGGGCACGGCGTTTCTCAAACGCTACGGGCTCGACGCCAGTACCCAGGCGACCAACGCGGTGAGCGGCACCGTGCCGCTCGAGCTTAGCGTCGATGCGGCGGCTAACGGCGAGGATGACGCGACCATTGACGCCGATCTGACGCCGGCAAGCCTCGGCGTGCCGGTGCTTGGCTGGGGCAAGCGCGCCGGCGAGGCGGGTAGCCTGCACGCGCAAGCGGTGCTGGACGAGCATGGCGGGCTGCTCGCGGTGCCGAGCTTCGTCGCGCGCGGGCCTAAGCTGGACATTCAGGGCGTCATGCAGGGCAAGGTGCTCCGTTTCAACCGGCTGGTCATCGGCCGCACCATGGCGACGGGCGAGGTGACGTTCCCCGGCCCGTCCCACGCGCCCTGGCAGGTTGCGTTCAGCGGCCCGAGCCTCGATGTCCGTGCGATTCTCAGCCCGCAGCATCCCGAAGCGGCCAGCACCGCAGCCGCCCGCGCTGCGCCGGCGCCGGGGTCCGAAGCGCCGCAGGGGCCGCGCTGGTTGGCGCGGCTGCGCTTTGCGACCTTCGCCATGGCTAAGCCGCCCGCGCCAGCGCTCAGCGGCCTTGTGGCCGACGGCAGCGGCGCCGGCGGCGAGCTTTTGAAAGTAAACGTCTCGGCCACGAGCCAGGGCGGCCAGCCCGTGACGCTGCTGATCGGCGCGGCGTCGCAACCGCGGCTCCGCGCGCTCGATCTGCGGGCCGGCGACGGCGGCGAGCTGTTGCGCGTGCTCGGCGCCTATGACGATGTGCAGGGCGGCGCGTTAGATCTCGCCGCAAGTTATGGCGGCGGCGGTCCATTCGCCGGCAGCGCGACGCTGACCAAGTTCCAGCTTCTGCATGCGCCGGTGCTGGGCAAAATCTTGCAGGGGCTGACGATTTACGGCGTGCCGGAGGCGGCGGCCACGCCGGGTCTCGTGTTCAGCCGGCTGGTTGCGCCGTTCAGCATCGGGCATCAGGTGCTGACGCTGGCGCAGGCGCGCGCTTATTCCGCCTCGCTTGGCTTCACCGCGTCCGGCACCATCGGCCTCGCGAATGGCACGGCCGATCTGAACGCGACGGTGGTGCCGGCTTACGCGCTGAACGCGCTGCCCGGAAAGATTCCGGTGATCGGCAAGCTGTTCACCGCCGAACAAGGCGGCGGCCTGATTTCCGTGCGGCTGAAAATCACCGGCCCGCTGGTCAACCCGCGCATCCGCGTCAATCCGCTATCGGCGCTGACGCCGGGCGTGCTGCGCAACGTGTTCGGCACGGCGCAGGCGAAATGAAACATGCGGGAGAAGCGGCGCTGGCTGGCATCGCGGATCTGCTGGCGCAGCTACGGCAGGGTCCGCGCCTGATCGAAAGAGGCCAGGGATTTTCTACCGCAAAGGCCAGGCCTTTCTGCATCGCCATGAAGACCCGGCCGGATTTTCCTCGATATCAATGATGGCGCGAGTGGTTGCGTCTGCCGGTTCCGGACATGGCCGCCTGGCGGGGCTGCATAGCGGAAGTGGACCGGGTGCTGGGTTAGCCCGCCGGTGTCTTCGTCACCACCACCATCGCCGGCCGCAGCAGGCGGCCGTTCAGCAGCCAGGTCTGCGTCCAGGCCTGCGCGACGGTGCCGGGCGGGTGTTCGGCGGATTCCTGCTCGGCCATCGCCTGGTGCAGATTGGCGTCGAACAGCGCGCCCGTGGGGTCGGCGCGGGTGATGCCGTTGCGCTCCAGAAGGGCGACGAAAGAGCGCTCGATGCCCTCAAAGCCGTCGCGGACTTTGGTGATGATGTCGGGCTCGTCCTTGGAGCGTTTGGGCAGCGTGTCGATACCGCGCTTCAAATTTTCCGCCGCTTCGGCGACATCCTTGGCAAATTTTTGCACGGCATACAGCCGCGCATCCTCTACCTCGCGTTTGGTGCGGGCGCGCAGATTGGCCATTTCCGCTTCTGAGCGCAGCCATTTGTCTTTCATTTCCTGCAGCTCGGTCTCGAGCCGCGCGACATGCGCCGCCGGGTCTTCGGCGGCGGGTGGGGCGACGTCCGCGCCGATATCGGCGGCGGGATCGGTGATCTGATGAGGGCTTTCGGTCATGCCGTGCAATTAAGCGCCGGCGCGCCATGAGACAAGACAGCTTAAAGACTGTTTCCGAAGTCGCTCTGACGACCGCCAGAGTAGACTTCGGGAGCAGTCTAGTCCTGTTGCCATACTCTCCACGCGCCGACGGCGCCAGGCTCGGTCTGCCGTTCGGTCGCGAGGTCGGCGAGGCGGAGCGCCACGAAGGCGCGCTCCATCACGGTGTGCGGATCATCGGCGCTGCCCGGCCAGCGCGCCACGACGCCGGCGGTGATCGCGACGCTTTCGGGCAGGATCGCCGGCAGCTGGGCGCAGAAACGCGCGGCGCGCTCGGCCGCGGTCAGATGGTCCATGCCGTCGCACCACAACGCGATGGTGGTGGCGTCGATCCGGCCCAAGAGGTCGGTCGGCCGCACGATGTCGCGCAGTTCGTCGGCAAGGCGCAGGGCGATCGGGCCGTGCTGGGACGGCTGCGCGCGGCTGAAGCCGAGAAACAGCAGGCTGCCGGGCAGTCCCTCGACATCCAGACGGTCAAATCGGCGGGCCAGCTCGTCGGTAAACACGGGCGCTGTCCAAAACCTGGTTTCGGAGTCGAGCAGCGGCGGCGCGTCTCCACCGGCGAAGGCCGCCGCGCCCGGGGCGGTACTGGGCGCCGGTTCCGGCAGTTCCGAAAGCATGCCGAAGCTGCCGGCGACCAGGCCGGCGGCGAGGCGGGGAGCCAGAGCCAGCCGGTAGGTCGCGGGCGCGCCGGAGAGCCGGACCTGCCGGACCTTGCCCTGCCAGGCGATGCATTCCTTGCAGACCATTTGGAAAATTTCGGCGAAATCGGCCTCCGTGCGGTCGATGTCGCCGTCCTTCAGCAGAAACAGCGAAGAGACCGGCATGCCGAGCAGGCGGCCGCCGGGCTGCCCCAAAACCTTGCCGGGGCCGAAGGCGCTGAAGCGGCCGTCGCAATCGGTTTCGAACACCAGCTCCGTGAGCATGGCGGCGACGTTGAGCCAGGAAGACGTCTCAAGTTTGCTTTCGGAATTCGCCTGAAGTTCGGGAGACGTCATGCTGGGTGCCATATTCGTGCGCTACACGGGTTGAGTGAATCGTGCGTTAACGCCACCATACCGGGAAACGAAACAACCGCCAGAGGCGGCGCATCACAGTGCGTTGACAGGTTTAACGGCGCTTGAGCATGGTCCCGCGTCAACACCATGGAGGTGAGTATGAGCGAGCCGCCGCATCGTCTGGCCGCCGCGGTCGCCGAGGCGTGGCAGCGGCGGGCGAGTCTGACTCCCGCCACGACTGGACCCGACCGCGAAGTGGTGGTGGCGGCGCTGGCGCTGCTGGATGAAGGCGCGGTGCGCGTGGCGGAACCCGTTCCGGACGGGGGGCCGGAGGGCTGGGTGGTGCATCAGTGGCTGAAGCAGGCGGTGCTGCTGTCGTTCCGGTTGAACGCGAACGCGCCGATGGACGGCGCCGGCGGCGCGCCCGTGTTCGACAAGGTGGGTATGAAATTCACCGGCTGGGGCGCGAACCAGTTTGTCGCGAGCGGCATCCGCGCGGTGCCGGGGGCGGTGGTGCGGCATTCGGCGTTTGTCGCGCCGGGGGTGGTGCTGATGCCGTGCTTCATCAATGTTGGCGCCTATGTTGATGAAGGGACGATGATCGACACCTGGTCGACCGTGGGCTCCTGCGCACAGATCGGCCGCAACTGCCATATTAGCGGCGGCGTCGGCATCGGCGGCGTGTTGGAGCCGTTGCAGGCGAACCCGGTGATCATCGAGGATGACTGCTTCATCGGCGCGCGCTCGGAGGTAGCGGAAGGGGTGATCGTGGAGCGGGGCGCGGTGCTAGCGATGGGGGTGTTTCTCGGCGCGTCGACGAAGATCATCGACCGGGAAAGCGGCGAGTTGTTTGTCGGGCGGGTGCCGGCTTATTCGGTGGTGGTGCCGGGGACTTTGCCGGGCAAGGCGCTGCCGGATGGGATGCCGGGGCCGGGGTTGGCCTGCGCGGTGATCGTGAAGCGGGTCGATGCGCAGACCCGGGCGAAAACTTCGATCAACGAGCTTCTGCGGGCGTGAGTCCTGTGGACGACCCGGTGCCGCTGGCGCGCGATTTGTTGCGCTGCCGCTCGATCACGCCGGCGGATGACGGCGCGCAGGACGTGCTGGCGGCGGCGCTTAAAGCGCAGGGTTTCGACGTCACGCGGCTGCCGTTCGACGGCATCCAAAATCTCTATGCACAACGTGGCGCGGGCCGCGCGCGATTATGTTTCGCCGGACATACCGATGTGGTGCCGGATGGCGCACCGGCCTGGCGGCACGATCCGTTCGGCGGCGAGCTGGCTGACGGGCTGCTGTTCGGCCGCGGCGCCTGCGACATGAAGGGCGCGGTCGCCGCCTTTGCCGCCGCCGCCGCGGCGCCAGCCGATGGCACGCTGGCGCTGCTGATCACCGGCGATGAAGAGGGCGAGGCGCGGGACGGCACCGCAAAAGTTCTGGAGTGGCTGCGCGAGCAGGACAGGCTGCCGGCGTTCTGCCTGGTGGGCGAGCCGACGAGCCAGCTTACTCTGGGCGACACCGTGAAAATCGGCCGGCGCGGCAGCCTGAACGCGCGGATCACGGTCACGGGGCGGCAGGGCCATACCGCGTACCCGCATCTGGCGGAGAATCCGGTGCATCCGCTGGTTGCCGCGCTCAGCGTGCTGGCGGCGCACCGGCTGGATGAGGGTACGGAGTGGTTCCAGCCCTCCAACCTGCAGATCACCAGCGTCGATGTCGGCAACCCGGCCCATAACGTGATCCCGGCGGCCGCGGCGGCGCGGCTCAACATCCGGTTTAACGACCGGCACAGCGAAGCCTCGCTGACGGACTGGCTGCGGCGGACGCTGGCGGAGTTCGCGCCGGCGGCGGGGCTGGAGGTGGCGTGTTCCGGCGAAGCGTTTTTAACGCCGCCGGGGCCGGAGCTGGACCGTCTGAGCGCCGCGATCACGGCCGCGACCGGCGTTGAGCCCCGGCGCGATACCGGCGGCGGCACGTCCGATGCGCGCTTCATCGCGCGCTATTGTCCGGTCGCGGAGTTTGGCCTGGTCGGCGCCACCATGCATCAGACCGATGAATGCGTGCCGGTGGCGGAGCTGCGCGAACTCGCGGCGATCTATCGCGGCGTGATCGAAAGTTTTTGCGGTTGATTTTCGGCGGTCTGTTGCTGCTGGCGCGCGGCCGGGCGGAGGGGATAAAGGCGTTCGGCAATAGCACCGAGGCGCTGAACGCGTCGCTGGCGCCGCTGATTGCGTTTCCGCTGGTGGGCGCGGCGCGTACCGCGTTCATGGGGCAGCCGCTGTTCGCGGCGATCGATTTTCTGTCGCGGTTATGCGCGGTGCTGGCGCTGCCGCTGATCACCTACGAGTTCGCGCGCCTGGCCGGCCGGGAGAGCGAGTGGCGGCGCACGGTCGCGGCGCTGAACTGGTCGTTCTGGTTGATCGTGCCGTTATTGCTGATCGCCGCCGTGCTGGGCGCGGTGATGGTGACGGCGGGCGTGGCGGAGACGCCGGCCGAGCGCGCGGTGCTGGGCCTGCTGATTTTCTACCTGCTCTGGTACCAGTGGTTCATCGGCCGCGCCGGGCTGCGCTTAAGGGTCTGGCAGGCGGTGCTGCTGGTGACGCTGAATGTCGGCGCGATCGTGCTGTTGAGTGCGGCGCCGCTATATATTGGTTATCTGTTGCACGTTACGATTGCGTAACACGGGTTTTCGTGAAGTTTTCCCTCTGTTACGTTGTAGAGGGGAAGGTCCAGAATGGGCATTTACAATGTCAGCGCCGGAGACGTCAGCAGCGGCATCACGCTGGCGGGCTTCGATGAGATGAACGTGCTGTCGGGCGGCGCTGCGGTCGGCACGACGATCGGCGCGGGCGCGGACCTGTATGTGCTTTCGGGCGCCAGCGCGTCAGGCAGCGTTATCGGCAGCGGCGGGGGCGCGTTCGTGACCGGCATCGCGCTGGATGCACAGGTGAATGCCGGCGGCTATGAATATGTAGTCGGCGGGGTGGCGGTTGCCAGCGAGGTCAACAGCGGCGCCATCGAACGGTTGAGCCTGGGCGGCAACGCGGAGGGGACGCAGTTGCAGCCGGGCGCGGTGCAGCAGGCGCTGGCTGGCGCTGGTGTCTACGGCACCACCGTCAGCGGCGGCGCTTATCAATTCGTATCTTCGGGCAGTACAGCCGTGGGCACCACGGTTGAAGGCGGAGGTTATCAGGAAGTGCTGTCCGGCGGCGTCGCCAGCGCCAGCACGATCGAGAGCGGCGGATTTCTAGTGGCGCTGCCCGGTGCGGTGGTGACCAGCGCGCTGCTGGAACCGGGGAGCGAGCTGATTTCCGGCGGCATCGTGTTCAACCCGAACCCGCCGGCGGTGATATTGTACACGACGCCGATCGTCGGGCTGCAGGTGGGCGCGGGGGCCAGCGACTACGTGCTGTCCGGCGGCCTGGCCAGCGACACCGCCGTGTTCAGCGGCGGGGAGGAGTATGTCGATAGCGGCGGCGCGGTGTCCGGCAGCGTTCTGCGCAACGGCGGCACCGAAACGGTCTCGGGCGGGGTCGCTTATGGCGCTACCGTCGGCGGCGGCCTGCTTGGCGTGCTCAGCCTGCAGGATGTAACCGCCGCCGGTGTAGCGAACGAAACGACCGTGTTGGCCGGCGGCGCGCAGAATGTCTCCGGCGGCAGCGCGGCGCTGACCATGCTGTCCGGCGGGGCGCAATTCGTGGAGGCCAGCGGCGCCATCACCAGCACCACCGTCGGCGTGGGCGGGTACCAGTTTGTCGGCGCCGGCGGCGCCGCGACCGCGACAGTGGTGAGCAGCGGCGGCAGCCAGAACGTCTCGGGCGGCACCGCTTACGGCACGACGCAGATGAGCGGCGGGCGCGATTTCGTCGCCTTCGGCGGGGTGCTCAGCGGCGCGGTGCTGAGCGGCGACTCCAGTTTTGGCCCGGGCGGCATCGGCAGCGGCGTCACCATTTACAACCATGCCAACCTGACCGTCGACGGCGGCATCGTATATGGCAGCCAGGTGCAAAGCGGCGGCCTGCAAGTGCTGTCCGGCAACGCCACCTATATCACCGCCGTTTCCGAAGCCTTCGACACCACGATCAGCGCTGGCGGCGCGGAGGTGGTGGAAGCGCGCGGCGTGGAGAGCAACCCCGTGATCGCGGGCGGCGCGCTGGTGCTTGATGGCGGCGTGGTCTCCGGCGGCATCGACTTTGCGGGCACCGGCGGCAAGCTGATCATCGACGAAGCGACGCCGCCCGCCGCGCTGATCACCGGCTTCACGGTGGCGGACGCAATCGAGCTTTCGACCGTGCCTTATACCGCGGCCGCGACGGTGACCGTGACCGGGCCGGACCAGGTCGCGATCTCCGCCAACGGCAACACCTACACGCTGAACATTGCCGGCGCCGCTTTGGCCGCGCCGCATTTTCAGGTGAGCGAGGGCAGCGACGGGTTTCTGCTCCTGACGGAGACAGCGCCGTGTTTTGCGGCCAGCACGCATATTCTGACGCCGGCGGGCGAGGTCGTGGTGGAGCGGCTGCGCGTTGGCGATCCGGTCATTACGTTTGAGGGCGCGGACGCGCCGATCGTTTGGATCGGGCATCGGCGGCTGGACCTCGCTCGCCATGTCCGGCCGTCCAGCGTGCAGCCGGTGCGCATCACCGCCGACGCCTTTGCCGAGGGTGTGCCGAGCCGTGACCTGGTCGTTTCGCCGGATCATGCGCTGTTCGTCGAGGGGATGCTGATCCCGGCCAAGGCGCTGATCAACGGCCGGAATGTCTGCCAGCTGAACCGGCCGGCGGTGGCGTATTATCATGTGGAGTTGGCGCGCCACGGGATCATTTTTGCCGACGGCATGGCGGTGGAGAGCTATCTCGAGACCGGCAATCGCGGCGCGTTCGAAAATGGCGGGACGGCGGTCATTCTACATCCAGACTTTGCGCAGACACTGCGCGAGGCGCAGTCCTGCGCGCGCTTCGCGGAAAGCGGGCCGGTGGTGGAGGCGGTGGCTCTGCGGCTGCTGGAGCGGCATTACACGGCGGTGGCGCCGCCGCGGCGGCCCCGGCCGGTGTTATTCCGCCATCGCTGAGGCGTCGGAACGGGTGGCGCCGACGCGGGCGGCGAGGGAGGCGGCCATAAAGGGGTCGAGCGCGCCGTCCAGCACCGCGGCGGGATTGCCGGTTTCGTGGTTGGTGCGGAGATCCTTCACCAGTTGGTATGGCGCCAGCACGTAGGAGCGGATCTGGTGGCCCCAGCCGATATCGGTCTTCGCGGCCTCGGTGGCGGCGGAGGCGGCTTCGCGTTTCTGCAGCTCCATTTCGTACATCCGGGCTTTCAGCATGGTCATCGCGGTGGCGCGGTTGCGGTGCTGGCTGCGATCGGTCTGGCAGGCAACGATGATGCCGGTGGGGACATGGGTGATGCGGATCGCGGATTCGGTTTTGTTGACGTGCTGGCCGCCGGCGCCGGAGGCGCGGAAGGTGTCCACTTTCAGGTCTGCAGGATTGATCTCGATATTGATGGTGTCGTCCACCACCGGGTAGACCCAGACCGAAGCAAAACTGGTGTGGCGGCGGGCGGC
Source organism: Acidocella sp. (assembly GCA_965199125.1). Taxonomy (GTDB): domain Bacteria; phylum Pseudomonadota; class Alphaproteobacteria; order Acetobacterales; family Acetobacteraceae; genus Acidocella. Next base: position 3,139,898 of record OZ240683.1, on the reverse strand, counting down.
GCTATCGAAGGGCGAGATGCGGACCAGGCGGTGCACGCCGGATTCGGTTTTCAGCCAGCCATAGGCGTTGGCGCCGGTGATCTGCAGGGTGACGGATTTGATGCCGGCCTGCTCGCCCTCCGACTGGTCCAGGATTTCGGTTTTGAAGCCGCGCGCTTCCGCCCAGCGCGAGTACATGCGGAGCAGGATTTCCGCCCAGTCCTGCGCCTCGGTGCCGCCGGAGCCGGCGTTGATTTCCATGAAGGCGTCGCGGCCATCGGCTTCGCCGGAGAGCAGGCTTTCGATCTCGCGGCGTTTGGCGTCCTCGGCAAGGCTGGCGAGGGTGGCGACGGCGTCTTTCAGCACGCCGGCGTCGCCCTCCGCTTCCGCCAGCTCTATCAGCTCGAGCGTGTCGGCGCGTTCGCGCTCCAGCGCGCGCACGCCGTCCACCAGGCCGGCGATACGGCCGCGCTCGCGCATCATGGTCTGCGCGGTCTCGGCGTTATTCCAGAGCGAGGGGTCCTCGGCGCGGGCGTCCAGCTCCGCCAGCTTTATGAGCGCGGTGTCCCAGTCAAAGATGCCTCCTCAGCAGGGCGACCGAACGGTCGATCTGCTCGTTTAGCTGGTCGGATTCGGCGGACATTCATCGGGCTCCTTACGCGCGGCGCGGAGTATAGAAACCGGGAGGCGCAAAGACCAGACGTTCAAAGCGTGGCTGTTATCGGGCGCCACTCTTGACTGCCCGGCGCGCGGGCGAATTGCGGGATGTGGGCAAGGCTTTGGACCAGCTCGGCGTCCGGGCCGAGGGTGGCACGCCAGTGGAAGGCTTCGGTCAGCACCACGCCGATGCCCACAACGTTGGCGCCAGCCTCTCGCAGCAAGGCAAGCGCGCCGCGCAGGCTGGAGCCGGTGGCGGCGACATCGTCCACCAGCACGACGCGGCGGCCGCGCAAGGTGGGGATGTCGCGGCGGTCGAGCAGCAGGCGCTGGCTGCCGGCGGAGGTGATGGAGGTGATGGCCTGGGTCAGCGCATCGCGCAGATGCAGTTTCGGCGACTTCTGCAGGATCACGTAGCGGTCAAGGGCGAGCGCGCGGGTCACCTCGATGGCCACCGGGATGCCGAGCGTGGCGGCGCCGACGACGATCTCGGGGCGGAGCGGCGCGAGCCTGGCTGCAAGTTGCGCGCCGGCATGAGCGCCGAAGGCGACGCCAAGATCGATGATCATCATCAGCGAAATCGCGAGGTCCGGCGCGACGGCGACGATCGGCAACGCGATCTCGATGCCGGCGACGTCAACCGTCCAGGACTGGCCAGTAAAAACGTCCTCCGATGGCACCGAAACTTATTCGGCGGCGACGGGCACTCCGGCCATCTCCGGCACGGTCAGTGCCATATAAAGAACCCCGCCGAGAATGAACGATACAATAAAGGTGGTGTCGCCGAACTGCGGGTAAGTGGCGGCGAACCATCCGGTATGCATCGTCTGGTTCCAGAACGGCTCGGACAGCACCATCGTGGCAATCCAGGCGACCAGCGCCGCGCTGATATTGTTAAAGCGAGAGCGCCGGCTGGTCAGGTGGCATAGCAGCGTGATGGAGATCCAGGGCATGATCCAGTAGCCCAACACGTAGAGGAAGTTCGTGTAGCTCTCCACGAAGCTTTTCGCGGCCACCACCGAGAGCACGGTGCCGATGATGCCGGTGATCAGCGACGCCCAGTGCTGTTTCAGCTTCACGCCGAGCGCGAGCGCGGACATGGTAGCGGAATAGATGTTGATGATGTTGGCGCTGATCGTGCCGATCACCACCGCGATCAGGATCGGCGCCTTCAGCCAGTCCGGCATCCAGCCGGTAAACAGGTCCGACGGCTTGGAGAAGGAGACGGAGGCGCCGATCAGCGCACCCAGCGCCTCGATCCATACGGTCGAAATCAGCGAGCCCCAGAAGGCATAGGCGCGAACGGTTTTTTTCACTGCCGTCGCATTGGCGTCGGTGCGTAGGTAGCGGGTGTAGTCGGACGAATAGGGCACCCAGCTGACCACGTAGCCGATCATGATCGAGGTGGTGAGGATGAACGCGCCGGAGAAGCCGCCGACCGCCGCCATGGATTTCGCGTTGGCGGGGATCGACAGGCCGAGATGCTGCACCGCCACCACGGTAAGCGCCAGGAACACCAACGTCAGCACGTAAACGAAGTATTTTTCCGCGGTCTGGATCAGGTCGTGGCCGACGAAGGCGATGGCGACCTGCACGATGGAGAGGCCGATAATGCTGGCGATCAGGCCGGTGTGCAGGAAGTATTGCAGCGCGTAGGCGCCGATGATGGTGTTGACGGCGAACCAGGAGAAGCCGCCGAAAAAGTTGAATAGAGAGGGGATTTTATTGCCAAGCTTGCCGAACCAGGCGGCGCCCTGGATCATCTGCGGCAGGCCGTAATCGACGCCGAAGGTGCTGAAGATCGCCAACAGGATGCCGCCGATGATGTTGGCGATTAGAATGGCGACAAAGGCGGCGGTGGCGGAGAGGCCGAAGGCGCCGGTGGCGAGCGCGCCGGTGGTCAGCGTGCCGAATTCGATGTTGGCCGCCATCCAAAGCCCGAACACGGCGCGCGGGCTGCCATGAGCCTCCGCCGGCGTGACGCGCGCCACGCCCTTTTCCTCGATGATGCCAAAAAGCTCCGTTTCGCTGGTCTGCACAGTCATCTTACGCTCCACCACGGCATAATGCCGAAACTATTCATGTCGCCGTGTGAAGCCGCGCTTGAGCCGGCGGTTCTTGATAAAGAAATGGCAATATACGCCCTTACCGTCAAGCCTAGTGTAGCTTTGGGCACGCCTTAGGGCTCACGGCATTTAGATGTTGCGAGCCTCCGGCAGTGCCAGCACCCGACACCAGAATACCAAAAGTTTTTTGCGCGCTTTTTTACAAAAAAGCGCTGCTTGCTTAACTCAACGTCCTACAACGCTCCAGCGCCGCGATCAGCGCGGCGCGTACACCGGGTTCTAGGGCGGAATGGCCGGCGTCGGGGACCAAAGTGAGGCGGGCGAGCGGCCAGGCGGCGGCGAGCTGGAAGGCGGTCTGGGCCGGGCAGATCATGTCGTAGCGGCCCTGAATGATTTCGCCGGGGATTTGCGCGAGTGGCGCCATGTGGGCGAGCAGGCCGTCCGGCGGCAGGAACAGGCCGTTGTCGAAGTAGAAGGCTTCGATGCGGGCGAGGCCGATAGCGGTTCGATCCTGCGCGAAGGCGGCGACGGATTCCAGGCTGGGCAGCAGGGTGGAGCAGGAGCCTTCGTAGATGCTCCAGGCGCGGGCGGCGGGGCCGTGGATTTGCGGGTCGGGGTCGATCAGCCGGCGCAGGTAGCCGGCGAGCAGGTCGCCGCGCTCGGCTTCCGGCAGGAATTGCGCGAAGCTGGCATGCGCGTCCGGGAAGACGCGCGCGAGGCCATAGAGGAACCACTCCACCTCGGCGGCGCGGCCGAGGAAGATGCCGCGGAGGATGGCGCCGCAGACCGCTTGCGGGTGCGCTTGGGCGTAAGCGAGTGCAAGAGTGGAGCCCCAGGAGCCGCCGAACAGCAGCAGGCGCTCGATGCCGAGGAAGGTGCGCAACGCGTCGATATCCGAGACCAGATGCGGCGTGGTGTTGGCGGCGAGGCCGCCGAGCGGACGGGAGCGGCCGGCGCCGCGCTGGTCGAAGATGATTACCCGCCAGATGGCCGGGTCAAAGAAGCGGCGGTGCACGGCCCCGGCGCCGGCGCCGGGACCGCCATGCAGGAACAGCACCGGCTTGCCGCGCGGGTTGCCGACCTGTTCCCAGTACATCACGTGGCCGTCGGAAAGCGGCAGGTAGCCGGTCTCGAACGGGCCGATCTCGGGGAACAGGTCGCCGCGCGGCATCAGCGGGTGAGGGCGGCGGCGAGGGTGGCGGCGACACGGCGGACTTGCATGTCTGTCAGGTCGGCGTGGATCGGCAGCGCGAGGATTCGTGCGCCGAGGCTTTCGGAGACCGGCAGCGCCGCGCCGTCATGCACCGCGGCGTAGGCCGGCTGGTGGTGCAGGGGGCGGGGGTAGTAGATGGCGCTGGCGATGCCGGCGGCGGTCAGCGCCGCGCGCGCCGCCTCGCGCGCCGCGGCGTCCGGCAGCAGGACGGCGTAGATCGCCCAGGCGCTGGCGCTGTCCGGCACGCGCGCCGGGATGTCCAGGACGTTGGCCAGCAATTCGTCGTACAGCGCGGCGATTTCGGCGCGGCGCGTCAGCTCCGCCTCGAACACGTCGAGTTTGGCGAGCAGGATCGCGGCCTGCATGGTGTCGAGGCGGCCGTTCATGCCGATGCGCATCACCTCGTAGCGGGCCGCGCCCTCCCCGTGGCTGCGCAGCGAGCGGTAGAGCGCGGCGCGCTCCGGGCTTTGGGTGAACAGCGCGCCGCCATCGCCATAGGCGCCGAGCGGTTTGGAGGGGAAGAAGCTGGTGGCGGTGGCGTCCGCCGCGGCGCCAAGGCGCACGCCATGCAGGGCGGCGCCGAAGCTTTGCGCGCAGTCATCCAGGGTGAACAGGCCGGCATAGGCCGCGATGCGAGACAGCGCCGGCCAGTCGGCGGGCTGGCCGAACAGGTCGACGCCGATCAGCGCGCGCGGGCGCAGCTGGCCGGTGCGCTGTACCTCCGCAATGCGGGCTTGCAGATGGGCGCAGTCAATCTGGAAGGTGCGCGGATCGACATCGACAAAGACGGGCGTGGCGCCGAGCAGCATCGGCACTTCAGCGGTGGCGGTATAAGTGAAGGCAGGCAGGAAGACGGCGTCACCGAGGCCGATGCCTTCCGCCATCAAAGCGATCTGCAAAGCGTCGGTGCCGGAGCTGACGCCGACGCAGTGGGCGGCGCCGCAGAAGGCGGCGAGGCGCGCTTCCAGCTGGGCGACTTCGGGGCCGAGGATGAATTGGCCATGCGCCAGTACCGCCGCCAGCCGCGCCTGCAGCGACGGTCCGATACGGGCCTGCTGGGCCGCCAGATCGAGAAACGGGATCGGCGTGTAATTCGGGGCGTTCATAACGACAGGATTAGCCCGCCGCGTTGGAAACCGCGAGAGCCGGCAAGATAAGTTCCGCGGCATTTGGCGCGGGCGGCGTGGCGTATTCCGGCACCAGCCGCGCCAGCACCGCCAGCGCGGCGGCGGCGTCATTGGCGGCGGCCGCGGTCTCCAGCTCATCCAGCGCCGCGCTGACCAAGGCAATATCGGCGAGGCGTGGCTGCGCCATGAGCAGGCCGGCGAAGCCGGTGGGGGTGGGGCGTTCGCTGCCGTGGAACAACTCCTCAAACAGTTTTTCGCCGGGGCGCAGTCCGGTGTAGCGGATGGCAATGTCGGTGTCGGGGCGCAGGCCAGCCAGGCGGATCATCTGCCGGGCGAGGTCGGCGATCTTCACCGGCTCGCCCATGTCCAGCACGAAGATGCCGCCGTCGGGGGTGGTTGCGCCATTGCCAAGCGCGGAGGCTTGCAGGACCAGCCCGACCGCCTCGCGCACGGTCATGAAGTAGCGCTGCATGTCCGGATGCGTCACGGTGAGCGGGCCGCCGGCGGCAAGCTGGCGGCGGAACAGCGGCACCACCGAGCCGGTGGAGCCGAGCACGTTGCCGAAACGCACGGTGACGCAGCGCATCGCGTTCGGGCTGCGCCGGGCCAGCACGTCGAGGCCCTGGCAGTACATCTCCGCAAAGCGTTTGGTGGCGCCCATGACCGAGCTGGGGTTCACCGCTTTGTCGGTCGAGATCAGCACCATCAGTCGGGCGCCCGCCTGTCGGGCCGCGTCGGCCACCGCGCGTGTGCCGAGCGCGTTGGTTTTCAGGCCTTCCAGAGGGTTGGCTTCGACGATCGGCACGTGCTTCAGCGCGGCGGCGTGGAACACCAGCTCGGGGCGGAAGGTCTGGCAGATTTCGCCTAAGCGAACGGCGTCCCGCACGTCGGCGATCACCGCCTGCCGCGCGACGGCCGGATGCAGCTCCGCGAGTTCAAGGTCGATCTGCCAGAGCGCGTACTCGCCGTTGTCGAGCAGCAGCAGTTCCGCCGGCGCCAGGCCGGCGACCTGGCGGGCGAGTTCCGCCCCGATGCTGCCCCCCGCGCCGGTGACCAGCACGCGCCGGCCGGCAACCAGCGCCGCCATCGCCGGATGGTCCAGCGCCACCTGCCGGCGGTTCAACAGGTCCTCGATCGCGATCGGTTGCAGCTCGATTTTCCGCATCGCGTCGGCGGGCGCCAAAGCTGTCAGCGTCGGCGCGCGCATGACCGGCACGGCGAATTTTTCGGCGGCGGCGAGCAGGCCGGCCAGCGCGTCGCCGGTGACTTCCGGCGCTGTGATAATCAACAGGTCGGGCGCGCGGCCGGCGGCGGCGAGGCGGGCGAGCACGGCGGCGGCCTGCGCGATGGGGCCCACCACGTCCAGCCCATGCACGCGCCGGCCGGTGTGCCGCGCCGTCAGGGCGAGGAGCCCTTGCACGCGGTAAGGCGCCGCGCCGGCAAAACGCGACAGTGCCCCCATGAACAGTTCGGCGCTTTCGCCGTTGCCGACTAGCAGCGCCGTGCGTTCGGCGGCCTCCCTCCGCGTGCCTGGCTGGCGGGCGAGACGGTAGAGCAATTTCGGCGCGGTCAGAAACACGATCAGGCAAAGCGCCAGCACCGCGGGGAAGCTGTCGCTCGGCAAGGGCAGGCCGGCGCCGATCAGCAGCAGCGTGAGCATCAGCCCCGCGACCGCGCCCGCCGCGCCGATCAGCGCTAGGTCGCGCAGCGAGATGAACCGCCAGTGCAGCCGGGCGAGGCCGAAGGGGATGCCGATCAGCCAGATCGCCGCGGCGCCCGCGAGCGGCAGCGCCGGCGGCGCCGGCCAGGGGGCGTGGGGATCGGCCAGCCAACAGGCCGCAAGCACCGCCGCCGCCGCCACTATCCCGTCCAGCGCGACGTTGATCGCGAGACGGGTTACGAATCGGGAACTCGACCCCACCATGCACCCGCTCTAGTCGCTAACGGCCGCAAAGTCAGCTAGCGTTGTGACAACGAGAATCAGGAGCAAGCATGTTCGAATGTGTTGGTTACGCGGCGCAGTCGGCTACCACGAAGCTGGCGCCGATGAGCTTTGAGCGGCGGGAGCCCGGCCCGAAGGACGTGCAAATTGAAATCGCATATTGTGGGGTCTGTCATTCCGACCTGCACACGGCCCGCGCCTGCGACATCGAAATGATCCGGATGGGGCAGATCGACGAGGCTTATGAGCGGATGCTGAAAAGCGACGTGAAGTATCGGTTCGTGATCGACATGGCGACTTTGCCTGCCGCTGCATAAGCGGTTTCAGCCGATCCAGAAGTTGCCTTCGACCTCGACGGCGGCATCGAGGGGCAGGGATGCGACGCCGATCGTGGAGCGGGCGTGGCGTCCGATCTCGCCAAAGGCGGCGACCGCGAGGTCCGAGGCGCCGTTCATCACCACCGCGTGCTGGGTGAAGTCGGCCGCGCAGGCAATGAAGCCGCCGAGCCGGATCACTTGCGTCACGCGTGCGAGGCCGCCAGGCAGGCCGGTTTGCAATTGCGCCAGGACGTTGATGAGACACAGCCGGGCGGCATGCTGGCCCTCTTCCAATGTCACGCCGGCGCCAAGCTTGCCGGTGACCGCGACCTTGCCGTCGATCGCGGGCAGCTGGCCGCTGACCGTGACCAGCGCGCCCGCGATGGTGAGCGGCAGGTAGGTTGCGACCGGCGGCATCGGCTTCGGCAAAGTGATGCCGAGCTCGGCGAGGCGGCCCAGCACGTCCATCAGCCGCTGACCAGTTTCAGCGCCCGCCGGCGTTCGCGCGGCGCCGAAGCATGATCCAGCGGGGGCAGATCCATCGGCAATAGCGGCGCGCGGTCGGCCGCGCCGCCGCCGGCCGCGCCGCCGCCCAGCGTGTCCGGCTCTTCCGGCGTTGCGGGGGCGAGGTTGGTCTGGCCGAGGTAGTTCACCGCGAGGTTGCGGAACACGTAGTCGATCATCGAGGTCGCCTGCGCCACTGCCGGGTCGCCCTCGACCGCGCCGGCCGGGCCGAAGCGGGTGAAGGTGAAAGCTTCGACGTAGTCTTTCAGGTTGACGCCGTGTTGCAGACCGAGGCTGACGGCGATTGCGAAAGCGTCCATCAGGCCGCGGAAAGCGGCGCCCTCTTTGTGCAGGGCGATGAAAATCTCGCCCAAACGGCCATTGCCGTACTCGCCGGTGGAGAGAAACAGTTTGTGGCCGCCGACGCTGGCTTTTTGGGTGTAGCCGGTGCGGCGTGCGGGCAGTGGCTCGCGCGTGCTGGGCCGGCGGGCGGGCATGGGGGCGACGGGGCAGGCGGGCATGGCTTCGATATGCGGCGCCAGCGCCTCGTGCATCGCGAGCGCGGCGCCGGCGCGCAGCGGGGCGAATAGCGGCTCCCCAGCTAGCAGTTTTATCAGCGCCGCCTCGGCGTCCAGATGGCGTGCCGACAGGGTCGCGCGAGCCCAAGGCGCGAGGGCGCCGGCTTCGTCGAGCGGCGCCGGGGCCGGCAGGAAATTTATCGTGGTGGCGCCGAGCAGCGCCTCCACTTCGTGCGCTTCGCCGAAGCCCGAGAGTGACTGGTGGCGGCGCCGGCCCAGCGCGGCGGCTTCGTGTCGTGCGGCCAGCGCAGTTTCGCGCAAGCCGGGCACCGCGCAGGCGGCGGGTAGCGGGGCAGGATCGGCCAACGCGTAGCCGGGCGCGGTGCCGCGCGCCAGTAGACCGGCCGATGCCACATCCGCTTCCGCCGCCAGCAATGCCGCAAGGGTGGCCGCCACGTCCCGCGCCGCCGCGCTGTCGTAATCCAGGCCAAGCCGCGCCAGGAACAGATGCAGGTTGGTAAAGCCGAGGCGGAGCCGGTGCGCCGCCGGGGCGTGCAGCGTCAGCGCCGTCACCGCCACGCGCGCCGCCGCGCCGAAGCCCACGGTGTCGAAGCCGAAAGCATCGTCGAAAAATCCGTTAGGATCGAGCACGTAACCCGGCACCCCGGTTTCGCCGCGCCACGGCCCGCTGATTGGCGCTGCCTTGCGGCTCGCCAGTAATTCATGGAGTTCGGCGTCTATGCCGTGGCCGATCCCGGCGGCCGCGGCTTCGCGAGCGACGCCGTTTATCCAAAGGCTCGCTTGCGTTACCAGATCGATTTCCGCCTGGCCCGGCAGCAGCGCCGCCAATGCATCGGCCGCCGCCTGGCCCCAGCTAACCGGCAGCGTGACCGCGACCACGTCGGCCTCCGGAGTTGCCCGTGCGGTGAATCGGCCTTGCCGGATGCCGTGCCAGCTTTTGTCGGTTCTGCTCATGTCCCGGACCTTATGCCAGGAGCCGGCGAAGGAAAAGTATATTTAGTGCTGAATGACCGGCTGGAGCACAAAATGCTGTGGATCGTTTGCTGAACGTTCGCGATGGACCGGCTTGTCATCCTCACCTATATCCAGAGCATGACTGATCCCGCTGCCCGTAAAAAGCCGACCCTGCGCCAGCTCGGCGGCTGGCGCGCGTTGTTGCGCAATCCGGGCCTGTTCCTGCACACCTGGCGCGCCGGCGGTTATGTCGGGGCGGATGCGGCGGGCAACCGGTACTACCAGTCCGCCGCCGGCAAAGCCCGCCGCGCCCGCCGCTGGGTGCTGTATGCCGGGCCGCCGGAAGCCTCCGCGATAGGCCCTGAATGGCATGGCTGGCTTGGCTTCGTGAACGATGCGCCGCTGCCCGACACGGGGCGCCGCGCCTGGCAACTCCCGCATGAGGCGAACCTGACCGGCACCGCCGCCAGCTATCGGCCGGCGGGCCACGACTATAAGGGCGGTAACCGCGCCGCCAATTCCTCCGATTACGAAGCTTGGACGCCGGAGGGTTGAGATGACCCGCAAGCTGCCCGAACTTCTAACCGGCCTCGTGGTGCTTGTCATCGCCGCGCTGTTCCTGATCTACGCGCTCGGCCGCGCCGATACCGGCGTCGGCGGCGGCTATTTGCTGACCGCGCGCTTTGCGTCAATTGGAGCGTTGACCGCGGGTTCGGATGTAAAGATCGGCGGCGTGGTGGTTGGCCATGTCGCGGATGAGCACCTCGACCCGCAAACGTTTGCCGCGGTGATCCGGCTGCGGATCGACAACGACATTAAACTGCCGGTCGACACCAGCGCGGCGATCAGCTCGGACGGGCTGCTGGGCGGCAACTATGTGGCGCTTTCGCCGGGCGGTTCGACGGATAATCTGGCGCCGGGGCAGTCGTTTCAGGTGACGCAGTCGGCGATCAACATTGAGGATCTGCTGGGCAAGTTCATCTTTAACATGGGCGGGAGCGGGGGCAAGCCGGCCGCCGCCGGCTCGCCCGGTCCCGCTCCAAGTGCTACTCCGGGCGCGCCGGCGGGCACGCCTGGAGCCAGCACGGCGCCGTAATGGGCTGTCCCTTCGCCGCCCGTCTTGGCCGTCCTGCCCTGCTGCTTGCCGGGTTGGCGGCTATCATGGCCGTGCCGGCGGTTGCGCAGACGCAGGCGCCAATCGTGATCCCGCCGGCGCCGACCATCGTTGCATCGCCGCCGGGTTCATCCGGTCCCGCGCCGGCGGTTCCCGATGCCGGCCAGACCACGCCGCTGATCGCGGTTCCGCCGGGGCTGACGCTGACCCCGGTGCCGCAAGCGCCGCTGACGCCGGGCCCGTCCGCGCCGGGCGCATCCACGCCGGGCGCTGCCACGCCGGGCGCTGCCACGCCGGGCGCTGCCACGCCGGGCGCTGCCGCGAATGCCGATAACGGCGCGGCGCCGGCGGCGCCCGCCGTGGCGAGTTGGGATCCGGTGACCGCCGCGCGGCTCGGCGTGTTGAACGTGATCGATGGCAGCGTTTCCGAGGTGCAGATTCCAGTCGGCGGCCAGGCCAGCATCGGCGATCTGAAAGTAAGTGTGCTGGCTTGTCTGCGCCGGCCGCCGGGCCAGGTTCCGGATGCCGCCGCTTTCATCGACGTGCAGGCCAGCGATGCTGGCGCGCCACCGCCGTTGACGGCGGCCAACGGACCGCTGGATGCGCCGCCGGAAGGCACCGCCGACCAGGGTGATGCCGCGTCCGGCTCTGGATCGAATGACAGCGGTAGGCCAAGCCCGGAAGCAGGCGCAGGGCCCGCGGCCTATCGGGGTTGGATGGTGCGGTCCATGCCGGCGGCGATGGTGGTTGGCGACGCGAGCGAAACGTTTAGGGTGATTGACTGCTCCTGAGCCCGGCGGCCGCCGCCGCATTTAGTGCCTTAAATGCAACAGCCATTAACTGTTGTGGCGGCGCACCAAATTATCCCTGTTAGAAGTCCCGGAACTTCATTAACTTCATTTTGTCATTTACGTCCTTTGGAGACACCCTATGAAGCTGCGCCTCGTCCTTGCCGCCGCAACCTGCCTGACTTTGCCGATTGTGGCGCATGCGCAGCCGGTCACCGGTCCTTATGTCAGCCTGGAGGGCGGTACCAGCATCTTAAACCCGGTGAACTTCAACGAGTCGCTGATCAGCAGCGCTACCGGCGAGGACACCTCCGGCAAGACCCTTTACAAGAATTCCTATGCCGGCGTGGGCGCTGTCGGCTTTGGCTTCGGCGATGGGTTTCGCGTCGAGGTCAGCGGCGACTATCTTCGTAATTATGTGCACAAGGTCGACACCTCGGCGCTGGGACAGATTTCCGCGACGGGCGGCCATAACACCTACGGCCCGATGTTCGACGTGATTTACGACATTCCGGTCGGGCTGCCGATCTTTCCATATTTTGGAGCGGGCGCGGGCTACCAGTATGTCAAGCTCGATTCCTATAACAAGCTCTCCGGGATCAACACCTCCGGGACCAAAGGCAGCTTTGCTTATAATGTGATTGCGGGCGTGTCGTACCCGCTGCCGATGGTTCCCGGCCTGGCGTTCACGCTTGAGTACCGTTTCATGATGCTGACCGAGAGCGTGAAGTTCGGTGAGAGCATCACCGGCGGCTTCCCGCCGGGCAATCCGGATGGCGGCACCTCAAAATATGGGCAGGAATCCAGCCACACCTTCCTGGCTGGCCTTCGTTACCAGATATTCAATCCGCCGCCGCCGGCACCCGTGCCGGCCCCGGCCCCGGTTGCAGCGCCCGCGCCGGCGCCCGCGAAGACCTACCTCGTGTTCTTCGACTGGGACAAATATAATCTGACGCCGCGGGCGACCGAGATTATTTCGGAAGCGGCGTCCGACAGCCACACCAATGGCGTTACCACGATCAACGTTTCGGGTTACACTGATACCTCCGGTACGCCGGTTTACAACCAGGGTCTTTCCGAGCGCCGCGCGCGCGCAGTGGCGGCGCAGCTGGTGGCGGACGGCGTATCCAGTTCGGAGATTTCGATCCACGCCTTCGGCGAAACCCATCTGCTGGTGCCGACCGGTCCCGGCGTTCGGGAGCCGCAAAACCGGCGCGTGGAAATCGTTCTGCAGTAGCTTTCATACTGGCGTAATTAACAAAGCCCCGGCAGGCAACTGCCGGGGCTTTGTTATAGGTAAATAACAGCTACATTAACTTCGTGTACTACGTCTTCTAACTGCAACATCTTGTGGCATTTTGGGCACAGCTTGGACGAAACATCCCGCACCCCCTCAATATGCTTGGCGGTTGATGCTAGATACCCGTCAGGTCATTCGAAACCTGAACACCGCCCGATTATCTCAAGGAGTTTACCTATGAAGCTACGGAATGCATTACTCGCCGCAACGGTGCTGGCAGCGCCAGTGGCGTTATCGCAGGCCGCGAAGGCCCAGCCGGTCACCGGCGTTTATATTGGCGGTGAGGCCGGTTATAACTGGGAAGAGAGCCAGAAGGCCAAGAACATCTACCTGAACGGTGTTGGCGGAACGGCTGCGAACGGTATTCCCGAGGAAGCACACCTGACGACCCATAATGGCTATGTCGGCGAAGCAAGCATCGGCTATGGCTTTGGAGACGGCGTGCGCGTCGAGGTCGAGGGCGATTACTACGAGAACCGCTTCAACAAGTTCAAGACCGGCACCCCCGCCGGCGGCGCCGCCTCCGGCAAGGAGCGCAAGTACGGCGCGTTCGCTAACGTGTTCTACGACTTCGATGTCGGCGTACCGTATCTGTACCCATATGTGGGCGGCGGCGTGGGCTATCAGTACGACAACTTCAACTCTTTTGATGGCGGCGGTATTCGCCTCGACAAGACCAAGGGGGCGCCAGCTTACCAGGGTATCGCGGGACTTTCGTTCCCGATCCCGTCCGTTACTGGTCTGTCCTTCACGGTCGAGTATCGCTACATGGCCCTGGCCGGCTCGCGTAAGTTCAACGGCGCTTCCGGCTTTGGCGATGCCCTGGTACCCGCGACTTTCAAGGTCACGCATGAGTATAACCAGTCGGTGATGGGTGGTTTCCGGTACGCCTTTGGCGTTGCCCCGGCACCCGCGCCGGCCCCGGCCCCAGCGCCAATGGCGGCTCCGGCCCCAACCCCGGCGAAGACCTACCTCGTGTTTTTCGACTGGGACAAGTACAACCTGACCCCGCGTGCGATGGATATCATTTCGCAGGCGGCGTCCGACAGCAAGAGCTCGCAGACCACGACGATCGACGTGTCGGGGTACACCGATACTTCCGGTACGCCAACCTACAACCAGGGCCTGTCCGAGCGACGCGCCCGCGCGGTGGCAGCACAACTGGTGGCCGACGGCGTGTCGCAATCGGAGATCTCTATCCATGCGTTCGGCGAGACGCATCTGCTGGTGCCTACCGGTCCCGGCGTGCGCGAGCCGCAGAACCGCCGCGTCGAAATCGTTCTCCAGTAACAACATAGCAGTTCGAGACGAAACCCCGGCGGGCGACCGCCGGGGTTTTTCTTGTTTGAGGCGCTGAATCTGATGGCGTGCGCAAGAAAAAACCGGCCGCTTGGACCGGTTTTCGAAAAGGTCGTGGATGCCGGCCTGCGCCGGCATGACGGGAGACCGACCGATTTAAAACGCGATGATCGATGTTTGAGCGGTTGCGGGTATCAGTTGCTGTGGCTTGGCGTGGTCTGCGCGTCGGCAACTGTTAGGGCATGCAGCCTGTGGTGGTGGTGGGTATATATGGTGGTGCTGCAGACGGTCATGCTGATCGGTTGCGCGGTCGGGTTAGCGGAGGCGAACTGATCCAACGCTGCCGGGGTTGTCAGCGCGAGGACTTGTTTGAACATCGCCATGTCGTTCTGGCAGGTAACGGCGCCCTCGGCGATGCCGGTCTCGGACTGGCTGTTGGCCAGCAGCGTCACGTAGTCATCCTCGCGCGCCTGGCCGTAATGGCCGCCGGTGCGGCGGAAATAACCGTCCATCACGTGCTGCTCGGCCAGGATGTGCGGCTGGAACGTGGTCATGAAGGTGTCGTACTGGTCACGCTGGCTGCAGGACAATGCGGCGACCATCAGCGAGCTTTTCAGGCCGATAATGTTGAAGGCCATCTGCTCGGTGGGCCGCACGCAGCCGACATGGGCGAGAGCCCCGCTGCCGTAGCTAGTCGCCAAAAGAAGACTTAAGACCAGGCGCCGCATCGAACACTCCTAAAATTTAGGCAATCATACCTCAATATTGGCGTGCTTGCACACCTTTGTCGAGTTTCAATCATTCTGCCGTAGAACCCATTAAAAGTAAAATAAATTATTGCTCGCGATGAGGCGAGACGAGGTCGTCTCGGAGCCGTCGCGGTTAAACCTTTGCGACGCGGAGCGCATTGGTCGTGCCCGGCCGGCCGAATGGCACCCCAGCCACCACCACGATCTCATCGCCGGGCTTTGCAAAACCTTCCACCCGCGCCGCCTTGGCCGCCTGCGCCGCCGCCTCGGTCATCGAATGCACGTCCGGGATGATCAGCGCGTGAACACCCCACACCGCCGCCAGCCGGCGGGCGGTGTGCACGCCGGTGGTCAAGCCCAGCACCGGGCAATCCGGCTTTTCCCGCGCGACGCGCAGCGCGGTGGACCCCGAGGCAGTAAGGGCCGCGATCGCCTGCGCGCCGATGGTGTGGGCCACCTGCACGGCGGCCGCGGCGATCGCGTCGGCGGAGGAATGTTCCGGCGCCGGCCGTTTCGCGTCGATCACTTGGCGCCAATCGTCGTCGCGCTCCACGCGGGCGATGATGCGGTCCATCATGTTCACGGCCTCACGAGGATATTGTCCGGCCGCGGATTCGGCGGACAGCATCACCGCGTCGGCGCCGTCAAACACCGCCGTTGCGACGTCGGAAGCTTCCGCGCGGGTGGGCGCCGGCGCGCTGATCATGCTCTCCAGCATCTGCGTCGCGACCACCACCGGCAGGCCGCGCTGCTGGGCGGCGCGGATGATGCGTTTTTGCGCGATCGGCACTTCTTCCGGCGGCAACTCGACGCCAAGATCCCCGCGCGCGACCATTACGGCGTCGGAAAGGTCTAATATCGCATCGAGATTTTCCAACGCCTGCGGCTTTTCCAATTTGGTCATGATGAAGGCGCGGCCGGCGGCGATGGCTTTCGCTTGGGCAACGTCTTCCGGCCGCTGCACGAAGGACAGGCCGATATAATCGACGCCAAGCGGCAGCACGAAAGCGAGGTCGGCCAGGTCCTTTTCTGTCAGCGCCGGGATCGGTAGCACCACGTCCGGAATGTTCACGCCTTTGCGGTCGGACAGCACGCCGCCATTCATAATTTCGGTGAGTAAATGATCGTCGCGCTTGCGCAGCACGCGCAGCCGCAGCTTGCCATCATCCAGCAGCAAGGTGGCGCCGATGCCGGCGGCCGACAGGATCTCCGGATGCGGCAGGCAGACGCGGCGCGTGTCGCCGGGGGCAGGATTCATGTCGAGAGTGAATTGTTGCCCGGCCTGCAGTTGCACGCGGCCGGACTGAAATTGCCCAACGCGCAGTTTCGGCCCCTGCACGTCGGCGAGAATGGCGATCGGCCGGCCATGCTTTTTCTCCAGCGCGCGGATCATCGTGATGCGCTCCGCGTGTTCCTCGTGTTTGCCATGGCTGAAGTTCAGCCGGAACACGTCGGCGCCGGCCAGGAACAGGCTGGAGAGCATCTCCGGCGTGGCGCTGGACGGGCCGATGGTGGCGATGATTTTGGTGCGGCGGTGGCGGCGCAGGCGCTCGGGCATGATGCGGCGAGGTATACCGCGCGGGAGGGTTTGGCGCTATGCTGCGGTGATGCGGGAGGGCCAGATGAGCGAACCGGAATTTGACGAGGCGACCACGCAGGCTCTGGAGGCGGCGGCGTTCCGCGCGCTGGTGGCGCATCTGCGCGAGCGGACGGATGTGCAGAATATCGACCTGATGAATCTCGCGGGGTTTTGCCGCAACTGCTTGTCACGCTGGTACCGCGAAGCGGCGGAAGCGCGCGGGGTGGCGCTGAGCGACAGCCAAGCGCGGGAGATTGTGTACGGCATGCCGTACAAGGAGTGGCAAGCGCTGCACCAGAGCCCGGCAACGCCGGCGCAGCAGCATGGCTTTGCAAAATCCGGCCATTGACCCGCCTGATTGACCTGCGGGCTCGGCGGGTCCTATTTCCGCCGCCCAAGACTTAAAGGGCATCGCCCGCGGAGGAGACGAGATGGCGTTAGACGGCACGGCGAGCGAACAAAAACCCACCAACGCGACCGGCGAACGGCTGCGCGGCATCGTCGAGCGGATCGAGCGGCTGGAGGAGGAGCGCAAGGCGCTCGGCTCCGACATCAAGGACGTTTATTCTGAAGCGAAATCTGCCGGATTCGACATCAAGGTGCTCCGCCAGCTGATCCGGCTGCGCAAGCAGGAGCCGGCGGAGATCGAGGAGCAGGAGACGTTGCTGGACGTGTACCGGCGCGCGATCGGGATGTGAGAAGATGCGTCTTAAAATGTTGGTCGATTGATCGCTGAATTTACCCGCGCCCCGCACATTTGGATGTAGTTCCGTAACGGTCTGCAAAGCGTGAGTGCAGCGGGACCCACGCGGTTGGGGGGCGCCAGAGCGGTGCGCGGGAAGGTTTCGTCACGGGCCGGGCCGGCGGTGGCGTTTGTTCCGGGTGTTTCGGTTGAGCGGGTGGAGGAGATCGGCTCTCTGGCCGAACTCGGCCGGCGCGCGCAACCGCACCGGCTGTGTTTGGCGCCGGCCATGACGGCGATGCCGCAACTGCCGTTGTTTGAGCCGGGGGCGCTCCCAGAAGAGGTGGTGCGAGCGCATCATGAGGCGCTGCCGCCGCCGGCCGTGCATGTTTATGGGCTGCCGGATCACGAACTGGCCGGCGGCGGGTTTTTGCATCGGCGGGGCCAGCTGTTCCTGCACGGCGACGTAAAGCCGGGGTACTTTACAGCTTACCTCAATACCGGGTCATTGCCGCCGGCCTGGGCGGGAGCGCTGTACGACACACCGGCGAAGGTGATCGAGGTGGACGTGCCGCTAGCGGTGCCGTTCCATCCAAACCTCGTCTACGGGCATTTTCTGCTGGAGATGCTGCCGCGGCTGCATTTGCTGTCGCGGCTGCGGCGGCTTGGGCTGCCGTTCATGGTCGCGGCGCCGGACAGCGCGCCCGGCTGGGCGCGGCGGGTGCTGGCGCTCTATTTCGAGCCGGAGGAAATTCTCTGGTACGGCTTCGCGACCGAGCGGGTGCGCAGCCCGTGCTTCATCCTGCCGTCGATGATGCAGAACGATCATTGGTTTCACCCCGAGTTCAACCTGGCGGCCGACGAGCTGCGGGAGTTTGTGCTGCCCCAGGTGAAGCCCAGCTCGCACCGCCGGGTCTGGCTGTCCCGCCGCGGGCATGAGGGGCTGCACGGCATGCTGAACGAGGCGGCGGTGGAGGACAGCGTGGCGGCGCTGGGCTTCGAGATCGTCGACCCGCTGCGCCTGAGCTTCGCCGAGCAGATGGCGCTGATGGACGGCGCGCGGATCATCGCCGGCGGCTATGGCTCGGCGATGCATAACAGCCTGTTCGCGCGGCGCGGCACGAAAGTGTTCTGCGTTAACCGCGCCAACTGGTACCAGAGCGCCATCGGCGCCCTGCGTGGGCAGCCGATGGCGTATCTACCGCCCGAGGATGGCCGCTTCCGGGACTGGCGGGTGCAGGGCACGCGAGATGCACGTTACGTGGTGGATTGCGCGGCGCTGCGCGAGCGACTGGCGCGGTTCGAGGCATGGCAGACAGTTTAAACGCATGAACAATCGTTTTCTTGAAGGATGAAGTAAAATCTGGTCTGGGTTCCGCCATGAGGGGGCGGCTCGCTGAAATCGACATGCTGCGCGGCTATGCGGTGGCCATGGTAGTGTTTCTGCATCTGAATTTGTCGAACCCTTATCGAGGGTGGGTCGTGCTGGGCATCATGCAATCGACCGACATGGCGATCGGCGTCGACCTATTCTTCGTGATTTCTGGTTTCGTGATTTGCCGGGCCTTGGGCGAGCTGTGGGATGTGGAAACGGCGGCGGATGCGCGGCGGCTGAAGAATTTCCCGCTGACTTTTTATCGCAAGCGGTTCGCGCGGTTATGGCCGGCCTCGGCGCTGTGGCTGGTGCTGAACGTCGTGCTGGCGGGGCTGTTTTACGGCTCGCCGTTCTGGCCGCCGCCGCTGCTGGTGGCGGTAAAGGCGATGTTCGGCTTTGTTTACCTTTATAATTTTCAGGAGCTGCGCGATCCGGGGCCACTCGGCTATTTCTGGAGCCTGTCGCTGGAATGGCAGTTCTACCTGTTGCTGCCATTGTTCTTGTTGTTTGTACGAAACAACATCTATCGCCTCGGCTTGCTGATCGCGGCGCTGGCGGTTTCGGTCTGGACGATGCCGGGCGGCTGGGGCTGGCAGTATTTCCGGTTCGACGGGCTGATTTTCGGGATTTTACTCTATGTGTTGCTCGACCGGCTGGAGATCGTGGTGCCGCGTTACCGGGCGCTGGAGCATTGGCTGTTCCGGCCGCTGGTGACCTTGGCGTTGCTGTTGGCTGTCATGGTGGTGCCGCCTTATGTGGCGGACGGTCGAATCGGGTTTGTGTTCGCCAATGCTTTGGGCGCTGTTCTGGTGGCGCTGGCGGCGGCCGATCGCGGTTATGTCAGCTCGCTTGGCCTGGGGCCGTTGGTGCGCTGGCTGGGGTCGCGCTCTTATTCAATCTACCTGGTGCATATGCCGGTCGTGCTGTCGCTCGAATCCTATTACCGGTTCTACTGGCCGCCGCCGCGCGCGAATCACCGGATCAATTTCGAGCTTGGCTGGTATTATGGCGTGAGCATCCTGCTGATCGCGCTGTTTGCGGAGCTGACCTACCGGTGGGTCGAGCTGCCGAGCCATCGCGCTAGCCGGGCGATCCGTTACGACACGCCTGCCTTGAAGCGGGCGGCGTAAGCCGCCTTGGCGTCCGCCGGATCGGGCAACGCGCAGGCCCGGGCCAGGGCGATGATGGCGAGGCTGAACAGCACGAGGAGCACCGAGGCGACGGGCGCGGTAAGAACATGGCTGCCCTTGCCGGGGCCGAGCGCGGTGATCAGCCAGAGGCCGGCGAAATAGGGCGCGAGCCAGGCGGCGCCCCGCCATTGCAGATGCGCGAGGCCGCGATGCGCGATGAGCTGCCAAGCCAGATATAAGATAAAGGCAATAAAGATGCCGCCGAACAGATGGTTGGCGACCGCGGCGCCCGCCCAGAACACCACGAAGTTAGCGACGATGAAGGCAAGCGGGGCGAGCAGCCAGGCCGGGCGTAGCGTGAACGCGCGCGGGTAATCGGCGGCGGGCAACGTGCGCCGGAAGCAGATCAGCACCAGCGGGCCGACGCCGTAGGCCAGCACGCCGATGGACGAGAGATAGGTGACCAGCAGGCGCCAGGAGGGCAGCGGGAGCAAAAATAGCAGGCCGGCGGTGAAGGTCACCGCCAGGCTCGCGACCGGCACGCCGGCGGCGGAAAGGCCGGCGAGGCGGCGGGGAAACAGGCCGAGATCGGCGGTGGCGTAGATCACGCGGGCTGCGGTGGTGTTGTAAATAATGCCGGTGCCGGCGGGAGAGATGGCGGCGTCGGCGTAGAGCAACGCCGCCAGCCAGGGCAGGCCAAGGATGGTGGCGAGGCCGGCGAACGGGCCGGAGACGCCGGTGAAATGCAGATGCGCCCAGCCGCCGGACAGGTCGGCCGGGCTGAGCGCGCCGATGAAGGCGATCTGTAGGCCCGCATACAGGACCATGCAGAGCAGGACCGAGCCGAGGATGGCGAAGGGCAAGGCGCGGCCGGGGTCGGCGGACTCGCCCGCCAACTCGATCGCTTGCCGGAAGCCGAGGAAGGTGAAGACGATGCCGGCGCCGGAGACCGCGGAGAGCACGCCGGCGGCGCCGGCGGGGGCGAAGGGGCCGGCGAAGTTGGCGGCGCGGAAATGGCTGAAGAGGAGCGACAGCACGGTCAGCGCCGGCACTGCCAGCTTCCACCAGGTAATGGCATTGTTGACGGCGAGCACCAGGCGGATGGCGGCGAGGTTGATCACGATGAACACCGCCATCATCAGGACGGCGACGATCAGACCGGTGCCGGTGAGCACGCCGGTTGATGGCACCACGAGGCCGGAACGGATGTTGTTGGCATAGGTGATGACCGCCACCGCCTCGACCGGCGGCACCGAAACGTAGGCCAGGAAATTGATCCAGCTCATGATCTGCGCGGCGAGCGGGCCGAAGCAAAGCTGCGGGAACACGATGACCGCGCCGGGGCGGGGAAACAGCGTGGTGAGTTCGGCGAACACGAAGGCCAGGAGCAGCACGGCGACGCCGCCGATCAGCCAGGAGATGATGGCGGCGGGGCCGGCGATCTTCGCGGCGTTGAGTGCGCCGAACAGCCAGCCGGAGCCGATCATGCCGCCGAGGCTGGCGAATAGCAGCCCGAGGCGGCTGGCGTCACGCTTCAATCCAGCGGTGGTTGGGGCCGGCAACCGGGCTCTCCATGTTGTGTTTGATCGGCGCGGTGAAGTGCCTACATTGAGGCGTTACAGGAGCAAGGTTTGCATGCGCAAGAGCGGTTTGGTGTGGCAGCCGGAAGGTTTGGGCGGCGGCGGCGAGGTTCTGCCGGCCTGGAACCTGGACGATCTTTATGCCGGCATGCGCGACCTGCGGATCGAAGCGGATCTGGCGGCGGCGGAGCGGGACGCGGCGGCGTTCGAGGCCGCGTATCGCATGAAACTCGCGGCGCTGGATGGCGCGGCGCTGGCGGCGGCGGTGCGCGATTATGAGCGGATTGAGGAAGTGCTGGGGCGGGTAATTTCCTACGCGCAGCTTCTGTTCAGCGCGGATTCTTCCGATCCGGCGATGGGGCAGTTTTATCAGACGATGAGCGAGCGGGCGACTGTAATTGGGACGCATCTGCTGTTCTTCGCGCTGGAGCTGAACCTGCTCGGCGAAGCTGATTTGGCGGCGAAGCTGCGTGATCCGGCGCTGGCGCCGTATGCGCCTTGGCTGCGCGATCTGCGGGTGTTTCTGCCGCACCAGCTTTCGCCCGAACTTGAAAAATTGCTGCACGAAAAGGAAGTGACCGGACATGCGGCGTGGAGCAGGTTGTTCGACGAAACGATGACTGGCCTGCGCATTCCGCTGGGCGAGGAGACGCTGACGCTTTCGGACGCACTGAACAAGCTCTCAGACCCGGACCGGGAGACGCGGCGGGCGGCGGGCGCGGCGATCGGCGCCGCGATGGCCGGGCATGAAAAGATGCTGGCGCTGATCACCAACACGCTGGCGAAGGACAAGGAGATCGTCGACGGCTGGCGGCAGTATCCGGCGCCTGCGAGTGCCCGCAACCGCTCCAACATGGTGGAGGATGAGGTGGTTGCGGCACTGTCGGATGCCGTGGTGGCGTCTTACCCGAAGCTTGCGCATCGCTATTATAGCCTGAAGGCGGAGTGGCTGGGGCTGGAGAAGCTGGAATACTGGGACCGCAATGCCCCGCTGCCGGATGATGGCGACCGTCGTGTGGGGTGGAATGAGGCGAAGGCGCGAGTGCTGGACGCGTATGGCGCGTTCACGCCGGAGCTGGCCGCCGCCGTAGAGCCATTTTTTATGCGCGGCTGGATCGATGCGGGGTTGCGGCCGGGCAAATCGGGCGGGGCATTCGCGCATTCCACCGTGCCGTCCGTGCATCCTTACGTGCTGCTGAATTATCATGGCCGGACTCGCGACGTGATGACGCTGGCGCATGAGCTGGGGCATGGCGCGCATCAGGTGCTGGCGGCGAGCCAGGGGTATCTGATGGCCGGCACGCCGCTGACGCTGGCGGAAACGGCAAGCGTGTTCGGCGAAATGCTGACGTTTCGCGCGATGCTGGACGCGGAGACTGACCCGAAGCGCCGGCGGATCATGCTGGCGCAGAAGGTGGAGGATATGCTGAACACGGTGGTGCGGCAGATCGCCTTCTATCAGTTCGAGCTGCGCGTGCACCAGGAGCGGCGGAACGGCGAACTATTGCCGGCCAGGATCGGCGAGATTTGGATGGGGGTGCAGCGCGAAAGCCTGGGACCGGCGTTCAACTTTGTGGAAGAATACCGGCTGTTCTGGGCCTACGTGCCGCATTTCATCCACTCGCCGTTTTATGTTTACGCGTATGCGTTTGGGGATTGCCTGGTGAACGCGTTGTACGCTGTCTATCAGGAGGCGGAGGACAAAGCTGGGTTCGCGGCGAAGTATCTGGACATGCTGCGCGCCGGCGGCACGTTGCGGCACAAGGAGTTGCTGGCGCCGTTCGGGCTGGACGCTGCCGATCCGGCGTTCTGGCAAAAGGGGCTGAACGTGATTTCCGGCTTTATAGATGAGTTGGAAAAAGCATGAGAGCGCAGAAAGCACTTCTTTTTGTGAACAAAAAGAAGCAAAAAAACTTTAGAATTTCAGGCTGGAGCCCGTTGCCTGATCAACGCCCTAGGCCGAGAAATGCAAAGGTTTCTTGGTTCTTTTTTTCAAAAAAGAACTGCTTCCTTTAGATGGCCGATCGTGAAGGCAGCGCTTTTGGCGAGTTTCGTCGCTTTGCGCGGACGTCCGGCGCGGTGGGGGGAATCGCGGCGCGGATCGCGGGCGAGCGGGTGTTTGGGATCAAGACCGACAAGCTGCGTCACGCGGAGGATTTGAAGGCGATTCTGGGCAGCCTGAAAGGCCCGATGATGAAGGTGGCGCAGTTTCTCTCGACCGTGCCGGATGCGTTGCCGCCGGAGTATGCCGAGCAACTGGCGGAGCTGCAGGCGAACGCGCCGCCGATGGGTTGGCCGTTTGTGCGGCGGCGAATGGCGGGCGAGTTGGGCGCCGACTGGGAGGCCAAGTTCGGCGGTTTCGCGCGGGAGGCGGCGGCGGCGGCGAGCCTGGGGCAGGTGCATCGCGCGACGCTGAAGGACGGCACCGAGGTGGCGTGCAAGCTGCAATATCCGGACATGCCGAGCACGATGGAGTCTGATCTGCGCCAGCTGCGGATGGCGATGGCGGTGTATCGGCGGATGGATAACGCGATCATCCAGGATGATATTTACACCGAACTGGTGGAGCGGCTGCGCGAGGAACTGGATTACACCCGTGAGGCCGCGCAGATGCGGCTTTATGGCGCGATGCTGGCCGATGTGCCGGATGTGCACGTGCCGGCGCCGTTCGCTGAGTTCACCACCACACGGTTGCTGACGATGGGGTGGCTGAACGGCACCGGCTTCGCGCGTTGGCTGGAGGCGGGGCCGAGCCAGGAGGCGCGCAACCATCTGGCGACGGCGCTGTTCCGGGCGTGGTATATTCCGTTCTACCGGTTTGGCGTGATTCATGGCGATCCGCATCTGGGCAATTATCAGGTGAACGCGGATGGCGGGGTGAATCTGCTGGATTATGGCTCGATCCGCGTGTTTCCAGCGCCGTTCGTGGGCGGGGTGCTGGCGCTGTATGCGGCGATCCGGGATAATGACGAGGCGGCTTCGATCCACGCTTATCAGATATGGGGGTTTAAGGGCATTTCCGACGAGCAGGTAAACATATTGAATGAGTGGGCGCGGTTTTTGTACGAGCCGCTGATTCAGGACCGGGTGCGGCCGATCCAGGAGAACAGCGACACGCAGTTCGGCCGCAGCGTGGCGATGCGGGTGCATGAGGGCTTGCAGCGCACCGGCGGCGTGCGGCCGCCGCGGGAGTTTGTGTTGATGGATCGGTCGGCGATCGGGCTCGGCAGCGTGT
The DNA here is from genome assembly GCA_965199125.1 of Acidocella sp. Classification (GTDB taxonomy): domain Bacteria; phylum Pseudomonadota; class Alphaproteobacteria; order Acetobacterales; family Acetobacteraceae; genus Acidocella. Next base: position 3,115,769 of record OZ240683.1, on the reverse strand, counting down.
TTTTAAAGTTGCGGGCGGAGTTGAACTGGAGCCGGCTGTTTCACGAAACGGTGGCGGATTTCGACGAGGCGGCGCTGGCCGCGCGCCAGGCGGAGTCGTTAGCGGCGGCGGGGGTGCCGCCGCCGAAGTAACCGGCCGCGGGCGGGTCTTCCTTACCGGCTAGTCAACGCCTAAAAACCGCCATGGCAATTTTCAACCGCGGCCTGAATGAGGGCTTTTTCGCGCGCGCGTATCGCAAGTTCTTGCACTCTTATTACGCCAATGATTTGTGGATCGATCTTCGGCTGCACGCCAAGCGCGAAGCGGTCGCGTACATCATCGCCAATATGCCTGAAGCGCTGGTGCTGCCGGATCGGCTGGCGCTGCTAGGTTTCGCGCTGTCGCGCGCGCCGGCGGAGGGGTTGGTGCTGGAATTTGGGGTGGAGAAAGGCGCATCGCTGCGGCACTTGGCGGGGCTGACCAAGCGGGATGTGCATGGCTTCGATAGCTTTAAGGGCCTGCCAGGTGATTGGGGCGGCACCAAAGAAGCGAAGGGTGCGTTTGATCTGGCGGGGCGGCTGCCCAACGTGCCGGCCAACGCCAAGCTGCATGTCGGCTGGTTCGATGCGACGCTGCCGGCGTTTCTGGCGACCCGTAGCGAGACCTGCGCGCTGGTTCATATCGATTGCGATATTTATAGTTCGACGGCGACGGTATTCGCCGCCTTGCGTGGCCGGATCGTGCCCGGCACCGTGATCGTGTTCGACGAATATTTCAATTATCCGGGCTGGCGTCAGCATGAGTACAAAGCGTTCCAGGAATTCGCCGCCGCCGCCGGTCTGCACTATCGCTATCTCGGCTTCGCGGCGGAGAAAGGCCACGTTGCGGTGATACTGGTTTGAGGTTATGGCGGAGGATGAATAACGGCGCGGGCAAGGCGCTGTCCGGGCAGGAAAAGTGAAAGAGCGCGATCGATGCGTTTAGCTGTTTTGAAGGAGCGTCAGCCCGGAGAGGCGAGGGTGGCGGCGACGCCGGATACCGTGAAGAAGCTGATAGCGTTGGGCTTGAGCGTGGCGGTGGAAGCCGGCGCGGGCGTGACGGCGGCGATCAGCGACGCGGAATTTCAGGCGGCGGGGGCGGAGGTCGCGGCGGATGCTGCGGCAGCGCTGGCGGGCGCCGGCATCTTGTTTGCCGTGCAGGCGCCGGGGCCCGATATTCGCACGCTGATGCCGCGCGGCATCCTGCTGGTCTGCACGATGAATACCTTCGGTAACCCGGATGTCGTCGCGGCGCTGGCGGCGGCGGGGATCGACGGCGTGGCGATGGAGATGGTGCCGCGCATCACCCGCGCGCAGGCGATGGATGTGTTGTCCAGCCAGGCGAATTTGGCCGGTTATCGCGCGGTAATTGAGGCGGCGGGCGCGTTTGCGCGCGGCTTTCCGATGATGATGACGGCGGCGGGCACGGTGCCCCCGGCGCGGGTGCTGGTGATCGGCGCCGGCGTTGCTGGCCTGCAGGCGATCGCGACGGCGCGGCGGCTGGGCGGCATTGTCTCCGGCACAGATGTGCGGCCGGCGGCGAAGGAAGAGATACGGTCGCTTGGCGCCACCTATATCGGCGTTGACGATGAAGAGAGCGCCAAACAAACCGGCGCCTATGCCACGCAGATGTCGGATGCGTTCCGGCAGAAGCAGGCGGAGCTGATGGCCAGCACGGTCGCGAAGAACGACATGGTGATCTGCACGGCGCTGGTGCAGGGGCGCAAAGCGCCAGTGATCGTCACCGCCGAGATGGTGGCGGCGATGAAGCCGGGCAGCGTGATCGTGGACTTGGCCGCTGACTCCGGCGGCAACTGCGCGGCGACGGTGGCGGGCGAGGCGACGACCACGGCGAATGGCGTGCAGGTGCTGGGCTATCGCAATTGGCCGGCGCGGATCGCGGTGGCGGCAAGCGCGCTTTATGCCCGCAACCTGCTGACCTTTCTCACCACGTTCTGGGACAAGGACGCGGGCGCGCCAAAGCTTACCGAGACCGATGACATCATCAAAGGCGTGCTGCTGACACGGGGCGGGCAGGTGGTGCACCCGAATTTCGCCTCCGCTGTCCCGGCGGCCGATACGCCGGCGCCGCCGGTGGTTCCGGCCGCCGTTTCAGTACCCGCGGCTGATTTTGTGCCGCCGCTTGCGCAAGGATCGACGCCATGACCCCGACCGATCTTGCAAGCCAGGCGGCTGATCTAGCGCATCAGGCGGCGGTGCTGGCGCAGAATGCCGCCGGCGTCGCCGCGGTGCAGGCGCAGCACGTGGCGCCGGCCGCGCCCTTCGTTTTTCTGTTCAGCATTTTCGTGATGGCGATTTTCGTCGGCTATTACGTGGTGTGGAACGTCACGCCGGCGCTGCATTCGCCGCTGATGGCGGTGACCAACGCGATCAGCTCGGTGATCATCGTCGGCGCCATGCTGGCGGCGGGCCTGCGCGGCAGTTTCGCCGCGCATCTGTTTGGGTTCCTCGCGGTGACGCTGGTCAGCGTGAATATCTTCGGCGGGTTCGCGGTGACCAACCGCATGCTCTCGATGTTCCGCAAAAAGCAATAAGGCCTCATTGATGAGCCAGTCTTTCACGTCTTTCGCTTACCTGATCGCGGCGGTGCTGTTCATTCTGGCGCTGCGCGGATTGTCGCATCCGGTGACCTCGCGGCGCGGCAATCAGCTGGGTATCGCCGGCATGGCGATCGCGATCCTGGCGACATTCGCGCAAGGCGGGATGAGCTGGAGCGGCGTGCTGATCATCGTGCTCGGCGTCGCGATCGGCGGCTCGGTTGGCATTGCCGCGGCGCTCCGGATCAAAATGACCGCGCTGCCGCAACTGGTGGCGGCCTTTCATTCGCTCGTGGGTTTGGCCGCGGTATTTGTGGCGGCGGCGGCGTTGAACGCGCCGCAGAGTTTCGGCATCGGCACGCCGCACCACATCCACATCGAGAGCCTGATCGAGATGTCGCTCGGCCTCGCGATCGGCGCCATCACCTTCACCGGCTCGATCATCGCTTTCGCGAAGCTGCAGGCGCTGATGACAGGCACGCCGATCACGTTCAAGGGCCAGCACCAGCTGAACCTTGGCCTCGGGATTCTGCTCCTGGTGCTGATCGTCGCGTTCATTGCCTCCGGCGGCAGCCAGGTGCTGTTCTGGCTGGTGGCCGCCCTCGCGCTGCTGATTGGCTTCCTGCTGATTATTCCGATCGGCGGCGCGGATATGCCAGTTGTTGTTTCGATGCTGAACTCTTATTCCGGCTGGGCGGCGTCCGGCATCGGGTTCACCATCGGCAATCTGGCGCTGATCGTGACCGGCGCGCTGGTCGGCTCGTCCGGCGCGATCCTGTCTTACATCATGTGCAAGGGCATGAACCGCAGCATTATCAACGTGATCGCAGGCGGGTTTGGGACAACCGGCGCGGCGGCGGTGGCGGGGCCTGCGGGCGACAAGGCGGTGAAGATTGGCTCCGCCGACGATGCCGCGTTCATTATGAAGAATGCCTCAAAGGTGATCATCGTGCCCGGCTACGGCATGGCGGTGAGCCAGGCGCAGCACGCGCTGCGGGAAATGGCGGACACGCTGAAGAAAGACAACGTGGAAGTGAAATACGCGATCCATCCGGTGGCGGGGCGGATGCCGGGGCATATGAACGTGCTGCTGGCCGAGGCCAATGTGCCGTATGACGAGGTGTTCGAGCTGGAGCAGATCAACAACGAATTCGCTACTGCCGACGTGGTGTATGTGATCGGCGCCAATGACGTGACCAACCCGGCGGCGAAGACCAACCCCGCCAGCCCGATTTTCGGCATGCCGATCCTGGAAGTGGACAAGGCGAAAACGGTGCTGTTCGTGAAGCGCTCGATGGCGTCCGGCTATGCGGGCGTGGATAATGAGCTGTTTTTCCGCGACAACACGATGATGCTGTTCGGCGACGCGAAGAAGATGAGCGAGGAGATCGTGCAGGCGTTGGGGCACTGAGTAAGGCGGCGCGGGGGATTAACGCGAGCTTTACGCACAGGAACTGCCATAAAACATGAAGTTACGCTCATCTTGAGCGTCGGCGCGAAATCGTTGCTAGATAAGGCGGCGCTGCAAGGGGGCTCATTGTTGATGGCAAAAACGCGTTATCCGCTGTTCTTTTCCGCGCTCGTGCTGGGCTGGGTGTTGCGCACGATTGATGGGCCGGCGTTGGACCAAGCAGATAATCCGCCGGCGGAGCCGGCGCCGGGGCGGGTGGCGATGAAGCGGTCGCCGAAGGGCGACATGAAGGGCGCGGTTGGCAGCTCGAAGGCGGAGAAGAAGGCCGGCGCGGATGCGACCCATCCGGGTCAAATTCCGGTCGCCGGCTGGAAGAATGTGCTGCTCCGGGTCAGCGCCGGATTCACGCAGGACCGGGTGATGGCGGAGGCCGCGGGGGTTACCTTTTATGCACTCCTGGCGCTGTTCCCCGCGATCGCCAGTTTTATTTCCATTTATGGTCTGGTCACCAATCCGTCGCATTTGAGCGACCAGTTGACCAACCTGCAGGGCATCGTGCCCGGCGGCGGCATCGACATTATCAAGGGCCAGGTCACGGCGCTGACCAGCAAAAGCGGCAGCACGCTCGGTTTTGCTGCCATCCTGGGCATTCTGATCTCGCTGTGGAGTGCGAACTCCGGCATCAAGTCGCTGTTCGACGCGCTGAACGTGGTCTACCATGAGCATGAGAAGCGCAGCTTTATCAAGCTGACCCTGATCTCGTTCTGCTTTACCATCGGCGCGATCCTGTTCGTGATCGTGGCGCTCACGATGGTGGTCGCCGTGCCGATCGTGCTGAACTTTATCGGCTTGGGCAGCGTGTCTGGCTTGCTGCTGAAACTGGCGCGCTGGCCCGTGATGTTCCTGGTCATCTCGGTCGCGTTATCGGTGATCTATCGCTATGGGCCAAGCCGCAATAAGGCGCGCTGGCAGTGGGTAAGCTGGGGCGGCGCTTCGGCGGCCATCGTCTGGATACTAGCCTCGTCAGCCTTCTCCTTTTACGTCAGCAATTTCAGCACCTATAACAAAACATATGGCTCGCTTGGCGCGGTGGTCGGCTTCATGACCTGGATTTGGATATCCAGCATGGTGGTGTTGATGGGCGCCGAACTGAACGCCGAACTGGAGCAGCAGACGGAGCGCGACTCCACCGTTGGCCCGGAAAAACCGCCCGGCAAACGCGGCGCGTTCAAAGCAGACGTAAAGGCCTGAACTGCCGTCTGTGCGGCGTAAACCAACCCGTGGCGTTTAGCTCACGGGTTGCCGGTGCCTCCGGTGGCACCATAGATCTGGCCGGTGATGTAGCTGGCTTCGGCTGAGGCTAGCAACACATAAATCGGCGCGAGCTCCACAGGCTCGCCTGGCCGGCCGATCGGGGTCTGGCTGCCGAACGCGACCAACTTGGTCTGCGAGTCGCCGCCGGAGACCTGCAGCGGCGTCCAGAACGGTCCGGGCGCCACGCCGTTCACGCGGATGCCTTTCTTGATCATCTGCTTGGCCAGCGCCTTCACAAAGATCATGATCGCGCCCTTGGTCATCGAATAGTCGAGTAGGTCGGGCTCCGGGTTGAAGGCGTTGACCGAGGTGGTGCAAACAATCGCCGAGCCTGGCTGCATATGCGGCAGGGCGGCCTTCACGATCCAGAACATCGCGTAGATGTTGGTTTTGATCGTCCAGTCGAAAAATTCGGTGGTAATATCCATGATCGAGTCGGTGGTGTGCTGGCGGGCGGCGTTGGAGACCAGGATGTCGAGGCCGCCGAGTTGCGCGACCGCGTCGTTCACCATCTTGCCGCAGAACGCCTCGTCCCGGATGTCGCCCGGCACCGTCACGGCTTTGCGGCCGGCTTGTTGGATGAGCTGCACGACTTCTTTTGCGTCGGGTTCCTCGGCTGGCAGATAGCTGATCGCGACGTCGGCGCCTTCGCGCGCATAGGCGATGGCGGCGGCGCGGCCGATGCCGGAGTCGCCGCCGGTGATCAGCGCCTTGCGGCCAGCGAGGCGGCCGCTGCCGACATAGCTTTTCTCGCCGTGATCGGGCTTGGGCGACATGTTTTTGGCCAGGCCGGGCCAGGGCTGAGATTGCGGCATGTAAGGCGGGCCGGGATATTTGTTGAACGGATTTGACAGCGGCTGGGGCGGCAGCATTGGCATCTCGGAGGCTTTCTGGTCAGCCAGAGCGGGTGCCGCGGCGGCGGCCAGACCCGCGGCGGCGACGCCGGCGAGGGCGCGGCGCGAGGTGACCAATTTATCGTTATCCATGCGCAAAGTCTTTCCTGAGGCCACGTTGTCGAAGAGGAGTTGGACGCGCGCCATGGCGTTGCAACGCGTTGTTCCGAGAATTAGTTGAGCAAGTGGTTCACCGGACCGTGGCCGGCGCCGAAACCAGGGGCGGTCGCAATAGCGTTCTGCAGATAGCGGCGGGCGCGGTGGATGGCGTCGGTCAGCGTCATGCGCTGCGCAAGGCCGGTGGCGATGGCGGAGGCGAGGGTGCAGCCAGTGCCGTGGGTGTTGCGCGTCTCGATGCGCGGATTGGTGAAAATCTCATGGCCTTCGGCATGAACCAGGAGGTCGGTGACGATCTCGCCGCTGTCATGGCCGCCTTTGATCAGCACGGCGTGCGCGCCGAGACGCAGGATCGACTGACCGGCGGCGATGCGTTCGGCTTGCGTGCTCAGCGGCAGGCCGGTGAGTTTCGCCGCCTCCGGCAGGTTCGGCGTGACGATCGTGGCGCGCGGGATCAGCCGCGCACGCAAGGTGGCGATGGCGTCATCCGGCAGCAGCACGGCGCCGGAGGTGGCGACCATCACGGGGTCAAGTACCACCGGAGTTGCTTCCGGCAGCATGTCCGCCACCACCGCGATGATTTCGGCGTTGCTCAGCATGCCGAGCTTGACCGCATCCGCGCCGAGATCCGCGAGCACCGTAGTAAGGGAGAGCCGCACGAAATCCGCCGGCGGAATATGCACACCTTGCACGCCCAACGTGTTCTGCGCGGTCAGCGCCGTAATCGTGGTTAGCGCGTAGCCGCCGAGTGCGGAGATCGTTTTGACGTCAGCCTCGATGCCGGCGCCGCCGCCGGAATCCGAGCCGGCGATGGTCAGGACGCGAGCGGGTGGCGTCACTCCGCGGCTTTGGGGGCGACGGTCGCATCCGCGCGTGTCGTTTCGGCGATGGTCGCGCAGAGATCCTCGACGACGCTCTGGATAATCGTAAGGTCTTCGCCTTCGGCCATCACGCGGATCAGCGGCTCGGTGCCGGAGGCACGGATCAGCACGCGGCCGCTGCCATCCATGCGCCGGTCGGCGGCGTTGATCGCGGCCTGGATGTGCGGCAGCGCCAGCGGCGAGACGCCGGCATAGCGCACGTTGCGCAGTAGTTGCGGCAGGGGCGAGAACACGCGGCAGGCTTCCGAGGCGCGCTTGCCGGAACGCACGAGCACCGCCAGCACCTGCAAGGCCGCGATCAGGCCGTCGCCGGTGGTGGCGAAGTCTGAGAGGATCACGTGGCCCGATTGCTCGCCGCCGAGGTTGATCCGCCCCTCGCGCATCGCCTCGGCGACATAACGGTCGCCGACCTGGGTGCGGTGCAGGCTGAGGCTAAGGCTGCCAAGGAAACGTTCCAAACCAAGGTTCGACATCACGGTGGCGACGATGCCGCCGCCGGCGAGGCGGCCGCGCGCCTGCATGTCGCGGGCGATCAGACCAAGGATCTGGTCGCCGTCGATGATCTCGCCGCGTTCGTCGGCGATGATCACGCGGTCGGCGTCGCCGTCCAAGGCGATGCCGATATCGGCGCCATGTTCGAGCACGGCGGCGCAAAGATGATCGGGCGCGGTGGAGCCGACGCCCTTGTTGATGTTGAAGCCGTCCGGCTCGACGCCGATGGAGATGACGGTGGCGCCAAGTTCCCATAGCGCGGAGGGGGCAACTTTGTAGGCGGCGCCGTTGGCGCAATCGAGCACGATGCGCAGTCCGTCCAGGCGCAGGCCGCGCGGCAGGCTGGATTTCGCGGCTTCGATGTAGCGGCCGGCGGCGTCGACCAGGCGGGAGGCGCGGCCGAGTTTGGAGGAGGCGGCGAGGCGGCCGGAGAGGTCGCTGGCCATCAGCGCCTCGATCTCGGCCTCGGCCTCGTCCGAAAGCTTGGCGCCGTCCGGGCCGAACAGCTTGATGCCGTTATCTTCGTACAGGTTATGCGAGGCGGAAATCACCACGCCGAGATCGAGCCGCAGCGAACGGGTGAGCATGGCGATGGCCGGGGTGGGCAGCGGGCCGGCCAGGGTGACGTTCATGCCGGCGGAGCAGAAACCCGCAGTCAAAGCCGGTTCCAGCATGTAGCCGGAAAGACGGGTGTCCTTGCCGATGATGACGCGGTGGCGGTGGCTGCCGCGGGTGAACAGCAGGCCTGCGGCCTGGCCGAGCTTCAGCGCGATCTCGGCGGTCATGGGCGCGGTGTTGGCGGTGCCGCGGATGCCGTCCGTGCCGAACAGCCGGCGTTGTTTACTCTGCTCCATCGTCTCCCGCCGTTAAAACCTGCCAGACCCGCAGCGCCTGCACCGTCTCGGCCACGTCATGCACGCGCAATATAGAAGCACCTTGCCGCGCCGCATACAGTCCGGCAGCGAACGAGCCGGGGAAGCGGCGGGCGGCGACCGGCTCGCCGCCGATCTCGCCGATAAACCGCTTGCGGGACACGCCGATGACCAGAGGGTGGCCAAGGGCGGCGAAGCGGGAGGTGGCCCGCAGCAATGCGACGTTCTGCGCGCCGAGCTTGGCGAAACCGATGCCGGGGTCGAGCGCGATGTTGTGCGCGGCGATGCCGGCGGCGAGCGCGCCATTCCGCCGGTCAGCGAGTTCCGCAATCACCTCTGCAACCACGTCCCGGTAGTTCGCGTGAGCATTCATGGTGGCGGGCGTGCCGCGCATATGCATCAGAATGGCGCGGCAGCCGCGCGCCGCGACGAGGCCGGCGGCGCCGGGGTCGTGGGTCAGGCCGGAGATGTCGTTAATGATGATGGCCCCGGCTTCGAGTGCTGCCGCCATGGTCGCAGCGTTTCGGGTATCGGCGGAAACGGTCGCGCCGACTGCGGCCAGCGCCGTGATAACGGGCAAGACTCGGGCAATCTCGGTGTCCGGGGAGACCGGCGTGGCGTTTGGGCGCGTGCTTTCGCCGCCGATGTCGATGATGTCGGCGCCGGCGGCCAGCATGGCACGGCCTTGGGCGACAGCGCTTTCGGTGCTGGCGGTCTGGCCGCCATCGGAAAAAGAGTCGGGCGTGACGTTCAGGATGCCCATCACCAGCGGCCTGCCAGTGGCGAAGGCTGTCCAGCCGGCGGTACTGTCGCTCATGGCGATAAGTAACATATGGCGGAGTCTGCTCAAAACCGCTTGCGGGCGCACGTGCGGGGCGCATATTGCGCGCGTGAGCATACTGCCCCGCCCCATCGATCTGTTGAATGGCCGCGCCGGTTTCGGCGGCCTGACGATCACACGTTGTTTGGCGTTCGGCGCGCATGCCCGGCATAGGCTGGATATCTATCGGCCCACCAAGGCACGAGGGCGGTTGCCGGTGATTGTGTTTTTCTATGGCGGCAGCTGGCAGACGGGCGCGCGGAGCGAATACGGCTTTGTCGCGGCGCGGCTGGCGCGGCGCGGGTTCGTCGTGGCGGTTCCGGATTATCGGCTGTTTCCCGAGGCGGTGTTTCCGGCATTTCTAGAGGACGCGGCATCGGCCGTCGCCTGGATGTTTCGCCACGCAAGCGAGTTTGGTGGCAACCCCGCGGAGCTGTTTCTGATCGGCCACTCCGCCGGCGCCTATAACGCCGTGATGCTGGCGCTGGCACCGGAGTATTTGCGTGGGGCGGGGCTGGAGGCGGCGCGTCTAACGGGCGTGATCGGTCTGGCGGGGCCGTATGATTTTCTGCCGCTGGGCAGCGGTGTGTTGCGGCGGATTTTTGAGCACGGCAACGATGTGGCGCGGACCCAGCCGATCAACCTGGCGCGGGGCGACGCGCCGCCGCTGTTTCTATTGACCGGCGGCGCCGATACCTCCGTGCTGCCGCGCAACAGCACGGCGCTGGCTGCACGGCTGCGGGCGCTTGGCGGCGTGGTGGAAACCCGCATCTATCCGAAGCTCGGCCACGTCGGCATCATCCTCGCCGTGCTGTCGTTGTTGCGGTGGCGGGCGCCGGTGATGCGGGACATGTTGGGATTCATCGCGGCCTGCCGCGCCGGCGACTATGTGCCCACGCATTCCGATGCGAGCGAACGCATGATAGGCTGACCGCCGAACAACTGAGGCGGCGGCATGGCGGACGGCACCCTTTATCTTGGCACGCGGCGGTATTCGTCCTGGTCGATGCGCGGCTGGCTGGCGGTGCGGGCGGCGGGGCTGGATGTCGAGGAGGTGGTAATTCCGATCGCCGGCGGCGAGACCCGTGCGATTAAAGATGTGTCGCCAAACGGGCTGGTGCCGTATCTCGAACATCATGAGGCGCGGATCTGGGAGAGCCTGGCGATCTGCGAGTATTGCGCGGAGATCGCGCCCCGGCTGTGGCCGGAACAGAGGGTGGCGCGGGCGCATGGGCGGGCGATCGCCACCGAGATGCATGCCGGATTTCGGGCACTCAGGATCGCAATGCCGATGAATCTCGGCCGCCGTTTAGGCGGCGTCGGACACACGCCGGAGGTGCTGAAAGACGTTGGCAGGATCGAAGCGATCTGGAAAGCGACGTTGGGCAGCTACGGTGGCCCGTTCTTGTTCGGCGCGGACTTCACCATCGCGGATGCGATGTATGCGCCCGTCGTGACGCGCTTTCTAAGCTATGAACCGCCGCTCGGCCGCACGGCAAGGGATTATTGCGAGGCCGTACGGGCTTACCCGCTGGTTGCGAGGTGGTATGAACTGGCGGCAGAAGAGCCGGCTTCCTGGCGGCTCGACAAGTATGAAAGCATCGCATGACATTTACTTCCCGTTCGGTTCTTGGTCTTGCGTCCAGCCTGGTGCTGCCGCTGCTGCTGGGAGCGGCGGCGTACGCACAGGCTTTGCCGGGACCGGGTGGCATGAGCGGCGGCGCGGCGCCCGCCGGCGAGACGCCTGCCATGCCCGGCGCGCCGATCCCGGCGCCGGGCATGATGGGGGGCGCGGCAGGCGGCTTGGCGCCTGGGATGTCCCAGAACATGCCGGGCGCGATGCCGCAATCGACGTCTCCGGGGAGCGCGCTCGGCAGCGCGACGCCGGCGACACCGGCGCCGCCGACCGCGCCGATGAACGGCACCACGATGAACGGCGGCAGCGCCACCAACGGACCGGTGATGACGGCGTTTCACGGCACGGTGTATCAGACGCATAAGACAGGTAATTCAACCGAGGGGTTCGTGACGATCAAGAATCAGGGTGCCGGCCCGGATACGTTAACCACAGTGACCTGCCCCATTGCCGACACCACGCTGCTGATGGACGCTGGCGGCACAACCGTGAAAAATTTGGACGTTGCCGCCGGCACATCCGTCGTGCTGGCGTCAAAAGGGTTGCATTTGGAACTTCAGAATATTCATTTTCAGGTGCTCCTCGGCAGCGTGATCCCGTGCATGCTTAATTTCCGCACGTTCGGCGAAATCCAGGTGCTGCTGTACGCTGCCAAGCCAGCTAATTATTGAGGCTGTACTCGCCGCCGACCAACGGCGCCCTAGAGCGACTCGCGCCACCAGGCGGCGGTCAGCAGAACGAGTGCCAACAGCATTGTCGGGACGGGCGGCAGCAGCGGGATGTCACTGGTGCCTGTGACGGCGGTGGCATGGCGGGGCCGGATGAGGTGCGGCAGCGGCGGCGTGGGGGTCTGGCCGAGCCAGATGGTGGTCGCGATCGGCTTGAAAAGCTTGGCGGTTGCGGCCAGATCCTGGAACTCCTGCGGGTTTTCGAATGGATTGGCGGCGTAGGCGGTGAGCGGACCGAGGCTGACTTTCCATACGCCTCTCTGTGGCGCGGACAAGGCCAGGCTTTCCCCGGCAGGGGCGGTTTGTGGAAGGTTGAGCTTGCTGGTCGTGCCGCCGGGCGCCGTGACGGTGACGGTGTCGTGCCCGCTCGGCGATAAGGTCCGGTGGTCGATGATGAGCGTGTTGCCGTCGAAGCGGGCGCTTAGCGCCTCTGGTTCCAAAGCGGGATCGCGCAGCAGCCAATGCACGACGCGCCGCAACAGGGGCAGAGCCGGGCCGGCATGGGCGCCGCCGCGGGTCCAGAGCCAGAGCTGGTCGGATAGCAGCATGCCGACCCGGCCACTTCCGGCGGACCCCAGAATGAGCAGGGGGGCGTTGCCGGCGCCGGTCATCAGCACGTCGCCGAAGGTCGGCGTCGCCGCTTCCATGCGGTACCAGGGCGCCAGCTTCATGCCGGCCAAGGGCGCGGTGACCGGATGGCGGGCGCCGAGCGAAGTGACCGTAGGCGTGAAGGATTGGGTCAGCGTGCCCGCATCTGCGGGCAGCGCGGACAGGATGTCGCGAAGCGCCGAGGCGGCCAGGCTGCCGGGCTCGTTGAATTCCGGCCCGAGTTCGGCCAGCAGGGCGCCCCCGCCGCGCACGTAGGCGACGATGTTGATCAGGTATTGCGGCGGCAGCAGACCGTTGGCGTCGAAGCGGTCCAGGATAATCAGGTCGAAGCGGTGGAGATCGACGTTGAACAGGGTTTCGACCGGAAACGGCACCAGAGCGAGGGCGTCGGGATCGGCGTCGACGGCTTCCGACGGCGTGCGCAGGATGGTGAAATGCACAAGCTGAGTCGCGGGGTCGGACTTCAACAGCAGGCGCCAGGACCGTTCGTTGAGGTCGGGGCTCCCGGAGATCAGCAGCACGTCGAGGCGGCGCTGGATGCCGTTCACGGTGAGGATTGCCTGATTATTCAGCGGGGAGATTTCGCCGGGCAAGGTGGGGACGGAAGCTTGGATAATGTTGGGGCCGGCGTGACGCACTGGCAGGTCGAGCGTGAGGACGCCGCCGATCGCCGCGGTTTGTTGGGTAAGAAGAGCGCCGTCCTCGGTGACGGTGATGGGAACCGGTTCGCCGCGATCGTTCGCGCCGTGGTCGAGGACAGTCAGCCGCAATTTTATTGTCTGCCCGACCAGGCCGTAGCCGGGGGTGTCCAGCAGGCGCAATTCGCGGTCGGTTTCTTCATGGGCGGCGGCGAGCAGAGCCGTGAACGGCGGATCGGTGGCGCGGCTGGCAGGTGCGTCGGTAATCTCGCCGTCGGTGATGGCGACGATGCCGGCGAGCTGCGCGGGCGGTATGCCGGCCAAAGCGTCGTTCATGGCGGAAAATAGCGCCGTGCCGCCGTCGGTGGCCGGTGGCACCTCGACGCTCCGCAGGTCGATCCCCGCAGCGGAGGATTGCAACGCGGCGGCGGCGGCGTTGACGAGGCTGGTGCGGTTCCCGATCGACATCGACTGAGAACGGTCGATCAGCAGCAATGCGATGTCGCGTAAGGGGCGGCGGGTTTCGGCGGTCCAGGCCGGGCCGGCCAAGGCGGCGAGCAGGAGTAAAAAACCGAGGCAGCGGAACATGGCGCCGCGCGCGCGCCGCAGCAGGCTGGGCAAGGTGGCGAGCAAAGCGGCGGCGGCGAGCGCGCCGAACCAGGGCCAGCCGAATGCCGGCGCGAAGACGATTTGCGCGGGGCTCAAGGCGTGAACTTGTTCAACAGGTCCAGGACGCCGCTCTGGTCGGCTTTGTAGTCGCCGGTCAGGGCGTAGATCACCAAGTTGGTGCCGAAGCGATCGGCGGTGACGCGTTGGTCTTCGCCGCCGGGCAGGGGAAGTTGCTCGGGCGCGCCGTTGGCGTCGCGGGCCCAGGCGGCGGCCCAGCCGTTCTGGCCGATAATCACCGGGCTGACGCCGTCGGCGTCGCGCGAGGCGGAGGCGGCGATCAATACGGGGGCGCCCGTGAAGCGGCCGGCGAAGCCTTGCAGAATGTAGAAGCAATGCGCGAGCGCATCGGTATTCGTAAGCGGCTGGAGCGGCGGCAGCGCAAGGCAGGCGGTGGCGCGGGCGAGGGCGGCGCCGGCGCCCGGTGCGAAGCCAGCGCCGGAACCGGGCGCACCGGCGTCGCCACCGACGGTGTCGATCACCAGCAGGCCGCCATGCTGGGTGTAGCTGTTGAGGCCGGCGCAGGCGGCGACGCTGGGCGGGGGCGCAGACGCGATGATCGGCCAGTAGATCAGGGGGTAGAGCGCGAGGTCGTCGGCCGCCGGATCGAGTGCGGCCGGGATGCCGAGCATGGCGGAAGTATGGATGGAGACAATCGCCGAGAGATAGCCGAGACCGTCGTTGGAAAGCTGGTCGGTGGCGGCGTCGCCGGTGCGGACATAGCCGAGGCTGGTTTGCAGCGCGGCGGCGGGGGGGGCGGGTTGCGCCTGAGCGTTGCTGAACAACAGCAGCAGGATCGGCAGGATAGGGAAGCGGCGCATTGATAGCAGACCGCGGAGAAACGAAGCGATCAGGAGGTCGGCGGCGAGGAGCAGGATTGCGGCGGCGATTAGCGGCGGCCCAAGGGTACGCGGGGGGCCGGCGCCCGTAAGGGGCGTGGCGTTCGGGAGCGGGGCCTCATTGGGGGCCGGAACATGACCGCCGAGGTTGAGGGCGATCGTTGTGCCGCTGGCGCCGTAAAGACCGGGCGGTTGAGCGGGCGAAATCTCTGCTGTGGTGTCACTGGCCGCGAGTGTTGCGGCGGGGACCTGCGTGGTCAGGGTGCCGAAAGCAGTCAGCTGGGCACTGAGCGGAAGGCGCAGAGCAGGATTTTGCGCGGCGCCCGTCGCGAGTACGACCAGACGTTGCAGCATTGCGGGGTAAGCGCCGGATAAAGCAAGGCTGGACCAGTCCGCGTTCGCCGAGGTCAGGACCGCGATCAAAATACCTTTGCCGAGCGGACGGCCGAGGACGAGCGGAGTGCTGTCCTGCAGGGTGGCCCAGACGGTAGCGGCGTCGAGCCGGGTGGGGTCAGCGAGGATTTGGCGGGATACGGTTGCCGCAGCGGGCGCGGGCAGGCCGGCGAAGGGTGAGGTGGGTGGGAAGGGGTTGAGGCGTTGCGGGAAGCTCCAGGTGAGGACGCCGCCGAGGCGGCGATCACCGGGTAGCAGGGGATCGGGCGTCAGCGGGTCGGGCAAGGCGGCGGTGAGCGGGCCGGAGAAGCGGAGCAAAATGCCACCGCCCGTGACGTAGAGGCGCGCCAAGCGTTGCTGATTGGGGTCGAGAGGCACGTCCGCGAGGATGATCAGCCCAGCTTTAACGTTGATCAGCGCGGCAAGAGCGCCGGACAAAATGCGGGCGGATGCAGGTAGCGCGCGGCGGAGGTAATACAGCGTGCCGAGATAAGGCGCCTCGGCGTTGCCGGCGCCGGCGGCGAGGCCGACCAGGACAGCGTGGGAGGATGCGTCTAGCAAGTAGGTGCCGGCGGCGCTTGCGGGACCGTCTAGAGTGAGGGCGCTGGCCTGGTTCAGAAGCGGCGGTGGCAAGTTGACTGTGGCGTTGCCAGCTGGGGAAAATACGGCGTGCGCCAATGTCGCGCCGGCGGCGGAGCGGACCGACACGCCCATGTCCGGCAGGGGGTTGAGGGCGTGGATGACGAGGCTGCCGTCGGCGGTGGTATGGGCTGACTGTAGCAAGGCCGGCGGCGCGCCGTTGGAGAGGATGCGGGTGGGTGCGAGGGCTTTGAGGAAGGCCGCGAAGCCGGGGCCGTCGGTAATGCCGTCGGCAATGTAGATGCGGGTCGCCTCGGGGGCGCCTTGCAACGCGGCGGTAGCGGCAGGGCGATTTGAGGGCCAGGGTTGCGGTTGCAGCGCGTCCAGAACCTGCCGGGCCTGAGCGGCCGACATGATCGCTGCGGCTTGAAAGGGGATGGTGGAGCCGGGGGCGGTGGCGAGCAATGCGACGGCGCGGTTGGCTTGTTGCGCGGCCGCGATGACGCGCGCGGCGGCGGCGCGGCGGGCTGGCCAGGTGGCGGCGGTTGACCAGCCGTTATCGATGACCAGCAGGACCGGGCCGGCGCCAGGCAAGGGCGCGGCGGGGTGAAGCGAGGGACCGGCAAGGCCAGTGATCACCAGCGCAGCGGCGCCGAGGCGCAGCAGGAGCAGCCAGAGCGGTAGGTGGCGAGGTGTTTGATCCTGAGTAGCAAGAGTGCGCAGGAGAGCGAGGGGCGGGAAGCGGATGCGGCGGGCGGAGGGCGGGGTGAGCCGGAGGAGGAAAAAGATCGCGGGGAGGGCCGCTAGGCCGAGTAAGGCGAAGGGGGCGGCAAAGATCACCGGCGTTGCAATGCCTGATAAAGTGCGCCGAGGGCTATGGTCGGCGGCGCGTCGGTGCGGTGAAACAGCGGCGTTTGGCCTGCCGCCTGTGCCACCTGCGCCACTGTTTCGCGTTGTGCGGCGAGGCGGGTGATGTAGGCGGCGCGCCAGGCAGCGGCGTTGGGTGCGTCCAGTGCCGGCGCGGCGCCTTCCTCGAAGCTGACGCGGCCGGAATAGGGGAAGTCGCATTCCGCCGGGTCAAGAATTTGCAGAACGACGCCGCCGGGCGGGGCGGAGAAAGTGGGATTGGGGAGCAGGAAGTCGCCGAGCGCGACCTGACGCGCGCGCGGGTCGACGGGCACGGTGCCCGCTGGTGTGGCGTCCTTGGTCAGCGCCGTCGCGAGGCGGGTCAAGGCGGTGGGGCCGGAGAATGGCGGGGTAATGCCGGCGAGGGCGACGCGTTCGCCGGCGCGCAGCAGCAGCGAGGACAGCGCCAGCAGCAGCAGGATGGCGCGTTCACGTTTGGTCGGCAGTTTGTCGAGGCTGCGGAAGTCGAGGCTGGCGGTGTCATGCAGGTGAAATCGCAGGCCGGCCTGCGCTTGCCATTCCTGTTGCCGGACAAATACGCGGTCGCCCAGGGCGCTGCGCCGCCAGTCGATGCGGCGGGTGTCGTCGCCTACGCGAAAATCCTGAAATTGCCAGAAGGTTTCGCCGGCGCCGGCGCGGCGGCGGCTGTGCAGACCAGGCGCCGCGGTGAAGGCGAGGCGCTCGGCGGCGAGCAGCAGGCGGGGCAGGCCGGCGGCTAGGGTTTCGGCGGCGGTTTGTTGCTTGTCCTTGTTCAAAGCTGGGCGGCGAGGCGGGCGATGATGGCGTCCAGCGTCGTGCCTTCGGCGCGGGCCGAGAAGGTGAGCGACATGCGGTGGCGGAGCGCAGGGGCGGCAAGGACGGCGACATCGTCCAGGCTAGGCGAGAGCCGGCCTTCCAGCAGGGCCAGAGCGCGGCAGGCGAGCATAAGCGCTTGCGCGGCGCGCGGGCCAGGGCCCCAGGCGAGATCCGTCTTCAGGGCGGCCCAGGCGGCGGTTTCCGGCCGGGCGCCGCGGACGAGCTGCAGGATGCCGTCGACGACGCTGGCGCCGACGGGCATCGCGCGGACCAAAGCTTGCGCATCGATCAGTTGGGCGGCGGTAATGACCTGGCTGGGTTGGGTGGCGGCGGCGCCGGTGGTGGCCAGCAGCATGCGGCGTTCGTCGGCGGCCGAGGGATAATCGATCCGGATGTCCAGAAGGAAGCGGTCGAGCTGGGCCTCCGGCAGCGGGTAGGTGCCTTCCTGTTCAAGGGGATTTTGCGTCGCCAGCACGTGGAAGGGCTTCGGGACGGGGCGGTTCTCGCCGGAGACGGCGACGGCCCCTTCGGCCATCGCTTGCAGCAGCGCGGATTGCGTGCGCGGCGAGGCGCGGTTGATCTCGTCGGCCATCAGCAGTTCGGTGAAGATCGGGCCGGGGATGAAGCGAAAGCGGCGGCCGTTGGGGCTGTCCTCCAGGACTTCGCTGCCCAGAATGTCGGCGGGCATCAGGTCCGGCGTGAACTGGATGCGCCGGGTGCGCAGGCCGAGCACCGTGGCAAAGGTTTCGACCAGGCGGGTCTTGCCAAGGCCGGGAACGCCGGTGATCAAAGTGTGGCCGCCGGCAAGGATCGCGGCGAAGGACTGGCTGATGACGGCGTCCTGACCGATGATGACGTCGCCGACGGCGCGGCGCACCGATGCGATGAATTGTATGACGGCCTCCAGCCTCGCTTCGATGCCGCTTACGTCCGCCATGTGCCTGTCGCCGCCCTTTGACTGCCCGGTGATGCTACCTATATCCCGAAACGATGAGAACATCAGCGATGATGAAAGGCGGGATCGTGGCTGAAAGGTCTACGCCAGGAATAGGGCCATGCAACGGGCATATGATTGAACGTGCGCTAGAGCCGGATGCTGTTCCGCAGGTGCATCATTTGAAGAACGAGTGCGGCGCGCTGCCGTTTTTGATCAAGCGCGATGGCACCTGGCTGTATAAAGGCACACCGATCAATCGCAAGGCGATGGTGTGCTTGTTTTCGACCGTGCTGACGCGCGAGCCCGATGGACGTTATCTGCTGGAGACGCCGGTGGAGCGGGGTTGGATCGATGTCGAGGACGTGCCGTGGATCGCTGTCGAATTGAACTGGAACGGTCATGGACGCGCGCAGACGCTGACGTTTCGGACCAATGTCGACCAGTGCGTGACTGCCGGCCCGGAGCATCCGATACGGATCGGGCATGATTTGCTTGGCTGCGAGCCGACGCCCTACCTTCATGTTCGTGATGGCAAGGGCAGTGCCTCGATCGAGGCACGGATCAACCGGGCGACGTATTATGAGCTGGTGGCGCTGGCCGAGCCGGGGCTGGTGGGCGGGCGGAATGTGCTTGGCGTTTGGAGCCAGGGACGATTTTTCTCTTTGGGTGATCTACCGCCGGATTATCAGCCGGCCTAAACGGCGCCGGCGACTTTTGACGTGAATGAAGTGGAGATCCGTGCCCGCCTCTCGGGTAAATTGGCGCGTGTGCCGCTGAGCGGCGGCGCGCATCGACTTGCGGCCGTGCTAGTTCCGCTGGAGCCTGAACGCGGCGTCTGGCTGACGCGCCGCAGCGCGGATTTGTTTAGCCATGCGGGCCAGGTGGCGTTTCCGGGTGGGAAGATCGACGCCGATGATGCTTCAGTGGAGGCCGCGGCGCTGCGTGAGGCCGAGGAGGAGGTCGGTCTGGCGCGAGACCAGGCGGAGGTGCTGGGGAGAATCGACGACGTTGTCACCAGTACCGGGTTTCATATCTCGCCGGTGGTGGCGCTGGTGCCGGCCGGCGTGCGTTTTACGGCAGCGGCCGCCGAGGTCCAGGATATTTTCTGTTTACCATTTACCTTGCTGCTGGATGCCGAGGGTCCGCGTCGGCGGCAGGTGACGATGCGAAACACGACACGCGACTTTTGGGTGTGGCTGCATGATGAGCATCTGATTTGGGGAGCGACGGCGGCGATTCTGCGCGATCTGGCGCGGCGGCTGCGGGCGGAGCCTTGATCAGAACGCCGGAAGTCGCGGCCATCTGGGCGGCGTTGCCGGAGGCGCGGATCGTCGGCGGGGCGGTGCGGGATCAGTTGCTCGGGCAGCCCATGGCCGATGTGGATTTTGCCGTGCCGCTGTTACCTGATCTCGTGATGGCGCGGCTGCGGGACGCGGGGATTAATGTGGTGCCGACGGGGCTGGCGCATGGCACGGTGACGGCGGTGCTGGGGCGCGTGGGGTATGAGATTACAACCCTGCGGCGGGACGTGGCGGCGGATGGGCGGCATGCGGAAGTGGCGTTTACTGGTGATTGGCGGGCCGACGCCGAACGGCGGGATTTTACCATCAACGCGATGTACGAGGACAGCGATGGCAGGATTTACGATTACTTCGACGGGCGGGCGGACCTGTTGGCGGGGCGCGTTCGATTCGTGGGCGCGGCGGCGACGCGCATTGAGGAAGACTATCTTCGAATTCTACGGTTTTTCAGGTTCTTCGCCCGATTTGGGCGAGGTGCGCCGGACGGGGAAGCGGTGGCGGCGATCCGGGCGTTGAAGGCGGGGCTGAGACGGCTTTCTGTGGAGCGGGTGTGGTCGGAGCTGAAGCGGCTGCTTGCGGTCGCGGACCCGAGACGGGCGATTGAGGTGATGGGGGAAACGGGCGTTCTGTCCATTGTCTGGCCTACAGCGGAGATCGCGCGATTCGACGCGTTGGTGGCGCGGGGCGCGCCCGCGGATCCGCTGTTGCGGCTAGCGGCGTTGTTGCCAAAGAGTGCCGAAGCGTTTGCGGAGCACTATAAGTTGAGTTTGGCGGAGCGGGACAAGCTGCTTGATTTGCAGCGGCCGATGGCGCTTGGGCCGGACGCTGGCAATGCGGAACTGCGCCGGGCACTTGCCGATGAGGCGGCTGCGGCGCTGGTGGCGCGGAGTTGGCTGGTGCAGGATGAGCGGCCGGGTTGGGAGCGGTTACGGGCGCGGCTGGAGGTTATAAGGGCGCCGGTGTTCCCGGTGCAGGGGCGCGACCTGCTGGCACTTGGTTTTGAGGCGGGGCCTGAACTGGGCGCGCGTCTGGCGGAGATACGGACGTGGTGGCTGCAAGGCGGTTGCGTCGCCGATGCGCAAGCCTGCCTAGCGCAGCTTCGGCTGTAACGTTAGATCGCGATGCGAACGCCGAGTTCGACAACGCGGTCGCTGGGGATGCGGAAGAACTCGGTGCCGGAAACGGCGTTGCGGGCCATGAACAGGAATAGCCAGCGGCGGATGAATTTGAGTTTTGGCACCGTGGCGGGGACGACAGTTTCGCGGCCGACGAAGTAGCTGGTCTGCATCGGCTTGAACGTGATGCCCTGGGTGTTCAGAGACTCCAGGTCGCGCGGGACGTTGGGGCTTTCCATGAAGCCGTAGCACAGAGTGACTTTGTAGATGCCGGGCGCGGCTTCTTCGGCTTTGGCGCGTTGTTCGGGCGGTGCTTGCGGGACGTCGACGGTGCGGACGGTGACGAAGAAGACTTGTTCGTGCAGCACTTTATTGTGTTTGAGGTTGTGCAGGAGGGCATTGGGGACAAAATCTAAGTTACCGGTCATGAACACGGCGGTGCCGGGGACGCGGACGATACGCGATTGCGGCAGGCGGGCGAGGAACGAAGCGAGCGGCAGGCTGTCCTGAGTCCATTTCGCGATGATCAAGCTGCGGCCGAGACGCCAGGTGGTCATGACCAGGACAGTGGTAAGGCCGATCGCCAGCGGCACCCAGCCGCCATCCACCACTTTCAAGGTATTCGAGGAGAAGAAGGCGAAATCTACAATGCCGAAGGCGCCAAATACCGCGATCGCTGCCGGCCGCGACCAGCCGAATTGCCGGCGGAACACCACCATCGCCAGGATGTTGGTGCACAGGAAGGTGCCGGTGACGGCGATGCCGTAAGCCGAGGCCAGAGCGTCGCTGGTGCGGAAGGCGAGGACCAGCAGCACCACGCCGATCGCCAGCATGTAATTGACCTGCGGCACGTAAATCTGGCCTTCCTCGGTCTGGCTGGTGTGGCGGACCTCCATCCGCGGGAACAGGTTGAGCTGGATGCATTGACGGGCGATGGAGAACGCGCCGGTGATGACGGCCTGGCTCGCGATGATGGTGGCGATGGTGGACAGCACGACCAGCGGCAATTGCAGGCTGTGCGGCGCGCATTTGTAGAATGGGTTGTCGACGGCCGACGGGGTGGAGATAACCAGCGCGCCCTGGCCGAAATAGTTGAGCAGCAGGCAGGGGAGCACAAAGAAGGTCCAGGCGGCGCGGATTGGCCGGCGGCCAAAATGGCTCATATCCGCGTACAATGCTTCAGCACCGGTGACCGCCAGGACCACCGCGCCCAGAGCGATGAAGGCGAGCAAGGGGTGGCGCAGGATGAAGGCTACGCCGTAGGTGGGGATCAGGGCTTTCAGGACGAAGGGATGATGGGCGATCTGGACGGCGCCCATGATGCCAATCACGATGAACCAGATTGCCATGATGGGCCCGAAAGCCCGGCCCATCGATCCGGTGCCGCTTCGTTGCACCATGAAGAGCGCGATGATGATGACCAGCGAGATTGGGACCACGGCGTTGGAGAAGTCTGGCGAGACCACTGCGAGGCCAGCGACGGCCGACAGCACGGAGATCGCCGGCGTGATCACACCGTCGCCGAAGAACAGGCCGGCGCCGACGATGCCGACGATGCCCAGGAGGTAGCGGGTGCGGTCCGATTTGGTGACGCGTTGGGCAAGCGCCATCAGTGCAAGAATGCCGCCCTCCCCATGGTTGTCGGCGCGCATCACGAAGGTGACGTATTTGAGTGTGACGGTGACGATCAGCGCCCAGAATATCAGCGAAAGAACGCCGAAAATGTCCTCGTATTTCAGGCCGGTTTTGGTGAAGTAGGCGAGGCTGGCCTGCAGGGCATAGAGCGGGCTGGTGCCGATGTCGCCATAGACCACGCCGAGCACGCCGACCAGCGCGCCGAAGCGGAGCCGTTGCGAGGAGCCAATCTTTACCGGCGTTTGGAGGTTCAAGCGGGCCCGAGCTTCGGCATCAGCCCGCTTTAACTGGTTGCCATTTTGCAGGCAAGCAAAGAGGCTGGGCAAGAATTCTACTGCGCCGGCCATCCGAAGGCTGTTTTCCGCGCTCCGACGCTCCAGGCCCTGAAGGCCGCTCCGCTTCGGTGCTCAAAAACACCTTCCGGCCGGCGCCAAAGAGGCACCTCTGCCTAAGCGCAGCGAATTCTTGCCTGGCCTCTTGGCGTCAACTGCTGGGCGCGCCGATCGGAGGAAGCTCCGGCGTGATGCCGGCGAGGACTTCGGCGATGTGGCGGACTTGGATGGAGGAGCCTTCGCGGCTGAGGCGGCCGGCGATGTTCAGCAGGCAGCCAAGGTCGCCGGCGAGTAGCAGGGTGGCTCTGCTGGCGGCGATGTCCGAGATTTTGTCGGAGACCATACGGGTCGAGATGTCCGGATACTTGATGCAGAAGGTGCCGCCGAAGCCGCAACAAACTTCCGGATTGGCCATTTCTTTCAGATCGAGGTCCGGCACGGCGGCCAGCAGGCGACGGGGTTGAGCTTGCACGCCGAGTTCGCGCAGGCCGGCGCAGGCATCGTGATAGGTGGTTGTGGCGGCGAGCGGTGGCGGGCTCGGCGTGTAGCCCATGATATCCACCAGAAAGGCGGTGAGTTCGTAGGTCTTCGCCGCCAGCGCGTCGGCTTGCGCGCGCAGATTCGGATCGTCTTGCAGGAGCTGCGGCATGTGCCGCGAGATCATGCCGGCGCAGGAGCCGGAAGGGGCCACGACATAATCATAGGCACAGAAGGTTTTGATGACGCCGAGGGCGAGGTCGCGGGCGGTGGCGCGGTCGCCGGCATTATATGCGGGCTGGCCGCAGCAGGTCTGGGCGCGCGGCACTTCGACCGTGCAGCCGGCGGCTTCCAGCAGGGCGATGGCGGCGAAGCCAACGCTGGGGCGGTGCAGGTCGACTAGGCAGGTGACGAAGAGCGCGACGCGCGGCTTGTTCATGGTGACCTGACCTTAGGAGGTGGGCGCTGGACGCGGCAGGAGGACGTAGAGCGTGCCGGGTTGCTGCATGCGGCCGGCTATTGCTTCGGCGTCCGGTCCGGCGCCGAAGAACAGGTCCGCCGCGGACGCGCCGTGGATGCCGCCGCCGGTGTCCTGCGCGACGGCGAGCTGGTCGAGCGGTTGGTTGGTGAGGGGGTTGGTGGTGGCGATGAAGACCGGAGCGCCGAGCGGGATGTCCGCGCGGTCGATGGCCAGAGAGCGGCCGGCGGTGAGGGGGACGCCGAGCGTGCCGGGCGCGCCCTGGTCGTCCGGTAGCGGGCCAAGCGGGCGGAGGTACACGTAGCGGGCGTTCTGCTCCATGATGTTAGCGGCTTGGCCGGGGTTGGATTTAAGCCAAGCGGAGATAGTCTGGTAGCTGACATCGTTGGCGGCGAGGTCCCCGTCGGCCACCAGGATGCGGCCGATCGGGGTGTAGGGCTGGCCGTTCTGGCCGTCGAACCCGACGCGTAAGGTTTCGCCGTTCGGGAGCAGAACGCGGCCGGAGCCCTGGATCTGCAGCATGAAGGCGTCAACTGGGTCGGCGAGATAGGCGGTGACGGGGGTTTGGCGGTAGAGCGCGCCCTGATCGATGGCGGCACGGGGCAAAGCGGCGAGATCGGGATCGGCGGGTTTGGCGTAGAGCGGCACGTTGTAGCCGGGTTGCAGGTTTTTGGCGCCGGGGAATTGGGGTTCGAAATAACCGGTGATCAGGGCCGGCGGGATGATCTGGTAGGCGGAGAAGTAGGTCTCGAAGAACTGGCGGGCGTTTGCGGTTGTGAGGGGTGAGACGTCTTCTGCGCCGTTGCAGGCGTTTTGCCAGAGGCCGGCTTGGCCGCCTATTTGCTGGAACAGGCCGACGCCGCCGAGCGATTGGTCGGGCGGCATCAGAGCGAGGGCTTTGCAGCTTTGGATGAAGCTGGCGAGCGCGGCGCCGGCGTCGTCATTGGTCCAGCCGGGCAGGGCGGCGAAAGCGACGGGCTGCAGCGGCGGCGCGCCGGGGTTGTTCAGGACCGTTACTGGCGGCGGCGTGCAGGCGGAGAGACAAGCGAGCAGAAAGAGGGCCGTGCCGAGGTGCCGCTTCAACCGCTGCGGGCGGCGCTGAGCCGCCAGGTAAGGTCGCTGCTCTTCAGCGTGCGCTCGAACGTCCAAAGATCGGTGAGGTCGGCGACGGTGGAGCTCCCGGTGGTTGGTTGGCCGGCGGGGTCGAGCGTGACGTTAACCTGTTCGGAGTTGAATCTGACCACAACCGCAGCCTGATTGCCGACAAGCTGCGCGTCTTCGATGGTGGCGGCGCTGATCGCCTTGATCTCGGTGCGGTGACGTTCACTGGCGGCTTCGCGGGCGTCGATCGCGGAGTCGAAGGTTTGGTAGACATTGTCGCTGAGCAGTGGACGCAAGGCGGCGCGGTCGCCGGCGGCAAAGGCGGTGACGATGACGCGGAAGGCGGTCTCCGCGCCGTTGAGGAACTTTGGCGGGTCGAAGTCGGGATCGCGGTTGACGATCTGCATCAGGCGTTCGCCGAGGGGGGAGCGGGGGTCCGGAACCGACCGGCCGGACGCCGGGCCGCCAGGCTGTACTGGAGCAGCCTGACCCTCGATGACCGGGCCGGCACCGAAGCCGGGCATCTGGCCGGGCGGGATCGGCGGCTTTTCAAAGCCGACCCGTTTGCCGAGCACGCTACGTAGACGCAGGATGAGAAACAGCGCGATGCCGGCGAGGATGACGATGACGACCGGCAGACTGCCGAAACCTTGTAGACTAGCTTGCACGCTAACCCCCCCAACGCTACCCCACTGGCGTTCGCCCAGCAATTGCACGACATACGTCCGCCGGCGCGGGCGGGCAACATAAGCGACCTAAAGGAGTATTCATGTTTCTGCTGCGCCATGGGCAGAGCTTCTTCAATTTGTACTTTACCGAGACCCGCCGTGATCCGGGCATTCCGGACCCGGAGCTGACGCCGCTGGGACATGAACAGGCGGCGGCGGCGGCGGCATTGCTGGCGGGCGAACGGATCACGAGGCTGATTGTCTCGCCCTACTTGCGGGCGCTGCAGACAGCCGAGCCAGTGCTGGCGACGCATGATGTGCCGGTGACTATCATGCATGAGGTGCGGGAGCGGGCAGCGTTCAGCTGCGATATCGGCAGCGCGCCGGCGCTGCTGGCGGCGAGGTTCCCGCGGCACGAGTTTGCCCATTTGCCGGAGGTATGGTGGCCGGAGGGACGGGAGACCTCGGAGGAGACGATCGAACGAGCCGACTTGTTCCGAGAGCAAATGTCGGGCCGTGACGATACCGAAACGACGTTGCTGGTGAGCCATTGGGCGTTTATCCTGGCTTTGACCGGCATGTCGCTGAGCAATGGCGAGTTGATGCGTTATGATCCGGCGACGCCAAAGCCGCGCGAGATCATCTGGCGGCCTTGATAGTCAGGCGTTAAAAGGTTTTGATGAGCGATTTGATGAACCTTTTGCGGCATGATGAGCCGCCGGCGTTTCGGGTGGAGATGCCGGGTGGTGGGTCGCCGTTTTTGCTCACAGCTGACCATGCGGGGCGGCGGCTGCCGGCGGCGCTGGGCGATCTGGGGGTGACACCGGAGGATATGGAGCGGCATATCGCCTGGGATATCGGGATTGGCGAGGTGACGGTGCGGCTGGCGCGGGCGCTGGATGCGACGGCGGTGTTGCAGACCTACTCACGGCTCGTGATCGATTGTAACCGGCCGCCGGAGGTGCCGAGCGCCATACCGGTTTTGAGCGAGGCAACGGCGATCCCGGGCAATTTTCGTCTGAGTAAAGATGAGAAGCTGATGCGGCGGCGGGCGATTTTCGACCCGTATCACGCGGAAATCGACCGGTTGATCAAGGCGCGGGACGGGCGGCCCACGATTTACGTGGCGATGCATAGTTTTACGCCCAATTATCTGGGCGTGGGGCGGCCGATGCAGGTGGCGTTGCTGTATCATCGCAATCCGGCGCTGTCGCATCGGCTTGCCGATTTATTGCGGGCCGATGACGATCTGGTGGTGGCGGAAAACGATCCCTACAGCGTGGGTGACGCTAGTGACTATGGCGTGCCGGTACATGCCGAGCGGCGCGGATTGCATTATGCCGAGATCGAGATCCGGCAGGATCTGATCACCGATGAGGCTGGGCAGGCGGCATGGGCGGCGCGGCTGGCGCGGTTGCTGCCGCTGGCCGCGGACGGGCTGGCGGGGTTGAATGAGAAGATTTAACCTGAGCCGGAATGTTCCGGTGGTGCCGAGGCAGACGGCGCTGCTGCTGATCGATGTGCAGAAATATACGATGGAAGAGGGCGGCGAGTATGCCGGCATGGCGGCCGAGGATGTGGAGAAGAGCTACGGATATTTTTTCCGGGAGATGCGTGCGCGGGCGATCCCGAACATGCGGCTTTTGCAGAATGCGGCGCGCAAGGCCGGCATCGAGGTCATGTTCACCGTGATCGCGAGCCATACGCAGGACGGGCGGGATCTGAGCCTCGACTATAAAATCTCGGGGTTGTTTTGCCCGAAGGGGTCGAGGGACGCGGAGGTGCTGGATGAGGTGGCGCCGCAGGGCGACGAGATCGTACTGACGAAGACATCGTCCTCAGTTTTTATTTCGACCAATATCCATTACATTCTGGGCAATCTCGGGATTAGACAGCTGATTACTACCGGTGCGCTGACCGACCAGTGCGTCGATTCGGCGGTACGCGATGCTTGTGATCTAGGGTATTTGGTGACGCTGCCGACCGATGCCTGCGCAACGCAGAGCCGGGTGCGGCATGAAAATTCGCTCGCGAACAATGCGGGGTATTGCCGGCAGATGACGACGCAAGCGCTGCTTGCCGAGATCGACGCGTCGGGCTCATGACGATGGACCCCGCCGCGGCGGCGACTGCTGGCCGGCCAGTCGCGCGTAAGCTGGCCGTGCCGGATCCGGTGAGAGGGTTTCTTGACCGGATGGATGACACCACCATCAGTGGCTGGGCGATCGATGTTACGGATCCGATGACGCCGTTGCGCATGCGGATTTTAATCGATGACGTTATCGTGGATGTTATTGCTTGCGGGCTGAAGCGCACGGATGCGGCCGCTTTCAATCTTCCGAATCACGAAGCGGGATTTGCGTACCAAATTCCCCGCCGATTTTTGGATGGCGGCCGACATGTTTTGCGGTTCACCACGATCGATGGCGCGAAAGTTTCCATGTCTTCGCGAACCGGCATGGAAATGCCAGAGCTGCATTTCTGCCTGGCGCAGCAGACGCATGTGGAAGGCGTGCTGGATGGGGTTGTGGATGGGTTGATCCAGGGGTGGGCGCTCAACGTCGATACGCGGGCGAAGACGCGGACCGGTGGTTTGCGGATTTTAGTGACGGCGATGGGGCAGCCGGTGGCGGAGCTGCTGGCGGACCAATTTCGGGCCGACGTGGCGGATGCGTTGAATGCAGATGCTGCATGCGGATTTACGTTTTCGCCGCCGCCGGAGCTGCGCCAGGGGCGGCGAATGACGCTGCAGTTTTATGCAATGCCGGGCAAGCTGGAATTGCGCGGCAGCCCGATCGAACTTGGATTTCCCGATGACAGCGACCGCGAGCGGATCAACACGCTGATCACGCGGGCGGAGGAGTTGTTTGGCTACGCGTACCATTTGCGACAGGAGCTGAAGGCGGCGCTGCCGACCGAGCGATATATGCTGAGCGACTATCCCCGCTGGGCGAAGAAATCATTAGCGATGGCGATGGCCCGGGCGCGAGCGATGTATGGCGAGCTACCGCCGGAGCGGCCTCTGGTCTCGGTGATCTGCCCGGTATTCAAGCCGGCTTATGGCGACTTTTTGGCGGCCGTCGATTCGGTGCGGGCGCAAAGCTATCCGAATTGGGAGCTGTTGCTGGTGGACGACGCGAGTGGCGACCCGGACCTTATTGATGTGATGCGGCGATTGGCGCTTGCCGATGATCGGATTAACTTTCTGACGCTAGAGAAAAATCGCGGCATTAGTGCAGCTACTAATGTGGCGTTGGAGAAAGCCAAAGGCGAGTTCATTGCATTTTTTGATCATGATGACATGCTGGAGCCGGGCGCGCTGGAGATTATGCTGCAAGCGCAAGCTGCGACGGGCGCGCGGCTGCTCTACTCAGATGAAGATAAAATAGATCGATCGGGCGCTTTGTCTGAGCCGCATTTCAAGCCGGATTTCAATTACCGGCTTTTGCTGGATCTTAACTACATCTGTCATTTTGTGATGGCCGACGTCGCCTTGGTGCGGCAGGTGGGAGCGCTCAATTCACAGTTCGATGGTGCGCAGGATCATGATTTTCTGCTGCGAGCCAGTGAGCAAATCGCGCCGGCGAAGATACATCATGTTCCAGAGGTGCTTTATCATTGGCGAAAGTCGGCTTTGTCCACGGCCTCCGCGATCGGGGTAAAACCAAAAGCGGCGAGTGCTGGAGAGCGGGCGGTAATGGCGCATTTGAAGCGCCGAAAGCTTGCCGCCAAGGCCCGCAGGCGCGGCAAGTTGACGTGTTACCGGATTGACTGGAAGCCGGCGCCGGCCGCAGTGAAGGCAGCGCGGGTTTCGATCTTGATCCCGTTCAGGGATCACATTGATCTGACGGCCGGCTGTGTGGAGGCTGTGCGAAAATTCACCCAGGAGGTGGAGTATGAGATTATCTTGCTCGATAACTGGTCGAACACAACGGAGGCAGAAGCTTTCTGCGCCCTGCAGGGAAATATGCCGAACACGTCAGTGGTTCGGATCGCGGAGCCATTTAACTACTCCAGAATAAATAATATCGGCGCTAAGCGGGCAAAACACGATTTTATTTTGCTGTTGAATAATGACGTGTTTGTGAACGATGCCGGCTGGTTGCGCGGCATGCTGAATGAGATGCTGGTTGACGAGCGGGTTGGGGCGGTAGGGGCAAAGCTGCTTTACCCAAACGGTACAGTGCAGCATGCGGGAGTGGTACTGGGTGTTGGCGGAATCGCCGACCACGCGTTTCGCGGCATGCCGGGGACACAGCCTGGTTATATGATGCATGCGATGACGACGCAGGAGGTTTCGGCAATTACAGCGGCGTGTATGCTGGTGCGGCGCAAAGCGTTCGAGGCGGTGAATGGACTTGACGAGGTTGAGCTGCCGATTGCGTTCAACGACGTCGATTTATGCATGAAGCTGACGGCGGCTGGGTGGAAGGTGGTTTACATCGCGGATGTTGTTGCCGAGCATCGTGAGAGTGTTAGCCGGGGCGACGATTTCGAAGAGTCGAAAGTTTCTCGTTTTATGTTAGAGAATGAGGTAATGCGGCAGCGTTATCGCGAGCGGCTGCCGCGCGATCCGTTTTACAACCAGCATTTTGCCCGAGAGGGTGGCGTTTACCGTGAGTTGCGCCTGCTGGCGCCGCGCGACCTGTAATAGCGCACTGCTCTAGAGCTTGATCAATTGGGTTTGCGCAGGCGTAAGTTAGGAAGTTCGACTCTATTCGGCCAACCTTAGACGATCAGGCTCTAGCTGCGGGCCAGGCGCCGGGCTGTTAGTAGAAGGATTCTGCGGTCTTCGGCGGAGCAGGCGCGGTACAGGCGCATCAGCGCCAACTCATCACCGAGCAAGGAGCCGGCTTCGCCGGACACCAGATAGCCGAGAGAGGTATTGAGGACCTTGGCGATCCTCTCCATGTTATCGCGGATTTGACCTGCGCGATCGGTTTCCCATTGCGCGATCGCTGAACGCGAAACGTTAAGTTTCGCGGCGAATTCATCCTGCGTGAGGTTCGCAGCAAGCCGAAGTGCGCGGATGCGCGCACCGACCGACTCAGCCGGAGGTTGCTTTTTTGACGACATAGGTAATCCTACCACCAGACTTAGAGTGACGCCACGTTAGTATTCTTGACACATGGCGTTATCTATTCTAACAATTAAGAACAATTTGGGAGAACGCGCCATGCCGTTAGCGAGAACATGGACTGAAGCCGCCGATGATACGATCCGCGCCATGCGGGGCGGCGGGTTTAGCTGGGCCGAGATCGGGCGGGTCCTGTCTTTGTCTCGCAACACGGTAATCGAGAGGGGCCGGCGGCTGCACGCTGAGGCACCGCCACGGGTGAAGATGGAGGCGCGGGAGATGCAGGCCTTGGATGATCCGAACCGGCCGCCTTTGCCGGCGGGACATCCGCTCACCTGGAGTCTGTTGACCGATGCGGATTATCCGGAAGCGGACAAAAGATGAGGCCCGTGACGCGGGTTTTACCGCGCGGGCAGACTTTGGGTTCCGGCGTGAGGCCGGCAACGCCGAATCTGGTGGTGCGGAACGCTGTCTATGTCAGCGAGAGTGACATCCTGCGCAGTCTAGAGGAGGCTGGGGCAACGCTGCTTGCCATGCCGGCGAAAGGCTACACCACGCAGATGCGCCAGATGCGCTTTGATATCGTGCATACCGCGCTGGAAGCCTATGGCTGGGAGGCGCCAGCGTTGCGGGCGCCGGTACCGAGTGCCGCGGAGATTTCCAGGATGGACGAGGTGTTCTCGTGGTTGGCGCTGGTGCCGGAGCAGTCATTCTTGGTTCGGCGCATTCTGGGCGCGCGGGCGTTAGTGCACCCGCTGACCGGCCGGCATCTGTTTCCATGGCGGCGGCTGGCGAAGCTACTGGGAGCCGATCATAAATCCGTGCAACGGTGGCACGCTAACGGCATCAAAATGCTGTGGGAGCAGCTAAACCAGTGCTGAGGCGGCCGCCGAGGTACGCGGGAGCCTCGGCGGCGGTACGACCGATTAGTTGATGTGCACGCCGACCGTAACGCCGGGCCGCGGATAATAGGGCCGAGGCGGCGGTGGATAGTAAACCGGCGGCGGGCGGTAGTAGACCGGCGGAGGCGGACGATAAACAACGACCGGGCGAGGCCGCGGCGGGGGAGCGATGATGCACCCGGATAGCGCCGCGGCGGCCGTCAAAGCGCCAATAACTGAAAGCGTTTGGTTCATTTTATACTCCAGGCATTAATATAGTCGAAGCCACTTTATGCGGCGGTCTAAGAAAAAACTCATAGCCGTATAGGAGGTGTGCGGTCGATGCCTGAAACAAACATGACAAGAACGGCGGCGCCGAGGCGGCGGTATGCGGAAGCTGTGACATTTTTGCGCTATCGGATAAAGCGACGGTCCGTTAAAAAACTTCTTTATGACGATGTGCTGGATAGCCAATGCGCCTCGCCGTCCTAGCGATCACAGGGTCTTTGCTCTCGGCGACGTGTGCCGCGCGGGCGGCCGATATGTCGGTGGTTGCGGCGGAAAGCGGTACGTCTCGGCTTGAGCGCCGGATATGGAAACTATGAAGAAAACGCTTCGCCGCAAGACACCGAAGCAGGGGCATTGCTGGGCGGGATTTTTGATCTCAGAGATTTAAGGCCTGAATTTTCTGGTCGGTGGGCGTTTTCTGACACTTATGCTGATGTCAGCTACGGCTTTTCCACAGGGTTTTTGAATTACAAGGGCAACCTGCAGAACAGGATGGAGAGGCCTTATCGAGCGGATGATCGGGCGTATTTATAATACCGCCATCATTGGCCTAGGCATGGGGCGGCCGCTTGCCGGAGGGCGAGAGATGATCCCTTATGTCGCCGCCGGCTATCAGAATTGGTACCGCAACGTTGGGGGACCCGATGCCGCCGGCGAGGATTACCAGGCGGGTTTGATCGGTAGCGGGCTGAAGCTCGATATGGCGGTTAATCCGCTGCTTGTCCTGAGCGCGTTTGCGGAAGGGTTTGCTGTGATCGGCGGTACGATCGATGCGCCGTCGCAAGAGTTCCGCGGTGACTTTGGGACGACTGCCGAGGAGCGGGTGGGGCTGAACGCCGATTACAGACTGGGCGGCTCCTGGCATGCTTATGCCGGACTGGGCGTTGCGCACTATAATTATAGCGGCTCGAAGCCTGATGGCATGGGTGTTTATGAGCCGTCGAGTTCAACCCTGCAGCTTAATTCAAGCATCGGGCTCTCGTTTGGCTTTTAGCCGGTAGGCTTAGACGACGTTCAGCAGTAATTCTAACATCATGTTAGTTTAAGCTTGCCCACCTACCCCGTTTTGAGCTATATATTTCCATACACTGGTTCTACACGCGAACAGACGGATGATTAGCCAAATTCATGGACGGCGAGGCAGGGTTTCTAAGCTTCGCCTGCCGAGCGTTGAGCGACCGCGATCAGTTGCCGGCGCGACACCACCGACTGATGATCGAGAAGCTGGAAGAGGTAACCGGCGGGTCTTGTGATCGGTTGCAAGCCAAGCTGCCGACATACAAGCCGAGCATTGTTGAGCTGACCACGAATACCGTTCTGGATGCGACCGATCATAATGATCGGATACTCATCACGAGTGCGCCGCTGACGCTGACGGCGAATTTTGCGAATATGGGGCCGGGATTTTCGTGCACGGTGATCAATCTTGCTTCCGGCTCCGTGACCATGGGAACCGGAATTACTTCGGGTTCTGGCAGCACCACTCTGCCGCCGGGTTCTTCCGCGACGTTGACGGGTCTTGCATATTCGGGTGGGTCGTTGGTTTGGTGGAGCGGCATCGTGCAGAATGCGCCGACGCTGACCGTGGCCACCATCGATGCGCCGGGGCCGGATGTTGCGTTCAACGTCAATGGCGGCATTTTCAACGATGCACCCACAGCGCTGGACTTTTCCACCGATGGCGGGACGACATGGGCGGCGGCATCGACTCCCGCAATTACCGCCAACGCATATAGTTTCACGTTGCCGGGCCTTGCTGCGGGCACCTATACCGTACATGTCCGCGACCATTCCAATACCGCCGTGATCGGCGTCTCGAACAGCTTTACCATCATTCCGCCGACGATCAGCATTAACAGCCTGGCCGCGGAGGCGGCGCTGGGGGCGGTGCTGGCGCTGTCCGGCACTGTGTCTCCCGAGAACGCGGCGGTGCAGGTTGGCATATCGAGCAGTACCGGCGTAGCGCCGACCAGCTGGGTCAATGCCGCGGTTAGTAATGGCATCTGGAGTGCTGGCGTGACGCCGGCGGCGGCGGGCACCATTTATGTCTGGGCGGAGCAAACATCTTCATCTGCCGTGCGGCAGGTTTCAGGCGCGATCAACGTGGTTGCGGCGTCGCTTTCGGTCAACGCTTCGGGCAGCGCGAATACTGGTGTTGCGTTAACCGTAAACGGCAGTGTGACGCCAATAGGCGATGTCGTGCGGGTGCAGCTGGCGGCGGAAAACACTGTTGCGCCGACCTCCGGTTGGGCGGCTGCTGCGAATACATCCGGCAGCTTTACCGCCACACTGAGACCGGGGGCGGCTGGAACTTTATATGCTTGGGCGGAGGATACGAACACTGGTCTGACCGCTGTATCTTCGGCCATCACGGTGACCACCGAAGTGCCGGTCAGCTTTACATTCAATAACCCTGGCGGCAGCTACGCGCATGGGTCGTCGGCGACCATACCACTGAACGGCGGTGTCGCGCCCGCGCAGGAAGTGGCGACACAGGTGGCGCTATCCACGTCCAACACCCGTCCGCCGAGCAGTGGTTGGCAGGATGCCGTCCTGCTCGAGGGCAACACGTTTTGGGCGATTTACTTTCCGGTGCCGGCAACGGCCGGCGCCTATTATGTTTGGGTGGAGACCTCCACGGGGGCTAGTCAGACGGCAAGCACGTTTACGATTACGGTCACTTAAGTGACGTTTCTCTTGACGTCGCCCGGATCGCCATTGGCGGCCGGCGCGAACACGCGTGCGCTGACCGCGCCGTTGCCGGCGGGTACGACGCCGCCGGCTGGGACATTCAATGGGCCGTATCCTTCCGCCATCAGCGGCTTGTCCGGATGGTGGGATGGCGGCCTGTTGGGCGGGCTGCGCGATGTCAATGGCTTGCAGCTGACTGCCAGTAACGGTGTGGTGGGCGCGATCGCGGATCAGTCCGGCGGGAATGTGTCGCTGACGCCGTATCACATCGCCGCCGACACGGCGCCGGCTTCCACCTTGGCGGCGCCGCGCGTAAATGGGTTTTTGGGTGCGGTTGGCGCGCCAGATCCGGAGATTGCGGTTTATGGGCCGAGTTTGGATGCGGATTGGGGTCTGTCGCATCCGGGTTTTGAATTGGGCGCAGCCGCGGCATGGACGCGCTATCTGGTTTGGACGCGTCCAAACTCGCGGCAGGGTACATTTTACGTCGATGCCGACCCAATCCCGCTGATCAATTGCACATTTTCCAGTAGCACGATCCTGCAGGCGGACAGCTTGCCCGGAACGAACCTCACGTTGTTTCCAGGCACGGCCAGCGCGACCGTGCTGAGCAATGCGCTGACGCGGCGCCATAGCCATGCTGTAATTCTGCGCAACACGCCGGGGCAGGGGGTGGATGTTTGGCTGGACGGGGCGCAGGTCGCCCCCCGTATTATCAATCCGCTGCCGGCGAGCGCTTTGGGCCAGGTGCTGCTGCTGCATGACGGGACGATACAGGGTTCCGCGCAGTGCTGGTTTCACGAGATGGCAAATTGGGAACGGGCACTGACGGCGGCCGAGATCGGCACGCTGATCGGGTGCCAAGCGCGTTGGGTACTGGGTGCACGCCGAGGCGTCAGCTTGCTGGTGATGGGACAATCCAATGCAGCGTGGTTCATTAATGCGGGCGGGCCGCTGGCGCTGGCGCAAGGTTGCGCGTGGTATCTGGGAGCGGCGGCTTATTCCGTGACGGAGGTGATCGCCGGGGCTTACATTTCGCCCAATCGATACTCCGTGATCTCCGGCCACCCGATCTCAAACTCGTCGCCGCCGCTGTTTCCGCCGGGCGTATTGAATGGCACGTTTCTGACCAATCCCGGCGATGAATCGGACCCGTCCGGCTGGGCTGGCGGGCCTGATTTTGCCGCGCTGACGGCGTATCTGACCGGCGGCGCCGAACTGGTTTCGCCGGTGGATGAGCTGGATATTGCGTTCCTGATCTGGCCGTGGTCCGAGCAGGACAGCACGATGCCGTACGCAAACAAGACGCTGTACAAGGGCACGGTGCTTCGGCTGTTGTTGCTGACCCGCGGACTTCTGGGACGCACCGCTGCCGCGCTGCCTTTGTTGGCCTGGAACGCCATTCCCTATGAAACGAATGACGGCGTGCAGATGGTGCGGGAATCGATCGACGATCTGGCGTCGAGCGCCGCCAATAACATTTTGATGTTCGCGGCGCAGACTTCTGATTCGAACCCGTTGAACTCCGCTTATGATCCGACAACCGGGACCTGGAGCGGCGGCGATCCACAGCACCGCGACCAGCCCGATCTTCTGCGCTATGGCAGGATCGGCTCGCATGCGGCCGGGCGAGCGGCATTCGCAATGGGACTCGCTGACACGATCGCCGTCACAGATCTTCCGGCGAGCGGGCTGCCGTTGATCGGCGGCCCGTATATCACCAGCGCCTATCGCGCGTCGAACACGAACGTCGTTCTGACGATTGTGCACGATGCGGGGAATGACCTGCTGCTGCCGCTACAAGCCGTGAATGGTGCCGGATTCGCGGTGATGGATGGCGGCAGCGTCGCGGCACCCGGCACAATCATTACGGCGACATCCGCCCAGCGCGTGGATACAACGCATATCTCTTTGACGTTAAGTAGCGCCATCACCAGTACCAGCCCGCTGCTGTTTTATCCTTATGGCAGCACCCAGATTGGCCGAGGTAACGCGATTACCGATAATGCCGGCAGCCTGACACCGCCAGCAAATTGGGACATCGGCGGCGACCTTGGGTCCGCCTGGTCGATCAACTTTCCATTGCAGGCCACGACCTACCCGATCGCGCTATCTGACACCGCCGATTGAGGAGCCAAAACTTGGAGATGGATGCGCTTTCTCTGCTCCGCGGAGACATCACGACTGCGCGCAGCGAGGTGACCAACATACGCCAGGATATCGGTGGCCTGCAGGCGAAAGCAGACTCACTTGAGGCTTGGCGCGTGCGCTATCTGGTTCAGGAAGATCAGGTCATCAGTAAGCTGTTCGAGAAGACCGACGAACTTGCGAAGGAACTCGCGGATGTGAGAGCGGACCTTTCGCGGGTGCGGGGCGAGCGCGAAGCGGAACGCCGAACCAGCATGATGATTGTCAGTCTCTTGTCCGCGACCTGCGGCGGACTATTGGCAAGCCTGTTTCATGGATAATTTTAATCAATGTTTTGCGTTTACGGTGGCCGCCGAAGGCGGATTTTCCGATAACGCCGCTGACCCTGGAAATTGGACGGGCGGCGCGGTTGGTCATGGCGAGCTGCACGGCACGAAATACGGTATCAGCGCGGCGGCTTATCCCGCGCTGGACATCCGTAACCTTTCAGAGGATGCGGCCAAGCAAATTTACCAGCGGGATTACTGGGCGACTATCGCGGGCGACGCTCTACCTTCCCCGGTCGCACTTATTGCTTTTGACGCGGCGGTGCATGCGGGATGCAGGATGGCGGTGATGTGGCTGCAGCAGGCGGCGAACGTGGCCGCGGATGGCGTTCTGGGCCCGCAGAGTTTGGCGGCGGTTGACCACGGAGATGCCTGTGCGATCGCGCGCGAGGCGCTGGCGCGGCGGGTCGATTATTCGGCGCGGCTTCCCACCTGGCCGGTGTTCGGCCTTGGCTGGTCCCGCCGGTTCGTGGCATTGGCGGGAGAACTAGCGAGTTGAACAAATTCGTTTCGCAGTTGCTGAGCGACGGCAGAGGCGGCGCTGATGAGCAGGCGCTGATCTCGCTAGCCAGTGCAGCAGTATTTCTAGGCCTACAGGTTTTTGTCGTGGTACATCGAGGGCAGCCGTTCGATCCTTTGAGCTTCGGCGCCGGAGTTGGAACGTTGCTCGGCGCAACCTCGGCGGGGTTTGGGTTGCGTGCTCACCTGACGCCGGAATGTGCCGGCGATGCCGGCCCGCTTGATGGCGCGGCAGCGGAACATCAGCCGTGAGGACAAGTGACTTTTGTGCCGGAGTGCGGTCCATGTTAGACCGCGTTTATGGCGCTGCACCCTGCCGGACATCGGGAATATTCTCATGATCATCATCATGGGGCCAGCCACCACCATCATGTAAATCCCGCCGCTAGCGGGCGTTCTTTTGCGATTGGTCTATCGCTAAACCTTGGCTACATGGTTGTTGAAGTCGTTGCCGGTCTCGCGGCGCATTCGCTCGCTTTATTAGCGGACGCGGCACATAACGCTTCGGATGTCGCGGGGCTGTTGGCGGCCTGGATAGCCGGGCGGCTGGCCGTGAAGGCGGCGACGAAGGTTTATACCTACGGGATGCGGCGCGCCTCCATCCTCGCGGCTCTGGGCAATGCCGTGGCTTTGTTGCTGGTTACCGGCGGCATCGCCTGGGAAGCGGTCTTGCGGCTGCTGGCGACGCCTCATGTCTCCGGCCGAACGATCATGATCATCGCGGCCGGCGGCATTGCGGTGAATGGCGGCTCGGCTTTGTTGTTTCTGCGCGGCCAAAGTGATTTGAACGTGCGGGGCGCGTTCCTGCACATGGCGGGGGATGCTGGTCTGGCGGCGGCGACCGTTTGCGCCGGCATCATTATTTTCTTCACACACTGGAACTGGATTGATCCGGTGATCAGCCTCTGCGTCTCCGCCGTGATCATCGCAGCGACATGGTCGCTGCTTCGCCAGTCGGTGGCGATGGCGATGGATGCGGTGCCGTCGGGCCTTGATCTTGCAAAAATCTCGGCGTCACTGTTGCGGTTGCCAGGGGTGCTTTCGCTGCACGACTTGCATGTGTGGCCGGTTTCCACGACCGAGACTGCGTTGACCGTGCACATTGTGCGGGCGGACCCGGCCGTGGATGCGGACTTGCGGGTGGCGGCGCAGCGGGAGTTGGTCGAGCATTTCGGCATCGAACACGCCACGTTGCAACTGGAAACTACTGCCGCCGGGTGCGCCTGCGTTTTCAGCGCCGCTGCGTAAATATCGACGCCATGGGTCAGTCTAAGCCATGGAACATTGAAAACCTAGGACATCGGATCGCCAGGGGCGCCAATACCCTTTGTACGACCGGGTTTTTGGCTGCGCTTGACTGCGAGACCGCTCCACCCAACGTAACCTAAGATAATAAGAAAAGTGATCACCGGTAGAATTATTAGCGGATGCATTTGATGTACCTTTTACTTGGTGGAGGTTGTAGTGAGGCCGAACTAAGAGAACAACATCGATGAAGTGGTCGCACTGCTTTGACGTGCAATGTAAGCGGCTTTAGATGCTTAACTTTTAATCCGGCAAAAACATCTAGATTTGACCTTTGCTTCGCTGACGCCGCAGTTGATCAAGTGTCAAGCTGCAGTTCGGGCTGACCCCGCCGGGTGTCAGGTATCGAGCAACTCGATACGCGCCTCTGCTTCTTCGCGGTTCAGCCGCATCGACTGGCGGGCAACGGCCCGGCTAAATCCGGCACGAGCCATCGCGGCGAGGATTTTCAGTTCCGGAGCGTCGCCAAACGGCCCGGCGCGGCGGCGGCGCAGATACACGCATGCAGCGGCCAACTCACGTTCGGGATCATCGACCACGGCGGCGCCAGCCAACGGCCTGGGCACGCCCTTCGCCGCGAGATGCGCAAGCGCGGCGGCCCGCGATTTTCCGCCGCGCGCCAGCCGCCGCGCGCGGGCGGCGGCAAATGCTTCATCGCTCAGCAGCCCGGCGGCTTTCAGCCGCGCCACGACCTCCAGGATCGTGGCTTTGCTTTTGCGGGCCAGCGCCGCGGCCTCCTCCGCATCCTCCTCCTGCGCGCGCAGCCAGCGGTCGATCTTGCGGCCGAGCACGAGCGCCAAGCCGCGTTCCGTCGCCGGATAGCGCGCGAGATGATTTAGTGCCGCTTCATAAAGCCGCGCGCCGTCAGGCGGCTTCATTCCCGTCTTCAAGACCTGGCCGATCCGCTAACGGTTCATCAATACCGGCACCGTGGCGTTTTCCAGCACGTGGCGCGTGGTGCCGCCGAGGATGAGTTGGCGTAGCCGGGACGTGGAATAAGCGCCCATCGACATCAAATCCGCGCCAAATTCGGCGGCCGCGGCGAGCAGCCCAATGCCGATGACCCGGTTTATCGACGAAAATTGCCTGATATCCGCCGTTACGCCGTGGTCGGCGATGTAGCTGACCACCTCGGCCGCGGATGGGCCGCCGCGAAAATACTCGGGTGAGGCCAGGACCCGCACGGCGTTGGCCTGGCGCACGAACGGCATGACCGAAGCAAGCGCGGAGGCCGCGTGCGCGGTGCCGTTCCAGGCGATGGCGACGCGCTTGCCGATGACCTCTGGCTTGGTCACCGGCGCCATCAGCACCGGCCGGCCGCTATCAAACAGCACGGCGTGCAGCGCATCGGCGGAGGCCACGTCTTCCCCGGTTTGCGGATGCGGCACGATCGTCAGGTCGGCGAGCCGGGCGTGGTGTGCGATGATCTCATCCTCCCGGCCGGCCAAAGAGGTGAATGAGGCGCTGGGCTCGTTGCTGCCGCGATGCGCGGCCCCCACCGGCACAGCCTGGTCTTCGGTCGCCAAGTTGAACATGGCGCGGATTTCGCGGGCACGCCGGCCGCTATCGCGCTCGGTGGCGCTCATCATCTCCTCGATCATGGCGCCGGACAGGCCTTCACCGGAAAGCGGCGCCAGATCGCGCGAGTCCGCGCTGATATGCAGGACCTCCAGGTGCGCGGACCACATCTTCGCCAGCATCAGCCCGGTATGCAGCGCCGCCTCGCCGGTGGCGGAGCTGCTGAGCGGAAGCAGGAATTTGCGGACGGACATTTCGGTTCCCCGGCTTTTAGAAAGCGTTATAGCCCATCAAGGCGCCAGAAACGCAACGTCCCGGCCGCGATGCATCAGATGTTCGCCGCTATCTACCGTAATCACGCTGCCGGTAACCGCCGGCGAACGAAGCAGAAAGAGGGCAGCGGCGGCAATATCCTCTGGCGCGGGACCGCGGCCCAGCGGGTTGGCGCGCCAGGCGGTGGCGAATTTCTCTTCCGACTGCTTCGGCCCTTTCATGGTGAGGCCGGGTGCGATGCCGCAGACGCGGATGCGCGGCGCGTAGGCCATGGCCATCATCTCCGTCGCGGCGGCAAGTGCCGCCTTGCTGAGCGTGTAGGCGAAGAAGTCCGGGTTCAGGTTCTGCAGCTTGTGGTCGAGCATGTTGATCACCACGCCAGCCTCCAGCCCCGGCTGCGCGGCGAAATGCTGCGCCAGCAGAACCGGCGCGATCAGATTGGGCGCCATGTGTTCGGCAATGGCGGCGGCGGTGACGTTGGCCGGACGGTCGAAGACGAAGCGCGAGGCGTTGTTGATCAGCCCGAACAGCGGGCCGGCTTTCGCCACCGCATCGGCGATCAGCCGGGGTGCGGCGTCCGGTTCGGACAGGTCCGCCAGCACGACGTGGCCGCCCAGCCCCTCCGCCAGAACATGGGCATCATCGGCTGCGGTGTGGGCGTGGATGACGACGGGGAAGCCGGCGGCCGCCACCGCGTGGGCGATCGCCGCGCCCAGCCGTTTTGCTCCGCCAGTGATCAGGACCGCGCCAGTCATGGGGCGTTCATAGCATGTCGCGCAGCCGGAAATAGGTGGTGGCGAGCAGCAGCGCTGGCATGCGCAGGCGGCGGCCGCCGGGGAAGCGGGCGTGGGGGATGGCGGCGAACATGTCGAACCGCTCGGCCTGGCCGGCGATCGCTTCCGCCGCCAGCTTGCCGGCGAGGCCGGTGAGTGCCACGCCATGGCCGGAGAAGCCTTGCGCGAACAGGATGTTTTCGGCGAGCCGGCCGAAATGCGGCGCGCGGTTGCGGGAGATGTCCACGTTGCCGCCCCATAGATAGTCCACACGGGCGTCTTTTAGTTGGGGGAAGACGCGCTGGGCGCGGGCGAGCATGGAGGCTTTCAGCGATGGCGGCGGCAGGGTGGAATATGACACGCGGCCGCCGAACAGGATGCGGTCGTCCGCGGAGCGCCGGAAATAATCCAGCACAAAGTTCTGGTCCGCCACCGCCTCATTGCCGGGGATCAGCGTGGCGGCATCGGCGCGCGGTTCGGTGGCGATGATGTAGGTGCCGACCGGCATGATGTAGCCCGCCAGCGGCG
The DNA here is from genome assembly GCA_965199125.1 of Acidocella sp. Taxonomy (GTDB): domain Bacteria; phylum Pseudomonadota; class Alphaproteobacteria; order Acetobacterales; family Acetobacteraceae; genus Acidocella. Next base: position 3,074,234 of record OZ240683.1, on the reverse strand, counting down.
CCATCAGTCCGCCCAGATACGCGCCGCCGGCGACCAGCAGAAACGAGGCGGAGACGGTGCCGCGCGCGGTGCGGAGTTTGAGCGTCTTGCCTTGCGCCAAACTGTCCACGCGTGCGGAGGTGAACAATTTCGCTCCGGCCGCCTGTGCCGCCCGCGCCAGGCCCAGCGTGTAGTTCAGCGGATGAATATGCCCGGCGGTTTTATCCTCCAGCGCCGCGATGTAGCGCGGGCTGGCGAGCCGGGCGCGCAGCTCCTCGCCCTGTAAAATTTGCCCCACCGGCGCGCCCAGTTCCGCCAACTCCGCTTGCGCCTCTTGCAGCTCCCGCAAATGCCGCGGCTTGATCGCGGCGTGCAGATAGCCCGTGACGGGATCACACGGAATCCCGAATCGCTGGATCTGCCCGTGCAGCAAATCCACCGCCTCGACCGACATGTCCCAGAGTTTTTTCGCCGCCGCGGCGCCCACCAGCAATTTGATTTTTTCTTGCGACGCGCTGAACCCCGGCAACACCTGCCCGCCATTCCGCCCGGACGCACCCCAGCCAATGGTGTCGCCCGCTTCCAGCAGCGCGACACCGTACCCCCGCTCCGCCAAATGCAGCGCCGCCGAAACTCCCGTGATCCCGCCGCCGACAATGGCGACATCCGTGGTGAAGTCGCCATCCAAAGGCGCGGTCGTCAGATCGACGCGGCGCGTGGCGGTGTAGTAGTTGCGCAGGGTCACTTACACGAAACCCACATTAGTATCTGATCAGTAAAAATCCGACTGATCATGAGGTTTGCTAGAACACCTAAAGCAATTCCTAGAAGCAGCGACAATGCATTCCCAATAAGAAGTCCATTATATCTTTCGATCTCGTACGGATTTTTCTTAAAAACGGGGTCGCGCTCAATGAAAGAGAAAAATGCTTTTAGAACTAGCCATCCACCCATAATCTCGTAATGATGCCCCATTACACTTGCTATGTAGAGAAGCCTTTCTAAACCACCCACTGACTTTACCAGTTTCGACGTCTGGCCATGGAGAACCTTTTCATGACGAGCAATTAACAACCAAACGCACCAAATGAGCCACTGTCCCGGCCATCTTGATAGCAATCCAAAAAGACAAAATATTAGGATTTCAGACGTGGGATGTGTCATTGTGGTTGCTGAAGAGTCAGATGATTACTCCTGACTCGGTTATCTCAAACATTCAACAACAAATGCTCCCGCTCCCAGGAACTAATCACCCGCAAATACGTCTCATACTCCAACCGTTTCACCGCCACCAAAACATCCACCAACTTCCCACCCAAAATATCCCGGATCGCGTTCGACGCATCCATAACATCCAGCGCGTGGGACAATTCGCGCGGCAACGTATACTCGCCCGAATATGCACTCCCGGTCTGCGCCGGCGTCGCTTCCAGCCCTTCCACCATGCCCAGATACCCACAGGCCAATGTCGCCGCGAAGGCGAGATACGGATTCGCATCCGCCCCCGGCACGCGATTTTCCACCCGCATCGCCGCCGCGTCGCCGAACGGCACGCGCAGGCCGCAGGTGCGATTGTCGTATCCCCATTGCAGATTGATCGGCGCGTTGGAAAACCGCGTCAGCCGGCGATAGGAATTCACGTTCGGCGCGTAAATCGGCATCGTCGCCGGAATGTATTTCTGCAGCCCCGCCATATAACTCAAAAACAACGGGCTCGCCTTGCCGTCCTCCCCCGCGAACAAATTTCGCCCGCTCACCGGGTCCACAATGCTCTGATGCACATGCATCGCACTGCCCGGCTCATTGCCCATCGGCTTGCTCATGAACGTCGCGTAGATGTTGTGCCGCAGCGCCACTTCCCGCACCGTCCGCTTGAACAGAAACACCTGGTCGGCCAAATCCAGCGGATCGCCGTGCAGGAAATTAATCTCCACCTGCGCCGCGCCCTCCTCATGGATCAGCGTGTCCAGATCGAGGTTCTGCAGATCGCAGAAATCATACATCTCCTCGAACAGCGGATCGAATTCGTTCACCGCGTCGATCGAGTAACTTTGCCGCCCGGTTTCCTGCCGGCCGGAGCGCCCCACTGGCGGCACCAGCGGATAATCCGGGTCGGTATTGCGCCCCACCAGGTAAAACTCCAGCTCCGGCGCCAGCACCGGCTTCCAGCCCTTCGCCTCATACAGCGCCAGCACTTTGCGCAGCACCTGCCGGGGCGCCATCGGCACCGGCGTGCCGTTGGCGTATTCGCAGTCATGGATAATCTGCGCCGTCGGCTCATGCGCCCAAGGCACCAGCCGCACGGTATCCGCATCCGGAATCAGCTTGATGTCGATGATTGCCGGGTCCGTCAGCGTATCTTCCGGGTCCTCCGGATATTCCCCCGTCACCGACTGAATGAAAATCGCTTCCGGCAGCCGCGGCGCGCCGCCCTGAAAGAACTTCTGCGCTGGCATGATTTTCCCGCGCGGGATGCCGGTGATGTCCGGCACCATGCATTCAACTTCGGTGATCCGATGTTCGTCGAACCACTCGTGGAGGTCGATGGTACTCATAAAATCCTCAAATGTGCGGCGGCGGATCATCCCGCGCCGCCGTCTTGGTTCGCGTTATTGCAACACGCTGGTCCAGATATCGTTAAACAGCTTGTACTTCGCACCCCGCAAAGGTTGCAGGAATTTTAAGTTCTTTTCCTGATCCGCGGTCGGCGTGATCAGCGGCGTGCTCATCACGCCCGTCAGATATTGCTGGGATGCCTGGTTCGGGCTGGCATAGGTGTTGAAGTTCGAAAGATCTGCGCCGTTATGCGCGACCAGGATGAAGTTGATGAATTCCAGGGCCAGCTGCGGGTTCGGCGCGTGGGCTGGAATCGCCATCGTATCAACCCAAATCTCCGAGCCTTCTTTCGGAAGGAAGAACTTCAACTTCGGGCAGCTGCCATCGGAATAGCAGGTCGCGATGTCGCCATTATAGGCAAGCGAAGCCGCGATCAGCCCGCTTTTCATCTGGTCGCGCGCCGGCGTTTCATCGACGAAGCCAGCAAAGTTCGGACGCTTCTTGGTCTGTTCGATAAGTTTCGCCGCCGCCAGCCACTGGCTTTCCTCCGAACAATTAAACCCGTAACCAAGATACGCGCAGGCAGCGCCGATCTGGTCGCGGCCTTCGCCCTTCGGCAGCACAAAGGGGTACGTCGCGTTGGCCTTCGGGTCGAACATCAGCGCCCAGCTCTCCGGCGGGCTGGGGATTTTGCTGGGATCGTAAACGATGCCGGTCGTGCCCCATTGATACGGGATCGAGTATTTATCGTTCGGGTCGTAATCCGGGTTCTGGAATTTTGGAAACAGGTTGCCGAAGTTGGTGATCTGGCTGTGGTCGATGGGCTGGATAAGCCCTTCATCGGCTAGTTCCGGCACGTAGTAGCTGGACGGCACTACCACATCGTATTGTGAATCTCCGCCGGCTTTTAATTTCGCCGCCATTTCGGCGTTGCTGTCATAGTCCGTCTCCACAACCTTGCAGCCGCAGCTAAGCTCGAAGCCAGTGATCGTTGCGTCGGGGATATAATCCGACCAGATGAACAGGTTCAGCGTCGGTTCATCCGCCGCCGCCGGCCGCGGGGCGCCGGTCATCAACGCGCCGACGGCGAACGCGGCGGTCAAAAACAAAGCGGGATTTTTTAAGTGTTTCATCGTATCCATCCTCAGGTCGGAAGTAATTTCGTGCGGCGGTCGCGGTAGCGGCTGAGCAAAAACTGCGCGACCGCAAGCACGATCACGGTACCGATCATCAGCGTGCCCAGCGCGTTGATCTCCGGTGAAATCCCCTTTCGCGCGATCGCGCCGTAAATGTAGATCGGCAACGTCACGCTGCCAGGGCCGGACGTGAAGAAGCTGATGGTGAAATCGTCGATCGAGAGCGTGATGCCGAGCAGGAAGCCGCCAATGATCGCCGGCTGCACCACCGGCACGATCAGAAAGAAAAAACTCTTCAATCCATTCGCGTAAAGATCATGCGATGCCTCGAACAAATTCGGATCCAGCCCGGCCAGCCGCGCAAACACCGTCAGCGCTACATACGGCACCTGAAAGGTGATATGCGCGATCATCATCGTGCCGAGGCCAGCGGCAAGCAGGCCCGTATAGCTGTGAACGAAGTTGAAGAAAATCAGCTCGGAAATGCCGAACACCAGGCTCGGCATGATGATCGGCGTGTAAATAATCAGGCTCGGCATATTGGCCGCAATCCCGCGCGCATTGGGCACCCGGAACCGGCTTAGGCCGTAGCCCAGCAGCGTGCCCAGGGCAGTGGAAACCGTCGCCGACACCAATGCCAAGACCAGCGACCGCCGCAGCGCCACGCTTGCGGTGCCGTCATGCATCAGCACGCTATACGCGTGCAGCGAGTGTCCGCTGGAATTCGGCGCCGGCGCAAAAGAGTAAAACGCCACCAGCGCCAGCGGCGTGTACAGCAGCACATAAACCGGCCAGGAGATCCCCGCCAGCAACGCGCGCATCCTCGGCGGCACCACGTTACTCATGCTGCTGCTCCGCGGCGGGGCTCATATCGTGGCCTCGCCGGAACCGCCCAGCCGGCGCGTGAGGATGCGGAACGCCACCAGCCCGGCGCCGGTGAACACCAGCATGATGATGGTCAGCGCCGCGCCGTACGGCCAGTCTGGCGTCTCGGTAAACTGGTTGGCGATCAGCGAGCCGATCATCAGCGCCCGGTCGCCGCCCAGCAGCTGCGGCACCACGTAATCGCCGAACGCCGGGATCGCCACGAAAATGACGCCGGAGAGCAATCCCGGCAACGTCTGCGGAAACACCGTATGCCAGAACAGCCGAAAGCCCTTCGCGTATAAATCCCGCCCGGCCTCCACCAGCGTCCAATCCAGCCGCTCCGCCGAGGCGTAAAGCGGCACGATCATATACGGCAGGTAATTGTACGCGAGCCCGGTGGTCACCGCGAAACTGCCGGGCTCGATCCCCAGATGCGCCGGCACGATGCCGAGCGCGTGCGCGACCCAGGTCACCGGCGCGTCCGGCCCCAGCAGCTCCAGCCAGGCGTAAGTCCGCACCACCTGATTGGTCCAGGACGGCAGAATGATGAACAGCAGCAACAGCGGCCGGATCGACGCCGGCCGCGTCATTATGAAAAACACAATGGGATAGGACAACAAAGCCGACACCGCCGTCGCGATCCCCGCCTGCCGCAGCGAACGGAGCAGAATAATAATGTTGCCGTCATCCCAGCCCAGCAGCGAGTACCCCGCCACCTGAGAAAACGGCGCGGTAGTCAGCGGCAGCACCGGCGAGCCGTAATCATTAGACGAGAAAAACCCGATGCCGAGCAACACCGCGCTCGGGATCAGCAAAAACAGCACCACCCAGAACAGCCCCGGCCCGGCGGTGATCCACAGGCGGAACGACCGCGCCTTCGCCTCGGTCTGCACCGCTGTCACCGGAGCCGCGGCGCTCATCCTTCGATCAACATGATGTTGGCCGGCTTCAGCTCAAGCGCCACCGCCTCGCCGGCGCGCCAGCTGCGCTCCGCCGCCTGGTTGTTGGTGTCCAGCGCCAGCACGTCCTGCCCGCCCGCCAGCGTCACGCGATACTGCGTCGAGGCGCCCATGTAGATCGCCTCCTTCACCGTGCCGCGGAACAAATTCGGCGTGTCCGCCACCGCCTGCGCGTCGCTGTAAATCCAAATTTTTTCCGGCCGGATCATCGCCATCCGCTCGGCGCCAATCGGCGCGGCGATTTTGAGCGTCCCGATCGGCGTCTCCGCGGCGCCCGCCCCCGCCGGCTGGATCGGCCAGATATTGGACAGGCCCAGAAACTCCGCCACGAACATGTTGCGCGGCTTCTCATACACCTCCAGCACCGGTCCCACCTGCTGTAATTTACCGCGCTCCATCACGCCGATCCGGTCGGACATCACCAGCGCCTCATGCTGGTCGTGCGTGACGAAAATAAACGTCATCCCGAGCCGCTTCTGCATCCGCAGCAGCTCGATCTGCAGCTCCGCCCGCAGCTTCGCGTCCAGCGCGGAAAGCGGCTCGTCCAGCAGCACCACTTCCGGCTCGTTCACCAGCGCCCGCGCCAGCGCCACGCGCTGCCGCTGCCCGCCGGAAAGCTGCGCCGGGTTGCGGCTCGCGAATTGCGAGATCTGCAGCAGCCCCATGATGTCATCCACGCGCCGGCGCCGCGCCGGCTTTTTCACGCCCTGCATGCGCAAGCCGAAGCCGATATTCTCCGCCACGTTCAGATGCGGGAAAAGCGCGTAAGACTGGAACACGGTGTTTACCGCGCGCCTATACGCCGGGATGTCCTGCATCTCCCGCCCGCTGATCAAAATCCGCCCGGCATCTGGCACCTCAAACCCCGCGATCATGCGCAACAGCGTGGTTTTACCGCATCCCGAAGGCCCCAGCAGCGTGAAAAACTCGCCTGCCTTGATGTTCAAATCGATGCCGGCCACCGCCGGCACCGATCCCGCGAAAATCCGCGTCACCCCCGCGATGGTGATGGCGCCGCGTTTGGCATCGGCCGGCTTGCCGACGTGCGCCATGCTGTCGGGCATTATCCGAAACGCGTTCCGGATGGTTGGGGGGAATGGGTATCGTTCGCTGCTGTCGGCTTGCCGTCCGGCGTAAGGCGCACGCAAATCCCCGATCGTGATGGTGCAGGTAGTGTGGCCAAGCCCCACCAGCCCGTCAAGCTGAACGTTTTCTTTACAATTCCCTTGACTTGCGTCACGCTCCTGCAACAAAGTTGGGCATGATCTCCCGCACCTTCCACATAGCGCGTTCTTCGCCCGTGAAGTTGCTGCTTCTTTGTGCACGCATTGGTTTCAGCCCGCCGCGTATCTGAACGCTTTCCGGCGCCGCTTCGTGCGGCAGCGTTACGATACAGGAGGTGAGACATGTTGGACGAAATTTCAGGCGTGATCGATTGGCAAAGCGTGGACGCCGCCCACCATCTGCATCCGTTTACCGATCATAAGACGCTGCACGAAGGCAAAATCCGGCTGATCACCGGCGCGGACGGCGTTTTCCTCCGCGACGGCGACGGCAACCGCATCCTGGACGGCATGGCCGGCCTGTGGTGCGTGAATGTCGGCTACAGCCGGCCGGAACTGGTCGCCGCCGCGACCGCGCAGATGACCAAGCTGCCGTATTACAACACGTTTTTTAAAACCACGACCGAGCCGGCGGCGGCACTTTCCGCGCGCCTCGCGCGCCTTGCCCCCGCCGGACTGGAACACGCGTTTTTCGCCTGCTCCGGCTCCGAAGCTGTGGACACGGCGCTGCGCATGGCCCGCGTGTTCTGGCAGACCCTCGGCAAACCCAACAAGCGCATCATCATCGGCCGCGAATACGGCTATCACGGCTCCACCACCCTCGGCGCTTCCGCCGGCGGCATGGCGGACATGCATCGCCAGGCCGGCGACATGCCGAATTTTTGCCATGTCCTGCCGCCGTACTGGTACGGCTATGGCGGCCAGATGGGGCAAGCTGAATTCGGCCTGTACGCCGCGCAGCAGCTTGAAATCAAAATCCGCGAACTCGGCGCCGAAAACATCGCCGCCTTCATCGGCGAGCCGCTACAGGGTGCCGGCGGCGTGATCATCCCGCCCGCCACCTACTGGCCGGAAATCAACCGCATCTGCCGCGAACACGACATCCTGCTCATCGCCGATGAAGTGATCTGCGGCTTCGGCCGCACCGGCCAGATGTTCGGCAGCGACACCTTCGGCATCACGCCCGACATCATGACGCTGGCGAAAGCTATCACCTCCGGCTACCTGCCGCTCTCCGCGGTGATGGTCGGCGACCGCGTGGCGGAAGTGCTGATCGACCAGACCGGCGAATTCTATCACGGCTTTACCTATTCCGGGCACCCGGTCTCCTGCGCTGTCGCCCTCGCCAACCTCGACATCATTGAAAACGAAAACCTGGTGGCGGCCGCCGTCAACAAAGGCGCATTGCTGCGCGCGCGCTTAAGCGAAGCGCTGGCCGACCACCCGATGGTCGGCGAAATCCGCGGCATCGGCCTGATCGGTGCGATCGAGCTGGTCGCCGACCGCCGCACCCGCCGCTTTTTCGACAACCGTGGCAGAACGGGGATGATCTGCCGCGACTATTGCTTCGAAAACAACCTGGTGATGCGCGCGGTGCGCGACACGCTCGTGTTCTCGCCACCGCTGATCATCTCCGAAAACGAGATCGAGCTGCTGGTCGGCCGGGTCACCCGCGCCATCGAGCAAACCTACGCGCGGGTGGCGGACGAGGTCACGGCTTGAACGCCTTTGCTTCCGAAATGCACAGCGCGAAGCTGGCGCTGCTGGCCGAATGCGAGCTGATCGAAGCGTTCATCATCGACGTGAACGGCGTGCCGCGCGGCAAATGGCTGCAACCCGACAAAGCCAAAGCCTTGCTCGGCGCCGGCATCTCCATCCCCCGTTCGGCCTTTTTGTTGGATATCTGGGGGCGGGACATCGTGGAAGGCGGCATCGCCTATGACACCGGCGATCCGGACGGCCTATGCGTCGCCGTGCCGCATTCCATCAGCCGCATGGGCTGGGCGGAGGGCAACACCGTGCAGGCGATGCTGACCATGCGCGACGCCGCCGGCCAGTACTTCATGCTGGACCCCCGCAGCATTCTGGCCAACGTGTTGGACCGCTACGCCGCCGCCGGCTTTACCCCCGCGCTCGGCGTGGAGCTGGAATTCTATCTGGTCGGCACGCAAAACGGCCAGGCCATCGCCCCACGCGGCGCGGAGGCTGGCGGCTGGAAGGGCTGGCAGATCGACGCCGTCGGCCTCGCCGAAATCCACAACTATGAAATCATCCTGCGCGAAATGATGGCCTGCGCGAGAGTTCAGGACATCGCGCTCGAAACCCTGATCTCCGAAAGTGGCCCCGGCCAATTCGAGGTCACGCTGAAATACTCAGCGGACGCGCTGCGCTTGGCCGACAGCGCCGTGCTGTTCAAACGCACCATTAAGCACGTCGCCCGTAAACACGGCCTCACCGCTACGTTCATGGCCAAGCCCTACGGCCAATGGGCCGGCAGCGGCATGCACGTCCATATGTCGCTGCTCGACCGCGCCGGCAAAAACGTCTTCACCGGCGCCGGCGAGCGCGCCGCGGACCTGCTGTACCACGCACTCGGCGGCGTCATCCGCGCCATGCCGGACACCATGCTCACCCTCGCCCCGCACGCCAACTCCTATCGCCGCTTCGCCCCCGGCGTGCACGCCCCCACCCACGGCGACTGGGGGCACGATAATCGCCTGGCCGCCATCCGCGTCATCAACGTGGACCCGGCCGCCACCCGCATCGAACACCGCGTCGCCGGCGCCGACTGCAACCCCTACCTCGCCTTCGCCGCCTTCCTCGGCTCGGCCCTGGACGGCATCGAAACGAACGCCGACCCCGGCGCCGAAAGCTTTGGCGATCAACGTGCCCCGACCGCACCCGCTCTGCCGACCGCCTGGTGCGACGCCGCCGACCACTTCGCTCGCTCGCCCCACATCGCCACCATCTTTGGCGCCGGCTTTCAGAAATTCTTTACCGCTTGCAAACAACAAGAAATAAACGAGTTCCGCCGCCGCATCCCGGACGTGGAATATGATGCGTATTTGAAGAATGCGTGAGCAAGTCGTGAGCGAAGACCGATGGCCGGCCTTGTCCCGTCATGCCGGCGGAGGCCGGCATCCACGACTTCATAACATCCGAAACGCTTGTACAGACAACCAAAACGGAGGCTGGGACTATGAGTTCAACACTGACGACACCACCACCACCGACACAGCTGAAAGCGGAATCCCTCTCCTTTTTCGAATCCATCATCATGGGCGTTGCCGGCAGTGCGCCGGGCTTCTCCATTGCGGTTGCCATCGCCGGCCTGCTTGCCTCCGCCGGCGCGGTCTCGCCCAACGCGCTGCTGATCTTCGCGGTGCCGATGCTCGGCATCTCCGTCGCCTATAAAGGCCTGAACAAGAAATCCCCGGACGCCGGCGCCGCTTACGAATGGACCAAGCAAGGCTTCGGCAAATTCTTCGGCTATTTCTCCGGCTGGGCGCTGCTGGTCGCGGCGCTGGTGTTCATGGTCACCGGCAGCGTGCCGCTCGGCAGCGCCACCATCAACCTCGCCGCCGCCTTCCATCTATGCGACCCGGCGCTGGTCAACAACGTCATCCTCACCACCGGCATCGGCGCGGTCTGGTTTATCGTCATCGCCGCGGTGCTGATCACTGGCATCGAACTCACCAGCAAAATCCAGGTGGTGATGAGCAGCATCGAACTCATCATCCTGTTCGGCATCTCGATCGCCGCCTTCGTGCATACCGGCAAGGGCGGCGGGGTCAACGCGTTCTCCTGGTCCTGGTTCGGCTTCAACTATCCGCCCGGCACCTTCGCCGCCTCCTCGCTGATCGTGGTGTTTTTGTATTGGGGGTGGGACGTTACCTGCAACCTCTCGGAAGAGACCAAAGGCCTGCCGCCGAACGCCGCCGGCAATGGCGGCTTTCTGTCCATCTTCGTCACCATCGCCTCCTTCATCGCCTTCACCGTCGCGGCGCTGATGCTGTTCACGCTGAAAGACGCGTCTGGCTTCTCCGATAACCTGATCGTGCATGTCGCGACCGCCGCCGGGCTCGGCACCACCGGTGCCGTCGCCGCCTCCTTCGCGCTGATCCTGTCCAGCATTGCGACGCTGGAAACCACCATGCTGCAATTCTCCCGCACGCTGTTCGCCATGGGCCGGGACCGCGCGCTGCCCACCACTTTCGGCGCGGTGCAGGAACGTACGCAGACGCCGGTGCGCACCATGTATCTGCTGCTCGTCGTCGGCCTGGTGCTGATCTTTGCCTCCAGCCTGCTGCCCACCATCGCCACCATCCTGGGCGACTCGGTCAGCGCCATCGCGGTGCAAGTCTGCTATTACTACGGCTTGGCCGGCCTGGTCTGCGCCTGGGCCTACCGGGACTCGTACAAAACCTCCGCCGGCACCTTCCTCGGCTACGCGGTGTTCCCGTTCCTCAGCGCCGTCGCGCTGTTCGCGCTGGGCATCTACGCGCTTACCACCTACAACAACACGATCCGCATCGTCGGCATCGGCGGCCTTTTGGTCGGCATCGTGTTCTACCGCCCGAACGGCTACGGCAAACGCCTTACGGCGGTTGCGGCAGAATGATGCGCCGTTCCCAATCCGCCTCGTGAGCTCCCAAACTTCCCGTTCGGTGTAAGCGGGGTTTACGAAGCAGGCCGGCTCAATGCGCAATAGCCGCGCGCCGGATTTTTCCTTGATCCGGCGGGACCTCTTGTTGCCGCGCGCGTTGGTCAGGATCAGCCGCTCGAATTTCAACCGGTCGAACGCGAAATCGGTGGTTGCCGTCACGGCCTCCATCATCAGGCCGCGGCCCCATAGCTTGCGCGCCAACCAGAAACCGCGATTTCCAGCGGATCATCCCGCCGCAGATCGACATTGCCCACCATTTCACAGGGCGCCGCCTTCAGAAACAGGCACCAGACCCAGCGCCCCGCGCCCTGCACCGCCGGCAGCGACGCAATGAAGCGCGCCATGCCATCCGGCGGATACGGCCACGGAACCGCGGCGGCCAGATCGCGAATAACGTCATAATCCGAAAAGTTCAGCTGCCCGCTCGGCGCGTCCGCCAGCTCCGGCGCGCGTAAAATAAGCCTCTCCGTTTCCAGAGTGGGAATCACGTCTTCCGAAACGTCAGATTGATCCGCCGCTGGCCCAGCGCGGGATGCTCGCCCTTCGGCAGCTTCAGCACGCCGTGGTAATTCAGCCGCGTCGCCCCGCCCCACACCACCACGTCGCCGCTCGCCAGCGGTATCCGCCGCGGCCGGTCCGCCCGCGCCGCGCCACCCCATAAAAACACCGCCGGCAGCCCCAGCGAGATCGAAACGATCGGCGCGCTCAAATCTCCCTCGTCATGATCCTGATGCAAGGACATTTTCGCCCCGGGCACATAGCGGTTTATCAGGCAGGCATCCGGGGTAAAACCCGCATACCCGGCGCGCGCCGCCGCCTCCACCGCCAGCGCCAGAAGCCGCTCCGGCATCGCCGGCCACGGCCGCCCGGTCAGCGGGTCCGCCGCCTCATACCTGTAGCCGCGCCGGTCGCTCACCCACCCCGCCGTCCCGCAATTGCTCATCGCGACGGACATCACATGCCCGCCCGGCGTGGTCAGATGCCGAAACGCCGCCACCGCCGTCACCGCCTCCACCTCCGCCAGCAACATCGCCTCGGACGCGGCCGCGAACCCGCGCAGCAGCACCGCGCCATCGTCGATGACCTCTTGCCCGCTCGCCGCCGCAAAAAGTTCCGCCTGCACCCTGGCGCCTATCCGCTGTTGCGGTTGTCGAACCGCCACCGCGCGTCGTCGATCTGGTCCATATGCGCCCGCGCCCAATCGCCCAACTCGCGCACCGGTTCGCTCAGCGAGTGCCCCAGCGCCGACAATTCATAATCCACCCGCGGCGGCACGCTCGGGGTCACCGTCCGCGTCACCATGCCGTCCCGCTCCAGCCCCTTCAGTGTCAGCGTCAGCATGCGTTGAGAGATCCCGCCCACCATCCGTTTGATTTCGTTGAACCGCCGCGGCCCGGCGCGCAGCAGCATCACGATCAGCACGCTCCACTTGTCGCCGATCCGCGACAGAATGGGGCCGATACGTCGGCAATCGGTGGTTATTTCGGTGTTCTCTAGTAACATCCAGGTGCCTCCTTGTGACGTGGCGCAGTGGGTACTTATACACCCCTGGTCACCTTTTTACACTGGAGTTCATCATCATGAAGCTATTGCACATCGACTCAAGCATTCTGGGAGGCAATTCCGGCTCCCGCAAACTTTCCGCCGCCATCGTCGCGCACTTAAGCGCAGCGACGCCGGACATCACGGTGACGTACCGCGATCTGGCCGCCGACACGATCCCGCATCTGTCAAGTTCGTACCTTGCCGCACGCAATGGCATGATACCCGCGCCGGCGGCGCTGGAAAAGGATCTGGCGCTCGGCGAGACGGTCATGGAAGAGTTTCTCGCCACCGACATCCTGGTGCTCGGCGTGCCGATGTACAATTTCACCGTCTCCTCGCAACTGAAAAGCTGGATCGACCGCATCGTCGTCCCCGGTAAGACCTTCCACTATACCGAGCACGGCCCGCGGACGCTGATCGGCGGCAAGCGCCTGTTCGCCGCCCTCGCCAGCGGCGGCGTTTACTCCGGCAATGCACCGGCGGCGCCGAATGATTTTCAGGAGCCGTATGTGCGGGCAATCTTCAACTTCATAGGCACCACCGACATCACTTTCATCCGCGCTGAAGGTCTCGCGCTCGGCGAGGAAGTGCGGGACAAAGCCCTCGCCGGCGCGCTGTCCGCCGCCGCGGCGCTTGAACTGCGCCAGGCCGCCTGAACTTCTACCGCCTCCCGTAACGATTTGCTCCAAAGCGTTTTTGCCTCTAGGTTTTGAGGCAACGTTCGGGAGGTTTCCGTGACCTATAAAATCCTCACACTCGACGGCGGCGGCGCCTGGGCGCTGATCGAGGTCAAAGCGCTGATCAAAATGTTCGGCGCCGCCGCGCGCGGCAATCAGGTGCTGGCGCAGTTCGACATGGTGGCCGCCAATTCCGGCGGCAGCATCGTACTCGGCGGCCTGGTGGAAAACGTCACCCTCGGCACCTTGCTCGGCTACTTCATGGACGCAACCAACCGCGAGGCGATTTTTTCTCCCACCTCCTCGTTCCTCGATGAGGCTCTGCAGAAAACTATCGGCATCGGCCCGAAATACAGCGCCGCCAAAAAACTCCAGGCGCTGCAAAATCTCATGCCCGCCAACGGCACCAAACCGATGGCGGGCATTGCCGATGCCTGGCTCGGCCCGTCGCGCAAGCCCGTCCACCTGCTGATCGTCGGCTTCGACTACGACCACAACCGCGCGACGTTTTTCCGCTCCACCGACATCGTGCAGCCCTGCCTTGGCCTCGCCTGCTCGCCCGGCGTCACGCTCGCGCAAGCCATCCACGCCTCCAGCAACGCCCCGATCGACTACTTTGACGCGCCGGCCACCTTCCCGGACAACCCGGCGCGGTACTGGGACGGCGGCATCAGCGGCTTTAACAATCCGGTGCTGGCGGCTGTGACGGAGGCGGTGGTGCTCGGCATCCCACCCGCGCAGATCGCGGCGCTCAGCCTCGGCACCGGCACCGTGCAGTTGCCGCTGGCGGCGCGGGGCGCGCCGGCCTCGCCGCTCGCCACGCCTTGGCAAAGTTCCAACCTGAAGAACGACCTGAACAAGCTCGCCTCGTCGATCCTGGACGACCCGCCGGATTCCGCCAGCTTCATCGCCCATGCAATGACGCTGGGCGACGGCGCCTTCCCCGCGCCCGCGGTCAGCCGCATCGTCCGCATGAACCCGCTTCTGGCGCCGGTCACCACCAACGGCATGGCCACACCCCCCGGCGGCATGACCGCCACCGACTTCCACACTCTGTGCAACATCGGCATGGACGCCGTAAAACCGGAAGAAGTCACCGCCATCGCCGCTTATGCCGACCTCTGGCTGAACAACAAAGCCCCCAACCAGCCCATCCACAACAACGGCGCCGATCCGCCGACGGATTTGGGCTACGCGACCTATTCCGGGGCGGTCGCCGCCTGGGAAGCGATTTCATAAACCGGCGATCGCGCAACCCCCCGCCGCCGGACATACAGCTCCGCCAGGGCCAGATTCGGTACCCAGCAGAGAAACGAGATCGTGCGGTAAGCGATCACGAAGTCCAGATGGGCGAGTAGAATCACTACCAGATCAAGCCGCAGCGTCACCGCCGCGAAGGTCAGGGCGTAGCCGCGGATCATCCAGGCACGATGCGCAGTGAATTGCCGCCGCCGCGCCGTCATCCAGCCCAGCGCCGTGCAGATGAACCAGACGATCGCCAGGCTGCCGAAGCCGGCCGTCGAAACCGGCCCGGTCGAGGCGCCGAAGGCCAGGATCAGCCCCGCCGGCGCCGCGCCCAGACAGGCCAGCGCGTAGACGCGGCCGGTCCAGCGATGCCACCGCCGCCGCATGCCGCCGCGCGTTCGCAGAAACTGAAACACCCCCAGACACAGCGCGACCGCGGCCAGCACCGCATGGATCGGCAGCCACGGACGCGCGAAAGCATTGCGCGCCACAACCTCCGGCACATGCGGCGCCGGCGATGTAAGGTAGCGTAACGACGCAAGCCCCACGGCCACCGCCAGCACCGCCGCCACCGCGTACCCGGCACGTTGTAAGCTCGTCTTCATTGCCCTCCGTAACACGCGCTACCTACTCCACAAAAAAAGCCCCGGGATCACTCCCGGGGCTTCTCTTACTCGTCGGCTGAACGCATGGATCAGAAATCCATATCGCCCATACCGCCCATGCCGCCCATGCCGCCGCCGCCCGGCATGCCGCCACCGGCTTTCTTCTCCGGCCGCTCGGTCACGCCAGCTTCGGTGGTGATAATCAGCGCCGCCACGGATGCCGCATCCTGCAACGCCGTCCGCACCACCTTGGTCGGGTCGATGATCCCGGCGCCGACCAGGTCCTTGTAATCGCCGGTCTGCGCGTCGAAGCCATAGGCGTATTCGTCATTGTCCAGCACCTTGCCAGAAATCACCGCGCCGTCCTCGCCCGCGTTCTCGGCAATCTGGCGCAACGGCACCAGGATCGCTTTGCGGATGATGTCGATGCCAACCCGCTGGTCCTCGTTCTCGAACTTCAGGTTGTTCAGGATCAGCGAAGCGCGCGCCAGCGCCACGCCGCCGCCCGGCACGATGCCTTCTTCAACGGCCGCGCGGGTTGCGTGCAGCGCGTCGTCCACGCGGTCCTTGCGCTCCTTCACCTCAACCTCGGACGAACCGCCGACGCGGATGACGGCAACACCGCCGGCGAGTTTCGCCAGACGCTCCTGCAGCTTCTCCCGGTCGTAGTCGGACGTGGTCTCCTCGATCTGCGCGCGGATCTGCGCGACGCGGCCTGTGATGTCTTCCTTCTGGCCGGCGCCCTCGATGATCGTGGTGTTCTCTTTCTCGATGAGAACCTTCTTCGCCTTGCCGAGCATGGCGAGCGTCACGGTCTCCAGCTTGATCCCGAGATCCTCGGAGATCACCTGGCCGCCGGTTAACACGGCGATGTCTTCCAGCATGGCCTTGCGGCGATCGCCGAAGCCCGGCGCCTTCACGGCGGCGATCTTCAGCCCGCCGCGCAACTTGTTCACAACCAGGGTGGCCAGGGCTTCGCCCTCGACATCCTCGGCGATGATCAGCAACGGCTTGCCGCTCTGCACGATGGCTTCCAGCAGCGGCAGCATCGGCTGCAGACCGGACAGCTTCTTCTCGAAGATCAGGATATACGGGCTATCCAGGTCCGCGATCATCTTCTCCGGGTTGGTGATGAAGTACGGAGACACATAGCCGCGGTCGAACTGCATGCCCTCGACAACGTCCAGCTCGGTTTGGATGCCCTTCGCTTCCTCAACCGTGATCACGCCCTCATTGCCGACCTTCTGCATGGCCTGGCTGATCATCTCGCCGATTTCGGTCTCGCCATTGGAAGAAATCGTGCCCACCTGCGCGGTTTCCGCCGGGGTGGTGATCTTCTTCGTGCGGGTCTTCAGCTCCTCGACCACGGCGATCACCGCCTTGTCGATGCCGCGGCGCAGGTCCATCGGGTTCAGCCCGGCAGCGACGGCCTTCACGCCCTCGCGCACGATCGACTGCGCCAGCACCGTCGCGGTGGTGGTGCCGTCACCGGCCAGGTCGTTGGTCTTGCTGGCGACTTCGCGCAGCAGCTGCGCGCCTAGATTCTCGAACTTGTCGGACAGCTCGATCTCTTTCGCAACGGTGACACCGTCTTTCGTGATACGGGGTGCGCCGAAGCTTTTCTCGATCACCACGTTGCGGCCCTTCGGGCCCAGCGTGACTTTGACAGCGTTGGCAAGGATGTCGACGCCGCGCAGCATGCGGTCGCGGGCATCCGGCCCAAAACGTACGTCTTTGGCAGCCATGAATTTATTCCTTTAAGAAGAAGCGGCCCGATTCAGACTACGCGGCTTCGCCGCTTCGTCATCGGGACGCTGGTTTCGGAGACCGTTGTTTAAGCGGCTTTCTTATCCGGCACGGCGGAAGCGTCGATAATGCCGAGGATGTCGCTCTCTTTCATGATGAGCAGCTCCTCGCCGTCGACCTTCACCTCGGTGCCGGACCATTTGCCGAACAGCACGCGGTCGCCGGCCTTGACTTCCAGCTCGACCAGCGCGCCGGCTTCGTTGCGGGCGCCGGGGCCGGCGGCGACGATCTCGCCTTCCATCGGTTTCTCTTTGGCGGTGTCTGGGATGATGATGCCGCCGGATGTCTTCTCTTCGGCGGTGATCCGACGAACGACAACGCGGTCATGCAGAGGGCGGAATTTCGCCATGTGGATCGCTCCTGAGTAAGTTCAGTCTATTGGCCAAGGCCCGTCCGGCCCGAATGCGGCACCGCGGCTGTTGGCACTCTCCATCTGAGAGTGCCAGACATCTAGAAGTTGACGGACCTTAAGTCAAGTCGGCAGCACTCTACAAGGCTGAGTGCCAAGCTACTGATTTCGCGAAGTTTTTTCTTTCTCAACCTGGCGCCTTTGTGGCAGCCTGATGAAATCGGGGAGGAACCAAACAGCTGAAGGAGCCGACGATGAGCCTTGCGTTACAAATGCGCGACTACCGGATCACCACCGCGGAGATTATCTACCGCCTGCCGGACCACCCCGCCGTGCTGCAATCCTATATCTGGCAAAACCTGGACATCGCCCCGAAATTCCCAGAACTGCACAAATTCCTGGAATTCTGGACCCGCAACCTGGACGGCAAACTCCACTCCGTCCGCGTCGGCGCCGCCCACCTCATCACCCCGCCCAAATGGAGCACGCACGAATTCTACACCCTGCAATGAAAACACGTTCTGGCGGCTATCTGAGGCGCCTTTTCTATGCTCCGATGGTCACGTACTTAACGTACGCTCCGTTTCGGTGCTCAAAAAGCCGCCCCAGGCGGGACGCCCCCAGCTGACTAGCCATAACGCGTTTTCGGGCCGGTGACAGTAGGAAGTAGGATGGGTAGAGCGAAGCGAACCCACCGCTCTAGCCGCTCCACAAACTGTTGCAGCCGTAACGAAATAAACCATTGTTCTAGCTCGACAATTCTTATTACGATTAAGCATCGTACGTAAAAAGTTCAACCCCGGCTGGCGACTTTATCTTTTAGTTAGAATATCTAACGCAGCACTGCTCATGACAATGCTCCACGTGGAGCATCGTCATGTTTTCATGAACTTCATCGTCCAGCGGTCGCTTTCCCCAATCGCCAGGTACTTCGCCCGGTCGGCAGCGCCCAGCGCCAGCACCGGCGGCAGCGTCCACACGCCTTTCGGATAGTCTTTCGTATCGCGCGGATTGTCGCCGATCTGCGAGACGCCAACAAGCCTGAACCCGAAGCTCTCCACCAGCGTCCGCGCATAATCCTCCCGCACATAGCCGGACTTGGCGCGCGGATCCTGCGGCGTCGTGCTCAGCCCGCGATGATCCTCCATCCCCAGCACCCCGCCCGGCTTCAGCACCGCGTGGATCGCCCGCATCGTCGCCGCCACCGAGCCATCCGCCATCCAGTCATGCAGATTGCGGAAGGAAAGCACCAGGTCGGCAGACCCTGCCGGCGCCATCGCCGCACCCCCGCCAAAACCGGTCACCGTCACCTCGCCATAATCCGCCGGATCGCTTCGCAGCCTGCCGAGCAACGCCTTCGCCCCTGCCGGCGGCACGGCGGCGATGTAACGCCCATGCGCCTTCAAATACGGCGCCAGGATCTCGGTCCAGTACCCGCGCCCCGGCTCGATCTCCAGCACCGTCTGATCATCCCGCAGCCCGAAAAACGTCAGCGCCTCGGCCGGATGCCGGTATCGATCCCGCGCGACATTGAACGGGCTGCGAGTCGGCGAGGCGATCGCCGCAAGCAGCGCCGCGTCAACGCTCTGGCCGGCGTAGAGTCTCCCCGGCGCCGCCGCCAAGGCCACGGCAACAAACTGCCGGCGGTTCAGTCCACGCATAGGTCCATCCTTTCAATTGCGGCCGGCGGGCTGGCGCCGTGCTTGGTCATGCCACGCCGCCGCCCCATAATGTATAGTCTAGCGCAGCTTCCGGAGTTCCGCCTTGTCCGACGCCGTTTTCGAAAACCTTCACCAAACCCGAACCTCGGCCGCCGCCGCAGAAAACAACCGCCGCCTGGTCGCCGCCTGGCTGTTCACCGTCTGCGGGATGATCTGGATCATGGTCGGCATCGGCGGCTACACGCGGGACGCCGGCGCCGGGCTTTCGATCATGGACTGGAAGCCGATTTCCGGCATTATCCCGCCGCTCACCGCAACGGCCTGGAACCGGCTGTTCACACTGTACCAGACCATTCCGCAATATCAGATCGAGCACCGCGGCATGGACCTCGCAGGTTTTCAGGCGCTGTTCTGGCCGGAATACCTGCACCGCCTCTGGGGCCGGCTGATCGGTTTTGCCTTCTTTGTCCCGCTGATCGCCTTCATCGCCACCCGCCGGATCGAGCGCCGGCTGATTCCCTGGCTGATCCTGCTGTTCCTACTCGGCGGCCTGCAAGGCGGCATCGGCTGGTTCATGGTCGCCTCCGGCTTCGACCCGAACAGCGTCGCCGTGCAGCCCTGGCGGCTTTCTTTGCACTTTTCCGCCGCGATGTTTCTGTACGCCGCCATCCTGTGGACCGGCCTGACTGTACTGCACCCGGCAGCACTGCCTTACCCCGGCAAACGCCGCCTGAAGTTCCTGGTGGTCGCCGTGATCTGCGCGATCGCGCTTACCATGGTCGCCGGCACCTTCGTCTCCGGCACCGGCGCCGATGACATCAACAAGACCTGGCCGCTGATCGAGGGCCACTGGCTGCCGCCGGACGGCGACACGCTGCGCCCGCACTGGCTCAATATGTTTGCCAACAAGGCGGTGATCCAGTGGGACCACCGCGTGCTTGGCACTTTCACGGCGCTTACCATCCTCGGCACCGCGTTTTACGGCTTGCTCGGCGACCTGCCGCGCCGCGTGCGGCTGCCGATTCTGCTGCTCGCCGGCGGCGCAATGCTGCAATGGGCGCTGGGCGTGACCGCTCTGGTGTCGGACGTGGATAATGTCGGCTTGATTCACCAGCTCAATGCCGTTCTACTGCTCACCTTCGCCTTCTGGAGCCTGCACACGCTGCGCGGCGCCACCCGTTAGAGAGAAAAAAATGTCTGAAGCATCCACCACCGCCGAAACCCTGTTTCATGGCACCGGCGGGCTCGACCCGGCCGTCGCCGCCCGCCATATCGCCACCGCGACGGATGGCGCCGATGACGGCGAGCTGTTCCTGGAGTATCGCGAGTCCGAGGGCATCAGTCTTGAAGACGGCCGCATCCGTTCCGCCAGCTTCGACACGCGCCGCGGCTTCGGCCTGCGCGCGGTGGTGGGGGAGGCGAGCTACTACGCCCATGCCGGCGAGCTGAGCGACGACGCGCTGGGCCGCGCCGCCCGCACCGTGAAAGCCGCGCGCGCCGCTGAACACGGCATGGTCGCCGGCGCGCCCGCCGCCGCCACGGCGCCGTTGTACGCGGGGCTGAACCCGCTGGCGGAAATGCCGTTCTCGACCCGCGCCGCGCTGCTAATGGAGATAGACGCCTACGCCCGCGCCGCCGACAGCCGCGTGATCCAGGTGATGGCCAGCGTGTTCGGCGAATGGCAGGTGGTGGAGATCATGCGCGCGGACGGCGCGAAACTTGCCGATGTGCGGCCGCTGGTGCGGCTGAACGTGTCGGTGGTGATGGAGCAGAACGGGCGGCGGGAGACCGGCAGCACCGGCGCCGGCGGCCGCACCTCCTATAATCAGTACATGGAGCCGGGCTATTGGCAGGGGGCGGTGAAAGAGGCGATCCGCCAGGCCTCGGTGAACCTGGAGAGTGTGCCCGCCCCGGCCGGCGAAATGGAAGTGGTGCTCGGCGCCGGCTGGCCCGGTATCCTGCTGCATGAAGCGATCGGCCACGGTCTGGAAGGCGATTTCAACCGCAAGCAGACCTCCGCTTTCGCCGGGCTGATGGGAAGCCGTATTGCGTCCAAAGGTGTGACGGTTGTGGATGACGGCACGCTGCCGGACCGCCGCGGTTCGCTCACCATCGACGATGAGGGCACGCCGACCTCGCGCACCACGATGATCGAAGACGGCGTGCTGGTCGGCTTCATTCAGGACCGGCAGAATGCGCGGCTGATGAACATGCGCGCCACCGGCAACGGCCGGCGGGAGAGCTACGCCCATTCGCCGATGCCGCGCATGACCAACACCATCATGCTGCCGGGCGAGGCGACCAAGGAGGACATGATCCGCTCGGTGAAGCGCGGCCTGTACGCGGTGAATTTCGGTGGCGGCCAGGTCGACATCACCTCCGGCAAGTTCGTGTTCTCCGCCTCCGAAGCCTATCTGATCGAAGACGGCAAAGTCACCGCGCCGGTGAAGGGCGCCACCATCATCGGCAACGGCCCGGACGCGCTGACCAAGGTGCAGATGATCGGCAACGACCTGGAACTGGACCCCGGCGTCGGCACCTGCGGCAAAAACGGCCAGGGCGTGCCGGTGGGTGTGGGGCAGCCGACGATGAAGATGTCCGGTCTGACGATTGGCGGTACGGCGGCTTAAGCAAATGCCTTATGTTCTGCCGATTTCGCTCGTAATGTTGAAGATTAACAACGCCCGGTAAAATAGGCGGCTATGGCTTTTGCAAGCCAGAAAAATACCCGGCCACCGCCTTTGTCTCGTCTGGGCTGAGTGCCTCGGCGATGTATTGCATGGTGGCGTTGCCGCCGTCGCCGGCGGCGAATTGTTTCAGGTCTTCTTCGATCACGCCGGCGGGCAGTCCCGCCAACGCCGGAGCGCCGATGGAGGCGTTGCCGGCGCCGTTGGCGCCGTGGCAGGCGGCGCAGGGCATGGCGCCGTTTTGGTTGCCGTGAAGCACGATCTGCTGGCCCACCGGCGGGGTGGCGAAGGCGGCTGCGGGGAGCAGCGCCAGCGCAAAGACAAGTCGCTTCATGGCGCGCCGGTGGCGCCGTATACCGGCATGGTCGTGGAGACGCTGGCGCCAGAGCGAAAATTCAGCGTCACGTCGATCTTGTCGCCCAGCTTCATCCGCGGCTGCATGCACATCAGATGATAGCCGCCGGGAGCAAAGCTGACGCTGCCGCCGGCTGGGATGGTGATCGTCGGCGCCATTATCATTACGGACATGCCACTATTGTCCAAGCTTTCATGCAGCATCAGCGTGCCGCAGGCGGGCGAGGCCGCGCTGGTCAGCGTGTCTGGCGTCGCTGTGTTGTTGTGCACCGTCAGATACCCTGCAGCGGGCAATGTGGGCAGCAGATAGCGCATCCAGGGCGAGGTGATGGTGAGGTCCGGGGTCTGCGCGAGGGCGGGCACTGCGATCAGGCAGCCGAGGATGACACGGCAAAGAAAAAGTCGTGGATGCCGGCATCCGCCGGCATGACGAGTTTGCTTGCGTGGCATCATGCTTTCGTAAGCGGCGTCATCAGCGCGGCGACGGTGCCGAGGTCCGGCTTGTCTTCCGCCAGCGTGCCCAGGATATAGCGGGCCTGGCCGGCGGCGCCGAAGCCGTACACCGCGACGCTGTGCGATATGTTGGCCACCGGGTCCGGCGTGTCCGCGCTGGTCACCGACGTGTATTGCACGCCGTAGAGCTTCGCCATCGCGGCCAGCTGTGCGGGCGAGCCGCGCAGGCCGTCGATAACCGGCGGCGCGCCGAAATTCGCCATGTAAGATTTCAGCCGCGGCAGCGTGTCGTAAACCGGGTCGATGGTGACGAACAGCACGCGCAGATCCTGCCCCGCAGAGCCCATTTTCCGCACCAGCCTCGCGGCGTTTTCCATCGTCAGCGGGCAGGTATCCGTGCAGCGGGTGAAGCCGAAATACAGGATCACCGGATGGCCGGCAAAATGCGCCGCGGTAATGGGCGCGCCGGTAGAGGCGAGGTTCATGTTGAAATTCAGGTTGGGCAGCTGGCCCTTAATGTCGGCATAGGGCGGCCCGGACGGGCTGTCGTCATCGGCCCATGACAGACCAGGTGCGAAGAGCGGCGCGAGAGCCGCGCAGGCACCGGCGGCGAGGGCGGTGCGGCGAGTAACTGACATCGGTGTCTCCTTAAGTTAGGTCGCGACGGGCTTGCCGGGAAGTCATTCGGGGTTGACCTGCGCGCGGGCCTCGCCATCCGGTTCGGCGGCGGTGTGTAGGTTTACGTAGGTCCGGCCGGCGAGGATGGCCTTTGCGTCGGCGGCGGTGATTTTTGACGTTCCGGTCAGCCCGCTATGGTACGGGCCGGGGATCGGCACCATCACGCCGGCCTCCGCGCCCGGCGCCGCGGGGCCGTGGAAATGCGCCGCCAGCACCGGGCCGGACAGGCCGCTATAAGTGATGATGTAGCGCAGCGTGTCCGTGGTGGTGTTCAGCGTGCCCTTCACCATGCCGATCGGCACGGTTTTCGTGCCGTGCTCGGCCGAGAAATTGCCGACCAGCGGGACGGTTTTTGCCGCCGCCGCTTGCGCTAGGCCGAGCGGCACAACCATCGCCATGGCAAGCAGGAGTTTCAAGGTGCGCATGACTGGGTTCCTTCGTCTGACCGCGTTCAGCGAAAATGGGGTGCCGCGTGCCCAAGATAAGGGCCGCGACGTTGCCTTCAGCGCGGCGACGGCGCAGAAAGCCGTGCCATGGAACAGCCGTGCCTCGCAGACGCCACCCGCGCCACGCGCCACATGTTCGTCCGGGATCTTGTGCTCTCTGCCTCCATCGGCGTGTACCCGCATGAGCATGAAGTGCCGCAGCGCATCCGCGTGAATGTCGATTTGGCGGTGGCCGATGACGGCGCCCGGCCGCTTTCCCGCGCCGCAGTAGGGCGAGACGAGCTGCGCCGCGTGGTGGACTACGAAGCGATCGTGCAGCGCATACGCGCGCAAGTTGCGGCAGGCCATGTGCAGCTGGTGGAGACACTGGCGGAACGGCTAGCTGAGGCGTGTCTGACTGACGAGCGGGTGGTGATGGCGCGGGTGCGGGTGGAGAAGCTGGATGTGTTCGCAGACGCAACATCTGTCGGGGTGGAAGTGGAACGGCGAAATGTTAGTTTTCCACTACTTAATAACGCGTGAAGTCAAAGGCTTCCGGGATCGACCTACGATGATGGAGATGACAGTATTGTCATAAAACAATCGTTAAACATCAACACGTTAACACATTCTGTCTTTGGTCGCCGCCATTTGTGCCGGTGCTATTGCATCATAGCAGTAGGCTCGGTTTTTCCGGAGTTTCCACATAGTTATCCACAGGCGCGCGGGACTGATTAACAAGGCAAAGGAGGGACGGTGGGGGTTAGCGTAATCGAGACGGCGCTGGAGACAATGCCTGCAAATCCAGGCGTTTACCGCATGCTGGATGACAAAAACGACGCGCTTTATGTCGGCAAGGCCCGCAACCTAAAGAAGCGGGTGACCTCCTACACGCAAGTATCACGTTTGCCAGAGCGGCTGCGCCGGATGGTGAACGACACGGCGTTCATGGAGATCGTCACCACCCATACCGAGGCCGAGGCGCTGCTGCTGGAGGCCAATCTGATCAAGCGGCTGAAGCCGCGTTACAATATTCTGCTCAGGGACGACAAATCCTATCCCTGGCTGTTGCTGACCGACGACCATCCGTTCCCGCGGATTTCCAAGCATCGCGGCGCGCAGGTGAAGGAGCGGACGTATTGGGGGCCGTTCGCGTCGGCCTGGGCAGTAAACCAGACGGTGCAGGCGCTGCAGCGGGTTTTTCTGCTGCGCACCTGCGCCGATACAGTGTTCGCCAACCGCTCTCGGCCCTGCCTGCTGTTCCAGATCAAGCGCTGTTCGGCGCCCTGCGTGGGGCGGGTTTCGGGCGAGGAGTACGCGGCGCTGGTGGGCCAGGCGAAGGCGTTTCTGTCCGGCAAGGCCGGCACGGTGCAGAAGGACCTTTCCACCGAGATGCAGGCGGCGTCGGCCAACATGGAGTTCGAACGGGCGGCGGCGATCCGCGACCGGATCCGAGGGCTGAGCCACGTGCAGGGGAATGACGTGATCAACCCGGCGAGCCTGACGGACGCGGATGTGATCGCGTTGCACCAGGAGGCGGGACAAAGCTGCGTGCAGGTGTTTTTCTTCCGCGGCGGCCGGAACAACGGCAACCGGGCGTTTTTTCCAGCGCATGCGAAGGGGGAGGAAGCGGGCGAGGTGCTGAGCGCGTTTATCGCGCAATTTTACGACGACAAGCCGCCGCCGCCGCTGATCCTGCTCAGCCATGAGCCGCAGGAGCGCGAGCTGCTGGCGGAGGCGCTGAGCCTGCGCGCGCCGCGGCGGGTGGCGCTGGAAGTGCCGCAGCGGGGCGAAAAATGCGAGGTGGTGAAACACGCGCAAACCAATGCGCGGGAGGCGCTGGAGCGGCGGCTGGCGGAAAGCGCTGGGCAAGGCAAGCTGCTGGCGGCGACGGCGGAACTGTTCGGGCTGGTGGACACGCCCCGGCGGATCGAGACCTATGACAACTCGCACATCATGGGCAGCAACGCCTATGGCGTGATGGTGGTGGCGGGGCCCGAGGGGCCGGTGAAAGCCGCGTACCGGAAGTTCGCGATCCGCAGCGTGATCACGCCGGGAGATGATTTCGGCATGATGCGGGAAGTGCTGCAGCGCCGGTTTGGGCGGGCGCTGGCGGAGGACCCGGGGCGGGAAGGGGAGAGCTGGCCGGATTTGGTGCTGATCGACGGCGGGGCGGGGCAGCTTTCCGCCGCGTGCGGCGTGATGGCGGATTTGGGGGTGAGCGACATTCCGCTGGTGGCGATCGCGAAAGGGCCGGACCGGGACGCGGGGCGGGAATGGTTCCACATGCCCAACCGCCCGCCCTTCCAATTGCCGCCGCGCGACCCGGTGCTGTACTTCCTGCAGCGGCTGCGTGACGAAGCGCACCGTTTCGCGATCACCACGCACCGGGCGAGCCGGAGCAAGAAAATCACCACCAGCGAGCTGGACGAGGTGCCGGGGATTGGCGCTTCACGGAAGAAAGCGCTGCTGATGCATTTCGGTTCGGCGCGGGGGGTGAAGGGGGCCGGGTTGAAGGATTTGGAGGCGGTGGACGGGATCAACCGGGCGACGGCGCGGGCGGTTTATGCGTACTTCCATCCGGGGGTGCGGGTGGAGGAAGTGGGGTAGAACAGCGTTCGATCGTGATCGTGCGAAAGCTTCAATATGGTGGAGCCTGCCTTGCGCGTTGGGCCTTGGCAGCCTCGGCCCACCAGGCAAGGTCCGCGGCAAATTTCGGAAAAGCATCTTCCAGCGCTTTTCCCGGCTCTCCGGTTGGCGTCCCGGCGGCGTCGAGCGCCGCCGTGATCGGCCCAACCGACAACGTGCTCGAAACGACGACCATCCCCATCTCCGCCAAGATCCCGTGCCAGGCAAGGTTTGCACGCGCGCCGGCGATGCGGCCGGCCGAATAACTGGCAATGGCTGCCGGCCGCCAGAACCACTCCTCCAGAAAATGATCGGTCAGGTTCTTGAGACCGGGTTGAACACTCCAGTTGTATTCTCCCACGACAAACAGAAAGGCATCGGCCGCTTTTATCTTGGCGGCTAGCGTTTCCATCTGAGCTGGCGCGGTCCCTGGCGCATGTTCCTTGTACATCCGGTCGAGCATCGGCAAGCCGATTGCTTTGGCGTCGATCAGTTCGGCGGATACGGCCCTTAATGCCAAACCTTTGACGATATATTTTGCCAACCGGATTCCCATCCGGTCCGATCGATATGACCCATAAAACACCAGAGTGGAGGCCATCATTTTCTCCTGTTGATCAGGTTCGCGTGAAAGCGACCGATCGGATTTTTCCAGCGCCTCAACTCAAAGAATCTGCTGCCATGCGACAATCGGCGGGCGGCGGCGGACCGTTGTACCGGGTCCAGAAACGGGTGGCGCCAAGCATTTGCAGCAGCACATAGCCGCGCAGCCTGAGCAGATTTGGCGCTGATACCCGAATATCCACGCCGTAGTTATTGCCGCTTCGCGGGTTGATGATCGTTCCTCTCCAGGAGTCTCCGTGAGCACGCAGGTAGCGGATAAAGACGAAGTGGCATTGGGGCTGATGGTTCCATGTCCGCGGCATTTCATCGCTGGCATGATCCATCGGAAAGCCGACCAGCTCTCCGCATAACAGGCCGTCGCCACAGCCGTAGATTTGCGTGACGGCCTGGTTCTTGCCGGTCGCCCAATAGCCGATCAAGTTGGATGGCGCGGCAAAGCCGGCCGACGACATGCCGATTAGAATTATAAAGCTAGCCAAGGCGCGCGTAACACGCTGCTTCATGAGTCTCTTCCTGAAGAATGCGGTTTGATTCCAAAGTTCGTGTATGATGTCGCCCGCAACTGGGCGCACATGGAAACGCGCGTCCAATCGAACGCGCCCGTTTATTGCAGCCGTGGCTTTTTCAGGAAACTTCGGCGGTCGGCTGATTTGACGCGCATCCAGGCATCACGCCCATTGCGCACGATCCGTATTGGTATTTCCGTCCCCGCGGCCCCGCAATTCCAGACCTTGCGATAAAAATCCGCGAGATCGGCTACCGCTCCATCCCGAACATCGGTAATGACATCGCCTTCGCGCAAACCCGCTTTGGCCGCGGGCCCGGTCTTCGTGACGCTGACGATGACGACCTTGCCCTCGCTCTCGGTCGAGAAAACGCCGAGCCAGGGGCGGGTCACTTCGCCGGCATTTCCCCGGCTCAGCAGATTATCCAGGATCGGCGGCAGCAGGCTGATCGGCACGACCATGTTGATATCGGACTTTCCGCCACGCCCGTCCGTCTGCAACCGCAGTGACCCGATGCCGAGGAGCATGCCATCCGCGTCGATTAGCGCGGCGCCGCCCCATGAAGGGTGAGCGGGCGCTACCAGAATCGCTTCTTCGAGCAGATACTCCCAATATCCCGCAAATTCCTGCGTCGCGACGATCTTCGCCTCCACGACTTGCCCGGCGCCGTCCGCGAGTATGACGGGGTCGCCAAGCTCTACTTTTCCGGTATCAAAATTTAACGCCGGAAGGTCAAGCCGGCCCAAAGCCTGCACCAGGCCAAACCCGGTTTCCTGATCGATGGCCAGCGCATGTCCGGGAACCACCCGGCCCTCTTGGGTTGTAAGCCAGATCTCTTCGGCTTCGGTAATCAAGTACCCGATGGTCAGCACAAGGCCGCCTTCCCGAATGACGACACCGCTGCCCTCTCTGAGCGTCCCCAGCGTCGCCGCCGTAAACGCATCGTCCGGAATTGAAGCCCGTATGGTCACAACCGAACGCAAAAGCTGATCAATATCCATTCTTGTTCCCATAAAACCAACCTTAGGTATTCGCATGTCCAATCGCCGTGAAGCGGCATGGTGATGTGCCGCCGATTTTGACCTATGCCGATAATTCCGATTTTCATAATCTTCCGATTGCACAAAATGCGGCATTGCACATATCGATACAGCTAGGTTGGAATACGCTCATATCCAAGTCACGACGCGACTGCGGCGCCCTTTGCTGGCTTTGCCGGCAAGGTCAGTCAGTGGCGGTCATATCCCGAATGTCAACGAGCAGCACGGTTGATCCGCCGGCGTGGTTCTGGCCCCCATCCCATCCTACCGGCTCTCGCAAAACGGATGCCGGCGTCCGCCGCATTATCGTGATTAGAATCTAGCTCAACGCCTCGGCCGGCGCCTTGGTCGCCGCGAGAGCATCGATGATGGCATCCCCGTTCGGCACGCCGAGGCCGGTGCAGGCATCCCAGCCGGCGGCCGACGTATAACCGATCGGGGAGCCGTTGGGCTTGTTGTTACCATGCGCGATGTCGCGCAGCAGAGCCGTATTCTCATACAGAAACGGCAGGAAAAACCCGGCCGGTTTACCGGCTTTCTGGTTTGCGAGCGCAGTCAGCCCGGCCCAAAAAGGTGCCACCGCGCTGGTGCCGCCCACCACCTCCCGCTGACCGCTAACTACGATAATGTAGCCGGAGTTGGGGTCGGCCACGCAAGCAACATCCGGCACCCCGCGCCCGCTGCGGCCACCGTTATAGCTCCCCGGAAGATGCGCGTTCTGCTGAAAAGCCGGCACCGGATAAACATCGCTGATACCGCCGCCGGTGCCGCTGGTGCCGCGGTTCCACACGGTTTCCTTGGAGATTTTATCGCTTTTCACGGTGATGAAAGTACCGCCGCAGCCGATCGCCCAGGGGCTGGAGGCCGGAAAATCGACATGCGCCTTGCCGTCCGTCACGCTGTCGGTCGCCAAATTATCGCCGGCGGCGACGAACACGGAGAGGCCCAGCGTCGCGGCGTCCTGCAAGGCGCTCGTCATCGCGGCTAGGCCCTGCGCGGACCAGCTTGCCTCCGCACTCCCCCAGCTTATCGACATGATGCTCGGTTTGTTGGTCGTGTCATGTGTGGCCCCGGTGATGGCATCGACAAAGCCGGCACTTGTGTTCGGCGTGAAATACACGGCAATCGTGGCGCCATGCGCGACGCCGCCGGCCACCTGGATATCCAGTGCCACCTCGCCATCGGCGCCGTCATCGGGTTTTGGTTTGTTAGCGCCGCCATCCACGGAAACCGCAACCACCTTTGGCGCCGTGATTCCCATCGCCTTAAACGCCGCCGTAGTATCCGCCAGGTTGAACCCGCCGCCAAGTTCGATCAGCGCGATGCACTCCCCGGCGCCGGTGAGGCCGGCGGAAATGCAGTAGAATGTCGCGACCTGGTTCGGCAGATGACTGGATGATGCGGCGGCCGCCTCCGGATGTTTTACCAGCCGTGGCTGCGCGGCGGGTCGCGTGTCCAGCCCCAGCACGGCTTCCACGATTGACGCCAAATCTTTCGGCAAATGAAGCGCGCCGCTCCGGCCGCGAAATTCGTGCTTGCCGTCCTGGTAAAGGCCAAGCTTGGTCCGGAACACCGCCTGCATGGTTTTCGCCGAGCCCGCGAGCTTGATAAGCCGCCGTCCTGGCTCGACGGCGGTGACTTTCAGACCAGCATCTTTCGCAAACGCCTCGACGCTCTGGATGTCGCCCTTATGCGCTTTCGAACGTCGCGCAACCATGTCCTCTCGCGACGTGATACCGGCGTCGTCGTCCCGCGGCTTCAGATAGAGACTGATTTCAATCTGCTCATCCGGCGCGACATCGCCAGTACGTTTGGCTGAAGGTGCATCGCGTTCGCTCGGCGCGAACGCCACATAAGATGTGCTGGGCATTATGTGCCTCCAATCTTCCAAGTTTTTATAATCTGGCACGCGAAATCTAAGGTTGCAAAGGGAAGCCGCCGAGATTCGCTGTTAGACAACGCACACGGCACCGTTGGCGGTTGGAAGTGGCAGTTGTTTAATAACAGCGTCTGCTACCGGCGTACCCGAAACCGAGATGTCGCCCCATCTGCCTTTGCGGCCGTAACGGCGCAAACTCGTCTGGGAACGCAAATGACTTCCAACATCATTCTCTGGATTACCACGTTTATCATGGCTGGCGGCGGCTCTCTCATCCTTGTCACCGGCAAGCGGCGCACGGCCCCGGAAGGCCTGCAGACGATACTGCATGGCGTCATCCCTCTCATCGCCGCCTGTCTCTACTTCGCGATGGCAAGTGGGCAGGGCCAGGTGATCCTGCCAACCGACACCGCGGTTCGAACCGGTACCCATGCCACCCGCATTTTCTACTTTGCCCGTTATATTGACTGGACGTTTACGACGCCGTTGCTCCTGCTCACCCTCGGCCTCACCGCCACGCATAACGGCGTCAAGCAGGCGGGAGCTCTCGCGGGTGTTGTGCTGTTCGACCTCATGATGATCGGGACGGCATTCGCCTTCAGCGCGGCGGAGGTCGATTGGATCAAATGGACCTGGTTCGTCATTTCCTGCATCGCCTTTCTTGGCGTGTACTACATCATCTGGGTATGGCAGGCGCAGGCAAACCGCCTGGAGCGTGCGGATGTGCAGTCGGCCTACCGGCGAAACGCGCTGCTGCTGTCCGTCGTTTGGTTGATCTATCCTATGATCCTGGCCGTCTCGCCGGATGGGGTAAACGTCGTCAGCGATACGTTGAGCGTTCTGGTGATCGCGGTGATCGATGTCATCGCCAAAGTTGTTTTTGGCTTGATGGCCAGCCGGTCGGATGCAATTTTGGTCGATGTTGACCTGGCTGAAGTGCCCAGACCCCTGCGCCGGGCCGCCTGACCAGTAGAACAATGAACGCGCGTATCATCCCGCCAAAGCCAATCCTGCTTGCAGGGGCGGCGTTGGCGGCGACGGCCCTGCTGCCCTGGCAACTAGCCTGGCTTTCCGCGCTCGCCGCAATTATTGTGCTGGGCGTTCCGCATGGCGCGCTAGACGGGGAACTCGCCCGTTCGCTGCTGCGGCCACGCTTCGGCCGCCTCTGGTTTTTAGTTTTCTCGCTACCTTATCTCGCACTTTTTGCTTTGGTGCTACTGACGTGGCAGTGTTTTCCCTTGCCGATGCTGGCCGCGTTTCTCGCAATGTCGGTTTGGCATTTCGGCGCCGAGGATACACGCACCGGAACCAAGACGGATATCCTATTCCGCGGCGGCCTTCCTATCGCTTTGCCGGTGCTGGCGCATCCCGCCGCCACCACTTTCGTGTTCGGAACCGTAGCGCGCGTGCCACTGCATGTTCCGCCGCCATGGCTGTTGCTTGCGGCCCTCGGCTGGCTTGCCGTTGCTATTTTTGCCGTTGGCGAGACATTGGCAACGCAGGGTTGGCGAACGCTCGCCCCGTGCATCGTGCTCGTCCTAGTCTTCATTCTATTGCCGCCGCTCACGGCCTTTGCCATTTACTTCATCTGCGTCCATGCGCCCTCCCACACGGCGGCGCTGATCCGCGACCCCCGTCGGGCCCCCCGCGTCAGATCCGGGAAAACCGCCTGGTTGCTGGCGCTTCCGTTGACCGGGCTGACACTGCTGATCGGTGTCGCGCTTTGGCCGCTCTTCACCGGCAGTTTACCCGCACGCTTGCTCGCGCTGACAATCGAGAGTTTGTCCGCGCTGACCCTACCGCACATGTTGCTGAACGCCTGGCTCGACCATACCAACAGCATGCCGCTTATCGCGGCCGGTAGGCGCGCCCGCGCCAAGTCCCATAGCCGCGCTATAGAAAACGCAGCAGGCTGAACCGCTGGGCGCTCTTACAAAGCCCCTTCCAAAGCGCCGTCCCACCGCTGCACAACGGGAATCGCTGAGAGACCGGTGGCGTCGAGCAAGCGCACCAGCCTACATCGCGCACGTAGCAGCATCAGCTGATCTGCAGCCAGGCGGTTGCAGTAGTGCCCAATTTGTTCGAGCGTGACTGCCAAGCTGAAAGTACTAACTGGAGCTATTTGAAGGTGCTGAAGTAAGTTATCGAGAAAGCCGATGTTCAAGTCGAGGGCGCGCAACCAATATATAGGTCACAAAATTAAGCGAGGATTATAATCAGACTTTCTCGGCGTTTTGATTGAGGAGAGTTCTATGGACCAGTTAAATCTAGCGAGCCGTAGATACTCGCGATTTTGCGTCAGGCTGAGGGCGGTGTTTCGGTGGTGCCGTTGTGCAGGGAGTATCCGATGAGCAACGCTTCATCATTCATGGGATTAACTGTTCGATGATCAGATCTGCTGCCTGTTCGGGCGTTAGTTTTGTGGTATTGATGTAGATGTCCGGGTTGAGCGGTGCTTCGTAGGGGCTGTCGATGCCGGTGAAGTGGGCGAGCTGGCCGGCGCGGGCTTTTTTGTACAGGCCTTTGACGTCGCGGCGTTCGGCTTCGGCGAGCGGCGTGTCGATATGGATTTCGAAAAACTCGCCTTGCGCGATCATGTCGCGGACCATTTTGCGCTCCGCCTGGAACGGCGAGATGAACGCGGTGATCACGATCAACCCCGCATCGGTCATCAGCTTTGCCATTTCGCCGACGCGGCGGATGTTTTCGACGCGGTCGGCATCGGTGAAGCCGAGGTCCTTGTTCAGGCCGTGGCGGACGTTGTCGCCGTCCAGCAGGAACGTGTGGCGGTTCATCCGGACGAGTTTTTTCTCGACCAGGTTGGCGATGGTGGATTTGCCGGCGCCGGACAGGCCGGTGAACCAGAGCAGCGCCGGCTTCTGGTTTTTGAGGTTTGCGTGGGTTTCGCGGCTGATGTCGAGCGTTTGCCAATGCACGTTCTGCGCGCGGCGCAGCGAGAATTGCAGCAGGCCGGCGGCGACGGTGGCGTTGCTGATCTTGTCGATCAAGATGAAGCCGCCGAGCGTGTGGTCTGTGGCGTAGGGTTCGAACACCAGCGGGCGATCCGTGGAGATATTGGCCATGCCGATCGCGTTCAGCGTGAGGGTTTTCGCCGCCAGGTGCTCCATGGTGTTGACGTTGACCTGATATTTCGGCGCCTGCACGTTGGCGGTCACGGTCTGCGTCGCGAGCTTAAGCCAGTATGAGCGGCCGGGCAGCATTTCTTCATCCGACATCCAGACGATCACGGCTTCGAACTGGTCGGCAACCTCCGGCGGCGCGTCCGCGCGGGCCAGCACGTTGCCGCGCGAACAGTCGATCTCGTCGGCGAGGCAAAGCGTGACGGATTGGCCGGCGACCGCCTCCTCCAGATCGCCCTCCATGGTGACGATGCGGGTGATGCGGGAAGTTTTGCCGCCGGGCAGCACGCGCACCGCGTCGCCGGGTGCCACGCGGCCGGAAGAGATCAGACCGGAGAAGCCGCGGAAGTCCAGGTTCGGGCGGTTGACCCATTGCACCGGCATGCGGAACGGGCGGTGTTGGTTGGCGATGACGTCCAGCTCCACTGATTCCAGATGGGCGATCAGCGTCGGGCCGGCGTACCAGGGGGTGTTCGGCGAATGGGTGGTGATGTTGTCGCCGACGAAGCCGGAGATTGGCATGGCGGTAAACGCGGCGATGCCGATGCTGTCCGCGAAGGCGGTGTAGTCGGCGACGATGCTTTCGTACTTTGCCTGGTCGTAGCCGATCAGGTCCATTTTGTTGACGGCGAGTACTAGGTTGCGGATGCCGAGCAAATGGGCGAGGTAGCTGTGCCGGCGGGTCTGCGTGAGCACGCCCTTGCGCGCGTCGATCAGGATGATCGCGAGGTCCGCGGTGGAGGCGCCGGTGACCATGTTGCGCGTATACTGCTCATGGCCAGGCGTGTCGGCGACGATGAATTTGCGTTTTTCGGTGGCGAAGAAACGGTACGCGACGTCGATGGTGATGCCCTGCTCGCGCTCGGCGGCGAGACCGTCCACCAGCAGCGCGAAGTCGATGTTCTGGCCTTGCGTGCCGACACGTTTGCTGTCCGCTTCCAGTGCGGCCAGCTGATCCTCGAAGATCATTTTTGAATCGTACAGCAGGCGGCCGATCAGGGTGGATTTGCCGTCATCGACGCTGCCGCAGGTAATGAAGCGCAGCAGGGATTTGTGCTGGTGCTTGAACAGATAGGCGTCGATATCCTTGGCGATCAGCGTGTCGGCTTGGTAGGAGGATGTTTCCGCATCGGTATCCATCAGAAATAGCCCTCCTGCTTTTTCTTCTCCATGCTCGCGGCCTGGTCGTGGTCGATCGCGCGGCCCTGGCGTTCCGAGGTGGTGGTGAGCAGCATTTCCTGGATCACTTCCGGCAGCGTCGCCGCGGTGCTTTCCACGGCACCACTAAGTGGATAGCAGCCGAGGGTGCGGAAGCGAATCGAGCGCTCGACCGGAACTTCGCCGGGGTTCAGGCGAAAGCGCTCATCGTCGACCATCAGCAACAGCCCGTCGCGGATAACCGTGGGCCGGGGTGCTGCGAAGTATAGCGGCACGATGGGGATGTTTTTTACATGGATGTATTGCCAGATGTCGAGCTCGGTCCAGTTCGAGATCGGGAACACCCGGATGCTTTCGCCTTTCGCTTTGCGGGCGTTGTACAAGTTCCACAGTTCCGGCCGCTGGTTCTTCGGGTCCCAGCGGTGGTTGGCGGAACGGAACGAAAAGATGCGTTCTTTCGCGCGGCTTTTTTCCTCGTCACGGCGGGCGCCGCCGAACGCGGCGTCAAAGCCGTGTTTGTCGAGCGCCTGTTTCAGGCCCTCGGTCTTCCACATGTCCGTGTGCAGCGCGCCATGGTCGAACGGATTGATGCCGAGGCGCTTGGCTTCCGGGTTTTGATGGACCAGCAGCTCCATCCCGGAGTCGCGTGCCATTTTGTCGCGCAACTCGTACATCGCCTTGAATTTCCAGGTGGTGTCGACATGCAGCAGCGGAAACGGCGGCGGGCTGGGAAAGAAGGCCTGGCGGGCCAGATGCAGCATCACAGCGGAGTCTTTGCCGACCGAATACAGCATCACCGGATGTTCGGACTCCGACACAACCTCACGGAGAATGTGGATGCTCTCCGCTTCCAGACGCTGCAGATGGGTCAAGCTGGCAGCGGCTTTGGCAATGTGGTTCATATTCGTAATTATCCAGTTCGAGCAGGGTAGCGAGATTGTATCCTGCAATCTGATCTTGGGAATGCATATAGCGTCGACCATCGACTTAGCCGGCGGATCTTTAACGCGGTGCTCTCTGGCCTTGATTAATTGGACATCAAATCAATTTCTCGATCAAAATTCTTTACGATTTCCAGCGATTTGAATTGAGTGATCATCCTATCGATCTTTTGAGAAGGCATTAGGCCACCGCAAAAGTCGTGAAACTTTCTGGCGATCTGGTTCCACGTCACGCGTGTTTGATCATTCCAAGGGTCTCCTGACGCATATTTACTACTTAGATCAAGTTGTTTGCCTTTTGCAAAGATCGAGATCGACGAGGGGGTTTCGCGAAACCGCCGGATTTTCAGTTTAAGGGATTCTCGCACACTGTCTTTTGCGTTTTCATCGACACGCGTGGTAATTTTCGCAGCAAGTGCCCAAACATTCTTATCTTCGAGTGTTTCCGGTGCGTACCAGTTCGGGCCGGGCGTATGACCTAGCGCTGCCAAGGCAATCACATAGGGAATGTTGAACGCGCCGTTCAGCGCGGCCCGGTGGTCGGGTTCAATTCGCTTTGGCGGTTCACGGAATTGTCGCAACGCATAGGCGAGCGGGTTCATGTGGATAACGACCTTTTCAATATCATCAACCGTGATGTTCTCCTCCCGCATCAGGCGCAACATCATATCGATCGGGCCATGGGTATACCGGCAGGATGGATAGAATTTTACGCTTGTTTCAAGGATCCACCATTTCCGACCAATGTCTTCCTTCAGCAGATCGTTATCAAAGTCCATGCAACCCTGAGCCTGCAAAAAATGCCCGCTATCGAGGCAATTTTGTTCAGCGGTGTAACCATATTCGGCCAGAACTGCGGCCTGCATTCCCGCCAAGGCAACCCCCTGGTAATTTGCATATTTCATGCTGGGATGTTCCAGACGGCCTGGCATCGTGTTGGTTTTTGGCGTCGGCGCCATGCAGGCCGCTAACCCAAAAGCATTACGCATTTGCTCCTTACCGAGCTTTTTCAGCATTCCAGCGGTCACCGCGGTGCCAAAGGTGGCAAATCCCATGCCGCCCACCTGCTGCCATTCAAAAGTTCCATCTTCCTTGGCGCGCATGACCAGCGCCGCAAGATTCAGCCGCGCGTTGATGTCAAAGCCAACGGCTATGGATGCAATAATGTCTTCTCCCGAGGCGCCCAGGCGCTGACCCTCCGCAAGCGCGGCCGCAACATTGAATGCGGCAAAATGACTGCTGGTGAAGAAACTATCGTCGGCATCCAGATAATTCATGATTTCCGCGTTGGCCATCGCCGCCAAGGGCGCCGGGTACCGCGAGGCGGTGCCGAATACGGACGCCTCAGCGTGTCCACCTTGAGATGCGAGAACCTTGTGCATGATTCGCGACCGCTCTGCGCCGCCGGCCGCCAAGCCGCAGATCAGCGTGTCGAGGATCAGTATTTTGGTGTAATCGGCTACGTTCTCAGGAATGTTGGCAAAAGTTGTTTCACTGGCAAAATCGGCGAGCATGTGCGTTATTGTGTAATTACCGGTGCCCCGCGCTTCTTGTACTGCCGCGCTCATTTAACGTCCTCCAGAGACATTCTGCTCTATTGCGGAGTTGTCCATTCTTAAAATAACGGAGTGGGATCGGGATACTGCGTAGCTCTCCGTAACTTTTCCTCAGGGTCTCGCGGTTCGCTGCTTAACTTCACATATTTCTGGCAAAGCAGACTTTCATGCACGGGTCAATACAGAATACGCATTAAACCGATAAATAAGATAAACTACTGTGGTTTGCGTAGCATTGGTTGTGGTGCGTCTTTACACTTGTGCATGAAATAGCGGTTGGCTGGCCTCGGATCGAGAAACTTGGATCGGCTTATTGAGCGCTGGGTCGACCGAAAGCGATCCGCTGGCTGTGGATGGCTGCTGGACTTTCTTAAATGTGATGATTTGCGTTGCTTTCGCCAACTAAAATACGCAAACATAAAAGAACTTCAACCGAACCCATTGCCACGACCTCGAAAATTTTTTATCTTTAGTTCAATTGTCTTTCAAAGCCTCGACAAGAAGGGTTTGCGATCATGAGTCATCACGACCGATTGCATGCTCATAATGGTGATCCCGCATGGTTCGAGGCATTTTGGTTTCCATTTATTGTTCAGGAGATTGGGCTGACGGTCTACGTGTATCCTTGGTTCCGTACGGCCATGGGGCTGTGGGGCGGCGGGGTGCTGGCCTGGGATGCGAAAGGAGCCTTGGCTTGGGACATTGTCCATAATGACTACCGCTGGTCTGAACCGCTGGGCGACCCGGCATCAATGCAGACTGGTGAGCGGTTGGAATTCCCGCAAGGGATAACGCTCGACTGCCTTGCACCGGGCCGTTCCTATCGGGTTCGCTATGATCATCCGGCTTTAGCGCTTGACGTACGGTTCGAGGCGGCACGCGACGTCAATGTCTCGACCCGTCCGGTCGGCGAGTCCAAGCTGTTTGCCGGGCATATCGATCAGCCCGGGCATTACAGCGGCCGGGTCAGGGTCGGCATGGTGTGGCACGAGGTGAATTGCTACTGGGTGCGGGATCGTTCCTGGGGGCCGCGCCGTAACGACAACCTATCGATGCATGTCGGCTATTACCACGCCACGGCCTCAGCTAATGACGCTTTCCTGATTGTCACTGATTCCAGCGCCGCGCATGACCACTCGACATTTATCACTGGCTATCTGGTGCGAGATGGCGTGCAGGCGGCGCTGGCGAGCGGCGGCGCGGTGTTGAAACGCAATGCGGATGGATCGCCGGCCGGCTGCGCCATCACGGCGATGGATGTTCTGGGCCGAGAATTGGTCGCCGACGGCGAGAGCCAGACAAAGATCGCCTACCAATTGCAGCCAGGCATGTTCAATTGGTCAACCCTCGCGCGCTGGCGCTTTGGGGCGTGCGAGGCTTATGGCGAATTACAGGATACCTGGCATCCGGACAAATACCGTGCATTCATTAGAAACGAGTGGCGGGCATGACAACTGCCATGGATCTCACCGGCCGCCGGGCAATTGTCACTGGCGCGGCACGGGGCATAGGTGCTGCGATCGCACGGGCTCTGGCATCCGCCGGGTCGCAGGTTCTCGTGGCGGATTTGCTAGAGGCCGAGGGCAGCGCGCTCGCCGCCGAACTCGGCAGGGGATCGCGCTTCATCCGTCATGACGTCACGGACGAAGCGGCTTGGGCAGCGCTCGTCGCGGATGCCGGTGATGTAGATATTCTGGTCAACAATGCCGGCATTCTGCATTTTGCGGCAATCGAGGACACGCAGCCGGCGCGCTTCAGGCAGATTCTGGAGGTCAATCTTGTGGGCGCCTTCCTTGGCATTCAGGCCGTTCTGCCGGGTATGAAAGCGCGCAAAAAAGGCGCGATCGTCAATATCTCCTCGGTCGATGGCATGAAGGCGGCAAACGGGCTCGCGGCTTATTGTTCAAGCAAATGGGGCGCCCGCGGTCTGACCCGGGTGGCGGCCCTGGAAGCCGGGCTGTTCGGCATCCGCGTGAATTCCGTGCATCCGGCCGGGATCGACACCGAAATGGCCAATCCGGATCACGAGACCGAAGAGGAGGCGCGGTACCGCTTCCTGGATTTTCCGCTGCAACGCATGGGCAAGCCGGATGAGGTCGCGTCCATCGTCGCATTTTTGTGCTCGGACGCCGCATCCTTTATCAGCGGCGCGGAGATCACCGCGGACGGCGGCTATATGGCCGGGCGGTATTATCACGGCCTGCCGGGCGGACCCGAATGAGCGTTGCCATCATCGATGATCCGGAACGCGATGCCGGGCTTTGCCGTTGGATCAGCGAGATCACCGGCGGCGGCCAGGTGCGCGCGGCGGAGCGGGTCGGCGGCGGCGCGTTCCGCGCCGGCGCGCGGATCCAGCTGGAGGGTGCGCCAAAATTTTCCGAATTGTTCCTGAAAATTGATCTCGGCTCAGCGCCGGCCACTGGCTATGATCTTTGCCGTGAATACGAGTTGCTGCGGTCTTTGCAGCATCTGCCGGTGCGTACGCCGGTCGTGCTGGGTTACAGCGCCGCGCTGAACGCCATGGCAATGGTCTGCCTTGAGGGAAAAGCCGATTACGCCGAGATTGGCGAGGATGCGCCCTGGCGGTTGCGTATTGAGCAGGAATTTGTTGAGTCTCTGGTGGAGGTGCACCGCGCGGATTTGGCGGCGCTGGGATTCGCGGCGATTCCAGCCGGCTGGAGCGCCCGGGCAGCAATGCAAGCGGATATCGGAGCGTGGCAGGACCGGCTGCTGGCGGGGGTGCCGGCGCCGGATGCGGTGACGTTGTTCGCGTTTGCCTGGCTGCACGCCCGCGTGCCGCGGCAGGAGCGGCCGGCGATGCTGGTGCAAGGCGATGCCGGGCCGGGAAATTTTTTATTCGACCGCCAAAGCGTGACCGGGCTGGTGGATTGGGAGATGGCGCATCTAGGCCATCCGCTTGAAGATCTGGGCTGTGTGCTGGCGCGCTCCCTGGTTCAGCCAATGATGAACGCTGAACGGCTGATGGAATTGTACCAGGCGGCAAGCGGCACGACGTATTCGCGTGAGGAGCTGATCTACGCGACGGTTTTGCTGATGACCCGGTTCAGCGTGCCGATCGCGCTGGCGCTGGAGAGTGGCACGACAGCTCTGGATTATGGCCTGACGAGCGCATATTTCCGGCTTTCG
Source organism: Acidocella sp. (assembly GCA_965199125.1). GTDB lineage: Bacteria > Pseudomonadota > Alphaproteobacteria > Acetobacterales > Acetobacteraceae > Acidocella. Next base: position 3,033,903 of record OZ240683.1, on the reverse strand, counting down.
CAGATTTCCATGATAACGTTGATCGCCGCGGCGGAGGGGATTGCCGTGGATGAGACGAGTCCGCCTGAAGGTGTGACGCCGGAAATCGGGTTTGAACTCAATTATCTGCAGGCAATGCTCGGCGATGTGATCCGTCCGGCTTTGGCTGACGCCTATAGCAAATACCGGCTGGATGGGGCGCGGGCGCTGGTTGGATATATCGCGAAGGTCGTGGCGCAAGGGCCGGCGGCGGCGCCTGTGGAACCGGCAGCGGAGCGGCTCGCTGCCTATGCAACGACGATGACGCAAGGTGTCACAGCGATTGCGCCGGTGCTGCACGGGCTGCTGGCGCAGGCCCGGTACCGGGAAGCGCTGATGAGCGGGATGCTGGGGCCGCTGGCGGGGCGCCGTGTGGTGATATGATCGAAAATATGATGTTGGCGTGCCATGCGGCCGGGCGCAGCTGCGCGGAAAACTCATAGGAAAATCATGATTAAACTTTACGGCATGAGCAGCCCCAATGTGCTCAAAGTGATGATCATGCTCGAAGAGCTGAAACTTGGTTACGACTTCGTGCATGTGGATCTGTTTTCCGCGGGGCAGTTCCAGCCAGAGTTCTTAATGCTCAATCCGAACGCCAAGGTGCCGGTTCTGGTTGATGATCGTGGCGCCGACAGCCAGCCGATTTTTGAGTCAGGCGCGATTCTGCAATATCTCGCGGAATATGCAGGTCAATTTCTGCCGTCGTCCGGGCCGGCGCGATATACAGTGCTGAAATGGCTGACCTTGCAGGTTGCAACCGTCGGGCCGCTACTGGGGCAGCTCAATCATTTCCGAACCTATGCGCCCGCGGGTCAGGATTACGCGATGGGCCGGTATTCACGCGAGGCGACGCGAATCTACACCATGCTGGATACGCGGCTGGGGGCGGTAGACTATCTTGCTGGATCGCAATATTCCATCGCGGATATGGCAACCTTGCCATGGACTGATTATTTTGAGCGCCAGCATCTGCCACGGCAGGATTTTCCGAACATCCAGCGCTGGCGCAACAATTTGGAGGCGCGGCCGGCGGTGGCGTCAGCGCGTGAGGCAATGGCGGCCGTGCAGCAACGCGACTCAACGATGTTCGAGGCGGCGTCACCGGCAAGCAAGCGGCGCTTTCTCGGCCTTAGCCCGGTGGAGACATGACAGTATTGGACGCTGAGCCCTTGCCCAGCCGCGAGCAGACAATGGCAAAATTGATGCGCGGCTACGCCCGCGTGGCCGAATTCCGCCGCGACCAACCCTATAACGTTGCCGACCGGCTCGAGGAACGCGCCCGGGATAGCGCTGATGTTCCATTCATCATGTTTGAGGAAAAAACAATCACCTTCGCCCAAGCCAACAAGGCGGCCAATCGAATCGCCAATGTTGCGCACGCGCATGGGTTGCGGCGTGGGAATGTCGTGGCTCTGATGATGCATAACAGACCGGATTATGTGCTGGTCTGGCTTGGCCTCGCAAAAATAGGCGTCGTCACGGCGCTGCTGAACGCCTACGCGACTGGCCCTGCTTTGGCGCACGCGATCGCGCAGGTCGCCCCGAAGGGGTTAATTGTGGGCGGCGAACTCACGAATGAAATTCTTAACCTGGACGCATCCGTTCTGCCGTCGTTGTTGTTCGCGCATTGCGAAACCGGCGCGGCCTCTAACGCCGGCATGATTGATCTTGCTGGCGCGATGTCAGCAGCGTCCGCCGAGAATCCGGACCGGGACTTGCGGGCACAGGTCGTGCTGGGTGACCCGCTGTATCTGATCTTCACCTCCGGAACCACCGGCCTGCCAAAGGCCGCGAAGATGAGCCATATGCGCTTTATCAACGCCGGCGAAATGGTGGGCGGCCTGATGCAAATCGCCGTGGATGATGTGCTATACTGCGTCTTGCCGCTCTATCATGGCGCCGGCGGCATGGTGGTGCCGTCGATCGCGCTCGCCTTCGCGCGGCCGTTCGTGCTGCGCCGCAAGTTCAGCAACAGCGCGTTCTGGCCGGATGTGCGCCGGTACAAGATTACCGCCTTCGCCTATATCGGCGAGATCTGCCGCTATATCCTGGCGGCGCCCCCCACCCCGGACGACCGAAACCACAGCCTGCGCGTCATGACCGGGGCTGGCCTGCGCGCCGATGTCTGGCGCCAGTTCACGGATCGGTTCGGCGTAAACAATGTGTATGAAAATCTCGGCGCCACCGAGAGCAATTACGGCATCACCAATGTCGACAACATTATCGGGTCGGTCGGCCGGGTTCCGTATCCGGCGCAAAGCAATATCCGCGTGCTGAAATACGATGTTGACCGATCCTGCCATGTTCTGGATTCCGAGGGGCGGCCGGTATGGGCGGGCCCCGGCGAAATCGGCGAACTGGTGGCGGAGGCTCTGGACGGCAATGGTGTCGCCGGATTTTTCGAAGGCTATACCAGCGCAGAGGCAACGCAAGCCAAACTTCTTTGCGGCCTCGTGAGGCCCGGCGACCGTTGGGTTAAATCCGGCGACTTGGTCCGCTACGATGAGGAAGATTACTACTATTTCGTGGACCGCATCGGCGACACATTCCGATGGAAAAGCGAGAATGTCTCAACCGAGGAGGTTACCCTCGCACTCTCGGCCTTCGCCGGTCCAATCATGGTAAACGTATATGGCGTTACCGTCGCAGATGCCGAGGGCAAAGCTGGAATGGTGGCGCTGACTTATCAGGATCCTGATGAATTTGATCCCGTCGCGTTTTATGAATTCGCCGCCTCCCGCCTGGCGTCTTATGCGGTGCCAGTTTTTGTGCGTGTGACGCGCATGGCTGAGCTCACCACCACGTTCAAACTCCGCAAGGTGGATTTGCAGCGCGCCGGCATTGTGCCGGGCGAGGATCGGCTGTTCACGGCCGATCCAAAGGCCCGGCGTTATGTTCCGTTAAACGGCGCTGCTTCGTAGGAGTTATCCATGGAAACTGCTCTGGCCGGCGGTGTCGCGGTTATTACCGGCGCCGCCAGGGGGATCGGCGAGGCCCTGGCGCGCGCCGCGGCCGCGCGTGGCATGACGCTGGTTCTGGCCGATATCGCGGCCGCCCCGCTGGCCCAGCTCGCCGACGATCTGCGCGGCGCGGGCAGCCAAGTTCTCGATATCCAGACCGACGTGTCGGATCCCGCAGCACTTGACCGGCTGGCGGATGCCGCGCATCGCCGCTTCGGCGGTATTCGCCTCCTCATCAATAACGCCGGCATCGAAATGCTCGGGTATTCGTGGGAACTTTCCGCCGCGCAATGGGAGCGCGCGGTGCGGATCAATGCGCTGGGCCCGGTGCATGGGGTGCGTGCTTTTGCCGGCGCCATGGTTGCCGCGGGTGAGCCGGCCTTTATCGCAAATGTCGCCTCGGTCGGCGCCCTGGCGATGATGCCTGAGCAGGCGCCCTATATTATGACCAAGCACGCCGTTCTTGCTTTTTCCGAGTGTCTGCTGCTGGAAATGGCGCGCGCCGCGCCGCATATCCGCGTCTCGGCGGTTCTCCCCGGCCCGGTCGACACCGCCATTTTTACCGACGCGCCGCTGGCGAATAATTCTGCCGCCGTACGCCACCACCACGCCGCGATGGAGCATATGCTAAAATCCTATGGCATGGCGCCAGGAGCAGCCGCGGAAATGATTCTTGATCAGATCGCGGAAGGCCGGTTCTGGGTCTCGCCGCATCCAGATTTACTGGCGGCAAGCGCGCAAGCCCGGGCTGGACATCTGGCCGGCTTGCGCACGCCGGCACTGAGCGCCGAGGCCGCCGCGCTGCTGCATCAGGGTTAAGACTGAGCAGCCCGCCTGGTCATTACGGAGGCGCCAGTCTTGCCATTTGCTTTGCAATCCGCATTCCGTACAGAAATGAAACTGCAACACCGGCGCAGCACACCGCCGCGATCGCCGAAAACGGATCGATCCGCAGCAATCCTATAAGAAATTTGAACAGAAACGGGTCCAGGAGCTGGCTTGCGAAAAGCGTGCTCGAATAGAGACCAATTGCCGTGGCAATATGCCGCGCATCGACGCGGCGAATCAGCATCGCCACCACCAGTGGCGAGACCAGCCCGCTGGCAAACCCGGTGATGACCAGGCCGGCTTCGGTTTGTGTCAGGCCGCGGGCCGACACGATCGTGATCGCGGGGATCAGGAACAATGCGAACACCAGCGTAATCTGCTGGTCGAAACGCAGCCGTGCCGCCAACGCCCCATAGGAAGCCGCCGTCCCTGCGGCGATCAACCCGGTGCTGCCAATCACAAGGCCGATAATCGACGGATGATCCATGCCCCGCGCCGCCAGCAGAAACGGTCCCTCGATTGTCGGCGCGAACAGCATCAGGGCCAACAGAAAGGTCAACAGAAAAATCGGGATCGCTGGGGCCAACGGCGTGAAAACACCGGCATCAGCGTGTGTTTCACCGGCGAAGGCGTTTGTCGGCATCGTCAGCAACGCCGGCAACAGGGGAAGCGGCCACAGATAAACCAGGCACGCGACTTGCCAGCCAAATTTCCCGGCCAGCCACCCGGCGATGACCACGGCGCTGATCGCACCAACCGAGGCGAGCGCGGACGCAAAACCGATCAGCCGGCTGCCGGATTCCGGCGCCAGTTCGGCGGCGCGCGCGGCCGAGAGTGTCGCGAGAAAGCTTCCGGCGAGGCCGAGCAACAACCGTGAGAGAATGAAGGCGCCAATACCCGGTTTTAAGAAACCGAAAGTTCCCGCGAGACAATAGATGAGCAGCGAACCCAGGACCAGGCGCCGCGGCCCGATGATGCGGCTCAATGGGCCGGCGAGCGGCGCGCCGAAAATAACCGAGAATGCCGGCGCCACCAAGACAAGCTGCGCCAGAAAAGCGCCCTGGCCGCCGCCATTAAAATGTTGCGCGATGATCGGCGTTGCCGATGACAACGCCACGCAGGCAATCCCGTTAAAGCAGAATCCACTGAGGATCATCGCGATCCTGCCTCGGCCTTGCCAGCTCGTCATTGTGGTTTCGTCCCTGGTCTTCGCGAATGATACGTTGCGCCCGCCTTCGACTAGCAGATTTCATAATCCTGCAGATTTGGTGCCGCCATCGCATCGGCAAAAGCCTCGTAGCTCCATGGCCAGCTTGCCGGCACGCCCTGCGCGTCCAGATACCAACTGGTGCAGCCCGAGCCGAAGATCGTCGTCTTCGCCGCGGCAATTCGCCGCTGCTCGTACGCCTCCATCGCCGCCGCCGAGGCGCTGATGGCGCGGTTGTCGCCGGTCCGCAAAACATCCAGCAGCTGGTCGATGTAATCCCACTGCCGTTCCGCGATATCAATCAGCGAAAAATTCCCAACCGGGCCGGTCGGCCCATTCAGCAGAAAGAAATTCGGAAAATTGGGCAAAGAAACGGCGAGATAGGCGGTAGGCCGCAGCGACCAGACATCGTTCAGATCAATCCCATGCCGACCCTTAACTAGGGTTGGCCGGATGAACCGGTCGGCCTTGAAGCCGGTCGCCAACACAATTGCATCCAGCTCTTGGAATCGCCCATCGGCCAAAGCGATGCCGTGCTCGCGTACCCGCTCGATCGCGGCGCGCTCAACCTCCACAGTGGGCAATTGCACCGCGTCATAATATCCCCAGGAATAGATCAACCGCTTGCAGGCGGCGCGATAGTCCGGCCGCAATTTTTCGCGCAAGCTCGGATCGCGCACGCTATCTTCCAGGTTTTTTAACACGATCGCTTCGATCTCGCCCATCTCCGGCGAATTCGTATCGATAATAGCTTTGTTGAACCGCCGGATGCCGTTCCAGTAGTCATCACCATAGCGGATCGCATCGATCGCCGCCGGGTCATTCCGGAACGCGGCGCGCTCAGCCTCGCTGTACTCAAAAAACGGCACCGGCATGATCCATTGCGGCGAACGCTGGAAATGCACCACCTTCTCGCAACGGACCGCAAGCGCGGTTACGATCTGCACACCCGTCGAGCCGTTGCCAATGACGCCAATGCGCTTGCCATCCAGCGCCACGCGATCATCCCAACGGGCGCTATGAAACGCCGGGCCGGAGAAATCTTCCAGCCCCGCGATTTCCGGGATATTGGGATGGTGCAGAACGCCCGACGCCGCAATCACCACGTCCGCGATGTCGGTGCGCCCATCGCCAAGCCCGATATGCCATTGCCCATCCGCATCATCATAAACGCATCGCGTGACCTCGGCGCCAAACCGCGTGACGTCAGCCAGAGCAAACCGGTCGAAAACAACCTGGAAATAGCTTTCGATCTCACGGCCGCCGGCATAAAAAGCGGTCCAGTCCGGGTTCGGCGCGAATGAATAGGTGTAGCAATGCGCGGGAACATCGCAGGTTAATCCCGGATAACGGTTCTCCCGCCAGGTGCCGCCGATACTCGCACCCTTTTCATAAATTGCGAAATTATCCTCGCCTCGCTGACGCAGCCGCACGCCGGCTAGAATGCCGGCCATGCCGGCGCCGATAATTACATAGCGCAGACCGCTTGTTTTGCTGTTCACTGGTCAACTCGCGCGGCCGCAGCGGCGACGCGCCGTGCGAAATAGGTTGATTCGCCAATACATACGCCGCTCGAGTAACCGATGCTGTCCTGCGCGATGTTGGAAGCCGTGGCGCCGGCCGCGTACAGCCCCTTGATCCACTGCCCGGCCGCATCCAACACTCGGCCGTCGATATCCACTTTCAGGCCGCCCAGCGTGAAGCCGATATACGCCGCCTGGCCCGGGGAACAATCCAGCGCCGCCCAGGGTAGCTCACCCAGTTTTTGCACCCATTCCCGCTGCTTATGCTGCTCGGGGTCTTCACCCTGCAACGCGTGTTCGTTGTAATCCGTGATGGTCTTTTGCAGCGCCCCTTCGGGCATACCAAGTGCGGCTTCCATTTCCGCCACCGTCTCCCAGGCGCTTACCACCGGCTGCGCGCCGAACCCCGTTGGCCCGAACACGGCATTATCCACGATCAGCCAGACCTTTTGATCCGGCTGGCGGATCATCTCTGCGGTGGCCCGGCCATGGTAGCTATCTTCCGGCACAAAGCGCTTGCCGAGCTTGTTTACCAGCAGGCCTTTGATAAGGCTCTCTGAAGGATAGATCGGCGAGGTGACCAAAACGCCATCCATGTGCATGGGAACCGCACCGGCGCCGGCGCCCAGGCGGATGCCGGCGCCATCCGACCAGGGGCCCGCCACCTTGTGGACTTCCGCGCGCGCCATGAAGGGGCAAAACTCCTCCAGCATTTCCTGATTCATCGCAAAGCCGCCGGTTGCCAGCAGCACGCCGCGCGCGGCTCGCACATCCCGCGTCTCGCCAAACCGCTTGTAGCGCGCGCCAACAACGCGTCCGTCATCATCCACCAGCAAGGCCTGTACCGCTGCATCATACACCAGCGCCGCGCCGGCCGCCGCCGCGGCCTCGATCAGCTTGGCTGCGAGAACATGGCCGCCCGCGCCCGCCACGCCAACCTGATGACCCCGCGGCGCCGGGCGCGCAATGTTGATATATGGCCACGCTTTTTCATTGCCGGTATAGGAGAGCGTGTCGTCGGTGGCCAACTCCACTTCCTTGCCTTTGAAAAATTTCTCGTTGAACGGAACGCCCTGGGTTTCGAGCCAGTCGAAATGCGCGGTGCTATCCTCGCAATAGGCACGAATCTTTTCGGCGTCGGGCACGGGTGTGCTGGCCATCAGGTAGTTGAACATGTCCTCGACGCGATCTTCGATGCCATTTGCCTTCTGCACGCGCGTGCCGCCGCCGCAATACACATAGCCGCCGGATGCCGCCGTGGAGCCGCCACCACCCGAAGCGCGTTCCAGCACCATCACGTCTAACCCGGCGTGCGCGGCATCAATCGCCGCGGCAGCGCCAGCCGCGCCAAGCCCGATCACCAGAAAATCCGTGGCGGCGGCGAAGGTGACCGAATTTGCGGCGAGAGGCGTTATGGCTTTCATGGGGTAACCCGACGGAATGTTGATGAGATCAAAGCTGCTTGGTCACGACAAAGCGAACGCGGATGTATAAAATGCGAAATTTTCGGCGATCCGGGCCTGCGAGAGCCCAAATTCTTCCGGTGTGTAGCGGTGCGGTGGCCGCGCATCGCGAGGGTTGGCGCGCAGCCATTCATTGAACGCCGCGTAGTCCGCATCGGTGGCATCCAGTCCCAGCGCCTCGAACACGCGAACGACCTGCGCCAGCGGGTCCACCAGCATGTCGGCATAGCGCACATCCACGAAACGATCCGGTTGCCGCAAGCGCGCCGCCATCAGGTCTTCAATCCCGAGCCTGAAGCGCCGCGACCAATATTCCCCGAGCTCCAGCGCGTTGAAGCTGGAAGAATGCGCAACCGTCATTGACGCGCACATGCTGCAATAGGAGGGGATCAGCGCTTCCACCGCACGATGCGTCATGATCATTTTCGCTTCGGGGAACACCGTCATCATGCCGTGCAGGCCACCCAGCAGATGATGCGGCGATTTTAAAATCCACCTCTGCCGCCGCCGCTCAGGCGCCTGCGTTTGCAGCACCTGCAGCCACAGCTTCAACTCCTCGTAAGCGGCGACCATCTCGGCCCCGGCCAGCCACATCCCGTAGCTTGGGATATTCATGATTGAATCATAGGTGGTGCTGAGGAAGGTGCGGTCGAGCAGCATGATGTCCTCGTCATGCGCCATCGCGTCGATCGGGTGGATGCTGGTGAAATCCGGCCAGGTGGCCAGGAACGACGCTACCAGCTCCTTCGCTGCCTCCTCCCGCGGTGCGGGCGCGCCAGGCTCCTCACCCGGGAAGGGCAGGGGGAACATCACCTCCCACCAAAATCCCGCCGTCAGTTGAGGGGAGCTGCCGAGCAGCCGGTGCAGCATCGTGCTGCCGGTCCGCGGCAGGCCCAGGATCGCGCCGGCGACATTAACCTGCTCCTCGCGAATTTCCGGATGCTGTTTAATCAGCGCTACCAGCCCCAGCCGGTCGCGCAGCGACTGGACAATCCGCTGCACCGGCGCCTCGTCCGGCGACAGCAACCCCGCCTCCTGGTTGATCGCCGCGACCAGCCGGCCCAGCGGCTCCATGAACCAAGGATCGCCAAAATCATCATGGGGCGAGGTGTCACGGGCTTGCGCCATCAGTGCCGGAACGCTGAGTTGCGCGCCGCGCGATGTTGCCGCCGGCTTCGCCGGCTGGTTCTGCTGAGTACGCATGGTCAAACTCCGGAGACGGCAATGTGTCAGGGGTTCCATCTGCCAAACGCGAACGCCCAGCTAATTTTCAATTTGCGGATTTCATATCGTGGAATACGGCGCAAATCAAGGTGATAATCGAAGAAAGTGACGTGATTGCGTTGGAGATGCGTGAACGCTATACTCTTGCTAAAGACTTCTCAGGGGACTGCTCCAGATGAATTTCGAACCTGCCCGGAAGCTGTACATCCAGGACGTAACCTTACGCGATGGCATGCATGCGGTCCGCCATATGTATGGCATCGCTCACGTCCGGGCCATCGCCAAGGCGCTAGATGACGCCGGAGTCGCCGCCGTCGAGGTCGCGCACGGAGATGGCCTCAGCGGCGCCAGCTTCAATTACGGCTTTGGCGCCCATACGGACTGGGAATGGCTGGAGGTGGTAGCCGCAACTTTGACACGGGCGGTGCTAACCACCCTCATCCTGCCCGGGCTTGGCACCGCGGATGATCTGCGCCGGGCGCATGGGCTTGGTGTTCGCTCGGTTAGGGTAGCGACTCATTGCACGGAAGCCGATGTTGCGCGCCAACACATCGGCATCGCGCGCGACCTCGGCATGGATGTTTCCGGCTTTTTGATGATGAGCCATATGCTGGAGCCCGAGGCGCTGGCCGCGCAGGCGGCGTTGATGGAAAGTTATGGCGCGCATTGCGTCTACGTCACTGATTCCGGCGGCGCGCTGGATATGGACGGCGTGCGCGACCGCCTTGCCGCCTATGACCGTGTGCTGAAGCCGGAGACCCAGCGCGGGATCCATGCGCATCATAATCTAGGTCTTGGCGTGGCCAACGCCATGGTGGGCGCCGAGGCCGGGGCGATCCGGGTCGACGCCAGCTTGGCCGGCATGGGTGCCGGCGCAGGCAACACGCCGCTCGAGGTTTTTGTTGCCGCGATCGACCGCAAGGGTTGGAACCATGGCTGCGACGTGATGAAATTGATGGACGCCGCCGAGGACCTGGTGCGCCCGTTGCAAGATCGTCCGGTGCGCGTGGATCGGGAAACACTTAGCCTTGGCTATGCCGGTGTCTATTCATCGTTTTTGCGCCATGCCGAAAAAGCGGCGGGAATTTATGAGCTGGATACGCGCGATATTCTGGTCGAATTGGGGCGGCGGCGTATGGTCGGCGGGCAGGAAGACATGATCGTGGATGTCGCCTTGGATTTGGTGGCGGCGCGCGCAAGTGCCTGATATCGTAGCAAGTTCGGTCCGCCACGCCAGGGAATCGTCTAAGCTTCGGCCGAACGCTGAGCAAACCACGGACAAACGGGATCCGGTCAGGCAATCCGGCTTTACACCAAGTTGTTTGGCGGGATAATGAAACGTCTGGGTTATGGCGCACTGAGACTGGGAGATGAGAATGGTGTTCGATGCGGAAGCCTGATTTTTCGTGAAAATCAGAAAAGGCAAGCGGCTTACGTCTTTTATATTGGACCCCGTTGATACCGGCATCATTGAAGTCTTGCAGGCAAATGGCCGAGCCTCCAATCAGGAAATTGCGGAACGGCTGAACGTCACCGCCGCCACGGTTTCCGTGCGTTTGAACCGTATGGAAGAAAGCCGGGTAATGAAGGTTGTTGCGGTCACGGATTTCGCGGCCCATCAGTTCAACATCCTGATCGCCGTCGGCGTGCGTGTCGTCGGCCGTACCGTGCAAGAGGTGGCGGACGACCTCGCGGCGTTGCCGGAAGTTTTCAGCATCAACATCATGCATGGAGCATTTGACATCGAGATGCTGGTCGCTTTGCACGAATTTGACGAGATCAGGCTGTTCCTGATCGACCATGTCGCGGCGATTCCCGGGATCAGCGAGTTGAGTCCCGGGATTGCCGCGGATATTGTCAAATTTGAATTTCACGTTGCGCCGCTATGAGTTCCCATCTGCTCGACGAACTCGATCATCGCATCATCAAGGCGTTTGGCAAAGACGGCCGCGCCTCCAACCGGCAGATTGCAACCGATCTCGGTGTTACCGAGGGCACCATCCGCACCCGGATCAAGCGGCTGCAGACTGCGGGGCTGATCCAGTTCACGGTGGTTAAAAGTTTCCGCATGGCCGGCTCCCCCAATCTGACAATGCTGGGGATTCACTCCGATCCCGGTATGGTTCCGGAACTTGCCAAAAAAATTTCAGAAATCCCGGAAATCAACTGTGTTGTGGTGCTGCTTGGCCGGTTCAACCTGATGGCGATGGGCTTGTTTACGTCGCTAGAGCAGGCGGAGGATCTGGTCAACGCCCGCATCCGCGCGCTACCGGGCATCCGTCGTGTCGAAGTCTCGATTTCAATCCACACCGTGAAGTATGACATCTCCATGGCGCGCATAACCCAGAGAGACCCTTCAGCCGCCGAGGAGGATGGCCCTATTGCGGTCCCGGGGGGGCTCGCCGGCCAGAATGTTCGCGTGGCGCGGCCAATGTAGCGCGAGACCATGGTGCCGGCTGTCCCGGGCTAAGCGCCTTGTGGATGGGCGTTTACGTGCAGTCGGTCGAAACTTCACGAAGGCGTTACTGCTCACATATCCTTGTAGCGCCACGGCGCAATCTAACGCGATCATCGGCCACCCTATCGCTAGGCCTGGCACTGGCGACGAGGCCGCAATCCTGAGTGCAACGCAGCAATTGAAAACGATCATTAGTCACGAGAAAACTACGCAAAACTAAAAATTATAAATTGATCTAATCATTCATGCGTATTTTTAATTGACAAACAGTGCTGATTTCCCGCTTAGTCTGCGCGCGGGCTCGGCGTAGAACGAGTGCCCCGCGGGGAAGGAGAATGCCGGTGGATCATGTCCGCTTATGACCAAGTTGATAGCCGGCACCTTCACCTCCGGGTTTGCGGGCAAGACGTAGTGGCAGGGGTGGCCGTTCCTTCGTCAGATAATCCCGCGCTCCAGCGCCGCCAATCTGGCGCGGCCGGCCGATAAAATCAAAATCACCTGGTTTCGGGGTGAATCAGCTCTGGGAAACGGAAAAAATGACCAAGTACAATAAATTAAAAGCCGGATTATTAAATTCAACCTCAAGCGACGCCATGATCCGGCCTAGCCGTATTAGCCGTCCGCTCCGCAACGCCCTGGGCTTGCTCGCCGGCATCGGCATGGCAATCGCCCCCGACGCCGCGCGTGCCTTCAGCCTTTACGACGGCAGCCAATATGGCAATAATCTGGAAGTTCACCTCGACACCACATTCTCGTATACCGGCATCGTGCGCACGCAGAATCCATCTGTGCGGCTTACCGGCGTGTCCAACCTCAATGGTAACGATGGCGATCTGAACTTCGCCCACGGCATGGTTTCCAATCTCTTCGAAGTTACCCCCGTCCTTGATATTCGCGATGGCGATTTCGGCGCCCATTTCAGTGGCGATGCCTATCTCAACCCGAATTACCTGATGGGCAACCAGAACAATTCGCCGTCCACGAACAATTCGATCAGCATCGCCAAGAATACCGATTTCACCAGCGCCACCCGCAACGTGGAGGGCGAGAACGCGGAACTCTTGGACGCCTTTGTTTATGGCGCCAAACACTTCGGCAATGATCAGGTGATTATCCTCAAAGTGGGCCGCCAGACGTTGCTGTGGGGGCAGAGCCTGTTTCTCTCCAATAACGGCATCGCCGGCGGCATGACGGCGTTCGATGTGGTCACCGCGGACAATAACCCGACCGCGCAAACCCAACAGCTTATTTTGCCCGCTGGCCAAGTCGTCGCCACCTACCAGCCCAACCAGGTTGTCACACTGCAAGGCTACTATCAATTTGAATGGCAACCCGACAAACTTGAAGCCGTGGGCAGCTATTTCAGTACGACTGATATTTTGGACAAAGGCGGCCAGCGGCTTTTATTTGCGCCTGACTTCGGCGTTAATCGGACCAAGGATGTGCGGCCGCCGATCAATAACGGTCAGTTCGGCGCTTCCTTGCAGCTGACGCTTGGAAATTATGATCTTGGCTTCTACGGTTTGCGCTACGACTCCAAATCGCCAACCGTCTATCTTGCCAGCCCCTACGCGCAATCCTATTCGGTGGTCTATCCGCGCGATATCTATATCGAGGGCGTGGCGCTCTCCACCACCGTCGGCGCTACCAACATCGCCGGCGAGCTTTCCTCGCGCCAGCATATGAACCTTGCAACCGGCGCAAACTTCTCCGCTACCGGCAACGTCAACTCCGCGCCTGCTTTTCCGGTGGGCGACACCATCGCCGGCCAGGTTTCCGCCATCTATGTCTCACCGGGCATCCCGCTCGACCCCGGCGGTGTCACGGTGGACGGGGAAATCGGCTTCAACCACGTCGTCAAGGTCACGGCGAACGATGCCGCAATCACCGCGCCCGCGACGGGCGGCCTGCGGCGCTCTTCCACCGCGGCAGATATGGAGGTGGTCGCCAGCCCAACCTACTACAACCCGATCCCGAACATGATGCTGAGCTTTCCCATAGGCCTGACGTACAACCTTTATGGCCGCTCGGAAGTTGATCCAACCGAAAATCACGGCACGGGCTCAATCAGCGTGGGCGTCAGCGTGGTCTATAAAACGGTCTGGATCGCGTCTGTCACGTTTGACGACCATCTCGGCGCGGCAAATCCTCTGCTGTCGGGCGAGCCCTCGGTGGCCGATCGCAATTACGTCCTCCTCAACCTTCAGCGTTCCTTTTGACCAACCGGAGCACAACACATGAAACGCCGCAATTTTGGTCTATTTGCCGGCACCAGTACCCTGGCGCTGCTGGCCGGTGAGAAATTCGCGTCGGCGCAGACCGCGACGCCCGATGCCAGTCTGCTCACCACCACCCTGACCCCGTTAGGCGCCGAGCGCGCCGGCAACGCCGCCGGCACAATCCCGGCTTGGACGGGTGGGCTCACAGCCATCCCCGCCGGCTTCGATTGGGATCCCGACAAGACCCAGCCGCCGGATTTCTTTGCCTCCGACGCCATGCTTTACGAGGTGAACGCCGCAAACTTGGCGCAATACGCGCATCTCGTGACGGAAGGCGTGCAGACCCTCATCCAGAAGCAGGGCTACTTCCTGCAGGTCTATCCAACGCGCCGGACGGCCGCCGCCCCGCAATGGGTCTATGACCATACCGCCGCCAATGTTGGCCGCGCCAAACTCAATCCTGCCGGCGGCCGCCTGGGCTTCCTCGGCGGCTATGGCGGCCCGCCGTTCCCGATCCCCAGCATCGACACCCCAATTGATGCCGGCGCGCAGATCATCTGGAACCACGGCGCGCGGTGGAACGGCGAGCATTGGCAATTCCGTTCCGCCTCCTTCGCGGTGCAGGATGGCGGCCTGCCGATTCTTTCCAACGGCGCCTACACACGGGCTGTGTATCCCTATTACAGCCAGGCCGGCGGCCCGGAGAATTTCGACGGCCTGTTTTATAAACTTGCAGCAACCAGCTACGCGCCTTCGAACCTGGTCGGCAATGAGATCGTTTATTACGATCCCACCAACCCTTACGATCAGCCGGTCATCACCTGGCAGCTCCTGGCCGGCCAGGGCCGCGTCCGCAAGGCGCCGGAAGTTGCCTATGATACGCCCGATCAATATGCCGGCGGCATCTGCGGTTACGATGAAAACTCCGGCTTCAGCGGCTCGCTCGAAAAATACGATTTCAAATATATCGGCAAAGCTGAAATGCTGATCCCCTATAACAACAACGCGCTGCTTCACCTCACCTCATTTGAGGCGCATCAGCCGCGCTTCCTCAACGCTAAATCAACCCGTTGGGAACTTCACCGGGTCTGGGTCGTGGAAGCTACGCTGCACCCTGGTGAGCGTAACGTGCTGCCGCGCCGGCGATTTTATGTTGATGAAGATACCTGGATCATCGGCATCACCGATGCATGGGACGCAAACAACGACATCTATCACCTGGTAACAAATGTCGACGCGCTGTACCCCAACGTGCCTGGCCGCGTCTATTCAAACAGTTTCATCTATAACCTGCAAACGGGAAACTACTGCTCGATCCAGGGGTCCTATGTAGACCCGCCCTATGGCGGGCCGATGACGTTTAACCCGGTGCCGGAATCAAATTTCGATCCACAGGAGATGGCGGCATCGGCATCTTACTAAGCATGAGGGCGGATTTTGTACCCGTGCTTTCTTATTCGAAAAGCGCGGCGTAAAATGACGGCTCTGGTCACCGGCCGCGATGCGCTCACTGAAGCGCCGCGCCGTCAGTTTGACTGGCGCGCCGTTTTGCGCAAGGCCGCGTTTTTGTTTGCTTTGTTGCTAGCCTGGCCGGCGCACGCCGCAAGCTATACCGAGCTGGCTCAGCACGCGTTGCAAGTCCGCCAGCCCGCTCAAGCACTGTTGATCGGTATCGCCCGCGCCGGCAGTCGGCTGGTCGCGGTAGGCGAGCATGGCGTGATCGTCTATTCCGACGATAACGGGGAGAGCTGGCGCCAGGCGCAGGTTCCGGTCAGCGTGACGATCACCTGCGTCGGATTCGCGTCCCCGCAAATCGGCTGGGCCGGCGGAGCGTTCGGCGTTGTGCTTCAGACCAGTGATGGCGGCGCCACTTGGAAGACGGCGTTGAACGGGCCGCAGGTCAACCAGCTTATGGTCGCCGCCGCGAATGCCCGTGCCGGCGCCAGCCCGAATGATCCGCTCGCGGCGCGCGCGCTCAGGCGCGCCAACATCCTCGCCGCCGCCGGACCTGATAAGCCCTTCATCACAGTGCTTGCCCAATCACCGCGGAATGCGATGATCTTCGGCGGCTACCGCCTTTGCGTGCGCACTAGTGATGGCGGTGCGCATTGGGCGGATTGCAGCATGGATATTGCCGACTCGTTCAGCCATAATCTCTATGACGTCGAACAGGCCGGCCCGGCGATCTACCTGGCGGGCGAGTCTGGCGTGGTGTTTCGCTCGGATAACCAGGGTGCCAGTTTCGTGGCCCTGACCCCACCCTCGCAGACCACGATTTTCGGCATCTTGTGCACGCCAAAGGGAACCCTGCTGGCCTATGGCGTCGCCGGCGGGCTGTACCGCAGCGTCGATCAAGGCCAGACCTGGATGCCGGAGGTCAGTCCCGCGCAGTCGGATGTCACCGGCGGCATCGTGCTTAACTCCGGGGCGGTCGCCATCGCCAGTATTTCCGGCGGCATCTATATCAGCCACGACGACGGCGTGACCTTCCAGCCCTGCGCGTTCAACGCGGGGATGGCGCTGTTCGGGATGGCGCAGGCGCCCAATGGCGATCTCGCGCTGATCGGTTCAGCCGGAGCGCGCATCCTGCCCGCCGCGATGGTTGATTAAAAGGGGCGGAATGGTCTTGGACTATAGTCATGATGAAATCATCCCGCCGATAATGATCGAGACCTTCGATCGCAATAGCGGTTCATTCTTTGAAAATTTGCTGTTTAACAACCGGATCAAATTCCTTCTGATCTGCGCCGTCCTGACCCTCGTTCTTGGCTTTAACGCATTGAAGGTAAGGATCAGCGCAGATTTCGAGCAGATGATCCCGACCCGGCAGCCCTTCATCGTCAATTATCAGCAACATTATGCGGAGCTGCAATCCCAGGCGAATGCGGTGCAGATCGCAGTCACCGCGGATCACGGTACAATCCTGGATGCGCATTACCTTGATGTGCTCAAGCATATCAATGATCAAGTGTACCTGCTCCCCGGGGTCGACCGGCCCTACATGACCTCGCTTTGGACTCCCAATACACGCTGGTTTGCGGTGACGCCGGACGGCATCGATGACGGGCCGGTCATGGGCAGCGGCTATGACGGCTCGCCGGCCCAGCTGGAGATCGTCCGCAAGAATATCCTCAGCACCGGCGAAGTCGGCAAGCTCGTCACCAAGGATTTCACCGCAAGCATGGTCTATGTGCCGTTGCTGCAGTTCAACAACCTTACGGGCAAGCCGATTGATTATGGCGCACTGGCGGCGCAGCTGAACGGCATGCGGCGACAATATGCGGCGCAGGGCGTGACGCTGCATTTTATCGGCTTTGCCATGATCGTGGGCGACATGATCAACGGCATCGACCGGATCCTCGGCTTTTTCGCCGTCTCTATCGCCATCGCGACGCTTTTCTTGTTCTGGTACACACGCTGCATCCGCTCCACTGTGCTGGTGGTGCTCGCCTCGCTTACTGCCGTGGTCTGGCAGATGGGTATTTTGGTGCTGCTGGGGTTCGATCTCACGCCCTATTCGGTCCTGGTGCCATTTTTGGTGTTCGCCATCGGCATGAGCCACGGCGCACAGAAGATGAACGGCGTGATGCAGGACATCGGCCGCGGCACCGCCCCGCTTATCGCCGCCAGGTTCACCTTTCGGCGGCTGTTCATGGCCGGCTTCGCCGCGTTGATTTGCGATGTCACCAGCTTCGCGGTGCTGCTCATCATCGGCATCGTCGCCATCCGCCAACTGGCCACCATTGCCAGCATCGGCGTCGGCTTGCTGATTATCACGAATTTGATGATGGTGCCGGTGATGCTGAGTTTCACTGGGGTCAGCAAGGCGGCGGCGCAACGCTCGCTGGAAAATACGCCGGCCCCCGGCCGCCCGCGGCGGCATCATCCGGTTTGGAGTTTGCTGGACCGGTTCACGCGCCGGAACTACGCCATAGGCGCCATACTTTTCATGGTCATCATAGGCATCGGCGGCTACGCGGTCGGCCGCCACGTCCAGGTCGGCGATTTGCATTCGGGCGCGCCGGAATTACGCGAGCATTCCCAGTACAACCAGGACAATGCCTATATCATCAAGAACTTCACCTCGGCGAGCGACACCTTCATTATCCTGAACGACACGCAACCCGGCCGGTGCATGAATTATGATCTAGTGGATGCCATGGACCGCCTGCAATGGCAGCTGCAGCAGCTTCCGGTCGTGCAATCGACAAATTCGGTCGCCACCTTCTCGGATAATGCCAGCATGTTTTTGACGGAGGGTTCGCCGCGCTGGTTCGGCATCGAGCCAAACGCCGCACTGCTCGGCGAAATGGCGCCAACCATTCCGCCCGACCTGGCAAATTTCGCGTGTTCCTTCGTGCCGATCTATGTATCGCTCACCGACCACCGTTCCAAATCCTTGCAAATGATTGTCGATAACGTCCAGACCTTTATCAATAATCCCGCCAATCAGTCAGGCAACTTCAAAATGTCACTGGCGGGCGGCAATGCCGGCATCCAGGCGGCGACCGACATTGTTATCAAGCAGGCCAACCGGGAAATGTTGGTTCTGGTCTACGCCGTCGTCATCATCTTCGGCCTGATCACGTTCCGCTCCTGGCGCGCCGTGATCTGCGCCGTAGTCCCGCTGACGATCACCTCGATCCTCGCGCAGGCGCTCATGGTCTGGCTGGGGATTGGCATCAAGGTCGCCACGTTGCCGGTAATCGCTTTAGGTGTCGGGATCGGCGTGGATTACGCGCTCTACGTGCTCAGCATCATGCTGAAGCATCTACGCGCCGGGGCCACCTTGTCCGAGGCGTATTACCAGACGCTGCTGTTCACTGGCCGGGTGGTCATTCTTACTGGAGTTACTCTTTCGACCGGCGTGGCGATGTGGGTGTTCGCGCCCATCAAATTCCAGGCGGATATGGGCGTTTTGCTTTCGTTCATGTTTATCTGGAACATGTTTGGCGCCATGGTGCTGCTGCCGGCATTGGTTTATTTCCTGCTGCCACCGGAAATTTTTGCAAAAACCAGATAGCAGCGGGATTTTTGATAGACTTGAATTTGGCGCCTGATCTTTCGTGGTGCTGCATTTCGACAACCAGGGCAAGGACAATGGAGAAGATCATCTATGCCGTTTGGCGCGATCCCGCGGAGAGCCGTACGGTGTTCAACGCTCGTCTGCGCGGCGCCGCCGACGGTGTCGCGCGGGAGGTCCGCGCGCTGCGGCTGAACCTGCAGGATGACGCCGTCGCCGGCGGCAACAGCCCGCGCTTCACGGTCAATTTGCCAGCCATCGAGGCGGTCGCGCAGCTCTGGGTGGATAGCGCGCGCGACGCTTGCCGCCAGCAGCTTGACGCCGTGTTCAGCGCCGCTGGTGCGCGCGCCGCGGCCTGGCTGGTCTGTGAATCAACGGCGATCGTCAACACCACCCATACCGCCAAATCAGGCAGCCGCGGCGCCGGCTTTGCTCAGCTTGCGTTTCTCACCCTTCCGCCTGGCGATGAACCCGCCGCCTGGCGGCGTCGCTGGCAGGAGGGCCACACCGATATCGCCATCGCAACGCAAAGCAATTTCGAATATGTGCAGAATTTTGTGGTTCGCCCGCTCACATCGGGCGCGCCGCCTTATGCCGCGATCGTGGAGGAGTGTTTCCCGATGGATGCGCTGCACGACAAGATGACCTATTACGATGCGCCGGATGACGCCGCTCGCCAGGCGCGCAACGAAGCATTGATGTTGCAAAGCTGCGCCAACTTTATCGGTCTCGCGGGCTGCGACTGCTTTCCCACCAGCCAGTACGACCTCAAGCGACTTCCACTTCATTAAACCGAAAGAGAAACGATCCCATGGACTCCGTGAGCAACCCCCTGCCGCAATATGATTCCAGCAAGACGGTCGTTTCGGACATCGTCGAAATTGCTGCGCCCGCCGCGTTAGTCTGGCAGATCCTGACTGACCTAGCGCGTTATGGAGAGTGGAACCCCTACTGCTTTGGCTGCGAATCGACGTTAGAAATGGGGGCGCCGGTCAACATGCGGCTCAACAGCTACACCACCCCGGGCGAAACCTACGCCAATGTGGAGTACCTCTGCGCCTTTGAGCCCGAGCGTCTGCTCTCCTGGGAACTGCCGGATTCCCCGGCGATGCCCTATCCCGCTCGGCGCGACCAGGTGATCCTGAGCCGCGGCCCGCAATCCTGCGCGTACTACTCAACCGACGCCTTCTTCGGGGACAATGCCTTCCACGTAATGTTCTTCTGCGGCGGCTGGATCAAGCGTGCTTTCGATGATACCGCTCGCGCGCTCAAATCCCGCGCCGAGTCATTGTTCGCCGCCAGCCGGTTGGCGCGGCTGGAAGACATCGAACAGATCAAGCAGCTCAAACACCTTTACTGCCGAGGCCTGGATACTTGCGACACCGGTTTGCTGGCGCGCCTGTTCACGGCGGATGCTACTGTCGATTATCGCGGCGGTACCTATCATTTTCAGGAACAAGGCAGCGCGCGTATCGTCGCGCTGCTGGAAGCGGCGTTCAATGCGCAGATGGTCGGCTGCCACACCGTACATCACCCGGTTATCGAGGTGACCGGTCCGGCCCGCGCCACCGGCGAATGGACATTGACTGATTACGCACTCAATCTCGGATCCAACACGGCCACAGTCGGCGCCGCGCTGTACCAGGACCAATACGTCAAACGTGACGGCCAATGGTTGATCCACAACTCCCAATACCAGCGCCTCTATGAGCGGGTGTATACCGAGCAGGAGGTTGGGCTGACGGCGCATCTGTTGGGCGATATTCATGCGCGGCGCCTGACCGGCGTGGGCCGGTGACATTGCCGCTCGCCGGCCGCGTAGCTTTGGTGACCGGCGCTGGCCAAGGCGTGGGCCGCGGCATCGCGCTGGCTCTAGCCCGTGCCGGCGCCGCCGTCGCCTTGACCGGCCGCACGCCAGCCAAGCTTGACGACGTAACCGCAGAAATTGAATCTTTTGGCGGCCGGGCGCTGCCGTGTCCGTGCGACGGCAATGACGCCGCCGCGATTGCCGCCGCCGTGGCCAAGGTCGCGGCCACGCTAGGCGGCGTCGATATCCTGGTGAACAACGCCCAACAGGTTCCGCTGGGGCCTCTGCTCAAGGTGACCGGCGAGGCATTCCTCACCGGCTTCACTTCGGGTCCGCTCGCCTCCTTGCGGTTCATGCAGGCTTGCCATCCGCATCTTAAAGGCTCCGCCCACGGCGTGGTGTTCAACCTCGCCACCTCAGCCGCCGTCCGCTGGGACATGAGCGGCTACGGCGCCTATGCCGCGGTCAAACAGGCCACCAGGGCGCTCACCCGGGCCGCCGCCGCCGAATGGGGTCGCGACGGCATCCGCGTGCTCACCTTGGCCCCCCACGCCGATTCGCCAGGGCTGAAAGGGTGGATCGAGGACAATCCGGCGGAAGCCGCGGCTTTCATCGCCACCATCCCGTTGGGCCGCATTGGCGGTTGCGAGACCGATATCGGCGCCGCCGTCGTAGCACTTTGTGCGCCGGCCTTCAGCTACCTGACCGGCGCCACGATCCCGCTCGATGGCGGGCAGGCCAACTTCGATTGATGAAGCTCGACCCCTTCAGTCCGCTGACGATCGGACCAATCATCTTGCGCAACCGCTTCATCCGCTCGGGCGCCAATGAGATGATGACGCGCCGCGGCCGGCCGCAGAAATCATTGGTCGAACTGCATCGCGCGATTGCCGCCGGCGGCATCGGCATGACCACGCTGGCTTATGTCGCCGTCTCGCCGGATGGGCGGACCTTTGCCGATCAGGGTGTGCTGAACGAGGCGGCCATCCCCTATTATCGCGCGGTCACAGCCGCCGTGCACGGCCAGGGCGCGTGCGTCTCGGCGCAGATCACCCATGCCGGCAGCTTTGTCCAGCACAAGCAGCTTTCCACCAGGCGCGCCATCTCCGCCAGTAGCGGCATCGATCAAATGGGGGTCATGATGGGGCGTTTCCTGCAACGCGCGATGACCCGCGCGGATATGGACCGCGTGATCGCCGAGTTTGTGGCGGCCGCGCGGATCGCCGTGCGAGCAGGATTTGACGCCGTGGAGCTGCATATGGGGCATGGCTATCTGCTCAACCAGTTCATCTCCCCGCTCTCCAACCGCCGGCGGGATGAATATGGCGGCAGCGCCGAAAACCGCGTGCGGTTCCCGGCCGAGGTGCTGCGCGCCGTCGCCCGGGAGGTGGGCGGCAGCATTGCGATCCTTGCCAAAATCAATCTGCTGGACGGCGTGTCCAAGGGCGCGACGGTGCAGGACGCTATTGTTACCGCGCGTGCGCTATACGCCGCCGGCGCGCATCTTCTTATCCCCTCCGGCGGCCGCAATATCGAATCGAGCTGGCAGATTTTTGGCAGCCCGATGCCTTATGACGACCTGGCCGCCGCCCAACCTGGCCTGCTCGCCAAATTACAGTTCAAACTTCTAAAAGCCAGCACTCTGAAGACCCTGACATTCAAGCCACTCTACTTCCTGGAAGCAGCCCGCCAGCTGCGCGCTGCCACCCCCGGCAAGCTCGCCTATCTCGGCGGTGTGCAGTCACTTGGCGGCGCGCAAACTGCGTTGGATGAGGGTTTCAATGCCATCGTCATGGCCCGCGCGCTCGTGCACAACCCTGGCATCGTCAATCAATGGCGGCAGACGCCCGGTCGCCGCTCAGGCTGCACGGCGTGCAATCGTTGTGTTGCCGCAATGTACGGTCCGTCCGGCACGCATTGCCCGGTGGTGGGCAACGCGCTCGACCCCGAATGGAATCAACACGACGCGATGGAGGAATTTGCACATGCTGCTGGAAAATAAGGTCGTCATCATCTCCGGGGTTGGCCCCGGCATGGGCCAATCGCTGGCCCGGATCGCCGCCGCGCAAGGTGCCAAGGTGGCACTCGGCGCGCGCAACAAGGCCTATCTCGAGGAGGTTGCCGCGAGCATCACCACGGCGGGCGGCCAAGCGGTGTGGCGCTCCACGGACATCGCGGATGCCGGCCAATGCGCCGCCCTTGCCCACGCGGCGCTGGAGGCTTTCGGCCGCATCGACGGCCTGGTCAACACCGCCTATAACCACGGCAGCTGGGCAACGCTGGACGTTGCCGATCCCGAAGACTTCGCAGCCCCTTACAACATCAATGCCGTCGGCGCGTTGCGCATGGCGCAGGCGGTGCTGCCGGCGATGAAGGAACAGGGCGGCGGCGCGATCATCAACGTCTCCACCATGGCGACCGTGAACCCGATGCCGGGCGAGGCGTCGTACGCCTCGGCCAAAGGTGGGCTGAATGCGATGACCCGCCACATGGCGAAGGATTTTGGCCGGTTTGGCATCCGCGTGAACGTCGCCCGGATGGGCTGGATCGGCGGCGCGCCGGTATTTGGATATATCGACCAGCAAGCCGCCGCTGGCGCTGACCGGGGCGCGCTAATGAAGCAGATTACCTCGCGCATTCCGCTGGGCGTGATCCCGCCGGAGGAAGATTGCGCGAAAGCGGTGCTGTTCTTTGTCTCCGACTACGCCAAGGCGGTGACCGGCGCGACGCTGGATGTGAATGGCGGTGAGTATATGGCGCCTTAATTATCGCTGCAAACTTAGAAATAGGTGTTGGCAACCCATGACCAAATTTAGCAAAAGGTTTTTGCTTCTTTTTTATAAAAAAGAAGTCTTTCTCGTGCCATGCTGACCGAATGGCAAAACTTCTGTCGCGGTCTGGAATCGGCCGGCAACATTGTCGCCGAGGCCACGATCGCGCAAAATCCGCTCGATCAGGCCGAGGGATATCGATACCTCAGCCGGCTACTGCGCATCGCGCTGGACATGCAGATCGAAAATGCCGATCCGGCTTTTCCGGCCTTCTACGCGGCATCGCACGCCACCGCGAAAATCGGCGCCGATAATCCGGATAATATTTACCACAACGCCACGATCTCCGCGAAATACCGCTACCGCATCTCCGGCAACCGCGGTGGCGTGCCAATCTTAAGTTTTGGCACCAAAGCCAATCGTTACGCGATCGACGGTACCATGGCCTCCAGCGGCGAGCTGGACGCGGCGGATATGGTGGTGGCGCCGGATGGATCTTTCGAGATCACGGTGAGCCAGGACGAAGCGCCGGGGAACTGGCTGAAGATGGATGCCGATAGCTCGATCCTGATCGTGCGCCAAACCTTTCTTGATCGCGCGACGCAAACGCCGGCAACCGTGAAGATTGAGCGGCTGGGCGCGCAAGACGAGACGCCGGCGATCCTCGACGCGGCCGCCTTGAGCGCCGGCTTGACCCGCAGCCTGGGTTTTGTAGAAGGCACCGCAAAAACCTTCCTGCGCTGGGCGGAGCTGTTCCGGGCCGAACATTGCAACCAGCTCAACACGGTTGAACAGGGCATGTTCTTCAAGGCCGGCGGCGATCCGACGATTTTCTATCTGCACGGCTACTGGCAGTTGCAGCCCGATGAGGCGCTGGAAATCCACACACGGATTCCCGAATGCACGTTCTGGAATTTTCAAGTCGATAATATCTGGATGGAATCGCTGGATTATCGTCACCATCGCATTCATCTCAACGGAGATTCCGCAAAACTCAATCCAGATGGCAGCGTTACGATAATGGTCGCGGCCTCGGATCCTGGCCATGAAAACTGGCTCAGCACCGCCGGCCATTCGCAGGGCACCATGTTGCTACGCTGGACCAGCGCTGCGACACATCCCATTCCGACCACGAAGGTAATCAAACGATGAGCCAGGATCTGGAACGGCGCATTGAGCGCCTGGAAGCCGAAAGCGAAATCCGGCGACTGAAAGCGCGCTATCTGAACGCTTGCGATAGCAAGGATGTGCCCGCGATCCGCGCCTGCTTTATCCCGGAGGCAGAGATCGACTTTCCACCGATCGGTAAATTCGGGCTCGACGGGCTGATCGAGATTTTTACGCAAATGGCCGCCGATACGCCGATCACGGATGTGCATCAGGGCCATAACGCCGAGATCGAAATTCTTGATGCCGACCACGCCGCTGGCATCTGGAATCTCGGCTTTTTCACCTACGATCCGCGAGCTCGGACGTTCCGGGTGCTCGCGAGCTTCTATAAGGACAGTTACGTGCGCACCCCGGCGGGCTGGCGGATCGCCGCCACCCAATCCATCCCGCGCGCGATCGTGGACGGCACCATCGGGCCGGAAGGGTTGAGCGCAAACTGGATCCAGTCGACCGTTTAGCGTGAACTACCGGGCGAGGTAGCCGCCATCGACTGCCAGCGGGTGTCCGGTGATAAAACTCGCGCGGTCGGAAACCAGAAACACCACCGCGTCGGCAATCTCATGCGCATGGCCAAAACGGTTCATCGGGTGCATCTGCGCCATGAACTCCCGGCTTTGCTCGGTCATGCTTTCGGACATCGTCATCGGCGTTGCAATTGCGCCGGGACATACCGCGTTGATCCGGATGCCTTGCGCCGCATAGCGCATCGCCGCCGACCGCGTCAGCCCGATCACCGCATGTTTGCTGCCGCAATAGCCGGCGCCCGCCAGCCCCGCCATCCCCGCCACCGATGCTGTGTTTACTATCGCGCCGCTGCCTTGCCGCGCCATCTGCCGCAGCTCGGCGGCCATGCACAGCATCACGCCGCGCTGGTTGACCGAAACAACCTTGTCATACAGCGCCACATCCTCCCATTCGGTATCGTAATCCTCAAGCGAAACCCCAGCATTATTAAAAGCAATGTCCAGCCGGCCCCATTTCTCGATTAGCTCCGCCATTACCGCGTTGACCGCGGATTCATCAGTCACATCCAACGTCGCCGCTTGGGCCTGGCCATTGGCCATCACGATCTCGCGCGCCGTTTCCTCCGCGTTGCGCAAATCCGTCACGAACACGGCCGCACCTTCCTTTGCGAAAGCCATTGCCGTCGCCCGCCCGATACCGCTGCCGCCGCCGGTGACGAACGCGGTCTTTCCCTCCAATAATCTTTCCATTGTTTATTCCTTAAGACTGAGGATTAAAATTCCGCTCGCCGAAAAATGCCTGCATTTTTTGAATCTTGCCCTCATCCGAGAAGTGAAAAAGGTCGATTACATCGATCCGCATCTTCTGACCGTCATGCGCCAGCGTCGCAGAAAATGCCCAGGCGGCGATGCCCGGAACCGTCCGCACCGGCCCTTCCAGAGTCAGTTTCGCGCCGGTCGCCATCGAGTGCTGGTAGAATTCCAGGATCGCCGCGGAACCCGTTTTAACGGGCGTGCCGACCGGGTCCTCTACCTGCGCATCGGGCGCATAGAGCGCGAGTGCGGCCTGCGCATCACCATTATTAAAAGATTCTATGTACGCATGCACCACGGCCGTCATTTCATCATGTGTCATCGTCAATTATCCGCTCCGTTCATTGTACAATGGCTGGATGCGGAATGCGCGGCGCGCCCAGCATCTCGCGATAAGATGGCGGCTGTTTGCCGCCTGCATCCTGCAGGCCGTAGCCCAAGCCAAGCTCGGCGCCGATCAGCGTCTGCCCGCTCAGTTCCATCAGCTTCGGGTCGTCATATAAAGCGGCGATCAGGCGGCCGGTGTACTCCGGGGTTTCCGCGACCGCCGCGAAGCCGGCGTACTGCTCCGGATTCAGCCGGGCTTGCTCGCGCAGGCGGAAGGTGAGTAGCGGGCCCATCCACAGTGAAACCGATGCGACATCATGCGCGCGAAAATCCACCGCCATGTCGGCGGCGAACTTGTCCACTCCGGCCTTCTGCGCGCCATAAGCGGGGCCATGCATGTAGCAGACCGAGCCGAACGAGGAGGTGAACGCAATCAGGCCGCGGCCGCTGGCGATCAGCAACGGGGCCGCGTAATAGCTTGCGATATACTGGCTGCGCAGTCCGACATCGAGGATCCCCGCGAGATCGATTGATTTATCCCAGAATGGCCCAGGTGTCGTCAGCTCATCATGCACCAAAGCCACGTTGTTGACGAGAATATCCAGCCTCCCATGCGCCGCGCCCACCTGCGCGAACAGCGTTTTGACCTGCGCATCATCGGCATGGTCGACTTTCACCGCGATGCCCTTGCCGCCGGCCTGGGTAACCGCCGCGGCGGTTTCGGCAATCGTGCCTTCCAGCGCCGAGTCGCCCGCTCGCCCCGTGCGCCCGGTGACATAAACGGTGGCGCCGCGTGCGCCAAGCGCGGTCGCGATGCCAAGGCCGGCGCCCCGGCTCGCTCCGGTGACAACGGCGACCGGATTTTTTTGTGGATCGTTCAATTTCAGGCTCCCTCGGCGAGGTTGAGAAATTGTGGGGGCTCGCCGCCGCCATGCACAGCCAACTGCGCGCCGCTGATATAAGCAGCGAGCGGCGAGGCCAGGAACAGACAGGCCGAAGCAATATCCGCGGGCGTGCCCATCCGTGCGAGGGGCAGCATAGCGCCGATGCGCGTGACACCTTCGACCCCGCCGTAGTGATCCGCGGCACTTTCCGTGACGATCAGACCGGCGATAATGGCATTCACCCGGACTTTTGGACCCCATTCCATCGCCAGCGACTGGGTCAGGTTGAGCAATCCTGCCTTCGCCGCGCCATAGACGGCGGTGCCGGGCGAGGGTCGGGTGCCGGAGATGCTGGAGATGTTTACAATGGCACCGCCGGTTTCGCTGTTTTGCATGACCTGGTTCGCAGCCTGCGAGACATGCAAAGGACCAAGCAAATTGAGAGCCAGCACGCTTTCGGAAAATCGCGGCGAGGCGGTAGCGGCGGCGGCCGGCGGCGCGCCGCCGGCATTGTTGATCACGGTATCGAGCCGCCCATATGTCTGAGCAATGCTATCGATCATCGCCGCCACCGCCTCGGGACGGCGAACATCGCATGAAATGAATGCGGCACCTTCCAGCGGCGCCACCGGTGCGTTGCGGCCGCAGATGATCACCTGCGCGCCAGCCTGAAAAAAGGCCGCCGCGATGCCCCGTCCGATGCCCTTTGAACCGCCGGTCACTAGCACCACGCTGTGTTTGAGGTCAAAGCTTGAAAAAGGATTCGGGGCATCGCTAGACATTGACCGTTTGTACCGGATGGATGATCTTGGGCGCAGGATAACACTGATTTGCGTAAAAAGTATAGGCTATTATTATGCAAAACGATCATCTGACGCTTCCTGGCGTGGCACGGCGTGCGGCCGAGCGCTTCGCTGATGCGCTGGCCGTGGCCGATGGGGAAGTGCGTCTGAGTTTTCACGAGTTGGACGAGCAAGTTGAACGCGCAGCCGCCGCTTTTGTCGCCGCCGGCCTGCGGCCAGGCGAGCGTGTGGGGATCTGGGCGCCCAATCGTCTGGAGTGGATTCTCGCCTGTCTAGGCGCGCAAGCCGCGCAGGGCGTGGTGGTACCGCTAAATACACGGCTGAAGGGCATTGAAGCGCAGTTTATCCTGAACCGGGCCAAGGTGCGGATACTCATGGTTTCCCCGCGGTTTCTGAATATCGACTACCAGGAAGAGCTTGCCGGCCTGGAACTGCCGCATCTGCGGCGGCGGGTGGTGCTGGACGCCGCGGGATGGACGGCGTTTCTGGCCGCGGCCGGCCCGGATGATCTGGCGGAGGCGCAAGCCCGGCGTCAGGCCCTGCGCGGCGAGGATGCCAGCGACATTTTGTTCACCAGCGGGACCAGCGGCCAGCCAAAAGGTGTGATCACCGGCCATGAACAAAGCGTGCAGGTGTTCCAGACCTGGGTGGAGCGCGTCGGCCTGCGTGAAGGCGACCGCTACCTCATCGTCAATCCGTTTTTCCATACCTTCGGCTACAAGGCGGGCTGGCTAGCCTGCCTGCTCGCGGGCGCGGCGATCTACCCCGAGCCGCTCCTGGATGTGGCGCGAATGACAGCGCGGATTGCCGCTGAACGTATCACCGTGCTGCCGGGCGCGCCGACCTTGTTCCAATCGCTTTTAGCCCGGACTGGTGGCGCCGCAGAGGATCTTGCCTCGCTTCGCCTCGCGGTCACGGGAGCGGCGAACGTACCGCCGCTGCTAATTGAGCGGATGCGCGGCGAGCTTGGCATTGACACCGTGCTAACGGGCTATGGGCTTACTGAATCCTGTGGTGTGGTGACATTGAGTGAAGCCGGCGATAGCGCCGAGCGCGTGGCGGCGTTCTGCGGCCGCGCGATCCCGGGGGTGGAACTGCGCTGCGTTGATGGGCAGATGCAAGACGTGCCGCTGGACGAGGTTGGCGAGGTGGTGCTGCGCGGGTTCAACGTGATGCAAGGTTACCTGGACGATCCGGCGGGCACGGCGGCGGCGATTGACGCGCATGGCTGGCTGCATACTGGCGATATCGGCCGGCTGGACGCGCAAGGCTACCTGCAGATCACGGACCGGATCAAGGACATGTATATCAGCGGCGGCTTCAACTGCTATCCCGCCGAGATCGAGCGGATCATGGCCGGGCATGCGCAGATTGCGCAGGCTGCGGTGATCGGCGTGGCTGATGCGCGGATGGGGGAGGTAGGGCTGGCTTTCGTCATCCTCCGGCCGGACGCGGCGCTAGATGAGGCGGAGCTTCTGGAATGGTGCCGGCGGGCAATGGCCAATTACAAGGCGCCCCGCGCGATCCGGTTCTGTTCGGAATTTCCGGTCAATGCCTCGGGCAAGGTGCTCAAAACGGAGCTGCGGCGGATTGCGGCTGGTTCATAACTTTCGTCAACCGCCCGCGCCGCGCAACTTCACAAGGCTCTCTTCACCTTCTCCGGTCAAGGAACAATGCTTTTGTACGCTTACAAATATACCCTCTGGGTCAAAATGCTCGAAGTTCGTATTAAATGCTTTGACATTTTACGAAAAACTCTATCTTTATAAGATTGCGAGTAGATTCCTCAATAAATATGGCGAGACATAAAATGGATATTGCTGCGGATATGCGGCCCGCTGACATTGATGCATTCCCAACCCCGGCGGAACTGGTGGCGCGTGCGCGGGCCATGATTCCGGCGTTGAAGGCGCGCGCAGTACAAGCCGAGACCGAGCGGCGGATCCCCGATGCCACAATCGCCGAGATGCAGGAGGCGGGTTTTTTCCGCGTGCTCCAGCCGCGGCGTTGGGGCGGGTACGAAATGGAGCCTCGGGTGTTCTATGATATTCAGATCGCCCTGTCGGAGGGCTGCATGTCGACCGGCTGGGTTTACGGAACGGTTGGCGGCCATCCGTATGAACTGGCACTGTTCCATGACGAGGCGCAGCACGAGGTGTGGGATAAGGATGACTCGGTGCTCGTGTCCTCCTCCTATCAGCCGGTCGGCAAGGTGGAGCGCACCTCCGGTGGATTTTACCTGACCGGGCGCTGGGGGTTTTCCAGCGGCTGCCAGCATTGCGACTGGGTGTTGCTGGGCGCGGTGGTGCCGCCGGTGAATGAGGGCGACGCATTTGACATGCGAACGTTCCTAGTGCCGCGGAGCGACTACGCCATCGATGACACCTGGAATACATTCGGGATGCGCGGCACCGGCAGCCATGACATCGTCGTGGACCGCGCGTTCATCCCGGAGCATCGCACCCACAAGGGCATCGACGGTTTCCTTTGCTCCAATCCTGGCCAGGTGGAAAACACCGCGCCACTGTTCCGGCTGCCCTGGGCGCAGGTGTTTTTGCGGCTGGTCTCCACCGCGGCTTTGGGTGCCGCGCGCGGCGCCTTGGAAGCCTATTTGGATATTGCGAAGACCCGCATTTCGACCAATACGGGCAAGGTGATGAAGGCCGACCCTATTGCGCAGAATGCCGCGGCGAAGCTGTATTCCGAGGTCGATGAAATGACCGTGGTGTTGCATCGCAATTTTGAAAAGATGATGCTGCAGGTGCGCGCCAACGAATCGATCCCGCTCGATGAGCGGCTGCTGTATCGCTATCAGTCGGCATCTGTGGTGCGCCGCTGTGCGGAGCTTGTGGATACGCTGATGCCACTGCTGGGCGGAAGGGCAATTTATCTGAACAGCCCGATCGTGCGGTATTGGCTGGATTTGCACGCGGCGCGCGCACATGTCGCGAATCTGACCGAGAACTGGGGACCGGATGTAACGAATGCGCTGATGGGCGATCCGCCAGCATTCACGTTTGCTTAGCAAACACTGATGTTGGTCTCTCGTCTTCGAAGCTTGGTAGTTGGCCAAGCAGCGGATTGACGCTGGTGTTCTGAACATTCTGGTTACGATAGCTTTAACGAAAGAAAAAATGTCCGCTGTCCATGAAATCTCGACGCGCCTGGTGAAGGTAACGGGTGGTTACGAGATAGCGGTGCATGAAATTGGTGCCGGGCCTGCGGTGATATTCGTTCATGGCAGCGGACCAGGGGCGAGCGGGCCTTCCAATTTCAAAAGGAATCTTCGCATGTTCGCCGAAGCCGGATACCGCGCGATCGCGACGGATCTGATCGGCTATGGCCGTTCATCAAAGCCGACCGGGCTTGATTACACATTGGAGCTGTTTGCAGAAACGCTGCGTGAGGCGATTGCCGAGGTCGGTATCGAACACGCGAGTTTCGTCGGCAATTCGCTGGGCGGGGCGGTGGCGATCGATCTCGCACTTCGTCATCCGGGGCTGGTAGATAAGTTGATCCTGATGGCGCCTGGCGGCATTGAAACGCGGGAAACCTATTTTGCGATGCCCGGCATTGCCAAGATGGTCGGCGATTTCACCAGCCCAGATTTCTCCGAGGCCGATCAGCGCCGCCTTGTCAGCAATCTGGTCTACGATGCCGGGATGATCACCGATGAGCTGGTGGCAGAGCGCTACCAGGTCGCGCGCACACAGCCTAAGGACGTGCTCGCGCGGATGCGCGTGCCTGATCTATCGCCTGAGCTGGGACGGCTGACGCAGCCAATCCTGGTCCTTTGGGGCCTTGAGGACGCGTTTTGCCCGGTTTCTGGCGGCCAGAAATTTCTCGACCATTGCGGCGACGCGCGGCTGATGGTGTTCAACAAGGTTGGTCATTGGGTGATGGTGGAACGCGCGGAAGAATTTAATCGATATGCTTTCGACTTCCTTGAACTCTGAGGCCCGGCGCGCGGCGCGGCAACGCGCCATCGGGCTGGAGCTGTATCAGGCGCTGCGGGCGCGCCGCATGGTGGCGCCGCTCTCGTCGCGTGATGGCGATGCGCTGACGATTGATGATGCCTATGCGGCGTCGCAGGCGCTGCTGGAGCACCGCCTCGCGGCTGGTGAGATAATCACCGGCAAAAAAATCGGTGCAACCTCCAAGGCTGTGCAGGACATGCTGGGCATTGGCCAGCCGGATTTTGGTTTTTTGACGGATCGGATGGCGGTCGCGGATGGCGCCACCATTGAGATCGCGCAAAGCGGCCTGATCCAGCCGCGCGCCGAGGCGGAAATCGCCTTTATTTTGCGCGATGACCTGCATGGTCCGGGCGTGTCAGAATCTGACGTGTTGGCGGCGACCGGTACGGTGGCGCCATGTTTCGAAATTGTGGATTCGCGCATCCGGGATTGGCAGATCGGAATCGTCGATACGATTGCCGATAACGCATCTTGCGGCATGTATGTGATAGGTGCGGCGCGCGAGGATCCGCGAGGGCTGGACCTGCCTTCTCTGC
Organism: Acidocella sp.; assembly: GCA_965199125.1. GTDB lineage: Bacteria > Pseudomonadota > Alphaproteobacteria > Acetobacterales > Acetobacteraceae > Acidocella. The sequence goes on along the minus strand of OZ240683.1, from coordinate 3,001,425 downwards.
ATGTGACCGTGCGCAAGAACGGATCGTTTCTGAGCGAGGGTTGGGGATCGGCGGTGCAGGGTTCGCCGCTGACCGCGGTTGCTTGGCTGGCGAATACGCTGGGCGCCTACGGCGTTAAACTGCAAGCCGGCGAGGTGATCTTGTCGGGCTCACTGGTGCCGCTGGAGCCGGTGCGGCCCGGCGATTTTTTTGAGATGAATTTGCCCGGGCTTGGCGGCTGCTCGGTAAGCTTCCGTTAAGAACATGAGAGAATTTGACGAATGAAGAAGGTGAAGGCGGCGATTATCGGTTCCGGTAATATCGGGACTGATCTGATGATGAAAATCCTGCATCGTTCGAACTCCATGGAACTTGCGGCGATGATCGGGATCGATCCGACATCGGAAGGTTTGGCGCGGGCCGCCAAGCTCGGTGTGCCGGTTTCCCATCAGGGGATCGAGGGGCTGCGCAGCATGGAAGGTTATGGCGAGATCGCGATCGTATTCGACGCAACCTCGGCTTACACGCATCGGGCGCATGACGCGCTGTTGCGCGCCGATGGCAAGCGCGTGATCGATCTGACGCCGGCGGCGATCGGACCGTTCACCGTGCCGGCGGTGAATATGGACGCGCTTTCCAATGCACCGAATGTCAATATGGTAACCTGCGGCGGGCAGGCAACCATCCCGATCGTTGCCGCGGTTGCCGCGGTCTCGCGCGTGCCCTATGCGGAAATCGTCGCCTCGGTTTCTTCGCGCTCGGCCGGGCCGGGAACGCGGGCGAATATCGATGAATTTACCCGCACCACCGCCAAGGGGATCGAGGTGGTGGGCGGCGCCGAACGCGGCAAGGCAATTATAATTTTAAATCCGGCCGAACCGCCGATGATCATGCGCGATACAGTGTTCACCTTGAGCGTTGACGGTGATGAAGCGGCGATCCGCCGCTCGGTCGAGGCGATGGTGGCGCGCGTGCAAAAATACGTGCCGGGCTATCGGCTGAAGCAGCAGGTTCAGTTTGAGCGCTACGGAGACAATAACCGGCTGAGCATCCCGGGCTTTGGAGAATTTGCCGGCATCAAGACCTCGGTATTTCTGGAAGTTGAAGGCGCGGGAGATTATCTGCCGCCTTACGCTGGAAATCTCGACATTATGACGGCGGCGGCGCAGGCGACCGGGGATATGATCGCGGTGCGGATGATGGCGATGGAGCCCGCGTGATGATGGCCGATGCCGCGATGCGCGATGCCCTGTGCTTTGAGGTGGCGCCCGGCGTTTTCTTGCGCGGCGAGGCCTATGGGTCAGCCGCGGCGCGGCCGGTATTGCTGCTGCATGGAGGCGGTCAGACGCGCGACTCCTGGCGAGCCACCGCCGAAGCGCTAGCGGCGCAAGGATATTATGCGGTGACTCTGGATTTACGCGGCCATGGCGAGAGCGATTGGGTGACGGCCGGCTACCAGCTTGATGATTTTGCCGGCGACCTGCGGACGGTGGCATCCGGGTTCGCGGAACCGCCGGTGCTGGTCGGCGCCTCCCTTGGCGGCATGTCGGCCTTGCTGGCCTGCGGCGAGCCGCCCTTGCAAGCCTGCGCGGCGCTGGTGCTGGTAGATATCGCGCCGCGAATCGACCCCGAAGGCGGCCGCGCGGTGCATGACTTCATGAGCGGCACGGCCGGCGGGTTTGATACATTGGAGGCGGCCGCGGAAGCGGTGGCGAAATACCTGCCGCACCGGCCGCGGCCGAAGGATCATTCGGGCTTGCGGCGTAATCTGCGTCAGGGGGCGGACCAACGGTTCTACTGGCGCTGGGATCCAGATTTCATTACGCCGCGGCAGGGTTGGGACCTTGAAGCTGTCCGCGAGCGTCTCGAAGCCGCCCTGGTGGAAGTAGCGGCGCCGGTGCTGATGGTGCATGGGGCGTTGAGTGAGATCGTTGGCCAGCAGGCTGTCATGGAATTCGCGGCGCTGCGGCCGGATGTTGAAACGGTGGAGATTGCCGATGCCCACCACATGGTGGCGGGCGACGATAATGATGCATTCCGCGCCGCGTTGATCGAATTTCTCAGCCGTCACGGGTTGCAGGCATGACCGGCATGGCAGTCAGCACCAGCACTGAAGTGGTGCCGCGCGAGGTGACACAGGCCCGGCTCAATCAGGCCTTCACCAAGGTCGGCGGCTACCGGCGCGACCTGGAATATAGCGTAGCCGACCGGCTCGAGGAGCGCGCGCGCGATGCCGCTGACTTGCCGTTCATGCTTTTTGAAGGCGTGCGCATCAGCTTTGGTGAGATGAACCGGCGTGCAAACCGTGTTGCCCATGCGGTCCTACAAGCCGGCCTTAAACGCGGCGACGTGGTCGCGCTGATGATGGAGAACCGGCCCGAATATGTGATGATCTGGCTCGGCCTGGCGAAGGCCGGGATTATCGGCGCGCTGCTAAACACCAATGCGCAGGATCAGGCTCTGCGCCATGCCTTGCAGCAGACCGAGGCGCGCGGGCTTATCTTTGGGCGCGAATGCTCGGCGCGCGTGGCGACGCTGGGAGAGGCCGGCCGGCCGGATTTTGTTGCCGAGCTGGGTAATCCTTATTGGGAAACGGGGGAGGGCGGAAAGCTCGGCGCGCAAGATTTTGACGCGATGATGGCGCAGGCGCGTGATGAAGACCCACCCGCGTCGCAGCGTGCCGGAACCAAACTATCGGATGTGTTGTATTACGTTTTCACCTCCGGCACCACCGGGCTGCCGAAGGCCGCGCTGATGAGCCATTTGCGCTTTCTCATTGCGGGTGATGTGACCGGCGGGCTGCTGCGTCTTACTCCGGAGGATTTGTATTACAACGTGCTGCCGCTTTATCACGGATCGGGCGGCATGGTGGTGATATCCGCATCCTTGAGCTACGGCACGCCGATTTTGCTACGCCGCAAATTCAGCGCCAGCGCGTATTGGGACGAGGTGCGCGAACACGGTGTGACAGTGGCGCAGTATATCGGTGAGATCTGCCGGTATCTAATGGCGCGGCCGCCGCGGCCGGATGACCGGGCGCATAATCTGCGCCGCCTGGCGGGAGCCGGGCTGAAGCCCGATATCTGGACGGCTTTCGCCGAACGCTTCGGCATCGAGGAGATCTACGAAGGCCTGGGCTCGACCGAAGCGAATTACGGCCTAACCAATGTCGATCAGAAAGCCGGCTCGGTGGGCCGTCTGCCCTACCCCGAGCAGAGCAATATCCGTGTGGTGCGCTACGATGTCGAGGCCGACGAACATCCGCGCGGCGCCGATGGCTGGTTGATCAAAACACGACCGGGCGAGACAGGTGAGCTGATTGCCAGGGTGCTTGACGGGCCGGGGCCGGCGGGGTTCTACGAAGGCTATACCTCGAAGGCGGCGAATGAAGCGAAGATGATACGCAACGCATTCGAGCCAGGCGATTGCTGGTGCCGCTCGGGCGATCTGGTCTGGTTTGATCGCGATGATTACTTCTACTTCGCGGATCGCGTCGGCGATACGTTTCGCTGGAAGAGTGAAAATGTCTCTACCGAAGAAGTTGCGATGACTCTGGGCGGATTTCCCGGATTGGTAATCGTGAACGTCTATGGCGTGGCGGTCCCGGACACTGAAGGCAAAGCCGGAATGGCGGCGCTAACGTTTGACGATCCGGCGGCGTTTGATCCGCGGCGTTTCCATGAATTCGCCGCCTCCAATCTGCCGGAATATGCGGTGCCGATGTTCGTGCGGGTCGGAGGCCAGGCAGATCTGACCGGAACCTTCAAATTGCGCAAGTTTGATTTGCAGAAGGATGGCTATGATCCAGCACGTTGCGGTGACCCGGTGCTGTTGCGCGACCGAGAAGCCGGAACATATGTACCGGTGACGCAAGACACGCTGGCGCGGCTAAAGGTCAAGGCGTTCCAGTAAAACTCCATTCTGCCGCCCAAATCTCCGGCCCCAAATTTTGTTTATGAACAACCGCTGTTTAACAAGGAACTCTGAAATGCGTATCGAATACACCGAAGACCAGCAGGCGCTGCGCCGGGAATTCCGCACCTATCTGGAAGGCGTCATGACGCCGGAAATTCGCGCGCAGACGGCCAGCCGCGAAAGTGGCGAGACCTTTCGCGCGGTGATCCGCCAGATGGGGCGCGATGGCTGGCTCACGCCGGGATGGCCGGTGGAATATGGCGGCCGCGGGCTGTCGCCGATCGCGCAAAAAATCGTGCTGGAGGAACTATGGCGCGCGGAGGCGCCGTTCCCCTTCGTCACCGTCAACACCGTCGGGCCGTGCCTGATGCGCCTGGGCACCGAACAACAGAAACGCGAAATTCTGCCTAAAATCGCCTCAGGTGAGCTAATCTTCGCGATCGGCTACACCGAGCCACAGGCCGGCACGGATCTCGCCGCTTTGCGCACCCGCGCGGTGCTGAAGGGCGATCATTTCGTGATCAATGGCTCGAAAATCTACACTAGCGGCGCCGAGGGCGCTGATTACGTCTGGCTGGCCGCGCGGACCGACGCCGAAGCGCCGCCGCATAAAGGCATCACGATCATGATGCTGGACGTGCGCGAACCCGGCTTCTCGCTGTCGCCGATCCACACGGTGGGCGGTGTGCGCACCAACGTGACCTATTACGAGGATGTGCGGGTGCCGCTGGACATGGTGGTCGGCGAGATCAATGGCGGCTGGAAGCTGATCATTGAGCAACTTAATCATGAGCGGATTGGCCTCGGCGCGCTTTCTTACGGCGGCCAAGTCTGCTTCGACGAGGTGCTGGAATGGGCGCGCTCGGATGCGGCGGATAGCGCGATTGAGGAGCCCTGGGTGCAGGCCAATCTGGCTGAGGCCTATGCGCTGCTGCAGGCGAGCATGGTGATGGGCGACCGCATCGCCTATGAGGTCGATAAAGGCCGGATCACCGGCGAGCTTGCCTCGGGTGCCAAAGTCTATGGCACCGAGAGTCTGATCCAGGTCTATCGCCTGCTGATGGAGGTGGTCGGGCCGCAGGCGCAGCTGCGTTCCGGCTCGCCGGGCGCGGTGCTGCATGGCAGGCTGGAGGAAGAATACCGGCGCTGCCAGATCAACACCTTTGGCGGCGGCGTGAACGAGGTGTTGCGCGATATGATCGCCACAACCGGCCTGCACATGCCGCGCGCGGCGCGCTGATCCGGATGGATGAAGCTTTGCCCTTGCTGGATCGCTTGCGCGCTTATATCGGCCAGCCCGGAAGCGCGCCGGTGAAGGCGCGCGACCCGGTCAATCAACCGGCGATCCGGCGGTGGTGCGATGCGATGGGCGATGTCAACCCGCTGTACCAGGGCGATGGCGGCGTGTCGCCGCCGGCGATGCTGGAAGTCTGGACCATGGCGCCTTTCAGCTCCACCGGTGAGCGGCCAAGGATGGCGGTGCTGGACGCGCTGGACGCGGCCGGGTTTACCGGCGTGGTGGCGACCAATTTGGACCAGGAGTATCCGCGCTACCTGCGCCCCGGCGACCTGCTCACCATGGAGAATCAGGTCGAGTCTGTCTCCGAGGAAAAGCATACCGGGCTGGGCGTCGGACATTTCGTCAGCCTCGCCTATGTTTTCTACGACCAGCAGGGCGAGACGGTGGGGCGGATGCGCTTCCGGCTGCTAAAATTTCGGCCGCCCGCCACCAAGGCGCAAGCGCCGCCGCCCGCCGCGGCCAAGCCGCGCTATCCGCGGCCGAACGTCAATCAGGACACGGCGTTTTTCTGGCAGGGCGTGGCCGATGATAAACTGCTGTACCGGCGCTGCGCCGCCTGTCACCGCATCCATCACCCGCCCGGGCCGATGTGCCCGCAATGCAACGCGACGGAATGGCGCACGGAAGAGTCCTCAGGCCGCGGCGTGATCCACAGCTTTGTGGTGATGCATCATCCGGCGGTGCCGCCTTTCGAGTACCCGAATCCAATCGGGCTGATCGAGCTGGCGGAAGGCTTCCGCCTGGTTGGTCAGTTGAAGAATTTCCGCGCGTCGCCGGCCATCGGTGACGCCGTACAGGCGATGTTTTTTCAGGCCGACGACGAACTCCGGATGTTCGCGTTTCAGCCGGAGTCGTTTCCATGAACGCAAACACGCGCCGCGCACCACATGATCTGCCAACACCCTCAGCGGCCCAGACGCAGAATTCCTTATGCCGCTGTTGTGGAAGGAACCAACGCTTGCCGATGGAGCAACGGCGTGAACTTTGACCTGAGTGAAGACCATGTCGCGATCCGCGACCTAGCCGCCCGCATCTTTGCCGAGCAGTCGGACGATGCGCGCCTGAAGGCGTTCGCGGAGAGCGGCGCGCCGTTCGACGCAGCGTTATGGGCAAGCCTCGCCGAAACTGGTCTGCTCGGCGCCGGGATCGATCTTGAGTTTGGTGGTTCTGGTCTGGGGCTGATTGAGGTGCTGGCGGTCCTGGAGGAGCAGGGCCGCCGCCTGGCGCCGGTGCCACTGCTGTCTACCGTAGTGGCGGCGATGGCGCTGCAGGCGTTCGGCGGCGCCGAAGAAAAGGCTGGGATTTTGCCAGGGGTGGCAAAAGGCACTCTAATGCTGACAGCGGCATTGGAGGAAAGCGGCGCCAATGATCCCTTCGCGCCGCGGCTGCAAGCCACGCGAGAGGGCAACGGCTGGCGTCTGAACGGCGCCAAGATCTGCGTGCCCTATGCCGAACAGGCGGATTTCATTCTGGTTTCCGGCTCCAGCGAATCGGGCGCGGCGCTCTTCCTGGTGCCACGCGACGTCGAGGGTCTGCAGCTCGTCCAGCAAAACGGCACCACCGGCGAGCCGCAGGCGGCGCTGCAACTGGATGGCGTGTTCATTCCGGGGGGCGGGATCGCCGAGGCGGCGGCGGCGCTAGATTGGACGGTGCAGCGCTGGATGGCCGGGCTGTGCGCCCAGCAGGTCGGCGTCTCAGCCGAGGCATTGCGGCAGACCGCGGCGTTCGTGAGCGAGCGGCGGCAATTCGGCCGGGCGATCGGCAGCTTCCAAGCTGTGCAGCACCGCGCCGCGGATGCCTATGTGGATATCGAGGCAATGCGCTCGACCGCGCTCAAAGCCGGCTGGCTGCTGTCCGAAGGGCATGACGCCAAGGCTGAGGTGCTAGCGGCGAAATTCTGGGCTTGCCGTGGCGGTCACCGGGTGGCGCAGAGCGCGCAGCATCTGCATGGCGGGGCGGGGGCGGATATCAGTTACCCGATCCACCGGTTTTTCCTGCGCGCCAAGCAGATCGAGCTGACGCTGGGCGGAGCCGGACAAAGCCTGGCACGGCTGGGCACGGAACTGGCGCACGGCGCCGCGCGGAGGCTGAGCTGACCATGCCCGAATTTACCGAAGGTACCGTACTGCCGCGTCAGGAGCTCGCCATCACGCCCAGCCTGATCGTCGCCGGGGCCATGGCGACTGGTGATTTTGAGAATGTTCACCACGACAAGGCGGCGGCGCAGGCGCGGGGCGTGCCGGATATTTTCATGAACATCCTCACCAGCAACGGCCAGGTGCAGCGCTATGTCACTGATTGGGCCGGTCCCGGGGCGCGGGTGGAATCGGTGGCGATCAAGCTCGGCGCGCCGAACTTCGCTGGGGATGTGATGGTGCTGAAGGGTAGTGTGGTCGCTGTCTCTGGGCCGCGGGTAGAGGTGAAGGTGGTTGGCAGCAACGGCATCGGCGAGCACGTGACGGCGACGGTCCGGCTCGTGCTGTCATGAGCCATCCCTTGAAGGACCAGGCGGCGATCGCGGGCATCGGCGCCACCGAATTTTCCAAATTCTCCGGCCGCAGCGAAATGCGGCTGGCGTGCGAGGCAGTGACCGCGGCACTCGCCGATGCCGGGCTCAAGCCTGCGGATGTCGATGGGCTGTGTACCTTTGCCATGGACCATAACCCGGAGATCGAGCTGTTCCGTAACATCGGCGGGAAAGAGCTAAAATTTTTCAGCCGCGTCGAATATGGCGGTGGCGCTGCCTGCGCGCCGATCCTTCAGGCAGCGATGGCGATAGCCACCGGCGTCGCGGAGGTGGTGGTGTGTTACCGCGCGATGAATGAGCGTTCGGAGATGCGCTTTGGCACAGGATATTTGCCGCAGGCAGCGCAAGCGGCGACATTCGAGCAAACCCATTTTAGCTGGTATTCCGGCGCCGGTCTGATCACCCCGGCCTCATGGGTGGCGATGAGTGCGCGGCGCTACATGAATGAATATGGCGCCACCAGCGAAGATTTCGGACGTGTGTCGGTGGCATGCCGGCGCCATGCGGCGAACAACCCAGCGGCATGGTTTTATGGCAAGCCGATTACACTGGAGGAGCATCAGCAATCCCGCTGGATTGTGGATCCATTAAAACTGCTGGATTGCTGTCAGGAGAGCGACGGCGCGGTGGCGCTGGTGGTGGTTTCGGCGGCGCGCGCCCGAGATCTGCGGCATAAACCGGCACTGATACGCGCCGCGGCGCAAGGGGCCTGCGATGGCCAGCAGATGATGACAAGTTTCTACCGTGACCACATCGAGGACCTGCCGGAAATGGCGCTGGTCGCCCGGCAGCTTTATGACATGGCCGAGGTCCAACCCGCGGATATCCAGACCGCCGTGATCTACGATCATTTCTCGCCGTTCGTCCTGCCGCAGCTTGAAGCGTTCGGATTTTGCGAACGCGGAGAGGCGAAGGACTTCATCAAGGACGGCGCCATTGAAGTCGGTGGCCGCCTGCCGCTCAACACCCACGGGGGACAACTGGGGGAGGCCTATATCCACGGCGTCAACGGAATCGCCGAAGGCGTGCGCCAGATCCGCGGAAGCTCCTGCAACCAAGTGTCTAAAGTCGAACATGTGCTGGTAACGGCCGGCACCGGCGTGCCGACCAGCGGCTTGATCCTGGCCGCCGCATGATGGAACGCTTTGACCGCATCATCATCGGCGCCGGCTCGGCAGGCTGCGTGCTCGCGAACCGGCTGACCGAGGACGGCAAAACCCGCGTGCTGCTGCTGGAAGCCGGCGGACGTAACAATTCGCTGCTGGTGCGAATGCCAGCCGGAATCAGCCAGCTGGTCAAGACCAGGAACAAATTCAACTGGGCATTCCAGACCGAGGCGGTGGCAGCACTTGGCGGGAGGCGGATGTACACACCGCGCGGCAAAGGCTGGGGCGGCTCCTCCTCGGTAAACGGAATGCTTTACGTGCGCGGCCACGCGCTGGATTACGACCATTGGCGCCAGGCTGGACTGCCGGGCTGGGCCTATGCCGACTTGCTGCCGTATTTCCGCCGCGGCGAGGATTTTGCGCAAGGTGCGAACGACTATCATGGCGCCGGCGGCGCTCTGCATGTTTCAAAATCTGCCGGAAAACATGAGATCTATCAGCGCTTCATCGAGGCTGGGGTGCAGGCGGGCCAGTTAGTTACCGAAGATTTTAATGGTTTTCAGCAGGAAGGCGTCGGGCTTTATCATACCAACATCCGCGACGGCGCGCGGGCCGGCACGCTGGCCTCGTATCTGCGCCCGGCGTTGAAACGGCCCAATCTTGTAACCCGCACCGGCGTGCATGTGACCCGGATTTTGCTGGAACACGGCGTCGCCGTCGGCGTGGAATTCGCGGCCGCCCGCGGCGCACCAGTAGAGCAGGTTCATGCCGATCAGGGCGTGATCGTCTCCGCCGGGGCGCTGCAAAGCCCGCATATTTTAATGCTCTCCGGAATTGGTGAGCCGTCTGCCCTGGCCGCCTTCGGTATCGCGCCGGCGCATGACTTGCCCGGCGTCGGCAAGAATCTGCAGGATCATGCGGATGTCTCCCTAGCCTGGACCTGCCCGCTGCCGATGACGGCTTACTCCTTGACCAAAGGCGCGCGCGCGCTGCGCATGGGCTTGGAATACATGCTGTTCAAGCGCGGGCTGGGGCGGGAAAACTTTCTCGAGGCGGGTGCGTTCCTGCGCACGTCGCCCGGCCTCGCGCAGCCGGATATCCAATGCCATCTGATGCTGGCGATGGTCGATGAAAACAAGGTGCTGATCCAGCGAGATGGGTTTTCCATCGATGTCGTGCGGCTGCGGCCGGACGGGCGGGGCGAGGTGGGGCTGGCATCGGCCGATCCATTTGATGCGCCGGCGATCCGTCCGGATTATCTGTCGAGCGCCGAGGATTTGCGCGTGTTGCGGGAAGGTGTGCGGCTGGTCCGCAAGATCGCGTCGCAACCGGCGCTGGCGGCGTATTGCGGCACGGAGTTGCGGCCGGGGCCGGAGGTGGTGTCCGACGACGCGATCGACGACTGGATCAGGCGCACGCTGGATACGGTGTATCATTGCGCCGGAACCTGCCGCATGGGCCCCGCGGACGATCCGATGGCGGTCGTGGATGCTAGCCTGGCGGTGCGCGGCCTCAAAGGGTTGCACGTGGTCGATGCGTCGGTGATGCCCACCATTGTGAGCGGCAATACCAACGCGGCGACGATCATGATCGCGGAGAAAGCTTCGGATGTGATCCGCGGCCTGGCTCCCCTGCCGCGCGAGGAGGTCGCGGTTTATACGCCGCCGCCGCCGCCGGCGCGGCAACAGAAAACGGCGGCTCTGCAACAATAACAACCACGCCAGATCGTCTCGGAAATTTGGGAGACCACCAATGGACCATGCCAACATCAGCAGCTACCACCTTTCGCGTTTATATATCGGCGGCGCCTGGGTTGAGCCCTCCAGCACGCGGCAGTTCACCGTCATTAGCCCGCACAACGAGACCGAGTATCTGCGTGTGCCGGAGGCCGAGGCGGCGGATGTGAACCGGGCCGTTGCGGCCGCAAAGGAAGCGTTCGACCATGGTCCCTGGCCGCGTATGGCGCCGGCGGAGCGGGCCGGCGTACTGGGCGCGATGGCCGGCGCGCTGATGTCACGCGCCGTGGAGCTGGGTGATATCTGGCTCAACGAGATGGGCGTGGTAAGCAGTGTTTCCGGCTATAACGCGCCGACCGCCGCCGGGATTTTCGGCTATTATGCAGCGCTGGGCGGAACGTTCGAATTCCAGGAGCCGCACGTTCCTTCTTTCGGCGGGGGCGCCGGGCTGCTGGTGCATGAGCCGGTGGGCGTGGTAGCTGCGGTCATCCCGTGGAACGCGCCGCTGACCTTGCTGGCGTACAAACTGGCGCCTGCCCTGTTGGCCGGTTGCACGGTGGTGCTGAAAACCGCGCCCGAGGCGCCGCTGGATGCCTATGTATTCGCCGAAATATGCGAACAACTCGGCTTGCCGCCGGGCGTGGTTAACATTATCACGGCGGATCGCGCCGCCTCGGAACTACTGGTGCGCCATCCGGATATTGACAAGGTGACCTTCACCGGCTCAAGCGCCACCGGCAAGCGGATCGCGAGCATCTGCGCCGAGCGCCTGGCGCGCTGCACGCTGGAACTCGGCGGCAAATCAGCCGCCGTTTTGTTAGACGATTATGATGTGGAGCTGGCCGCCAAGTCGCTGACGGACTCATTGATGATGATGAACGGCCAGGTTTGCGCGGCACTGACACGGGTGGTGGTGCCGCGCGCCCGGCATGATGCGTTTGTCGAGGCGATGGCGAGTGAATTCGCCGCCGTAAAAATTGGTGACCCATATGATCCGGCAACGCAGCTGGGCCCGCTGGCGATGGAGCGCCAACGCGATCGGGTGGAATATTATATCGCCAAAGGCAAGCAGGAAGGCGCGGATCTGGCGCATGGCGGCAGCCGGCCGGCAAGCCTCAACCGTGGCTGGTTCATCGAGCCGACCTTGTTCGCCAATGTGGACTCCCAGGCGGTGATCGCGCAGGAGGAGATATTCGGGCCGGTGGTCAGCGTGATCCCTGCGGCCAGCGAGGATGACGCAGTGGCGATTGCTAATGGCACGGTCTTCGGGCTCAACAGCGCCGTATTCACCCAAGACGCCAAGCGCGCCTATCAGTTCGGCCGCCGGCTGCGTGCCGGCACGGTCGGGCATAACGGCTTCCGGGTGGATTTCGATATCGGCTTTGGCGGCTTTAAACAATCTGGGATCGGCCGGGAGGGCGGCGTGCAAGGTTTGCGCGCGTTTCTGGAAACCAAGACGATGCTGCTCGCGGAGATGCCGTGACGAAAACCGTCCGCATCGGCGGGGCCTCGGCATTTTCATTCGATAGTGTTTCCGCCGCCGCGCAATTATTGCGAGCTGAGCCTTGCCCAAACTATCTTATGTTCGACTTCATGTCGGAAGGCACGATTGGCACGCTCGCGCGCGCGTTCCAGGCGAACCCTGAGACCGCCTATCTGAGCGAGCTGATTTCGGTCCATCTGGAGCCGAATCTGCTGGATATCATGGCGAAAGGCGTGAAGATCATCGCCAATGCAGGCGGCATGAATCCCCAAGCCTGTGGCAAGGCGGTGCGCGAATGTCTCGCCGCGCGCGGCGTTGATCTGAAGGTTGCGGTGGTCAGCGGTGATAACATTCTGGACCGGGCCGGCGCATTGCGCGAAGCCGGCCTGCGGGAGATGTTTTCCGGCGCGGCGTTTCCGGAAACCGTTGCGAGCGTGAATGTTTATCTCGGCGCCTTCCCGATTGCCCGGGCGCTGGATGCCGGCGCGGATATCGTGATCACCGGCAGATGCGCGGATAGCGCGTTGGGGCTGGGGCCGTTGATCCATGAGTTCGGCTGGCGGCAAGATGATTGGGACAGGCTCGCGGCCGGGACGCTGGTGGGGCATCTGTTGGAATGCGGCTGCCAGGTTACCGGCGGCACCTTTACAGATTGGGAGGATGTCCCCGGCTGGGAGGATGTCGGCTATCCGATTGCCGATGTGACAGCGGATGGCGCCTGCGTCATTTCCAAACCGGCGGGCACCGGCGGGTTGGTCAGCGTGGGCAGCGTCGCCGAGCAATTGCTGTACGAGGTCGCGGACCCGCAGGCCTATATCGTGGCGGATGTGGTGTGCGATTTCTCCGGGGTGGTGCTGACCCAGCTGGGTGAGAACCAGGTGGCGGTGGCGGGCGCGCGCGGCTACCCCGCGACGTTGAGCTACAAAGCGGTCGCCAGCTTCGATGGCGGCTGGCGCGGCACCTATGCGCAGGTGATCATCGGGATAGACGCGGCGCGCAAGGCGGAACGGCAAGGGCGCGCGCTGATCGAGCGCGGCCGGCGTCTGCTGCGGGGCCGTAACCTTGGCGAGTATCTGCGCGAGGATGTCGACGCGGTGGGCGCCGAGGGCGTCTATGGCGCACGCGGTCAGTCCGCCAGCCGCGAGGTCTACCTGCGGGCTTCCGTCGACCACCAGGAAAAGCTTGGTGTCGAGTTGTTTTGCCGCGAGGCCTTGGCATCGACGTCGGCGATGGCGCCGGGTTCGACTGCGACGGTGCAAGTCAACATCACCCCGATTTCCAAACTATTTATGTTTCTGCTGCCCAAGCAGGAGATTGCCGTCAGTGTCGAACTAGACGCGCATGATGAGGCGGTGCCGACATCTCCGGGTGTGACGTTCGATCCTTCTCGTCTCGTGCGCCGGGTCCCACCGGCGGCGCCGATTGACGCGCAAGACCAGGTGCCGCTGATCCGGCTGGCCTGGGCGCGCAGTGGCGATAAAGGCAACTTGTTTAACATCGCGGTGATCGCGCGCCGGGCTGACTATCTGCCTTATATTCGCGCCGCGCTTACGCCCGCGCGGGTTGGGGACTGGTTCGCGCATCTGCTACCAGCGGGCGCCGCGCCGCGCGTCGATGCCTATGAAGCGCCAGGTTTCCATGCCCTGAACTTCGTCGTGCATGATGCGCTGGATGGCGGAATTCTCGCCTCTCCGCGTGTCGATAGCGCGGCCAAGGGGATGGCGCAGCAGCTGCTTGAAATCATGGTGCCAGTCCCGCGCGGTCTGGTGGCAACTGACAACTAAGGGCTTTCCAAGCGAGGTTACATGGCCGACCAGCCTTATCTTATGCGAGGTATCAAGGAGATACCAACCTCCAGCAGCGTGCTGGCGAGTTCATCCAGATACCTGAATAATGCCGCGCTGCGGGATTGGGTTGCCACGCATATGCTCCGCCGCAGCGGGGCGGATCGGCCATCGCCTTCGGATTCGATGGCGCTGGCGATGTTGTTGCGCGACCTGCAGGACAGTGAGCGCATCAATGCACTACTGGCCGAGGAACGCGAGCTAAACCCGGCCCTTGATGCGTGGTTCAGGGCGCGATTCAGTTCAAGTTATTCGGTGACGGATTTGAAAAAATACGCTCCAGGTACCGTGGGCGGGATTTTTTATCATTATCTCAGCGAAAAAGGTTTTGAGGTAGATATCGTTCCGCGCTTCGAGCCGCGGAACGATTATGAATACTACCTGCTGCGCAGTGGCCAGACGCATGATTTGGAGCATATCATCGGCGGCGGCGGTTTTGATTACATTGGTGAACTTGTGCCCTACTATATGCGGCTGACCAACGCTTTCAAATTCTTTGGCCCGGAACTGGCGGGCGAGCTTTCGGCTATGCATATTCTCGGCGCCACGCGGATCATGACACGGGCCGTGCTGCATTATCCGCAGACCTGGCCAACCGTGGTCGAAACCATCACACGTGGTATCGCGGTTGGGCAACGCTCGACGCCGATCTTCATGAATTGCTATGAGGATGTGTTTCATTTGCCGCTGACCGAAGCGCGCGAGAAACTCGGCGTGCGCGGTGCCAGGGATGTCGATACCAGCCAAGCTTCGGATATCTGGGAAGAGAAGACTCCAACCGGCGCCCAGTATCCGGACGGCGTGCGCGACGCCTGGATGGCACTTTAGAGCGGCGAGGAATTTGTTGGTACGGCCACGAATGAACAAGCCACAAGAAGTTTTGCGGTTGGCCAAGCCTCTTGGTTTATAGGAGCGCGCTCATGCCGATCTATCAATTCGCAAACATCACCCCTGTCGTCGATCGTTCAGCCTATGTCCATCCGCAAGCCGTCTTGATTGGCGACGTTATTATTGAACGCAATTGCTATGTCGGGCCGAACGCATCGCTACGCGGCGATTTCGGCCGGATCATCATGCACGCAGGAGCAAATATTCAGGACAACTGCGTCATGCACAGCTTTCCTGGACATGACGCGGTGATCGAGGAAAATGGCCATGTCGGGCATGGCGCGGTCCTACATGGCTGTGTCATCCGGCGCGATGCGCTGATCGGGATGAACAGCGTCGTCATGGATGCCGCTGAAATTGGCGAAGGGGCGTTTGTCGGGGCAATGACCTTTGTGCGCGCCGGGTTCGTTGTGCCGCCGCGCATGTTGGCCATGGGCGCGCCGGTGCGGATTATCAGGCCATTACGGGCTGAGGAGCTCGATTGGAAGGCAAACGGGAGCCGCCAATACCAGGCATTGGCAAAAATGAGCCTTGATAGCCTTGTACCATGCAAAGCGCGCACAGAGATTGAGCCTGATCGCCAACGATCTGATGCCTTTTCAGCAACTCCTCTGCACATTCTGGAGCAGTAAGGACAGACACCGCCAACATGCAAACTGCTAATTATGTTAAAGTTCAACAGTGGTTTGCGTAGATTTTGCCACGGTAGCCAACGAAAAGACCTTGCACTGGCAGCGTTTGGACTGTAACTGCGGATAAACGGGCGTGTAATTGGCCAGTTCAAAATCAGAGGAATACGGCATTGACGGTTAGGTCCCTGGGATATGTTATTGTCGAAACGACCGATCTTCCGGCGTGGCAGCGTTTTGCGAACGATGTGATTGGGCTGATGAACGCATCCTCTGCGGATCCCAGCGTTAGTCTGTTCCGCCTGGATGACCGGCCGTTTCGGCTCTGGGTGCAAAAATCGGAGCGCAATGGTTTTGGCGCTGCCGGCTGGGAATTTGGCTCGGCCGAGGAGCTGGCGGCCGTGATCCAGCGGTTGCAACAGGCGGGATGCGCCGTTGAGCGCGCCAGCGTGATGGAGGCTCGCGCTCGCCAGGTCAACGAGCTCGCGCGCACGGTCGATCCTGTCGGCAACCGGCTCGAGCTTTTCTATGGCCGTTTCTGCGACTACGCGCCATTTGTGTCGCCTGCCGCGGTCAGTGGATTCGTAACCGGTGATACCGGTGAAATGGGGCTTGGCCATGTTGTTTTAACTGCGCCAGACTTTGAAAATACCCATCGTTTCTACAAGGACCTTCTGGGCTTCGCGGATACTGATTTGGGACGTTTCTATCTGGCGGGCGGCGGGCCGGACGACGCGGGAGTCGGTTTTGCCTTCATGCATGCAAAAAACCGCAGGCACCACAGCCTGGCCCTTGGCCAGATGCCGGAAAGTCCGAATGGCGCCGTGCATCTGATGCTGGAGGTTGCGACCGTGGACGATGTCGGCCGGGCCTACGACAAGGTATTAAAGGGCGCCGCCCCGCTGTCGGCAACGCTGGGGCGCCACGCTAACGATAAGATGTTATCTTTCTATGTTCGTACCCCGAGCGGTTTTGACATTGAATATGGCTGCCATGGCATGGAGATTGACCCCGCCACCTGGTTGCCGACAACTAGCCTGCCAGTAAGCTCCTGGGGACATGAATGGCAGCGGGGCTAAGCCCGGATGCCTTTAGATAAGCGCATCAGCCTGGAGGCCGCGGTCGCCCGGCTCGAGGATGGAATGACCATTGGGATCGGCGGCTGGGCCACCCGGCGCAAGCCGATGGAACTGATCCGCGCGATCGCCCGTTCGCCGTTGAAGGATCTTACGGTGGTAACCTATGGCGGCCCGGATGTCGGGCTGCTGGCGGCGGCGGGAAAATTGCGGAAACTGATTTTCGGGTTTGTTTCACTCGACCATTATCCGCTCGATCCGCATTTTCGCGCGGCCCGCCAAGCCGGTACGCTCGACGTGCTGGAACTCGATGAAGGCATGGTGCATTGGGGGCTGCGTGCGGCGGCAATGCGCCTGCCGTTTTTGCCGACGCGGATCGGTACGGCAACCAGCATCGCGGCGCAAGGGTTAAAAATCGTGACCAGCCCCTACCCGGATGGCGAGGAATTCATTGCGATGCCGGCGCTAAAACTCGATGCGGCGTTGCTGCATGTGCATCGCGCGGACGCGCAGGGCAACACGCTGATCCTCAGCCCGGATCCGTTTTTTGATGAGTT
Organism: Acidocella sp.; assembly: GCA_965199125.1. Lineage (GTDB taxonomy): Bacteria > Pseudomonadota > Alphaproteobacteria > Acetobacterales > Acetobacteraceae > Acidocella. The sequence goes on along the minus strand of OZ240683.1, from coordinate 2,984,385 downwards.
GATGGCACGCGCGGCGGCGCAGGTGATCGTTTCCGCGGAAGCGGTGGTGACCACCGAGGCTTTGGATTTGCCGACAAATATCCGGTTCAATCCGTTTGAACGCAGCGTGGTGAGCGCGGTGGTGGAAGCGCGATTCGGCGCGCACCCGACGGCGGCCAATCCTGATTACGGGATCGATTTGAAGCATCTGAAAACCTACGCCGAGACCACGACACCGGAGGCCTGGTCCATGTATCGCGCGCGGTTTATCGATGTCAGTCCGGCGGAATATCTAACGGCGGTGGGCGGCCCGGAGATGGTCGGCGAGTTGCCGGAAGCGGTGTATTAGCATGGCCCAATATTCACTTGCGGAACTTTGCATTGCCGCCGCTGCGCAAGCCTGGGCGGATGACGGCGAGGTGCTGGCCACCGGTATAACCTCGCTGCCACGCCTAGCCGCGGGGCTCGCCAAGCTGACGCTCAACGACGCCTTGATGATGACCGATGGCGAGAATTACTTCGTCTCTGAACCGGTTCCACTGGGCCCGCGTGGCGATTACCGGCCGCGGGTGGAAGGTTGGGCGCCTTACGCACGGACCTTCGATAATCTTTGGTCGGGTAAGCGCCATGCGTTCGTCGCGCCCACGCAGATCGACCGCTTTGGGCAGACCAATATATCGACCATCGGGCCGCGTGAAAAACCCAAGGCGGCGTTGCTCGGCGCGCGCGGCTTTCCGGGCAATACCGTCCATCACGCCAATAGTTACTTTTTTCCCTCGCATAATGTCCGCGCCTTCGTGCCCGGCGAGGTCGATTTCATTTGCGGCGCCGGCTATAATCCGGCGCGTTGGATGAACGGAAAAAAGCCGATCGGGCTGGATCTGCGGATGATCCTGACTGATCTGGCGGTGCTGGACTTCCGTGGACCCGCCAATAGTATTCGCGTGCGGTCCCTGCATCCGGGGGTCAGTTTCGCGCAGGTGCAGGAACAGACCGGCTTTGAACTGACCGGCGGGGCCGATGCGCCAGTGACCGCGGCGCCAAGCGATGAGGCGTTGCGGATCATCCGCACGCGGCTCGACCCGCATGATTTCCGCGCCGCCGTGTTCAAGGGCAATCCGATGATCAAATCGCCATGACGTCGGCTGGACCGGTTGAGGTTGTCTACGAGACCGACACACCGGTGCTCTATGACCAGGAGGACGCGGTTGCCTGGATCACGCTGAACCGGCCGGCCCTGAATAACGTTCAGAATTCGCAGATGACCTACGCGCTGGAGGCGGCGTTCCGCCGCGCCACCGATGATGATAGTGTGAAAGTCGTTATGCTGCGCGGCGCCGGCAAGCATTTTTCGGCCGGCCATGACATCGGCACGCCGGGCCGCGATGTTTCAAAATCCTTCGACCGCAGGTCCATGGTTTACGACCATGTCAACAAACCCGGCGCCGAGTTTTTATACGCGCGCGAGCAAGAAGTTTATCTCGGCATGTGCCGGCGCTGGCGTGAACTGCCCAAGCCGACCGTCGCGCTGGTGCAGGGGGCGTGTGTGGCAGGCGCCCTTATGCTGGCCTGGGTGTGCGATCTGATCATTGCCAGCGAGGACGCGTTTTTTCAGGACCCGGTGGTGCGCATGGGGATCCCGGGTGTGGAATATTTTGCCCATGCGTTTGAACTGCCGCCGCGGATCGCCAAGGAGTTTCTACTGCTGGGCGAGCGCATGTCCGCTGCGCGCGCCTATGCGCTCGGCATGGTCAACCGCGTCGTCCCGCGCGAGCAGCTGGAAGCCGAGGGCAAGGCGGTCGCCGCCAAGCTGTCCACGCAGCCCCGCCTTGGGATGTGGCTGACCAAACAAGCGGTCCACCAGGTAGAGGCGCTACGCGGCAAAAATACCGCGATGGATGCGGTATTTCATATGCATCATTTCGCCCATGCGCAGAATGACCTGGTAAGCGGCGATCCGCTGGCCGGGCTTGATGGCAGGGCGATGGCCGCCGCCAACAAGCGTGAGGCCGGCGATGGCGGGGCCGGCGCGTCATGACCGGCGATCCGCTACATACGTTGCTGTGCGAGAGACTGGGTTGCCGGGTTCCGATCATTCAGACGGCGATGGGCTGGATCGCGGAGCCGGCGCTGGTGGTGGCCAGCTGCGAGGCCGGCGCATTCGGCTTTCTGGGTGCTGCGGTGATGACGCCGGCGGAGGTGGCACGCAAGATCGCGGTCGTGCGCCAGGCGACAGCGCGCCCCTTCGGCGTAAATTTTCACATGTTCCAGCCAGGAGCTGAACAAATTGTTGAACTGATCATCGCTAACCGGGCTCAGATCCGGGCAGTAAGTTTCGGCCGCGGGCCCGATAAAAAAATGATCGGCAGCTTTCGCGATGCCGGGATTCTCTGCATCCCGACCGTGGGCGCGGTAAAACATGCACGCAAGATGATGGAACTGGGCGTGGATATGATCACGGTGCAAGGAGGCGAGGGCGGCGGCCATACCGGCTCCGTCGCCACTACGGTGCTGCTGCCGCAGGTGTTGGATGCGGTGCAACTGCCGGTCGTGGCGGCTGGCGGATTTTCTGATGGACGCGGGCTGGCCGCGGCTTTGGCTTATGGCGCGGTGGGCATCGCAATGGGGACACGGTTTTTGCTCACGCGCGAAAGCCCGGTTCCGGCGGCAACAAAATCTGCGTATTTGCGGGCTTCGACTGACGATATTATCGTTTCGGCCAAGGCCGATGGGCTGCCGCAGCGGTTGATCCGCAATCCTCTGCTGGCGAGAATTGAGCGCGCCGGGATGCTCGGCATGTGGTGGCGTGCCTGGCAAAGCGGCATGCAGATGAAACGCCAGAACGGTGCCAGTTTTGGCGAATTGCTGGCGGCGGCGCGGGGAATGCGCAGCCATGGCGGGCTGACAGTGGCGCAGGCAATGATGGCGGCCAGCGTGCCGATGCTGATCCAGCGGGCGGTGGTGGACGGAAAGCCGGAAGACGGGCTGATGGCAACCGGCCAAGCCGGCGGTGCGATTTCGGATCTACCGAGCTGTGCGGAACTCATCGCGCGGATCACCCGCGACGCGCGGGTTCGGCTAGCGGCGGCCGGTGCGTTCGAGATGGCGGAATTGGATTTATAGATGCCGGTTTTTACCAACGTTCATGATCGCATTGGCGAGTTGGTGCTCGATCATGCGCCGGTCAACGCGCTCGATTCAGTGTTGTGGAACAGCCTGCCGGGATTGATCTTCGGGCTGGGGCGGCTTGAAGACGTGCATTGCCTGCTGATCCGCGCCGAGGGGCGAGGCTTCTGCGGTGGCGTGGATATCAAGGAGATGCAGGCGCATCCTGAGCGGATCGTGCAGCTGAACCGCGGCAATTACCTCACATTCAAGGCGGTGCGTGATTGTCCGGTGCCGGTGGTGGTGGCGGTGCATGGCTTCGTGATCGGTGGCGGCATCGGCATCTGCGGCGCGGCGGATACCATCATCGCGGCGGAAGATGCATATTTTTCGCTTCCCGAAATCGATCGTGGCGCGATGGGAGGCGCCTCGCATCTATCGCGCATGTTGCCGTTGCTTAAGGTCCGGGCCGCGTTTTTTACCGGCGGTAAAATCCCCGCTGCGGAAGCCTACCGGTTGGGCGGCGTCGAGAAGCTGGTATCGCGTAAGGCACTGTTGCAAGAGGCGCGGGCATTTGCCGGGGTAATCGCGACAAAAAGCCGGGTGGCGCTGGTGCTGGCCAAACAGGCGCTGAATGGGCTGGAAGCGCGCGATGTAGACCACGGCTATCGCTTTGAGCAGGGGTTCACGCTCGAGATGTATATGCATGAGGATAGCCAGAAATCGCGCGATGCATTTGTCAACCAGCGTGGCCAAGCCGCAAAATTTTAAGATGCTTAATTTAGCCTATACGCAACCGCAACAGGAATTTCGCGCCGAGGTGCGCGGCTGGATGGCGCGCCACGTGCCGACCGAAAATTTGGATTCGCTGGAGGGCGCCGAAGGTTTTGCGCAGCACGTACTCTGGGAGCGCAAGCTGGCAGAGGGAAATTGGGGCATGGTGACCTGGCCTGAGGACTATGGCGGGCGGGGGCTGGATCTGATCCGCTGGTTGATTTTCGAGGAAGAGTACTATCGTGCCGGGGCGCCGTTGCGGGCCAATCAGAATGGTATTTTTCTGCTGGGGCCAACCTTGATGGAGTTTGGCACGCCGGCCCAGAAGGCGCGGTTCCTCCCGCCCATGGCGCGTGGCGAGGTGATCTGGGCACAAGCCTGGTCGGAGCCCAATGCGGGTTCGGACATGGCAGCGGTGCGCTGCACGGCGCGGCGCGTTGGTGATGTTTATGTCGTCAACGGGCAGAAAATCTGGTCCTCGCGCGCCACCTTCGCGGATTGGTGTTTTGCTTTGGTGCGCACGGATGAAAAATCCGAGCGTCATCATGGTTTGAGCTTTTTGCTGCTGGCGCTCGACACGCCGGGAGTCACCGTGCGGGGGATCCGACAAATTCACGGCGAGCCGGGATTTGCCGAGATTTTTTTCGACGATGCGCAAGTGCCGGCGGAAAACCTGCTGGGCGGTGAAGGCCAAGGCTGGGCGATCGCGATGGCGACGGCGGGGTTCGAGCGTGGGCTGATGCTGCGCTCGCCGGCACGATTTCAGGCGACCGCGCGGCGCCTAGTGGAGCTGTACCGGAACCATGCGGCGCGGCTGGAGCCTGGGATCGGCCATGCCGTCGCGCAGGCATGGATGGATGCCGAGGCTTATGCGATGAACACCTATCAGACCGCGGCGCGCATTATGAAGGGCGGGCAGATCGGCGCGGAGGCCAGTTTGAATAAAATCTTCTGGTCGGAGCTCGATATCGCGATGCATCGTGCGGCAATGAGCATTTTGGGCGCCGGCGCCGAATTGCTGCCGCTGGCCGGCGGGGTCGGCGATTGGCTGGACGGATATATGTTCGCGTTGTCCGGGCCAATTTATGCGGGTGCTAATGAGATTCAGCGCAACATCGTCGCCGAGCGCCTGCTCAATATGCCGCGGGGCTGATCGATGGATTTTACCTTCACCGGCGAACAGGCGGAAATGGCGGAAACCTTTGCCAGGCTGCTGGCGGAAATTTGCGCGCCCGCCGAATTGCGCGTCACCGCCGAGGCGAAACCATCGGCGCGCGAAGACCGCTGGGCGCGGATGGTAGAGCTGGGGGTGTTTGGGGTGCTGGCGCCGGAGGCGGCCGGCGGCCTCGGGCTTGCCGATACGGATTTCGTGCTGTTGGCGCAGGAAGCCGGATTTGCCGCGTTGCCGGAGAATTTCGTCGAGCATGCCGGCATCGGGGTGCCGCTATTGGCCGGTATCGCCGGGCCGGGCGCGGCGGAGCTTCTGGCCGGCGCCGCGGCCGGCGCGTTGCAGCTGGCGGTCTGCCCGCAGGGCGCGCCGGCGTTGAATGCGGCGCGGGCGGATGTTCTGCTCGTCGAACACGAAGATGAGGTTCATGCGGTACCGCGCGAGCGGGCCGAACTTGCACCGCTGCGAAGTATCGATACCACCAGGCAGCTTGCCGAGGTAAAATTCGAACCAGGCCCCAGCACAAGATTGGTGGATGCGGCCGCTGGCCGGGCATTATGGGCGGTGGCGCGGCGGCGCGGCGCGGTTTACACCGCCGCACAGCTCTGCGGTCTGGCGTCGCGCATGACGGCGCTGGCGGTCGCCTATAGTGCGGAGCGCAAACAATTCGGCAAGCCGATCGGCAGCAACCAGGCGGTCAAGCATCTGCTCGCGAATGTCGCGGTGCGTAGCGAGTTTGCCAAGCCGGTGGTTTACGCGGCGGCATTTTTCATCAACGCGGTATCGCGGCGCGCGGAGGTTTACGCCTCCCACGCCAAGCTGGCGGCGAGTGACGCGGCCGACCTCGCGGCGCGCAACGCGTTCCAGGTGCATGGCGCGATGGGATATTCCTGGGAGGTCGATCTGCATTTTTACATGAAACGCTGCTGGGCGCTCACAGGCGCCTGGGGCGACCGGAATTTTCACGCGCTGCGGGTTCAGTCGGCGCTGTTTGAGGATGGCATCGCGCTGGGGCCGGACCAGGTGTTTGCCTGTTAGCCCGGACGCGCGAAGTGAACCACGTCAGCGCTTGTTCAAAAACAGCGTTTTAGCGAGGAGTGCCGCTTGATGGAAGCCTATATCGTCGAGGCGGTCAGAACCCCCGTCGGCAAGAAAAACGGCAGCCTGGCCCCGATGCATCCTGCGGACATGGGCGCGCATGTGTTGCGGCACCTGGTAAGCCGCGCGGGGATCGATCCCGGCGCGGTGGAAGACGTGGTGTTTGGCTGTGTCGATACTATCGGCCCGCAGGCAGGGGATATAGCCCGCTCCTGTTGGCTGGCGGCGGGGTTTCCGGAGCATGTACCGGGCACCACCATCGACCGGCAATGTGGCTCGGCGCAGCAGGCGGTACATTTCGCGGCGCAAGGTGTGGCCAGCGGTACCCAGGATTTGGTGATTGCCGGCGGCGTCCAGAACATGAACCAGATTCCGATTTCGGCGGCGATGTTCGCAGGCCAAGCTTATGGGTTTGACAATCCCTTCAGCGGCTCGGAAGGCTGGAGCGCGCGCTACGGCGGGCAGGAGGTCAACCAGATCGCCGCCGCGGAAATGATCGCGGAAAAATGGCGGATCAGCCGGCGCGACATGGAAGAATTCGCGCTAAACTCCAACCATCGTGCGCAGGCCGCCATCGACTGCGGGTTTTTCGAGCGGGAAATCGCGCCGGTGGGGGCGTTCGCGCGCGATGAAACCGTACGGCCGGGCACCAGCCTGGAGCGGATGGCGGCGCTGCAGCCGGTGCGGCCGGGCGGGCGGATTACCGCCGCCGTTTCTAGCCAGATCGCTGATGGCGCGTCGGCGATGTTGATTGCATCAACGCAGGCTTTGAAAGACCATCATCTCCTGCCGCGGGCGCGCATTCATCATCTGTCGGTGCGCGGCGCGGACCCTATTTTCATGCTTACCGCGCCAGTACCGGCGACTGAATATGCCTTGAAAAAGACCGGCATGAAAATCGGGGACATCGATCTGATCGAGATCAACGAAGCCTTTGCCTCGGTGGTGCTGGCCTGGGCGCAAGAGACCGGCGCGGACTTGGCAAAGGTCAATGTGAACGGCGGCGCGATCGCGCTAGGCCACCCGCTCGGCTCCACCGGCACCCGGTTGATGACGACGCTGCTGCACGAGCTGGAACGGCGGAAGCTGCGCTGGGGCATGCAGACGATGTGCGAAGGCGGTGGCCAGGCGAATGTCACGATTATTGAAAGGCTCGGCTAGCTATGGGCATTTGCGATGGCAGGGTCGTCATCGTCACCGGCGGCGGGCGTGGTCTGGGGCGCGAATACGCGCTGGCTTTGGCTGCCGAGGGCGCCAAGGTGGTGGTGAATGATCTCGGTGTCGGCACTCATGGCGAGGCGCCGTCTGGAGATCAGCCGGCGGATGAGGTGGTGGCGCGGATCAAAGCGGCCGGCGGCGAGGCGCTGGCGAATTTCGAGGATATCACGGATTGGGATGCCGGGCGTCGCCTGGTGCAGGCGACTGTCGAACACTTTGGCGGCCTGCATGCCGTGGTCAACAATGCGGGCTTCGTGCGCGACCGGATGTTCGTAAGCGCCACGCCCGATGAATGGGATGCGGTGATGCGCGTGCATCTGCGCGGGCATTTCTGCACGGCGCGGCACGCGGTGGATTATTGGCGCGGCCTCGGCAAAGCGGGGGAAAAGGTGGACGCGCGCATTATCAATACGTCGTCGGGCGCCGGGTTGCAGGGGTCGATCGGGCAAAGCGCCTATAGCGCGGCAAAGGCCGGGATCGCAGCGCTGACGCTGGTGCAGGCCGCCGAGCTTGCGCGTTATGGCATCACCGCCAATGCGCTGGCACCGGCCGCGCGCACGCGCATGACCGAGACGGCCTTCGCGGATTCGATGAAACCGCCGGAGCACGGGTTTGACGTCAATGACCCGGCGAACGTCGCACCCTGCGTGGTGTGGCTGGCGAGCGCGTTGAGCGCGCATGTCACGGGACAGGTGTTCGAGCTGAAAGGCGGCATGCTGATGCTCTCGGAAGGCTGGCGGGACGGCCCCGGCGAAGACAGCGGGTCGAAGCGTGACGTCACCGAGCTCGGGCCGTTAGTGGACCGGCTGCTCGCCGCGCGGACCGCTCCCAAGCCTGTTTGGGGCAGCTAGCGCCGATGGATTTCCGGTTCACCGAGGACCAGCGCATGATCCGCGATACCGCCAGGGAGCTGCTGGCGGCGCAAATGACGTCGGCGGCGCTGCGCGCGGCGCTCACCACTCCCGCCGGGTGGGATCAACAGCTTTGGCAGGTAATGGCCGGCGAGCTGGGCTGGGCCGGGGTGGCGCTGCCGGAGACCTATGGCGGCAGCGGGCTCGGCCTAGTGGAGCTGGCGATTTTGCTGGAGGAAACCGGCCGAGTGCTGGCGCCGGTGCCATTTTTCACCACGGCCGGGCTCTGCGCCACGGCAATTCAGGAAGCGGCCAGCGCCGCGCAATTAGAGCAGTTACTACCCGCAATCGCCAGTGGCGAGAGCCGTGTGGCGATGTGTCTCAACGGCCCACGTGGCTGCCATGCGCCGCATGAATTGCCGATCGAGCTCAGCGGCTCGCGTTTGCACGGCGTGGCGCATTTCGTCGCCTGGGGGCAGGCGGCAAACCTGCTGCTGGTAGTGGCACGCGCGCCTGAAACTGACGGCTGGGAGGGCGTCAGCTTGGTCGTGCTGCCCGCCGCCACGCCGGGCATTGTGATTACACCCGAGACCAGCATGGACCTGACCAGACCCTACGCGACGGTCCGGTTCGAGAATGTCGAGTTGCCCGGCACCGCCGTGCTCGGCGCGGCTGGCCGGGCGGGCCCGGCGGTGCGCCGCGCGCTGGCGGTGGCCGCCATCCTGCTTGCCGCCGAGCAACTTGGGGGCGCCGAGCGCGTGCTGGAACTAAGTGTGGAATTTGCTAAACAGCGGGTCCAGTTCGGCCGGCCGGTCGGCGGATTCCAGGCGATCAAGCATATCCTTGCCGATATGATGCTGCTGGTCGAATCTGGGCGCTCGGCGGTCTATTATGCGGCCTGCGCGGCGGCGGAAATGCCCGATGAGCTGGAGGAAGCCGCGGCGATCGCACGCAGTACCTGCACGGAGATGTTCTTGGCCTGTGCCGGCCAGGCGATTCAGGTGCATGGTGGGGTCGGCTTCACCTGGGATTACGATCCGCAGCTGTTTTTCAAACGCGCGAGGTCGTCGGCAAATTTGCTGGGCGATGTCACGCAGCATCGTGAACGATTGGCGGAGATCATGGGGTTGGATCAGTGACGAGCCGGTTTTGATGAATCCTGTTTACCCGCCGCCGCGCGCCCTGCTTCTGGGCAAGACCGCGCTTATTACCGCCGCCGCCGGCACCGGGATCGGCTTTGCAACGGCCTTGCGCTTTGCCGAGGAGGGCGCGCGGGTGATGATCAGCGATTTTCACGAGCGGCGATTAAATGATGCCGCGGATAAAATCGCGGAGAAGATCGGTGAGCGGCCGCAGCTGCAGATTTGCGATGTAACCCAGGAGGATCAGGTGCAGGCGCTGCGGGACGCCGCGGCAAACAAGCTCGGTGCGCTGGACATTCTGGTGAACAATGCCGGCCTCGGCGGTTCTGCTTCCGTGGTTGAAATGACGGACGCGCAATGGTCGAAAGTGCTGGATGTCTCTCTCACCAGCGTGTTCCGCATGAGCCGCGCGTTTCTGCCGGCGATGTACGCGCGCGGCGCTGGCGTGATCGTCAACAACGCCTCCGTGCTGGGCTGGCGCGCGCAGGAACTACAAGCGCATTACGCCGCCGCCAAGGCTGGCGTGATGGCGTTCACGCGCTGCGCGGCGATTGAGGCGGCAAAATTCGGGGTGCGGATCAACGCCGTCGCGCCCTCGATCGCGATGCATGATTTTCTGGCGAAGGTAACCGAGCCCGAGCGGCTTGCCGAACTCTCCGCGCGCGAAGCGTTTGGCCGGCCCGCCGAAGTCTGGGAAATCGCTAATGTGATGCTGTTCCTGGCCAGCGACCTCTCCAGCTATATGACCGGCGAAATCCTGTCGGCCTCCAGCCAGAGGGCATGAAATGCCGGTGATCTTCGCCACGCCGCGGGAATTGCTCGGGCAAGCGGGACGCCAACTTGGCGAAAGCGGCTGGCTGCTGATCGACCAGGCCCGCATCGATGGATTTGCCGAGGTCACGCTGGACCGGCAGTGGATCCATGTGGACCCAGCGCGGGCGGCGCTGGGACCATTTGGCGCCACTATCGCGCATGGTTACCTGACCCTTTCGCTGGTCAATTTTTTTCTGCCGCAAATCATCGAGGTCCAAGGCGCCTCGATGGGCGTCAATGTCGGATGCAATTCGATCCGATTCATTGCGCCGGTGCGCGCCGGCTCGCGCATTCGTGGTACCGGCCTGCTGGAAACGGTAGAGGAAATTAAAGGCGCCATTCAATCGGTGGTGCGTGTGACGGTGGAGATCGAGGGCGGCCCGAAGCCGGCGTGCATCGTCGACACGATAAGCCGATTTTACCAGGCAGCAGCCTGAACAGGAGATAATCATGCGCGAAGCCGTAATTGTATCCGTGGCCCGTACACCTATCGGCAAAGCCTTCCGCGGCGCCTTCAACGATACCGAAGCGCCGGTCCTCTCCGGCCATGCCGCAGCCGAGGCCGTGCGCCGCGCCGGCATCGACCCGTCTGTCGTGGAAGACGTGATCATGGGTTGTGCGGCGCAGCAGGGCACGCAGGGCTATAATATCGGCCGCCTGACCGCCGCCGCCGCCGGCTTTCCGGATACCGTACCGGGCATGGCAATGGACCGTATGTGCGCCTCCGGGCTGATGGCGCTGGCCACCGCGGCGAAGCAGATCATGATTGACGGGATGGATGTGATTGTCGCCGGCGGTGTGGAATCCATCACCCTGACGCAGAATAAACACAAAAATGCTTATCGTGCCCGCGCGCAATCGGTGCTCGCGCATGCGCCGCATATGTATATGGCGATGATCGAGACCGCGGAAATCGTCGCTGAAAAATATGGTATCTCACGTGAAGCGCAGGACGAATTCAGCCTGCAAAGCCAGATGCGCACCGCCGAGGCTTCGCGTAACGGATACTTCGAGCGCGAACTTGCTCCGTTGGAGACGCAAAAATTAATCGTCGATATCGATACCAAGGAAGAACGGCGGGAAGCGGTCACGTTGCGCGCGGATGAAGGGCCGCGCGCCAGCACGACGCTGCAGGATCTGCTCAAGCTGAAGCCAGTGTTCAGCGGCGGCGAGGTCGTGGCGGAAGGCCGCTTCATCACCGCTGGCAACGCCTCCCAATTGTCCGATGGCGCGGCGGCGCTGGTGCTGATGGAAGCGAAAGCGGCGGAACGCGCCGGCTTGGTCCCGCTCGGCGCTTATCGTGGCATGGCCGTGGCCGGCTGTCCGGCGGAGGAGATGGGCATTGGCCCGGTGTTCGCGGTGCCCAAACTTCTGCAACGCCATGGCCTCACCGCCAATGACATCGATTTATGGGAACTTAATGAAGCCTTTGCCTGCCAGGCGATTTATTGCCGTGACCAGCTTGGCATCGACCCCGAAAAGCTCAATGTCAGCGGCGGCGCCATCGCCGTGGGCCACCCCTTCGGCATGACCGGCGCGCGCACCGCTGGACATTTGCTCATCGAAGGCAAACGCCGCCATGCAAAATATGGCATAGTTACCATGTGCATCGGCGGTGGAATGGGTGCTGCGGGGTTGTTCGAAATATTCTAACGGCGCGGCTGGTCAGGTCATCCGAGCCTCCCTTGGCAGGCCCAAGGCCCGCTCGGCGATGATATTTCGCTGGATCTCGTTGGTGCCGGCATAGATCGTTTCAGCGCGCGACATCATGAACATGTTGGGCAAAGCGGCAAAGCGGTAGCCTTGTGCGCCGATTTCTCCGGCCGGCCCGATGATGTCCATGGCAAGCTCGCCAAGATCGCGGTGCCAGTTGGACCAGTAAAGTTTGTAGATCAGGCCTTCGGGTCCGCCAAGGCCGCCGGTATTGGATAGCATCGCCAGCGCGTTATAACGCATGATTTTCAGGCCGGCATGGGCGGCGGCCAATCGCTGCCGGATTAGCGGGTCCCGCGCGGCGCCGTTTTCCCGGGCGATAGTGATCAGCTCTTCGAGTTCGTTGCGAAAATCCATCTGCTGGCCGAGCGTGGAGACGCCGCGTTCGAAGCCCAGGAGGTCCATGGCGATCTTCCAGCCTTCGCCGGCGGCGCCGACCGCATTGTCTTCGGCAGTCGTCGCCTGCTCGAAAAACACCTCGTTGAATTCAGACTCGCCGGTCATCTGCCGGATCGGCCGCACGCTGATGCCGGGCTGGCGCATCGGCACCAGCAGGAACACCAGGCCCTCGCGCCCACGGCTGCCTGGGGTAGCGCGAGCGAGCACGAAAATCCAGTCGGCAAAATGACCCATGGAGGTCCAAATTTTTTGCCCGTTGATGATCCAGTTGCCGCCATTCAGCCGGGCGCTGGTGTTGACGTTGGCGAGATCAGATCCGGCATTGGGTTCCGAATAGCCTTGACACCAGATGTCCTGGCCATGCGCAATTCGGGGCAGAAAGTTGTTTTTTTGCGCCGCCGTGCCGTGCGCAAGCAGCGTCGGGCCCACCAGTTCGACACCGATATGACCAATCCGCCCGGGAGCTTTCGCGCGCGCGTATTCCTCCGCGAAAATTACCTGTTCGGCGAGGCTGGCCTGGCGGCCGCCATGGTCTTGCGGCCAGCCGATGGCGCTCCACCGGGATGCGCCGAGTGCCGCCTCCCATTCCCGCCGGGCCTCGATTGCGTCGGTGTGATTGCGCAGGCCTTGCAAATGCTTGAAGCGGCCGGTCATTTGGCCGTTCAACCAGAGTGCCGCTTCGGCACGGAAGGCTTCATTTTCCGGCGAGAATTTGAGACGCATATGCATCCTCCTCAATATGAAGAACTTATCAACTAGTATCCAAAGAATACAGTATTTGCGTACCTTATAGTGACTTTATCTACGTTATAGATTAACTAAAATCGAAAACCATTAAAGGTGGGAACGTTACATGGCGAGACTTGCAGACAAGATTACGATCGTAACGGGCGGCGCACGGTCTATGGGCGCGGTGACCGCAAAACTATTCGCAGCGCAGGGTGCAACGGTGGTGGTGTGCGACATATTGGAGTCCGAAGGACGAGCCGTCGCGACCGAGATTGGCGGTGACTCCATGTTTGCCAAGCTCGATGTCGCCAGCGAGGCAAATTGGCAGGCGCTCGGCGAGGCAGTAATGGCGCGCTACGGGCGGATCGACGTGCTGGTCAATAATGCCGGCATGCTGCATTTCTCGGGGCTTCTCGAGACCAAGGTTGAAGACTTGGAGCGGCTTCTACGGGTCAATCTAATTGGCTGTTTTCTCGGGATGAAAACAATCGCACCATTGATGATCAAGGGTGGCAAGGGCGCGATCGTCAACATCTCCTCGGTGGACGGCATGAAGGGCTCGAATGGCATGACCGCCTATGCCGCCAGCAAATGGGGCGTGCGCGGCATCACTAAGGTGGCGGCGCTGGAGCTTGGGCATCAGGGTGTGCGGGTAAATTCAGTGCATCCCGGCGGTGTCGATACGCCGATGAGCAACCCCAACAAACTGCCGGCAAGCGAGCTTTCCTCGTCCTATACGGATGTACCGCTGCAGCGCATCGGCGATCCATCCGAGATCGCCCAAGCCTCGCTGTTTCTGGCGAGCGATGACGCGTCCTACATCAACGGCGCCGAACTCGCCGTTGATGGCGGATGGACCGCGGGGATCTACCATAGGATGCTCCCCGGCGCTCCCGGCGCTTCATAGGTTAGCCATGCCCGTCATCGCGAGCCTGCGGCCGGAGCAATCCGGCCGGAAACAACCCGCCTACGCTGAAATTGCTTCCCGCCTGTCCTCCATCACAACGCGGCCATTCACGCGGTTCTGAAATTCCTGCGCCCGCTCGGCCTTGTTGTAGAATTGTTTGTACCAAAGCCGGCATTTATTCGTCGGCCCGTCGCCTTGCACCATCATCGGCGCCACGCAAGCCCGCTTGTTTTGCCAGACTTCAAAGTCCTGGGAAAACGCGGCCAGGCTGGCGGCCTGATAGGCCCGGGCGGCCGGAACATCTTCCTCGGTGGCCTGCGCTTTTCCGGTTTTCACCATCAGCGCGTGCCAGACATGGATTTTGCCGTCTTCCACCGGGGTGTGGGTGATCAGCAAATGGGTCGGGTAGTCACCACGCATGGAAGATTGCAGAATGGCTGGGCCGGTGTACCAGGTATCAAGTTCCAGCAACGTGCCGTCGCCTGAAACCAGGGTGCGGTGGCCCGCGCCAAAATGCTGCCAGACCTCGTGGCCTTTAAACTCGTTGATGAAATACTGCACGTCGCGCGAGCCATGGATCGGCATGAAATGCGCATAGTCGGTCATGTTGTCGACCACCTCGATCGGGTGCTGCGGCAGTTCGCCGAGATCGTCGATCGCCCAGCGCACCCAGGCGGGATCATTCCACATTTCGAAGGCGGGCAGCGCATGGTCAGGGGCATTGCCTTCGGCATCATGCCACATCCAGATAATGCCCGCCCGTTCGATCACCGGCCAGGTGTCGATCTTAGCGGCTTTGGGCGGCCTTTGCGTGCTGTAGGGGATCTGGTTGCATACGCCATCGGGTCCGAAACGCCAGCCGTGGAACGGACAACGAATCGATTCGCCTTCGATGTGCTCCTGGTCTCGTACGACATAGGAGGTGGTGTTCTTGGCGAGATGCGCGCCCATGTGCGCGCAATAGGCATCCACCAGATGCGGGGTACCGGATGCGCCGCGGTACAGCACCATGTCGCGTGCGAAAAAGCGCAGAGACATCGGGGTGGCTCCGAGTTGCGCGGCATCGGCAATCATATGCCAGCCGCGGGCGAAGATGTTGTCACCAAGACCGTAGTCAGCTGTCTTTGCCATAAAAATCCCCCTTCATAATTCGAAATTCTTGACGTCTGTCATGCCATCAGAGACGGCCGGCAACTCGTTCCGGATAAACAATCACACCGCGCCTTCGGCATTGATGCCACAAACATCGGCCGCGGCGAGATAGCCAAATGTCATGGCCGGGCCAAGTGTGGAACCAGCGCCGGGATAGGAATAACCCATGACCGAAGCGGCAAGATTGCCAACCGCGTAGAGCCCCTGGATTGGGCCGCCATCCTCGCGCAAAACCCGCGCCCGCGCGTCAGTCACCAGCCCGCCATTGCTGCCGATATCACCTAGATGCAGCGGCAAAGCATAGATCGGCATAGTTTCCAGCGGGCCCAAAGACGGGTTGGGCGTGACCCTGGCGTCGCCATACAGACGGTCGTAAGCGGCGTCGCCACGGCCGAACTCGGTGTCCTTACCGGCGCGGGCCATCACGTTGAAACGCGTGATCGTCGCTTCAAGCGCCGCCGCGGGAACCTTCATCTGCGCCGCCAGCTCGGCGATCGAGGAAGCCTTCAGCAAAGTTTTGCGGACGCCGGCGGGCAACAGCCAATCCGGAAAACCGGGGATCACCGCGCCCGCTGGATAGCGCTTACGATATTGCGAATCAAAAACGAACCAGCTCGGTGTGGTCGCCGCGCCCGGTTTATTGTGTCGCGCCATCGCCTCGCCAAAGCGATGATAGGAGAGTGCTTCGTTGGTGTAGCGTTCGCCGGCCTGGTTGACGACGATTGAGAAGGGCAAAGCCCGCTCGAAGGTGGAGAGGCGGGCGCGTTCCTCCCCGGCAACGCGGAACATCGGCGCCCACCAGGCGGAATCCATGTTGCGGGTGGCCGCGCCATGCCGCTGCGCCTCCACCAGCAGGTCGCCCGTGTTGTTCACCTGTGAGCCGCTGTTGAGCGGGTCCGCCACGTGGGGCAGATGTTTTGCCCGGAGCGCCTGGTTCCGCTCAAAGCCGCCGGCGGCGAGAATCACCCCCTTGCTCGCGCCTACACGCAGCTCCCGGCCCTCGTGGCGCAGCACGGCGCCGGTGATGCGGCCATCTTCTTCGATCAGCGACTGCACCGGCGTTTCCAGCCATAGCCGGGCACCGGTGGCGTCCAGCGCGTTGCGCAGCCAGGCGAGCAACGCCGTGCCCAGCGTCAGCCGGCGGTCGCGTTTGCTGCGGAAACGCTGGGGAAAATCCAGCCAATAGCCGGCAAGCACTTTTGCCAGCGTTTTGGTCCAGCCCTTCGGCCGGAAAAGCACACTGTAGGTCTCGTCAAAATTCCAGTTGATCCGGCCCCACAGGCTGGCGGCGGGCGAGGCGCATTGCATCGTGTCAAACGCGGCGCGGTTGAGAGGTTTACCCTGGTATTGCTGTGGCAAATGGGTGCGGAAGCCATCTCGCGAGCCTGCGGTCTCCGGGTAATAATCCGGGTAAGGCAAAGCGGTGTATTTAACGCCGGCCTTGGCCTCGACCCAAGCCAGCATCTTATGTGCCTCGCCGACATAGGCCTCGATCTGGCTGTCCGCGACGTTGGCAGCGCTAAGCGTGCGCACGTAACGGAACGCGTCATCCAGATTGTCGGTATGCCCGGCCTCAGCGGCTAGATGGCTGCCGGGGATCCAGATACCGCCACCCGATGTGGCGGAGGTGCCGCCCCATAATTGGCCCTTCTCAACCACCAGAACTTGCGCGCCATGCTGAGCGGCGCGTAACGCCGAAACCAGGCCGCCCGCACCTGAGCCAACCACCAGCACGTCCACCTGTTCATCAAATTGCATCACGTCTAAGTGGGCCCTTATCTACCGCCACTTTGCGCATATTAAACACATGTATGCGACGCAAAACAGCACGATCTTCAGTTACTTTTATCATAGGTGGTGGTAGGCGGCATCAATTCCAATGCGCCTGCACCGCGCTACTTGGCGGATAAGCCAAATAAAGGCGCCGGTTTTACGATCGCCGAAACTCAAGTCTGCCATAGGCGCCGCCGGCGTGGCGTTGCGCGGTTCTTCGCGCCGTCATACACTATATCCCCCCGCCACCGCCAACTGTTGGCCGGTCACGTAAGCCGCGCGGTTGGACGCCAGGAAACTCACGGCATGGCCAATATCTTCGGCCTTGCCCCAACGTTTGAGCGCCAGCGCCTTTTGCGTTTCCCGCACCCAATCCTCGTTAAAATCGCCGCGCGCCAGTAATTCATGGAACATGCCGGCATCAATGACACCGACTAGGACGCTGTTCGCGCGGATGTTGAACTGTCCCTCCTCGCGGGCGATGCCTTTGATCAAGGCTTCGTTAGCCGCCTTGGGGACGACCGAAAGGCCGTCCCGCGCGGGCCAAAGCAGGTCTCCAGCCGAGCCAAGATGCACGAAGGAGCCGCCTTCCCGGACGCGGAAATGCGGAAGCATCAGCTGCACAATATTAAAGAAGCCATACAGCTCGACATCGACCGCATGGCGCAATTGCGCGGCGGGTGTTTCCGCGAGCAGCAATTGCGAGACCAGCGGGCCGGCGGCCCAGACCAGGGTGTGGATCCGCCCATGGGCGGCGATCGCGGCGTCACGCGCCGTTTCCATGCTGACGACGTCGGTGACATCGTTGGTATGGGTGCTGACATTGCGCCCCAGGGCGCGCAACTCATTGGCGAGTTCGGCCGCCCGGGCTTCGCGCGAACGGTAGCAAATCGCGATATCGCTGCCCGAGGCCGCCAGTGCCCGGGCGACAGCGGCGCCTAGGCCGCCGGTCGCGCCAATGATCATCGCGGCGCCGCTAGGATACCAAGCTTCGGTCACAACGTCCTCCCGCCAGCTTGGTTAGACTGCCAAACAAATTTTTTCATTTTAGGAATTGCAGAAATATCCAGCCAAGTCAATACGCATTAGATTGACAAATAATCCTCAAACCTTGAAAATGCGCAGAAATAAACGTTGAGGTAGGATGTGGATCTAAGATCTGTCAGTGACACGCTGGAAATACAGTCAGTACTGGCCCACTATGTATTCGCCATCGACAGCAAAAACCTGGACGCGCTCGACCAGGTATTCCTGCACGATGCCGAAGTCGACTACACCGATTCCGGCGGCGCCAAAGGTCGCTACGACAAGATCAAGCCCTGGCTCGCCAGGGGGCTCGCAGCATTCACGCAGAGCCAGCATCTCATTGGCCTGCCGATTATCGAATTGGCTGGCGATACCGCGACCTCCCGGGTGATGCTGTTCAACCCCATGACCCATAAAGGTCAGCACGGCGAAACCTTGTTTCTGTGCGGCGGCTCCTATCACGATGAGTGGGTCCGCACCCCGGCCGGCTGGCGCATTGCGAAACGCCGGGAAACTGACTGCTGGTTCAAGGATCCGCCGGACGACATCGTGGTCCCGCCGCTGGAGCCCTGAACGCGACTTAAACAAACAAACTCTTCCCTTCACTGAAAAGGCGGCCCGCCATGAAATTCTCGGTTATTTACGAAGCGCAAATGGTTGACCCCTCGCGAGAGTCTGAGGCGCGCTGTTTTCAGGAGATCGTCGAGCAGGTTTTGCTGGCTGAACAGATGGGGTTCGATACGGTCTGGGCGGTTGAGCATACCGCGCTCACGCAATATGCGCACATGTCCGCGCCCGAAACATTTCTGGCTTTTATCGCCGGCAAGACCAGCCGGATCGGGATCGGCCACGGCGTGGTCTGTCTGCCGCCGGGGATGAACCATCCGGTGAAGGTCGCCGAGCGGATCGCAACTTTGGATATTCTTTCCGGCGGCCGTGTGCATTTCGGCATGGGCAAAGGCGGGACCCAGCAGGAGGCTGGGACGTTCGGATATGACCTGGCTGAACTACAGCCGATGATCGACGAGAGCATGTATCTGATCCCCAAGATCATGACACAGGATGAGATCGAGCATGATGGCAAATTCATCAAAATCCCGCGCCGGCCGATCCACCCCAAGCCGCTGCAAAACCCGCATCCGCCGCTCTATTACGCCTGCACGCGGGAAGCCACACTGACGCTGGCCGGCAGCCGCGGTATCGGCGCGCTTGTGCTCGGATTTTCAGGGCCCGAAGAAATCGCCAAGAAGAATGCGATCTATCGCGAAGCCTTCAAAAATCGCCGGTTGGAGGAGCAGGTCGGCCTGCGGCCGACCCAGCATCTCGCCGCGTTCTGCGCGGCCGTGGTGCTGGACGACCGCGATGAGGCGCGGCGCATCGGTTTACGCGGCCAGCGGTTTTTCGCGGAAGCGATCGCGCATTGGTACCAGGGTGGGCCAAAGCCTTCGCCGGTCGACCTCTCCGCCGAAGAGCAGGAAGCCGTGCTGAACGCCGGCCGCGAGGCGATCCTCACATATCTTTCCGAAGAGAAAATCGTCGCCGGCGATGAACATACCAGCAATTATGCGGTGGCCAACGATGCGTATGGCACGTCGGACGACTGCATCCGTTACGTAACCCGGCTGCAGGAGGCCGGGGCGGATGAAATCCTGTTCCTTCTGCAAATGGGTAGCATACCGCATGAGTCGATCTTGCGGACCATCCGTAATATCGGCGAAAAGGTGATCCCGCATTTCAGGAACGCTGCCGCGCCCGCCGCTTTGGCGGCCGAGTAGGACAGTTGAATACGCATCAGGACAAAGTGGTGCTGGTGACCGGCGGCGGTTCCGGCATTGGCGCTGCGGCAGCGCTCAGGTTTAGCGTCGAGGGTGCAAAAATCGCGGTTGCCGACATCAACTTGGTCGCGGCCGAGCGGGTTGCCACGTTGATCCACGCGCAAGGTGGAACGGCGATTGCAATTTCCGCAGATATCAGCCGCGAGGATGATAATGAACGGATGTTCCAGCTGGTTGTGGAGGCTTACGGCGGGATTGACCTAGCGTTTCTGAATGCCGGCGCATTGCAGGCCTATCTGCCGCTCGAGGAGCTTTCCGTTGCTGAATTCGACCGCATGGTAAGCATCAACCTGCGGGGCACGTTTCTGGGCGTGCGCCTCGCGCATCGCCATCTGCGGCACGGCGGTAGCTGTGTCGTCACCGCGTCCAGCGCGGGCGTTATCGGTTTTGCCGACGGGCTGGCTTATGCCGCCGCAAAGCATGGCGTGGTGGGGATCGTGCGTTCGGCGGCGCGTGATTTCGCCGCGCGCGGCTTGCGTATCAATGCGATCTGCCCGGGAATGGTGCTGACGCCGATGATAGGCGCGCCGCAGGTGGATGAGGTGGTGGCGCCGGCGGCGATCCCGTTGCCAGACTATCGCGGCGGGATGGGCCCGCAGGCGATCGCCGAAGTCGCGTTGTTCCTGATGAGCCCGGCGGCGGCGGGTGTGAATGGGCAGGCGCAGCTCGTTGATGCGGCGTTGCTGGCGGCGTTTCCACCGATTTAGCGACTCCCGGCATTTCGATAACCGTTGATTCTAACGCCGAAGTGTCGTCGGTATTTATAGGAGGCTGCATGATTGACCCCACGCTCCAGGCCATTCTCGACGCGATGAACGCCAGTGGCTTCACGATGCCGGACCCGCTTGAAGCCGTGGCAATGCGCGCGCTGATGGACCAGCCATTTCCCGCCCCGCCGGTGGACGTCGCGGAGCGGCGCGATGTTGTTTTCGATGCGCCGGCCGGGCCGATTGCGGCCAGGCTTTACCACCCGCGGCCCGGAACCATGTTGCCGGTGACCTTGTTCTTCCACGGCGGCGGCTGGGTGTTGGGGAATCTGGAAACGCATGACCGCCTGGCCGCCGGCTTGGCGGCCGGGACGGATTGCGCGGTGCTGTCGGTAGCCTATCGGCTGGCGCCGGAAAATCCATTTCCTGCCGGGCTCGACGATTGTACTTATGTTGCGGAAAATCTGGCGTCGCTTGCGCCGGCACTCGGGATCGACGCGCGCAGGTTTGCAGTGGCCGGAGACAGTGCCGGCGGAAATCTGGCCGCGGCGGTGGCGCTGCGGTTGCGCGCTGGCCCGCTGCGCCCGGTGCATCAGCTATTAATGTATCCGGTGCTGGCTTCGGATCTTACCACGCCGTCCTATCGCAATGCGCCGGAAGACGGGTTTCTGACAACCAAGATGATGCAATGGTTCTGGCAACAATATGTGGCTAATCCCGCAACCGCCGGTCCGCTCGCGGCGCCGTTACGGGCGCCCACCCTGGTGGGGCTGCCCCCGGCCACCATCATTCTGGCCGGCGTTGATCCGCTGCATGACGAAGGGGAACAATATGCGGCGGCGTTGCGGGCCGCCGGCGTCACGGTGACGTTGCGGGATTTCCCGACCGCGATCCATGGCTTCGTCAGTTTCCTCGGCCTAGCGCCGATCGCCGATGAGGCCATGGCACTGGCGGCGGCTGAGCTTCGCAAAGCTCTCACAGTTCCGTCGGGATAACTCCTCCGGCCCGGGCAGCGACGAATAGGTAAGGATAAAATCCTGCAGGAAACTATCAGATTTTCGATACCGGGAACCCAATGGGTAGCGAACGGGGCATTACCACGGAGCATTTTGAACTAATCTGTCGTGGCTACGTGCAAGCCCTCTACGAGGGCGCGCCTCTAACCGAAAGACAGCGTGAAATTGCGATCCGCTGCGCTATGCTTTCGGCAGGCCTAACGCGTATCGGCTTGGACGCTTTGTCGATGAGGCGACCGGCTATCAGTACGAACGGGCAGAAGATGCCCTGCAGGTTAAACTGCACGCTTTCATTGCGGAGGAACTTAGGGCTTGGGAAAAGACGTTTCCTAACGAGTTATGGGAAGAGTTTGGAAGGCTTACAGGCTGGAAAACTCCGCTGCAGTCGCGTCCGAAGTGGTGGGGAAAGCTGGTTATGGAACTCATATATGACACGCTAGACGCTGACGTGGCCAAGTATTTAAAAGACAACAAGCCGCCGCCTAATGTACGTTGGCACCAGCAGCTTACGGACAATCACGGAGTTCGCCAGTTGGTCTCCCGTTGTTATGAAGTAATCGGAATGTCGAAAACCTGCGATGACATTCACGAGCTAAGACAAAGAGTAGCGCAACATTACGGGAATAAAGCAGTCCACTTCGCTATGTTTTTGAAGCAAGGAAATAGGATCAATACGTAAGTTACTCAAAGGTTTATGATGATAGAAGTCCCAGTTTAATGAGAATAAAATCAATTGATGGCTCGCCATATTTTACGATCAGCAAAAGAATAGCTGAAGCGCCTACTAACGTCAGAAAGCCTAAAATATGGCCGATGACGTGGTGCTTATATCCTCTAAGCTTGCCAATTGCGTTGTGAGTTTTTGAAAATTCTGTAGTAAGTGTTGTGTTGATTGTTGCGAGTTCTCCTACAGTCCTTTGATTGAAAGCGGTCGCAGAAATCTCGTCAATACGAGATTTAATTCTTTCTTCCGTTACACGGAAAATGAGATCGTCGCTCTCGCGGACGAGATTGTTTAAGATATCATCATTATATGTGAAGCAAAATGCTTTTACTTCTGCTTCGGACGGTGTCTTGCCATTGGCTGATTCAAAGTCCGTAATCCATCGACGTTTTGCCGACTGGTAAAGACCATAGGCAACCAGTCCGACAAGATCTTCGTCGTCATCGACTAATCGCTCATAAATGTCGCTGTGAATGTAGCGTTTGTCAATTTCAGGCTGATCAGCGGACATCTTGCTTCTTATTCGGCTGTCTTATGGTCCTTCATTGCCGCAGCCACCGCGCGTCGCAGCGAAGCGCGGTCTGTCACGTGAACACGATTACTCTCAGACTCTTTAACCACGTACGTAGAAGCGACTTTAGTTGAGCCGGATTCCGTGCGGGGTCGCGAAGTTACAATGTAGCGATCTCCACGTGGCTTGGAGCTATCCGACATTGGCTGAACCCTGATTAATTTCGCTTTCCATTCTCTAATCACCACGTTCGTATTCATTCAAGCGATATAGTATGAATTGCTGCAAATGTAGAGCAAATGTATTCTTACGGTTGTTCATGTGTGGGTGAATGTCAATATTTATAGGATGCTGATCCTAAAAACACAAAATCTAGTATCTGCTGATACTGGAGCTTTGGTGAGGCCCGTATTCTCAGGCTGGCTAGTTATATATATATGTATATATATATAGTCCCCCAAAGAAATTGGACCTTTTACATTATTGAAGTTTGGCGTCCCGTAGGGGATTCGAACCCCTGTCGCCGCCGTGAAAGGGCAGTGTCCTGGGCCTCTAGACGAACGGGACGAGGCAGAAGCGCAATAGGGCACGGGAGAGGTTTATTCAAGCGGCCGGGAAGGGGCCTTACTGGACGGCGCGATCACCGTGCTCACCTGCCGGTTCGCGGGGTTGACCAGCAGCAGTTGGTCGCCAGCCGGGCCGGTAATCCACACCGCCAAGGACCCGCCGGCGCCGGCGATGCCGGCGATATGCGCGCCCGCTGGCAGTTCGAAAGCGGGCACGGCGTTTGCCGGGACAGCCGCCGTCATCGACGGCGTTGCGGGGCTAGCGTAAATCCTTTGCGCAACCACGGCGATGACCACCGCCGTGCCCAGGACAATCAGCACGCCCATGCCGCCGACCAGTGCCTTCAACGCCCAGAGATTGCCGCCGCGCCGTGGCTGAGTCTGCACCTTCATCCGCCCCCCCGATCATGATCGAAGCCAGCCCGGAGGAAGCGGGTCAGCGGCTCGATAAGTTCCTGGCCGAGCGTATCGGCGCGCTGTCCCGCTCGCGCGTCAAGGGGCTAATCCTGCAGGGCTTCCTGCGCTGCCAAACCGAAGCGGTGGTGGACCCGGCGGCCTTGGTGCGGGCGGGGGCGGTGTATACGCTCCTGCCGCCGGCCGCGGCGCCCGCCACACCTTTGGCGCAGGCGCTGGACCTGGACATTCTGTTTGAGGATGACGCGCTGCTGGTGCTGAACAAGCCGGCCGGATTGGTGGTGCACCCGGCGCCGGGCAACCCGGACCACACGCTGGTCAACGCGCTGATCGCGCATTGCGGCGCGGGCCTTACCGGGATCGGCGGCGAGCGGCGGCCGGGGATCGTGCACCGGCTGGATAAGGACACCTCCGGCCTGATGGTGGTGGCGAAGACCGAGCTCGCCCTTACCCGGCTTTCCGCCGGGTTCGCCGCTCGCGACATCGGCCGTGCGTACCAGGCTTTGTGTTGGGGTGCGCCGGCGCCGGCGGCGGGCACCATCGAGGGCGCGATCGGGCGCGATCCGCGTGAGCGCAAGCGCATGGCGGTGGTCAGCCATAACGGCCGGCACGCGACAACACATTACCAAACCCTTACGAAATTCGGGCTTGGCGCCGCGCTGATTTGCTGCCGGCTCGCCACCGGCCGGACCCACCAGATACGGGTTCATCTTGCCTCGATCGGCCATCCGCTTATCGGCGATCCGGTATATCTGCGGCGCCGGCCCGCCGCCGCGCAGCATTTGCCAGCGGGGGTGCGCGATCTGGCGTTGGACTTTCCCAGGCAGGCGTTGCACGCTGAAATCTTGGGATTTTCACATCCCATGACGGCCGAGATGTTGGAATTTCAAGCGCCGCCGCCGGCGGATTTTCAGCTTCTTCTGCAGGCGCTGCAATCCGGACCTGCGTAGTACGATTTTCATTGCACAACGCCGTGCGCGCCGTTACGGTCCTGTTCACGACGAGGCGAGGGTGCCTGTCCGGGTGATTACCGCCTTTTAAGGGGTAAGTTTCCGGCAGGATGCTAGAGTTCTGTTCAGACGAATTCTGGTCTCGTCGAAGACTGCCGCCACGCTACCGGCCTGATTGTTGGGCGGATGAGGAGCGGCAACCAAAAGGGAGTTTCCACATGGCCTCCAATGTTTACGCGATGGCACCGGATGTCAGCCTGACGAGATATATGCAGGAAATCCGCAAATACCCGATGCTGACCCATGAAGAAGAGGAGCGTCTGGCCCGCGCCTGGCGCGACCAGGGCGACCAGAGCGCCGCGCACAGGCTGGTGAATTCACATCTGCGGTTGGTGGCAAAGATCGCCATGGGCTATCGCGGCTATGGGTTGCCGGTCGGCGAGCTGATTTCCGAAGGCAATGTCGGCATGATGCAGGCGGTGAAGCGGTTCGATCCGGACCGCGGCTTCCGCCTCTCCACCTACGCGATGTGGTGGATCCGCGCGGCGATCCAGGAATACATCCTGCACAGCTGGTCGCTAGTTAAAATGGGCACCACCGCGGCGCAGAAGAAGCTGTTTTTCAACCTGCGCCGGCTGAAAGGCCAGATGCAGGCGATCGAGGACGGCGATCTGAAGCCGGAGCATGTCGCCCGCATCGCGCATCTGCTGGATGTGCCGGAGCAGGACGTGGTGAACATGAACCGACGCCTGTCCTCGCCTGATAACAGCCTGAACGCGCCGATTAAAATGGACGGCGAAGGCGAGTGGCAGGACTGGCTGGTGGATGAAGGCGAGAGCCAGGAAACCGAGATGGCCGAGCGCGAGGAGCTGACCGGCCGCAAGGCCCTGCTCACCACCGCGCTGAAAACGCTGAGCGACCGCGAGCGGCACATCCTGGTGGAGCGCCGGCTGAAGGACAATCCGACCACGCTGGAAGAGCTGTCGCAGCACTACAACATCTCGCGCGAGCGGGTGCGGCAGGTCGAAGTCCGTGCCTTCGAGAAGCTGCAAAAGTCGATGAAGGCGCAGGTTGCGGAGCAACGCCAGGCGGTCCAAGCGGTTCAGGCTCGTATGGCCTAGACTCGTCATGCGGGCAAAGGCCGGCATCCACGACTTTCCACCAAAAACCCGGCGTTTATGCGCCGGGTTTTTTTATGGGTTACCGCAAGAGTTTGACGGCACGCTCAAACTTTTCAGGCTGCCCTTCATGATAAAGTCACCGAAGTCCAGGATAATGTTAGCCGCCACGCCGTTATCGTAATAGCGCATCTGGCTGCGGAAATCCGGCGTCTCGTCGTCGTTTTTTCGTTCGTAAAACGCGATATCGACATCGGTGCTGGGCAACCCCTTCAGCGCCGCGAAGTCGCTCGGCTGCGCGGCGTGCTGGCCGAGAATCGCGACGAAGGTGTGTTGCGCGCCGTCGCTGCTGGTGCCGTCGAACAACGGGACCGAGATGAATTTCTTCCGCGCGCGCCCGGCGTCAATCAGCGCCTGGGTATGCGCCATCGGGAACAGCGTGCCGGCCGGCATCGCCAGCGTGGTGTCCGCGGGCGTGCTGTACACGATGGTGCCGGCGCCGGCCTTGCCGGCATGAGTCGCGGCACCCGCGTCATCCACCGTCAGCTTGCCGTCATTGTCCTTCTCGCGCAGCGTGAAGGTGAAGGTTTTGCCGTCCTTGCTTTCCCAGGTGATGTAGTCGGTGACGGTCTTGTTCAGCGAGCCATCGGCGTTGCGGATCAGCAACGTCATGTGCTGGGTGGTGCCCCAGCCGGTGCAGCCATCCACCACCGAGAACCGCATCTGCCCGGCGGCGCCCGTCACGTCATGCGTGCGAACTTTTGAAAGCGTCAGATCGTATAGCGCGTCCTGCCCGGTCAGGCCGCCGGCGTAACAAAACGCCGGCGCCACCAGCAGCGCCAGCCCTGCGATGGAGGCAATCTTCATCATCGTCCCTTACCCTTACGCCGCCGCATCGCCGGATCATACCCGCCGCCGCCGGGCCCTAGCGGCGTCGGTGTTTTCATCTTCTCCGGCCGCCGCGGTGCCGAGGGCGGCGGCGGGGCGAGGCCGAGCTCCAGCGCCTCCAGCCGCTTGATCTCGTCGCGCAACCGCGCCGCTTCCTCAAACTCCAAATCGGCGGCGGCATTGCGCATCCGCGTTTCAAGCGTCGCGATACTAGACTTCAGATCCTTGCCCACAAACTCCTCGATGCCGGACCCGGCGACCGGCGACACCGTGACGTAATCCTGCTCGAACACGGAGTGGATCACCTCACCGATGTGTTTGCGTATGCTTTGCGGGGTAATGCCGTTGGCCTCGTTCCACGCAGTCTGCTTGGTCCGCCGCCGCGCGGTTTCATCCAGCGCCCGCTTCAGGCTTTCTGTCATTACGTCAGCGTACAGGATGACGCGGCCGTCCACATTGCGCGCCGCCCGGCCGATGGTCTGCACCAGCGAGGTGACGGAGCGCAGAAAGCCCTCCTTATCCGCGTCCAGTATCGCCACCAACATGCACTCGGGAATGTCCAGCCCCTCGCGCAGCAAATTAATCCCGACCAGCACGTCATACACGCCGACGCGCAGATCACGAATGATCTCAATCCGCTCCAACGTGTCCACATCTGAGTGCAGATACCGCACCCGCACGCCCTGCTCGGTGAGGTACTCGGTCAAATCCTCCGCCATGCGTTTGGTCAGCGTGGTCACCAGCACGCGGCCGCCTTTCGCGACGATGCTGCGGCACTCGGCCAGCAGATCGTCCACCTGGTGCTCGACCGGGCGGATCTCCGTCACCGGATCGACCAGTCCCGTGGGCCGGATCACCTGCTCGGCGAAACTGCCGCCGGTGCGCTCCAGCTCCCACGGCCCCGGCGTCGCGGACACGAACACCGTCTGCGGCCGAAATCGCTCCCACTCCTCGAATTTCAGCGGCCGGTTGTCGATGCAGCTCGGCAGCCGGAAGCCAAATTCCGAGAGGATGGATTTGCGCGAATAGTCGCCTTTGTACATGCCGCCGATCTGCGGCACCGTGACGTGGCTTTCATCCACCACCAGCAACGCGTTCGCCGGCAGGTATTCGAACAGCGTCGGCGGCGGATCGCCGGCGTTGCGGCCGGACAAATAGCGCGAGTAGTTCTCGATGCCTTTGCAGTGCCCGGTGGTTTCCATCATTTCGATATCGAACGTGGTGCGCTGCTGCAGCCGCTCGGCCTCCAGCAGCTTGCCTTCCGCGACGAACTCGTCCAGCCGGCCTTTCAGCTCCGCTTTGATCTTGCCCACCGCCTGCGTCAGCGTCGGCCGCGGCGTCACGTAATGGCTGTTGGCGTAGATGCTGATCTCGTTCAACACCCCGGTCTGCTCGCCGGTCAGCGGGTCGAACTCGGAGATCTTCTCAATCTCGTCGCCGAACAGCGTGACGCGCCAGGCGCGGTCCTCGAACTGGCTGGGGAATACGTCCACCACCTCGCCGCGCAACCGGAACGATCCCCGGGCGAACGCCACATCGTTGCGCCGGTACTGCAAATTCACCAGCGCCTGCGCCAGCGTGTCGCGGTCGATTTTTCCGCCGGTCTCCAGCCGCACGACCATTTTCGAATAGGTCTCGACCGAGCCGATGCCGTAAATACAGGACACCGACGCGACGATGATCACGTCCGACCGCTCCAGCAGCGCCTGCGTCGCGGCATGGCGCATGCGGTCGATGGTCTCGTTGATCGCGCTGTCTTTCTCGATATAGGTGTCGGAGCGCGGCACATAGGCTTCCGGCTGATAGTAGTCGTAATAGCTGACGAAGTACTCCACCGCGTTATCGGGGAAGAAGCTTTTCATCTCGGCGTAAAGCTGCGCCGCCAGGGTCTTATTTGGCGCCAGCACCAAAGTCGGCCGCTGAATGCTTTCGATTACCTTCGCCATGGTGAAAGTCTTGCCGGAGCCGGTGACGCCGAGCAGCACCTGGTCGCGCTCGGCCGCGCCGATGCCGGCGAGCAATTGCTTGATCGCGGTCGGCTGGTCGCCGCTCGGCTCGTACTCAGAGACCACCCGCAATGGTTTCAACGGCGGCCGGGGCGCCGGTTTTTCCGGGATGAACAAGGTCGAGGGCGGGCGGACGAGGGCTTGCGACATTCCAGAGTATATATTCAGGCCGCCCCCGCCCGCCAGCCCAACCTCAGGCGCGGCAGCTCAGGGCTTTTTAAAGAGGTTTTTCATTTCATTCATGGCTTCGGAGAAGCGGCCGTTCAGCCGTTGCATCGCCTCGGTGTTGGAACGCTGGATCAGGTCACCAAGTTCGCGGGTATTAGCCACCGCGTTTTCGTAAGCCTGTTTCAAGAGGTCCGTCTGTTTGGCCACCCGCGTCGCCGGCGTGTCGCTCACGGAAATCTCCCGCATCGTCGCGGTCAGCCCGGCGATCGTGGACTGGGTGATCTCCATCTGCCGGCGCGCCACCGCCTGCGCGCCTTCCAGCGCGACGCGGTTGGCGTCCGCCAGCGCCTCGAGGTTGCGCTTATGCGCGTTCAGCACCTCTTCCATATCCGGGATCGCGGGCATCTTCATCTCGGAGAAGAATTTGGTGAAGTCAAAGTCGCCGGGAAAGGTCGGCATCTGGAACGGGAGAGAGCCTTCGGGTTTATCGTCGGCCATGGCGTCGTTTCCTTTTGTAGGGCCAGGAGCGTTGGCCGTTATTGATCTAAACCACCGCCGGCGGACCGCTCTCTTCCGCCGCAAATGTCACATCCTGTTCCGCTGGATCGGCCGTGGCCGGCGCGGGCGCGGCCTCCATGTCGTACCGTCCGGCGATCTGGTCGGCGCGGTTCAGCGCCACGTCCACGGCGGCCATGGTGGCGGACAGGTCAGCGCTTTCATCGCGCATCCAAGCGCGCAGGCCCCAGCCCCAGATGGCGAGCAGGCCTTGGCTGCGCACCGCGCCGCGCGCGCCGGCTGCGGACAATCCGGCGCCTTCCAACAGCCAGCCCATCGAGCGCAGCGTGCCGCCGGCCACCGCAAATGCGAGCGCCGGATCGAGCGGCAGCACTTTCATCAGCGCCAGCACGCCGGGGCGGTGCATCTGCAAAAAATCGAAGCGCCGCAACAGGCTGTCGAACAGCCGGTCTCGGGCCGTGCCTTCAGTGCTGGCGCCGCGCAACGCGTGTTCGTCGGCGAGCGTGCCGAATCGTTCCAGAATGGCGAGGCGCGTGGGAAAGCGGGTGCGGGCGGTGGCGATATCGAGCCCGGCTCGTTGCGAGGCGGCGGCGGGCGTGACCGTTCGCCAGCCTTGTTCCGCGCCCAGATCGAAGGCGGCGGCAACCAAGGCTGCATCGAACGCGTCATCGGTCATGGATTCAATCTATGAGCGTGGTTCGGCAGTTGCAACCGCCCGACAGACTGTTTCAAAAGTCGCTGGGGGTGAACCGGATAGAGGTGATTTGCGAGCACCGAAGCGGAGCGTACTCAAGTACGCGAGCATCGGAGCACAGAACATCGCCGCTAGACGGCCTCCCGAGTAGACTTCTGGAATAGTCTCTAGCTGTGGCGATGCCGGCGAGCCAGTTCCATGTAGTGCGGCACCGTCCGGTCCCAGCCGGCGCGCTCCTCGTCGCTCATGCGGCGCAGCAGCCGGGCGGGCGCGCCGGTCCATAATTCCTGCGGGCCTATGCGCTTGCCCGGGCCGAGCAGTCCGCGCGCACCCAGCATCCCGCCTTCCTCCACCACCGCGCCGTCCAGTACCGTCGCGCCCATGCCGACAAACGCCCGGTTGAGCAGCGTGCAAGCGTGGATGATCGCGGCGTGGCCGATGGTTACGTCATCGCCGATCAGCGTCGGCTTGTCGTGGTGGTCGACATGGATGATGGTGCCGTCCTGAATGTTGCTGCGCGCGCCGACCACGATGCGGTTGGTGTCGCCGCGCAGCACGCAACCATACCAGACGCTGGCATGCGGGCCGATCCGCACGTCGCCGATCAGCACCGCCGTCGGCGCGATCCAGGCGGTGGGGTGGATCTGCGGCCGGAGCCCCTCGAACGCGTGCAGAATGCCCGTGCTGCCTGAAACCGTCTGATCCATCACGCCGCCTCCTGATTTGCCGCCGGTAAAACCAGACCAAGCATCAGCGCGATGTTCTGCACCGCCGCGCCGGACGCGCCCTTGCCGAGATTGTCCAGCCGCGCGGTCAGCACCGCCTGCTCGCCGGCCCGGTCCGTGTGCACGAAAATCTCCAGACCGTCGGTGCCGTTCAGCGTCTGCGGCGTCAGCGTGGACGCCGGCGGCCGCACCGCGATCAGAGGCGCGTTCCGGTAATGCGTGCGGTAAATCTCGTTCAGCGCGGCGGCGTCGGGACGCCCCGGCAGGCCGTGCAAAAATAGCGGTATCGAGACCAGCATTCCTTGCCGGAAGTGGCCGACCGACGGGACGAAGATCGGCCGGCGCGTCAGCCCGGCATGCGCGCAAATCTCGGGCACGTGCTTGTGGTCCAGCCCAAGCGCATACAGCTCGTAAGCCGGCCCGGCCTGCGCCTCATGCGCCGCGATCATCGCCTTGCCGCCGCCGGAATAGCCGGAGACGGCGTTGATCGCGATCTCCTGCGCCGCCGGCAGAACCCCGGCCTCGACCAGCGGCCGCAGCAGCGCGATCGCGCCGGTGGCGTAGCAGCCGGGGTTGGAAATCTTTGCTCCGGCGGCGATCAGCCCAGCCTGGCCGGCGGTCAGCTCGGCGAAGCCATAGACCCAGCCGGGCGCGGTGCGATGCGCTGTGCTGGCGTCCAGCAACTTCGGCGCTGCGGTCCCCAGCGCCGCCACCATCGCCGCCGCCTCGCGCGCCGCCGCGTCCGGCAGGCACAGCACCACCAAATCCGCCTCCGCCATCGCCGCCGCGCGCGCGTCCACATCCCTGCGCGCCGCCCCGTCCAGGCTGATCAGCGCCACGCCGGGCAACGCCCGCAGCCGCTGCGCGATGCCGAGCCCGGTGGTGCCCGCCTCGCCGTCGATGAAAATCCGTGCCGTCACGTCACTCTCTTACCATCATGATGGCGCCGTGCTAGGCGGTGCCGAACCGTAACAGGAAGCCGTCCAATGTCCGAAATCGCGCCAGAAGCTGCCCCGGCCCCCACCGCTACTCCCGCGCAGCCGCCTCTGGTGCTGAACATACAGTACACGAAGGACCTGTCGTTCGAAGTGCCGAACGCGCCGGCGGTCTATACCGTGTTGCGTTCGGCGCCGCAGGTCAACATCAATTTGGACGTGCAGGTGCGGCGCATTCAAGAGGACCAGCCGGTGTTCGAGGTGACGCTGGCGGCGCGCGCCGAGGCCACCATGCCGCCGGCGGCGAACGGCCCGGCGAACGACACCCCGCCCGAGAAGCCAATGGTCGTGTTCATCGCCGATCTATCCTATTCCGGCATCTTCACCCTAACCGGCATCCCGGAAAACCAGCAGGAGCCGGTGCTGCTGGTGGAATGCCCGCGGCTGCTGTTCCCGTTCGCCCGCAACATCCTGGCCGACGTCACCCGCGATGGCGGCTTTCCGCCGGTAATGCTTGGCCCGATCGACTTCGTCGGCCTCTGGCAGTCGCGCCGGGCACAGGCAGCCGCGGCGGCCGCGCCTGTTCCGGAGACCACCAACTAGCAAACGCCTAAATCTGCTGCATGCCGCCGCCTGAGCCGTGGCTGCGCGGATCGCCGCCGGCCAGCCCCTGCAGCGTCCTGACACTGTTCGGCGTGTTCCAATTTGCCGCGCCGTCGTAACGCGCTACCAGCCGGCCCGCGGGGTCGATCACGATCGTCACCGGAATGCCCTGCGCGTTCAGCGCGTCCAGCGTGGCCCCCTGCGGATCGAGCAGGATCGGCAGGCCGGTAATGCCGTGGCTGACATAAAACGGCCGCACCGCCTGCGCGCCGGTGATGTCGATGGAGATCGGCAGCACCAGGATGCCGGCTTTCGCCAGCGCCGGCGCGACCGCGACTAGCGACGGCAGCTCGGCAACGCAGGGGCCGCACCAGGTGGCCCAGAAATTCACCAGCAGCCCGTGCCCGGCAAATGCGCCGAGGCCGAGCGGGCGGCCCCCGGCGTCGGTAAAGCGCAGCGCCGGCGGGGGCGCCGGCATCACCTGCGTCAGCGCCGCGCCGCCTTCCGGCAGATCGCCCTCCGCGACCTGCGCGAAACCGGATTTGCCGGCGCCCACCGCCCCCGCTAAGCCAGCGGCAGCGGCGATCATCGAGCGCCGGGTGAGCGACAGGCGGGTTGTGGTGGACGGCAAGAGCGAAACTCCGGTTGAGGCGAAACTGCAATGGGGCGGACGCTTCGGCGGCGGACCCGATGCGGTGATGCAAGCCATAAATGTCTCGATCGGCTTCGACCGCAAGCTGGCGCGGGAAGATATCGCCGGCAGCCGCGCCCATGCCGCGATGCTGGGTGCGATGGACATCATTACGGCGCAGGACGCCGGCGCGATCGATGCGGGACTGGCCGCCATCGCCGCCGAGATCAAGGCCGGGACCTTCAGCTTCGATGACCGGCTGGAAGACATCCACACCAATATCGAAGCGCGGCTGACCGAGCGGATCGGCGAGGCGGGGCGGCGGCTGCACACCGCGCGCAGCCGCAACGACCAGGTGGCGACCGACTTTAAGCTCTACGTGCGCAACGCGATTGATATCATCGAGGGGGGGTTGATATCACTTATGCGGGCTTTGGCGGCGCGAGCCGCCGAGCACGCAGGAAGCGTGATGCCGGGCTTCACCCATCTGCAGACCGCCCAGCCGGTGACCTTCGGGCACCATCTGCTGGCTTACGTGGAGATGCTGGCGCGCGACCGCGGCCGGCTCGCCGATGCGCGCCAGCGGTTGAACGAATGCCCGCTTGGCGCCGCGGCGCTGGCCGGCACCTCCTTTCCGATCGACCGGCAGATGACCGCATCGGCGCTCGGCTTCGACCGGCCGACCGCAAATTCACTGGATAGCGTGTCGGACCGGGATTTCGCGCTGGAATTTTTAGGTGTGCTCTCGATCTGCGCGATGCAT
This sequence comes from Acidocella sp., assembly GCA_965199125.1. Lineage (GTDB taxonomy): Bacteria > Pseudomonadota > Alphaproteobacteria > Acetobacterales > Acetobacteraceae > Acidocella. The sequence continues at coordinate 2,950,768 of OZ240683.1, read as the reverse complement.
CTGTCGCGCTTCGCCGAGGAGATCGTGATCTGGTGTTCCGCGCCGTACCGGCTGATCGCTTTATCGGACGCCTTCACAACCGGCAGCTCGATCATGCCGCAGAAACGCAACCCGGACGCGGCGGAGCTGACGCGGGCAAAAACCGGGCGGATTTTCGGCGCGCTGATCGCGCTGCTGACGGTAATGAAGGGGCTGCCGATGGCGTACGCGAAAGACATGCAGGAGGATAAGGAGCCGGTGTTCGATGCGGTCGAGGCGATCGGCCTGTGCCTGGCCGCGACCACGGGCATGGTGCTGGACATGCGGGCGGACACCGCGCGCATGGCGGCGCTGGCTGGCAGCGGCTTCGCCACCGCGACCGACCTCGCCGACTGGCTGGTCAGGACGCTGCAAATGCCGTTCCGCGACGCCCATCACGTCACCGGCCGGATCGTGGCCGCCGCCGAGACGCGCGGGGTGGAGCTGGCGGACCTGCCACTGGCCGAGATGCAGCGGATCGAACCTCGGATCACGGCGGAGGTTTTTGATGTGCTGACGGTCGCGGCCTCTGTGGCCTCGCGCACCAGCTTCGGCGGCACCGCGCCCGCCAACGTGGCGGCGCAGGCGGCGGCTTGGCTGGAGAAGCTGTCTTGAAAGCGCTGCTACTGATCCTCGCCGCCGCGCTGGCGCTGAGTGGCTGCGGGCGGCGGGGCGCGCCGTCGCCGCCGGGGCCGTCCTCCGCCATCACCTATCCGCACACTTATCCCGCCGAATGAGCGTGGCGCGCGCTGAAGCCGTGACGGACGCGCCGGCCCTGGCCGATCTGCTGGCGGCGCGGCCGGCGCTCAGCATGCACGCGCAAGACGGGCTGTGTTTCGAGGACGTGCCGCTGAACGCGATCGCCGATAGCTACGGCACGCCGGTCTGGGTGTATGGCGCCGCCACGCTGCGGGACCGTGTGGCCAGCCTACGGGCGGCGTTCGCGATGGTTGGGCTGGCGCCGCATCTGCATTACGCGGTGAAGGCCAACGACCATCTGGCAATCCTGAACGTGCTGCGCGGCGCCGGGGCCGGCGCGGATGTGGTCAGCAGCGGCGAAATGGCGCGGGCATTGCAGGTGGGGATTTTGCCGGTCGACATCGTGTTCTCCGGCGTGGGAAAAACACCGGCGGAGCTGGCGGCGGCGCTGGCGGCCGGGATCGGGCAGATCAACGTGGAGAGCGCCGAGGAACTGGCGATGCTGTCGGCGATCGCTGTAGGCGCCGGCAAGACCGCGCGGGTCGCGCTGCGGCTGAACCCGGATGTGGATGCCGGCACGCATGCGAAAATCACCACCGGCCTGGCCGGCAACAAATTCGGCGTCGCCGCCGACGACATACCCGCGCTTTATCGCCACGCAGCCGCGCTGCCGGGCATCGCGCCGGTGGGGCTGGCGGTGCATATCGGCAGCCAGATCATGCTGCCCGCGCCCTTCGCCGCCGCCTATGCCAAAGTGGCCAATCTGGTGCGGGCGTTGCGCGCGGCGGGGCAGACGGTGGAGGTGTTGGACCTGGGCGGCGGCCTCGGCATCGGCTACGGGGACGAGCCCGGCCTGTCGCTCGCCGCTTATGCGCAGGTGGTGCGGCGGGAGGTGGGCGCGCTGGGCTGCATCCTGCTGCTGGAGCCGGGGCGGTATCTGGCGGGGCCGGCGGGGGTGCTGCTGGCCTCGGTGATCCTGGAAAAACACGCGGGCGCGAAACGCTTTGTTGTGCTGGACGCGGCGATGAACGATCTGCTCCGCCCCGCGCTGTATGACTCCTGGCACGGCATCCTGCCGGTCGGCCCGGTGGATTTTCTGCAACCCGTCCACCCGGCCGACGTGGTGGGGCCGGTTTGCGAGACCGGCGATACCTTCGCGGCCAACCGTGCGCTGCCGCGCCTGGCACCCGGCGCGCGCGTGGCGTTGCTGGATACCGGCGCTTACGGCGCGGTGATGAGCAGCAGCTACAACGCCCGGCCGCGCGCCGCCGCGGTGTTGATCGACCAGGGTCAGGCGACTCTGATCACGCCCCGGCAACGCCAAGAGGAGTTATGGGCGCACGAGATCGTACCGCGCTGACCGCGCAACGGGTCAGAGCGCGGACCGCACGGATCATGCGCGTAGAACGTTCGGCCCGCGCCGCGGCGCCGGCCGTGTTCATCCTGCTCGCCTATCTCACGCTTGCTTTGTTCGGCTGGGGCGGGCCGCTGTTGTTTGCCATCGGCGTGGTCACGGCCCTGGCCGTGCTCGGCTTCGGCATGTCGCGCTGCCGTTGGCCGCTGCCCGCCGAGACCGACCGCCGGATCGAAGCGGCGTCGGGGCTGCGGCACCGGCCGCTCGCCACGCTGGACGACCGGCCGGAGACCGCCGACCCGCTGGCGCAAGCGATCTGGCGCTCGCACCGGCAACGTGCCGCGCAGGCGGTGGCGGGCGCGCGGGCCGGCTGGCCGGAACCGGGCAGCGCGGCGGCCGACCCCTGGGCGCTCCGGGCCGTGTTGCTGCTGCTTTTGCTGATCGGTGCGGTGGTCGCCGGGCAGGATTTGCCCGGGCGTCTTGCCGGCGCGTTTGGTCTGCCGGCACTGCCGGAATTCGGGCCGCAAATCGACGTCTGGGTGACGCCGCCGGATTATGCCGGCGCCACGCCGGCGCTGCTCGCCCCGGGACAGGCGGTAACGGCGCTGCCCGGCAGCCGGCTCTCTATTCTAGTTAACGGACCAAGCGACCTTCCCGCCCTCAGTCTTTCCGGCGCAACTTTCGCCGGCACGGCACTGGCACCGACCAGCCACCGCGCGGACGGCGTGCTGACGCGGTCCGGCCGGTTGCTGATCGGCCCCTGGTGGCACCGGCTTGGCGGCTGGAACATCACGGTCGTGCCGCCGGACGCGCCCCGGCTTCGCCTGGTCACGCTCGATGTGACCGCCCGCGGCCGGCTGCATGTCGGGTGGGACGCGGAGGACCGATACGGGCTGGCCAGCCTGTCGGCGCGGATCGCACCGGTAGGCGCGCCGCCGGACGCTCTGGTGCAATCCTTCGCGTTGCCGGCGGAGGCGGGAACGGGCGCCGCGTCGCTGGACCTGTCGGACGATCCGCTCGCCGGGCTGCCGTCCCGGCTGGTCTTGACCGCCCGCAACCTCGCCGGGGTCGGCGCGCGGCTGGCGCCGGCGCAAGTATTCACGCCGCCGGCGCCGATGCTGGCCGACCCAACCGCGATCGCCTTGTTCAGTTTGCGGCAGGCTCTGGCGCTCGAACCCACAGGGGAGGCCAGCGCGGTCGCGGACCGGCTGCGGCGGCTGGCCGGCGCACCGCAGAGTGCAATCGCCGACGGCGTGGACGTGCAGCTGGCGGCGCTGGCCACCGCGCTGGCGGCGCATCTGGCGAGGCCGGCGGAGATCGTGGCGCGGCTCGGGCCGCTGATCCGGCAGATCGAGGCGGGGCCGGATTACCTGCCGGCGCTGGCGCTGGCGCAGGCCGACCAATCACTCCTCAGCGCGCTGCGGCGCGGTATGGAGGGGGCGCCGCCGGCCGCCGCCGCGCTCAACGCGCTGCTGCAGGCGATGCACGCGGCGCTGGCGCAACATCTCGCTGCCCTTGGGGCAAACAATAGCACCGCGCCTGTCGCGCCGTTCAACCCGGACGCTCTGGACCGGCTGGCGCGGCAAATCGCCGCCGATGAGGCCGCCGGCCGCGGCCAGCAGGCGGCGCGCGAGATGGCCGCGCTTCGCTCTGCGTTGAACGCGCTGCAAACCGCGCGGCCGCTGACGCCGGCGCAGGCGGCGCAAGCGCAGGCCGCCGCCGCGGGCGCGCGGGACCTCGCGGCGCTGGTCAGCGGCGAGGCGGCTCTGCGGGACGATACCGATCGTGGCGCCGCGGTGCCGGCGCAGCAGGCGGCGCTGCAGACAGCGCTCGGCGCGGCGCGGACCAAGCTGACCGGCGCCGGCATGGCGCTGCCCGGGCTGGATGCGGCGGCGGCCGCAATGGCCGGCGCGCGGCAAGCGCTGGGCGTGCCGGACGATGCAGACGCGGAAGGCGAGGAAGCGGCGGCCATCCAGGCCTTGCAAAAGGCCGGCGCCGCCTTAAACGCCGCCGCGCAAAACCTGGCCATTGGCCAGAGCGGCAGCCAAGGCGGCGAAAGCGGCGCCGGCGACGACGATCTGGGCGGCGCCGGCAACGGCGCTCCGGACGAGGACCCGGGCGGCTTGACGCTGCCGGGCGGCGGCGCCGCCGACGCCATCCAGCAGCAGATACTCCGCGAGGACGCCGTCCCCAACCTTCCCGCGCCGACGCATACTTACCTGCGCCGGCTGCTTGATCCGGACGCCCCTTAAGGGCTGGCGGGCGGCGGCGGCGGGTTTTCCAGCGCGTCCCAGTTCACCACCGGCATCGGCGCCACCGCCTGGCCGTTGATCCGCACGCCGCTGGCATCGTAAGCCAGGTGCGCCGCCAGAGCCTGGCCGCCCTGGCCGCTGCTGGTGAGATACGGCGAGAGCCGCGCCTCCAGCTGCGCCACCGTGTCCTGCAAGCCCGGATAGGCGTTGGTGAGCTCGGCGGTCAGCTGATCGAGATGGTCGGCGGAAAGGTCCGCGGTGCCTTGCGGCTGCACATTGGCGTCGAACTTTACGTTACCGGCGGCGGTGGCCGTGCTCGGCCCCAGCGTCGCGGCCAGGGTGAAGCGGCCATTGCCGCCGGCCGTGGCCCAGGCGTGCGCCACCGGCGCCAGCTGCTTCTCGAGATCCGTCACATCGGCCGGCGGCAGCGCGTTCAGTTGTTGCGCCAGCGCCGGCAGACCCGCCGGCACCGGACCGGAGAGTTGCGTGGTCTCGGCCAGATGCGCGAGCCGGCCGCCAAAGGGGATCGACAGCAGATGGGTCATCAACGGCGACAGCCCGATCCCATCCGCGCTGAACCGTTCGTCCAGCGCCACATCGCGCGGCCCGGCGTTCCGGTTGAACGCGCCATGGGCGACTAGATTATCGATGTGCAGCACCAGCAGGCTGCCCTGGCTCGCCAGCACGTCGATCTGCGTGGCGGTGAGGTCGCCGGCGCGGAACGGGTAAGGCTGGTTGTTGAACAGCTCATGCGGGTCGAGCTGCTCGGTCTGCGCGATGCTGCCGAAGGCAATCACCGCGTCCAGCGCGTTGACCTGCACGTTCACCCGGTTCGGCAGGTCGATATGCAGCAGCAGCGGTTGCAGCAGGCCGATCCGCAAGGCCAGGCTCGGCAGCGTCAGCACCGCGTTCTGCCCATCCCGCGGCGGCAGGGTGACGCGCAGATCGGTCAGCACGACGGCGGCGCTGAGTGGCGAGGTGCCGCGTTTCAGGCTGTCATAGCTGACCTCGCCGCCTTTCGCCGCCACCTGATCGGCCCAGGCCGCGACGCCGCTTTGCATCCGCCCCTCCGCGTACCACCACAGCCCCAGCCAGACGAGCGCCAGGACGAAGACCAGGGCCAGCAGAAACCGGACAACAAAGCGCATCTAAAACCCATCCTAATCTCGCCGCTCATGACTGGCGGTGGCTGCGAGATATTGCCTTGCTCTTGACCCACGGCCAAGGCTTGAGGCTTGTGCAGCGGAACTGCGGGACGAAGCATGGAGATTTATCGAGACTGGCGGGACCTGCCGGCGGCGGCGCGGGGTGCGACGGTGGCGCTGGGCAATTTTGACGGCGTGCATCTGGGCCATGCCCGGGTGCTGCGGGTGGCGCATGAGGCGCGGCCGGACCGGCCGCTCGCGGTGCTGACTTTCGAGCCGCATCCGCGCGAGTTTTTTCGCCCGCAGGACCCACCGTTCCGGCTGATGCTGGCGGCGGAGCGGGCGGCGGCGCTTGGTAGCCTCGGCGTCTCCATCCTCTATGAAGTGCCGTTCGACTCCGGCTTCTCGCACATTACCGCGGCGCGGGTGGTGACGGAGATCCTGCATGACGGCATCGGCGCCGCCCATCTCGCCTGCGGGCCGGATTTCGCGTTCGGCCACCGCCGCGGCGGCGATGTGGCGTTTCTCACCGTGGAGGCCGAAGCGCTTGGCATGGGCCGGTCGGTCGTGCCGCCGCTGTCGGATATCGGCGGCGTGGTCTCCTCCACCCGCATCCGCCGGCTGTTGCAGGACGGCTACCCGGAGCGCGCCGCGGCCCTCATCGGCCGGCCGCACGTGATCCGGGGCAAGGTGGAGCATGGCGACGCGCGCGGCCGCACGATCGGCTTCCCGACCGCCAACATCGCGCTTGGCCAGCATCTGGAGCCGGCGCGCGGGGTTTACGCCGTCACCGCCCGGCTGCCGGACGGGACGGTGGTGAAAGGTGTCGCCAATATCGGCCAGCGGCCGACCGTGGGCGGCGTGCAATCCCGGCTGGAGGCGCATCTGTTCGACTTTGCCGGCGATCTGTACGGCGCCGAGCTGAGCGTCGCGCTGCATCACTTTCTGCGCGAGGAGCGGAAGTTCGAAAGTTTCGCGGCGCTGAAGGAGCAGATCGCGGCGGATGCCGCCGCCGCCCGGGCTCTGCTCGCGACGTCGCTTGACAAGCCTCTCCCGCCGCTCGATCCCCTCAGCCCATGAGCGACACCGCCACCGACTACAAAGCCACCGTGTTTCTGCCGCGCACGGACTTCCCAATGCGGGGCGAATTGCCGAAGCGCGAGCCGGAGCTGCTGGCGCGTTGGGAGAAGATGGGGCTGTGGCAGCGGCTGCGCGCCTGGGCGAACGGGCGGCCGAGCTTCATTCTGCATGACGGGCCGCCTTATGCCAACGGCAACCTTCATATCGGCCACGCGCTGAACAAAATCCACAAGGACGTGATCAACCGCGCGCAGCAGATGGCCGGGCGGGACGCGAACTACATCCCCGGCTGGGACTGCCACGGCCTGCCGATCGAATGGAAGATCGAGGAGCAGTATCGCAAGGCCGGGCGGGACAAGGACCAGGTGCCGGTGCTGGAGTTCCGGCGGGAATGCCGGGAGTACGCGCAGCATTGGCTGGAGGTGCAGGCGGAGGAGTTCAAGCGGCTGGGCGTGGCGGGGGACTGGGCGAACCGTTACGCGACGATGGATTTTGCGTCGGAAGCAGCAATCGCGGGGGAGATCGGCAAGTTCCTGCTGAACGGCGCGCTGTACCGGGGCTTGCGGCCGGTGATGTGGAGCCCGGTGGAGAAGACGGCGCTGGCCGAGGCGGAGGTGGAGTATCACGATAAGAAAGATACCGCGATCTGGGTTAGGTTCAAAATTCCTCGGACCCTTTCAAACAATAACGTTCCAGCCCCAGGACATTTTACCGGCGCATCGATCGTAATATGGACGACAACGCCTTGGACTATTCCTGGAAATCAGGCAGTTGCATGTAATGGCGGTGCAGAATACGCGCTCATTGAAGTAACGGAACGGACGGAAGCGTCTGGTGCAGTTCTTGGGGAGCGACTTTTAATCGCATCTGAACTTCTTGAAACTTTTTCTCGGACCGTAGGCATTGCTGATTATCATATCGTCAGCAAACACCTGGGATCAGTAGTTGCACAAAATACCTGTATCCATCCGTTGTCTAAATCCGGTTTTCCCCTGAAAGGGCTGTTTAACGGTCAGGCGGGATCAGAACGGACTCCGTCAATTAGCCTCGGCGAAGTTAGAATCCTTCAAGGCGACTTTGTCACCGCCGATGTGGGTACAGGTTTTGTCCACATGGCACCGGGACACGGTGAAGATGACTTTAAGCTCTGTAGCCTAAACAACATAGGTGTTCCTAACACTGTGCAGGATGACGGAACCTACTATCCTTCCGTTCCTTTGTTTGCCGGTATTCATGTTTACAAAGCCGCCGGTCCGGTTTGCGATGCTTTAACTGCGGCCGGTGCGCTGTTGCATCGGGAGGAATTTATGCATTCCTACCCGCATTCCTGGCGTTCGAAGGCGCCGCTGATCTATCGCGCGACGCCGAACTGGTTCATTCGCATGGATGGGCCGGAGCATATTCGGGATAATGCGCTGACCGCGATCGACGCCACGCGGTTTGTGCCGGACATCGGCCGCAACCGTATCCGCGCGATGGTGGAGAGCCGGCCGGACTGGTGTATCTCCCGGCAGCGCGCCTGGGGCGTGCCGATTGCGATTTTCGTCGACAGAACTACCCACGAGCCACTGCGCGATGAGGCGGTTATGGCGCGCGTGGTGGAGATTTTCGAGCGCGAGGGCGCGGATGCCTGGTACGCGCGGCCGGCGCAGGATTTTCTCGGCAATGACTACGACGCGGCGGATTTCGAGCAGGTATTCGACATCGTCGATGTCTGGTTCGAGTCCGGTTCCACGCACGCTTTCGTGCTGGAGGCGCGCGGTTTGCCGGTGCCGGCGGATGTGTATCTCGAAGGCTCGGACCAGCATCGCGGCTGGTTTCAGGCGTCGTTGCTGGAGTCGGTCGGCACGCGCGGCGCGGCGCCGTTCAAGACGATCGTGACGGATGGGTTCGTGCTGGACGAGGCCGGGCGGAAAATGTCCAAATCGCTCGGCAACGTCACCGCGCCGCAAGAGGTGAACGACAAGTATGGCGCCGATATTCTGCGGCTATGGGTGATGAACTCCGACACGTCGGAAGATTTGCGCATCGGGCCGGAAATTTTGAAACAGCAAGCCGAGCTTTACCGGCGGCTGCGGAACACGCTGCGGTGGTTGCTTGGATCGCTGGACGGTTTTACCGATGCGGAGAAACTGCCGGAGCAAGAATTTCCGGAGCTGGAACGGCTGATCCTGCACCGTCTTTGGGAGCTGAACGCGCTGATGCAACGCGCGGTGGAAAGCCATGATTGGACCGGCGTCTACCCCGCGCTACATAATTTCTGCGCGACCGACCTCTCCGCATTTTATTTCGACATCCGCAAGGACAGCCTGTACTGCGACCGCCCCGACGCGCCAAAACGCCGGGCTTGCCGCACCGTGTTGGACATTCTGCACCGCTGCCTGACCGCCTGGCTCGCCCCCGCGCTGCCGTTCACGGCGGAGGAGGCGTGGACTGCGCGGTTTGGCGGCGAAATTTCGGTGCACCTGACGCTGTTTCCTGAGGTGCTCGGGACATGGCGCGACGATGCTTTGGTAGAGACGTGGCGGCAAATTCGTGCGGTCCGGAGCGATGTGTCCGCGACGATTGAAGACATGCGGCGAGAGAAGAAAATCGGTTCATCGTTGCAAGCGGTCGCGGAGATTGCTTCATTCCAAGATTTGAGCCTGAGCAACGGTGAATGGGCGGAGGTTTGCATCACGTCCGGCGCCAGCTTCGGCGGTCATACCGGCGCAACAGTTGCCCCCGGCGCCAAATGCGAACGCTGCTGGCGCGTGCTGGAAGAAGTCGGCAGCGACCGCCGCCATCCCACCCTCTGCTTGCGCTGCGTCGGGGCCGTGGCATGAACCACCGTGCCGCCGCTCTCTCGCTCGCCGCTGTTGTCCTCATCGCAGACCAGGCCAGCAAGTTCTGGGTGCTGCACGGCGCGCATCTGACGGATGGCCACATCCTCACGCTCCTCCCGGTGCTGAATTTCGTGCTGGTCTGGAACCGGGGCATTACCTTTGGCCTGCTCACCAGCGACAGCGCCGGGCCGAAACTCCTGCTCGCCGCCGTCGCGCTGGTGGTGATCGCGGCGCTGTTCGTCTGGCTGTGGCGGGCGCGCCGCATCTCCACGGCGCTGTGCGCGGGCGCCATCGCCGGGGGCGCCATCGGCAATGTCGCGGACCGGCTGCGCTACGGCGCGGTGGTGGACTTCATCCAGGCGCATCTCGGCGGCTATTCCTGGTACGTGTTCAACGTGGGGGACGCCGCCATCGTCTGCGGCGTGATCGTGCTGATGGCCGAAAGCCTGCTGCGGCCGGAGCCTGCCGCCGCAAGCCTGTTGCAGCCGGCCAAGGGCGGCGATAGGAAGGCGCCATGAGCCTGACCCGGAACCTGCTCGCCTTCACCATGCTTGGCGCGGCGCTTACGCTCGGCGGCTGCGGCGACGGCTTCAAGAAAACCTTTGGGCTGGAGGCCAATCCGCCGGATGCGTTCGACGTCGGCACGCAGGCGCCGCTGTCGCTGCCGCCGGAACTGGGCACGCTGCCGCCGCCCAATCCCGGCGAGCCGCGGCCGCAACAGGCGGACGCGGCGCAGGAAGGCGCGGACGTGTTGTCGCCCGCCTCCTCGCTCAGCCCCACATCTTCCGGCCAGAGCAGCGGCGAACAGGCGTTCCTGGACCAGGCCGGACCGCCGCCGCCGGCCACGATCCGCGCGCAGGTGAACCAGTCCGCGCTGATTGCGTCGAAGCCGCCGGGCTTCGTCGCCAACCTGATGGGCAGCGGACCCGCGCCGGCGCCGACCGTGGACGCCGCGGCGGAAAGCCGCCGGCTGCAGGAGAACGCGGCGCTCGGTCAGCCGGCCACCGTGGGCAGCACGCCCCAGGACAGCAACCAGACGCCGAACATATTTCAGCGTTTCCTGAACTTGTTTTAGAGGCGGCCCAGCAGGATCGCCAGCGCAATGGCGAAGCCGGCCTCGCGATTGGATTTGAACAAAGCCAGGCAGCGGGCCGGGTCGTCGATGTCGAGCTGGACAATCTGCCGCGCCAGCAGCGCGGCCGGCAGCGCCAAAGCGATCACGCCCGGCGGGTGCAGCCGCATCATCAACATCGCCACCGCCAGCAACAAGATCGTGCCGCCATAGCACGCCCAGAGCAGGCCGCCGGTGTGGCGGCCGAGCAGCCGGGCGGTCGACTTCACGCCGATCAGCGCGTCGTCCTCGCGGTCCTGATGCGCGTAGATCGTGTCGTAGCCGATGATCCACAGGATCGCCGCGCCGTATAGCGGCAGCGCCGGCCAACCCAACCCGCCATGCGCCGCGGCGTAACCCATCGGCGCGCCCCAGCCGAAGGTCAGCCCCAGCACCGCCTGCGGCCACCAGGTCACCCGCTTCGCCAGCGGATACAGCGCCACCAGCAGCAGCGACGCGACACCCAGCAGCCGCGCCACGGTATCCAGTTGCAGCAGCACAACCAATCCAATTGCCGCGAGCAGCGCCATGAAGGCGAGCGCCTGGGCCGGCCGCAAGGCGCCGGAGGCCAGCGGCCGCTCCGCCGTGCGCGTCACCAGCGCATCCATCTTCCGGTCCCACAGATCGTTCACCACGCAGCCGGCGCCGCGCATCACGAAACTGCCGAGCAGGAACAACAGCGCCAGCGCAAGCCCCTGGCCGGCCCCTCGTGCCGCCAGGCAAATTGCCCACAGCCCCGGCAGAAACAGCAGCCAGGCGCCGATCGGCCGGTCGAACCGCGCCAGCAGCGCGTAGGGCGCCAGCCTTGGCGGCAGCCGCGCGACCCAGCCGCCGGCGCGGATATCGGTAAATCCCTCCATGGTGCTAATCAGGCGGCAATGAGCTTTCCGTCAATCCGCCTGTTTACGCCCGGCCCGCTCGCCGCTGACGCCGAAGTGGCGGTGACCGGCCCGCAAGCGCATTACCTTGCCCATGTGATGCGGCTGACCGCGGGTGACGAGGTGCGCCTGTTCAACGGCCGGGACGGTGAGTGGCGCGGGCGTGTGGCGGCGCTGTCGCGCAAGGCGGCCGTCCTCCGACCGGAGGAACAACTATGCGCGCAGGAGGCGGAGCCGGATTGCTGGCTGTGCTTCGCGTTATTGAAACGGCAGAAAACCGACCTGGCGGTGGAAAAGGCCACCGAACTCGGCGTCTCCATGATCCAGCCGGTGCTCACCCAGCGCACGCAGGCGGATCACGTCAATCTGGAGCGGCTTCGGGCCATTTCCATCGAAGCCGCAGAGCAGTGCGAGCGCCTGGCGGTGCCGGAAATTCGGCAGCCGATGGCCCTCGCCGCGCTGCTCGCGGCCTGGCCATCGGGGCGCGCGCTGTATCTCGCCGACGAACGCCGCACCTCGCCGCTGATCCCGTCCGACGCCGGCCCGGCCGCGTTGCTGATTGGCCCGGAAGGCGGCTTTGCGGAGGCTGAACTTGACGCGGCGGCGGCGTATCCCTTTGTTACGCGCGTGTCGCTCGGCCGCCGCATCCTGCGGGCCGAGACCGCCGCCATCGCCGGGCTCGCGCTGCTGCTCGCAACCGACCGCGCCCGCAAGGAGTAGAGTTTGTCGAACCCAGGAGACGCGGACGCGACGACGGTCACCGATGTGCGCGATCTGGCCGCCTATCTGGCCGCGGGGTGCAAGCCCGCGAGCGCGTTCACCATCGGCACGGAGCACGAGGCGTTTGGCTTCCGCCTCGCAGACAAGACGCCGCCGGCTTACGCGCCGCCCGCTGACGAAATCAACGGGCGGCCGGGGATCGAGGCGATGCTGCTCGCCATCGCCGATGACGAGCGGCTGATCCCGATCCTGGATAATGGCAAGACCATCGGGCTGAAAGGCAACGGCGCCTCGATCTCGCTGGAACCCGGCGGGCAGTTCGAGCTCTCCGGCGCGACGCTGAGGGATTTGCACGCGACGAAGGACGAACTGGACGAGCATATCACACGCATCCGCCGGATCGCGCCGCCGCTCGGCCTTGGCTTCGCGCCGCTGGGGTTCCACCCAACCGCGCGGCGGGCGGACATGCCGTTCATGCCGAAGGGCCGCTACAAGATCATGCGCGACTACATGCCGAAGGTCGGCACACGCGGCCTGGACATGATGCTGCGCACTTGCACCGTGCAGGTGAACCTGGATTTTTCCTCCGAAGCCGACATGGTGCGGAAGCTGCGCGTCGGCTACGCGCTGCAGCCGCTGGCGACCGCTTTGTTCGCCAATTCCCCCTTCTACGAAGGCAAGCCGAACGGCCTGCTGTCGAACCGCGCGGAGGTCTGGACCGATACCGACAACGCCCGCTCCGGCATCCCCGAGATTGTATTTCAGGATGGCTTCGGCTTTGAGGCCTATGCCGACTGGCTGCTCGATGTGCCGATGTATTTCGTGTACCGCGACGGCGTATACCATGACGTCGCCGGCGCGTCGTTCCGGGATTTCATGGCCGGGCGGCTGGCGGCGCTGCCGGGCGCTCGCGCCACCATTGGCGATTTCGCCGACCATAGCACCACCGCGTTTCCGGATGTGCGGTTGAAACGCTATATCGAGACGCGCGGGGCGGATTCCGGCGCGCCGGCCATGATGCTGGCGCAGGCGGCGTTCTGGACCGGCATTTTCTACGATCCCGCCGCGCTGGCCGCCGCCGTGGCGCTGACGCGGGACATCGACCTAGAGCGGCTGCGCGGCTGGCGTCAGGCCGTGCCGCGCATGGGCTTGGCCACCGGCTATCATCCCGGCAGCCTGCGCGACTTAGGCCGCGACGCCATTGCCATCGCCGCCGATGGCTTGCGCGCCCGCGCCCGCCACAATCCGGCCGGTGAGGACGAACAGATCTATCTGGCGCCCTTGCAAGCCATCGCCGCGGGCGGGCCGACGCAGGCGGAACATTGGCTCGCCCGTTATCACGGCGCCTGGGCCGGCGACGCCAGCCGGATTTTCGACGAGGCGGCGTTTTGAAGCCTGCGTCCATTAAGAAATAATCTTGTCCCACCCGCCGGAAAATCTCGACATACGGGCGATGGAAGAGAGCGACTTCGCGGCTCTGACCGCCATCCGCAACTCTCCAAGCGTCAGATGGGGCACGCTCGCACTACCTTACGAGCCCGAACGCCGCTTGCGCGACATGAATAGCGGTCCTCTGGACCCGAAGCACCGTCACCTGGTCGCGTGCGTTGACGGCGCCGTGGTCGGTTCCGCCAGCCTGTACTGCGAGCCGGCCCTGCGACGCGCCCATGTCGGCTCGATCGGCATCATGGTGCAGGATGCGTGGCAAGGGCGCGGCATCGGCACGAAGCTGTTGGCGGCGGTCATCGATCTAGCGGACAACTGGCTGAACCTGAAGCGGCTGGAGCTGGAGGTGGTGATCGACAATCACGCTGCCGTCGCCTTGTACAGGCGCTTTGGCTTTGCAATCGAGGGCACGCGAAGGGCCGACGCATTCCGGGACGGCGCGTATGTTGACGCGCATTTCATGGCCCGGCTGCGTGCCGACGCGGCGCTGCCCGGATAGACCAAACTATCATGGACGTCATGCCGCTCCGGCAGACGCTGGGCGCGCAGCGCGCCGTCGGGCAATTGGATCTGGCGTTCCGCGCGCACAGCGATGCGACGCGCATCCAGCGCTTTTACCAGGAGGGCTGCCTGAAGGCCCGGCTGCCGCGCGCGCGGCGGAGCGACACCTGTGAAGCCGTGCTGATGAACATATCCGGCGGCATCGCCGGCGGCGACGCCCTAACCACCGTCATCACGCTGGCGCCCGGCGCCCGTGTGAGCGTCGCGACGCAAGCGGCGGAGCGGGTGTACCGCGCGTTGCGCGAGCCCGCCTCTGTCACCACGCACATCACGCTGGGGTTGGGCGCACGGCTCGACTATCTGCCGCAAGAGACCATTCTCTTCGACGGCTTCGCACTCCGCCGCGCGTTAGAGATCGAGCTGGCGACGGATGCGTCGTTCCTCGGCGTCGAGAGCCTGGTGTTCGGCCGCCGGGCGATGGGCGAGGCGCTGCGGGCCGGCAGCCTGCGCGACCGAATTTCGCTCCGCCGCGACGGGAAGCTTCTGCTGGCGGATTTCACCCGGCTGGACGGCGACATCGCGGCGCTGCTGCGCCGCCCGGCGGTCGCGGCGGGCGCCGGCGCGCTAGCTACGGTCGTTTACGCCGCACCCGATGCGGCGGCCCGTCTGCCGGCGGTGCGGGCGGCGCTGGCTGGTTATGGCGCCGAGTCCGCCGCAACCGTGCTGGACGGCATGATCGTCGCGCGGCTGCTTGCGCCGGACGCCATTTCGTTGCGAAGCTACTTGCTGGCGGCGCTGCGCCCGCTGCTGGACGGCCAACCTTTCCCGCGCGTGTGGCAAATCTAGAGGAGCGTGCATGAACCTGACGCCGCGGGAGAAGGACAAGCTGCTTATCGCCATGGCCGCGACGGTGGCGCGCAAGCGGCTGGAGCGCGGGGTAAAGCTAAATTATCCGGAAGCGATCGCGCTGATCACCGATTTCGTGGTGGAAGGCGCCCGCGACGGGCGGCGCGTTGCGCAGCTGATGGAAGAAGGCGCGCATGTCATCGGCCGCGACCAGGTGATGGAAGGCGTAGCCGAAATGATCGCCGACGTGCAGGTGGAAGCGACCTTTCCGGACGGCACCAAGCTGGTCACCGTTCACGAGCCGATACGTTGATCCCCGGCGAGGTTCTGACCGAGGACGGCGAGATCGAGCTGAACGCCGGCCAGCCGCGCACCACCCTGACCGTCGCCAACACCGGCGACCGGCCGATCCAGGTCGGCAGCCATTACCACTTTGCCGAGACCAACGCCGCTCTGAGTTTCGACCGCGCCGCCGCGCATGGCCGGCGCCTGGACATCGCCGCCGGCACCGCAATCCGTTTTGAACCCGGCCAGAGCCGGGAGGTGATACTGATCCCTTTTCGCGGCGACCGCCGCATCATCGGCTTCCGCGGCCTGGTGATGGGGGCGGCGTAATGGCCAGCATCACCCGCGCCGCTTACGCCGACATGTTCGGCCCGACGGTCGGCGACCGCGTTCGCCTCGCCGACACCGAGCTGTTCGTCGAAGTGGAACGCGACTTCACCCTCTACGGCGAAGAGGTAAAATTCGGCGGCGGCAAAGTGATCCGCGATGGCATGGGGCAAAGCCAGCGCACCAACGCCGAAGGCGCGGCGGACACGGTGATCACCAACGCGCTGATCATCGACCATTGGGGCGTCGTGAAAGCCGATGTGGCCCTGGTTGCCGGCAGGATCAGCAAGATCGGCAAGGCCGGCAATCCGGACATCCAGCCAGGCGTGGATATCATCATCGGCCCCGGCACGGAAATCATCGCCGGCGAAGGCAAAATCCTCACCGCCGGCGGGATCGACGCGCATATCCATTTCATCTGCCCTCAGCAAGTATACGAAGCTTTGGCTTCCGGGGTGACGACGATGGTCGGCGGCGGCACCGGCCCCGCCACCGGCACCGCCGCCACCACCTGCACGCCGGGGCCGTTCCACCTGATGCGCATGTTGCAGGCGGCCGAGGCCTTCCCGATGAACCTGGCGTTCACCGGCAAGGGCAATGCGTCCGAGCCCGCGGCGCTGGAGGAAATGGTCCGCGCCGGCGCTGCCGCGCTGAAGCTGCATGAAGACTGGGGCACCACGCCGGCCGCGATCGATTGCTGCCTGAGCGTCGCCGACAAGTTCGACGTGCAGGTAATGCTCCATTCCGACACGCTGAACGAAAGCGGGTTTGTGGAGGACACAATTGCGGCTTTTAAAGACCGCACCATCCACGCTTTCCATACCGAGGGCGCCGGCGGCGGGCACGCGCCGGACATCATCCGCGTCGCCGGCCTGCCCAACGTGCTGCCCAGCTCGACCAATCCTACCCGCCCTTACACGGTGAACACGCTGGACGAGCATCTGGACATGCTGATGGTGTGCCATCACCTCGACCCCGCGATTCCGGAGGACATCGCCTTCGCGGAAAGCCGCATCCGCAAGGAGACGATCGCGGCCGAGGATATTCTGCACGATCTCGGCGCGCTTTCGATGATTTCCTCCGACAGCCAGGCAATGGGGCGCGTCGGCGAAGTGATCATTCGCACCTGGCAGACGGCGCATAAGATGAAAATTCAGCGCGGGTCGTTGGCGGGTGATGGCCGGGCGGATAATGCGCGCGTGAAACGTTACATCGCCAAATACACCATCAACCCGGCGATCGCACAGGGGATGAGCGCGCAGATCGGCTCGATCGAGCCGGGCAAGCTCGCGGACCTGGTGCTGTGGTCGCCGGCGTTTTTCGGCATCAAGCCGGATTTGGTGCTGAAGGGCGGGAGCATCGCGATGGCGGCGATGGGCGACCCCAATGCCTCGATCCCAACCCCGCAGCCGGTGCATTACCGGCCGATGTTCGGCGCCTATGGCGGCGCGCTGACGCAAAGCTCGCTGCTGTTCGTCTCCGGCGCGGCGCTGGAGGCTGATCTCGGCCGCACGCTTGGCCTGAGCCGTCCGCTGGTCGCGGTCGCCAACACGCGCGGCGGCATCGGCAAGCGCTCGATGATCCATAACGACGCTACGCCGAACATCGAGGTCGACCCGGAGACTTACGAGGTCCGCGCCGACGGCGAACTGTTGATTTGCGAGCCGGCGGACGTGTTGCCGATGGCGCAACGGTATTTTTTGTTTTGACACGGCGCGCCACCGCTATCCTCCGGCACGGCGATTGGGACCCGGCGCAGGCGGCGGAAGAAATCACGTTGGATTACGACCGCCGCCACCGCCGCCGGCTGCGCCTGTCCACCACCGCCGGCGGCGAGGTGCTGCTGGATTTGGCCGAAGCAACGCATATCAAGGACGGCGACGCGCTGGTGCTGGAAGACGGCGCCACGATCGCTGTCCGCGCCGCGCCGGAAGCGTTGCTGGACATCAGCGCGCCGGACGCGGACACGCTGGCCCGACTTGCTTGGCACCTCGGCAACCGTCACCTCGCCGTGCAGTTTCTGCCAGGCGTTCTGCGTATTTTGGACGACCATGTGATCGCGGAAATGCTCGCCCGCATGGGTGCCGCCGTCACAAAACTCCACGGTCCGTTCGACCCCGAATCCGGCGCCTACCATCATGGATAATCCCGCCCTGCTCCGCCTCCTCACCTGGCTCTCGCCCGCTTTTCCCACCGGCGGCTTCGCCTACAGCCACGGCCTGGAATGGAGCGTGGAGGCCGGCGACGTGACCGGCGAAGCCAGCCTTATCACTTGGATCGAGGACACGTTGTCGCACGGCGCATTATGGTCGGACGCCATTCTGCTCCGCCACGCCTACCGCGCGCCGGACAATCTGGCGCCCCTCTCGGAGCTCGCCACCGCGCTCAGCCCCGCGCCGGAACGCCGCCTCGAAACGCTTGCCCAAGGTGCCGCCTTCTGCGCCGCCGCAGCGCCCTGGGCGGCGCTCGAACCCCTGCCTTATCCCATTGCCGTCGGGACGCTGGCCGCCGCCCAGCGCGTGCCGGAGGACAATGCCGCGCTGGCCTATCTGCACGCCGGCGCGGCCAACATGGTCTCCGCGGCGCTGCGCCTCATCCCGCTTGGCCAGGCCGGCGGGCTGCGCGCGCAGGCGGCGCTGGAACCCGCGATCCTCGCCGGCGCCGCGCTCACCGAAACCGCCACGCTGGACGACCTCGGCACCGCCAACTGGCGTTCGGAAATCGCCGCCATGCATCACGAAACGCAGTATACGAGGCTGTTCCGCACATGAGTTCTAATGGTCCCCTGCGCGTCGGCATCGGCGGCCCGGTCGGCACCGGCAAAACAGCGCTGATGGACGCGCTGTGCAGAACCTTCCGGGACCGCATCGAAATCGCCGCGATCACCAACGACATCTATACCAAGGAAGACGCCGAGTTCCTCACCCGCGCCGGCTCCCTCTCGCCGGACCGCATCCTCGGCATCGAAACCGGCGGCTGCCCGCACACCGCCATCCGCGAGGACGCCAGCATCAACCTCGCCGGCGTCGCGCAGCTTTGCGCGAAGTTCCCGACGCTTGATCTGCTGCTGATCGAAAGCGGCGGCGACAACCTGGCCGCCACCTTTTCGCCGGAACTCGCCGACCTCACCATCTACGTCATCGACGTTTCCGCCGGCGACAAAATCCCCCGCAAGGGCGGACCGGGGATCACCAAAAGCGACCTGCTGGTGATCAACAAAATCGACCTGGCGCCCATGGTCGGCGCCAGCCTGGAAGTCATGGACCGCGACGCGAAACGCATGCGCGGCGGCCGCCCTTTCATCTTCGCCAACATCCGCGCCGGCGTCGGCGTGCCGGACATCGCCGCTTTCGTGACGCGCGCCGGCGGGCTAGGCGGTTAGGCAAGAGGTCCGCTCTGGCGCTCGCCTGAAGACCATACCCGGATCACGATGACTTTGGGTTGATCGGTCCTTCCTGAAAGCCGGTCCATTCCCGCCAGATGAGAATGAGCGCCGCCATGATGGCTGGTCCGATGAAAAGCCCGACGAGCCCCCAGGCGGACAGCCCGCCGAGGATACCCAAAAGAACCCACAGAAACGGCAGATGCGTCGCGCCGCCGATCAGGACCGGCCTGATGAAATGGTCGGCGACAAAGGTAAGGATGGCGCCGAAGGCGATAACGATAATCGCGGCCACGGTGCTGCCCTGGGCGAGCAACGCCGCTCCCGCGACGAAGATCGCAATCGCGGCGCCGAACGGCACCATCGCGAGTATCGCGGTCAAGAGCCCGAACAAGGTAGGATGCGGCACGCCGGCCACCAGATAGGCCAGCCCGAGCAAAAGCCCTTCGCCGAGTCCGACCAGAACCAGGCCGTTCACGGTGCCATGCACCGAACTTATGATCTGCCGCCCCACATGTTCGCCGGCGGTTCCGAACGCACGGCAACTGCCGGCGGCGAGCTGCTTGACCACGGTGTCGGAATCTCGAAGGAAAAAGAACAGACCCAGCAGCATGAAGCCGAACAGCACCAGGCGGTGCAGCGTGGCGCGCCCAAACGTGCTCGCCATCTTCGCGCCTCCGCCCTCGACCGCGCCCTTGGTCAGCACGGAGATCTGGCCGGGCTGGCTGAGCTTCTGCTGCCACAGCGAGGTCAGCTTGCCGCCATCCGGCAGCCGGCCAAGAAATTGCGGCGGCGGGAGGCCGGATTTCTGCACCTGCTGCACCCACTGCGTCACGGCATGCGCGTCATTGGCCAGCGGAACCGCGACGAGGATAAGCGGCAACACGAAGATCAGGACGACGCCCAGAACGAACAGGCCAGGCAGCAACTCCCGCTTATGGCGGGGCCACCGGCGCACCGTGCGTTGATATAAGGGCCACAAAGCGATCGCGAAGATCACCGTCCAGGCGAGCGCGGGCAGGAAATCATGCAGCGTGAAAATGCCGGCGATCACCAGCAGCAGCACCGCCGCCAGGCTGGTCAGTTTCTGGCTTTTCGCAATGCTGGACTCGCTCGAACTCAACGATGTGTCCACGAGTGCGGGGCTAACGTCCAGCTTCGTCATGTCGTCCTCCTTGGCGTGAGCCCGCAACCTCGCTCATGCCGCGGGTCAAGGTGCAATGTGGTACTTAACGACTTATCATCATGGGCGTGAAAGCCGGTAATCGCCGCGACCCGACAGGAGTTAAAGTGCGAGCCCCGAAATTTGTTGAAGACCACATGGTGATCGACACGGCGCTGCGGCGGGAGGTGGTTTCGCGCATCGCGGCCGGGCAGTTCGGCGATGCGCCGGATCGGGCGGTGCATGATCTGGGCGCCATCGCGCTGCCGGACGGCCGAACGGTTATGCTGTATCTGCGGCACGCCGCCGACCCGATCATCATCGATGATCTTCAACAGGTGGTCCTCGTCACCCGGCTGCACAGCCCCGGCGCCGGGCTGTTGTCGCTCCCCGGCGGCTTCATCGACGCCACCGGCACGGGCGTGGAAAAGCCCCTGGCGACGGCGATCCGGGAAGCCGTGGAGGAGACGGGCATCAGCGCCGGCTTGTTGCTGGCTGCCGATGGCAAGCCGGTCGGCACCCGTTCCTACGACCGGCCTTTCGACATCCGCGAAGTCTGGAGCGACATCGCGGGCACGGCGATAAGGAAGGGCGACCTTATGGCCGTCTCCACGCAGGGTTTCTGCTTCAGGCTGAAGGGTAATCTTCTGGACATCCTGCTGAAGGCCGGCGACGACGCAGGCGAGGTTCACATCATGAAGATATCGAACCTGAAGCCTGAACAACTGGCCGTGCCGGACCACCTGGGGATGATCCGCGGCTGCGCCGGTTGAACGGCTTCGGCCGCGGCCATCCCAGGCCAGGCCGCCGCGCGGTGCTGCTGGGCAGCATCGCCGCCCTGGCCACCGCGCCGTTGCCGGCCGATGCGATGATTTCGGTTGAAATCGTGAATGGACTCTGCATTGTCCCCGTTGTGCTCGATGGCCGCCTGGCGCGGATGGTGCTGGACACCGGCGCGGAGCGAACAGTGGTCACCGCGGAAGCAGCGGCGCGGCTGCGGCTGCGCCGGGACCTCTGGGTCGACACGCCGATGGTGGGCGCCGGCGGGCTGGTGGAGAGGCATCCGAATGTCGATGTCGGCGCCGCCAGCGCCGGCGGCCTTGCCTTGTTCCAAAACCTGCCGCGCGTCCCTCTCAGCCTAGCGGTGACGGATATCGCCCTGGACGGCGCGGATGGGCTGCTTGGCGCCGACTTGCTCCGTCACACAACGCTCGACCTGGACGTGCGGAACGCAAAGCTCTCGCTGCTGCCTGCCCGCCAACCCATACCCGTTTCAGCCACGGTGCCGCTGCGGCCTTGGGCGCGTGGCTTGCTGCTGGCGCCGGTCCGGCTGGATGGGCTTGAGCTGGTGGCGCTGTTGGATACGGGCTCGATGGCCACGCTGATCAACGCCCGCGGCCTCTACAAGCTCGGGATCACGCCCGCGCGCGCGGCGCGGGATCCGGTAGTGGCCGCGGGCGGCCTCGGCGGCAGCTTCGCGGCGCGCCGGCACCAGTTCGCCAGCCTGCAAATCGGCGGAATGACCGTGCCCGGCCCGATCCTGCTGTCGGCGCCGGTGCCGGAGGCGGCATTCGACCTCATCCTGGGTCTGGATGTCCTTGGCCGGCAGCGGCTGCTGCTCTCCTACCTCTTGCTCAGGCTCGCCTTCAGCCAATCCTGAACCTTCCGCATGGGCCGGCTTTGAGCGGAAGGGGTGCGAAGAAGCGGACGATTAAAATCTCTCATCTCTCACCATAACGCTTGCATTCGTTATGGTGTTATGGTTAACTACAACACCTATTCAACGCGCCGTCGCGCAGGACTGCCGGAACACATGGACAGTGAGTGGAATGACAGCCAACCCATCTACCGCCAGCTTCGCGATCTTGTGGTGGCCATGATCCTCGATGGGGTTCTGAAAGAGGGCGATCCGCTCCCGTCCGTGCGCGCGGTCGCGGCGGAATATCGCGTCAACCCGATCACCGTGCTGAAAAGCTATCAGCATCTGGTGGATGAACACCTGGTCGAAAAACGCCGCGGCCTCGGCATGTTCATCAACACCGGCGCCCGCGATCTGCTGCTGCAGGGCGAGCGGCAAAAATTCCTCGCCGAGCAATGGCCGGTGATCCACGCCACCATCCGGCGTCTGGGACTGAGCTCCGAAGATTTGCTGGCCGCGATCAAACCCGAGAGCGAGGAGCATTGACATGTCCTGCATAGAGGCACGCGGCCTGCGCAAGACCTACGGCAAAGTCGTGGCACTCGATAACATCGATCTTTCGGTTGCCGAAGGCCGGATCCTCGGCCTGATCGGCCCGAACGGCGCCGGCAAAAGCACCGCGCTGCAGGCCATCCTCGGCCTTATCCCGTTTCAGGGCGAGCTTACCGTGCTGGGCCAGAACCCCTGGACCGCGCGCGGCCACATCATGCGCGATGTCTGCTTCATCGCCGATGTCGCGGTGCTGCCGCGCTGGCTGCGCGTCGCCCAGGCGCTGGACTACATCGCCGGCGTCCACCCGCATTTCAACCGCGCCAAAGCCGAGGGCTTTCTCGCAAAAACCACCATCAGGCGCGCCAGCCGCGTCGGCGAACTTTCGAAAGGCATGGTGGCGCAACTCCACCTCGCTCTGGTGATGGCGATCGACGCCAAATTGCTGGTGCTGGACGAGCCGACCCTGGGCCTCGACATCCTGTACCGCAAACAATTCTACGATTCGCTGCTGAACGATTACTTCGACCAGACGCGGACCATCGTCGTCACCACCCATCAGGTGGAGGAAATTCAGCACATCCTGACCGACGTGGTGTTCGTCGATCACGGCCGCATCGTGCTCAACGCCAGCATGGAGGCGCTGGAGGCGCGCTACCTCGAAGTGATGGTCCAACCCGAGCATCTCGCCGCCGCGCGGAGCTTCAAACCGATCTACGAGCGCCAGGTGTTCGGCCGCTTCATCATGCTGTTCGACCATGTGGACCGCGGCCGCCTGAGCGGTTTCGGCGAGCTCCGCACGCCGAGCCTCGCGGATCTGTTCGTCGCTTTGATGGACCCGGGCCCGCCGCGCGCGGCGGGAGACGCGGCATGAGCGCGCGGCTGGACACGGCCGGCACCACGGCGGAACCAATGCGGACAGCATCGCCCCGGCCATTCTACTGGTCGTTGCGGCGCGAGATCTGGGAAAACCGATTTATCTTCATCGCGCCGGTCGCGGTCGCGGCCCTCGTGCTCGCCGCCTACATCCTCGGCACGCTGCATCTGCCGCAACTGCTGGCGTCCAACCCCCGCATGATGAAATCGGGCGCGCCGCCCGCGGGCATACCGTTTTCCATCGCCGCCGTGTCGGTGATTTTCACCGGCGTCATCGTTGGCGTGTTCTATTGCCTAGGCGCGCTATACAATGAAAGGCGGGATCGCAGCATCCTGTTCTGGAAGTCGCTGCCGGTCTCGGACCTCGTCACCGTGCTTTCGAAAGCGAGCGTTCCGCTGGTCATCCTACCCGCGGTCGTGTTCGTCACCACGCTCGCGTTGCAGCTCGTCATGATGGCGTTCGGCGCCCTGATCAGCCTGACGCAAGGGCAAACCATCCCCGCGTTCTGGACCGTGTGGCCGCTGGTCCGGATGACGGTGGTCCTGCTTTACGGCCTCGCCACTTTGGCTTTGTGGCACGCGCCGATCTACGCCTGGCTGCTGATGGTCTCCGCCTGGGCGCGGCGGGCGCCTTTCCTGTGGGCCGTGCTGCCGCCCTTGGGCCTTTGCATCGCCGAGAAGATCGCCTTCGACACCACCAAGCTCAGCGCCATACTGATCGGCCGGGTCGCCGGATCGTTCGACGTTGCGTTCAGCTCGCTGGATGGAAGTCAGCCGTTTCCCATCCAATGGACGCAGCTGGCGCCACTGAAATTTTTCAGCACGCCGGACGTTTGGGCTGGCTTCC
The DNA here is from genome assembly GCA_965199125.1 of Acidocella sp. GTDB lineage: Bacteria > Pseudomonadota > Alphaproteobacteria > Acetobacterales > Acetobacteraceae > Acidocella. The sequence goes on along the minus strand of OZ240683.1, from coordinate 2,926,826 downwards.
TGGTCGCCGCCGCCTTTCTCGCCGCCGCAATCCGGTTGCGGCGCTACCGCGGCCAGCTGTGATGCGCGCGGCTGGTCCACTTACGGAGGATATTTAGATGATGCCGTTCAATCTCCTAGCGTTCGTGCCGTTCGTCGTCCTGCTCGGCGCCGCTTTCATCGCCGCCGCGATCTCCATGTGGATCAGCTTCGCGCCCGGAGGCACGCCCCGCCGCGCCGTGCCGAAACAAGATGCGATGATATTGCAGTTTCCGGCGCCACGGCGGCGGGCCGCCGGCGAGGCCGTGCGGCAACCCGCGCAGCACGCGGCGTATGCCCGCACGCCGCTCGCCGGCTGACGCCGCGCCCCGCCGACAATAAACTTTCACGCCTGAACGTTTAGAGAGACCGTCATGAGCGCCTTCGCGTCCGCCGCCGCAAAGCCGAAATTCGACCTGAGATTTTCCCCGCAAGGTTTCCTGAACTTTGCCGCCCGCTTCTGGTTTTGCACTGCGGTCGCCGGGCAACTGATGTTCGTGTTCGAAGTCGCAAGTTTCTACGGCCGGGCCGCGCTGCGTGGCAATCCGCTGGCCCTGAATTCATCCATGACCCACGGCTATATCCCCGGCCAGCCCGTCGGCAATTTGGTGGTGGCGGTGCATCTCGCCATGGCCGTGCTCATAACCCTCGCCGGCGCGTTGCAGCTCATGCCGCAGGTCCGGCGCCGCGCGCCGGTGTTTCACCGCTGGCTCGGGCGGTTTTACATCGCAGCCGCCTTCGTGATCAGCGTGGCGGGGCTTTACATGATGTGGACGCGCGGCGTCGGCGGCGATCTCGCCCAGAACCTCGGCACCAGCATCAACGCCCTGCTGATCATGTTTTGCGCCGTCATGGCGCTGCGCTATGCCGTCACGCGCAATTTTGCCACCCATCGCCGCTGGGCGCTGCGCCTGTTCATCGTCGTCGGCGGCGTCTGGTTTCTCCGCGTCAGCGCGATCCTTACCCTGATGGCGATGAAGGGCCTCGGCGACGATCCGAGCCTGGCCGATGGCGCCGTGTTCAGCGTCTTGAGTTATCTTCAGTACCTGCTGCCGCTTGCCGTCCTGGAACTGTATCTGCGCACGCAGGATCATCCCGGCGCGTTGCGGCGGGTTGCCATGGCCGCCGGCCTTTCCGTGCTCACTTTAATTATGGGCGTCGGGATAGCCGGGGCGACGATGGCCTTCTGGTTGCCGAACATCGAAGCCGCCTATGCCAACCGGCCCACTTTGGACGAGACGTTGTCCACGACCATCGTGTCAAAGGGCGTCCAGGCGGCCGTCCTGCAATATCAAAATCTCGAGGCGGAAAAACCCGCGCGCTACGATTTCAACGAAGACCAGCTCAATAACCTCGGCTACGAGTTTCTCCGTGCCCACCGGTTCGGCGACGCGATACGGATCTTGCAGCTGAACGCCGCGAGCTATCCGCGGTCGGCCAATACCTATGACAGCCTCGGCGAAGCCTACATGGATGCCGGCGACACCGCGCTCGCGATCACGAACTATAAGGAGTCGCTGGTCAAGAACCCGAAAAACTACAACGCCGTGGCAAAGCTCCGGCAACTTGACGCGCCGCGATGAGGCGGTTCCGGCGCGGGCGTATCATCCCAAAGGCGACCACGCTCGCGCCAACGAGGCCAGGAAGCTCGGCATCCCGCTGTTCGACTTTAGGAAAGGTGGCGCTTAAGCGCCGTTCCCACACTCGTCCGAGACACGATAATTGGCGGGCTCAACGTCAAATCGGTAGCGAACGCGATCCAATCCCTACACCACCATCGCTTCGATGGCGTTAGCCAGGTCGCTCCTAAAGCGATCGGTGGCGACACCTGGCAACAGATCGAAGGCGTGGTAGACGCCGGGATAGACATGAAGCTCGACCGGCACGCCCGCGCGGCCCAAACGACCAGCATAGTCCAGAGCTTCGTCGACGAGGACATCGATGCTGCCAACGGCGATAAAGGCAGGCGCCACCCCAGCGAGATCGTCTACACGGGCGGGCGCCATGTAGCGAAGGTATTCGGGCGCCGCCTCCGCAAGACGAGCCTGCCACAACTGCCGTAGATATCTAGGTGAGAGGACGAACGCGCCGGCGACGTCGTTGACGACCCGCGCGTCCGGCCCGGCGGTACGATCGTCGAGGGCGGGATACATCAGCAGTTGCGCCTTGACGGGCATACGGGCGTCGCGCGCGCGCACGGCGACGCCCGCGGCAAGGTTTCCGCCCGCGCTGTCCCCCATCACCGCGATGCCGCCGGGGTCGATGCCAAGTCGATCCGATTCTGCGTGGAGCCACGATAGTGCAATGAAACAGTCCTCGATAGCGGCGTGGCCGGGTGCTTCCGGAACGAGACGATAATCGACCGAAAGCACGATCACGCCGTGCCGATCGGCGATACCGGAGCAGAAACCCGCCATCACGTCCGCCGCGCCCGCGATCCAGCCGCCGCCGTGGATGTGGAGGATCGCGCCCCGCGCCGTCCCGGTGTTGGGACGGTAGAGCAGTGCTCGCACAGGCGGCTCGCCTTCCCGGGCGATCGAAATCTCCTCTTTCGCCACCGCGTCCGGAGAGCCATAAGTCTGTTCGTAGACATGGAGCAGCGCCGCCCTGATCTCCGCCACCGGCTGAGCATCATAGTTGAAGATGGGGATCACCGCCGCTGCTTCGCGGTAATCCGGCGCGACGAGGTCGAGGGCGTTCAAAAGTTGTGACTCCTCTCGCTCTAGTGGCAAGGCAGCGTTGACTCAGGATTTGTAACGGTCGTTCTCGTTTGCTCATCGCGGCACAATATTTGGGCTAAACTAGGTGTCAGGAGAACAACCCTTAGGCTCAATGACTTTGACGTTTGTTCAGCTTGTCGCGGATCATGCGCTCCGTACCGCGTGCCGATTTGCTGCTCCCGTCCGCGCCGACGCGGGCGCTGGCTCCGGCGTCTTCCACGAAAATCCGGCCGCCGACCACGACCACCAGCGCCGGATTGCGTGAGGCGTGGCGGGCCAGCGCGATCGTCTGGGTGACGCGCGGCAGCCATTGCTCGCGCCGGAAGGCCGGGCTCAATGACAGATCGAGCGCGTCGAACCAGGTCCCGGCCATCATATCCTGTAGCGCTTCGTCACTGACCGGAAACTCCGTCAACGCATCCCAACCGGCATGCGACAAAACGTCGGCATCCAGCGCCGCGTTCAGCATATGCGCCTCGCCAGGCTCCGGCACGATCAGTACCGCGGGCACGAACACGCCCCTCGGCAGCGTCGGCTGGACGATCTCTTCGTTCAACACCCGGATCGCCCGATGCAGTTGGCTCAGGCCGAGCGTGACATCGAACTCGCTGCACAGGTCGGCACCCCAAAGATCGCCGAGCCTGCGCGCCGCCGGCTCCAACAGGTTTTCATATAAATGCCGGATGGCGCCGTCGCTGTCCTGCAACGTCCGGAGCAGATCGATAGCCGCCTGGGTATCCGGGCCGATCAGCAAATCCGCCAGCGCCCTGGCGCGGTGGTCGATCGGCCAGATCGCTTTCCTGTCCTGGTTTGCGTGCCGCGCCAGCAATTCCGGCAGCACGGCGGTAACGAGAACATCTTTCAGGATCGATCCCGCTGGCCCTTTTAGAGGCAGATTCGATGCGGGGGCAGGAGCAGGGGCCGGCACATCGTCATCCGGCACCTGTGAAAATCCGGCAAGCACGTCCGCGGCCTGCGCCGGATGCCGCCGGATCTCGCCCAATGCCGCCGCCGAGGGCACGACGACGTTATTCAGCGAATGGATGGACCGAATTCCGCGAGTCGCCAGCCGCATTTTCCAGTCGCCGAATTGCCGCGTGGCACTTGGCTTGTCGCTAAGAATTTCAATGTCCGTATGCCGGCGATCGGCAAAAATGGACTGCATCAGCCGGCCGACGCTGGCCCGTGGTCCCTCTAGCCATTGGTAAAACCGGCCTTCGTCGTACAGCATCAGGCCGGTTATCGAGTCCGCGGCGTTTCTGGACTGTGCCGCCTGTACCAGCTCGTACAACTCGTAATCCGACAAGGATATCAGGGCCCGGCTTCGATAGACCAAAGAACAGAGATCCGACCCGTCGGGCGGTGCTGTTGGAGACCGGAAGTTCGCACCGTCCAAGGATCTATCAGACTGTGACACGCCAGTTCCTCCCACAGTATTTGGGGCAACAAGGTCTTCGCGAGGCATCCTCGGATACCCGCCACAGCTATGCAGCCCGGTCTTTTTGACTTTACGGAACGCTACGAACAGGCCTTCGTCAACCTCACCCAGCCATCGTCCGGACTGCGTATTGCCAGTCTTTAATCTTTTTCGCCGGGCGTCAAGTGCTGATTTGCCGCGCCGGGTGATGCCCCGTTATGGTTGTTGTCTGGCATCCGCCTGCGTTGGATCGGGTCGATCCAGCGATGCCGCCGCCAGTCCTCGCCGCGATGGACCCCATCGTTGCGAGGAACGGGCGGCCGCCGCTTATCCCATCCAGTGCAAGGGTGCGGTAACATGCGCCAAAGGCGCCGCCGCCTGTAGGGTGTCCCCAGCCAGAAACTGCGAAACGACTCCGGCCGGCGCGATGGTCAGCGGCGGCGCTGCCGGCGCGGTCGATGCCAGCAGGCCCGGCCCGCCCAGCGCGCCGGACTGTAGCGCCGGCAGCTGGGTCCAGGCGGCGGCGCCGGTGAGCGTCCCGCTCTGCGGCGCCGCGGCAGCCGCCGATGGCGCCAGAAAACTCATCGCGTTGCCGGCAGCCGGAACGGCGGCGGTGTCGGCAATCGCCGCGGCGCTGGTGACGGTGCCGATGACGATAAACGTATCCGTGGTTAGTGCGCCGGAGTACCCGGAAGCGTTGGAGCCGGAAGCATGCACGGTGATGGTTTCGCTGAACGTGCCGACATTGCCGGTTTTCAGCGACACCGTGTGGCCGGTGGACACGCTGCCGGCGCCGATGCCGGAGAACGTGGTCGCGCTGTTATCGATAAAGGAGGAGGTGGAGCCGGAAAGCGACAGGCTGCCGGACAGCAGATCCGCCGGACCCTTCGCGTTGTTCAGGATGCCGATGCTCTCCGCCGGGGCTGTCGCGCCCTTGGCGACCGAACCCAGGTTGAGCGTCAGCGTGGTGCCGCTCTCGGACAGCTTGCCGGGGCCGGAAATCAGGCTCACGCCCAGTGTGGCGAAGTTGTTCACCGTGCCGGTCAGGCTGACCAGCTCCGAGCCGAGCGTGGTGGTGCCCAGGCTATCGATGCCGCTGCCGTCGGAGACCAGCCCCAGCGTGCTGGTGCCGCTGAACGTGCCGGCTTTCGCCGTGCTCAGCTGCACCGCAAGCGCGCTGCTGGCGGACCCGGCGGCCAGTTCGCTGACGCTGCCGCTAGCGGTGAAGCCGGTGGAGGTGCCGGAGAAGCTGCCGTCGAGGTTTTCCGAATAAACGCCCGGCGCCGCGTTGTTGCTCAGGGTCACCGTGTGCGTGGCGGTCTGCCCGACATGCACGATCCCGAAATTCACCGGCGCCACGGTGGATGCGGTGGCGAGGTTGAACAAAGTGCCGCTCGCCGCGACCGTTTCGGACGGCAGCGCGGTGGTGCCCAGCGTATCGATGCCGGCGCCATCCGAGGTCAGCGCGATCGTGGCGGTGCCGCTCTCCACCCCGGCGGCGCCGGACGTCAGGCTCAGCGCCAGGCCGGTGCTGCTGGTGCCGCCCGCCGCCAATTCGCTCACGCTGCCGCTGCCGGTGACGCCGGCCGAGGTGCCGGAGAACTTGGCGTCCAGATTTTCCGAATAGATGCCGGGCGCCGCGGTGTTGTCGAGCACGATGAACTGCGACAACGTCGCGCCGACATGGCCCTGGCCGAAGTTCACCGGCGCCACGGCCGACGCGGTGGCGTAGTTGAAGATGGTGGCACTTTCGGCCAGGGTTTCCGTTCCGATCGCCAGCGTGCCGAGGCCGTCTCCCGTCACGCCCATGCCGCTGGTGTACAGATTGATCGTGGCGGTACCGCTGACCAGACCCGCCGTGGAAGTCGCCAACGTCGCGTGCAGCGCCGAACTACTGGTGGTGCCGGGCTTCAAGCCGGTGAAGCTGCCGGAATCCGTCACGCTGCCGCTGGTCGCGCCCGCGGTGGCGTTGAGGTTTTCGCTATACGGGCTAACTGGCGCGGTGTTGGCGATCGTGTAGGTCTCGCTCAGCGTGGCGCCGGCATGTTGCTGGCCGAAATTCACCGGCGTCGGCGAAATCGTGCCGGCCGCGGCCTCATTGAACAGCGTAATATCCGTCCCGCCATGGCCGTCCGACGTCGTTACCAGCCGCGCCGGCGCGGCCGCGGCGGTCTCGCTGAAGCTGAGCGTGCCGCCGGAGGTCAGCGAGGCCACCAGCCTGCCGCCGGTGATGGTCGCGGAGGATGCCAGAGTGCCGACCAGATCGATGGTGTCGCCAGCCGCGAAGCTGGTGAGCGTGCCGGTATAGGCGGCGGGTTTATCCAGGATCAGCGTCGCAGCCGCGCCGCCGAAAACAATGGCCTCGCTTGTCGTCGTGCCCAGCTCGAAACTGGCGCCGCCATCGATCACGATCGAGCCGGCGCCGCCGATGCTGCCGGCGACGGTCAGCTTGCCGCCATTGGCCTCGATCCTGCCGGTATTGGTCAGACCGGAGGCGATCGTGCCGTTGCCGAAAATCGTGCCGGCATTGACCAGTCCCGTTGCGGCCAGCGTGCCGGCGGCAAGATCGAGATGGCCTTTCGCATCCACGGTCAGCGTGTTGGTCGTGGCGTAGTCGTGCCCGGCGTCGATCTGCAACGTGCCGACGCCGGTAACTTCGGTGAGGCTGGATTCGACCGTGGCGTAGCTGTTGGTCGAGCTGTTATAGAACGAAATTTCGGACAATGTGCCGGACAGCACGATGTTCGCGGCATCCACCAGCAGCGGACCGGAGCCCGTTATCTCCAGGTTGGAACTGCTGGTCACCGCGACCGCTTCGTAAGTCCCGCCGGTCAGCGTGCCGGCCGCTTCGTTCAGCAGGCTTGAGCCGTTCTGGAACAGCACGGTGCTGCCATCAAACGCCGCGAGGGTGCCGGTGGCGGTGTTGGTCAGGTTGGTGCTGTTAAAAATTAAAGTGCCGCCGGCGGTCGCCTCCAGCAGCCCGCTATTGGTGGCGGACGGCCCGCCCAACTGAATGTAAAGCGCGTTGCTGTCATCGGCGTCGATCACGCCGCTATTGAACAAAGCCACCGGGTAGTTGCTGTTGTTGACGCCGATCTGGCCGGCGCCTTCGATGGTGTTGTTCACGTTGATCAGCGTGCTGCTGCCGTAGATCCGGTCGGCGCCGGTGTTGGACAGAACTACCACGCCGCCGCCGGTCAGGCTGACGGTCGCACTCGCCAGCAGCAGATCGGTGTTATCGCCGACGGAATTGAGCGCGATCGTGCCTAGATTATTGATCGTGCCGAGCAGCTGGAGCTGCTGGTTGTCGTTCACACCCACCGTGGTCAGCGTGCCGATCGTCAGCACGCTGGAACCATCCAGCGTGCCGCTACCGCCGCCGATGACAAACGAGCCGCCGCCGGTGCCGAGCAACAGCCCGCCCGCGATATCGCCGCCATTTTGCAAGACGACATTGTCGCCGCTGCCGCTGGCCAGGATCGTGCCGCCGGTCTGCTGGATGGTCGTGCTGTTGATGACCACGCCGCCGGTATTGGTCGCCTCGATCAGCCCATAATTGATCAAAGCGGGGCCGCCCGGCTGGATCACCAGAGCGTTCAGCCCGGTCGCGTCGATCACGCCGGCGGCCTGGTTGGTCAGCGCCAACGGAACATTGCTATTGTTCACGCCCAACTGGCCAGCGCCCTCGATGGTATTATTGACGTTGATCAGCGTGGCATCGGTGGGGCTGGCGCCGTAGATCCGGTTCGCCGGATTATCCGAGAGCAACAACGTGCCGCCGCCGGTCAGGCTGACCGTCGCCGACTCCAGGATCAGGTTGGTGCTATCGCCGCCCGAGTTCAGGAAGATCGTGCCGAGATTGTCGAGATTGCCCAGCACAATCAGCTGTTGATTGTCCTGCACCTGCACGGTGGTGGCGAGGCCGATGGTGAGCGCGCCGGTGGAACCGTCCAGCGTGCCGCCGCCGCCGCCAACGATAAACGACCCGCCGCCGGTGCCAAGCAAGACGCCGCCGACAATATCCGCACCACTTTGCAAATAAACGTTATCGCCCGTGCCGCTGGCCAGAATCGTGCCGCCGGTCTGGTCGACGGTGGCGCCGTTGGTGATGACCAGGCCGCCGGTATTGGTCGCCTCCATCAGCCCGGCATTGATCAGCGCCGGGCCGCCCGGCTGGATCACCAGCGCGTTGGCGCCGGTGGCGTCGATCAGGCCGTTATTGGTCAGCGCCAGCGGGATGTTGCCGTTATTGACGCCGAGCTGACCGGCGCCCTCGATCGTCTCGTTGTTGATCAGCGTCTCGGCACCCGCGCCGACGCTGTAAATTTGGTTCGCCGCATTGTCGGACATCGACAGCACGCCGCCGCTCAGCACCACGGTCGGGCTGTCTATGATCACTTCGGTGCTGTCGCCGCCCGAGGCGAGTGCCAGCGTGCCGCCGCCGGCGATGCTGCCGAGCACATAGAGCGCCTGGTTGTCGTTCACCTGAACGGTGGCGCCGGCGGCGATGCTGAGCCCGCTGATTGAACCGTCCAACGTGTCGCCGCCGCCGATATCGACAAAAATTCCGCCGCCGCTGCCGGTCAGCTTGCCGCCGACGATATCCGCGCCGTTTTGCAGATACACGTTGCCGCCGGCAGCGGCCACGGTGCCGGCCGCGTTGTTGATCGTGGTTGAATAAACCAGCAGGCCGCCGCTTCCAGTCGCTTCGATCAGATCGTTATTAATCAGCACCGGTCCGCCGCTCTGGATCGTCATTGCGCCGCTCTGATTGGCGTTGATCACGCTGTCATTGGTCAGCGCCAGCGGATTGTTGCCGCTGTTGAGGCCGAGCCGGCCGCCGCCCTCGATGGTGTTGTTGAGGTTGATCAGCGTGTCGAGCGTGCTGTTCGCGCCGTAGATCGCGTCGGCCCCGGTCGCGTCAAAGGCGATGACGCCGCCGCCGGTCAGCACCACCGTGCCGCTGTCCAACGCCAGGCCCGTAAAATCCCCCTGCGAGCTGAAGGCGATGGTGCCGATATTATCGATGGTGCCGTACAGGTTGAGCGCCTGGTTGTCATCGATCAGCACGGTCGTCGCCGCGGCGATAGTGATTGCGGCCGCGGTCGAGGGACCGCCGAAAATCGCGCCGCCGCCGGCCACCACGAAGCTGCCGCCCAGCGTGCCGCGCAGGCTGCCGCCGAGGATCTCGGCGCTGTTCTCGAAATAAATGTTATCGCCGGCGCCGCTGGCCAGCAGCTTGCCGCCGCCGGTCTGGTCGATCACGGTGCTGTTGGTGATGACCAGGCCGGCGGTGCTGGTGGCTTCGATCAGGCCGTCATTCATGACGCTGGGGCCGCCCGTCTGGATTACCAGCGCCGCGTTCGCGGCGTTAGCGTCGATCACGCCGGCGGCGTCGTTGGTCAACGCCAGCGGATCGTTGCCGCTGTTAATGCCGATATTGCCGCCGCCCTCTATGGTGTTGTTGAAGTTGATCAGTGTGTCGGTGCCGGACCCGGTACCGTAAATCTGGTTGCCGCCGTTATTGGACAACGTTACGATACCGCCGCCGTTCAGCGTGACTGCGGTGCTGTCAATGACCAAGGCGGTGCCATCCCCGACGGAGGCGATGGAAATGGTGCCCAAATTGTCGATATTGCCAAGCAGATACAGCGCCTGGTTGTCGTTCAGCTGCACCGTGGTCGCAGCGGCGATGGTGATCGCACCCGCCGAGCCATCCAGCGTGGAGGAACTGGCCACATCGATCAGCCCGCCGCCGGTGCCGCGCAGCACGCCGCCGATGACATCGGCGCTGTTTTCCAGATAAACATTATGCCCGGCGCCGCTTGCCAGGATCGTGCCGCCGGTCTGTTTCACCACCGCGCCGTTGGTGATCACCAGCCCGCCGGCGCCGGTCGCCTCGATCAGCCCGGCATTCAGGATGCTGGGGCCGCCCGGCTGCAGCACCAGCGCGTTGTTGCCGGTGGCGTCGATCACGCCTTTGCTCGCATTGGTCAGCGCCAGCGGGATGTTGCCGTTATTGACGCCGATATTCCCCGCGCCCTCGATGGTGTCGCTGTTGATCAGCACGTCGGTGCCCGTACCGGCGCCGTAAATCTGGTTGCCGGGGTTATCCGATAGAATGATGAAGCCGCCGCCGGTTAGATTGACGGTGGGGCTGTCGATGATCAGCGCCGTGCCGTCGCCACCGGAGGCGAGGGACAGCGTGCCCGCGTCATTCAGCGTCGTGCCCGCCAGATAAACCGCCTGGTTATCCAGCACGATGTCCGTATTGCCAGCCAGGATGGTGCCGTTGGTAAGCGTGGTGCCGTTGCTGAGCGTCGTCGTCGTCATGATGCCGTCCCTCTAAAGCGCGTCGAGCGCGTGATGTTTTTCAAGCAGGTTGTTTTAAGATGCGGGGGCGCCGGGCGATCGGCCGCGTTACGGCAATCCGTTTATTTCGCACATGTTGGTAAACAATATTCCTCGCCAAGTCGGCATTGAGGGTCTATCAGTGCCGCCCCTCCGCCACCCCCGTTAAACAAACGTTAATGAACGTCTATATCATTAATGACGTGAAAGCATCAAAAAAATACGTTCTTGCGAAAATAAATTAGGCTTGCTTTACGGACGCGCCAAGCGTCAACCGTCACGTCAGCGGCGGATGCTAAGGGCGTAAATCTTGGACAAGAAGGCCGGCGCCTTCGGTAGCGCGCGCCTCAACCCCCGCTAAGACTTGGCGGTACATCGTCGTGCCGACGCAGGTCGGCATCCAAACTTCTTAACAAGGCGGAGGCAGCTGGTTTAGCGGGAGATGCCGGCCTCGCCGGCGTGACCGCTCAGGATGTTGCAGCATCCCACTGCCGTGGCGTCTTCCACCGGTTGCTGGCCCCGCGTCCGCCTTGCGCCGCGTTCGGTTACTCCGCGGCGGCCGGCGCGGACACTGCAGCGCGGCCGGCGTGGATCTCCGCCATTTTCTGCTGCACGTGGCTGGAAAACACGAACTCGGCCTTGCGCGCCTTATCCAGCGGAATGTCCTTGGCCATCGCGCCTTCGGTTCTAATGCCTTTCAGCGCCAGCGCCGCGACCTTCCATGGCTTCTTCACCGAATCGATCACCGCCGTCGCCTCAAAACCCGAATGCACCATGCAATCTGCGCATTTTTCGTAATTGCCGACGCCGTATTTATCCCAGTCGGTGGTCTCCATCAGCTCTTTGTAGGTCTTCGCATAGCCCTCGCCGAGCAGGTAGCAGGGCCGCTGCCAGCCGAACACGTTGCGCGTCGGGTTGCCCCAGGGCGTGCAGGCATAGGTCTGGTTGCCGGCGAGAAAATCCAGGAACAGCGGGCTTTGCGTGAACTTCCATGGCTTGCCGCGCTTCTTGCTGTCCTCGCCGCGCTTGAAGATCGCGCGGAACAGCTCCTTCGTGCGCGTGCGGTTCAAAAAGTGCTCCTGGTCGGGCGCCCGCTCGTAAGCATAGCCTGGCGAGGTCATCACGCCTTCGATATCCATCTCGGCGACGGTATCAAAAAACGCCGCAACCCGATCCGGGTCCGCGCCCTCGAACAGCGTGCAGTTGATGCTGGTGCGGAAGCCCTTCGACTTCGATAGTTTGATCGCCTCGACGGCGCGGTCATACACGCCATCCTGATCCACCGACTTGTCGTGCATCTGCTTGTCGCCATCCAGATGGATGTCCCAGCAGAAGTTCTTGTGCGGCTTGTACTGGTCGATCTTCTTTTCCAGCAGCAACGCATTGGTGCACAGGATTACGAACTTGCCCATTTTGAGATAGGCCTCGACGATCTGTGGCATCTCCCGATGCAGCAGCGGCTCGCCGCCGGCGATCGCGATGATCGGCGCTGGGCACTCCCGCGCCGCTTCGATCGCGTCCGCAACCGAAATGCGCTGGTTCAGAATGTCCGAGGGATAGTCGATCTTGCCGCAGCCGGAGCAGGCGAGGTTGCAGCGGAACAGCGGCTCCAGCATCAGGACCATCGGGTAGCGCTTCACCCCAGTCAGATGCTGTTTCACCACATAGGCGCCGACTTTAAGCGCCTGAGTCATTGGAACCATGCTTGATCTACCCTTAAACGGCGGCCACTTCGGCCGGCAGCTTGAACTTCACGTCTTCCGGCGTGCCCGGAAGCATCTCCACAGTCACGTTGCCGAACCGGCGCAGCCCGTCGATCACGCCCTGCACCAGCACTTCCGGCGCGGAAGCGCCGGCGGTCAGGCCCACCGTCTGTATGCCGGTGAACCAGCCGGCGTCCAGATGCGCCGCGTCGTCGATCAGGTAGCTCGGTCGCCCCAGCTCGGCGCCGATCTCGCGCAGGCGGTTGGAGTTTGAGCTGTTGCGGCTGCCGACCACTAGGATCAGGTCGACTAGCTCGGCCAGGTGATGCACCGCCTCCTGCCGATTCTGCGTGGCATAGCAGATGTCCCGCACATCCGGCCCGACAATGGCGGGAAACCGCGCTTTCAGCGCGTTGATGATCCCCCGCGTGTCGTCCACCGAAAGCGTGGTCTGGGTGATATAGGACAGCTGGCCCGGGGTCTCGACCACCAGGTTCTGCGCGTCCTCGACCGTCTGCACCAGGTAAACCTTGCCGTCGATTTGGCCGATCGTGCCCTCGACCTCGGCATGGCCGGCATGCCCGATCAGCACGATCTGCCGCCCCTGCGCGGCGTAGCGCCGGCCTTCGGCGTGCACTTTGGCGACCAGCGGGCAGGTCGCGTCGATCACCGGCAGCGCCCTGCCGGCGGCCGCGGCCTCCACCTTGCGTGCCACGCCATGGGCGGAGAACACGGTCATCGCCCCCTCGGGCACCTCGTCCAGCTCGTCCACGAACACCGCGCCGCGGGCGCGCAGATCTTCCACAACGTGGCGGTTATGCACGATTTCATGCCGCACATAGATCGGCGGCCCGAACTTGATCAGCGCCCGCTCCACGATGTCGATCGCCCGCTCGACACCGGCGCAGAAACCGCGCGGCTGCGCCAGGATCACCCGCATCGTCTTGGCCGCCTGCAATCCGTCCATCGAAGCTCTTCCTGTTGCGCGGCCGGCCGGGCTGACCGCTCCGCCGCTACCATACCGCCAAAACTCTGCTCTGCCTGTTGCCCGTGTGTCACGCTGCCTGGCATTCTCGTCCAGCAATAGGTCATTGCCTCCACAATTCGCAAGCGCGGGGTTACATAGGTTCTTCGCGTGGCGGCTTTAGTTTGTCCGCCGGTCTGGCTCGCCGGCCTAGCAAACTGGCATTTCGGGGCGCTTTCGCCTATGTGGCGGGGCTTGGATAAGGGATTTTGCGAATGCGGATCATCACGGCGGACCGGCTGACTTACCCGGGTTGTGAATAATGCCGCCGTCGACGCCGCTGCTGGATCGGGTCCGGTTCCCCTCCGACCTGCGCAACCTCTCGACGGATCAGCTGAAACAGCTCGCCGCGGAGTTGCGGGCGGAGACGATCGACACGGTGTCCGTCACCGGCGGCCATCTGGGCGCCTCGCTCGGCGTGGTCGAACTCACAGTCGCGCTGCATGCGGTATTCGATACGCCGGATGACCGGCTGATCTGGGATGTCGGCCACCAGACTTATCCGCATAAAATTCTCACCGGCCGGCGCGACCGCATCCGCACGCTGCGTCAGCCGGGCGGCCTGTCCGGCTTCACCCGCCGGTCGGAAAGCGAATATGACCCGTTCGGGGCGGCTCATTCCTCCACCTCGATCTCCGCCGGGCTCGGCATGGCGGTGGCGCGCGACCTGAACGATGCGGAGAGCCGGCGCAACGTGATCGCCGTGATCGGCGACGGCGCGATGAGCGCCGGCATGGCGTATGAGGCGATGAACAACGCCGGCGCGATGAAGAGCCGGCTGCTGGTGGTGCTGAACGACAACGACATGTCGATCGCGCCGCCGGTCGGAGCGATGAGCGCCTATCTTTCGCGGCTGATCAGCTCGCGCAGCTTCATGTCGCTGCGCGACTTCGCGGCGCGCATGGCGAAACGCTTCCCGCGCACGTTGGAGCGCACCGCCCGCCGCGCCGAGGAATACGCCCGCGGCATTCTGACCGGCGGCACGCTGTTCGAGGAGCTGGGCTTTTACTATGTCGGGCCGATCGACGGCCATAATCTGGACCACCTGCTGCCGGTGCTGCGCAACCTGCGCGACTCGGACGCGATGGAGCCGGTGCTGCTGCACGTGGTCACGCAAAAGGGCAAGGGTTATGCGCCCGCCGAAGCCGCCGCCGACAAATATCACGGCGTCTCCAAGTTCAACGTGATCACCGGCGAGCAGGCGAAAGCGCCGCCGGGGCCGCCCAGCTACACCAACGTGTTTGCGAAAGCGCTGATCGCGGAAGCGGAAGCCAACCCGAAGCTTGTGGCGATCACCGCCGCGATGCCGGGCGGTACCGGGCTCGACAAGTTTGCCGCAAAATTCCCCGACCGCATGTTCGATGTCGGCATCGCCGAACAGCATGCGGTGACTTTCGCCGCCGGCATGGCGACCGAGGGTTTCGCGCCGTTCTGCGCGATCTACTCCACTTTCCTGCAGCGCGGCTACGACCAGCTGGTGCATGACGTAGTGCTGCAATCGCTGCCTGTGCGCTTTGCCATGGACCGCGCCGGGCTGGTCGGCGCCGACGGCGCGACCCATGCCGGCGCCTTCGACCTGTGCTACCTCGGCGGCCTGCCGCGCATGATCATCATGGCGCCTTCGGACGAGGTGGAGCTGATGCACGCGGTCGCGACCGCCGGCGTGATCGACGACCGGCCGAGCGCGTTCCGCTATCCGCGCGGCGAAGGCCTCGGCCTCGCCTTGCCGGCGCGCGGCACCGCCTGGGAGATCGGCCACGGCCGGATCGTGCGTGAAGGGACGAAAGTCGCGATCCTTGCGCTCGGCCCGCGCCTCGCCGAAGCGTTGGCCGCCGCCGAGGCGCTGGCGGCGCGCGGCCTCGCCACCACCGTCGCCGATGCCCGTTTCATGAAGCCGCTGGACACCGCGCTGATCGACCGTCTGGTCCGCCATCACGAGGTGCTGATCACCATCGAGGATGGCGCCGCCGGCGGTTTCGGCGCTGCCGTCGCGCATCATCTGTCCTGGAGCGGCGCGTTCGATAAGGGCCTGAAATTCCGGCCGATGGCGTTCCCGGACCGGCTGATCGACCATAACAGTCCGGCGGCGCAACTCGCCGATGCCGGTCTGACAGCGAAAGACATCGTCGGCCACGCTTTGGCGGCGCTGGGTTCAACGCGGCTGGCGGACATCGTGGCGGTTCCGGCGCAATAAGCCGCACGGCATGAAGCGCAAGTCGTACCTGCCGGTGGCGGCAGTGATGCTGGCCATCGCCGCTGCTGGGCTGGCCGCCGGCGGACTAGCGAATGCCGCCGATCTGCCGCCGGAAGCAGCGCCGGTCGCGGCGCTGGAGGGCGCGCTGACCGCCACCATGAAAGCGGGCAGCGCCAATGCCAGCTTCATGTCGCGCTACAGCGCGCTGGACGACGTCGTGAAGCGCGTGTTCAATCTGCCGGTCATCCTGCAGAACTCGGTCGGCTTTCTGTGGCCGACGATTCCGCCGGCGCAGCAGGAGCAGCTATTGTCGTTGTTCGAGGAGTTCACGGTCGCGAGCTACATCAACGCCTTCGGCGTCTATACCGGCGAGCAGTTCCAGTTGCTGCCGGCCGAACGCGCGATCGGCGCGAAAAAGATCGTCGAGTCGCAGATCGTGCCCGGCGACGGCTCGGCGCCGACCCGCCTGGATTATGTGATGACCGATCATCCAGCGGGGGGCGGCGCCGGCTGGCAGGTGACGGACGTGCTGCTGAACGGCACCATCAGCAAGGTCGCCATCCAGTCCTCGGATTTCGCTTCCCTGGTGACGTCCGGCGACGCCAGCGAGTTGATCCTCGCGCTGAAGAGCAAGATCGCCGGCCTCTCCAACGGCTATCTGGGCCGCTGATGAGCCCGGCTGCGGGAATCGGCCGCACAGCGCGTTGACCGCCTTTACGCTATTGGCCTGGGCGCTGGCTTGGGTGGCCGCCGCCTTTGCGATCATCGGCGTGGTTCAGCAATTCGCCGGCACCGTTCTAGTAGCCCGATTCGCCGCTCAAGAGCCGCCGCCGCCGCGCGATCCGCCGCCGGTCAGCGTGCTGAAGCCGCTTTGCGGCGTGGAGCCGCTGACCGAACTGGCGCTGGAATCGTTTTTTCTCCTGGACTACCCGGTGCACCAGCTTGTGTTCGGCGTGCAGGATGAGGCGGATCCGGTGCTGGCGGTAGTGGCGGCGCTGCAAGAGCGTTATCCGGGGCGCGACGTGGCGGTGGTGGTGTCGCCGCTGCTGCACGGCAGCAATCGCAAGGTCTCCAACCTGATCAACATGCTCCCCGTGGCGAAATACGACACGCTGGTAATGTCCGACGCGGATAATCACGTGCCGCCGCATTTTCTGAGCCGGGTGGTAACCGCGCTCACGGAGCCCAATGTCGGGCTGGTGACGACGATTTACACTGCGCTGCCCGGTACGCCGCATCTGGCGACCGCGATGGGTGCGAATCAGATCAACTACAACTTCCTGCCGGGCGCGCTGCTGGCCCGTGCGCTTGGGCGGCAGGACTGCCTCGGCGTCACCATGGCGCTAACGCGGCAGACGCTGGCGGCGGTGGGCGGCCTGATTACGGTCGCCAACCATCTGGCGGACGATCAGGTGCTGGGCCGGCTGGTGCGCGCGCGCGGCCAGGCGCTGACGTTGGCGAAAGTGGTGCCCGCGACCACCGTGCCGGAAGCCGATTTCCGCGCCTTGTTCCACCATGAGCTGCGTTGGGCGCGCACCATCCGGGCGCTGGTGCCGCTGCCTTACGCGACCTCCGCGCTGCAATTCTCCCTGGTCTGGTCGGCGCTCGCGATCCTGTTTTCCGCCGGCTCCTGGCCGTCGCTCCTGTTGTTCCCGCTCGTCCTGCTGTCGCGTTACGCGCTGGCGCGGCGGATCGATTCGATCCTGGGGCTTGCCAAATCCGGCGACGCGTGGCTTTTCCTGGTGCGCGATCTGGTTTCCGCCATTATATTCGTCGCGGCCTTTTCCGGGAACAGGGTGGACTGGCGTGGCCAGGTCATGCACGCCGATGCCGGCAGGGCGCCGCGCGTTCCGGGCGATGCCCCGCAGGCGCTTACCGCCAAAACATTGCACGAGGTTGAGTGAGGTCGAGATGATGAAAGCCCTGTTTCTGCAACCGCCTTCCTATGACGGGTTCGATGGCGGCGCCGGCTCACGGTATCAGGCGCGGCGCGAGATCAAATCCTTCTGGTTCCCGACCTGGCTGGCGCAGCCGGCGGCGCTGCTGCCGGACAGCACGCTGATCGACGCGCCGCCGGCGCGGCTGACCATGGCGGACGTGCTGCCGCACGCGCACACCCACGATCTGCTGATCATCCACACCTCCACGCCCTCCTTCGGCAACGATGTGAAAGTGGCGGAAGCGTTCAAGGCGGCGAACCCGAAGCTGCTCATCGGCTTCGTCGGCGCGAAAGTGGCGGTACAGCCTGAGGAGAGCCTCAGCCGCGCCGCGGTGGTGGACTTCGTCGCCGGCAACGAGTTCGATTTCACCATCAAGGAAATCGCCGAAGGCAAACCCTTCGCCGAAGTTGACGGTATCATGTACCGGGACGCGCAGGGCGCGCTGATCAAAAACCGCGACCGCGCGATCTTGGAAAACATGGACGCGCTGCCCTTCGTCACGGAGGTCTATAAAAAGCACCTGCGGATCGAAGACTACTTCATCGGCTATCTGAAGCACCCGTATATCTCCATCTATACCGGACGCGGCTGCAAATCCCGCTGCACCTTCTGCCTGTGGCCGCAGACGGTCGGCGGCCACCGCTACCGCACCCGCTCGGTGGCAAATGTCGTCGCGGAAATCGCCCAAGCCAAAGCCGATTTTCCGCAAGTCAAAGAGTTCATGTTCGACGACGATACTTTCACGGACGATCTGCCGCGTGCCGAGGCGATCGCGCGCGAGCTGGGCAAGCTCGGCGTCACCTGGTCCTGCAACGCGAAAGCCAACGTGCCGTTCGCGTCCCTGAAAGTGTTCAAGGAAAACGGCCTGCGGCTGTTGCTGGTGGGCTATGAGACCGGCAACCAGCAGATTCTTTACAACATCAAAAAAGGCATGCGGATCGACGTCGCCAAGCAGTTCACCAGAGACTGCCACACGCTGGGGATCAAAATCCACGGCACCTTCATCGTCGGCCTGCCGGGCGAGAGCGAAGAGACGCTGCAGGAGACCATCGCCTTCGCGAAAGAGATCAACCCGCACACCATCCAGGTCTCGCTTGCGGCGCCGTATCCGGGCACGTTTTTGTACGACCAGGCGGTGCGGGAAGGCTGGCTGGACATCGAGAATGCCGAGCTGATCGACGAGCACGGCGTGCAGATCGCGCCGCTGCATTATCCGCATCTCTCGCACCAGGCGATTTTCAATTCGGTCGAGACGATCTATCGGAAGTTCTATTTCCGGCCGTCGAAGATTGCGTCGATCCTGAACGAGATGATCCGCAGCCCGCAAATGATGAAACGCCGGCTGCGCGAGGGCGTGGAATTCTTCCACTTCCTGAAGGAACGCAGCGCGGCTTGAGGCCCCCAATTAATTAGAAGGGCGACGAGTCGCCACCGGTCGGAAACAGGTCCTGATTCGCCGCTTGCGTCGCCACATTGGCGGCCTGAACATAAGGAAACGCCGCCAGCAGCGCCAGCGTACGCACCGGCCCCAGCGTGAACTCCGGCGCGGAGATTGCCGCCAGCGCCGCCGCTTGGTCGTGCCGCTGCAGCGCGTGCGCCGCCGCCACCAGCGCGTCGATCACGCCTTGCGAATCGGCCGCCGCCGGCACGCCGAGCACGGCGCGTACTTTATCCCGCGCGTCCAGCATTTGCAGCTTCACGAACTGGTCCATGCCCAGCCACCGCCCGCCGGTGCTGAATTGCCCGGCCATCGCGTCCAGGGACGCCACCGCCAGCGCCATGTCCGCAGGATCGCCGCGCAACGACGCGGGATTTGCGAATGCCACCAGCGCCGTGCCCGTCGCCGCCACCGCGATATCCTCGCCCTGCACGGCGCCGCCAAACGCGTCGTCCGGCAAGTATCCGGTGGTGGGCGGCGGCGTTTCCAGGGCGCAGCCGGCAAGCAGGAACAGAACGCAAAGCAGTCGCCGCATGAGGCCTCCCGGCACGTTATATGGGCAGGCCGGTTGCGGCGGACGATGGCGTTCGGCAGAGGCTATGCCATGGCTGACGTAATCTTTACCGCCGATGATTTCGGCCTGACGGTTTCGGTGAACGAGGCGGTGGAGCAGGCGCATGTTCATGGGCCGCTGGGCCAGGCGAGCCTGATGGTGGCCGCACCCGCCGCCGCCGCCGCGGTGGCGCGGGCGCGGCGTCTGCCGCGCTTGAATGTCGGCCTGCATCTGGTGGTGATCGACGGTGATTCTGTCCTGGGCCACGCCAGGCTGCCGCGCATCACCACGCCCGACGGCAAATTCCGCCGGCATAAACTTGGGCTGGGCGTCCAATACTTCTTCTCGGCCGCCGCCCGCCGCGAACTGGCGGCGGAGGTCGCGGCGCAATTCGCCGCCTACGCCGCGACCGGACTGCCTTTGCACCATGCCGACGCGCATAAGCACATGCAGCTGCACCCCACGGTCGCCCAGCTGATGATCGAGATCGGCAAGCGCCACGGCCTGACTCGCATCCGCGTGCCGGCCGAGCCGCCCGCCACGCTGCGCGCCTGCGGCGCCCGCGTCACCCTCGCCGACCGCGCCCTCTATCTGTGGACGCGCCTGTTGCGGCGGCAGGCTCGCCGCGCCGGTCTTGCCAGCACGGACCATGTATTCGGCCTGAAATGGTCCGGCCACATGACACCGGCACGGGTCACAAAGTTGTTTCGCCATCTGCCGCCCGGCAGCAGCGAAATCTATTTTCACCCGGCGACAAGGCGCGACCTAGCACTCGCACAGCTGATGCCGGATTATGAGCATGAAGCGGAGCTGCGGGCACTGCTGGCAACTAAAGCTTGAAAAATCGGCAACTATTCGTCGTTAGGCAACCTGAAGGACCGGTATGCCATTCTACATCAGAGATGAAGAGATTACTCGACTGGTCGAGGAACCTGCGAAACTTCGTGGTGTCACGGCGCAGGAGCGATTTAGTTCGCTGTCGAGCAAGTGTTGAGTAGCCGCGCTGAAGCGGCAAGCTCACCCGCTCACGATCCGTCTTCGCCGCCGCGTAAAACTACTTCCCGATCATCACGTCGGACGCCTTAATCACCGCCGTCACCTCGTCGCCGACCTTCAGCCCAAGATCGTCCACCGCCTCATTGGTGATCGACGCCGTAACAATCTTGCCGCCGCCAATATCAACCCGCACATGCGCGGTGGTCTGGCCTTTGGTCACTTCCACAAGCCTGCCAGTAAGCTGATTGCGCGCGCTGAGTTTCATAATCCGCTCCTAAACGCCCCATTCCGAGAACGTGTTATGGCGAGTCAGCCTCAGATGGCCGCCAGAACGCGTTTTCTCAGCGTTTGCTAAATTGGAAGCTGCGGCGGGCCTTCGCCTTGCCATATTTCTTGCGCTCCACCACGCGGCTGTCGCGCGTCAGGAAGCCGGCGACTTTAAGGATACCGCGCAGATCCGGCTCATACAGCGTCAGCGCGCGGGAGATGCCGTGCCGCACCGCGCCGGCCTGGCCGGACAGGCCACCGCCCGCCACGGTGCAGTTCACGTCGAACTGATTATACCGGTCGGCCACCAGAAACGGCTGGGTGATCAGCATGCGCAGCACCGGCCGCGCGAAATATTGCGGCGCCTTTTTGCCGTTCACGGTAATCTCGCCGCGGCCGGGCTTGATCCACACCCGCGCCACCGCGTTTTTGCGGCGGCCGGTGGCGTAGGAGCGGCCCTGCGCGTCGCGCTTCGGTTCGCGCTTCGGCGCCGCGGCTTCGGCGGAAACCACGCCGGTCATGTCCTTCAGGCCGGCAAAGCTATTGGCTTCGGACATGCTCAATTCCCCCGATTCTTGCGGTTCAGCACGCCGACATCAAATGCACGGGGCTGCTGCGCCGCGTGCGGATGTTCCTGACCCGCATATACATAAAGATGCTTCATCTGCTGGCGTTGCAGCGGCCCGCGCGTAATCATCCGCTCCACGGCCTTTTGCACCACCCGTTCGGGATGCGCGCTGGCCAGCCGCTCCTTCACGCTGCGGCCCTTCAGGCCGCCGACATAGCCGGTGTGGTAATAGAAAATCGACTGCTCGGCCTTCTTGCCGGTCAGCTTCACCTTCTCGGCGTTCACGATGATGATGTTGTCGCCGCAATCGACATGCGGGGTGAATTGCGGCTTGTGCTTGCCGCGCAGCCGGCTGGCGACGATGGCGGCCAGACGGCCGAGCACCAGGCCCTCCGCGTCTATAAGAACCCAGTCCTTTTTCACATCCGCCGGCTTCAGCGAAATCGTCGTTTTCAACATTGTTCTGTCCCGATGAGTTGCGGGTCTATCGGCAAATATCGAGGATAAGTCAAGGCTTGGTTGTTGTGGTACTATCATACCGCGACGTCCGAACCAGCTGCTCGGGCAGGTTGGCGGCCGGCGTCCAGCCGAGCGCCAAAGCGGCGGCGGGGGCGGCGGCGAAGTCGCCCGCCAGGCTTTGCCACATCGCGCCCCGGCCCAGCACGGTGGCGCCGGCCGCGAGCAACGCGGGCGGGCAGGGCAGCAGCCTCGCCTTCACGCCAAGACCCTCGGCAAGCGCGCGGATCAAATCCGGCGTGCTAATCGCCTCCGGATGCGCGGCCAGCACCACGCCCGGCGGCGCGTCGGCGCCCGCGATCGCCAGCGCCAAGCGCCCGAGGTCCGAGCGATCGATAAAGCTCCGTCGGTTGCGGATGCCGGCGAACGGCAGCGGCACGCCGCGCCGCAACAGCCGGATCAGCAGTTTCAGGTTGCCCGGACATCGCGGCCCGATCACCGCCGCCGGCCGCAGCACCGTCAGCCCATCGCCCAGAATTTCCGCCAGCGCCCGCTCCGCCTCCAGCTTGCTGGCGGCGTAATCGTCCATCGGGCGCGGCGGCGTGCTGTCGGTAACCGCGCCGTCATGCACCCGCCCCAGCACATAGGCCGAGGAGACCAGCACAAAGCGCCTCACCCCGGCATCCCGTGCCGCTTCCGCCAGTTTCACCGACGCCGTCACATTCTCCCGCCGCCAAACATCCGGCCCAAGCCCGCGCCGGTGGCCAAGTCCCGCCGCGTGGATCACCACATCAATCCCGGCAAGCGGCGGCGCGGCCTCGGCCAGATCGCCGGTGACAACCGACGTCACCCCCGCCGGCAGCGCGGTTCCGCGCCGTACGCCGCCTCGCACGCGCCAGCCTGCCCCCGCCATCGCCCCCGCAACGCCGCCGCCAATAAAGCCGGCCGCGCCGGAAACAAACACCGTCTCAGTCGAGGCGAGGTTCCATGCGCCGCGGCCGTGGCGCCGGACGCTCGGGCGGCGCCGCCGGTCGGACTCGATCGCTCGCCGGCGGCGCCACGCCAGGCACGGGCGCGACGTAGCTCGTCGTCTGGCCCGCCTTCAACTGCCCGAAATTAGGCACGTCATACTCATCGTCCCGCCGCGCCACCGCCGCCAGCCCGGACGCCGCCAGCCCCGGCGATCTGTTCGACAGCGCCCGCAGCTCCTCTTGCACCGCCTCCAGCTGGCTTTCCATCGCCTCCAGCCGCGCCTTCACCCCAAACACGCTGAACGGCATCAACAGAAACGCGAACAAATAGAGCAAGGCAAGCAGCGCCAGGATCAGGAACGCCCAGGTCGGCAACCAGTCGGGCAAGGTAAAGGGAAGGTTCAAGGCAAGCAGTTCTTTTTTGAAAAAAAGAACCAAAGAACTTTTGATTTCTCTGCACCGCGCATGTGTCGACAGCCGGGCAAGCTGCACCGATTAGTGAAGTTTTGCTTCCCCGGGCGGGGCGTCTTTTTGTTCACAAAAATAAGTGCTTCTGCTTCGCTCATGGGTTCAGGCTACCATACCCGGCTAATGCCGGAAATGCCGCATGCCGGTGAACACCATCGCAATCCCGGCCGCGTCGGCGGCGGCGATTACTTCCGCGTCGCGGATCGAGCCGCCGGGCTGGATCACCGAGGTGGCGCCGGCGGCGACGGCGGCCTGCAGGCCGTCGGCGAACGGGAAGAACGCGTCCGAGGCGACGGCGCAGCCGGACAGGTCCAGCGCGGCGGCCTGGCCTTTCCAACCTGCGATGCGCGCGGAATCGACCCGGTTCATCTGCCCGGCGCCGATGCCCAGCGTGGCGCCGCCGCGGGCGTAGACGATCGCGTTGGACTTGACGTGCTTGGCAACCGTGAAGGCGAACAGCAAATCGGCGATTTCGGCCTCCGTCGGCGTACGCTTTGTCACAACTTTCAAGCTCGCGGCGACCACACGGCCGGCATCCCGGCTCTGGACCAGAAAACCACCGGCGAGGGATTTGAAGGTGCAACCCGCCGCCGCCGGGTCCGGCACGCCGCCGGTCAGCAGCAGGCGCAGGTTTTTCTTCGGTGCCAGCACCGCCAGCGCCGCTTCGTCCGCGTCCGGCGCGATGATCACCTCGGTGAAGATCGTGGCGATCTTCGCCGCCGTCGCCGCGTCCAGCCTCCGGTTCAGCGCCACGATGCCGCCAAAGGCGGAGACAGGATCACAGGCCAGCGCCGCGTCCCAGGCGTCGGACACGCTGGCGGCGGTGGCGACGCCACAAGGGTTGGCGTGCTTCACGATCACTACCGCCGGTTCGGCAAATTCCGCCATGCATTCGAACGCGGCGTCGGTATCGTTAAGATTGTTGTAGGAAAGCTCCTTGCCCTGCGCCTGCACCGCGGTGGCGACGCCCGGGCGCGGCGGCGCGCTAGTGTAGAAAGCGGCGGACTGGTGCGGATTTTCGCCGTAGCGCAAGGTCTGCCGCAGGCGGCCGGCAACCGCGAAGCTCTCCGGAAAAGCCACACCCTCTCTTGCCGCGAACCAGCTGGCGATCGCGGCGTCATAGGCGGCGGTGCGCGCGTAGGCCAGCCCCGCCAGCATCCGCCTCAGCTCCAGGGTCGTGCCGTCAAACGCCTCCAGCTGCGCCAGCACTTGCGCAAAATGCTCCGGCGCCGTCAGCACCGCCACGAAGTCGTGGTTTTTCGCCGCCGCGCGTATCAGCGCCGGGCCACCGATGTCGATGTTTTCGACGCATTCATCAAATGCCGCGCCGGCCGCTACCGTCGCCTCGAACGGGTACAGGTTGACCGCCACCAGGTCGATCGGCGCGATGCCATGCGCCGCCATCTGCGCGACGTGCCCCTCCACGTCACGGCGCCCCAAGATCCCGCCATGGATCTGCGGCACCAGCGTCTTCACGCGGCCGTCGAGGATTTCCGGAAAGCCGGTATGGTCGGAGACCTCCGTCACCGCCACGCCCGCGGTCCGCAACGCGCGGGCCGAGCCGCCGGTGGACAAGATTTCCACCCCGCGGGCCGCCAGCGCCACGGCAAAATCCACCAGGCCGGTTTTGTCGGAGACCGAGAGCAGCGCGCGGCGGGGCCGGACGATTGACACCTCAGTGCGTGACCGCCACGGCGGACACCGCGTTGGCCGGCGAGCCGTGGATGATCTTCGTGCTGATCAGCACATAGACCAACGCGTGGCCGTCCGGGTCCACCATCCGCGTCAGCACGAAATGTTTCACCAGAAAGGACGCCTGGATCGCCGCAACTTCCTCTTTCGCCGGCAGGTCGGTGGGCAGGTTCACCGGCCCGGTGGCCACGCAGGTCAGGCCGAACTCGCTGGGGTCGGTGGCCAGGCCAAGGCCGCCGGAAACGCCGCCGGTCTGTGCAAAAGAGGCGTAGCAGGAGACATTGGCGACCTTTGGGTCGTCGAAGCGCTGCACCACCACCTTGTCGTTCGGGCCGAGCAGCCGGAAGTTGGTCGACACGCTGCCAATAGTTTCGTCGGCGAAAGCCGGCGCCACCAGGCCCGCGGCAACAATGCAGGCGGGCAGGTACGGGAAGAAGTTTTTCATCGCGCGCTCCGGGCTGGGACCAGCGCCTCATACACCAAAAGGGTTTCGGCACAGATGATCGCGTCGGAAAAATTCTCCTCCACGCGGCGGCGGCCGGCGGCGCCTAGGCGCGCGCGCAACTCGGGGTCGTCGATTAAAGTTTTGATCGCGCGGGCCAGGGCAGGGGGGTCGCGCGGCGGGACCAGCAGGCCGGTTTGCCCGTCCACCACCGCTTCGCGGCAGCCGGGGATGTCGGTGGCAACCAGCGGCTTGCCCGCGGCCATGGCTTCCAGCGCCGATTTCGGCAGGCCCTCGCGGTAATTGGAGGGCTGGCAGGCGATGTGCGCCGCCGCCAGTACCGCCGCGATGTCCCGGCGGGGCCCGAGCCAGCGCAAAATGCCTTCGGCCTCCCAGCCGCGCAGCTCGGCCTCGGTGACGGTGTTGGGGTTGCCGGGGTCGGGCGCGCCGACCAGCTGGAACACCGCCTGGCCGCGCAGCAGCCGCGCCGCCGCGGCGAAATCCGCCACGCCCTTTTCGCGGATCATGCGGGCGATCAGCACCACGGTGACCGGCGGCGGCGGCTCCGGCGTGGGCGCGAAGGCCGCGGTGTCGACGCCCGCGCCCCGGACCAGCACCGCGTCCGCCGGGCGGACCATGCCGGCCCGGGTCAGCGCCGCCAGGTCGTCCGGGTTCTCAAAAATCACCCGCCCGCGCGGCGGCCGCAGCGTCAGGCGCAGGCCGAGGCTGACGAAGGGTTTGAGCACGCGCGCCAGCAGCCGGTCGGACGAAAACACAAAGCCGAGCCCGACCGGCGCGTTCACTACCGCTGCCACCCCCGCCAGCCGCGCCGCCAGCCCGCCAATCACGATCGGTTTCAGTGCGATGTGATGCACAAGGTCCGGCCGCAGCCGCCGGTACAGCCGCGCCAGACGCAGCGTGAACAGCAGTTCCGCGAACGGATTGACCCGCCGACGGATAAAATCCACCGCCACGACCTCAATGCCGGAGGCGCGAATTTTCGCCGCGGCCTCGCTCTCATGCGCCACCAGGATAATCCGCCACCCAGCCCGCTTCGCCGCCAACCCCCGCACCCAGAAATGCGAAGCAAAGAACCAATCCTCGGTGAGGAGAAAGACAAGGGTGCGGCTGGTCATTTTTGGCCTGGGCCGAAAACTTGCGGGATCAGGATATCGCCGGCGGTCGCTTCATCGCCAGTGTCCGGTGTTATAATGTAGATAAGCCGGTGGCCGGAGATAACGATCTGCCGCAGTCCCGGCCGGCTCGGGCTTATACATCGTTGATGCCCGCGCGCCGCGCCTGCCACTTCCACGCGTCGCGGCACATCTCCGCCACGCCCAGTTTCGCCTTCCAGCCGAACAGCCGCTCCGCCAGCGCCGGGTTGGCGTAGTAGCTCGCCACGTCGCCGGGCCGGCGCGGTGCGACGTTCAGCGGGATTTCGCGGCCCGTGGCGGCCTCAAACGCATTGACCATTTCCAGCACCGAGGTGCCGTTGCCGGTGCCGAGGTTCACGGTCAGCGACACGTCGTTGTCCAGCAGATACTCCAGCGCCAGCGCGTGCGCCTCGGCCAGGTCCACCACATGGATGTAATCCCGCACCCCGGTGCCATCCCGCGTCTCGTAATCGTTGCCGAACACGTTCAGATGCGGCCGCTCGCCGGTCGCCACCTGCACCACGAACGGCATCAGGTTGTTCGGCACGCCGCTGGGGGTCTCGCCGATCAGCGCGGAGGGATGCGCGCCGATCGGGTTGAAATATCGCAGATTGGCGCAGGCTTTCAGCTTGCCGGTGCGCGCCAGCTCGCGGATCAGATCTTCCATGACCAGCTTGGTGCGGCCGTATACGTTGCTGACGCGGAGCGGCGCGTCTTCCAGGATCGGCGAGCTGTCGGGCTGGCCGTACACGGTGGCCGAGGAGCTGAACACGATGCGGGCCACGCCGCGCGCCTGCATCGCTTCGAGAAGCCGGATCGTGCCGACGATGTTCATGTCGTAATACAGCAGCGGGTCGGCCTCGCTCTCGCCCACCGCTTTCAGCGCCGCGAAATGGATCACCGCGTCCACCGGAAACGCCGCCAGCGCCGCCGTCACCGCCACGCTATCGCGAATATCGGCCTCGATCACCGCGAAGGTGCGCCCAGTCAGCCGCCGCAACCGCTCCGGCACATCGCGCTCGGCATTACGAAAATTATCGAGCAGAATAACCTCATGCCCGCGCTCGGTCAGCGCCACAGCCGTATGCGAGCCGATATACCCGGCGCCGCCGGTGAGCAAAATCCGGCTCATGACGGCATATCGGCGTGAGGAAGATCTGGGTAAATTCTCATCCGATTTTGGTTATCGCCCATTTCACCTGCTGCGGGCCGTCCTGATGGCCCGTCAGCACCACTTGCTCGGCCCGGCGCGGCGCGGGGCCGCCGAAATACACGCTCTCCTCCACGCCGATCGCCGCGCCCTCGGCGCGCAGCCGCCAGCCGCCGCCGCCGGGCAGGCGCAGCAGCACCGCCTCGTTATCCTGCTGCAGGCTGGCGGTGACGTTCGGGTGCAGGTGGAACCGGATGGTGAAAGGCTGCGGCTGCTCCGCCTCGATCAGCTCCTCGCCGCGCAGATCCTCGCCGCTTTCGGACAAATACAACCGGCGGCGATGCACCGCGCCGAACAGCTTGCCCCAGCCGTCATGGTTCGCCTCCAGCCAATGCGCGCCATGCGCCTCATGCCGCTCGGCGCCGACATGCGCCGGCCGCCGCCCCAGCCCCGCCGCCCGCACCTCGGAAGAGGACACATCCGCGATCGCCAGGGTGGAATGCGCCGCGGTGGCGCGCAGCGCGTCCCGCCATTCCGGCCCGGCCGCCGGCGCCGCGCCGCAGTTCACGATCAGCCGTTCCTTGCCCACGGAGAACTCGAACGCCAGCGTGCCGGCATGGGCGAAGCGGTCCAGCCCCGGCGGCGGCGGCGCGCCAGCATCGGCGATCAGTAGGGATTTGCCGGCCGCCAGCCGGTAGAAACCGCTGGGGAGCAGCGTCGCCATTGCCCGGCCGCCGCGCCCAGCCTGGCTCAGCACCAGCTCGATCAGGCTCGGCAGGTCCTCTTTAGCGCCGTTGAACAACGCCAGCCCGCCATCGCCGTGCCGCAACGCCCGCAGCGCGCCGGCCATCTTCTCGATCACCGATGCCAAAGCGGGCGCCAGCGCCGCCGGCGCTTCCGCCCGCCCCGCCTGCAGCAGCGCGCGGATTTCCGCCAGGTCCTGCAGCGCCGCCAGGTGCGCCGCCGGGCTGCGCTCGACATGGCAGCCATCGGCGAACACTTGCCGGCCCAGCTCCTGCGCCAGAAATTTCAGGCCCCGCGCCAGGAACGGCGCGTGCTCCGGCATCGCCACCGCGGCGGCCAGCAGACCCTTCAGCGCGGTCAGCGCGCGGCCGTCACGCGCTTCGGTCGGCAGCGAAGCAGACAGGTTACGGGCGTCTGCCACCAGCCGGCCCATCAACGCCTGGCGGAAATCGTCCTCCGCCGAGGCCGCGAAGAAGTCGTACTGGCCGAGCCAGGCAGCGATCCGCGCCCCCGCCACCTCCGGCCGCGCCGCCACCGGGTCCAGATGGTCGGTCTCCATGAAATCAGACACCAGCGCCCGCGCCCGCGCCCGCGCCGCGTCCGTGCCCAGCGCCCGCAGGTCGCGCAGCCAGGCGAAGCCCGCGGCATGAGAACGGATTGCTTCGGTGCCGCCGCTCTGCGCAAACGCGCCGGGCTGCATCGGCCGCGCCGCACCCAGAAATTCGAGCTCGCCCTTCACCAGCCGCGCGCCGCGGCTCGGATCGCCGGGCCACGGGTCGCGCAGCGCCAGCGCCGGCGCGTCCGGCGCCTGCCCGCCCCGCATGTTCTGCAGCCGTGCGAACAGGCCGCGCGCCCCCCGGCCGATGCCGCCTGCCTGGCTCATCCGGCGCTGACGGCCGGTTCGCGTGCCGCGCGCAATGCTGCAATCGCCGCCGCGTAATCGGGCGCGCTGAACACCGCCGTTCCCGCGATCAGGCAGTCCGCGCCGGCGGCCAGCACCGCGCCGGCAGTGGCCGGCGTGATGCCGCCATCGACCTGTAAAGTGATATCACGGCCGCTGTTTGATATCAGGTCCCGCAGGACGGCGATCTTCGCCAGCTGCGAGTTAATAAAAGCTTGGCCGCCGAAACCCGGATTGACCGTCATCACCATGATCAGGTCGGTCAGGTCCAATACCTCCGCCACCGCCGCCACCGGCGTCGCGGGATTCAGCACCACGCCGGCTTTTTTGCCGAGTGCGCGGATGCTCTGCAGCGTGCGGTGCAGATGCGGCCCGGCCTCGGGGTGTACGCTGATGTGGTCGGCGCCCGCTTCGGCGAATGCGGCGATATAGGGGTCGGCCGGCGCGATCATCAGATGCACGTCGAGCGGCAGGCGGGTGCGCGGGCGCAGCGCCTTCACCAAGATCGGGCCGAAGCTGATATTGGGCACGAAATGGCCGTCCATCACGTCCAGATGCAGCCAGTCCGCGCCGGCCCGCTCCACCGCCGCCGCTTCCTCGCCGAGCCGCGCAAAATCCGCCGCCAGCAGACTGGGCGCGATGCATGGATGCTGCGGCGAAAAGACCATGGGCAACCTTGTACCTAACCGCCCGCGACCTCGACAAGCTGCCTGGCTACGTCCGAACCGCTTCCATCGCCGCCGGTAGCGCCGCCGGCAGGTCCTCGGCCAGCATTCCCGGCCCCAGGCTCGCCGCCGCCGCGCCGTGCAGCCAGACACCGGCGGCCGCCGCCTCGAACGGCGCCAAACCCTGCGCCAGCAGTCCGGCGATCAGTCCCGCCAACACGTCGCCGGTGCCGCCGGTGGCCAGCCAGGGCGGCGCGTTGTCGTTGATCACGGCGCGGCCGTCGGGCGCCGCGACCACCGTGTCCGCGCCTTTCATCACCGTCACCGCGCCGCAGGCCGCGGCGGCAGCGCGGGCGGCGGCGAGCTTATCCGGCCCCGGCGGCCCGAAAACGCGGCTGAACTCGCCTTCGTGCGGCGTGATCACCGCGACGCCGCGCAGCTTGGCTGGATCGTCCTTCGCGGCGCTCAACGCATCGGCGTCGGCGACGATGGTTTTGCCCGCCGCGATCAGCTGGGCGAGTTTTGCGCCCGCACCGGCGATGCCGAAGCCGGGACCGCAGACCCAAACCTTGCGGCGGTCATCTTGCAGCATTTCCTCCAGCGGCGCGGCGCGCACGATCAGCCCCGCTTCGGGCGGGATGATCTGCGCTTCGGCCAGCAGCGTGACCATGCCGGCGCCGGCCCGGCGGGCGGCGGCGCAGGCCAGGCGTGCCGCGCCGGGCATGGCGCCGCTCAGCACGGTCAGGTCGCCACTGGCGTATTTGTGCCCGGTCGCGGCGCGCGACGGCAGCGTCCAGACCCAGGGGCCGTTGCGCCAGGCGCGCGGCGCGATCGTCTTCAACACCGAAGCCGGCAATCCGATATCGGCCAGCACCAATTCGCCGCACAGCGTCCGCCCCGGATACAGCAAGTGCCCCGGCTTGCGGCGGAAGAAGGTCACCGTCAGCACGGCCCGCGGCGCGTAGCCGCGTATCGCGCCGGTCGCGCCATCGACGCCGCTCGGCACGTCGACCGCCACGATCCGCTTTGCCGCCGCGAGCAGCGCCGCGGTGGCTTCGCCCACATCGCGCGACAGGCCAGCGCCGTACACCGCGTCGATCACCAGCTCCGCCCGGCCGACCTCCGCCAGGCTCGCCTCCGTTACAGATACAACCCGCACCGGCCAGCCGGCCACACGCAGCACCTCAGCCGCGACTCGCCCATCGCCGCCATTATTGCCCGGCCCGGCCAGTACCAGCACGCGGCAGGGCGCGAAGCGCCGCATCACCGCCCGGGCCACCGCCCGCCCGGCTGCCGCCATCAGCGCCGTTTCGTTACCGGCCAGCCGGTCGGCGACGGCCATCTCGGCCGGCGTCAGTAATTCTTCCACGAGCAATCCTTGCGACAGCGGACCTAGAGCAATATGGCTTGAAGTTGAATCGCGAAGCGATACAGCTGAGCCATAAAATTGCTCGCCAGAACAAGAGTAGAGCATGATGAGTACTAACTCATCATGCTCTAAACCCCGCTATTGAGATTGGGCCTCCGGCGGACCGGAGCAAGCCGGAGGAGTTCGCGGATGAGCAAGGTGGTCGCGGTCGCGCAGCAGAAGGGCGGCGCCGGCAAAACCATGCTGACGGCGCAGCTGGCGGTGGCGCTGGCGGAGAGCACGCGCGTCGCGGTGCTGGATATCGACCCGCAAGGCAGTCTCACCCAGTGGGGCAAGCTGCGCGCCGCGGCGCCGCGCGTCACCGCGCAACTCACCATCGCCGCCACCACCGGCTGGCGGCTGGGCGCCGAGCTGGACAAGCTGACAGCCGCGCACGACCTGGTGCTGATCGATACGCCGCCGGTGATCGACAGCGACGCGCGGCGCGCCATCCGTGCGGCCGATCTGGTGCTGATCCCGCTCAACCCCGCGCCGCCGGACCTGTGGGCGGCGGCGGGCACGCTGAAACTGGCGGCGGAGGAAAAGCGCGCCACGGTTCTGGTGTTCAACCGCGCGTCCGCCGCCTCGCGCCTGCGCAAGCGGATGGAGGCGGAGATCGCCGCGCGCGGCCTGCGCCTGATGGAGGTCTCGCTCGGCAACCGCGCCGCCTATGCCAATGCCTTTGCGGACGGGCTGGGGGTGACCGAAACCGGCGGCTCGGCCGCGGCCTCGCCGGCCAGCGTTGAAATCCACGCGCTCGCCGCCTGCCTCACGCGCTGGCTTGGCATGGCGTCAGGTTAACGAAAAATGAATGAATAGTTATGCAATCTTAAGAAAACCGCTTGCCAGGCCAGCTTTTTTCGGTCACATTCCCGCCGTGGTCGTCGTCATGTTCATAAATGAACCTTCAGCAACCGGCAGCCGCCAAGTTTAGGGAGACTTAAAAAACGCACTGGAAAAGTGCCGGCCGGTCCCATGACCGGCCGTTTTTTTGTCCGGCTCCCGTAACTTCGCTTCAGCCCTTTCGTTTATGGAAGCGGTGTATTTGAAGCTCCCCCCAAACGCCTGCCGTGACATAAGGATCGGCGGCGGTAAACGCCAGGACGGCGTCGCGGCTCGCCGCCTCCATGATGAACAGCGAACCGATCATGATCTCACCGTCATCGCTCTGCAGCGGGCCGGACGCGATGACGGTTACGCCATGCTGCGCGCTGGTCTCCACGAAGTTGCGGTGCGCCGCGGCGGTGTCCAGCCGCAAACTTAGCGTATTCGGCTTGTCGAGCACATGCACGGCGAACATCGGCATCGTTCTTGACCTCCTGGACGGTGCGCCATACCTAGCCGCCACATGCGCGATGAGACATGGCCCGGAGCGCCACCCTGACCTGAGCAAATCGCGCGATGCTTGAATTAGAGGAATATCATGAAGCTGCTGCGGTTCGGCGATCCGGGAGAAGAGAAATGGGGCCTGGCGGATGCGGGCGGCCAAGTCCGCACGTTGGACGACGTGCTCGACACGATCATCGGCGATGAGCTGAGCCCGGCCTGGCTGGCGCGCTTGGCCGAGCTGGACCCGGAGAAACTCTCCATTCTGAAAACCGCGCGGCGCATTGGCCCGTGCATTCGCAGGCCGCTGAACTTTGTCTGCATCGGCCTGAATTATGCCGACCATGCCGCGGAAACCGGCGCCAAGGTGCCGGAGGAGCCGATCCTGTTTCTGAAATCCGCCTCCGCCTTTTCCGGCCCGTTCGACGACATTCAGATTCCGCGCGGGGCGGAAAAAACCGACTGGGAGGCGGAACTCGGTGTAGTGATCGGCACCAAAGCGCGATATGTTACGGAAGCGGCGGCACTCGACCATGTCGCCGGTTACTGCGTGGTCAACGACGTGAGCGAACGCGCCTTCCAGATGGAGCGCCACGGCACCTGGGACAAAGGCAAGGGCTGCGACACGTTCGGGCCGGTGGGGCCGTATCTGGTGACCAAGGACGAAGTGCCGGACCCGCAGAACCTCAATCTATGGTGCGAGGTGGACGGCAAGCGTATGCAGAACGGCAACACTAAAACCATGGTGTTCGGCGTGACCAAGCTGGTGAGTTACGTGAGCCAGTTCATCACCCTGCACCCCGGCGACATCATCGCCACCGGCACCCCGCCCGGCGTGGGGCTGGGCGTTAAACCGAATCCGGTGTTCCTGAAGCCCGGGCAGACGGTGAAGACAGGCGTGCAAGGGATGGGCGAGCAAGTAGCGCATACGGTAGCGGCTTAAAGAAAAGAGCCTCCGGCGGCCGGAGCCTGAGGCTCCGGACCCCCCACTAGTTTATGCGCTTCGCGCAGGCTGTTTCGCCTGCAGGGCATGCGCGCACCGCAGTAGTTATCTTGCCGCTCTCTCTCTAAGTTTTACACCAGCCTAGACTAATAGGGGTCCGGGGCCTTAGGCCCCGGCCGCCGGAGGCCCTTACTTATCTCGGAGCTTTTTGATAGGTAGCGCCAATGGATCAGGCGCTCCCCATCATCGACGTCGCCGCCGGCGTGCCGCCGCGGCGGACGTTTGCAATCATCTCTCACCCCGACGCGGGCAAAACCACGCTGACCGAGAAGCTGCTGCTGTTCGGCGGCGCGATCCGCGAGGCGGGGATGGTGAAGGCCCGCCAGGACCGGCGGCAGACGCGCTCCGACTGGATGAAGATCGAGCGGCAGCGCGGCATTTCCGTGACCAGTTCGGTGATGACGTTCGAGTATGGCGGCGCGGTGTTCAACCTGCTGGACACGCCGGGCCACGAGGATTTCTCCGAAGATACCTACCGCACGCTCACCGCCGTCGACAGCGCGGTGATGGTGATCGACGCGGCGAAGGGGATTGAGCTGCAGACGCGCAAGCTGTTCGAAGTGTGCCGGTTGCGCAACATTCCGATCACCACATTCATCAACAAGGTGGACCGTGAAGGGCAGGACGCGTTCGCGCTGCTGGACGAGATCGCCAACACGCTGCAGCTGGACATCTGCCCGCAAGTCTGGCCGATCGGCACCGGCGGATTGTTTCGTGGCTGTTTCGATGTTCGCCGCGACCGTCTGGTCTCCGCCGTGAAGCCGGGCGACGCGCGGGCGGAGCAAAAGTTCGCGATCCCGGCAGAGCAGCAGGCGCAGCTGGACGAGGACGTGGAGCTGATCCGCGCGGCCTATCCGGCATTCGATCCGGTGGCTTATGCGGAGGGTCATCTGACGCCGGTTTATTTCGGATCCGCTCTGAAAGACTACGCGGTGCGGGAGCTGCTGGAGGGGCTGGTCGCGAACGCGCCGGCGCCGCAGCCGCGCGCCGCGGACAGCCGCGTGGTGGAACCCGACGAGGCGCCGGTGACCGGCTTCGTGTTTAAGGTGCAGGCCAATATGGACCCGCAGCATCGCGACCGCATCGCGTTCACCCGCATCTGCTCGGGCAAGTTCACGCGCGGGATGAAACTGATCCAGCAGCGCACGAAAAAATCCATGGCGATCCAGGCGCCGATTTTCTTCTTCGCGCAGGACCGCAGCCTGGCGGAGGAAGCCTATCCCGGCGACATTATCGGTATCCCCAACCATGGCAGCTTGCGCGTCGGCGACACGCTTACCGAGGGCGAGCCGCTGCGCTTCACAGGCATCCCGGATTTCGCGCCGGAAATCCTGCGCCGCGTCCGCCTGGCCGACCCGATGAAAGCCAAACAAATGCGCAAGGCGCTGGAGGATCTGGCGGAAGAGGGTGTAACGCAAGTGTTCCGTCCGATGACCGGATCGGATTGGATCGTTGGCGTGGTGGGCGCGCTGCAGCTGGACGTACTGTCCAGCCGGATCGAACAGGAATACGCCGTGCCCGTGGCATTCGAGCCCGCGCCGTTCGACACCGCCCGCTGGATTTTTAGCACGGATGCCGCGCGCCTGAAAACCTTCATCGAACAAAACCGAGGCGCGATGAGCGAAGACCGCGAAGGCGCGCCGGTGTACCTAGTGCGGAATAATTGGGAGTTAAGTCGGATGAAGGAGAATTTCCCGGATATTGTCTTCTCCGCGACGCGCGAGCGGCGGTAGAAACGTTCCGGAAGGCCCAAGAATCGGCTTTCCAAACCCCGCGCGCCCCCATACGGTGTGTGAAACAGCTGGGGAGCACGCAGTGTCTGAAACCTATGTCTCTTCCGGAACCGTCAGCAAGACAACCGTGAGTGGCGGTAGCACGCTGTACGTGCTGTCGAGCGGCATAACGGAATTCACCACCGTGCTCAGCGGTGGCACGCAATTCGTCTATGACGGTGGCGCCGCCAGCTTCAGCAGCGTTGACGACGGCGGCTTCCTGTTTGTTTCCGGGGGCGGCACCGCGCAAGGCGGCGCCATCAACAGCGGCGGCGATGCCTATATCGCCGCCGGCGGCGCGGCCTATGGCGCGCTGGTTGCCGCCGCCGGCGAGCTGGACGTGATCGGCGGAACGGCAAGCGGCATCAACGTCAGCGGCGGCAGGATGTTCGTTGAGAGCAATGGCCAGGCGACATCCACAAAGGTGCAAAGCGGCGGCGCGCTGTACGTCTCCGCCTTCGGCAGTGCCGGCCTCACCGACGTCTATATCAGCGGCTTGCTTTATGTTGGCTATAACGGCACCGCCTCAGCCAGCACCGTCAACAGCGGCGGCGAAGATTATGTAGACGGCACCGACGCCGCAACGACCGTGAACGCCGGCGGCCTTCTGTATGTCGGCAACGGCACGGCCTCCGGCAGCATGATCAACGCGGGCGGCGTGGCCGAGGTGGCGAGCGACGGCACCCTCGGCGGTGCAACGGTCGAGGGCGGCGCCAGTCTGTTCAACAGCGGCACGGCGACCAATATCAGCGTCATCGGCGGAGGCTACGAGTTCATCGCCATTGGCGGCGCGCAAACCGGCACCACGATCGCCAGCAACGGCGCCGTGGTCATTGCCGGACAGGATCACGACGCAACGGTCAGCAGTGGCGGCATGTTGTTCGTAGGCCCGGGAGGTTTTGGGATCGATACAGATGTCGGCACGGGTGGTTTTGCCGAGGTGTTCGGCAGCGGTTCCACCAGTGGCGATTTAACCGGAAATATTTTGAGCGGCGGCGTCGCGGTGGTCGGGCAGGTCGGCGGCTTCATGGGCACCGTGGACGCCGGCGGCACAGTTATCGTCGCGGACAGGTTCTATAGCGACATCACCGCTTCCGCCGGAGCTCACGTAATTTCCACGGGTATCGCTATCCTCAACCGCCCCGGTTTCACCGTTGAGACGGCGCAATCCATCGATGGAGAAACGCTTAGCAACGGCGCGGAAATCGTTTACGTGCTGTCAAGCGGCACGGCGAATTACGTTACCGTTGCCGGTTCCGCGATCGAGCAGGTTTATGGTGGGGGCACTGCTAATAACGACGTTGTCGACTTGGCTCAAATTGATGTTTTCACCGGCGCCGTTCTGAGCGACACGTCAATCCTCGGCGGCAACGCGTTCGTCTCCGGCGGCACGATGTATGATGCCACGATCAGCAGCGGCGGCGGCAACTATGGATTCTTGACCCTCATTGGGGGCGAAACCTCCGGCACCACGGTCTATGCCGGCGGTGATGAAGTTATGCAAGGAGGCAACGCGTTCGGCATTGCGTTCGGCACCACGATCGACAGCGGCGGCGAACAGGACATTTACGGCAGCTTGGGGACGGCCGCCGGCGCGGTCATTTTTAACGGCGGCATCGAGTTTGCCATCAGCCGTGGTGTCGCCAGCAACACGACGATTGCTGGCGGCGCGCTTAATCTGGTCAGCGGCGGCGCGGCTTACGGCGGTATCCATTTTACGAACAGCGACGGTATCCTATTCATCGAATCTACCGACCTGCCGAGCACCACCATTTCCGGTTTCGGCGCGAGTGATTCAATCGAGCTGACCGACCTCACCTATAACTCCAGCGACCAGGTCACCGTGGGTACGCCCGGCATCGTAACCATTTCCGTCGCCGGCACTCATTACGATCTCAACATCGCGGGCGCCGCTTCCAACACGCCGTACTACCTTGCCGCGGGCGCTGAAGACACCGGCTTGGTTCTGCTCGATTCCGCCAACGCGCCCTGCTTCGCCGCCGGCACCCGCATCCTCACCCCGCGCGGCGAGGTCGCGGTGGAGCAACTCGATGTCGGCGATGCGGTGATCACAAGAGATGGAGAGGACGCGCCGATCATCTGGATCGGCCACCGCCGGATCGACCTCACCCGCCACCCCCACCCGCAACAGGCGCGGCCCATCCGCATCGCGGCGAACGCCCTGGCCGAAGGCGTGCCGCGCCGCGACCTGTTGCTCTCGCCGGATCATGCGTTGTTCATCGGCGGCGCGTTGATCCCGGCAAAGGCGCTGCTCAACGACCGCAACATCCGGCAATTCTCGCCCACAACCATCACCTATTTTCACATCGAACTTGCCGAACACAACGTGATCTTCGCGGAAAACTGCGCGGTGGAAACCTACCTCGAAACCGGCAATCGCGGCGCTTTTGCAAATGGAACGCAAGCGCTGACGCTGCACCCGGACCTCGCGCAAACCCAGCGTGAGCAAAACAGTTGCGCCCCCTTCACCGACTCCGGCCCCACCTTGGAAGCCGCGCGCGAACAAACGATGCGCCGGCATTATGAAATGCGAAGGAAAGGAAGCAGCGCTTTTTGAAAAAAGCGCGCAAAAACTTTTGCGAATTTAGGCTATGGGCGTTAGTCGGGACAACGCCCATGGCCAAGAGTAATAAGTTATTTTTGCTACTTTTGTTCACAAAAAGTAGTTCTTACTTCTTCAATAATTAAACTGATACGTCAGCCCCACGCTACTACTATTCCCTCCGCTGGTCGCCGATGTCCCGGTGGATGTCGTCAGCTTCAGCCCCTTGTACAGATTGATCTCCACCGTCGCTTGCGTGCCCTGGCCGGTGGTGGATTGTTGCGCGCCCACATACACGCCGGGCGCCACGTAACGGCCCGCCTGCACGGTCGGCGCGCCGCCGCTGCCGCTGCCGCCGAGTGAAAGCTCGTCCAGCCCCAGCGCGTTACGCACGGAGCCGAGCGGGTCCGCCCCGCCGCCGATGCCGGAGAGTTGCGCCAGTGCGGCCGCCAGCTGCGCCGCCTGAAACGCCGACAAATTCTGCGTGCCTTGGCCGAACAGCAGGTTCGCCAGAATTTCGTCGGACGGCAAAGGCGGGCTGCTGGTCAGCGTGATCGTCGGTTTCGCCGCGGTGCCGCCGATCACCAGCGTCGAGGTCACGTTGCCGCTGGTGGTGGAGGCTTCCAGGTCCAGCGTCGGCGAAAATCCCGCGCCGTTGAAACTCACCACGCCTTTGGTAAACTGCAACGTTTTGCCGCCCAGTGCGAAGCTGCCGCGGATCAGCGTGAAGCCGCCCTCCGGGTCCGGATGCGCGGCGGTGCCGCCGATGGTCAGCTTGCCGCCCAGTTCGGCGAACAGCCCGTCGCCCCGGATGAAAATCTGGTTTGCTGCGCGCAACGAAAGATTCAGCGCGATGTCCGGCGCCGGCGGCGGCGGGGGCGGTGGTGCGGCGCCCCGGTTGAGGATCGGCAGATTGGCGACGCCGGCCGGCAACGTTTTGGGGATGTTGATGTTCGCCTTCAGAATCGTCACGCTGCCGCCCAGCGCTAGCCCGCCTTGCAGTGCGCCCTTCACCGTCAGCGCCGCGTCCAGGCTTTCCGTCAGCAGGTCGGAGGCGATGGGCGAGGCGTTGGCGGCATCCAGCGCGAGATCGATGGGAATGCCTGGCGCGGCCAGGTCCATCGTGCCATGGCCGCTGATGCTGCCGGCGCCGGCGGTGGCGGTGAGGTCGTGCAGCGTAATCACCCGGCCGGACGCGGCCACATGCGCCGACACGTTGGTCAGACTGAGGCCCGTCCCGATATTCGTCACCGTGCCGTTCGCCAGTACCACGTTCCCCGCCACATTCGGCGCGGCGGCGCTGCCGGTGACGGTGACATCCGGCGTGATAACGCCGTGCATTAGGCTGCCGGACGCCGCCAGGATCGGGTCCAGCAGCCGCAGGTCCAGCACGCCGGTCAGGTGCAGGTCGACCGGCCCGGCGCGGCTCAGCGGCGCCAGCCCGTCCGCGTCGAGTGCCACGTTCGGCCCGGCATGCAGCGCCACGTCGATGTTGGCGCTGCTGCGCGCCAGTGTGGCGGCGGCGATGAGATCCGCGGCTGGCAACGCCGCCGCCGGCCCGCCACGCAGTGCAATGCCGCGCGCCGCGAGAGTGAGCCGCCCCGCCGGCGCGGACGTGCTGCCGGTGAGGTCCGCGGTCGCGGAGACCGTGCCGGCTGCATCCACCGCCGGCGCGAACAATTTTGCCAGCGAAACGGGTAGATCGCTCACCGCCGCTCGCACATCCAGCCGCGGCGACAGCACGCCGTCCAGCGATACACTGCCGCCGTTCAGCGCCAGGCTAAAATGCCGCACCGCCAGATCTGGCTTCGTCTGCACCGAAGCCGGCCCGCGCAGCGCGGCGTTCAGCCCGTGCCAGGAG
Organism: Acidocella sp.; assembly: GCA_965199125.1. Lineage (GTDB taxonomy): Bacteria > Pseudomonadota > Alphaproteobacteria > Acetobacterales > Acetobacteraceae > Acidocella. The sequence goes on along the minus strand of OZ240683.1, from coordinate 2,887,062 downwards.
CCGGTGAACGCCGCCAGCGCCGCCGATCTCTGGTCCAGATTCAAGGTGGCGCTCGCCGCCAGCCGCGCCGGCGCGTTCATCAGCTTTGCCACCGTCGCCTGCAGCCGCACCGCCAGCGCATTGATTGGGCCGTTCGCGTTGATTTTCCCGTTGATCGCACCAATCGCCGGCGACACCACCAGTTGGTTTGCGTTTAGGTGCAACGAGAAATCCTGCCCATCCGGATGCGCGAAGTCGCCATCGATCCCGCCGGCCAGCGGCAGGGGCACGAAGCGGCGGACATCAGCCAGCTGAGTCACCGCGAAGGCCGCCGTGCCGGTCGGCAGTTTCGCCCCCGCCGCCAGCGCCAGCGCCGCCCGCAGCCGCAGCGACCGCCAGGTGGCGTTGCTGATGGTCACGGTCGCGTTGCCGGCGGCGTCCCGCGCAAACGCGGCGGCAAGCGCCAGCTTCGCGTTCGCCAGTTCGCCGGTGCCGGTGACCGTGCCGGCGGGCGCCCGCGGCAAATGCGCCGCGTCGACCACCAGGTTGAACGGCCCGGACGGCACCTGCGTCTCTCTGATCGTGCCGGCCAGCACCGCATGCACGGCAAAATCATCGGTGGGGCCAACAACCGTGCCATCCTCGCTGACATGGCCGGCCAGCGCCGGCGCCAGCATCCCCACGTCATTCAGCGCCAGATGCGTCATCAGGTTAACGCCTACATGCGAGGCCGTGCCGCTGACCGCCACCGCGAAACCGGCGCCGTTAATGCTCAGCGCCCGGATGGTTGCCGTTTGTCCCGCCAAGCTGGCACGGAGCGAGAACGCACCTTGCGGGCCGACCAGCCGCACCGCCGGCGCCCATGGCGCCGCGGTCAACGCCAACTGCCCATCAAGCGCGACATCGGCGTGATCGTTTCGCTGCGCGACCACCAGATGCAGCGTCGTCGCGCCCGCCACCTGCTGCCCCGCGATCGCGGCAACCGGCGCCAGCGCCGGCACGTTCAGCACCACATCCGCGCCCGGCGCCTTCGGGTCGAGGTCGAGCGTGCCGTTCCCATCCATGCGCGCCGCCCCAAGCGCCGCGGCGAACTTCAGCGCCGCGGCATCGCGCGGGCCGTGCAGGCTGAGCGCAAGGTTCAGCGAATCATGCACGCGCGGACCGGCAAAGTGGCCAAGCAAACCATCCGGCGGTTCCGCCACCGTCAGGTCCAGCCCGATGGTTTTGTCATCCGCGGCGCCCCGCACATGATACGCGCCGCGGCCATCGGCGGCGGTCGCGCCCAGCGTCACGTCGCCCGCTTCGTCGCCCTGCGTCAGGTCGCGCAGATGCACGGCGCCGGTCACCGCCAGCACCGTAGGCTGCCCGGCCAGCGCCGCGCTCACCCGCACCACACCCACCCGCAGCCGATCGACCGCGAGCCTGAATCTTGGCAGGTTCAGGCCGCCGGAATTTTTCTTGGGCTTGCCAGGCGCCGGCGCCCGCATCACGTCGATCTCTGCCGCCGTCAGCACCGTGACATGCACCCTGCGTCGCAAAAGCTCCTCCGGCCGCCAGCGGAGCTCCACATCGCTTGCCTGCGCCCACGCGCCTTTGGCATCGACAACCGACAGATGCCCCAGTTTCACATCCGCCGGAAAATGGCCGCCGAGGCCCTCCACCTGCACCGTTCCGGCTAAAAAATGATTGATCTCCCGCACCGCGAACTCCCGGCCGCCGCCGGTGTTCAGCGTCACCAACGTCGCCAGCACCACCAGCAGCGGCACCACGATGACGATCGCCAGAATCACGCCAACAACGCGGAGCAACAACCGCATCAGAACGCCTCGCCCAGCCCGATATACAACGCGAAGGACCCGCTGCCCGGCGCCTTGTTCAGCGGCACCGCAAGATCCAGCCGGATTGGCCCGATGCCGGTGTAATATCGCGCGCCGATGCCGGCGCCGATTCGCAACGTGCCGGTGAACGGCTTGCCGCTCGCGCTCACCTGGCCAAGATCCACGAACGGCACCACGCCGAAATGCTTGCCGACATGCTGGCGGAACTCCACCGTCGCCGCGTCGATCGCGGTGCCGCCTTCCGGCGTGTCGTCCGGGAACAGCGGCCCGATGGTCTGGTAGCTGAAGCCGCGCACCGTGCCGCTGCCGCCGGCGTAAAACCGCTGGTCCGGCGGCACCTGAAACTGCGATGCGCCTTGTATGCTGCCGAGCAGCCCGCGCAGCGCCACGATGCCGCGCGCGTCCCGCTCCACCGGCAGATAGGTCGAGCCGCCAAGCTGCGCGATGATAAACTCCCCGGCGCCGCCGGTGATCGGCTTGGTCGGCGTCAGCGACAAATTCACCCGCACGCCCCGCGTCGGCTCGAACAGGCTGTCCGTGGTATCGTAAGCCAGCGTCAGCGGAATCTGCGCCAGCACGTAGCGCCGCGTGATCCCCTCCTGCGACACGCTTTCGGTCACGAAGCCAAGCCCGTAGCCAAGCGTGATATGCGGCGTCAGCGGCCGGGACAGCGCCGCGCTGGCGAGCAAGGCGGTGCGGTTATAAGCGGTGAGGCTCTCTTTCAGCCCCTCTACCGTCACCGTCAGCGTCTGCCCGCGCGCGAGGTAATCCGGCTTCGCGAACACGGTTTTCAAGTCATAGCCGGGCGAGATGTTTTTCGCGTTGCCGCCGAGATCGCCATAGGCGGCGGACACCGTCAGCGTTTCCGCGCGGCCGAACAGGTTGCGGTCTTCCCAGGAGGTGGAAAAGGTCAGCCCGGTGTCGGTGGCGTAAGCGACGCCGATCGTAACGGCGTGGCGCTTCTGCTCCGCCACCCGGAAAACCACCGGTACCTGGCCCGGCGGATTTTCCGCGGTGGCGGGCAGCGGCGTGACGGAAGAAAACACGCCGAGCCCCAGCAGGCTGTCGCGCGCGTCGCTCAGCGCCGTATCCGAAAACTGCTGGCCTTGGCGCAGCTTTATGTGGCGGCGAAGAAAATCCGGATTGGTGCGGGTCAGGCCGGCGAAGCTGATCGGCCCGATCGCCACGCGCGGCCCGGCGTTCACGGTGTAGGTCACGTCCAGCGTGTGCGTGGCGCTGTCCGCCACCGCGAGCGGCAGGCTGACGGTGGCAAAGGCATAGCCGGCATTATGCAGATCGCTCCGCAGCGTGCCGGCCGCGTCCAGCACCGGCGCCGCCAGCGCGACATCGCCGGGACGCACATTGGCGGGCGGCGTAAAGCCCGGCGGCAGCGCGCCGAAATCCACCCGCCCCAGATGATACACCGATCCTTGCGCCGGCTTCACCACCACCGGCACCACCGCCGACGCCGGCGCGGCGGTCAACGCATCCAAGAGGCCGTCATCGGTGTAGCTGCGCCCGTCGATGGAGATGTTCACACTGCCACCGTCATATCCCAGGCTGTGCAGCACGATCAGAAACTGCCCCGCATCCGCCCGCGCCCGCCCGATCAACGCAAACGGCGCCGCGGGCAGTTTTTGTCGCAGCGCCACCAGCGACGAGGTCTGCTTCAGCAACCCATCCAACGCCGCATCGCCACTCGGCTGAAACGTGACGTTGTAACTGACCGGATCGGCGGCCCGCGCGCCACGCAGCCCCAACAGCGCGGCGAAAACAAGGAGAAGTCTCAGCCCACGCCGCATCCATCTACTTTGCCACGTTCAAGGATTTGGACCAAGGTCGTGCCAAAGCAGACCTTACCCGGCTCTTAATCGTGCCGAAAGTCTTAGATTTCACGGCTTAAATGTCCGCTGCGAGTTGGAGTGTTAGATGCCGAATGACCCAAATCTCGAACCCAAAATTGTTGGCCCCACGGCAAGACAAATCTTTGATGCTAGAAAGGAAAATCCAGAAAAAGCATTTGCGCAGCTTGAAGCGCGCGCAAAAAGTGGTTCAGGCTTAGCCCTGTTTTATGCAGCCGACCTTTTTATGCGCGGAGCTAAGACACCCGAAATTATAGCCCGAGCACAGCATCTAAACGAGCTAGCGAAAGATAGGAAGCTCAAAGAGTGCTTCTTTTATTTTGGAAAAGGCTTCTACCGCGCAGGTGAAGTGGCCTTAGCTGCCGATGCTTTCTCCTGGGGCAGTGAACTGGAATATGCACCTTCCGCATATGCGTTAGCCCGCATCCACTTTGACGGCTGGCTTGGAAGCAAAGACTTGAAAAAGTCTAAAACTTTGCTCGAATTAGCGGCGTCGAAGGGTAATATACCCGCGAAGAAAGACTTGGCTTATGTACTTATGTTTCGAGATTTCGGATGGAAACAAAAGTTTCGCGGGGCGCTACTACAGTTAACGATGTTTTACTACCAGATTGATCTTTTGGTACGGAACGTTAGAGGGAGAGGCTTAGGCGAAAGATACTTGCACTAACTTTAGCTGCCTTGAAAATAAAGGAAGTCGATCAAAAGCAAATTGCCTATCTTCCTCGCTTCGGCTTCCCCGCCTCCGGCACGGTAAATCCCAACCGCATAAAACTCTCCCGCATATGCCTCGGCAGCGGTGCTTCCACCTCCAGCGTGCCGCCGTCGGGATGCGGGATGCGCAGCCGCCGCGCGTGCAGATGCAGCTGCGGCGCGAAGCCGTCGGCGAAGGCCGCGCCGTAGGTCGCGTCGCCCAAAATCGGCGTGCCCAGCGCCAGGCAATGCACCCGCAGCTGGTGCATCCGCCCGGTCACCGGGTTCAGCTCCGCCCAGGCGAATTTGCGGCCGGCATATTCCACAATCCGGTAATCCGTCACCGCCCGCGTCACTTGCTTGTCGCCGCGCGCGGCCGGGGCCGAGCGATTGGCGCCTTCGCCTTCCACCCGTGTCAGCGGCAGATCGATCCGCCCGGCCAGCGCCTGCGGCACGCCGGAGAGCAGCGCCCAGTAGGTCTTCTCCACATCCCGCCCGCGGAACGCCGCCGCCAGGCGCGAGGCCGGCTTCACGCCGCGCGCCAGCACCAGCACGCCGGAGGTGTCGCGGTCCAGCCGGTGCACCAGCTTCGGCCGCTCCGCGCCCTCAAAGCGCAGCGCGTCCAGCATCCCGTCCAGATGCACGGCGATGCCCTTGCCGCCCTGGCTGGCCAGCCCCGCGGGCTTGTCCAGCACGATCACGGCGTCGTCCCGGTACAAAATCAGCGCCTCCAAATCGCGGATCTGGTGCGCATCCATTGCCATCACGTGCCGCTCTTTCGGCCGCGCCGGCGCCGGGCCGATCTCCGGCAGCGTCACGGTCTCGCCCGGCGCCAGATGGTCGCGCGCTTCGGCCTTCCGTCCGTCCACACGGATTTTTCCGGTGCGACAAAGTTTCTCGATCACGCCTTGCGTCAGCCCCGGCGTGTGCCGGCGGAGAAAGCGGTCCAGCCGCACCTCCGCCTCGCTCTCGGCCACGATGTGCTCGCTCATTCGCGCTCCTCGCGCAGTTTCGTCCAATGCGCCAGGCGCTTGGCAATCTCCCGCTCGAACCCGCGATCCGCCGGCCGGTACAAATCCGGCCGCCCCATGCCATCGGGAAAATAATTCTGCCCGGAGAATGCGTCCTCCGTTTCATGGTCGTAAGCATAGCCGGCGCCGTAGCCGAGGGTCTTCATCAGCTTGGTCGGCGCGTTCAGAATATGCGCCGGCGGCATCAACGACCCGGTTTCTTTCGCCGCCCGCTGCGCCGCGCTGATCGCGCGATAGGCGGCGTTGGATTTCGGCGCGGTCGCCAGGTAAATCACCGCCTGCGCGATGCAAATCTCGCCCTCCGGCGAGCCCAGCCGCTCGTAAGCCTCCCAGGCCGCCAGCGCCTGCACCAGCGCCTGCGGATCGGCCATGCCGATATCCTCGGATGCAAAGCGGGTAATCCGCCGCGCAATGTAACGCGGGTCCTCGCCGCCGGCGAGCATCCGCGCCAGCCAATACAAAGCCGCGTCCGGGTCCGATCCGCGCATGGATTTATGCAGCGCCGAGATCAGGTTGTAATGTTCTTCCCGATCGCGATCGTACAGCGCCGCCCGGCGCGACAGCAGGTTGGCCAGCGCGTCCGCGTCCAGTTGCGTGTCATCCGGCAAAGCGAAAAGCTGTTCCGCCATGTTCAGCACCGCGCGTCCATCGCCATCGGCCATCGCCCGCAGCGTCGCCCGCGCCTCCGCCGTCAGCGGCAGCGCCTGTCCCGCTTCCGCTTCCGCCCGCGCCAGCAGCTGCTCCATCGCCGCCTCGTCCAGCCGCCGCAGCACCAGCACCTGGCAGCGCGACAGCAGCGCGCCGTTCAGCGCGAAAGACGGGTTCTCCGTAGTGGCGCCGACCAGCGTGATGGTGCCGGCCTCCACAACCGGCAAAAACGCGTCCCGCTGCGCGCGGTTGAAGCGGTGGATTTCATCGACGAACAACAGCGTAACCTTGCCACCGCGCTGCAGCTTCGCCGCCGCCTCGAACACCTTCTTCAAATCCGCGACGCCGGAAAACACCGCGGAAATCTGCGTGAAATGCAGCCCGGCCTCCGCCGCCAGCAGCCGCGCGATGGTGGTTTTCCCCACCCCCGGCGGCCCCCACAGAATCAGCGAGGCGAGGCTGCCCCGCGCCAGCATGCCGGTCAGGCTGCCGGTAGGCCCCAGCAAATGCTCCTGTCCCACAATGTCGGCGAGAGCCTGCGGCCGGAGCCGCTCCGCCAGCGGCTGATGGCCGCTCAGCGGTGGCGGTGCTTTCTCGGCAAAAAGATCGTCATCGGCCATCGCTGACGATCTAGCACGACGGCTGAATTCAGCCGAATTTACGGGTGATGTAGGTCGCCACCGTGGCGGTGATCGCGGTCAGAATCGTGCCCCAGATCATGTCGATCACCGTCACGTTCACCGGCCAGCCGCGCATCACCGCCTGCGAGGTTAGGTCATAGGTTCCATAAGCGATCAGCCCCAGTACCGCGCCCCGTGTCGCCGCGTAACCGAGCCCGGCAGGCACAGCCGGCAGCGTCACCAGATAGGTCAGGCCGCCAACGAAGATCAGGTAGAACAGCACCGCCGCCGGGATCACCGGCTTGTCTGTCATCAGCTGGCCGATGCCCGGCTTGTAGATGGTTTTGGTGGCGAAGGTCAGCCAGGCGCCGTCCAGCACCGCCATCGTCACCAGCCCCAAGATATACGCGAAGATCGCCGCCCGCATGTGCTGTTTCTCCCATTCGGACCATAGGTAGCAGGGCCTCCGCTTTTTCCAACCGCCGCGTTGCACTGCCTGGCGCCGCTTCCTATATTTGTGACATGATCAACCGAAATTTCTCCCGCTTCCGCACCGGCCCGGTCATCGACATGACCTCGGACGGCCGTTTCGTGCGCCCGGCCAGCACGCAGCCCGCGTTCGGCGCCATTGTCGCGCGGCTCGTTGGTTTCGGTGTGCTGCTCGGCGTCGCCGCCGTCACCTTCTGGGCGGCACTGTTCATCATCCCCACGCTGATCCTGTTCGGTCTCGCCGCCTTTGCCGTCACCCGCCTGCTCGGCGGCGGCGTAAGAAGCGGCCAGAGCCTCCGCCGCTTCTGATGGCCAAAAAGGCGGACCCCAAGCCCGGCGACGCGGTGGAATGGAACTGGGGCAAAGGCACCGGCAAAGGCAAGGTCGCGAAGGTGTTGACCAAAGACACTACCGAAGAAATTAAGGGCGCGACGGTCAGGCGCAAAGCCACTGCCGAGAAGCCGGCGGTCGAGATTAAAACCGACAAAGGCGGCAAGGTTTTGAAGTCGGTCTCGGAGATCAAAAAGAAGTAGGCAAAGCTCGCTAATCCGTCATGCCGGCGAAGGCCGGCACCAAGACTAAACTGGCCGCGGCGACAAGCCTCTTAGCGAAAGCTACGGACAAGAAAGTCGGGATGCCGGCGTGACGGCAGGGCCAGAGGCGGTCACGTCACGTAAGCACCGGCTCCAAATCCACGTTCACCCGTAGCGTGTGCTTGCCGCCGCCCAGAATAATTCCCCGCAGCGGGCTCACGTCACCGAAGTCGCGGCCCCAAGCCAGCGTCACATGCTCATCGGCCACCAGCAGATTGTTGGTCGGGTCGAGATCCACCCAGCCATGTTCCGGCCCCAGCCAGGACGCCGCCCAGGCATGGCTCTGGTCGGCGCCGCGGCGCTTCTCCTGCCCCGGCGGCGGCCAGGTGCGCAGGTAGCCGGAGACGTAACGCGCCGGCAGCCCCAGCGCCCGTAGCGCCGCGATCATCAGATGCGCGTAGTCCTGGCACACGCCGGCCTGCTGCTTCATTACCTGTCCGGCGGTCGTGGCGGTGGTGGTCACGCCGCCCTGGTACTTCATGTCGTCGTAAATGCGCCGGTTCAGCGCCAGCAGCCCCTCCAGCATCGGCCGGCCCGGCGGAAAGCACGCGCGGGCGTAGTCGGCGATGTCCAGGTTGGGCGTCGCCAGCGGGCTGGCCAGACAGAATTCCGCCACTTCGCCGTCATGCATCGCCATGGTCGCAATCCGCTCCCAGCTCGGCGTATCCGCGGCCGCAGGCGGACGCGGCAGCACCACGTCCACGGTGGCACTCAGCGCCACCACGAACTGCCGGTGCGGCACCGCCATGGAGACCGTGGTGATGAAGTTGCCGAAATGGTCCACCTCGTTGCGCCGGTTGTCCGGCAGCGGCGAAATGTCCAGATACGCCTCGCGGATGATCTGCCCGTCGCGCGCGCGCGGCACCAGATGCATGTAATGCGTGCCCAGCACCACCGGCTCGGCATAGTCATAGGTGGTGGCGTGATGCAGCCGGTAGATCATTGCGCCGCCTCCACGATTTCTTCGTCCTCCTCCAGTTGGTGCGCCTCCGGCAGCAGCGTGAAGAACCGCCGCTGCACCCGGTCCGACAGCACGCGCAGCCGCGCCGCGATCGCGCATAACGGCCGGTGAAATTCGGCGCCCCGTCCCGCCAGGTTGATGCCCTCGTGCTGCAGCGCCCGCACCGCCTCGGCGTCGTCATCCGCACCCAGCCGCTCCAGCGAAATCCGCAACGCCGAGCACTGGAACGCGAGGCTGCGCGGGTTGCCGGTATCGGCCAGCACCATCGCCAGCACCGGCGCCGTGGCGATAACGCCGCCATGCCGGAGATCATAGCTCAGCACCGAGTCGGTCAACTCGATCGCGAGGCCCAGCCCCGGCTCCAGCCGCTCCGGCGGCGCGTCCAGCAGGATCGCCAGACTTTCCGCCAGCGTCTCGCCGCGCTCCAGCCGCCGGCCCATCTCCAGGAACAGCCAACCGCCGTCGCGGGACATATTCTCCGCCGCGATGCCGGCGAAGGTCGCGGCGAAACTCAGCATCGAGGGCAGCGCCGCCTCCTCGTCCGGGCCCAGCGCGTCGACCGCCTGGTGCAGCGCGAACTGCACGGTGGACAGCATGCTGGGGCTCAGCCGCTCGCTGGCCGCGTTGACCAGCCGGCCGACCTCCTTGATCAAGCCGCTGACCGGGCGGCGGTGGCGCAGCGTCGCGCGCAGCAGCCGCCCGGAAACCGCGCCGCTCACCACATCCGCCGGCAGCAATTTCGCGGCGGCGAGGCAGCGCACGATCAGCTCGCGCTCCGCCATGTCCCGCGGCAATGACGTGCCGGATTCCAGCCGCGGCAAGGCCAGCATCAGCAGCCGAGAGGCCGCTTCCAGCCGCTCCACCGAACGGCCCAGCCAGAATAGATTATCCGCGACGCGGGACGGCAGATGCGCCGCCGCCAGAAACGCCACCTGCTCCGGCGGTTCCGCCGCGGCCGGCCCGGCGATCGTTCGCGGCTCGTCCGCCTCCATCACCCACACGTCTTTCACCCGGCGCGGCGTACCGCCGTCATCCTCCAGCGCCATCGCGAGACCGCCCGGCAGCACTTGCCAGGTCTCGCCTTCTGCCCCCCCATCTGCCCAGGCGAACATGCGAAAAAACATCGGCCGGGAAAGCAGCGCCTGGCCGGCGACGAACGGCGCCCGCGTCGCGCCGAACAGCGGCTCGCCGGCGGCCGTGGCCAGCAGTGGCATCTCGCCCAGCAGCCGCGGAAACAGCGCCTCCAGATACGGCGTCAGCGCCGGGTCTTCCGCCAGCGCGCTGCCCGGCACGTTCAAAATGCGCAGCACGTTGGCGCGCAGCGCGCTGAACGCGCCGGTGATGCCGGCGCTGGGCCGCCCACCCTGTTCCAGCGGGTCGAGCTCGATCGAAGACAGGCCGCAGATCAGCGTATCGACATGCAGCAGCCCGCTCAGCGTTTTCACATGCAGCGCCCCGCCGCGCGCCGCGACATCGCCGGGCTCGATCAGCAGCACGCCGAGCGCGCGGGCCAGCAGCGCGTCGTCCATCATATCCAGCGCCTCGGCCGCGCTGGCGAGGCCGGCCGACAGCACCGCGATCATGCCGCCTTGCGCGAGGCGTTGCAGGTGATCGACCAGCATCTCGCGCGCCGGCCGCAGGCTGCGCAGGCCGCCGGCGTGGAACAGCTCCGGCACCGTGCTGGCCGCCAGCCGCCGCAGCGTCAGCGCGTGGCCGAGCCCGGGGATCACCCCGGTATGGTCGCGCAGCACCTGGAACCGGCCGCCCGGGCCGCGCACCAGGTCGGCGGCGTACAGCGACAGCCGGGGGCCCTTCAGCGGCGCCTCGGTATGCAGGCTGCGGACAAATTCCTTGTTGCCGTAAACCAGGCGCGGCGGCAGGCTGCCGTCGCGCAGCGTCTCCTGGCGACCATACACATCCTCCAGCAGCGCGTTCAGCAGCCGCGCCCGCTGCGCCAGCCCCGCCTCCAGCGTCGCGAATTCGCTCGCGGTCAGCGGCGCCGGCAGCGGGTCGTAATCGCGCGCCGCGACCGCGCCGAAGGGTGCTGCCAGCCGCACCTGCCGGTTCAGCGAGGCGCCGCGCCGCGCCAGTTCTTCAGCGCCGATCTCGCGCACCGCTTCCATGATCGGCACGTAAGGCGGCCGGAGGCGCCCAGCGCCGTCCACCATCTCATCCCCCAGGCGTTCGGGGAAGTGCTCCTGATGCGCGTTCATCTCCGCTCCGGACGCTGGGAACGGCGTGCCCAACGGCCAAGGAGGTCGATGTCACCATACATCGCGCTTGGCTTAACAGAGTGTCCCGCGCGATACGAGGGGCTTGCAACGCGCCGTTCCGGTCCGGGCTTTGCATGTTTAACCAATGGTTTTACGTTGATGCCTCGCGGTGACGCGCGCGAGAGGCTTGCGCTTAGATAACGGGTGAAGATTGATGAATTATGTGGCGCTCGTTCGCCGGCTGCCGCGCAAAATGGCAAGTTTCGCCGCCAGCACAATCTGGCCTTGCAGCGTCGCCGTCTCCCGCTCCCGGGTGGCATGTTGAGCGAGGTTTTTGCTAACGCCTGGCCGAATTACAGCGCCGGCCGCTATTTCTGCGAACTCACCCATCCCCGCGATGACGCCGGTCCGGTGCCGGAATGGCTGGCCGACCGGCTCGCCCGCATCGGGCTAGACGCGCTGCGCGCCCGCGCCGCCGCCGCGGAGACTGAGCTGATCGACCTCGGTGTCACCTTCACGGTGTATTCGGACGCGACGGCGATCGACCGCATCCTGCCCTTCGACTGCATCCCGCGCATCCTCACCCACCGCGAATGGAGCCTGCTGGAGCGCGCCTGCGTGCAGCGCGTGATCGCGCTGAACGCCTTCCTCGGCGACATCTACGGCGCCGGCAAAATCGTGCGGGACGGCATCATCCCGGCGGAGCTGGTCTACGGCAATGTCAACTTCCGGCCGGAGATGAAGGACTTCCCGGTGCCGCACGGCACTTACGTGCATGTCTGCGGCATCGATATCATCCGCGACGAATTCGGCGAATTCCGGGTGCTGGAAGACAACGCCCGCACGCCGTCAGGCGTCTCCTATGTGATCGAAAACCGGCATCTGATGCTGCGCACCTTCCCGGACCTGATGGCCGGCATCAAGCTGCGCCCGGTCGACGATTACGGCCGGCGCCTGCGCGCCGCGATGGCGGAGATCGCGCCCGGCGGGCACGAGGATCCGCAGGTCGTGCTGCTCTCGCCCGGCATCTACAACTCCGCCTATTTCGAGCACGTGTTCCTGGCGCGCGAAATGGGCGTGCCGCTGGTGCAGGGCAACGACCTGCTGGTCGAGAACGACCGCGTCTACATGCGCACGATCAGCGGGCTTAAACCGGTGCACACCGTTTACCGCCGGCTAAACGACGACTTCCTGGACCCGCTGGTGTTCCGCCCGGAGTCGCAACTCGGCGTCCCCGGCCTGATCGGCGCCTGGAAAGCCGGCAATGTCGCGATCGCCAACGCCGTCGGCACCGGTGTCGCGGATGACAAGGCGGTCTATGCCTACATGCCGCGGATCATCAAATACTATCTGGGCGAGGAGCCGCTGATCCAGAACGTCGACACCCATATCTGCCGCGAGGCGGAAGGGCTGCAATACACGCTCGACCATCTGGAGGAGCTGGTGATCAAGCCGGTCGGCGAGAGCGGCGGCTACGGCATCACCATCGGGCCGCGCGCCAGCCAGGAAGAACTTGAGAGCGCCCGCGCCGCATTGCTCGCCGATCCGGCGCAGTGGATCAGCCAGCCGATGGTCGGGTTGTCGGTGGCGCCGACGCTGAGCGAGGACGGCATCGGCCCGCGGCATCTCGATCTGCGCCCGTTCATCATCACCGGCCGCGATAGCTGGGTGCTGCCCGGCGGCCTCACCCGCGTCGCGCTGAAGCTCGGCAGCCTGATAGTCAATTCCAGCCAGGGCGGCGGTTCGAAAGATACCTGGGTGCTGGCGGAAGACTTTGGGGACGCCGTTTGAGCCAAGTAACGATGGGCGGGCTATGAGCCCGCGGCCTGACGGCGTGTTGCTGACCCGCGACGCCGAGGGCCTGTTCTGGATGGCGCGCTATCTGGAGCGCGTGGAAAATCTCGCCCGGCTGATCGACGTTACGCAAAGCTTCGAGAGCCCCGGCTACGAGACCGACGCCTGGTACGGGCTGATCCGCATCAACGCCGATGAAGAGAATTTTTCCGAGCGCGGCTATCAGCCCGATGCCGATCACGTGAAGCGGTTTTACTTGCTGGACAAGGGCAACCCGACTTCCGTGCCCGGCAACCTGGAAAACGCCCGCACCAACGCCCGCACGCTGCGGCCGCAGATGAGCACCGAGATGTGGCGGCAGATCAACGTGTTCCACCGCTTCGTCCTGCAGCTGACAGAACACGATCTGGAAGGCGACGCTTTGTCGCGCCTCTGCACCATGATCAAAGAGGGCGTGCAGGCCCATACCGGCGTGACCGAGGGCACGCTGTACCGCGACCAGGGCTGGTATTTCTATGAGCTGGGCCGGCTGGTGGAGCGCGCCGACCAGACCACCCGGCTGCTCGACATCAAATACACCGCGTCGCTGCCGCGCGACGGCGAGGAGAAGCGCCTGGCCGAGCTGACGCAGTGGAACGCGATCCTGCGCGGCTCCGCCGGCTACCACGCTTTCAAACGCCGCAGCCAGGCCAACTTTTCCGGCGAGGACGTGGTGCATTTTTTGCTGCGCGACAGCGCCTCGCCGCGTTCGGTGCTGCTGTGCATCCGGCGGGTGGAGGCGCATCTGGACGATCTGCGCCGCATCTACGGCCTGTCCCGCGCGAATGATGCGATCGAGGTGGCGGAATATTTACGCGCGCTGCTGCTGGAAAAGCCGGTCAGCCATATTCTCGCCATCGGCCTGCATGACTATCTCGACACCGTGCAAATCCACCTGCAAAAACTCGCCGCCGCGATCGGCCGTGCCTTCTTCCGCGATTGGCGCCCGGAGCTGCCGTCGCAGTCGCAAAGCCAGTCGCAGTCGGGCGGCGGCAGCCAGTCGCAATCCCAAAGCCAGAGCAGCGGCCCGGCCAACGACCCGACCGAGGCGCTGGCATGAGCGTCGCTAATCCAAGCATCGTCATGCCGGCGAAGGCCGGCATCCGCGACTTCGTGCGTGCGCAGCTGGTGCCATTGACGGTGTTCTTCGCCGCTTTGCTGCCCCGCCTGATCGATCTCGGCCGCCGCCCGTTCTGGCTGGACGAGGTGTTCACGCTGAACCGCGCGACCTTGCCGCCGGCGGCGCTGGTGCATGACAGCTTCATCAATCATCACATGCCGAGTTTTTTCCTCCTCCTCTCGCCGTTCATCGCGTTGGGTCATCCGGAACTGTGGCTGCGTCTGCCGTCGGCGGTGTTCGGCGCGATGTCGGTGATGCTGGTCTATCTGATCGGCGCGCGCATCGGCGGCCGGGTTGCCGGGCTGATTGCGGCGCTGATCCTCGGCCTGTCGCCGACCGCGTTGGCGTTCAGTCAGGAAGCCCGCTCCTACACGATGGAAATGGCGCTGATCCTGGTGGCGCTGTACGGGCTGGTGGGCCTGGCGCTGGACATTCCCGCCGCCTCGCGGCCCTGGCGCAACAGCCCCGCTCGTAATGCGTGGATCGCCTTCATTCTTGGCTCCGCGGCGGCGCTGGACGTGCTGGGCGATGGCGCGCCCTGGGTGCTGACCGCGAACATCGCCGGCCTGGCGTTGCTGTGGCAGTCCATGGCCCGGCGCCAGTTGTTGTGGAATTTCGTCCGAGCCGACCTGATCATCGCGGCGTGCAGCGTGCCGTTCTACGTCGTGATGTCGCACGCTGGCACGGAGAGCCTGCAATCCGGCTTCATGTGGATCCCGCCGCTGAACCTCGCCCGGCTGTGGTATAATCTCGGCTCGATCTATTTCATGCGCGTCGCGGATTCCGTGTCGTTCCAGTTTATGGAGGTGGCGACCCCGCTTTGGCTGCTTTGGGGGATTACAGCCGCGCTGCTACTCGGCGTGGCCTGCGGCATCTGGCGGCTGCGCCGGCGGCCCGCCTTGCTGGCCACGCTGCTGTTGGCGTCCGCGCTGCTGCCGGCGATGCTGGCGGTAATCTCGCTGTGGCGGCCGGTGCTGCTGCCGCGCTACATCCTGTGGAGCGGGGCGCCCTTCGCGATCCTCGCCGGCATCGGCGGCGCCATGATTTTTTCACTTCTGCCGCGCCGCATTGCCACCGGCGCGCTGGCGGCCGGCGCGACGCTGCTGCTGGTCAACCTGATCCCGTATTACAGCGCCGAGACCAAGCCACGATGGGATATCGCGGCGCGGATGTTAAGCCAGGACGTGGCGCCCGGAGATGTTGTGCTGCTGGACGATCTCGGCGCGCTGCCGGTGCTGAAAGTGTATCTGCCGCCGGGAACCGAGGCGGTGGTGCTGCGCGATTCGGACGGCAACCTCGCCCATGCCGAACAGGCGGAGGCCGCCGGCAAACGTGTGTGGGCGATCTTCGGCCATGCCGGCCAGAGCAGCGCCGTCACCGCCGAGGAACGCGACGCTTACGACGCGAAACTCGCCCCGCTCGGCACCCCGCGCCAGGTGCAGACCGCCGGCAACCGCATCGTGATCACGCTGTTCGACCCGACCAGCCACTTCCTCACCAGCAACTGCACCACCACGCCGCCCCGTCTGGTGGTGCAGCCGGCGCCGAGCTGCGGGTAAGGAACGGTGGGATTGATTAGCTTCGCTGCGCTCTGCCCATCCTATTTTTCGACGAAGGCTTTTTCGATCACGTAATGGCCGGGGTCGCTGTGGTTGCCCTCGGTGAAGCCGCGGGCGCGGAGCAGGACGTCCAGGTCTTGCAGCATCGCCGGGCTGCCGCAGAGCATGACGCGGTCGGTCTCGGCGTTTAGTGGCGGCAGGCCTAGATCGGCCTGCAGCCTGGCCGTTTCCAGCAGCGTGGTGATGCGGCCGGTGTTGCGGAACGCCTCACGGGTCACGGTCGGATAGTACAGCAGCTTTTCGCGCGCCAGCTCGCCCAGAACCTCGTGCTCCATCAGGCGGGAGACCACCAGCTCGCCATAGCCCAGCTCCGCCACTTGCCGGCAGCCATGCGCCAGGACCACGCGGTCGTAGATGTCGTAGGTTTCGGGGTCTTTGATGATGCTCACGAACGGCGCGATGCCGGTGCCGGTCGCCAGCAGAAAAAGATTTCTACCGGGCAGCAGATTGTCGTGCACCAGCGTGCCGACCGGCTTGCCGCCGACCAGGATCTGGTCGCCGACTTGCAGAGATTGCAGCCGCGAAGTCAGCGGGCCGGACGGCACCTTGATCGAGAAAAACTCCAGCCGCTCCTCGTAATTCGCGCTGCACATCGAATAGGCGCGGAGCAGCGGTTTGCCCTCCACGGTCAGCCCGATCATCGTGAACTGGCCGTTGATGAAGCGAAAGCCGGGGTCGCGCGTGGCGGTGAAGCTGAACAGCGTGTCGGTCCAGTGCCGCACATCCAGCACCGTCTCGGTATTGATCGTCGCCAAACACAAACCTCCCGCGCCGTAAGCAGAGCGCGCGGGTCTTAGCCCGGCGGACCCGAAACTCAAACCTTGCGGCGCTTAAACTGCTGTAACGGCAGGGCGTCCCTATATCCGCAAGCTAGATTTGCTTGACGTTTGAGGTTACGCCACGATCATGCTCGACACCGTCTCCAACGGCGCGAAAGCGCTGTGGCAACGCCATGAGGCGGAGCTCGCCGCCTTGCGCGGCGCCGGGGCGCCGCCTGGTCCGGCGTGGCTCGCCGCCGCCCGCGTCGCCGCGATGGCCGCCGAAGCCGATGAGGGGTTGCCGGAGTGGGCGCCGGTAATGGCGGCGGAGGTGGCGCCCGACGCCGAGGTTTTGTCGCGGCTTTGGCCGGAGGCCGATCCCGAAGACATTGCCCGCCTGCGCTGCCTGTGGGGCCGGATCGGCACGGCCGAGGCGATCATGGAGACCGGCGGCGACATCCGCCTGGCGCGCGACCCGCGCACCGGGCTGAACGGCTACGGCTGCAGCCATCGGCCGCGGCCCTGGGCGGTGACGTTTGCGTCGTCCACCGCCTCTTCCTCCTCCGAACGCGGCTACGCCGCGGCCGAGGCGGCGCGGCTGCGGGCGACGGCGGCGCTGCTGCGCGGCGAGGACGACGCTGTCCGCCGCGAGCTGGCGGCGATCCGGGCGGCGCTGGCGGAACTCTACCGGCTGCCGGAAGGCGGCGCGGTGGCGCTGGCCGCGTCCGGCACGGATACCGAATTGCTGGCGCTGGCGCTGACGCATCTGGCGGGCGTGCAGCCGATCCTGAACATCCTGGTCGCGCCGGAGGAGACCGGCTCCGGCGTGCCGATGGCGGCGCGGGGGCTGCATTTCGCGGTGGATACGGCGCTCGGGCACGACGTGGCGCGGGCAGCGGCGATCGAGGGGTTTCGGGCGGATACCGAACTGGGCAGCGTGGCGCTGCGCGCGGCGGATGGCGCGGCCCGGCCGGCGGATGTGGTGGAGGCGGAGATCGCGCCGATGGTTCGCCAAGGCTTGGCCGAGGGCAAGCGGGTGATCCTGCACGTGCTGGACCTCTCGAAGACCGGGCTGCTGGCGCCGGGAATGGCGTTTCTGCGGGCGTTACGGGCGGCGCACGGCGCGGCGTTCGATATCGTGGTGGATGCGTGCCAGGCGCGGTTGTCGCCAGGTTCGGTCGCCGCGTATCTGGCGCTGGAGGCGGTGGTGCTGGTGACCGGCTCGAAGTTTTTCACCGGGCCGCCCTTTGCCGGCGCGGTGCTGGTGCCGCCGGCGGTGGCGGCGCGGCTGCGGGACGGGCGTCTGCCGGCGGGGCTGGACGCATATTTCGGGCGGGACGACCTGCCGGACTGCCCGGCGGCGGCCGGCCTGCCGGCGGTGGGGAACCTCGGCCTGGCGCTACGCTGGCATGCGGCGCTGGCGGAGATCGAGGCGCTGTTTGCCATCGCGCCGGCGCGGCGGGCGGAGATTTTGCGGGGTTTTGCGCACGTGGTGGCGCGCGAGGTGGCGGCCAATCCGGCGTTGCGGCTGCTGCCGGCGCCGGCGATTGAGCGCGGGGACGAGGACTGGGAGCGATGCGCCAGCATTTTTAGTTTTTCCATGAAAGCGCCTCGGGGGGCGGCGGCGCCGGGTGAGCCGGGGCGTTGTGTGGACCCTGACGAGGCGCGTTTTGTGTATCGCTGGCTGAACGCGGATTTGTCGGCGGCGGTGCCGGGACTAGCGGCGGAGGAGCTGCGCTTGGCGCGGCTGATCTGCCATATCGGGCAGCCGGTGAAGCTGCCCGCGCCGGGGGGCGGCGTGATGGGCGTGCTGCGGGTCTCGGCCGGGGCGCGGCTGATCTCGGGCGAGCCGTCGCACCGGGCGATGGATGACGCGGCGCGGCTGGCGCGGGAGTTTGATGATCTGGCTGCCGTGTTCGGCAAGCTTCGGTTGGTGCTCCGGCATTTTGGCGTGCTGGCGGCGGCCGATCCGATGCCGTGCTATGGGCAGAACTAACCAGACGTTAGGAATGCTCCACGTGGAGCATTCCCGTGAGGAGCGGCTGCTAACAAACTGTTAGTGAAAGAAAAACGAAAGGTTATCCACAGAAGAAACTTGCGGTAGGTAGGGTACCGTAATGAATCTTGCGCGAGGCAAGCGGGCGTGGCGGCGGTGGGTTGCGCTTCGCTTACCTAGCATATGACTCTGAGGAGCGGGCATGGCATGGACGGGATGATCGAGGGATTTCAGCGGCGGCGGTTGCCGGGGGAGGGGGTGGAGATCGACGCGCTGGTCGGCGGCAGCGGGCCGCCGCTGTTGCTCCTGCACGGCTATCCGATGACGCGGATGACGTGGAAGGCGGTGGCGCCGGCTCTGGCCGAACGGTTTACGTTGGTGATGCCGGACTTGCGCGGCTATGGCCGCTCGGAAAAGCCGCGCGGCGACGCGGAACATCTGCGCTACTCCAAGCGCGTGATGGCGCTGGATCAGATCGCGACGATGCGGGCGCTGGGCTTCGAGACGTTTGCCGTTGCGGGCCATGACCGCGGCGCGCGGGTGGCTTATCGGCTGGCGCTGGATCATCCGGCGGCGGTGACGAAGCTGGCGTTGCTGGATATTTTGCCGACCGCGGAGCAGTGGGCGAGGTTCAGCGACGCGGCGGCGGTGAAAAGCTATCACTGGGCGATGCTGGCGCAGCCGCACCCGTTGCCGGAGACGCTGATCGGCGGCGACCCGGATTTTTTCTACCGCTGGACGCTGCAAAGCTGGGCGGGCGAGGGATTCGTCTTTGATCCGGAATGTCTGCAGGATTATCTGCGCTGCTTCGCCGATCCGGCCAGTATTCATGCCTCATGCGAGGATTACCGGGCGGGCTGGACGGTGGACCGGGAGCATGACGAGGCGGACCGCAACGTGCGGAGAATCCTTTGTCCGACGCTGGTGCTGTTCGGGGAGCAGTACGGCGTGGCGAAAGCCGATCCGTTGGGGGTTTGGCGGCATTGGGCGGCGGAGGTCAGCGGCCATGCCGTTCCGGGCGGGCATTTTGGGCAGGAAGAGGCGCCGGCGGAGGTGGCGGCGGCGTTGCTGGGGTTTTTCGGTTAACTTGGCTTATCGTCACGGCTCTTGTAATTCCGGCTGATGGTCAGCAGTAACGATATTCGGGCGACGTTCCTAGGGTATTTTGCCCGCAACGGGCATGAGGTGGTGCCGAGCGCGTCGCTGGTGCCGAAGAACGATCCGACCCTGCTGTTCACTGGCGCCGGCATGGTCCCGTTCAAATACGTGTTCACCGGGCAGGAGAAGCGGCCGTATAGCCGCGCGACCTCGGCGCAGAAATGCGTGCGCGCCGGCGGCAAGCATAACGACCTGGACAATGTCGGTTACACCGCGCGGCACCATACGTTTTTCGAGATGCTGGGGAATTTCTCCTTCGGGGACTACTTCAAGGAACAGGCGATCCATCATGCCTGGACCTTGCTGACAAAGGACTTTTCGATCCCGGCGCAAAAACTGCTCGTCACCGTCTATCATGATGACGAAGCCGCCATCGAGCTGTGGAAAAAGATCGCCGGGCTGCCGGACCAAAAGATCATTCGGATCGCGTCGGATGATAATTTCTGGCGGATGGGCGATACCGGGCCGTGCGGGCCGTGTTCGGAGATTTTCTACGATCATGGCGCGCATGTCGCGGGCGGGCCGCCGGGTAGCGCCGAGGAGGATGGCGACCGGTTCACCGAGATCTGGAACCTGGTGTTCATGCAGTACGAGGAGGCGCCGCCCGGCACGCTGACGCCGCTGCCGCGGCCCTCGATCGATACCGGCATGGGGCTGGAGCGGTTCGCCGCGATCCTGCAGGGCTGCCACGATAATTACGATACCGACACGCTACGCGCGCTGATCCTGGCCTCCGCCGAGGCGACCGGGCAGGACCCGGACGGGGCGTTCAAGACCAGCCATCGGGTGGTGGCGGACCATCTGCGCAGCACTTCTTTCCTGATGGCGGACGGCGTGCTGCCCTCCAACGAGGGGCGGGGCTATGTGCTGCGCCGGATCATGCGGCGGGCGATGCGGCACGCTTATTTGATGGGCGCGGCGGAGCCGCTGATGACCCGGCTGGTGCCGGCGCTGGTGCGGCAGATGGGGGTCGCGTACCCGGAGCTGGGGCGGGCGGAGGCGCTGATCCGCGAGACGCTGCTGCTGGAGGAGACACGGTTCCGCGCGATGCTGGAACGCGGCATGTCGCTGCTGGGCGAGGAGACCGAGCGGCTGGCGCCGGGCGGGGCGCTGCCGGGCGAGGTCGCGTTCAAATTATATGATACCTTCGGATTTCCGCTGGATTTGACGCAGGACGCGCTGCGCGAGCAGGGGCGGGAAGTGGACACCGCCGGCTTCGATGCGGCGATGGACGAGCAGCGCCGGCGCGCGCGGGCGGCCTGGTCCGGCAGCGGCGAGGCGGCGACTGAAGACGTTTGGTTCGAGCTGAAGGAGCGGCTGGGGGCGACGGAGTTTCTGGGCTACGCCGCCGAGGCCGCGGAGGGCGTGATCACCGCGCTGATCGTCGACGGCCAGCCGGTGGATGAGGCGGCAGCGGGGCAGGCTGTGGGGGTGGTGCTGAACCAGACGCCGTTTTATGCCGAGAGCGGCGGGCAGGTGGGCGATGCGGGGGTGATCTCCGGCGCCGAAGGGCTGCGCATCGCGGTCAGCGACACGCAGAAGAAGCTGGGTGATCTGTTCGTGCATCTGGGGACGGTGCAGGGCGGCACGGCGCGCGTGGGCGCGGGCGTGCTGGCGGCGGTGGACCATGACCGGCGGGGCGCGATCCGGGCGCATCACTCGGCGACGCATCTGCTGCATGAGGCGCTGCGCCGGCGGCTCGGCCCGCATGTGACGCAGAAGGGCAGCCTGAACGCGCCGGACCGGCTGCGCTTCGACGTGTCGCAACCGCGGCCGATCACGCCGGAGGAACTGGCGGTGGTGGAGCGGGAGGTGAATGCGCGCATCCGCGAAAACGCCGAGGTGACCACCCGGCTGATGACGCCGGACGCGGCGGTGAAGCTGGGCGCGATGGCGCTGTTCGGCGAGAAATACGGCGACGAGGTGCGGGTGGTCGGCATGGGCGGCAGCGACGACCCCGCAAAGGCGGCGTATTCGATCGAGCTGTGCGGCGGCACGCATGTTGGCCGCACCGGCGATATCGGGCTGTTCATGATCCGCTCGGAAGGCGCGGTCTCCGCCGGGATCAGGCGGATCGAGGCGGTAGCGGGGGCGGCGGCGATCGACGAATTGATGAGCGAAAGCCAGTTGTTGCGCGAGGCGGCGGAGGCGCTGCGGGCGCCCGCCTCGGCGCTGGTGCCGCGCATTAATGCGCTGCAGGAGGACAAAAGACGGCTGGAGCGGCAGGTGGCGGAGCTGCAGAAGAAGCTCGCGATGGGCGCTGCGGCGGCGGCCGAGGAAGATATCGGCGGCGTGAAGTTTGCCGGACGCAATGTCGGCGAGGTCAGCCCGAAAGAGTTGCGGTCCCTGGCGATCTCGGTGGGCAAGAGTCTGGGCAGCGGGATCGCGGCGCTGGTCTCCACCACCAACGGCAACGCCAATGTCGCGATCAGCGTGACCGGCGATCTGGCGGGGCGGTTCAGCGCGGTGGATCTGGTGCGCGCGGCGATCCCGGCGGTGGGCGGCACCGGCGGCGGCGGTAGCGCGGCGCTGGCGCAAGGCGGCGGCCCGGACGGCGCGCAGGCGGAGGCGGCGTTGCAGGCGGTGAGGGACGTTTTAGCCGCTGCCTGACTCAGGGCTGGGGACGAACCAGTTTTTTATCCGCAGATGAGCGCAGATGAGAACGCATGAATATGGATTTCAATCTTCTTCTCTCATCTGCGTAAATCTGCGTACTCCGCGGATAGAATCTTCTTCTACCGCTTCGTCAGCGTAAAACTCCAAGGCACCGGGTTTTCTGGAAACGTCACGCTGGTGCCCGCCGGCGCGCGGTCGAAGGTTTTCGCGGCGTCGTGATAGCCGGTGTGCGCGTAAGGCACATACATCCAATCCGAGACAACGCCGATCAGGCTGGCGCAGAGCAGCGCCCGCGCCAGCCAGTGGCCGGCAAACGCCCAAGGCCGCACCGAGGGCCGCACCGGGGGCCGCGCCGCCAGCACCAGTAGCGTGGCAAACCAGGCCAGCATCGGCAGGATGTAATACCGGTCGCCGGTGCCGGGCATCTGCATCGGGTCCCATTGCGGCATCACTTTAGTGATCATTGGCGATTTGAGGGCGCTGACCAGGATCAATGCGGACAGCACGGCGAACTGGCGGTACGCGGTCGGGCCCCGGATGAAGGCCAGCAAACCGAGCGCGCCGACGAACACGCAGAGCAGGCCGGCCGGCCAACCGTGCAGCCACCACGGCTGCTGCATCAGGTTCGTGACGTTGAACCCGCCGATAATGCCGCCGAGCGCGATCTGGTTGGCGAGAATATGCACCAGCCGGTTCAGCGTGGCGCCGAGATGGGCGGAGGAAACCCGGTGCGTCAACGCCTGCGACGCGATCACCGTGCCCTGGATCAGCGCGCAACCACTGAGCACGGCGGCGTACACCAGACGCGGCCGCGGCGCCGGCGCGCGCCGTTGGTCCCACACATGCCACCAGGCGATCGGCGCGATGAACAGCACCAGCGGGCCGCTGAGCCCGGCCAGGATCAGGACGATGATGTCGATCGCGACACCGGCTTTGGTGCGCGGCTTTGGCAAAATGGTGAGTAGAAAAGCGAGCAACGCCAGATGCCACATCGCGTTGGTGAGGTTGACGTAAACTTCGCCGGAGTTGGGCTGGCCGATGTAATAGCCGACCAGCAAAAAACGCGCCGTTAGTGAAGGCAGAAGCGCCGCACCGCGCGCGGAGAGTAGAAGTGCGGCGGGCGCCAACTGCACCACGAACGCAACCAGCGCGAAGAACAGCGGGATCAGCGTGAACGGCAGCTTGAGCGCGAGCAGTGCGACAAGCCACGAAAACGTCTGCAGATAGCCCGCCTTCGGCCAGAACAAACAGCGCGGCCCGTAATAAAACGCCTGCCATAGCCAAAGCTTGCCGTCCTCCGCCCACAACTCCGGCGCGGTCAAATGCCCAGGCGCGCGGCTGAACAAAGCCAAGGCGGCGATGATGATGCCGAGACAGACCAGCAACGCCGACCGGCGCGGGCGGTAGACCACGAACAGAATGGGGCGGGCTTCGGTCATGGGAAGCAAGCGGTACTTTTTTGTAAAAAAGTACCAAAAAACTTTTGCAAACTGGGCCTGGGGCATTGGCGGCGCCAACGCCCATGACCCAGGATAATAAAGTTTTTTTGCTTCTTTTTGTACACAAAAAGAAGTCCTTAAAACGCCAGATTTGTCGCCTGCATCACTAACGGCAACGACTTTACCTGGCGCAGGACCGGCTCCGGGGTGTCGCCGTCGGTGGAGACCAGGCAGATGGCGTCGCCGCCCGCCAGCGCGCGGCCAAGGTGGAAGGTGGCGATGTTCACGCCGGCGTCGGCCAGCAGCGTGCCGAAGCGGCCGATGAAGCCGGGTTTGTCTTTGTTGGTGACGTACAGCATGTGCGGCGCGAAATCGGCTTCGACCTTGATGCCTTTGATCTCGACCAGGCGGGGCTTGCCGTTGCCGATCAGCGTGCCGGCGACGGAGCGGGTGAGGCCGCCGGCGGTGACCGTGATGCGCACCAGCGTCTGGTATTCGCTGGGGCGTTCATGGACGGTCTCCGCGATGTCGATGCCGCGGTCGCGCGCGACCACGGGGGCGGAGACCATGTTCACGCCTTCCATCATCGGGCCGAGCAGGCCGGCGAGCGCCGCGGAGGTCAACGGTTTGTGGTTGATGTTGGCGGCGGCGCCTTCGTATTCGATTTCGACGCAGTTGATCACGCCGTCTTTGGCCTGCGTGAGTTGGCCGGCGAAGGCGCCGAGCAGGCGGCAGAGCTCCATGTAGGGGCGCAGGCGCGGCGCTTCCTCGGCGGAGACGCTCGGCATGTTGAGGGCGTTGGTGACGGAGCCCGAGAGCAGGAAGTCGCTGATCTGTTCGGCGACCTGCAGCGCCACGTTTTCCTGCGCTTCACTGGTGGAAGCGCCGAGATGGGGGGTGCAAACGACGTTGTCCAGCGCGAACAGCGGGTTGTCGGTGGCGGGTTCGGTTTCGAACACGTCGAGCGCGGCGCCGGCGACGTGGCCGGATTGCAGTGCATCGAACAGCGCCGCTTCGTCCAGCAAACCGCCGCGCGCGCAGTTGACGATGCGCACGCCTGATTTGGTTTTCGCCAGCGATGCGCGGGAGAGGATGTAGCGCGTCGCGTCGGTCAGCGGCGTGTGCAGGGTGATGAAGTCGGCGCGCGGGAACAGCGCGTGGAGCTCGACCTTCTCCACACCGAGCTGCACGGCGCGCGCTTCCGAAAGATACGGGTCGTAGGCGACGACTTTCATTTTCAGGCCGATGGCGCGATCCGCGACGATGGAGCCGATATTGCCGCAGCCGATCAGGCCGAGCGTTTTGCCGGTGAGCTCCACGCCCATGAAGCGATTCTTTTCCCACTTGCCGGCTTTGGTGGAGGCCGACGCTTCGGGCAGTTGGCGGGCCAGCGCGAACATCAGCGCGATGGCGTGTTCCGCGGTGGTGATGGCGTTGCCGAACGGCGTGTTCATCACCACGATGCCGCGCTGCGTCGCGGCTTTGAGGTCGACGTTGTCGACGCCGATGCCGGCGCGGCCGACGACTTTCAGGTTGGTGGCGGCCTCGATGACTTCGCGGGTGACTTTGGTCGCGGAGCGGATGGCGAGGCCGTCGTATTCGCCGATGATGGCGCGCAGTTCGGCGGGGGTAAGGCCGGGTTTGACGTCGACCTCGATGCCGCGCTCCTTGAAGATAGCGATGGCGGCCGGCGACAATTTGTCGCTGATCAGAACTTTGGGCATGGGAATTCCTTAGTTTTGTACTGCAACCGTGTCGATTGCGTAATCGATCCAAGGCAGGAGGGCGGCGATGTCGGCGCTCTCGACGGTGGCGCCACCCCAGATGCGCAGGCCGGGCGGCGCGTCGCGATAGGCGGCGACGTCATAGGCCACACCTTCTTTTTCCAGCAGCGCGGCGACGGCTTTGGCGGCCGTTTGTTGCGCTTCGGCGTCCAGCGCCGTGAACCAGGGGGCGGCGATGGTCAGGCAGATGGAGGTAGGTGAGCGTGTTGCCGGGTTTGCGGCGAGGAAGGCGATGCGGGGGTTGGTTGCCGCCCAATCCGCGATGGCGGCGAGGTTGCTTTCCGAGCGTGCGATCAGCGCCGGCAGGCCGCCTTCGGCTTCGGCCCAGCGCAGGCCGTCGAGCGCGTCCTCGACGCAGAGCATCGAGGGAGTGTTGATGGTTTCGCCGGCGAAAATGCCCTCGATCAGCTTGCCGCCGGAAGTAAGGCGGAAGATCTTCGGCAGCGGCCAGGCGGGTTTGTAGAAAAGCAGGCGCTCGACCGCGCGGGGCGAGAGCGCCAGCATGCCGTGGCCGGCTTCGCCGCCCAGCACTTTCTGCCAGCTCCACGTCACCACATCGAGTTTGTCCCAGGGCAGGTCCATGGCGAAAGCGGCGGAGGTCGCGTCCGCGAACACCAACCCTTCGCGCGAAACGGGGATGAAGTCGCCGTTCGGAAACCGCACGCCGGAGGTGGTGCCGTTCCAGGCCAGCACCACGTCATGCGAGAAATCGATCGTAGCGAGGTCGGGCAGCTGGCCGTAGGGCGCGCTCAGCACCCGCGCCTCGGGCAGTTTCAATTGCTTCACCACGTCGGTGGCCCAGGCTTCGGAGAAGCTCTCAAAGGCCAGCACGTCCACAGCCTTAGCACCCAGCATCGACCACAGCGCCATTTCGATGGCGCCGGTGTCGGAGGCGGGGACGATGCCGAGCCGCCAGTCCGCCGGTATGCCGAGGATGTCGCGCGAGCCGGTGATGACCTCCGCCAGCCTGGCCTTCGGCGCTTTCGCGCGGTGGCTGCGGCCGAGCAGCGCGCCCTGCAATGCCGCCAGGCTGAAGCCGGGGCGTTTGGCGCAAGGGCCGGAGGAAAAATTCGGGTTGGTGGGGCGCAGGCCCGGCTTCACGAGTGTAGCGGGGGGCGCGGTGACGTCCGCCATGAAAACTCTCCCTTACAGAAGAAAAGCGCCCCGGTGGGGGGGCGTGACCCGCGCGCCCTGTAATCCCGATGCTGCTCCGCCGCAATAGTCAGCGCCGCACCGCCGTGGCAGTCTGCCGTAGATGACCGAGCTCGACTCCATCGACCGCGCGATTCTCCGTCTGCTCGCGCACGACACCTCGCTGTCGCTGAACGAGATCGCCGACAAGGTCGGGCTGACCGCGACGCCGTGCTGGAAGCGGATCAAACGGATGGAGGATACTGGCGTGATCCGCGCGCGGGTGGCGCTGCTGGACCCGGACAAGCTCGGCCTGCCGGTTTCGGTGTTCGTCTCGGTGGAGACCGCGGATCATTCGGCGGAGTGGCTGGCGCAGTTCGCCGCGGTGGTCGACTCGACGCCGGAGATCATCGGGGCGTGGCGGATGAGCGGCGACGTGGATTACCTGCTGCATGTGGTGGTGCCGGATATCGCGGCATATGACGGGTTCTACCGGCGGCTGATCGCGGCGCTGCCATTGCGCAACGTCTCCTCGCGGTTCGCGATGGAGCGGATGAAGGATAGCGCGCTGCCAATCTGACGCGTCATGCGTTATTTCGGAGTCAAGCCGTCATTGCGATCTGGCGAAGCCGGCGCGGCAATCTATCTTTCCTGGTCGCGCCGAGAAGGATGAGTTGCTTCGCTGCGCTCGCAATGACGGCGTGGCTTAAACCTCGAGCGTAACGGCGACCGGCACGTGGTCGGAGGGTGGATCCCAGTCGCGGGCGTCTTTCAGGATTTTGTGCGCGGTGAGGGCGCCGGCGAGGTCCTGGCTGACCCAGATGTGGTCCAGGCGGCGGCCGCGGTCGGAGGTGCGCCAGTTCGCGTTGCGATAGGACCACCAAGTGTAGAGTTTCTGTTCGGGAGGCACGAAATGGCGGAGCGCGTCATGGAAGCCTTGTCCCATCCAGGCGTTCAGCCCGGCGACTTCCACCGGCGTGTGGCTGACGATTTTCAACAGCTGCTTGTGGCTCCAGACGTCGTGTTCCAGGGGGGCGATGTTGAGGTCGCCGACCAGCACCGCGCGGGTTGGCGGCGCCGCGGTGGAATGCGCGCGGGCTTCGGCGATGAAGTCGAGCTTATGGGCAAATTTGGGGTTCACCGCCGGGTCCGGGATGTCGCCGCCGGCGGGGACATAGAAATTGTGCAGGGTGATCGGGCCGGAGGGCGTGTCGATGGTCGCGGCCAGATGCCGGCAATCGTCTTTGGCGCACCAGTTTGGCGTGAAGTTCACCGGGTGAAGCGGCAGGCGGGAGAGGATGGCGACGCCGTTATAGCCTTTCATGCCGCGCTTCAGCATGTGTTCAAACCCTGTGTGTTCCACCAGGTCTTCCGGAAACAGCCCGTCCGGCACCTTGGTTTCTTGCAGGCAGATCACGTCCGGGCTCAGGCCATCGACGAGCTGCCGCAAAAGGCCGCGCCGCAGCCGCAGCGAGTTGATGTTCCAGGTCGAGATCGTCAGTTTCCGCGTCATGCGCGGGTGGACCTATCGGTCAGCCGCCGCTTTGTATAGGCGACGCGCCGTTGTTGTACTGGAACAGGCTGTCGGGGAACGGGCCGGCGGGAGCGACGTCGTACAGGCTGACCTGCGTCTGCCGGCCCTGCGCGTCCAGCACTTTCCATTGCCGCAGTTCCAGCGGGCCGGTGCCGAAAACCAGAGTCAGGCTGCCGGCAGCGGGCTTGCCGGTGCGGATCAGCGTGATCATGTCCTCGCCGGGTTCTCGGTCGATGCCGGTTACCGTCACGCCGCCGGAAAGCTGCACATGCTGCGCCAGCAGGATGCCGAGCGGCGTGGTGCCCAGCGGTATGTTGGTGGTCTGGTCGAGATCCGGGTCCCGGTAGACCAGCAGGCCGAAGCCGGCGACCAGCAGCTGCGGGTCCGGCGGGTCGTACTGGAAGCGCATCTTGCCCGGCCGCTGCAACCATGCCTTGCCGGTTCTGGTCGAGCCGTCGGCCGCGACCTGAAGGAAGTTTGCGGTGAGCCCGGTCTGCGCGTTGAGGTAATTCTGAACCTGGCCGATCAATGCTTGATCGGCGGCGGACAAGGGCGCGGCGAACGCCGCATGTTCACCGGCAGCCAGCGCCAAGCCAACCGACAGCAGCAACCGGCGAAACATCTTCATCGGGAGTTAGCTGGCGCGGCGGGAAGTCTCGGCTTTGTTGGAACCCAGCGCTTCGGTCATGATCTGGCGCGTCTCCCGCAGGAAGGCCGCGCCTTTCACGGTACGTTGCACGAGCACGCTGCGGCGATCCGCCGGGTCCACTTTGCGACGCACGAAATCAAGCTCGGTCAACCGGTCGAGCGCGCGGGTGATGGCGGGTTTGGAGACGTTCAGATCCTGCGCCAGGCCGCGCACGGTATGGCCACCTTCGTTCAAGTAACAGGTGAGAAACACCCCCAGTTGCCGCGCCGAAAGATCGACCCCGTCCCGCCGGACCAGAGACACCACTGTGTCACGCAAGATGCCGACCAGCTGATCGGATGAAAGTTGCGCCGCCATACCAAAAACCCCTTCGACTAATCTCAAACCCGCAAAATAAGTGACTCCGCACTAACTTCGCCCGCAAATAATCCCGGCCCGCGCAATCATTTTTTGGCTAGTTATGCGCTTCGAGACGCCCGATTTACCGAACACCTTCGTCGCGCGTGGCAAATCATTGCCTTACAGTCGAAACCTTAGTTATGCGTACACGTTGTTGATCACAACCCGTTCAAACGTGAAAACATTGCAACTCCAATGATATTCTCTTGCAGTTACGGAATGTGATCTTCGACTATTGCAGGCAGAAAGCTTCGATCGCGGCGAAAACGGCGCGCAGCGTTTGCGCCTCGCCGCCCTCCGGACGGCCGGGCCGGGTGGCGTCGTTCCAGGCGTACACATCGATATGCGCCCAGGGCACATGCGCCGGAACGAAGCGCCGGAGAAACAGCGCGGCGACGATCGCGCCGGCGAACGGCTTGGCCGAGACCGTGTTCATGTCGGCGACAGGACTGTCCAGCCAGGGATCGTAGCCGTCGAACAGCGGCAGCCGCCACAGCGGGTCGTGCGTCTGGTGGCCGGCGGCGAGCAGGCGCTGTGCCATCTCGTCGTTGGAACAGAACAACGCCGGCAGATCCGGGCCAAGGGCGACGCGGGCGGCGCCGGTTAGTGTCGCCGCGTCGAGCAGCCAGTCCGGCTGTTCGGCGGCGGCTTCGGCCAGCAGGTCACACAGCACCAGCCGGCCTTCGGCGTCCGTGTTGCCGACCTCCACGGTCTTGCCGGCATGAGTGTTCAGCACGTCGGAGGGGCGCATGGCGTGGCCGGAGACGCTGTTTTCAACGCAGCCAATGCGCAGGCTCAGGCGGAGCGGCAGATCCAGCGCCATGATCAGCCGGGCGAGGCCCAGCATGATGGCGGCGCCGCCCATGTCTTTTTTCATGCGCAACATGGCGGCGCTCGGCTTCAGGTCGTAGCCGCCGGTGTCGAAGCAGACGCCTTTGCCGCAGAGCGAGATGTGTTTGGCATCTGGCGCCGCGGCGCTGCCGGTCCAGCGTAGCGTGACCGCCGCCGGCGCCCGTTCGGAGCCGGCGCCGACCGCGTGCAGCGCCGGAAAGCGGGCCGCGAGTGCGTCGCC
This sequence comes from Acidocella sp., assembly GCA_965199125.1. GTDB lineage: Bacteria > Pseudomonadota > Alphaproteobacteria > Acetobacterales > Acetobacteraceae > Acidocella. The sequence goes on along the minus strand of OZ240683.1, from coordinate 2,857,027 downwards.
GGCGCAAGTTTCGCTGGCGGCGGCGAACTCGGCCGCGAGCGCGCCGGCTTGTGCGGCAAGTTCGGCGGGGCCGAGCAGGTTCGGCGGCGTGTTGATCAGGTCCCGGGCGAAGGCGACCGAAGCGGCCGTCTGCCGGACACGCGGGCTGATCTGGCCGGCGATCAGCTGGGCCGGCGGCCGCGGGGGCGGCGTCTTCAGCGACCCGTAGCGGTAAGCGCCGAGCAGAAAGCCGAGCGCCGCCGAGTCGAGGTCGAAGCCGGGGGGCTCCAGCCGCCAGACGCTGCCGGCGGGCAAGGCAGTGGCGAGGCCGCCGAACGCGAACGGCGACGTCTCCTGGCCCAGGCCGAGCACGGCGCCGGCGATGCCGGAGTCGCCGGGCAGCAGGACCAGCGAATTCGCGGCCGCCGTGAAATGCTGGGCGCGCAGGAAATTCGCCTGTGCCGGCTGACGTTCGGCGAGAAACGCCTCCATTGCGTCCGGCCGGACTGCATGGAGCGGCAGCGCCGCCGTGCCTTCGTCTTCGGCAATCCCTTCCAACTGATCCACGGCCCGGCCTCCTTCAGCCGGTCGTTTATCAGCGCGGCGCCGCCGAAACTAGTTGGCGCGCTGCAGCTCCACCGCGGCGATCCGGCCCTGACGCTGCTCGATGGCGAAGCGAACCCGCTCGCCTTCGTTCAGCTTGCGCAGGCCGGAATGCTGGACCGCGCTGATATGAACAAAAATGTCATTGCCGCCGGTATCGGGGGCGATGAAGCCGTAGCCTTTGCCGGGATTGAACCACTTCACAACGCCGGTCTGCGCCTCTTGCTGCGCGGACTGCTCCTGGACTGTTTCCATTGTTGCCATTTCCTGCCCCTTTTCGGGTTTGGATCTACGGACCCGCCGTAAATCGGCGCCGGCCATGCTGCCGGCTACAGATATGTTGGTACAGTACGATACAGACTGCAACGTGGAATCTGTGCTGCGCCGCAACAGATATTTAGAGCCATGGTTCGCTGAACGGTTAGACCTCCGAACTTTAGCATCACGATGCAGTTGAAGGCGAGAAGAGCCACCTGAAACTCGGTCTGGTGAGTCAGCTGGGGGCGCCCCGCCTCAGATGGCCACCAGAGCGGGTTTATGCGGCGTCCTCGCGGCGGTCTCGGACGCGGACATAGGCGATGGCGGCATGATTGGCGCAGTATGGCTTTCCCGGAACCGAGTGCTCCTCGCAGAAATGGAAGCTCGGCCGGCCGGGTTCGCCGATGGGCCAGCAGCAGGGGGTGGCGCGCAGGGTCTGCTTGGGTGCGGGGGCGATGGCGCGGAGCGCTGGCAAAGGCGCGCCGATCGACACGCCAAGCGGCGGCAGCGTCGGCCCCTGCACGCGCCGCGGCACGGCCGGTCGGGGCGCCGCGCCGTCGCCATCGAGACGCCGGATCGGCGAGGGCCGCGGCGGCAGGCAGAGCCGGTGCGCCTTGCCGACGACGGCGTTCTTGGAGATGTTCAGCCGCCGGCCGATTTCCGCCGTGGAATGTCCCTCGGCCCAGAAATGACGCAGTTTTTCGATTACGTCTGCGGTCCAGTCCATCGATGGCACTCCGGGGTTAACTACCAAATACAGTAGAGAACCCGGACAACGCCCGCAATATATAGTTGGCGTTGAGAGGCAGTTTTCTGTGGACAACTTCTTTACGCTTACTTCACCACCTCGCCCGGAAACACGCCCCAGAAGTCCTCGCGCGCCAGAAAGCCGGTGACGTGGCCGGCATCGACCTTACAAAAGTCGCTGACGCCGTCGCAGGAAATCAGCGCGCCGGAGACGCCGTTGGCGAGATAGGCGGCAACGCTGCTTGCGCTGTCCGCGCTGGCGCGTAATGCGGCTTTGTCAGCGGTGACGATGAAGCCGCGGCGCGCGCGGATGGTGGCTTCATGCACCCAGCCGGTGCCGCCGTCGGGCGCCACCACCTGCCGCCAGACGTCGAACTCGCCGATGATCTCGACCGGCAGGCCGTCCCGCTGGTAGATCCAGTCGACCGGGTATTGGAAGCCCGGCCCGGCGCGGACGTTCACCTCGCCGGTGCGGAGCGAGACGAAGCGCGGCACCGGCAGCTTGCTGACCACGCCGAGCGCGGGGCCGGGGCCGCTGCCGGCCGGCGGCGCGGTCCAGGCGCAAAGTGCCAGCAGCGCCACCGCGGCGGCGCGGATCAGGCGTGGCATATGGAACATTCCGGGTCGCGGCGGAGCCTGATCTTGCGGAACGAAGCGGCCAGCGCGTCCCAGACCAGCAGCCAGCCGGAGAGCGACTCGCCGATGCCGATGATCTCCTTCAGCACCTCCGTCGCTTGCAGCGTGCCCATCACGCCCGTCACGGCGCCCAATACGCCGGCTTCCGAACAACTCGGCACCGTGCCGGCCGGCGGCGGCGCCGGGTACAGGCAGCGATAGCATGGCCCCTCGGGGTCCAGATGCGGCTTGAAGGTGCTGAGCTGGCCTTCGAACCGCAGCACCGCCGCAGAGACCAGCGTGCGGCGGCCGGCAACGCAGGCATCGGCGAGCAGGAAGCGGGTTTCAAAATTGTCGGTGCCGTCGCAGACCAGATCATAATCGGCGATCAGCGCCGCGACGTTGTCGGCCCGCAGCTGTACGGCGTGGGTGTGCACGGTGACTTCAGGGTTCAGCGCGCGCATCGCCTGCGCCGCTGACTCGACTTTTGCCATGCCCAACCTGTCCGTCGCGTGCGCCACCTGCCGCTGCAGGTTGGAGAGTTCCAGCACGTCCCGATCGACGAGCCCGATGGTGCCGACGCCGGCCGCCGCCAGATACAAGGCCAGCGGCGAGCCAAGCCCGCCGGCGCCGACGATCAGCACCCGCGCCGCCTTCAGCTTCGCCTGGCCGACGCCGCCGACCTCGCGCAGCAGGATATGCCGGGCGTAGCGCCGCACCTCGTCTTCGGAAAAGTTCAGGTCCATGGCTTCATCCATGTAGCCGCCGCGTCGCGTCTGGCCAAGGCGGCAACGCATGGACTTAGGTTTGTCCTGCGCGCGGCGCGGGTCCCGCCAGCGAATAATTGATCGCGCCAGCCTTCACGCCGAGGTTCAATCTGTTAATAGGCGCTTACATATTGGCTGGTATCCTGGCGATACGCAGAGACGACCACGCCCAAATCACGTCACAAGGTTCTCGCAAGATGAAGCTGATCAACGCCATTCGCATGGGCGGCAAGGAGATTCTCCCGCTGGTCGAGGGCGGCAAGGGCGTCGCCGTGTCAAACGGCAAGACCTGCGGCCATTGGGCCGCGGGCGGCGGCGCCGGCACGTTCAGCGCCGTGAACGCGGACAGCTACGACGCCGAGGGCCAGCCAATCCCGCAGACCTATGAAGGCAAGACCCGCCGTGACCGGCATGAAGAGCTGATTGCTTACGCGATCGAAGGCGGGGTCACGCAAGCGCGCCAGGCCTACGACATCTCCGGCGGCGCGGGGCGCATCCACGCCAACATACTGTGGGAAATGGCGGGGGCGGAGCGGATCATCACCGGCGTGCTGGAGCGGACCAAAGGGATCGTTAACGGCATCACCTGCGGCGCCGGCATGCCGTACCGGCTGGCCGAGATCGCGGCGCGCTTCAACGTGAATTACTACCCGATCGTCTCCTCCGGCCGGGCGTTCAACGCTTTGTGGAAGCGGGCTTACTCTAAAGTAGCGGAGCTGATGGGCGGGGTGGTGTATGAGGACCCGTGGCTCGCCGGCGGCCATAACGGCCTGTCCAACGGCGAGAACCCGACCAAGCCGGAAAGCCCGTATCCGCGGGTCGTCGCGCTGCGCAAGTTCATGCGCGAATTCGGCCTGGGAGAAACGCCGATCATCATGGCCGGCGGCGTGTGGCGGCTGGATGAGTGGGAGGATTGGATCGACAATCCGGAGCTGGGGCCGGTCGCGTTCCAGTTCGGCACCCGCCCGCTGCTGACCACGGAAAGCCCGATCAGCCGCAGCTGGAAAGAACGGCTGCTGACGTTGAAGCCGGGCGACGTGTTCCTGAACCGCTTTTCGCCCACGGGTTTTTACTCCTCCGCCGTGAACAACGACTTCATCAAAGAGCTGCGCGGCCGCACCGACCGGCAGGTTGCCTATACCGCCGAGCCGGTGGGCGCGCATCTGGTGCAGTACGGCGTCGGCGCCCGCAAACGGCCGGTGTATCTCACCGCGCCGGATTATGCGCGGGTGAAGGATTGGGAGGATGCGGGCTTTACCGAGGCGCTGCGCACGCCGGATGCGACGCTGATTTTCGTGGCACCGGAAAAGGCGCAGGAAATCCATACCGACCAAGTGAATTGCATGGGCTGCCTCAGCCAGTGCCGGTTTTCCAACTGGAGCGAAGAGGGGCCGAGTTACGACAACGGCAAGAAAGCCGACCCGCGCAGCTTCTGCATCCAGAAAACCCTGCAGGATATCGCCCACGCCGCGCCGGACGATGAGGCGGCGCTGGACGACAACCTGATGTTTGCTGGGCATAACGCGTATCGTTTCGCGAGCGACCCGTTTTATTCGAACGGGTTTATTCCGACGGTGCGGCAGTTGGTGGAGCGGATTTTGACGGGGGCTTGATTCAAGTCATTCGTCATTGCGAGCGCAGCGACGCAATCCAACGTTCGTTGCCGATGTCTTGCCAAAGCCCGTGGCCCCTAGTCAAAAAAGTTTTTTGGTTCTTTTTTACAAAAAAGAACCCCTTTCTTTCTTCCTGTTCTCGCCTTAGACCAAACGTATGAAAATACTCGGCATTTCCGGCAGTTTGCGTGCGGCGTCCTGGAACACGGCGGCGCTGCATGCCGTGGCGGCGTTGTTGCCGGAGGGGCATCAGCTGGAGATTTCGGCAATCGGCGATCTGCCGCTGGTCAACCAGGATCTGGAGCGGGACGGCAAGTATCCGGAGGCTGTGGAGCGGGTGCGGGCGCAGATCCTTGCCGCGGATGCGCTGATTTTCGCAACGCCGGAATATAATGCTTCGATCCCGGCGCCGCTGAAGAATGTCATCGACTGGGGGTCGCGGCCGGCCAATGTGTTTGTCGGCAAGCCAGTGGCGATTCTTGGTGCGTCGCCAGGCGCGCTCGGCACCGCGCGGGCGCAGTATCCGCTGCGGCAGACGCTCGGCGTGCTCAGCGTGCAGATGCTGTTCCAGCCAGAGATGTTCATCGGCGGCGCCGCGCAGAAATTTTCCGACGGCAAGCTCACCGACCAGCCCACGCGCGACTTTATGGAGAAGATGCTGGCGACATTTATTACCTTCGCGGAGCGCGTCAGAATCCGATAAAGTCGGGGCTTATCGAGTCGGAGCGTGCCCATGGCGACTATCTCGGCGCAAACCCGTCCCACCGTCATCGTGCTGGGCAATGAGAAGGGCGGCTCCGGCAAATCCACCACCGCGATCCACATCATCGTGTCTTTGCTGCGGGACGGCTACCGCGTGGGCGCCATGGACCTGGACGCGCGTCAGGGCACGCTGGCCGGCACGCTGGCCGGCCGCGCCGCTTTCGTGGAAGCGAAAAAGGTGCCGTTGCCGCTGCCGGCGTTCCGCTCGGTGTTCCGCAGCACCAAGGATAATCGGCTGGACGCGGAAGAGGAGGAGCGGGCGGCGTTCGACGCGGCGTTTGGCGAACTCGCCGCGGAGGCCGAGATCGTGGTGATCGACTGTCCGGGCGCGGACACCTACCTCTCGCGCTATGGCCACGCGCATGCGGACACGCTGATCACGCCGATCAACGACAGCTTTGTGGACTTCTCCATGCTGGCGAAGGTCGATCCGGAAAACCACGACATCGTGCGGCCCTCGATCTATTCCGAAATGGTCTGGGAAGCGCGCAAGAACCGTTTCGCGCTCGATCGCGGCCGGATCGACTGGATCGTGATGCGCAACCGCCTTGCCGCCTCCGAAGCGCGCAACAAGCGCGACGTCGGCTCCACGCTCGACACGCTGGCGAAGCGCATCGGCTTCCGCACGTTGAAGGGCTTTGGCGAGCGGGTGATCTTCCGCGAGCTCTATCTGCAGGGCCTGACGCTCATGGACGTGAAAGAAGCCAATATCGGCATCGCCCTTGGCCTGTCGCACGTCGCCGCGCGGGCGGAAGTGCGCGCGCTGATCAGCGCGATCAAGAAGCCCGCGCCTGGGCTGCAGCTGGTGGCGTGACGCGCCCGCCAAAGCGGTGGTTCATTTCCGGTTAACATGCGCCCGCTACCGTCACCGCGTCATGGGCCGGCATCACGCCGCGCCGGTGGGCGGCTGGGCGGAGGGCTGAGCACATGCGCGCTGAAGCTGTCGATCATCCAGCGGCACGGGTTGGGGCGTGAGTCCGGCCGGCGGTCCGGGCTTTGGCATCTTGTCGCGGCATCTGTCGCGCCGGCCGGTCATGCTCGCCGGCTTCGCGGCCGCCGCGATCATCGCTTTCACCGCCGTGCTGGCGCCGTTCGGCGGCAGGATGGGGCCCGCCATTCCGCCAGTGGTTTCGATCTATGCCGTGCTGATGTCGCTGATCGAGGCTTTGACGGCGTTTTTCCTGGCCATCCAATGCCGCTCCAGCCGGGAGCCGTTTCTGGGCGGCCTCGCCGGCGCCTTCGCGTTCGTCGCGGTGATGGTGTTCTCGCAGATGCTGGTGTTTCCCGGCGTGTTTTCGCCCGCGGGCCTATTTTCCGGCGGTCCGCAAAGCTCAATCTGGATGTGGGCGATCTGGCACGCCGGCTTTCCGATGTTTGTGCTGATCGGCCTGGCGCTGCGGGCCGACGTGCTGCCGCTCAGCCGCGAGTGCCGCCAGCGCATCGGCTTTCTGCTGATCCCGGCAGCACCGTTACTGGCGCTGGCTCTGGTGTATCTGTGCATCGCGCATAGCGGGCTGCTGCCGCCGCTGATCCACGGCGCGTCGTACAAGTCGCTACGGCATTCGCCGGTGATGGCGGCGATTTTCGGCGCCACGCTGCTGGCGCTGTTCGGCTGCCTGCGGATTACACGTCTGCGCGATTTGCTGAGCCTCTGGCTTGCGGTGGCGCTGCTGGCCAGCCTGTCGGACGCGACGCTGACGCTCTCCGGCGCCGTTCGGTACGACATCGGCTGGTATGCCGGGCGCATCCAAAGCATCCTGTCCTCGTCGATGATCTTCTGCGTGCTGATCTTCGAACTGACCCAGCTTTATGACCGGCTGGTCGAGGCGAACGAGATTTTGCCGCAACGCGCGGTGCGGGATGGGCTGACCGGCGCCTTCAATCGCGGCTATTTCGACGAGCAGTTTCCGCGTGAACTCCGCCGCGCCATACGTGAAACCACCACGCTGTCTCTGCTGCTGGTCGATGTCGACCACTTCAAACTCTACAACGATCTTTACGGCCACCAGAAGGGCGATGAGTGTCTGATCGGCATTGTCCGCGCGATGCGGGAGCTGACCAAGCGGCCGGGCGACATCGCGGCGCGCTACGGCGGTGAGGAATTCACCGTGCTGCTGCCGCGCACCGATGCCGCCGGGGCGATGAGCCTGGCGATGGATATCCGCGCCGGCATCGCCCGGTTGAACCTGCCGCGCGGCGACACGGCCGCCGGCGCCGTCACGGTGAGCATCGGCATCGCGACGCTGGAGCAGCCGAAGCCGTGGCACCGCCCGGAGGATCTGCTGCGCCGCGCGGACCTCGCGCTTTACCAGGCCAAGCGCGAGGGGCGGGACACGATACGCGTCGCGCCACCCGAATGCGACGATTCGGGCGCGCCGCAGGGGGACATGACCGGCCTCCTGGAAACTGCCGCCAAGCTCAGCGCCGGCGTGAAGAACTGAACGTTAGACTGGTTGTTGCGCGCGCGATTGCGGCTGAATTGCTTCGTCGCTTCGTTGCTTGCGATGACGAGGGTCTACGCGCCTTATCGGCTCAGGCCAGGACGCGTCCGGTGACCGCGTCCAGCTTCGCCAGCACCTCCGGGTCGCGCGAGGCCGGGGCGGTGATCAGCGCGTAGTCCAAAGCGCGGTCGCAGCCGGCGGGACAGGGGCCGCGGGTCGCGCCGATGTCCGGCAGCACCGCTTTCACCAGGTTGCGGGCTTTGTCGGCGTTGCCGAACAGCACTTTGACCACCGCGTCCACGGTCACCGCGTCATGGTCTTCGTGCCAGCAGTCGTAATCCGTCACCATCGCCACGGTGGCGTAACAAATTTCCGCCTCGCGGGCGAGTTTGGCTTCCGGCATGTTGGTCATGCCGATCACCGCGCAGCCCCAGCCGCGGTACAGCTGGCTTTCGGCGAGCGTGGAGAATTGCGGGCCTTCCATCACCAGATAGGTGCCGCCGCGCGTCACCGGCAAACCAAGCCCGCGTGCCGCACCCTCCAGCGCGTCGCCAAGACGCGGGCAGACCGGATGCGCCATCGAGACATGAGCGACGCAGCCGGCGCCGAAGAAGCTTTTCTCGCGCGCGAAGCTGCGGTCGATGAACTGGTCGACGATCACGAAATGTCCCGGCGGCAGTTCCTCTTTCAGGCTGCCGACCGCGGAGAGCGAAAGGATGTCGGTGACGCCGAGGCGCTTCATCGCGTCGATATTGGCGCGGTAGTTCAGCCCGCTCGGCGAGATTTTATGGCCGCGGCCGTGGCGGGGCAGAAACACGACCTGCACGCCTTCGAACACGCCGCAGAAAAATTCATCCGAAGGCCGTCCCCAAGGCGTTTCCACCTTTTGCCAGCGCGTCTCGGTGAGGCCCTCGATCTCGTACAGGCCGGAGCCGCCGATAATGCCGATGATGGGGGTGATCTCGGCCATTAGACCGCTTCGCGCCAGATTTTCCGTTTGGTGGCGACCGCGAGGATGGTGAGGAACACCAGGAACAGCACCACGCGCAGGCCCACTTCACGCCGTTCATCCAGGTTGGGGTCTGACGCCCAGGCGAGAAATGCCGCGACGTCGGAGGCTTCCTGCGGCAAGGTCGCTTTCGTGCCGTCAGCGTAGCTGACCTGGTTGTCCTTCAGCGGCGGCGGCATCGCGATCTGCTGGCCGGGGATCGCGATGTTGAAATAGTGGCTGGGCAGCAACGCCACATCGTCCGGCGCGTCGCGGTAGCCGGTCAGCAGCTCGTACACGTAGCGCAGGCCTTTCGGCCGGGACAGCACGATGGTGGACAGGTCAGGCGGCACCGCGCCGCCGAACGCCGCGCCGGCGGCGGTGGGGTCCGGAAACGGGTTGCGGAAGGTGTCGTCCAGCGTCGCCGGGCCGTTCGCCAGCTTGACGGAGGACGCGAGGGCGGCGACCTGATCCGGCGACAGGCCGATCGCCTGCAGATCCCGGTAGTGCAGGGCTTGGGCGGAGTGGCAGCTCGCGCACACCGTCTGATAGACCAGGAAACCGCGCTGCAGAGCCGCGATATCGTAGGAGCCGAACACGCCCTGGCTCTGCCAGTGCGGCGGGTTCAGCGTGTCCTCGGCCCGCGCCGCCGGCAGCGCCAGGGCAAACAAGGCGAAGGCGGCGAGCACAAGTTTGAGCATCATGCCGCGCTCCGTGCGGTGACCGCCGGCGTCAGCACCAGAAAATGCAGGAAGTAATACAGCGTGAACACCACCGTCAGCACGCCGCCGACCGTGGAGGGCAGCGCGGCGGCGCTGAGGCTGAGCGCGATCACATCAGCCGCCAGCACCAGGATCAGAAATCGGTACAGCCCGCCGGTCGCGGCGCTTGGCGGCGAGCGATCCAGCCAGGGCAGCGCGAACAGCACCGCCAGGCCCGCCAGCACGGCGGCGATGCCGCCGAGCGGGCCCGGCAGCAGATGGGAAATCGCGCTGATCGGCAGCAGATACCAGGGCGGCGCCAGACCCAGAGGCAACAAAAGCTGGCTGCCTTCGGCTCGATTCAGCGGGTTCTCGCCCAGATGCGGAAGAAAGAACACCAGCACGGCGAAGATCAGCGCGTAGATCACGAAGGCCGCGAAGAACTGCGCGGTGTAATACGGGTGGAAACTCACCCCGCCCAGCACGGCCAACGAACCCGGCCCCGGCAGCGACTGCCGGGCCATGAAAAACAGCGCGACGATGCCGAACAGCGCCAGGGCCAGCACGGTGTGGAACACCGCGAGTCGCGCCAGCGTGCCCGGCCCGTTCGGGCCGCCGAACACCCACGCGCCGATCGCGCCGGGAAAGCCGCTCAACCCCGCGGCCGCGCCGGCGCTGTGCGCGAGACTCCAGAACGCCACCGCGCCGCCGGTCATCACATAGCCCAGATAGCCGACCAGCATCAGCAGCACGAGCTGCCCGAGGCTCAGCATCCACACCACTTCGCCTGGCGCACGGTAGGCGCCGGTCAGCATCGCGCGCAGCAGTGCGAGATACACCGCGCCGAAAATCATCGTCGTGCCGGTTTCGTGAAAGCCGTGGATCAGCCAGCCGGAGTTGACGTTGCGGTCGACGAAGGAAATCGAGCCGAAAGGCTGCGCCGGCGAATAATAGAGCGACAGCACGAAGCCGGAGAGGGTCATGAAGATCAGCGCAGCCGTGATCAGCACCGGCAGCGTGCCGAGATATGGCGCGTCCCGCGCCAGCAGCGGCGCGGTGAAGTAGCCCCGCCAGACGCCGAGAAACGGCAGCCGGCTTTCCGCCCAATTCATACGCGTGGTGCTCATTGTTGCCTCAGCCGAACTGGATCTGGGTGGCGTTGAGAAAGGTGAAGCGCGGGATAGCCAGGTTCTTGCGCGCCGGGCCGGTGCGGATGCGGCCCAGCGGATCATAAACGCTGCCGTCGCACGGGCAGAGCCAGCCGTCGAACGGGCCGCGGCTCTCGGACGGATCGTTGCCCATCACCTCGCACGGCACGGCGGTATTCAGGCCGACCACCACCACGAAACTCTCGTAACCGGGCTTCACGCGGTCGCGGTAATTGGCGGGGTCGGGCAGGGTGTCCATCACCACGAATTCGTTGTCCTGGATCTGCTTGTCGGTAAGCTTGCGGATGAAGATCGGCAACCCGGCCCAGGTTACCGCCAGCGCGGTGTTCTCGGCGATGGCGCCGACATCGACGATCAGGTTGGCGACGGCGGCGGCGTCGCGGTCGGGGTTCAGCGCGTCGATGAACGGCCAGATCAGCGCGGCGGCGCCGACCGCGGCGGTGGAGACGGTCAGAATTTTCAAGAAATCCCGGCGGCCGGCGGCGTCATGGCTGGCGGCGCCAGGACCGGCCGCGCCTGGGCCGGCCGCATGATCCGGCACGGCGGCCACGCTTGGTTGGGCCATCTGCACGCCGGTCTCCGCCAATCTCGCCTCCGCTTTGCCTAGCCCTGGCTACGCATGGCCGGATGCGCGGAAAATTTCAAGTGTGGAGGCGGGCGGGCAATCGGGCTACAGAGCCGCATGGATCAGGTTACGGGCGCCGTCCCGCACGCGGCGATAAAATCCGAGGTCACCGCATGGTTCCGCGAGCTGCGCGACCGCATCTGCGCGGCCCTGGAAGTGATTGAAGACGAGGCGGCGCCCGATGCGGCCGTGCCGGCAGGCCGCTTTGCCCGCACGGATTGGGCGCGGGCGGAAGGCGGCGGCGGCACCATCAGCCTGATGCGCGGCCGGGTGTTCGAGAAGGTGGGCGTGAACATCTCCACGGTCTCCGGCGCCTTCAGCGCGGAGTTCGCGAAGCAGATGCGGGGCGCGGACGCGACCGGCGCATTCTGGGCCTCGGGCATCAGCCTGGTCGCGCATCCGCGCAGCCCGCGCGTGCCGGCCGTTCATATGAACACGCGGATGATCGTGACCGGACAAGGCTGGTTCGGCGGCGGCGCGGACTTAACACCTTTGCAGCCCGGCACGGCGGCGGCGGCGGCGGACGCCGCCACCTTTCACGCGGCGCTGCAGGCCGCTTGCGACGCGCATGATCCGGCATACTATCCGCGCTTCAAGCAATGGGCGGACGAGTACTTCTTTTTGCCGCACCGGAACGAGCCGCGCGGCGCCGGCGGGATTTTTTACGACTACGTCGATACCGGCGATCTCGTGGCGGATTTCGCGTTTACTCGCGCGGTCGGCGAGGCGTTTCTGTCGGTGTATCCGGCGATCGCGCGGGGACGGATGCACGAGACCTGGACGCCGGCGGAACGCGAGGCGCAGCTGGTTCGCCGCGGCCGTTACGTCGAGTTCAACCTGCTCTACGACCGCGGCACCACCTTTGGCCTGAAAACCGGCGGCAACACCGAGGCAATCCTGATGTCCCTGCCGCCGGAGGTTAAATGGCTATAGTGAACTAGCCCGCCGGCGGGGCGTAGTAATACGGCGGCGGCGCGTAATAGACTGGCGGTGGCGCATAGTAGACCGGCGGCGGGGCGTAATAGACCGGCGGGGGCGCGAAATAGACGGGCGGGCCAAAGAACACCGGGCCGCCAACGACGATCCCACCGCGGAAGCCGCCGCCATAGCCGAAGCCGCCACCGTAACCGAAGCCGCCACGGAAACCGCCGCCATAGCCAAAGCCGCCGTGAAAGCCGCCACCGCCGCCGCCGTGCCAACCGCCCCGTTGCGCGTGCGCCAAATGCGGAACCATCAGCGGCGCGGCGAGCAAAGCGGCGCCAAGAACCAGATTGCGTAATTTCATATCCGGGTCCTCCAAGACCTGTACGTTATATGGTGACGCGATTGCGCTGACCCCAGGTCGTTCTCATGGCCAAAATATGGCGAACCGTAACGGAACGTCCCGCCGCCGCTAAAGAAAGATGTAAGAAAGAAACAATAAGATGTTGCTTGTGCAGGCCGTTTTGGTTTAACGGATGGTTGCCTAAAGTTAATTAGCGGGAGCGGGGAAGTGCTGCGTTTCTTCAAAAACTGCCTGCGGGCCACGCTGCCGCCGACCGTTTTCCTGCTGATCACCGCTTATTTCGCCTGGAACGCCGTGCATGGCACGCGCGGGCTGAAGGCGCAGGCGGTTGAGCACGTCCAGCTGGCGCAAGCGCAGCTGGAGTTCACCGCAATCGACGCCGAACGCGCCTCATGGGAGACGCGGATCGCCGATCTCAGCAGCCAGTCGATCGGCCCCGATATGCTGGACGACCAGGCCCGCCAGGTGCTCAGCCTGGCGGAGCCGACGGAGTATGTCGTCAAGCTGGCAGACGAGACGCAGCCCGACAATTAGACCCGCCGTCGCCGCCGTCCGATTGAGCCCGGAGGTTGGGCAGTAGAATTGTTGCCCAGCCTCCGGGTATGGCAGCCTCCACCGCCGCGCCTTGCAAAAGCCTCTGCCGAATGAGCATGTACGGGCAGACTTTGGAGGGAGCTGCCGGCATGGCCTTGGCGAATGAAAAGACCAGAAAGATCCGGAAAGCCGAAGCCTCGATGACGCGCGAGGAGCTGTTGCGCGCCTATGGCAGCATGCTGCTGATCCGCCGGTTCGAGGAAAAGGCCGGCCAGCTTTACGGCATGGGGCTGATCGCCGGCTTCTGCCACCTGTACATCGGTCAGGAAGCGGTGGTGGTCGGCATGCAGCACGCGATCGACACCGGCGACGAGGTGATCACCTCCTACCGCGACCATGGCCATATGCTGGCCTGCGAGATGGACCCGAAAGGCGTGATGGCGGAGCTGACCGGCCGCGCCACCGGCTACTCCCACGGCAAAGGCGGCTCCATGCACATGTTCAGCAAGGAGAAGGGGTTTTTCGGCGGTCACGGCATCGTCGGCGCGCAGGTTAGCCTCGGCACCGGCCTGGCTTTCTCCAACTGGTACCGCGAGAGCGACCGCGTCTGCCTGACCTATTTTGGCGAAGGCGCGTCCAACCAGGGCCAGGTGTTCGAGAGTTTCAACCTCGCCAATCTGATGAAGCTGCCGGTGGTGTATGTGATCGAGAACAACCGCTACGGCATGGGCACCAGCGTGGAGCGCGCTTCCGCCTCGCGCGATCTTTCAAAGAACGGCGCGCCCTGGGGCATGCCGGGCCTGCAGGTGGACGGCATGGACGTGCTGGCGGTGAAGGAAGCGGGCGACAAGGCAGTGGCGCATTGCCGCGCCGGCAACGGGCCGTTTCTGCTGGAAATGATGACCTACCGCTACCGCGGCCATTCGATGTCCGACCCGGCGAAATACCGCACCCGCGAGGAGGTGCAGAAAATGCGCGCCGAGCACGATTCGCTCGACCTTGCGAAAAAGGCGCTGCTCGAGATGGGCGTGCCGGAAGCGGAGCTGAAAAAGCTCGACGACGACACCAAGGCGCGCGTGGCGGCGGCTGCGGAGTTCGCGCAAAGCTCGCCGGAACCCGACGAGGCCGAGTTATGGACCGATATTCTGGTGGAGGTTTGATCCCGTGACCACCGAAATCCTGATGCCCGCTTTATCGCCCACCATGACCGAGGGCAAGCTCGCCAAATGGCTGAAGCGGGAAGGCGACGAGGTCAAATCCGGCGACGTGATCGCCGAGATCGAGACCGATAAGGCGACCATGGAGGTGGAAGCCGTCGACGAGGGCAAGCTGCTTAAAATCATGGTGCAGGAAGGCACCGAGGGCGTGGCGGTGAACACCGTGATCGCGACGCTGGGTCAGGAGGGCGAGAACACTGCCGCCGCCGCGCCGGCGGCGAGCGCCGCGACCCAGCCGCAGGTCACGCCGCCGGAGACCACGCCGGACAACGCCCACCGCGCGCCGGCCAATAAATCCGAGGAAGAGCCCAAAGCCGCCGCCGCCGCGGAAGCGAAAAACGAGGCGAAGCCGGAGGTGAAGAAAGCCGAGGCCAAGCACACGCCGCAGGAAGCGCCGGACAAGGACTGGGGCGAGACCAAACCCACCACCGTGCGCGAGGCGCTGCGCGACGCGATGACGCTGGAAATGCGCGCCGACAAAAACGTGTTCCTGATGGGCGAGGAAGTCGCGCAGTATCAGGGCGCCTATAAGATCAGCCAGGGCATGCTGGACGAGTTCGGCCCGCGCCGGGTGATCGACACGCCGATCACCGAGCATGGCTTCACCGGCATGGCGGTGGGTGCCGCGATGAACGGGCTGAAGCCGATCGTCGAGTACATGACCTTCAACTTCGCCATGCAGGGCATCGACCAGATTATCAACTCGGCGGCGAAAACCCTGTACATGTCCGGCGGCCAGATGGGCTGCCCGATCGTGTTCCGGGGCGCCAACGGCGCGGCGTCGCGTGTCGGCGCGCAGCACAGCCAGTGCTATGCCTCCTGGTACGCGCATTGCCCGGGGCTGAAGGTGATCGCGCCGTGGTCGGCGGCGGATGCGAAGGGGCTGCTGCGCGCCGCGATCCGCGACCCGAACCCGGTGATTTTTCTGGAGAACGAGATCCTCTACGGCCACAGCTTCGACTGCCCGACCTCGGAGGATTTCGTGCTGCCGATCGGCAAGGCGAAGATCGAGCGGGAGGGCGAGCATGTGACGCTCGTCGCGTTTTCGATCATGGTGGATGTCGCGCTGCAGGCCGCGGAAGCGCTGGCGGCGGAAGGCATTTCCGCCGAGGTGATCAATCTGCGCACCATCCGGCCGCTGGATGTGGAGACGATCATCGCCAGCGTGAAGAAAACCAACCGCGTGGTGAGCATCGAGGAAGGCTGGCCGTTCGCCGGCATCGGCGCGGAGATCGCGATGACGGTGACGGAGCATTGCTTCGACTGGCTGGACGCGCCGCCGATGCGGGTCGCCGGGTTGGACGTGCCGATGCCCTATGCCGCCAATTTGGAAAAACTGGCGCTGCCGCAGCCGGGTTGGGTGGTGGACGCGGTGAAAAAAATCATCTGAAAAATAACCTGGGGGGAACAGCTTCATGGCGACCAACATTCTGATGCCGGCGCTTTCGCCCACGATGACCGAAGGCAAGCTGGCGCGCTGGCTGAAAAAGGAAGGCGAAGAGGTTAAATCCGGCGACGTGCTGGCGGAGATCGAAACCGACAAGGCGACCATGGAGGTCGAGGCGGTGGAGGAAGGCACCCTCGCGAAAATTGTGGTGCCGGATGGCACGGATGGCGTGGCGGTGAACGCCGTGATCGCGATTTTGACGGCCGAGGGCGAAGCCGCGCCGGATGCCGCCGCTGCGCCAGGCGCGGAAGCGAAAGCCCCGGCAAAGGAAGCGGGCGGACCGCCGCAGGAATCGCCGACGCCGGTGCCGAACAGCACCAAGTTCAAGGACGCGCCGTTTACCGAGACCAAAAACGAAAACGCCGCGCCGCCGGCCGCGCCGCAGGTTAATGGCGCCGACCATGGCGAGCGCATTTTTGTCTCGCCGCTGGCGCGCCGCATGGCGAAGCAGGCCGGCATCGACCTCGCGGGCGTGCAAGGTTCCGGCCCAAACGGCCGGATCGTGAAGGCCGACATCGACAAGGCTGGTCCCGCGCCGAAAGAGGCCGCGAAGCCGCAAGCTGCGGCCGCGGCCCCGCTTGCTTCTGCCCCCGCGCCGCCGGCGCCGAAAGCCGCCGCGCCGGCGCCGGAGATCGGCGCGCCGCATAAGAAGATCCCCAACTCCTCGATCCGCAAAATCATCGCGAAACGCCTGACCGAGGCGAAACAGACGATCCCCCATTTCTACCTGACGTCCAACATCGAGATCGACGCGCTGCTGAAGCTGCGCGCCGAACTGAATGCCAAATCCGCGAAAGATGGCCCTGGCGCCTTCAAGCTTTCGGTCAACGACCTGATCATCAAGGCCTGCGCCGCCGCGCTGCGCCGCCATCCCAACGTCAACGCCAGCTTCACGGAAGACGCGATCATCCAATACGACGACGTCGATATTTCGATCGCGGTTGCGATCCCTGACGGGCTGATCACGCCGATCATCCGTAAAGCCGACCAGCTCGGCCTTGCCGCGATCAGCGACGCGATGAAGGACCTTGGCGCGCGCGCCAAAGCCGGCAAGCTGAAGCCGGAGGAGTATCAGGGCGGCGGCTTTTCCATCTCGAACCTTGGCATGTTCGGCATTCCGGAATTCTCCGCCATCATCAACCCACCGCAGGCCGCCATCCTCGCCGTCGGCGCCGGCGAGAAGCGCGCGGTGGTGAAGAACGACGCGCTTGCCATCGCCACCATCATGACGGTGACGCTCTCGGTCGACCACCGCGTGGTGGACGGCGCGCTCGGCGCGGAGTTCCTCGCCACGCTGAAAGCGATCATCGAAGACCCGCTCAGCCTGATGCTGTGATCCTTCGAGACGCAACCCCAGGCGACGTGGCCGTACTACTCGGCTTCATCCGCGACCTCGCGACCTATGAGCGCGCGCCGGACGCGGTGAAAATGACCGAACCACAGCTGCATGAAGCGCTGTTCGGTCCGCGCCCGCGCGCCGAGGCTCTTCTGGTCGAAATTGAAGGCGCGCCCCAGGGTTTCGCGATCTGGTTCGAGAGCTTCAACACCTGGACCGGCAAGCCCAGCCTGTATCTGGAAGACCTGTTCGTCGTGCCGACGGCGCGTAGCCGAGGCATCGGCGCCGCGATCTTCGCGCATCTCGCCCAGCTCGCGGTGGAACGCGATTACGGCCGCTTCGAATGGTCGGTGCTGGATTGGAACGAACCGGCGGTGAGATTCTATACCGCTCTCGGCGCCGAGCCGCTGAACGAGTGGACCAAGTATCGGCTGAGCGGCGCGGCGTTGCACGCCGCCGCAATGGGAGCAAAAAATGCCTGACGACCAACAATTTGACCTGATCGTGGTCGGCGGCGGGCCGGGCGGCTATGTCGCCGCGATCCGCGCCGCGCAGCTGAAAATGAAGGTCGCGGTGGTGGAGGGCAAGCATCTTGGCGGCATCTGCCTGAACTGGGGCTGCATCCCGACCAAAACTCTGCTGCGCTCGTCGGAAATCTCTCACCTGCTGAAACACGCGGACGAGTTCGGCTTCAGCATCGGCGAGGTGAAGTACGACCTCGACAAGATCGTCAAACGCTCGCGCGCCGTCGCCAAGCAACTTTCTTCCGGCGTCGCGTTTCTGCTGAAGAAAAACAAGATCACGGTGTTCGACGGCTACGGCAAATTGAACGGCCCCGGCAAAATCGAGGTGACGAAGGACGATAAGCCGGTCGCCACGCTGACCGCCAAAAACATCATCCTCGCCACCGGCGCCAGGCCGCGGCAACTGCCGGGCATCGAGGTCGACGGCAAGCTGATCTGGAGCTACTTCGAAGCTATGGTGCCGCCGGCGATGCCGAAATCCATTCTGGTAATCGGCTCCGGCGCGATCGGCATCGAGTTCGCCAGCTTCTACGTCAACATGGGCGTGGCGGTGACGGTGGTGGAGATGTTGGACCGCATCCTGCCGGTGGAGGATGCCGAGGTCTCCGCCTTCGCCGCCAAGCAGTTCGAAAAGCAGGGCATCAAGCTGATCACCTCCGCCACCGTAAAGGGCGTGAAGAAAGGCGCGGATAATGTCACCGTTACCGTCGCAGCAGGCGGCAACACGCAGGACATCATCGTGGACCGCGTGATCTCCGCGGCCGGCATCGTCGGCAACACCGAAAATATCGGCCTGGAAGGCACCGGCGTAAAAATCGAACGCACGCATGTCGTGGTGGATGGCTACGGCCATACCGGCGTCGACGGGCTGTACGCGATCGGCGATCTCGCCGGCGCGCCCTGGCTCGCGCACAAAGCCAGTCATGAGGGCATCATCTGCGTGGAGACCATCGCCGGCCTGCACCCGCACCCGATGAACACCGGCAACATCCCCGGCTGCACCTATTGCCGGCCGCAGATCGCCTCGATCGGGCTGACCGAAGCGAAAGCCAAGGAGACCGGCCGCGAGATCAGGATCGGCCGCTTCCCGTTCATCGGCAACGGCAAGGCGATCGCCATGGGCGAGCCGGACGGCTTTGTGAAAACCATATTCGACGCGAAAACCGGCGAAATGCTGGGCGCGCATATGGTCGGCGCCGAGGTGACGGAGATGATCCAGGGCTATGCCATCGCCCGCACGCTGGAAACCACCGAAGAAGAGCTGATGGAGACGGTATTTCCGCATCCCACCGTCAGCGAAACCATGCATGAGTCGGTGCTTGACGCTTACGGTGAGGTCATACACTTCTAGTGTCCTGCCCGATGAGGAGGCCGCCCTTGCGGCTGACGAAACGGATAAGCAGGCCACGTTTCTTAAGGTTTCCATGAACAGCACCACCCGCATCGAGATCGACCACCGGGCGCGGCACCCGGAGAAGCAGCACCGGCCGGACAACCCGATCAGCCGCAAACCGGCCTGGATCCGGGTGAAAGCGCCGACGCACCCGGTCTATCACGAGACCCGCGCGCTGATGCGCAGCGAAAACCTGGTTACGGTATGCGAGGAAGCGGCCTGTCCGAATATCGGCGAGTGCTGGTCGCAGCGCCACGCCACCATGATGATCTGCGGCGACACCTGCACCCGCGCCTGCGCCTTTTGTAACGTGACCACGGGCATCCCGGCGCCGCTGGACGCGGCGGAGCCAGCCCGCGTCGCCGCCGCCGTCGCCACGCTCGGCCTACGTCATGTGGTTATCACCTCGGTGGACCGGGACGATCTGGCCGATGGCGGGGCCGCGCATTTCGCCGCGGTGATCGCGGCACTGCGCGCCGCCGCGCCGGCCACCACGGTGGAAATCCTCACCCCGGACTTCCTGCGCAAGCCGGACGCGGTGGAAGTGGTGGCCGCCGCCCGGCCGGACGTGTTCAACCATAATCTGGAAACCGTGCCCCGGCTGTACCCCAGCATCCGGCCCGGCGCCCGCTACTACCAATCGCTGCGCCTGCTCGACCGGGTGAAACAGATCGACCCGACCATTTTCACCAAATCCGGCCTGATGGTCGGGCTCGGCGAGACACGCGCCGAGATCGGCCAGGTAATGGACGATCTGCGCATTGCCGATGTGGATTTCCTGACCATCGGCCAGTATCTGCAACCCTCGGTCAAACACGCCGCGGTCGATCGTTACGTGCCGCCGGAGGAATTCGCGGAATACGCCGCCACCGCGCGCGCGAAGGGGTTCACCCAGGTTTCCGCGACACCGCTGACCCGCAGCTCCTACCACGCCGACGCGGATTTTGCCGCCTTGCGGGACGCCCGCGCAAAGCAACTGGCGGCGTAGGCGTGACCACCTATACCGAGCGCAAGCTGGTCCCCTACGCGCCGGCGCAGCTGTTCCACCTGGTCGCGGATGTCGATAAATATCCGGAATTCCTGCCGTGGTGCGTCGCCTCGCGCATCCGGTCGCAGACGGGCAACGAGATGGTCGCGGACCTCACCATTGGCTTCGGCCCGTTCCGCGAAAGTTTTACGTCACGCGTCAGCCTTACCCCGCCCGATGCCGCCGGCTTCTGCGCGATCAAGACCGAGTACGAGAACGGCCCGTTCAAATACCTGCACAACCGCTGGAAGTTCACCCCCGAGAGCGCCGGGACGATGGTGGATTTTTACGTGAATTTCGAGTTCCGCAACTTCATCCTGCAGAAAGCGATCGGCGCGGTGTTTACCGAAGCGGTGCGCCGCATGGTGGCCGCGTTTCTGAACCGTGCCCGCGCGATTTACGGTCCGCCTGCCGCCAAACCCGTGGCCGCGCCCCGCACCGCCGATTCGAAAGCCGGGGCATAAGCGCGCCGTCGTCAGCACGTACCTGGCTGACGCGGACCGCCTCATCCGTGCTGGCTCGCCTCGCGGCGCCGCTGGTTCTGGGATTCGGGTTGAACCGCTGGGCCGTCAGTCATCAGCGGCGTGATTTCCGCCGGAGCGTTGCCAACACCACAATACGTATGCCGCCGCTGTTTCGCGGCTTGGTCGGCGTCCGCGGCACCCGCGCCTGGCTGCGCGATTCCGCTTCCTACGCCTGGCATCTGGAGCGGGGCAGCCTGGACCCGTCCGGCACGCCCGATCTGGGCGGCAATTTGTTCACCGCCTGGACCGGCCCCGGCGTTAGTTTTTTGCATCTGGAGAAGTGCGGCGGCATTGCCGCTATTCGCTGGCTGTCCGGCCATTTCCACCCGGAGCAAATCAACCGCGACCCGTGGCGCGATCTGCCGTCCAGTTTTTACTGGCGCGCGCCGCCTTCGCTGCCGGAAGACACCGCCCGCTTTAAGCTGATCTGGGGCCATTACGATTTGCCGACCCTGCGCCGGCTGGCGCCCGATCACGTCACCTTCACGCTGCTGCGCGAACCCCGGGCGCGCCTGTTCTCGCTGTACCGGTTCTGGCGCAGCGTTGATCCTTCGCAATTCGACCCTGATCTGTCGTTTTCCGTGGCGCTTGCGCACCGGCTGTCGCTGCCGGAGTTCCTGGCTTGCGACGATCCGTTTTTGCTCGACCTGACCGATAACCTCTACACCCGCCGGCTGACCGGACTGTATGCCACCGGCGCCGCGCGCGATCCGCTGGCGGAAAACCCCGACAGCGCATTCCATGCCGCGTCACTGGCGCTGAACCGGCTCGGCTTTGTCGGCATGACGGAAAATATGACGGACAGCCTGGCGGCGCTGGCCGGCCGCCTGAGCATCGCGCCGCCGCCGCCCGATCTGCGCGCCAATGTGGCGGCGGAAAATCATACCGACCCGAGCGGTTGGTTCCGCCGGCAGGAAGACGTGGAGCGCGCGCCCGAGATCGAGGCCGCGCTGAAACGCCGCACCAGGCTGGACCGCGCGCTTTATGCGCGTGTGAGCGCTACGGCGCGGCCGGCTACGGCGCAGCCGCCGCCAGATAGGCCCGCCAGCCGCCATGGGCGGTGATGTCCGCCGCGCCTTCCAAAGCGTATGCCTCGCATAGAAAGCCCGGATGCACCGCGCCGTCCGCCAGCGTGACGCGGCCGATGCCCATCGGCGCCGGCAACGCGGCCACGAACTGCCCGAACGCCGCCCGGCTCAGCCGCCAGATTTCGACGGCGATGCCGGGTCCTTCGAACCCCGGACTGCGCGCGAGGCCAGGCTTCGGCGGCGTGGTGGCAAGCGCGTAGAGCCGGTAGTCCGCCGCCGTCTCGGTGGCCCGGATCAGCGTCGCGCCAAGGGCCAGCAGTTCGTGGTTGAGCGCCATGCCGGAGAGATGCGCGCCCGCGACTACCAGGCTGACGTCATCCGTCGAGGCCGGCGGCAGTACGCCGCGCGGCTGCGCGCGGGACCGCCCCGCGCCGGCGCCGAGGGCGGCGTGCAGCCGCGCCGCGTAGCCGGCCAGTGACGCTTCCGAAAACGGCGGTCCGATCACCGTGACGCCGAATGGCAGCCCGTTGGTCCCAAACCCCGCCGGTAGCGCGATCGCCGCCAGATCCACTAGGTTGACGAAGTTTGTGTAGATGCCGAGCCGCGCGTTCCGCGCCACTGGTGCTGCCAGCATGTCCGCCACGGTGAACGTCTCCGGCGCGGTCGGCAGGAGCAGCGCGTCGCAGCGCGCCAGCTCCGCCTGCGCCGCGACGCGCAAGGCCTGCAGGCGCTGCTGCTCGGCAAACAAGTCGGCGGCGGCGTATTTGCGTGCGCCGTTCAGGATCTCGCGCAGCACCGGATGCACCGCCTGCTCATGCGCTTCGAAGAACGGCCGGATCGCCGCCAGCCGCTCCGCCACCAGCGGGCCGCCATAGAGCGCCGCGGCGATGTCGCGGAACGGCGCGTAGTCGATCTCCAGCAGCGTCCAGCCGAAGCCCGATGCCGTCGCCAGGGCGCGGCGGTACAGTGCCGCCGCGTCTTCGTCGCCGCCGAAATCCTGGTCCGGCGGAGCCAGCACGCCGATACGCGGCGCCGTTGGCAGCGCCTCTTCGCGCGGCGCCCGCGAATAGGCATCCGCGGCGTCCGGCCCCTCCGCCACCTGCAATATTGTAGCCGCATCGGCCGCGGAATTGGCGAACACGCTGACGCAGTCGAGGCTCCGGCACGCCGGCACAACGCCGGCCGCGCTGATCCGCCCGAAGGTCGGCTTCAGCCCAACGATGTTGTTGAACGCCGCCGGCACGCGGCCGGAGCCGGCGGTGTCCGTGCCGAGGGAAAATGCCGCCAACCCCGCCGCCACCGCCACCGCCGAGCCGGAGGACGAGCCGCCGGACACATACGCGAAATTGAACACCGAACGCGGCGCGCCATGAGGCGACCGCGTGCCGTTCAGACCGGTGGCGAATTGATCCATGTTGGCCTTGCCCAACAGGATCGCCCCGGCCGCCAGCAGCTTGGCCACCACCGTCGCGTCCCGCGCGGGCATGAACGAAAACTCCGGGCAGGCGGCCGTGGTCGGCATGTCCGCCACGTCCATATTGTCCTTCACCACGAACGGCACGCCGAACAGCAGCAGGTGCTCTTGCCCCGCCAGCGCGGCCGCGCGCGCCAGCACCTCCGCCTCCGGCACGCGGGCGATGAACACCGCCGGGTCCGGCCAGGCCGCGATCCGCGCCAGCATCTCCTGCATCAGCGCCACCGGCGTCAGCGTGCCAGCGCGGTACGCGGCGTGGATCGCGCCGATTTCCAGCGGGTCCAGGATCATGGGACTGGCGCCGGCGTGATGAAGCCGAGGCGCTGCCCGGCCCGCACCACCTGGCCCGGCGCGGCTGCCAGAGTCACGATGCCGCTTGCCGCCGCCAGCACCCGCACTTCCATTTTCATCGATTCAATCACCATCACCGCATCGCCCGCCTGCACCGCGCCGCCCGGCGCCACCAGGATTTGCCACACGCTACCCGGCACCGTCGCGCTGATCGCTTTTGCGCCCGCCGGCAGCGGCAATTCTTCCGGCGGCGGTGTCGCGTCCGGCTCCTCAAACCTGTTCAGCCCGCGCCGCGCCCAGTCCTCCCGCTCCGCCGCGAAGGCCGCGCGTTGCGTGGCTTGAAAGGCATCGATGCCGGCCGCGTTCGCCGCGCGGAAAGTCTCGTACGCCGCCAAAGAAAAGGTGGAGTCGTCGATACGCAGCGGATATTTTCCGTAGGGAAATGCCGCCCGCGCCTCCGCCAGCTCCGCCTCAGTCACCTCAAAAAACCGGATGCGGTCGAAATGGCGCAGCAGCCAGGGATGCCCCGGCGTGAAGGGCGGCGTCTGCCGGTGCGTGTTCCACACCTGGATGGTGCGGCCGAACAGCTGGTAGCCGCCCGGCCCCTCCATGCCGTAAATGCACATATACGCGCCGCCGATGCCGACGGCGTTTTCCGGCGTCCAGGGCCGCGCCGGGTTGTACTTCGTGGTCACCAGCCGGTGCCGCGGATCGTAGGGTGTCGCGACCGGCGCGCCCAGGTATACATCGCCCAGCCCCAGCACGACGTAAGACGCATCAAAGATAATCCGTTTCACGTCTTCGATGCTGTCCAGCCCATTGATGCGCCGGATGAACTCTATGTTGTCCGGGCACCAGGGCGCGTCCGGCCGGGTGGTTTCCTGGTATTTGCGCATCGCCAGCTGGATCTGCGGGTCGTTCCAGGACAGCGGCAGATACAGCGTGCGGCTGTTCACCGTCATGGTTTCCGGCGCTGGCAGGCCGGGCAGCAAGCTTTCGACCGCGTTCATGACCGCCGCCCGCGTGGTGCGCTCTGCGTTGAAATGCACCTGCAACGATCGGATGCCCGGCGTCAGATCGATGACGCCCGGCAGCGCCGCGGCGTCCAGCGTGTCCCGCAGCGCCTGGACGCGCAGGCGTAACGAAAAGTCCAGTTTCATCTCGCCGAACTCGATCAGGATGTTTTCATCGCCGGCGCGGCGGATCACCACGTCGCCATGGCGCGCGAGGATGGCGGGTCCATCATCGGCGCGCGCGAAGCGCACGGTATCGCCCGGCCGCAGCTGCCCGAGCTTCCACAGCTCATCTTTCGTCACCACCGCGGGACAGACGAAGCCGCCCAAAGACGGCCCGTCCGGGCCGAGCAAGATCGGCATGTCGCCGGTGAAGTCGATGGCGCCGACGGCATAGGCATTGTCATGGATGTTGGAGGGATGCAGCCCGGCCTCGCCGCCATCCGCCCGCGCCCAGCGCGGTTTTGGTCCATTCAGCCGCACGCCCGTGCGCGCCGAGTTATGGTGGACCTCGTAACGCGCGCGGAACAGCGTCTCGATATCCTCGTCGGCGAAGAAATCCGGCGCGCCATGCGGGCCGTAGCGCACCGCCAGCTGCCATTCATGCGTTAGTTCCACCGGTGCGCCGGGCGCCGGCGCGGCCGGCGTTGTCTCGGCCGCCGGGACGGGCGGGTTCAGCCGCAACGTGTCGCCGCCGCGCAACGCCGCGCCGGTATGGCCACCGAAGCCGCCCAGTGTGAAGGTGGCCGTCGAGCCCAGATACGCCGGCGCGCGGAAGCCGCCGCTAACGGCCAGGTAGCAGCGCTGCCCCGGTCCGACGATCTCGCCGAGCGCCAGAACCTGGCCGGCTTTTAAGCGCACCGGCGCGTCGAAGGCCACCGCCGCGCCGTCCAGCCTGGCCGCCATCCGTGCGCCGGCCAGGGCTATCTCGGTGTCGGCCAGAAAGCGCAGCGTCGGCCCGCTATGCGTGCATTCCAGCGCCGCCGCGCCTGGCGGGTTGCCCAGCAGCGCGTTGGCGCGGGCGAAACTGCGCGCATCCATCGGCCCGCTCGGCGGCACGCCGACTTCCCAAAAGCCATGGCGGCCGGGCAGGCTTTGCAAACTGGACTGCGCGCCCGGGTCAAGCACCGTCACGCCAAGCGGCTGAAACGCAAAGCCTTCCAGCGTGCGTGTCGTCATCCTGCCGGCGGCAAAATCCGGCAGCGCCAGCACCGCCGACAGATAGTCGATATTCGTCTCGATACCGGATAGTTCACCGGCCGCAAGCCCGGCGCGCAGCGCCGTGATCGCCGCTGCCCGGTCGGCGCCGGTGGCGATGAATTTCGCTAGTAACGGATCGTAAAACGGCGACACCGTGGTGCCGGTTTCCACCCAGGTATCGACGCGCAACGCCGCCGGCGCCGCAAACCGCGTGATCGTGCCGCTGGAGGGCTGGAAGCCTTCCGCGGGGTTCTCCGCGTAAACCCGCGCCTCGATCGCGGCGCCCCGCGCCGCCAAGCCCTTGGGCAAGATAAATTCGCCCGCCGCCTGTTCCACCATCCAGCGCACCAGATCGACGCCATAGACCGCCTCGGTGACGCCGTGCTCCACCTGCAGCCGCGTGTTCACTTCCAGGAAGTAAAACCGTCCGCTCCCCGCATCGTAAACGAACTCGACCGTGCCCGCGGATTCATAATTCACCGAGGCCGCGAGCACGACCGCCGCGTCTTCCATCGCCCGCAGCGTTGCCGCCGGCAGCCCCGGCGGCGGCGTTTCCTCCACCACTTTCTGATGGCGGCGTTGCAACGAACAATCGCGCGCGCCGAGTGCCACCACCCGGCCTTTGCCATCGCCGAAAATCTGCACCTCGACGTGCCGCGCTTGCGCCACATAGGTTTCGACGAACAGGCTGGCATCGCCGAAATTATTTGCGGCCAGCCGCGCCGTGCTCTCGAAGCCCGCCAGCAGCGCCGGCGCGTCCGCGCACAGCACCATGCCGATGCCGCCGCCGCCGGCGCTGCTTTTCAGCATCACCGGAAAGCCGATCCTGTCCGCCTCGCGCAGCGCCGCCGCCGCGTCGCGCACAATGCCGCTGCCCGGCGCCAACGGCACGCCGGCCGCCGCCGCCAAGGCGCGCGCGGTATGCTTCAGCCCGAACTCGCGCAAATGCCGGGGCTGCGGGCCGATGAACGCGATTCCCGCCGCCGCCAGCCGTTCGGCGAATTCCGCCCGCTCCGACAGAAACCCGTAACCAGGATGCACCGCCTCTGCGCCGGTCGCTTTGCACGCCGCGATGATCGCCTCGATGTTCAGATAGCTTTGCGCGGCCGGCGCCGGGCCGATCGCCACAGCCTCATCCGCCGCCAGCACGGCCGGGCTGAACCGGTCCGCCGCCGAATATACCGCGACGGAGCCGATGCCCATCTGCTTGCATGTCCGGCAGATGCGCGCGCAAATCTCGCCGCGGTTGGCGATCAGGACTTTGCGGAACATTCAGCCTTCGCTGATAATGATCTGGATCGGCGTCGGCCTGAACCCGTTGCACGGATTGTTCACCTGCGGACAGTTGCTGATCACCACCAGCACGTCCATCTCCGCGCGCAGCTCGACAAAGCCGCCGGGCGCGGAGACGCCGTCATCCACCGTCAGCTCGCCATCTGGGCGGATCGGCACGTTCATGAAGAAATTCACATTGGAGACCAGGTCGCGCTTGCCCATGCCGTACTTTGCCAGCTCGACGAGGAAGTTCTCCCGGCAGGCATGCATGAACCGCGTTTCGTGCCCGAAGCGCACGGTGTTGGCCTCGCAGGAACAGGCGCCGGCGCAGGTGTCGTGAAAACCGCAGCTATCGCCGGTGATCGTCACCATCGGCCGCCCCTCGTTGGAGAGCAGAAGCGAGCCCAGCCCCAGGTAAAACGCCCCACCGGCCGCCGCCTGCGCCGCCAGCGTATCCTGCGCGGAATAGCGCTCCGAGGTGTCCGCCGCGTTGTAGAACAACGCGTCCACTGCCTGCTGGCTTTCCAGGTCAATGATCCACATGACCTGGCCGGCGCGCAGCACCGCCGAGTATGGCGCCCGCGCCGGCACCACACGATCCAAAACGATCATGCCGAGAAATACGCGTCGTTATTGATATAGCCGCGTTGCGCCTCGGCGGTGAAATCCCGGCACACATTGTCCGCCATCCCGCCGCGCGCGATCACGTAGTCGATCGGCCCGGCCGGCTGTTGCTCGGGGCTCAGCGCGTGCGGCGTGTTGGATAGCGCCACCAGCAAGTTCATCTCGGCGCGCAGCTCAACCGCCGCCCCCGCAGGGGGCGGCCCCATAAAACGCAGCCGCCCCGCCGCGTCGGCCCGCACCGGCGAGAACAGCGACAGTGCTGGCCCCAGGTCACGCCGGGTCAGGCCGAACTTTGCCGCCGCCGCGCGCAGATTGTCCCGTCCGTTGCGGCCCTCGGTTTGGGCCGGCCCGTTGGGACCGACGATGCTGTCATGCCCGGCGCCGGTATCGGCGGTGATCGCCGCCAGCACCCGCCCCATATCGGAAAACAGCACACGCCCGGTGGTCAGCACCGTAGTCCATTGCAGCTTGGTAGTGTCGCCGGCATTGAACCGCTCGGAGGTCTCTTCGGCGTTCCACAAGAACAACGCGGCACCCGGCGTACCATTTGGATTATCGACGCGCAGCACCTGCCCGCGCGCCACCCGCAGCGCCACGTAACAACCGGCCGGTAGGCTGTCCCGCGCCACCACGTCCGCGTCGCCGATCTCGGCGAACCGCGCCGCCGGCGCCGGCCCGGCGGCCCGCGCCCGCGCCGCCGCCTGCAGCGCTTCGTAGCGCGCGCGATATTGTTCGGGGCTCAGCGCATCAAGGTCCATCATGCGGCTCCATCGCCGCCGAAGATGGCGGACTGCCCCGCCGCCGTCCAGCGCATACACGCCGCCGCGAATCATGTAATGCTGCCATGGTGAATACCGGCACGCCCGGCCCGTGCGACGCTGGCGCGGCGCAGGCGGCTCCACGGCAGGACGTCACCGCCCACCCGGCGGCGACGCTGGCCGCTTCAATCCTCGGCTCGAGCCTGGCTTTCATCGACGGCTCGGTGGTCAACGTGGCGCTGCCCTCGCTCAGCCACAGCCTCGGCGCCGGCCCCGCCGGGCTGCCCTGGATCGTCAACGCGTACCAGTTGCCGGTCGGCGCGCTGATCCTGTTCGGCGGCGCCGCCGGCGACCATTTCGGCCGCAAGCGCCTGTTCCTGGCCGGCATCGCCTTGTTTCTCGCCGCCTCGATCGTCTGCATGTTCGCCCCTTCGCTGCCCGTTCTGCTCGCCGGCCGCTTAGCCCAGGGCGTTGGCGCGGCGTTCCTGATGCCCAATAGCCTCGCCACGCTGGGCGCCAGCTTTTCGGGCGAGGCGCGCGGCCGCGCCATCGGCACCTGGGCGGCGGCCGGCGCCATCGCCGCCGCGCTCGGCCCGGTGCTCGGCGGCTGGCTGCTGGACGCGTTCGGCTGGCGCTCGATCTTCCTCATCAATTTGCCGGTGGGCGGCCTCGCCGCCTGGCTGTCCTGGCGCTATGTCACGGAAAACGGCAATCCGCCGGAAAACACCCGGTTGGACTGGTGGGGCGGCCTCACCGCGACGCTGGCGCTGGGCGCGCTGATCTGGGCGCTGACCGCGCTCGCCACCGCCGGCACCTCGCGTTTGCTGATTTCGGTCGTCGCTTTGACCGGCGCCGCCTTGCTTTGCCTGTTCATCTGGCTGGAGCGCCGCCAGGGCGACCAGGCGCTGATGCCGTTCGCGCTGTTCGGCACCGCCACCTTCGCCGGCCTCACGCTGCTCACCTTCTTCCTGTACGCCGCGCTGGGCGGGCTGATCGTGCTGCTGCCGTATCTGCTGATCAAGCTCGGCGGCTATACCGGTGTCGAGGCCGGCGCCGCGATGTTGCCGGTGCCGCTGCTGATCGGCTTCGGCTCGCGGCTGATGGGCCGCGTTGCCGCGCGCTTCGGCGGCCGCCTGCCGCTGACCGCGGGCGCCGCGATGGTCGGCCTCGGCACCGCGCTGTACTTAAGGCTCGGCACCGGGCCGCTGCACTATGTCGGCCAGATCCTGCCGCCCACTTTGCTGATCGCGCTCGGCATGGCGGTCAGCGTCGCGCCGCTTACCACCTCCGTCATGGGCTCGGTGGACGCCGCCCATGTTGGCTCGGCTTCGGGCTTTAACAGCGCGGTCGCGCGCATCGGCGGCCTGGTCGCGACCGGGCTGCTCGGCTTCGTGTTCGCCGCCGCCGGCACGCGCGCCGGGCTGGTCGAGGCGCTGCATGCCGCCGCCGTGATCGGCGCCACGCTGGCCGCCATCGCCGCCGCCAGCGCCCTGCTGCTGATCTCCGCGCGCCCGCCGGCCTGAAATCCGCGTCTATCGGTGAGCGGGATTACCCACCTGCGCGGCCGCCAGGCGCTGATAATCCGCATCATCCACCAGGATCGTTTTGTTGGGTGCGCAATCGCCGGCGCCGCGGGAGGTCGCCGTTCCGGCCCAGGACAGCAGGACGCCGTCCGGCCGCACCGCCAGCACGGTCAGGGCGCTGCCCAGTTTCGTCATCAGGACGACATCCAGCCGGCATGCGTTCCCCGCCGGCGCCCAGGAGCTGGCGGCATCCCCGCCGGCAACGACCCGGGCAGCCACGATGATGCGCGGGATGCCGAAGGAGGACGACCGCCACGCACCGAAATCCACCATGTCGCCGACTTGCGCGACCGGTCCCGTGAACGCCCCCCCTGATACCAGCCGCGCCAGCATGAGCAGGGCCGTACACCCGTAGAGTGCGTTGAACGCGGCGTCGAAACATCTGGCGAGCATTAAACGCCGCCGCTCGGCCGAACTGGTTTCGGTGGACCTTCGACGGCCCAGCTTAGCGTGGCCCGAATCGCGGTGGTGCATTTGCCGTGCGCGCCGCGGCCTTTGCCTGAACGGCAACATGGAACCCTCGAACCCTGGAATGCACTTAGCTAGCTGCCCCCCGATTAAGAAACGATGGGAATCTCGGCGAGGCTTCGTAAAGCCGGCATAAAGCGTCTTCCCGGCAAGGCGCCGCTAATCTTTTACGTGTTCTTTATTGATATGCCCGCAAACTCGTCTGGATTTCTTATGCGCGCCGGCGCAAATTTCGCAGCGTCAAGAACCGCCCGGCGCTGCCGGGTCATTTCAAAAGGCAAAAGTCATGGGTGACATAGTGTCGCTGCTCGCCGGCGTGGTGATCTTCGCCGTGCTGATCCTCTACGTGCCGGCCTGTGAGAAGGTCTGACCCGATGCTGGACCTCATCCTCGGCAGCGTGGTTTCGGCCGGCTTGCTCGTCTATCTGGTCTGGGCGCTGATCCGCCCGGAAGATTTTTAAGGACTTAAAGGCTACCAATAATGACATTACAGGGTCTGGGTTACATCGCGCTGATGTTCGTGCTCGTCTTGGGCGCGGCGTTTCCGCTCGGCCGTTACATGGCCGCTATTTTTGAAGGCAGGATCAACGTCCTCGGCGGCGCCGAGCGCGGTTTTTATAAATTGGCCGGCGTCGATCCCAAGCGCCAGATGCGCTGGCAGGACTACGCGATCACTTTGCTGCTACTGAGCGTGATCCATTTCCTGCTGCTGTACGCCATCCTGCGGCTGCAGTTCTATCTGCCGTTCAATCCGCAGCATATCGCCGGGATGTCGCCGCGGCTGTCCTTCCAGACCGCCGCCAGTTTCACCACCAACACCAACTGGCAGTCCTACGTGCCGGAATCGCAGATCTCCAACGGCGCGCAGATGTTCGGCCTGGCTGTGCATATGTTCATCTCCGCCGCCGCCGGTATCTCGGTCGCCGCCGCGGTGATGCGCGCCTTTACCGCCGGCGGCCTCGCCTCGCTCGGCAATTTCTATGTCGATTTGACCCGCATCACGCTTTACCTGCTGCTGCCGATGACCATTATTCTCGCGATCATCCTGGTGCTGGCGGGCTCGCCGCAGACATTTCCGAGCACGCCCTTCGCCACCGCGCATACGCTAAACGCCGGCGCGCAGACCATCGCGCTCGGCCCGGTCGCGTTCCAGGAAGCGATCAAGGAGCTCGGCACCAATGGCGGCGGCTGGTTTAACGCGAATTCCGGACATCCTTTCGAAAATCCCGGCATTCTCACGAACCTCATGGAAAATTGGATGCTGCTGGTGATCGGCTTCGCTTTGCCGATCGCTTTCGGCACGATGGTGAAACAACCGAAACAGGGGCGCGCGCTGATGGCCGCGATGGCGATCATCCTCGCGCTCGGCTGCGTCGGCACCTATGCTGCGGAAGCCGCCGGCAACCCGCTGCATGTCGCCGCCGGCCTGTCCGCCGCGGATGGCAACATGGAGGGCAAGGAGGTGCGTTTCGGCATCGCCGCCTCCGCCGCCTTTAACGTCTCCGCCACCGGCACCTCCACCGGCGCGGTCGACAGTTTTACCGACAGCTACACCCCGCTCGGCGGCTCCATCCCGATGTTCTTGATGCAGCTCGGCGAGGTCACGCCCGGCGGCGTCGGCTCCGGCTTCTACACCATCATCGTGTTCGCGCTGCTCTCGGTGTTCGTCGCCGGGCTGATGGTCGGGCGCACGCCGGAATATCTCGGCAAGAAAGTGCAGGCGAAGGAGATCAAGCTCGCCATGCTGGCGGTGCTGATCCTGACCCTGTTCATCCTGGGCGGCGCGGGCTTCTCGCTGGTTACCAAATCGGGCCTCGCCTCGCTCGCCAATGCCGGCCCGCACGGGCTTTCGGAAATGCTCTACGCCTGGAGCAGTGCGACCGAAAATAACGGCAGCGCGATGGCTGGTATCTCCGCCGACACGCCGCTCTTGGATTTCGGCCTGGGCGCGGCTATGCTGTTCGGCCGTTTCGCCTTCATGGTGCCGGTGCTGGCGATCGCCGCCTCGCTCGCCGCCAAACCGAAACTGCCGGAAAGCGCCGGCACCTTTCCGACCACCGGGCCGCTGTTCATCGGCCTGCTGATCGGCGTCATCGTCATCCTCGGCGGCCTGCAATTCCTGCCCGCCGATACGTTGGGCCCGCTCGCGGAGCATTATCTGCTCGGCGCCGGCAAGACTTTCTAAGGACATCATCATGGCTAGCTCAAACGCCGAAGCGATCTCGCTGTTCGATCGCACCATTATCGCGCGGGCTTCGCTCGACAGCTTCGCGAAACTCAATCCGGTCACGCTCGCCCGCAACCCGGTCATCTTTGTTACTGAATTGGTCGCCGTGCTGGTCTCCGCCGTCGGCATCGAGGCCCTCATTAACGGCCGGCCGGCCGCGTTCCCGATCGTCATCGCGCTCTGGCTGTGGTTGACCGTGCTGTTCGCCACCTTCGCCGAAGCGGTGGCGGAGGGCAGGGGCCGGGCGCGGGCCGAAAGCCTGCGCCGCGCCCGCAGCGACACCATGGCAAAGCTGATGCTGGACCCGCGCGACCGCCAGCACGTGACACTGACCGCGGCGCCCGACTTGCAGAAGGGTGATTTGGTGCTGGTCGAAACCGGCGACCTGGTGCCTTCCGACGGCGAGATCATCGAAGGCATCGCCAGCGTGAACGAGAGCGCGATCACCGGCGAATCCGCCCCGGTGGTGCGCGAGGCCGGCGGCGACCGTTCCGCCGTCACCGGCGGCACGCAGGTCGTGTCGGACTGGCTGGTGGTGCGCATCACCGCCGAACCGGGTGCGACCTTCATTGACCGCATGATCGCGCTGGTCGAGGGCGCGGAGCGCCGCAAAACCCCGAACGAAATCGCGCTCAACATCCTGCTCGCCGGGCTCACGCTGATCTTCCTGATCGCGGTGGTCACACTGGTCGGCTTCGGCAAATACTCCGCCACGAGCTTTTCCATCCCGGTGCTAGCCGCGTTGCTGGTCTGCCTGATCCCCACCACCATCGGCGGGCTGCTATCGGCCATCGGCATCGCCGGCATGGACCGGCTGATCCGCTTCAACGTCGTTGCCACTTCCGGCCGCGCGGTCGAAGCCGCCGGCGACGTGGACGCGCTGTTGCTGGATAAAACCGGCACCATCACCTTCGGCAACCGCATGGCCTCGGGCATGTTTCCGGTGCCCGGCGTAGCGGAGCGCGATCTCGCCGAAGCCGCCGCGCTCTCCAGCCTCGGCGATGAAACGCCCGAGGGCCGCTCGATCATCACCTTCGTGCGCGATCGCTTCCAGTTTTCGCCCGCGATGCCCGCGCGCGCCGAAATGATCGCGTTCAGCGCCAACACCCGCGTCTCCGGCCTCGATTTCGAGAGCAAGTCCTACCGCAAGGGTGCGGTGGATTCCGTGCTGAAAAGCATCGGCACCGCGCCGGACGTGCAGTTCACCGAAAGTGTGGCCCGCATCAGCCGCGCCGGCTCCACGCCGCTCGCCGTCACCGCCAATAACCGGCTGCTCGGCGTCATCGAGCTGAAAGACATCGTCAAGCCCGGCATCAAGGACCGGTTCGCCGCCTTGCGCAAAATGGGCATCCGCACCGTGATGGTCACCGGCGATAACAAGATCACCGCCGCCGCCATCGCAGCGGAAGCCGGCGTCGACGAATACATCGCCGAAGCCACGCCGCAGAACAAGCTGGACTACATCCGCAAGGTGCAGGCCGAAGGGCGGCTGGTGGCAATGTGCGGCGACGGCACCAACGACGCGCCGGCGCTGGCGCAGGCCGATGTCGGCGTCGCCATGCAAACCGGCACGCAGGCGGCGCGCGAGGCCGGAAACATGGTGGACCTTGATAGTGATCCGACCAAACTGATCGAGATCGTGGAGATCGGCAAACAGCTTCTCATCACCCGCGGCGCGC
The DNA here is from genome assembly GCA_965199125.1 of Acidocella sp. Taxonomy (GTDB): domain Bacteria; phylum Pseudomonadota; class Alphaproteobacteria; order Acetobacterales; family Acetobacteraceae; genus Acidocella. The sequence goes on along the minus strand of OZ240683.1, from coordinate 2,822,852 downwards.
TGACCACCTTCTCGATCGCCAACGACATCTCCAAATACTTCGCCATCCTGCCGGCGATTTTCGTCGCCACCTACCCGCAGCTCGCGGCGCTGAACGTGATGCGGCTGAGAACGCCGGAGAGCGCGATTCTCTCGGCCGTCATCTTCAACGCGCTGATCATCGTCGTGCTGGTGCCGCTCGCTTTGCGCGGGGTGAAGTTCCGCGCGATCGGCGCCGCGGCGCTGCTTCGCCGCAACCTGCTGATCTACGGCGTCGGCGGCATTCTGGCGCCGTTCGCCGGCATCAAGGCGATCGACATGGTGCTCGGCGTCTTTCACATCTTTTCGTAACGGATTTATCCCATGTCCATCGCACGCGAACTTCGGCCCGCCCTTTCGCTGGTCGTCCTTTTCACTATCGTCACCGGCTTTATTCTTCCGGAAGTTTTCACCGCCGCCATGCAGGTGGTGCTGCCGTTCCAGGCCAATGGCAGCCTGCTGAAAGTCGGCGGCCAAGTGGTCGGGTCGGCGCTGATCGGGCAGAATTTCACCTCCGCCAGATACTTCGCGCCCCGCCCCTCGGCGCTCTCCGGCACCGATGCGAAAGGCAATTCCATCCCGACGCCGTATAATGCGAGCGAATCCGGCGCCTCCAACCTCGCGCCCACCAGCGCCACGCTGCTCACCAACGTGCAGACCCGCATGAAAGCCTATATTGCCGCTTATGGCCCGGGTCCGGTGCCGGCGGACGCGGTTACCACTTCCGGTTCCGGCCTCGACCCGGATATTTCACTCGCCAACGCGCTGCGGCAGGCGCCCGCTATCGCCGCCGCCCGCAAGCTGCCGCCCGCCACCGTCACCGATCTGGTGAACAAACTAGCGCAGCAGCCCTGGGCCGGCTTCATCGGCACGCCGCATGTCAACGTGTTGAAACTCAACATTGCGCTGGACGCGACGCCCGCTCCATAGTCGGGCGGCATGGCCGCTTCCGCTCCTGCCCGCGACTTCAGACCCGACCCCGACGCGCTGCTCGCGAACGCCAATCGCGAGCAGCGCGGCCGCCTGAAAATATTCCTCGGCGCCGCGCCCGGCGTCGGCAAGACCTGGGAAATGCTGGTCGCCGCTAACCATAAGCGCGAAGCCGGGCTCGATGTCGTTGCCGGCTTGATCGAAACCCATGGCCGCGCCGGCACGCTCAAGGAAATTTCCGCGCTCGAAATCCTGCCGCGCCGCAAGGTGGATTATCGCGGCCAGATCCTCGAAGAATTCGACCTGGACGCCGCCATCGCCCGCCGCCCGCAGCTGCTGCTGGTCGACGAGCTGGCGCACACCAACGCCCCTGGCCTGCGCCATGAAAAACGCTGGCAGGATGTGCGGGACATCCTGGACGCCGGCATCAATGTCTGGACCACCGTCAACGTCCAGCATCTGGAAAGCCTGAACGACCCGGTCGCCCGCATCACCGGCGTGCGCGTCACCGAAACCATTCCGGACACGGTGCTGGACATGGCCGACGAGATCGAGCTGGTCGATCTGCCGCCGGCCGAGCTGCGGGCCCGCCTGGCAGAAGGCCGCATCTACCGCCGCGACATCGCCAGCCGCGCGATGGACGGTTTCTTCCGTGAAGGTAATCTCGGCGCGCTGCGCGAAATGGCGCTGCGCCGGGTCGCGCAGCGGGTCGACAAGGACGTCACCTCCTACATGCGCGCCCGCGCCATCGCCGGCCCCTGGCCGGCCGGCGAGCGCGTGCTGGCGCTGATCGGCCCGGACAGCACCGCGGAGAACGTGGTCCGCAACGCCGCCCGCCTGGCGGATGCTTTGCGCGCGCCGATGGTGGCGCTGTATGTCGAGCGGGTGGGCGACGACGTCCGCGTGCAGAACGCGCTCGACCTGATGGTCGAGCTCGGCGGCACGGTGGAGACCACCAGCAGCGCCGAATTGCTGCGCGCCGTGCTGGACTACGCGGCGGCGCAGAACATTACCCATATCGTGATCGGCCGGGGCGCGAAACGGCCTTGGTGGTGGCGTTTCGGCCGCCGCACGCTGGGCGAGGTTCTGACGCGCAAGGCGACCGCCTTCACCCTGCACTTCGTGCCGGTGCCGGCCGCCCCGGTGACGCTGCCGAAGTCGCCCCGGGGACCTTTCCTCTGGCAGCCTTACCTGATCATCGCCGCCATCCTCGCCGCCGTCACTTTCGCGGGGTGGGAGCTGCGGCGCTTCGTGCCGCAGGAGGCGATGGGTCTGATCTTCACGGCGGTGATCGCGGGCGCGGCCAGCCGCTACGGCCGCAATCTCGGCCTTGCCACCGCGGCCGCCGGTTTTTTGCTCTGGAACTTTTTCTTTCTGCCACCGGTTTACACGTTCTCGGTCAGCGACCCGCGCGACGTGGTGGCGCTGGTGGTATTCCTCGCTGTCGGCATCGTCACCGGCTCGCTCGCCGGCCGCGTGCGCGTGGAGGCGGAGGCGGCGCGGTCGCGGATCGAGGCGTTGCGCCGCATCTCGCTGTTCGGCCAGCGCTTCTCGCGCGCCGCGACTCAAGGCGACCTGCTGCACGACACCGCGGCCGAAGCCTGCGCGATGACCACCGCCGGCGTGGTGATGATCGCCCAGACCATCGGGTCCAACAACGTGCTGGGCAGCGCGATCGCGGCGCCGCCGGAGACGGTGCTGGACGTGTCGGCGCAGGCGGCGGCGGAGTGGGCGTTCAGCAATAACATTGAAACAGGCATCGGCACGGAGACGCTGCCCTCCGTCGCCTGGCGCTTCCTGCCGCTGCGGGTGAACGGCGGCGCCGTCGGCGTGCTCGGCGCGCGCCCTGCCGCCGCCCCGCTGGCGCCGCTGGCGCAAACGCTGCGCGCGCTGGCGGACCAGTCCGCGATGGCGCTGGAACGCGTGCGCCTGACCGTGCAGGCGGCGCAGACGGTCGCGAAGGAGGATAGCCAGCGCCTGCGCACGGCGCTCTTATCCTCGCTCAGCCACGACCTGCGCACGCCGCTGACCGCGATCCGGGGGGCCGCCGAAACCCTCGCCCAATCCGGTGACGCGCTGGACCCCGCCACCCGCGCCGATCTGCTCTCCAGCATTACGGAGGATACCGGCCGGATGACCCGCTTCCTCGCCAACATCATGGACATGGCGCGCGTGGAAACAGGTGAGATCAGCGCCCGGCGCGAACGGGTGAACCTTACTGAAGCGGTGGAGGCCGCGATTGCCCGCGTGCCCGGCGCCGCCTATGCCGGGGTACGCATCGCGCCGGACGCGGCGCATGTCACCGCCGACCCGGCGCTGCTCGAACAGGTGCTGGTCAACGTGCTGGACAATGCGGTGAAATACGCGCCCGAAGGCAGCCGCATCACAGTCACGGCGGCGAGCACTGCCGGCGGCGCTGCCAGGCGTGTCCTGCTGCGCGTCGCCGATGAAGGGGTTGGCATTCCCGCCGATGATCTGCCGCATGTTTTCGACAGCTTCTTCCGCGCCACGCGCGGCGACCGTGTGGCACCTGGCACCGGCCTTGGCCTCGCGATCGCCAAAGCCTTCATCGAAGCGATGGACGGCGAGATCCGCGCGCAAAGCCCACGCATAGACCTGCCGGCGGACGGCGCGCCCGGCACCGTGATCGCGATCGAGCTGCCGGCATGACGGCTCTGGGCACGGTGCTGGTGGTGGACGACGAGCCGCAGATCCACCGCTTTCTCACCCCCGCGCTGACCGCGGCCGGCTACACCAGCCTGCGCGCGGAGACCGGCGACGAAGCGCTGCGCCTGGCCGCCTCGCGCGTGCCGGACACCATCCTGCTCGACCTCGGCCTGCCGGACATGGACGGCCAGGACGTTCTGACCAAATTGCGCGAATTCACCGACGCCCCGATCATCATCCTCTCCGCCCGTGACCGTGAGGCCGAGAAAATTCTTGCCCTTGATAGTGGCGCCGACGACTACGTGGAGAAGCCCTTCGCGCTCGGCGAGCTGCTGGCGCGCATCCGTACCGTGATCCGCCGTCAGCAGCAGCGGAGCCACAACAGTAACTTAGCCCTGACCGTCGGCGACCTCGTCATCGACCCGGTTGCGCACCGCGTCACTTTGGCCGGCGAACCGCTGGCGCTGACCAAGCGCGAGCACGCGCTGCTGCTGCTGCTCGCGACCAATCGCGGCCGGGTGCTGACCCACCGCCAGATCCTCACCGCCCTCTGGGGCCACGCCCACACCGAAGACGTGGCGTATCTGCGCGTCTATATCGGCCAACTCCGCCGTAAACTTGGCGAAACCCTTAGCCGCCTGATCATAACCGAACCGGGCGTCGGCTACAGATTGCAGGACTAGCATCGTCGCCATCTCCCTGGTTTCATCGCCTAAGCCCGCTGGATCGGGAGAACGTTATGTTATAACATGACATGCTCCCGCGGAAAGGCTTCAAGATGCATCATGTTCCTTTTGCTCTCATCTGCGCGGCGGCCGCCGCGCTCGCCGTGTCCGGCGCCCCCCTTTCGCATGCGCAATCCGCCCCCATTCAGGCGATTGGGGTGGAGAACGAATACGCCGACGTGATCTCCCAGATCGGTGGCCCGTACGTCACCGTCACCGCCATCGAGACCGACCCGAACACCGACCCGCACACGTTCGAGGTCAGCCCGCAAATCGCCGGGCAAATCGCTGGCGCGAAACTGATCGTGGAAAACGGCATCGGCTATGACGACTGGGCGGATAAAATGCTCGCCGCCGCGCCGGACCCCGCCCGCCAGGTGATCAACGTCCAGCATCTGCGGGACCTGCCGGACAGTACGCCGAACCCGCATCTCTGGTACGACCCGGCGACCATGCCGGCGGTCGCGCAAGCCGTGGCCGCCGGTCTCGCCAGACTCCAACCGGACCACGCCGCCATTTTCGCCGCCAACGCGAAAACTTTCATCGCGTCGCTCGGCCCCTGGCGCGGCGCCATCGCCGCGTTCCGGAAGGACTTTCCAGGCACCCCGGTCGCGGTGACCGAGCCGGTCGCGGATTACATGCTGCAGGCGGTCGGCGCGGACATCGCGACACCCTTCACCCTGCAGGCCGCGATCATGAACGGCACCGATCCCTCGCCGCAGGACGTCGCCATCCAGAACGCCTTGTTCACTGGGCACAAGGTCAAGGTTTTCGTCTACAACCAGCAGGTGACCGATCCGCTTACGCAATCCTTCGTCAGCCTGGCCCGCCGCAACGGCATTCCCATCGTCGGCGTGTACGAAACCATGCCGGCGCCGGGCTACGGCTATCAAAGCTGGATGCTTGCGGAAGTCGCCGCACTTCGCAAAGCTGTCGCGAAAGGCACGTCCACCGAAACACTGCTGCCGGAGACCAGATAGCGTTGCAGACCACCGAACCGGCGCTGCTTGTCGAGGGATTAAGCGTTTCCTTTCCGCCGCGCCTGGTTCTGGACGGCGTCGGGTTCACGCTGGCGCAAGGCGCGTTCTGCGGGCTGATCGGCGCCAACGGCTCCGGCAAGACCACGCTGCTGCGGGCCATCCTCGGTTTGCAGCCGCCGGATGCGGGGCGCATCGTCATCGCCGGGCAGGGAGGTCGCACGTCGATCGGCTATGTGCCGCAGAAATTGCAATTTGACCCTTCCATGCCGCTACGCGCGCGCGATCTGGTGGCCCTCGGGCTGGACGGCCACCGCCTCGGTTTGCCGCTGCCTTCCCGCCGCCGCGCCGCGCAGGTGGACGAGATGCTCCACGCCGTCGACGCCACCGCCTTTGCCGACCAGCGCCTCGGCAACCTTTCCGGCGGCCAGCAGCAGCGCGTGCTGATCGCACACGCTTTGATCCGCGAACCTCGCCTGTTGCTGCTCGACGAACCGCTGGCCAATCTCGATCTGCGCGCTGTTGCCGAAATCGTGACGCTGCTCCGCCGCCTCTGCGCGGAGCGCGGCGTCACCGTGTTGCTGTCCGCGCACGACATGAACCCGCTGCTCGGCGCCATGGACCGCATCGTCTATCTGGCGCATGGCCGCGCCGCCAGCGGCGCCGCCGCGGAAGTCGTGCGCACCGAGGTGCTGAGCGCGCTGTACGGCTACCATATCGACGTGATCCGCGTGCATGGCCGCGTGCTGGTGGTTGCCGCCGGTCATGCGGAGGACATTCCCGCCGCGCTGGATGCCCATCCCGCGCATGTCGCGACCATCCCATGAGCTTGGCGGCGCTGCTGCTCGCGCCCGGCTTCCTGCAGAATGGCCCGGTGCGGACGGCGCTCGCGGTCGGCGGGGTGGCCGCCATCGTCTCCGCGGTGGTGGGCGTGTTCACCGTGATCCGCGGGCAGTCCTTCGCCGGCCACGCATTGGCCGATGTGAGCAGCGCCGGCGGCTCCGCGTCCTTCCTGTTCAGCGTCAGTCCGATGCTCGGCTTTCTCGGCATGGCGGCGCTGGGCGCCGGCGCGCTGGAACTGCTCGGTGTCAGACGCGCCCCCGCCGCGGCGCCGGCGCCGGAGCGCGACCTGATCACCGGCATCGTGCTCGGCGCCGGCCTCGGCCTCACCGCGCTGCTGCTGTATTTCGACATTTCGCTGCGCAGCACCACCGGCGCCGCGATCTCGGTGATGTTCGGCTCGATGTTCGCAATCCCCCCGGCGATCGTGCCGCTCACCGTCGGCGTCGGCGCCGCGGCGCTGGCGCTGGTGGCGCTGCTGTACCGCCCGCTGCTGCTGTCTTCGGTCGACCCCGCTCTGGCGGCGGTGCGTGGCGTCGCCGTGCGGCGGATCGACCTCGCATTTTTACTCCTGCTCTCGCTCGCGGTCACGCTCTCGGCGATGACGATCGGGGCGATCCTTTCCACCGCGTTGCTGATCGGCCCGGCCGCCGCCGCGCTGCGTCTCACGCGCCGGCCGGGCGCGGCGCTTGGCCTTGCGGTGCTGTTCGGCCTCGCCGCCACCTTCGGCGGCATTTTGCTGGCCTATGATAGTTATGACTGGACGCCCGGCCGCGGCTGGCCGGTGAGCTTCTTCATCGTCACGCTGGTGTTTCTGATCTACCTCGCCACCGGCCTCACCCGGAGCAACGCATAGTGTTCGCGAGCTTCATGCTGAACACCTGGATGGTCGCGACGCTGGTGGCGATCAGCGCCGGACTGGCCGGTTTTTTCGTGGTGCTGCGCGGCGCCACCTTCGCCGCCCACGCGCTGCCCGCCGGCACCTTTCCCGGCGCCGCGGCGGCCAGCCTGATCGGCATCAATGAGTTCTGGGGCCTCGCCGGCTTCGCGATCCTCGGCGTCGCCGGCATTGCCGGCCTCGCCCGCCACCAGCGCAATGAGGTCGCGACCGCGCTCACCCTCATCACCCTGCTCGGCCTCGGCACGCTGTTCCTCAGCCTTTCGACGGAATATTCGCAGGCCGTCTACGCCCTGCTGTTCGGCGAGGTCCTGGGCATTTCCAGCAACGAGGTCGCGCCGGTCGCGTTGCTCAGCCTGGGCGTGGACGCGGCCGTGCTGCTGTTGTTCCGCCCGTTGGTGCTGAGCGGGGTCGCGGCCGAGCTGGTTACCTCTCGCCGTCTGTCCGCGCCGCGGCTGAACCTGCTGTTCCTCGGCGTGCTCGGCCTCGCCACCGCCATGGCCCTGCCGGTGGTCGGCGCGCTGCTGGTGTTCAGCCTCATGGTCGGCCCGCCATCGGCCGCCCGCGCGCTCACCGCCGACCCGGTGCGCGCGCTCATGCTCTCGGTCGCTCTCGCGGTGCTCACCGCCTGGGCCGCCATCGCGCTGTCTTACCTCACCAACTGGCCGATTGGATTTTTCGTGGGCGCGCTGGCGGCTTTGGCGTATGTCGGAGGACAAATTGTAAAGAGTTAAGCGCGCCTTTTGTGCCAACTCAGGCAAACGCCAACGCGAACACCGCCAATCCCACCGTCACCCACACCACGTAATCCCGCACGTCGCCGCTATGTAGCTCCTGCAGGCCGTTCAGCACCGGCCGCACCACGCCCGCGATGTTCAGCGCGAACGCCGGCAGGCGCGCCCGCCCCAGTCCGAAAGCCGCGATCGCCAGCGCCGCGGCCACCGAGGCCCAGTCCAGCGCCGCGCCATGCGGATGGGGCAGGGGGCTCGCTGTTCCTGCCGCTATTGGCGACAGCCCCAGCACCGCCCCGCCGTCCGGGTGCATGAACCCTTGCGCCGCTTGCGTCGCGTAATCAGCCGCGCCCCCCGCGCCGAACATGGCGAGCGCGATCAGCAGCGCCGCCGGCGCCAGCATCAGCCAGAGCGGCCGGTCGGCTTTTTCGAAATCCTCGTCGGTCGGGCCGCCGGCTTCCTCGCCCGCCGCCGCGCCCAACCCGAGGAAAATCCGCCCCGCCGCGCGCAGAACGGCGCCGCCAGTGCAGGCCATGCCGAACAGCAACGCCGCCTGCACCCAGGCCGCGCCTGCATGGTTCGCGCCCACCTCGATGAATCCGCTGCCCAAATGCATCAGCCCCAACGGCAGCCCCGCCAGCAGCAGCCCGCCCGCCGCCATCGCCACCCCCGCCGGCCATACCTTCCGCCCCTTGCCGCGCAGGTTGATCTCGTCGATCCCTCCCGCCCGCGCCAACAGGATGCCGCCGATCATGAACAGCGCGCCCTTCACCAGCCCATGCCCGACCATGTAAATAAACATCCCCGCCAGCCCCTCGCGGTTCAGCAGCGCGAAGCCCAGCAGCATCGCGCCCACATGCGAAATGGTGGAAAACGCCAGCAGCCGTTTCACATGCCGCTGGAGCAGCGCCATCACGCCGCCCAGCGCCACGCTCGCCCCGCCGATGCCGAGCAGCAGCGTGTGGATCACCGCATGGATCGCGGCGGAGGGCGCGAACACGGACCATTCCAGCCGCGCGACTCCGAACACGCCGATCGCCACCATCGCGCCGGAAAAAATCACCGAAACCGGGCTCGGCGCGACCGCGTGCGCGTCCGCCAGCCAGAACTGGAACGGCACCTGCGCCGCCTTGATCAGAAACCCCGTGCTTAACAACAAAAACGCCGCCTCGACCACCACATCTTTCGGCATCGCCGCCACGCCGCGCTCCAGCGCGGAAAAATCCAGCGCGCCCACCCGCGCGTAAATCAGCCCGATCCCGGCCAGGATCAGATACCCGCCGATCGCATTGACGATGGTGAAATTCAGCGCCCCCTCCAGCGCCGACGTCCGCAACTGATAGCCGGTGAGCGCGAAACCCGCGACGCTCAACACCTCGAACCACACGAACATGTTGAACAGATCGTGCGTCAGGCAAAACCCCACCATGCCCGCTAGGAACAGCAGCATCAGCACATGGAAATGCGCGTGCACCTCATCATAATAGCCCCAGGCAAAGACCAGCGCGGTGGCGAACAGCAGCGCGATGAAGGCGGCGAAGTTGGCGCCGACGCGGTCGACCACGAAGCCGATGCCGATGGGGAAGCCATGGCGCGGCGCCCAGCCGCCGAACCAGTAGACCAGCGGCTGGTGCGCCGTATGCGCCGCCATCACGCCGCAGATCACGCCCACCGCCAGCGCCGTGAGCAACGCCGCGACATCGGGAACCGGCTTCGGGAGCACGTGGCTGAACATCAGCAAAATGCCGGCGACCGATAACGGCACGACCACTGCCAGCGGCGGCAATAGACCAAGCACCCCTTGGCCGATCATCGCCGCAGCGGCCGTAGCGCCAGCGGGTCCAGCGTGCCGCGCCGCTTATGCAGTTGCAGCGTCAGCGCCAGCAGCAGCGCCGTCACCGTGGCGCCGATGACGATATCGGTCAGTACCAGCGCCTGCACCACCGGGTCCACCGCCGGCGTGCCCGGCGGATGGGTATAGAAAATCGGCGCGCCGGCATGCCACCGGAACCCCGCCGCCAGCAGCAGCACATAGGTCGAAGCCTGCACCACCGACAGGCAGCCGATCAGATGCACGTAGTTGCGGCTGGTGATCATGCCGTACAGCCCGATCAACAGCAGCCATCCGGCCACCAGCCACGGCAACAAATTCATGCGTCATCCGGCTTTTCTGCGCGTGTCTCCTCGAGAAACTCGATGAACACCACCGCGAAGCCGCCTGCCACCGCCAGCGCCACGCCGGCATTCTCGACGAGCATCAGCCCGCCGGAGAACACGTCTTTCAACGTGCCGAAGGGCAGGAAGTTGGTCAGGAACGGCAGCCCCAGCGCCATCGACGCCAGCCCGCATAACGCGTAGAGCGTCGCGCCGCCGCCCTCGAAACCGTCCAGCACCACCGAGCGCATGATCTTCCGCCAGCTCCGATAGCTTTCGCCGAAAAACAGCAGCAGCAGCCCGGAAGCAATGATCACCCCGCCCTGGAAGCCGCCGCCCGGCGTGGTCATCGCGTGCAGTGCCACGTAGACGCCGAACAACACCGTTACCGGCGCCACGATGCGCGCGATGACGATCGTCGCGTCGCTCCGGGCCAAATTTTTCCGGCCCGGCACCTGCCCCGGCTTCGCGTCCAGCTGCTCGCCGCGGTTGCCGCGCAGAATCACCACCGTGCCGGTGACCGCGCAGACCAGCATGAACTCCTCGCCCAGAGTGTCGAAGCCGCGATAGTCGAAGTTCACCGCGCTCACCATGTTGGTCACATGCCGCTCCGCCGGCGCCGCCGCGTTGATCGCGTCGCCATAGGGCAACGGATGCGCGCCGAATGCCGGCATGTGCAGCGCCAGCATCACCACCCCCGGCGCCAGGCACAGACAGGCCAGCAAGAACAAAATCAGCCGGGCGGTGCGACTCACTGCCTATCCTCATCCGGCCGCAGTTTGCGGTCCATCTTGACGCTTGCGAGCACGACGAGAAACATTAGCGGCACCGCCGCCGTGCCCACCGTGATCTCCGAGAATGCCACGTCCGGCGCCTGCAGCGCCATGAATAGCAGCGTCAGCACCAGCCCATTCGCCGCCATCGCCAGCACCTGCCGGCGCGGCACCCGCGAAAGCGCCACCAACGTGCCCGTGATCGCCACCATCACCAGCAGCGCCCCGACCAGCAGGCTCACGCGCGTTCATTCCGCTGCATGATCATTCGCCCGGTGACATGCGAAACAGCCGAGCCGGCCACGAGGTTCAAGCCCACGATCAGCAGGATTTTCGCGACGCGGTCGGTCAGGCCGTCGTCCAAAACCGACGCGAGCAGCAACGTCCCGCCGCACACCGCGTTCACGAAAGCCAGGCAATGCACCCGGTCCAGCGCCGAACGCAGCCGCGCGAACCCGAACGCGCCGAGCCACGCCGCCGCCACCATCACCACTAACAAAAAGTCCGCCGCCAGCTTCACAGCCAGCGCTCCAAAAACATCGCAATCAGCAAGCTGCCTGGCAGCGCCAGCAACGCCATCGCCAGCGGCAGATCCATGAACGAAGGCTGGTCGAAGGCAAACGTCATCGCGACCAGTACCATGGCCGCCAGCGAACTCGCCAGCTGCCACGCCACCAGCCGCGTCACCACGCCGCCCCGGCAGGCGCACCACACGGCAAGCCCGAACGGCGGCAACAGCGCGAGCGCCGCCAGCAGCCATGCCGTCACAACGGCCACTCCGCATCCGCCCGCGGAAGCGCCGCCACCAGCCGATGCAGCAACAGCGCTCCCGCGCCGGGCGCTCCCGCGCCGGGCGCTCCCGCGCCGGGCGCTCCCGCGCCGGGCGCATCTTCATCACCCAGCACCCGCACCACCACGCCGTTCGGCGCCAGCGAAGCCGCCAGCGTCACCAGCGCGCGGCGGCCGACATCGCGATCGCCGTCGCCGCCAATGCGAAAGCCCTGATGATACACCGCGCCGACCGCGCCGGCCGGCCGCCGGAGGATCGCATGCAGCAAAACCCGCGCCACGATCGCGCTGTCCGTCACCAGCGCGGCCAGCGGCACGAAAATTACCCGCAGCCAAGGTCCATGGAGGTCAAAGCGTTTATCGGCGCAACGCTCGGCCAGCGCCGCGAACACCGCCGCCACCGTTACCGCGATCGCCCCGGCGATGCCCTCGGTCACGCTGAGCTGACCGACCAGCAGCCAGTACAACGCCGCCAGCACCAGCCATGTCACTGCAAACCGCTTTGCGTCCATTCAGCCGCCCTCCCGCTTCAGCCGACATTGTGACGCACGCGCAGCCGCGGCAAGCTGCTCATCCCACCGCTTCGAGCGCCGCCTCCGCCGCCAGCCACTCCTGTTCCGCCGCTTCGACGTCGCGCGCGATCGCTTTCATGCGCTGGTTGAGGTAGCTGACATCCTTCGCCTTCGCCGGCCCATACATCCGCGGATCGGCCAGCTGCGTCTCCAGCATCCGCCGCTCGGCGTTCAGCTTCGCGACGCGCTGCTCCGCCTCTTTCGCGGCCTGCTTCAATGGCGCTGTTTTGCCGCGCGCTTCGCCGCGGTCCTTCTTCTCGCCCTTTCGCGCCTTGCTTTCCCGCGCCGGCGCCGCGCCGGTCACGCTTGCCGCGTAACTCTCCAGATCCCCCTCCAGCGCCGTCACCCGCCCATCCGCGACCAGGAGCAAACGATCCGCCACCAGATCGACCAGGTACGGATCATGCGAGATCAGCAGCACCGCGCCCTCGAACTCCGCCAGCGCTTTCACCAGCGCGTCCCGTGCGTCGATATCAAGATGGTTGGTCGGCTCGTCCAGGATCAGCAGATGCGGCGCGTCCCGCGTCGCGAGCGCCAGCAGCAGCCGCGCCCGCTCGCCGCCCGACATCGCGCTGACCTTCGTGTTCACCCGGTCCGCGTCCAGCCCGAAGCGCGCCGCCTGCGCGCGCACCTGCGGCGGCGTGGCTTTCGGCAACACCCGCGAGAGATGCTGATACGGCGTCTCCCCGCCGATCAAATCCTCTTCCTGGTGCTGCGCGAAATACCCCACCCGCAGATTGCCGGTGCGGAACTGCCGCCCCTTCATTGGCTGCAGCCGCCCCGCCAGCAGCTTCGCCAGCGTGGATTTGCCGTTGCCGTTGGTGCCCAGCAGCGCGATCCGGTCTTCCATATCCAGCCGCAGCGATACGTCGCGCAACACGGCGCGGCCGTCATAGCCGATATCCACGCCATCCAGGCTCAGCATCGGCGGCGCCAGCTTGTTCGGCTCCGGGAAGGAGAACCGCGTCGCATGGTCCTCCACCACCGCCTCGATCTGCGGCATCCGCTCCAGCGCCTTGATCCGGCTCTGCGCCTGGCGGGCCTTGCTCGCCTTCGCGCGGAAGCGATCGACGAATTTCTGCATATGCGCGCGGGCTTCGGCCGCCTTTTCCGCCGCCCGGCCCTGCTGCAGCGCCCGCTCGGTCTTGATCCGGATGAACTCCGCAAAGCCGCCTGGGGTCAGGGTCAGCTTACCGCCGTCCAGATGCGCGATTGCCTCTACCGCGCGGTCCAGCAGCTGCCGGTCATGGCTGACCAGCAGCACCGCGCCGGGAAACTTTTCCAGATACTGCTCCAGCCACAATGTCGCTTCCAGATCCAGATGGTTGGTCGGCTCGTCCAGGAGCAACAGGTCGGGCGCGGAAAACAGCACCGCGGCCAGCGCCACGCGCATCCGCCAGCCGCCGGAGAAACTGCTCATCGGCCGCGCCTGCGCTTCGGTCGCAAACCCCAGCCCGGAGAGAATCGCCGCCGCCCGCGCCGGCGCGGCGTCTGCCTCGATGGTCAGCAGCCGGTCATGCAGCTCCGCCACCCGCTCCGGCGCCACCGCGGGATCATTCGCTTCGGCCAGCAACGCCGAACGCTCGGCGTCGGCGCGCAGCACCACCTCCAGCGGCGTCGCGTCGCCGCCCGGCGCCTCTTGCGCGACATAGCCCAGCCGCGTCCGCGCGCCGAGCCGGATGCTGCCGCCATCGGGCTGTAATTCCCCGCCGATCAGCTTCAGCAACGTTGACTTGCCGGCGCCGTTGCGCCCGATCAGCCCCACCCGCCGCCCCGGGTCCACCATCAGGCTGGCCCGCTCCAGCAGGTTCCGCCCGGCGATGCTGTAAGACACGGCATCCAGAATCAACACGCTCATGCGCGGGATTTAGCGGGCCACGCGGGGGTTGCCCACCCCGCGCCACACGTCTATGCCGCGCCACAGCATAAAAAGGCTCCCCATGGCACAAGAACGCACGCTCTCGATCCTGAAACCGGACGCCACCCGCCGCAACCTCACCGGCCGGATCAACGCGAAGTTCGAAGCCGCCGGCCTCGCCGTCATCGCCAGCCGCCGCCTGCAGCTGACGCAGGCGCAGGCCGAAGCCTTCTACGCCGTGCACGCGCAGCGCCCGTTCTTTAAGGACCTGGTCAGCTTCATGATCTCCGGCCCGGTGGTCGCGCAGGTCCTCGCCGGCGAAAACGCGATCGCCAAAAACCGCGACATCATGGGTGCCACCGATCCCAAAAAAGCCGAGCCCGGCACCATCCGCGCGGAATTCGCCGAATCCATCGAAGCCAACTCCGTCCACGGCTCCGACAGCGCCGAAGCCGCCGCCCAAGAAATCAGCTACTTCTTCGCCGGAATAGACATCACGGGCTGAAACTTGCTCTGGTGGCGGCGCCAACGGAGGAGGTGAACATGAAGCGGGCCGAACTGACCGAAAAGATCCTCGACATCAAACGCGAGAAGGGCTGGAGCTGGCGGCATATTGTGACGGAGATCGGCGGCATGTCGGAGGTGCTGATCGTCGGCGCGCTGCTCGGCCAGATGAAGCTGACCAAGCCGCAATGCGCGAACGCGGCGACGTTGTTCGGCCTCTCGGAGATGGAGGCGCGGCTGCTGAACGAGGTGCCGCTGCGCGGCATGGCCATGCCGCCGACCGATCCGTTGATCTATCGCTTTTACGAAATGGTGATGGTGAACGGCCTTGCCTGGAAGGCGCTAATTGAGGAGGAATTCGGCGACGGCATCATGTCGGCGATCGACTTCGACCTGCAGCTCGAACGCCAGCCGCACGAAGCCGGCGACCGCGTGAAAATGACGATGACGGGCAAGTTCCTGCCCTACAGGTATTATGGCGCGACCGGCAACCAACAGCGTCTGGGCTACAAGGAAGAGTAGTCCGCAGCTACTTCCCGATGGGCTTATGCGCCTTGTCGATCAGCCGGCTGATAAGGCTGGGCTTTTTCGCGGGCTTCGGCGGGGCTTTCGCGGCGGCGGCAGTCCGGGCTTTTTCCTTCAGCCACTCCTCATGGGTTTTGCCCGCCTTCGCGGCGCGCTGCTGTTCATAAGCGGTTTTGCCGGCGCTGGATTGTTTGGTCGTGGTCGGTTTACTGGTCATGGGCGTCTCCGGTGGCGACTATGGCGCGTCGCGGCCGCGCAGGGCAAGGTGGGTAAGCAGGCCGAGCGCCGCGTACAACGTGATGCCGGCGACCGCCAGCAGCACCAGGGCCGCGAACATGCGCGGGATTTCCAGCCGGTAGCCGGCTTCCAAAATGCGGTACGCGAGGCCCGAAGCAAATCCGCCAGAGCCCGCCACGAACTCCGCCACCACCGCGCCGACCAAAGCGAGCGTGCCGGAAATCCGCAGGCCGGCAAGGAAATAGGGCAAAGCGGAGGGCAGCCGCAGCCAGAGCAGCATCTGCCAGCGTTTGGCACCATTCAGCCGGAACAGGTCGATGAGCTCCGGCGGCGTGGCGGCCAGACCCGCTGCGGTGTTCGACAGCACCGGGAAAAACGCGATCACCGTGGCGCAGACGACCAGCGCCAGGAACGGCTGGTTGACCCAGATGATGATCAATGGCGCGATTGCTACCACCGGCGTCACCTGCAAGATCACCGCCCAGGGCTGGATGGCGGCGCGGAGCAACGAACTGGCCGCCATCGCCAGCGCCAGCAGCAGGCCAAGCGCCGCCGAGAACGCGAGCGCCGCGACAGTGACGGTGAGCGTGGAGAGCAAAGCCGCGTTCAGCACCGCCGCGTCGCTGGCATAGGCCCGCACGATCGCGACCGGCCCCGGCAGCACATATTCCGGCACCGCCAACAGCGAAACCGCGCCTTGCCAGATCAGCAGCCCGAGCAGCCCAAAAGCGAAGGGCGCCGCGCGTTCGACGTTCTTGTTCACGCCGGCATCACCGCGCGTAGCGTCGCCGAAAGCTGCGCGGTTAAAGCGAGGTATGGCGGGCTGGCGCGCCGGTCCGCCGCCTCCGGCACCTCGGCGACGATCTCTGCCGCGATCCGGCCAGGGCGGGACGACATCACCAGGATACGGCTGGCGAGATAGGCGGCTTCATAGATCGAGTGCGTGACGAACACGATGGTGGCGCCGGTGGCGCGCCACAGCGCGTGCAGATCGTCCTGTAATTTGTGGCGGGTAAATTCGTCCAGCGCCGCGAACGGCTCGTCCATCAATAAAAGTTTTGGGCGCGAAACGATGGCGCGCGCGATCGAGACGCGCATTTTCATGCCGCCGGAAAGACCGCGCGGGCGGGCATGCGCGAACTCCGCGAGCCCGACCTGCGCCATCGCCGCGTCAACGGCGGGCGCCGCGGCGGCGCGGGAGCTGCCGCGCAGGCGGAGCGGCAGAAAAACGTTCTCGGCGGCGTCGGCCCAGGGCAGCAGCGTCGCGTCCTGGAACACGAAGCCGATCTCGCCCGGATCCGGCTCCTGGCCCCGGCCCCACGCGACGCGGCCGGCGCTTGGGCTCTCCAGCCCGGACAGCAAACGCAGCAGCGTAGACTTGCCGCAGCCGGAGGGGCCGAGCAGGGCGACGAATTCGCCGGCTGCGATGTTCGTGGAAATGCCGTCAAGCGCGACCGTGCCGTTGGCAAAGCGTTTCGAAACCGTATCGAGCGTCAGCACATCATTTGGTCGGCATGCCGAACTTGTGGTCGACGAATTGCAGCGTGTAGCCGGTGCGCACGTCCATGCTTTTGTCGTACAGCCCGGTCGCCGCCATCTGGTTGAAGAAGCTGGCCCAGCGCGCATCCGTCATTGCGCCGATGCCCAGCAATTTCGCATCGCCGGAATCCACGATGCCCCGCGCTTTCAGCTGGTCATAGCCGAATTTGATCAGCCCCGGCGTCATGTCCGGATTGGCCGCCTGGATCGCGGCGAAGGCCGGCGCCGGGTTGCCGTACAGGTACGAGTACCAGCCCTCGATCGAGGCGTTGATGAAACGCTGCACCAAGTCGGGATCAGTTTGCACCAGCTTTTTGGACGTGGCGATGAGGCTGGCGTAACCGTTAAAGCCGGCGTCCGAGAGCATCAGCACCACCGGCGGCTTGCCGGTGGTCTGGCGCACCAGGTAGGGCTCGGACGTCACGTACGCTTCCTGCGTCAGCCGCTTGTCGGTGAAAAACGGCGTCAGGCTGAAACCGTAGGGGCGCAGCTGCGTGTCCGAGTAGCCGTACTTGGCTTTCAGATACAGCCACCAGCTGGCGCGGCTATCGGCGGCGAGCGCGATCGGCTTGCCTTTCAGCGCCTCAAAACTGTCGTCGCCGACGCCCGGATGCGCCATCAGGATATCCGGGTCTTTCTGAAAGCCGGCGGCGACCGCGACGAAGGGGATGTTCTCCTGCACGAAGTTCAGCGCCAGGAAGGAGTTGGAGGTGATGTCGAAGGTCAGCCGCCCGGCGATCAGCAGCTCGGCGTTGTTCACCTGCGGGCCGCCCTGCACGATGCGCACGTCGAGACCATATTTCTTGTAGATGCCGGTCGCCAGCGCCTGATAATAGCCGCCATATTCCGGCTCGGCGACCCAGTCCAGGCCGAAGGTGACCGGGTCGGCCGCGCGCGCCAGCGGCGCGACCGCAAGCCAGGCGGCGAGGGCGGCGATGAGGCGGGCGGCCAGGTTCATGTTACGCTCTCCTTCAAGCAGGCGAGGCATTAGCATGAGTGAGCCGCGGATCAAGGCGGGCGTCTGGGTGCAGATCGCGCTGCGCCTCGGCAATCTGGAGGGCAAGCCCGGCGTGGTGGTGCGGCGCGGCGATGCGGACGCCGGCGGCGTGCTGGTGGTGCTGCGCGGACGGGAGGGCAGCATGGTGCTGAGCCAGATCAGAGACGGCGCCGGCAACGCCAGTTGGCTGCGCGCCACCGGTGCCGAACCCATCGCGGAGCGCGAGGCGGATGCCTATGTGCAGCGGCAAATCCGTTACGACCCCGATCTGTGGGTGCTGGAATTCGAAGCGGCGGACTACCTGCCGCCGTTCGAGGGGAAGATTGTTTGACCTTCACGTCGTCATGCCGGCGCAGGCCGGCATCCACGTCTTCTTTTCAAATGCGGCGCCTAACAAGTCGTGGATGCCGGCCTACGCCGGCATGACGTAATAACCTAGTTTTGCTGCGTGCGCCGCATCGCCGCCGCCAGCGTGGGATTTTCGGAATCCAGCCCTTTTGCCACGCCGTCGCGGTCGGCGGCGGATTTGTTCTGGCTGAGCTTGGCTTTGCCTTCCAGCGTCTCGATATGCAGCACCACGCCAACAATGCCGCGCAGTTGCATCGCGATGTAGTCTGCAGGCGCGTCCGTCACCGCCCAAGGCTGCGCGCGCGGCCGCTCGAAGCGGTCGGTTAATCGAGAAACGATCTCCAGCAACGGCGCGGCATCCTCGACGATCTCCAGCCGGCCGGTGGCGTGCACCGCCTGATAGTTCCAGGTCGGCACCACGCGGCCGGTCTCGGCTTTGGTGGCGTACCAGGACGGGCTGACATAGCCCTCGGCGGCGGTGAAAATGGCGAGCGAGCGGGCGGCGGGATCGGCCTCCCGCCAATGCGGATTGGCGCGGGCGAAGTGCCCGATCAGCCGGTCCGGCGCGGTGACCAAAGTGAGCGGCAGATGCGTGGCGGCGAGGCCCGCCGGGGTCGGCGAGACCAGCACCGGCAGCGACGCCGCGCGGATCATCGCGTGCAGCTCCGCCACCTCTGCCACATCGAACGCCTTCGGGCCGTACACGCCTAAGCGGCCAGCTTCGCGGAGGCTTGCGCTAACGCGAATTGATCCGGTGTCAGATACGCCGACAGCACTTCATCCGGCGTGCCATCAGCGCGGACCTGGCCGCCGTCCATCCAGATCACCCGATTGCACCAGCGCATGATCACCTCGGCCGAATGGGTGGAGAGCACCAGAATTTCCGCGCCCTGCACCATCGTCTCAAGCCGCTGCTTGGCCTTGTCCATGAAGGAGGCGTCGCCGGCCATGATCCACTCATCCATCAGCAGAATTTGCGGCCTGATCGAGGTTGCCAGCGCGAAGCCGAGCCGCACCGCCATGCCGGCGCTGTAGGTGCGGATCGGCAGTTCGAGAAACTGGTCCAACTCCGCGAATTCCGCGACATCCTCTTGCAGATGTTCGATCTCGGCGGGGCCGAGCCCGTTATACAGCCCGCGCAGGCGGATGTTCTCCCGCCCCGTGAGTTCGCTGTTCATGCCCTGTCCAGCGTCCAGAAGCGCGGTGACGCTGCCCTGAATGCCGATCCGCCCCGCGACCGGCTCATAGATGCCGGCCATGGTGCGCAACAGCGTGGTCTTGCCGGCGCCGTTGCTGCCGACCAGGCCCAGCCGGTCGCCACTGGTGAGCGTGAAAGAAACGCCACGCAGCGCTTCGACCACCAGCCGATGGCTGCGGTCCTCGCCCAGCCGGCCGGAGGCGGCGGCAAACATGGTTTTTTTCAGGCTGCGGCTCTCGCCGTGATACAACGGGAAGGAGATCGAAACATGGTCGATCATGAGCTTAGCCATTGCGGCTCAAACCCAATAGGCGATGCGCGGCCGCACCCGGATGAAGCTGAGCGCCGCGAGGCCGACGAGCAGCGCGGAATAGCCGAGCGCGCGGGCCCAGGTGTGGAGCGAAAGCGGGTCGCCCAGCAGCGGCCCGCGCACGATCTCCAGCAGCGCGTAGAACGGGTTCCACTTGATCAGCACGATGCCGAGGCCGCGATGCGCGAGGATGGTCGGGCTCCAGATCACCGGGCTGACGAAAAACGCGATCTGCATGATGCTGCCGACGATCGGCGGAATGTCCCGGAACCGGGAACACAGAATGCCCAGGAGCACGCTGGCGGCGAGAGCGTCCACTAGCCACAGGGCGAAAGCGGGTAAGATGGTGAAGCTGCCCGGCCCGGGGACGGTGTGCATGATGGTGAACACGACGACGATCACGATGACGTTATGCGCGAGCACCAGGATGTTGCGCATCACCACCCGCGCCGCGTGCACCAGCAGCGGCATGCGCATGCCGCGGATTACCGATTCGGCGCTGGTGAAGCAGGTACAGCCCTCTCCGGTAACGATCGAGATGAAGTTCCACAACACCAGGGAAAGCGTGAGGAACGGCAGGTAGGTGTGAATATCGGTATGGAACAGCCGGGCATATAGAAAGCCCAGCGAACCGATCATCACCGCGGTCGACAGCGTCAGCCAGAACGGGCCGAGCATGGAGCCGCGATAGCGCAGCCGGATGTCCATCAGGCTGAGCGTCCAGATCAACGGCCAGAGCACGACGGTGTCTTTGACGTCGCTGAACGCCATGCGCGCCCGGCCGCGCCAGTTGCGGGCGGCGGCGATGATGACCTCGGGCTCGCGCCGGGCGGCGCCGGCCAGCTTCGCCTCCGCAACCTCGCTTCCTAACCGGGCGCTCGCCGTCGCCTCGCTATCTAAGCGGGCACCGGCCGATCTGGTGCGCCCCCGCAGGCCCGGCAGGATCGTCATGTTCATGATCCGGCGATAGCCGAATGGGGCGGTTGCATCAACATGGGTGATCTAATTGCTTTGTAAGGCGCCCTCGGATCGGCTGCCCCATTCAGCCGCCGTGCAGAAGACTGGTGCTTTCGCCGGCGGAGATCGTGACGCGGTTGCCGACGGCGAAGCCGGGATAGGGACCGCCCAGCGAGACCGCGCTGCCATCCGGCTGCGTGACCACGATTTCCTGCAGCGCCACCGGAGCGTTGGCCACCGGCTGGCCAAGCGCGGCGAGCACCGCGTTGATGCCGGCGCGGCTGCCGTCGCCGCTGGCGCCGTCCACTTCCCGCACCGCCGCCACGGTGCCGAGCTGGTCCGGGCCGGCGGCCGAACTGATCGGCGCCGCGGCCACCACCGGCGCGTGTCTGCCGCCGGCGGCGCAACCGGCCAGCATGAGCATGACCGGCAGCGGCAGCAGAAGCTGCCGGACCACGATGAAACAGTGCTTCGGTTTCGCCGCCATCGCCGCGCTCTACCATCGCCGGGTTTCGGCAGATAGAGCGCTGCGCCTTCTGACGGCCCGATGAAGCAGACTTCATGTTTCTGCTCACGCGACGTCGTTTTCTGTTGCAGGAGGTTTCATTGTCCCTTAGAGGGTTACGTCGTCTTGTTTAAGCCACGCTTGAGCGGAACATTACAAGGCCATGAAACCGTCTTAGGGCGGAGGCAGCGCAGGAGGCTTCAACCGTGCCTGAGGATACTCGAACAGGTCGCGCCGCGGCTCGCTTTACGGCGTGGGGCGGTTGTGGCGCCGCCTGCCGGCTGTCGGTTGGCCTTGCCGGCCTTGCCTTGCTGTCCGCCTGCGCCTCCGGCGGCGGCGGCGCGCGGACCGCGAGCGGGGCTTCGACCAATTATTACGTCTCCCACGCCGCCGGCAACTACACGCCCCCCGGGCCGCCGAGCGATCCGTGGGGCCCGTATATCCAGATCGCCGCCGGCCGGTTCGACGTGCCGACGAAGTGGATCCGCGAAGTGATGCGCGTGGAATCTGGCGGCCATGAATACATCGATGGCCAGCTCACCGTCTCCGGCGCCGGCGCGATGGGGCTGATGCAGCTGGAGCCGGAGACCTATCAGGAGATGGCGGACCGCTACGGCCTCGGTTCCGACCCGTTTAATCCGTACGACAACATCATGGCCGGCACCGCCTATATCCATGAAATGTATGAGGTTTACGGCGCGCCGGGCTTCCTCGCCGCGTATAATGCCGGGCCCGGGCGGCTGGATTCCTTCATGAACTACAACAAACCGCTGCCCGACGAGACCACCAACTACGTCGCGATGATCGCGCCGGACATCCAGGGCTATTACCCGGCGCATCGTTCGGAGGCTGACCAGCTGGCGCTTAATACCGAGCCCGCGGGCGTCTCCACCGGCATCCTGCCGCCCGGCTATAACCCGGACGCGCCGGCGGCGCAGGACATGGAAGTGGCCTATGCCGCGCCGAGGGCGCCGGCGGAACGCGAAATATCGCCCGTCCCGGCCGCATCGGCGGCGCCGGAAGAGGTGGCGGACGCTTCGCAGCAACCGTCGGCTTTGGCTGTGCAATCCGTGTCGATGCCGGTTTCGGCGCCCGCGCCTGCGCAGCAGACGCCACTGCCTTCACCCCAACCCGCGCCGGCGCCCGCCGCGCCGGTTGAGGTGGCCGCGCTCACCTCACCGTCGCCGCCGCAAGACTCCGCCGTGTACACGCCGCAGCCCGAACTGTCCGAGCCGCCCGCGCCGCCGCCGCCGGCGCCGCGCGCCAGCTTCTCGCTGATTCAAGCCGCGGTAGCCGACACGCCGCCGCCACAGATGGATGCGCCGGCGCCGGTCTATGGCCACGCCGGCCCTCTGAATCAAGATTGGGCGATCCAGGTCGGCGCTTATAGCAGCCGCAACAATGCGCAGGCTGCGCTGGGCATCGCCGAACTCTCCGCCGTGCAGATGCTGATGCACGGCCAGCCGATGGTGGTTTCGGTCTCCACAGGGAACGGCACCCGCTACCGCGCCCGCGTCACGGGCCTGGCCCATGAAAACGCCGTCAACGCCTGCCAACGCCTTGCCACCGGCCCCACTGGGTGTGTGGTGCTGTCGCCGGAGGTGCAGTCCTAAACCCTACGCGGCCGCCGCCGATTTCAACTGCCCGCAGGCCGCCAGAATATCCTGCCCGCGCGGGGTGCGCACGGGCGCGGCGTAGCCGGCAGCCATCACGATCTCGGCGAATTTGCGGATCGCCGCCGGCGTGCTGGTTTTGTACGTGCTGCCGGGCCAGGGATTGAACGGGATCAGGTTCACTTTCGCCGGCAGCCCCGCGATCAGATAGACCAGCGCGCGCGCATCCGTTTCGCTGTCGTTGATGCCGTCCAGCATCACATACTCGAAGGTGATCCGCCGCGCGTTGGACGCGCCTGGGTAGCGCTTGCACGCCGCGATCAGCTCCTTGATCGGGTATTTGCGGTTCAGCGGCACCAGCTCGTCGCGTAGCTCGTCGCGCACCGCGTGCAGCGAGACCGCGAGGTTCACGCCCAGCTCCGCGCCCGCGCGGTCCATCATCGGCACCACGCCGGAGGTGGAGAGCGTGATCCGCCGGCGGGACAAGCCGATGCCTTCGCCATCCATCACGATCTTCATCGCCGCCGCGACGTTCTCGTAATTATACAGCGGCTCGCCCATGCCCATCAGCACGATCGTGGAAAGCAGCCGCGGCGTCTCGCCTTTCGGGCTCGGCCATTCGCCGTAAGCGTCGCGCGCCGCCATGAACTGGCCGACGATTTCGCCCGAAGACAAATTGCGCGCCAGCCGCTGCGTGCCGGTGTGGCAGAACCGGCAGGACAGCGTGCAGCCCACTTGCGATGAAATACATACCGCGCCGCGATCCTCCACCGGATCGGGGATGTACACCGTTTCTACCCGTTCGTTATCGCGAAAGCTGAACAGGAACTTGCGCGTCCCATCCTGGCTCAACTGGTCTTCCGCCACCGCCGGCCGCCCGACCACGAAGCGCTCCTCCAGTCTCTCCTGCAAGGGCCGCGCAATGCTGCTCATGACGGCAAAATCGGTGACGCCCTGATGGTAGATCCAGTGCCAGAGCTGTTTCGCGCGGAACGGCTTTTCGCCGATCTTCTCGACCTCCGCCGCCAGCTCATCGCGTGACAGCCCGACCAGATCGACACGCCCATCCGCCAGCATATTGCCCGGCGGCGCGAACGCCGCCGCTTTCGCAAGAATCCGGTCGCGTTCTTCGGCGGTCAGTTCGTCAACGGGCCGTAGCTGGCGTGGCGAGTTCAGGGACATGCGGCGGTGATCGCGCTATAGGCGCCGGAAAAACCGTTCAGGCTGAACGTGTCGCTCACCGTGCCGCCGCCGGGTGCCGTGGATTTCGCGACCGCGCTGGCGCCGGCTTGAAACGCCTTGATCGCGGCGCTGCCGGCGGTGGTGAACGCGGTGCCGCCTTTGGTGTAGAAGGTGATCGGGCCGCCGCCGGCGTCCAGAGTCACGGCGGCGGTCGCGGGATAGGTATAGCCGGCGCTCAGCGTCACCTCGTCGCGGCCGGTCCTGCGTTCCGTCACCGTCAGCATCACCGGGCCGCCGCGCGGCAGTTTCGGCATGGAAGAGGACGCGGTGGTGAAGGCGTAGCAGGCTTTCGCCGCGCCGCTGCCATAGCTGGCGGCGGTCCAGTCGCCAAACTTGCCGCCGTTGCTCCCCAGCGCCACGGGCCCGGAAGCGGCGGCGGCAAAGGCGGGAAGCAGAACGGCGGCGGCGGCGAGCAAATGTCTCATGGCGCTGGAATAGCCACCGCGCCCGGCCTCCACAAGCGTCAGGATCAGTAGCCTGCGTTGCGGTCGACCAAAGTCGACGGCGCGTCGCCGCGTTCCAGCGCCGCAAGATTAGCCGCCAGTATCCGCAGCGTGTGCGGGTTGTAGGTCGTGTCGTCATCGGACGACATATGCGGCGTGATGATCAGGTTGCGCGTGGTCCAGGCGCGGTCGCCCTCTGGGATCGGCTCTTGCTCGAATACGTCCAGAACCGCGCCGCCCAGCCGCCCTTCATCCAGCGCGTCGAACAGCGCCGCCTGGTCGATCAGCCGGCCCCGGCCGATGTTGATCACGCCGGCGCCGGGCGGCAGCAGCGCGATCCGCTCAGCCGAGAGCAGCCCCCGCGTCGCCGGCGTCAGCGGGCAGGCCAGCAGCAGAATGTCGGTCGCCGGCAGCACGCCATCCAGCGCGTCCACCGTCAGCGTCTCGCCGCAGGCGGGATGCGCGCCGGCGCGGTTGCGGATGCCGGTGACCCGCATGCCGAGATGCTGTGCCTGCGCCGCCGCCGCGCCGCCCAGGCTGCCGAGCCCCACAACCGTCAGCCGTTGCGCCGATGCGAGGCCGGCGGTGACACGCTGCCAGCGTTGGTGCTTCTGGTCCTCGGCAAATTGCGGCATGCGGTTGACCAGCATCAGGATCGCCATCGCCGCGTACTCGCCGGCCTTGCGCGCGTGCACGCCGCGGTTATTCGCCAGCAGCACATGCGCCGGCAATTGGCCCAGCCGGAGCAGAAAATCCACGCCGGCGGAGGTGCTTTGCACCAGGCGCAGCCGTGGCGCCAGGCCAAGGTCCAGCACGCCCATGCCCCAGGGCGGCGCGACCAGCACGTCGACGCCGGCCGCGACGGCGGCAAAATCCTCGGCGCCGGCGCCGAAACTCACCGTGTGGCCGGCGATCCCCGCCGCCTGCCATTGCGCCGGGGTAATTGGGTTGTCGACCCCACGCGGATCGTTATGAACGTGGATGTGCATCAGTGGTGCGGCACCACGCGGAGCAAACCGTAAATCGCGGCACCCGCCAGGAAGCCCACCAGCGTGCCGTTCACCCGTATGTATTGCAAATCCTTGCCCACCCGCAGCTCCAGCTTGGAAGTAATGGTTTCGGTGTCCCAGGCGCCGATCACGCGGCCGATGAACGCCGCCAGCTCGGTCTGCGCCGCCGGCAGGATGTTCAGCACCAGCGCCCGCACAGCCCGGTCCACGCGTTCATGCGCCGCCGGGTCGGCGGCCAGGGTGTCGCCAAGCCCGGTCAGCGCGTCCTCGATCACCGCGACCGCGCGTCCATGCGGCTTCGCGGCGTCCGCTTCCAGCGCCAGGCGCAGCCGCGCCCATACGTCCCAGGCCCAGGCGGTCACGGATTCATGCGCCAGCACGTCGCGCACGGCGCGGCCCAGCTCGGCGGCGCGTTCCGGATCGGTCTCCAGCCGGTCGATTTCATGGCGCGTCCAGTCATCAAAGGCGTCGCGCAGTTCCGAACTATCCGGGCCGATTCGTTCCACCTCCAGGTTGACGGCGGTCATCACCCGCCGCGCCACGGCCGCGCCCACCGCCCAGCCGACCAGCCGGCCGCCCTGCTCGCGCACCCGCTCCTTGATCGCCTCTTGCAGGCTGTCCTCGCGCGCCGCCAGGGTTTCCTTCAGCTGCGTCAGGACGAAGGACAGCACCTCCTGGTGCCGGCCGCCATCCACCATGCCGTGCAGCGCGCGCGCGATCACCGCGCCGGCGGCGCGGCCGCCCAGCAGCCGGGGCAGCAACCGAGAAATCAGCTTGCGGGCCCGGCCGTCCTCCACGCTCGCCAACAGCTTCGGCACCATCCCCGCCATCGCCAGCGCAATCGGCCGCACGGCCTCTTCGTTGCTCAGAAATCGGCCGATGATCGCCGGCGTGTCGAGATGATCGAGCGATTTGCTGATATCCGCCTCGGTCACCACATGCGTCGCGACGAACCGCCCGAGTGCGGCGCCCAGCCGCTCCTTCTGCGCCGGCAGGATCGCCGTGTGCGGGATCGGCAGGCCGAGCGGGTGGCGGAACAGCGCGGTGACCGCGAACCAGTCCGCCAGGCCGCCGATGAAGCCGGCCTTCCCGGCGTCCCGCAACAGTCCGGTCAAGGCGTTAAACGGCAGCGCATAGCCGATGATCGCGAGGCCCGCCATCAGCGCCAGCAGAGCCGAGGCGAAGGCCCGATGCCGGTTCAGGGAGGTCCGCAGCGCGGCATCCGGGTCGGGGGTCATTGCACAGTCCTACCCGCCGCGCCGAGGCCGGGCAACAATTCCACTGCGCTGGTCATCCGAAGGCTTTCTGCGCTCCGAGGCTCACGGCCTTGAGGCCGCTCCGCTTCGGGCGCCCCACCTGGGTGCTCGAAACCAACCGCCGGGCGGCGCCAAGCAGCGCCTCTGACCAGCGCAGCGAATTCTTCCCCAGCCTCTTCTCGCATCACTCGCCGCAACCGGCTTTCGTTGCCATCTCGCGTATTTTCGGCGCATGTTAGGGGTGGCACACTGCGTGCCGCCGCCAAGACAGCTTTTAAATTCATCAAGAACAGGCTGGAAACAAATGAAACTGAAAGAAATGTCTGGATTACGGATGGAACCGGTGATGACCGCGAGCCGCCGCCGCCGCCATGTTGAGGATCGCCCCGGCCTGCGCGCGACGGCGCTGGGCCTGATTTGCGTCATCGGCGTGTTCGCAGTGCTCGGACTGTTTTATTCACTGGGGTGAGAAGCCCCTTCGGGCTGGGCAGTTTACACGTCGCGCCGGGTGATCGCATAAGCGCCGATGCCTTTCCTGCGAGAACCGGAGCCGCACCGCGGTGTGGCGACCGACATCGCGCCTGAAATCGCCCGGGGCGTGCGGCGGATCGTCGCGCGCAACGGCAGCATCATGACCTATTGGGGCACCAACACCTATCTGATCGATGGCGCGGTGGGGGGCGAGGCGGGGCTGACGGTGCTCGACCCAGGGCCGGCCGATGACGCGCATGTGCGCGAAATTCTGGCGGCCGCCAACGGCACGCCGGTCACCGCCATCGTGCTGACCCACCGGCACCGCGATCATTACGGCGCAATCCCGGCGTTGCGCGACGCCACGGGCGCGCCGGTCTATGCCGGCCGGGTCGGCGCGCGCGGCCCGGCGCCGGACGTCTATCTGGAGGAGGGTGACGAGGTCGCGGGCCTGCGCGCGGTGTTCACGCCCGGCCACGCGCGCGACCATCTGAGCTTCGCATTTCGCGACGCCGGCGGCCACAAGCTGCTGTTCAGCGGCGATCATGTGATGTCCTGGTCGTCCTCGATCGTGAGCCCGCCGGACGGCAACATGGGCGATTACTACCGATCGCTGGAAA
Organism: Acidocella sp.; assembly: GCA_965199125.1. Taxonomy (GTDB): domain Bacteria; phylum Pseudomonadota; class Alphaproteobacteria; order Acetobacterales; family Acetobacteraceae; genus Acidocella. The sequence goes on along the minus strand of OZ240683.1, from coordinate 2,795,146 downwards.
TGCTGCTGGGCCGCGATGAAGACGCCTATTTGCCCGGCCACGGGCCGCCGCTGCCGGCGCCGCGCGGCCTGGTCCGAGAGATGCTGGCGCACCGCCGGCGGCGGGAGGAGGCGATCCTCGCCAAGCTCCGGCGCCGCGCCTACAGCGTCGGCGCGCTGGCGGAGACGCTGTATGCCAAAATGGGTTTCGGCCTAAAGGTCGCGGCGCAGCGCAACGTGCTGGCGCATTGCCTGAAGCTGGTGGCCGAAGGCGTGTTGGAAGAGCTGGAGCGGGCGCTGGATCCGGGACCGGAAGTGGCCGAAGTCGATCAGGAAGCCGGCGACATGGTAAAGCTGGATGAGGCGACGCGATTTGACGCGCTACGGCGTTTTGGGGTCCGCGCGACCGGTTGGGAAGCGCCAGCCGTCTAGGAACGCCGGCAGCGCCGCCGCCGTCATCGGCCGGGCGAACAGAAACCCCTGGCCGTGCGTCACGCCGAGGGCGATCATCCGCCGCAGCGTCTCCGGCGTTTCTATGCCTTCGGCAACCACCTCCTGGCCGCGCGCGCTGGTGGCGGCAACGATCTCGCCGATGAAGGCATCATCCGCCGCGGCACCGCTTTTCACCACCGAAGTGTCCAGCTTGATCGTACGTAGCGGCAGCGCGATTAACGCCCGCAGGTTGGGCGTCGCCGGCGTCACGTCGTCCAGCGCGACGCCGTAGCCGGCTTTTGCAAGTTTGGCGATGATCCGTCCGACCGCCGCCACGTCGCGCACCGGGTGCCGTTCCGTCAACTCGAAACTGACCAGGCCATTCGCCGGCCCCTCGGCGCGGATCGCCTTGATGATGCCGATCATGCGCGGATGCAGCATGGCGTCCAGCGGCATGTTAAAGATCACGCTGATGCCGTATCTATCCAGTTGCCCCGCTTGCTCGGCTAGGCCGCGGCGCAGGACCATGCCGGTCAGCGCCATCGAACTTTCCTGATCGGTCATGGCGTCCAGCAACGCCTCCGGCCCCGCCAGCACGCCGCCCGCGGTCATCATGCGCGATAGCACCTCCACGCGGGTTGGCCGCATGTCGGCAAGGCGAATGATGGGTTGATACAATAGGCGTAAAGCCGCCTGCGCCGCCGTTGTGTCGAAGCCGATTGCCCCCTGATCTTTAGGCGAGCCTGAAGGATCAGTCATCGATTTTCCTGTTCAGCACGGCATCACGTGCCTAACCGAAGCGCCGCCGGAATAAAAGCGAGATTCGTAAACTTTTTTATACAACCCGTCAGCGAGTCACTGTTATTTTTTTGGATGTCCCACGATGTCGCGCCGCAACCTGTTATTGCCGAGAAATAGCAGGATCGGTGCCGCAATGAATATAGATGAAGATGTTCCCACTACAATGCCAAATAACATGATCCACGCAAAACCGGAGAGCGCCGTGCCGCCGAACAACGCCAGCGGCAGCGCCGCCAGGAACACCGTGCCGGAGGTGCCGAGCGTGCGATTCAAGGTCTCGTTGATCGAACGGTCGATCAACTCGCGCAACGGCATGGTCTTGAACTTGCGTAGATTTTCGCGCACCCGGTCGTACACCACCACTTTATCGTTGGTGGAATAGCCGATGATCGTCAGGATCGCCGCGATCGTGACGAGATCGAACGGGATCCGCGTGATCACCATGAAGCCGATGGTTTTCGTGGTGTCCAGAATCAGCGTGGTGACCGCGCCGACCGCGAACTGCCACTCGAAGCGGAACCAGATGTAGCCCAGAATCATCACGAAGCTCAGGCCCAGCGCCTCCAGCCCCTGCGCAAAAAGCTGGTTGGAGACCGAGGCGCCGATCGCCTGCGTGGAGAGGATCGTCGCCCCAGGTGCTGCTTTGGCCAGCGCGGTTTCTACTTCGGCAATCGCGGTCTGCGTCTGCGCCGCGTTCTGCCGCGACTCGAGGCTGATCAGCACGCCGTGCCCGGCGGCGGCGCCGCTGCCGAAACTCTGCAAGCCGGCGCCGGCGAGGCCCGCCTGCGCCAGCGCCGCGCGCAGCGACGCGAAATCCGCTGGCTGCGGCGTGGCGATCTGCAGCACCACGCCGCCGCGGAAATCCAGGCCGAGATTAAGGCCGGGATAGAAAAACAGGATCACCGAACCGATGGACAGAAACGCCGAGACCAGCAGCCCGGCGAAACGGCCGTTCATGAACTGGATTTGCGTACCGTCCGGTACGAAGCGGAACATTGGGCGGGCGAGAGAAATCATGTAAAACCTTTGAAAGACAGGAAGCAAGCGTCTTCTTTTTGTGAACAAAAAGAAGCAAAAAAACTTTTGAAGTGCGGGCTGTGGGCGTCACCGCCGCCAGGGCCCATGGTCCAGAGTACCAAAAGTTTTTTTTTGGTTCTTTTTTTCAAAAAAGAACTTCTTCCTAAACCGGTAGCGCCGCCGGCCGGCGGGCGACGTACCAGCGCGACGTGATCAGCCGCACCAGCACCGTTGCGGTGAACAGCGTGCTGATGATGCCGACGCAGATCGTCACGGCAAACCCGCGCACCGGCGGCGAGCCGAAAATGAACAGCGTGACGTGCGCCAGCAGCGTGGTGACGTTGGAGTCGACGATCGTGCCATAGGCGCGCTTGTACCCCGCCTCCAGCGCCGCCAGCGGCTTGCGGCCGTTTTTCACCTCTTCGCGCACGCGTTCGTTGATCAGCACATTGGCGTCCACCGCCATGCCGAGCGTGAGCAGAATGCCGGCCATGCCTGGCAGCGTCAGCGTCGCCCCCATCACCGACAGGATCGCCAGCATGATCACCAGGTTGAAGATCAGCGCGATGTTCGCGAACCAGCCGAACAGGCCGTAGAACGTCCCCATGAACGCCATCACCAGCACAAATCCCGCCAGCAGCGAGAACGCGCCGGCGCGGATCGCGTCCGCGCCCAGCTCCGGCCCCACGCTTTGTTCCTCGACGATGTTGAGCGGCGCCGGCAGCGCGCCGGCGCGCAGCAGCAAAGCGAGGTCGGTCGCCTGCTGCGGCGTGTAAGTGCCGGTGATCACGCCGGAGCCGCCGGTGATCGGCTCGCGGATGTTCGGCGCCATGATGATCTTGCCGTCCAGGATGATCGCGAACGGCTTGCCGACATTGGCGGTAGTGACATCGGCAAATTCCCGCGCGCCGACCGAGTTTAGCGAGAAGTTGATGTCCCAGGCCCCGGTCTGCGGATCGGTCGAGGCCTGGGCGTTTTCCAGGTCCGCGCCATCCACCGCAACATCGGAGAGCACGGGCAGCGTCTCGGCAGGGTTATCCTGCATCGGCAGAATCTCGTCGCCCAGCGGCGGCAGCGCGCCCGGCGCCGCGGTCGTGTCGACCAGCTGAAAGGTCATATGCGCGGTGGTGCCGATCAGCGCCTTGATCCGCGCCGGGTCGGACACGCCCGGCAGCTGCACCACGATCTGGTCCGCCCCCTGCCGCGCGATCTGCGGGTTCAGCACGCCGGAACCGTCGATCCGGCGCTGGATGATGGTGATGGACTGCGCCACCGCCTGCGCCTGCCGCGCCGCCTGCGCGGCGCGCGGAATCGCCAGCACCACCGCGCCATCGGCGCCGACCGTGACGGTGACGTTCGGCCCGGCGGCATTCGGAGCATAGGTCACGAGTTTGTTCAGCGCCGCCTGCGCCGCCGGCGCGTCCGACGCGTTCAGCAAATGCAGCGTCACCTGGTTGTTCGTGAGGTCCGGGTGCAGATCGACATAGCCCAGCGTGGCCGCCCGCATCGCCTGCCGCGCCTGGTCCAAGAGGCTGTTCAAATCCTGCTTGCGCACCGCGTCGAAATCCAGTTGCAGGAGCAGATAGCTGCCGCCGCGCAGGTCAAGCCCCAGATGCACCTGGTTCCACGGCAGGAACGCCGGCCAGAACCCCGGCCGCGGCGCCAGGTTCGGCAGGCTCAGCAGCACGCCGAGCGCGCAGATCAGCGCGATGCCATAGGTCTTCGCGCGGGTGAAATACAGCATGGCGGGCGGCTTGGCTCCGGGAGCGGCGAAACGGAAGCGGTATGGCCGCGCAGTTGGTTGCACGCAACCCCGGCCGGCTTTACAGCGCAAGCCATGAACCGCTTGAACGTCGGTCTGATCGGCGCCGGTCATTTCGGCCGGTTTCACGCGCTGAAACTGGCGGCGGCGGCGCGGGCCAGGCTGGCCGGCCTGCACGATCCCGACGCCGAACGCGCGCAGGCGGTGGCCTGGGAGGCCGGCGCGCAAACGATGGCGCTGGACGCGCTGCTCGCCGCCTCCGACGCGGTGATCATCGCCGCCCCGGCGGAATTCCATTTCGAACTCGCGGCGCGGGCGCTGCGCGCCGGCAAACACGTGCTGGTGGAAAAGCCGATCGCGGCAACGCTGGCGGAGGCGAGCGAGCTGGATGCGCTGGCGCGGGCCGCCGGCCTGGTTTTGCAGGTCGGCCATCTGGAGCGTTTCTCCGCAGCCCACGGCGCGGTCACCGCCCGCATGGGCAAGCCGCTATATATCGACGCCGTGCGGATCGCGCCGTTCAAGCCGCGCGGCACCGATGTCTCGGTGATCCTCGACCTGATGATCCACGACCTGGACCTGATCCTGGCCCTGATCGATGCCCCGATAGACCATGTGGACGCGGTCGGCGCCGCAGTCTCTTCGGCGCATGAGGACATCGCCAATGCCCGCATCCGCTTCGCGAACGGCGCCGTCGCCACCATTACCGCCAGCCGCATCTCGCTGAAGACCGAGCGAAAGATGCGGATTTTCTCGCAGACCGGCTATCTGACGGTGGATTTCTCCGCCCGCAAGCTCACGCTGATCGGCCGCGGCGTCGGCATGACCCTGCCGGGCGTCGCGGAGTTCGGCGTCGAACAAGCCAGCTGGGCCGACCACGACGCTTTGGCCGCCGAACATGCCGCCTTCTTCGCCTCCGTGCTGGACGGCGCCGCCGTGGTCGTAGACGCCGAAGCCGGCCGCCGCGCCTTGGCCGCGGCGCTGGCCGTCAGCACCGCCATCGCCGAGAGCCGCGCGCTGGCGGAGGCTTCGGGGCTGGTGGGGTGAGGCAGGAGGAAGATTAGCGCCGGCTCGCGCCCAACTTGGACGTAGCGTCAGTGGTTTCGTCTTCTTCAAACCGGACAATGGTTAGATGGTCCTCGCCGAGCGAGGACAACTCAATGGCGTGCCTCGAGAACCACTTGTTTGATGGCTTGGATCACAGCCAAGGGTTGCTCGATCTGGATGAAATGGCCCGTATTAGGGACAATGACATCGACGCCATTTGTCGATGTATGGGCGAGTGCGTCATGGCCAGCCCGCCATATAGCTGTCATGCTCGCCTGTTCCGCAGGTGTTGGTGGCGGAAGCGGCTCGCCCTTTCCTTCCGTAAGAACGATGAGAGGCTTGTTGCCAAAATCGGGGTGCACGCTGTCAATCTGCTCGTCATACAGGCTTGGAGTTCGCGCTGTCGGAAACGCGCCTTGTTCACCGGAGAGCAGCGCGCTGTTCGCCTTTGGGGTCGCGAATTGCTGCATGAGCGTGCGCCTGAGCTTTGTGTCGAGACTATCAGGATAGGAACTTGTATCCACGCATTCCTTCGCATCATTGGTTGCCGGGTGCAAAAGCGCGCCTTTACTGGCGAGATCGAGACACATCCGTTGACTGGTAATCATCTGATTGAACATGGCATATTCCTGCGGCCGCTCTGCTGACGGAAGAGCGTCCACTAATTTGTCGAAGACGTTCGGGAAGGCTGGGTCCACGAACACCGCGCCTGCGATGTCCCGCGGATAAACCGCTTCAAAATAAATTCCGTAGAGACCCGCAACAGAATGGCCAACATAGATGATCGGCGTGCGAATCTGCGCCGCTAGAAGCAGGCGATGCAGATCATCCACGGTGTTCTGGATGTCCGATGGCCGATTGGCCGCGTCGCTGAAGCCAGACCCTGCTCGGTCATAAGAGCAAACGCGGGTGAATTTGGCCACTTCTCCCTGTACATGACGCCAGTCCAGCGTGGTTCCACCCGAACCTGCATCTAGCAAGACGGTGGGTTTCCCGGCACCCATGCAAAAGAGGTTAAGCCGGCGCATACCATCCACCGGGATTAGCTGCTGAGGTTTTGTGTAATCCTGAGATGGGACGATTGACGGACCCGGCGTGTTCGCTTTTGCCAAGTGCCAGCAGGCGGCCAGAACACCCAGAGAGAGTATCATTCTCATCGGCGCGCGAAATCTAAATATCATGATCGGATATTTATCTGATCGGTTCCCGATAGCAATGTTGCTGTTGCGCGTTGTCTTTGCCTTTGCCATTCCGCAGCAGCGGTAAGCTTTCGGCCAAGTCTCGGGACGGGATCGGCCGCTTCCGCTTTGCGCCCGTGCCAGCCATCCAGGTGATATCTGGATGGCCCGTCAGCGGACACACTTCGAGATCATTCTGCTTTAAACCATTCGACCCCGATATGAAGTTTCTGGGATGGGGTCGATCAGATGACCCTAAATCATCATGCCACCTGAGACTTCGATCCGCTGGGCGTTAACCCAGCGGTTGTCTTCCGAAAGCAGCGAAGCGATCATCGGACCGATGTCATCGGGCAAGCCCGGGCGGCCAAGCGCTGTCGCTTCGGAAACTTGCCGGTTTACATCAGCGTTGTCCCGCACCATTCCGCCGCTGAAATCTGTCTGTATCGCGCCGGGTGCGACAACATTCACAGCGATCCGCCGGCTGCCAAGTTCTTTTGCGAGATATTTGGTCAGCACCTCGACCGCTCCCTTCATTGCTCCATAGGCAGCGCTGCCGGGAAAGATGATACGGGTCAGCCCCGAGGAGACGTTCACGATGCGGCCACCATCGGCGATCAGCGGTAGAAGCGCCTGTGTCAGGAAGAATACGCCTTTGACGTGAACGCGGTAAAGCGCGTCGAAGTCTTCCTCGGTGACCTCCGTGATCGGAGCATGGTGGGATGTGCCGGCGTTATTGACGAGGAAATCGAGCCGCTCAACGCTCCATTCGTCCAGAACCTCGCGCACGCGACCCGCAAAGCCCGCGAAAGCGGCGCTGTCGCCGGTGTCGAGATGCAGAGCCGCGGCGCGAACGCCAGCCTGGTGCGCGATCGCGACGACTTTGTCCGCGGCGGCGCGATTGCTGTTGTAGGTGAATATCGAACCGATATCGCGGCGGGCAAGAGCCTCTACCGTGGAGCGGCCAAGACCACGGCTGCCGCCGGTGACAAGCGCGATGGGAGACTGTGCGGGCATGGAAACCTCCGTTGAATGAACCTCGATCTGGGTTTCTTCACTGCGCGAATAAGGTCGTATTTGCCGTCAGCATTGTTTTGCTGGACAGAATGATCGCCATGGATCGTGTGGCTAACCTAGAACTGTTCGTGCGTATTGTTGACCGCGGCAGCTTCAGCGCCGCGGCGGCGGATATGGGCGTATCGCGCCCTGTAGCGACCGCCACGATCAAGGCGTTGGAACAGCGGCTTGGCATGCGGCTGTTGCAACGCTCCACACGTCATGTCCAGCCGACTGTCGAAGGTGAGGTCTATTACCAACGCTGCGTGGCGATTTTGGCGGATATCGAGGATGCCGACCGAGGCGCCAGCGGGGCGGTTGCCGGGCTGCTTCGGGTTGATGTGCCAGGCGGCATTGCGCGGGCCATGCTGCTGCCGGCATTGCCCGCCTTCCTGGCGAAGCACCCGGCGCTCACGATCCATCTTGGCGAGGGCGAACGTTTCGTGGACCTGGTACGTGAAGGCGTGGATTGCGTGGTGCGCGCGGGGATGCTTGCCGATAGCGGCATGGTTGCGCGGCGGCTGGGCATCATGGAAGAGATCACCTGCGCCAGCCCGGGTTACCTAGCCGAACATGGTACTCCCGTTTCGCCTGACCGGTTGGAGGGACATGCGATGATCGGCTTCGTGTCCTCCAGGACTGACCGGCCGTTGCCGCTGGAATTCATTGTCGATGGCAAGACGCTAGAGGTGACACTTCCGGCCCGTATTCTGACGCACACCGCAGCTACGAGTAACGCAGCGGCGCGGCTTGGGCTTGGTCTCGTTCAAGCGCCACGCTTCGGTTTCAAGGATGACCTTGCCACGGGCAAGCTTGTAGAGGTGTTGGCCGATTGGCCGCCGGCACCTACGCCCATCTCCGTCCTCTATCCAACGAACCGGCAGCTGTCACCGCGGGTAAGGGTGTTCGTTGACTGGCTGATCGACACGATCGGGCCACAACTCGCCTAGCCGAGGATCATTCTATAACTGCAGAAAGGTAGGGCGGAAAAGCCTTACGCCTTCCGCCACCTTTATTGCATCGCCGCGGCGCTGGCCTGATCCTTGCCGTATTCGATGTCGTATCAGCGTCCGGGGGCGGCGCTAGGGGGTAGCGGATTACGCTTCACTCATCCGCCCTACGCCGCGTTAATCTTGAAGCGCCGCTTCTTTTATCGCTGGCGTCGGCGGCGGGCCAAACAACATTGCTTGCAGGGCCATCCGTTTGATCTTCCCGTCATCGCCTGCAGGTCCAGCAAGTTATCTAGCAGAGCACGAGTTCGCGGAAGGCGCGTAGGTCGTTAATCAACAGATCAGGCGCCTCGTAGAACGGGAAATGTCCACCGTGCCGCATCTCCGTATAGCGCACCACGTTGTGAGAGCGCTGAGCGACTTGGCGCGGCGGCATGACCCTGCCCGGCGTGGCGGAGTTCGGCGTCGAACAAGCCAGCTGGGCCGACCACGACGCTTTGGCCGCCGAACATGCCGCCTTCTTCGCCTCCATCCTGGACGACGCCGCTGTCGTTGTAGACGCCGAAGCCGGCCGCCGCGCCTTGGCCGCCGCCCTGGCCGTCAGCACCGCCATCGCGGAGCCGGGCACTCGCGGAGGCTTCGGGGTTGGTCGGGTGAGGCAGAAGGAAGGTGGCGGCCCCATGGTTGGCAACTCCCGGTACAGGCAGCCTCAAGGCCGCCTGTCACGGTGCTCTTTCACGTAGTTCAGGAACAGACGCAGAGGCCGGGGTAAAACGGCGCGTTTGCTGAAATACAGCTTGGGCCCGTTGAAGGGCTTGCACCATTCGTTCAGGACGATCACGAGACTTCCGCTCTGGAGATGGTGCAATATCCAGTCCTCGAACAGGTAAACGATACCTAGCCCCTTCAGGGCGGCGTCTACCTCCAGGTCCGCTCCGGAAGTCGAGACGATTAGCGGACCAGTGGGATCGACCGTCACGCCCTCCCCATCACGCTCGAATTCCCAGTGCGGCATCGCGCCACTCGGGAACCTGTGTCTTAGGCACGCATGCTCAAGCAGATCACGGGGATGCGCCGGATTAGAGCGCGCCCGAAGATAGTCGGGCGAAGCGGCCGTCACCAATCTTTGCCGAGCCGGCCCGATCGGCACGGCCGTCATGTCGTTCGAGAGCAACTCTCCATATCGTATGCCGGCGTCGCATCCTGCCTGGATGATATCCACCGGGCTGTCGTCTATTATCACCTCCACCGAGACGCGCGGGTGAGAACTTAGGAAGCCTTCGAGGATTGAAGGAAGAAACAGGCGAGCGGCCACCACCGGCACGTTAAGACGAAGGGTGCCACTATCGTCGAGTCTGTAGGCGTTTAAAGATGACACTGTCGCCCAGATTTCAGCCAACGCTAGGTCGATCCCCGATAGGAGCCGCGCGCCGGCCTCTGTCGGAGCGACGCTGCGGGTGGTGCGGTTCAGGAGTGCTACTCCGGTGGAGGCTTCGAGCCGGCGAATGGCATCGCTGAGCGCGGACGGTGACTTGCCGGTCAATTTGGCGGCCTGGCGGAAGCCACCCGAGCGGCACACGGCCGCAAAACCATTCAGGTCTTCTAGGTTCACCGCCATGCTCAGTTTCTCGCACAACCCTGTCCAGAATACACTCATTCACTTGATTTGTCGTGCGCCTAGATACGGAACGCAATTGGCCATCATCGATGTTCCGGCCGATGAACTGGATACAGATAAATAGGAGAATCTCATGACGGAAACTTTCGAACGCAATAGAAACACCTCCAAGGCGGTCGTGGAAACCTTCTTCAGTACGAAGGAGAAGCACGATCTGGAGGGTCTGACGGCGCTGTTTGCTGATCGTATTGTTTATACATTTCCGCTGCCCGCATCTGGGGCCCAGGAGAACTGGTTCGTCTACGACGGCAAGGATGCAACGGTCGAGTATCAGCGCAAGACCTTGGACGCCTTCTCGCAATTGAAGATGCACGACATGCAGACAACCATCGGCGAGGACGGCAATACGATATTCGTCGAATCCAAGGGCGATTATGTCTCCAAAGAAGGGAAACGGTATAACAACGTGTATATCTTCAAGTTTGTTTTGGAGAGCGGCAAGATTGTCAAGGTGTTCGAATACGCCAACCCCGTCACCTATGCCTTGCTGGCTGGCCTTCCGATCGCAGGACGGAACGAGGTAGAGCGGAAAAGCTAGCGCCTTCCGCCACCTTGTCGCACCGCGGCGCTCGGCTTAAGACTTGCCGTGTTCAACGCTGTATCTGCGTCCGGGGTAAAGCTCCAAGGTGGCGGATTATGCTTCGCTCATCCCTACGCCGCGTTAATCTTGAAGCGCCGCTTCCTTTATTGCCGACGCCAGCGGCGCGCCGAATAACATCGCTTGCAGAGCTAGCCGTTTGATCTTCCCCTCATTCGTCCGCGGGATGCTCGCCACTTGTTGCAGCGTGAAGGGGAAGTCGATCAGCGTGCGGATGGTTTTTGCCAGTGCCGGAAAATCCAGCTGCTCGCCCACAATGCAAATCGTCAGCGGCGGCGATCGCGTGTCGTCGTTGCGTTGCACCACGGCGACGTCGCGCACGCCAACGCAGACAAGGAGCCTGGTTTCGAGGTCGGCGCAGGGGATTTTGATGCCGCCGAGGTTCAGCACGTCCACCCGCCGGCCGACCAGCCGGAGGCCGCCCGCCGCGTCGCGCACGCCGAGGTCGCCGGTATGGAACCAGCCGTCCCGGAACATTGCATCGGCGGCGTTATCGCCGAGGTACCCGGCCACCACGCAATCGCCGCGCACGCGCATCGTCCCCACCGCGCCTGGTTCCAGCACCTCGCCGTCCGGGCCGGTGATCTCCAGGCTCACGCCCGCCGCCAGATGCAGCGCGCCGGCCGCGTCCACCGCACCGATCGCGCCGGTTTCGTTCGAACCATAGTTCTCGGTGATCCGGCCGCACAGGCGTCGGAGTGCCCGCTCGCGCAACTCCGCCGGCAGCTTCGCGCCGATCGTCTGCACGGTTAGATCCGGCAGCAGCGGGCCGCCCGGCCGCTCCGGCAGTGCTTCCAGCAGGCCGCGCAGCTGGTACGGCAGCATGGTCATATGCGTCGGCTTGGCCGCCAGCGCCGGCGCCGCGTTGCGGTAGCCGTGCACGCAAAAGGTCGCGCCCAAGCGTAGACAGTTGCTGGCCGCCATCACCATGCTGCCGACGCTGAAATGCATGGTGGCGAGAAACCGCGCGCCGCCATGCAGGCCAAGGCCTAAAGCCGGCTCCCGCTGGCGGCGCAGCCGGGCGGCCATCGTCGCATGGGTCAGCAACATGCGCTTGCGCGCGCCGGTGGTGCCGGAGGAGCGGAAAATCACCAGCGGCGCCCCGGCATCGGCCGGCGCCAGAGCCCGCGCCGGCGCCGGCCCCGCCAGCGCGCCCGCCACCCAGCCATCGGTCATCACGAACAGCCGCCGGCAGGCCAGGTCAGGCGCCCGCGACGCCAGCACGAGGTCGGCGCCGGCCAGCAAAGCGTGACACTCCGCGCCTTCATCCGGGCGGAAGGAGCCGGTGATCACGCCCAGCGCGTCAAAAGCAAAAATCAGCAGCAGCTGGATGTACAGGTCGTGATGGCTGATCGCCGCGATCTGCCCGGGGGCGAGGCCGAAGCCGGCCAGGGCGCCGGCCATCGCCGCCAGGTCCCGGTCCAGCGTCGCGTAAGTCACCGGCGTGTCGCCGCGCAGCACCGCGACCTTCCCCGGCCGCCGCCGCGCATGAAACCGCACATAGGTGGCGACACGCCGGTGGATCACCTCAGATCACCACCATCGGGGCCGGTTGCGCGGCAGCCGGCGCGGGGCCGAACAGCGCCTGCTGCAGCGCCAGCCGTTTGATCTTGCCTTCATTGGTGCGCGGGATTTCCGCCACCACCTGGACGCTAAACGGAAACGCCACCAGCCCGCCGATGACTTTTGCCAGCGCCTGCAGATCCGGCCGCGCGCCCCCCCGTGGCACCACGCAGATGGTCAGCGGCGGCGACGCCCCGGCGTCATTGCGTTGCAGTACCGCCACGTCGCGCACCCGCGCGGCCGTTATGATCTTGCTCTCCAGCTCGGCGCAGGGAAGCTTGATGCCGCCCAGGTTCAGCACGTCCGCCCGCCTGCCGACCAGCCGCGGCGCGGCGCCCGACAGCGGGCCCCGCGCATCCAGCAGCCCCAGATCGCCCGGATGAAACCAGCCGTCGCGCAGAATTTCCGCGGTGGCCGCCGGGTCGTCCAAATAGCCAGTAATGGTGCCCGGACCGCGCACGCTGACCGCGCCGACATCACCCGGGCGCGCAGGATTACCGTCCGTGCCTATAATCCGTAGGCTGACGCCGGGCGCCAGGCGCAGCGCGCCGTCCGCGTCCACCGCGCCGATCGCGCCGGTTTCGTTCGAGCTGTAATTCTCCGTGATCCGCCCCGCGAGGCGTCGCAGCGCCTGCAGCCGTAGCGCCTCCGGCAGTTTCGCACCCAGCGTCTGCACCGTCAGCTGGGGCAGCAGCGGCCCGCTGCTGCCCGACGGCAGCATCTCCAGCAGGCCGCGCAGCTGGTACGGCAGCGTGACCAGATGCGTCGGCTGGCTTTCCGCCAGCACCACCGCGACGTTGCGGCGGCGGTGCAGCATGAAGGTGGCGCCCAATGCCAGGCAGTTGATCGCCGCCATGGTGATGCTGGAGACGCTGAAATGCATGGTGGCGAGAAAGCGCGACTCGCGAGTCAGGCCAAGCCCGATCGCGGCGCTGCGCTGGTGCCGCAGACGGGCCGCCATCATGCCGTGCGTCACCACCATGCGCTTCCGCGTACCGGTGGTGCCGGAGGAGCGCAGGATCACCAGCTTCTCATCCCGCCCGGCCGGCGGCAGCGCGCGGCGCAAGGCGGGCGGCGCCGCGTCGCCGACGATGCCATCCAGCCATTCCGGCGTCGCCGTGAACATCCGCCGGCAGGGCGGCGCGGCAATCGTGGCCGGCGCGATTACCAGGTCCACGCTGGCCAGCAGAGGATGGCACTCCGCGCCCTCATCCGCCCGGAACGAGCCGACCACCACGCCGAGGCTCTCCAGCGCGGTCAGCATCAGCAGATGGACGTACAGATCGTGGTGGTTGAGGGCGACTCTGGCGCCGGGCGGCAAACCCAGCTTGGCCAGCGCCTCGGTCATCCCTGCCACGTCCCGCTCCAGCCTGGCATAGGTGATGGCGGCGCCGTCGCGCAGCACGGCGACGTGGCCGGGGCGGCGGCGGGCGTGCAAGCGGACATAGGCGGCGAGGCGGCGACACGGAGCGGGCATGGCCGCCAGTTTGCCCGCCAGGAATGAACACGCGGTTTATACAGTGCTCCCGGCGGGGGCGGCCTACCGCACCTCGATACGCACCGGCGGGATGCCGCCCGGCGGCTCGTACATCACGGAGGTGAGCGTGTAGGTGCCGGGCACTTGCGGCACGATGTCATACTCCACGCGGTCCGCGGCCTGCAGGATCACGCGCACGCCGCCGGGGCGGGTCCCCGGCCGCGTGCCCACGCTGCCGAACAGGTTCGTGACGAAGTCATGCGTGCGGCCGCCGCCGTTCTGGAACACCAGCCGCACCGGCTGGCCCACCGCCAGCGTCACGACACCGGGGTGGAAAAACCCGACGGACAGCGTGACCACCACCACCGGCGCCCGCGCCCAGTCGATCCCCGGCGAGGTCGCCGGGGGCAATGGCGCCGCGCAGCCGCCGAGCAGGCAAACCAGAGTAAGGACCGCGCCGCGCAGCGTGTTTATCATGAAGGGAAATGTAGGCAGCGTGACGCAAAGGCCAAGCCGGGTCATGCTTCGCCCGAATCCTGCTAGCGTTCACCCCTTGTCACCGCTGGAAGCCAACGATGCCGAAGTCAGCCAGGCCGCCCCCCAACCCACGGCCGCCACGCGTCGCCATCAGCTTTTTCTCGTTCGACCGACACCACCTGGCGCGATTGACGCTCGGCCGCGTGCTGCGCTTCAAGCCGGCCGACTGGACCCTGCGCGTCTGGCAGGACGGCGCGCAGGCGCGCCATTCCGGCCGTGTCGTCGGCGATGCGGGGCGTATCCGCCGTAACCTCGAAATGTTTGAGCAACTCGGCCTCGATGTCGAGTATGAGCCGGACATCAACAACGGTACGGCGCTGAACTTCTGGGCAGCGGAACGCTGGACCTTCGAAACGATGCAAGCCGATATCGGTATTTTTCTTGAGGATGATATCGTCATCTCGCGGCATTTTTTTTCCGCCATGGCGTCTTTGGCGCGGCTTGCGCTGAATCATCCGCGGGTGGGGGCTTTTTCGGCTTTTGGCGATGCCAGCATCGATTGGCGGGCGCAATGGCTGGCGCGCCGCCGGCTGCAACCGATGCATCACCGTTGGGGCTGTGGCATCACCCGCGATTACTGGTTGCGCAGCCGCGCGGATTACCAGAATTACCTGGACCTTCTGGCGGGGTGCGATTACCGCGAGCGGCCGGCCGCCGCGATCAGGGACTGGCTAAACGGGCTGGACCACGCGAGCCCGATCAGCCACATCACGTCGCAGGATGGGGTGCGGACAGCGATCATGCTGAAGCTCGGCTGCTTCTCGATCATGACGACGCCGAGCTATGCGGTGAATATCGGCAAGCAGGGCATGCACTCCTTCCCGGAATTCTACCTTGCAAGGCGCTCGCAGATCAGGGGCCGCCACGGGTTTTTTCCAATAGCGGTAACACTTCCCGCGACGCTCGACGAGGCGGATGCCGAGATGCTGACCGCGGCGAGCCGCCGCCTGGAATACTGGTAAACCAGCACGATCCATGAAGCAGGCCGTCAACGATCCATGTAGCCGAAAGACGCCGCCATTGTTTGGCTAAAGCGCGACGCTATCTTCTCCAGGCGCGGTTGAGGGAGTGCGGGGATGCTTTGGAACGTATCGACGATCATCGGTTTCACCGTCAATGCGGCCGACGGGCGTCTCGGCACGGTGAAAGACCTGTATTTCGATGACGAAGCCTGGACGGTGCGCTGGCTCGCCGTTGATACCGCCGGCGCACAGGTGGTTTTGCCGATCGCGGGCATTGGCCGGCCGGACGTTGCGGCCGCCACGCTTGCCCTTAAGGCGAAGTTGCATGCCGCCACCGGGGCGCCGGACGCGCTGCACGGCGGCAGCGGCGAGACGTTCGTCGCCGGCGATCCGCATCTCTGGAGCCTTGCCGAACTGGTCGGCTTCACCATCAACGCAACCGACGGCCCGATCGGCCACGCCGAAGACATCCTGCTCCGCCATGACGATTGGAAAATCCGCTTCGTCACGGTAAAAGCGGAAAGCTGGCACGCCGGCGAAAAGGTGATGATCTCCCGCAAGGCGATCACCGACATCGACCGCGCCACGAAAATCATCCACCTCGACGTCGACCGCGCCGCCGTAAAAGCCAGCCCCGCCTATGACGAAACCATCTCCGTCGACGGCGCCGACGACGAGCCGTTCCTTTCCTATTTCGGCATCAAGTTCGTGAAGAAAGCGCAGACGTAACTTCTAACTTAACCCCGCCTTCACCGCCTCATTCACCAGCGCCGGGTTACCTTTGCCGGCCATTGCTTTCATCACCTGGCCCACGAAAAACCCGAACAGTTTCTCTTTCCCCGCCTTGAACTCCGCCACCTTGTCCGGATTGGCGGCGATCACGGCGGCGACCGCCGCGTCGATGGCGCTGGTGTCGGTGACTTGCCGCAGTCCGCGCTCCTCCACGATCGCGGCGGGCGTTTTACCAGTCTCCAGCATCGCCTCGAATACATCTTTCGCGATCCGGCCATTGATCGTCTTGTCGCTGATCAAATCCAGCAGCGCGCCGAGATCCGCCGCGGAAACCGGCGGGTTTTCCAGCGACGCCCCCGGCAGCCGGTTCATCGCCGCGAAGAAATCGCCGGTGATCCAGTTCGCCGCCAGCCGCGCGTCCCGCCCCTTCGCCACCGTTTCAAAAAAATCCGCCATCGCCTGCTCGGCGGTCAACACGCCGGCGTCATAAAACGGGATGCCATACACCGCGGTAAAGCGCCGCCGCTTGTCATCCGGCAGCTCCGGCAGCGCCGCCTTCAGACCCGCGACAAAATCCTGTTCCAGCACCAGCGGCAGCAAATCCGGCTCCGGGAAATACCGGTAATCATGCGCGTCCTCTTTGCTCCTCATGGAGCGCGTCTCGCCGCGCGCCGGATCGTACAGCCGCGTCTCCTGCTCCACCGTGCCGCCCGCTTCCCAGACCTCGATCTGCCGCTTCGCCTCCGCCTCCACCGCGTGCATTACGAAGCGCACGGAGTTGACGTTTTTTATCTCGCAGCGCGTGCGGAAATCCTCGCTTGCCTTGCGCACGGACACGTTCACATCGGCGCGCAGCGAGCCTTCCTCCATATTGCCATCGCACGTCCCTAGATACCTCAGAATCTGCCGGATCTTGCGCACATACGCGCCCGCCTCCTCCGGCGAACGTATGTCCGGCTCCGAAACAATCTCCATCAGCGCCACGCCGGCGCGGTTCAGGTCGATCACCGATTCCGAAGGATGCCTGTCATGCATGGACTTGCCGGCATCCTGCTCCAGATGCAGCCGCGTGATGCCGATTTGCTTGATCGTGCCATCCGCCAGCTCAATCTCCACCACACCCGCGCCCACAATCGGGTGCGCGAACTGGCTGATCTGATAGCCGTTCGGCAGATCGGCATAGAAATAATTCTTCCGGTCGAACCGGCTGCTCAAATTGATCCGCGCCGCCAGCCCCAGCCCGGTCCGCACCGCCTGCGCGACACACTCCTGGTTGATTACCGGCAGCATTCCTGGAAAGCCGGCGTCGATGAAACTCACATGCGCGTTGGGCGCGCCGCCATAGGTCGCCGAAGCGCCGGAAAACAGTTTCGAGCGCGAAATCACCTGGGCGTGGATTTCCAGCCCCACCACGACTTCCCAGGCGCCGGTGGCACCTTCCAGAACGTAGCTCATGCCGCACCGCCCGCGATCAAAGCCGGCTTCGCCACAAACCCGGCGGCCTTTTCCAGCGCGCCGGCCACCGCGAACACCGTCTCCTCGTCGAAATGACGCCCGATCACCTGCAATCCCAGCGGCAGACCCTCGGCCGACAACCCGGCCGGCACGCTGATCGCCGGCACGCCCGCCAGCGAGGCCGGCACGGTAAACACGTCGTTCAGATACATCGTCACCGGATCGTCCATTCGCTCGCCCATGCCGAATGCCGCGGAAGGCGCCGTCGGCGTCAGAATCGCATCCACCTTCGCGAACGCCTCGGTGAAATCGCGCAGGATCAGCGCGCGTATTTTCTGCGCCCGCAAATAATAGGCGTCGTAATAGCCGGCGGAAAGCACATAGGTCCCGATCATGATCCGCCGCTTCACCTCGGCGCCAAACCCGGCGGCGCGCGTGCGCTCATACATGTCGATCAAATCCTCGCCCGCCACCCGCGCGCCGAACCGCACGCCGTCATAGCGCGCGAGGTTGGAAGACGCCTCCGCCGGCGCCACGATGTAATACACCGGCAGCCCGTACTTTGTGTGCGGCAGCGAAATCTCGCAAATCTCCGCGCCGGCGTCGCGCGCCCAGGAAATGCCCGCCTGCCACAGCGCTTCCACCTCCGCGCTCATCCCGTCCATGCGGTACTCCGCCGGCACGCCGATGCGCAGGCCCTTCATGCCGCGCCCCGCTGCCGCGTGGAAATCCGGCACGGGCCGGTCGGCGCTGGTGCTGTCTTGCGCATCGAAACCGGACATCGCGGTCAATAAAATCGCGCAATCCTCCACGCTGCGCGCGAGCGGCCCCGGCTGGTCCAAGGACGATGCAAACGCAACCACCCCAAACCGCGAGCACCGCCCGTAGGTCGGCTTCATCCCCACCAGCCCGCAAAACGCCGCCGGCTGGCGGATCGAGCCGCCGGTATCCGTGCCCGTCGCCGCCATCGCCATTCGCGCGGAAACCGCCGCGGCGGACCCGCCGGAAGACCCGCCTGGCACCAGCCTCGCGTCCGACCCCGCGCGTTTCCACGGGCTCTCCACCGGACCGAAGCCGGAGGTGATGTTGGAGGAGCCCATCGCGAACTCATCCAGATTGGTTTTGCCAACGCACACCGCGCCGGCGGCGTTCAACTGCGCCGTCACCGTGCTTTCATAGGGCGGCACAAACGGCTCCAATATCCGGCTGGCCGCGGTGGTGCGGATGCCGGCGGTGCAGAACAGGTCTTTCTGCGCCAACGGGATGCCGGTCAGGGGACCGGCCTTGCCAGCGGCGATCGTCGCATCCGCCGCCGCCGCTTGGCTTAGAGCGTGCTCCGGCGTCGGCGTGATGAACGCGTTCAGCCGCGGGTTCAGCGCCGCGATCGCGTCATTATGCGCCGCCGTGAGCTCCACGGCGGTAAAGTCCCGCGCCGCCAGCCCGCGCGCGGCCTCGGCGATGCTTAGATCGGTAAGCCTCATTCCACCACCTTCGGCACGGCGAAAAACTGCCCCGTCCGCGCCGGCGCGTTGGCCAGAACCTCCTCCGCCCGCTCGCCGTCGGTCACCACATCCTGGCGCAGCCGCAACGCCATGTGCGCGCCGCCGGACAAGGGCTCCACGCCTTCCACATCCACCTCGCTCAGCTGCTCCACATAGCCGAGGATCGCGTTCAGCTCGGTTTGCAACGTTGCTACCTCCGCCTCCTCCAAACGGATACGGGCCAGCTTCGCGATCCGGCGGACCGTCGCGGCGTCAAGCGACATCTGCAAATTCCTTGGGTTTCGGTTCGCGGCGGACCATAAACGCCGCCATGCCCCTGTTCAACATCCCGGGCCTGCTAGCGGCGTTGCCGAAACACGCGCGGCTGCTGGGGATCGACCCCGGCGCCAAACGCATCGGCCTCGCGCTCTCGGACGTGGAGCGCCGCATCGCCAGCCCATACGGCGTGCTCGCCCGCGCCAAACTGCGAGCCAACGCCACCGAAATCGCCGAGATCGCGGCGGCGCAGGGCGTCGGCGGCTTGATCATCGGCCTGCCCCTGAATGAGGATCAGGCGCCGGGCCGCGCGGGCCAAGCGGCGCGGGACTGGGCGCACGCGCTGTCCGCGGCTACCGCCCTGCCGGCGGCGCTGCGCGACGAAAGCTTCACCACCGCCACCGCGCATGAACGTCTGATTGCCGCCGGAATCGGCCGCGCCCGCCGCGCCGCGCTGGTTGACAAAATGGCTGCCGCCGCGATCCTGCAGGCCGTGCTCGATGAAATAAGGGAAGGTGCCGATGCTCGCTAACCAGGAACTCATCAGCTTCGTCGCCACCTCACAGCCGGAAGCGGCGGCACGCTTCTACCGCGATACTCTTGGTTTCACGCTGGTGGAGGACCAGGAATATGCGTTGGTGTTCGAGGCTGCCGGCCGCATGCTGCGCGTCGCGAAAGTGCCGGAGCTGAAGCCGGCCGGATATACTGTGCTCGGCTGGCGCGTCGCCGATATCGAGACGCAGGCGGCGGCGCTGGCCGCGCAGGGCGTGGCGTTTCTGCGCTACCCGTTTTTGCAACAAGACGAAGCCGGCATCTGGCACAGCCCCGGCGGCGACAAGGTCGCTTGGTTCGCGGACCCTGACGGCAACGTGCTGTCGCTCACCCAATTCGGCGCATAAAAAAGGCGGGGTCAAACCCCCGCCTTCTTAATTGGGTCGAGCCCGGATCAGGCTTTTTTCACCTTATCCTTGGCGCCGCCAACGGCATTCTGCACTTTGCCGGCAGCCTTGTCGGCCTTGCCCTCGGCTTTCAGCTTGGTATCGCCGGTCACTTTCCCGGCGGCTTCCTTAATCGCGCCTTTCGCTTGTTTGCCGACGCCGGCAACACGATCCTTGTCCATGTTCGATCTCCAAAGTTAAGTTGCTCAATCGATAATCAGGCTACCCGTCTTATTGTGCCGGCTTTGGCGAGGCCGGTGCATTGGCGTTCGCGCTGTTCTGCAGCGCGGTTCCGCCCTGCGCGAGGTCCTGGCCGACGCCGGCGGTGGTGTGGCAGGCGCTCAACAAGGGCGCGGCGCCAGCCAGCAGGCTAAGCGTCAAGGCAAGGCGAATTTTGGTCATCCGGTGTCTCCTGATCATTGCTCCACTTTTCCAAACACAACGCCGGAAAAGTATGGTGCCCAAGATCGAACCAACATGACCCCGTTTCAACAAAAAAACGTTACCTTACCGTTTTGCAAGCTTCAGCACACCTGGGCATCATGCCGCAAGGCTCAGCGGCGCCAAGTTTAGTTCCCGCGCCAGGAGAGAAAAACAGTTGCCCCGCGCCGCCTGATCGTAAACGCCGGTGGTGATCGCCAGCTCCTGCACGTCCAGCTGCTTGGCCAGCGCCCGGATGCGCGCGGCGACATCGCCGGCGGTGCCGACCAGCGCCCGTTCCCTGGTCCGCGCCATCGCCCCCCGCTCGGCGTCCGAAACGGCAAACGCCGCGGCGGCTTCCGGCGACGGCAGCGGCACGTACTGCCCGCGCTCGCGCATCATCATCATGGAAATCGCGCGCGACTGATAATGATAATCCGCCTCCGCCTCGCTTTCCGCCGCCAGCGCCCAGACGGTGATGGCGGCGTGCGGCGCTGGGTATTTGGCGCTGGGCCGAAAGGCTTCACGATAAATGTCCAGCGCCTGCTGCGCCCCGGCGCCGTCCGAGAAGAAATACGCAAAGCAATAGGGCAGACCGAACCAGGCCGCGACCTGCGCGCCGTAATTGGAACTGCCCAGCACCCAAATCTCCGGGGCAAACGGCCCCGCCGGCTCGGCCCGCACCATCCGGAACGGATGCTCCGGCGGCAGCTCCTGGCCCGAACTCCAGGCCGCCAGATCGCGTAGCATCGCCGGAAACGCATCCGCCGCACTCGCCGCGTTCGGGTTCAATGCAAATGCCGTGCGCCCGTCCGAGCCCGGCGCCCGCCCGACCCCGAGGTCGATCCGCCCCGGCGCGATCGCCTCCAGCACCCGGAACTGCTCCGCCACCTTCAGCGCCGAATAATGCGGCAGCATGATCCCGGCGCTGCCCACCCGTATCCGCGTCGTGGTCGCCGCGATCGCCGCCATCAGCACCTCCGGCGCCGTGCCCGCCACCGCGCCGGAACTATGATGCTCGGACAGCCAGTACCGGTAATACCCCAGCGCTTCGCAATGCCGCGCCATCTCCATGCTCTCGCGTATGGAATTTGCAGGCGAAACACTCTCGCGGATGAGGGATTGGTCGAGAACGGAAGTTTTCATGAGCATAATATAGTAAGTATGCATGGGTTTTACCCCTGCACCCCTTTGGGGCCCAAGGCGCGGCCGGCCAGGCCCCGGCCGCCGGAGGCCCTTCCTTTCCGGTCAGAAAGATCGCGACCGCAGCGTCATGATCTTATCATGCGCCTCGGCGTGCCACGGCACCCGGGTCGCAGCGTCGCCCAGAAAGCAGCGCGCCCGCACTTGCCCACCTGGCGTTTGCAGGCGCAGCGTGACCTGCCGGTAGCGATACGACTCATAGGCTTGCAGCCGCACCAGCATATCGGCGGAAACGCGCACGATCACGCCGTGCACATGGTGGCCGGCGGCGCGGCGCAGCGTGGGGTAGCGGGCGCCGCGCAGGCGGACGCGGGTAAAGCCGGGCAGGGTGGCCGGCATGGAACCGCCGCGTAACGGCTTGCCGGCGCAACGCCCGAGCGCCGCCGGGTCCGCCAGGGTGCCATACAGAAATAGCCTCACTCAAAGACGTCCCGAAAGCTGACCCGCAGCGCCGCATCCACCTCCGCCATGCTCGCCGGCACGCCCAGCGCCGCCAGGCTGGTCACGCCATGTTCGGCAATCCCGCAGGGCACGATCCCGCAAAAATGTTCGAGCTCCGGCGCGACGTTCAGCGCGATGCCGTGCCAGCTCACCCAGCGCGTCACCCGCACCCCGATCGCGCCGATTTTCGCCTCCGTCCCATCCGCCGCAACCCAGATGCCGACGCGCCCGGCCCGCGTCTCGCCGCGCACGCCGAACCGCGCCAGTGCTGCGATCATCCACGCTTCCAAGCCGCCGACAAACGCCCGCACATCGCGCGGCGCCACGCGCCCATGCCGCGCGTTCAGATCCAGCATCACGTAAACCACGCGCTGCCCCGGCCCATGATACGTCCACTGCCCGCCGCGCCCTGCCTTGAACACCGGAAACCGCTCCGGCGCGCGCAAATCCGCCGCCTGCGCGGAAGTGCCGGCGGTGTACAGCGGCGGGTGCTCCACCAGCCATACCAGCTCGCCCGCCGTGCCGGCGCGGATGCCGGCGACTTGAGCCTCCATCCTCGCCAGCGCCGCCGCGTAATCCGTCAGCCCCGCCGCCGTCTGCCAGGCCGGCGTTGTCGCGATGTTCAGCATGGTTTATAGCCGCCGCGTTCGCGCGATGCGGTCGTGGCGAAATGGTAGACGCGCAAGCTTGAGGTGCTTGTGGGGGAAACCCCTTGGAAGTTCGAGTCTTCTCGACCGCACCACTGCCCCCATGACGGCACTGCCGGTTGTTTCGGTGGCAACCTTGGCGCAGAACCGGCGCCAAGACCGCCAAACGGAGAGTGAGCGACCATGGATGAGGACTTACGGAAGGCGGCGCTGGATTACCACCGCTTTCCCCGCCCCGGCAAACTCACCATCACGCCCACCAAACGCATGGAAACCGCGCGCGACCTGGCGCTGGCCTATTCACCCGGCGTCGCCGCCGCCTGCGACGCCATCGTCGCCGAGCCGGACAGCTCGTTCGACTATACCTCGCGCGCCAATCTGGTCGGCGTGATCACCAACGGCACCGCCGTGCTCGGCCTCGGCAATATCGGGGCGCTCGCCGGCAAGCCGGTGATGGAGGGCAAGGCCGTGCTGTTCAAGAAATTCGCCGGCATCGACAGTTTCGATATCGAGGTGAACGAGCAGGATCCGGACAAGTTCATCGAGATCGTGGCGTCCCTGGAGCCGACCTTCGGCGGCATCAACCTGGAAGACATTAAGGCGCCGGAATGCTTCAAGATCGAGCAGACCCTACGCGCGCGCATGCAAATCCCGGTGTTCCACGACGACCAGCACGGCACCGCGATTATCGTCGGCGCCGCCGTGCTGAACGCGCTGCAAGTGCAGAAAAAAGACATCGGGCAAGTCAAAATCGTTTCCTCCGGCGCCGGCGCCGCCGCGCTCTCCTGCGTCAACATCCTGGTCTCGCTCGGCGCCAAGCCGGAAAACATCACGATGACCGACAAAGAGGGCGTGGTATATAAGGGCCGCCCGAATCTGGACCCGACGCTTATGGGCGTGGCGCGCGAAACCGACGCGCGCACGCTGAAAGACGTCCTGCAGGGTGCCGACATCTTCCTCGGCCTCTCCGTGCCGCGCGTGCTGAAACAGGAATGGCTCGCGATGTTCGCGCCGAACCCGCTGATCCTCGCCCTCGCCAATCCGGAGCCGGAAATCACCCCGGAACTGGCGCGCGCAAGCCGGCCGGACGCGATCGTCGCGACCGGCCGCTCCGACTACCCGAATCAGGTCAACAACGTCCTCTGTTTTCCTTTCATCTTCCGGGGCGCCCTGGACGTGCGCGCCACCGCGATCAATGAGGAGATGAAGCTCGCCGCCGTGCAGGCAATCGCGGCGCTGGCGCGGGTCGAAGCCTCGGACACCGTGGCGGCGGCCTATGGCGGCCAGGCGCCGATGTTCGGCGCCGACTACATCATCCCCAAACCGTTCGACCCGCGCCTGATCATGCACATCGCGCCGGCGGTGGCGGAGGCGGCGATAAAATCCGGAGTCGCGCGCAAGCCGATCGAGGATTGGGACGCTTACCGCCAGGAGCTGGAACGCTTTGTGTTCCGCTCCGGCCAGCTGCTGCGACCGGTCATCGAGGTCGCGCGCAAGGCCTGCCCGCGCATCGTCTACGCGGAGGGCGAGGAGGAACGCACGTTGCGCGCCGTGCAGACCGTGATCGATGACGGCCTGGCGCAGCCGATCCTGATCGGCCGCGGCATGGTGATCGCGGCAAAAATCGCGGCGCTGGGTCTGCGCATGAAGCCGGGCCAGGATGTCCATATCGTCGATCTGGAGCAGGACCGCGCGCTGGCGGCGGAACTCACCGCCGCCTACGGCAAATGCATCAACCGCCGCGGCGTGCCGCCTGATGCCGCCGCGCGGCAGCTGCAGCGCCGGCCCACCGTCGCCGCCGCCATGCTGCTCTCGGTCGGCGAGGCGGAGGCCGCGATCTGCGGCGGCCTCGGCGACTGGTGGCGGCATTTTCAGTACGCGCTGCCGATCATCCCGCGCCAGCACGGCATCTCCCGCGTTTACGCGATGACCGCGCTGATCCTGCAGGCCGGCGTGCTTTTCTTCTGCGACACCCATGTCAACGTCGACCCGGGGCCGCAAGAACTGGCGGAGATGACGCTGCTGGCGGCCGAGACCGTGCGCCATTTCGGCCTGACGCCAAAGGTGGCGCTGCTCTCGCACTCCAATTTCGGCGCCTCCAACTCGCCGACCGCCCGCAAAATGCGCCGCGCTCTGGCGCTGATCCGCGGCCATGACCCGAGCCTCGAAATTGACGGCGAAATGCACGCGGACGCGGCGCTGGTGGAAACCATCCGCGCCCAGGCGCTGCCGAATTCGACGCTGTCGGGCATCGCCAATCTGCTGATAATGCCGAACATCGACGCCGCCAACATCGCCTACAACCTTGTCAAAGCCACCGGCGAGGGTGTCACCGTCGGCCCGATCCTGCTCGGCCTCGGCAAAGCCCTGCACATCGCGGTGCCGAGCACCACAGCCCGGGGTCTGGTCAACCTGAGCGCGGTGGCCGCGATGCAGGCGGCGCTGGCGGAGAAAGACAAAATTGATAATTGATATTATAAATTAAAACCTGGACTAATCTTTGAAGGGCTTATGGCGCTATTTGCGTCATGCATCCTAATTTTGCTTTCCCTAAGGCTGGGAAACATTGCGGCAAATTCTACTCCTCATGTTTCAAATTTTTTGAATTTGTTACGCACTTCAGCGGCAAGTATATTAATAAGTTTTGGTTTCTGTATGCTGCGGTGGTTTTCCAGCTCTTCGTTTTATCTTGGGTGTCTACCGGCTACGTTTATATGGCAGTTCTCGGGCGAGCCAAAAGAAGGCCCCTGATCATTTTAGTTGCATTTGAACTTATCTGTGGAATTGGAAGCTACGGTGAGGCATCACAGGCCATGCTATCTGCGGGTTGTGACCCTCCTTCCCTAGCACAAGTACTCGAGAACGTCGTGAACTGGGACCAAAGCTGTCACTTTCCTACGAGAACAAGCGGGCATTAGGGCAAGTAACGTAAGAGTTTGTTGCTTGCGGATCTCCATCGATCAGGGGCGTAGGATGGGGGCGTAAGGTGGGTTGCTCTTCGCAACCCACCATTCCCACCGCCGCAGTCACATCATGCCGGCGCAGGCCGGCATCCACGACTAAACGGACCCGGCCGTCATGACGAAAGTCGTGGATGCCGGCCTGCGCCGGCATGACGATTGAAAGTGTCCATTGCCATCACAACCCAATATCCGGCCCCAGCGGCACGATCCCAGTCGGGTTCACCCAGGTCTGGCTGTGATAATAATGCCGCTTGATCTGCGCGAGATCCACCGTCTCCGCCACGCCCGGCACGGCATAAACATCGCGCAGCCAGGCCTGTAGCCGCGGATAATCCCGCCACTGCCGGATGTTGCATTTGAAGTGGCTGTAATACACTAGGTCGAAGCGGATCGCGGTGGTGAACAGCCGAATATCCGGCTCGGTCAGCGCCTCGCCAAACAAAAACCGCCGGTCCGCCAGACGCTGCTCGATTTCGTCCAGCATCGCGAACAGCTTGCGCACCGCGTCCTCATACGCATCCTGCGCGGTCGCGAAACCGGCCTTGTACACGCCGTTGTTCACCGCATGATACAGCCGCTCGTTAAACGCGTCGATCTCCTGGCGCTTCTCCTCCGGATACAGATCGACGCCCGTGTCGCCCCAAGAATCAAATTCGTATTCCAGCATGCGGATGATGTCGGCGGACTCGTTGCTGACGATCGTCCGCCGCTCCTTGTCCCACAGCACCGGCACGGTGACGCGGCCGGTATAATCCGGCTTCGCCTTCAGATAGATCTCATACAGGTAATTGCAGCCCATCAGCGGCTCCGGCTGTTCGAAGCTCCAGCCATTCTCCAGCATGTCCGGGCCGGTCGCGGTCAAGCCGATCACGTCGTTCAGCCGCTTCAGCTGGCGCACGATCAGCGCGCGCGACGCCCAGGGGCAGGCGTAGGAAACATAGAGATGATAGCGCCCCGGCATGGCGGCAAAGCCGGTCGCGCCGCCCTTGCTCACCCGCTCCCGGAACACGCTGTCCAGGCGTTTGAACGTGCCGTCGCTCCCCGCGTGGCGCACATCCTGCCATTTCCCCTCGACCAGCATGCCCATCGTCAACCTCCCTTTGTCTCGGCGGCGTGGTCCAGCTGCGCGCAAATCGCTGCCGCCGCCGCGTCGGAGGCGGTGCCGGTCGGCGCCCGCAGCGTTGCCAGCGCAGCGGCGAACCCCGCCCGCTGCGCCGCCGCCGCCGCCGGCTCCGTCAGCAGCCCATGCAGCGTGGCCGCCAGCCGTTCCGGCGTGCACTCCTGCTGCAACAGCTCCGGCACCAGCCCTTGGCCGGCCAACAAATTGATCATCGCGACATGCGGCACTTTGATCAGCCGCCGGCCGATCACACCGCTGATCGGGTTGACCCGATACGTCACCGCCATCGGCACGCCGGCCATCGCCAGCTCCAGCGTCGAGGTACCGGATTTGGTCAGCGCCGCGCGGGCGGCGGCAAAAGCGTCGTAGCGGCCGGGGATGTCCTGCACGATCACCGGTTCCACGGTCCACTCCGCCGCCTGCGCCGCTACCGTCGCCGCGACTCCCGGCGCCGCCGCCAGCACCGGCACCAGATGCGGCACTGTCAGGGCCAGCCGCGCCATCGCCTGCCCGAACACCGGCATCAGCCGGCGCGTTTCCGTCACGCGCGAGCCCGGCATCAGCACCACCACGGTGGCATTTGGCAGAACGCCATGCCGGGCAAAGAACCGTGCCGCGTCTCCGGCATCCGCGCCCGACTCCAATACCGGATGGCCGGTGAAAGCCGGGTTCAGCCCATACGGCGCGAAAAACTCCGGCTCGAACGGCAGCAGGCACAGCAGCGCGTCCCACAGCCCCGGATAACGCCGCACGCGCTTCTGCCGCCAGGCCCAGACCTGCGGCGCCACGTAATGCACCCGCGCGATCCCGGTATCTTTCAGGCCTTTCAGCACGCGGAGCATGAAACCCGGGCTATCAATCGTCACCACCGCGTCCGGCCGGCTTTCACGGATCGCCGCGATGGTCTGGCCGATGCGCCGGCGCAGCGGCAGGAGTCGCGGCAGGATCTCGGCCAGTCCCATTACCGCCAGCTCCTGCATCGGAAACAGGCTGACCAGGCCCGCCTCCATCATGCGCGCGCCGCCGATGCCGATGAATTCAAGCCCCGGCCGACGCGCCCGCAGCGCCTGCATCAATCGCGCGCCCAGCACGTCGCCACTGGCTTCACCGGCGAGCAAAAAAATGCGGACGGGCGTTTGATCCGTCAGCTTTTCGCGGGCGCCTGAGCCGGCGTCTGCGGCGGCGGCGGCGCGTTCACCAGCGGCTGCACGCTGGCGATGAAGTTGGTCAGCGCCTTGGTCATCGCTTCGTGGCTCAGCCCCGGCGTATTCGCCACCACCGGGCAATAAGCCGCCACCAGATCGTCGGTCAGCTCATCCGTGCCGATGCTGCTGTTGTTGCTCCGCAGCGCGGCGATCAGCGCGCGGGTGCGGTTCGGCAGCGTCTCCGGCGTGGCGCCGGTATAGATGTCCAGCAGCCCGCTGCCCGGGTCGGTCAGCGCCGCGTTGCCGCCGCTCTGGCTGACATGCGGGCACCCGAAGGCGTCGGAATCCGCATCGGCCAGCGGCGGCACCAGCGCGACGCCGCGCGCCGCCGCCACGTCGCCCGGCCGCGCATCGGCGGTGCCGTTGTTGCCGAAATCCGCCCGCACGTAATTTGCTACGTCGGCGATTTCCGCGTCCGACAACCCGGCCGCGAAGCTGGGCATCGCGGGGCCGTGGTTCCAGGGCGAAACCCCGTTCAGCACCGCGCCGATCACATTGGTCGGCGCCGCCGCCAGGATCGAATCATTGCCCGCCAGCGGCGGAATGATCGGCCCGCGCCCGGCGCCATTGGCGCCGTGGCAGCCCGCGCAATTGGCGGCGTAAACCGTCTGGCCGTCGCCGATCGAGGATTTTGCATCCGCCACCGCCCCCGGCGCCGGCGTGTGCCGGGGCGCGGTCGCGCTTTGCAGATACAGCGCGATGTCCTGCACGTCGGACTTCGGCAGCAGCATCAGGCTGTCCTCGACCACCTGCTGCATCGGCCCATAAGACGAGCCTTTCGCCATGTTGCCGTCATTGCCGAGATACGCCACCAGATCGTCCTGGCTCCAGCCGCCGACGCCGAACTGCTTGTCCGCCGAAATATTCGGCGCGTAATACGCGTCGATCGGCGCGCCGGCGTAGGATTTGGACTGGATCAGCCCGCTCATGATGTTGCGCGGCGTATGGCACTCGCCGCAATGGCCCAGCGCCTCGGACAGATACGCGCCGTTCAGCACATGCGCGTCCCAGCCCGGGTGCGGCGTCAGCGGACCGGCGCGGAAGAACAGGATACGCCAGGCCAGCAGCACCGGCCGCTGGCTGAACGGAAACGCCAGCGTGTCCGGCGTCGGCGGCACGTTCACCGGCGGCAGCGAGAACAGATACGCCTTGATCGCCATCGCATCGGCGTAAGTCAGCTTGGTGTAGGAGGTGAACGGCATCGCCGGGTAGATGTAATTCGGGAACACGACGTAGGAGCGGCCGGGCATGGTGCCATAGTGCAGCGCGTTCCAGAACTGCCGGTCCGTCCAGTTGCCGATGCCGGTCGCTTTGTCCGGCGTGATGTTGGGCGAGGCGAGGCCGCCGAACGGCGTGTTCAGCACCAGCCCGCCGGAGAATTGCGCGTGATGCGGGCCGCTATGGCAGGGCATGCAGTCCGCCGCCAGCGTAAGGTACTTGCCGCGCGCGATCAGCGCCGCCGGGTCGGTCGGCGCGCTCTGGCTGGCGGCTGGCGCGGTGTCGCTGGTATCGGCGGTGGCGAAAGTGATCCGGCTGGCCAGCGCCGCGCCGAACGCCAATGCCAACGCAAGGAAGCCGGCCGAGACGCGCAGGCTTCGAGACTTCGGCGAGAACGGCATCCAGGCACCCATGGTTCGACGCCAAGCCGGCGTTCGGCTCTTATTTAGACAAAATCGCCGGTGATCAAGTCATCGGCCTCCGGCGATCAAGGTGTTGTTACGCACGGTCCGGAAGAAGCAGTTGGACGCACCCGTGTGGCAGGCGGGGCCAGTCTGCTCGACCAGCAGCAACAGCGCGTCGCCGTCGCAATCCACTTTCAGCTCGACCAGCCTCTGCACATGCCCGGAAGTCTCGCCCTTACGCCAAAGCGCCTGGCGCGAGCGCGACCAATAGCACACCTGCCCGGTCTCCAGCGTCTCGGCGAGGCTTTCCGCGTTCATCCAGGCCAGCATCAACACTTCGCCGGTATCGTGCGCCTGCGCGATCGCCGGGATCAGCCCGGCCGCGTCGAATTGCAGCCCGTCAGGCAAAGCCGTCACGTCGCCAGCATCCCGTTGGTCAGGCAACTCTCGTCGAACACCGCGACCGCGGCGAGATGCGCTTCGTCCACCTTGTGCAGCGCCTTGTGGTCCAGCCGGCGCACCAGATCGGCGATGATGCCGAGGCGCGCGGGTTTTTTCTCATCCGCGCGCACCACCATCCAGGGTGCCAAGGCGCTGCTGGTCAGCCGCAGCATGGCGTCGCGCGCTGCCGTGTAGTCGTCGAAACGCTTGATTGCCTGCTCGTCGATCGGGCTGATCTTCCATTGCTTGAGTTTGTCCGCGCGGCGTGCGGCCAAACGCCGCTTCTGCACGGCGCGGCCGATGTCCAGGTAGTATTTGATGATTACGATCCCGGCCTCGGCCAGCATCTGCTCGAAGATCGGCGCGTCGCGGACAAACCCGTCACATTCGGCTTCGGTGCAGAAGCCCATCACCCGCTCCACCCCGGCGCGGTTGTACCAGCTGCGGTTGAAAATCACGATCTGCCCGGCCGCCGGCAGATGCGCGACGTAGCGCTGGAAATACCATTGCGTCGCCTCGACATCCGATGGTTTCGGCAGCGCCACCACGCGGATGTCGCGCGGGCTCAGGTGCTCGGTGATGCGCTTGATCGCCCCGTCCTTGCCGGCGCCGTCCCGGCCTTCGAGAATGACCAGCACTTTGCGCCCCTCCGCGATCACATGCCCCTGCAGGCCGACCAGCGCGATCTGCAAAGCGCGTAGCGCAACGGCGTAGCTGGCGGCTTTGTTAGATTTGGCCATGGCGGATCATAAGCACGCCGCCCCCGGCGCACCAGACGCCCGAGGCGACACCGCCGGCTTTTGGCGCTATCAGCCGCGCAACGAACGCAGACACTCAGCTTCCGGAACCCCATGATCATCATCACCGCCGCGATCCTGTTCGCCTGCCTGCTCGCCGGGCTGCTCGCGGTCTATCTGCACGACCGTTTCCAGACCGAACACACGATCCTGCGCAATTTTCCGCTGATCGGCCATGTCCGTTACTTCGCGGAAACCTGGGGCGAGTATATGCGCCAGTACCAGTACTTGCCGGACTGGGCCGAGCGGCCGTTCAACCGGCTGGAACGCAGCTGGGTGTACCGGTCGTCGAAAGGGGTTTCCAATCTGCTCAGTTTCGGCAGCGAAAACGTGCCGAGCTTCGTGTTCCGCAACGCCGCCTTCGCGGTGCTGGAGGAAGAGAAGCGCGCGTCGCCGGCGAAACTGATCGGCCTCGCCACCGGCGCCGGCGCTTGCCGCGAGCCTTATCCCGCGCCAAGTTTCTTCAACATCTCCGGCATGAGCTACGGCGCGCTGAGCCACGCTGCGGTCAGCGCGCTCTCGAAGGGCGCCAAGCTGGGCGGCGTGTGGTTGAGCACCGGCGAGGGCGGCCTGTCCAAATTCCATCTGGAAGGCGGCGGCGACATCGTGATGCAGATAGGCACCGCGAAATACGGCGTGCGGCACCCGGACGGCACGCTCTCGGAGGAACGGCTGCGCGAAATTGCCGCCTATCCGCAGGTGAAGATGTTCGAGGTGAAGCTGGCGCAGGGCGCCAAGCCTGGTAAGGGCGGGATTTTGCCGGGCAACAAGGTGACGGCGGAGATCGCGGAGATCCGCGGCATCACGGTGGGGCAGGACAGCATTAGCCCGAACCGGCATCGCGATATCGGCAGCGTCGCCGAACTCGGCGCCTTCATCGCCCGCGTGCGGGAGATCACCGGCAAGCCGGTCGGCGTGAAATTCGTGGTCGGCGACCCGAACTTCGTCGACGAGTGGTTCGCCGATTGCGCCGAGCATCCCGAGCATTGCCCCGATTACGTGCATGTCGATGGCGGCGAAGGCGGCACCGGCGCGGCGCCGGCGCCGCTTGCCGATTACGTCGGCCTGCCGATCACCCAGGCGCTGCCACTGGTCGCGGCGCTGCGCTACGAGCACGGGCTGCAAAAGCGGATCAGGATCGTCGCGGCGGGCAAGCTGATCACTCCGGACAAAGTTGCCTGGGCGATGTGCTTGGGGGCTGATTTCGTCAGCTCGGCGCGCGGCTTCATGTTCAGCCTGGGCTGCATCCAGGCGATGAAATGCGGCTCCGGCCGCTGCCCCACCGGCGTCACCGCCGTCGAGCCACGGCTGATCGCCGGGCTGGACCCGGCGGACAAAGCGGCGCGTGTAGCGCGCTACGCGATCCGGGTGCGCGACGAGGTGGAGATGATCGCGCATTCCTGCGGCCTGACCAACGCCACCGGCTTCGCGCCGAAACATGTGACCGAGATCGAGCGCGGCGTCGGCGGCTTCCGGGCCCCGATTGGATGAGGTGCGGGTGATTCTGCCCCGGATGCCGAAGCCCGGACTATGGGCCGGGCTGTTCGCGCTTGGGCTCGGCCTGAACATCCTGCTCGGCTGGCACGGCTGGCCGGCCGTCCTGCACGGCAGCCTGAACGACCCGGACAGCTACATGCGGCTGGTGCGGCTGCGCCAGGGCATCGCGGCCGGGCACTTGGTCAACATCGTGAAGCGCGACGATGGCGGCGCCGGCGTGCTGGTGGAGTGGTCGCGGCTGCTGGACATAATGCTGTGGGTGATGGCGGCGCCGCTGCAACCGTTTCTGGGCTGGACGAAAGCGCTGTTCGTCGCCGGCGTCGCCTCCGGCCCGCTGGCGGTCGGCGCGCTGGGCGTGGCGCTGGCGTTCGCGGCGCGGCCGCTGGCGGAGGATCGTCTGCTCTGGGCGGCGCCGCTGGCGGCGGCGGTGCTGCCGGGGCTGCTGAGCTTCGCCGCCCCCGGCGTGGTGCATTATCATATTCTGCTGCTGGCGCTGATCGCCGCCTGCGCCGGCTGCGGCCTGCGCGCCGCCCGCGGCGGCAGCTGGGCCGGCTTTTTCGCCGGCGTGTTCGGCGGCCTGGGGATTTGGATGACGCCGGAGACCATGCCGTTCATCCTGGCGGTTTTTAGCGCGCTGCTGCTGCGCTGGGCGGAGCCGGGGCTGCAAAAGCGGCTCGCGCCGATCCTGCTGGTCTGCGCCGCCGGCTTTATCGACATGCTGGCCTTCGGTTTCGCTTTCGACCCGCCGCAAGGCGGCTATCTGCAGATGGAGATCGACCGGCTCTCAATGGTCTATGTGCTGCTCGGCATCGGCCTGTTGGCGGCGGCGCAGGCGCTGGGCCGGTTGCCGCGCTGGAACCTTGGCAGGCACGAACGTCTCGCGGGGCTCGGCATCGGGCTGGGCGTGGTCCTGCTTTGGGTGGCGCTGTTCCCGAAGGTGGCGGAGGGCCCGTATGGGCTGATGAGCGCCGAGGACCGCCGGCGGTTTTTCGGCGTGATGCTGGAGACCCGGCCGCTGGCGGGCGCGCGCGACATGGTGGCGTATCTGCTGCCGGGCGTGCTGGCCTTCGGCTACGCGCTGTGGCGGGCGGCGCGGCCGGAGCGATTCTGGCCGGATCAGGAAACCGCTTGGTGGGCCGGCTGGCCCTGGGCCTATCTGGCGCTGGTCACGCTGGTCAGCCTCGTCCTCGCGGACCGCTTTCTGCTGTTCATTGAGTTTCCCGCCGGCATCGCCGCGGCGCTGCTGCCGGTGGCTTTAAGCGAGGCCGGGCAGCGGTGGCGGGCGCGACCAACGGCGGCGATGACGGCGCGATTCGCGGTGCTGGCAGCGGTGCTGCTGCTGCCGGAACTGCCCGCGCTGGCCGGCGCCAAACCCGCCGCATCTTCGCACACCGCCTCCTGCAGCCTGCGGCATATCGACCAACTGCTCGGCAACGACAAAGGCGTGATCGTGCTGGCGGAAGCGGAAGACACGCCGGAGCTGTTGTACCGCACGCCGGTGGAGACTGTCGGCTCGCTGTACCAGCACGGCGTCGCCGCCTATCTCAAATCCCGCGACGCCTGGCGCAGCCCGCCCGGCGCCATTGAACCGGCGGCCGTGGCGGCGACCGGCGCGCGGCTGGTGCTGTTCTGTCCCCAGGCGGGCAGCCCCCCGGCGGGCAGCCCCCCGGCGGGCAGCCCCAGCGCGACCCGTTACGCGCCGGTGCAGGACCTGCCGCCGGACACGCTGTGGGACGCGCTGAACACGGGCGCTCCGCCGCCCTGGCTGTTCCCCCGCAACGCCGACCCGGCGACCGGCTGGGTGGTGTATGAAATCCATTAACCTGCGGCCGCTGCCCGTCATCTTGGCGGTAGCTTTAACGGTGCGGGTTGTGGTGGCGCTGGCCTTCCCGAACGTCATGGCGGCGGACGAGGTGTTTCAGTTTCTGGAGCAGGCGCACCGGCTGGTCTATGGCGGCGGGCTGGTGCCGTGGGAGTTTCAGATCGGCCTGCGCAACTGGGCGATCCCACTGCTGCTGGCGCCGCCGATGGCGCTGGGCCGGCTGCTGAGCCCGGACCCGGCATTCGGCCTGGCGCTGATCCGGGTGCTGCTCTGCGTCGCCTCGCTCTCGATCGTGGTCTGCGCGGAGCGCTGGGGCGAGCGTCTGTACGGCGCGCGCGGCGGCTGGATCGCCGGCGGCTTCGCGGCGCTCTGGCCGGATTTGTGGCTGATGGCGCCGCACGTGCTGGAGGAAAGCCTCGCCGCCTACGTGCTGGTGCCGGCGGTGTACCTGATCGACTGGCCGCGCCGCGAGGAGAATGCGCGGCGCGTTGCGCTCGCGGGGTTCCTCCTCGGCGTCGTCTTCGTGCTGCGCCTCCAGCTCGCGCCGGCAATCGCGGTCGCCGGATTGTTCCTGTGCGGCGGCAACCTGCGCCGCTGGCGGCTGGCGCTGCCAGCGGCGGCGCTGCCGGTGCTGGCGGCGGGGCTACTGGACTGGCTCACCTGGGGCCAGCCGTTCCGCAGCTTCTGGCTAAACCTCTGCGTCAATCTTTTTCTCCACGTCGCCAAAGACGTGTTCGGCAACGACGCCGCCAGCTTCCTGCCGCTGGCGCTGATCTTCGACTGGCTGTGGACGCTGCCGTTCCTGCTTTTGCTCCTCTGGCACGGCGGCCGGCGCTTGGCCGTCCCGGCGATCGTCGGCGCGATCATTTTGCTTACGCATCTCTCAATCGCGCATAAGGAATTCCGCTTCATCTTCCCGGCCCTGGCTTTGCTGGCGCCGGTGGCCGGCGTGGGACTGGCGGAGCTCGCCGCGGCGCCCGGCCTCGGCCGCCGCGCGCCGCTTTACGCGCTGTGGCTGGCCGGCGCGTTCCTCAGCCCGCTGACCGCCATGCTGCTGGAATACCAGACTAACGCCTACGGTCTGTTCCACCAGCTGGCGCGGCAGCGGCCCTGCCTGGTCAGCCTGCAGAGCTGGGACAAAAGCTTCGTGCCGCTGCCGACGCTGTTCACCGCCCGCACCCGCTTCACCGACCGCGCTTTCAATAACGGTCTGGAAGCCGACGCCATCATCGGCAGCCTCGGCGTCGTCGTTCCGCCGTCCGGTTTCACCTTGCAACGCTGCGTCCCCGGCAGCTGGATCCCCTTCAAAAACCCGTCGAACCCGCAAACCTGCGTTTGGACTCGCCCCATCCCCGCCACCTGCCCCGCGGGGCCTGTCGTGCCGTTTCAGATCGTCTTCCCGCAGGCGGCGCGGCCGTTCATTATCCGGGATCGTTTCGATTAACTGCATCCACGACTTCTCTCGAGGTGCTGGCGGCCAGCTTTAGTCGTGGATGCCGGCCTGCGCCGGCATGACGATGGTGCGGCCGGTGCTTCCTTCCTCAAATCCATAGCGGGCGAACAGCTCATCCGGCGGCAGCGCATCGGCCAGCACGCGGCCGGCGTGCCAGGCTTGGGTGTAGGCGCGGCGCAGGCCGGGTAAATGTTCCGTTCGGAAGCCGGGCAGATGTTTGCCGCGTTCCAGCAGCCGCGCCATGGAGATCTGCCCGCGGATCGTGTCTTCGGCGGCGAAGTAGGTTTCACGCAGCAAAGTTTCTGCGTCGCGCAGATGGCTGGCACGGTATCGGTCCAAGGCGATGGGGTCGATGCCGTGGCGCTCGGCCTCTTCGTACAGGTCGGGCATGCGTTCCAGGTGCCAGAGCAACACCCAGCGCCGCCAGGAGACGTTCATGTTCACCACCAGCGCCGGTTCGCCAACCCACCAGGCCGGCCGGTCCTGCAGCGCCGCCAGCGCGTACACCGAGGACGGCACGCAGGTGGCCAGCGAGGAAAACGGCGCGCCGCTTGTGTCCTGCTGATAGGCGCGGAGCGCGTGGTCGCGGCGGAAGGCGCAGGCGTAGATCGCGGTGAACAGGTTTTCGTTTAAGGCTGCCACGTCACGCAGCGTGCTGACGTAGCGGTTCGCGCCGCCTTCGGCGATCGGCGTCGCGCCGCGGATCAGCGCCGCGGGGTCGTCCAGCTCCTCCGGTTTGTCGAAATGCGTGTAGGCGTAGTTAAGATACGCCATCTCCACGTCGGGATGCGAAGCGAGGCCGGTGAGGATGTTTTCCACGGCGCCATCCACCAGCAGGTCGTCATCGCCCAGCAGCCAGACGAAAGCGCCGCGCGAGGCGCTGGCGGTAACGCCGAGATTGCCCAGCATGCCGACATTGGCGGGGTTGCGGCGGCTGTGGAAGTTGGCCTCGCCGTTGAACTTCGCCACCACCGAAGGCGTGCCGTCGGTGGAGGCGTTGTCGCACACCACTACCTCCACCACGTCGCGCCATGGCCGCGTCGCCGCCAGCAGCCGGTCCAGGCTGTGCGCCAGCCAGGGCGCGCGGTTGTAAGTGGTGATCGCGCAGCTCAGCAGTGGTTGCCGGCGCGTCAGAGCCGGCGTAGCGATCGCCCCCAGCGGCCAGCCGGGCGCAGTCGCGTTGGAAAGTGCGGCCAGTACGTCTTCGGCATAGTCGTCCCAGGACCGGATCGGCCGCGCCAGCGCCTCGGCGCCGAGGCGGGCCAGCAGCGCCGGCTCATCGGCCAGGCGGAGCAGCGCCGCCGCGATCGCGTCCTCGTCCAGCATGTCGATGGCGTAAGCGCCGCCGCCGGGCGCGACCTCCGCCATCGCCGAGCCGTAATGGCAGAGGCAAGGGCGGCCATGCCACAGGCTTTCCAGCACCGGCAAGCCGAAGCCCTCTTCGAAGGACGCGAACACCGTGGCGTCCGCGGCTTCGTACAACGCCAGCAGCCCGTCATCGCCGACATCGGCGGGCAGCGTTGTGCCGGTGGCGGCGGCGAGGGTTTCGATCTCGGCGTTCAGCTCAAAAAACTCTGCTTGGCGGCCAACGATGGTGAGGCGGATGGGACGGCTGGCGCAGGCTTGCGCCACGGCCAAAGCGCGCAGCAGCCGCGGATAGTTCTTGCGCGGCTCCCAGGTGCCGACCGCGAACAAGCGGAGCGGCGCGCCGGGCGGCCGGGTCGGCAATTTCGTCGCGCGCGGCGTGGCGGGAAACTCGCCGGCCAGCACGCATGGCACGATGGCGGGACGTCGCAGGTTTTGCTGGGTGAGGTAGCGGGCAAGGTCGGGCGCGACAGTCCAGGAAATCGGCAGCGCCAGCTCTACCTCGCCGAACAACTCCCAGTAGCCGCGAATGGTGTCGAGCGCCGCGAGCGAAAACATTTCCAGCTTGAACGGGATCATGTCGTAAAAAATCGCCGCCACGCGCATGCCCAGCGCGTGGCCAAGCCGGCCAGGGTTGGAGTCCGGCGGCAGCAGCGGGATAACGATTTCGGGCACCAGCAGCCACTCGCCCGCAAGAGTCTCCGGCAGCGGCGCGAGCGGCCGGGGCGGCGGCCCATTCCAGCGGGCCAGATGCGCGCCCTCCGCCGCGGTGATCGGCGTCATTCGCCCGGCGCCCTCGTCCCACTTCACCGGGATCACCTCGATCCCCAGCCGTTCCAGCGCCACCGCGAGCAGACGGACCACGCGCTGGACGCCGGTATTAAAGTTCTGGCCTACGGTCAGGCCGACCCAATAGAAAATCCGGCGCGGGCGGCGCGGCGTGGGTACGCTGGCAAGGCGCGGACCGGCTGCGGCGAGCGCGGGCAGCGCGGCGAGGCCTTGCCCAAGCTGCAGCTTCTGCCGCAGCCCAGCGGTTTTCGACAACTCCCGCAGCGCCCGGCTCAGCGCCGCTTCGCGCGCGGCGTCATCGGCAAACAGCGTGAGGTCGGCGGCGGCGAGCGCCTCCGGCGGCGTCTCCGCCGTCGCTTCCAGCGCCAGTTTCAGGTCGAGGCCTTGGGCGTTGGCGATGATGTCGATCGGGCTGGCATGGCCGTGCTTCAGCAGCGCCCATTGGCCGGCGAGCTGGCCATCGCCGGGGCCGGGTGGCTCGGCTGGCAGCAGCGCCGCCGAGGCCGGGTGCCAGCGCAAGCGGCGAACGGCAACGCCGGCTTCGGTAAAAGCCTCGGCGCTTTGTTCGTCGATGTCGATCAGCACCAGCCGGTCGAGTGGCGGCGTCTGTCTGAGTGCCGCGGCAACCGAAGCGGCATAATCAGCCCAGCTGCGCAGCGGCCGGGCGGCGGCTTCGGCGGCGAGGCGGCGGCGGAGCGCCGGGTCGGTCGCCAAGCGCTCTAACGCCTGTTCGATGGCGCTGGGATCGTCGGGCGGCGCGGTCAAGCAACCGCCGCCCGCCGCCAGCTCCGCCATCGCGCCATGATCGGCGGTGAGGCAGGGCTTGCCGAACCATAGGCTCTCCGCGATCGGCAGGCCGAAGCCCTCGGCGCGCGACAGGAACACGGTGGCATCCGCGCCGGCGATCAGCGCGTGCAGCTCGGCGTCCGGCAGCGGGCCGTGCAGGACGATGCGCGGCTCGGCCGCCGACAGCGCGCGCATCGGCGCCGCCACGGCCGGGTGCAAATGCCCGACCAGGTCGAAGCGTAAATCCAGCTCCGGCCGGCGGGCGCACAACCGCGCAAAAGCGTTGGCGGCGGCGAGCTGATTTTTGCGCGGATCGATCGCGCCCCAGGCGCAAAATCGCACCGGCGGCGCCGGCTGCATCGGCGCCGCCGCTGGTTCATTGGGTTCGGTCACGCGTGACTGACCAACAACCTCATGCGGCAGCGGCACCGCCAGCAGAGGCGGCGTGCGGCGAATTCCCTGCGCCCGCCAAAAATCGCGCAGTGTGCCGGCGGCGTAGGCGGAGACCGCCAGCAGCAGATTGGCGGCGCGCAGCGCCTCCACATAGCGGGCATGGGCCGGCGCCATCGCGGCGTAATCTGGGTCCTTAAGCGGGATCAGGTCGTGGAAGACCGCGGCGGCGCGCAGCCGGTAATACCGCGCGTAATCCAGGGCGATGGCGAGGTTGGGCGCGCCGGCGCCGCCGACATGCGGCACTTCCGGGATCAGCAGCCAGGCATCGGCAAGCCCCGCGGCCTCGGTGAGATGCAGCGGCTGGCCCGCGTGCGGGCTGGCCGGCAGCACCGGGCCGCCGTTTCGGGCAAAGCCCGCAAGCGTGGCGGCTTCGGCGTGGATGATCGCCTCGCGTTCGGCGCACCATTGCACGGCGACGAGATCGGCCACCGGCGCCAGAGAAGCCGCCAGATTGCGCACCACGCGCTGCACGCCGCTGGTGCCGTCATAGCCGGCGGTGTGGTGCAGCCAGTAATACAGACGCATCAGCGCCGGCGGATGCGCAGCGTACGCTGCGCGGCGCGCAGCACCGGCAGCCGCGCGACGGCGACAATCGCGGGCGCCAGTTTATGGATCGCCCGCAGGCCGGGCCCGCGGATCGGCGCCGCCGCGACAGCCCGTCCTTCCTCGGACATCGCCAGGCGGAGCAGGATGCCAAGGCGCGTGCGGCCACGGTTAAGCTGGGCGAGGCGCAACGCCACCTCTGCCTCGCCCGCGGGACGGCCGAGCATCGCCTGGTGCGCGGCCTGAATAAACGCTTCGCGCGTGCCGTCGCCGAGGTCCAACAGACTCCAGACGGCGGGGCGGGGCGGCACGATGGTCGGCGGCGCGGCCTCGGCCGGTCCGGCGGTGGGCGGCGCGGCGGCAGGCGGCGGCGGCATGGTCAGTGCCGGCAGCAGCGATGGCGGCGTCGCTCGGCCCGCACGCGTCAGAATTTCCGCCGCGGGCACGCCGCAGACCTGCGCGATGGGGTCGTCGGCGTCAGACAATCTCGATCTCCGGGAACGGGAAAATCATCCGCCCGCCGGCGGCGAGATAGGCCGCTTCACGGCGGCAGATGCCCTCGCGGAAATGCCAGGGGAGCACCAGGAAATAATCCGGCTGCATCGCGCGCGCCTCGGCTTCGGAGACGATCGGGATGCCGGTGCCGGGCGTGAAGGCGGCGAATTTTTCCTCGTTCACTTCGGCGATGCAGGCCAGCAAGTCGGGGCCGATGCCGCAGAACTGCAGCACCACGTTGCCTTTGGTGGAGGCGCCGTAGCCCAGGACCTTCTTGCCGTCGGCCCGCAGCCGTTCCAGCAGCCGGCGCAGGTCGGCGCGGTGGCGGAACACCCGCTCCTCGAACTCGCGGTACGGCCGGGGCGTGCCCAGGCCCATGCGGTCTTCCTGCTCCAGCAGCCAGGCCACCACCGCGTCGCCGGCCTTGCGCGAATCGTTTTCGCGCACGGCGGTGACGGCGAAGCTGCCGCCATTCACGCCGTTCATTTTCACGTCGATTGCGCGCATGCCGGCGGCGGCCAGGATATGCGCCACCACGCCGAACGAATAATATTCCAGATGCTCGTGGCAGACGGTGTCGTAAGAGGTCAGCCGCAGCATCGAGGGCATGTAGCTCTGCTCGAAATGCCAGATGCCGCCCGGCGCCAGCACCGCCTCGATCTCGCGCGCGAAGCCGATCGGGTCTTCCAGGTCGTAGAACATCGCGATCGAGGTCACGATTTGCGCGGGCGCGGCGCCGGTGCGCCGGTAGGCGGCGGCGGAGAAGAAATCCGGGATCAGCGTGATATCGTCCGGATAGAAGGCGCGGAATTTCGCGCCGCTCGGGTCGATGCCGATGCGGTGCAGCGAGGACGTGGTGTAGGCTTTCAGCGACGTGCCGTCATTGGCGCCGATATCGAGCACGGTGTCGCCGGATTTGAGATCGGCCAGCCGCTCCAGCTCGCGGATTTTCTGCCCCAGATGCGCGACCATGCTCGCGTTCAGGCCGGAACGATAGCCGTAAGTGTCGCCGTACATCTCGCCGAGGTCGTAAGAGTGCGAAAGCTGCAACAACCCGGAGTCCGGGCACCAGTCCAGCCGCAGCGGCCCGCTTGTAATGGCGGCGTCGGGCGCGCGCGGGAACACGCCGGTCAGCGCCTGCTCGCCGAGGTCGAGGACGGGGATCAGGTTTTTGCTCCCGGAGACGCGGCATCGATCGTTTTGTACGCAGCGCGCCACTTAGTCCCTCTGAGCCGGAGGCCGAGCGCTTACCATGAGTCGGGGGTCGATCAAATCGTCTAACCGCCGGGGCGGAACAGGACCGCGAGGCGGACAACGTCGCGCAATGGCGCGGTGATTTTCCAGGAGCGCGAGGCGGTGAGGCGGGCGAGCGCCGCGCGCTGTTCGGCGAGTTGCCGCTGTAATACCGGCAGGCTCAATTGAACCTGTGTGTTGGCCTGCTGCTGCGCTTGCAGCGCGGCCTCCATGTCCCGTAGCCGCAGATGGACCAGATGGGTTTCCCGCTCGGCGGCGGCGCGCGCGGCGCGTTCCTCGGCCAGCGCCGCCTCGGCCGCGCGTTGCTGCGCCAGGGTGGCGCGGACGTAGTCGCTATGCTGGCTCTGCAGCGCCGTGCGGCTGGCGGCGAGCGACGCGACGCGCGCCGCGGCGGCGGCCTCGCGGGCGGGGCGCCAATCATCCAGCGCGCAGGCGGGGCGGCCGAGGCGCGGCAGCAGCGCGGCGTCTTCCTCCCGGCAGTAAAAGCGGTTCAGCCCGTCAAACAGGCCGAAGCGGTAGCCGGCGCCGAGCAGCGCGGGTTCCCAAGCCTCATGCGTGGCCGCGCCGGACCCGCTTACCGCGCCGGCGAGGATCACGCGCGGGCGGATTTGGCCGATGTCCGGGCTTGCCAGAATGGCGGCGGCGCTGGCGGCGTCCATGATCAGCAGGTCGATGGTTTTGTCAGGCGCGTGTTCGGCAAGCAGCCGGGCAAGCGGCGGCGAATCGCCGCGGGAAACGAGCAGGGTCGCGTCGTGCGGCCGGGCGGCGGCGAGGGCGGCCTGGTCCTCATCGCCGAACGCGACGTTCAGGCCGCGCCAGCCGGCGTCGTACAGCGCTTTCGTGGCGCTGTGCCGGGCGGGATCGGCGGCGCCGATCTCGATGTAAAAGCCGGCGGTTTGCCCCGCGAAAACACGGCGCAGCACCACATCCTCGGCATTGTAAGCGTAAGAGGTAAATGGCGGCATCCGCGCTGCTTAACCGAAGCCGGCGGTTTGGCGAAGCGGCGCGGGCGTCAGCCGGCCGCCGGTCTGGGGCGCCGGCACGCCGGTGGTGCCGGGCAGCGACAGCGGCAGGCCGCGCAGGCTGCGCACCGCCAGGAAGCCGAAACACTGCGCCTCCAGCGCGTCGCCGTCCCAGCCCACCGCTTCCACCGGCTCGACCGGGCACGCAAACGCCTTGCCCAGCCGCGCCATGATGTTCAGGTTTTTCCGGCCGCCACCGCAGACTAGCACACGCAAAGGCGGCGCCGGCAGCGGCGCCGTGGCGATCGCGGCGACGGTAAAGGCGGCCAGCGTGGCGGCGCCGTCCGCCGGGCTCAGCCCCGCCGTTGCCTCGGCCACCAGCGCGGAAAAGGTCAGCCGGTCGAGCGACTTCGGCGCGGGCAGTTGGAAATACGCATGCGACATCAGCCGCGCCAGCTGGTCCTGCCGCACCAGCCCGGCGGCAGCGAGCGCGCCGTCCTTATCGTACGCCTGGCCGGTGTGGCGGAACGTCCAGTCATCCAGCGGGCCGTTGCCGGGTCCCGTGTCGAGCGCGAAAATCTCGCCGTCCAGCCCGAGCCAAGTCGCGTTTGCGACGCCGCCGATATTCACGATCAACAGCGGCTTGGGCAGCGCCGCCGCCAGCGCGGCGTGGTACAGCGGCGCCAGCGGCGCGCCCTGGCCGCCGGCGGCGACATCCGCGCTCCGGAAATCACTCACCACCGGCAGCCGGCAGCGCGCGGCGAGCAAGGCGGCGTCGCCGATCTGCCAGGTGCGGCGCTGCTCCGGCGCGTGCAGGATGGTCTGGCCGTGAAAGCCGACGATATCGGCGCGGGTGCCGACCAACAGCACCGCCATCGCATGGTCAAGCGTCAGCCGGCGCTCGACACCGGCCAGGAACGGATCGTCCGGCGCCAGACCCGGCGCCAGATCGAGCAAACGGCGCAGATCGGCGCGCAGCGTATCTTCGTAGTGCAGGGTGGCGGCGGCGCCGGTGGCGGCGACGGTAACACCGTCTGTTTCGATAAATGCGACATCCACGCCGTCCAGCGAGGTGCCGCTCATCAGCCCGATCGCCCGCATTTGCTGACCCATCCGCCTCCTGCTACCCCGCGCCGGATCGTTGGTTAAGAGGCAGATGGCACAAAGCGGATTTCTAAGCGAGGCGCGGGCGCGGGGATTTGTGTTCCAGTGCACGGACGAGGCGGCGCTGGACGCGGCGC
Organism: Acidocella sp.; assembly: GCA_965199125.1. GTDB lineage: Bacteria > Pseudomonadota > Alphaproteobacteria > Acetobacterales > Acetobacteraceae > Acidocella. The sequence goes on along the minus strand of OZ240683.1, from coordinate 2,751,712 downwards.
TGAGCGCCGGCACCATGGCCGGCTATATCGGCTTCGATCCGACCGCGGACAGCCTGCATGTCGGCAGCCTGACGCAGATCATGCTGCTGCGGCTGTTGCAGAAGCACGGGCACCGGCCGGTGGTGGTGGTGGGCGGCGGCACCGGGCAGATCGGCGATCCGTCGTTCCGCGAAGAGGCGCGGCAGTTGATGACGGATGAGATGCTGGCGCAAAATCTGGCCGGCATCTCGCGGGTGTTTCCGGCGTTTCTGCGCTTTGGCGGCGGCGCGGATGACGCGATCATCGTCGACAATGCCGAATGGCTGAACAAACTTGGCTATGTCGAATTGCTGCGTGAAGTGGGCGTGCATTTTTCCATCAACCGGATGCTGAGTTTCGACAGCGTGCGCTCGCGGCTGGAGCGCGAGCAGGGACTCACCTTTCTGGAGTTCAACTATTCGATCTTGCAAAGTTACGATTTTCGCGAGCTGAACCGCCGGCACGGCGTGACGCTGCAATTCGGCGGCTCGGACCAGTGGGGCAATATCGTTTCGGGGATCGATCTGATCCGGCGGACCGAACAGAAAACCGTGTTTGGCCTGACCACGCCGCTGATCACTACCGCGTCGGGCGCGAAGATGGGCAAGAGTGCCGCTGGCGCGGTGTGGCTGACGGCGGACCGGCTCAGCCCGTATGATTACTGGCAGTTTTGGCGGAACACCGAGGACGCCGATGTCGGGCGGTTTTTGCGGCTGTTCACGGATGTGCCGCTGGATGAGATTGCCCGGCTGGAGGCGCTGGACGGCGCCGAGATCAACGGTGCGAAAATCGTGCTGGCGACCGAAGCGACGGCGCTGGCGCACGGCCGGGCGGCGGCGGCGGCGGCGGCGGCGACCGCGGCGCGGGTATTTGCCGGCGGCGAAACGGCCGGTCTGCCGAGCGTGGAGTTGCCGGCGGCGGAGCTGGAAGCCGGGCTGCCGGCGTTCGCGCTGCTGGTGCGCGCCGGGCTGGCCGCCAGCAACGGCGAGGCCCGGCGGCTGATCCGGGGCGGCGGCGCGCGGCTGGATGACGTGCCGATCGCGGAGGAAAACCAGGTCATTTCGGCCGCGCACGAGATCAAGCTCTCGGCCGGCAAGAAACAGCACATGCTGGTGCGTCCCAGACCTGCCTGAAGTTGCGTTGCCAACTGGCAGACCGCGTGCTGTTTGGGAGCAGAATAGGAGTTTGCATGTCGGTTCATGCCGCCATTACGCATCGGACCAGCTATAAATACGACCGCCCGATCACGCTGGGGCCGCAGACCATCCGGCTGCGCCCGGCGCCCTATGCGCGCACGCCGATCCTCTCTTACGCGCTGAAAATCTCGCCGCGGCCGCATTTCGTGAACTGGCAGCAGGACCCGCAAGGCAACTATCTGGCACGCGTGGTGTTCCCGGAGCGGGTCACCAGCTTCGAGGTGGTGGTGGACCTGATCGCCGACATGGCGACGATCAACCCGTTCGACTTCTTTCTGGAACCGGAGGCCGAAACCTACCCGTTCACCTATGACGATGTGCTGGCCGAGGAGCTGGCGCCGTTCCGCGTGCTGCACCCGGCCGGCCCCTGCCTGCGCGCGCTGATCGAGGCGGTGCCGGCGGCGATCGGCGGCGCCGACGTGGCGATGGTCGATACGCTGGTGGCGCTGAACCGGATGGTCGCGGACCGCATCGCCTATGTGGTGCGGCTGGAGCCGGGCGTTTGGACGCCGGAGGAGACGCTGGAGCGGGCCACGGGTTCGTGCCGGGACTCGGCATGGCTGCTGGTGAATCTGCTCCGGCATCTGGGCTTCGCGGCGCGCTTCGTCTCCGGCTACCTGATCCAGCTGGTCGCCGACGTGAAGCCGATCGACGGCGGCGCCGCCGGACCGACCGAGGATTTCACCGACCTGCACGCCTGGGCGGAGGTGTACCTGCCCGGCGCGGGCTGGGTGGGCCTGGACGCGACCTCCGGCCTGCTGACCGGCGAGGGGCATATTCCGCTGGCGGCCACGCCTTCGCCCTCTTCGGCGGCGGCGATCTCTGGCGTCCTGATGGGCGCGTGCGAGACCGAGTTCGGCTTCGAGATGAAAGTGACGCGCATGGCGGAGACGCCGCGCGTGACGCAGCCCTACACGGAGCGCCAATGGCAGGAGATTCTGGCGCGGGGTGCCGCGGTGGACCGGGCGCTGGCGCAGGGCGACGTGCGGCTGACGATGGGAGGCGAGCCGACCTTCGTCTCGGCCACCGACACGCAAGGCGCGGAGTGGAACACCGACGCGATGGGCCCGACCAAGCGCGGCTACGCCGGGAAATTGCTGCGTAAATTAACCGCGCTGTGGTCGCCGGGCGCCGCGCTGCAATATGCGCAAGGCAAGCATTATCCGGGCGAACAACTGCCGCGCTGGGCGCTGCACGCGCATTGGCGGGCGGATGGCGAACCGGTGTGGCGCGACGCAGCGTTGCTGGCAGCGGATGGCGATACCGGCGCGGCGGATGCAACAGCGGCGGCTTCCTTCGCGGCGGCGCTGGCGGAGCGGCTGCAGGTGGATCCGGCGCTGGTGATGCCGGCCTATGAGGACACGCAGTTTTACTTGTGGCGCGAGCAGAAACTGCCGGTGAATGTGCGTCCGGAAGACGCCAAGCTGGCCGACGAGCTGGAGCGGCGGCGGCTGGCGAAAGTGTTCGCGCAGGGCATCGGCGCCGCGGTCGGCAGTGTGCTGCCGCTGCGCCGGGTGATCGAAGACGGCGCGCGCCGCTGGCAGAGCGGCGCCTGGTCGTTCCGGGACGGGCTGTTGTTTCTGGTGCCGGGCGACTCGCCGGTCGGGCTGCGGCTGCCGCTGGACCGGCTGGCCTGGGCGGACCCGGCGGCGCTGGCGATGGAAGCGGACGCCGCCCCCGACCCGTTCGCGCCGCGCGAGGCGCTGCCGGCGCGCGGGGAACTAGCCAGCCTGCGCGGCGACAGCGGAATTGAGAATTTCAAGCCGATGCCGCAGGCCATCCCGGAGGTCGGCGAACAAGACCCCGGTTTAGTCCGCACCGCTTTGTGCGTCGAAGCGCGCGGCGGCATCCTGCACGTGTTCTACCCGCCGCTTTACGCGCTGGAAGACTGGCTGGAGCTGACCGCGGCGATCGAGGACACCACCCATGAGTTCGCCGCGAACCTCGAGTTCGGCGCGAAGGTGTTCCTGGAAGGCTACCAGCCGCCGGAAGACTCTCGATTGTTGAGCTTCTCCGTCACCCCGGATCCCGGCGTGATCGAAACCAATATCCACCCCGCCGGCAGCTGGCGGGAGATCGTCGAGCGTTCGGAACAATTATACGAGGCGGCGCGCGAGGTCGGCCTGGCGACCGAAAAGTTCATGCAGGACGGCCGCCATGTCGGCACCGGCGGCGGCAACCATGTGGTGATGGGCAGTGCCAAGGCGGAGGACAGCCCGTTCCTGCGCCGGCCGGACCTGCTGAAATCCATGCTCGGCTTCTGGCATAACCATCCGTCGCTGTCGTTCCTGTTCGCCGGCCTGTTCATCGGCCCCTCCAGCCAGCATCCGCGCATCGACGAAGCCCGGCAGGATTCGCTGAACGAGCTGGAGATCGCCTTCCAGCAGGTCAGCCGCGCCAAAACCCCGCCGCCCTGGATGGTAGATCGGCTGTTCCGCAACATCCTCACCGACATGACCGGCAACGGCCATCGCACCGAGTTCTGCATCGACAAGATGTACGCGCCGGACACCGCCTCCGGCCGCCGCGGTCTGGTGGAGTTCCGCGCCTTCGAAATGCCGCCGCATGCGCGCATGTCGGCGGCGCAGGTGCTGTTGATGCGTGCCGCGATCGCGGCATTCTGGGAGCGCCCGTATGAGCGCCGGCTGATCCGCTGGGGGACGCGGCTGCACGACGAGTTTCTGCTCCCGCATTACGCCGAGGCGGATTTCAGGGATGCGCTGGAGGAACTGGCGGCCTTCGGTTTCGAGTTGAAGCCGGAATGGTTCGTGCCGCATTTGGAATTTCGATTTCCGCAGATCGGGCTGACCCATTTGCGCGGCATGGAGATCGAGCTCCGGCACGCGCTGGAACCCTGGCACGTGCTGGGCGAGGAACAAACTTCCGGCGGCACCGCGCGCTATGTCGACAGCTCGGCCGAGCGGGTGCAGGTGAAAGTCTCGAACTGGGTCGAGGAGCGTTATACGCTGGCTTGCAACGGTGCGGCGCTGCCGCTGGCACAGACTGAAACCGCCGGCGACTTCGTCGCGGGCGTGCGGTTCAAGGCCTGGCAGCCGTACTCGGCGCTGCACCCGAGCATCAAGGCGCAGACGCCTCTGGTGTTTGACGTGTATGATAGCTGGTCGGGCCGCAGCATAGGCGGCATGACGCATCACGTCGCGCATCCGGGCGGGCGGGCTTACGAGGACTTTCCGGTCAACGCCAATTCCGCGGAGGCGCGCCGGCGCTCGCGGTTTTTCGACATTGGCCACACCCCGGGGCCGATGCCGCCGCCCGCGGCCGTTGCTGGTCCGGAATATCCCCGCACGCTCGACCTGCGCCGCTTTGCATGAATCGGTTTGCGGCGCGGTGGCGGGATTTCATGCAGGCGGAAACCGTGGCGCTGCTGAAAACCGAATTGCTGGCGCTGCGCACGGAGATGCAGGCCGACCGGCTGGCCTTCAACCACGCGCTGGAGCAGCTGCGGCAAGCGCACGAGCAGCAGCTGCATGACCAGCGCGTGCAGTTGCAAGAGTTGCGCAAGGTCTATGACGATCTGGATATGCGGCGGCTGGTCGACGCAATCGACGGGGCGTTGATGACGCTGGCGTTGGAGAAAAAGTAAAAAACGCCGTCTTTGCGAGCGGAGCGAAGGTCAAGCCACCGATACCGATTAACAGAAGTTTTTGCGCGCTTTTACAAAAAGCGCTGCTTCCTAAACTTCCAGCATTTCGAACAATCGTTCCGCATAGCGTGCCATCGAATACCGTTCGGCGTAATCGCGTCGTTCCGGTTCGCGATCCGCGCCGGATGTACCGAGCAGCTTGAATAACGCATCGCGGATTTCGGCGGGGTTCAGGGTGTCGCTGACGCGGTGGATATAGCTGGGGGCGTCCAGGTTGCCGGCGAGGTCGTGGTTGGCGACGCCGGGCAGGCCGGCGGCGATGCAGTCCTGCAGCGCGCCGGAGACGTTGCCGGGCTGACCAATGCGCAGTTGCAGGCCAAGATCGGCGGCGAGCAGATGGTCGCGATAGGCGCCTTCGGTGAGGTAGCCGGTGCTGAAGTGAACGAGATCGCCGACGCCGAGGGTTACGGCGAGCGTTTTAAAGGGCGTCAGGTCCTCTGCCGCCTGGCCGACCCACAGCAAGCGGCAAGATTTTCCCGCCTCGCGGAGCAGCGCGAGCGCGTGCAGCGCCGGCGCGATGCCCTTGAAGCCCGCAATGAAGCCGAAGCTGGCGATCACGGTCTCGCGCTCCGGCAGGCCGAGCCGTCGCCGCGCCGCCGACCGCGCCGCCTGGGCAATCTCGCCGTCAGGCCAGGGGCGGTAGATGGCGAAAGGCAGGTGGCGGGCGGTGACGCCGAAGCGGGCCTGGACCTCGGCCACGCTGTGAGGGTTGTGGAAGATCAGCGGCGTCGCCGCGGCGGCGGCCTCGCCGAGCAGGGTGGCGGGGCGGGCGGTTTCGTCCTCGCCCCAGGCGATCACCTCGGCCGGCGTAACGGCGTGGCCGAGTTCGCGGGCGGCGCGCGCCGCGGTGCGCTCGGGGCCGAAGCACGTGAGGGCGAAGCCGAGCAGCCGCGCGTCGTGGCAGATGCAGGCGCCCCCGTGGCGGATCAGCAGATCGTAGATCGTGTCGTAATGCTGCGAATTGCCAAGCGCGCTGATCACGCGGTCGAAGCTGGGTGAGAGGTGGGGAAAGCTGGTGAGCGGCGCCGCGCCGGCGGCGCGGTCGGGCGCGAAAAGGGTGACGTCGGCGCGGTGGGACAGCGCCCGCGCCAGGGCGGCGGAGAAATCGGCGACACCCGATTGCGCCGGCGGCAGCGGCGAGAGCAGCGCCAGGCGCCGCCGGCGGCGGCGGGTGACGGCGGGGGCGGCAAGCGGCGCCATCCCGGCCACCGCCGGCCAGAATTTGGCGGCGACCGTCTCGGCGCGGAAGGGGCGCCAGAGCGGGGCCTGCGCCGCCACAATGGCGGCGCGCGCCGCGCCGTCAGTGACGACACGTTCCAGCAACACGCCCAGCGCCGCCGCGTCGTCCGGCGCGAAACGCCAGGCGGGATCGGGCAGCAGGGCGGCATGGGCCGGGATGTCGGAGGCGAGCGACGGCACGCCGGCCGCCATCGCTTCCACCACGGGAAGGGAAAAACCCTCGGCGCGGGAAGGGGTGACGACGCAGAAGGCGGCGCGATAGGCCCGCTGCAACTGCCCGGCCGGCAGCCGGCCGGGCAGCGTGAGCAGCGCCGGGTTTCCGCCCGCCGCCGCCGCGACGGCGCGCAGTTCCGCCTGCCGTGCCGGCGTGGTGTGGCCGGTGACGATCAGCGGCGCACGAGCGCTTTGCAGCGTGGCGCTGGCGGCGTGGGCGCGGATCAACACCTCCGGGTTTTTTCGGGGGTCATCGCCGCCGACCATCAGGACATGCGCCGGCGGCAGCGGCGGCTCGGTCTCGGTCAACAGCGCCAGCGGCACGCCGGTCACGACGCTGCGCGCGCCGGGGAAAAGTGCCAGCAGGCGCGCCTCGGTCGGCGCCGAGATCGGCAGGAACAGCGCGTAGCGGCGCAGCCAGGCCAGGGCGGCGCGGTAGGCGAGGCGGGCCGCGGGGCTGGCGAGGTAGCGGGCCGGCTCGTCCATCGGGATGAAGTCGTACAGGATGGCGGCGGCGGTAACGTGCGGGTCGCCCAACAGGCGGCCGAGCGAGACCTGGCCGGATGTCATCGGCGAGAGGTTGAGAAACAGGCTGCCGGGCGGCAAGCCGGGCAAATAAGCGTTCGGGCGCAGCCGGTCCGCGACGGCCGCCAGATCCGGGTTCGGCGGCGGCAGGCTTGGGTCGATCAGGCCAATAGTATGCGCGTTTGCCATCGCCGGCGTGGCGCGGGCCAGGCGGAGCAGCGCGCCGGCATGACCGGGAATGCCGCGCTCGGCGTGGTCCACGGTCTGCAGGCAGCGCATGTCGATGATCACGTTAAGCGTCATGCGGCGCGTGGAGCTTTCGGGTTGGCCGGGCTAGAGAGGGCTGATGTGTAAAATGCTTTGCGGGGCCTGGCCATGTTGCGGCTGACAGGCTTGCGGCTGCCGCTGGATCACGACGCGGCGTCGCTGCGGGCCGCGGTGGCGGCCGGGTTTGGCGTGGCCCCGGCGGACTTGCGCGCGTTCAGCGTGGTGCGGCGGGCGGTGGATGCGCGCAAAAAGGCCGACATCCGGCTGGTCTACACCGTCGACGCCGCGCTGGCGGACGAAGCGGCGGCGGCGCGGCGTGAAGGTGTAATGCCGGCGCCGGACCTGACTTACCGGCCGCCCAGCACGAACACCACGCCGCGTTTACGCCCCGTGGTGATCGGCACCGGTCCCTGCGGCATCTTCGCCGGCCTGCTGCTGGCGCAGATGGGGCTGCGGCCGCTGATCCTGGAGCGCGGCAAGCCGGTGCGGGCGCGCACGAAAGATACCTGGGCGCTGTGGCGGCACGGCGTGCTGGACCCGGAAAGCAACGTGCAGTTCGGCGAAGGCGGGGCGGGCACGTTTTCCGACGGCAAACTGTACAGCCAGATCAAGGACCCGCGGCATCTCGGCCGCAAAGTGCTGCAGGAGTTCGTGAAAGCCGGCGCGCCGGAAGAGATAATGTGGCTCGCGAAGCCGCATATCGGCACGTTCCGCTTGGTTGCCGTGGTGGAGGCGATGCGCGCCGAGATCGAGGCGCTGGGCGGCGCCTACCGCTTCGGCGCGAAGGTGGCGGATTTCCACATTGAGGATCGGCGCCTACGGGGCCTGGTGCTGGAAGATGGCGAGGAAATCGAAGCCGAGCACGTGGTGCTGGCGATCGGCCATAGCGCGCGCGACACGTTTGAAGTGCTGCGCCGGCGGGATGTGGTGCTGGAGCCGAAGCCGTTTTCCGTCGGCCTGCGCATCGAGCATCCGCAGTCGCTGATCGACCGGTACCGTTATGGCGCGGCGGCGGGGCACAAGTTGCTGGGCGCGGCGGATTACAAGCTGGTGCATCACGCCGCCAATGGCCGCTCGGTGTACAGCTTCTGCATGTGCCCCGGCGGCACGGTGGTGGCGGCGGCGTCCGAGCCGGGCGGCGTGGTGACCAACGGCATGAGCCAGTATTCCCGCAATGAGCGCAATGCCAATGCCGGTATCGTCGTCGGGATCACCCCGGCGGATTACGCCGGCGGCATCCTGGACGGCGTGGCGTTCCAGCGCCGTTGGGAGACGGCGGCGTTTGCCGCCGGCGGCGGCAGCTACGCGGCGCCGGGGCAGACGGTGGGGGATTTTCTCGCCGCCCGTGCATCAACGGCGCTGGGCGCGGTGGAACCGTCTTACCGCCCCGGCGTGACGCCGGCCGATCTTGCCACGTGCTTGCCGGACTACGCGATTGCCGCGATCCGCGAGGCGCTGCCGGCGTTCGACAAGCAAATCCCCGGCTTCGCCCGGCCGGATGCGGTGCTGACCGGGGTGGAGACGCGCACCTCCTCGCCGGTGCGGATCACGCGGGGCGGGGATTTTCAGAGCGTGAACACCGCCGGTCTGTACCCGGCCGGCGAAGGCGCCGGCTATGCCGGCGGCATCCTATCCGCCGGCGTGGACGGCATAAGGGTCGCCGAGGCCGTGGCAATGGCGCTGGACGCGGCGGAGGCAGAAAGTCCTGGGGCTGGGGCCTCACGTGCGCGGCCGGCTAGGCCCCAGCCGCCGGAGGCTCTTAGAGCATGATGAGTTAGCACTCATCATGCTCCAACTCTTGTTTTGGCGAGCAATTTTATGGCTCAGTTGAACCGCTTCACGTTTCAACTTCAAGCCACATTCCTCTAATTCTGCACAACCCCCAGCTCGCCCAACAGCTCGCCGCGCAGGCGGTTGAACAGCGGGTCGATGTGGCGGCGGGGGCGGGGCAGGGGGATGGGCATGTCCACGGCGAGGCGGCCGTCGCGCAGCATCAGCACGCGGTCGGCCAGGAGCAGCGCCTCATCCACGTCGTGCGTCACCAGCAGCACCGCTGGCCGATGCGCCGTCCATAGCTCCGCCACCAGCGTCTGCATGCGCAGGCGGGTCAGCGCGTCCAGCGCGGCGAAGGGCTCGTCCAGCAGCATCAGCCGGGGTTCGCGCACCAGCGCCCGGGCCAGCGCCGCGCGCTGCGCCTCGCCGCCGGAAAGCGTCAGCGGCCAGGCCTGCGCGCGGTGGCTCAGCTCCACCTCGGCCAGCGCGGCCCGTGCCTTTTCCGCCGCGTCCGGCACGCGCAATCCCAGCGTCACGTTCGCCGTCACGCGCTTCCACGGCAACAAACGCGGCTCCTGAAACACCACCGCGCGCGCCTTCGGCACCGTAACGGTATGCGCCGGCGCGTCGTCCAGCCCCGCCAGCGTCCGCAGCAGCGTGGACTTACCGGAGCCGGAGCGGCCAAGCAGGGCCACGAACTCGCCTTGGCCGATTGTGAAGCTGATATCGTCCAGCACCGGCCCGGTGCCGAAGCCCCGCGTCAGATGGGTAACGGTGACGGCCACTTCCGCAGTGAAATGTGGCTCCGCGACTTGGGCGTCGGACACCATGTTCATCGCGCTGGCCCCTGGTTCAGATAATTCGGCCGCCAGGACAGCAGGTGCCGCTCCAGAAACCGCACGCTTTGGTCGGTGAGCAGGCCGAGCAGTGCGTAGATCGCCAGGCCGACGAAGATAATGTCGGTGCGCAGAAAATCCCGCGCGTTCATCACCAGATAGCCGATGCCGGCGGAGGCGTTGATCTGCTCGGCCACCACCAGCGTGATCCAGGCGATGCCAAAGGCCTGGCGCAGCCCGGTCAAAAAATTCGGCAGCGCGGCGGGCAGCACGACGTGGAAAATGGTCTCGGCGTGCGACAGGCCGAGCGTGCCGGCCGCCTCGCGCAGCTTGCGGTCCGCGCCCCGGATGCCGGCGAACAGGTTCAGGTAGATCGGGAAGGTGGCGCCAAGCGCGATCAGCGTGAGTTTCGGCATCTCGCCGATGCCGAACCACATGATCATCAGCGGGATCAGCGCCAGATGGGGCAAGGTGCGCAGCATCTGCACGGAGCTGTCGATCGCGTCCTCGCCGACCCGGGAGAGCCCCGCGAGCAGCGCCAGCGTGCTGCCGACAAGAATGCCGATGCCCAGGCCGATGGCGACGCGCTGCAACGAGACCATAATATTAACGCCGAGCTGTCCGGAGACGGCGAGCTGCCAGGCGCTGGCGGCGATCGTGCTCGGCGGCGGCACCGCCTGTTTTGAGATCAGGCCGAGCGCGGAACCGGCCTGCCACAGCACCAGGATGGCGATCGGCACATACATCCGGCGCAGGCTTCGCTCGGCACTCCGCCAACGCGGACGCCGCGCCGGCTCGGCCGTGATATAGCCCGTGACTGCCACGCCCGACATGCCTGCCCTCCACTGCCCGCGTCACGATAGTCAGTCTGTCTAGTAAATCAATAGATTTTTATGGTAAGCCTGTGAAACATCCGCTAAAGTTGCTATCGTAGCGACTCGGCCGGTTGAAGGTTGTAAATCCAGGTGCTGTCTCAGAAATGCAAATATGCCTTGCGCGCGCTGATGGTGCTGGCGCGGCAGCCGAACGAGGACCTGTTGCTGGTCAGCGACATCGCCGAGCGGGAAAATCTGCCGAAGAAATTTCTCGAAGCGATTCTGCTCGAACTGAACCGGAACGGCGTCGTGCGCAGCCGGCGCGGCCGAGGCGGGGGCTATGCCCTTGCCAAGCCGGCCGACCTGATCACCTTCGGCCAGGTGGTGCGGATCATGGACGGGCCGCTTGCGCCGCTCTCCTGCGTCAGCGTCAATTACTATCGGCGTTGCGATGACTGCCGGGACGAAATGTCGTGCGAAATCCGCAAGGTCATGCGGCGCGTGCGCGATGCAATTTCCGACGAGCTGGACGGCACCTCGCTGGCCGACGCGATGCAGACGGCGCAGAAAGCTGAAATCCTAACGGCCTGAAACGTAACTCTATTGACCAGATAGATTTTATTTGGCAGGTTGAGGAACTTCTTTTAGAGGGACCTCTTATGTTTCGTCGCACTGTGCTTGCCGCCGGCGCTGTCGGCCTCGCGAGTTTCGCAGGCCTCGCCGCCCCGGCAATCGGCCGCGCCGCCACCAAGGGCACGCTGAAAATCGGCTACCAGAAGTCGTCGACCGCCTTGGTGCTGCTGAAGAAGCGCGGCTGGTTCGAGAATAAGCTGGAGCCGTTGGGCTTCGACGTCAGTTGGGCCGAGTTTCCGTCCGGCCCGCCGATTATGGAAGCGCTCAACGCCGGCGCCGTGAACCTCGGCTTCACCGGCGAAACGCCGCCGGTGGTCGCCCAGGCATCCGGCATCCCGTTGGTGTATATCGCCAATTCGGTGCCGCATCCGCATGCGGAGGCGATCCTGGTGCCGTCCGGCAGCAGCATCGCCACGGTGGCGGATCTGAAAGGCAAGCAGGTCGCGGTCGCCAAAGGGTCGAGCTCGCATTACCTGCTGGTCGCGGCGTTGCAGAAGGCAGGGCTGACGCTGCACGACATCACGCCGGTATATCTGGCCCCGCCGGATGCGCGCGCCGCGTTCCAGAGCAATAATGTCGCCGCCTGGGCGATCTGGGATCCGTTCTATGAGGCGGCGCAGCAGGGCGGCGCCAAAGCCATCGTGGAAGCCGCGGGCATCGTGCCGAACCATGACTTCTACCTGGCGCGCAAGGATTTCGCCGACGCCAACGCGGATGTGCTGAACGGCGCGATCGCCGAGATCCAGCAGATCGAGACCTGGGTGCCGAACAACCGCGCCGCCGCGGCAACCGAGATGGCGCCCAGCATCGGCCTGCCCCAGCCGCTGCTGCTGGCCTCCTTCAACCGGCAGACCTATGGCGTGTCCAAAATCACCCCGGCGGTGCTGAAGGACCAGCAGAAAATCGCCGATACCTTCTATAAGATCGGCCTGATCCCGTCGCCGGTGGATGTCTCAGCCGCTATCTGGAGCTAAGCATGATAACGCCCGCCGCCGCCGCGAATGTTTTATGGTTTTTGCCGACGCATGGTGACGGGCGCTATCTCGGCACTTCGATCGGCAGCCGGGAGGTCGATCTCAGTTACCTGACGCAGGTGGCTCAGGCGGCAGACCGGCTCGGCTTTTACGGCGTGCTGCTGCCCACCGGCCGCTCCTGCGAAGACAGCTGGGTGGTCGCCTCCGCGCTGGCGCCGCAGACGGAGCGGCTGAAATTCCTGGTCGCCGTGCGGCCGGGCCTGCAATCCCCCACCGTGGCGGCGCGCATGGCGGCGACGCTGGACCGCATCTCCGGCGGCAGGCTGCTGGTGAATGTGGTCACCGGCGGCGACCCGGTGGAAAACAAGGGCGACGGCATTTTCACGCCGCATAACGAACGCTACGCGATGACGCGCGAGTTCCTCGACATCTGGAAAGCGCTGCTGGCCGGCGAGACGGTGAATTATGCCGGCAAGCACATCCAGATCGAGGATGGACGGATCTTCTATCCGCCGGTGCAGAAACCGCACCCGCCGCTGTATTTCGGCGGCTCCTCGGAAGCCGGCATCGATGTCGCCGCCGACCTGGTCGACACTTACCTCACCTGGGGCGAGCCGCCGGCCGGCGTGAAGGAGAAGCTGGACGTGGTGGCGGCGGCGGCCGCCGCCCGCAACCGGCCGATGAGCTACGGCATCCGCCTGCACGTGATCGTGCGCGACACCAATGAGGAAGCCTGGGCCGCCGCCGGTAAGCTGATCAGCCATTTGGACGACGAAACCATAGCAACCGCGCAAAAAACCTTCGCCCGCATGGACTCCGTCGGTCAGCAACGGATGGCGGCACTTCATGGCGGAAGGCGGGACAGACTGGAAGTTTCGCCCAATCTCTGGGCCGGCGTCGGCCTGGTCCGCGGCGGCGCCGGCACCGCTCTGGTCGGCGACGGCGAAACCGTGGCGCAGCGCATGCGGGAGTATATGGCGCTGGGGATCAGCAACTTCATCATGAGCGGCTACCCGCATCTGGAAGAAGCCTACCGTTTCGCCGAGCTGGTGCTGCCGAAACTGTCACTGACGCATAAGGTCAGGCCCTTCGGTCAGGACGGCAATGACGGGCCGTTCGGCGAGAAGATCGCCAACACGTTCGCGCCGCGCGCGCAGGCGGCAAGTTAGCGCGCGAGGCGTATCCCGGTGAATTGCCAGCGGGCGTCGGTGGGGAAGAAGTTGCGGTAGCTGGCGCGGGCGTGGCCGGCGGGCGTGGCGAGCGAAGAGCCGCGTAGCACATACTGGTTGACCATAAACTTGCCGTTATACTCGCCGACCGCGCCGGCGGCAGCGGCAAAGCCCGGATACGGCGCATAGCCGCTGCTGGTCCATTGCCAGGCGGCGCCGAATAGCTGGTCCAGACCTTTCGGTTCGGTTTGCGCGGCATGTTCCCATTCGGCTTCGGTCGGCAGCCGAACGCCGGCGAACGCGGCGTACGCGCTGGCCTCGAAATAATTGAGATGCAGCGCTGGCGCGTCAGCCCGCAACGGCTGCAGGCCGGCAAGCGTGAACTCCTTGTCGCCGTGCCAATACAGCGGCTGCGTCACGCCCTCGCGACGCACCCACTCCCAGCCTTGCGAAAGCCAATACGCCGGCTCGCCATAGCCGCCGGCGGCGATGAACGCCGCGTATTCTTCATTTGTCACCAGCCGCGAGGCCAGTGAAAAGGCTTCCAGAAATTGCCGGTGGCGTGGCAATTCGTTATCGAAGGCGAAACCATCGCCGCGAAAGCCGATCTCGGTCACCCCCGCCGGAAACTCCCGCCAGGTCAGCTTCCCCGCCGCCGCCGGCGCCGGAAACGCCGCGTCGTAGACCGGATGCAGCGGATTACGGCTTAGCAGATGCTTCACGTCTGTCAGCAACAGCTCCTGGTGCTGCTGCTCGTGCTGCAGGCCGAGTTCGACCAGCCCGGCCACCGTATCCGCCAGCTCCGCCGGCAGCGGCTTGGAGAGCAGCGCCACAATCCGGGCATCGACATCGGCGCGATACGCCAGCACCTCGGCGCGCGAGGGCCGCGTCACCAGCCCGCGCTCCGGCCGCGGGTGCTGCGCGCCGATGCCGTTGTAATAGGAGTTGTACAGCACCCGGAACGCCTGGTGGAACGGCCGGAACTCCGGCTCGTACTGCTCGAGGATGAATGTCTCAAAAAACCACGTGGTATGCGCGAGGTGCCATTTCACCGGGCTTGCATCCGGCATCGACTGCGCCAGACAATCCTCATCCGAAAGCGGCGCCGCCAGCTTTACGGCGTGCCCGCGTATCGCGCTGAACCGCGCCGGCAGGTCGCCGGCATGGGCCGCCGAAGCCGGAAGCGAGTTGTCAGACCGCTCGAGCATGACAAACCAGAAACCGTGTGCCGGAGTCGCTCCAACAACGGATGTCGCCGAAGCCGGCGCTTTCGAGCAGCTTCACGACGCCGTCCTTCGTGTATTTATAGCTGTTCTCGGTGTGGATACGCGCGCCGGCCGAAAACTCCCGCACTGCCCCCGGCCAGCGAACCGTTTGCGGCTTGGCAGCCTCCAGGTACATTTCGATCCGGCTTTGCTCGGCGTTGAACAAGGCGCGGTGCCGCCAGTGCCGCACGTCGAAATCCGCCCCCAGGATGTCGTTCACATGCCGCAGCGCGTTCAGGTTGAACGCCGCCGTCACGCCCAGCGCATCGTCGTACGCGGCTTCCAGCGTGGCATGGTCCTTCACCAGATCAATGCCGATCAGCAGGCCGCCCCCAGGCAGGCCGTCGGTTAGGCACGCCGAGCGGATGCGCGAAAGAAACTGCGCCGCGGCCAGCGGCGCAAAGTTGCCGAGCGAGGAGCCCGGATAGAAAAACAGCCGGTCTCGCCGCTCCACGCGGGGCGGCAGCAGCAACGTCTCGGTAAAGTCCAAGCCCAAGGGCAGCATCGGCAAGTCCGGATGCGCGGCGCGCAGCTTTTCCACCGCTTCATGCAGGAACTCGGCGGAAATATCGACCGGCACGTATTGCTTCGGCCGCAGCACGGAGAACAGGCTGGCGGCCTTTGCGCAATTGCCCGCACCCAGGTCGATCAGCGTCCCGCCTTCCCCGGCCGCGCGCGCGATGGCCGCGCCGTTGGCCGTGAAAATGCTGGCCTCGACACGCGTGAGATAATACTCGTCGAGCTGGCAGATCGCCTCGAACAGCTTCGAGCCAAGCGCGTTGTAAAAATATTTTGGCGCGATCTGCGGCGCCGGCTGCGCCAGCCCGGCGGCAAGCTCGGCGCGCGCCTCCGAGCCGGCGGCAAATTCCTGCGCGTCGCGTGTCTCGCGGCGTTGTGACGGCTGTTGCATGGCGTCCTGCGACGGTTGTCAGCAGCACATAGGCGGCGGGTGCCCGAGCACAAGCCGAGCCCGTGCCGGAACAGCAATTTGTAAGCGTTTAGAAAATCGCGCGGAACACCGTGAAGAGCACCGCAGAGAGCAGGATCGAGGCCGGCAAAGTGAACACCCAGGCGGCTGCGAGGTTCCGGATCGTGCTCCATTGCAGGCCGGAGCCGTTCGCCGCCATCGTGCCGGCGACGCCGGAGGTCAGCACATGGGTGGTGCTGACCGGCAAATGGAGCGCGGTCGCGGACTGGATCAGCGTCATCGCCACCAGTTCGGCCGAAAGCCCCTGCGCGTAGGTCAGGTGCTGCTTGCCGATCTTCTCGCCGACCGTGCGCACGATCCGCTTCCAGCCGACCATCGTGCCCATGCCCAGCGCCAGCGCCACCGCGACCTTCACCCAGGTCGGGATGAACTGCGTCGCCCGCGTGCCGCCGGCTTTCCAGGCGGTGAGCGTTTTCTTCTGGTCGGCGGTCAGGCTTTTGTTTTTCAGCACCGTGGTGAGCGCCGTATCGGTCAAATAGATGTCGTTGCGGACGTTGCGGACCTGCCCCTGCGGGATGTCTTTCAGTGACCCGCGATTGGCGACCTGCTGGTCGACGCTGCCGATCATCCCCGCGAGCGCCGGATAAGTGTCGGGCTGCACCGCTTTTTTCTGCACCGTGGTCTCCAGCGACGCCGCGGCATCCGCCACCGCCGGCGGCGGCGCGTTTTTGTCCATGGCCGCGAGCGTGCTCACCGCCGCCTGGCTGGTGCTGTGGAAGGCGGCGATCTGGCTGCCGGTGACGGCGCCGTTCAGCGCGTAGGCGGTCGGCACCGTGCCGATCAAAATCAGCATGATCAGCCCCAGCCCTTTCTGCCCGTCATTCGAGCCATGGCTGAACGACACGCCGGTGCAGGTGAAGATCAGCAAGGCGCGGATCAGCAGCGGCGGCGGCTTGTTGCCTTCAGGCGCCCGGAACAGCGCCGGAAAGCGCGACAGCGTGATTTTCAGGATGAACATCAGCGCGCCGGCCAGCACGAAGCCCGCCACGGGCGAGAAAATCAGCGCCCGGAATACGTTCTCCACCTGCCTCCAATCCAGCCCGCTGGCGCCATTGCCGCCGTTCAGCAGCGAGTTGGCAACGCCGACGCCGAGGATCGAGCCGATCAGCGTGTGCGAGGAGGAGTTCGGGATGCCGAACGACCAGGTCAGCAGGTTCCACACGATCGCCGCGATCAGCAGCGCGAACACCATCGCGAAGCCGGCGCCGGTGCCGACCTTCAGGATCAGCTCGACCGGCAGCAGCGAGACGATGGTGAAGGCGACGCCGCCGGCCGAGGTGATAACGCCAAGGAAGTTGAACAGCCCCGACCAGATCACCGCGAAATTCGCCGGTAGCGCATTGGTGTAAATCACCGTCGCGACGGCGTTGGCGGTATCATGGAAGCCGTTGACGAACTCGAACCCCAGCGCGATGGCGAGCGCGATGCCGAGCAGCACATAGGGCAGGGCCGAAGGCGAATGCACCGCCGAAAGATCCTGCCCCAGATGGATGCCGGCATACGCGACGCCGATGAGCAGGATGACCCCGAACAGGATCAGAAAGCCGCGGCCGGAGCTGGAGTCGAGGTCTCTACTTGGCGGTATCGCGCCGGGCGCCGCTGTAATGTCCGACATTTTGTGGTCCCTGTCCGGTTTCGCGCGTTCTAACCGAAGCGCCGGACAGGGGCATGTTAAACTACGATGACAGTGCTGCCTGCCCGGCCACCGCGGCTAACGTGCGCCTTTCGCCTCTTTGGCCGACCAGTAGGCAAGCGGACGTAGTCTCCAACCAGTGATGACACCGGCATCAACGAGCGGGTCTGCCTTGATGATCTCCGCCGCCGCCTCCGCGGTGTCGGCATCCAGCACCCACAACGCTCCGGCATCGTCCGCGAACGGACCGGCTGCCCGCAACTGCCCGCTGTCCAGAAACGTTCGGAGATAAACACGATGGGCGGGATAGTTGGCTTTCAAGCCGTCCTTGTGCGCGCCGTACTCGATAATCGCGGCAAACTTCATATGATTGATTCCTAAGTCTTCCCAATGGCGACGCGCCACGTGTGCGATGAACTACGATGGCAGGACTTCACGTTCCTTCCACGCGATCGGCAGCTTCTCGCGGAAGGCGAAGCGGACCAGATGCCTTTCCACCACGTCTTGCAGCCGCGCCATCTCGGCGGGCTCATCGGCGGTCAAGGCGAGGTTCAGCCCTGCGTCATCGGCGGTCAGCAGGCAGAGGCCGGCCGGAAATCGCACTTCGCCGCTTTCGTTGGTCTCCAGCAGAGCGAAGGGCAGCTTATGCGCGAAGTGTTTCACGAACTGGCCGAGATAGCGCCGCGCCTGCGCGGTCGGGATTTGGGCGTCGCTGTGCATGTTCAAAGCTCCTCGATCTGCCGCGCCACGGCGTCCAGCGTGTCGGCGATTTTGCGCGTCATGTCCGGCGGCAGCCCGCCCTGGCCCAGTTTCAGCCTAAGCGCGGTGCGCAGGTTCTCCATGGCGCGGATCACCGGCAGCCCAGGCTCCCGGCTTTGCGCGCCGGCGATGCGGTCCAGGATTTGCCGCAGTGGCTCCTGTTGCGCGGCCAGCGCTTCGGCGCCGGCCGGGGTGATGGCGTAGCTTTTGCGGCTGCCTTCGGCGGTGCTCGCCACCTGGCCCAGTTCCTCGAGCAGCGTCAGCGTCGGGTACACCACGCCCGGGCTGGGCGCGTAGGCGCCGCCGGCAAGGTCCTCGATCGCTTTGATGATCTCATAGCCGTGCCGGGGCTTTTCCGCGATCAGATGCAGCACCAGCAGGCGCAGGTCACCATGTTCCAGCAGGCGGGCCAAGCCGCCGCCGCGCAGGCCGCCGCCCCGCCCGAATTGCCGGTCGCCGCGGCCGCGGCCGAACGGGCCATGATGGGGGCCGTGGGCGAAGCGGCGTCCTTCGTCACACTCACCATGCAGGTGCTCGCGCAGCGCGTGTAGTCTCTCGTGTAGTCGCATGTGTCGCGTTCCTTTTGTTGTTCGACACAATTTAGATATATCTAGTACGATCTTATGTCAAGCTATTCTTCATAGATCATCTTCCGCGTCATGCCGCCATCGATGATGAACTCCGCCCCGGTGATGAACCTGGCCTCCGGCCCGAGCAGATAGGCGGCCAGTCCCGCCACATCCTCGACCGCGCCCACCCGCCCGGCCGGATGCTGCGCGCGATCCTCCGGCCGCAGATCCTCGCCCTTGGTGTCGATCCAGCCGGGCGAGATGCAGTTGACCCGCACCGCCGGCCCCAGGCTGATTGCCAGCGCGTGCGTGAGCGCCAGCAAGCCGCCTTTGGAGGCGGCGTAGCTTTCGGTGTTCGGCTCGGACATGTGGGCGCGGGTGGAGGCGATGGTGAGCACTGCGCCGCCCGCCGCCCGCAGCAGTTTTTCCGCCGCGCGCACCAGCAGATAAGTGCTGGTCAGGTTGGTGGCGATCACGCTGGACCATTCGGCCAGCGACAGCTCCGCCAGCGGCTTGCGGATCATGAAGCCGGCGTTGCAGACCAGCCCGTCCAGCCGGCCCTCGACGGTCTCGATGCCGGTGATCAGGCTGGCCACCTGGGCTTCATCCGACACATCGCACAGCACCGCCCGTCCCGCCGCCGCCTCCGCCCGCGCGCGATCGGCGACCACAACATGCGCCCCATCGGCAGCCAGCCGCGCGGCAATTCCAGCGCCAATGCCGGAAGCGCCGCCGGTGACAAGTATAATCCGTTTGGGCATGCGCCCCTCCTCATGACGATCGGGCGGCCACCGGCTCGTTGTCCGCTTGCTGAAGACCGGCGATTGACGACTATCTTCCCATCGCCGCCAGCATGAACCGGCGCTTCAGCCGCGGCATCCGGTCTACCGCCGCGAGGCCCAGGTCACGGGCCAGGCGGAGCGGCGGGAAGTCGGTAGAGAACAGCCGGTCCAGCGCGTCCGTCGCGGCCAGCATCATCAGGTTGGCGGGCCGGCGTAGCGCCTGGTAGCGGGCCAGCAAACCGGGCGCGCCAGGGTCTTCGGCGTCGGCGATCAGATCGGCCAGCGCCAGCGCGTCGCGCAGGCCGAGGTTCAGGCCCTGGCCGGCAATTGGGTGGATGCCATGGGCCGCGTCGCCGACCAGCGCCAGCCGGGCTGCGGTGTAGCGGGCGGCGTGCATGGCGGCGAGCGGGTAAGTCCAGCGCCGCCCGACCAGCGAGATCGCGCCGAGGTAGTCCCCCAGCCGCTTGGCCACCTCGGTGGTGAAGCGGGCATCGTCGAGCGCCGCCAGCTGGCGGGCCACGTCGGTCTTGTCGGTGAACACGATCGCCGAGATGTTTGGATGCGCCGCAGTGCCGCTCATCGGCAGTTGCGCGAACGGGCCGCCCGGCAGAAAATGCTCCAGCGCCAGGCCGTTATGCGGGCGTTCATGCGCAATCGCGCACACCACCGCCGATTGACGATAGGGCAGGCGCGTGACCGGGATGCCGGCCTGCCGCCGCAGCGGACTGTCCCGCCCATCGGCGGCCACGACCAGCCTGACGGCAAATCGGCCGCCGCCTTCGATGTCGATTTCGGCGCCTTCCGCGCGCCGCCGCACGTCGGCCCGCGCCGGCGCCAGGAGCAGAATATTCGGATCGTCATGCAGCCGGCGGTTCAGCGCGATCCGCAGCGCCCGCGCCTCGATGATCCAGCCGAACGGCTCTTCCCCAACGGCCCGATGATCGAATTGCAGGCTGAGCGGTGAAGGCCGGCGCCCCGGCCGGCCATCCGTTACCCTGATGTCCAGGATCGGGCAGGGCGGGTAAGGCAGCTCCGCCCACAGCCCCGCCTCATCCAGCAGCCGCTTGCTGCCGGCGGCTATGGCATAGGCGCGGCCGTCGAAATCCGGATGTTCCATCGGCGGCAGTGGCGCGGAATCGATCAGCACCACCCGCTGCCCCAGCGCCGCCAGCCGGCACGCCAGCGCGCCGCCCACCGGCCCGGCGCCGATGATCGCAACATCCCGTTCGTCCGGCGCGCGATGGTCTTGCATGGCGGCATCATAACAGGACAGCGCTTGAGCGCCCAGCGGCGCAACGTCCTGTCGCGCGGCGCGCGACTGCCGTAAGATAAGGCAAAAGAAGTCTTAATAATTAGCAATGTTCAGGCTAAGTCGCCTTTCGGCACTCCCTTCTCGCGCCTTTCGCACGGGTCCGTGAAGCTGGCATGAATTCTGCAACGCAAGCGTCATGGTGAGGGTTCCACGCGTGAAAGCGTGGGCCACGCCTGCGCGACAGGAAGCGACTTTGCTGGGATGAAGGGGACGAAGTAATGATAGTTCAGGCACTACCGGGCAACTGGCTCGATACGGGCGACAACGCCTGGCAGCTCACCGCGGCGACATTCGTCGGGATCATGAGCATTCCGGGCCTCGCGTTGCTCTATGGCGGCGTGGTCAAGAAGAAATGGGCGATCAACTCCGCATTTATGGTGTTCTACGCGTTCTCCGCCGTGCTGATCGTCTGGGTGCTCTGGGCCTACAACATGTCGTTCGGCAAAGGCTGGCTGGTGGTGCCGAATACCGGCGGCCATTTCTTCCTCGGGCATCCCAGCCCGACCACGTCATCCTATTTCATGGAGAAGGAAGCGATCATCCCATCCGCCTCCGGCGGCATGCCCGCGCTGGGCTATGGCATGGCGACGATGGTTTACTTCCAATTCGTGTTCGCCGCGATCACCCCGATCATCCTGCTCGGCGCGATCCTTGGCCGGGTCAGCTTCAAGGCCTGGGTGATCTTCGTGCCGCTCTGGACCACCTTCGTCTATTCGGTCGGCGCCTACTCGCTGTGGGGCGGCGGCTGGCTGGGGCAGATGGGCGTGGTGGACTACTCCGGCGGGTATGTGATTCACTTGGCCTCGGCCTGCTCCGGCTTTGTCGCGGCGGCGGTGATCGGCCCGCGCATCGCGCGCGACCGGGAAAGCTTTCACCCCAACTCGTTGCTGATCACCCTGGCCGGCGCCGGCCTGCTCTGGCTCGGCTGGTCCGGCTTCAACGGCGGTGACCCGTTCACCGTCAACGCCGATGCCGGCGTCGGTGTATGGAACACCCACACCGCCACCGCGGCGGCGCTGCTGACCTGGGTCGTGATGGACGTGATCGCCTACGGCAAGCCCTCGGTTCTGGGCGCGGTGAACGGCATGATCACCGGCCTGGTCGCGATCACCCCCGCCGCCGGTTACGTGAACGGCACCGGCGCGATCATTCTCGGCATCGTCGCCGCGGCCGTCCCCTGGCTGACCTGGAACTTTCTCGGCAACGGCAAGACCGCCTTGTTCCGCCGAGTCGACGACACATTGGGCGTAATCCACACCCATGGCGTTGCGGCGCTGGTCGGCGGCATCGGCGTCGGCGTTCTCGCCGATCCGCAGATGATCGAGTATTACGGCACCGCGAAAGACGCGTTCAGCGTCACCGGCTGGTGGTACGGCAATTTCCACCAGGTGGTCCTGCAGCTCTACGGCGCGGCGTTCATCATCGTGTGGAACGTGATCGCGACGTATATCCTGCTGAAGATCATCGGGCTGTTCGTCTCGCTGCGCTTCGACGAGGAGACGCTGCTGATCGGCGACGACGCCATCCATGGCGAAGAGGCCTACGCGATCTACGCGGATGGCCAGCGCGTGCCGGTGATGGGCGACTAGATAACAGTCGTCAGTTATCGGTCATCAGTTGTTAGAAACACGCCGGCTCCGCGAGGGGCCGGCGTTTTCTTTGCGAAAGACTTTGAGAATCAAGTCATAAGCGTTTAGAACTACGGCGATGGCGATCTCGTTTCAAACCTCGCGGTTCATTTCGCCGGCGCTGCGCGGGCAGTTGCAGCGCCGGCTGGCCGAGTTCGTCGCGCTGCTGGTGGCGCTGGCTGGGCTGGCGCTCGCGGTCGCGCTGCTATCCTATCACGCGCAGGACCCTTCTTTCGACACCGCCAGCGACGCGCCGACGCGCAACCTTGCCGGGCCGGCCGGCGCCGGCATCGCGGATTTTCTGCTGCAGGGCTTCGGCCTCGCCGGCTTGATCCCCGCGCTGATCCTGCTGGCCTGGAGCTACCGGCTGGGGGCGCGCGGCCGCATCGGCTACCTGAAAACCCGCATCGTGCTGGGCGCGCTGGCGCTGCCGCTGGCGGCCGCGGCGCTGGCGATCGCCGAGCAGGTGATCCCCGGGCCGCGCCCCGGCTGGCCGGTGCCGGCCGGCATCGGCGGCGCCGCCGGCCTGCTGCTGGCGCACGGCATCACCGGCGCCGGTACCTCCAGCCTCGGCAAGGTCGGCGGCGGCATCGCCATGCTCGCCACGCTGATCCTGGCGCTCGCCAGCTTTGGCGTGGCACTTGGCTTCACGCCCAATGAGTGGCGCTCCGGCGGCCGCAACGCCGCCCGCATGGCGGCGGCTTCCGTCGCCGGCGGCCGCCGCGGCGCCGAGACCGTCACCTCCTGGCTCACCCCGCTCCTGCAATCGGCTTCGGCGCAGGCCGAGGGCCGCCCGTTGCCGGATGCCGCCGATGCCCCCGACGCCGAAGCCGACATGCCGGCCCCGATCCTGAAGTTCCGCAACAAAGTCGCGGTGAAGGCGGCGGTGATCGCAAAACAGGCGCCGGCGAAACAGGAGCGCCTGCCGCTGCTGGAGGCCGGCTGGACCTTTCCTTCGCTCGACCTGTTGCAGCCCGCCCCGCATCGCGGCAATGCCGGCCCTTCCGCGGAGTCGCTGCAGAACACCGCGAAGCTGCTGGAAACCGTGCTGCAGGATTACGGCGTGCAGGGCAAAATCGTTGAAATCCGCCCCGGCCCCGTGGTCACGCTGTACGAGCTGGAACCGGCGCCCGGCATCCGCTCCGCCCGCGTCGTCGGCCTGGCGGATGACATCGCCCGCTCGCTCTCGGTCGTCGCCGTGCGCATCGCCACCGTTTCGGGCCGCAACGTGATCGGCATCGAGGTGCCGAACGTCCGGCGCGAGACCGTGTTCCTGTCGGAACTGCTCGGCGCCGTCGCCTGGGAACAGCAGACCGGCAAGCTCTCGATCGCGCTCGGCAAGGACATCTCCGGCGCGCCGATCATCGCGGACCTCGCCCGCATGCCGCATCTGCTGGTCGCCGGCACCACCGGTTCCGGCAAATCCGTCGGCATCAACGCGATGATCATGAGCCTGTTGTTCCGGCTCTCCCCCGAACAATGCCGGCTGATCCTGATCGACCCGAAAATGCTGGAACTCTCGGTTTATGACGGCATCCCGCATCTGATGGCGCCGGTGGTCACCGAACCCGCCAAAGCCGTGGCCGCGCTGAAATGGGTGGTGCGCGAGATGGAGCGCCGCTACCGCTCGATGACGCAGCTCTCGGTCCGCAACATGGCCGGCTATAACGACCGTGTGAACGAGGCCCGCGCCCGCGGCGAGGTCGTCACCCGCCGCGTGCAGACCGGCTTCGACGCGGAAACCAACCGCCCGGTGTTCGAGGACCAGCCGCTGGCGCTGGAGCCGCTGCCCTTCATCGTGGTGTTCATCGACGAGATGGCTGACCTGATGATGGTCGCCGGCAAGGAGATCGAGATCGCCGTGCAGCGCCTGGCGCAGATGGCCCGCGCCGCCGGCATCCACGTCATCATGGCGACGCAGCGGCCCTCGGTGGACGTGATCACCGGCACCATCAAGGCAAACTTCCCGACGCGCATCAGCTTCCAGGTGATCAGCAAGTTCGACAGCCGCACCATTCTGGGCGAGCAGGGGGCGGAACAGCTGCTGGGGCAGGGCGACCTGTTGTACATGCAGGGCGGCGGCCGCATCACCCGCGTGCATGGCCCCTTCGTGTCCGACCGCGAAGTGGAGGACGTGGTGGCGTTCCTGCGCGAACAGGGCGAGCCGGCCTATGTCGAGGAAGTCACCGAACCGCTGGACGATGACGCGACCACGGCGATGATGCCGGGCCTGATCGGCGGCAACACCACCAGCGAAAACGCGCTGTACGACCAGGCCGTCGCCGTGGTGGCGCGTGAAGGCAAGGCCAGCACCTCCTTCATCCAGCGCCACCTCGCCATCGGCTACAACCGCGCCGCCAAGCTGATCGAACAAATGGAAAAAGAAGGCGTCGTCAGCGTCGCCAACCATGTCGGCAAACGTGAAGTTCTGGTGCGGCGGGAACGGGACGAGGATTAAGCCGCCACAAGTAACGACAGCCGTGCTTTTTTACGTAAAGCACCAAAGCTTTTTCGACTCTAGTACCGGGGCGTTGGCCTGGTATGGGCAGCTAGGTGATGCGGCACCGCCAGACCCATGGCGGCGGCGATGCTGCCATGCGCGCTCGCCGTCATGCTTGCGGCGGCACTGCGTCCGCCTGTACGTTCGGTTCTTGCGGAGAGTTGAATGTCGCGTTCTTCAAGTATCATCGGAATTCCCGCCTGCACCAAGCTGCTGGGCGATTACATCCAGCAGGCCACGCCGGCGCGGTACGGCGCGGCGCTGATGGCGACCTCGAACGCCGTGCCGGTGCTGATCCCGCCGGAGGGCGAGGCGATGCTGCCGCTGCTGGACCGGCTGGACGGGATTTTGTTCGACGGCAGCCCCTCGAACGTCGCGCCGATCCGCTACGGCGCGGATTTCGACGCGACGCCGGACGCGCACGACCCGGATCGCGACGCCACCACGCTGCCGATGATCCGCGCCGCCCTGGAACGCGGCGTGCCGGTGCTGTGCATCTGCCGCGGGCTGCAGGAGCTGAACGTCGCGCTCGGCGGCACGCTGTTCCAGGAGGTGCATAAGGTTCCGGGCCGCTTCGACCACCGCAGCGGCGAGGGCACGCGCGCGCAGAAATTTGCCTTGAAGCACAAGGTGAAACTCTCCGGCACGCTGGCCCGCCTCTGCGGCGCCGACGAGATCCAGGTTAATTCGCTGCATGGCCAGGCGATCGATCGCCTCGCGCCCGGGCTGGTGGTGGAGGCGGTGGCGCCGGACGGCACGATCGAGGCGGTGCGCGTCGAGGGCGCGAAAGGTTTCGCGATGGCCGTGCAATGGCACCCCGAATGGGAGGTCGCGAGCTTCGCCGACCGCCGCGCGCTGTTCGAAGCCTTTGGCCAGGCCTGCGCGGCGTACGCGCAAGGGCTGCGAAAGGCGGCGTAAGCTGCTATATTGAAGCCGGGAGGGCCGCATCATGGACGTTCAAACCATCGACACCCAGTACAGCCAGCTGCAGAACCAGGCGCAGCAGACCGTGCAGGAGCTGAAAGACCTCGCGACCAAGCTGCAGACCGCCAGCCAGGCCGGCAACCCGGATGCGCGCGAGTGGATGCTCGACCTCAAAGGCATCGCGCTGGCGATCCAGGCCGAACAGAACCAAGTTTCCAACCTGCTGCAGGCGCTGCACGGCTTTGTGGAAAATCAGCACCAGGCGCTGACCCAGCTGCCGCAATCCGTGCCGCAGGCGGGCGCGCCCGCGGTCTGGCAGCAGACGCCGCAAGCCCAGCCGTATCCGCAACAGCAGCCTTATCCGCAACAGCAGGGATATCCGCCGCAGCAGCAATACTACCCGCAACAGGGCGGCGGCATGCTGGGCGGGCTGCTCGGCTCCGGCTTCGGCCGCGCCATCGCGATGGGCGCCGGCTTCGGCCTAGGCGACGACATCATCAACAAGATATTTTAACCACAACGGCCCGATCGTCATCCCGGCGAAGGCCGGGATCCACAACTTTACAACGTGGCCACCGGCACGAACGCCGCCACATCCGGCGGCCCGGCCGCAAACAGCCAGCTGGGCGGGCCGCCGCGCGGCAGCGCGATTACCGACGAACACACGGTACCGAACCCGTCATGCGGCAAAATATT
Source organism: Acidocella sp. (assembly GCA_965199125.1). Lineage (GTDB taxonomy): Bacteria > Pseudomonadota > Alphaproteobacteria > Acetobacterales > Acetobacteraceae > Acidocella. The sequence goes on along the minus strand of OZ240683.1, from coordinate 2,725,334 downwards.
CATCGCGCTCTCCGCCGGCCCCGAAGTATCCGCCAGCAGCGTCGGCCAGTCCGCGAAATCCGCGGCCTCGAATCGCGGCAGATGCCGCGCGATCCGGGCGCTTGCCCGCTCGTTCGGCTCGCCGGAGGTAATCATCCACGTGCCGGCCGGCAGCCGCCGGCATTCGGGCGCGCCGGCTTCCAGCCCGCGCAGAAAAAACGCCCCGCCGGCATCCGCCACCACCAGATTGAAGCTGCGGTACATCGCCGCATTCAGCCCGGCCATGAATGTTGCCGCCGCTTGGGCATCGCCGGCGACCAGCGCCAGCAGCGGCAGCTCGCCCCGGCTGCGCTTGCCCGCTGCCGGCCCCAGGCTGCCATGCCGGTTCAACACGGCCGCCACCACGCCGGCGCGGTTCATCCCCGCCCAAGTTCCGCCCGCCAGCCTATCCTGCCCCGCCACCACGCCCGGCCAGTGCTCGGCGGGAGGCGACCACGGCCGGTCAATCATCTCATCCCGGTTGGCGCCGATAAACACGCCATCTTCGCCGATGCGCAAGACAATGGAGCACATGATCAGTTGTCAGAAAACACGCGGGCGAAGAGGACATCGATCTGCCCTAAATGCAGCGTCGCATCCATCGCGGCGTCGATCCGCGCGGATGACACACGGCCTATCACTTCCGGATCATTCAGCAGATGGCTGCGGAAATCCGAAGCGTCCGGCTCGCCCAGCGTGCTCCACGTCGCCATCGCATTGCGCTGCACGATCGCATAGGCATCCTCGCGCGAAATGCCGGCCCGGGTCAGCGCCAGCAGCACTTCGCCGGAATGCACCACGCCGCCGAGGCTCTCCAGGTTGGCCAGCATCCGCTCCGGATACACCGTTAGTTTTTCTATCATTCCCGCCAGCCGCGCCAACGCAAAATCCAGCGTCACCGTCGCGTCCGGGCCGATGCCGCGCTCCACCGAGGAGTGGCTGATATCCCGCTCATGCCACAGCGCCACGTTCTCCAGCGCCGGCATCACCGCGGCGCGCACCAGCCGCGCTAGGCCGGTGAGGTTTTCCGACAGCACCGGGTTGCGCTTATGCGGCATTGCCGAGGAGCCCTTCTGCCCCGCCGCGAAAAACTCCTCCGCCTCGCGCACTTCCGATCGTTGCAGATGCCGCACTTCGGTCGCCAGCCGCTCCACGCCTGACGCGACCACGCCCAATGTCGCGAAAAACATCGCGTGCCGGTCACGCGGGATCACCTGCGTGGAGATCGTCTCCACGCTCAGCCCCAGCCGCGCCGCCACGAACGCTTCGACGCGCGGATCGACATGCGCGAAGGTGCCGACCGCGCCGGAGATCGCGCAGGTCGCCACCTCCGCCCGCGCCGCCAGCAGCCGCGTTTTGCCCCGCGCAAACTCCGCGTAATGGCCTGCCAGCTTTAACCCGAAACTGGTCGGCTCGGCATGAATGCCGTGGCTGCGGCCGATCGTCAGCGTGTGCTTGTGCTCAAAGGCGCGGCGTTTCAGCGCCGCCAGCACATCGTCCAGATCCGCCAGCAGCAGATCCGCCGCCTGGGTCAGCTGTACGGCGAAGCAGGTATCCAGCACGTCCGAGGACGTCAATCCCAGATGCACGAACCGGCTCTCCGGCCCGATGCCTTCCGCCAGCCAAGTCAAAAACGCGATCACGTCGTGGCGGGTCTGGCACTCGATCTCGTCGATGCGCGCAATGTCGGCCGGGCCGATCGCCGCCAGCAATGGCGCGCCGCGCGCACGGATGGCCACCGCCGCCTCGGCCGGGATCAAGCCGATCTCGGCCATGCCCTCGCAGGCCAGTGCCTCGATCTCGAACCAGATGCGGTAGCGGTTCTCGGGCGACCAGATGGCCGCCGCTTGCGGCCGGGAGTAGCGGGGGATCATGCTTTCGGCCTAAGCCGGCGCCCCGGCGTTGACAAGCCGCGCGGCCCCGCGCCACCAACCGGCATGAACGCGGCCACCCTCATCCACCTGCTGCCCGTCCTGCTGCAGGTGCTGATGATCGACCTCGTGCTCGCCGGCGACAACGCCGTGGTGATCGGCCTCGCCGTCAACGGCCTGCCCGAGGCGCAGCGCCCGCGCGCGATTTTCGCCGGCATCGCCGGCGCCACGCTGATCCGCATCGGCTTCGCGCTGCTGGCGGTAAAAATGCTGGCGCTGATCGGCCTCACGCTGGCCGGCGGATTTTTGCTCCTCTGGGTCGTATGGAAATCCGCGCGCGAAATGCGCGGCGCGCATCAGGCGAAGGTGAAACCCACCGGCCGCCTGAGCACCGCCATCATCCGCATCATCGTCGCCGACGTGTCGATGAGCCTGGACAACGTGCTTGCCGTGGCCGGCGCCGCGCATGGCCACCCCGCGGTGCTGGCGCTCGGCCTGCTGGTCTCCGTGGCCCTCATGGGCGTCGCCGCCAGCCTGGTCGCGAAACTGCTGACGCGCTTTCGGTTTCTGGTCTGGATCGGCTTGGCGATCGTGCTGTATGTCTCGTTGCACATGATTTACGACGGATCGTTTCAAGTACTGCGGCACTTCCGTTTATAGAAAGTACCACTGAGTCCGGGCCCGGTTCATCACGAGGTGGAGCGTACTTCCTTCCTTCACCCAATCGTCCCCAGCGAAACCGTTTGCGTCTTCATGGTTTCGGTTTCATAGCCCAACGCCTTCATCCAGCCGCCCATTCGTTGTTCCACAATCAGAACGGCATCCGGGCTCAGCAGCCGGCGCCAGCGGCCCACTTCGCCGCTGCGTCCCGCATGGTGCCGGTGCCACTGCGTGACCAAATCGACCACGTCGCCGGAGCGGCGGTCGGAGACGGTGGTCGGCAGCTCTTCCAGCCGCGCGATCCGCGCCTCGATCGCGCCGCGCCGGCTGTGCGTGAACAGCCGCGCCCGCGCGTCCTCCGATAATTCACCGCCGCAGATCCCGGCCAGCATGTCGAAGGTGCGCGGCTCGTCGATGAACCCGCTCTCATAGCGCAGCAGCCGCGAGCGCGGATCGGCGGCGTAACGCTGGCAAAACAAAGCGGAGCGCTCCACCGTCGCAAGTGCCAAGAAAAAGCTGTGCCGCATATGCTGCATCAGCGACACCACGGCGTCCCGCGGGTCCCGCACGGTGAGCAGGATCGCCGATGCCTGGGCGTTCATGAAGGCCTCGGCGCGGGCGTCCAGCTGGTGGGTTTTGACGATTTTCACGCCGCTGGGCGTCATCACTGGCGCCAGCATTTTCAGGTTTTCGGCGTAGCAGCTTATCGCCGGCGTTGCCGGCCGCACCTCCGCCGCCACCTCGCGCACGGCGTTGAACAGCCAGGTGGAGCCGCTGGCATACATGCCGAGGCACCAGATCATTCGGCGGGCTTATCCGGCAGCCGGGCCATCAGTGTTTTGGGTAGCATCTGGCCGAGCCGGGCGAAGGCGGCGAAAGCAGCAGGGAAGGTGATGTGCGTCCTGCCGGCGGCGAGGCCGGCGATGATCCGCGCGGCCGCCGCGTCGGCCTCCATCAGCCCCGGCATCTTGAACGGGTTTTTCGCGGTCATCGGCGTGCGGATGAAGCCGGGCCGCACGATGGTCAGGCCGATGCCGGCCTTCGCCGCGTTCGGCGCGCTGGCGGTGACCCAGCGATCCAGCGCCGCCTTTGCGGCCGAATAAGCCGGCGCGGTCGGCAGCGCGATCAGCCCGGCGATCGAGCCGATCACCGCGATCCGGCCGCGCAGTCCGTTCGCGCCGGGCGCCTGGCTTTTCATCAGCGCGAGCGCGGGCAGCATGGTGTTGAAGCTGCCGTCGATATTGGTGGCGAGCACCGCGCGCAACATCTCCGGTTTCTCCAACCCGTCGCGGCCCGGCCCGGCGGAAATCCCGGCATTGGCGATCACCAGGTCGAGCCGTAAGCAGCTTTCGATCCAAGCCGCGACCGCCGCTTGGTCGGTCACATCCGCGATGGTTTCCGTAACGGTCGCGCCCCTCGCGCGGCACGAACCGGCGGTTGCCGCCAGCCGCGCCGCGTCCCGGCCGGTGATGTGCAGCCGCACTCCCGGCGTGGCATAACCCACCGCCAGCGCGCGGCCGAGGCCGCCGGAGGCGCCAGTGATCGCGATGTCGGAAAAGCCGTGCATGTAGGCAGGTTAGCAGGCTACTGCTAAGAGGCCAGCCATGAAAACAGGCTTGGCGTCGATGACCGGCTTCGCGCGCGCGCAAGGAGAAACCGGCGCCATGTCCTGGGTCTGGGAGCTGCGCAGCGTCAACGGCCGTGGCCTGGACGTGAAGCTACGCTTGCCGCCGGGCTTGGACGCGCTGGAGCCGGGCCTGCGCGAGGCGGTGGGTAAAGCCGCCAAGCGCGGCAACATTTCCGGCACGTGCAGCGTAAAGCGCGAGGCCGCCGCCGGGCTGGTCCCCGACCTCGCGGTGCTGGAACGGCTGAAGGAACTGGCGATCGAGCTTGCCGACAACATCCCGGGCGCGCTGCCGCCGCGGGCCGAGCTGCTGCTGGCGCTGCCCGGCGTATTGCGGCCGGTTGCTTCGCAGGATGAAAGCGACGAGCAGCGCGCCGAACTGCACGCCGCCGTGCAAGCCGGCTTCGGTGTGGCACTTACGGCGCTGTTGGAAGCGCGGGCAGGGGAGGGTGCGCGGCTGGCCGCCATCATCGCCGGCCTGCTGGATGAGATCGCGGCGCTGCGCGGCCACGCGGCGGAAGCGGCCGCCGCCCAGCCCGGCCTTCATCACGCGCGCCTAACCGCCCAACTCGCCGAGCTGACCGGCGCAACCCCGTCTTTACCCGAAGAGCGTATTGCCCAGGAGGTCGCTCTGCTCGCCACCAAATCCGATGTGCGCGAGGAGCTCGACCGGCTGGCCGCGCATATCGAGGCGGCGCGGGCGCTTCTAGCGGAAGGAAACGCGGTGGGGCGGCGGCTGGATTTTCTGATGCAGGAGTTCAACCGCGAGGCCAACACGCTGTGCAGCAAATCCGTGTCGCTGCCGCTGACCGGCATCGGCCTGCAACTGAAAGCCGCGATCGAGCAGTTGCGCGAGCAGGTGCAGAACGTTGAATGAGCGGCGCGGTTTGTGTCTGGTGCTCGCGGCGCCGTCGGGCGCCGGCAAAACCTCGCTGTCGCGCGCGCTGTTGGCGGAAGAGCCCGAGCTGACGCTTTCCATCAGCGTCACCACCCGCGCGCCCCGCGCCGGCGAGATCGACGGCCAGCACTATTTCTTTATCGACCAGCCGCGTTTCGCGGCAATGGCGGCGGCGGGCGAGCTTCTGGAATCCGCGACCATCTTCGGCCGCGCCTCCTACGGCACGCCGAAAGCCCCGGTCGCCGCGGCGCTCGCCGCCGGCCGGGACGTGTTGTTCGACATCGACTGGCAGGGCTTCCAACAGCTCCGCGCCGCTTTGCCCGGCGACGTGGTCGGCGTGTTCATCAAACCGCCCTCGCTCGACGCGCTGACCAAACGCCTCGCCGCGCGCGGCGACTCGCCGGCTGACATCGACCGCCGAATGGCCCACGCCGCAGCCGAACTCTCCCACGCCGGCGAATTCGATTACCTGGTGGAAAACCTGCATTTCGACGCGGCGCTCGCCGACCTGCGCGCCATCCTCCGGGCGAGCCGATTGGCCAGCACCAGGCAAGCAACGGCGGTGCTAGAGGCCTGATTCGTGGCTGGGTCATTCTGCTCGGCAATGTTGCAGCAGCCAAGCATGCAGATCGTCCGCGTCCATCGCGCCGCTCGCGACATCCAGCATGGTCTCCGTCGCCGCTGCTTCCGTGGCATCGAGCATTTGACCCTGCGCCTTTAGAAAGGCCACCATCACGGCGAAAGCGATCCGCTTGTTGCCGTCGATGAATGCATGTGCCTTGGCGACGGCGACGCCGTACAATGCGGCGAGCAGGTGCAGCGTCGCCTCCGGATGATACGCTACAAGATTTCGTGGACGATCCAACGCCCCTTCCAGCAGACCGAGATCTCGAAGACCGGGAGCGCCCCCGAAACGTTCGAGAAGCTGTTCGTGCCAAATGACGACGAGGTGCGGCGGCACCCACGTCCAGTTCACTTCAGCCAGCTACTTCGCCAGATCGCGGTAGGTTTGAGGATAGCGCCCCAAACTCCATTCAAATGCGTCGTTCAGTCCGGTCTCGTCCGGCGCCGCATGACGGATTTCAATTACGCCGTCGTCCCGCGCGATTAGGTTTAACGCGTCGCCATGCTTAAGCCCGGTCACGTCAAGCACGTCTTTCGGAATCGTGACGGCAAGCGAGTTGCCGCGAGGCGTTAATTTTGCAGTCGTTCTTATCATGGTTACAACATAAGTTACAACCTCATTTAGCGCAAGACCTTTTTTCGAGAAGCCGCTTCGGCCCAGCCCCTTGCGGCGTTATGCAGAACAGGTGTCGCGAAGGAGTTGACGATCGGCGGCTCGGATGCCGTCAGCCGCTCCCGCCAGCGCTCCGATTGCAGCATGGAGGCCACCAGCGCCACCGGCGTCACGCCGCACGACGCCAACAACGTTAGTCCCGCGCTCATCGAAACGCCGCTGGAAATTACGTCGTCGATCAGCGCCACGCGCCGCCCCGCCAACAGCGGCAGCATGCGCGGATCGATGAACAGGCGCCGCGCTTGTTCCGGCGTCGTCACGGAAGACAGCGGCACCGACAGCGCCGCGTCGTACCAAAACTTTGCCGAGGTCCCGCACGGCACGTAGCGCGCATGCCCCAGCCGGCACGCCACCGCCGCCGCCAGCGTCAGCCCCAGCGTCGGCAGCCCCACCACAACCTCCGGCGCAAACGGCAACAGCCGCGCCGCAAGATCGTCGGCCAGCGCTTCCACCACCGCGAAACTCGCCTGGTTGACGATCAGCGACACCAGCGCCCGTTGACCATCCGGCAGCGGCCGGATCGGCAATTGCAACTGCCGCCCGTCGGCCAGTTCCACGGCGTAAAATCCATCGCCGACGCCCGCCGCAAACGTCCCGGCCGGATGCAGCTCCTGCCAAAACGCGTGTGGCTGCATCAGGCCCGCGGATGCGCGCGGCGCCACACATCCATCAGCTGTGCGGTGTCCACATCGGTGTAACGCTGCGTGGTGGACAGGCTGGCATGGCCCAGCAGCTCCTGGATCGAGCGCAGATCCGCCCCGCCGGCCAGCAGATGCGTGGCGAAAGAATGCCGCAGCGCATGCGGCGTCGCATGCTCGGGCAAGCCGTTCAGCCGCCGGAACTCCCGCAGGGATTTTTGCACCACGCCGGCGTTCAGCCGGCGGCCTTGCACGCCCAGAAACAGCGGCGCGTCCGGCGCCGGCTTGGGATGCTGTTTCAGCCACGCCGCCAGCGCGGCGCGCAGCGCCGGCAGCAGCGGCACGATCCGCTGCTTGTTGCCTTTGCCAGTCACGCGCAGCGCGTCATCCGCCGCCGGCAGATCGCGGATATTCAATGCCAATGCTTCATCAATCCGCAGCCCCGCGCCGTAGAGCAGGCACATCAGCGCCTCATCGCGCGCCTGCTCCGCAGCACCCTCGTGCACCACGCCGATCTCGCGCGTCACGCTCAGCGCGTCGGCCGCTGTCAGAGCCTTCGGCAACGGTTTCTTGCTTCGCGGCCGCGTGATCAACGTCAGCGCCGTCGTCTCCACGCCGTGCCGCTTATGCAGGAACCGGTAGAACGTCTTCACCGCGGAAAGTTTCTTCGCCCGAGTCGCATTTCCGGCGCCGCCTTGCGCCTCGCGCGCCAGCCAGGCCCGCACATCCGCCGCCCGCACCGCGCCCAGCGCCGCCACGCCCGGCTCCCCGCCCAGATGCACCGCCAGAAACCCTAAAAACGCCGCCACGTCCCGGCCGTAAGTCGCCACCGTCTTCGCCGCCGCCCGCCGCTCGCCGGCCAGCCACGCGCAGAACTCCATGCGCAACGCTTCAGCCAATGCTCTGCCCGGTCTTCGCCCAATCCGCGACAAAGGCCGCCAGCCCGCTCGCCGTCAGCGGATGGTGGTACAACTGCCGGATCACCGCCGGCGGGATCGTCGCCACATCCGCTCCCATCTTCGCGGCCTGGATCAGATGGATCGGGTTGCGGATCGAGGCCACCAGCACTTCGGTCTTGATCGCGGCATAGTTGCCGTAGATGTCCACGATGTCGGAGATCAGCTCCATGCCGTCCTGGCCGATATCGTCCAGCCGCCCCACGAACGGCGAGATGAACGCCGCCCCCGCCTTCGCCGCGAGCAGCGCCTGCGCCGGCGAGAAACACAGCGTCACGTTCACCATCGCGCCGTCCTGGCTCAGCACGTGGCAGGCGCGCAGGCCATCCGGCGTCAGCGGCACTTTGATTGTCACGTTGTGCGCGATCTTGCGCAGCACCGCGGCCTCGCGCAGCATTTCCTTCACATCCGTCGCCGCCACCTCGGCACTCACCGGCCCCGGCACGATCGCGCAGATCTCCGCGATCACCTCCAGGAAATTGCGCCCAGACTTCGCGATCAGCGACGGGTTGGTGGTCACGCCGTCGAGCAGCCCGGTCTCCGCCAGGTCGCGGATTTCAGCAATGTCGGCGGTGTCGACGAAGAATTTCATGCGCGCTTTCCGGTCATGCTGTGGCTGTGCGATGCATACAACATGCTGGCCCCAAGTCGAAGCGCGCGCGTCTCGGTGTTGTTGCCGTATCCGTTCGACAGCGAATTCACCTACACCGTCGAAACCTCGTTGCCCCCCGGCACGTTGGTCCGCGTGCCCCTGGGCACCCGTCTCGTGGTCGGCGCGGTGTGGGACGCGCCGGCGGACGAAAGCGTGCGCGCCAAACCCGTGTCGGAGGTGCTCGCCTTCCCGCCGCTGCCCACGGAATTACAACGCTTCATCGACTGGGTGGCCAGCTACACGCTGGCAAAACGCGGCGAAGTGCTGGCGCTGGCGCTGAAGCCGAACCTGCTGATCGCGCCGAAAATCGTCCGCAAGACCGCCGGCTTCGCGGCGCCGGACCCGGAGTGGCCCGGCCCGCACCTCTCCGCCGCGCAGGAAGCCGCCGCCTTGGCCCTCCGGGCAGCCGTCGCCGGTAGCACCTTCGGCGTCACGCTGCTGGACGGCGTAACCGGCTCCGGCAAAACCGAGGTCTATCTGGAAGCCGTCGCGGCGGCGTTGCGGCCAGCTGAGCAGGAGGGGCGCGGCCAGGCCCTCATCCTGCTGCCGGAAATCGCGCTCTCCGTGCAGTTTCTCGAACGGTTCGAGCGCCGCTTCGGCGCCGCCCCGGCGGTCTGGCATTCGGAACTCACCCCGGCGCTGCGCCGCCGCACCTGGCGCGCGGTGGCCGAGGGCAGCGTGCGCGTGGTGGTCGGCGCCCGCTCCGCGCTGTTCCTGCCGTTCCCGAACCTGCGCCTGCTGGTGGTGGATGAGGAGCATGAGAGCGCGTTCAAGCAAGAGGACGGCGTGATCTATCATGCGCGGGACATGGCGGTGGTGCGCGCGCGGCTTTCCGCCGCCGCCTGCGTGCTGGTCTCCGCCACGCCCAGCCTGGAGACCGTGGAGAACGCCGCCACCGGCCGCTATGCGCGGCTGGACCTGCCCGCCCGCCACGGCGGCGCGACACTGCCTACTGTCACGGCGCTGGACCTGCGCGCGGACCCGCCGGAGCGCGGCCGATTCCTAAGCCCGGTGCTGATCGCGGCGGTGCGCGAGACGCTGGCGGGCGGCGAGCAGGCGATGCTGTTCCTCAACCGCCGCGGCTATGCGCCGTTGACCCTGTGCCGGCATTGCGGACATCGCATGGCCTGCCCCAACTGCACTGCCTGGCTGGTCGAGCACAAATCCCACCGCCGGCTGATCTGCCACCATTGCGACCACGGCGAAGCGATGCCGCTGGCTTGCCCCGCCTGCGCCGCGAAGGAAAGTTTCGCGCCGATCGGCCCCGGCGTGGAGCGCATTGCCGAGGAAGTCGCGCTAACCTTCCCGGACGCCCGCACCCTCACCATGGCGTCGGACGTCATCACCGGCCCGAAGCAGGCCGCCGCAGCGGCCGCCCGCATTTCCGCGCGCGAGGTGGACATCATCATCGGCACGCAGATGGTCGCGAAAGGCTGGCACTTCCCGCATCTCACTTTGGTCGGCGTGGTGGACGCGGATTTGGGTCTGGCGGGCGGGGACCTGCGCGCCGGCGAGCACACCGTGCAGATGCTGCACCAGGTCGCGGGCCGGGCAGGGCGGGCGGAAGCGCCGGGCCGCGTGCTGTTGCAGACCTACGCGCCGGAGCATCCGGTGATCGCCGCACTGCTGTCCGGCGACCTCACCCGCTTCATGGCGCAGGAAGCCGCGCAGCGCCGCCCCGGCCACTGGCCGCCCTTCGGCCGCCTCGTGGCGCTGATCGTCAGCGCCGCTGACGACCGCGTGGCGGACACCGCCGCCCGCGCTCTGGCCCGCGCCGCCCCGCGCGGCCCCGGGCTGCAAGTCCTCGGCCCCGCCCCAGCGCCGTTCGCCCTGCTGCGCGGCCGCCACCGCCGCCGCCTGCTGCTGAAAGCCGCCCGCGACATCGCCGTGCAGCCGCTGCTGCGGGACTGGCTGGCGCGCGCGGAGATTCCCAAAGCGGCGCGGGTGGACGTGGATGTCGACCCGGTGTCGTTCATGTGACCGGACCGGCGCCGATTAAGCGCCCGCCAATCCGACGCCCTGGGCGCGGACCCGGTTCCGGCCGGCGCGCTTGGCGCCGTACAACGCCATGTCGGCCCGTTCCATCAGGTGCCGCAGGCTGTCGCCGGGATTGAACACCGTCACGCCGATGCTGACGGTGATCGAGACCGGCCCGCCGGGCGTCTCCACCGGCGCCGCCGCCACGGCGCGGCGCAGCCGCTCGGCCAGCGCCTCGGCATCGCCCAGGCTGACCGCGGGCATGCACACGGCGAACTCCTCGCCGCCGATGCGGCCCAGCATGTCGACGCGGCGGATGTTCTCGGTCAGGCGGTCGGCCGCGGCGAACAGCACGCTGTCGCCGACCAGATGGCCCAGCACGTCGTTCACCTTCTTGAAATGGTCGATGTCGATCATTGCAAGAGCCGGGCCTTTTGAGGTTGCGCTGAGAGGAACACTGATTTCGGCGGCTTCGATAGTCTCCTCCAGGGCGCGCAGAAAGGCACGGCGGTTAGGGATGCCGGTCAGCGTGTCGCGGTCGGCGATATATTCCAGCTCGTCGAGCCGCCGCTTATCCATCGTCACGTCGCGCTCGATCGCGGCGAAATGGGTAACGGCGCCGGCTTCGTCCCGCAGCGGCACGATGCGCAGGTCCAGCCAATAGGGCGCGCCGTGCTTGGCGAAGTTGAGCACTTTTTCGTGCACATGGCGGCCTTCGCGAAGTGCCACGCCGATGGCGCCGAGCGTGACGCGGCTGGTGCCCGGCCCCTGCAATATCCGCGGCGTGGCGCCGACCGCCTCTTCCGCCGTAAAGCCGGTCAGCCTCACGAAAGCCGGGTTGACGTAAACGATTGTCGGGCCGGGCGGGTCAAGATCCGGGCCGGTGATGATGATGACGTCGTTCGCGGTTTCGGCAATCTGGCGAAAGGAGAGGTTGACGACGGCGGGGAACTGCCCCGGCAATTTTTTCTTTAAGGGAGGCATAGGTTGACCCCTCGTGACCTCACCGTTGGACGGTCTGTCTCGATTAGACAACAAACGGGCGCTGATTTCAAGATAACAGCAGTCTGTCGGTCCAAGCACGGCGCCTTGCCGAGATTATGTCTTTGTATCCGTGCGAAACGGGTTGACGATCCTCAGGCGATCGTCAGCCAGCAGGCCATGATGCATGTCCTCGGACCACAGCGTCGTGCAATCCGCCTGCACGGCCGCCGCCACGATCATGGCGTCCTGGATCGAGAGGCCGAACCGCCGCGCCAGCGCAAGTCCCGCTTCATGGGTCCGCAACGTAATCGGCTCCACCCTCAGCAAGCTCCGCAAAGTCGATAGAATTGAGCTGGTCTCGGCCCAGGAAAGACGCATCTTGCGCCGGGCAACGTTGGCAACTTCATTCAGCACCTGAACACTGATGATCCCGCCCACCGCGACAATCTGCTCCGCCCGTTCCGCTTTCGCCACGTCTTTGGAGACGAGGTAGATCAGAACGCTGGTGTCAAAGAAGCTACCGGGCATTCGCCTCGTCGCGGTCGAAAACAAAATCCGCCGGCAGACGGCCACGAAACGCCCGTAGACGCGCCAGCAGTTCCTCACGCCCTGGCTTGCGGATCACCCCGAACGTCGCGGCATCCGCCACCTGTATTTCAATTTCATCACCCGCCTTCAGCGCCAGCGCTTCAACCACGGCGGCGGGGAGACGAATGGCGAGGCTGTTTCCCCATTTCGCGACTTGCATAGAAAGCTCCGTAACTATACAGCAACCCTCATGTATATCCGCCGCGCCGTCAAGACCATGCCGCCCCCGCGCGTCCCGCTTTGGCTGAAACTCGGCTACGGCATCGGCACCCCGGTCATTGCCGCCATTTACGCCCGCACCTATGGGCCGAAAAACTTCCTCTGGCTGTCGGACATCGCGTTGGCCGCCACCACCGCCGCCGTGCTCACCGAAAGCCCGCTGCTGGCCAGCATGCCCGCCGCCGGCGTGCTGCCGCTGGAACTCGCCTGGACCGCCGACTTCCTCGCCGGCGGCAAAATGCTGCACCTCGCGCATTACATGTACGACCGGGACATTCCCGCCGGCCGCCGCGCGCTCTCGTTGTTCCACCTGGCGCTGCCGCCCACTCTGCTCTGGTTGATGCACCGCCTCGGCTACGATCGGCGCGCCTTGGCCCTGCAAACCGCGCTCACTCTGGCCGTGCTGCCGATCACCCATGCGATCACCGAGCCTGAGAAAAACATCAACTGGACTTTTGGCCCCGGCGATAAGCCGCAGCGCCGGCTGCCGCCGCTGCTCTACCTGGCGCTTGAAATGGCGTTCATCCCGGCGCTGGTGATCTGGCCAACCCACAAGCTGTTGTCACGGTTTTTCAAAAAGCCCGGATGACGCCGCCGTTCAGCATCCAGGGACATCGCGGCGCCCGTGGCCTGTTTCCGGAAAATACAATCGCCGGTTTCGCTGGCGCGATTGCGCTCGGCGTCGACACCATCGAGCTCGACATCGCGATCACGCAAGACGGCATCGCCGTGGTCAGCCACGAACCACGGCTGAACCCTGACATCACGCGCGCCGGCGGCGATTGGCTCGGCGCGCCTGGGCCGCCGATCAACACGCTCACCGCGGCGGCGTTGCGCCGCTACGATGTCGGGCGGATCAAACCGGGCACCGCCTACGCCGCCGCTTTCCCGGCGCAACAACCGCAAGACGGCGCCACCATCCCCACGCTCGCCGAGGTGTTCGCCCTGGACAGCCGGGTGCGTTTCGCCGTCGAGCTGAAAACCTTCCCGGACCAGCCGGCGCTCACCGTTCCGCTGGAAGAAATGGCGGACAACGTGCTCGCCGTCGCCGACCGCGCCCAGGTCACCGCGCGGATGACCGTGCTGTCGTTCGACTGGCGGATTTTGCGCCACCTGCGCCGCGCTCGGCCGGACGTGTCCCTTGGCTGGCTGACGAAAGCGCAACCGGAGCACGAGCAGCGCCTCTGGTGGAACGGCCCCGCGGCCATGGATTTTGGCGGCTCTGTCGCACAAGCCGTCGCCGCCGAAGCCGGCCAACTCTGGATACCGCAATCCGAGGAACTGGACGCCGCCGCCATCGCCGCGGCCCATGCGCGCGGCCTGCGCGTCATCCCCTGGGACGTGGCGCCGGACGCGGCATTGCCCGATCTCATCGCGCTCGGGCTGGACGGCATCATCACCGACCGTCCCGACCTCGCCCTGGCGCAAATTCCGGCGCAGGCAACGCATTGAAAAGACGACGAAAAGTTTGATTCGATTCCGCAACCTACGTGACATAAACGGACACAATCCGCCGGCATAAGCTTTACTAACATAATGTTATTAGATGACGTGAACGAGAATGCTCCACGTGGAGCATTCTACCGGGCCGCGACGCTATCCGCCATCGCTTGCGCCGAGATCAGCCGGTCCGAAGCCTCGATAAAGGCGATCCGATCGTTCATATCCGCAGCCGCATACGCCGCCTTGGCGTCTTCTAACGCTTGGTTAGCCACCCCGGCATCCAGCTCCGCCTGCGGCGTGATCGCGTCCGCCAGTACCGAGCAGCGTTCCTCCGTCACCTCGGCGAACCCGCCGGTCACGAAAAACCGCTCGGTCCGCGCGCCGTTTTCGTACAAATCCACCAGCCCGCCGCGCAGGCCGGTGATCAGCTTCGCGTGGCCCGGCAAAATGCCGAGATCGCCCTCCGTTCCCGGGATGACCACCATCTCCACGTCGCGCGCCAGCAGCAGGCGCTCCGGGCTGATGATCTCCAACGCGACCGGCATGGCTCAGGCCTTCGCGGACATGGCTTCGGCCTTCGCCACCGCGTCGTCGATCGTGCCCACCATGTAGAACGCGCTCTCCGGCAGATGGTCGTATTCGCCGGCGACGATCGCCTTGAAGCTGCGGATCGTGTCTTCCACTTTCACGAACACGCCGGGCGAGCCGGTGAACACTTCCGCGACATGGAACGGCTGCGACAGAAATTTTTCGATTTTGCGCGCCCGCGCCACGATGATCTTGTCGTCCTCGGACAGCTCATCCATGCCCAGGATCGCGATAATGTCCTGCAGCGATTTATAGGTTTGCAGAATCCGCTGCACGTCCCGCGCCACGTTATAATGCTCCTCGCCCACCACCCGCGGATCGAGCGAGCGGGACGTGGAATCCAACGGGTCCACCGCCGGATAAATCCCCTTCTCGGAAATCGCGCGGTTCAGCACCGTGGTCGCGTCCAGATGCGCGAAGGAGGTCGCCGGCGCCGGATCGGTCAAATCATCCGCCGGCACGTAAATCGCCTGCACGGACGTGATCGAGCCCTTCTTGGTCGAGGTGATCCGCTCCTGCAGCGCGCCCATGTCCGTGGACAGCGTCGGCTGATAGCCCACCGCCGAGGGGATGCGCCCCAGCAACGCGGACATCTCGGCGCCCGCCTGCGTAAAACGAAAAATATTATCGACGAAGAACAGCACGTCCTGGCCTTCCTCGTCGCGAAAATACTCGGCCATCGTCACGCCGGACAAGGCCACGCGCGCGCGCGCGCCCGGCGGTTCGTTCATCTGCCCGTAGACCAACGCCACTTTCGAACCTTCGGTGTCGTGCTCGTTCAGCTTGATCACGCCGGCGTCGATCATCTCATGGTACAGATCGTTGCCCTCGCGCGTGCGCTCGCCTACGCCGGCAAATACCGAGACGCCGCCATGACCTTTGGCGATGTTGTTAATCAGCTCCTGGATCAGCACGGTCTTGCCCACACCGGCGCCGCCGAACAGCCCGGTTTTGCCGCCCTTCTGATACGGCGCCAGCAAATCCACCACCTTGATGCCGGTGACCAGAATCTCCGCCGACGCCGATTGCTCATCGAAGGCCGGCGCGTCGCGATGGATCGGCATGTACTTCGCCGCTGTCACCGGCCCGCGATCGTCGATCGGCTCGCCGATCACGTTCAAAATCCGCCCCAGCGTGCCTGGCCCCACCGGCACGCGGATCGCCTGCCCGGTGTCGGTCACCTCATTGCCACGCACCATGCCATCCGTGGTTTCCATGGCGATGCAGCGCACCGTCCGCTCGCCGATCTCCTGCGCCACCTCCAGCACAACCCGCTCACCGGCGACGGTGGTTTCCAGCGCGTTCTGAATATACGGCAGTTCACCCTCGAACTGTACGTCGACCACCGCGCCCAAAATCTGCGTGATGCGGCCGGTGTTATTATTTGCCATGTAAGTTTCCTAAACTGCCTCGGCGCCGGAGATGATTTCGATCAGCTCCTTCGTGATATTGGCCTGCCGGGCGCGGTTGTAGTTCAGCGACAGGCGTTTGATCATGTCGCCGGCGTTGCGTGTCGCGTTATCCATCGCGGTCATCTGGCTGGCCTGGAAGCCGGCGTTACTTTCCAATAGCGCGGCGTAGATCTGCACCGCGATGTTCCGCGGCAGCAGCCGGTCCAGCAGCGTTCCGTCATCCGGCTCGATCTCGTATTCGGCGGCGCCGTCGTTATCGTTGGCGCTGCCGGGCGCCGCCGGGATCAGCGGCGTTTCGTTCACCACCTGCGTCATCACCGACTGGAAGCGGTTGAACACCAGCGTCGCGACGTCGAACTCACCGGCGCGGAACATTTTGATGACGGTGTCGGCAATGCTCAGCGCGTCGCTGAACTCGATGCTCTTGCGGCCGATGAAATTGACGTTGCCCGCGATGCTGTCGCTCATGTCGCGGCGAAAATAGTCGTGCCCCTTGCGTCCCACCGCGAGAATCTTCACGGCCTTGCCGTCCGCCAGCAGCCGCCGCGCGGACAGCCGCACCGCGCGGCCGATATTGGAGTTGAATGCGCCGGCGAGGCCACGGTCGGCCGTCACCGCCACCAGCAAATGCGTCTGGCTCCGCCCGTTACCCACCAGCAGCTCCGGCGCGTTCGGATTATCGGCCGCGCCCGCCGCCAGCGCGCTCATCATCTCCGCCATCCGCTTCGCATAGGGACGGGAGGCTTCCGCCTGCGCCTGCGCGCGCCGCAGCTTCGCCGCCGCCACCATCTTCATCGCGCTGGTGATCTTCTGCGTGGATTTGACGCTGTTGATCCGGTTGCGGAGGGTTTTCAGGCTCGGCATGGCTCAGGCGAAAGTGCGTTGAAAATTCTCGATGAATGCGATCAGGCTCTTCTCGGTCTCCGGCTTGATCTGCTGGTCGGCCCGGATCGCATCCAGAATGCCCGGCTCGCGCGACTTCAGCGCGCCCAGCAGCTCCGCCTCGAACGCGCCGACTTTCTCCACCGGGATGCCGTCCAGATAGCCGCGGGTGCCGGCGAAAATCGAAATCACCTGCTCCTCCACCGGCAGCGGATGATATTGCGGCTGTTTCAGCAGCTCGGTCAGCCTGGCGCCGCGCGCCAGCAGCTTCTGCGTCGTCGGGTCGAGATCGGAAGAGAACTGCGCGAACGCCGCCATCTCGCGGTATTGCGCGAGGTCGAGCTTGATCTTGCCCGCCACCTGCTTCATCGCCTTGATCTGCGCGGCGGAGCCGACCCGGCTGACCGAAAGCCCGACATTCACCGCCGGCCGAATGCCTTTAAAGAACAGCTCGGTTTCCAGAAAAATCTGACCGTCGGTGATCGAGATCACGTTGGTCGGAATATAAGCGGAAACGTCGCCGGCCTGCGTCTCGATCACCGGCAGCGCCGTCAAACTACCGGCGCCGAATGCGTCGGACATCTTCGCCGCGCGCTCCAGCAGGCGGGAGTGAAGATAGAACACGTCTCCCGGATAGGCCTCGCGCCCCGGCGGCCGGCGCAGCAGCAGCGACATCTGCCGGTAAGCGACCGCTTGCTTGGACAGATCGTCGTAAAAAATCACCGCGTGCATGCCGTTGTCGCGGAAGAACTCGCCCATCGTGCAGCCGGTATACGGCGCCAGATATTGCATCGGCGCCGGGTCCGACGCGGTGGCCGCGACCACGATGGAAAAATCCATCACGCCCTGTTCTTCCAGCGTGCGCACCAGCTGCGCCACCGTCGAGCGTTTCTGCCCGATCGCGACGTAGATGCAATACAGCTTCTCGTTCTCGGGCGCCGTTTCGTTGATGCGCTTCTGGTTGATGATGGTGTCGATGATCACCGCGGTCTTGCCGGTCTGACGGTCGCCGATGATCAGTTCGCGCTGGCCGCGGCCGACCGGGATCAGCGCGTCGATGGATTTGATGCCGGTCTGCATCGGCTCATGCACGGATTTGCGCGGGATGATGCCGGGCGCCTTGCCTTCCACCAGCCGGCGTTCCTGGTAGATCACCGGGCCCTTGCCGTCGAGCGGATTGCCCAGCGCGTCCACCACGCGGCCGAGCAGCGTCTTGCCCACCGGCACGTCGACGATCGAGTTGGTGCGGGTAACGGTGTCGCCCTCGCGGATTTTCTTGTCGTCGCCGAAAATCACCACGCCGACATTGTCGAGCTCCAGGTTCAGCGCCATGCCGCGCAAGCCGGCATTGGGAAACGCCACCAGCTCGCCCGCCATCACATTGGCAAGGCCGAAGATGCGCGCGATGCCGTCGCCGACGCTGAGCACCTGGCCGGTCTCGGCGACGTTGCTTTCGGTGTCGAAATTCTCGATCTGGCGTTGCAGAATGTCGGAGATTTCGGCCGGGCGGATCTCCATGTCAGGCAGCTCCCTTCAGCGAATAGGTCAGGCGGTCGAGGCGGGAGCGCAGCGTGGTGTCATACAGCTGTGCGCCGATTTTCAAGGATAGCCCGCCGAGCACCGCGGCGTCGATCGTCTCCGCCAGATTGACGCGGCCATAGCCGGCTTCGGTCAGCCGCGCGCGTAGCTGGTTCCGCTGTAGGTCGGACAGCGGATGCGCGGTGGTGACCTGGGCAGTGATCTCGCCGCGGCGGCCGGCGACATAGGCGGCAAAGCCCGCAACCAGCGCCGGCAGGTCGCTCAAGCGGCGGTTGGCGACCGCCACGGCCACGAAGTTCCGCACCAGTTCGGAAAAACCCTGCGCGCTCAGCGCCTCGTCCAGCACCGGGCGGGCCTTCGCGGCATTGGTCAGCCGGTCGGCGAGCAGCCGGCGGAGCGGCGCGCTCTCCTCGATCAGCCGCCCCAGGCCGGCCATTTCATCGACTACCTGGTCCAGCCGGCCGCGCGCGAAGGCAGCCTCGTACAGCGCCTTGGCGTAACGCGCGGCGAACCCCCCCCCGGTCGATGATTTGTCAGCCAAAACCCTTTGCTCGCCTTCGTTTTTCGCGTGTGACCGCCAGCGGCGGGGCAGTAACATAGACGCTATTTTAGCGCAAACCAGGCGAGCGGGCGCGGCGTTAGGCTGGCCGGCATTTTGCCTTTAGAAATGCGGACGTTTAGGAGAGGCTGCTTGGACCATGCAATCGACCTGGTGATCACCGCACTCCTGCTGCTCTGCGGCCTGGTGCTCTCGGCGGCCGGCGCCGTCGACGTGTTTCTGCAAAGCGTGATGCAACATGCCGGGATCGACAGCGCGCGCCAGCCGCTGATCCTGATCGTGGTGGCGCTGCTGGTGGTGATCGCCTTTCTGCGGGCGTTCGGCGGCGTGTTCAGCGGGCTGATCCTCATCCTGCTGGTCCTGATGCTGCTGCACTGGGCGATCCCCGGCCTGCACATGCCCCCGCCATCCTCGATCCCCGGCTGGCAACCGGACGGCGTGGTGCACACGTAGGATGTAGGGCGGATCAGCGCAGCGCAATCCGCCACGCGAGCCCGAGACCTAATCCACCCGCCGCCGGTACCGCCCTTTCGGCTTTTCCGCCGCCAGGCCGCCATGCAGCGCCGAGCCGCGGCCGGATAGGGACGGGTTGGTCATGAAATATTCATGCGCGGAGACCGGCGGGTCGCCCGACTTGATCCGCACCCAGTTGCCGTCCGCATGAAGCTCGGAAGATTGCGAATCGTCTTTCAGATTCACCACCATGATCTGGTCGAGCACCTGCGCGTGGACGGTTGGATTTTCGATCGGCACCAGGCTTTCCACCCGCATGTCCATGTTGCGCGCCATCCAATCCGCGCTGGAGATGAACACTTTGTTTTCGCGGGACGGCATGCGCGCGCCGTCGGCGAACACGTAAATCCGCGAGTGCTCCAGAAACCGCCCGACGATCGACTTCACCCGGATGGTTTCGGAAAGCCCCGGCACGCCCGGCCGCAGGCAGCAGATGCCGCGCACGATGATCATGATTTTCACGCCGGCGCGGGACGCCTCGTACAGCTGGTCGATCAGCTGCTCGTCCACCAGCGAGTTCATTTTCAGCCACATGCCGGAAGGCTTGCCGGCCTTCGCGTTGGCGATCTCCGTCTGTATCAGCCCGCCCAGGGTTTTGCGCGTGGTCAGCGGCGAGAAGGCCAGCCGCTCCATCGCTTCCGGCCGCGCATAGCCGGTCATGTAGTTGAACAACCGCGCCGCGTCGCGGGTCAGCGCCGGTTCGGAGGTGAAGAAGGATAGATCGGTATAAATCCTGGCGGTGATCGGATGGTAATTGCCGGTGCCGAAATGCGCGTAGGCGCGCAAGGATCCCGCCTCGCGCCGCACCACGTAAGAAATCTTCGCGTGCGTCTTAAGCCCGACGAAGCCGAACACCACCTGCACCCCCGCCGCTTCCAGCGTGCGCGACAGCCGGATATTGGCCTCCTCATCGAAGCGCGCGCGCAGCTCCACCATCGCGGTTACCGATTTGCCGGCCTCCGCCGCCTCGATCAGCGCTTTGACGATCGGGCTGTCCTGACTGGTGCGGTACAAGGTCTGTTTGATCGCCACCACCGCCGGGTCCGCCGCCGCCTGGCGCAGGAACTGCACCACCACGTCGAAACTCTCGAACGGATGATGCACCAGAATATCCTTCGCCCGGATCGCCGCGAAGCAGTCGCCGGCAAAGTCGCGGATGCGCTCGGGGAACCGCGCGGTATATGGCGGGAACAGCAGGTCTGCCCGGTCGTCCACGATCAGCTGCTTCGCATCGACAAGGCCGACGAAGCCGGGCTCGATATACACCTCGTCGGCCGGCGGATCGACCGCGTCGATCACCAGCTCGCGCAGCTCGTCGGGCATGTCCGCGTGCAGGGTCAGCTGGATCGCGACGCCGCGCCGGCGCCGCTTCAGCGCGGTCTCGTAGGATTGCACGAGGTCCTCGGCCTCTTCCTCGAACTCAACATCGGTGTCGCGGATCAGCCGGAACAGTCCGGAGCCGCGCACTTTGAAGCCCGGAAACAGCCGGTGCATGAACATCGCGACCAGGTCTTCCAGCATCACGAAGCGGATCGGCGCCGGTTGCGCGGCATCCGCGGCCGCCGCCGTGGCGGTCTCTGTCGTCGCGCCGGCATTCTCCGCAATGTTTGTTCCGGCTTTGGCTCCCGCCTTCGCCCCGCCCTTCGCCGGCAGCCGCACGAACCGGTCGATCTGCGAGGGCAGGGGGATCAGCGCGGACATCATGCCGTGGTCGTCGTTGCGCGCCAGCGTCAGCGCCAGCACCAGCCCCATGTTCTGGATGAACGGAAACGGATGCGCCGGGTCCACCGCCAGCGGGGTCAGCACCGGAAACACCCGCTCCATGAACAGCCCGTCGAGAAACTTTTCGTCTTCGCCGCTCAGCGCCGTCGGCGGGCAGATCGAGATGCCGACGTCGGCCAGTTGCTCGCGCAGCCGCGCAAATTCCCGCTGCTGCGCCGCGATGAGCGTGCGGGCGCGGGCATTGATCGCGGTCAGCTGCTGCGCCGGCGTGGCGCCGTCCGCGGAACGCTCGACGATCCCGGCGCGCGCCTGGCCGATCAGCCCGGCGACGCGGACGGAGTAGAACTCATCCAGATTGGACGCGCTGATCGAGACGAAGCGCAGCCGCTCCAGCAACGGATGGCGGACATTCTCCGCCTCCGAGACGACGCGGAAGTTGAAGTCGAGCCAGGATAGTTCCCGGTTGATGAAGCGCCCGGGGTCGTCGGCGGCGATGCCGGGATCGGCATTGGCTGTGGCGTTATTGGGGGCGGTTTTCGCGGGAACGGCCCGCGCCGCGATCGTGTTCTGGTCCATGCCCCATCCATAGCAGGCCGGTTCACGCCTGCGAATGACGACTATGTAACAGTCGCCGCCACGTCGTCCCGCCGCGCCTCAGCCGGCCGCGCCTCAGCCGGCCACGCGATATCCGCGAGCAGCCCGGCTGCCAGCGTGCCGGTCAGCCGGCGGCCATTCGCCGCGGCGTGTTCCAGCCGCGCCACCGCCTCGCGCAGCGCCGCGGGGGTGCGGGGCAGGCGGTCCAGCAGCAGGTTCCGCACCGCCGGCGTCAGCCGCAACTGCCGCTCCGCCGTCAGCCGCGCCAGCAAAGCCGCCAGCAGTTCATCCTCCGGCGCGCGGATTTCCGCCGTCTCGCTGGCGCGCAGCCGGCTGGCTAAGTCCGCCAGCCGCAACGTCTGGCGCGCCGGCGGCAGCCGCGCGGCCAGCAGCACAGGCTGTCCGGCTTCGGCCGCCGCGTTCAGCAAATGCAGCAGCCCCGCCTCGTCAGTCACCAGATCCGCGTCATCCACCGCCAACAGGCCGGCAGGCCCTACCGGCAAGAAACGGTCGCCGCGAATCAACGCCGCGCCATGCCGCCGCGCCCAGATATTCAGCAGATGCGTCTTGCCGCAGCCTGGCTCACCCCACAGCACCAGCCGCCCGCCGGTCCAGTCGCCCGGCCGTTCGAGCCAGCGCAGCGCCAGCGCGTTGGACGGCGCCGCGCAGAAATCATCCTCGGCGTAGTCCTCCTGTTCCGTAAACGGCAGCGCCAGCTGCCTCATAACGCGCTTGCCGGTGGCGGCGGGTCCAGATAAAGCGGGCTCTGCAGGTACCGCCGCAGCCAGAACCGCACCAGCACGCCAAGCGTCGCGGTCACCGGCACCGCCAGCATGATGCCGAGAAACCCGAACGCCGCGCCCCCAGCAAATAACGCGAAAATCACCCACACCGCCGGCAGCCCGACCCGGTTGCCGAGAAAGCGCGGCTGGATCACGTAGTCGTTCAGCGCCTGGCCGAAGCCGAACACGATCAGCACCGCGATCACCCCGTGCCAGCCATGCCCCTGGCTGAGCGACAGCAGCGCCGCCGTCACTGCCCCGGCGACGGTGCCGACATAGGGGATGAAGGACAGCAGCCCTGCCGCCAGCCCGACGATCAACCCTAGATCCAGCCCCACGATCGTCAGCCCCACCGCGTAGACCAACGCCAGCGCCAGGCAGCAGATCGCCTGCCCGCGTATCCAGGCCGCCAGGATCAGGTTCACCTCGACCGCCTGCGCCCGGATCACCCCCTCATACGGCCGCGGCAGCCAGGTATCGACGCTGCGCACGATCCCCGGCCAGTCCCGCAAAAAATAGAACGCCACGATCGGCGTGATGATCGAAAGTGCTAAAATGTTTACCACCGCGAAGCCGTTATTGATGATCCGGCTGGCGGTGGCGCCGGCGAAAGACACGATGGTGCCGGCCTCGCTGGCCGCGAAGTCGCGCAGCTTCTGGCTCATCGAGCCGGGGCCGAGCCGGTGCTGCAGGTCGGCGATCAGATGCCCGAACACCGCCTGCGCCGTGGTGATGTAGTCCGGAACGTTGCTGACCAGCGCCGTCGCCTGCGCGGCGATCACCGGATACAGCAGCAACACGAACAGCGCGATCGCCAGCAGCCCGGCTATCAGCATCAAAAACGCGCCGAGCGCCCGCCGCACGCCCAGCCGCTCCAGCCGCGTCACCGCTGGATCGAGGAAATAGGCCACGCCCGCGGCGGTGACGAACGGCATCAGGATGGAGGAGAACAGCCGCAGAAACAGCCAGCCCGCCAGCAGGAACGCCGCCACCAGCGCCAGGCGCTGCCAGGTCACCCGGTTCCAAGCGGAAGCCGCCGGCGCCGGCAATGGCGGCGATTGCACGGCGGGAGCGCCTATGGTGAAAGGCGGCGCGGTGGTTCCGGTATCGGAGTTGATGCCAGCCATGGACCTAAGTAGCGCATCGGGGGCGGCCATGACCAGCGTAACCAGTCCCGGCGTGACCTACAGCCAGGCCGGCGTCGACATCGCGGCCGGCGACGCGCTGGTGGAGGCGATCAAGCCGCTCGCGCAAGCCACCACACGGCCGGGCGTGCTGGGCGGCCTCGGCGGCTTCGGCGCGCTGTTCGATCTAAAGGCGGCCGGCTTCACCGACCCGATCCTGGTCTCCACCACCGACGGCGTCGGCACCAAGCTGAAAATCGCGATCGAAACCGGCCTGCACGGCACGGTCGGCATCGACCTGGTGGCGATGTGCGTGAACGACCTGATCGTGCAGGGCGCCACGCCGCTGTTCTTCCTGGATTATTTCGCGACCGGCAGGCTGGACCCGGCCGCCGCGGCGACGGTCATCGCCGGCATCGCCGCGGGCTGCAAGCTCGCCGGCTGCGCGCTGGTCGGCGGCGAGACCGCGGAGATGCCCGGCATGTACGCCGCCGGCGACTACGACCTCGCCGGCTTTGCGGTCGGCGCGGCGGAGCGCAATTCCTTGCTCCCGGCCGGTGTGGCGGCGGGCGACGCGATCCTTGGCCTGGCCAGCAGCGGCGTGCATTCCAACGGGTTTTCGCTGGTGCGCAAGGTCGTCGCTGGTCAGGCGTGGGACGCGCCGGCGGGTTTCGCGCCGGACACGCTGGCCAAAGCGCTGATGACGCCGACGCGCATCTACGTGAAGGCCGTGCTGGCGTTGCATCGCGCCAGCCTGCTGAAAGCCGCCGCGCATATCACCGGCGGCGGATTGCCCGGCAACCTGCCGCGCGCGCTGCCCGCCGGCCATGGCGCCCGCCTCACCGGCGCCTGGCCGATGCCGCCGGTGTTCCCCTGGCTCGCCCGGCGCGGAAATGTTGCGCCGGACGAAATGCTCCGCGTGTTCAACTGCGGCGTCGGCATGGCGCTGATCGTAACCGACCCCGCCGCCGCCGGCGCGGTGCTGCGCGAAGCGGGCGAGGCGCCCTTCCCGCTGGGCGCCGTCACCGACGTTCCCGGTGTCGTGATCGACGGCGGAGAAAAGCTGTTCGCGTGAAGCCGGCGGTCGCGATCCTGATCTCCGGTCGCGGCTCCAACATGGCGGCGCTGATCGCCGCGGCGGCCACGCCGGACTATCCCGCCCGCATCGCGCTGGTGATCTCCAACCGCGCCGCCGCGCCGGGACTTGCCCTGGCCGCCGCCGCCGGCGTCGAAACGCTGGCGCTGCCGAACCGCGACTTCCCCGACCGCGCGGCGCAGGAACGTGCGATCGACGCGGCGCTCAGGGCGCGCGGCATCGCCGTGGTGTGCCTCGCCGGCTATATGCGGCTGCTGACGCCGTTTCTGGTCGGCGCCTGGGCCGGCCGGATGTTGAACATCCATCCGAGCCTGCTGCCGGCCTTGCCCGGCCTCGACACCCACGCCCGTGCGCTGGCCGCCGGCGCCGCCGAACATGGCTGCACCGTGCATCTGGTGACCGAGGAGATGGATGCCGGCCCGACCCTGGCGCAAGCGAAAGTGCCGGTGCTGCCGGGCGATGACGAAGCCAAGCTTGCCGCCCGCGTGCTGGCCGCCGAGCACCGCCTGTATCCCGCGGCGCTTGCCGCATACGTCACGAAACTGGCCTTGCCAGAGGCAGCGCTCGGCCAGTAAACAGGCCCATCAACACTTACCCCGGAATCTCGCCATGGCCACCGAAGTCACCACCAACGCCGCGGAAGACACAGCCCCGGTGCCCGACCTCAGCGCCATGAACAGCCTCTCGATGAAGGGCTGGAAGTTCTTCACCAACTTCCTGCTCTGGAACGTCGTCTCCATCGTCGCCGTCTTGATCGTGGTCGGTTTGTTGACGGTCTGGAGTTAGGCAGATCGCCGGCGCCGATTTTCTTCAGTGAGCCGGCGCCGCGCCGGCGATGTTCGCTTTCCGTAGACAAAGCGTGGCGGCGAGAGCGAAGATCATGACGACGCCGAGCAACGCGAAGGCGTCGCCATAGGCTAAATAATTCGCCTGCAGCTGCACCGATCGGCCAATCGCAATCATCGCCTCATGCCGCGCCACGCCCGGATCGCTGATCCCGCGGGCCTGAAAATACGCCTGCATCGTCTCCAGCCGCTGCCGCGTCGCCGGCGCGAGCAGGCTGACCTCGGGCGTAATGATCGCGGAGTGAAATTTCTCCCGGTTGGTCACGAAGGTCTGCACGGTTGCGACGCCGATCGCGCCGCCTAGATTGCGCAGCATGTTGAGCAGCGTGGAGGCCGAAGACGCGTCCTTGCGCGCGATGCCGACCGTCGCAATCGACGTGACCGCGGGAATAATCATCGCCTGGCCGACCGCCCGGACCAGATTCGGGATCAGCAGTTGCGGGCCGCTGTCATTCGGGCCGAGCGACATGTTCATGAAACAGCTGGCGCCGAACATCACGAAGCCGAAGGCCAGCAGCCAGCGGGCATCGAACATGCGGATCAGCTTCGGCATCAGCGGAATGATCAGCAGTTGCGGCAGGCCAATCCAGATCATCACGTCGCCGGCTTCGCTGGCGCTGTAGCCGTGCGCCACGGATAGATATATCGGGATCAGATACACCGCGGCATACAGCACGAAGCCCAGCCCCACATTGGCGGCGGTCGAAAACGCAAAATTGCGCTCCTTGAGCAGCCGCAGATTGACCAGCGGCGTTAAGTTCCCGGGCCGCAGCTCGTTGAACAGAAACAACACCAGCGAAACCACGGAAATGATCGAAAGCCTTTCGATGAATGCGGAGCCGAACCAGTCATCCTTGTTGCCTTCTTCCAGCACCGTCTGCAGCGCGCCGAGGCCGAGCGCGATGGTGGCGATGCCCAGCCAGTCGCCTTTCCAGAACAGGCCGAGCTTCATCGGCGCCGGCTTCAGCCCGAAGAACAGCGCCGGCAGCATGATCATGCCGGGCACGATGTTGAGAAAAAAGATGTAGCGCCAGCCGTAGATGTCGGTGATATTGCCGCCGATGGTCGGGCCGATCGCCGGGGCGAAGGTGGCGGTGAGCGCGAACATCGCGAAGCCGACCGGCTGCGACTTCGGCGGCAGCAGTGTCAGAATGATGGTGAAAGACAGCGGGATGAGCACGCCGCCGGAAAAGCCCTGGCAAGCGCGCAGCACCACCATTTCCGGAAAGCTGGAGGCAAAACCGCAGGCCGCGGAAAAAAACAGAAACAGGATGGTGCTGCAAATCAGGTAGCGCCGCAGCGAAAACACCTGTGAGAGCCAGCCGGAAATCGGGATCACCACGATCTCGCCGATCAGGTAGGCGGTCGAGATCCAGCCGCCGTTGTCGAGCCCGGTGCCGATGCCGCCCTGGATATCCGGCAGCGAGGTGTTGGTGACCTGGATGTTCAGCACCGCCATAAACGCGCCGATCAGCGAGCCGCCCACCGCCGCCTTGGTTTTAAACGGTATCTTCTCGTTCGCGCCGGACACGCTCAGCCCTTCGGCGCGCGGGTATCGATATCCGGCTCCACCGACATGCCCGGCCGCAGCTTGCCGATCAGGTTATTGTCCAGATTGATCCAGATTTTCACCGGCACGCGCTGCACGATTTTGGTGAAGTTGCCGGTCGCGTTGTCGGGCGGCAGCAGCGCAAATTCCTGGCCGCTGGCCGGCGCCACCGAAGCGACGGAGCCGGTCACCTTCAGCGCCGGAAAACCGTCGACGCCGATTTGCACCTTCTGGCCCGGCTGCAGATGGGTGATCTGCGTCTCTTTATAGTTTGCCATCACAAACACATGCGCCAGCGGCACGATCGCCATCAGCTCCGCGCCGGTCTGCAGGTAGTCGCCGACCTGCACGGTCTTGTCGCCGACCATGCCGTCGAACGGCGCCACGATATCGGTATGGCTGAGATCGAGCGCCGCCTGCGCCGCGCGCGCCTGCGTCTGGACCAGGCTGGCTTTCGCCTGCAGCGTCGCGGCGTTCAGCACGTCTATCTGGCGGCTGGCCTGCAGCAGCGCCGCGCGGGCGCCGGCGAGCGCCGCCTCGGCGGTTTGCAGCCCGGTGCCGGCCTGCTCGGTCGACTGCACGGTGCTGGCGCCCGTCCCGGCCAGGCTGTCGTACCGGCGCTGATCGCGCGCGGCGAAGGTCGCACGCGCCTGGTCGCCCGCGACCGCCGCTTGCGCCCCGGCGATCACCGCCTGCTGCAGCGCCAGTTGCGCGCTGTCGCTGAGCAGCGCCGCCTGCGCGGCCTGCACATCCGCCACGGCCGCGGCCAGGGCGTTGCGGTAGTCCCGCGGATCCACCTTAACCAGCAACTGGCCGCGCGTGACCAGCTGGTTGTCCTGCACCGGCACGCTGGTCACGTAGCCGCTCACTTTCGCGGCGGTGATGCTGCTATCGGCGGCGACATAGGCGTCGTCGGTCGAGACGAAATACTGTCCGACGGTCAGATAGTTCACGAGCCAGAGCCCCGCCGCGATCAGCACCGCGATGACCGCCAGGATGATGATGATGCGGCGCAGCGGATGCGGTTTTTTTGGCTCCGCGGCGTTTTCGGCCGGCGCCGGCTCGGGCCGGCCCTTGGGGGAGGCGCCAACGGGGGCGCCGCCCGGATCAGTCTGGGGACGGGGTGGCGGGATGCTATCTGGCAAAACGATCTCCGGCGGTCACACGCCAGTTGGGCACGCCATTCGCCGCACTACAACCCGTTCGGTTGCAGATCAGACCTTCTCTACCAAGAGACTGTTTCAGAAATCTTTCGGATGAGTCGGATGGTGGGCTCGCCGCTAGCCGGCCTTCCGCGTAGACTTCCGGAACAGTCTTTTAGACCTTCTCGACCTGCCCGTATTCCAGATCGACCGGCGTGGAGCGGCCGAAAATCGACACCGATACCTTCACCCTGCCCTTATCCTCGTCCACTTCCTCGATCACGCCGTTGAAGCTGGTGAACGGTCCGTCGGCGACCCGCACCTGCTCGCCGATCTCGAAAATGATCGCGGGCCGGCGGTTTTCCGTGCCTTCCTGGGCCTGTTTCATGATCCGCTCGGCCTCGGCGTCGGAAATCGGCGTCGGCCGCAGTTTGTTGCCGAGGAAGCCGGTGACCTTCGGCACGTCTTTCACCAGATGCCAGGCATCGTCCGACATTTCCATGTTGATCAGCACGTAGCCGGGGAAGAATTTGCGCTCCGAGCTGACCTTCTGGGCGCGACGGATCTCCATCACTTCCTCGACCGGCACGATCACCTCGCCGATCTGCTCGGCGAGACCTTTCAGCTCCGCCTGCTCCTTGATCTGGCTCGCGATCTTTTTCTCGAACCCCGAATAGACATGCAACACGTACCAGCGATGGGCCATGGTTCAGCCGCCGCTCGCGAACAAAGCGCGCATGCCGACCCCGATCACCTGATCGACCGCCAGGAAGAACCCTGCGGTCAGCACCACCATGGCCAGCACGATGCCGGTGGTCTGCACGGTTTCCTTCCGCGAGGGCCAGGTTGTCTTCGCCGCCTCGCCGCGCACTTCGCGCATGAACTTCACCAGGTCGAACGCCAATCTACACACTCCGAATTCTGTTGCGCGGCTGAGCGTGGCAGGGGCGGAGGGTCTCGAACTCTCAACCTCCGGTTTTGGAGACCGGCGCTCTAGCCAATTGAGCTACGCCCCTAAACTGCTCCGCGCGAAAGGGGGCGTTCCACACGCTGACGGCCCGGCTGTCAAGCCTTCGGCATGTACCGGACCTCGGGCGAAGTCTCGAAATGCTGGTCACACGTTAACAGGTCGGCGGCAAAGGCTATCGCCGTCGCGTAAATGACGGCGTCGGCCGTGGCGAGCCTGTAGCGCGCTCCGATTTCAGCGGCGGCTAAGGCAATTGCCGCACGGACGAAAGCGGCGTCCGAAGACTGACCACTGCCGACTTATTGGAGCGGGTGACGGGAATCGAACCCGCACAACCAGCTTGGAAGGCTGGGACTCTACCGTTGAGCTACACCCGCATACGCTCCCGTTATACGTGCCAACCCGGCAAACCAACAAGCGCCTGACTCCTTTGCCCCCGGGCCCGGAGTTCATTTGAGAACGTGTTATGGCGAGTCAGCTGGGGCGGCTGTCGAGAACCGGCGCGGAGCGTACTACTGTACGCGAGTACCGGAAGCGCAGACAGACGCCTCAGATGGCCGCCAGAACGCGTTTGCAAATGAACTCCATGGTGGAAGGGGTTGGATTCGAACCAACGTAGGCGTACGCCAGCGGATTTACAGTCCGCCCCCTTTAGCCACTCGGGCACCCTTCCGGCGCCGCCCTTTTTCGGCATCGCATCCGCATTGTCAACGCGCCGCCATCCGGGATAGTGCTGCGCCATGGCTGAACATCGCCCACCGTCCAGGCCCGGCTTCAAAGCCGGTCAAACCAATGATCGCCCGAAGCTGAGCCTCGGGACCGGCGGGCCGCGCCCGCATGAGAACAAGGCGAAGGACCGGCCGGCGCAGCCGGAACGGCGCGACCACCGGCCGCGCGGGACTGAACGCGGAGAGCGCGCGCCGGCCGTGCCCACGGGCGCGGTCTGGCTGTATGGCACCCATGCCGTGGCCGCCGCGCTGGCCAATCCCGCCCGCCTCCTGCGCCGCCTGGTGGTCAGCGAGGATGCCCGCGCCGCCTTGGCCGCCGAGCGTCCGCAGCCTTGGCCGATCCAGCCGGAAGTCACCGGCCGCGACCGCATCGACCAGTTGCTCGGCGCACGGCCCGGCAGCGGGATTGTGCATCAGGGTGTGGCGCTGCTCACTGACCAGCTGGCGGCGCCGCCGTTGCTGGACGCGCTGAAACGGCCGGGGCCCGTGCTGGTGCTGGATCAGATTTCGGACCCGCGCAACATCGGCGCGCTGATGCGCACCGCGCAGGCCTTCGGCGCCGCCATGGTTATCACCCAGGAGCGCAACGCCCCGGAGGAAACCGGCGCGCTGGCGAAAGCCGCCTCCGGCGCGCTGGAACTCATTCCTCTGCTGCGCATCGTCAACATCGCGCGGGCGCTGATCGTGCTGAAGTCGGCGGATGTATGGGTGGTCGGGCTGGATGGCGCGTCGCCCACGCGGCTGAACGGCGCCGCTTTCGCCGCCCGCCGCGTGGCGCTGGTGCTGGGCAGCGAGGGCGAGGGGATGCGCCGGCTGACGCGCGAAACCTGCGACGAGATCGCGGCGCTTGCCATGCCCGGCGGCATGGAAAGCCTCAA
Organism: Acidocella sp.; assembly: GCA_965199125.1. Classification (GTDB taxonomy): domain Bacteria; phylum Pseudomonadota; class Alphaproteobacteria; order Acetobacterales; family Acetobacteraceae; genus Acidocella. Next base: position 2,694,589 of record OZ240683.1, on the reverse strand, counting down.
TGTCTCCGCCGCCGGCGCCGTGGCTCTGTACGAGCTGACGCGTAAGCTTTAGCGGTCCACCATCGCCTGCATCTGCGCGGTGTAACGGTCGCCGGTCACGGTGATGGCGCCGAGCGCCGCGTCGATTTCGGCAAGATCCTCGGCTGTCAGATTGACAGTCGCGGCGCCTAGGTTCTCCTCAAGCCGGTGCAGCTTGGTGGTGCCGGGGATCGGCACGATCCAGGGCTTTTGCGCCAGCAGCCAGGCGAGCGCGATCTGCGCCGGCGTCACCTGCTTGGCCGCGGCAAGCTTGTTGATGTGGTCCACCAGCTCCTGGTTCGCCCGCAACGCCTCCGGCGTGAAGCGGGGCGAGCGGCTGCGGAAGTCCGTGGTATCGAAGGTCGTGGCCGCGCCGATCGCGCCGGTGAGGAAGCCGCGGCCGAGCGGGCTGAACGGCACGAAGCCGATGCCGAGTTCTTCCAGCACCGGCAACACCGTCTCCTCGGGCTCGCGCCACCACAGCGAATACTCGCTTTGCAGCGCCGCCACCGGCTGCACCGCGTGGGCGCGCCGGATGGTGGCGGCGCTTGCCTCGGACAGGCCGAAATGCTTGACCTTACCCTCCTGGATCAATGCCTTCACAGTGCCCGCGACATCCTCGATCGGCACCGCGGGGTCGACCCGATGCTGATAGAGCAGGTCGATGCGGTCGGTGCGCAGCCGTTTCAGCGAAGCTTCGACGACCTTGCGGATGTGCTCCGGCCGGCTGTTCAGCCCGCTCATCGCGCCATCGGCGATGACAAAGCCGAACTTGGTCGCGATCACCACATCGTCCCGGAACGGTTCCAGCGCCTCGCCAACCACTTCCTCGTTTTTGAACGGGCCGTACACCTCAGCCGTGTCGAAGAACGTCACGCCCCGCCCATGCGCCGCGCGGATCAGCGCGACCGCCTCCGGCGTAGCGGTGGGTTTCCCATAGGCCGAGCTGAGCCCCATGCACCCCAGCCCGATGGCCGAGACCTCCAATGACCCGAGGCTGCGCTTCTGCATGTTCATCTTCCTTTATGTGGCGGCGTCGCCGGGCTGATATTCGGCGTCGCTGACCTGCTCCAGCCAGTCCACCGGCGAGCCGTTCAGCTTCTCCTGGATGGCGATGTGGCTCATCGCCGTGGTGGCGGTGGCGCCGTGCCAGTGTTTTTCGCCGGGCGGGAACCACACGACGTCGCCGGGGCGGATTTCTTGCGGCCGTCCGCCGGCGCGGCACGCCCAGCCGAGGCCGGTGGTGACGATCAGCGTCTGCCCCAGCGGATGGGTATGCCACGCTGTCCGCGCCCCCGGCTCGAACGTCACCAGCGCGCCCGCGACCCGCGCCGGCTCGTCCGGCGAAAACAACGGATCGACCCGCACCGAACCCGTGAAATACGCCGCCGGTCCTTTGCCGGAAAGCTGCGAACCGCTTCGTTTGATTTCCAATGCCGCTGTCCTTGCTCTTGCCTGCATTAGATAGGATGTTTTGGCGCATTTACGTGTCCCGGCGTGTCCCGGTCACGCTATTTCATGAGGTGCGGCATGGGGCCTTGGGGCGCGGTGGTGATGGGGTTCTTCGGCGGCGTATTTTTTGCCGTCGCGGCCGTGAAGGCCGACGGCTGGCGCAGCCCGCTGCTGCTGATCCCCGTGATCGTTTTTGTGGCGATAGCGGCGGTCGCGGCGCGGATGATCAGCCGCGCCGCGCCGGGCGCTTACGACACCGGCGCCAAGGCCGGCAAAATCATCTCCCGGGCCAGCATCGCGGAAGGTGTGGGCATCACCATACTGGCGTTCGCCCTGGCAAATCTTGGCCGCAACGACCTCATTCTGCCGGGCATCGCGGTGATCGTCGGCCTGCACTTCCTGCCGATGGCCTATGCGATCCCGTTCCGCGCCTTTTACATTATCGCCGCCCTCATCCTCGCCGCCGCCATTATTGGGTTCGTGTTGCACCAGCCGGAGGGCTACATCGTCACCGGCCTGGCGGGTGCGCTGGTCCTCTGGGCCGCCTCGGTCCTGGCCCTCCGCCGCCCGCCGGCGTTCCGGGCGTGAAGCTACTTCAGCGCCACCGCCACCCAGCGTGGCCCCGGGTCATTCCCATCGGTCGTGTCGCCACTGACCAGCAACACCGCCGGACCCTGCTTCGCCGCCGCCATCTGCGTCAGCGTGGTTTGCAGCGCGCTCGCGGAGGCGACGGGGGCACCGTTGATTTGTTCGATCAGATTGTCGGCGACCAGTCCGGCCTGGCCCGCCGGGCCGCCGGCTTTCACCGCCACCACTTGCAGCCCGCCGTTGGCGGAAGCCGCCGACACCATGACGCCGAGCGCCGCGATCGCCACATTGCCGGGGGCGGCGACCGGCGGGGCAGCTTCGGTGTCGTCCAGCGCCGCCGGCGGCGCCTGGATGGTCAGCGTCGCGCGGTGCAACGCGCCGTCCCGCCAGAAGCCCACCGCCGCCGTCTGCCCGGCCGGGATCTCGGCGGTGCGGATCATCAGCGCGCGCGGGTCCTTGATCGGCACGTTGGCGAGCTGGGTCAGCACGTCGCCAGCCTTTAGCGCGCCATCCGCCGGGCCATGCGGCGAGGTGCCGCCGATCAGCGCGCCGCTGGCATCGGGCAGGCCGAGCAACTGCTGGATTTCCGGCGTCACCTCCTGCGTCGACACGCCCAGCCAGCCGCGCTGCATCGCGCCGGTGGCTTTCAGCGACTGCGCGACCGGTTCCACCATCGCGGAGGGAATTGCGAAGCCGATGCCGACGGAGCCGCCTGAGGGTGAGTAGATCGCCGAATTCACCCCCACCACCTGGCCCGCCAGGTTGAACAGCGGGCCGCCGGAATTACCGCGGTTCACCGCGGCGTCCGTCTGGATGAAGTCGTCGTATTTGTTCTCGCCGATGTCGCGGTGCAGCGCGCTGACGATGCCGGCGGAAGTGCTGCCCGGCAGGCCGAACGGATTGCCGATCGCCATCACCCAGTCGCCGACGCGTAAGCCCCCGGAATCGCCAAAGGTGACGGTGGGCAGCTTATGCCCGGCAGCCACTTTCAGAACCGCGAGGTCGCCGTCTTTGTCGCGCCCCACCACCGTCGCGGGCAGGATCGTGCCGTCCTGGAACGTCACCGTCACGCTGGTGGCACCGTCGATCACATGGTTGTTGGTCAGAATATAGCCCGCCGGGTCGAACACGAAGCCGGAGCCGAGCGCCTCCTCCGCCTTCGGCGGCGCCAGCACGCTGCCGGAGGTCGTGTCGGCGGCGCGGGTGCCGTGGAAGCCGCTTTGCTGGTCGCCGCCATCGCCATTATTATTGCCGCCGCCGTCGCCATCGTCGCCCGGGTTGTCCTGGTTGCCGTCGTCGTTCTTGTTGTCGCCCATCGGCTCGGTGCTCGCCACGCTGACCACCGCGGGCAGCAGCCTGGCAGCGAGGTCCGCTAAGGCCGGCGGCATCGGCGGGGCGGCAAAGGCGGAGCGGCCGAGCAGCAGCAGGGCGCCGCAGAGGAGGTTGCGAAACAGCTTCATCGGCCAAGTTTGCAAGCGGGCTGCCGGCCGCGCAAGAGCTTGGCCAAGGGCTTGGTGGCGGCCGGGCGGCGGGCTACATCCTGAACGATGGATGAGCAAGTGATACGGGCGGCGCTGGCGGAATTTAATCTCGGCAAAATGCTGGAGAGCGTGCACGCCGCCGACGGCCTGGCGCAGGTGACGCTGGCGATCAAACGAGAGGACGCGGAAGAGCTGGAGCCGCTGCGGCGGCGGATCGAGGCGAAGCTGGGGGCGTTGCCGGGCGTTAAAAGTGCTGCCGTAATGTTTACGGCGCACCGGCCCGCGCCGCCGCCGAAACCGGCGGCTGAGCCGATCTTAGAAGGCGTTGGCGCGGTGATCGCGGTGGCTTCCGGCAAAGGCGGGGTGGGCAAGTCCACGGTCGCCGTCAATCTCGCGGTGGCGCTGGCGCAGTCGGGCAACCGGGTCGGGCTGCTGGACGCGGATATTTACGGGCCGTCGCTGCCGCGCATGTTGGGGTTGAACCGCAAGCCGGTCACGGAAAATGGCAAAATGCTGCCGCTGCACGCCTGGGGCCTGGCCTGCATGTCGATCGGCTTTCTGGTCGAGGAGGACACCGCGATGGTCTGGCGCGGGCCGATGGTGATCGGCGCGCTGACGCAGATGCTGGGGCAGGTGGCATGGGGGGCGCTGGACGTGCTGGTGATCGACCTGCCGCCCGGCACCGGCGACGTGCAGCTGACGCTGGCGCAGCGGGCCCGGCTGGCCGGCGCGGTGGTGGTCTCCACGCCGCAGGATATCGCGCTGATCGATGCCCGGCGGGCGGTGAAAATGTTTGAGCAGGTTCAGGTGCCGGTGCTGGGGATCGTCGAGAATATGTCATTTTTTGCGTGCCCCGATTGCGGCCATCGCAGTGAGATTTTTGGCCATGGCGGGGCACGGGCCGAGGCGGCGCGAACGGGGGTGCCGTTCCTGGGCGAAATCCCGCTGCTGCTGGACATCAGGCAGACCGGCGACGCCGGCACGCCGATCACCGCAGCCGCGCCGGATAGCGACGCGGCGGCGGCGTTCCGGGAGTTGGCGGCGCGGGTGGTGGAGACGCTGCCGGGTGCCAAGCAGGCGGCGCCGCGCATCGTGATCGCGTGATGACGGAGATCGGGTTTTACCATCTGACGCGAACGGACGTGGCGGCCGCACTCCCGGCGCTACTGGGGCGAACTCTGGCCGCGGGCGAGGCGGCGGTGGTGCGCGCCGGCTCGGCCGCGCATGTCGCGGCGCTGGATGCGGCGTTGTGGCTTTCGCATAAACCCGACTGGCTGCCCCACGGCACGGCCGCGACGCCGCATCCGGAGTGGCAGCCGATTTACCTGACCGAAACGAAGGAGAATCCGGCGGGTGCGAAATTCCTCTTTCTGGTGGACGGCGCGGCGGCAGACTTGGCCGAGTTTACCAGGGTGTTCGACCTGTTCGACGGCAATGACGACGCGGCGGTGGTGGCGGCGCGGGAGCGCTGGCAAGCGGCAAAGGTCGCGGGTCATGGCGTGACGTATTGGCGGCAGGGCGAGGCGGGCTGGGAGAAGGCCGGCTGATTTTGATTTGGGTAGCTCGTTGGCTGTCCGAATCCGATGTGGAACGAACCGGCCCCGCAGGCGGAAGCGTCCGCTTCTGGTCCAAAAGTCATGTTGGTTTTGTTGGAACTTGTACCGCTATCGGTCTAAGCCATCCCGGCCGCCGTCATCATTGCCCCAGCCGTCATGCGCCGCCGATTAATTCAGACCGCGCTGAGTCCGCCATCGACAAACAATTCCGCGCCCGCCACGTAACTTGACTCGTCCGAAGCGAGGAACACAGCAAGCGTAGGGTGGGGTGCTTTTCGCACCCCACCGCTTTCGTCCGCCTCCGGTCTCTTGCTATATTCGCCAGCATACTTGCCGCATTCAACGCGATTCGAGGTAATCTGGTATTTGCCTAACGCGGCATTTCGTCGCTGTTCTGGCGTCTGGTGGTGGGGTGCGGAAGAGCACCCCACCCTACGCCTCAGCCGTAGCACTCCACCACTTTCAGCTGTTTTATCCTTCAGGTCTTTCACCGTATTCGCCAGCGATGTCTTGTCCACCTCCCCAATTGGATGGGTAATTCCCGCGGGCCACGGCACGTCGAAATGATGAGAACGGTCAGTCCTTGGCATTATCGACAAGACCATGCTTGACCGGGTTGAAGTGGACATAATCGACGTGTCGCGCAAAATCAGCCTCGTCACGCATTGTGTGTTCCCAGAACCGGCGCTGCCAGATGCCGCGCTCGCCTTGATAATTCTCGAGGCGGATCGGTTTTCACCTGTTGCAATTCTTGCCGAAAGCCGCGCTTGATGAGAGTCCATCTCGTTGAAAAGTCGGCGTCGCCGTCCGGCAAAGTCCAGACCGCGTGCAGGTGCTCGGGTAGCACGACCCGGCGTCGATGCTGAAAGGGTAAAGTTCGCGAACGCGGGCAACGGAGGCGCGTAAGGCGGTGACTTCTTGCACCAGAAGGTCGCTGCGGCGATCGGCCAAGGCGAGGGTGAAGAAATACGTGCCGCCTTCGACGCGGTTGCGGCGGTAGTTGGGCATTTATGGCATTGGGGCGGTGGGGTTCGGTAGGGCACCCCACCCTACGCCGGCGGCATCTAGCCGCTGGCGGGATTCGGCCAATGAGTTGTTGAGGTCGATGGGGCGGCAGGCGTCGGTGAGCACGGTGGCTTTGAAGCCGAAGGTGCTCGCGTCCTCGGCGGACCAGGCGACGCAGAAATCTTCGGCGAGGCCGGCGAAATAGAGGTCGGTGATGCCGCGGGCGTGGAAATAGCCGTCCAGGCCGGTTTTGGTGGCGCGGTCGGCTTCCAGGAAGGCGGAGTAGCTGTCGATGCCGGTGTTCATGCCTTTGCGGATGATCAAGCTGGCGTTGGGGACGCTGAGCTCCGGGTGAAACGCCGCGCCCGGCGTGCCGGCGACGCAATGGGTGGGCCACAGCACCTGGGTGCCGTAAAACAGCTCTTTCGTCTCGAACGGGGCCGTGCCCTCATGATTGGCGGCGAAGGAGTGGTGGTCCGCCGGGTGCCAGTCCTGGGTCAGCACCACCGTCTTGAAGTCTTGGGCCAGGCTGTTGATCAGGGGGATGATCTCGTCGCCGCCCGGCACCGCCAGCGCGCCGCCGGGACAAAAATCGAGCTGCACGTCTATAATAACGAGGGCGGCATGGCTGAAATGTCGGTTCATGGCAGGCCTATAACGGATATTTGAGCGGCGGAACTAGACGGGGAGCGGCCGATCCTGTAAAGCTCCGCACTTCGAGAACGTGGGAGGTTGGGCGACCGTGTCGCCCGGCCGGTTGCACCACGGTCTTTTGGCGTTTTCGCCCAAGGATTCAGGAGCCTCATGGCAAAGAAGATAACCGGCTATATCAAGCTGCAGATACCGGCCGGCAAGGCCAACCCGTCGCCGCCCGTCGGCCCGGCGCTCGGCCAGCGTGGTCTGAATATCATGCAGTTCGTCAAGGAATTCAATGCCGCCACGCAAGGCATGGAGCCCGGGATGCCGGTGCCGGTGGTGATCACCGCGTTCGGCGACCGTACCTTCAGCTTCATCATGAAGACGCCGCCGAACACCTATTTCCTGAAAAAGGCGGCCGGGATCACCAAGGGCACGACGACGCCGGGCAAGGGTGCGGCGGTCGGCCAGGTAACGATGGACCAGCTGCGCGAGATCGCGGCGACGAAAATGATCCACATGAACGCCAATGACGTCGATGGCGCGGTGCGCATGTTGGCCGGGTCCGCCCGCTCGATGGGCATTACCGTGGTGGGGGCATAATCATGGCGCATGATAAGAGACTGAAAACGGCTTATGAGGCGGTCGACCGCAACAAAAGCTACGGGCTAACCGAAGCGGTGGCGCTGGCGAAGGCCAACGCCAAGGCGAAGTTCGACGAGACCATCGAGATTTCGTTTAACCTCGGCATCGACCCGCGGCACGCCGATCAGATGGTGCGCGGGCTGATCAGCCTGCCGAACGGCACCGGCAAGACGTTGCGCATCGGCGTGTTTGCGCGCGGGCCGAAGGCGGAGGAGGCCCGGACCGCCGGCGCCGACGTGGTGGGCGCCGATGATCTGGCGGAAAAGGTGCAGGCCGGCGAGATCGCCTTCGACCGCTGCATCGCGACGCCGGACATGATGGCGCTGGTCGGGCGGCTGGGCAAAATCCTCGGCCCCCGCGGGCTGATGCCGAACCCGAAGCTTGGCACCGTGACCATGGACGTGAAGGGCGCGGTCACAGCCGCCAAATCCGGCCAGGTTGAATTCCGCGCCGAGAAGGCCGGGATCATCCATGCCGGCATCGGCAAGGCGAGTTTCGACGAGGCCAAACTGGTGGAGAACGCGAAAGCGCTGGTGGACGCCGTGCAGAAGGCGAAGCCGACCGGCGCCAAAGGCACGTATTTACAGAAAGCGGCGGTGAGTTCGACGATGGGGCCCGGCATCCGGGTCGATGTCGCGAGCCTGGCCGGCTGAAGAATACGCGCCGGTTCGCCGGCGCGGGCAGGGGAGGCAACTCCCCGAACCCTGTCCCAGACCGCATGCACCCGTGAGGGTTTGATGGGTGAAAATCCGCAAGCGGTAGACGAGGTGCCAAAGAGCTAAAAGGCTTTGGTGGTTCCGACGAAAAGGACAGGCGATTGGCGCGGTGGAGATGGTCTCCGCAGCGCCTTGGGTAACCTGGCGGCACGCCAAGACGCGGCGTGCGGCCGAACAAGTTGGAGACGGATGTGGATCGCATTGAAAAGCGTGAATTCGTCGCCGAGCTGTCAGCGGTGTTCGCGGACACGTCCATGGTCGTCGTCACCCGCAATGACGGGATGACGGTGGCGGACGTGACGGAACTGCGCCGGCGGATGCGGGCGGCGGGCGCGAGCTTCAAGGTCGCGAAAAATCGTCTGGCTTTGCTTGCTCTGGAAGGCACCCGGTTTGACGGCTTGCAGCCCATGATGAAGGGTCCCACAGCGATTTCCTGGTCCACGGACCCGGTTGCCGTGGCGAAAGCGGCCGTCGACTTCGCCAAGACCAACGAGAAGTTCGTGCTGCTCGGCGGCGCGCTCGGCACCCAGATGCTCGATGTGTCCGGGGTCAAAGCGCTCGCCGAATTGCCGTCGCTGGATACGCTGCGCGCCAAATTGCTGGGGATGCTGACCACCCCGGCGACGCGGATCGCGGGCGTTCTCCAGGCGCCGGCCGGGCAGCTCGCGCGGGTCTTTGCGGCGTATGCCGATGCCAGTCAGAGCGAGGCGGCCTGACGAGAGGTGCGATCTTGAATGAATACGCATGGCAGTATGGTGCTGGCTTGCGCGGAACCAATCGAAGTCTATTTTGAGGAACTGAAACATGGCTGACCTATCATCGCTCGTCGACGAGCTATCGAAACTAACCGTGCTTGAGGCCGCCGAGCTCTCAAAGCTGCTGGAAGAAAAATGGGGCGTGTCCGCAGCCGCGCCGGTCGCGGTTGCGGCCGCTGGCCCCGCCGGCGGCGGGGCCGCCGCGGCGCCGGTCGAGGAGCAGACCGAGTTTACCGTCACGCTCGCGACCGTGGGCGAGAAGAAGATCAACGTGATCAAGGAAATCCGCACGATCACCGGTCTGGGGCTGAAGGAAGCGAAAGACCTGGTCGAGGGCGCGCCGAAAGTGGTGAAGGAAAACGTCACCAAGGACGAGGCCGCGGCGATCAAGAAGACATTGGAAGAGCAGGGCGCGACTGTCGAAGTCAAGTAATACGCCTTCAGCGTCGATGCCTTCGGGCGTTTACGCGTTGTTTGCCTAAAGGGCAGGCGGTTACCCCCAGGGTAATCGCCTGCTGGCTGTTTTTATAGTTTGGATCGGAGTTTGCGATGAACGCGATGAATGGTTTTGGCAAAGGCTCTTTCACCAGCCGGAAGCGGATTCGCAAAAGTTTCGGGCGAATCCCCGAAGTCGCGCCGATGCCGAACCTGATCGACGTGCAGCGGGCGAGCTATGACAGTTTCCTGCAGATGAACATCAAGCCAGATGCGCGGACCCATTCCGGCATCCAGGAAGTGTTCAAGTCGGTGTTTCCGATCGACGATTTTGCCGGCCGCGGGCGGCTGGAATTCGTGCATTACGAGCTGGAAGAGCCGAAATACGATGTTGAGGAGTGCATTCAGCGCGGCATGACCTATGCCGCGCCGCTGAAAGTGATCCTGCGGCTGATCGTCTGGGATATCGACGAGGATACCGGCGCCAAGTCGATCCGCGATATCAAGGAACAGCCGGTCTATATGGGCGACATGCCGTTGATGACCGATAACGGCACCTTCGTCGTGAACGGCACCGAGCGCGTGATCGTCAGCCAGATGCATCGCAGCCCCGGCGTGTTTTTCGACCATGACCGCGGCAAGACGCACTCGTCGGGCAAGTATCTGTTCACCGCGCGGGTGATCCCGTATCGCGGCTCCTGGCTGGACTTCGAGTTCGATGCCAAGGACCTGGTTTATGTGCGCATCGACCGCAAGCGTAAGCTGCCGGTCACCACGCTGCTCTACGCGCTGCCGGGGGCGGCCACCGAGGCGTTGCGCGCCGCGCGGGACGCGAAAGGCGAGAAGCTGGAGATTTCCGAAATCGAAGGCATGGACGCCGAGGAGATTTTGGGTAGCTTTTACGGCCAGGTGCTGTTTACCAACACCAAAGGCCAGTGGGCGCGGCCGTTCGAGGCCGAGGCGTTCCGCAACCAGAAACTCATCGAAGACCTGGTGGACGCCGATAGCGGCGAGGTGGTGGCGAAGAAGGACGAGAAGCTGACCACGCGCGTGGTGCGGCGGATTGCGGAGGCCACCAAGCGCGTGCTGGTAGCGCGCGGCGACCTGATTGGGCGGTTCGTCGCGGTCGATATGTTCGACCCTGAAACCGGCGAGATTTTCGCCGAGGCGGGCGAGGAGCTGATCGAGGCCAAACTGGCGGCGCTGGAAGAAAAGGGCGTCGACGAACTGCCGACGCTGGCGGTTGACCAGGGCAACGGGCCGTGGATCCGCAACACGCTGGCGGTGGACAAGAACAGCAACCGGGAAGACGCGCTGATCGACATCTACCGCGTGATGCGCCCGGGCGAGCCGCCGACCAGCGAGACCGCCGAGGCGCTGTTCCGCGGGTTGTTCTTCGATGGCGACCGCTACGACCTCTCGGCCGTTGGGCGCGTGAAGATGAACATGCGGCTGGGGCTGGACGCCGAGGACACGGTGCGCACGCTGCGCAAGGAAGACGTGCTGCGCACCATCAAAATCATGTGCGAGCTGAAAGACGGCCGCGGGCAGATCGACGACATCGACAATCTCGGCAACCGCCGGGTGCGTTCGGTCGGCGAGCTGATGGAGAACCAGTATCGCGTCGGCTTGCTGCGCATGGAGCGGGCGATCCGCGAGCGCATGGGCTCGGTCGATATCGACAGCGTGATGCCGCACGACCTGATCAACGCCAAGCCGGCGGCGGCGGCGGTGCGGGAGTTTTTCGGTTCCTCGCAGCTGAGCCAGTTCATGGACCAGACCAATCCGCTCTCCGAGGTCACGCATAAGCGGCGGCTCTCCGCGCTCGGGCCGGGTGGGTTGACGCGGGAGCGCGCGGGCTTCGAGGTCCGCGACGTGCATCCGACGCATTACGGCCGCATCTGCCCGATCGAGACGCCGGAAGGGCCCAATATCGGGCTGATCAACAGTCTTGCAACCTACGCCAAGGTGAACAAATACGGCTTCATCGAAACGCCGTACCAGCTGGTGAAGGACGGCGTGGTGCAGCCTTCCTGGAAGTATCTCTCCGCGATGGAAGAAGAGCGCCTCACGGTCGCGCAGGCGGATGCAAAAAAGGATGGCGGCGGCAGGTTTACCGACGACCTGGTGAGCGTGCGGCGCAATGGCGACTTCTTGCTGGTGAAGCCGGATGACGTGACCGCGATCGACGTGTCGCCGAAGCAGCTGGTTTCGGTCGCGGCGGCGCTGATCCCGTTTCTGGAGAACGACGACGCCAACCGGGCGCTGATGGGCTCCAACATGCAGCGCCAGGCGGTGCCGCTGATCCAGTCGGACGCGCCGCTGGTCGGCACCGGGATGGAAGCCGCGGTGGCGCGGGATTCCGGCGCCACCATCGTGGCGAAGCGGGCCGGCGTGATCGACCAGATCGACGGTGCGCGCATCGTGGTGCGGGCGACGGGCGAGGATAATTCGACGCGCGGCGTGGATATTTATCGCTTGCGCAAATACATGCGCTCCAACCAGTCCACCTGCATCAACCAGCGGCCGCTGGTGAAAGTCGGCGATCGCGTTGCCGAGGGCGACATCATCGCCGACGGGCCGTCGACCGAGCTGGGCGAGCTGGCGCTGGGGCATAACGCGCTGTGCGCGTTCATGCCGTGGAATGGCTATAACTTCGAGGACTCAATCCTGATCTCCGAGCGGATCGCGCGCGATGACGTGTTCACCTCAATTCACATCGAGGAATTCGAGGTGATGGCGCGCGACACCAAGCTTGGCCAGGAAGAGATCACGCGCGATATTCCGAATGTCGGCGAAGAGGCGCTCCGCAACCTCGACGAGGCGGGGATCGTATATATCGGCGCCGAGGTGAATCCGGGCGATATTCTGGTCGGCAAGGTGACGCCGAAGGGCGAAAGCCCGATGACGCCGGAAGAGAAGCTGCTGCGCGCGATCTTTGGCGAGAAAGCCTCGGACGTTCGCGACACGTCGCTGAAGCTGCCGCCAGGTGTCGCCGGCACCATCGTCGATGTGCGTGTGTTCAACCGGCGTGGCGTGGATAAGGATGAGCGCGCGCTGGCGATCGAGCGGGCCGAGATCGAGCGGTTGGCGAAAGACCGAGACGACGAGCGGGCGATCCAGGAGCGCAGTTTCCTGAACCGCCTCAGCGAAACGCTGATTGGGCAAGCCGCCGGCGCCGGCTTCAAGGGGATCAAATCCGGTAGCAAGATCACCGCGGAGATGCTGGCGGAACATCCGCGCGGCGCCTGGCGCAACGTGGTGGTGCAGGACGACGCGGCGATGGCGCAGATCGAAATCCTGAAACGGGAGTTCGACGCGGCGGTGAAGCGCTTGCAGGACCGGTTTGAAAGCAAGGTCGAGAAGCTGCAGCGCGGCGACGAGCTGCTGCCCGGCGTGATGAAGATGGTCAAAGTGTTCGTGGCGGTGAAGCGCAAGCTGCAGCCGGGCGACAAGATGGCCGGGCGGCACGGCAATAAGGGCGTGGTTTCGCGCGTGGTGCCGGTGGAGGACATGCCGTTCCTGGAAGACGGCACGCCCGTTGATCTCGTGCTCAACCCGCTCGGCGTGCCGAGCCGGATGAATGTGGGGCAAATCCTGGAAGTGCATCTGGGCTGGGCCTGCGCCAATCTCGGCAAGCAAATCGGCGTGGCGGTGGAAGAATACCGCCGCACCGGCCGCGCCAAGCAGGAGCTGCTGGACACGTTGAAGGATGTATATGGCGAGAAGATCTTCGCGGATCAGATCGCCGGCATGGACGACGACGCGCTGATCGAGCTTTGCGGCAACCTGAAAAAGGGTGTGCCGATCGCAACGCCGGTGTTCGATGGCGCGCGTATCCCGGACATCGAGGCGATGCTGGCGAAAGCCGGGCTGGATATCTCCGGCCAGGTGACGCTGGTGGATGGCCGCACCGGCGAGCCGTTCGAGCGCAAGGTGACGGTGGGCTATATGTACATGCTCAAGCTGCATCATCTCGTGGACGACAAGATTCACGCCCGATCGATCGGCCCATATAGCCTGGTGACCCAGCAGCCGCTGGGCGGCAAGGCGCAGTTTGGCGGCCAGCGCTTCGGCGAAATGGAGGTGTGGGCGCTGGAAGCCTACGGCGCCGCTTATACGCTGCAGGAAATGCTGACGGTGAAGTCGGACGACGTGTCAGGCCGCACCAAGGTCTACGAAGCGATCGTGCGCGAGCAGGATACTTTCGAGGCCGGCATTCCGGAAAGCTTTAACGTGCTACTGAAAGAGTTGAAGTCGCTGGGGTTGAACGTGGATTTGGAACAGAGCGCGAGTTGAGAAGGAAGCGTTTCTTTTTTGTAAAAAAAGAAGCAAAAAAACTTTTGCTACTCTGGGCCCGTGCCAGTGAAATCGCCTGAGGCCCAGAGTAAAAAAAAGTTTTTTGGTTCTTTTTTTCAAAAAAGAACGGCTTGCTTGCTTACTTCGATTTGAAGGATGCTGAACGATGAATGACTTGATGAAAATCCTGGGCCAGACGGGTCAGGCCGCGACGTTCGATCAGATTAAAATCCAGATCGCGTCGCCGGAGCAGATTCGCAGCTGGTCTTATGGCGAGATCAAGAAGCCGGAGACCATCAACTACCGCACCTTCAAGCCGGAGCGGGACGGGCTGTTTTGCGCGCGGATTTTCGGGCCGATCAAGGATTACGAGTGTCTGTGCGGCAAGTACAAGCGGATGAAGTTCCGCGGCATCATCTGCGAGAAATGCGGCGTTGAGGTTACGTTAGCCAAGGTGCGCAGAGAGCGGATGGGGCATATCGAACTGGCCTCACCGGTGGCGCATATCTGGTTCTTGAAGTCGCTGCCGAGCCGGATCGCGACGATGCTGGATATGACGCTGAAAGACGTCGAGAAGGTGCTGTATTTTGAGAGCTATATCGTGCTCGACCCCGGCACGTCAGCCTTGAAATTGCACCAGCTGATTTCCGAAGATGAGATGTTCAACCATCAGGATGAGAGTCCGGACGACGGCATGACGGCCGGCATCGGCGCCGAGGCGATCAAGACGATTCTGCTGGGCATTGATCTCGCCGAGGACAAGGCGCGGATGCGTGCCGAGCTGAAAGAGACCAACAGCGAGACCAAGCGCAAGAAGCTGGTAAAGCGGCTGAAGCTGGTGGAGAATTTCCTGGATTCCGGCACGCATCCGGAGTGGATGGTGCTCGACGTGGTGCCGGTGATCCCGCCCGAGCTGCGTCCGTTGGTTCCCCTGGACGGCGGCCGTTTCGCGACCTCCGACCTGAACGATCTGTACCGCCGCGTGATCAACCGCAACAACCGGCTGAAGCGGCTTATGGAGCTGCGCGCGCCGGACATCATCGTGCGCAACGAGAAGCGGATGCTGCAGGAGAGCGTTGACGCGCTGTTTGATAATGGCCGCCGCGGCCGTGCCATCACCGGCACCAATAAGCGTCCGCTAAAATCGCTGTCCGACATGCTGAAGGGCAAGCAGGGGCGGTTCCGGCAGAACCTGCTCGGCAAGCGCGTGGATTATTCCGGCCGTTCGGTCATCGTGGTCGGGCCGGAGTTGAAGCTGCATCAGTGCGGCCTGCCGAAGAAGATGGCGCTGGAGCTGTTCAAGCCGTTCATCTACGCCAAGTTGGAGAAATATGGTCTCGCCACCACCATCAAGGCCGCGAAGCGGATGGTGGAGAAAGAGCGGCCGGAAGTGTGGGATATCCTCGAAGAGGTGATCCGCGAGCATCCGGTTATGTTGAACCGCGCGCCGACGCTGCATCGCCTGGGCATTCAGGCATTCGAGCCGGTGCTGATCGAGGGCAAGGCGATCCAGCTGCATCCGCTGGTCTGCACCGCCTTCAACGCCGATTTCGACGGCGACCAGATGGCGGTGCACGTGCCGCTCTCCATCGAGGCGCAGCTGGAAGCGCGCGTGCTGATGATGTCGACCAACAACATCCTAAGCCCAGCGAATGGCAAGCCGATCATCGTGCCAAGCCAGGACATCGTACTCGGGCTATATTACCTGTCGCTGGAAACTGCCGAGTTCAACGCGGCCAAGGATAACGACGCGAAAGCGTTCGGCTCGGTCGGCGAGATCGAGTTCGCGCTGGCCGCCGGCGCGATCAAGCTGCACGACAAGATCCGCGCGCGGATCGACACGATCGACCATGCCGGCATGAAGGCGAAGAAGATCGTGGCGACCACGCCGGGCAGGATGCTGATCGGCCAGTTGCTGCCGCTGAACGCCAACGTGCCGTTCGGCGTGGTGAACAAGCAGCTGACCAAGAAAAACGTTTCGGACGTAATCGACCTGGTTTACCGCCACTGCGGGCAGAAGGAGGCGGTGATTTTCTGTGACCGGATGATGGGCCTTGGCTTCCGCCACGCGGCGAAGGCGGGGATTTCCTTCGGCAAGGACGACCTGCGCATTCCGGACAGCAAGGCGGGGCTGGTTTCCGCGACGCAAGGGGAGGTGCGCGAGTTCGAGCAGCAATATCAGGACGGTCTGATCACCGCGGGCGAACGCTACAACAAGGTGGTGGATGCCTGGTCGCGTTGTAAGGACCTGGTCGCGACCGCGATGATGAAGGAGATTTCCAAACAGGAAATCGGCAAGCCCACCAACTCGGTTTGGATGATGAGCCATTCTGGCGCGCGCGGGTCGCCGGCACAGATGAGCCAGCTCGCCGGCATGCGCGGGCTGATGGCGAAGCCGTCGGGCGAGATCATCGAACAGCCGATCATCGCCAACTTTAAGGAAGGGCTGTCGGTTCTGGACTACTTCAACTCCACCCACGGCGCCCGCAAGGGCCTCGCGGATACTGCGCTGAAGACGGCCAATTCCGGCTATCTGACGCGGCGGCTGGTGGACGTGGCGCAGGACTGCATCATCATCGAAGAGGATTGCGGAACCGAACGCGGGCTGACGGTGAGCGCGGTAATGGATGGCGGCGAGGTCGTGTCGTCACTGTCGGAGCGCGTGCTGGGCCGGACCACGGCGGCGGCGGTGCTGGACATCATCTCCGGCAAGGAACTGGTCGGCGCCAACGTGCTGATCGAGGAGCCGGAAGCGGAGATCATCGAGAAGTCCGGCGTGGAGAGCGTGAAAATCCGCTCCGTGCTGACCTGCGACACGAAGATCGGCGTGTGCGGCCATTGCTACGGCCGTGACCTCGCGCGCGGCACCACGGTGAACGCCGGCGAGGCGGTGGGCGTGATCGCGGCGCAGTCGATCGGCGAGCCGGGCACGCAGCTGACGATGCGGACCTTCCACATTGGCGGCGCGGCGCAACGTGGCGCCGAGCAGAGCAATGTGGAGGCGAGCCATGACGGCACCATCGCGATCCGTAATCGCAATGTGGTGACCAACAGCGCCGGCGTGCCGGTGGTGATGAGCCGCAATTGCGAGATCGTGATCACCGACAACGCCAAGCGCGAACGCGCCCGCTTCCGGGTGCCATACGGCGCGCGGCTGCTGGCCGATGAGGGCGCGGCGGTGGCGCGCGGCCAGAAACTGGCGGAGTGGGACCCGTACACGCTGCCGATCATCACCGAGCGCGCCGGCATCGTGGAATACGCTGATCTGATCGAGGGCATCACGCTGGTGGAGCGGACCGACGAAGTCACCGGCCTGACCTCCAAGGTGGTGGTGGATTACAAGCAATCCGCCCGTGGCGCGGATTTGCGGCCAAGGCTGTTGTTAAAGGATGAGAAAGGCGAAATTCTGCGTTTGGCCAATGGCGGCGAGGCGCGGTACTTCCTCAACCCGGATTCGATCCTCTCGATCGAGCCCGGCGCTACGGTGGCCGATGGCGACGTGCTGGCGCGCATCCCACGCGAGGGCAGCAAGACCCGCGACATCACCGGCGGTCTGCCGCGCGTGGCCGAGTTGTTCGAGGCACGGCGGCCGAAGGACCACGCGATCATTTCCGAGATCGATGGCCGGGTGGAATTCGGCAAGGACTTCAAGGCGAAGCGCCGGGTGTTGGTGAAGAACGACGAGACCAGCGAGGAGACCGAGTATCTGATCCCGAAAGGCAAGCATTTCTCGGTGCAGGAAGGCGATTATGTGCGCCGGGGCGATCCGCTGGTCGATGGCCCGCGGGTGCCGCATGACATCCTGCGCGTGCTGGGGGTGGAGGCGCTGTCCGACTATCTGGTCAACGAAATCCAGGACGTTTACCGGCTGCAGGGCGTGAAGATCAACGACAAGCATATCGAGGTGATCGTCCGCCAGATGCTGCAGAAGGTGGAAATCAGCGAAGCCGGGGACACCACGTTCCTGGTGGGCGAGCTGGTGGACCGCGTGGAGTTCGACGCCGAGAACGCCAAGCTGGCGAAGGACGAGCGGCCGGCTTCCGGGCTGCCGGTGCTGCAGGGCATCACCAAAGCCAGCCTGCAGACGCAGAGCTTCATCTCGGCCGCGTCCTTCCAGGAGACGACGCGGGTGCTGACCGAAGCGGCGACCGCGGGCAAGACCGATAGCCTGATGGGGTTGAAGGAAAACGTGATCGTCGGCCGCTTGATCCCGGCGGGCACGGGCAGCGTGATGAACCGGCTGCGGGCAGTGGCGGCGGGGCGCGACCGGCAGACGCTGGGCACGCAAAGACCGGCGATTGCGAAGCCGGAGATGGCTGCGGAGTAGGGGAAGGAAGGCGAGGGGCACGCTGCCCCTCGACCCCGCCGGGGCCTGGAGGCTCCGGACCTCATCACTTGATCATGGTTTGTAAGACTTGTTGACTTCGGCGTCATCTGCGATTTCAGCGCAAATTATATCTGGATGGCGTGGACTGAACATGTAGTTGATCGAGTTCCGCCAGATTAAGCCATTCCAACAGCCGGGATTGCATTGAAGTGGGCAATATACGGAATTAGGTTCGTCATGACGATTATCCATGACAAGTATTCGTGTTGGGCTGAGGGGAAAAGCGACGAAAGATTGCGAATCCCTGAGGCCTCGGAACTTCAGGGAAGGATGTAAAATCATTACGGGATTATCTGAAGTTATGAACACTGGTTCTTTTGAAAAAACAATTGCCCATCGCATCTCAACGAGGATTTTTGCCAACCAACTCGCAGTACCAATTTGTTCCGTCCACATCTTTTGCACGTCATTTTCAGTGGCGTCTCGGTAGGCGGGCCAACCGTCGGAGGAGAGAGGTCGTATTATTCCATTTAATTTCATTGCGTCAGGGAAACCTGGCCCTGAGTCCACCTGGTCAACCAAATAACGATGAAGTGTCTTAGTTTCTTCAAATTGGATTGGGTTGCGCAAGTAGGTTGTCGCGACAACCAATGCCAAAATTTGTCGAAGAGGCCGCCAGCCAAAATCAACGTAGTTTGTACAGAACGCTTTCCAGACGGGTGTGCCCAGCCAATTCTCTAAAGACGAAAGCTTTTTCTCTAGCTTATCATCACGGCGGCCATCAAAGGATTTTGGCGCATAGAGATGGAACTTAACCGCAACCTTAGAGATTGGCTTTAGTTCTGGATCGCCAGCACTTTTACCAAGCCGCCATATCTTTCGAGCATCTGGGTCCGAGGCAAAAGCTTGGAGATAAGCTTGCGGAATCCAGTGGCATCGTCTGGTTGTCTGTGTAGCCAAAGCAGCCTGTTCCAAATACCGAATCGAATTTTACCATTTCGCTGTATCCCCAACTAGATCAAATAGAGAACAAAGCCTTGCCTGACTTGTTTTACTCTTGAATCATGGGTGTCTGGGGCCTTTGGCCCCAGCGTGGGTCCAGGGAGCGGCGCTCCCCCGCCTTGCGTCGGCCGAGCCATGTTGTTGATGCTTGGCTGGGTTTTTGTACCGAGCGATGCTTGACTTGGAGTAGGGGCGCTTTTATGGAGAGCCCTCTCGCGGGGCCGGGTTTTGGCAACGGGATTGTTTATGATGTCTGGCGCGTGCGGCGCCGTTGCCGGGGTGACCCGGGAGCTAAGGCCGCGCGCTGGCGATTTCCGCAACGGGGTTCTCCCCGCTTTGCGGTATTTTTCATGGGCGAGCCTGGTGCGGCGGTTTGGCGGGAAACAACGCAGCAGGATGAGACATGCCGACTATCAACCAGTTGATCGCCAAGGGCCGGGAGCCCGCCGCCAAGCGCAATAAGGTGCCGGCCCTCGAAGGCTGCCCGCAGAAGCGCGGCGTCTGCACGCGCGTCTATACCACCACGCCGAAGAAGCCGAACTCGGCGTTGCGGAAGGTGGCGAAGGTCCGCCTGACCAACGGCTTCGAGGTGGTGAGCTACATCCCTGGCGAGGGCCATAACCTGCAGGAGCATTCCGTGGTGCTTATCCGCGGCGGCCGGGTGAAGGATTTGCCGGGCGTGCGTTACCACATCCTGCGCGGCGTGCTGGACACGCAGGGCCTGCCGAAACGCCGCAAGCGCCGTTCGCTGTACGGCGCGAAGCGGCCGAAGTAAGGGAGCGGGCAGATGAGCAGACGCCGCCGCGCGGTCAAGCGCGAAGTCCTGCCGGACGCGAAGTTCGGCGATATCGTGATCAGCCGGTTCATGAACGTGCTGATGTATGACGGCAAAAAATCCTCCGCCGAAGGTATCGTATACGGCGCGCTCGACGTGTTGAAAAAGCGCGGCGGGGCGAATGCCGATCCGGTGCGGCTGTTCCACGAGGCGCTGGACAATGTGAAGCCGGCGATCGAAGTGCGCTCCCGCCGCGTCGGTGGCGCCACCTATCAGGTGCCGGTGGAAGTGCGGACCGAACGCCGGCAGGCTTTGGCGATCCGCTGGATCATCGATAGCGCCCGCAAGCGCGGCGAGCACACGATGGAAGAGCGGCTTTCGAACGAATTGCAGGACGCGGTAAACAATCGCGGTTCGGCGGTGAAGAAGCGCGAGGACACCCACCGGATGGCCGAAGCCAACAAGGCGTTCAGCCATTATCGCTGGTAATTTCAACAACAGATCTTAGCCCACACGGAGCAGACCCATGGCCAAAGCAAAATTTGAGCGGAACAAGCCGCACGTCAACATCGGCACGATTGGCCATGTCGATCATGGCAAGACCTCGCTGACCGCCGCCATCACGAAGGTGCTGGCGAAGTCCGGCGGCGCCACGTTCACCGCTTACGACATGATCGACAAGGCGCCGGAAGAGCGCGCCCGCGGCATCACGATCTCGACCGCCCATGTGGAGTACGAGACCAAAAACCGCCATTACGCGCATGTCGATTGCCCCGGCCACGCCGATTACGTGAAGAACATGATCACCGGCGCTGCGCAGATGGATGGCGCGATCCTGGTGGTCTCCGCGGCCGATGGCCCGATGCCGCAGACCCGTGAGCACATCCTGCTGGCCCGCCAGGTCGGCGTGCCGGCGCTGGTCGTGTTCCTGAACAAGATGGACCTCGCGGACCCCGACCTGGTCGAGCTGGTCGAGATGGAAGTGCGCGAGCTGCTGAGCAAATACGGCTTCGACGGCGACAATATCCCGATCGTCAAAGGCTCGGCCGTGGCGGCGCTGGAAGACAAGACGCCGGAGATCGGCGAGCAGGCGATCCTGGAGCTGATGGACGCGGTCGACGAGTTTATTCCGCAGCCGGAGCGCGCGAAGGACAAGCCGTTCCTGATGCCGGTGGAAGACGTGTTCTCCATCTCCGGCCGCGGCACCGTCGCCACGGGGCGCGTCGAGCGCGGCGTGGTGAAAGTGGGCGAGGAAGTCGAGATCGTCGGCCTGCGTCCCACCACGAAGACGGTCGTGACCGGCGTGGAGATGTTCCGCAAGCTGCTCGACCAGGGCGAGGCCGGCGACAATATCGGCGCGCTGCTGCGCGGCGCCAAGCGTGAGGATATTGAGCGCGGCCAGGTTCTGGCCGCCCCAGGTTCGATCACCCCGCACACCAAGTTCAATGCCCAGGCCTATATTCTGACGAAGGAAGAGGGCGGCCGTCACACGCCGTTCTTTACCAATTACCGGCCGCAATTCTACTTCCGCACCACCGATGTCACCGGCATCGTGGCGCTGCAGGAAGGCACGGAGATGGTGATGCCGGGCGACAACGTCTCGATCGACGTCGATCTGATCGCGCCGATCGCGATGGATGACGGGCTGCGCTTCGCGATCCGCGAAGGCGGGCGCACGGTCGGTTCGGGCGTCGTCGCGAAAGTGACGAAGTAAGCGGCCCAAGGCAGCGACAAGTAGGATCAGCCCGATGGACAGCCAGAATATCCGCATTCGCCTGAAGGCGTATGACCACCGCGTGCTGGACAACAGCACGAAGGACATCGTCAACACGGCGAAGCGGACCGGTGCGCAGGTGCGCGGGCCGATTCCCCTGCCGACGCATATCGAGCGGTTCACCGTGAACCGCTCGCCGCATGTGGACAAGAAAAGCCGCGAACAGTTCGAGATCCGGACGCATCGCCGCTTGCTCGATATCGTTGACCCGACCCCGCAGACCGTGGACGCGCTGATGAAGCTCGACCTCGCCGCCGGCGTCGAGGTCGAAATCAAGATCTAGGTGGAAACATGCGTACCGGTGTGATCGCGAAGAAGCTGGGGATGACCCGGCTGTTCAAGCCAGACGGCACGCATGTGCCGGTGACGGTGCTGCATCTGGATGAGGTGCGGGTGGTGCAGGCGCGGACTGTGGCGGTGGACGGCTACGCCGCGGTGCAGCTGGGCTACGGCAAGGCGAAAGCGAAGAACGTCACCAAGCCGATGAAGGGCCATTACGCGAAGGCGAAGGTGGAGCCGGCGCTGAAGCTGATGGAATTCCGCGTCGCCGAGGACGCGCTGCTGGAAATCGGCGCGGTGATTTCGCCGGCGCATTTCACCATCGGGCAGTTCGTCGACGTGGCCGGGTTGACCAAGGGCAAGGGCTTTGCCGGCGGCATGAAGCGCTGGAACTACGCCGGCCTCGAAGCCAGCCACGGCGTCTCGATCAGCCATCGCAGCCTGGGTTCGACCGGGCAGCGGCAGGACCCCGGCCGCACCTTCAAGAACAAGAAAATGGCCGGGCATCTAGGCCAGGAACGCATCACAACGCTTAATCTGCAGATCGCCGGCATCGACGAGGCGCGCAACCTGGTGCTGGTGCGCGGCGCCGTGCCGGGCTCGCGCGGCAGCTACGTGACGTTGCGCGACGCGATCAAAAAGAAACGGCCGGCGGACGCCGCCTATCCCGCCGGGCTGAAGGGCTGAGACGATGAAACTCAATGTCGTCGATTTCGACGCGAACACCACCGGCAGCGCCGAACTGCCGGAAGAGATTTTCGGAGTATCGCCGCGCGCGGATATCATCGCGCGGGTGATCCATTGGCAGCTCGCGAAGCGCCGCTCCGGCAACCACAAGGTCAAGGGCATGGGCGAGGTCAGCGGCACGACCCGCAAGCCGTTCAAGCAGAAGGGCACCGGTAATGCGCGGCAGGGCAGTTTGCGTGCCCCGCAATTCCGCACCGGCGGTGCCGTCCATGGCCCGGTGGTGCGGGACCATGGCTATTCGCTGAACAAGAAAGTGCGGCGCCTGGGCCTGCTTTCCGCGCTCTCCCAGAAGGCGAAGGAGGGCAAGCTGGTGGTGCTGGACGAAGTCGGCGCTTTGGAAAAAACCAAGGATGTTGCGGCCAAGTTCAAAAACGCCGGCTGGTCCTCGGCACTGATCGTCGATGCCGCGGTGGCGGAGAAGTTTCTGCTCGCCAGCCGCAATGTGCACGGCCTAGATATCCTGCCCGTGATCGGGGCCAACGTGTATGACATCGTGCGCCACGACATTCTGGTGGTCACCCGCGCCGGGCTCGACGGTTTGAAGGAGCGGCTGGCATGAGCGGGTCTACAAAAATCTCGCCGGAGCGCATGTACGAAGTGATCCGGGCACCGCTGATCACCGAAAAGGCCACGATGCTGTCCGAGAAAAACCAGTTCGTGTTCAAGGTCGCGGAAAACGCCACCAAGCCGGAGATCAAGGCCGCGATCGAGGCGCTGTTCAAGGTGAAAGTCACCGGTGTGAACACGCTGATCACCAAAGGCAAGGTCAAGCGTACGAAAGGCCGGATCGGCGTGCGCTCGGACGTGAAGAAAGCCTTCGTCACGCTGGCCGAGGGCCAGAGCATCGATTTCACCAACGGTCTGGCGTAGGGCGCGCGGAAACATGGCATTAAGACATTTCAAGCCGGTCACGCCCAGCCTGCGCGGCACCGTGCTTATCGACCGTTCCGAGCTATGGAAGGGCAAGCCGATCAAGGGCCTGACCGAGGGCGAGCATTCCTCCGGCGGGCGCAACAATCATGGCCGCATCACCAGCCGGTTCCGTGGCGGCGGCCATAAGCAGGCGTACCGGATCGTCGATTTCAAGCGCCGTAAATACGATGTGGCGGCGACCGTGGAACGTCTGGAATACGACCCCAACCGCACCGCCTTCATCGCGCTGATCAAATACGCGGACAACGAGCTGGCCTATATTCTGGCGCCGCAACGGTTGAAGGTGGGCGATCCGGTGGTCGCCGGCGCGCGCGTCGACATCAAGCCCGGCAACGCGATGCCGATGGCGGCGATCCCGGTCGGCACCATCATCCACAACATCGAGCTGAAGCCCGGCGCCGGCGGCAAGCTGGCGCGCTCCGCCGGCACCTTCGCTCAGCTGGTCGGCAAGGACCAGGGCTACGCGCAGGTGAAGCTGATGTCCGGCGAACTGCGCATCATCCGCGCCGAATGCATGGCGACGATCGGCGCGGTCTCCAATGCCGACCATCAGAACGAGCAGATCGGCAAAGCCGGGCGCAGCCGCTGGCTCGGCCGCAAGCCGCATCAGCGCGGCGTGGTGATGAACCCGGTCGACCATCCGCATGGCGGCGGCGAGGGCCGTACCTCCGGCGGCCGGCATCCGGTCACCCCCTGGGGCCAGCCGACCAAGGGCTACAAGACGCGGACCAATAAACGTACGGATGACCTCATCATCCGCCGCGCGAAAACCGGGAAGGGCTGAAGATGTCACGCTCCGTTTGGAAGGGCCCGTTCGTGGACGGGTACATGTTGGGCAAGGCCGAGGCATCCAAAGTCTCCGGCCGAAACGAGATCATCAAGATCTGGTCGCGCCGCTCGACCATCCTGCCGCAATTCGTTGGCCTCACCTTCGGCGTTTACAACGGCAAGAAGTTTCTGCCGGTGCAGGTTAACGAGAATATGGTCGGCCATAAGTTCGGCGAATTCTCGCCGACCCGCACCTTCACCGGCCATTCGGCGGACAAGAAAGCGAAGCGGGGCTGAGATGAGCAAACCGAAAGCCCCACGCGGCCTGGAAGACGCGCAGGCGCAGGCGATCACCAACAACATGCGCGTCAGCTCGCGGAAGTTGAACCTGGTCGCGGCCTCCATCCGCAACCTGCCGGCGGGGCGGGCACTCGCGGACCTGACATTCTCCAAGCGCCGGATCGCCAAGCAGGTGAAGAAGACGCTGGAAAGCGCCATTGCCAATGCCGAAAACAACCATCAGCTGGATGTGGACAAGCTGGTCGTGAAGCTGGCCGAGGTCGGGCGCGGCATCGTGATGAAACGTTTCCACGCGCGTGGCCGCGGCCGCTCCGCGACCGTGGAAAAATGGTTCAGCAATTTGAAAATCGTGGTGGAAGAGCGAGAGGCGGCGGAGAAGCCGCGCCGCGACACGCGGCCGGGCCATAAAAAGGGCGCCGCGCCGAGAGCCACGGAAACCGTGCAGGAGACCGCGTAAACATGGGTCACAAGATCAACCCGATCGGCTTTCGCCTCGGCATCACCCGCACCTGGGACAGCCGCTGGTACGCCGACCGCGACTACGCCAAGCTGCTGCATGACGACATCAAGCTGCGCGCGCACTTACGCAAGCGGCTGATGCAGGCGGGCATTTCCAAAGTCGTGATCGAGCGTCCGGCCAAGAAGCCGCGCGTGACAATCTACGCAGCGCGGCCCGGCGTGGTGATCGGCAAAAAAGGCCAGGACATCGACACCCTGCGCAAGGAACTTTCGGTGATGGCGAAGGCTGAGGTCTCGCTCAACATCATGGAAATCCGCAAGCCGGAAATCGACGCAACACTGGTGGCCGAAAACATCGCGCAGCAGCTGGAACGCCGGGTCGCCTTCCGCCGCGCCATGAAACGCGCCGTGCAATCCGCCATGCGCCTCGGCGCCCAGGGCATCCGCATCAACTGCGGCGGCCGCCTCGGCGGCGCCGAAATCGCCCGCATGGAATGGTACCGCGAAGGCCGCGTGCCGCTGCATACGCTGCGCGCCGACATCGACTACGGCGTCGCCACCGCGAAAACCACCTATGGCACCTGCGGGGTGAAAGTCTGGATATTCAAAGGCGAAATCCTGGTGCAAGACCCCTTGGCGCAAGACAAACGCGCCGCAGAGCAAGCACCGCAAAGATGAGGCAAGTTAGTAAGCAAGTGCGCGTTTTCTTGAACCGCTTGGGGCGTCCCGATTCAGACTTCGCGGCTACGCCGCTACGTCATCGGGACGCGAGCGCGGCAAAAAACTTTTGTAAACTGGCCCGCGGGCGTTCAAACGCCATGGACAAGTCGCAAAAGTTTTTTGGTGCTTTTTTTCAAAAAAGCACTGCTTTTTCTTTTGGAGTTTCCTTCCAATGATGTCGCCGAAGCGGACCAAGTTCCGCAAAGCCCATAAGGGCCGCATTCATGGCCTGGCCAAAGGCAACACGCAGCTCAATTTTGGCGCGTTTGGGCTGAAGGCGCTGGAGCCGGAGCGGATCACCGCGCGGCAGATTGAGAGTGCGCGGCGCGCGATTACGCGCGCAATGAAGCGGGCAGGGCGGGTGTGGATACGGATTTTTCCGGACGTGCCGGTTTCCACAAAGCCCGCGGAGGTGCGCATGGGGTCTGGCAAGGGCAGCCCGGAATTCTGGGTGGCGCGCGTGCATCCGGGCCGCATCGTGTTTGAGATTGACGGCGTGACGGAGCCACTGGCGCGCGAAGCCCTGGCGCTGGGGGCGGCGAAGCTGCCGATCCGCACCAAGTTCGTCACCCGGATCGGGGAGGCCTGAGTTATGAGCGATGCGAGCGACGTCCGCGCAAAATCGGTGGATGAATTGAACGGCCAGCTACTGGATTTGCGCAAGGAGCAGTTCAACCTGCGTTTTCAGCGCGCGACCGGCCAGCAGGAAAACACCAGCCGCGTGCGCGTAGTCCGGCGCGACATCGCGCGGATCAAGACGATTCTGGCCGAGCACATGCGCCAAGCGGCGAAGGGTAAGTAAGATGCCGAAACGTATCCTGACCGGGCGGGTCGTGAGCGACAAGATGGACAAGACGATCACCGTGCTGGTCGAACGCCGCATCATGCACCCGCTGTATAAGAAGTTCATTCGCCGCTCGAAGAAATACGCGGCGCATGACGAAGCCAATGCCTGCGTCGAGGGCGACCTGGTGCGGATTGAGGAGTGCGCGCCGATTTCCAAGCGCAAGACCTGGGTCGTGACCGAAAGAAATGGCGCCGAGATCGGCGCGGGGCGCAACGGCGCGGCACTTTCCGAACCCGCGACGCAAGCCGCTTAAACAGGGATTTGAGACATGATCATCGTCGAATCGAATCTCGAAGTCGCCGACAATTCCGGCGCGCGCCGCGTGCAATGCATCAAGGTGCTTGGCGGCTCGAAGCGTAAGACCGCTTCCGTCGGCGACATCATCGTGGTGTCGGTGAAGGATGCGATCCCGCGCGGCAAGGTGAAGAAGGGCGACGTGCACCAGGCGGTGGTGGTGCGCACCGCGTTCCCGGTGCGCCGGCCGGATGGCAGCGCCATCCGCTTCGATACCAATGCGGCCGTGCTGATCAACAAGCAGATGGAGCCGATCGGCACCCGCATTTTCGGGCCCGTGGTGCGCGAGCTGCGGGCGAAGAAGTTCATGAAAATCATCAGCCTGGCGCCGGAGGTTCTGTAACCATGGCGGCGCGGATCAGAAAAGGCGACAAGGTGCTGGTGATCGCCGGCGCCGCGAAGGGCAACCGGGGAGAGGTGCTGCGCGTGCTCCCCGCTGAGCAGCGTGCCGTGGTGCAGGGCATCGCGATGGCGAAGCGCCACACCAAGCCGAAGGGCGTCGGCCAGCCGGGCGGCATCGTCGAGCGCGAAGCCTCGGTGCATCTGTCGAACCTCGCGCTGATCGACCCCGGCACCGACAAGCCGACGAAAGTCGGGTTCAAGATTCTCGAAGGCGGCGCCAAGGTTCGCGTCGCCCGCAAGACCGGAGCGACGATAAATGGGTAACGGGGCAATGGCTGATCAGGAAACCAAAGCCCTGCCGCGTATGCAGACGCATTATCGTGAGGTCGTGCGCCCGGCGATGCAGGAGGAATTCGGCTACAAGAACCCGTTCGAGGTGCCGACGCTGGAAAAGATCGTCATCAACATGGGCGTCGGCGAAGCCGCGGCCGACCAGAAGAAGCTGGACGCCGCGGTCGCGGAGCTGACGCTGATCGCCGGGCAGAAGCCGGTGAAGACGATCTCCAAGAAAGCCATCGCCGGCTTCAAAATCCGCGCCGGCCTGCCGATCGGCACGAAGGTGACGCTGCGCAAGGCCCGGATGTACGAATTCCTGGACCGGCTGGTCACCATCGCGCTGCCCCGCGTGCGCGACTTCCGCGGCATCCCCGCCGGTAAGGGCTTCGACGGCAAGGGCAATTTCGCGATGGGCGTGAAAGAGCAGATCATCTTCCCGGAGATCGTGTACGACAAGGTCGACGCGATCCGCGGCATGGACATCATCTTCGTCACCACCGCGAAGACCGACGCCGAGGCGAAGGCGCTGCTAAAAGGTTTCAACCTGCCGTTCGCGAAATGAAGAATTCACTGGAAAACCGTCGGCTTGGCCGGCAGGTTCCGAAAGGACGTTAGAGCATGGCGAAAACATCGCAGATCAACCGCAACCATAAGCGCGAACGCATGTCGGCCCGCGACAAGGGCAAACGCGGCGCGCTGAAAGCGACGATCATGGATCGCACGCTGCCGGTGGAAGATCGTTTCGAGGCTAGCATCAAGCTGGCCGAGCTGCCGCGCAATGGTGCCAAGGTCCGGGTGCGGCTGCGCTGCGAACTCTCCGGCCGCTCCAGAGGCAACTACCGCAAGTTCAAGCTCAGCCGCATCGCGTTCCGTGATCTGGCCAGCGCCGGGCAGATCCCCGGCGTCGTGAAAGCCAGCTGGTAAGGAAAGGGCAAACAGATGTCGATGTCCGATCCGTTGGGTGACATGCTCACCCGCATCCGCAACGCCCAGCACGCGCGCCTTACCATGTGCGTTGCCCCGGCCAGCAACCTGCGCGCCAATGTGCTGGACGTGCTGAAGCGCGAAGGCTTCATCCGCGGCTTCTCGAAAGAGGAAGTGCGGCCCGGCATCGCGCAGCTGCGCATCGAGCTGAAATACAGCGAGGGCCAGCCGGTGATCAAGGAGATCAACCGCGTTTCCCGCCCCGGCCGCCGCGTCTATTCCAAAATTAAGGAACTGCCCCGGGTGTATTCTGGCCTCGGCGTTTCCATCCTCTCCACGCCCCGCGGCGTGATGAGCGATGTGGAGGCCCGCGCCGCCAATGTCGGCGGCGAAGTTCTCTGCCGCGTGTTTTAAGGACGAACGATGTCACGTATCGGCAAATATCCGGTCGAGGTTCCCGCTGGCGTCACGTTGGCGCTGGCCGGCAATATCCTCACCGCCAAAGGCAAGCTCGGCGAGCTGAAAATGGCGATCACCGACAATGTCACCGCTACGGTGGACGGCAACAAGGTTGCGGTCACGCCGAAAAGCAACGCCGCGCAGGCGCGGATGATGTGGGGCACCACCCGCGCCAACATCGCCAACATGGTGAAAGGCGTTTCCGTCGGCTACGCGAAGACGCTGGAGATCACCGGCACCGGCTACCGCGCCGCCGTGCAGGGCAAGAACCTGGTGGTCAACCTCGGCTTTTCGCATGACGTGGTGTACCCGATCCCGGAAGGCATCAAAGTCTCCTGCGAGCGGCCGACTCTGATCAAGGTGGAGGGCGTGGACAAGCGCCAGGTCGGCCAGGTTTGCGCCGAACTGCGCGCCTACCGTCCGCCCGAGCCGTATAAAGGCAAGGGCGTGAAGTTCGAGGGCGAGGCGATCCGCCGCAAAGAGGGTAAGAAGAAATAATGGCGAAAAGTGTCACCCTGCAGGTTCGCCGCCGCGAACGACTGCGTTACCAGCTGCGGCAGAAGTCCGGTGGCCGGCCTCGGCTATCGGTATTTCGCTCCGGCAAGCATATCTATGCGCAGGTGATCGACGACGCCGCCGGCGCCACGCTGGCCGCTGCCTCCACGCTGGACAAGGACTTGAAAACCTCGCTGAAAACCGGCGCGGACAAGGACGCGGCCAGCGCGGTCGGTAAGCTGATCGCCGAGCGCTGCAAGACCGCCGGCGTGTCCGCCGTGGTGTTCGACCGCGGCGCATACATCTATCATGGCCGGGTGAAAGCCCTGGCCGAGGCGGCCCGCGAGGGCGGCCTCGACTTTTAAGGACGCAGATTATGGCACGTGATACGCATGGCGGCGGTGACCGCGGCGGCAGGGGCGGCCGGGACCGCGACCACAACCGGGACCGGGACGGCGGCGACGAGCTGATCGACAAGCTGGTCACCATCAACCGCGTCGCCAAAGTGGTGAAGGGCGGACGCCGCTTCGCCTTTGCCGCGCTGGTGGTGGTGGGCGACCAGAAAGGCCGCGTCGGCTATGGCGCCGGCAAGGCGCGCGAAGTGCCGGAAGCGATCCGTAAGGCGACCGAGCGCGCCAAGAAGACCATGATCCGGGTGCCGATGAAGGAAGGCCGCACGCTGCACCATGACATTGTCGGCCATTACGGCGCCGGCGAGGTGGTGATCCGCTCCGCCCCGGCCGGCACCGGCATCATCGCCGGCGGCCCGCTGCGCGCGGTATTCGAGACGCTGGGCATCGGCGACGTGGTGGCGAAGTCACTTGGCTCGCGCAACCCGCATAACATGGTGAAGGCGACGTTCGCCGCGCTGAGCAACATCACCAGCCCCCGCCTGGTCGCGGCGCGCCGCGGCAAGAAGGTGGCCGACCTGTATGGGCCGGTGCCGGTCAAGGAAGCGCCGGCGGCGGAGGCGAGCGATGTCTGACAAGAAAATCCGCGTGACCCAGATCGCGTCGGGCAACGGCCAGAAGCCCGGCCAGCAGGCAACGCTGATCGGCCTCGGCCTGAACAAGATCAGCAAAACCCGCGACTATGCCGACACGCCGGAAGTGCGCGGCCGCATCAAAAAAGTCGCGCATCTGCTGAAGGTGGAAGAGCTGGCGTAAGCCGGCTCATGCAAGGAATATCGAGATGAAGTTGAACGAAATCCGGGATAATCCTGGCGCTCGCCTGAAGTCCAAACGCCTCGGCCGCGGCATCGGCTCCGGCAAGGGCAAAACCTCCGGCAAGGGCGTGAAAGGCCAAAAAGCGCGCGAGGGCGTGGCGCTGAACGGCTTCGAAGGCGGCCAGCTGCCGATCTATCGCCGGCTGCCGAAACGCGGCTTCGTCAACGTCAACCGCAAGGACTACGCGCCGCTCAACATCGGCAGCCTGGAAGCGGCGTTGGAGTCCGGCAAGCTCGAACCCGGGGCGACCATCACCGAGGCGACTTTAAGCGCCGCCGGCCTGGTACGCCTCGGCAAGGTCGACGGCGTGCGCCTGCTGGCCAAGGGCAGCATCAGCAAAGCCATCACCATCGAAGTCTCCGGCGCCTCCGCCGCCGCCATCGCCGCGGTGGAGGCGGCGGGCGGGTCAGTAAAGACGTTGGTTGCGAAGGCGGAGCCCGCCGCAGCCTGATTTTCCTCGACATTGCGAGCGAAGCGAAGCAATCCATCTTACTTACCGCGATCAGGAAGATGGATTATCGCACCGGCCGCGCCGCGCCGGCTTCGCGACTCGTATGCTTGCTCCTCCCGAAGCTCTTTTCTAATCTGCCCCGTTCCGGCACAATAGCGGTCGAACTTAGGATAACGCATGGTTTCCGCCTCTGAACAGATGGCAGCGTCGTTGAATCTTGGTGCGTTTGCGAAAGCGACCGACCTTAAGAAGCGCATTCTGTTCACCCTCGGCGCGCTGATCATTTTCCGGCTCGGCACGTATATCCCCGTGCCCGGCGTCGATGGCGCGGTGATGGCGCATCAGATGACGCAGAATGGCGGCGGCATTCTGGGCATGTTCAACATGTTCACCGGCGGCGCGCTGGGCCGGATGACGATTTTCGCGCTTAACATCCTGCCGTATATTTCCGCCAGCATCATCGTGCAGCTGATGACCTCCGCGATCCCGCTGCTGGAGCAGCTGAAGAAAGAAGGTGATTCCGGCCGGCAGAAGATCACGCAATACACGCGCTATCTGACCGTGGTGATCGCCGCGGTGCAGGCCTTCGCCATTTCGGTGGGCCTCAGCGCGATGAAGACCAGCATCGGCCCTGCGGTGATCGACCCTGGGCCGTTTTTCACTTTCACCTGCGTCGTCACGCTGGTGGGCGGCACGGTGTTCGTGATGTGGCTGGGCGAGCAGATCACGAGCCGCGGCATCGGCAACGGCGCCAGCCTTATCATTTTCGCCGGCATCGTCGCCAACCTGCCGGTAGCGATCGCCAACATCCTGGAGCTGGGCTCCACCGGCGCGCTTTCCACCGTGTTCATCATCCTGTTTTTCGTGATCGGCCTGGCGGTGATCGCCTTCGTGGTCTTCATGGAACGCGCGCAACGCCGCATCCTGGTGCAGTATCCGAAGCGCCAGGTGGGGCAGAAAATCTTCGGCGGCGACTCCACGCACATGCCGCTGAAGGTCAACACCTCCGGCGTGCTGGCGCCGATCTTCGCCAGCTCGCTGCTGCTGATCCCGGCCACCATCGTCGGCTTCTCGCGCGGCGGCCCGGGCTGGCTGCAAATCGCGGCGCATCAGCTCAGTCACGGCCAGCCGGGC
Source organism: Acidocella sp. (assembly GCA_965199125.1). Taxonomy (GTDB): domain Bacteria; phylum Pseudomonadota; class Alphaproteobacteria; order Acetobacterales; family Acetobacteraceae; genus Acidocella. The sequence continues at coordinate 2,662,411 of OZ240683.1, read as the reverse complement.
TACATGATCTTCTATGCGCTGATGATCATTTTCTTCTCCTATTTCACCACCGCGATGGTGTTCAACCCGGACGACACCGCGGATAATCTAAAGAAAAACGGCGGCTTCATCCCCGGCATCCGGCCGGGCGCCAATACCGCGGCGTATTTTGACAAGGTGCTGACGCGGCTGACCACGATCGGCGCCGCTTATCTGGTGATCGTCTGCCTGCTGCCGGAATTTGTCCTCAGCAATTACAGCCTGCCCTTCTATTTCGGCGGCACGTCGCTGCTGATCATCGTGTCGGTCACCATGGACACCTGGACGCAGGTGCAGTCGCATCTGCTGGCGCATCAATATGAGGGTTTGATCCGCAAAAATCGCGGCCGCGGCCGGCGCTGAACCTGCGCTGACGTTTTGGCTTGACAGGACAGCGCGCAGCGTTTGCATAGGTACCGGCGGCGCCCATGGTCGCGGTCAACGCCGCGGTATCGGGCGCCAGAGGGAGACAAACGTGGAACTTATACTGCTGGGGCCTCCGGGGGCCGGCAAAGGCACGCAGTCGAAGCTGCTGGAGACGCGCTACGGAGTCGCGCAGATTTCCACCGGCGACATGCTGCGCGCGGAAGTGGCGGCGCTCAGCGCCATCGGACAGGAAGCCAAAGCGGTGATGGAGTCGGGCGCCCTGGTCTCCGACGATCTGATCATCCGCATGATCGCGGCGCGCATCTCCCGGCCAGATTGCGCGAAAGGCTTCATCCTGGACGGTTTCCCTCGCACCGTGCCGCAGGCGGCGGCGCTGGACAGCCTGCTGCACGACCTGAAGGTGGACCTCGACGCCGTGATCGAGCTGAAAGTGGATGAGGCCGTGCTGGTCGAGCGGATCAGCGGCCGGTTCACCTGCTCGATCTGCGGCGCCGGCTATCACGACCGCTTCAAGCTGCCGCGCGTGACGGATGTCTGCGATGTGTGCGGCGCGCAGCACAAGTTCATGCGCCGCCCGGACGACAAGGCAGAGACCGTGCACGCCCGGCTGGAGGCTTACAATGACCAAACGGCCCCGATCCTGCCCTACTACCGAGATCACGACCGGCTGTTTTCGGTCGACGGCATGGCGGAAATGGACGAGGTGGAGCGCCAGATAGAGGCAGTCCTGCGAAAAGTAGGCGTCCCGGAACCCGTCGCCGCTTAAGTCATAGTTGCGATTCGCGCTGGGACTGGCGCTGCTGAGTCAGCCTCTGACGACTGCCAGAGCAAGTTCTATCACGAAAATTTGATCGTCCGTCGTTGACTCTGTTCCGACCGTCGTTATAACCCGCTTCCACAACGGCGCTCCGGAATGGGCGCCGTGCCTTGTTTTTGCCAAACCCCGTCTACCCCCAGGAGACCACGCGTGGCGCGTATTGCCGGTGTAAACATTCCCACGAACAAGCGGGTCGCGATCAGCTTGCGCTATATCTATGGCATCGGCCCGGTCAAGGCCCAGCAAATCTGCACCAATCTCGGAATTCCGGATGAGCGGCGCGTGAACCAGCTCTCCGATGATGAGGTGCTGCGCCTGCGCGAACTGATCGACCGCGATTACCGCGTCGAAGGCGATCTGCGGCGCGAAACCGCGATGAACATCAAGCGGCTGATGGACCTCGGCTGCTATCGCGGCCTGCGCCACCGCAAGGGGCTGCCGGTGCATGGCCAGCGCACCCACACCAACGCCCGCACCCGCAAGGGCAAGGCCGTGGCGATCGCCGGCAAGAAGAAAGTCACCAAGTAAACACCCGTTTCAGGATTAACGTTATGGCGAAACCCGCCTCTAGAAGCCCGCGCAAAAAAGAACGCAAGAACATCATCTCCGGCGTCGCTCATGTGTTGGCCAGCTTCAACAACACGATGGTTAACATCACCGACGCGCAGGGCAACACCATTGCCTGGTCCTCCGCCGGCAGCCAGGGGTTCAAGGGCAGCCGCAAATCCACGCCCTACGCGGCGCAGGTCGCGGCCGAGGATGCCGGCCGCAAGGCGCGCGAGCACGGCATGGAAATGCTGGAGATCGAAGTTAGCGGCCCCGGCTCCGGCCGTGAAAGCGCGCTGCGCGCGCTGCAGACCGTGGGCTTCCAGATCTCCTCGATCCGCGACCTGACGCCGATCCCGCATAACGGCTGCCGGCCGCGCAAGCGCCGCCGCGTCTAAAGCCGTTTTCTCGTTGAAGGCCACGCGGATGACAATCCGCGCGGCGGAGGGGTATGATGTTGAAAGAGAATAACGTTTCGCTGCAACGCAACTGGCAAATGCTGATCAAGCCGGAGCAGCTCGACATCGAATTCGGCGCCGATAGCCAGCGTGTCGCCACCATCATCGCCGAGCCGCTGGAGCGTGGCTTCGGCATGACGCTGGGCAACTCGCTGCGCCGGATTCTGCTGTCCTCGCTGCAGGGCGCGGCGGTCACCTCAGTACGGATCGACGGCGTGCTGCACGAATTCTCCACGCTGGTTGGCGTGCGCGAAGACGTGACCGACATCGTACTCAACATCAAGCAGCTCGCGGTGCGTATGCATGGCGAGGGGCCGAAGCGCATGGTGCTGAGCGCGACCGGCCCCGGCGAGATCAAGGCCGGGCAGATCCAAGCCGGCCACGACATCGAAATCATGAATCCGGACCTCGTGCTGTGCACGCTCGACGACGGCGCCACGTTGGGCATGGAATTCACCGTCGCCTCCGGCCGCGGCTATGAGCCTGCTTCCGCCAACCGTCCGGAAGACGCGCCGATCGGGCTGATCCCGGTCGATGCCATCTACTCGCCGGTGCGCCGCGTCTCCTACCGCGTCGAGCAGACGCGCGTCGGCCAGGTGACCGACTACGACAAGCTGATCCTGCAAATCGAGACCAACGGCGCGATCACGCCGGAAGACAGCGTGGCGCTCGCCGCCCGCATCTTGCAGGACCAGCTCGGCATGTTCGTGAACTTCGAGGAGCCGCAGCGCCTGCGCGCCGAAGAGCCGCGCATCGAGCTGCCGTTCAACGCCAACCTGCTGCGGAAAGTGGACGAGTTGGAGCTGTCCGTGCGCAGCGCCAATTGCCTGAAGAACGACAACATCGTTTATATCGGCGACCTGGTGCAGAAGAGCGAGCAGGAAATGCTGCGCACGCCGAACTTCGGCCGCAAGTCGCTCAACGAGATCAAGGAAGTGCTGACCACGATGGGCCTGTCGCTCGGCATGGTCGTTACCGATTGGCCGCCCGAGAACATCGAGGAGCTCGCCAAACGCTCCGACCAGCCGTTCTAACCAGGAATATAGAAAATGCGTCACGGTCTCAGCGGGCGGAAGCTTGGCGTCACCTCCTCCCATCGGCTCGCGATGTTCCGCAACATGGCGGTGGCGCTGATCAAGCATGAGCAGATCACCACCACGCTGCCGAAAGCGAAAGAGCTACGGCCGGTCGCGGAACGGCTGATCACGCTCGGCAAGCGCGGCGGCCTGCACGCGCGCCGCCAGGCCTATAACCAGCTGCGCGACGAGACCATCGTGGCGAAACTGTTCGACGCGCTGGCCACCCGCTACAAAACCCGCGCCGGCGGCTACACCCGCGTGCTGAAAGCCGGCATGCGCCACGGCGACGCCGCCGACATGGCGGTGATTGAACTCATTGACCGCGATGTCGCCGCCAAAGGTCTGGACAGCGGCCCGAAACCAGAAGCTGCGGCGGGCGACGACGAAGACGAATAATCCTGCTCTCGAAGACCGTCACGCCGGATCAAAGCGCCGCCGCGGCACATCTCCCAATTCCGGTTGCTGCCGCCGAGTAGGGCAAGGCGCTGCGTGCTCTCCCGCTGGATCAATGCTGTCAACGCTTCCCGAACCAACGCGGTTTTTTCTCCAAGCCATGTAAAACTAAGCCTGTTCAACCAGCTTATCGTCCGACGTCAGTGTCGTTCTCATAAGGCTGTCCTAAGGGCGCGGGAAATAGCATCGCTTGATGTCGTGGTTAACGTCTTAAAACGGTAACCCCACAACCTTCTCCGCTCCCGCTTAACCCGAACCGCCGAACCGTAACGAGTTGCTAAACGCGCTTTCGTTTGCCCGGCTTGGGGGCTGGCATCGGCAGCTCCGCCGCCGAAGCCCGGATCAGCCCGCTTAGCCATTCGCCCTCGTCCCACCGCTCTCCCGCGATCCAAAACCACGGTTTTGCGCCTGCGTAGGGCGGTTTCTCCACAATCCCGCCGCCGATCATGGCGCGTCCCGCCTTGGTCGGCTTCACGTAAAGTTGGTCGTCACTAACCAGCGCCACCACTTTGCCATCGCAGTAGAGGGTGTACTCGCCGAACATTTTCCGCTGCGAGACGGCGCCAGCCCCCGCGACTTGCTCGACGACGAAATCCACCGTTTGCTGCTTCGTGGCCATCCGTTCAAGACCATAACGACGCGCCGGCTTGCGCTCAAGCGCTGAGCTGTTCCGTTCTCCCGCCGATCGTGCGAGCCTGTCCGCGATGTCCGCCCGGCCGTTCCACCTCACGCCAGACCTGCTGCTCCGCGCCTACCGGCTCGGCCTGTTCCCGATGGCGGAGTCCCGCACTAGCCGCGCGCTGCACTGGCTGGACCCGGAGTTTCGCGGCGTGCTGCCGCTGGACGGTTTCCACCTGCCGCGCAGCCTGCGCAAAACCTTGCGGTCCGGCCCGTTCACGGTCACCGCGAACCGCGACTTCGCCGGCACCATCGCCGCCTGCGCCGCTGCCCGCGCCAACCGCCCGGACACCTGGATCAACCAGGAGATCGAGCGCCTGTTCACCGAGCTGCACCAGCTCGGCTTCGCCCATAGCGTGGAGACTTGGTTGAACGGCGCGCTGGTCGGCGGCCTGTATGGCGCGGCGCTGGGCGGCGCGTTTTTCGGCGAAAGCATGTTCTCCACCGCCACTGACGCCTCGAAAGTGGCACTCGCCCATCTGGTCGCCCGGCTGCGCCTCGGCGGCTTCTCGCTGCTGGACACGCAGTTCATCACCGCCCATCTGGCCCGCTTCGGCGCCGTGGAAATTCCCCGGGCCGACTACCACATCCTGCTGGCCGAAGCGGTGGACGCGCCGGCCCGCTTCATCGCCGCCCCCGACTCCGCCGCCCTCCGGCGCGAACTCGACGCCCTCAGAACATCCAAGGAAACATCGTTTTGAACTTGCCTCTGCTGCTCCTCGCCGCCCTCGGCATCTCGCCCGCGCAAGCGGCGCCGCCGCCGGCATTGCTGCCGACCCGGGACGTGTCGGTCAGCTACGTTCTGTCCGCCCCCGGCCGCCCCGCCGCGAGCTATCAGCTGGCGTTCGACGCCGCGGATCAGCGTGCCCGCATCGACGATCCGGCGCATGGCAGCTTCTTCCTGGTCGATCTGCGCTCCGGCCAGGCGCAGCTGGTGCTGCCGATGCTGCATACCGTGGTCGACGCGCCCAATTTGTCGACCATCAGCCAGGAGGTTGCGCAGGCCCGCAATGCCCGCTTTACCACCCTCGGCCCCGGCAACTTTGCTGGCCTAGCTTGCGAGAAATATCTGGTGCTGAACGCGCAAGGCAGCGCCGAGGCCTGCCTGACGCCGGACGGCGTCGCCCTCAACTTCCACGGCCGCGATGCCCATGGCGCCGCGGAAGTCACCGCCACCGCCGTCACTTACGCCCCCCAAAACCCCGCCAACTTCGCGCCGCCTCCCGACTTCGGCAGCGTCACCTTACCGCCCGGCGCGCTTGAACAGTTGCTGCGGCAACAGTAACCGCGCCGTCGTCATGCCGGGAAGGCCGGCATCCACGACTTTTTCTGGTCCTCTCTCCTGCTGTTACCCGTCCAGACTCAGCGGCAAACTCTCCGGCTCGATCCGCCGCCGGAACGCGTCGGTAAGACTGTGCCGATCCACCAGATCGACCTTCCACGGCAGATCGCTCTCCGAAAACGCCTCCGACAGATCGGCACTCTCGGCAAACGTCAGCCGCCGGCCCACGTCGATCAGCAGGTCCAGATCGGAGAACGGCTTCACCCGCCCGCCGGCCCGCGAGCCGAACACCCGCACCGCCGCTCCCGCCGGCAACAACTCCCGCAACAGCCGCCGCACCAACGCCAGATGCTCCGGCGCGATGTGCAGCGTCAAATCCCCGCTCCCGCAAACCGCTCCCGCAACCGATCCCGCAAAAAAATAGCCTCGCGTAGAAATCCCTCGATGCCGGAAACCACTTCCAACGCCACCGCCTCATCATAGCTGTGGCTGGTCTTGCTCCTCATCTCGCGGTAATGCTTCCACACCGGCCAGTCGCCCAGCAGCATGTTTTGCTCGTTGGCCGAGCGGATCAGGTCGGCAAAGCTCATGGCATCATACTGTTCGGGTGAGGGCGAACGCGCTTCCAGTGCACGTTTCAGCGTCTTATGCGCCAGTTCATAGGTAAATTCGAAGCGTTGCACCAACCCGTCGCGGATCAAGGTCTCCGACGGATCTCGCTCGTAAAGCGCTACGGCTTCGCCTAGGCGTGCAACCGCATTCTCGAATGATGACAGATCCAAACTCATCCGCACAACTCCAACGCTTGCACGATACCGGCTCGCTTCCGGCGCGGGCCCGCGCTTGCTACCTTACCCCGGTGAACTTCGCCACCACGCTGCCATTCGGTCTGCCGGGACAGGGAATGCATCTCGGCATCGACCCGCTGTCGGTGGTTTTTCTTTGCCTGCTCATCCCCCAGGTCCTTGCCGCCGCCATCGCCGGCGTTGTCCGCTCGCCGGCCTTTTGGGTGTTCGTCCTGGCCTTGATGCTCACTCTGTTGGCGGCCGACGCTTTCACCCTCATCCTCGGCTTCACGCTGATGAGCGCCGCCAGTTGGCTGCCGGTGCTGCGCGGCGACCAGCGGCCGGCGACGCTCTACCTCGGCACCGCCGCCTCCTCCGGCCTTGCCTTGATCCCGGCGCTGTTCCTGCCCCCCGGCGCGGCCGCGTTTCTGCTCCTGCTGTTCGCAGCCGGCGCGAAAGCGGGCTTGGCACCCCTGCATGTCTGGCTGCCGCGCGCGCATCCGGCGCCCCCGCCCGGTGTCTCCGCGGTGATGTCCGGCGGCATGGTGAACGTCGCGCTCTACGTGTTGATCCGCACCGCCTTCATCGTGCTCGGCCCCGCCGCCCAGCCCTGGTGGGGCATCGCCCTCATCCTCGCCGGCGCCGCCTCGGTGCTGATCGGGGGCTTGCGCGCCGCGGTGGAGCCCGAGATCAAAACCCTGCTCGCCTGCGCCACCGTCGCGCAAAGCGGCTTCATCGCAGTCGCCCTCGGCATCGCGCTCCGCGCCAAAGCTTGCGACGATACCGCGCTCGCCGCCCTCGGCCTGCAGGCGGCGCTATTCGCCGCCGTCGCCCATGCTTTGTTCAAGCCGCTGCTCTACCTCGGCGCCGGCGCGGTGGCGGCGGCCACCGGCGCCACATCGCTGGACTGGCTGGGCGGGCTGATGCGCGGCATGCCCCGGCTCGGGATGCTGATGCTGGCCGGCGCCGCCGGCATGGCGGCGCTGCCGTTCGGCCCCGGCTTTCCGGCCTTGGCTCTGCTCCTGCACGCCATCATCGCCGCCGCGGTTTCAGCTGATCTGCTCGCTGGCCTCGGCTTTGCAGGGCTGCTGGCCGTCGTCGGGCTCGGCGCCGGCCTTGGCTTCGCCGCCGCCTTGCGGCTGATCGGCGTCGGCTTCCTCGGCCGCCCCCGCACCCTGCGCGCCGCCGCCGCCGAGGAGGCGCCGCGCCGAGTTCTGCTCGCCATGGCGTTACTCGCCATCCTCTGCCTGCTACCGGCCTTGCTGCCCGGACTGTTGCTCGCCGCCCTGCAACCCGCGATCGCGCTCCTGGTCCCCGGCGCGCCCCGCGTGCCGCTGAACTTCCAGCCGCTGCCTTTGGCTCTGCTCATGCTGGCCGCCGCCAGCCTTGCTTTCCTGCTCCTGCGCCGCTTCGGCGCGCGCGGCACGCGCGAAGTGCGAGCCTGGACCGGCGGCTTCGGCAAACCGCCGGTATGGCTGCCCTTTGGCGACCCGAAAACACAGATCACTGGCACCGGTTTCGCGCAGCCGCTCCGCCTCGCTCTAGCTGGCTGGCTGTTTACGCCAGCAGGCGAAGACCCCGCCGAGGCCTGGGGGCTCAGTGTTCTGTTGCGCGCCCAGCCGCCCTTCATCCGCCTGGCCGAGCGCCTCGGCCGCGTCCCCTTCCGCCAGCGCCTGATCACGCTGTTCGCCGTGCTGGTGCTGGCTTTGGCGGCGCTTGGCCTGGCCGAAGCAGGCGGCGTCTGATGCCGGTTGGCGCCAACCTGCTGGCCGCACTGATAGCGGCCGTGCTCCACGGCGCTCTCATCCTCGCTGCCGCGCCGCTTGCCGCCGGCCTCGCCGCCGTTTGCCGCGCGCGGCTGCTCGGCCGCCGCCCCCCGCCGCTAACGCAGCCATACCGAGACCTCGCCCGGCAGCTCGCGAAACAGACGCTGACGCCGGATAATGCGACTGAGTTGTACCCGGTCTGGCCGTTCGCCGCCTGCGCCGCCACCGTCACCGCCGCCTTGATCACACCCGGCTTTTGCGCCGGCACGGCCACCGCCACGTTGGACGACGCCGTCACCTGGCTCGGCCTGCTGGCGCTCGCCAATGCCAGCGCCTTGCTCGCCGGCCTAGAAACCGGCGCGGATCTGGGCGGCGGCGCCGCGGCGCGGGCGCTGCCGGGCCACACTTTCGCCGTGCCCGCTCTGCTCGTGCTGCTCCTGGTATTCGCGCTGATCGCCCATTCGACCAACCTGAACGGCATCGGCCTCGCCTTGCAAAGCGCGCCACTTGCGCTGTCGGTGCCGCTGGCTTTGGCGGGGCTCGCGGTGCTCGCCACCGCTTTGGCCGGCGGCCCGCCCGACCCCGCGCTGACGCGTGAGTACTCCGGCCGCTATCTGGCCTTGTTGCATTATGCCGGCATGCTGCGCCTGACCATCTTTCTATCGCTGTTCGCGGCGCTGTTCCTCCCTTACGGCACGGCATATGCCGGTCACCTGCTCACCTGGCCCGCCGGCATCCTCCTCTGGGCGCTGAAACTTGCCGTCCTCGTTGCCGTCGTCACAGTCTTGCAGGTCGTCACCCCCCGGCTGCGCGGGGTCCGAGTGCCGGAGGCGTTGGGCGCCGCGATGCTGCTCGGCCTGCTCGCCGCGGCCTACCTGCTGGCCGGCGCATGATGGTCGCGGACCCGCTCGCCCAGCTGCTCGCCGTGCTGATCCTGCTCTGCGGCTTCGGCCTGCTCGCGCGCCGCCGCCTGGCCCCGCAGATCACGCTGCTGCGCGTCCAGGCCTGTGCGCTGGCCGCCGCCGCCGGCTGGGCGGCTTACCGGCAAAGCGCGCCGCAACTCCTGCTCGCGGCGCTGATTATTCTGGCGCTGCAGGGCCTGCTGCTGCCGGCTGTCTTGCGCCGGATCGCCCGGCATATCGCTCCGCCGCCTGCCGTCGACCCTGTCCCATTGGCTGCCTATGCTTTGCCGCTCGGCGTGTTGGTATTCGTGCTCGCTTTGCTGCTCGCCCCCTTCGCTTTGGCGGTGCCGTTCGCCGTCATCCTGCTCGGCCTGCTGGCCGCGGCGCTGCGGCGGGAGGCGCTGGCGCAAGTCATCGGCCTGTTCGCGGCCGAAGCCGGGCTGATGCTTGCGGCGATTGGCCTGCCGGGCACGCCACTGGTTGCCTTTCTGGCGCTCGGCGCACTCGCTCTGCCGGCGGCCGTTCTCGCGGGCGTTGTCCTGCTGCGTCCGCGGGGTGATCTCGGCAGCGTCAGCGCCTCCACCCAGGAAGCCGGCCATTGAGTTTTGCGGTACTGGCGATCCTGCTGCCGCTGCTTGCCGCGCCGGTGCTCGCCGCGTTCGGCCAACCGCGCGGCGGCGCGACCGCCAACCTCCTGCTCAGCCTGCTGGTCTTCGCGCTCACATTGCTGGCCGGCTTCGCGCCCGGCCTTGGGCTGGTCCATGCCGACGCGCTCGGCGTTATCTTCGGCACACTCACCGGCTTCATCGGCGTCACCACCGCGCTTGCCAATCTCGCTTTCGTCCGGATCGGCCAGATGGCGATGACCCTGCGCCGCTGGCGGTTGTATCATGCCATGACGCAGGCCGTGCTCGGCCTCACGCTGCTCGGCCTGTACGCCGACGATATTTTTCTCCTCTGGGGCGCGATGGTCGGCGCGCTGCTCGCCGCCAGCTTCGGCGCCGGCTTGCCCGGTACGGCGAAAGCCCTGCGCGCCGCCTGGAGCGGATTCATCCTCGGCGCTGTGGCGCTGCTGCTCGCGCTGTTCGGCACGTTGCTGGTCTATCTGGCGGCGCAGCCGGCACTCGGTCCCGGACTACCCGCGCTCAGCTTCACGACACTCAACCAGAACCCCGCCAGGTTGGACGGCAAGCTGCTCTCGCTCGCCTTTGTCCTGCTCCTGGTCGGCTACGGCACGCGCGCGGCGCTGGCGCCGCTGCACTTCTGGCTGCCGGACACCACCACGGAAGGCCCGGCGCCGCTCACCGCCAGCCTCGCCGCGCCGCTGCTGAACGTGCCGCTCCTCGCCATCCTGCGCTTCCGCCACCTGGCGCAAGCCAGCTTCACCGCGCAGCAGATCGGCCTGCCGCCCGGCCCGTTGCTGATGGCCTTCGGCGTCGCTTCGCTCTGGCTCGCGGCGTTCTCGCTCGCGCGCCGGCGCAACGCCCGCCGCTTTCTCGGCTTTGCCGCCATCGGTCATGCCGGCGTCGCGGCGTTTGCTTTCGGCCTCGGCGGCGCCGCCGCGATCTTCGGCGGCCTGCTGCACATGATCCTGCATACGCTGGCTCGCGCCGGCCTGGCGCAGGCGCTGATCCGCGCCGCCCTCCTGCGCGCGCCTGCGTCGGCGGAGGCGCCGGCCGAACTCCTCTCCTCCGCCGGCTATGGCTTCGGCCGCCTGCGCGGCATGGCGGCGACCAGCCCGGTACTCGGCGGACTGCTCGGCGCCGGCCTGTTCGCGCTCACCGGCCTGCCGCCCTCGGGCCTGTTCGTCGCCGAGTACCTGATCGTCTCGCAAACCGTGCTGCGCCAGCCTTGGCTCACCCTGCCGCTCGCGCTTGGTTTGCTGTTGGCCACGGTCGCGGTGCTGCGCCGGATCGGCCCCCTGACCTTTGGACCGGCCCCGCCCGGCGTCACGCGCCGCCCGGCCGGCCGGGGCCTGGCGGTAATGGTCCTGCAGCTGCTGCTGGCGGTGCTGATCGGCTTCGCGATGCCGGCTGCCCTCACCGCCGCCCTCGGCACCGTCGCGGCGTCTTTGGCATGACGATCCCCTTGCTCTCCCCCGCCGCCTGGTCCGCTTTGGCTACGCCGCCCGTCGCACTCTGGACGGACGCAGCCAACGCCTACGCGCTGCTCCCGACCGGCGAGCTGTTCGCAACCGGGCTGATCGGCAACGCCTACCCCGCGCTTTCGCCCCGCCACCCCGGCGCCGCCTGGTTCGAGCGTCTGGCGCACGATCAGACCGGTGCCACCGCCACCGGCGCGCTCGACACGCGCCCCGCGATTGCCCAGTCCCGCGGCCCGGACGGCGCCGGCGCCTGGCCGGACTATCCCGTGCCCGCCATCGCCGGCGCGCATCAGCTAGCCCTCGGCCCCGTCCACGGCATGATCGAGGAGCCGGTGCATCTCCGCGTCTCCGCGCTGGGCGAACAAGTGCTGAGCCTGCAGACCCGGCTTGGCTACGCCCATCGCGGCACGCTGGCGCTGATCCGCGGCAAGTCGCCGCGCCTGGCCGCGCGCTTCGCCGCCCGCGTCGCCGGCGACGCCACCGTCGCGCACGCCCAAGCCTTCGCGCAGGCGGCGGAGGCGGCACTGAGCCTGCGCCCGCCGCCCCGCGCCGTGGCGTTGCGGGCAGTGATGGCGGAGCTGGAGCGCTGCGCCGTGCATCTGGACGATCTCGCCCGGCTCGCCGGCGCGGCGGGTTTTCTGCTGCTGGAAACCCGGCTCGGTGCCCAGCGCGAGATGCTGTGCGAAGCGGCTCACGCCGCTTTCGGCCACCGGCTGATGATGGACCTGGTGATCCCCGGCGGCGTCGCCGGCGACATCGCGGCCGACGGCCCCGCCGCGCTGAAAGCAGCGCTGGCCGGCCTGGCGGCGGAACTGCTGGACCTGACCCGGCTGTTCGAGGACCACGCGGGCCTGCACGACCGGCTTGCCGGCATCGGCGTTATCCCGCCGGGGGTAGCGGCGGCTTATGGCGCCGGCGGGGTTGTCGCGCGCGCCTCCGGCCAGCGCGTCGACGCCCGGCTCACCCCCGTTTCCGCGCCCTACGCCGCCGCCGCACTTTCGGTGCCGATCGAAAACGCCGGCGACTGCGCCGCCCGCACCAGCATCCGCCTCGCGGAGCTGGCTGAAAGCTTGCGCCTGCTCCGCCTGTTTCTGGACGGCCTGCCGGAGGGCATCATCGCGCGGCCGCCGCCCTCCGCCGGCGACGGTGAACCGCTGCTCGGCCTGGGCGTCGCGGAAAGCCCGCGCGGCCCGGTCTGGCACTTCCTGTCGATCGCGGGCAGCGCGATCGCCGACGTATTCATCGCCGACGCCAGCGCGCTGCATTGGCCGCTGCTGGAACAGGCGGCGGCCGGCAGCGCGCTGTCCGATCTCGCGCTCATCACGTGCTCCATCAACCCCTCGGTCGCGGGGGTGGATCTATGACGCTTTGGCGCAGCCTCGCCAGGTCGCTGTTCGCCAGACCCGCGCCGGCGCGCAAGCCGGACCCGGCGGCCACCGCCACCATCGCATTACGGTTACGGGAGGCAGGGCAGAACCGGCGCGGCAGGAGCCTGGCGATCCGCCACCTCGCCGCCGGCAGTTGCAATGGCTGCGCGCTGGAGCTGCGCGCCACGCAAAACCTGATCTACGACCTCACCCAGTACGGCCTGACCTTCACCGCCAGCCCGCGCCATGCCGACATCCTGCTGATCACCGGCGCCGCCAACCGCAACATGGCCGAAGCGGTGCGCCAGACCCGCGAGGCGATGCCGGACCCCGTATTCGTGATCGCCGCCGGCGACTGCGCGATCGACGGCGGCGTGTTCAAGGGCTCGCCCGCGATCCTGGGCGGCGCCGACGCGCTGCTGCCGGTAGACCTGCAAATCCCCGGTTGCCCGCCCAATCCGGCGCAGATTATCGACGGCCTGCTCGCCCTCCTCGAAGCCCACCGCGCCGAACCGAGGACGCGGCGCGCACGCGCGCCGGATGATCGTTAATCCGATCCCACCGCCGGCATTCGCGCCGTGCGCTCGCGCGCCGGTTTCGCTGTCTCCACGTCCGCGGCTTCGCGGAACCAAGCGATGGTGCGCTCCAGCCCTTGCCCCAGCGCGATCTCCGGCTGCCAGCCCAGCAGCCTTTGCGCGAGGCCGATATCCGGCCGGCGCCGGCACGGATCGTCCACCGGCAGCGGCCGGAACACGATCGGCGAGCTCGACTTGGTCAGCCGCCGGATGGTGGTCGCGGTCTCGGCGATGCTCAGCTCGTTCGGGTTGCCTAGATTGACCGCATGGCTCAGCCGCGCCTCATGGCGCATCAGCCGCAGCAGACCCTCCACCAGATCGTCCACGTAACAAAAAGACCGGGTCTGCGTGCCGTCGCCATACACGGTGATGGAAGCGCCGGCGAGCGCCTGCGCGATCATGTTGGAGATCACGCGGCCGTCGCTGGCGCGCAGGCGCGGCCCGTAGGTGTTGAAAATCCGCGCGACCCGTACTTCCGCCAGGCCCTGCCGCAGGTAATCGAAACACAGCGTCTCCGCGGCCCGCTTGCCTTCGTCGTAGCAGGCGCGCGGGCCGCACGGGTTGACGTTGCCGTGGTAGCTTTCCGGCTGCGGATGCACATCCGGATCGCCGTACACTTCACTGGTGGAGGCCTGCAGCAGCCGCGCCCCCTGTTCCGCCGCAAAGGCTAACAGGTTGTTGGTGCCGACGACATTGGTCATCATCGTATGCACCGGGTCCAGCTGATACAGCGGCGGCGAGGCGGCGCAGGCGAGGTTGAACACCAGGTCGGCGCTTAAAGCCCGCGGCAAGGGCTGGATGATGTCATGCTCGATAAAGCTGAAGCGCGGATCGCGCAGCATGGTGCGCAGATTATCCATCGTGCCGGTCTGCAGATTATCCAAACAGACCACGCGCGACCCTTCGGCCAGCAGCGCCTCACAAAGATGCGAACCGACAAATCCGGCGCCGCCCGCCACCAGCGCGGTCTCGGAGGAGGATGCGATAGTCATGACGAAACTCCTGCCAGGGTAAGGGCCAAAGTGGGGAAGGGGGAGAGGCAGACGCCGGCAATCGCGGCGCGCAATTCGGCGGCGCGATGCGCGGCCGTGTGCGCGGCCAGGCAGCGGGCGCGGCCCGCTTGCGCAACCGCGTCGCGCGCCGCCTCCGGCATCGCCAGCGCCGCCAGCACATCCTCGGCGTCGCACGCGATCACGATCTCTTGGCCCGCCGCGAAAATCGTTTCGAGGCCGCGCCAGTCATCGCTGATGATCGGCACGCCGCAGGCCGTTGCCTCGAACAAACGCACGCTCGGGCTGTAGCCGGCCGCGATCATATCGGCGCGGGTGATGTTCAGCGTCCAGGCCTGCGCGGCGTAAAACGCCGCGTGCTCCGCCGGCGCCAGATGTTCGATACGCTCCACGTTCGCCGGCCAGGCGATGTCCGCCGGGTACATCGGGCCCGCCACCACAAAGCGCCGCTTCGGGCATCGCCGCGCCGGCTCCAGCAGCAAACGTTCCAGCCCTGGCTGGCGATCTTCGCTGTAGGTGCCGAGATAGCCGAGGTCCCAGCGCCGCGTGACGCGTTGCGGCCGGTAGCGCGCCTCATCGACGCTGCAGAACAGCGCCACCGCGTCGCGCGCGCTGAATTCGCGGCGCAGGCGGGCGAGCGTCGGGCCGCCGGTGAAAGAGAAATAAATGTCGAATAGCGGGATCACGTCGGGCGACAAATATTCATGGTCGCCTGCTGCCAGTTTTGCCAGCGTCACCGGCGTGTCGATGTCGTAAAAACACAACGCGCCGCGCGCCCAGTTGCGCAACCGCCGCGCGACCGCCACGCCCTCCGCGACGTAAGAGCCCAGAATCACCGCGTCCGCCGCCGCGATTTCGTGGCGAAACTCTTCGAGTTCGCCAAGGTTTTCATAAAACGCCAGCCGGCAAAAATCCGGCGCCGGCAGATCCCGGTTGGCGGCGTACCAGGGCTGCTCGCGCTCCAGAAACAAAATCTCGTCGCCGCCCGCCGCCAGCGCCCGCAGCAGCGCCCGGAAGGTGGTGGCGTGGCCGTTGCCCCAGGAAGAGGACAGGCTGAGCCCAAGCACCACGAGCCTCATGCCGCTGCCACGGTGGCCGCCACCGCCCGCCGCCGCGCCAGCGCGCTTTGTAAAATCGTCTCCACCAACGCCGCGCGTTTCTCATAAGTATGTTCTGCAAGAATGCGCGCCCGCGCCCGCGCGCCGATTTTCCTCGCCCGCGCCGGCGTCAGCGCCGCCAGTTGCGCCGCCACGTCCGCGCCGTCCCGCGCCACCAGAATTTCCTGCTCCGGTTGCAGGAACAGTTCGATGCCTTCCCATTCATCGGTGAGCAGACAGGCACCTGCGCCCGCCGCCTCGAACACCCGCGTCGCCGGCGAAAATCCGATCGCCGCCATGCTGTCCCGCGCGATGTTCAGCACCGCCAGCGCCGAACAATTCAGCGCGTTGTGCTGCGCCGTGCCGACATGGCCGAGCAGCCGCACATTTGCGCTCACCCGCTTATCCGCCCAGCCGGAACCGGCCAGCAAAAACCGCCGCGCCGGTAGTGCCGCCGCCGGCGCCAGAAAAAACCGTTCCACCCGCGCCTCCCGGTCCGGCAGCCGGTTGCCGAGAAACACCAGGTCGGTCGCCAATGCCGGATCGGGCGGCACGGGAAAATGCGTGGCGGGATCAAGCGCGTTGTAAATCGGCACGCACAGCGCAGCCCCCAGCGCGCGATACCGCGCCACCACCGGATCGCCGCCGCCATAGGTCAGCACCGCGTCCAGGCGGGGCAGCGCGCGGCGGATCGGGTGCACGGCATCCGCGGAAATTTCGGCCAACGTGGCTGGCGCATCCACGTCCCAGAACACGCGCACCGCGTCGGCCGCCGCGGCTGCCATCGCGCCGGCCAGCAGCTCATCGTCGAACACGCCGACGCCGCTGGCTTTCACCACCACCTCCGCCCGTGCCGCTTCCGCCACCGCTGCCGCAACGCCCGCCACGGTCGCCGGATACACCACCACGCGCGCCCAGTCCGGCGGCGCGATGTCGCGATGGCTCTGCCGCTCGAACGCATCCGGCTCGTAGAACGTAATGTCGTGTCCGCGCGCCGCCAGCGCGGAGAGCAACCCGCGGTAATACGTCGCGGCGCCATTCCAGTACGACGAGAGCAGGCTGGAGCCGTAAAACGCGATACGCATCAGGCCGCGTGCCTTCCGGATACATTTGCGGTTCGGCCTTGCAGCCCGTCCGCGATCGCCAGCAGTTCCGCGGCGCGGTGCGCGCAGCTATGCCGCGCGCGGATGGTGGCGAGGCCGTGCGCCGCTAGCGCCGCGCGCAGTTCGGCGTCGTTGATCAGCTCGCGCATCAGCCGCTCCATTTCCGCCGGCGTCGCGGCCTGCAGATAATCCGCCCCCGGCGTGAAAAGCCCCTCTGCGTCCCGCCACGGCGCGCACAGCAACGGAATTCCGCAGGCCAGCGCTTCGAACACACGAATCGTCGGGATGCCCGGCAGCTGCGTCACATAAAACCGGCGGGGAATGTGCAGCGTGAACTCATGCCGCGCGAACACCTCCGGCGCCGCGGCGTTTGCGACCCAGCCATGATACGCCACGCCCCGCGCCGCCAGTTCCGCCACCACCGGCTCCGGATAACGCACCCCGTAGATATCCAGCGCCACGCCATTGGCCGCGGCCGGTGCCAGCATGTAGTCCTGCAGCTCTTGCGCGCGTTCGCCGTCGCCCCAGTTGCCGATCCACACCGCGCCCTTGCGTTCAACCGGCGTGGCCGGCGGTTCGAACAACGTGGTATCCGCGGCCTCATGCCAGGTGAACACCCGCTCGCCCCAACCGGCGCGGCGATACGCTTCGCTCAGCGCCGCGCCAAAGGCCAGCACGCCGTCATAACCGGACAGATCATAGCGGGTCATCGCCTCCGGCTCGCTCACCATGCGGTGATGCGTGTCGTGAAACAGCAGCGTAAACCGCCCGCCGGCGATCCGCGCGCGGCCGACCTCCGCGACCAGCGCTGGCTCGTTCCACTCATGCACCAAAACCAAATCCGCGCCGTCCAGTGCCGCCGCCACATCCTCCGGGTCGTCCGAAATGATACTGGTAATATCGGCCAGTTCCGGAAACGCCGTGTGGAAATCGTCGATCGCGCGGACGCCGCGCTCCGTCACCAGATTGTCGCGGCTCCAGCTGGTCATCGGCTCGTACACCGCAACGTCATGGCCCGCGGCCAGCAGCGCCCGCATGACGCCACGCAGAAAATGCGCGTTGCCGTGATTCCAGCAAGAGATCAGCGAATGCGTGAAGTAAATAATCCGCATGTCAGGCCGCCGTGACCAAGGACATCGCGGAGAGCCGGTCCCACATCGCACCGGCGAAGCGCGCGAGGCTGTAATCCGCAGCCCGCATCCGCGCCGCTTCGCCCAGCCGGCGGCATGCATCCGGATCGGCGTGCAATTCGTCCAGCGTCCGCGCCCAGGCGCCGGCGTCGCGCGCCGGTAGAAACACCGCCGCGCCATCCCACAGCTCACGGAACGTCCGGATGTCGGCCAGCACCAGCGGCCGCGCCGCCTGCGCCGCTTCCAGCACCGCCAGGCCGAACGGCTCGTACAAAGCCGGGGACGCAAATACACGCGCGTCGCCGATCGCCGCCGCCATCGCCGCCTCATCCAGCGTACCCAATGACGAAACGTTGGTTAGAATGACAGACGCGCCGGTTGGTCCACTCAAAGGCCCTGCAGCGCGCACGTGCACGTCCATCAACGCGGCGGCGGCGTCCAACGTCGTGATATTTTTCGCTTCGTCCCACAGCCGCCCGGCCGCGAGCACGCCTTCGCCCAGCCCCGCGTCACCGTGCAGCCCAGACCGGCCGTTATGCACCACGTCGATGCGCCGGCCGGTGCGGTAAACCCGGCTGAGCGCGTCAGCCAGCGCCTGGCTCGGCGCCACCACGGCGTCCGCCGCGCGCAAGCCCTGCGCCACCGCCGCCATCACCCAGACAAAACCCGCCGGCGCGGGCTCGCCCGGATGCACCGCCTCCCACCAGGTGCCGAGGCAGGAATGAACCACCGCCAGCACCGGCGCTGGCCACGCGGCATGCCCCACCAAAGCCGGCGTGTGCAGCTGCACCACATCCACATGAAGCTCGCGCGCCAGTGCCGCCAGCCCGTCCGAAATTTCGCCCAGTGCCGCCGGACTGTCCGCCATCCAGTCCAGCGCCAGCCCGGTCTTGTGCAGCCTCACGCCAGCTTCCGCCGCCGCCGCACGTTGTGCCGCCGCCGGCGCGGGCCCCAGCACCGCCAGCTCCACTGCCACGTCCCGCGCCGCCAGTGCGCGGCCCAGCTCCAGCGCGTAAACCCACACGCCGCCGACCGCGTCCGTGCTGAGCAGCACCCGGCGCGGCGTCATGCCCGCTCCAGCGCCGCCAGCGGCAAAGGCTGATCTTCCTGGAAATCGCTGAAAGAACTGAACTGCGCGAGGTAGTGGTCCAGCGCCCGCTCCCACGCCAGCTCATCGGGTTCGCCCCACAGCAACCGGTATTCCGGTGCGCTAGGATACGGAAACAGCGGCACGGGATCGTTCGCCCACACCCCATGTTCCTGCATCTCCGCCCGCCACGCCGCCACCAGCGCCTGTTCGTTCTCCTCGGCGCGGATCAGATTGGCCTGCACGAACGGCACGCTTTGCCGCGCCCGGAACAGCAGCGCGCTCAGCTGGTCGGTATCCAGCTTGCATTTCTTCGCCAGCAGCGCGCGGCCCTCGACCGTCAAACTCTCCACCCCCGCCTCGATCGAGACGCACCCCGCCGCGCCCAGCGCATCCAGCAGCTCCGGCTTCCACAGATCGATCCGCGTCTGGATGCCGAACTGCACAGGCCGCGCCGCCAGCGCTTCCAGCAGCTCCGGCCGCGGCAGAAAAATCTCGTCGATGAAATAGATGTAGGTGACGCCCTGCGCGATCAGCCCATCGATCTCTTCCAGCAGCACGCTCAAATCGCGCTTGCGGTACTTGTCGCGGAAATCGATCTTTGCGCAGAAGGTGCAGGCATAGGGGCAGCCGCGCGAGGCTTCCACCTCCGCGCCCGGCCCCGCCGGCGCGCAATCAAACCGATGATGGTGATGGTCATGCCGCGCCACCCACGCATCCGGCCAGCGCAACGCCGGCGCGTCGGTAAACCGGGTTGCCGCCGGCTCGCCGACCACCTGCACCGCGCCGGCGTCATCCAGAAACGCAATCCCCGGAATGTCCCGCCGCACCGGCGCGTCCGCGAGCGCCGCGATCACTTCCTCGCATTCGCCGCGCACCACGATGTCCACGCCGAGCTTTCGTAGCACCGGCGCCGGCGTCGCCGAACCATGCGGGCCCACCGCCACGGTCATGCCCGCATCCGCTCCCAAAGCCGCCAGCATCCGCAGCGGCACTTTCAGTTCGGGCGGCGCGCAGCGCCAGAACAGATAGCTCGGCGCGGTCGTCACCACCGTCATCTCCGGGCCAAACTCCCGCACCCGCGCCGCCAGCGCCGCGGTGTTCAGAAGCTGGATCTGCCCGTCCAGCATCAGCACCTCATGCCCCGCGGCTTGCAGCAACGCCTGGGCGTAACCCAACTCCAGCGGCAGATGCGCGGCGCGGCAGCCGAAATAGATGCTGTTGCGATAGTCCCAATCCGGGTTGATCAGCGCGACTTTCATGGCGTGAACATCAAGCGGGGGCCAGCACGTTGTCGGCGGCCAGCTTCACGCCGTGCCGGTCCGCGATCTCGCGCATCAGCAGCGCCGTACCCTCGCGCCACGGCTTCGGCGCGGGCAACGCGAGCGCGGCGCGCACCCGCCCGGCATCCGCGACAAAATACCGCTGGTCATGCGGCCGCCAGTCGTCAAAGCCATGCGCGATCGGCCGGCCCAGCACGGCCTCCAGATGCGCGATCAGCTGCACCAGGCTGACGGCGTTATCCGGCCCGCCGCCAAGGTTGAAGGCGCGGCCCGCAACCTCGCCGATCCGCCGCCACGCCGCCACATATGCCGCCACCGCGTCGGTCACGTACAAAATGTCGCGCACCTGCCGGCCATCGCCGAACAGCGTGATCCGCTGGTCCTGCACCGCGCGCAGCATGAAATGCGCGACCCAGCCTTGATCCTCGGTGCCGAGCTGGCGCGGCCCGTAAATGCAGCTCATCCGCAATACGCAGCTCGGCATGCCGAAACTCGCCGCGTAATCCAGCACGTACTGATCCGCCGCACCCTTCGAGCAGCCATAGGGCGTAGCGAAAGACAGCGGAAAATCCTCGTTCAATCCCTGCCGCCGCAGTTTCGCGTCATCCGGCGTCCAGGCGCCGGCGCGCAGCGACAGACCGACGTGATCCAGATTGCCGTAAACCTTGTTGGTGCTGGCGAACACGATGGGGATGTCAGCGCCGCGGCGCCGCAGCGCCTCCAGCAGATTGAACGTGCCCAGAATGTTGATTTGCAGATCGTCTTCCGGGTCGTCGAAACTGGTGGTCACCGCAACCTGCGCCGCCAGGTGAAACACCGCGCTGGCATCCGCCGCCGCCTGGTCCAGCGCCGCGCGGTCGCGCACATCGGCCAGGCTGAAGCTGATCCGTTTGGAATGGCGCCGCCGCAGCCACGACAGGTTCTGCTCCACCCCGGGCCGGACCAGCGCGTCGTACAGCAGTACATGCTCGCCCTCGGCCGCCAGCCGGTCCGCCAAGTTGGCGCCGATAAAGCCGGCGCCGCCGGTGATCAAAATCGGCTTCAAACCGGGCAGGGCAGGGGCCGCCAACGGCGCCGCCGCCGCGGCAATCTCCCGCACCGCCTCCACGCCACCCGTCCTCAGCAACCGCCCCAGCAATTTCGGCGTGCCATCCGCCCGGTCCACGCCAAAATGATAATGCCGCTCGTCGAAATGCGGCCCTTCCTGCACCGCCACGTCATCCGCCAGATCGCGCAACCCGTACCAGTACATGCGATGAACCGGCGCTTCCGCCGCAGCGACATAAGCGCTCAGCTGCGCCGCCGGGTCCTGCCGCCACGTCGAGTATCCCGTCTCCGTCACCCATAATTCCGCCGCCGGATTGAACTCGTCCAGCACCACGCGCGCCTCGCTGGCGATCGCCCCCCAGCCGCGCCAGATGCCGCCGTATTGCGACTCCCAGGTGTTCGGAAAGCCGTGGATGCCAATCGCGTCGATCACGTTCAGAATGCCGCGCTGGCCCATCAGCCGCAGCCAGTTCATGTCGGTCGGGCAGCTCGCCGGCAGCACCACTTTCTTGCCCCGCTCGCGCGCCCAGAACGCTGCGGCGCCGAACATCTCACAGAATTTGTGCCAGTCGCGGTCCAGCCGCCAGTCCCAGTCCAGCAGGTTGTTCGGCTCGTTCCAGATCTCC
This sequence comes from Acidocella sp., assembly GCA_965199125.1. Taxonomy (GTDB): domain Bacteria; phylum Pseudomonadota; class Alphaproteobacteria; order Acetobacterales; family Acetobacteraceae; genus Acidocella. The sequence continues at coordinate 2,640,811 of OZ240683.1, read as the reverse complement.
AGCCACTCGAAATGCGCGCCGTGCCGGGTGATGATGGTGTCGGTAAAATCCGCGAGCGCCCTAAGCACCCGCGGCGGCCCGCTGGTGCGGCCGTTTTCGGCGAGATCCGGCGGCGTGTAGTGCAGACACGGCAGCAGCTCGAAACGCGGGCCCAGCGTGGCGAACAACCAATCGTACCAGGCCTCGCCTTCAACGGTCTGGTAATCCGCCCAGGACAGATGCGTGCGCAGATGGCGCACCCCCATCTCGGCCAGCGCCTCGGCGGCCTCGGTCACCAGCGCGCGCTCGCCGATCCGGAACCACTGCGCGATGCCCAAAGCCGGCGGCGCGTCCGTCACGCCACCAGACCCCGCGCTTCCAGCTCGCGCCGCGCGTCCAGCACGCGGTCGGTCGCGGTCTGCCGACCCAGCCATTCCGCCAGCTCCGGCACGCCGTCCTCCAGCGTGCGGCGCGGCTGAAAGCCCAGCACCTCGCGCGCATGGCTCAAATCCGCAAAGCAGTGGCGGATGTCGCCGGCCCGCGCCTTGTTCAGAAACTCCGGCTTGAGATCCGGCTTGCCCATGGCGCGCGCCAGCAGCAGCGCCACCTCCTCCACCGTGCTGTGCCGGCCGCTGCCGACATTGAACACGCCGCCCGCCGCTTTCGGCTCCTCCAGCGCCAGCACGAAGGCCCGCGCCACATCCTCCACATGCACAAAGTCGCGCTGCTGCTGCCCATCCTCAAAAATCATCGGCGGCTGGTTGTTCAAAATCCGCGCCGCGAAAATCGCCAGCACGCCGGTATAAGGGTTGGACAGCGCCTGCCCGGCGCCAAACACGTTGAACATGCGCAACGCCACGCTCTCCATACCATAGGCCGGGCCGACATTCATACACAGCCGTTCCTGCGTGTACTTGGTGATCGCGTAGACCGAAGACAGCACTGGTCGTTTCCACTCCGGCGTCGGCACCGGCGTCAGCGCCACGCCCTGTTCATCCGCCGGATCCCAACCGCCGCCGCCGTCGCGGCCGCCGCCGGTCGCACGTACGGCTTCCTCGATCATCCGCCCATCGGCGGCGCGGTACAGCCCCTCGCCATAAATGCTCATCGAGGACGCCACGACCAGCCGCCGCACCGGATGCGCCAGCAGCGCTTTCAGCAGAACCGCGGTGCCGAGATCGTTCACGCCTACATAACGATCGATCTCGTACATGCTCTGGCCGACGCCGACTTCCGCCGCCAGATGCACGACCTTATCGACGCCCTGCACGGCCTTGGCCACCGCCTCGGCGTCGCGGATGTCGCCATTGACGATCTCGACCGCGCGCAGCACCGGGTCCGGCGTCGCGCCCCCGTGCACCTGCTCGATGAAGCGGTCCAGCACGCGCACCTCGTAACCTTCGGCCAGCAAGGCGCGGCTCACATGGCAGCCGATAAAGCCGGCCCCTCCGGTCACCAGGATTTTCATGCAGCCACCCTTCACGTTCTTCGCAATGTAACAGTAGGGAGGAGTTGAAGATGATCCCATCCCTGAGGTCAAATCTCACCAAATGGTAATTGGATGCGGGATGGTTATAAAAAGCCCGACGCGCTCAGGAATTACGTCTACGTGATTTCGCCTCCGCGAGCTCCGCCCATACCGGCGCATGGTCGCTGGCGTTGTCGCGGCCGCGTACATCGCGGTCCACGCCGGCGGCGCGCAGGCGCGGCGCCAGCCTGGGGCTGAGCAGCAGAAAATCCAGCCGCAGCCCGGCGTCGCGCGGCCAGCCTTGCCGCTTCATGTCCCAGAAGCTGTACATCGGCGCCGCCGGGTGCAGCGCGCGCACCGCGTCGGTCCATCCTTGCGCCAGCAACCGCGCGAACGCCGCGCGGCTTTCCGGCTGCAGCAGCGCGTTCTCGCCCCAGGACTTGGACGGATACATGTCGAAGCCGGTCGGCACCACGTTGTAATCGCCCGCCAGCACCACCGGCACATCCGCCGCCAGCAGCCCGGCGGCGTGAACGAGCAGCCGCTCGAACCAGGCCAGCTTGTAGTCGAACTTCGGCCCTGGCCAGGGATTGCCGTTCGGCAGATACAGGCAGCCGATCAGCACGCCATTCACCGCCGCTTCGATGTAGCGGCTCTGCGCGTCCGCCGGATCGCCCGGCAGCTCCCACCGCACCGGCACGGGGGCGGCGCCTTTCGCGCAAATCGCGACGCCGTTCCAGCTGCGCTGCCCGCGCCAGATCGCGCCATAACCCGCCTTGCCCAGCGCCGCCTCCGGAAACGCGCCGTCCTCCGCCTTCAGCTCCTGCAGGCACGCCACGTCCGGCGCCGTCTCCGCCAGCCAGTCCAGCAGATTTGGCAGGCGCTTGTTCACGTTGTTCACGTTGAAGGTCGCGATCTTCACCCTACGCACCCTCCCGTCGCAATCGCGGCCGCGCCACCTATGTAAGCGCCATCGCTGACAGTGGGAGGTTTGCATGGCCGGAGAACCGAAGCGCCGCGTGATCGACATCGATGACGGGCCGAAGATCGACCTGGACATCGACCCGGACGTGGTCGATTTCATCATCGTGCGCGCCCGCGAGTTCGACGTGAAGGTACCGGAGACCGACCCGGATGACGGCTCCAACCCGACCGATGACAACGACCTGTCGATCCTCGAGGATGATCCGGACGATCTGACCGAGACCGAGTTGCGTGACGCGATCGACGGCCTGTCCGACGACGCGGCGCATGATCTGGTGGCGCTGTACTGGATCGGTCGCGGCGACTTCACGCCGGGGGAGTGGAAGGCGGCGCGCGGCCAGTCGATCGAACGCGCCGATCGCGCCAGCATCAGCGCCTATCTGCTGGGCGAGCCGAATCTAGGCGATTTCCTGGAAGACGGCATGAGCCAGACCGGGAATTACTTAACCAGTAACGAAGTAGAACGGACCCCCAGCCCCGACGACGAAGGCTAGCCCACAGTAACGCGGGTCCGGGGCCGCTCGGCCCCGGCCGCCGGAGGCTCTTTCACTTCCTTCTTCCACTGCACATCAAGCGCCGCGTTCACTTCCGCGCCGAGCAGCACGATATATGCGGTCAGGTAGAACCACATCATCAGCCCGATCAGCGTCGCCAGCGGCCCGTAGGTGGCGTCATAGGCCGCGAAGCGGCCGACATAGATGCCGAACGCCCAGGAGCCAACCAGCCACAGAAACGTCGCCAGCGCCGCGCCCGGCCAGTAGAACACCCGGTCCGCGCCGGCCGGCCCGAAGCGGTACAGCAGGCCGAGCGACACCACGACAAAGCTGACCATCGCGCCGAAACTCAAACACGCCACCAGCAGCTTCGTGTAAAAGTCGATGCCGACGAAGTTCAGCGCCAGCGGGATCGCAACCAGAATGCCGATCGCCAGGATCGCGCCGAGAATCGCCAGCAACGTCATGCCCAGCGAAACCAGCTGGAACTCGATCACGCCGCGCGGGTCCTCCACATTATACGCCAGGGTCAGCGCGTTCAGCACTGATTTCGTGCCCGCCGCGGCCGACCACAGCGAGATCACCAGGCTGATCAGGAAACTGATCCCTAGGCCGCGCGCCGGCCGCGCCACCAGGCTGGTGATCCGGTCGGAGATCAGCTGGAACGCCGCCGGCGGCATCAGCCGCTGGATGTAATGCAGCTGCGGCTGCACGGTGTCCGGGTTGAACATCAGCCCGTACAGCGAGATCATCGCCGTGATGGTCGGGAACAGCGCCAGCGTGGCGTAAAACGCGCAGCCGGCGGCGACCAAGGAGACCCGCTGCGAGGCGACCGCGCGCCCGGCCTCAATCATCGCGCGCTTCAGCATCTGCGTGCGCCGGCGGTCGAAGATCCGGTCCATGCCGGTCAAATTACGGAGGTCCTGGAGCCGCTCAAAGCGCGAAACGAATTACGTCGACAGAAAGTCGCGGATCGCCGCGATCGCCGGCGCATCCATCAGCGCCGGCGCGTGCCCGGCGTCGGCCACCGTCAGTCCCGCCGCGCCACGCTCCTGCATCTGCGCGAAAGTCGCCTCGGTCAGCAGGTCGCTGTCCGCGCCGCGGATCGCCAGCATCGGGATTTTGATCGCCTCGAAAATCGGCCACATGTCGACGTCCAGCGGTGCCGAATCGCGTATCGGCTCGGTGATTTTCGGATCGTAATGCAGCGCGAACCCGCCGCTGCCGGTGTCCAGCACCTGCCGGACCGAATGCCGCGTCAGCGCCGCCCATTGCCGGTCGGTCAGCTTGCCGAACGGCGCGTGGATCAGCCGCAGATGCGCCTCCAGCGCCGCCACGCTGGCGAAGCGCTCCGGCGCGTTCATCATGTAATCGCGGATGCGCGCCAGCGCGGCGGCCGGAATATGCGGCCCGACATCGTTCAGCACCAGCCGCGTGAGCGGCGTGCCGGGGGCGGCCGCCAGCATCATGCCGCAGATGCCGCCCAGCGAGGTGCCTACCCACGCCACCGGCTTGTTCAGCGCCGCCAGCAGATGCGCCAGCGCCACCACGTAGCTCGCCGGCTGGTACTGCGCAGACTGCTCCAGCCAGCCGGAGCGCCCACGCCCCGGCAGGTCCGGGCAGATCACGTGGAACTTCTCCGCCAGCGCCTCCGCCAGCGCGTCGAAATCCCGCCCGTTGCGCGTCAGCCCATGCACGCAGACCACCGCCGGCGCCGCCGGATTGCCAAACTCGACAAAGGCCAGGCGGTGAAACGCGCTCCCCAGCAGATAAGGAATCGAACCGGGGCGAGCCATGGGACATCCTTTAGTCGAAGACGCGCCGAGGGTTAGCCAAAGCCGCCGGCACGGTCAAAGCCGGCGGCAGCTTCCCCGCCAGCAGGATACCCATCAGCGCCGCCAGCGGCAGCAGCACGATATGGGTGCGCATGGTGATCAGAATGGTCAGGCCCGGCCACAGCCACAGCGCGACCAACACCGGCCAACGCGCCGGCGGCGTCCGCGGCAGCATCGCCGCGGCCAGCACGGAAAACCCCATCAGGTCGTAGGAAAATCCGAACGGTACCGCCAGCATCGTGCAGCACACGGTCAGAAACGCGCGCCGCACCTCATCGCCGGCCGGCGCGCGCCACAGCGCCCAAACGCCAACCGCCGCACCGGCCGCGCCGAGCCCCTGCGCCGCCCATGCGCCGGCCACGCCCGAGCCCAGGCTGCGCGCCATCATGAACACCGAATAGTCGGCCAGCTGATATTCGGCACCAAACGGCGCCACCAACTGCCGATGCGCCTCCGGCTGCGCCACCGTGAGGAACAGCCACCAGGCGGGCCAGCCAAACGCCAGCGTGGCGGCGCCGGCAAGCACCGCCGCGGCGGTGGCGCAGGCCAGCATCGGTCGCCAGCGGCCATTTGCCAGCACCACCACCGGCAGCAGCGCGCCCAGCTGCGGCTTCAGGCACAGGCAGCCGGCCAGCGCCCCCGCCCATCGCGGCCGCCGCCGCAGCGTGAGCAGCGGCGCCACCAGCAGCCCGGCCGTCAGCGCGCCGTTCTGCCCCAGCAGCAGATTGTAGAACGCCGCCGGCCCGGCCAGCCCGGCGGCGATCACCGCCCAGTGCAGCCCCGCCCGGCGCAGCAGAACCGCCGCCAGCAGGTTGCTGCCGCCCAGCCACAGCCAGAACGCCGCCGGCAGCGGCAACAACGAGAACGGCGCCGCCAGCAACCCCATCGGCGGCGGATACAGCCACGCCGCGTGGTATAGCGGCCCGACCTGCCCCTGCCGCAACGCCGCACCCGCCGCCCAGACCGCCGCCGCGAAATCGCTGCGCCCGTAAAAAATCCCCGCCCTGATCCCCGTCGCCATGGCCCGCAGCGTCGCCGCCGCCGGCAGCACGTACAGCCAGAACGCCAGAAACGCGGTGACGATCAGCGCCAGGCGCAAGCCGAGACCAAAGGTTGAGAAGCGCGCGATCGCCATACCTCTCGCACGCTACCGCCGCTTGTTTAACGAAAGCGCAAATCTCGCGCGCGCGGCAAAGCAGGTGTTGACGCGGCGCACGGCGCGCCCAAACATAGGGGTAGATGAGTTACAAGCCCGCCCGCCGACCGAATTTCTTCTACACCACGGCGCCGCTGCCTTGCCCTTACGTGCCAGGCCGCACCGAGCGCAAAGTTGTGACCGAACTCGCGGGCGTCTCCGCCGAGAGCCTGCACGACCGGCTATCTCGCGGCGGCTTCCGGCGCAGCCACAACATCGCCTACGCGCCGGTCTGCCCGTCCTGCAGCGCCTGCATTCCCATCCGCATCCGCGCGAAAGATTTCCAGCCCAACCGCACGCAGAAACGCATCATCCGCCGCAACGCGGACCTGACGGGCTATGAAATGCCGCCCCGCGCCACCGCCGAGCAGTTCCAGCTGTTCCAGCGATACCAGCAGATCCGCCACGGCGACGGCGACATGGCGACGATGAGTTTCTACGACTACCGCGCGATGGTGGAAGACACGCCGATCGAAAGCACGATCGTGGAGTTCCGCGACCCGGCCCAGCGCCTGCTCGGCGCCTGCCTCACCGACCGGCTGGGCGACGGCCTGTCCGCCGTGTACAGTTTCTTCTCCACCGATGACGACGACCGCTCACTCGGCACGCAGGCGATATTGTGGCTGATCGACCGCGCCCGAGCCCTGGACCTGCCGCACGTCTATCTCGGCTACTGGGTCGCGGAGAGCCGCAAGATGGCCTACAAAATCAAATTCCACCCCAGTGAAATCCTGCGCGGCGGCCAATGGCAGGCCTTCGCGGACCCCGCACCGGCGCCGGCGAAACAATCGGCGTTCGTCACGTCCTGACAGCGTTCACGGCTGGTGACGCCTCCATTCATCATTCCCGCGCAAGCGGAAATTTATGTCGAAACAACGCCGCCCCAAGAAGTTCCCCCGCTTTCTCAGGCGCCAGTGAGGGATTTCGGCGCGTATAGAATATCGAGCGCCACCACCGGCGCCACCGCCAGCGCCGCCAGCATGGTGCGGCCGCGCACCGGGTTGTCAGCGCCCATGCCACGCGCCAGTAGCGCGCCGTCCAGCCCATCGCCGGCCACGCGCGTCCACAGCCAGGGCTCCGGCTCTTCAGCGGCGAGAATCATCAGCCCCGCGAGAATCTCCCGCATTCCGTAAGCCTGGATCAGCCGCGCATGACGCTCCAGCCCCGCCGCCCGCGCCACCGCGCGCGGCGCCAGCAGTTCGGCCAGACCCAGCCCGATGCCAAACCACGCTAATCCCCGCGCCACGCCCCGTGATGTCATTGTCTTGCTCCCGCCCTTGCGGAGACCACGTGGCGCGGACACGCGAATTCGCAAGCTTGATTGCCAAGAGGTAAGCAGCGCGTGAGTTGTTTCGCAGCGTCCGGCGAAGCAAACGCCCGCAAGCGCCTCTACGCCGCTTTCGCCATGCCTCGCAGAACATATTGCAGAATGCCGCCATGCCGGTAGTAATTCACCTCATCGGCGGTATCCACGCGGCACAGCACCTGCACGCTATCCACCTTGCCATCCGCCCGCGTGATTTGCAGTTTCAAATCCATCCGCGGCGACAGATCGTCCAGTCCTAGAATATCGATCACCTCATCGCCCGCCAGCTCCAGCGATTTGCGGTCCACTCCATCCTTGAAGGTCAGCGGCAACACGCCCATACCGACCAGGTTCGAGCGGTGGATGCGCTCGAAACTCTCCACGATCACAGCCTTGATGCCCAGCAGCATCGTGCCCTTCGCCGCCCAGTCGCGGGACGAGCCGGTGCCGTATTCCTTGCCGCCGAACACCACCAGCGGCACGCCGTCTTTCTTGTAGCGCATCGCAGCGTCGTAGATCGGCATCTCGGCGCCGCCCGGATAGTATTTGGTCAGCCCGCCTTCCACGCCGCCCAGCATTTCGTTTTTGATGCGGATATTGGCGAAGGTGCCGCGCACCATCACGTCGTCATTGCCGCGCCGCGCGCCGTAGGAATTGAAATCCTTCTGCAGCACCTGATGCTCGCCCAGATACTCCCCCGCCGGCGATGCCTTTTTGATGTTGCCCGCGGGCGAAATATGATCGGTCGTGATCGAATCGCCAAAGATGCCGAGAATCCGCGCAGCTTTAATATCCCCCACCGGCGCCGGCTCCATCGTCATGCCGTCGAAATACGGCGGGTTCTTCACATAGGTCGAACCGCCGGGCCATGAATAGGTATCCGTGCCGCCGGAAATCTCGATCTCCTGCCACTGCTTCGGCCCCTTGAACACGTCGCCGTAGCGCTCCAGGAACATTGCCCGGTTCAGCACCGCGCGCACCGTGTCGTCGATTTCCTTGTTGCTCGGCCATAGATCTTTCAGAAACACGTCGCGCCCGTCCCTGTCGGTGCCGAGCGAGGCGGTGGTGATATCCTCCCGCATATTGCCCAACAACGAATAGGCCACCACCAGCGGCGGGCTCGCCAGATAATTCGCCCGCACGTTTGGATGCACGCGCCCCTCGAAATTGCGGTTGCCCGAAAGCACCGAGACGGCCACCAGCTTGTTATCCTCGATCGCGTCGACGATCTTGCCGTCCAGCGGCCCGGAATTGCCGATGCACGTGGTGCAGCCATAACCGACAGTCTGAAAACCCAACGCGTCCAGATCTTCCGACAGCTTCGACTTGTCCAGATACTCGGTCACCACCTGGCTGCCCGGCGCCAGCGAAGTTTTCACCCACGGCTTCGGCGTCAGCCCCAGCGCCCGTGCTTTGCGCGCCAGCAAGCCGGCCGCCACCAGCACATGCGGATTGGAGGTGTTGGTGCAGGAGGTAATCGCCGCGATCACCACGTCGCCATGCGTCAGCTCGTAATTGCGCCCGGCGATCGCCGCCCGCTTGTCCACGTCGTTGGCCGGCACGCCCAGACTTTTCGTCAGTTCGACCTTGAACGCCGCGCTGGCGTCTTTCAGCAGCACCCGGTCCTGCGGCCGCTTCGGCCCGGCGAGGGACGGCTGTACCGAACCGAGATCCAGCGACAGCGTGTCGGAGAACACCGGCACCTCGTCGCCGCGCCACAGCCCCTGCGCCTTCGCATAGGCCTCGACCAGCTTGATCCGGTGTTCATCCCGCCCGGACATCGTCAGGAAATCGATGGTGACGCGGTCCACCGGGAAAAACCCGCAGGTGGCGCCGTATTCCGGCGCCATGTTGGCGATGGTGGCGCGGTCCGCGAGCCCCAGCGCGTCCAGCCCGCTGCCGTAAAATTCCACGAACTTGCCCACCACCTTCTTTGCCCGCAGCATCTGCGTCACGGTCAGCACCAGGTCGGTGGCGGTCGCGCCCTCCGGCAGTTTGCCGGTCAGCTCGAACCCCACCACGTCCGGGATCAGCATGGCGATCGGCTGGCCCAGCATCGCCGCTTCCGCCTCGATCCCGCCGACGCCCCAGCCCAGCACGCCCAGGCCGTTGACCATCGTGGTATGGCTGTCGGTGCCGTACAGCGTATCGGGATATACATAAGCCTCGCCGCCGGCCTCGGAGACCCAGGCGACCTGCGCAAGATATTCCAGGTTGACCTGATGGCAGATGCCGGTATCGGGCGGCACCACGCGGAAATTATGGAACGCTTCCTGGCCCCAGCGCAGAAACCGGTAGCGTTCGCCGTTACGCTGAAACTCCATGTCGATATTGCGGTGCAGGCTGTCCTCGGTGCCAGAAAAATCCACCATCACCGAATGGTCGATCACCAGGTCCACGGGCACCAGCGGGTTCACCTTCTCCGGCTTGCCGCCCAGCTTCACGATGCCGTCCCGCATCGCCGCCAGATCCACCACGCCGGGCACGCCGGTGAAATCCTGCATCAGAATCCGCGCCGGCCGGAACGGCACCTCGCGCTCGGAGGTTGCCTTTTCCAGCCAGCCGACGATCGACTTCGCGTCATCCACTTTGTAGCTGGCGCCGTTTTCGAAGCGCAGAATGTTCTCCAGCAGAATCTTCAGGGTTTTCGGCAGGCGGGTGATGTCGCCCAGCGCGTCCGCGGCCTCCGGCAGCGAGAAATACTTGTAGTCCTTGCCGTCGACGCTCAGCGTTTTCAGGGTTTGAAGCGTGTCTTGGCCGGTCATCGTCATTCTGGGGCACCTTCTGCGTCGCTTGTTTTCTGCTCCGGCTTAAACCATAGCCGGGCGCGACCGTCCAATGAGGCGGTCAAACACGGAAGAGGAGGTCCGAGCCCTGCTGGTTGCCGAAAATCTGGCGGTTTTCCGGGGCGAAAGGCTGGTGTTCCAGAACCTCGGATTTTCGCTCCCGCCCGGCGGCGCGCTGGTGCTGCGCGGACCAAACGGGGCCGGGAAGTCATCGCTGCTCCGCGCTTTAGCCGGCCTCACGCCGCTCGCGGCAGGGCGGCTGCTCTGGGAGGGCGAGGACGCGCTGCAGGACCTGGCCGAACACGCGCGGCGAATTGCCTGGCTCGGCCATCAGGACGCGGTGAAGCCGGCCCTCAACGCCGCCGAACATGTCGCGGACCCAGGCGCATTGGCCTCGCTCGGCCTCGCCGGCTTCGCGGCGTTGCCGGCGCGGCTGCTTTCAGCCGGGCAGAAACGCCGCCTGGCGCTGGCCCGCGTGCTGGCGACCGGCGCGCCGCTCTGGCTGCTGGACGAACCCGGCAACGGCCTGGACGCCGCCTCCACCGCGTTGCTGGCCGGCCTGGTCGCCGCGCACCGCGCCGGCGGCGGTTGCATCGTCGTCAGCACCCACACGCCGCTAGAACTACCCGACGCAACGGTTCTGCAACTGTGAAGGCGCTGCTGCGCCGTGAGCTGCGCCTGGCGCTCCGCCACGGCGCGGACACCATCGCCGCTTTGCTGTTCTTCGTGATCGCCGCCACCCTGTTTCCCTTCACGCTCGGCCCCGGCCCGCGCGTGCTGGCGGCGATCGCGCCCGGCGTGATCTGGGTCTGCGCGCTACTGGCGGCGCTGCTGCCGCTGGACCGCCAGTTCGGCGCTGATTTCGAAGACGGCTCGCTTGATCTTTTACTCCTCTCCGGCCTCCCGGCCTACGGCGTTGCCTTCGGCAAGGCGCTCGCGCACTGGCTCACCACCGGCCTGCCGCTGCTGCTGATCGCCGCTCCGCTCGCGGTGATGCTGCGCGCGCCCGCCACGACCGTGCCGCTGCTGGTGCTGGCGCTGCTGCCGGGCACCATGCTGCTCTCGTTGCTCGGCACGCTGGCCGCGGCGCTCACCCTCGGCGCGCGCCGCGCCGCCGTGCTGATGCCGCTGATCACGTTGCCGCTGATGGTGCCGACGCTGATCTTCGGCGCCGCCGCCGCCACCTCCGCGCATCCGGCGGCGCCGCTGCTGTTGCTCGCCGCAATGCTGGCCGCCGCGCTGCCGCTGGCGCCGCTCGGCGCCGGCGCGGCCTTGCGGGCCGCCGCCGAGTAGCTACTTGCCCCGCGCCTTCAAAAACGCCGCAAACGCCCGCAGCGTCGCCGGCGAGATATGGTGCTCGATCCCCTCCGCGTCCTGCTCCGCCGCCTCGCGCGGCACGCCGATCGCCGCCAGCACCGCCACCACCAGCCGGTGCCGCGCGCGCACCCGCCGAGACAGCTCTGCCCCCGCTTCGGTCAGAAACACGCCGCGATAGGGCAGGGAGGTCGCCAGCCCCTCGCGTTTCAGCCGCCCGATCGCCTTGATCGCGGTCGCATGCGAGACGCCGAGACGCCGCGCGATATCGGTCGGCCGCGCCTCCCCGCCGGCCGCCAGCAGATCCGAGATCAGCTCCGCGTAATCCTCCAGCAGCGCCGAAGATTGCGCCGCCCGCGCCTTGCCGAACCGCCGCGCCTGCGTCGGTTCGGCCGGCATCACGGCCAAGGAGATGGAGCCGGCACGGGACACGCAAATCAACTCCCTTGATTTTGTGAATACATTGCCGAAAGCGCGTCGTCCTGCAAGTTGCTTGAAAGTGTAGCCGAAGCTACATAGTACAGCCGATGGACACGCAGCCCGACCGCTCTCAACTCAGCCTCGCCGATGTGCATGGCAGCGTGCGCCTGGCCCCCGGCGCGTCCCGCCTGCGCCGCTGGCTTGCTTTTGCCGGCCCCGGCTACATCATCGCGGTCGGCTACATGGACCCCGGCAATTGGGCGACCGACATCGCCGCCGGCTCCGCCTACGGCTACAGACTGCTCGCCATCGTGCTCGCCGCCAGCCTGATGGCGATGGTGCTGCAGGCTTTGTCCGCCTGGCTCGGCATCGCCGCCGGCCGGGACCTCGCGCAGCTCACCCGCGCCGCCGTCTCACCGTTCTGGGCATTCATCCTGTGGCTTTGCGCGCAAAGCTCAATCATCGCCTGCGACGTCGCGGAAGTGATCGGCGGCGCCATCGCGCTGAATCTCTTATTCGCCTTGCCGATGATCTTCGGCGCCATCCTCACGGTCGCCGATGCGTTCCTGGTGCTGCTGCTCCTGCATCGCGGCGTGCGCCTGCTGGAGGCGGCGGTGATCGCGGTGTGCAGCCTGATCGCGGTCGCGCTGATTGCGGAGATCGTGCTCGCCCACCCCGCCTTCACGCCGATCCTTGCCGGCCTCGCCCCGCACCCGGCGCTGCTGACCAATCCGGGCATGCTGTATATCGGCGTCGGCATCATCGGTGCGACGGTAATGCCGCACAACCTCTATCTGCATTCCGCGCTGGTGCAGACGCGCGAGATCGCGGCTTCGCAAGCCGCCCGCCGCCGCGCCATCACCGGCGCGCTGATCGACAGTTCGGTCGCGCTGATCTTCGCGTTTTTCGTCAATGCCGCCATTCTAGTAGTGGCGGGAGGCGTTTTTCACGCCCATGGCGCGAATCACGTCCAGGACCTGGCCGGCGCGTTCAAGCTGCTTTCGCCAATCCTCGGCAACCGTTTCGCGCCCATCATCTTCGCGCTGGCCTTGCTCGGCTCCAGCCTGAACGCCACCGTCACCGGCACGCTGGCCGGGCAGGTGGTGATGGAGGGGTTGCTGCAGATCCGCCTGCCGCTCGCCGCCCGCCGTTTGGTGACCCGCGGTCTTGCGGTGCTGCCGGTGCTGGCGGTGCTGGCCATCGCCGGCCCCGGCGCGGTGAACGGCCTGCTGGTCGGCAGCCAGGTGGTGCTGTCCCTGCAACTGCCTTTCGCAATGATCCCGCTGATGCTGTTCATCGGCGCCGCCACCCTCGGCCGCCTCCGCCCGCCCGTATGGTTGCTCGGCATCGGCTGGGCGGTGACGGCAGCCATCCTGCTGTTCAACGCCGCGTTATTGCGTAGCCTACTTTAAAGCCACCCGCGCGGTAACGTCATCGCGAGCAAAGCGAAGCAATCCATCTTTCTCGCGAGATCGTCCACCACTAAACCCAGACGACAACAACGGCCCCTGAACCAGCAAACCCGTCACGCGGTTGCGGCCCGCCGCCAATCCGCGTTACCATCGCCCCGCCGTCCCGCGCGCCACGCCGGCGGCAAACTTGGACCTGTTTTTTCCACCGCCCACCCTGATCGTCGCAAAGACGACAAGAAAATAAAGGATAGTTTCGTGGCTAATGAGAAGTCGCAGAACGTGCAGGACGTGTTCCTGAACCACGTCCGCAAAAGCAAGACCCCGGTCACCGTGTTCCTGGTGAACGGCGTGAAACTGCAGGGCGTGATCACCTGGTTCGACAATTTCTCGGTGCTGCTGCGCCGGGACGGCCATACCCAGCTGGTTTACAAGCACGCGATCAGCACCGTCATGCCGGGCGCCCCGATCATGCTGTTCGACCCGAGCAAGACCGAAGCCGCCCCCGCCGAGCCTACCGGCACGCTGAAACTCGGCCGCGGCGCCGAGGGCCCGGACTTCGCTCCCGATCTTGATTAAGGACTTAGCCTAACTGAAAGACACCGCGCCGCCGCCCGACCGGGCGGCGATCCTGCTGCCCTGGGACAAGGCGCTCGCCCGCCATGGTCACGGCCTGCGCACGGCGGAGGCGCGCCTGGCCGAAGCCGTCGGCCTCGCCGCCTCCATCGGCCTGGTCGTGGTCCACCAGCAGATTATTCTGCTCCGCGCCATCGCCCCCGCCACGCTTTTCGGCAAGGGCCAGGCGGAGGCCGCCGGCGCCGCCATCGCCGCCGCCGGGGTGACGGTGGCGGTGGTGGATGGCATCCTCTCGCCGGTGCAGCAGCGCAACCTGGAAACCGCCTGGAACACCAAAGTCATCGACCGCACGGGCCTGATCCTGGACATTTTCGGCGAACGCGCCCGCACGCGGGAGGGCGCGTTGCAGGTCGAACTCGCCCATCTGGACTATCAGCGCTCCCGCCTGGTCCGCTCCTGGACGCATCTGGAGCGCCAGCGCGGCGGCTTCGGCTTCCTCGGCGGCCCCGGCGAAACCCAGATCGAGGCCGATCGCCGGCTCATTGGCGATCGCATCACCCGCCTGCGCCATGAACTGGAAGAGGTCCGCCGCACCCGCGGCCTGCATCGCGGCGCCCGCAGAAAAGTGCCGTACCCGGTCGTCGCTTTGGTCGGCTACACCAACGCCGGCAAGTCCACGCTGTTCAACGCGCTGACCGGTGCCACGGTGATGGCCGAGGACCAGCTGTTCGCCACGCTGGACCCCACCATGCGCGGCTTGGTGCTTCCGTCCGGCCGCAATATCATTCTATTGGATACCGTAGGCTTCATCTCTGACCTGCCGACCGAACTGGTCGCCGCCTTCCGCGCCACGCTGGAAGAAGTGGCGGAGGCCGACCTGATCCTGCACATCCACGACGCCGCCCATCCCGACACCGCCGCGCAGGACGCCGACGTGGCCAACGTGCTCGACCGCATGGCAAAGGACGGCACGCTGGACGAAGACTGGCGCCGCCGCACGCTCGACGTGCTGAACAAGGCCGACCTGCTCGGCGGCGTCGCACATGTTGTGCAGGCCGAGGGCCTGGCCGTCTCCGCCCTCACCGGCGAAGGCCTGCCGGCCCTCCTGGCCGCGATCGATACCCGCCTCGCCGCCCAGCTTCTGGTCTTGGACGCGCATGTGCCGGTGAGCGACGGCGCCCGCCTCGCCTGGCTGTACCGGCATGGCGAGGTCGTGGCGCGCGAGGACGGCGAGGCCGAACTGCGCCTGACCGTGCGCCTCAGCGCCGCCGACAAAGCCCGCTGGGAGCAGCTGTGACGCCAGCCGAGATCGCCGCCGTCGTCGGCCTGCTCCGCGATGTCGCCGCCGGCGAAATCCTGCCCCGCTTCGGCCGCCTCGCGCCCGGCGACATCCGCACCAAATCCGGCCCGCTCGACCCCGTCACCGTCGCGGACGAAGCCGCCGAGCGCGCGCTCGGCGCCGGGCTTCGCGCGCTGTTCCCCGCGGCGGCCATTATCGGCGAGGAAGCCACCGCGGCCGATCCCACCGCGCTCGACCGCCTGCGCGAAGCCGGCCCGGTCTGGGTGATCGACCCGATCGACGGCACCTCCAACTACGCGGCCGAGCTGCCGCTGTTCGGCACCATCCTCGCCTTGGTCGAAAACGACGAAGTGCTGGCCGGCTTCATCCACGATCCGTTGGGCGGCAGCACCGCCATCGCCACCGCCGGCGGCGGTGCCTGGATGGTCGCGCCGGACGATACGCGCCGCCGCTTGCACGTCGCGGCACCGGTGCCGGTGGCGCAGATGACCGGCTGCGTCTCCTGGCGCTATCTGCCGCAACCCCTGCGGGGCCAAGTGCTCGGCCGCCTGGACCGCCTGGCCGCCGTGCAGGATTTCCGTTGCGCCGCGCATCAATACCGCCTGCTCGCCGCCGGCCACAGCCACATCCAGATGTTCCGCCGCCTGCTACCCTGGGACCACGCCGCCGGCATCCTCCTCCACCGCGAAGCCGGCGGCCACGGCGCCCGCTTCGACGGCACGGCTTACAAACCCTCCGAAACCCGCGGCGGCATCCTGCTCGCCCCCGACCAGCCAAGCTGGCAGGCCCTGCACGACGCCCTGCTAAGCCCGTAGCTCCACCCGCTTAACGGTTTCGAAAGAAACTTACGGTACCTTCCCCTCAGCACATGACTGTAATCGGCGAGGTTGCGCGAACGCGGCCTGCAAGCAGAGGCGTTGGCCGATCAAGCAAGGGATGCCGGATGTGGCCGAGACGCAGTTTGAAATCCCGGCGCTCCTCGGCAACTACGCAAAACTAAAACCCGGAAACCGGCGCCTCCGCCGCGACCGCCGCGGCTCCATGATGGTCGAGTTCGCCATCGTCGGGCCGGTTTTCTTTTTCCTGCTGCTGTTCGTGTTCGAAATCGCTTATGACCAATTTCTGCAGGAAGTGCTGGAATCATCCCTCGCCGCCACCGCGCGGCAGATGCAGATCGGCACGGCGCAGCTGCAGACCAACTCCAGCAACCTGACGACGCCGCCGACCTTCATGAGCCAGTATTTCTGCCCGAACACCTTCGGCTTTTTGAATTGCAACAACCTTTTCGTCCGCGTCGAAACCCTCAGCACGAATTTCACGAATTCCTGCACCGACGTCTATCAGGCCACCACCGGCACGCTCCCCGTCTCCGGCAACACGCTGGAGCTTGGCAGTTTTTCCAGCAAAAATGGCAACGGCGCCGGTACAGCGATCAGCACCTCGTCCTGCGATACGAATACGGGCCAAGGCTATTGCAGCCCCAGCGGCAACGAATTCGTGCTGGTCACCGCGATCTATGTCGGGCCCAGCTTCCTCAACGGCCTGCTGCCCAACACGGAAATCTACCAGTACAATGGCCGGGATGTGCGCGCGCAATTCGCCGCAGCCGCCTTCCAGACCGAGAATTTTCAAGCCGCCAGCGGCACCGCGACCTCCGGTTATGCGGGATGTTGAAGTTCCGCCGCGCACACTGGCGCGCGCCGGCCATCGGCGCCGATCGCCGGTCCGTCGCCGCCATGGAATTCGCTCTGGTGGCGCCGGTCCTCGTCGTCCTGTTCTTCGCGGTCTACGACATCACCGACGCGATGATCACTTACGAGGAAGTGTTCAACACCGCGCACGACATCGCCGCCTCCGCCAGCAACCTTTCCGTCCAGGGCAGCGACTCCTCGACCAAACTCTATTACGGCCAGGTGCAGCTCGAAGCCTCCGCGATCTTCGCGGAAATGCCGACGCTGCGCACGGGGTTTCATCACGGCATCAAATCGATCACCATCTCTTCGGTTAATTTTGAGGTGACGCCGGCAAACTCCACCTGTACCCCCGGCGTCTCGCCCTACTGCTCCTACGCCGCTTACGTGGTCTGGAGCGCCGCCTATGCGGGCCCGCCCGCCGGCAACATCGCCGTCACCCCCGCGCTCAGATCCTGCGCCACCGAAGCGGCGAACGCGCAAGGGGCGGAAACTTTGGTCGCCACCTCGGCGCTCACCCAGGTCGGCCCGACCGGCGGCGCGCCGAGCAATCTCACCACCATCAGAACCAGCAACATCACCACGCCGGATAAGTACGCGGCGCCACCCGATCCGGTCATCGTCGTCGATGTTCACTACCAATACGTGCCGGTGTTCAACATGTTCGTGAAAACGCCAATAGACTTCTGGGCCAATGCCTATTGGCCGTTGCGCAGCGTGCAGGCAACCGTGCTGAACCCGAATACGGGAACATTCAGCCCGGTCGCGTCCGACCAGCAGTTCACCGGGCTTGTCTCCACGGGCACGACAACCAACGGCACGCTCACCGGGCCGTACACCATCAACGGCAATAATGTGTATCCATCGGGCGCCACCGCCGCCGCGCCGCCCGCCGCGGATTACTGCATCTCCAGCTATTACTTGGAACCCCAGGCATGAAGCGGTTCATGGAGCGGCTGAATCGTCTCGCGGCGGATCGCGGTCTTTTGGCGGATCGCTCCGGCGCCATCGCTCTGATCTTCGCGCTCACCATCGTCCCGCTGATCCTGCTGGTCGCGCTGTCGATCGATTATGCCTTCTACGTGCAGTCGCGCGCGCAGGCCTCCCTCGCCGCCGATTCCGCGGCCACCCACGCCGTCCGCGCCGCCGACGCCATCTATACCTATGAACTGAGTAACGGCACCGCCGCCGCCACCGCGGTATCCGATGCCGAGGCGGACGGCAGCGCGATCGGCAAAAACTGGTTTTTCGCGGCGCTCGACACCATGCCGAAAGCCACCATCACCGGCGCCCCAAACATTATCCTCACGCAAAACGCCAATGGCTCCGCCGGCTTCACCGCTACGGTCTCCTTCGCCGGCACCTACCCGCCGTTTTTCGACAGCCTGTTCAACAACAGACTTTGGAACATCAACGGCAACGCGCAGGCGCAATCGGCCTTCAAATACGTCGAAATCCTCATGCTGCTGGACAATTCATCGTCGATGCTGATCGCCTCCGGCACCACGGCAATCACCCAGCTCGAGGAACTTACCGTGTGTCCTAGCTCTGGAATCGAAGGGAATTTCGGTGGCAATGCGTGGACCACCAACCCAAACAACAATGCCTATTTTCAACACGTCTCGCCCGATGCCGCCGGCCTCGCGCCAATGGATGTTCCGGAAGCCGCGGGGGCCATCGCAAATTATACACCTGCTACAAGTGAAACTAATATCGGCACAGGCGAAAGCGGAACAGGCTACGGCTATGCCCCCAACATCTGTGCTGCCGGATGGACAGGCAAGAACGCAACGAATTCGGATGGAACGTCCGCACCATACGCGCCTTGCGCCTTCGCCTGTCACACCACCACCGATCCATTACAGGTTCCACAGACAAATGCGCAGGGCACCGTGACGGGAGACACGGCGAATTCGGCCTACACCAACGATTACTATGGCATCGCCCGCCGGGCCGGCATTCAGCTCCGCCTCGATGTCGTGC
Source organism: Acidocella sp. (assembly GCA_965199125.1). GTDB lineage: Bacteria > Pseudomonadota > Alphaproteobacteria > Acetobacterales > Acetobacteraceae > Acidocella. The sequence continues at coordinate 2,622,071 of OZ240683.1, read as the reverse complement.
AATCCGCCGCCTCGCAGGTGATCACCGCGATGCAGACCAACGAACAGGCCGCCAACCAGTTCTCAGTTGGCATCTATGAATTCAACGATGACGTCATCCCCGTCTGGCCATCGCCCAGCAACGGCCAGCAGGCAAGCGAAGCCTCCACGGATTTGGCCGATGCCGCCACGGCGATCCAGAACACTGCCCCGCCGATCCAGGCGAATGCAAGCATCGGCAACACTAATTTTCCCGCCGCGGTCGACGACATGATCAGCGGCACTTACTTGAACGGCGCCCAATACCGCGCCGATGCAGCCACCACCTCATCGCCGGCGCTCACCGCCTCGGGCACCGGCACCACGGCCGCCACGCCGCAAAAAGACGTGTTCATCGTAACGGACGGCATGGAAGACACATCGGCATCCGGCAGCCGTGTCGCGGGCGAAATGACCGGCTACGAAGCCGAAACCGGCACGCCCTTATCGGCTACGCCGGCACTGTGCGGCCAGCTGAAAACGCTCGGCTACACGGTTTATGTGCTTTATATCAACTACAATCCGCTCGGAAACACCTGGTACCAGTCCACGGGAACCCTGCCACCGACACCATACGGCGCGCAGGACGATCCGGCGCTTTATAAACCAACAAAATATTATGCCGAAAGCACGACGTATTCGGAAGGCAATCCGCCCGGCGGCAACACGTCACTGGCACAGGACACGCCGGATGAATGGGGCCTGATCGGCTGCGCCACCAACCCCAGCGACTTCTTCGAAGCCACCAGCGACTCGGAAATCGGCGCCACCATGAACGCCATGCTCCACGCCGCCCTAACCTCCACCATCCAACTGACGCAGTAAGCTAACACCCCGAAGTAGGATGGGCTAAGCGCAGCGTAGCCCATCATCCCGCCGCGCCACCGCTACTGACTATCGGCCACCATCACTGGCGTCACGCTCACCATCGCCACGCCGCTGCCCAACAGCCCCAGATCGCGCGCCGCCACTTCCGTGACGTCCAAAATCCGCCGCCCGCGCGGCATACGGTCGTTCACCAGCAGCACCACCGCGGCGCCGCCATCCATCCGCGCCACCCGCACCGTCGTGCCGATCGGCAGCGTCGGCGAGGCCGCGGTCAGCGCGTCATTGTCCAGCATCTGCCCGCTGCAGGTCCGGTGCAGCCCCCGGCCGACCCGATACCAGGACGCGGCGCCAACCGCCGCCGGCGCCGTCGCTATCATCTCGGGCGCCGCCGCGGCCGGCGCCACCACCGCCACCTTCGGCGCGGCCGGAACCGGCAGAACCGCCACCGCCGCCGGCAGGGCAGGGATCGCGGCGCAAGCCGAAACCCCTAAAACCCCCAGCAGAGGCACCAGCCGGCGCCAATTCATACGAAAACCGGCCGTCCGCCTGTCCGAATCATGTCCATTCGGCAACCTTACTGTGGAAACGTGCGGCTTGCCTAGCCCTTAACTCACCATCTCCAGCTTTCCGGTCCGCACATCAAACCGCAGGCCGGCCAACGTCATCGCCCCCTTCGCCACCCGCTCCTCGATCCACGGAAACGTCCGCAGGTTGCCCAGCGAAATCCGGATCGACTCCCGCTCGCACTGCGAACACAGCGTGTCAAAATCCGCCGGCGGCGCCGGCGCGTCGCACACCCTGGCCCGCGCTTGGCTTGCTATCGCCATCCAAGAGGCGATGAAATCGCCGTCGTCGGCGCGCGGCCCGCGCATCAGCGCCCGTATCCCGCCGCATTGGCTATGCCCCAGCACCACGATGCTGCGCACTTCCAGCACCGTCACCGCAAACTCCAGCGCCGCCGAGGTGCCGTGGTTGCCGGTATCGGGCGCATAAGGCGGCACCAGATTGCTCACATTGCGCACCACAAAAATTTCCCCCGGCGCGCAGTCGAAAATGACCTCCGGCGAGACGCGCGAGTCCGAGCACGCGATCACCATCGCCGCCGGCGACTGGCCATGCAGCGCCAGGTCGGAAAACGTCCGCTCATGCTGCCGCCAATAGCCTTCGCGAAACCGCGCATGCCCCTCCAGCAAGTTTTTCACAATCCGGCCGCCTTCGCGTCGTTCCACAACCGGTCCATTTCCGCTAAATCCGCTTCCGCCGGCACCCGCCCTTGTTCCGCCAGCGCCGCCTCCATCGCGCCGAACCGGCGAATAAATTTCTCGTTGGTTCCATCCAGGCACGCCTCAGCCTCCAGCCCCAATTTGCGCGCCAGGTTCGCCAGCACGAACAGCATATCCCCTACCTCGTCGGCCAGCCGCGCCGGCGCCGCGTCCGCAAGTTCCGCCCGCAACTCCGCGGTCTCTTCCGCCAGCTTGTCCAGCACCGCCTCCGCGTCCGGCCAGTCAAAGCCCACCCGGGCCGCCCGCGCGGTCAGTTTCTGGGCCCGCAGCAACGCCGGCAACGCCGCCGCCACGCCGGCGAGCGCGCCATGCTCGGCCCGCTCACGCCGTTCCTCCGCCTTCTGCACTTCCCACGCCGCCAGTTGCGCCGCCGTCGTCCGGTCCGCCGCCTCCCCAAACACGTGCGGATGCCGCCGCACCATCTTCTCCGCCGCCCCGGCCGCCACCTCGTCAAACCCGAACCAGCCGCGCTCCTCCGCCAGCCGCGCCAGATACACCACCTGGAACAGCAGATCCCCCAGCTCGTCGCGCAACCCCGCCGGATCGCCCGCCTCGACCGCCGCCTTCACCTCATAGGCTTCCTCCACCGTGTACGGCGCGATCGTGCCGAAATCCTGCTCCCGGTCCCAGGCGCAGCCGGTCTCGCGGTGGCGCAGCGCCGCCATGATGTTGATGAGCCTGGTGATCGGTGGTTCAGTCATGACCACGGCTTTAAGTGAAATTTCCGGAGAGACAAATGCCCGACGCCTATGACTTCGCCTTCGAGACGCTGCGGGGCACGCCGTACCCGCTGCGCGACCTCACCGGCAAGCCGTTCATCGTCGTCAACACCGCCTCCAAATGCGGCTTCACGCCGCAATATGCCGGGCTGGAGACCCTCTGGCGCCGCTACCGCGAACGCGGCCTCACCGTCGTCGGCGTCCCCTGCAACGATTTCGGCAACCAGGAGCCGGGCGACGCCGATGAAATTGGCGCGTTCTGCGAGACCAATTACGGCGTGGACTTCCCGATCATGGGCAAGGTCCATGTGAAAGGCCCGGAAGCCCATCCGTTCTTCACCTGGGCGGCCGGGCAGGGCGGTGTGCTGGCCAAACCACGCTGGAACTTCTTCAAATATCTCGTCAACAAAAACGGCAAACTCAGCGACTGGTTCGCCAGCCTCACCACCCCCGGCTCCGATAAATTCACCGCGGCGGTGGAGCGCATGCTAGACGAATGATCCGCCGCGCTTCTTCCCATAGATCGTAGCGATCAAATTCTTCCGCTGCCGCCCAGGCCACCGCGCTGACATCATCGCCAGCAACCGCCTCGCCGCCCAAGTAGTCTCCAACAAAATCCAAGATCGTATAGTGGAACTGCACGCGCCCCGCCTTATCACGATGAATACTATCGACATTCCCGACCAGCCGCAGCGCCGCCACCCGCAACCCCGTCTCCTCGAACAGCTCCCGCCGCGCCGCGTCCTCCGCCGTCTCCCCCAGCTCCTGTGCCCCGCCCGGCAGCGACCAAGCCCCCAAAGCCGGCGCCCGCCCCCGCCGCACCAGCAGCACTTCGGCGCCTCGCCGCAGCACGACGCCCACGCCCACCCGCGGCGCCTCCGGATACTCCCTCATACCGGGAGCCTGGGAAATCGATTCGCGAAACACGCCGCGTCGTCATTGCGAGCGAAGCGAAGCAATCCAGCCAGGCAGCAGACGACCCAATTTGAATGTTCGAAAAATCTCGCGTCTGGATTGCCGCGCTTCGCTCGCAATGACGGGTTCATGGGTCAGAGGCCAATATCAAGACCCGCTCACCCCGCCGCCAGCGTCGCGATGGCTTCGCGCTGCTCAAACATATTGAGCAGTATTCTCAGCGCCTGCCCGCGCGTCGTCTCCAGCCTCGGGTCCCGCTGCAGCGTCAGCGTAGCGTCATGGCCCGCCATTGCCAGTAAATCCTCTTGGGCCTCCGCATCCGCCAGCCGATACCCCGGCAGCCCCGACTGCCTAGTGCCGAGAAAGTCCCCGCCGCCGCGGAGCAAAAAATCCTCATCCGCGATCAGAAATCCGTCCTCCGTCTCCTTCAGCAAAGTCAGCCGCCTGCGCGCGTTCACCGTCAGCGCGTCCTCATGCAGCAGCAGACAAAAGCTCTTCGCCGCCCCGCGCCCCACCCGCCCGCGCAGCTGGTGCAGTTGCGCCAGGCCGAACCGCTCCGCATGCTCGATCACCATCACGTTGGCCTCCGGCACATCCACCCCCACCTCGATCACCGTCGTCGCCACCAGAATCCTCGCGCGGCCGGCGGCGAAATCCGCGATCGCCGCCGCCCGCGCCGCCGGCTCCTGCCGGCCATGCGCCAGAGCGACTTGCGCCCCGAACCGCTCCCGCAACGTTGCAACTCGCAGCTCCGCGGCGGTAATGTCCATCGTCTCGGACTCGCTGACCAGCGGGCACACCCAGAACACCCGCCCGCCCGCCGCCACCGCCCGCCCGGCCGCATCCATCACTTTCGCAAGATCGCGCAGCCTGTGCATGGTGGTGGTTATCCTCTCCCGCCCCGCCGGCTTTTCGGTAATCCGGCTCACCTCCATCTCCCCCCAATGCGTCAGCAGCAGCGTGCGCGGGATCGGCGTCGCGGTCATCACCAGCAGGTCGGTCGCCGCTCCCTTCGCCGCCAGCGCCAGCCGCTGATCCACCCCGAAACGATGCTGCTCATCGATCACCGCCAGCGCCAGATCGTGGAACGCCACCGCCTGCTGGAAAATCGCATGGGTCCCGATCAAAATCTTCACCCCGCCCTCGGCCAGGTCACGCAAAATCCGCGCCCGCGCGCGGCCCTTCACATTCCCGGTCAGCAGCGCCGCCGGCACCGGGCAGAACCGCCCGAAAATCGCCGCATGCTGCCGCGCCAGCACCTCCGTCGGCGCCAGCAGCGCCGCCTGGCCGCCCGCCTCCACCGCGCGCAGCATCGCCAGCATCGCCACGAACGTCTTGCCGGACCCGACATCGCCCTGCAGCAGCCGCAACATCTGGTGCGGCGCGCCCAGGTCCGCGTCAATCTCAGCCAGCGCCCGTTCCTGCGCCGCCGTCGGCGCATGCCCGAACCGCGCCATCGCCAGCCGCCGCAACCGCCCGTCGCCAACCAGAGCCCGGCCCGGCCGCCGCCGCCGCCGCGCCCGCGCCACCGCGAAAGCGATCTGTTTGGCCAGCAACTCATCATAGCCCAGCCGCTGCGCCGGCCTGCCATCCGGCACCACCACCGGCGCGTGCAGCGCCGCCAGCGCCGCGTCAAACCCCGGCCATCCCCGCTGCTTCAGAATGCTCGGATCATGCCATTCCGGCAGCGCCGGCAGCCGCGCCAACGCCCCCAAAGCGGCCAGCCGCATCACCCGCGGCGTAATCCCGACGCTCAGCGGCCACACCGGCTCGATCCACGGAAACCCCGCTGCATCCCCCGCCTTGTCTTGTTGATCCCGCGCCACGTAATCCGGATGCGGCATGGTCAACCGGTCGGCGAACATCTCCAGCTTGCCGGAGACGATCAGCTTCGCCCCCACCGGAAACTGCGTCAGCCGCGCCGCATGAAACAGCACGATCTCCGCGAACCCCGAATCATCCCCAATCACCACCCGCCAAGGCTGCTTCGGCTTGCCCGGCGTCTCATGCCGCACCACCCAGACCCGCAACGTCGCGATGGTCCCCGGCAGCGCCTCGGCAATGCTGGGCGTGGCCCGCCGGTCCAGAAAATCCACCGGCAGATGAAACAGCACATCCCGTAGCATCCCCCCGCCCACCAACTTCGCCAACAGGCTCGCGAGTCGCGGCCCGATTCCAGGCAGTTCCCTCAAATCCGCCCGCAGCGGCGATAATATCTCCGTCGTCACACGCCGACACTGCCGATCTTTTCAAAACCGGCAAGCGGATACAGATGCTCCGCTTCCATTGGCACTCCCGCCGGCCTATATCCCGCCGCAGATGACCGCGTTCGAAGCCTCGGAACCGCAACCTTTGGACAACCGCCGCCGCCGGTTGATTTTTCGCGCCCAGCATCGCGGCACCCATGAGAACGACCTGCTCATCGGCGGCTTCGTCGCCCCCCGAATCGCGGCGATGACGGAGGCCGAGCTGGACGAAATCGAGGCCGTGATGGAACACCCGGACGCCGAACTGGCGGACTGGCTCACCGGCCGCAAACCCATCCCCGCCGCCGCCGACACGCCGATGCTCCGCCGCATCCGCGCAGCCGCGCTGAACCGCCACGCCACATGATTCCCGTTTACGGCGTCCCGGAAGGCTACGACGCCGCCCTGCTGGTCCGCCGCGCCCACGAGCACGACGCGCCCATCCTGCACATCGCCCGCGACGCCGCCCGCCTTGCCGACCTCGCCGAAGCCGTCGCCTTTTTCGGCCCGGAAATCGACATCGTGCAGTTCCCCGCCTGGGATTGCCTGCCTTATGACCGCGTCTCCCCGAACGGCGGCCTGGTCGCCGAACGCATCGCGGCCCTTACCCGCCTGCGCGAAGACCCGCGGAAAAACGCCGGCAAAAAACGCATCGTGCTGACCACCGTCAACGCGGTCCTGCAGAAAGTCCCACCCCGCAAGGTTTTTGCCAATGCCGGCATGCGCCTCGCGGTCGGCGACTCTATCGCGCCGGACGACCTCGCTGCCTTCCTGGATGGCGACGGCTATAACCGCACCGGCACGGTCATGGAGCCCGGCGAATACGCGCTGCGCGGCGGCATCATCGACGTCTACCCCGCAGGGGAATCCAGCCCCGTGCGCCTGGACCTGTTCGGCGACGCAATCGAGAGCATCAAACGCTTCGACCCCGAAACCCAACGCAGCGGCGCCACGGTCGATGCCCTTGATTTTCGCCCCGCCTCCGAGGTCTCGCTCGACGAAGCCTCCATCGCCCGCTTCCGCACCGCCTGGCGCGATCTGTTCGGCCCCAAATCGGTCGAGGACTCGCTGTACGAAGCCGTCACCGAAGGCCGCAAACACCCCGGCATCGAGCATTACGCGCCGCTGTTCAACGAAACCATGGAGACGCTGTTCGACTATCTGCCCGGCGCCTCCATCAGCCTCGATCACCAGACCGAAGGCGCCGTGCGCGCCCGCCTCGAACTGATCGCCGACCACTACGCCGAACGCCGCGGTCCCGCCCGCTCCGGCGAAAGCCCCTACCGCCCGATCCCGCCCGAGCTGCTCTACCTGGACCGCAAAGACTGGGAGAAACGGCTGGGGCAGGGGGCCTTCGCCTTCACCCCCTTCGGCAAGCCCGATAACGGTGAGGGCATCGACGCCGGCGGCCGCCCCGCCCCCATCCTCGCCGGCCAGCCGCAAGCCGCTTTCGACGCGCTTACCGAGCTGAAAAGTAAATGGGCCGCGTCCGACCGCACGATCCTGGTCGCCGCCTGGAGCGCCGGCTCGCGCGAACGTCTCGGCATCATGCTGCGCGACCACGGTTTGCGCGACATCCAGCAAGTGGAAAATGCCGATGCCGCGCGCGCGCTGCCGAAGGGCCGCATCGGCCTGATCGTGCTCGGCCTCGAACGCGGATTCCTTGACCAGCGCCTGGCCGTCGTCACCGAACAGGACCTGCTCGGCACCCGCATTGCCCGCCCGCCGAAAAAGCGCAAACGCGCCGACCAGTTCATCGCGGATGCCACCGAAATCGCCGAAGGCGACCTCGTCGTGCATCAGGACCACGGCATCGGCCGCTACGATGGCCTGGAAACCGTCACGGTGAACGAAGCCGCGCATGATTGCCTGAAACTCGCCTATGACGGCGGCGACAAACTGCTGCTCCCCGTCGAAAACATCGAACTTTTATCGCGCTTCGGCAATGAAGGCGAAGGCATCGCGCTGGACAAACTCGGCGGCGCCTCCTGGCAGGCCCGCAAGGCCCGCGCCAAAAACCGCATCCGCGACATGGCCGCCGGCCTCATCCGCCTCGCCGCCGAACGCCAGATGAAAGAGGCGCCGCTGCTCTCCGCCGATGAAGGCGCCTTCGCCGAATTTTGCGCCCGCTTTCCCTACACCGAGACCGAGGACCAGGCCAAAGCCATCGCCGACGTGCTGGAGGATTTCGCCGCCGGCAAACCCATGGACCGTCTGGTGTGCGGCGATGTCGGCTTCGGCAAGACCGAGGTGGCACTGCGCGCCGCCTATATCGCCGCCATGTCCGGCGCGCAGGTTGCCGTGGTCGTCCCCACCACGCTGCTCGCCCGCCAGCACCACAAAGTTTTCTCTCAGCGCTTCGCCGGCCTGCCGGTGAAAATCGCCCAGCTCTCCCGCATGGTGCCGCCGAAAGAACAAACCGCGGTCCGCGCCGGCCTCGCCGATGGCAGCATCGGCATCGTCATCGGCACCCATGCGCTGATGGCCAAAGGCACCAGCTTCGCCGACCTCGGCTTGCTGATCGTGGACGAGGAACAGCATTTCGGCGTCAAACACAAAGAACGCCTGAAAGAGCTGAAGGCCGACGTTCACGTGCTGACGCTGACCGCCACGCCGATCCCCCGCACCCTGCAACTGGCGCTGACCGGCGTGCGCGACCTTTCGCTGATCACCACCCCGCCGGTGGACCGCCTCGCCGTGCGCACCTTCATCATGCCGTTCGACAGCCTGGTGATCAAAGAAGCCGTCGGCCGCGAGCGTTTCCGCGGCGGCCAGATCTTCTGCGTCGTGCCCCGCATCGAGGACCTGGAGCCGATGTCCGCCCGCCTGCGCGAAATCGTCCCCGAAGCCCGCTGCGCCCTCGCCCACGGCCGCCTCGCCCCCACCGAGCTCGAGCGCGTGATGACCGAATTCGGCGACGGCAAATACGACATCCTGCTCGCCACCAACATCGTCGAATCCGGCCTGGACATGCCGGCCGTCAACACGCTGATCATCTACCGCGCCGACATGTTCGGCCTTGCCGGCCTGTACCAGCTGCGGGGCAGGGTAGGGCGCGGCAAGCAGCGCGGCTACGCCTACCTCACCTGGCCGGCCCACCACCGCTTATCGCCGGCCGCGGAAAAACGCCTGGAAGTCATGCAAACGCTGGACACGCTCGGCGCCGGCTTCACGCTCGCATCGCACGACCTCGACCTGCGCGGCGCCGGCAACCTGCTCGGCGACGAACAATCCGGCCACATCCGCGAAGTCGGCATCGAGCTCTACCAGCAGATGCTGGAAGACGCGGTGAACGCCATTCGCGCCGAAGCCCGCCACGCCAAACCGGTGGAGCGCGACTGGACCCCCAACATCAACCTCGGCCTGCCGGTGCTGATCCCGGAAACCTACGTCGCGGACCTGCCCGTCCGCCTCGGCCTGTACCGCCGCATCGGCGCGCTGACCACCGACGCGGAGAGCGAGGCGCTGGCCGCCGAACTCGTCGACCGCTTCGGCAAACTGCCCGAAGAGGTCGAGAACCTCCTCGAAACCGTCGCCCTGAAACGCGCCTGCCGCGAAGCCGGCGTGGAAAAACTCGACGCCGGCCCGAAAGGCATGGTGCTCACCTTCCGCAAAAACAATTTCAACAACCCCGGCGGCCTGATCGCCTGGATCAACACCGCCGCCGCCACCATAAAAATCCGCCCCGACCACAAACTCGTCGTCACCCGCGACATGAATGTGTCAACGCGCCTCGCCACCGCCCGCGACGTCCTGCACAGCCTGACCAAACTAGCCAACCTCCAGGACGCCGCCTAAAGCTTCGCCGTCTCATTGCGCCCTAAGAACGTCATTGCGAGCGAAGCGAAGCAATCCAGACCGGCCTCAAAACAACCGCCATCAAGCCCTGTCCCACCCACCCTAACCACGTCATGCCGGCGCAGGCCGGCATCCACGACTTCGTCCTTGACACCCGTATTAAACGTATCTACATATAATCGCAGACATCAGCTTCGACCCCGCAAGAAACGAGCCAAGACCCTCCGCCATCGCGGCCTCGACTTTGCGGACGCAAGCAAACTGTTCGCCGGCCGCACGGTTACCGTACAAGACGATCGTTTCCGGTACGGTGAAGTGCGTTACCTTACCGCCGGCTACCTCGACGGCGTTGCGTCGTGGACCCCACGCGGCGAGGCCCGCCGCATCATATTAATGAGGCACACCCATGCGCGCGAAGAAGCAGACTGGTTCGGAGTGGACTGACCCAGACGACGCACCAATGCTGACCAAGGAGATGCGCGAGAAAGCCGAAGTCTTCATCGGCAACGACTTCCAGCCCCCCACCCGCGGCCGCCCCAAACTCGCCCAGCCCAAAGAGGCCGTAAACCTGCGCCTGGACCACGACGTCCTAACAAAACTCCGCGAACACGGCCCTGGCTGGCAAACCCGCATCAACGAAATCCTCCGCACCGCCCTAAATCTTCAAGAACCGTAGGATGGGCTGAGCGCAGCGCAGCCCACCATCACGCCAAAAGCTGATGGGCTACATTGCGCTCCACCCATCCGACCTATGCCGTTGAATTCGATTGGCGACAAGCCTGGTTAAGGATACGCTATCGAACTCTCACTTCATAAGGTTTCCTGATGGTTTGCCTTTTATGCCGCCTCGTTTGCGGACCAAAAAAGATGGCTGCAATGGAACGATGGTTGCTGGCTGCCGCCTGGTGGAAGCCAAACAACGAATGGGAGTTCTTTGGGTCTGATCGAAACCAGGACGCCATGCGGGCCGCCCAAAAGCTGCGCCTATCCGACCCCAAAAGATCATTAGAGGATTTTCTGCATCTAGCAGAAAAGGGGTCCGTGTACAGCATGTTTCGGGTAGGCCACCTTTTCCTGGAAGGTTTGGGAACGCCGGTTAGCAAAGCTGACGGCGAAAAGTGGCTGTTGAAAAGCAGTGAACTTGGCCTGGAGGTCGCAACGTTTACGTTAGCGAACGAGTACCTGAACCAGAAGCGTTATAAAGACGCCCAGAACTTGCTGGAACATCCCGCGGAAGAAAATCGCTCTCCGGCATTGTTCCTTCTCGGCCGTTTATTTCTTTTCAGAAAAGATAAAATCAAAGCAAGGACGATGCTGGAAAAAGCGGCGGCACTTGGCCACCGCCGCGCAAAATGGTTCCTCGCTAAGTCCTGCGTGTTTGGAAAGTTTGGCCTTCGCGCAATCCCGCTTGGATTTAAATTGGTGGGTGAGCTTGGAGAAGATTTCGAAAACAGCGAGAAAGACAAGTCCGCAGCATCAGCCACCACCCAGGCTAGAGCCGTCAAATCGTCTGTCGTCGTGGCCCCGCAAGGTTAAGCCGCCTTCCTCAACCGCTCCGCAAACACCTTCCGCAACTTGCCCACCTTCGGCGCGATCACCGCCTGGCAGTACCCCGCATAAGGGTTGCGCGCGAAATACTGATCATGCTCCGGCTCCGCCCGGTAAAACGCCGGCGCCGGCGCCACCTCGGTCACGATCTTCCCCGGCCAAACCCCCGCAAACTCCGCGATGATCTTCTCCGCCGCAACCTTCTGCTCCGGCGACTCATAAAAAATCACGCTCCGATACTGCGTCCCGCTATCCGCCCCCTGCCGGTTCAGCGTCGTCGGGTCATGAATGGTGAAAAACACCCGCAGCAAATCCTCGTAAGAAATCACCGCCGGGTCGAACGTCACCTGCACCACCTCGGCATGACCCGTTCGCCCCGTGCACACCTCACGGTATGTCGGGTTAGCTTTCTCCCCACCCGCATAGCCGGACTGCACCGCGCTCACCCCCGACAGCTCGGTAAACGCCGCCTCGGTGCACCAGAAACACCCGCCGCCCAAAATCGCCACTTCCGTGCTCATTTCTTCACTCCGCCCATTTCACAAATCGCCGCCCAATGCTCCGCACTCACCGGCGAGACCGACAGCCGGGAATACTTCACCAGCGCCATGTCCGAGAATCTGGGGTCAGCCTTTACCGTTGCAAGCGTCACCGGCTTCGGCACCGGCTTCACCGCCTTCACATCCACGCAAACCCAGCCGCCCTTCACGCCCGCCGCGGTCGGGTCCGGATACGCCTCCCGCACCACCCGCACGATCCCCACAATCTCCTTGCCGATATTGGAGTGGTAGAAAAACGCCAGGTCGCCCTTCTTCATCGCTTGCAGATTTGCCTTGGCGGTAAAGTTTCGCACCCCGTTCCACGGCTCGAATTCCCGCTCCGTCTGCTGCGTCCAGGAGAAAGAGTCCGGCTCCGTCTTCAACAGCCAGTACTGCACCCGCACCCCCCAAAAACAGCCGCTTCAACTTTCCCCGTGTATAGCTTAATGTACACTCATGAACGAGAGCGTCCTCGCCAAACAAGCCGCGCAACAGCGGTCTGGCTCATGGCTGCACCATTACGCCAACCCCGGCCGCTTCCTGCGTCTGGCCCGGGCGGTCCTGCCCGGCCTCTCCGCGGTCGCCATCCTGCTCACCGTCACCGGCATCGTCTGGGGCTACGCCTTTTCGCCGCCGGACTGGGAGCAGGGTGCCGCCGCGCGCATCATGTACGTCCACGTTCCCGCCGCCTGGGTCGCCATGGCGGGCTACGCGGCGCTCGCCATCGTCTCCTTCTTCTCCATCATCTGGCGTCACCCGCTGGCGGACCTCGCGGCCGAGGAGATCGGCCCCATCGGCGCCGGCTTCACCTTCGTCTGCCTGGTCTCCGGCGCGCTCTGGGGCAAACCGATGTGGGGCGCCTACTGGGTGTGGGACGCGCGGCTCACCTCCGTGCTGGTCCTGTTCTTCCTGTATCTCGGCCACATCGCGCTCATCCGCGCCTTCGACAATCCGGCCCACGGCCACCGCGCCGCCGCCATCCTGGCCCTCGTCGGCGCCATCAACCTGCCCATCATCGTGTATTCCGTGCAGTGGTGGAACACCCTGCACCAGGGCAACACCATCTCGCTCACCGGCGGCCCGAAAATCTACATCACCATGCTGGAACCGCTGATCATCGCCTCGCTCGGCTTCTACCTCTGCTTCCTGGCTTTGGTTACCGCCCGCATGTGCGCCGCCATCATGGAACGCCGGACCTCCAACCTCCTGCTCGCCGCAGCCGAGCGCGCATGAACCTCGTCCCGTTCATAGACGGCAGCTACGCCGTCACCGTCGTCTTCCTCATCGGCATCGGCGTCGTCACCTTCGCCCGCTACCGCCGCGCCGCCCGCCGCCTCGCCGCCCTCAACCCGCGCTAGCCATGCGTATCTCGACATGAATACGCGCAAAAAACGCCGCCTCACCATGGTGCTCGCCTGCGGCATCGGCCTCGGCTCCGCCACCGCCCTGTGCCTGGCCGCCTTCTCCTCCACGCTCAGCTACTTCCTCGGCCCCGCTCAGGTCGCCGCCCACGCCCCGGCGCCCGGCCTGTCCTTCCGCCTCGGCGGCATCGTGCAGGTCGGCACCGTCGCCACCACCACCGCCAGCTCGCCGGAGGGCGGCACCACCCCCACCACCACCTTCCGCGTCACCGACGGCAAAGCCTCCATCCCTGTCACTTTCTCCGGCGTCCTGCCCGACCTGTTCAGGGAAGGGCAGGGCGTCGTCGCCATCGGCAGCATGACGCCATCCGGCACCTTCACCGCCGACGAAGTTCTGGCCAAACACGGCAGCTCCTACATGCCCCCCGAAGTCGAACAAGCCCTGAAACAAGCCGGCAAATGGGACCCCAAATACGGCCCCCCGCCAGCCGCGACCACCTGGAACACCATGCCAATCAAGAGCCAAAGCTCGTGATCGCGGTCGGGCTGGTAAGGAAGCAAGGCCAGGGGACGCTGTCCCCTGGACCCCTGCCAAAGGCTCGCCTTTGGAATCCATTAGAAAGGGTTTGGGCGGGCGGGGCCTCGGGACGCTCAAACACCTCGGTGGCCCCGCCCGCCCAAACTCCCTCTCACGGGTTCGAAGGGCTAGCCCTTCGCAGCGTTCCAAGGGGCAGAGCCCCTTGGCCTTACTTAACTAAAAGGCCCCACCCATGATCCCCGAGCTCGGGCATTTTGCGTTGGCGTTGGCGGTTGCCTTGGCGTTGGCGCAAGGCGTGATCGGCGTATTCGCTCCCGGCTTGCGCGACCCCCGCGCCATGCGCGCCGCGCCGGCGCTCGCCATCAGCCACTTGCTCGCCATCGGCGCCGCGTTCCTGGCGCTGATTTATGCTGGCGTGGTCTCCGATTTCACGGTGGAGAACGTCGCCAACTTCTCCTCCAGCCAGGTTCCGCTGATCTACCGCATCTCCGGCACCTGGGGGAATCATGACGGTTCCATGGTGCTCTGGTGCTTCATCCTGTCGCTCTGCGGCGCCACCGTCGCCGCCTTCGGTGGCACGCTCCCGGCCAGCCTCCGCGCCCGGGTCCTCGGCGTCCTCGGCCTGGTCTCCGGCGGCTTCCTGCTGTTCACCCTGGCGGTGTCGGATCCCTTCACCCGCCTCTGGCCGCCGCCGCTGGACGGCGCCGGCGTCAACCCCATACTGCAGGACCCCGGCCTCGCCTTCCACCCGCCCGTCCTCTACACCGGCTATGTCGGCTTCTCGGTCGCCTTCGCCTTCGCCATCGCCGCGCTCATCGAGGGCCGCATTGACGCCGCCTGGGGCCGCTGGGTCCGCCCCTGGGCGCTGCTGTCCTGGTGCTTCCTCACTGCCGGCATCGCGCTCGGCTCCTGGTGGTCGTATTACACCCTTGGCTGGGGCGGCTACTGGTTCTGGGACCCGGTGGAAAACGCCGCGCTGCTCCCCTGGCTCACCGGCACCGCTCTCCTGCACTGCGCGATCGTGGTGGAAAAGCGCGAGGCCCTGAAGGCCTGGACCGTGCTGCTCGCCATCGCCACCTTCTCGCTCAGCCTGTCCGGCACCTTCCTGGTCCGCTCCGGCATCCTTAACTCGGTGCACTCTTTCGCCGCGGCGCCGGACCAGGGCCTGTTCATACTCGGCCTGCTGGGCCTCACCATCGGCGGCTCCCTGCTCCTCTTCGCCATCCGCGCTCCGGTGCTCGCCGCGACCGGCATGTTCGCCCCGCTGTCTCGCGAAAGCGCCCTGGTGGTGAACAACATCTTCCTCTGCTCGATCGCCGCGGTGGTGTTCACCGGCACGCTCTACCCGCCCTTCGCCAACCTGCTGTTCGGCATCCAGCTCTCCGTCGGCGCGCCGTTCTTTAACCAGACCGTCCTGCCGCTCACCGCGCCGCTGATCCTCGCCATGGCCATCGGCCCGCTGCTGCCCTGGAAACGCGCCACCCTGGCCCCCGCCATCGCCCGCATCTGGCCCGCCGCCGTCGTTGCCGCCCTTGTCTTCATCTCCGTCACCGCCAACCGCCACGTCATCGCCGCCCTCGGCCTCGCCGGCGGCGCCTGGGTCATGCTCTCGGCATTTACCGACCTCTCGACCCGCCTGCAGCTGTTCCGAATTCCCCTTGCCGACTCCCTCGGCCGCCTCTCCGTCCTGCCCCGCGCCGCAATCGGCGCCGCCTGCGGCCATCTCGGCTTCGGCGTCATGGTCGCCGGCATCGCCGGCATGACCCTCGCCACCCAGGCCGTCGTCGTCCTGCACCCTGGCCAAAGCACCCGCCTCGGCGGCTACACCTGGACCCTGGACGAGCTGCATGACGCCCCCGGCCCCAACTACAGCCAGCGCGTCGCCGACATCACCCTCTCCACATCCTCCGGCCCCTTCCTCACCCTGCATCCCTCCCGCCGCTTCTTCACCGCGCAGAAAACCATCACCAACGACGCCGCCATCCACACCAACGGCTTCCAGGACCTGTACGCCGTCTTCGCCGACGAGCCCGCCACCGGCGGCGCCGAACTCCGCCTTAACCGCCACCCGCTCGCGCCTGAAATCTGGTTTGGCGGCTTGATCATGGCGTTCGGCGGCGGCCTCTCCCTGTCCGACCGCCGCCTGCGCGTCGGCGCCCCCGCCCGGAGACGGAAGCCGGAGGGCGTGACGGCTTGAGCAAGGAAGAACTTCTTTTTGTAAACAAAAAGAAGCAAAAAAACTTTGGTAATCTGGGCCATAGCCCGTGTCGCGGCCAGCGCCCAAGGCCCAGCGTTCAAAAAGTTTTTTGGTGCTTTTTTACAAAAAAGCACTGCTTGCTTTCCTAATGTCCCCGCTCCGCCGCCGGCTGTTATTCGCCTTGCCTCTGGCCGCCGTCGTGGCGGGCGGGGAGGGGTTTTACGTCATCCTCCGCCGCATGCAGACCAACAACTATGACCCGCACGCACTGCCCTCGCCGTTGGTCGGCCACCGCCCGCCAGCGTTCACCTTGCCTGGCATCGCCAACAGCCCCGGCTTCGCGAGCACGGACCTCGCCGCCCCGCCACGGCCGATGCTGGTGAACTGGTTCGCCTCCTGGTGCATTCCCTGCCTGCAGGAGGCGCCGATGCTGGCCCAGCTTACCAAATCCGGCCTGCCCATCTGGGGTATCGCCTATCAGGACACACCGGCGGCACTTGCCGCCTTTCTCGCCCAGAACGGCAACCCTTACGCCCGCCTGGCCTCAGACGCCTCCGGCCTCACCGCCATCAACTGGGGCGTGTATGGCGTGCCGGAGACCTACCTGATCGACAGATCCGGCATTGTCCGCTGGCGCTACGCCGGCGCGCTGACCAACGACATCGTGTCCAACACCCTGACGCCGCTGCTGAACCAATACTCGTGAGACGTGGGGCATGAAGCGCTGGCTGCTGCTGTTCGCCTTCCTGCCGATGCTGGCCGCCGCGCAGATGGTCACCCGCGACGGCGTCACCCTCACCCAACCGCAGGAAACCCGCGCGGAATCCATCGGCGCCCAGCTCCGCTGCCTGGTCTGCCAGAATGAAAGCATCGAGGGCTCCGGCGCCACCCTCGCCAAGCAACTCCGTGTTATCATCCGTCAGCAGGTCGTGGCCGGCGCCAGCACCCGCGACATCATGCGCTACATGGTGCAGCGCTATGGCATCTTCGTGCTGCTGAAGCCGCCCCTCATGCGTCTAACCTGGCTGCTCTACGCCTCGCCCTTCCTCGCCCTCGCGGCCGGCATTCTGTTCGCCGCGGCCAGCCGCCGCCGGGCCGCCGAACCGGCCCCGCTCACCGAAGCCGACCAGGCCCGGCTCGACGAACTGCTCGGCGGCAAGCCCCTGCGATGATCTTCCTCTGGATGCTGGCGCTCGCCGTGCTGCTGATGGCGCCGCTCGCCTTCGCCTTCACCGGCCGCACAGTGCCTCGCGCCCGACGCGACGCCGCCCTGGCCCTGCATCGCGCGCAGCTCGAGGAGCTGCAACGCGACCTCGCCGAAGCCCGCATCCCCGCCACCAGCTACGCGGCCGCCAAACTGGAGATCGAGCGCCGCCTGCTCACCGCCGACGCCATCACCGACTCCATCACCGACGCGCCCGCCAATTCCGCCCCAAGCAACGCCTCGCCGGCCAGCGCCTCGCCGGCCAGCGCCAAACTCCTGCTCGCCGCGACCCTCATCGCCATCCCCATCATGGCCTTCGCGCTCTACCTGCCCGGCAGCACCCCCACCGTGCCATCCGAGCCGCACACCCGATGGCTCGCCCAGCAGCAGGCGGACCAGCAGCGCTTCACCGGCATCATCTCGGCCCTCCGCGCCCATCTCGCCGGCGTCGACCCCGCCAGCGTCTATGCCAGCCAGGGCCAGGCCTACCTCGCCGAAGCCCTGGCCGAGCAAGCCGGCCAGATCACGCCCGAGGCGCTGGCTCTATTCAATCAATCCCTCGCCCACGCCCCGCCCACCGCCTCCTGGCGCAGCCTGGATGAGCGCCGCTTGGCCGAAGCCGCGGGAGAATAATTATCCATAATCTCGGCGCCCGCTTGCCAAATCCCGTAGCTTCAACCAATTGCCCCCGCATGGCCGACACAAAACCCCAACCCGAAGCGACACCTGACCCCAAACCAACCCCACCGAAACCGCCCGCCAAAATGCCGGTGGAGATCGGCGGCCCGAAAGGCCCGGAACCCACCCGTTACGGCGACTGGGAAAAGAACGGCCGCTGCACGGACTTCTAAAACCAAAGGAAAAATATCATGAGAGGCTTAATCGCGGTCATCGTCCTCATCGTCGTCGTGTTCTTCGGCGTGCCGATGGTGGCGGAGGGCACCACCAACACCTGCCAGGCGCTGGAACGCCATGTCGTGAAAACCCAGGCAAGCCAGATCGCCGGCGGCACCACCAACAGCCCGGTCTACAACTCGGTCAACAACGCCGCCCAACCCGCCGCCAACGGCACTATCGCCACCACCCTGATGGCCCAAAACCACCCCTCTACCCCCACGCCCATCAGCTGCACCTACTTCTACTGGAAGTCCCTCTTCCAATAAGAACCAGCACTCACCCTACACCTGTTCCAAAAGTGTAGGGTGGGTGAAGCGCAGCGTAACCCACCAGCAATACCTAGATCCGCCGCAGCACAAACGCCTCCGCCAGCGCCGCCTCGATGGCCGCGCCATGCGCCTCGTCCCGCGCTTCGATCATGATCTCCAGTTGCGCGTCCTGCACCGAGGGCGAGGAGAACAGCCGGTGATGCGCCACCTCGATGATATTCCCGCCCCGCGACCCGATTCGCGTCGCGATCTCCGCCAGCATCCCCGGCCGGTCCGCCATCTCCAACACCACCCGCAGCAGCCGCCCGTCCCGCAAAAGGTTCCGCATCAACGTGTTAGATAATATCCTTAAATCGATGTTCCCGCCGCACAGCACAATCCCCACGCGCCGCCCGGCAAACCGCGCCGTGTCGGTCAGCACCGCCGCCAGCCCCGCCGCGCCGGCGCCTTCCGCCACCTGCTTAGCACCCTCCACCAGCAGCGCGATCGCCCGTTCGATCGCGTGCTCGGTCACCGTCACCACTTCCACGTCCAGCGCCCGCAAAATCCGCAGCGGCAATTGCCCGATATCGCGCACCGCGATCCCCTCGGCGATCGTCGGGCCGCCCACCTCTACCGCCTCGCCAGCCAGAGCCTGCGCGAACGCCGCATAATTTTCTACTTCCACGCCAATTACTTCCAGCCCGGGCTTCATCTCCCGCGCCACCACCGCGCAGCCCGAGAGCAATCCCCCGCCGCCGGTCGCCACCACCAGCACGTCCAGTTCCGGCACGTCTTGCAGCATCTCCAGCGCCAGCGTTCCCTGTCCGGCGATCACCGCCGCATCGTCATACGGGTGGATAAACACCAGCCCGCCCGCCGCCGCCAGCGCGTGCGCATGCGCCGCGGCCTCTGCCAGGCTCTCGCCATGCAGCACCACTTGCGCGCCCCAGGACGCCGTCCGCGTCACCTTCGTCGTGGGCGTATGCACCGGCATCACGATGGTCGCGGCGATCCCCGCCAGATGCGCATGCCGCGCCACCGCCTGCGCATGGTTACCGGCGGACATCGCCACCACCCCCGCCGCCCGCTCCGCCAGGTTCAGCAGCGCGATCCGGTTCGCCGCCCCGCGCTCCTTGAACGCCCCTGTCGCCTGCAAATGGTCGTATTTCAGGTAAATCTCGGCGCCCGTCGCCCGGCTCAGCGCGTCCGACCGCAAGCACGGCGAGCGCAGCACGGCCCCCGCGATCCGCGCCGCCGCGGCCTGCACATCGGCAAACGAAATCACCGCATCAGCCGTACGAAATCTTCACGATCTCATAAGCCCGGTCGCCGCCCGGCGCCGGCACGGACACAGTGTCACCGACCTTTTTCGCGATCAGCGCCTTCGCGAGCGGCGAGGTGATGGACAGCCGGCTCTGCTTGATATCCGCCTCATACATGCCGACGATCTGGTACGACACCTCTTTCTCGGTATCCTCATCCACCAGCACCACCTGCGCGCCGAACTTTACGGTATCGCCGGACAAAGACGCAGGATCAATCACTTCCGCGGCGGAGGTAATCTCCTCCAGCTCCGCGATCCGGCCCTCCACGAAACTCTGCCGCTCGCGCGCCGCATGGTACTCGGCGTTCTCCGACAGGTCGCCATGGCTGCGCGCCTCCGCGATGGCACGAATAATCGCCGGGCGCTCCTGCGCCTTCAGCATCCGCAGCTCATCCTCAAGCGATCGCAACCCGGGGGCGGTCATGGGGAATTTATTCACATCGTCTCCTCGGCCGCTGCCCGGGCCGAACGGGGTTGAAGGTTTCAAACGCAGTTCTGCTGGCGAAAGCCGTGCGGCCAGCCAGTCTAGAACGGTGCGGGAAAGTACGACTGAAGCGGCGCAACTTCAAGACTGCCCGAAATCAGCGCCGCGATGGCATGCGCCGTGGCCCGCGCCGCGGCGATGGTCGTGAAGTTGGGCACCCCCAGCGTCAGCGAGGAGCGCCGGATGTCGTAGCTGTCCGCCACTGACTGTGCGCCATGAGCGGTGTTGATCACCAGCTGGATCTCGCCGGAGCGGATCGCGTCCACACAATGCGGCCGCCCCTCCAGCACTTTGTTAACTTGCCGCACCGCGATCCCGGTCTTCGCAATCGCCGCCGCCGTGCCGCGGGTCGCCAAAATCGAAAATCCCAGCTCCGCCAGCCGCCGCGCGACGGGCACGATCGCGGCCTTGTCGCTTTCCTTCACCGACAGAAACGCCGTCCCCGCCAGCGGCAATTTTATCCCGGCGCCCAGCTGCGCCTTCGCGAACGCCCGCGCGAAATTGGTGTCCAGCCCCATCACCTCGCCGGTGGATTTCATCTCCGGCCCCAGCAGCGTGTCCACGTTCGGGAAGCGCGCGAATGGAAACACCGCCTCCTTCACCGCCACGTGCCGCATGGTCAAACTATCATCCAGCTTGAACGACGCGAGACTTTCCCCCGCCATCACCCGCGCGCCGATCTTCGCCACCGCCACCCCGGTCGCCTTCGCCACGAACGGCACGGTGCGGGACGCGCGGGGGTTCACCTCCAGCACGTAGATCAGGTCGTTCTGGATGGCGTATTGCACGTTCATCAGCCCGACCACGCCCAGCGCCTTTGCCATCGCCTCGGTCTCCGCCCGCAGCTCCGCGACAATCGCCGGCGACAGTGAATAAGGCGGGATGGAACAGGCGCTATCCCCGGAATGAATCCCCGCCTCCTCGATATGCTCCATCACCCCCGCGACATAAACGCTGCGCCCGTCGCAGATGCAGTCCACATCCACCTCGGAGGCCTCGTTCAGGTAGCGGTCGATCAGCACCGGGTTGTCGTCGGAGGCCCGCACCACGTCCCGCATATACCGCGCCAGCCCGTTGCGGTCGTACACGATCTCCATCGCCCGCCCGCCCAGCACGTAAGACGGCCGGATGATCACCGGATAGCCGATCCGCTCGGCGATCGCCTCCGCCTGTTCGGCGGAGCGGGCGATGCCGTTCTCCGGCTGCCGCAGCCCCAGCTTTTGCAGCAACGCCGCAAACCGCTCCCTGTCCTCCGCCACGTCGATCGCATCCGCCGAGGTGCCGAGGATGGGAATCCCCGCCGCCGCCAGCGCCTGGCTGAGCTTCAGCGGCGTCTGCCCGCCATATTGCACGATGCAGCCCAGCAGCGTGCCGTTGGCCTGCTCCGCCCGGATCAGCGCGATCACATCCTCGGCAAACAGCGGCTCGAAATACAGCCGGTCGGAGGTGTCGTAATCGGTCGACACCGTCTCAGGATTGCAGTTGACCATGATGGTCTCGAACCCCGCCTCGCGCAGCGCATAGGCGGCGTGGACGCAGCAGTAATCGAACTCGATCCCCTGGCCGATCCGGTTCGGCCCGCCGCCCAAAATGACAATTTTCCGCCGCTCCGTCGGCCGCGCCTCGCAGGCCGGCGGCCCGTACCCGCCCTCATAGGTGCCGTACATATACGCGGCGTCGGATGCGAACTCGCCGGCCGAGGTATCGATCCGCTTATATACCGGTGCGACCGCGAGCTTCGCGCGCAACGCCGCCACCGCGCTCTCCTTCACCCCCGCCAGCGCCGCCAGCCGCTTATCCGCGAAGCCCAGAGCCTTCAGCCGCCGCAACGCAAAAGCCTCGCGCGGCAGGCCATTGGCTTTCACCTCGTTCTCGGCGGCGATAATCCCCGCCATCTGCCGCAGATACCAGGGGTCGTATTTACAGGCCGCGTGGATATCCTCCACGCTCAACCCCGCCCGCAACGCCTGCGCCGCCATCAGCAGCCGGTCCGGCCGTGGCGTGGACAATGCCGCCCGGTATGCATCCGGCGTGCCATCCCCCGGCGGATCGATCTCATCGAGCCCCGACAGCCCGGTCTCCAGGCTGCGCAACCCCTTCTGCAACGCCTCCGCGAAATTCCGCCCGATCGCCATCGCCTCGCCCACCGACTTCATCGACGTGGACAAAAGGGCAGGGGTCCCTGGAAATTTTTCGAACGTAAACCGGGGTATCTTGATCACCACGTAATCGATCACCGGCTCGAAACTTGCCGGTGTGGCCTTCGTGATATCGTTCTTCAGCTCATCCAGCGTGTACCCCACCGCCAGCTTCGCCGCGATTTTCGCGATCGGAAACCCCGTCGCCTTCGAGGCCAGCGCCGAGGAGCGCGACACGCGGGGATTCATCTCGATCACCACCATCCGCCCATCCGCCGGATTGATGCCGAACTGCACGTTCGAGCCGCCTGTATCCACCCCGATCCGCCGCAGACATGCGATCGAGGCGTCCCGCATGATCTGGTATTCCTTATCGGTCAGCGTCAGCGCCGGCGCCACCGTCACGGAATCCCCTGTATGCACCCCCATCGGATCGATATTCTCGATCGAGCAAACGATGATGCAGTTATCCGCGGAATCCCGCACCACCTCCATCTCGTATTCTTTCCACCCCAGCACGCTTTCCTCGATCAGCACCTCGTCGGTCGGCGACGCATCGATCCCGCTCGCCACGATCTCAAAAAACTCCGCGCGGTTATACGCGATGCCGCCGCCGGTGCCCCCCAGCGTAAACGACGGCCGGATCACCGCCGGCAGCCCCACCAGCTCCAACGCCTCCCGCGCCTCCGCCAGGTCATGCGCGATCGCACTCTTAGGTCCCATGATGCCAATCTCGGCCATCGCGTCCCGGAACTTCAGCCGGTCTTCCGCCCGGTCGATCACCTCCGCTTTCGCGCCGATCAGCTCCACCCCGTGCCGCGCCAAAGCGCCCGACTTCGCCAGCGCCATCGCGGTGTTCAGCGCGGTCTGCCCGCCCATCGTCGGCAACAACGCGTCCGGCTTCTCACGGATAATAATCTTCTCCACCATCTCCGGCGTAATCGGCTCGATATAGGTTGCATCCGCCAACGAAGGATCGGTCATGATGGTCGCCGGATTGGAATTCACCAGCACCACCCGATACCCTTCCTCCCGCAACGCCTTGCACGCCTGCGCTCCCGAATAATCAAACTCACAAGCCTGCCCAATAACAATCGGCCCCGCGCCGATGATCAGGATGGTGTGGATGTCAGCACGTTTGGGCATTTATGTTCCAGTAAAAGAAACGTAGGGTGGGTTAGCGCCCCTTGGCGCTAACCCACCATTCACGTGCACATCCTCGGCCAGCGCCGATGAGATGGATAGTTTCGATGTCACACCTTGGGCATTCTACGTTTCCGGGAGGAGCGTCATGTCGCGTTCGATAAGAGCTTTAAATTCACTCGTAATACTGCGCACATCGACGATATCGACGCGGTAGGGCAGGGGCGCTTCGTCAAAAGCTTCGGCGAGCAACGATGTTTCCGACAAGGTAAGCGGCCGGCCTGCGTCGATGGCGAGGTCCAGGTCCGACGCTCGTCTCGCTTGCCCCCGCGCGCGCGAGCCAAAGGCCCAGACCGACGCATCTCGCGGGGCGAAGCTCGCCAGAATTTCCTGCACGATACGCAGATGATCCGCGCGAACGTCGAGTTTCCCAGTCATTCGGCCGGCCGCGACGCCAGCGCGTTGAAAAGCCCGCGTGCCTCAGAGGCAAAATCGACAAGAATTGCGGCAACTTTCTTGGCTTTGGCTTCGTCATAACCGTGACTTGTAATATTGCGGGCGTCGCGGATTTTATCCAAACATCCCAGCTTTCCGTAAGTAGGCCCCGTTCGAAACCAAGGCCAAGAAAATTCAACTCTTCCGAAACCTGTATCCGCTCTTCTGCATTTGCAAACAAGCTATTAGAGGAAGAGATTGCTTTGGAAAGAGATTCAACAGCTTGCTTTGCTTCTACTAGCGCAGGAAGATTATGATCTAGAGCGACAAACCGGTCTGATGCAGGAATGCTTTTTCGTCTCTGTAAGGCTTCAAGCTCTTCAACACTGTATAGTGCAGTTGCTTCATCATAAAAATCTTTATGAATTACATACCAATACTCGTCTGAGTAATCATCGAAAGTACAATCTAAAAGATTGTTCGCACAAATCCGATTCAACGCTACTTTAGTAAGAGCAACTGGAACGCCAGCGGTTTTAGCTATCGCGTACATTTCAGTCTCAGAAAGACTAGCGCGTTCATTAGCTGCAGTATGTTTGACGTATTCGAAAATAATCCTTTTTTCGTATAATCCTAGTGCGTTGAATAAGGAATTCTCACTCATCCGCTTCTAACCCATCATCCCCACAAACCGCCCAAACAAATGCCCCGCATCACTCGGCCCCGGACTCGCCTCCGGATGATACTGCACCGAAAACGCTTTTTTGCTCCGGCACGCGATCCCCTCATTCGAGCCATCGAACAAACTCACATGCGTCACCGCCACCCCCTCCGGCAGCGTCGCCTCATCCACCGCAAAGCCATGGTTCTGCGAGGTGATCTCCACCTGCCCGGTCGCCAGCTCTTGCACCGGCTGGTTCGCGCCCCGATGCCCGCGCGCCAGCTTGTACGTCCGCGCCCCCAGCGCATGCGCCAGCAGCTGATGGCCCAGGCAGATGCCGAAAATCGGCACCCCCGCCGCCATCACGCCTTGTATCGCCGGCACCGCATAGGCAGCCGTCGCCGCCGGATCGCCTGGTCCGTTGGACAGAAACACCCCATCCGGCTCATACCGTAAAATCGCCTCGGCGTCGGCCGTCGCCGGCACCACCACCACCCGGCACCCCGCAACCGCCAGGTTCCGCAGGATGTTGCGCTTGGCGCCGTAATCCACCGCCACCACCGTCCGCCGCGGCGCCGTTTGCCGGCCATAGCCAGCGCCCCAGGCCCACACGCTTTCATCCCACTCATAAGCCTGGGTGCAGGACACCTCCGCCGCCAGATCCAGCCCATCCAGCCCGCCCCACGCCGCCGCCTGGGCCGCCAGCGCCGCCAGATCGAACCGCCCATCCGCGGGATACGCCAGCACCGCGTTCGGCGCCCCCGCATCCCGTATCCGCAGCGTCAGCGCCCGCGTATCCACCCCCGCGATCCCCGGCACGCCCAGCCGCCGCAGCCAGGCATCCAGCCCGCCGGTTGCTCGATAATTAGACGGCGCTCCCACATCCTCCTTCACCACCAGCCCGCGCGCGGCCACGTTCACCGCCTCCACATCCTCCGCGTTCACGCCGGTGTTGCCGATATGCGGGAAGGTGAAGGTAATGATCTGCCCGGCATAAGACGGGTCAGTCAGCGTCTCCTGATACCCCGTCATGCCCGTGTTGAAACAAACTTCCGCCGGCTGGCTCACCCCCGGCGCGCCGAACCCCCGGCCCCAGAACACCGTGCCATCCGCCAACACCAGCGCCGCCGTTGCGCCCGCCGGCGTCTCGCTCTGCGCCGCCGCCCCCGGCAGCTCATCCATCATCAACCCCGTCGCCGCCATCACCGCCTGCCAGTGCCGCGCCGGGATCGCCCCCGTGCCGCGCCATTTCCGTATCGCTTCGGTGCTTACCCCTGTTAGACTGGCAGCGGCTTCGGCCCCACCCAGCCGGTCGATCAGCGCGAACATGGAAATCGTCATGCAGATGGTGTATTGGAATTTTTCTCCGGCTTCAACAAACTTTCAGCCGCCCGGAAACCTTTTCCTTAGGAGACTAAAGTGAGCCTACGTGAAGACCTGACCGCCGCCGTCAAATCCTCCATGCTGGCGCGCGATGCGGACCGCACCTCGGCGCTGCGCATGATCCAGGCGAAACTGAAAGACGCCGACATCGCCGCCCGCCCTAAAGGCCTTGACCCTATCCCGGACGCTGAGATCATCGCCATGCTGCGCTCGATGATCAAATCCCGCCGCGACGCCGCCGCTCTCTACATCCAGGGCAAACGGCCTGAGTTGGCCGCCAAGGAAGAAGCCGAAATCACTGTTATTGAAGAATTTCTTCCCCAAACGCTCACCGGCCCAGCGCTGGACGCCGCAATCGCTAACGCCATCACCGCAACCGCCGCCGCCGGCCCGAAAGACATGGGCAAAGTCATCGGCGCACTAAAAGCCACCCACGGCGGCGCGCTCGACATGGCCGCCGTCAGCCCGGCGGTCAAAGCGGCGCTTACCTAATGCCCGCACTGCCGCCCAACTTCCTGGACGAGCTGCGTGCCCGCACGCCGATCCAGCCGTTGATCGGCCGCACCGTCCGCCTCACCCGTTCCGGCCGCGAACAAAAAGGCTGCTGCCCCTTCCACGGCGAAAAAACCCCGTCCTTTTACGTCTATGACGACCACTACCACTGCTTCGGCTGCGGCGAGCATGGCGACGTCATCACCTGGGTGATGAAATCTCAGGGCGCCGGTTTCATGGAAGCCGTCGAGTCGTTGTCCCGCGAAGCCGGCCTGGACATCCCCAAACCCAGCCCGCAAGCCGCCGAAGCCGAACAGAAACGCGCCGGCGTCGCCGAAACCCTGGAAGCCGCCGCCGCCGTCTACCAGCGCTGGCTGTTCGCCGAACAGGGCCGCACGGCGCTGGACTATCTGCGCAACCGCGGCCTCTCGGACGACACCATCCGCAAGTTCAGCCTCGGCTGGTCGGGCGAGGGCAGGGGTGCGCTTGCCGGCGCCTTGCGCGGGCAGGACATCAGGCCCGACCAGCTGATCGAGGCCGGCCTGATGAAACAGGGCGATTCCGGCCCCGTCGACATGTTCTTCTCCCGCGTCATGTTCCCCATCACCGACCGCCGCGGCACGAAAATCAGCTTCTCCGGCCGCATTCTGGGCGACGGCCAACCAAAGTACGTCAACGGTCCCGAAACCGCCGTCTTCTCCAAACGCCGCTCGCTCTTCGGCCTCAGCTTCGCCCGCGACCCGGTGCGCAAAGGCGCGCCGCTGATCCTGGTCGAAGGCCAGATGGACGTGATCGCGCTATCGCAAGCCGGCTTCCCCGGCGCCGTCGCCCCCCTCGGCACCGCGCTGACCGAGGAGCAACTCGCGGAAATCTGGCGCCTCACGCCCGAACCGATCATCTGCTTCGACGCCGATGCCGCCGGCCGCCGCGCCGCGCTCAAAGCCGTTGATCTGGCGCTGGCCGCCCTGGCGCCCGATCGCGGCCTCAAATTCCTCCGCCTGCCCGAGAAAGACGACCCCGACAGCCTGATCCGCCGCGAAGGCCCCGCCGCCTTCGCCGCCCGCCTCGCCGCCGCGCAGCCGCTCTCCGCCACCCTGTACGATATGCTGGCGGAAAGCGCTGCCCGCGCCACGCCGGAAGGCCGCGCCAGCTTCCGCAACCGGCTGGTGGAGGTGGCAAACCGCATTCCCGACAAATCGCTCGCCGGCGAATACCGCGCCATGCTGCTCTCCCGCTTCTTCGACGAACGCCGGAGCACGCCGCGCAAACCAGGCGCCAAAGCCGCCAGACCCTATACCCGCGACACCGCGGCGCCGCTCGACCATGACGCCGCCAGCCTGCGCCGCTGCCGGATCATGACCAGCTTCCTGCTCGACCACCCGGAGATCTTCCCCGATGTCGAGGAAGCTTTCGCCCATCTGCCGCTGCCTCCCGCCTGCGCCCGTCTGCGCGACGCGCTGCACGCTTACGCCGCGCAAGCCGCGACCCTTGACAGCGCCACCCTCCTTACCCATCTGCGCGAGCTTGGTCTGGGCCAGGAGGCGCAAGCACTGGCGGCGGCCACTGCCGGAGATTACCGCGCGGAGCCGGACCTCAGCCCCGCGGACGCCGCGAAAACCTGGTGGAGTTGGTACATCTTGATGGATTTCAGCATCGATACGCTGCGCCAACAGCGTGACGAACAGCAGCAATTCTGGTCCGCCCATCAGGACGACGAAGCCGCCTGGGCGCGCTTGGTTAAGTATAACGACTTATTGCGCCAGGCCCAGGCCGGGGAATATGGCGCCGAAACGTAAGCGTTTCACTCTCTTCTTGGCCCGCAACAACTAGCCGCGCCGCCACACACTATATATAATTCGTAATCCGCCAAATCCCGGAGTTTCGCCCCATCATGGCCACCAAGCCCGCCACCGCCGCCGCCGAACAGCCCGCCCCCGAAGCCGAAACCGACGTCCTCGACACCCAGTCCGCCGCCGTCAAGCGCCTGATCGCGAAGGGCAAGGAGCGCGGCTACATTACCTTCGACGAGCTGAACGCCGTGCTGCCGGCCGAGCAGAACAGCTCCGAGCAGATCGAGGACATCATGGCGATGCTCTCCGAAATGGGCATCCAGGTCGTTGAGTCCGAGGAGTCCGAGGACACCGAAGCAGCACCCGTCGTCAAGGAAGAGGTGGCGGAGGACGAGGAAGCGCCCGCCGGCAACATCAGCGAAAACTCCGTCAGCCGCACCGACGATCCGGTGCGCATGTACCTTCGCGAAATGGGCACGGTCGAGCTGTTGTCCCGCGAGGGCGAGATCGCCATCGCCAAACGCATCGAAGCCGGCCGCGATATGATGATCCGCGGCCTGTGCGAAAGCCCGCTCACCTTCCGCGCCATCATCGCCTGGCATGACGCGTTGAACAACGGCCGCGTGCTGCTGCGCGACGTCATCGACCTCGAAGCCATGCAGGCCGGCAACGAACCGGTGCCGGCCGAAGGCTTTACCGCGCCGGAAGAGGTCGACGACGACGAGGAAGGCGAGGGCGCGGGCATGTCGCTCTCCGCTCTGGAAGAAAAGCTCAAGCCGGAGATTTTCACCTCCTTCGAGGAGATCGAGAAACTCTACGACAAGCTCGCCAAAATGCAGACGAAACGGCTGGACAACCTCACCTCCGGCGGCGACGTCAACACCCGCTCGGAAAAATCTTACGAGAAGTTGCGCGATGAGCTGGTCGCGAAGGTCGAGCAGGTGCGCCTGCACAACAACCGCATCGACGAGCTGGTCGCGCAGTTGAAAGTGCTGAACCAGCGCCTGAACGGCCTGGAAGGCCAGATCATGCGCCTCGCCGAGGGCGCGAAAGTTACCCGCGAGGAGTTCCTGCAAGCGTATCGCGGCCGGGAGATGGACCCCAACTGGATGGCGGACGTCGCGGCGCTGCCCGGCAAAGGCTGGAGAACCTTCGGCCAGAAATATTTGGGCCAGGTCACCGAACTGCGCGCGCAGATCGGCAAGGTCGCGAGCGAAGGCGGCCTGCCGATCGAGGAATTCCGCCGCGTCTACACCACCGTCTCCCGCGGCGAACGCGACTCCACGCGCGCCAAGAAAGAAATGATCGAGGCCAATCTGCGCCTGGTGATCTCGATCGCGAAAAAATACACCAATCGCGGCCTGCAATTCCTCGACCTGATCCAGGAGGGCAATATCGGCCTGATGAAAGCGGTGGATAAATTCGAATACCGCCGCGGCTACAAATTCAGCACCTACGCCACCTGGTGGATCCGCCAGGCGATAACCCGCTCGATCGCCGACCAGGCCCGCACCATCCGCATCCCCGTGCACATGATCGAGACCATCAACAAGCTGGTCCGCACCAGCCGCCAGATGCTGCACGAAATCGGCCGTGAACCGACGCCCGAAGAGCTTGCCGACAAGCTCGGCATGCCGCTCGAGAAAGTCCGCAAGGTGCTGAAAATCGCGAAGGAGCCGATCAGCCTGGAAACCCCGATCGGCGACGAGGAAGACAGCCATCTCGGCGACTTCATCGAGGACAAGGGCGCGATCATCCCGCTCGACGCCGCCGTGCAGGCCAATCTGCGCGAAGCCGCCACGCGCGTGCTCTCCTCGCTCACCCCGCGCGAGGAGCGCGTGCTGCGCATGCGCTTCGGCATCGGCATGAACACCGACCACACGCTGGAAGAAGTCGGCCAGCAGTTCAACGTCACCCGCGAACGCATCCGCCAGATCGAAGCCAAAGCCCTGCGCAAACTGAAACACCCCTCCCGCAGCCGAAAGCTTCGCAGTTTTCTGGATGACTGACCCACCTCGTCATTGCGAGCGCAGCGAAGCAATCCATCTTTCCACCCGCGACAAGAAAAGATGGATTGCCACGCCGGCTTCGCCGGCCCGCAATGACGGATGCGAACATGCTTGACTACACCCGCCCCCGCGCCGGGGAGACTTTCGACCGTGTGCTCGTCACCGTCACCTTCATGCGCATGAACAACCGCCCGAAGCGCCCGCGCGCGGCGCCGCCGCCGGGGGTGGAGCTGGCGCCGGCGCGGCTGGATGTGGCGGGGTACCGGGCGCTGTACGATGCGGTCGGCGGCCGCTGGCTGTGGTGGCTGCGCCGGGTGATGCCCGATGAGCTGCTGGCCCGGCATCTGGCCAGTCCGATGGTGGCGATTTCCTTGCTCCGCGTGGAAGGCAAGGTCGCCGGATTTTATGAAACCGACGCCTGCGCCTGGCCGGACGTGAACCTGAATTATTTCGGCCTGCTGCCGGAGGCGATGGGCCGCGGCCTCGGCCGCTACATGCTGGCCGCGGCGGTCGACGAGGTATTCGCCGGCCCCGCGGGCCTTGCGGGCCTGCGGGGCATGACGGTGAACACTTGCACGGCCGACCACGCCCGCGCGCTGCCGAACTACCTTGCCGCCGGCTTCGTGGAGACCCGCCGCGTGCGCGAAGTGTGGGACATCCCCCGCCGCCTCGGCCTCGCCATCCCCGACCATCTCCGCAAGTGACCCCGGCCCTGAACCGTCATCCCGGCCCCCTTCGTCATGCCGGCGAAGGCCGGCATCCACGACTTGCGTGCGGAGCGCCGACCATCCTGTTCGAGGACAACCGCTACCTCATCATCGACAAACCCGCCGGCCTGCCCGTGCATCCCGGCCGCGCCGGCGGTACCGGGGGCCCCAGCGTCGAGGACTTCTTCCCCCTCTGGCGCACCGGCAAAACCGGTCCCTGGCTCGCCCACCGCCTGGACCAGGACACCGCCGGCTGCCTGCTGATCGCCCTTAAGAAGTCCGCGCTACTGGCGGCGCAAGCGCTGTTCACGAACGGCGCGGTGGAGAAAACCTACTGGGCGCTGGTCCACGGCACGCCCGTCGCCGCATCCGGCATCATCGACCAGCCGCTTGCAAAACAAACCGCCGGCCGCAACTGGAAAATGGCCCCGGCCCCGGACGCACCCCCCGCCCGCACCGAATGGCGCGTCCGCGGCGCCGGACCCGGTTTCACCTGGCTGGAGCTCCGCCCGCGCACCGGCCGCACGCACCAGCTCCGTGCCCATTGCGCGCATCTCGGCCATCCCATTCTCGGCGACGCGATTTACGGCAGCGGCGACGAAACCCCGCTCTGCCTGCTCGCCCACGCCATTGCATTGCCGCTAACGCCGCCACTCACCGCCACGGCTCCGCCGCCGCCGCACATGCTGCAACGGCTGAAAGACTGCGGCCTTGTCGCGCGCTGAATTCGCCCCCGGCGACTGGGTCCGCCATCCCCGCCAGCCCGGCTGGGGACAAGGCCAGGTGCAGACCGCGCTCGGTCCCAAAGTCACCGTGATGTTCGAACATGCCGGCAAAGTCGTGATCAACACGCAGCAAGTCGTGCTGGACAGAGTTGATCCGCAATGACGCCGAGGCTGGGCAACAATTCTACCGCGCCGGTCATCCGACTCGGCGCAGCGAATTCTTGCCCAGCCTCGCAGCTTGGCACCGCGCCGTCCGCGCGCCAAATGAGCGATATGATTGATCCGTTCGGCCGCGCCATCACCTACCTCCGCGTCTCGGTCACCGATCGCTGCGACTTCCGCTGCGTCTATTGCATGGCCGAGGACATGACCTTCCTGCCCAAACAGGACGTGCTGACGCTGGAAGAGCTGGACCGCCTCTGCGCCGCCTTCATCCGCCGCGGCGTGCGCAAGCTCCGCCTCACCGGCGGCGAGCCGCTGGTCCGCCGCGGCATCATGAAATTGGTCGAAAGCCTCGGCGCGCGCCTGGGCGACGGCCTGGAAGAACTGACGCTGACCACCAACGGCAGCCAGCTGACGAAACACGCCGAAGGCCTGGCCCGCGCCGGCGTTAAACGCGTCAATGTCAGCATCGACTCGCTGGATCCCACGCGCTTCTCCGCGATCACCCGCGGCGGCCGGCTGGGCCAGGTGCTGGACGGCGTGTTCGCCGCGAAAGCCGCCGGCCTCGCCATCAAGATCAACACCGTCGCGCTCCGAGACATCAACGACGACGAGTACGACGCCATGCTGGAATGGTGCGGCATCCACGGCTTCGACCTTTGCCTGATCGAAACCATGCCGATGGGCGAGGTCGCCGACCGCACCGCGCAATACCTGCCGCTCTCTCTGGTCCGCACGCGGTTAAACCGGCGCTGGACCCTGACCGAAACCGGCTACCACACCGGCGGACCCGCCCGTTACATGAACGTCGCGGAAACCGGCCGGCGCATCGGCTTCATCACGCCGATGACGCATAATTTCTGCGAAAGCTGCAACCGCGTGCGCCTCACCTGCACCGGCACGCTGTTCATGTGCCTGGGCCAGGACGACGCCGCCGACCTGCGCGCGCCCCTGCGCGCGAACGACGGCGCCGCGTTGGACGCCGCCATCGCCGAAGCGATCGCCCGCAAGCCGAAAGGCCACGACTTCATCATCGACCGCCGCGCAACCCGCCCGGCGGTGCCGCGGCATATGAGCGTGACCGGCGGGTAACAGTTTCGCAAAGTTGACAAACACAGCGTTAATTTAACTTTTCTAACGCATTTCGCCGTGGCACCCTCAGCTTGTGATGAGCAAGAAGCCCACAACGGCCGGTTTCGCCGATGTCTCGCTGCTGGACACGCTGGCGCCCGACATCCGCCCCACCGAACCCGCGATCAGCCTGGCCGGCCACCGCGCCCGGCTGCGCAGCCGCTTCCTCTCCGCCGGCGGCGATGCGGTGGCGGATCATGAGCTGATCGAGATGGTGCTGTTCCTGGCTCTGCCCCGCCGCGACACGAAACCGATCGCGCGCGCGCTGATCGCCCGCTTCGGCAGCTACGCCGCCGCCATCTCCGCCACCGTTCCCGAACTGCTCGGCGTCGAGGGCCTCGGCGAAGCCGGCGCCACGGCGCTCAAAGTCGTGCAGGCCGCGGCGCAGCGCCTGGCGAAAGCCGAGGTGCTGTACCGCCCGATCCTCAGCAACTGGGACCGGCTGATGGAATACCTGCAGGCGGTGCTGGCGCGCGAAAAGGTCGAGCAGTTCCGCATCCTGTTCCTGGACAACCGCAACCGCCTGCTGGCGGACGAAGCGCAGGCCAAAGGCACGGTCAACCACACGCCGGTCTATCCGCGCGAAGTGGTGAAACGGGCACTCGAACTGCACGCCACCGCGATCATCCTGGTGCACAACCACCCGAGCGGCGACCCCAGCCCCAGCCAGGCGGACATCGACATGACAAAAGAGATCAAAAAAGCCGCCTCCACCCTCTCCATCGTGCTGCACGACCACATCGTCATCGGCAACGGCCAGTGGCTCAGCTTCCGCAAAACCGGCCTTTTGTGAAAATTTGTCATTGGGAGCGCAGCGAAGCCATCCAGCCGTGACACACCCGAAACTTCAACCAGGGGGCGGCGCCCACCCAGTCATAATGGCCATCTTCAACACCACCGTCATCCGACCATCTTCAACCGGCATCCGGCTTAGCGCGGCGGCGAACAACTCGCGGGACGGAATCGTGCGGCTGCGGACCATGACGGCGTTGGTTTCGCCGGCGGCGCGGAGGTCGTGCAGCAGGTCGAGCGGATTGGCGTATTTGAACTCAATGTGGTCGATGTCCGCCACCGGCAGCACGAAACCCGCCCGCTGCAGCAGGCCGGCGCAATCGCGCAGTTCCGGGAAGGGCGACACCCTGGGGCTGACGCGGCCGGTCAGCGCCTCCTCGGCTTCCAGCAGCGCCCCACGCAGCGCCGCCAGCGTGCCCAGCACCGGCATGGATACCAGCAACAGCCCATCCGGCCGCAGCGCCCGCCGCAGCTGGATCAGAGCGCCCGGCAGATCGTTGATCCAGTGCAGACTCATGCTGGCAACGATCAAATCGAAACTCGCGGGCGCGAAAGGCAGCGCCTCCGCATCCAGCGCCACGCCCCCCGCGCCCAGCATCGCCTCCGACAAATCCGCGCGCACCACCCGCATCCCGCGTTCGGACAGCCGAGGCGCCACCGCGCCGCGCCCGCCCAGGTCCAGCGCGTCGCCGAACCGCCGCGTGGTGTCGTCCAGCCGGTCCAGCAGCCGCCCTGCCAGCTCGTCCAGCACCGGCGCTACCCGCCCCACATCCGCCGCCGCCCGCCGCCGGTGCAGCCGCACCGCCCGGCCGTCGAAAATCTCCAACTCCGTCACCGCATGACCCTCATCGGCCCCACCCTAAAACATTGGAGCCTGGCCGTGCTGGATACGCTGCTGCCGCCCAGCTGTCTCGCCTGCGACGCCCCCGTGCCGGCGGACGGGCAATTCTGCCTGCCCTGCTTCCGCCAGGCCAATTTCATCTCCGCCCCCTTTTGCGCCCATTGCGGCGTGCCGCTGCCGTTCGGCGAGCCTGGCGCGCTCTGCACCCATTGCGCCGGCTCGCCGCCGCTGTTCGCCCGCGCTCGCGCGCCGCTACGCTATGACGATCTCAGCAAGCGCCTGATCCTGCCGTTCAAATACGCCGACCGTACCGAGGCCGCGCGTGGCCTGGCCGTGCTGATGGCGCGCGCCGGCGCGGAGCTGCTGGCGGCTTCCGACCTGCTGGTCCCCGTGCCGCTGCACGCCGCGCGCTTGCGCCGCCGCCGCTACAATCAATCTGTCCTGCTGGCGGTTGAACTCGGCCGCGGCACCTCCCGCCGGGTCGCGCGGGACGCGCTGCGCCGTATCCGCCCTACCGCCGCGCTCGGCGGCATGGACCGCGCCGCCCGCGCCGCCGAACTGGACGGCGCCATCACCGTCCGCCCCGCCGCTATCCCTCGCCTCGCCAAGCAAGCCATCCTGCTGATCGACGACGTGATGACCTCCGGCGCCACCGCCAATGCCTGTGCCGCCGCGTTGCTGGCCGCCGGCGCGGCGCAGGTGAATGTGCTCACTGCCACCCGCGTCGCAGACCCGCGCTTTGAGTAACCTGCTCTTGCATCCGCCGCGCCGTCGCGTATGTCACGCGCTGGAGACTTTAAGATGCCCAAAGTTGAGATCTACACCCAGGTTTTTTGCCCGTACTGCGCCCGCGCCCTCGCTCTGCTGAAAAAGAAGGGCGTGGAGTTCACCGAGATCGACGCCCCCGGCGGCTCCGCTGCCCGCGAGGAAGCGCGCACCCGCTCCGGCGGCAAAACCTCCGCGCCGCAGATTTTCATCGACGGCAACAGCATCGGCGGTGCCGACGAGTTGATGGCGCTGGAACGCGCCGGCAAGCTGGACGCGCTGCTGGCGGCATGATCCACTACCAGCTCCGCTGCGCCGCCGGCCACGAGTTCGATGGCTGGTTCAACGACAGCGCCGGCTTCGAGGCGCAGTCCACGCGCGGCATGCTGTCCTGCCCGTCCTGCGGCAGCGCGAAAGTCGGCCGCGCGCTGATGTCGCCCGGCATCCCGGCCAAATCCCGCCGCGCCAGATCCGCAGCGCCGCACGCCGCTTCGCCCGACGCCACACCCAGCGCCGCCCCTTTGCCCGACGCCAAGCTGCCGATCGCCGGCGGCCCGATGCCGGACGCGGTCCGCGCCGCTCTGCACAAGCTCCGCGCCGAGGTGGAAACCCATTGCGACTATGTCGGCCCGAATTTCGCCACCGAGGCCCGCCGCATCCATAACGGCGAAGCCAAACCGCGCGGCATCTACGGCGAAAGCACCGAAGCCCAGGCCGAAGCCCTAGCCGATGACGGCATCGACGTCGCCCGCATCCCCTGGCTCCCCCGCGCCGACAGCTAAAGACTATGCCAGAAGCCGCTCTGGCGGCCGTCTAGGCGTTATTACCTGCTCCGATGCTCGCGTACTGGAATACGCTCCGCTTCGGTGCTCATAAATCAGCCCTACACGACTCACCAGAGCGACTTCTGAAACAGTCTTTAACAACCCTACATCATGCCGGCGAAGGTACTGTCCCAACCAGTCCCGGCACCTGCCCCAGCGTCGAGATCACCTGAGCCGCCGTGATCAACCGCGTGCACTCGAACTGCCGGGCCGTATCGGCGTTGCGCGGGCACCATAAAAAATTTTTATGGTCAAAGCGATGCCGCACGTCGTTCCAGCAGGAATTGCACGCATGGTAGTTGATCACCCGGTACGGCGTGGTGAATTCATTGACCGGATGGGTGAAGCCGGAGATCATCACCACCGGCGTGCCCGCCGCCCAGGCCAGCCAGGACAAGCCGCTGGACAGGCCGATGAACGCCCGCGCGTGCCGCAGCCACCGCACCCGCTCCGCCAGAGGCCGGTCGCCGGTGAAATCCTCCGCGCCATGCGGAATATGGTTCCACACAATCCCAAAGCCGTGCGTGGCTTGTCGGTCGATGCAGATCACCCGCAGCCCGCGCGCCTTGCAAAACGCCACCACCTCCGCCCAACCAAGCGGGTTGTTCCAGTATTTGGACTGCGTCGTGCTCTGCACCGCGATGCACACATAAGGTTCGGCGATTGGCGGCCCCTCATCCGCCAGTCCCAGCAGCGGCGGCGTCTCCGTCGGATCGACTCCCAGAATATAACCGGCGGTGCGGTGCAGCCCGACCAGCCGGAAGTCGCAGGGCTGCCACACCCGCTCCTCGTCATCGAAAAACAAGCCGATGCAATAGCTCGCGTAGAACAACTCCGGCTTCACCTCCTCATGCGTGATGAACGCAATCTCCGGATAAGCGTCGCGGAACAGCGGGATCAGCAATGCCGACATCGCGCAGGTCAGCCGGCAGCCGTGTTTCTCCTGGAACTTCACCGCATAGGGAAACCAGCCCAGAATATCGCCCAGCGTGCCGACCGGAAACTGCACCAGCACCTCTTGCCCGGCGGCGTCATAATCATGCCGGAAGATGCAGTCGTCGCCGGCAAAAATCTCGATTCCAAAACGCAGATAATACCGCTTCGTGCTGTTGATGAACGCCGCCCCGGGGCTGCTCTCGAACAGAATATTCCCGGTGTGCCGGTCCCACAGCCGCACCCGCCAGGCCTTGCCTTCCGGCACCGTCACGCGGGCGCCGAGATTGAAGTCGAACCGCAGCCCCAGCGGCCCCGCTTGCGTCGGCAGCGCCGCCGGCGGCGGATAAGGCCGCTTCTCCTCCGCCGGGACGCCAGCCGCCGGGGCGCCGGCCGCCTGAGTCTCGGACGTTGCCGCCTCCACCGTCTCTCCCGCCGCGTCGCGCATCGCATCTCCCGCCTGCTTTACCGATACCCGAACGCGCCATGGAGTCCATGCGTGACGGCCGCGAGGCGCGGCTTGGAGCCGTTGCCGTTTCGGCATAAGCCTCGCGGCCATCAACCCGGAGACCGCCATGCCCCTGCGCCGCCGTTCCCTGCTCGCCGCCGCCGCCGCCGGCGGCTTGCTGCCGCTCGCCCCCGCGGCCGCCGCTCCGGAAAAATTTACCGTTCTGCTGGACTGGTTCGTCAACCCGGACCACGCGCCGCTGTTCACCGCCCGCACCATCGGCGCCTTCGCGCAGGCCGGCCTCGATGTCGACTTGATCCCCCCCACCGACCCCGACCTGCCCCCCCGTCTTCTCGCCGCCGGCAAGGCCGACGCGGCGCTCAGCTACCAGAGCCAGCTCTATTTGCTCGTGGACCAGGGCCTGCCCGTCCGCCGCACCGGCACGTTGATCGGCAAGCCGCTGGACACGCTGACCGCCCTGAAAGGCCACGGCATCGCCACCCTCGCCGACTTCAAGGGCAAGAAAATCGGCTACTCGGTTGCCGGCTTTGAGGATGTGCTGATCGGCACCATGCTGAAATCCGCTGGTCTCACCCTCGCCGACGTCACGCTCGTCAACGTCAACTTCAACCTGGTCACCGCCCTGGTCTCACGCGAGGTGGACGGCGTGATCGGCACCTACCGCACCTATGAGGACATCCAGCTCGCGCAAAGCGGCCACGAGCCGCTGATCTTCGCACCCGAGGATTACGGCGTGCCGCCTTCGGAGGAGCTGATCCTGCTGTCCAACGCCGCTAAACTCGACGATCCGCGCCTGCCGCAATTTCTCGCGGCCCTGCAAAAGGGCGCGGCTTACCTGAAGAAAAACCCGGACGCGATGTGGGCGAAATTCGCCGCCGACCAGACCAGCCTGAACGACAAGCTGGACAAAACCTCCTGGTTCGCGCTGCTACCCTATTTCGCACAAAATCCCTTCACCCTGGACGCCGCCCGCTACACCACCTACCGCAACTTCATGCTGAAAAACCGCCTGATCAAACACGCCGGGCCACTCAGCGACTACGCCGTGGAAATCAAAGCACCCGCGTGAGGGCGCCGCCCGGCCTTGCCATCCGCGGCCTCACTCTGCGTTACCGCCACGAAACCGTTTTTGAAAACCTCTCCTTCGACATCGAACCCGGCCGCCTGGTGGCGCTGCTCGGCCCCAGCGGCGTCGGCAAAACCAGCCTGCTGAAAATCATTGCCGGGCTGCTCCCCGCCGACGCCGGCAGCGTCGCCGCCACCGACGGCGCGCCCCTGAAAGCCCGCGTCGCCTATATGGGCCAGAGCGATTTTCTGCTCCCCTGGGCCAGCGCGCTTTCCAACGTCATGCTGGGCGCCCGCCTGCGCGGCGAGGCGCCGGACCCGGCCCGCGCGGCGGCGTTGCTGGACCGCGTGGGCCTCGCCGGCCGCGCCGCCGCCTTGCCGGCGGCGCTCTCCGGCGGCATGCGCCAGCGCGTCGCTCTCGCCCGCACGCTGTACGAAAACCGCCCCATCGTCCTGCTGGACGAGCCGTTCTCCGCGCTGGACGCCATCACCCGCGCCAAAGTCCAGGACCTGGCGACGGAACTCCTCGCCGGCCGCACCGCTCTGTTCATCACCCACGACCCGGCGGAAGCCTGCCGGCTCAGCCACCATCTGTTCGTGCTCTCCGGCCAACCGGCCCGGCTCGGCGCCCCGATCACCGTCCCCGGCGCGCCGCCCCGGGACCTGGAAAACCTCGCCGTGCTGCAGACCCAGGCGCATCTGCTCCGGCAGCTCAGCGCATGAACGCGCTCCGCCCGCTGATCACCGTCGCGGTCTTCCTCGCCCTCTGGTGGCTGGCGATCCAGCTGCTCAGCCCCCCGCCTTACATGCTGCCCGGCCCCCGCGCGGTCGCCGCCGCCCTCTGGGCCAATCACACGCTGCTGTTCCTCAACGCGCTGACAACCCTCGCCGAAATCATCCTCGGCCTGCTCATCGGCACTTTCCTCGGCGCCGCCGCCGCGCTCGCCATCGTCGCCGCGCCGCCGCTGGAGCGCTGGCTGATGCCGATCCTGGTGCTCAGCCAGGCGATCCCGGTCTTCGCGCTGGCGCCCTTGCTGGTGCTCTGGCTCGGCTTCGGCATCGCCTCCAAAGTCGCGATGGCGGTGCTGATCATTTTCTTCCCCGTCACCGCCGCCTTCGCCGACGGCCTGCGCCGCACCGACCCCGGCTGGCTCGACCTCGCCTGCAGCATGGACGGGTCGCTGTGGCGGATCATGCGCCACATCCGCATCCCCGCCGCGCTGCCAGCCTTCGCGTCGGGCCTGCGCGTCGCCACCGCCGTCGCCCCGATCGGCGCGATCATCGGCGAATGGGTCGGCGCTTCCTCCGGCCTCGGCTTCGTGATGATCAACGCCGACGCCCGCATCCAGACCGACCTGATGTTCGCCGCTTTGCTGATCCTGGCGGTGCTGGCGGTCGCCCTCTGGATGCTCATCGACCGCGCCCTGAAACGCCTCCTATACTGGGTGCCGGAGAGCGGCGGAGGCGGCGGTTGAGCGAAATTTGGCAAATGACGGCGAGCGCGCTGGCGGCGGCAATCCGAGCCCGCGACATCTCCGCCCGCGACGCCGCGCAAGCCGCATTGGATCGCCTGCACGACGTCAACCCGGCGATCAACGCGGTGGTGGATTTCCGCGAGGACGACGTGCTGGCGCAGGCCAATGCCATCGACGCCACTTTCGCCCGCGGCGGCGATCCCGGCATCCTCGCCGGCGTTCCCGTCACGGTCAAAATCAACGTCGACCAGGCCGGCTATGCCACCACCGGCGGCACGCGGCTGCAAGCCGATCTGATCGCCGAGACAGACAACCCGGTGGTCGCCAACCTCCGCCGCGCCGGCGCCGTGCTGCTCGGCCGCACCAACGCGCCGGCGTTTTCGCTGCGCTGGTTCACCAGCAACCTGCTGCACGGCGCCACGAAAAACCCGCGCCACCCGGCGCTGACGCCCGGCGGCTCCTCCGGCGGGGCCGCGGCGGCGCTCACCGCCGGCATCGGCCATCTCGCGCATGGCACGGACATCGCCGGCTCCATCCGCTACCCGGCCTATGCCTGCGGCGTGCACGGGCTGCGGCCCACCTTGGGCCGCATCCCGCAATACAACGCCACGCTGCCGGAACGCGCCATCGGCCCGCAGCTCACCTCCGTCTCCGGACCCATCGCGCGGTCCATCGCAGACCTCCGCCTCGGCCTCGCCGCCATGTCCGTGCCCGACCCGCGCGACATCTGGTCGGCCGCCGTACCGCTGGAAGGTCCGCCGGCGCCGAGACGCGCCGCGCTCTGCATCCGCCCCGGCGGCCTCGCGGTCGTGCCGGAAGTCGAAGCCGCCTTGCGTGACGCAGCCGCCCGCCTTGCCGCCGCCGGCTGGCAGGTGACGGAAATCGGCGACACCCCGCCGCTGACCGAAGCCGCCGCCCTGCAAACCACCCTCTGGCTGGCCGAAGGCTTTGCCGCCAACGACGCAGCCGCCACCCGCGACGGCGACCCCGGCGCCCGCGCGGTGTACGACGCGCATCGCGAAGCGGCCCAGAAACTCGGCCCCGCCGACATCACCGCCGCGCTGACCCGCCGCGCCACCATCACCCGCCAATGGCAGCTCTTCCTCGAGGACACACCCGTCCTGCTCCTGCCGGTCTCGGCCGAACTGCCGTTTGCCGACAATCTCGACCTCACCGATTTCGTCCGCGTCTGGAACGCGCAGTTCACCATGATAGGTTTGGCCTTCACCGGCCTGCCCAGCCTCGTCGTCTCCACCGGCATGGTCGGCCGCACCCCGGTCGGCGTGCAGCTGCTCAGCCGGCGCTTCCGCGAGGACCTCTGCCTCGCCGCCGCCGAAGCCATTGAGGCTGGCGGCACCCCGCCCAGCCCGATCGACCCCGTCTCCGCGTGAACACGCCTTTCGCCTTCCCGGATTACAGCCGCGCCGAGCGCGCCGCGGACGCCGTCATCCACATCATCGGCGTGCCGCTCGGCCTGATCGCCGCCGCCCTCCTGCTCCGCCGCGCAATCCTGGAGGGCCCGCACTTCGTCATCGTCGTGCTGCTCATCTACGTGATCGGCCTGGTCGGCATGCTCGGCGCCTCCGCGGCCTACCAGCTCACCCATCCCGGCCTCATCAAAGAACGCCTGCGCCGGCTCGACCGCTCGATGATCTTCGCGATGATCGCCGGCACGTACACGCCGATCAGCGCCACCATCCTATACGCCGCCGGCGGCGTCTGGCTGTGCGCGCTGCTCTGGGCGATGGCCGCCATCGGCATTTACCTGACCCTGCGCTTCCCCCGCCGGTTCGAGCGCTTCATCTTCGCGCTCTACCTCGCGATGGGCTGGATGCTGATCATCCTGATCCACGCCTGCTACGCCGTGCTGCCCGCCGCCATCTTCGCCCTGATCGTCGGCGGCGGCCTGCTCTACACCATCGGCGCGGTGGTGCAGTCCTTCCCGAAATTGAAATTTAACAACCCGATCTGGCATGCCCTCGTCCTAGCCGCCGCCTCCGCCCACTACGCCGCCATCAGCCTGCAACTGACGGGTGGGATAGGGTAAGCAAGAGCCTCCGGCGGCCGGGGCCTGAGGCCCCGGACCCCCATTATTGATACTAGATTACACTAGTTAAACCGACTGCAAATGTTTCCTTCAAGAAAAAGGCGCCCCGGCCGTGAGTGATCTGACAAGCTACTTGTCCGTTGCGCCAACTGTAATCGCGGTCTTGAACGGCTTTTTGGCTCTTTCGGTGAGTCATGTGTTTAAGGACAATGTTCGGATTAAGTGGGTTATGCTTTCCTTCGTCGGGGTTTTGAGCATTGTAGCTGTGACGGCCACATTAGTGAATCAGCACGAAATTGTTGCCAGACAAAATGAAAAAGCTACGCACGCGCAGTACGTAATAAATCATTTGGCAGGCTCTATAGCTCAAGGCGACCAACTACTTTCAAAAATTGCTGATCCAACGCAACCAACTTATTCCGCTGATGAGTCTCTTAAGTGGGCGCAGGCGACCGAGAGTTTCCTATCGCTTCATCTGGGGGATGCGTATGTGACCAGGTTTCGTGACAACGTGGGCATCCTGCACGGAGAGCCGCTTGGCGTAAGTGAATTACGTCAAGACTATTGGAACTGGATATACGAAAGGGTGTTCCGTTTGGAAGAATTTAGCTCAGAGTTTTCGACTCAGTCGGCTTCTTCCAATTGATCGGCGGAACCGTGTCTGCAAAGTGAGCAGGTTTGGTCTCGTGGTTTCGCACTCTAAGGCCGGATATTACGCTAGCGAAGCAAGAAACTATTGATATCCAGTTCCCTCCGCGCCCAAACCATTGGCCTAGACTAATAGGGGTCTGGGGCCTTAGGCCCCAGCCGCCGGAGGCTCTTACTTGATGTCCCAACAGCGCGTCATTCATCAGCGCCGCCGCTATAACCAGTGGGTGGGCGACCAGACGCTGGAGGATTTTGCGCTGCGCTACACGGCGGGGCAGGCGCGGCGGTGGTCGGCGTTCCGGGTGGGGAACACGGCGCTGGGCGCGGTGTCGTTTCTGGCCTGCGAAGCGATCGGCGGCTCCATTACGCTGGCGTTCGGGTTCACCAACGCGATGCTGGCGATCGCCGCCGTCGGCGCGGTCATGTTCCTCGTCGGCCTGCCGATCTGCCTGTCCGCCACGCGTCACGGCGTGGATGTGGATCTGCTCACCCGCGGCGCCGGCTTCGGCTATATCGGCTCCACCGTCACCTCGCTGATCTACGCCTCCTTCACCTTCATTCTGTTTTCGATCGAGGCCAGCATCATGTCGGCCGCGATCCACATGGTGCTGAAAATACCGCTGTGGCTCGCCAACATCATCGCCGCGGTGTCGGTGATCCCGATCGCCGCTTACGGCGTGCGCGTGGTCAGCCGCATGCAGATGTTCACGCAGCCGGTCTGGCTGATCCTGCAATTCGGCCCGTTACTCTATCTCGCCGTTGGCGGACTGCCGGACTTCGCCGCCTGGACGCAATTTTCCGGCGCCAACGGCCAAAGCGGTTTTTCGATGTTGCCCTTCGGCATGGCCGCTTCCATTCTGCTCTCGTTATTGCCGCAGATCGGCGAGCAGGTGGACTATCTCCGCTTCCTGCCCGAACGCGCGAAAACTTCCGCCGCCTCCTGGTGGGGCGCGCTGCTGTTCGCCGGCCCCGGCTGGGTCGTCATCGGCTGCGCCAAACTCGCCGCCGGCTCCTTCCTCACCTATCTCGCGATCGAACGCGGCGTCGCCTGGAGCGACGCGGCGCAGCCCGCCACCATGTACCGCATCGTGCTCCTGGAAGTGTTCCGCAACCCGGCGCTCGCCTCCGCGCTGATGCTGATCTTCGTGGTCACCTGCCAGATCAAGATCAACACCACCAACGCCTATGCCGGCTCCATCGCTTGGTCGAATTTCTTCTCCCGCCTGACGCACAGCCATCCCGGCCGCGTCGTCTGGGTGGTGTTCAACGTGGCGCTCGCTTTGCTGCTGATGGAGATCGGCATCTTCCACGTGATCCAGCGCATCCTCGGCCTGTACGCCAATTTCGCCGCCGGCTGGATGGGCGCGCTCGCCGCCGATCTGGTGATCAACAAACCGCTCGGCCTTTCGCCGCCGGGCATCGAGTTCAAGCGCGCCTATCTGTACGACATCAACCCGGTCGGCGTCGGCGCCATGGCGTTTTCCGTGCTGATCTCCACCGCCATGAGTTTTGGTTATGCCGGCCCGCTGGCGCAGGCGCTCGCACCCTTCTTCGGCTTGGCCATCGCCTTCGCCGCCGCCCCGCTGATCGCCTGGGCCACCGGCGGCAAATACTACCTCGCCCGCCCGCAAAGCCTGCAAGCCGGCACCGTAATCACCTGTGTCGTCTGCGACGGCGCCTTCGAGCGTCCGGACATGGCCGGCTGCCCCGCCTATGGCGGCCCGATCTGCTCGCTCTGCTGCTCGCTGGACGCCCGCTGTCACGATCTTTGCAAACCGCAAGCCAGCTTTTCCGCACAGGCCCGCGCCTTGTTGCCAACAACGGCCCGCGCCGCGCTCGCCGGCCGCGTCGGCCATTTCCTCGCCGTGCTTGCCATGTTCACTCTCGCCATCGCCGCCGTGCTCACCGTGATCGGCTTCGAATACGGCGCGCTGGCGCCGGCCGACCGTGCGGCGGTGGACAGCACCCTCTGGGTGGTTTTTTTGCTCCTGTTCATCCTCTCCTGCA
Organism: Acidocella sp.; assembly: GCA_965199125.1. GTDB lineage: Bacteria > Pseudomonadota > Alphaproteobacteria > Acetobacterales > Acetobacteraceae > Acidocella. The sequence goes on along the minus strand of OZ240683.1, from coordinate 2,577,280 downwards.
TCGCCGCCTGGCTTTTCGTGCTCGCCCAAGCCAGCCGCCGCGCCGCCGAAGCCGAAACCACCCACCAGACCGCCATGCTGATGGACGAAATCGCCGCGCATGAACGCACGGACGCCGCTCTGGTCAAAGCCAAAGCCGCCGCGGACTCCGCCAACACCGCGAAAAGCCGCTACATCGTCGGCGTGATCCATGAAATCCGCGCCCCCCTGAACGCCATCTCCGGCTACGCCCAACTCCTGGAACGCGCCGGCACCCCAACAGGCCTTGGGAAACCCCAGGACGCCGTGCGTACCATCCGCCGCAGCGCCGAGCACCTCTCCAACCTGGTCGACGGCCTGCTGGACATCTCGCAGATCGAAACCGGCGCGCTGCAACTGCACCGCGACCGCGTCAACCTGTCCGAATTCCTCGACCAGATCGTCGACATGTTCCGCCTCGCCGCCGCCGCCAAAGGCATCGCGTTTTATGACGAACGCCCGGACCATCTGCCCCGCTTCATCCACACCGATGAGAAGCGCCTGCGCCAGATCCTCATCAACCTCTTGTCCAACGAGATCAAATATACCGAGCACGGATCAGCGACGTTGCGCGTCCGCCTGCGCGGCCAGGTGGCGGAGTTCGAGGTCGCTGATACCGGCCTCGGCATCCGCCCGGAAGACCTCGTGCGCATTTTCGAACCGTTCGAGCGCGGCCATCTGCCGGCCGCCAACGCGCTGCCCGGCACAGGCCTCGGCCTGACCATCAGCCAGCTGCTCACCCGCATCCTGGGCGGCGACATCACCGTGCAAAGCACGCCGGGGCAGGGCAGCCTCTTCCGCGTCCGGCTGTTGCTGTCCGAAGCCCCCGCCGGCATCGCGCCGCAAGTGGACCGCCGCATCGCCGGCTACACCGGCCCCCGCCGCCGCGTGCTGATCGCCGATGACGACGCCGACCATCTGGAGCTGATGACGGAAATTCTCGCCCCCCTCGGCTTCATCGTGGACACGGTGGCAGACGGCGCCGCCTGCCTCGCTTGCGCCGCCGAAACCGCGCCCGCTCTGGTGATCCTGGACATCGCGATGCCCGGCATCTCCGGCCTGGACGCCGCCGCCCCGCTGAAAGCCGCGCCGGACCCGCCGCGCGTGCTCATCGTCTCCGGCAACTTCCACGACGCGCCGCGCCAGAACGCCGCATCGCCGGTCTATGACGGCTTCCTCGCCAAACCGATCGACATCCGCGCTCTGCTCGACCTGCTGCGCAACGTCCTCGGATTGACCTGGGAGTTTCACGAACCGGCCGCGCCGGCGCCGGCCGCGGCACCCGTCAAACTGCCCGCGCAGCGCCATCTGCTGGACCTGCTGCAACTCGGCCGCATCGGCTATGTGCGCGGCATCGAAGCGAAGCTCGCCGAAATCGGCGCCGCCGAGCCGGACACCGCCGCCTTCACCGCGCATCTGGAAACCATGGTGCGGAGCTTCGAGCTGAAGCGCTACATGGCCTACCTGCAAACTCTCCCCGGCCTGACCGATGTGCAGTGACCACGCCATGCGCCGTGACCTGGTGCTGGTGGTGGACGACACGCCGGAGACGCTCGGCTTCCTCAACCGGGCGCTGGAACAGGCGCAGCTGACCGTGCTGGTCGCCACCGACGGGCCCGGCGCGCTTATGCTGCTCAACCACGCCACGCCCGATCTGATTCTCCTGGACGCAATGATGCCCGGCATGGACGGCTTCGAAACCTGCCGGCAGATCAAGGCCGACCCGGCGCTTAGCCATCTGCCGGTGATTTTCATGACCGGCCTGTCGGACACCGAACACGTGGTGCGCGGCCTGGAGGCCGGCGGCGTCGATTACGTCACCAAGCCGATCGTGATCGACGAACTGCTGGCGCGCATCCGCGTCCACCTCGCCAACGCCCGCACTGCCAACCGCGCCCGCCTGGCGCTGGACGCCACCGGCCGCTTTCTGCTCGCCGCCAACGCCGCCGGGCGGATGATCTGGTGCACCCCGCAGGCCGAAAAACGCCTGACCGCGGCGATCGACGATTTCGCGCCCGAAAGCTTTTCGCTCCCCCGCGGCCACAGCCTGCAGGCCGGCGGGCACCTGCTCACCTTCACCTTCCTCAGCCGCACCGGCCCGGACGAGTACCTGTACCGCCTCACCGAAACCGGCGGCGGCCAGGAAGAAGCTTTTCTGCGCCAGTACCTCTCGCTCACCACCCGCGAGGCCGAGGTGCTGATCTGGATTGCCCGCGGCAAATCCAACCGCGACATCAGCGACATCCTCGGCATCAGCCCGCGTACGGTGAACAAACACCTGGAACAAATCTTCACCAAGCTAGGCGTGGAAAACCGCGCCAGCGCCGCCGCCTTAGCCGTCGGCGCCCTGGCAACGAGGGTGTAGGGTGGGTTAGCGAAGCTAACCCACCGCCTTGCCCCGCCCCAAGTTCATAACCTAAACCAAAGTCAATCCCTTCAAACAAAGGCAAAACCTATTAAATAAACCCCATGCAAAAGTCCCTCGCCGGCCTGTCGCTGCGCGACCTCGAATATGTCGAGGCCGTCGCCGAACTCCGCCATTTCGGCCGCGCGGCGGAGCGCTGCGGCGTCAGCCAGCCGGCGTTATCCGAGCAGATCGGCAAGCTCGAGGCCCATCTCGGCGTCACTTTGTTTGAACGCGCCCGCCGCCGCGTGGCGCTGACCGCGCAGGGGGAGGCGCTGCTGGCGCAGATCGAGCGCGTGCTGGCGGAGGCGCGCAACTTCCTGGCGATGGGCCGGCGAAGCCAGGCTGGGCTGTCCGGCCTGCTGCAGATCGGCGCCATCGAGACGCTCGGCCCGTATTACCTGCCCGGCATGATGCGCCTGCTCCGCGCCGCGCTGCCGGAGGTGCAGCCGCGTTTCACCGAAAACCGCACCGCCGCCTTGATCGAGCGGCTGCGCCACGGCGGGCTGGACATCATTTTAATAGCCACCCCGCCGGAACTGCCGGGCCTCGCTTCCGCGCAACTGTTCTTCGAACCGTTCGTGCTGGCCGCCCCCTTGCGCCACCCGCTCGCCACGCTCTCGCCCCTGACGCTGGACAGCCTGCCGATCGACGACCTGCTGCTGTTGGAGGAGGGCCACTGCCTGCGCGACCAGGCGCTGGCGCTATGCGAAGGCGCCCCCGCCGCCGCCCGCCACGGCACGGGCCTGGAAACCCTCTGGCACATGATCGCCGCGGGCGAAGGCTTCTCGCTGCTGCCCGCCCTGGCCATCGCCGCCCGCCCGGACCTGGCGGCGCAAGTGCAATGCCGCCCCCTCGCCGAACCCGAAGCCGGCCGCGACATCGCACTGGTCTGGCGCGCCAGCGACCCCCGCGAAACCCAGTTCAAAGCCCTCGCCGCGCTGCTCCGCGAAAACGCCCCGCCCGGCGTAAAATTTGCCGAGATCGTAACGAAATAACCCATTGAAAATTCCAAATATTATTTATTACGTTACCGAATAAAGAATCTAAATCAGGAGCAGCTGGAACAACAGTATCTTTTAGTTAGAAATGCTAACAGACGACTTCTAACGAAAATGCTCCACGTGGAGCATTCGTGTTTTGAGCACGAGGGAGAGGCCGTTTAAACTCGCTCTGGTGAGTCAGCTGGGGACGCCCCGCCTGGGGCGTCTGTCGAGAACCGGCGCGGAGTGCGCGTGTTGTACGCGAGCACCCAGGCGGCGCGCCCGGAAGCGCAGACAGACGCCTCAGATGGCCGCCAGAACGGGTTAGAGCGGCCTCTCGAAGCCTTCCAGCACGATCTTTCCAATCGCCGTGCCACCCTCCAGCACGGCATGCGCGCGGCGCAGATTTGCGGCGGTGATCGCGCCATAGTGCTGCGTCATCGTGGTTTTCAGCGTGCCGTTATCCACCAGATGCGCCACCGCCTCCAGCGTGCGGTGCTGCGCCGCCATGCTCGGCGTACGCAGCAGCGCCCGGGCGAACATCATCTCGGTATGCAGCGTGCCGCATTTATCGCGCAGCGCGGAGACCTCCAGCGGCGCGCCGGATTCGATAATGCCGATCGCGCCCTCCGGCGCCAGCAGCGCCACCATCGCCGGCCAATGCGCCGTCGCCTGCGTGGTGATGAAAATATATTCCGGCGCCGCCAGCTGCAGCGCGCTCAGCTGCGCCGCCATGTCGCCATGATGGTCGATCACGTGATGCGCGCCGAGCCCCTGGCACCACGCCACCGTCTCCGGCCGCGACGCGGTGGCGATCACCGTCAGGTCGGTCAGCGTGGCCGCCAGCTGGATCGCCATCGAGCCGACGCCGCCGGCGCCGCCGAGTATCAGCAGCGTGCCCGGCACCGACTGGTCGCGCGGGATCCGGAACCGGTCGAACAGCATCTCCCAGGCCGTGAGCGAAGTGAGCGGCAGCGCCGCCGCCTCGGCGAAGCTCAAACTCCGCGGCTTGTGTCCGGCGATCCGCGCATCGACCAGCTGGAACTCGGCATTCGATCCCGGCCGGTTGAGCACGCCGGCATAGAAAACCTCGTCGCCGACGTTGAACTCCTCCGCGTCCGGTCCCAGCCCGCGCACGATGCCGGCCGCGTCGAAGCCCAGTATGCGCGGACCGTCCGCCGGCGCATCGCGCCGGCGCAGCTTGGTATCCACCGGATTGACCGAAACCGCGCGCACTTCCACCAGCAGATCGCAACCTGCCGGCGCCGGCATCGGCGCCTCGAAATCGGCCAGCGCGTCGGGCTCGCTCACCGGCAGCGGGCGGCTATAGCCGACCGCCTTCACCCGATCCTCAGCAGCGCCTGGCCGTTCTCCGCCAGCCAGGCGGCCGCGGCCGGCCGGTACGGCGTCAGCTGGTCGGTCAGCGCCCAGAAATGCCGGCCGTGATTCATGTGCCGCAGATGTGCCACCTCGTGCCCCACCACGTAATCCTGCACGTAGTCTGGCGCGCAGATCAGCCGCCAGCAAAACGCCAGCGTGCCGTCCGGCGCGCAGGAGCCCCAGCGCGTGCGGGTATCTTTAATCTGCACGCGCTTCGGCATGATGCCGGCTTGCCGGCCTTTCTGCGCCGCCAGCGCGGTCAACCGCTGCCGCGCCAGGCGCTTCAGGCAATCGGCCACCCGCCGCGCGAGAAACTCCGGGCCGCCGGTGACCCTGATCTCGCGGTCCTCGATCCAGGCGCCGCCCTGCGGCGCGGCGCCGGCTGAAAGCGCGCCCGCGGCGCGGCGCACCGGCCGGATCACATGCGGAATATCACGCACCGGCACCACGGCGCCCGGCAGGAAGGGCAGGGCGGAAGGCAGCGCCGCCAGCCGTTCCGCCACCCACGCCTCATGCGTCTGCAACAGCGACAGTCCCGCCCGCCGGGAAGCGCGCGGCGGCAAGGTGATCACCACGCCGCCCTGCGCCGGATCGATGCGCAGCGAAATCTTGCTGGCCCGCGCGTTGCGCCGGAACGCGACCAACGCCAGCGCGCCCTGCACCGGCACCATCTCGGTGGTCAGCGCCGGCATCATCGGGGCGCGGGCCGGCGGCTTGGCAGTTTGCCTGGCCATTCCACCACGTGATGTTCCAGCGGCCCGGCGTCGCGCTCGCTCAGCACCCGGCCGGCGACGCCGGCGCCGGCGCGCGCCACGCTCGCCGGATCGCCGGTGATCAGCGGATGCCAGACCGGCAGATCCTTGCCCTCGCTCAACCGGCGATAGGCGCAGCTCGGCGGCAGCCAGTCCACACCGGCCAGGCTCCGCGGCGTCAGCCGCACGCAGTCGGGCACCCGCTTCTGCCGCCGCGCATAATCGGAGCAGCGGCTGGTGTTCAGATCCAGCAGCCGGCAGGCGACATTGGTGAAGCTGATCTCGTCGGTATCCTCGTCCCGCAGCTTATGCAGGCAGCAGCGGCCGCAGCCGTCGCAAAGCGACTCCCACTCATCGGTGGTCATCTCGCCCAAAGTTTTCCGCCGCCAAAAAGGAGTCGCCTGCGTCATCGCGCAATCATACAGAGTCGCGCCGCGCCGGATAGATAAGAAACGCGCTAGATATGAAGAAGAAATGAAACCTAATTTTTCGGCCAGCGGTTGTGCAGCCAGAGCCAGGCGCCGGGGCGATCCCTGATCCAGCGTTCCAGAATTGCGTTGGCGGTGGTGGTCAGCGCCAGGATGTCGGCCTGCTTGTCGCCGCTGTCGGGCAGCGCCAGCGGCGGCTCGATGATCACGTGCAGCCGCGCCGGCGCTTCGCGCACCACATGGATCGGAAACACCGGGCAGCGGAATTTTAGCGCGAAGCTGGCCAGCGCCGGCGCGGTCATCGCCGGCCGGCCAAAGAACGGGGCGGCGATGCCGTTATCCAGCTTCTGGTCGGTCAGCATGCCGAGATGGCCGCCGCGCGCCAGATGCGCATAGGCCCCGCGCGCGCCGCCGCCGCCTTTCGGGAACATTTTCACGGTGCGGCCGAAATTCGCCTCGCGCAGCCGGAGAATCATCTCATCGACCAGCGGATTACTGGCGGCGCGGTACATGAAAGCGAGGTCGATGCCGTGGTCGAACAGCGCCGGCGGGATGATCTCCCAGTTGCCGACATGGCCGGTGAGCACCAGGCTGGGACCGCGCCCGTCCGACAGCGCCGCCGCGATATGCTCCCAGCCGGTGATGCGATAGCCTGGGCCGGACGCGGTTTCGCGCAAGCCGCCGATATGCGCCAGCTCCGCGACGGTCTGGCCGAGATTCTGCCACACCTCCCGCACGGTCCGCCGCCGCTGCCCCGCGTCCAGCTCCGGCATCGCCGCGCGCAGGTTTTTGTCCGCGACCTTGCGCGAGACCGGCAATAACGGTCCGATCATACCCGCCACCCCGCCGGCGAAGCGGGACGCCGCCGCCGGCGGCAGCGCTCGCAACAGCGCCAGGCCCAGCCGCACCGCCCAGGCCTCTGCCCGGTGCGCCATCTTCGCCGGCTCAGTGGCCATTCAGCAGGGCCTCCAGCGCGGCTTCATCCTGCCATAGCAGCCGCACGGTCACGACCAGGCTGACGTCTCGCAGCGCCGCCGGCAGTTTCACGAAGTCCTTTGCCGTGGTGACCAGCCTCGCGCCGGTGGCGGCGGCGCGGTCCAGCAGGCGCGCGGCGTCGCGGCCGTTATAACGGTGATGATCCGCGAAAGCGTGGTGCTCTCTAACCGTGGCGCCAAGCGCGCACACGGAATCGAAAAACTTCTCCGGCCGGCCAATGCCGGCAAAGGCGATGACGTCACGGCCGGCAAGCGGCTCGGCGCAGGCGGGTTCAAGCGTCGCGCGCAGCACCCGCAGTGCCCGCGGCACCCGCAGTGCCCGCGGCACCCGCGGCACCGGCAGCGCCACCAGCAGTTGCGCCAGCGCGCCGGTCTCATCCGCGCCGATCAGCACCGCCGCTTGGGCGCGCGCCGCCGCCGCCGCCACCGGCTCGCGCAGCGGCCCTGCCGGCAGCAAGCGGCCATTGCCAAAGCCGGCGCCGCCATCGATCACCAGCAGCGACAGAGTTTTGACCAGCCCCGAATTTTGCAGCCCGTCATCCATCACGATCGCGCTCGCGCCGTGTGAAACCGCGAGCCGCCCGCCGGCGGCGCGGTCCCGCGCGCAGATGGTCGGCGCCGCCGCCGCCAGCAGCAGCGCCTCGTCCCCCACATCCCGCGCCGTATGCCGCGCCGGGTCCACCAGCACCGGCCCCGGCAGCCGGCCGCCGTAACCGCGCGTCAGCGCAAACGGCCGCCCCGGCAGCCGCGCCAGCAGGTCGAGCGCCAGGATGGTCTTGCCGGCGCCGCCGACCCCGGCATTACCGGCGCAGATCACGGGGATGCCCGGCGCGAACCCCGGCCGCGCCACCCGCCGCGCCGTCACCGCCGCCGTCACCGCCTCCAGCGGCGCCAACGCGGCCGGCAGCCAGCCCTTCTTGGACCAGAAGCCCGGTGCTTTCACAGGCTCTCTAAAATCAGCACCGCCAGCCGCGCCGGCAGATCGTCATCGCCTTGCGCCGCCGCTTGCGCAGCCGCGCCCCCCGCGCGCGCCGCCGCCGGATCGGCCAGCCAGGCCCGGACCGCTACGACCAGCCCCGCCGCATCCGCCACCTCGCATAACCCGCCAACGTCGCGTAGCTGCCGTACCGCCTCGGCGAAGTTCTGGGTGTGCGGCCCCACGATCACCGGCACCCCCAACCGTGCCGGCTCCAGCACGTTATGGCCGCCACCCTCGCCGGCAAGCGACTTGCCCAGAAACGCAAACGGCGCGGCACGGTAAAACAACCCCAGCTCGCCCAGCGTATCGGCAAGATAAACCCCACCCGCCGCCGGCGCTTCGTTCCGGCTGCGGCGCGCCATCGGCGCCAGCGCCGCAACCGCATCACCCCGCGCCGGATGGCGCGGCACGATCACCGTAATCAGGCCGGGGAAGTCGGCGATCAATGCGCGATGCGCCGCAAGCACCATTTCCTCCTCGCCCTCATGCGTGCTGGCCGCCAGCCAGACGGGCGCCGGCAGCAACGCCCGCACCGCCGCCAGCGCCTCCGGGTCCGCCGGCAGCGTCTCCGCCGCGAACTTCAGGTCGCCCCAAGCCTTCACCTCCGCCGCCCCCAGCGCCGTCAGCCGCGCCGCATCCGCCGCGGAGCGCGCGTGCACTTCGGCAAATCCGCCGAACAGCCGCCGCGCCAGGCCCGGCAGCCGCCGCCAGCGCGCGGCCGACGCTTCCGACAACCGCGCGTTGATCAGCAGCCGGGGGATGTCCCGCGCATCCGCCGCCGTCAGCAGCCCCGGCCAGATCTCGCTCTCCACGAACACCGCCGTGTCCGGCCGCCAGTGGCCGTAAAACCGCGCCACCCAAGGTGCGATGTCCAGCGGCACGAACTGGTGGCGGGCGAAATCCGGCAGCCGCGCCGCCGCCAGCGCCGCCGAGGTCACCGTGCCGGTGGTCAGCAGCACTTCCGCCTGGCCCCGCAGCGCCACGATCACCGGCAGCACCGACATCGTCTCGCCGACGCTGGCGGCGTGCACCCAGACCAGCCGGCCGATGGGGCGGGGCAGGGAGGCGACGCCGAACCGCTCGGCCAGGCGCGCCGGCAGCTCCTTGCCGGCCGCCGCACGCCGGCGCAGCATCAGCCGCAGCCCGGGCGCCGCCAGCCGCCCCGCCGCGCCATACGCCGCCAGCATCACAGCCCGGCTTCTGCCTGAACGAGTGCCGCCGTCAGCGCCGCCTCGATCTCCGGCAGCGCCGCCGCCGCATCCTCCCGACCCACCACGATCGGCGGTCCGCAGACCAGCACGCCCCGCCCAAACGGCAGCGGGAGTCGCATTTTGTCCCAGGAGCGCAACGCCCAGCCGCGCGAGATCGCCGCCGCGCAGGGCAGCACCGGCACGCCGGCCAGCGCCGCCAGCTGTGCGACCCCCGCCGCCGCCACCCGCCGCGGCCCGCGCGGTCCATCCGGCGTCAGCCCCACATGCGCGCCCGCCGCCAGCGCTTTCAGCAGCGCCCGCAACCCCGCCGCCCCGCCTCGCGAGGACCCGCCGCGCGCGGATGAGCCGCCGACCACGCCGATCCCCATCGTCTCGACCGCCCGGCCGATCAGCCGCCCGTCCCGGTGCCGGCTGGCCAGCACCACCGCCGGCCGGCGCAGCCCCAGCCGCTTCGCGCGCAGCCAGAACATCGGCATCGACGGCAGGCTCTCATGCCAGAACGCCACGATGCACGGCCCGCCGCCCGCGAACGCCGCCAGCTCCGCCTCGCCCTCGATCCGCCAGCGCGTCGCCCGCGCCACCAGCACCACATAACGCGCCGCCGCCCAGGCCGCCGCGTTTTGCACCCAGGCGGATTGCAGAAGCCGCTTCATCATGCCGCGCCGGGTAGCAGTTACGGGAGACGCGGGAAAGCAAGGAGGCCTTGCCTTACCGATCCAACCGTCTAGGAACGCGCCATGGATTTGGCCCCTTATGCGGTGCGGGCGGCGTCTTCGCGGGGGCGGCGGTTCGCGGAGGCGGAGACCACGGATCGCTCGCCGTTTCAGCGCGACCGCGACCGCGTTATCCACTCTGCGGCGTTCCGCAAATTGCAGTACAAGACCCAGGTGTTCGTCAGCCGCGAGGGCGATTTTTATCGCACCCGGCTGACCCACAGCCTGGAAGTGGCGCAGGTTGGGCGCAGCCTGGCGCGACGCTTGGCTCTGGACGAGGACCTGACCGAGGCGCTGGCGCTGGCGCATGATCTGGGCCATCCGCCGTTCGGCCATGCCGGCGAGGCAGGGCTGAACGAGGCGCTGGCCGCCCATGGCGGCTTCGACCACAACGCGCAGAGTCTGCGGGTGGTGACGCTGCTGGAGCACCGCTACGCCGCGTTCGACGGGCTGAACCTGACCTGGGAGATGCTGGAGGGCTTGGCCAAGCATAACGGCCCGCTGGCGGCGCCGCCCGCCTATATCGCCGCGTTCGATGGCGTTTATCCGCTGGATTTGCACCGGCAGCCCTCGGCGGAGGCGCAGGTGGCGGCGTTCGCGGATGACATCGCCTATCACGCGCATGATCTGGATGACGGGCTGCGCGCCAAATTGTTCGGCTTCGACGATCTGGCGGCCCTGCCGCTGGTGGGCGCGGCGCTGGCCCAGGCGCGGGCGCTGACCGAGGAGCCGCCGCGGGTGCGGCATGAAACGATCCGCCGGGTGATCGACGCGATGGTGCATGATGTGATCGAGGAAAGCCGGGCGCGCCTCGCGGCGCTGGCGCCGGCGGATGTGGAAGCGATCCGCGCGGCGCCGGCGCCGGTGGTGGGGTTCTCCACAAAAATGGCGGAGACCAACCGGGTGGTGAAGGCGTTTTTGTTCGACCGAATGTACCGGCACTGGCGGGTCAACCGCATGTCCTACAAGGCGCAGGTAGTGACGCATGCGCTGGCGGGGCTGCTGCTGGCGCGGCCGGACCTGCTGCCGGAGGACTGGCGCCGGCGCGCCGGCGTGGAGCCGGTCCGCGTGGCGGAGGTGGTGCGCGATTATGTCGCCGGCATGACCGACGGCTTTGCCGCGGATGAGCACCGGCGGCTGACCGACCTGGGCTGGCCCGGATGAGTGAAGACCTGTTTGCGGATTTGCGGGCGGTGGTGGTGGCGGAACTCGCCGCGCTGCTGCCCCACCTGCCGGAAGCCGTCCTGGCGAAAGTGGAGCTGACGCCGACACGCGAGGCCGCGCATGGCGACATGGCGAGCAACGCGGCGATGGTCGCGGCGAAGCCGTCCGGCCGCAACCCGCGCGAGCTGGCGGCGGAACTGTCGGCGCGGCTGTCGGCGCGGCCGGACATCGCCCGCGCCGAACCGGCGGGGCCGGGTTTCGTGAACTTGACCTTGCAGCCGGCGCTGTTGCTGGCGCAGTTGCCGGTGATCCTGGCGGCGGCGGAAGCCTATGGCCAGGGCGCGCCGCACGCCGGCAAGATCAACGTCGAGTATGTCTCGGCCAATCCGAATGGGCCGCTGACCGTCGGCCATTGCCGGGGCGCGGTGGTGGGCGACGCGCTGGCCAATCTGCTGGCGAAAGCCGGCTACAACGTCACCAAGGAGTACTACATCAACGACGCCGGTGCGCAGGTGATCGCCCTCGCCCGCGCGGTTTATGTCCGCTACCTCGAAGCGCTGGACATGGCCGCGCACGCCGAGACTTATAAAGCCTCCGTGCCGGGCGGCATGCAGTATGGCGGCGCGTATCTGGTGCCGCTCGGCTTCCATCTGGCGGAGCGCTACGGCGACAAATACGCCGATGCGCCCGAAGCGGACTGGCTTGATCTGTTCCGCGAAACCGCCGTGGCGGCGATGCGCACGCTGATCGAGGAAGACCTGGCGGCGCTCGGCGTGACCTTCGACGTGTTCTCTTCCGAGCGCGCGCTGGTCGCCGGCGGCGGCGTGGAACGGGCGCTGCAACTCTTGGCCGATCGCGGGCTGATCTATCGCGGCGTGCTGAAGCCGCCGAAAGGCAAGACGCCGGAAGACTGGGAGCCGCGCGAACAACTTTTGTTCAAATCCACCGCCTTCGGCGACGACGTTGACCGGCCGGTGCAGAAATCCGACGGCAGCAACACCTATTTCGCCAACGACATCGCCTACCACGCCGACAAGATGGCGCGCGGCTTCGGCGCGATGATCGACGTCTGGGGTGCGGACCACGGCGGCTACGTGAAGCGCATGCAGGCCGCGGTGCGGGCGTTGAGCGACGGCGCCGCAAGCTTGGACATCCTACTTTGCCAGATCGTGCGGGTGGTGAAGGACGGCCAGCCCGTACGCATGAGCAAACGGGCCGGCACTTATGTGGAGCTGCGCGACCTGATCGATGAAGTCGGGCCGGACGCGGTGCGCTTCATCATGCTGATGCGCAAATCCGACGCGCAGATGGAATTCGACCTGAACGCGGCGGTGGCGCAGACGCGGGATAATCCGGTGTTCTACGTGCAGTACGCCCACGCGCGCTGCCGCAGCGTCCTCCGCGCCGCGGGCGAGCTGACCGGTCTAGCCGACGCGCCGCTGGAGTCACTGACCGCACCCGAGGAATCGGCGCTGATCCGCCGCCTGGTTTCCTGGCCCCGCCTGGTGGCGGCGGCGGCGGCGGCGCGCGAGCCGTATCGAATCGCGTTTTATCTGTATGATCTGGCTGGCGACTTCCACGCTTTGTGGAATGCCGGACGGGATGACGCGGCATTGCGGTTTTTACAGACGGAGCATCCGGTGGAGACGAAAGCGCGGCTGGTGCTGGTCAGCGCCACCGCGATCGTGCTGCGCGCCGGGCTGGCGGTGCTGGGGGTGAAGCCGGCCGAGGAGATGCGCTGATGGCCGCACCCGGCCCTGAACTGCCCGAATACTCTTATGCGCGGCGGCGTAGCACGCCGGTGCTGGACCCGGCGCTGCGGCGGATCGCGCTCGGCGCCGGCGCAGTCTCGGTCCTGGTGATCGTGGTGGCGCTGCTGTGGAGTGGGCTGCGGCCCGGCGCGGGTCTGGGCTTCGGCGGCGCGCCGCCGCTGATCGCGGCGCCGACCACGCCCTTGCGGGTGGCGCCGGCCAATCCAGGCGGGCTGACGGTGCCGGGTGCGAACGAGCAGATCATGTCCGGCGCCCCGGATGCCGGCGCGCCGCAACTGGCGCCGGCCGCGCCGCAAGCCAATGTCAGCGAGCTGCAACAGGCGGAAACCACCCATACGCCAAAACCGCCGCCACCGGCGCCAGCCGCGCCCACGGTTGCACCACCTCCCAGCTCGCCGCCGCCAGCCATCACCACGGCGGCGGTCGAGGTGCAGCTGGCGGCGACCAGCACGGAGGCGGCGGCACATCGATACTGGACGACGCTGGCGGCGCAGAAAGCCGGGCTGCTGGCCGGGCATTCGCCGCTATTCATCCCGGCGACGGTGGACGGCAAGGCGGTATGGCGGCTCCGGCTGCCGGGCTTCAACGGCCAGGCAGCGGCAACGGCGTTCTGCGCCTCGCTGAAAGCGCAAGGCGTCGCCTGCACGGTCGCGGGGTTTTGAGCAAGCCGGCGGTTCTAGGGATCGCTGGCACGGATTTGAGCGACGCGGAGCGGGAGTTGTTCAAACGCCACACCCCCCGCGGCGTGATCCTGTTCTCACGCAACATTGAAAATCCCGTGCAACTGGCGGAACTCATAGAAAATATCCGGGACGCTCTGCCCATGGACGGTCTGCTGTTGGTGGACCAGGAAGGTGGCCGGGTGGCGCGGCTGCGGCCGCCGCACTGGCCGGCGCTGCCGCCCGCCGGCAGCCTCACCACCGCCCGGGCCGCGCACGCCCATGGGCGTGCGCTCGGCGACATGGCGCAGGGCGCGGGCTTCGACGTAGTAGCCGCGCCGGTGCTCGACCTGCGGCACGCAGGCGCCAGCGACGTGATCGGCGACCGCGCGCTGTCCGCCGATCCGGCAGTGGTGGCTCAGCTCGGCGGCGCGATTGCCGACGGCATCATGGCAGCCGGCGTGACGCCCGTGATAAAACACATCCCCGGCCACGGCCGCGCCACCGTGGATAGCCATGAGGCGCTGCCGCGCGTGACGGCGGCCGACCTCACCGATGATTTTGCCCCTTTCATCGCCAACCGCACGCTGCCCTGGGCGATGACCGCGCATATCGTGTACGAAGCCTATGATTCCGTGCTGCCCGCGACCTTGTCCCCAACCGTGATCCGGCGTGTCATACGCGGCATGATCGGCTTCGAGGGCATCCTTATCAGCGACGATCTGGCGATGGCGGCACTGACCGGCACGCCGGCGGGGCGCGCCGCGGCGGCGCTGGCGGCGGGCTGCGACCTCGCGCTGTACTGCCCCGGCGACCTCGCCGGCAACGCCGCCATTCTTGAGGCGCTGCCCGATGCCGGCTGAAGTCCTGGACCCGGAATCGCTGATGCTGCGGCTGGACGGCTATGAAGGCCCGCTCGACCTGCTGCTGGAACTGGCGCGGGCGCAAAAAGTCGATCTCGCGAAAATCTCCATCCTGGAGCTGGTCGGACAGTTCCTAGCGGTGATCGAGGGCGCGCGGCGGGTGCGGCTGGAACTGGCGGCGGACTGGCTGGTGATGGCGGCCTGGCTGACTTGGCTGAAAAGCCGGCTGCTGCTACCGGCGCTCAATGAGGCGGAGGACGAGGCGCCGAGCACGGAGCTGCTGGCGGCGCGGCTGGCGGAGCTGCAAGCCATCCGCGTCGGCGCCGCCTGGCTCAGCGCCCGCCCGCAGCTGGGCTGGGCCGTATTCGCGCGCGGCGCGGCCGAAGACCTGACCGAAACCGACCGGAGCAAACTAAAACTCGAAATGCCGGCGCTGCTCGCGGCGTACCTCGCGGCGCGGCGGCGGGCGGCGGGCCGGAGCCAGTACCGGCCAAAGCCGATGGTGTTCTTCTCGGCGCAGGACGCGCTGGCCCGGCTGCGGCGCCTGCTCGGCAGTTTGCCGGACTGGTGCGTGCTGGAACAATTCCTGCCCGAAGGCTTGGCCGACGGCCTGCCGCGCCGCGCGGCACTCTCCGCCACCTTGCTGGCGGGGCTGGAACTCGCGCGGGATGGCCAGGTGGCGCTGCTGCAGGAGCAGAGCTTCGGGCCGATCCGCCTGCGCGACACACGCGGCGGTAGCGACGCATGAGCGACATGGACGCGGCGATCCGCCTCGCCGAAGCGGTGATCTTCGCCAGCCGCGAGCCGGTGAGCGCCCGTACCCTCGCCGACCTGCTGCCCGAAGGTGCCGACGCGGACGCCGTGCTGGCCGCTTTGGCGGCGCATTACGAGGGGCGCGGCGTGACCCTCGCATCCGTCGCCGGCGGCTGGCAGTTCCGCACCGCGCCGGACCTCGCTTTGACCTTGCGCAAAGTCGTGGAACTGCCGCGCCGGCTGCCGCGCGTGGCGATGGAGACGCTGGCGATCATCGCCTACCACCAGCCGGTGACGCGGCCGGAGATCGAGGACATACGCGGCGCCGCGCTGGCGCAGGCGACCTTCGACCTGTTGCTGGAAAACGCGCTGATCGTGCCGCGCGGCCGGCGGGAAACGCCGGGGCGGCCGACGCTTTGGGGCACCGCGCCCGCCTTCCTCGCGCAGTTCGGGCTGAATGACCTGCGCGACCTGCCGAAGCGCGAGGAGCTGCTGATTGATCCGGAGCCGCGCAGGCCCGAGCCGCGCGGCGTGACGGCGGAAGACCCATGACCCTGCGCATCACCCGCGCGAACCTGAAGGACGGCTCGCTGCGGGCGCGCTGGCGGGCGTTGTCGTTGCGCCATCCCGAGGTGTTTCTGCGCTCCGAGGCGGAAATGGCGGCGATCCTGGACCAGATGCTGGCGGCGCACGACCCGGCCGCCGACATCCACGTCTTCGGCTACGGCTCGCTGATCTGGAACCCCGCTTTCGAGTTCATCGACAGCGCGCCGGCGCTGGTGCGCGGCCTGCACCGGCGGTTCTGCCTGAAGCTGACGATGGGCCGCGGCACGCCGGAGACGCCCGGGCTGATGCTGGCGCTGGATTACGGCGGCGCCTGCAAGGGCGTGGTGTTCCGCATCGCCGCCGGACAGGCGCGCGAGGAGCTGGAGCTGCTCTGGGCGCGCGAAATGTATGGCGGCGCCTACAACGCCCGCTGGGTCACCGCCACCACGGCCACCGGGCGGCTGCGCGCGATCACCTTCGTGATCAACCGCCGGCACCCGCGCTACGTGCCGGAGCTGAGCATGGCGCAGACCGCGGCGATGATCGCGACCGGCGCCGGCGACCTCGGCAGTTGCATGGAATATTTGCACAACACGGTCCAGCATCTGAAGGATTTAGGCCTTCGCGACACCGGCCTGGAGAAGATCGTCGCGGCTTTGCCCAAGCAGGAGGGCTCTGCTAGCTAGCCGCGCATGTTTGGATTTTCCTGGGCCGAGATCGCGCTGATCATGGCGGTTGCGCTGATCGCCATCGGGCCAAAGGATTTGCCGGTGGCGATCCGCACCGTCACCGCGATGATGAAGAAGGCCCGCGGCATGGCGGCGGAATTCCAGGGCCATGTCGATGAGATGATGCGCGAGGCCAATCTGGCCGACGTGAAGACCGAGATCAACAAGCTGCGCCGGTTCGATTTCAAGGGCGCCGCAGAGCGTACCATCGACCCGGACGGCACGCTGCGCGAGGCGGCGAAAACGCCGTTCCCGATCAACGCGGGGGGCAAAACGGTCGTTACTGGCCCGGCGCCCGCGATCATGCAGCCGGGCTACACCGCGCCGGCGGACGTGGAAGAGGCGCCGGTCGACGCACCGGCGTTCATCCCGCCGGAAGCGGCGCGCCGGCCGCCGGTGCCCGCTTTCATCCCACCCGGCACAAGGCGCTGGGGGCGCTGATGGCGGACGCCAAAACCGATGCCAAACCGGGCGACGAGATCAACGACCGGGAAATGCCGCTGCTGGAGCATCTGGCGGAGCTGCGGCGCCGGCTGCTGTGGTCGGCCGCCGCGTTCATCATCGCGTTTCTGATCTGCTACCATTTCGCGCCTCGCATCTACGACTTTCTGGCCGCACCCTTGGCGCATGCGCTGGAAGCGCGCGGCGAGAAACCGCAGCTGATCTACACCGCGCTTTACGAAGCGTTTTTCACCTATATCAAAGTCGCCGTGTTCGGCGCGGCGTTTTTGTCCTTCCCGATCATCGCCACGCAGCTCTGGCTGTTCATCGCGCCGGGGCTGTACCGCAAGGAGAAGCGGGCAATGCTGCCGTTCCTGGTGGTCACGCCAATCCTGTTCTTCGCCGGCGGCGCGCTCGCCTATTACGTGATCTTCCCGACGGCTTGGCGATTCTTTTTGAGTTTTCAGAACACCGCGCCGGGCTCGGACATCAAAATCGACCTGATGGCGAAGGTGAGCGATTACCTGAACCTGGTGATGAAATTGATTTTCGCGTTCGGGCTGAGCTTCGAATTGCCGGTGCTGCTGACGTTGCTGGGCCGCGTCGGCATCATCAGCTCCGCGGGGCTGAAGAAGTACCGCCGCTATGCCTATGTGGGGTGTTTCATCCTGGCGGCGGTTTTGACGCCGCCGGATATATTGACGCAATGCGGTTTGGCGGGGCCGCTGATTTTGCTGTACGAGATTTCCGTTTTTTCGGTGAAGATGGTGGAACCGAAGGTGGTGCCGGATGAGGTTTGATTATGGCCTCCTTCGTCATTGCGAGCGCAGCGAAGCAATCCAGAACCAGCCTAGCTCGCTCCCGTTCCCGTGCCTTGGCGTTTCGTTTGTTCGACAGCCGCGACTGGATTGCTTCGCTACGCTCGCAATGACGGATGTGCGCCGTGCATGATATAAAGGCGCTCCGCGAGGACGCGGCGGGATTTAACGCGGCGATGGCGCGGCGCGGGCTGGTGATGCCGGCGGATGGCGTGATCGGGCAGGACGAGGCGCGGCGCGCGGCGGTGGCGGCGTTGCAGGAGCTGCAGGCAGCACGCAATGCTTTGGCCAAACGGATCGGCGAAACCAAGCGCGCGAAAGGCGACAGCGCCGCGCTGGAAGCCGAGGGCGCGGCGTTGCGGCAGCGGATGGAAACGCTGGAAGCGGAAGTGCCGCTGCTGGAAAGCGAGTTGAAGGACCGCCTGGCCCCCTTGCCGAATCTGCTGGACGCAGATGTGCCGGACGGCCGTGACGAAGCGGACAACGCGGAGCAGAAACGTGTCGGCGATTTGCGAAATTTTGCCTACTCGCCAAAACAGCATTTTGAAATCGGCGAAGCCCTTGGCTTGATGGATTTTGGTGCCGCCGCGAAGCTGGCGGGTTCGCGGTTCACGGTGCTGCGCGGTGCGCTGGCGCGGCTGGAGCGGGCGTTGGGGCAGTTCATGCTGGATGTGCATGTGCAGGAACACGGTTACACCGAGACCTCCGTGCCGCTGCTGGTTAATGATGGGGCGATGTTCGGCACCGGGCAGTTGCCGAAGTTTGCGGATGATCTGTTCAAAACCACCGACGGCCGCTGGCTGATCCCCACCGCCGAGGTGTCGCTGACCAATCTGGTGGCGGGTGAAATCATCCCGGCCGCGCAACTGCCGTTGCGCTTCACCGCGCTGACGCCAAGTTTCCGGGCGGAGGCCGGCTCGGCCGGGCGGGATGTGCGGGGGATGTTGCGGCAGCACCAGTTCTATAAGGTCGAGCTGGTGAGTGTGACGCATCCCGACGAAAGTGCGGCGGAACATGAGCGGATGACGCGCTGCGCCGAGGTGATTCTGGAGCGGTTGGAGCTGCCGTACCGGCGGATGTTGCTATGCGCCGGCGATACCGGGTTTTCGGCAGCGAAGACGTTCGATCTGGAGGTCTGGCTGCCGGGGCAGGGGATGTACCGGGAGGTGTCCTCCTGCTCCAATACGCGGGCATTCCAGGCGCGGCGAATGAACGCGCGGTTTCGCGAAGCCGGCGGTAAGCCGGAGTTCGTGCACACGCTGAACGGCTCCGGCGTGGCGGTCGGCCGGGCGCTGATCGCGGTGCTGGAGAATTACCAGAACGAAGATGGATCGGTGACGGTGCCAGAAGCGCTGCGCCCGTACATGGCCGGGTTGGACCACATTTCCAACAAATAGGGGTCTGGGGCCTTAGGCCCCAGCGGGTCGCAGGGCAGAGCCCTGGCTTCCTTTAATCGACCGTTACCTTTCGTTATCAGCATGTAACGCCGCGGCGGCGACAGGGCGGGGCGGAGTGGGTATAGGTCGGGCGTTAGAGGGGCTGAAGTTTTGAGTGAAGTGGTGGTGCGGCGCCGGCGGCGGTGGCCTTGGGTTGTGCTGGTGCTGGCGCTGGCTCTGGCGGGGTTTGTGGTGATCCGCCATTCCGGGAGCGTCAAACACGCGGCGCCGGCGCCGACCACCGTCGGGGTGGCGAAAGCAACCTCCGGCCCGATGCCGGAGACGCTGAACGAGCTGGGAACCGTGACGCCGCTGGCGACCGTGACGGTGCTGCCGCAGCTCAGCGGCTACCTGACGGAGGTGGCGTTCACCGAAGGCGAGACAGTGACGGCCGGCCAGTTCCTGGCGCAGATCGACCCGCGGCCCTACCAGATTCAGCTGGAGCAGGACCGGGCGCAGCTGGCCAAGGACGAGGCCGCTTTGGCGCAGGCGCGCTCCGACCTCGCGCGGTTCGAGACGCTGGCGCGGCAGGATTCGATTTCGGCGCAGCAGGTGGCGGACCAGCAATTTCTGGTGGCGCAGGACCAGGCGGCCACACAGGTGGACCAGTCGAACATCGACACTGCGTTGCTGAACCTGGCCTATTGCCACATCACCGCGCCGGTCGCCGGGCGCGTCGGCCTGCGGCTGGTGGATCCCGGCAATTACGTGACCTCCGGCAGCAGCACGGGCATCGCGGTGATCACCACCATCTCGCCGGCGACGGTAATTTTCAGCGTGCCGCAGAACGCGCTGTCGGCGGTGCTGGTGCGGCTCGGCGCCGGCGCGCAACTGCCGGCGACGGCCTATTCCAGCGATGACAGCACGGCGCTGGAAACCGGCGTGCTGTCGGCGGTGGACAACCAGGTGGATACCAGCACCGGCATGGTGAAGCTGCGCGCGACATTCGAGAACGCGGACGGCAAGCTGTTCCCGAACGAGTTCGTCAACGTGCATCTGCTGGTGGACACGCTGCAGAACGCGACGCTGGTGCCGGCGCCCGCGGTGCAGACCGGCACCCCCGGCGCCTATGTGTATCTGGTCAACGCGGATGACACGGTCAGCGTGCGCAAGGTGACGGTGGGGCCTGGCGACGGCACCAACACCGTGATCACCGCCGGTTTGCAGCCGGGCGATACGGTGGTGACGGATGGCGTGGACCGGTTGAGCGACGGCGCCGACATCACGGTACCCGGCGCCCCGCCCTCGGCGGCGGCGAAGAACCACCGGCGCCACAAGCACGGTGGCTATGGCGGCGCGGCCGGCGGCGGCGGCGGCTCGCCGGGCGGACCGCCGTGACATTCTGAGCTTGCCGTGAATCCCTCGCGTCTTTTCATCCTGCGGCCAGTGGCGACCTCGCTGCTGATGATCGCCTTCGTGCTGGTCGGGCTGGTGGCGTTCAAATACCTCGCCATCTCGGCGCTGCCGGACGTGGATTACCCGACGATCCAGGTGCAGACCTTCTACCCCGGCGCCAGCCCGGAAGTGATGACCACCTCCGTCACCGCGCCGTTGGAACGCCAGCTGGGCCAGATGGAGGGGTTAAACCAGATGGCCAGCCAAAGTGCCGCCGGCGCTTCGGTGATCACCCTGCAGTTCGACCTGTCGCTCAGCCTGGACATCGCCGAGCAGGAAGTGCAGGCGGCGATCAACGCTGCCGGCAACTTGCTGCCGAGCGACCTGCCGGCGCCGCCGATCTACGCGAAAATCAACCCTGCGGACGCGCCGATCATGACGCTGGCGGTGACCAGCAAGACGCTGCCGCTGACCGATCTGGAATCGGTCGCCAATGCCCGCCTCGCCTCGAAGATCTCCGAACTGCCGGGCGTCGGCCTGGTGGAAATTTCCGGCGGCAACCAGCCGGCGGTGCGGGTCGAGGTCAATCCGATGGCGCTGGCCTCCTACGGCATCAGCATCGACAACATCCGCACGCAGATCGCCAACCTCAACGTCAACACGCCGAAAGGCAGCTTCTCCGGGCCGACGCAGAGCTACACCATCAACGCCAACGACCAGATCGCCGACGCCGCGGATTACGCCGCGCTGATCGTGGCGTATAAAAACGGCGCGCCGGTGCGGCTCGGCGACGTCGCGAAGATAATTTCCGCCCCCGAAAATGCGGAGCTCGGCGCCTGGGCCAACCACACGCCCGCGATCATCCTGAACGTGCAGCGCCAGCCCGGCGCCAACGTGATCGCCACGGTCGACCGCATCAAGGCCGAGCTGCCGGAGCTGACCGCCGGGCTGCCGGCGGCGATGGCGGTCGGGGTGCTCAGCGACGGCACCACGTCGATCCGCGCCTCGGTCGGCGACGCCGAGTTCGAGCTGCTGCTCAGCATCGTGCTGGTCGTGCTTGTTATTTTTGTTTTTCTGCGCAACTTCCGCGCCACCATCATCCCCAGCATCTCGGTGCCGGTGTCGCTGATCGGCACGCTGGCAGCGATGTATCTGTTCAATTTCAGCATCGACAACCTGTCGCTGATGGCGCTGGTGATCGCCACCGGCTTCGTGGTCGACGATTCCATTGTGATGATCGAGAACATCGCGCGCTATCTGGAAATGGGCCGCAATCCGCTGGAGGCGGCGCTGGAGGGTGCCGGGCAGATCGGCTTTACGATCATATCGCTTACCGTCTCGCTGCTCGCGGTGCTGATCCCGCTCCTGTTCATGGGCGACGTGGTGGGCCGGCTGTTCAGCGAGTTCGCGGTCACGCTGGCCGTTACCATCGTGATCTCGGCGATCGTCTCGCTGACTCTGGTGCCAATGTTGAGCGCGCGGCTGCTGCGCCCGCGCGGCGAGGGCCGGCCGAGCCGGTTCGAGCGCTGGAACGAACGCAATTTCGATCGGCTGATCAAGGGCTACGGGCGCTGGCTCGGCTGGGTGCTGGATCATGCGCGCCTGACGCTGCTGGTCGCCGTGGTCACGCTGATCCTCACCGTACTGATGTACGTGTTCATCCCGAAAGGTTTCTTTCCGGTGCAGGATACCGGCCAGATCGCTGGTATTTCCCAGGCCGCGCAGACCACCTCCTACGCTGCCATGGCGACGCATCAGCAGGCGCTGGCGGACGCCATCCTGCGGGACAAAGACGTGGTCAGCCTGTCCTCCACCATCGGCGTGGACGGCACCAACATGACGCTGAACAGCGGCCGGTTTCTGATCAACCTGACCCCCGTCGGCGGCCGCCCCAGCGCCAGCGCGATCATCCGCCGCCTGACCCGCGAGGTCGCCGGCGTGCCCGGCGTCGCGCTGTTCATGCAGCCGGTGCAAAGCCTGACGCTGAACACCGCGATCAGCCCGACGCAGTACCAATTCGTGCTGGAAGACCCGAACAGCCAGGATTTCACCGCCTATGTCCCGAAGCTGGTCGCCAAACTGGCCACCCTGCCGCAGCTGGCGGACGTGGCGAGCGAGCTGCAGGCGAGCGGCCTCTCGGTGTTCATCAATATCGACCGCGTCAACGCCGCCCGCTTCGGCATCACCCCCGCGACCGTGGACAGCGCGCTGTACGACGCCTTCGGCCAGCGCATCATCTCGACGATTTTCACGCAGACCGACCAGTACCGCGTGATCATGCAGGTCGACCCGAATCTGACCACCAGCCTCGCCGGGCTGGGCTCGATCTATCTGCCGTCCTCCTCGGCCACTGGCGGCCAGGTGCCGCTCTCCGCGGTCGCGACCTTCACGGTGCAGCCAGATCCGCTGATGATCGAGCATCTGGGCCAGTTCCCGGCAACCACGATCTCCTTTAACCTTGCCGCCGGCGCCTCGCTCGGCGGCGCCGTCACGGCGATCACCAACGCCGAGCGCCAGCTGCATTTGCCGGCGGCGATGCTGACGCGTTTCCAGGGTGCCGCGCTGGCGTTCCAGAACTCGCTCGGCAACGAGGTGTTCCTGGTCCTGGCGGCGCTGATCGCGGTCTATATCGTGCTCGGCATCCTGTACGAGAGTTTCATCCACCCGGTGACGATCCTCTCCACGCTGCCGTCGGCAGGCATCGGCGCGCTGTTGTTTCTATGGATTTCCGGCGAGGGGCTGGACGTGATCGGCATCATCGGCATCGTGCTGCTGATCGGCATCGTGAAGAAAAACGCCATCATGATGATCGACTTCGCGCTGCACGCCGAGCGGGTGGACGGCAAGGCCCCGCGCGACGCGATCTACGAAGCCAGCCTGCTGCGCTTCCGCCCGATCCTGATGACCACCGCGGCGGCGATGCTGGCCGGCCTGCCGCTGATGCTGGGCGGCGGCATGGGCGCCGAACTCCGCCGGCCTCTGGGGCTCGCCATCGTCGGCGGGTTACTGGTGAGTCAGCTGCTGACGCTGTTCACGACGCCGGTCATCTACCTGGCATTTGATGCTTTGGCCCGCCGGGTGCGGCGGCCGGCATGAGGCACCCCATCGCCAGTCCCGTCATGCCGGCGAAGGCCGGCATCCACGACTTCGCGAGCCCAAACAGCGGCATGGAACGTGTGGCCGCACGCCAAGTCGTGGATGCCGGCCTGCGCCGGCATGACGATGTATGGACGGGGCGGAGGCACATGCTTTGAACCTCTCCGCCATCTTCATCCGCCGCCCCGTCGCGACAACCTTGCTCACCATCGGCATCGCCCTCTCCGGCATCCTCGCCTTTTTCCGCCTGCCGGTGGCACCCTTGCCGCCGATATCCTTCCCCACCATCCAGGTGCAGGCCAACATGGCCGGCGCCAGCCCGGCGACCATGGCGGCGACGGTGGCGGAGCCGTTGGAGCGGCGCCTCGGCACCATCGCGGATGTCACCGAGATGACCTCGCAATCGGGCGTCGGCACCACGCGGATCACGCTGCAATTCGGTCTGGACCGCAACATCGACGGCGCGGCGCGCGATGTGGAGGCGGCAATTCAGGCCGCGCGCGCCGATCTGCCGAGCACGCTGCGCGCCAACCCGACCTACGAAAAATTCAACCCGGCCGACGCGCCGATCATGATCCTGGCGCTGACTTCGGCCACCATGACGCCGGCGCAGCTCTACGATTCCGCCGACAGCGTGCTGGAGCAGCAGTTCAGCCAAATCCCCGGCGTCGGCGATGTCGAGCTGGGCGGCAGCGCCTTGCCGGCGGTGCGGGTGGATCTGCAGCCGGGGCCGCTGAACCAGTACGGCATCGGGCTGGAGGATGTGCGCGCGGCGCTGGCCGCTGCCAACGCTAATTCGCCGAAGGGCTATTTTGACCAGGGTACGCAGCGCCTGCAGATTTACACCAACGACCAGGCAACAAAGGCGGCGCAATATCGCGGGCTGGTGATCGCCTATCGCAACGGCCAGGCGGTGCGGCTCAGCGATGTCGCGACGGTCACGGATTCGGTGGAAAACACCAACAATGCCGGGCTGTTCAATGGCAAGTCCGCGGTGCTCGTGATCCTGCACCCGAGCCCCACCGCGAACGTGATCCAGACCGTGGACCAGGCAACCGCGCTGCTGCCGCAGATCCGCGCGGCGCTGCCGCCGGCGGTGCATCTGGCAATCGCGCTGGACCGCAGCCAGTCGATCCGGGGCGCGCTCGGCGATACCGAGCGGACGCTGTTCATCGCTGTGCTGCTGGTGGTCGGCGTGGTGTTCGTGTTTCTCCGCTCCGGCCGGGCGACGTTGATCCCGGGCCTCGCGGTGCCGATCTCGATCCTCGGCACGTTCGGGCCGATGTATCTGCTGGGCTTCTCGCTCGACAATTTGTCGCTGATGGCGCTGACGATCGCGACCGGTTTCGTGGTCGATGACGCGGTGGTGGTGGTGGAAAATACCATGCGTCATATCGAGGACGGCATGGAGCCACGCGCGGCGGCGCTGCGCGGCGCCGGCGAGGTCAGTTTCACCGTGCTGTCGATGAGCCTGTCGCTGATCGCGGTGTTTTTGCCGATCCTGCTGATGCCGGGGCTGGTCGGGCGGTTGTTTCAGGAATTCGCCGAAACCCTTTCGATTACCATCCTGATCTCGCTCTTGGTCTCGCTCACCACAACGCCGATGCTATGCGCGCTGCTGCTGCGGCCGGAGACGATGGCGGCCGGCCGCCAGGGCTGGTTCACGCGGCGGCTGGAGGCCGGCTTCGCCGCCTCGCTGGAGGGCTATTCGCGGTCGCTGCGCTGGGCGCTGCGCCATGCACGGCTGGTCGGCGCCGGCTTTATCGCCGCCATCGCGCTGAACATCGCGCTGTTCGTGGTGGTGCCGAAGGGCTTCTTTCCGGAGCAGGATACCGGGTTGCTGATCGGCATGGTGCAGGCCGACCAGGGCATTTCCTTCGCGGACATGAAAGCCAAGCTGACGCAGCTGGAGGCGATCATCCTGCACGATCCGGCGGTGGCGACGGCGGCCGGCTTCACCGGCGGGCGGGCGACCAACAGCGCCTTCATGTTCATCACGCTTAAGCCGCTGGCGGCGCGGCAGATCAGCGCCACCGGCGTGGTGGCGCGGCTGCGCGGGCCGCTGGCGCGCATTCCCGGCGTCGACCTGTTCATGGTGCCGGCGCAGGACTTAAGGGTCGGCGGCAGGCAAAGCAACGCCGAGTACCAGTACACGCTGACCAGCGACGATACCGACGCGCTGTATCTCTGGGTGCCGAAAATCGTCGCGGCGCTGCAGGCGCGTACCACGCTGCTCGACGTCAACTCGGACCTGCAGCAGGGCGGGCTGGAAAGCGATGTGGTGATCGACCGGCCGACCGCGTCCCGGCTCAACATCACGCCGAGCGAGATCGACAACACGCTGTACGATGCTTTCGGCCAGCGCACCGTCTCGACGATCTACAATGAGCTGAACCAGTACGAGGTGGTGATGGAGCTGGCGCCGCAATACCTGCAGACGCCGGACTCGCTGCGGCAGATCTACGTGAGTACTTCCGGCGGCACCGCTTCCGGCACCTCGCAGACCAACGCGCCCGCCGGCACGGTCAGCGCCGCCACGCCGGCCGCCCAGACCAGCACCGCTTCAAACACGGCATCCGGCGCCGCCGTGACCTCCGCCACCAGCACGGTCGCCAGCGTGGCGCTGGATTCCGCGACCAACCAGGCGATCAACTCGATCGCCGCCAGCGGCCATTCCAGCGCCTCCAGCGGCACCGCGGTCAGCACCAACCGCGAGACCATGGTGCCGCTCTCGGTGTTCGCGCGCTTCGTGCCCGGCACGGCGCCGATCTCGGTCAATCATCAGAGCGGGCAGGTGGCGAGCACCATCTCCTTCAACGTGCCGGCGAACATGGCGCTCGGCGGCGCCGCGGCCGAGATCCAGAAAACCATGAACCAGCTGGACGTGCCGCTGACCATCCAGGGCAGCTTCGCCGGCACCGCCGCGGCGTTCCAGTCCAGCCAGAGCAGCGAGCCGCTGCTGATCCTGGCGGCGCTGGCGGCGGTCTACATCGTGCTCGGCATTCTCTATGAAAGCACGATCCATCCGCTCACCATCCTGTCGACGATCCCCTCAGCCGGCATCGGCGCCAGCCTGTTTCTGCTGATCCTGAACATGCCGCTCACCATCATCGCGCTGATCGGCGTGATTCTGCTGATCGGCATCGTCAAGAAAAACGCGATTCTGATGATCGACTTCGCGCTGCAACTGGAGCGGGGCGAGAACATCCCGCCGGAGGAGGCGATCTACCAGGCGGCGGTGCTGCGCTTCCGGCCAATCATGATGACGACGTTCGCGGCGATCCTGGGCGCGGTGCCGCTGGCGGTCGGGCTGGGGCAGGGGGCCAGCCTGCGCCAGCCGCTCGGCATCACCATCATCGGCGGGCTGGTGGTGAGCCAGATTCTGACGCTGTACACCACGCCGGTGATCTATCTGTTCCTGGACCGGCTGGGCACGCGGCTGCGCGGCAGGCCGGACGAAGCGTTGCCAAGGGCCGCCGGCATCGCCGAGGCAAGATCATGAAGCGCGTTGTTCTTGCGGCAGTTTTGCTCAGCGGCTGCATGGTCGGGCCGGATTACCATCGGCCGGTGCTGGCGGTGCCCACGGGCTATAAGGAAGCGGCCGGCTGGGTGCCGGCGCGGCCGGCGGACGCGGCGCCGCGTGGGCCGTGGTGGACGCTGTACGGCGATGATGACCTGAACCGGCTGGAGCCGTTGGTCGCGGTGTCCAACCCGACGCTGGCGTCGGATTACGCGGCCTATGAACAGGCGACCGAAATCGTGCAGGAGGAGCGCGGCGCGCTGTTCCCGACGTTGGGGCTGACCGGCAGCGCCACGCGCGCCGGCAATGGCGGCGGCGACCGCCTCGGCGCCGTTTCCGATGCGGCCGGCGCAACGGGGACCGCCGGCTTTTCCAGCGGCCCCAGCAACTCCGGCAGCTTCGAAGGCTCGGCGGACTGGACGCCGGACATCTGGGGCAAAATCCGCCGCCAGGTGCAGGAGAATGTCGCCAACGCGCAGCTCAACGCCGCCGATCTCGCCAACGCCACGCTGTCCGCGCAGGCGACGCTCGCCAGCGACTACATCCAGCTGCGCGGCCAGGACGCGCTGGCGGCGCTGCTGCAACAGACCGTCACGGCTTACCAGAACAGCCTGCGGATCACCCAGAACCAGGCCGATGCCGGCGTCGCCAGCCCGGCCGACGTGATCACCGCGCGCACCCAGCTGGAGGGCGCGCAGGCGTCGCTGATCAACGCCGGCGAGGAACGCGCGCAGTTCGAGCACGCGATCGCGGTGCTGGCGGGCGACGCGCCGGCGGAGCTGAGCCTGCCGCCGGGGCCATTGCCGGCGGCGGTGCCGGCGATCCCGCCCGGCGTGCCGAGCACGCTGCTGCAGCGCCGGCCGGATATCGCGGCGGCGGAGCGGACGATGGCGGCGGAGAACGCCGCGATCGGCGTCGCCGTCGGCGCCTACTATCCGGACCTAACCCTGTCCGCGCTCGGCGGCTATTCGGCCGATCCGATCGGCGGCCTGTTCTCGGTTACGAACGCGCTGTGGTCGCTCGGCACCAATGCCACGGAGACACTGTTCGAGGGCGGCACCCGCAGCGCCGCGGTGCGGGCGGCAGAGTTCGGCTATGACCAGAGCCTCGGCAATTACCGGCAGACGGTGCTGACGGCTTTCCAGCAGGTGGAGGACGAGCTGTCGAACCTGCGCATCCTGGCTCAGCAGGCGGTGGTGGAGGCGGCGGCGGTGCAGGACGCCGCGCGGGCCGCGCAGATCGCGCTGAACGAATACCAGGCCGGCACCGAGAACTACACCACCGTGGTGACCGCGCAGGTGATCCTGCTGAACGACCAGGAAACCGCCCTTAGCGTGCAGGAAAACCGGCTGCTTGCCAGCGTCGCCCTGATCCAGGCGCTGGGCGGCGGCTTCGATGAACGCCAGCTGCCCAGCGCGGATGCCCTGCAGGCGAAACTGCCGTTTGCGCCGTGATTGATGTTCCCGCGCGAACGGCGTATATGTCCGTCACGGCGCTTTTCGTTACTGGTTGTTGCGTGCCTTTCTTGCGATCCTATCGCGGCTTCGACGCTTCCCAACAATTGAAGAGTATTTGGGCCCGCAACGTGTGGGTCGCTGTTTGTTAGGAGAACGTCTATGGCATCAGGCACAGTGAAGTGGTTCAACGCGCAAAAGGGTTATGGTTTCATCCAGCCCGATGACGGTTCGAAAGATGTGTTCGTGCATATCTCCGCCGTCGAGCGCTCGAACCTCGGCACCCTCAACGAGGGTCAGAAGATCCGTTACGAGACCCAGGCCGGCCAGCAGGGCAAGGTCTCGGCGGAAAACCTCCAGGCCGCTTGATTTAGCGTCCAGAGACCAGGAAACGGCGCCGCGTTTGCGGCGCCGTTTTTATGTGTGGGGCGCTGGGCTATATCAGCGCCATGACCCCCATCCCATCAAATCCGTCATCGCGAGCGAAGCGCGGCGATCCAGCCGGGCAGCAAGCAACCCAATTCGCATTTCGTTTGTTCGTTGGCCGGATTGCTTCGCTCCGCTCGCAATGACGATGTTGCGCTGTGGCCACGATGAACCGGCATGAGCGGCGACGGCTAGGCAAAGCGGCGGGGGCAGACACCGGCGGCATGTTGCAGGCCGCATTCGCGCTACAGCAGCAGGGCAAGCTGTCCGAGGCGGAGCGGCTGTACCGGCAAGTTTTGCGGGACGCGCCTGACCAGCCGGACGCGCTCCGTCTGCTCGGCGAATTGCTGAGCGACCAGGGCAAATTCGCCGAAGCGATCACGCTGTTGCGCCGCCTGGCGGACGCCCATCCGGCGCATTTCGCGTCGCGGTACAGCCTCGGCAACGCCTATCGCCTTGCCGGGCAGCTGGAGCCGGCGATTGCCTGCTACCACGCCGCGCTGGCGCTGGAACCGGGCTTCGCCGGCGCGCATCATGGGCTCGGCCTCGCGTTGCGCGTCGCCGAGCGGGACGAGGAGGCGGTGGCAAGCCTGCGCCAGGCGGTGCGGGCCAAGCCCGACTGGGCGGTGGCGTGGCAGGATCTGGGCGTCGCACTGGCCGTGCTCGGCGACCTGGCCGAAGCCGAGGCGGCGTTGCTTCGCGCGGTCGCGCTGGCGCCGGGCCTCGGCGCCGCCAATCGCCATCTGGCCGCGCTGCGGCAGGGTCCGGCCGAGCCCGGCGAACTGGCGGGCTTGCGCTTGCGCGCCGAGCACCCGTCAACCCCGGCGCCCGAGCGGGTTGAGATGCTGTTCACGCTCGGCCGGCTGGCCGACAAGGCGGCGGACTATGACGCGGCGTTCGGTTACTTTTCTCAGGCCAATGCGCTGTTGCGCGCGGCGCAGGCAAAGGCTGGCCTCGCCTATAACCGCGAACGGATGAGCGGCGACGTCGAGCGCTTGGTTGCCGCCTTCAGTGCAAATCATTTCAGCGCTTATGCGGATTGCGGCGATCCGGACGAGGCGCCAGTGTTCATCCTCGGCATGCCGCGCGCCGGCTCGACCTTGTTCGAGCAGATCGCGGCGAGCCACAGCCGCGTGTTGAGCGCCGGCGAGCGCGCCAGCATCGGCCGGATCGCCGGCACGCTCGGCGCGTTGCCCGGGCCATCCTGGCAGCCGGCAGCGGTGCGCGCCGCGGCGGCGCGCTACCTGGAAGGCCTGCGGTCCGCCGCGGGAAACGCTGACCGGCTGATCGACAAAATGCCGGACAACGTCTTCCAACTCGGGCTGATCGCCACCCTGTTCCCGAACGCCCGGGTGATCTTCTGCGCGCGCAACCTGTTCGACACTTGTCTGTCCTGTTTCTTCCAATACTTCGCGCAACCCTACGGCTTCGACACCGACCTCGCCGATTGCGCCCATCGCTACGCCGAGGTCGAGCGCCTGATCCGGCACTGGCGCGAGGCGCTGCCGCTGCGCTGCCTGACGCTCGACTACGATGCGTTCGGCGACGACCTGGAGGGTCAGGCGCGGCAGCTGATCGGCTTCCTCGGCCTGGACTGGGAAGACGCCTGCCTGCACTTTCACCGCACCCGCCGCCCGGTCCGCACCGCCAGCTGGAGCCAAGTGCGCCGCCCGTTCTACACGGAGTCGCTGCAACGCTGGCGGCACTACGAGCCGCATCTGGGGCCACTCCGGCGAGCCCTCGCGGCCGAACAGCCCCCTTAAGTCTCGCGCTGCGCCGGCCGCACGATCCGCGCCAGCCGGATCGCGGTGTGGCCGCGGCTGGGGCGCAGGCTGGGCATCACCAGCAGGCAGTGATCATGCGGCGTGCGTACCTCGGCGTCGCCATCATGGGCCAGCAGCGTGCCGGCTTGCGCGATGATCTCGCCGCCCCGGAACGGCCGGGTAAACACGAAGCGGTTGGTTTTTGCGGTGACCAGGCCGGTGACTTCGGCGATGCGCACCGGCGCGGCCGGCGGCGGCGGCCCGTCGATCAGTCCCGTCAGACGAAGC
Source organism: Acidocella sp. (assembly GCA_965199125.1). Classification (GTDB taxonomy): domain Bacteria; phylum Pseudomonadota; class Alphaproteobacteria; order Acetobacterales; family Acetobacteraceae; genus Acidocella. Next base: position 2,546,356 of record OZ240683.1, on the reverse strand, counting down.
AAGCAGTCAACGGTGACGGCGGTCTGCGTCACGGCCGCCGGCTCCCAATGCTGCCCTGCCTCCACCAGGATGCACGCCGCCTGGCTGCCGGCCTCCGAAAATCGGCCGTAATCGATCAGCCGCTTACCGCCGGCATGGCCGTGATCGGCCACCACCACCGGCGGCGTCGCGACCTCCACGGCCAGCGCCCGGCCGCGCGGCGCGGCGCCGCTCAGCAGCAGCGGCTCGGACGGCCACAGCATGGAATGCAGGTCCAGCACGACATCGGCTTCGTCGATCAGCGGCCGTATCTCGCGCGCGCGGTCCAGCTCGTTGGAGCGGCGTACGCCGAACAGCTGGATGTCGTCCCAGACCCGGTTCAGGTCTTCCTCGACGAAGCGCGAGGCGACTGGATTGTCGCGGTCGAAACGCGCGAAGGCGGCGAGGTTGGCGAAGCCGCAGGTCAGCCGCCCGGCGGCGGGGGCGAAATCGGCGCGCAGCAACCGGTCGAGCACGATCGCGCCGGCGATTTCATTGCCGTGGATCAGCGAGACCAGCACGACATGCTTGCCCGGCCGGCCGGAGTCGCGGGTTGTGAAGCCGGCGATGCCGGTATTGCCTTGCATCCAGGGCGCTAGATCGGGCGCATCGATGTTCACCGGAAAATGCGGCAGGTCGGCCGGCAGAATGGCCGCCGGCCCAGCGTTGTCGGCCTGCGGCGGTGGGACGGAACCGGCGTTCATGCAGGCAGTCTAACGACGCCGTGTTAAGGCGCAAATCACACGCACGAAATCGGTTTCGTTGGGAGAATGAGGCGGCATGGCGGAGAGATTGTCGTTGCCGCACCGGTTCTGGCGGCTGCTGCCGGCGGCCGCGCGGCGCGCGGCGTTGCGCCGGGCGGCGGTTGCGCTGGCGCCGGTAAAAGACGCCGCACCGCCGGCGCGTTCGGACGGTGTCGTGGTGGGCGGCGAATTCGCCGAAACCACCGGTCTCGGCGAGGCGGCGCGGGTCTACGAGGCGGCGTGCGTGTCGCTCGGCGTGGCGCGCGGGCGGTTGGCCCTGCGCGTCGGCGGCCGTGCCGCGACGCCGCCGGCCGGCGGCGCGTTGTTGCTGACCGTCAACGCGCCATCGCTGCCGCTGATGCTGGCGCGAGCACCGCGCGATCTGCTGCGCGGGCGGTTCGTGATCGGCGCCTGGGCCTGGGAACTGCCGGTGGTGCCGGAAGAGTGGCGGATTGGCGCGCGCTATGTGCACGAGGTCTGGGCCTGCTCGGCCTTTACCGCGGCGGCGTTGGAGCCAATTTTGCCCGGGCGCGTGCGCATCGTGCCGTATCCGCTGGCGGCGGTCTGGCGGCCGGGGCCCGAACGCGCGTTGCGGGCGGATTACGGTTTGCCGGAGCACGCGGTAGTGACGACGGTGATCTTCGGCCTCGGCTCCAGCTTCGCGCGCAAAAACCCGCTGGCCGCGATTGCCGCATTCCGCGCGGCGTTCGGCGGCCGGCCGGACCGGATATTGGTGGTCAAAGTCTCCGGCCAGGCCGCGTTTCCGGCGGAGGCGGCGGCGATCAGGGCGGCGGCGGATGCCCCGAATATCCGCTTGTTCGCCGAAAGCTGGCCGGCGGCGCGGCTGGACGGCTTGCTTGCGGTCTCCGACATCGTGCTCAGCCTGCACCGGGCGGAGGGGCTGGGGCTGGTGCCGGCGCAGGCGATGCTGCGCGGCATCCCCGTGGTCGCCACCGGCTGGTCCGGCAACCTGCAGTTCATGGACGCGGACAGCGCGGCACTGGTCGGCTACAGCCTCGTGCCGGTGCGAGACCCCAGCGGCGTGTACGGCAAAATCCCCGGCGCGATGTGGGCGGAGCCGGACGTGGAACAGGCGGCGGCGGCGCTGCGCCGGCTGGGAGACGATCCGGCCGCGCGCGCGGCGCTCGGCGCGCGCGGCCAGGCCAAAGCCCGTGCCGCGCTGGCGGGCGATGAGCTGCGGACGGCGCTGCGCGAGGCCGGCATCACGGCTTGACGGTGCCAAAGACCCGCCGCAAATCGCCGCCGATGGCTCTCGCCCGCATCCTCTGCACCAATCTGGCCGGGTTGCGCGCGCAGGCGCTCGGCCTCGCGGAAGCCGCCGGCCTGCAAACCGATCTGCGCACGCTGCATCCTCGCCCGCCCTGGTCCTTTCTGTCGCCGTCGCTATGGCCGAACCCGCGCCTGGCGGTGGCGGCCGAGGCGGTGGCGCCGCCGTTGCCGGGCGTGGTCATCGGCTGCGGTGGCGCCGGCGCGCGCGTTGCGGCGGCGTTGCGCGGGCCCGGCGTGCGGGCCGTGGCGGTGCAGCATCCGCGCATGGCGCCCGGTAGGTTCGACGCCATCGTGGCGGCGCGGCATGACGGCATTACCGGTCCCAACGTCATCGTCACCCGCACCGCCCTGCACCGCGCGACGCCGGCGCGGCTGGCGGCGGAAGCGGCACTCTGGGCGCCGGCTTTCGCGCAGCTGCCCCGTCCGCTGGTGGCGGTGCTGCTGGGCGGCAGCAATGGCCGCTACCGGCTGGACGCGGCGGCGGCGGCGGCGCTGGCGGCGCAGCTGGCGGGAATGATGGACACTGACCGCGTCGGGCTGATGCTCACCCCATCCCGCCGCACCGCGCCGGCGGCGCTGGCGGTGTTACGCGCCGCGCTGGCGCCGCGCGGCGCCTGGTTCTGGGACGGCAGCGGTGACAATCCCTATTTCGGCATGCTGGGCATCGCCGATTTGATCATCGCGACCTCCGACTCCGTGTCGATGGTCTCGGAAGCGGTCGCGACCGCCGCGCCGGTGATGCTGGCGCGCCTGCCCGGCCGCTCGGCCCGGATCGGCGCCTTCATGAACATGCTGGCGGCGGACGGCCGGGTGCGCGACTTCGCCGGGCGCTACGAGCCGTGGCCGGCGGCGCCACTGGACGACACGGCGGCGGCGGCGGCGGAAATGCTGCGGCGCTTGCAACTGTGACCGGCTTGGGCAAAGCGGTGGTCCATGCTGGACATTGAGACCTTCGACAACCTGCGCGGCGGCAACGTGGTGTACAAGGCGCTGGCGCATCCGCTGGCGGCCGAGGCGCTGACGCTCCTCGCGGCGGAAGCGGGCCAAGTCGCGATCTACGACCCGGAAGGCATCGCGGCACCATTATTGGCGCTGTGCCCGGACTTCGAGGTCGAGGGCATCTACGTGCACGACACGCTGGCGGTGGGCGCGCGGCGCGGCGGCCACGTTGTCCGGCCGCTCACCGAGTTGCCGTCGGCCCGGGCCGCGCATGTGCTGATCGCCGCCTTTGACGCCGCGCGGCTGGCGGCGCGCATCGCGCCGTTGCTGCCGGCCGGGGCACGAACGCTGACGCTGGACGGCGTAAAACTGCCGGCGGCGCTGCAAAGCAATCCCGCCCGCTATCTCGACCCGATCAACTTCGCCACCAATTTCGTGTTTTTCCGCGACGACGACTTGCTCGGCACGCGGCTGACCACGGTGAATTACTGGGCCGGCTATGGCGCGCGCGCGGTGCGGTTTTTCCACCGCCTGTACGACGGCGCGGGCGCGCTGCTGGCGGAGTGGCAAGCGAACGCGCCGTCGCAAGCCGGCGGCTATATCGTCGACAGCGGCGAGGTGCGGCGGCGTTTCGGGCTGCCGCCATTTGCCGGCCAGCTTTTCGTGCATGCCGTCGGCGTCGCCGGCCATGACGTGGTGAAATACGCGCTGGACACTTACGCCACCGATAACGGCGCCTCGCTCTCCTGCACGCATGACGCCAATTCCTGGCCGTCGGACCGCTTCGCCGGCCTGCCGGCGCCGCGCGCGGATGAGCGCGTGGTGCTGTGGCTGCAGAACAGCCACGCCGTGCCGATCCCGGCCGGCGCCATGACGCTCGCCCGCATGGCCGATGAGACGCTGGCGCCGATCGAAATCGAGATCGCCGGCTTCGCCAGCGTGCCGCTCGACGTGTCCGGCTTGTTGCCCGCGCTGCGCTGGCCGGCGCAGCTCGAGCTGCGCGCCGATCGCCACCTGGTGCGGCCGCGTTACGAAGTGACGCGCGACGGCCGCACGCGGATCGCGCATGTCAATGTCGAGCGCATGGATTTGGATCCCGATCCAGGGATCGCCACGCTCTCGCCGGCGCTCGGCCGCGGTTTTCTGCTGCCTTTCCCGGTGCTGCCGCGCGACGCGTTCAGAACCATCGTGCAGCCGACGCCGATGGCGTTGAGCGAAACGGAGATGCCGCTGCGGCTGGACATCTTCGCGCCCGATGGCAGTCCGGCCGCGGCGCATTACCTTGGCGTGCTGCCGCGCGACCACGCGGTCGCGCTCGACCTCGACGACGTGCTGCCGCCCGAGGCCCTGCCTGACGGCGGCCACGCCGAGCTGGTCTATGACTTTCGTGAGGGGGGCGCCGCCAATGGCTGGCTGCACGCGCTGTTCCGGTTCGAGCGGCGGGACAGCGCCCATGTCGCGGAAAGCAGCTTCGGCGCGCATATCTTCAACACGTTGATGACCTACAAGAACGAGCCGCAATCCTATCGCGGTCCGCCGCCCGGCCTCTCGACTCGGTTGTTTCTGAAACTCGGCTTCGGCGGCCGGCAGAGTTTTTGCGTGCTGATCTATCCGGCCTCGGCCGCCTGGGCCGATCGCTCCGAAACGGCGCTGGAACTTTTCGACGGCGCGGGTGTCTTGCGCGCCGAGGCCAGCCTGCGGATCAAATGCTCCGGCTCGGCGATGATTGCGCCGGCGGATTATTTCGCCGCCAACGCGCTGCGCGACGCCGGCCCCGCCGGCTATATCCTGATCCGCGACGCCACCTGCCGGCTGTTTGGGTTTCATGGCATAGACGACGGCGCCGGCGGCTTCTCCTTCGACCATATGTTCGGGTTCTAGCTTCAAGGCGTTGATAATAAAGCAGGGAGTATCCTTCCGGGCCATGACATCAGCGTAACAATGCTCAAATAATCTTGAATATGTCGGTGCCGGGAACGAGTTGCTGCCCCGCCTTTAGACAATAACCACGGAGAGAAATCCCATGCCCGCGATCCTGCTCTGGCTGCTTGGCGTGCCGATCCCGATCATCATTCTGCTGATTCTGCTCTGGCACTAAAGCCGACAACCAAGGAACCGGACCCATGCTCACAACGCCCCCCGCCGGCGCCGCTTACGCTGCCTCCCCGAGCACGCCCGCCGGCGCGGCCGCTTCCGGGGTATCGTGGCCCGCGATCTTCGCCGGCGGCGTCACCGCCGCGGCGATCTCGGTCATCCTGCTGATCCTCGGCACCGGCCTCGGCCTCGCTTCGGTTTCGCCCTGGGCCGGCGCCGGTGTTTCGCCCACCACCTTCACCGTGCTGGCGGCGATCTGGCTGATCATCGTGCAATGGGTGTCGTCGGCCTTCGGCGGTTACATCGCGGGGCGGATGCGGACCAAATGGACCAACGTACATACCGACGAAGTGTTTTTCCGCGACACCGCGCATGGCTTCCTGGCCTGGGCGCTGGCCACCCTGATCGCGGTGTTCGTGGTCTCCACGATGACCGGTTCCGGCCTCGGCGCCGGCGTGAAAGCGGCGGGCATGACGGCACCCGCCGCGGCGAATAATCGTTATTACGTCGATATGTTGTTCCGGCAGAACGTGAATGCCAACGGCACGCCCGCAGCGCCGGCCGCCGGTTCCGCGGCAATGGTCACCGGCCTGCCGGATGGCGAAGCCCGCGCCGAAGCGGCCGCCATCCTGGCCGAGGGTGCGGCCAATGGCGGCAGCGTCTCAGCCGCCGACAACGCCTATCTGACGCAGTTGGTTTCAGGCCGCACTGGCATGTCGGTGGCGGACTCGCAGGCGCGAGTGAACGACGTGCTGGGCCAGGAACAGGCGGCGGAAGTGAAAGCCAAACAGGTTGCCGACGCGACCCGCAAGGCGACCTCCGGCGCGATGATCTACACCTTCATCTCGATGCTGATCGGCGCCTTCATCGCCTCCGTCTCGGGCGCGATCGGCGGCCGCTTGCGGGATAATTACTGATCCCGAACCGATAATATCGAGCGGGGGCTTAATCGTTTACGCCGGGATGTGGCGGCCAATCATCTCCGACACGCGGGCCGCGATGCGCGCATAGACTTCCGGCTTGAAGGTCGCGCCGTTGCTGTCGGGTTGCACCAGATCTTCCACGCCGTGCACAAAATCGTTGGTCTCGACCGTCTCAAGGCCATACGTCTCGGCCAGCGGGCGCACCAGGGCGTTAATCTTCCCGTACAGCATCAAAAGCCTCTGGCTGTTGCCGGCCGTGGTGTTGAGCATCAGCACGATCACGGTCTTGCCGCGCAACAGCTCAAAAATGGTTTTCAGGTCGTCCGCAAGAATTTTCTCGTTCAGCAGCCCGACATATTCGAACTCGCCTTGCAGGTAATCCCAGTCCTCCTCGGTAATCCCGGCAGCGGCGGCCTTATCGGCGATACCCGCGTAGCCGCTGTTGGACGAGTTCAAACCTTTCATGAAAGCGGCACTCAGCGGCAGCACCATGCCGGTGGATCTGGAGCGGAACAGCGGAGCAAAAATCTCCGTAGCGAAGGACAGCACGTAAACATCGGCGCCGCCGGTGTTGATCTCGCTGGTGAAACGGCCGGGCGGCATGCCGGGCAATTTCTCCAGCAGCGCGCGGCCGGCGGCCGAAGCCGCCTCTTCATGCACCGCCACCGCGCGGGCTACCGGAAAAATGCCCCAGCTGTGATAGGTGGAAGTTCCCTCCACCACCACATTGAATTGACCTTTGAGAAACGGCGCGAGAAAGCCGGCGCCGCGCAGGCAGAGTTTTAATGGCGCCGGCGCCGCGGGCGCATACGCGAACGTATCGTCAGGCGATGGTTCGGCGGGTGACGCCTCCTCCGGCGGCGGCGGGCTCGCCGCGCGTTCCGGCGCGGCGGTAGCCTCCGCCTGCACTGGCTCGGCGGCGGCCGGTTCGACATCCAGCGGCACCAAACGCCATTCCGTCTTTTCCAGGATCTTGATGTTGCGCGGCAGCTTCTTGCCGTCAATCGCGCCGTCCTTGATGCGCCAGTGGTCGCCGGTTTCCTCGGCCAGAACCGCGTGCAGGCGGGTGCCTTCCGGCAGCGCCTTTATCTTATAGTCCGGCAGCTCGCTCTTGCCGGGCTTGGCTTTGGCATGCGCGCCGGCCAGCGCGATCCATTCGCGCATCGGCGTTTTCGAAGCGGCCGCCTGATCGGGCGCGGCCGGCTTAGGCGCGGCCGGCTTAGGCGCGGCCGGCCCAGGCGCGGCCGGCCGAGGCGCGGCCGGCTTTGCCGGCGTTTTGGGGGCCGGCGCCTTCTTGGTCGGCTTCATCATGTGCTCCGTCTCGTGGCCCGCCGTCGCGGCCCGCTCTGTTGCAGGTCGCCGATAAACAACCCGGTTTATCGGGTGCAGGCAAGTAGAGGTACTCTGGGACACCACAACCGGTGGTGGGCGCGACAGGGATTGAACCTGTGACCCTTCGCGTGTGAAGCGAATGCTCTACCGCTGAGCTACGCGCCCCGCGACCGCGGGCAGGCGTTCGGATAGTCTCGGTCGCAGGCGCGTGTCAACGCGCGGTCGGCCAGGCTAGGCGCGGCGCGGAACGGCCTGCTAAAAGGCCGCATGGCCGGCCATTCCCACGTTAAAAACGTCATGCACCGCAAGGGCGCGCAGGACGCCAAGCGCGCCCGCGCCTTCGCCAAGATCATCCGCGAGATCACCGTCTCGGCGCGCGAGGGGCTGCCGGACCCAGCCTCCAATCCACGGCTGCGCGCGGCCGTGGCGGCGGCGCTGAAGGCCAACATGACGCGGGATACGATCGAGCGCGCGATCAAGAAAGCATCCGGCGCCGCGGCGGGCGAGGATTATCAGGCGGTGCGCTACGAAGGCTATGGCCCGGCCGGCGTCGCCGTGATCATCGAGGCGCTGACGGACAACCGCAACCGCACCGCCTCGGCCATCCGCACCGCCTTTAACAAACACGGCGGCGCGCTGGGCGAGACCAACTCCGTGTCCTTCATGTTCAGCCGGTTGGGCGTGGTGCGTTATCCGGCCGCGGCGGCGGATGCGGAGGCGATCCTGGAGGCGGCGGTCGAGGCGGGTGCCGATGACGCGGCGAGCGACGCGGACGGCCATGAGGTCACGGCCGGCGTCGAAGGCTTTTTCGCCGTGCGTGACGCGCTTGAGCAGCGCTTCGGCCCGCCGCTGGAGGCCCGGATCGAGTGGCGGCCGAATCTGAGCGTGGCGGTGGACGAAGCGAAAGCCGAGGCGGTGCTGAAACTGCTCGACGTGCTGGAAGACGATGACGACGTGCAGCAGGTCTACGCCAATTTTGAGATCCCGGAAGACGTGTTGCAACGGCTTTCGGACTGATGAGCGGGGTCGCGAGGCTGCTGGGCATCGATCCCGGCTTGCGCTTCACCGGCTGGGGGATCGTGGAGTCGGAGGGCAACCGCCTCCGCCATGTCGCGGACGGCGTGATCTCCACCGCCGGCATTGAGGACCTGGCGCTGCGGCTAAAAGCGCTGGACGAGGCGCTCGCCGTCCTGCTGGCGCGTTTCGCGCCCAGCGAGGCGGCGGTCGAGGAAACCTATGTCAACCGCAACGCGACCGCCACGCTGAAGCTGGGCTATGCGCGCGGCGTCGCGCTGCTGGCGCCGGCAAGGCGCGGCATCCCGGTGTTCGAATACGGCGCGAAGACCGTGAAACTGGCGGTAGTCGGCACCGGCAACGCCGACAAGGTGCAGGTCGGCCTGATGGTCCGCCGGCTGCTGCCAGGCGCGGTGCAAGGCCGCGCCGACGCCGCCGACGCGCTTGCGGTGGCGATCTGCCACGCGCATCACCGCGCCAGCCTGAACGTCTGGAAGCAGCCGGCGTGACGAAACCGTCATCGGCCGCGCTTCGCGCCGCTCGCAATGCCGATGTGCGATGATCGCGAAACTGCGCGGCGTGGTGGAAGCCATCGAAGAGGGCCGTTGCGTGCTTGACGTCAATGGCGTCGGCTACCTGCTGTTCTGCTCCACCCGCACTCTCGGCGCGCTGCCAGCCGGGCAAGTCAACCTGCTTGTGGAAACCCAAGTACGCGAAGACGCCATCGCGCTCTACGGCTTCACCACGGCCGCCGAGCGCGACTGGTTCCGGCTGCTGACCACTGTCCAGGGCGTCGGCGCGAAAGTCGCGCTCGGCATGCTCTCGGCGTTGTCGCCCGATGAGCTGGCGGGCGCGCTGATGGCCGGCGACCGCGCCATGCTCAGCCGCGCCCCCGGCGTCGGCGCCAAACTGGCGGCGCGGCTGGTGACCGAATTACGTGAGCGGGCAGGGGCCATGCCTGTCGGCGACGCGTTGCCTGCGGCGCGCGAAACCCCACGCGGCGCGGCGGCGGATGCGCTGTCGGCGCTGGTGAACCTGGGTTATCGGCGCATAGAGGCGGAGATGGCTTTAGCAAAAGCAGCGGCGGAATTCGGCGCTGAGCCCCCGCTGGACGGCCTGATCCGCGGCGCGCTGAAAGCCCTGGCAAGATGAATTGCACCCGCGCGAAGCGCATAAATCTAATGGGGGTCTGGGGCCTCAGGCCCCAGCCGCCGGAGGCTCTTTCTTGAGCGAGGAAACGCGCCTCGTCGCCGGCGACCGCGCAACCGAAGACGCCGTCGAAGCCTCGCTGCGGCCGCAAAACCTCGCCGAATTCACCGGCCAGCAGGCCAGCCGGGAAAACCTGCGCGTGTTCATCGGCGCCGCGAAGGCACGGGGCGAAGCGCTGGACCACGTGTTGCTGCATGGCCCGCCCGGCCTCGGCAAAACCACGCTGGCGCAAATCGTGGCGCGGGAGCTCGGCGTCGGCTTCCGCGCCACCTCCGGCCCGGTGATCCAGCGCTCCGGCGACCTCGCCGCCATCCTGACCAACCTGCAGCCGCGCGATGTGCTGTTCATCGACGAGATCCACCGCCTGCAGCCGGCGATCGAGGAAATCCTCTACCCGGCGATGGAGGATTTTCAGCTCGATCTGATCATCGGCGAAGGCCCCGGCGCCCGCACGTTAAGGATCGATTTGCCGCCTTTCACTCTGGTCGGCGCCACCACCCGCGCCGGCCTGCTGGCGACGCCGCTGCGCGATCGCTTCGGGATCCCGCTCCGGCTGATTTTCTACACAGTCGAGGAACTCTCCCGCATTATCATGCGCATGGCGGACAAACTTGCCATGAATCTCACCGCCGAGGGCGGCGCCGAGATCGCCCGGCGGTCGCGCGGCACGCCGCGGATCGCCGGCCGGCTGACGCGCCGCATCCGAGATTTCGCGATGATGGCCGGCGAGCAGAACATCGACCGCGCCGTGGCGGATGCGGCGCTGCGCCGGCTGGACGTGGACGCGCAGGGGCTGGACGCGATGGACATGCGCTATCTCCGCCGCCTCGCCGACCACCACAACGGCGGTCCGGTCGGCGTGGAAACCCTGGCGGCGGCGCTGGCGGAAGCGCGCGACACGCTGGAAGACGTGGTCGAACCCTATCTGATCCAGGAAGGTTTTTTGCAACGCACCAGCCGGGGAAGAATGCTGGGCGACGCCGGCTGGCGGCATCTGGGGCTGAAGCCGCCCGCGCGCCGGCCGGAGCAGCCCGATTTGCTTGGTGATGAAACGTGACCGAATTCACCTACCGCTGCCGGGTCTATTACCAGGACACCGACGCCGGCGGCGTCGTCTATCACGCCAATTACCTGGCGTTTGGCGAGCGCGCGCGGGCCGAGGCGCTGCGCACGCTTGGCGCCTCGCACGCCGAGATGAACGCCGCGCACGGCGTGATGTTCGTGGTGCGGCGCGCCGAGATCGACTATCAGCGCCCGGCGCGGCTGGACGAGGAACTTATTGTCGCCACACGGTTCATGGAAGTCGGCGGCGCCAGCGCCAAGCTTCGCCAGCATTTCTGGCGAGACAGCGACTCGCTGGCCGTGCTGGACGTCTGGCTGGGCTGCGTGCGCGCCGATGGCCGGCCGGTGCGGATGCCGGCGCGCTGGCTGGCCGGGCTGCGCGCCGTGGCACAGCCATCCGCGCGATAGAGGTTTTGAAGGGGATTAGGATTTGGATCAGACGGTAAATACGGCGGCGTTGGCGGCACCATCCAACCTGTCGCTCTGGGGGCTGTTCCTGGAAGCGGATATCGTGGTGAAGCTGGTGATGCTGATCCTGCTGATCGCCAGCGTCTGGGTCTGGGCGATCATCATCGAGAAGGTGATCGCGCTGCGCCGCGTGAACCGCGAGGCGAATGGCTTCGAGGATCAGTTTTGGTCCGGCGGCAGTCTGGATGAGCTGTATGACCGCGAGGGCGCGGACCCCACCAACCCGATCGCCGCGGTGTTCGGCGCTGCGATGAGCGAGTGGCGCCGCACGGTGAAAATCTCCGGCGCCGATATCGGCCACACCGCGGTGAAGGAGCGCGTCGACCGCGCGATGAACGTGACGATCATGCGCGAGATGGACCGGCTGGAGCGCTATATGATCTTCCTCGCCTCTGTCGGCTCCACCGCGCCGTTCGTGGGTTTGTTCGGCACGGTCTGGGGCATCATGCACTCCTTCTCGGCGATCGCGGCGATGCATAATACCGATCTCGCGGTGGTGGCACCCGGCATCGCGGAAGCTTTGTTCGCGACCGCCATCGGCCTGGTCGCGGCGATCCCGGCGGTGCTGGCCTATAACAAGCTGTCCAACGATCTTTCCCGCTACGCCTCGCGGCTGGAAGGGTTCGGCTCCGAGTTCAGCGCGATCCTGTCCCGCCAGACCGAGGAGAAAGCCTAATGGCCGGCGGCATGATAGGGCGCGGCGGTGCCGGCAACCGCCGCCGCTACAAGCCGATGGCGGAAATCAACGTCACGCCGCTGGTGGACGTGATGCTGGTGCTGCTGATCGTGTTCATGGTGACGGCGCCGCTGATCACCTCCGGCGTGGACGTAAACCTGCCGCAGGCCAACGCGAAGCCGGTGAATTCGGACAGCACGCCGATCACCATCACGGTCAACGCGCAGGACCAGATCTATCTGCAGAACAGCCAGGTGGAGCTGAGCAATCTGGTCGCGACGCTGCAGCAGATTTCGCAGAACAATCAGGATCGGCGGATTTTCGTGCGCGGCGACAAAACCGTGACGTATGGCGACATGCTCGCCGTGATGGCGACGATCACGCAAGGCGGCTTCACGAAAGTGGCGCTGCTGGCGCAACAGCCCACTAGCGGTCCATAATTGAGTAGGGGCTAAAAGCTTGGACCGGGACATGCGCCGGGGTGCGGCGATCTCCGGCACCATCCATGTGCTGCTCGTGCTGGCCGCGATCATCGCGCTGCCGACCATGAAAATGGACAGCGCGCAGGACCAGGGTGTTTCCGTAGACCTGGTGGGGCCAAGCGGCGCGCCGCAGCAGGCTAACGCGCCCGGCAAAGTGCCGGCGCCGGCGAACACGCCGACGGTTAACGCCGCCAACCTGGCGGAGAAGCAGCCGAAGCCGCAGCCGATCGTCGCCCCGCCGCCGCCACCACCGCCACCCCCGCCGGCGCCGATCCAGCAGCCGACTCTACCCACGCCGCCGGCCCCAGCGCCGCCCCCGCCGCCGCCGACCGAGACGCCGACGGTCGCGCCCACCCCGCCGCCCCCCCCGCCGCAGCCGCCGCAGAAAACCACCTCGACGCTGGTGCAGCCGAAGCTGCCGCTGCCGCCCGTGCCGCAGCCGCCGGCGCCGGCGCAAAGCCCGACGCACCAGCAAAATGTTACCAAAAACCCGGCGCCGATGAGCCAGAGCGTGCTGAACACGCTGGACAAGCTGCGCGCGCTGCAGAAACAGGATCAGCCGCCAACATCGACATACAACCCCGACCAGGGCGGCGCGCCCAATGGCGGCGGCGCGCAGACCACCTCGAACTCCCGCATGTCCGGCGCGGATCGCGGCGCGATCGGCGCGCATGTCCGGCCGTGCTGGACCATCGACGCGGAAGCGCCCGGTGTCGCCACCTTCCAGGTGCATCTGCTGGTTACCACGGACGCCAGCGGCACGGTGCGCCAAGCCTCGGTCGCGCCGCAGGACCAAAGTCAGCTCGGCGACCCGATCTTCAACGCCTATGCCAGCCGCGCCGTCGACGCGGTGATGAATTATCAATGCGCGACTTTGCCGCTGCCCTCCTACATGCTGGGCCAGGCGCAGACCTTTATATTCCTGTTCACTCCCTGACGTTACGAGGTTGCCCATGACGCTGTTCTCCCCGCTTTCGCGCCGTTTGATTTTGGGCGCCGGCGCCGCCTCGCTCGCGCTGCCAAGGCTGGCGCGCGCGCAATCCGCGCTCGGCGGCGCGGCGCCAACTCCGACGGATAGCGGTCCCGCCATCACCGTCTCCGGCGCGCAGAACGCGCCGATCCCGATTGCTATTCCGGTCTTCACCGACCCCTCCGGCGCGCCCTCGGACATCGGCCAGCAGATGACCCAGGTGATGAACGACGATCTCGGCCATAGCGGCGTGTTCCGCCCGATCGACCCGGCCAGCTTCGTGCCGAACTCGATGGCCAACGGCGTGCCGGTCTGGGCCAATTGGAGCATTCTGGGCGCGCAGGCGCTGATCACCGGCGATGTCGCGGATGCCGGCGGCGGCCAGCTGCGCGTCGAGTTCCGGCTGTGGAGCGTGACGCAACAGAAACAGGTGCAGGGCACCGCCTACACCACCACCGCCGGCAACTGGCGCCGCATCGCGCATATCATCGGCGACGTGGTGTACGAGCAGATGATCGGCGAGAAAGGCTATTTCGACAGCCGCGTCGCCTATATTTCCGAAGCCGGACCGGTGACCAGCACGGTGCGCCGCCTGGCGGTGATGGATTACGACGGCGCCAACAACAAGTTCCTGACCGATGGCAGCTCGATGGCGATCTCGCCCGAGTTCAATCCGACGCGCCAGCAGCTCGCTTTCGTCAGCTTTCAGAATAACAACCCGCGGGTCTATCTGTTCGATCTGCAGAATGGCGGGCAGCAGCTGGTCGGCAGCTTCGGCGACCTTACCATCGGGCCGAAATTTACGCCCGACGGCAACGGGCTGCTGATGTCGGTCAGCCGCGGCGGGGGGGCGGCGATCGTGCGGGTCGGCCTCGGCGGCGGCGGCATGACGGAGCTGACGGATTCGAGCTCGATCAACGTCACGCCTAGTTTCTCGCCAGACGGCAGCCAGATCGTGTTCAACTCGGACCGCGACGGCAACCAGCAGCTGTTCGTGATGGGCGCCGGTGGCGGTGGTGCCAAACGGATCAGCTTCGGCGATGGCCAGTACGCGGAGCCGGTGTGGTCGCCGCGTGGCGACCTGATCGCCTTCACCCGCTGGGGCAGCGGCGGCTTCTCGATTGGCGTGATGCAGCCGGACGGCTCCGGCGAGCGGGTGCTTAGCCAGGGCTTTCTTGTCGAGGGTGCGACCTTCTGCCCGAACGGCCGTGTGATCATGTTCTACCGGCAGACGCCGAGCGCGTATGGCCACGATTCGCGGCTAGTGACGATCGGCATCGACGGCTTCAACGAGCGCCTGACCGACACGCCGACCAACGCGTCGGATCCATCCTGGTCTCCGCTTCTGGCCTAAAGGAAATGCAAGCCGCCCATCAGTTCATCCTGCTGGGCGGCCTGCTTGGAGTTCTGAGCATCCTGGCCGGCGCCTTTGCCGGCAGGTTTCATGCGCCGTTGCTGCTGGTGTTCCTGGCCCTCGGCATGCTGGCGGGCGAAGACGGCTTCGGCGGCATCGTGTTCAACGATTTCCACATCTCCTACCTTCTAGGCAGCCTGGCTTTGGCGGTGATCCTGTTCGAGGGCGGGCTGAAAACCGAGCGCGCCACCGTCAGCCTGGCGCTCTGGCCGGCGGCGGCGCTGGCGAGCTTCGGCGTGCTGCTCAGCGCCGGCGGCATCGGCGCGCTTACGCACTGGCTGTTCCCGGTGACCTGGCCGCAGGCTCTGCTAATTGGCGCGGCCACCGCGCCAACGGACGCGGCGGCGGTCGCGACGCTGCTGCGCGCCGGCGGCGCAAAAATCCCCGCGCGCACCGGCGCGATCCTGGAGCTGGAGTCCGGCCTCAACGACCCGGTTTCGGTGTTTCTGACGGTTCTGGCCGTCACGCTGATCGCGCATCCGGGGCAGACCGGCGTGGCGCAGGCGCTGGTGATGCTGCTGCGGGAGATGGTGGGCGGCGCCGCGTTCGGCGTGGCCGGCGGGTTGTGCCTGCTGGGGCTGTTGCGGTGGCTGCGCACCGAGGAAGGCATCTATCCGATATTGGCCTTCGCCGGCGCGCTGTTGATTTTCGGCGGCGCGCAGAGCGTGGAGGCAAGCGGATTTCTTGCGGTCTACTTCGCCGGCTTCATCGCCGGAAACTTCCAGTACGCCGCGCGGAACGCGGTCGGCGTGTTCTTCGATGCGTTCGCCTGGCTGGCGCAGATCGGGCTGTTCCTGCTGCTCGGCCTGCTGGTCACCCCGCACGCGCTGCTGCAGGTGATCAAGCCGGCGCTGGTGGCGGCGGGCGCGCTGATTTTTCTGGCGCGGCCGGCGGCAACCTTGCTGTGCCTGGCGCCGCTCCGTATCGCGCTGCCGGAGATCGGCTTCATCGCCTGGGTGGGGCTGCGCGGCGCGGTGCCGATTTACCTCACGCTGATCCCGGTGCTGGCCGGCCTGCCGCGCGGCCAATTGCTGTTCGGGCTGGTCTTCGTGGTGGTGGTCACCTCGCTGCTGCTGCAGGGCTGGACCGTCGGGCCGGCGGCGAAAGTGTTTGGGTTCGGCAAAACCGCTGCGTAAGATGCCGTGATGCGAAGGATTGCGCTGGTGCTGTTCGACATGCACGACGTGTTGTGCCGGTACGACCGGGCCGGACGGATCGCGGCGCTGTCGCGCCTCTCCGGCACGCCGGCTGCGGAGATCGACGCGGCGATCTGGCGCTCCGGTTTCGAGACCGAGGCGGATTCAGGCAGGCTGGATGCGGCGGCATATTTGCGCGGGTTCGGCGAGCGGCTCGGCTACCCGATCACGCTGTCGGAATGGCTGGAAAACCGCAAGGCCTCGATGACGCCGATGCCCGACGTGCTGGCCCTGATGGCGGCGGTAAAGGCGCGGGCGGAGGTCGCGGTGCTGACCAACAACCACACGCTGGTTCGCGAGCATCTGGCCGAACTATTCCCGGAACTCCATGCGCTTTGCGCCGAAAAATCCTACGTCTCGGCGCAGTTCCGCGCCGCCAAACCAGACCCGGGCGTCTATCTGCGCTGCGTGGCCGCCGCCGGGTTTGCGCCAGCCGAGACGTTATTCATCGACGACTCGGCGGCCAACATCGCCGGCGCCGAAGCCGCAGGACTTGCCGTCCACCGTTTCACGGACGCTACAACTTTGGCCGAAGCATTAACTAGTTATGGACTGAAGTAGGGCGGAAAAGCGCAGCGCCTTCCGCCACCTGCGCCTTGCACTACGCCGCCGCGAGCGCCGCCTCGGCATATTCGTAATTGGCGATCTTATCGATCCAGTTGGTCAGATAATCCGGCCGCCGGTTGCGAAAATCGAGATAGTAGCTGTGTTCCCAAACATCGATGCCGAGCAACGCCTTGCCCTCGCCGGTCGCCAGCGGGTTGGAGCCGTTCGGCGTTTTCACGATCTTCAGCTTGCCGTCGGACGCCGCCACCAGCCACACCCAGCCGGAGCCGAACTGCCCGATGCCGCCGGCCTTGAACGCGTCTTTGAACGCCTGCACCGAACCGAAATCCTCGGTGATCTTGCTCTCCAGCTTGGCCGGGATCTTGCCGCCGCTGTGCGGACTCATGTTCTCCCAGAACAGGATGTGGTTCCAATGCTGCCCGGCATTGTTGAACACCGGCGCCATGTCAGGCTTATTATATGACAATGCGATGATTTCTTCTAGCGACTTGCCCTGCAGCGCCGCGTCCTTCTCCACGAAGCCGTTCAGCGCGGTCACGTAGGCCTGGTGGTGCTTGTCGTGATGCAGCTCCAGCGTCTCCTCGCACATGCCGGCGCCGGCCAGAGCGGTTTTCGCGTAAGGCAAAGCGGGAAGTTCGAAAGCCATCTGGCATCTCCTGAGGTTGGGCGTCGCCGGCATTTAGCTGTCGCCGGCATTTAGCTATGGCCGGGCACCAGCGCCGTCAAGCGCGCCGTACTTACACGCCGAAGCGCACGCCGGTCAGTTCTTCCGACACATCCCACAGCCGCCGCGCGGCGGCTGCGTCCAGCGCCTGCGGTTCGGCCTTTGCCGGGCCGGGCGGGCCTTTGAGTTCCAGCAAGCCTTGCGGCCCGTAATAGCCGCTCGGCGCGACCACGCCGGGCGTCATCGCTGCCGCCGCGTACAAGGTGGGCAGGGCGCCGGCGGCGGCTGAATGTCCGGCCACGCGGACGACAAGATTCACCAGCGTGGCCCGCACGCCGCCCATGCCGTTGCTGGCCAGCTCTGAACGGGCAATGCCCGGATGCGCGGCCACGCTGGTCAAGCCCCAGCCGGCGGCGTCGCTGCGCCGCTGCAGTTCCAGCGCGAACATCAGCATCGCCAGTTTCGACTGGCCATAGACCCGGGACGGCCCGTAACGCCGCGTGCTTTGCAAATCGTCGAAGTCGATCCTGCCGCGGCGGTGCGCGATGCTGCTGAGCTGCACCACCCGGGCACGCGCCTGCTTCAGCAGCGGCAGCAGATGCCCGGTCAACGCGAAATGACCGAGATAATTCGTGCCGAGCTGCATTTCGAACCCGTCCGCCGTGAGCCGGCGTTGCGGCAGCATCATCACCCCGGCGTTATTGACCAAGATATCGACCGGCCGCCCGGCGTTCAAAATCCGCTCTGAAAAACCCGCTATCGCAACCAGGCTGGCCAGATCGAGCGCCTCGAACCGCACCTCCGCGCCGGGCGCGGCGGCTTTAATGCGGCCGACCGCGGCGGCGCCTTTGCTCTCGCTCCGGCTCGCCACCACCACCGCGGCGCCGGCGCGCGCCAGCTCCAGCGCGGTTTCATAGCCGATGCCGGAGTTGGCGCCGGTGACGATCGCGAGCTTGCCGGTCTGCGACGGGATGTCCCGGCTGGTCCAGGTCATCGGTTGATCACCTTCGCCGCGTCCACCGCAAAATATGTTAAAATGCCGGCGCAGCCGGCGCGTTTGAAGCCGAGCAGGCTTTCCATCATGGCGCGCTCCCTGTCAATCCAGCCATTGCCGGCGGCGGCGCAGATCATCGCGTATTCGCCCGAAACTTGGTATGCAAAAATAGGCACTTCGAAACGCTCGTTAACACGCCGGATGATGTCCAGATACGGCATCCCGGGCTTCACCATCACCATGTCCGCGCCTTCCGCGAGGTCCATCGCCACCTCGCGCAGCGCCTCGTCGGCATTGGCCGGGTCCATTTGATAGGTCTTCTTGTCGCCCTTCAGCGCGCCGCCGGAACCCACCGCGTCGCGGAACGGGCCATAGAACGCCGAAGCGTATTTTGCGGCGTAGCTCATCAATCTGGTATGGATCAGCCCGGCGCCGTCCAGCGCCGCCCGCAACGCGCCGATCCGCCCGTCCATCATGTCCGACGGCGCGATGATGTCGATGCCCGCCTGCGCCTGGTTCACCGCCTGGCCCGCCAGGATCGCCACGCTGTCGTCATTCGCGACGTAACCGTCGCGCAGCACGCCGTCATGGCCGTGATCGGTATACGGGTCGAGCGCCACGTCGCCGACCAGCAGCAGGTCCGGAAACTCGCTCTTGAGCAGCCGCGACGCGCGGCAGATCAGGTTCTCCGGGTTCAGCGCCTCCGTGCCCTCGGCGTCTTTCAGATCGGGCGGCGTCGCCGGGAATAATGCGATCGCCGGAATGCCCAGCGCCACCGCCGTCTCCACATGTTTCGCCAGCCCCTCCAGCGTCACCCGCGACACGCCGGGCATCGAGGCCACCGGCGCCGCCTCGCCCGTGCCGGCCCGGATGAAAATCGGCCAGATCAGATCGTCGACCGACAGCTTGTGCTCCGCCACCAGCCGCCGCGTCGTCGCGTCCGTGCGGTTGCGGCGTAGCCGTGTATTCGGAAAGGTGCCATTGATCATGTGACTGAAATACCCCGTTACAGCGCAGGAAGCGAGACACCACCGCCCCTTCGTCGTGCCGGCGCAGACCGGCATCCACGACTTCGTCGGCGTGTTAAAAGGCACCATGATCGCGCGCATCCTATTCCTGAGCCTACTGCTCATGTTGCCGGCCTTCGGCCGCGCCACACCCACCGGCGTCATCATTCCCGAGCCGAACGGCGTGCAGCTGCAATCCAAACTCTATCTCCCCGCGCACGCCACGGCGCCCGCGATCGTCGCCCTGCACGGCTGCGGCGGCCCGCTGGCGCGGCGGGATGACGGCTGGGCCGCCAAACTTGCGGCGCAGGGCCACGCCGTGCTGCTGCCCAACAGTTTTGCGTCGCGCGGCCTGATGCCCGAATGCAAGCAATCCACCCACGGCGCCGACGCCTCTGGCCCGCGCCGCGACGACGCGCTGGCCGCCGCCGCCTGGTTGCAGAAGCAGCCCTTCGCGCCGCCCGGCGGCATCCTGCTGCTCGGCTGGTCGGATGGCGGCACCACGGTGCTCGCCAGCATCGACAATCCCCCGGCCCATCTCCTGCGCGGCGCCGTCGCGTTCTATCCGGCCTGCACCCGCACGCTGAAAAACGCCTCCTGGCGCCCCGCCGTGCCGCTGCTGATCCTGATCGGCGCCGCAGATGACTGGACCCCGCCGGCGCCATGCCAGGCGCTAAGCCATCGCAACAAAAACATCAAAATCATCCTCTACCCCGGCGCCTATCACGACTTCGACGTGCCGCGCGATCCGTTGCACATCCTCACCGGCCTGCCCTTCACGAAGAACGGCGACGGCGCCGCCCATGCCGGCGAAAATCCCGCCGCTCGCGCCGCCGCCCACATCGCCGTGCCGGCATTCTTCGCCACCCTGACCCCTAACGACTGACGACTGACAACCGGCGACCGTTCATGGTATTACGCGCCATGACTCGCTCTCTCATTGTCGCTGTCGGCGCCGACCATGGCGGCGTGACCTTGAAAAACCGCCTCGGCGCGGTGCTGATCGAGGGCGGCCATCAGGTGCAGGATTTCGGCACGGACGGCACCGCCAGCGTCGACTACCCAGACTTCGCCGCCGCCGTCTGCGACGCCGTGATCCACGCCCGCGCTGACCTCGGCATTCTGGTTTGCGGCACCGGCAACGGCATGGCGATCGCCGCCAACCGCTACCCCGGCATCCGCGCTGGCCTAGCGCATGACGTCACCACCGCCAGGCTGACCCGCGCCCATAACGACGCCAATGTGCTTGCACTCGGCGCCCGCATCATCGGCGAGGAAGTGGCGTTGGACATTCTCGGCGCCTTCCTTTCCACCCCTTATGAAGGCGGCCGCCACGATAAGCGCATCGCCAAACTCACCGTCCATCAGCCCGCGGAGCCCGCAAAATGAACCACCCCATTCTGGCGCCCAGCTTCGACCGGTTCTTCAACGCCGCGCTGGAAGATACCGACCCCGAAGTCGCCGCCGCGATCGGCCAGGAACTGGCGCGCGAACAGGACGGCATCGAACTGATCGCCTCGGAAAACATCGTCTCACGCGCGGTGCTGCAGGCGCAGGGCTCGGTGCTGACCAACAAATATGCCGAGGGCTATCCCGGCCGGCGCTATTACGGCGGCTGCGGCCCCGCCGACATCGCCGAGACGCTGGCGATCGAGCGCGCCAAAACCCTTTTCTCCGCCGGCTTCGCCAATGTGCAGCCGAATTCCGGCAGCCAGGCCAATCAGGCGGTGTTCCTGGCGCTGCTCAACCCAGGTGACACCATCCTCGGCATGTCGCTGGACGCCGGCGGCCACTTGACCCACGGCGCCAAGCCCAACCTCTCCGGCAAGTGGTTTGACGCCGTGCAATACGGCGTCCGCCGCGACGACGGCCTTTTGGATTACGAAGAACTGGAAACGCTGGCGCGGCGCAAAAAACCGAAACTGATCATCGCCGGCGGCTCGGCCTATCCGCGCGTCATCGACTTCCCGCGCATTCGCGCCGTCGCCGACGAGGTTGGCGCGTACTTCATGGTTGACATGGCGCATTTCGCCGGGCTGGTCGCGGCCGGGCTGTACCCATCGCCGTTGCCGCACGCCCATGTCGCGACCACCACCACGCATAAAACCCTGCGCGGCCCGCGCGGCGGCATGGTGCTGACCAACCACGAGGACATCGCGAAGAAAATCAACGCGGCGATCTTCCCCGGCCTGCAAGGCGGCCCGCTGATGCACGTGATCGCCGCCAAGGCCGTCGCCTTCGGCGAAGCGCTGCGCCCGGATTTTACCGCCTACCAGAAAGCCGTGATCGCGAATGCGAAAGCCCTGTCTGAGTCGCTGGTGGACCAAGGCCTTGCCATCGTGACCGGCGGCACCGATAGCCACCTCATCCTCGTCGACCTCCGCCCGAAGCGCGTCACCGGCAAGGCCGCGGAAGCCAGCCTGGAACGCGCCCATATGACCGCCAACAAAAACGCCATCCCCTACGATCCGGAAAAACCCGCCATTACCTCGGGCATCCGCCTCGGCTCCCCCGCCGCCACCACCCGCGGCTTCGGCACCCCCGAATTCCGCCAGATCGGCACGATGATCGGCAAAGTCCTCGACGGCCTCGCGATGTCCGATGACGGCAGCAACACCGCCGTCGAAGCCGAGATTGGCGCCGAAGCGCAGGCCATGTGCGCGCGGTTTCCGATTTACCGATGAAGAAAGTGGCCTCCGGCGGCGCCACCATCGTCATGCCGGCGCAGGCCGGCATCCACGACTTGGCCGCCTGGGGCGCAAGCGGCTCATTAAGTCGTGGATGCCGGCCTGCGCCGGCATGACGAGATGGTTTGGTTCAGGTACGTGACGGTTCAGATCAATGGCGGCTCTTACTTGCGTGGGGACCACAGCTAATGCGCTGTCCCTTCTGCGGTGATCCGGACACCCAGGTGAAAGACAGCCGCCCTGCCGATGAGGGTGGGGCGATTCGGCGGCGGCGGAACTGTCCGGCGTGCGGGCAGCGGTTCACCACCATCGAGCGGGTGCAGCTGCGTGAGCTGACGGTGGTGAAGGCGGATGGGCGGCGGGTGGCGTTCGACCGGGACAAGCTGGCGCGGTCGATCCGGATTGCGCTGCGCAAGCGGCCGGTGGATGAGGACCGGGTGGAGCGGATCGTGAACGGCATCGTGCGGCAATTGGAGGCGAGCGGCGAGACCGACATTACCAGCAGCGCGATCGGCGAGCAGGTGATGGAAACGCTGAAGGAAGTGGACGCGATCGGTTACGTACGGTTCGCGTCCGTGTACCGTGATTTTCGTGAAACCAAGGACTTCGAGGCGTTTCTTGGCGAGATGGATGAGCCGAAATGACTGACGAGGACCATATGCGTGCGGCTTTGTCCTTGGCCCGGCGCGGCCTGGGCGACACCGCGCCCAACCCGTCGGTTGGCTGCGTGATCGTGCGCGCAGGCCGGGTGGTGGCGCGCGGCCGCACCGCGGCCGGCGGCCGTCCGCATGCCGAGGTGGTGGCGCTCGCCGCCGCCGGCGAGGCAGCGCGGGGGGCGACGGCCTATGTGTCGCTTGAGCCTTGCGCGCATACGGGCAAGACGCCGCCCTGTACGATGGCGCTGATCGCCGCCGGTGTGGCGCGGGTGGTGATCGGCGCGACCGACCCGAACAGCCAAGTTAACGGCCAGGGCGCAGCGCAGCTGCGCGGCGCCGGCGTCGAGGTGACGGAGGGCGTGCTGGCGGCGGAGGCGGAGGCGGTGATCAGCGGCTTCGCGATGGTGATGACCCAGGGCCGGCCGCTGCTGCGGCTGAAACTGGCCTCCACCTTGGACGGCAGGATCGCGACCAGCACCAGCGAGAGCCAGTGGCTGACCGGCGAACCGGCGCGGCGCGCGGCGCATGCGATGCGTGGCCGGCATGACGCGGTGATGGTCGGCGTCGGCACCGTGCTGGCCGACGATCCGGAGTTGACCTGCCGGCTGGACGGATTTCGGAGCGCGCCGCTGGTGCGGATCGTGATCGACAGCCATCTGCGCACGCCGTTGATGTCGAAGCTCGTGCGCGGGGCTGGTGGGGCGGCCGCGCACCAAAACAAATCGAGAACCGCATCGGACGATCCGCTGTGGCTGGTGCATCGCAACGGCGCCGATCCGGCGCGCAAACAGGCGCTCGCCGCCGCCGGCGCGCGGCTGATCGAGGTGCCGAGCGCCGCCGCCGGGGTCGATCTGCCGGCGGCGCTGCGGGCGCTGGCGGCGGCTGGTTTGACGCGGGTGCTGGCGGAGGGCGGCGGCACGCTGGCGGCCGGGCTGTTGCGCGCCGGCCTGGTCGACCGCCTCGCCTGGTTCCATGCGCCGGCCATTATCGGCGGTGATGGCTGGCCGGCGGCGCAGGCGTTCGGCGTCACCACATTGGCCGGCATGCCGCGCTTCACGCCGGTCCACTCCGAACGCTGGGGAGACGACATGCTGACAACTTATCGAAAGGCCGCCTGATGTTCACGGGTCTGATCACCGGCCTCGGCACTATCCGCGAGGTCACGCCGATCGGCGAGAGCCGTGACGCGCGCTTCGCCATTGGCTACGCGCCGGACTGGCCCGGCCGCGCCGGCCTCTCGCTCGGCGCTTCCATCGCCTGCTCCGGCTGCTGCCTCACCGTTGTCGATTTCGACGCGGAACAGTTCACGGTCGAGGTCTCCGCCGAAAGCCTTGGCGTGACGACACTGGGGCGCTGGCGGACGGGGACCCGCATCAACCTGGAGTCGTCGCTGCGGCTGGGCGACGAGCTGGGCGGCCATCTGGTCTCCGGCCATGTCGATGGAATGGCGCAGGTGCGGGCGGTGACGCCGGAACACGGCTCGACCCGTTATAAATTTCTGCTGCCGGAGGCGCTCGCGCCGTTCGTCGCTTCGAAAGGCAGCATCGCGATCAACGGCGTGTCGTTGACCGTGAACGAGGTGGAAGATCTGGAATTCGGCGTCAACATCATCCCGCATACCCGCGCGCACACGGATTTTGAGCAGCTGGCGGCCGGCGACCCGGTGAATATCGAAATCGACATGCTGGCCCGCTACGTGGCGCGGCAGCGCGCCTTCAACACCGGCGCCGTTTAACGTACACACAACAGGCGCGCGGCCAGCCTGCAATTGACCGCCGTAATTCAGGGTCGAAGGATCTCTCCATGGAAAGCTTAAGGACCGTCGGTCTGCACGACTACATCTCCTCCGCCGCGGAGATCGTGGAAGAGGCGCGGGGCGGACGCGTGTTTATCCTGGTCGATGACGAGGACCGGGAGAATGAGGGCGATCTGGTGATCCCGGCGCAGTTCGCGACGCCGGATGCGATCAACTTCATGATCAAGCACGCGCGCGGCCTGGTCTGCCTGGCGATGACCAAGGCGCGCTGCGAGCGGCTCGGCCTGCCGCTGATGAGCGAGGCCAACGGCTCCCGGCACGAGACCGCGTTCACCATCTCGATCGAGGCGCGGGAGGGCGTGACCACCGGCATCTCCGCCGCCGACCGCGCCCGCACGGTGGCCGTCGCGATCAATCCAGAGATGGGGCGCGACGACATTGTGACCCCCGGGCATATCTTTCCGCTGATGGCGCGCGACGGCGGCACGCTGGTGCGGGCCGGGCATACCGAGGCGGCGGTCGACATCGCGCGGCTCGCCGGGCTGATCCCGGCCGGAGTGATCTGCGAGATCATCAACGATGACGGCAGCATGGCACGGCTGCCGGACCTGGTGGCGTTCGCGCAGCGGCATAACCTGAAAGTCGGCACCATCGCCGACCTGATCGAACATCGCCGCACCACCGAGAAGCTGGTGAAACGCGGCGCGCAGGGCGTGGTGCCGGACCCGGAAGGCACGCTATGGCGGCTGATCGCGTTCCAAAGCTCCGTCGATAAGGTCGAGCACGTGGCGCTGGTGAAAGGCGACATCACCGGTCCCGAACCCGTGCTGGTGCGCATGCACGCGATCGACACGATCGCCGACATCGTGGGCGGCGTGCATCTGGCCAGCCTTCGTGGCGCCGCAGATCTAATTAAGGCCGCGGGCCGCGGCGTGGTCGTGCTGATCCGCGAAACCCGCCCGGATGCGATCTCCGCGCGGATCCGGCATCTGACCGAGGGCGGCGGCGAGGAGCCGGCGCTGCGCGACTACGGCATCGGCGCGCAGATTTTGAACGATCTCGGCGTGAAAAACATGATTCTGCTGTCCAACCACAAGCGCACCATCGTCGGGCTGGAAGGCTACGGGCTGAACGTGGTGGAGCAGCGGCCGGTGACCGGCGTCCAGGCGTGAGCACGGCCGACGCCGTCGCGGCGGAAGCGCCGGCCTGGACGGGAGCGGCGCCGGCGGTGCTGATGATCCGGGCGCCGTATTACCGGGACATCGTCGACGGCATGAGCGCCGCCGCCGAGGCGGTACTGCGCGAGGCAGCGGCGGCGGTGAAGATGGTGGACGTGGCCGGCGCCTTCGAACTGCCGCAGGCGTTGCGGATCGCGCTCCGGGGGGAGCAGAAGTTCGATGGGTTCATCGCGCTCGGCTGCGTGGTGCGGGGCGAGACCGACCATTACCAGTTCATTTGCGACGCCGCGATGGCCGGGCTGATGCAGGTGGCGCTGCAATACGGGCTGTGCCTGGGCACGGCCTTGCTGACGGTGGACACGATCGCGCAGGCGCAGGCGCGCAGCCACGAGACCGGGCCGAACAAAGGCGCGGAGGCAGCCGTCGCCTGCCTGAAACAAATCCTGCTGGCGCGCGAACTGGGGGCGGCGTGAGCCTGCCCGCGCCCGGAACGGTCAGGCCGCGCACCTTGTCGCGCGTGGCGGCGGTCCAGGCGTTATACCAAGCCGAGCAGGGACCGCAGAATCCGGAAGCGGTGATCGACCAGTTCGTGCGCCACCGGATCGGCGCGATGCCGGGGCGCGGCGGCCTGGAGGAAGGGCATCTGGCGGAGGCGCAGGTGCCGCTGTTCGCGCGGATCGTGCGCACCGCGGCCGAGCAGCAGGACACGCTGGACGCGATGATCGCGGCGGCGCTGCCGGAGCCCTGGCCGATGGCGCGGCTGGACCCGGTGATGCGGGCGCTGATGCGCGCCGGCGGCGCCGAGCTGTGGATGGCGGACGGGCCGCCCGCGAAAGTGGTGATCAACGAATACCTGGACGTGGCGCACGGTTTCCTGCAGGGCGAGGAGCCGCGTATGGTCAATGGGGTTCTGGACAGGCTCGCGCATCTGCTGCGGCCGGCTGAGTTCACAGCCACCCCTTGATCTGGTGGGCGATGAGTTTTCCCGCATCGTCCGTTACTTCGCGCCGCTGGCGGGGCCGGAGGGCAGGGGGCTGAAGGACGACGCGGCGGTACTGGCGCCGCGGCCGGGTTTCGAGCTGGTGCTGACGGTCGATCAGATGCTGGAGGGGGTGCATTTTCTACCCCACGATCCGGCCGGTCTCGTGGCGCGTAAATTGTTGCGGCGGAATTTGTCGGACCTGGCGGCGATGGGCGCGGTGCCGCTGGGTTATCTGCTGACCACGGCGCTGCCGCGCCAGGTGGAGGAGGCGTGGCTGGCGGCGTTCGCCGAGGGGCTGCGGCATGACCAGGAGCTGTTCGGTTTTGCGCTGTTCGGCGGCGACAGCTCGTCCAGCCTCGGGCCGATATCACTGTCGGCCACCTTCATCGGCGAGGTCGCGGCCGGGTCGGCGATCGGCCGGGCGGGGGCGCGGGCCGGGGACCAGATTTGGGTAACCGGCACGATCGGCGACGCGGCGCTGGGCCTGCGCGCGCGGCGGGGGCTGTTGGCCGATGACGACGGATTTCTGACGGCACGGTCACTGCTGCCGGAGCCTCGGACCGGGCTGGCGCTGGCAGGCGTCGTTCATGCCGCGATCGATGTGTCGGACGGGCTGGTGCAGGATCTGGGGCATCTCTGCGCCGCTTCGCATGTGGCCGCGACGATCGAGGCGGCGCTTGTGCCGGTCTCGCCGCAGGCCGCCATATTCGGCGCGGAGATGCTGGCGGCGCGGCTGACCGAGGGCGATGATTACGAGCTTTTGCTGGCGGTGCCGCCGGGCCGAGAGGCAGCGCTGCATGCGGCCTGCGGCCAGGTGCCAGTCATCCAAATCGGCACATTTCAGGCAGGGCCACCGCGGGTCCGCGTGCTCGACGAGACTGGCGCGGAGATCACCTTCGAGGTCCCGGGATGGACGCACTTCTAGCGGATGCCGGGCCGCGGGAAAATGCGTTTCAGACGTTCAGCGGCACCGGCGTCGGGGTTTCGTTGGGCGCCGGAGGGTTGCCTTCGTTCGGGTGATCGGGCGG
The DNA here is from genome assembly GCA_965199125.1 of Acidocella sp. GTDB lineage: Bacteria > Pseudomonadota > Alphaproteobacteria > Acetobacterales > Acetobacteraceae > Acidocella. The sequence goes on along the minus strand of OZ240683.1, from coordinate 2,519,007 downwards.
CAGTTCGACCGGCGGGTCGGAAGCGGGCGGATCGATCGGCGGGTCGATCACCGGCGAGCTGGGCGGCGGAATGTCAGGCCCCGGCAAGGGCTCGGAAGGCGGCGGCGCGGGCGGTTGTTCGGGCGGTGCCGCCGAGCGGGCGCGGCGGGCGGCTTTCGGCTTGATCTGGCTGGCATGGATCATTTCGTGGATGAACTGCAATTTGGTCACCACCGGGTCGGAAACGATGAACGGATACAAGTCATTATGTCCCATGCTGCGGTTGAGGCTGTTGACCGCGAACGTCAGCGGCAGCCAGGCGTTGATTAGCACCTGCATGGATTTCGCGCGATGCGGATCGAAGTCGATATCGGCGTGCAGCGCCTTGTTGCTGGTGGTGCGCGGGTGGATGCGCAGGCCAAAGGCGGTGGCGGTTTCCAGCGTGTCGACGATGTGCAGGTAATGCGCCCAGGTTTCGGCGAAGTCCTCCCAAGGATGGGCGGTGGCGTAGGCCGAGATGTAGCTGTTCTGCCAGCCGGCGGGCGCGCCGTTCGCGTAATAGCTTTGCAGCGCGGCGTTGTAGTCGGCGCGCTCGTCGCCGAACACGGCGCGGCAATCCTCCAAACGTGAGCTGCCGCTCGGACCGCCATCACGCACCAGAATATCCCAGAAGTGGTGGCCGATCTCATGGCGGAAATGGCCGAGCAGCGTGCGGTAGGGTTCGTGCATGGCGGTGCGCATGCGCTCGCGGATCGCGTCATCGGCTTCGTTCAGGTTGATGGTGATCTCGCCTTCGTCATGGCCGGTAAAGATTTTCGTCGCCGCGCCCGGCGCTTCGGCCAGGAAGTCGAACACCAGGCCGTGGGCGGGGTCGTCAACGGCGTTCTTCAGAGGCAGGCGAAGCGCGATCAGCGTGTAGAACAGCCGGTGCTTGGCGATCTCCATTTTGCGCCAGCGGGTCAGGTTGTCGCCCACGTCCAGGTCCGGAATGGTGCGGTTGTGCCGGCAGGCGGTGCAGAAGCGCTCCGCGCTGGCGTCGTCGATCAGCCAGTTGCAGGCGTCCTGCTGGCGGTTCAGGCAGAAACGCACCGGCGGGCGCTTCGGGCCGAGCGTGACCCAAACATTGGAAGAGGGAGCTTCGCCCGCGGGTTCGACCGCGAACAGCTGACCGGCTTGCGGAAGGTAGCCCAGCGCGTGGCCGCAGACGCCGCAATTGCGGTTCTCGAAATAGATCGCCTGGCCGCAAGCCTGGCAGTTGAACAGTTTCATCGGTGGGAGGGTCCGGGCGTTAAGCCTGGGACGTTGCGTGCCGGGCCGGGCGGCGCAAGAGGAGCAAAAATCTTTTCTCGAAGCCGAGGTTGATCAGCAACGCCAGGCCTTGCGCGGCGGCGAGGCCGGCGAGCGTGTAGGCGAGGCCGGCGAATTCCGTGCGCGGGTGCCAGAGCAGGATGAGCGCGCGCATCACGAACGGGTGGACGAGGTAGAGCGCGTAGGACGCGTCACCCAGCCGCAGCAGCACGGGGTGGCGGGCGCTGGCGGAGCCGCCGAGGGTGGCGGCGCCGACCAGCACGGCGGCGGGCAGGCCAAAGCTGAGCGGCCGCCAAGCCGGCGCGCCGTGGCCGAAGAAATGTAACGCCGCCAGGGCGGCCAGGACCAGCAACAGGCGAAGCCAAGCGGGCAAGGCAACGCCGGCCGCCAGCGCCTGGGCCAGCGCCATGCCGGCGCAGAACTCCAGGATCAGCGGGCTGGACCAATAGGAAAGCTGCAGGTTGTCGAAGTGGACGAATTGGCCCCAGGCGGCCAGCACGCACAGCGCCAGCGCGGCGGCAAGCACGGCGGGCCGCCGGCCGAGCAGCAGAAACGGCGTCAGCACCGCATAGAAAAACATTTCGTAGTTCAGCGTCCAGCCGAGGCCGAGCGCCGGCTGCATCTCGCCGTCCGGGCGCGGCCAAGGGATGAAAAAGTAACTCGCGACAACCGCGGGCAGCCCGCCGAGTTGCGCGTGGATCGCTGTGTGGCCAGCCCAGAGCACGGCGAGAAACGCGCTGGTCATCAGCCAGTACAGCGGCACGATCCGCGTCAGGCGGCGGCGCAGGAAGGTCAAAGGACCGGCGGCGGTGCCGAACAGCGGCGCCGACGCGTGGACGATCACGAAGCCGGAGATCACGAAAAAGATGTCCACGCCGGCATCGAACGGGAAAAATCGCCCGATGGCGGCGAGCCAGCCGGCAGGGTCGGCACCGGTGGCGATCGCGTTATAGGCAATGTGAATGAAGGCAACGGCAAGCGCGGCGAGCGCGCGCAAACCCTGCACCCATGGCAACAGAGCCGGGCGCGGGCCGGGCGCGGCGGGCAGCACGCCCGCCATCAGGGATAGATTACTTGATTTTGGCTTCGCGGAATTTGACGTGCTTGCGCACCACAGGATCGTATTTGTTCAGCTCGAGCTTAGTGGTCTGCGCGCGCGCGTTCTTTTTGGTGACGTAAAAATACCCGGTATCGGCGGTTGAGATCAGCTTGATTTGGACGACGTTTGATTTGGCCATGTGAGTCTCTCCAGAGGGGGGCCGTATGGCCCGAAGCGGGTGAGGCGGTCAAGACGGTAGCGCGCCGGTCTCTTGTTTTTATCATTGCTCTAGCAGCGCCGCATCGTAGAGGCGCGGGTTGGCGAGCACGGCGGTGGCGGCGGTGAGGTCGAGGTCGCCGCCGATCGCGGCGGGGCAGGCGTCGCGGATGTCGAGCGCCTGCGCGATCGGCACCGGCGCGCGGGCGGCGCGGGCTTGCTCCAGCATCGGCGCCAGCAGGTTCCGGCCGCCCGCCAGGGCGTCGAGCTGCTGGGTCACCGCCGGCTCGCCCAGGCTGGTGCAAATCTGCGGCATCAGCCCCAGGGTCTGCAGCGGCCAGCCGCGCGGCGCCAGCACGCGGCTCCAGGTGACGTACAGCTCGCCGCCATCGGGCAGCGCGGTGAGGGTCTGGACCAGGCCCTTGCCCAGCGTCTCCGAGCCGATCACCACGGCGCGGCCGTTATCGGCCAAAGCGGCGGCGAGAATTTCGGCGGCGCTGGCGGTCTGGCCGTCAACCAGCACCACCAGCTTCAGCCCGCCGGTGAGATCCGCGCCTTCCGCGACGAACTGCTGGTCGGCGTCCGGATCGCGCCCGGACGCCGCTGCAATACGGCCCGAGGTGAGCAGCGAGTCCGCAACCAGCACCGCCTGCCGCAGGATGCCGCCGCGATCGCCGCGCAGATCGATGATCAGGCCGGATCCGTCTGGCGTGGCGCGGGGCGCGGCGGTCATGGCGGCGACCAGGGCGGCGGAGAACTGCGCGCTGGTGCCGCGGTCGAAGGCGGAGATTTTCAGGCCCATGATCGTGGCCTCGGGCAAGGTGAAGGCGAACACCGTCTGCGGCGGGATGGCGGCGCGGGTCAGCGTCACATCCTGCGGCGCGGCGGCCGGCTGCCCGGCGGCCGGTCCTGTCGGGTCCTGCACGCGCAGCGTCGTGCTGGTGCCGGTGAGGCCATTCATGGCGTTGTTCAGCGCGGCCAAGTCGCCGGGGAAGACGGCGCGGCGGTCGATGGCGAGGACGCGAAAACCGGCGGCAAGGCCGGCTTCGGCAGCCGGGCTGGCGGCGTTGACATCCGTGATCACCACGGCGTTGCCTTGCCGGCCGAGGGTGAGCCCGGTGCCGGCGAGGCCGGTGATCATCAGCTGGTCCTGCGCCGCCTGGCCCGGCGGCTCGTAGCGCGAATAGGGGTCGAAATGGTCAAATAGTTCGTCAAAAAAGCTGCCGATCAGGCCCTGGGTGCCGGCCTGCCGCAGCGCCGGCGAGGCGGCATAGGCGGCGGCGGCGGCGGCGGCGGCGGCGCGGGCCCAGCCGGTTGCGTCATCGGCCGCCGGCGCCGGCAACGCGATCAGCAGCTGGGTCGGGCCGTACAGGCGGATCTCGCCGCCGGCCAGCGTGGCCTGCAGGTTGGGGTCGAGCGCGGTCAGCCCGTTCAGGCCCCAGATGGTCATTTGCGGAATGGTTTCCGCTTGCAGCGAGCGCGGCGCGATATACGACAAGGCCGCCCCCCAGACCGAGGCGGCGGTGGCGGCGTCGAACCCGTCCGCCAGCGCCGGGCGGCCCCAAAGGCCGGCGGGGAGCGCGATGCATAACAGGATGAGGAGGGACCCCCGGCTCACCTGCGGCGTTTCTGGCGTTTTGCGGCGGGTTTCGGCGGTTGCTGGCGCGGGCCGCGTTCAACTTGCGCCGGCGCGCGGCCGCCCCCGAGCGTGAACAGCAGGCCGCCGGTGACCGGGCGGGCTTCGGCCAGGCGCACCTCCAGCGGTTGCGCCAGTGCAAAGCTTTTGCGGCTGCGCCGGCCGGTCAGGCTGGCGGTCTTTTCGTCGTAGTTCCAGTAATCGTCCGGCAGGTTCGCCATCGGTAAAAATCCACTCGCGCCACTCTCGGCTAGAGTGACGAACAGACCGAACTTCGTCACGCCCGAAACGCGGGCTGTAAACATCTCTCCGACGCGGTGTTGCAAATACAGCGCAAGATAGCGATCGGTGGAGTCGCGCTCGGCCAAAGTAGCGCGGCGCTCGGTGGCGGTGATGTGGGCGGCGGCGTCCGGGAAGTCGGCGATCTCACCGGGCGTCAGGCCGTCCTTGCCGAGTTTCAGGCCGAGGATGAGCGCGCGATGCACGAGCAGATCGGCGTAGCGTCGAATCGGCGAGGTGAAATGCGCGTAGCGGGTGAGTGCTAAGCCAAAATGGCCGAGATTGTCCGGGCTGTATTCGGCCTGGCTCTGGCTGCGCAGGATGGTTTCGTTCACCAGCACTGACCGCTCGGTGCCGGCGACGAGTTGCAGCACGTGGTCGAGGTCGCGCGGGTGCAGCTGGTCACCGGGCGGCAGGGAAATGTCGAGGCTGGAGAGGAAGTGGCGGAGGTTGTCGAGCTTCTCGGCGCTCGGCGGCGCGTGCACGCGGTACATGCAGGGCAGGGCCAGCCGCTCCAGCTCCTCGGCGGCGCAGACATTGGCAAGGATCATGAACTCCTCGATCAGCTTGTGGCTGGCCAGACGCGGGCGCGGGGCGACGGAGGCGACCTGGCCTTCCGGCGTGAGCACGACCTTGCGCTCCGGCAGGTCGAGGTCGAGCGTGCCGCGGGCGGTGCGGGCGGCGGCCAGCGCGGCATAGGCGGCGTACAAGTCGGCATGGGCGGCGGGATTTGCGTCGTGCTCTTCCTGTACCTGTTCGTAGGTGGCGCGGGCGGTGGAGCGCATCAGGCCGCGGCCGAATCTGTGCGACTGTTTGCGGCCATGGCCGTCAATCGTCATTTCGACGAACAGGCAGCCGCGGTCTTCATGCGGTTTCAGGCTGCACCAGCCGTTGGACAGCGCCTCGGGCAGCATCGGCACGACGCGGTCCGGGAAGTAACAGGAGTTGCCGCGCTCCCGGGCTGATTTGTCCAACGGCGTGCCGGGCTGCACGTAATGCGCGACGTCGGCGATCGCGACGATCAGGCGGAAGCCGTTCGGCGCCGATTCGGCGAATACCGCGTCGTCGAAGTCGCGGGCGTCGGCGCCGTCGATGGTGATGAGCGGCGTGTCGCGCAGGTCGGCGCGGCGGCCGAGTGGCGTGGCGCGGGCGCGGGCGGCGGCGCTGATGGCGGCTTCGGAGAATTCGATCGGAATGCCGTGCGTCGCGATGGCGATCAGGCTGACCGAGCGCGCGTCCTCGATGGAGCCGAGGCATTCGGTGACGCGGGCGGGTTTCGGGCCGAAGTCGCGCCCCGGCAGCGGCTCGGCGCGGACGATCTCGCCGGAGGTCGCGCCATTTGTCTCGCCCGCGGGGACGACCCATTCGGCTTTCTGCCGGCGGTCCGTGGGCTCGATGCGGCCGCCGGTTGGCGTGCTTTGGAACACGCCGATGATCGCGCCGGCGTTTTGCTCCATGCGGCGGATGGTGCGGCCTTCGTATTTGTCGCCGCCGACGCGGCGCAGGCGCGCCAGCACGCGGGCGCCGGGCGCCAGCGCCGCCTGGCCGCGCGCTTCGGCGGCCATAAAGATGATCGGCGGCCGGCCCTTGCCCTCCCACACCACCGGCCGCGCCAGCGCCTCGCCGTCGCGGTCAATGCCGGTGACTTCGACCACGGCGTTTTCCGGCAGCACGCCAGCCTCGACGAACTGCTTCGGCCCGGCCCGATGCAATTCACCCTCCGCTTCCAGCGAACGCAGCAGGCCGCGCAACCCTTTCCGGTCATCCGGGCCGACATTGAAGGCGCGGGCGATCTCGCGCAGCCCGATTTTCGCTCCGGCGTCTTTGAGATAAGCGCGCAGCGCCTCGCGAGACGGCAGGGGATTTGGCAACCGTTCGCTTTTGTGCGGTTTTTTGTGGATCGTCTTCATGAAGTTAAGATTTTTCCCTCAGAAATTCCACACGACGTCGCGAAAAGGTTCATGGAGACGATCTACCACAACCCCGCTGAAAGCAGCCTGTGCAAACTGAAAGCGCGGCTCCGGCGCCGGTTGTTGCCGGCGCTGCTGATCGCGCTTGTCGCGGCGTCGCTGAATTTTATCTTCCCTTTAGCCAGCACGGCCTGGGATGGTCTGCGAGGCCAACCGGCGCATCTCTCCGGCCCGTGCGACTTCGTGGCGTTCTGGGCGGCAGGCCGGATGGCGGCGGCGGGGCAGGGCGGCGAGGTTTACGACATCAGGCCGCTCTTCGCGGAGGAAGCGAAAGCGCCGACCGATCCTTTGCAACTGCCCTTCGCCTATCCGCCAACCGGCTTGCTGTTGCCATTCCTGGTGCGAGGCTTGCCGTTCTTCGTTGGCTTGGCGGTATGGACCTTCGGGATGACGCTCGCGGCGGTCGCGTTGTTGCGGGCGGCCGGGCTACCTTGGGCGGTGGTGGCGCTCAGCTGCCTCAGCCCGGCAGCGCTGCTGAATGTTGGGCTTGGGCAGTTCGGCCTGCTGCTCGGCGCTGTTTCGCTGGCGAGCCTGGCTCTGCTGCGCCGCCGGCCTGGGGCGTCGGGGCTGTTGTTGGGACTCACCGTGATCAAGCCGCAGGCCGCCTTGCTGCTGCCGGCCGTGATGGCCGCGGGCAGATACTGGCGCGCGCTGGCCGGCGCGGTGCTCGGCGGGGCGGGCCTGTGCGCATCGTCGGCGGCGCTGTTCGGCCTCGCCCCATGGCGCGGCTTTTTCGGCGCCGGCGCGGCTCTGGCGCATTTCATGCTGGTGCAGCCGTTTCCCTCCGGGCCGCTGCCGGCGCTGTCCTCTTACGAGCTGTACGGCAGCTCGGTGCTCTGGATGCTGCGCAGCTTTGGCTGTGGCCTCGCGGTTTCGGCGACGGGGCAGGCGGCGGTGACGGCCGGGGCGGCGCTGCTTTGCTGGCGGATCTGGCGCAAGCCATCAGGCGATAACCTGGCGCGCCTGGTCCTCACCTTGTGCCTCGGCATCCTGGCCACGCCCTATGGCTATTTGTACGACCTCTGCGGCGCGTCCGCCACCATGGCGGCGCTGGCCTGGCGCGAACGCCGCGTGCATCTGGCCGATGGCCTGCTCTGGGTCTGGCCCATGCTCGGCCTGATTATCGCCATACATCTCCGGCTGGAACTGACGCCGCTAGCAGTTGCGGCGGCGGCATGGCGGACGCGCACGCTGCTCTGAAAAAGACGGTTATTTTCCAGAGTTTGCGTTACACAAATCTCGGGACGGTCGGAGGGGAGCATGATCGCACTGTATCTGCTGGTCGCGTTCGGCTGGGCCTGGGCGGGGTGGGGGCTTTGCGTGCTGATCGCGAAAGGCGAGGTCGCGTTGCCGCTGACGCTGACGCTGATCATCGGCTCGTTCGGGCCGTTCATCGCGGCCGGCCTCTGCGCCGGCGTGCAAGGCGGCGTCCGGGGTGCGGCGCGGTTCTACGGCCGGGTTTTGCAATGGCGAATGGGCTGGGACGTCGCGGTGGCGGCGCTGCTGCTGGTGCCGGCGCTGGCGGTGCTGTCGGCTTGGCTGTATGCGCGGCAGTTCCACCTTCCGCTGGCGTTCAACATCACACTGGCGGAACTGCCGCTGGCGTATCTGTGGCTGTTCGTGCTGGGCGGTCCGGTCGCCGAGGAATTTGGCTGGTCCTGGCTGTCAGACGCGTTGGACGGCAAGCTGCCGGTGCCGTTCGCGACGCTGCTGCTCGGCGTGATCTGGGGGTTCTGGCACCTGCCGCTGTTCTTCCTGGTCGTGCCCGGCCTGACGCAGCACTACATGCCGTTCGGGCTGTTCCTGCTGATGTCGGTGTCGGCGCGGTTTTTGTTTTCCTGGGCCTATCACCGCGGCGGCCGCAATATCCTGTCCAACCTGTTGTTTCACAACGCGCTGAACCTAGGACTGTCGATCGTGACGATCGTGCCGCCGCTGATGGCGCACGAGCATTTGCGGCTTTGGTATCTGACCGTGCTGATCGGGCTGGCGGCTGCGGCGCTGTGGCGGGTCGCTCCCCCTAGCCAACTTAACAAAATAGGCTTTTGAAACAGTCTTTCAAAGCGTGTCGAGCACCGCCCACAGGCTGGCGATGACGATCATGGCGAGGGTCAGGCCGATGCCCAGCGCGCGCGGCAGATTCGGTGATGGCCGCATCAGGCCGAACGGGTGGGCAAAGCGGCCGACGAGCAGCATCAGCGCCAGCAGCACGCACAGCCAATGCGCGGCGCCGGCCCATTCGATGCCGCCGAGCAGGATCAGCGCCAGCGGGGTGTATTCGGCAAAATTGCCATGCGCGCGGATCGCAATCTGCACGGCTTCCACGCCGCCGTCGCCGAGGCTGACGTTATGTTTCTGGCGCTGCCGGACAACTTGCGCGGTCAGCGTCATGTAAAGCAGGCCGAGCACGCCGCTGGTGAACAGGGTGATGGGGATGATGGTCATGCTGTCGCTCCAGGCCAGGACGTTTGTTCGGGCGGTTTGACGCGGACGGGTCCTGGCGAGACCGCGCCCGCGCGTTCCACCGAGGCAACGATGCCCCGGCGGTTTTTAGCGGCTTTCACGAACAGCATATCGAGGCCGGAGCGCGAGGGATAGGCTTGCGCGATCTTTGCGCCGGCGAAGCGGCAGGGGGCGTTATCGCCTTCGTTCACCAGCACGGCGCCCTGCGCAAAGAACAGCCGCGTGCCCCAGGGCAGGCGGGTGAAGGCCGGGATGCCGGCGACGACGATGTTGGCGCCGATCCAGCCGGGGTCGATACGGGGCAGGTCCATCGCCGCGGCTATGTCGGCGAGGTCTTCGCTAGAGACGACGGTGAGCTGGCGGCCGGAGCGGATCGGCGTGCCGGCTTTGTACCAACGCTCGCGCGCGCCGGCGGGCCGGGTGAAGCCGTGGTGGCGGTCGCCCGGGATGCCGCCGAGGTCGAGGTTAAGCGCCGGGACGGCGCGGGTGGGAAAGGCGGCGCGGTCCGGCGTCATCAGCACGGCAACGACCTCGGCGGTGAACGGCCGGCTCATGCTAACGGGGGGTCTGGGGCCTGGCCGGCCGCACCTCAGGCCCCAGCGGGTGCGGGCGGAGCCCGCTTCTTGATCTTTGCCTTGGCTTTGGCTTTGGCTTTCGCTTTCGGCTTGAGCTTGGGCTTTGCCGGCGGGTCTTTCACCAGCGCCGCGGCTTTTAGCTTCGGGGCGGGTTTTTTCGCGCCCTTCTTGCCTTTTGGCGCCAGCACCTTGCCGCGCTCGGCGAGCAAGGCGACGGCTTCGTCCAGCGTAAAGGCGGCGAGTTCGGCGCCGCGCGGCAGGTTGGCGACCAGGTTGCCCCATTGCGCGTAAGGGCCGAAGCGGCCTTTGCGTGCCACCACATGCGCGCCGTCCTTCGGATGCGGTCCAAGGTCGCGAATGCTGTCCTGCTTGCGGCCGATCAGGTCGACGGCGCGGTTCAGGCCGACATGCAGGATGTCGTCATCCTTATCCAGCGAGGCGTAGATCGCGCCCATTTTCACGTACGGGCCGAAACGGCCGATGCCGGCGTGGATCGGCTGGCCGGAGGATGGGTGCGGCCCAACCAGCCGCGGCAGCGAGAGCAGGCCGAGCGCCTGTTCCAGCGTCAGCTGTTCTGGGTCCGTGCCTGGCGTCAGCGAGGTGCGTCTCGGTTTGGCCTTCTTGTCGGCCGGGTCCGGCTCGCCTTGCTGTAAATACAGGCCGTACGGGCCGCGCTTTAGAGTGATCTCTTCATTGGTGTCCGGGTGCTGGCCGAGCATCCGCATGCCGTCTTTCAACGTATCCTCGGCGTCCTCGCCGCCGTCGATGGCGAGTTTGCGGGTGTAAGGACAGGCAGGATAGTTCGAGCAGCCGATAAAGCTGCCGTAGCGGCCGAGTTTCAGCCCCAGACGGCCGGTGCCGCAGGCTTGGCAGAGCCGGGGATCGGTGCCGTCTTCGCGGGCGGGGAAGAAATGCGGGCCGAGATCGGCGTCCAGCGCCTCGATCACGTCTGAGATCTTCAGGTCTTTGGTCTCGCCGACCGCGGCGGAGAAGTCGGTCCAGAAGTCGCGCAGCACGTCCCGCCAATTCGCCTTGCCCTCGGCGACTTCGTCCAGCTGCTCCTCGAGCGAAGCTGTGAAGCCGGTATCGACGTAGCGGGCGAAGAAGCTGGTCAGGAAGGCCGTGACCAGCCGGCCGCGATCCTCGGGGATGAAGCGGCGGGCTTCCAGGCGGACATAGTTGCGGTCGCGCAGCACGGTGAGGATGGAGGCGTAGGTGGAGGGGCGGCCGATGCCGAGCTCCTCCATTTTCTTCACCAGCGAGGCTTCGGAGTAGCGCGGCGGCGGCTGGGTGAAGTGCTGGCTGGCGTCGACTTTGCCGGTTTTAAGGGGATCGGCTTTCGCAAGCGGCGGCAGGATGCGGGTGTCCTCGTCATCCGACGCGTCATCCTGGTCCTCGCGATAGAGCTTCAGGAAGCCGTCGAAGGCGATTACCGAGCCGGTGGCGCGCAGGGTCTGGCCCCCCGCTTTACCTGGGCCGTCGATCATCTCGACGGCGGTCTGATCCAGCTCGGCGGCCTGCATCTGGCAGGCCAAAGCGCGTTTGTAGATCAGCTCGTAGAGCCGGCTCTGTTCGTGGTTCAGATAGCGGGCGGCGCGGGCAGGGGTCAGCGCCGCGTCGGTCGGGCGGATCGCTTCGTGCGCTTCCTGCGCATTCTTCGATTTCGAGATGTATTCGCGCGGGGCGACGGGGACGTAGTCTGGACCAAAATCGGCGTTGATCTGGGCGCGGATGGCGTCCACCGCCTCGCGCGCCAGCTGCACGCCGTCGGTCCGCATATATGTTATCAAACCAACGGTTTCGCCGCCGATCTCGACACCTTCGTAGAGCTGTTGCGCGGTCCGCATGGTCTGCTGCGAGGTGAAGCCGAGCTTGCGGCTGGCCTCCTGCTGCAGGGTGGAGGTGATGAAGGGCGGCGGCGGGTTGCGGCGGGTGCGCTTCTTCTCGACGTTCGAGACGGTGAATGCACCGGCGCGCACGGCGGCGCGGGCAGCCTCGGCTTTCGTTTCGTTATTGAGGTCGAACTGTTCCAGGCGCTTGCCCTGGAAATGGGTGAGGCGGCCGATAAAGGGGGCGCCGGTGGGAGTGAGCAGATGCGCCTCGATGGTCCAGTATTCGCGCGCCTTGAACACCTCGACCTCGGCCTCGCGCTCGCAGATCAGGCGCAGCGCCACGGATTGCACGCGGCCGGCGCTGCGGCTGCCGGGCAGTTTGCGCCACAGCACGGGCGATAGGGTGAAGCCGACCAGGTAGTCCAGCGCGCGGCGAGCGAGGTAGGCTTCGATCAGCGGCTGGTCCAGCTCGCGCGGCGCGGCCATCGCGGCCTTCACAGCGGATTTGGTGATTTCGTTGAACGTGACGCGACGTACGGCGACACCTTTGAGCGCGTGCTTGTCGTCCAGCATGGCGCGGACATGCCAGGAAATCGCCTCGCCCTCGCGATCCGGGTCGGTGGCGAGGTACAGGATTTTCGCACCTTTGAGGGCTTTCGCGATCACCGCGACCTGCTTCTCGCCGCGCTCGTCCGAATCCCAGGACATGTCGAAGTTATCGTCCGGGCGGACCGAGCCGTCCTTTGCCGGCAGGTCGCGGACATGGCCGTAGGAGGCGAGCACGGTGTATTTGTCGCCGAGGTATTTGTTGATCGTTTTCGCTTTGGAGGGCGATTCGACGACGACGATATCAGTCAAAGAGCCATCCGTTCAAAGGGCCGTTCAGGGGGAAGCGGTGCGGGCGACCCGGTTGCCGGACAGGGTCTGCACCCGGCCCGCGAGTTCTAGTTCCAGGAGAACCGCGGTAATGGCGGCGGTGGACAACTGGCAGTGCCGGGCGATCTCGTCAACCGGGACGGGATCTTCGCCGAGCAGATCGGGGATGCGGCGGCGGGCGGCGGCCAGGGTGGCGCGGTCCTCGGCGGGTTCTTCCCAGAGCGGCGCCGGCTCCGCGAAGCCGGGCAGGCCGTGCCGGAATAGCGGGTCGCGGGCGAGGCCGCGCCGGGCCGGGTGGTCGGGCAGGTTGGCGCGGATGTCGGCGGCTGATTCGGTGAGATGCGCGCCCTGGCGGATCAGGTCGTTGGCGCCTTTTGAGCGCGGGTCCAGCGGCGAGCCGGGAACGGCGAACAGCTCGCGCCCGGCCTCGTTGGCGAGGCGGGCGGTGAGCAGGGAGCCGGAACGGGCGGCGGCCTCGATCACCACCAGGCCGAGCACCAGGCCGGCGATCAGCCGGTTGCGTTTCGGAAAGTGGCGGGCCTGCGGCGCGGTGCCGAGCGGCGCCTCGGTGACGACCGCGCCGGTGGCGGCGATCTGGTTTTGCAGTTCGGCGTGTTCGGGCGGATAGGGCTGGTCCAGCCCGCCGGCGACGCAGGCGATGGTGCGGCCGGCGGAGAGGCTGCCGCGATGGGCGGCGGCGTCGATTCCCCGCGCGAGGCCGGAAATGACCGTCAGCGGCGCCAAGTCGGCGGCGAGCTGTTCGGCAAACCTCATGCCATTGGCGGAAGCGTTGCGGGCGCCGACGATGCCCATGCTGGGGGTGGAAAGGAGGGCGATGTCGCCGAGTACCGCGAGCGCGGGCGGCGCGTCGGGCAAGTCGGCGAGGAAGGGCGGGTAGTCAGGGCCGTCCAGGAAGACGAAGCGAGCTTTCAGTTTCGCCATCGCTTCGACCTCGCGGGCGATGGTCGCGGCGGCGGGGATGGCGGGCGCGCCGCCGCCGCCGGCGCGGGCGAGGTCCGGCAAAGCGGCCAGCGCGGCAGCCGGGCTGCCGAAGCGGGCGAGCAGGCGACGATAGGTGATCGGGCCGACGCTTTCCGTGCGGATCAGCCGCAGGCGGTCCAGATCGGTTTGCGCGATATCAGTCCCCATAGGGCGCGCCGATGCGGGGTTCGGTGCCGGCGCGCAGGCGGGCGATGTTGTCGGCGTGTTTCCAGAACACCAGCGCCGAAATCAGCAGAGCCAGCAGCGCCAGGTGACCGTGGTTGGTGAGCAGCGCGGCCACGGGCGCGATGGCGAAGGCGGCGAGCGCGCCAGCGGAGGAATAGCGCGACAGCAGCCCGACGGTGAGCCAGACCGCGCAGGCGGCAAGGCCGACGGGCAACGCGCCGGCTAGCAACAGGCCGAGGCCGGTCGCCACACCCTTGCCACCCTTGAAGCCCAGCCAGATGGGAAAAAGATGGCCGAGGAACACGGCGAGCCCGGCGCTATAAGCCGCCTCCAGGCCGAAATGCCGGGCGGCCAGCACCGCCACCGCGCCTTTCAGCCCGTCCAGGAACAGCGTCGCGGCGGCAAGGCCGCGATTGCCAGTGCGCAACACGTTGGTGGCGCCGATATTGCCGGAGCCGATATCACGGATATCGCCGAGGCCGGCGGCGCGGGTGAGCAGATAGCCGAACGGGATGGAGCCGAGCAGATAAGCCGCGATGACGACCAGGAGGAGGGTCATCCGAACACCCGGCGGCCGGCTTTCCAGGTGCCGAGCACGCGGCCTTCCAGCGCGCGGCCGTCGAAGGGCGTGTTCTGCGCCTTGCCGGGAAGCTGGCCGGCGACGACCTGCCAGGAGCGGTCGGGATGAAACAGACAGAGATCGGCGGGCGCGCCTTTTGCCAGGCGGCCGGCCTCGATGCCGAGCCAGCGGGCGGGGCGGGCGGTGAGCAAAGCCAGCGCCTGCATGAGGGTCAGCGCGCCGCTCTGCACTTGCGCCAGCGTCACGCCGAGCAAGGTGGCGAGGCCGGCGCCGCCGGCGGCGGCGTCGGCGAAGGGCTGGCGCTTGTCGTCGGCGTCGCGCGGCTGGTGGTCGGAGGCGATGGCGTCGATGGTGCCGTCCGCCAAGGCGGCCAGGACCGCCAGACGGTCGGATTCCGCGCGCAAGGGGGGAGACAGTTTGGCGTAGCTGCGGAAACCGCCGATCGCGGTTTCGTTCAGGTCGAAATAGGGGGGCGCGGTGTCGCAGGTCACGTTCAGGCCGCGGGCTTTCGCTGTGGCGATCAGGGTGCAGGCTTCGGCGGTGGTGATATGGGCGAAATGAATCGCGCCGCCGGTGAGTTCGGCGAGGCGGATGTCCCGGGCGACGCAGATGGCCTCGGCGGCGGCGGGGATGCCGGGCAGGCCCATCACGGTGGCGCGGGCGCCCTCGGTCGCGGCGCCGCCCTCCGCCAGTTCAAAGTCCTCCGGATGCTGCACGATGCGGGCGCCGAAACCGCTTGCGTAGGACAAAGCGCGGCGCATCAGGCGGGAAGACGCGATGGTCCGCTGGCCATCGGTAAAGGCGACGGCGCCGGCGGCCTTAAGAAGGCCGTATTCGGCCAGCTCCTCGCCGCGGCAGCCGCGCGTGGCGGCGGCGTAGGGGATCAAAGTGAGGCTGCCGGTTTCCTCGCCGCGCGTGGCGATCAGCCGGACCAAGGCGGGGTCGTCGATCGGCGGAACGCTGTCCGGCAGCACGGCGATGGTGGTAATGCCGGCGGCGGCGGCGGCCACGGCGGCGGAGGCGATGGTTTCACGGTATTCGAAGCCGGGCTCGCCGAGGCTGGCGCGCATGTCGACCAGGCCGGGGCAGAGGATGGCGCCTTCGGCCTCGACGATGACGGCGCCGTCCGGGCGGCCGAGGTTGCGACCGAAATCGGCGATACGCCCGTGCTCAACCAGTAATTCGCCTTCAACCGAGGTCTCGGCATCCGGGTCGATCATTCTGATCTTGCGGAACAAAGTAATCAATTTACGCCGCGGCCGAGTGTTTCGAGCACCGCCATGCGGACCGCCACGCCCATCTCGACCTGCTCTTTGATGACCGAGCGGGTGGGGTCGTCGGCGATGTCGCTGTCGATCTCCACGCCGCGATTCATCGGGCCGGGATGCATCACCAGCGCGTCGGGTTTGGCGTATTTCAGTTTCTCGCGGTCCAGGCCGTAAAACGCGAAAAACTCCCGGGCGCTGGGCACCAGGCCTTTGCTCATGCGTTCCTTTTGCAGGCGCAGCGCCATCACGATGTCGGCGCCGGCGAGACCCTCCCGCATGTCGTGATGGACGGTGACGCCGAGGCTGGCGATTTCGGCCGGGATCAGCGTCGGCGGGCCGACCAGGCGGACGAAATTGCCCATCATGGTGAGGAGCAGCAAGTTCGAACGGGCGACGCGGGAATGGGCGATGTCGCCGCAGATGGCGATGGTCAAGCCGTCCAGCCGGCCCTTGCGGCGGCGAATGGTGAGCGCGTCCAGCAGCGCCTGGGTCGGGTGTTCATGGGTGCCGTCGCCGGCGTTGATTACCGCGGCTTCGACTTTCTGCGCGAGCAGCGCGGGCGCGCCGGAGCGGTTGTGGCGGACCACCAGCAGGTCGCAGTTCATCGCGTTCAGCGTGGCGGCTGTGTCCAGCAGAGTCTCGCCCTTGGTGACCGAAGACGTGGAAACCGACATGTTCAGCACGTCGGCGCCGAGGCGCTTGCCGGCCAGCTCGAAGCTGGTGCGGGTGCGGGTGGAGTCCTCAAAGAACAGGTTGATCAGGGTGCGGCCGCGCAGCAGGTCGCGCTGGGTTTTGCCGGAGCGATTCAGCAAGACATAGTTTTCAGCGAGGTCCAGCAGAGACGTGACGGCAAGCGGGTTCAAACCCTCGATGCCGAGCAGGTGGCGGATGCGCATTAGGGCGTTGGTTACCTTAAGCTTCAAGGATCGCCAAGCGGCGCGCTCATGGCGCGGCGGCGGCGGGCGGTTATACTGGCACGCGGGACTCGGAGGATGGGATGCGAAAATTGTTGATGGTCAGCCTGTTGGCCGGCGTGGCGGGGCCGCTCGCGGGATGCGCCGGGATGATGGGGCAGGGCACGCCGCAGAGCGCGCCGCCGATCCCGACGCCCCCCGATACGCCGGTGTTTTTTCAGGAATGGTCATCGGCGCTGGACCCGGCGGCGTTGCAGACGATCGCGACGACGGCGGCGGCGGCGAACAAGCTGCCGGCGGCGCCGATCGTGGTGACCGGGGCGGCCGACACGCTGGGCAGCGCCAAGGCAAACTTATACTTGTCGAAGACGCGGGCGCAGATGGTGGCGGACCAGCTGGTGACGGATGGCGTGGCGCGGCAGCGAATCACCACAAAGGCGGCGGGCGAGGTGACGGCGCCGGCGATGGCGGGCATGCCGGCGCAATTCAGCCGGCGGGTTCTGATCCATATCGTGGGGCAGTAACAGGCGGGATTCAGGACCCCGTCGCAGCGGCGGATGGCCGCACCGGCAAACAGCCGATGAGATGGCCGATGGTCACGTAGTGGTGCATGTAATCGATGAAATTGCCTTGGGCGATTTCGTTGGTCACCGCGGGGTAGGCGCCGGCGTACCAGAATTCATCGAACGCGAAGCCGTGCCGAAGCTCAGCAAAACCGATGGTCTCGAAGTGATATCGGCCGCTCGGAAAACCGCCATTGGCCACGGCATCGCGAATATCGTCGTAGCGTGAGAGATAAAAGGCTTCGTTGAAAAAACGCAGATAGGGCTCGAGGTTTTTCGTCGCGATCTTTCTTGGCCCGGCTTGCTGGCGTTGGCCCGTGCCGCCGAGCCAGGCGTCGACATGCCGCTCCAGGTCGGCGATGACGACCCGCCACGACGAATGAACCTTGCCGTCCAGATCTTCACCGATATAGAAGCTGGTCTCGCTGCCATACCCTGCCTGCAGGAACATTTCCTGAAAATGCAGAAGGTTCGGCGAGTTGATGATGAGGCAGCGTTGCAGCCGGCGCTGAAACGCCAGGCCGAACATGTTGCTGCCGGCGGTGCCCGCCAGAACTTTGGCATTTGCCCACAGCATTACTTGGTGCCTGATGGAGAGTTGTTCGGGATAGGCGATGAAGAAGCCGCGCCGGCGAAAGCAGGCCTCGACCTCGCTTTCGTTGAGCAAAGCCCGGTTGCCGACATAGCGGCGCGAAACGTAAACCTTTTCCGGGCCTTCGCCTTCGTCCAGCGCGTCGCGGATTTGCCGCCATGTCGCCATCGCGGCGGGCGTGGTCCAGCCCTGAGTGAAAAAACTTCTGGTGGCGAAGAAAACCTCCGCGCAGCTTAGTGGGCGGGTGACAGGCGTGACGGCGGATGGCGGGATGCCGCAGGCTTCGAGCAAGGGCGCGAGGTAGCCGGGCAAGTGCCGCTCAACCAGAACCCGCAGCTCGATGCCGAGCGCGCGAGCCGCCTGGAAGGCCCAGCACATTGACAGCACGTCCGCCAGAAAATGGCCGAAATGGGGCTGTGCATGTTGCACAGGTATAAATACCGGCCCGGTAGTTGCTCGACAGGACCAACTGGCTCCCGGAGCGAGAATGTGTGGTTGTCAATTTGTCGATGTGGATGGAATCGCGCTGCCACTCGTTCGAGAGCGATTCCATCAGGAGGGTATGTTCGCCTCCGGAGGGCGCGAGGGCGATCTGCCCGGGCAGACAGATGACGTTCGAGAGGCGGGTAAGCGTCAGATCGGGCGCGAGCGTTCGCCGCGGAAACGCCGGCGGCGCGAGGCCGATATGCGGCAGCAGGAAATACGGACCCGTGAAGCTGAGCCGGTCGGGCGGGACGTTGAGAACCGCCGGCTGGCTGATCGGCGTGCTGCCGGATCGCGCATGAACGAGCGACGTGTTCTCGGTGGCTTGGAAGGCCGCTGGAGACACTGCGGGGGCAAGATCGGTTGCTTTCGCCGGACGCAGCGGCCGAGAAGCAGTGATCGGTAGGTGCTGCATCGGCAGGCGCTCACGCCACGGTTGGGATGATCGGGCTGGAAAGCGGCTGAAGAGACATTTTCGAGATTGTTACCGAGCAAGGATGCTGTGTTCAAGCAGCTAAAGATCGCAGAATCTATATTATGGAAAGTTTCAGGGCGACATTATACTTGACATACCCAACCCCTAGATGTAGATTCTGGTCATAGGAGTTTCCCATGGCCAAGTCCGTTCTGTCCGCCCCGCACTTTCACGATGAAGAAGCCGCTTATGCCTTCGTGGAGGCGCGCCTTTGGCCGCATGGCCCGGTATGCTTTCACTGCAAGAGCGGCGAGCGCGTGGGTAAGCTGCAAGGCAAAACCACCCGTCCGGGCCTTTACAAGTGCTATGCTTGCCGCAAGCCGTTCACCGTGAAGATGGGCACTGTTTTTGAGGCCAGCCATGTTGAATTGAAGCTGTGGCTTCAAGCCATCCACCTGATCTGCGCCAGCAAGAAGGGTATCAGCTCCAACCAGCTTCACCGCACCCTCGGCGTCACCCTTAAGACTGCCTGGTTCATGTCGCACCGCATCCGCGAAGCCATGAACCCCGGCAATCTCGTCCCCATGGGCGGACTTGGCCGTATTGTTGAAGCGGACGAAACCGAGATCACCCCGTCTCGCAAAACTTGGGCCGCTAATCGGGTGCATCGGTCGCAGAACATGCGCTTTGTGGCGCTGATCGAGCGCGGCGGTTCCGTCCGTTCCAAGATCATTGACGAGCGCGGTATGGCCCAGGTCCGGCAGGCCGTTCGCATGAACCTTGCCCCCGGTTCGATCCTGCATACCGACGGTGCCCAGGTCTATAAGGGGCTGATGCCGCTGGGGCAGCACGAAGCGGTGGACCACAAGCGGCAGTTTGCGAGGGACAGCAACAATGGCCGCGTACATACCAATTCTGCGGAAGGCTTCTTTTCGATCTTCAAGCGTGGCCTTGTTGGCACCTATCAGAGCATTGGCGAGCGGCACTTGCAGCGGTATCTGGCGGAGTTCGACTTTCGCATGAACAACCGCGCTCAACTCGGCTGCGATGACGTTGCCCGTGCTGAGAAGGCGTTGCTGGGCGTGAAAGGCAAGCGCCTTACCTATCGAACAACTGACCGGCATGAAGCGCGGGCGTAAGCGCCGGGCGTATAAGCAGCGTGAGATAGTCGTAGATGATGCAGGACAGTTATGGCTGCCTTTTGACAAGGAGTAGCGGCAAGTGCCGAAAAAAAAAGACAACCCGAACAAAAAACCCCAGCGCGAACGGTTCATTGAGGTCGCTCGCGAGATCGGTGCGGACGAAAGCGCAGAGGCTTTCGAAAAGGCGTTTAAGACCGTCATTGCGGCCTCTCTGCTTCCGCTAAAAGACGGGAAGAAGCCGTCGTAGAAAAACGAGAGTCGCGCCAATGTGCAATACGGGCCTGTCTAGCCAATTCATAGTTCTTTTTGAGGTCTAGCAACGCCCCCGGGGCAAGCTCCACAAACGCGATACCCCCTCTTTTAGGCGTCTTAATCAGGAAGTCGTCCTTGCTGAGCTTGCCAGCGGCGCGATGGGCGCGCACCGTGGAATAAACCGCCGCCAAGAGGTCAGAAAGCATCAAGGGCAAGCAGGATTTTTTGTCTTGCAATGTGAAAGTGCTGAGACCCGAAAACATCGTCTGCGTGGACATAGTCTTGAATTCATGGAAAATCCGCTCGCAGTCTCCCGCGTTTGTGTGTCCGCGCTCAAGAACAACGTGTAGCGTGTCGCGACCACCCCGCTCCCGAAGAAGCTGCATCATGCGCGCCATACACACGCGAAAGCATGCTCCATAGTGACTGTCCAAGCGCATTTTTCGCGGGATCGGTGGCCTTTTGTACTCATTAAGATAGCGCTCATGCTCTAAATGAACGGCCATACCTTCGGTCAGACAGTTCTCAACCAAATCGCCAAATTCACTTATCAAGGCGGCGCGTTTGGCGTCATCCCAACCGGCAAATTCTCCCCGCCTTCCCTTGAAGTCCTTTGCGTGGAAAATCTGAAAGCCGTAAGTTTCTTGCATTCGGCTGATCTTCGTTTCAAAGCGCCTCCATTGGTAAGCGTGCCCTAGAAACGAAGCCATGATGATTGTCGGGTTGGGGCCGTGGGTATCTGACTCATCAAGGTAGGCCGTGAAAATCATAACTTGCGCCCTCGGATTCCAGCGATGCTCAAGCGCAACGCAAAGCTCTCCGACGTAGACCAGAGGTTCGCTCACGAAGCGCGCCCCTTAATAACATTTAGTGATTGGGTATGGGAAGTATAATGTCGCCAGTTTCAGGTACCGGATTGTCAGGCTCTCGCTAGTGATGCTGACGCGCGCGTAGCATTGAAAGGTCGTCCTTAGCAAAGCGAAGTGTCTCACCGGTCGTCCGCTAGGGTGGACCGCAAAGACGATGATACATCGTCGAAATGTCAACTCAGATAGAGCTTCTTCGTCGTGAGATCGTCGTGGTAACCGGTGCTTCGACCGGCATCGGCGCCGCCACAGCTCGCAAGCTTGCCAGGCGTGGCTTCCATGTGCTCGCCGGGGTACGCCGAGGCGCGGACGCCGATATGCTCCGGGCCGCAAACCTCGAACCGGTCATGCTTGATGTCACCAACGAGGCCGAAATCGCCGCGCTCGTTAAGCACATAACCGATGATCCTGAGCGGCGCCCGCTGCGCGCCTTGGTCAATAATGCAGGCATCGGTGTCAATGCCCCCGTAGAAACGCTGCCGCTGTCAGAGTGGCGCCGGCTATTCGACGTCAACCTTTTCGGCCACGTCGCAATGATCCAGGCGCTGTTGCCCGTGCTCATCGAGAGCCGTGGGACCATCGTCAACATTTCCTCTGTCGGCGGCAAGCTGGCGATGGCAACTTACGGTCCCTATGCCGGCTCGAAGTTCGCTCTCGAAGCGGTCAGCGATTCATTGCGCCGAGAGGTCGAGCCGCTTGGAGTGAAGGTCATCGTGATCGAACCTGGCGCCGTCATGACCGAGATGCTCGGGCGGGTCGCCGTGAGAGGGAAGAGCATCATCGGCGGAATGACCACCGACCAGCGTGGTCGTTACGCCACGCTCATGTATTCTGTTATATCGCAGGCCCAGGCGGCTGTCCCGAAGGGAGTGCCTGCCGAGGAGGCAGGTCGAGTTGTCGCGGACGCGATCACCAGCAAGCGGCCTCGCACGCGCTACACGGTTGGTCGCGACGCCGCGGTAATCGTCCGTCTCGCCAGGTTGCTCCCCGACCGGATGCTGGACGGCCTTCTCGCCCGCAGTCTTAAGCCGCACCTTCCAAAGCTCCATCGACGACGTGAGCGCGCAGCATCCGACAACAGGAGATAGCCAATTTAGTTGACATCTGCATGGCACAGCTGCTGGTCGGTTTGTTCGCTAAGGGTGACGACGCGGTCCCAGGTGGTGGCTTGCTGGCTGGGGCGGGTTTCGATGCGGGTTGCCCAGGCGGCCAGCTGGGGATGCGCGGCGGTCAGCTGCGGCCATTCCGGCGTCTGGGTCAGGAAGTCCAGCTGCGCGGCCAGCATCAGGTCGGCCAAAGAGACTTCGACTCCGGCAAAAAATGTTTGGGCGCCGAGCAGTCTGGCGAGTTCGTCGATAACGATGCGGGCTTGCGGCATTTCGGCGGCGATCGCGGCTTCGTCCGGGACGCGGCCGAATAATTTAGGGCCGACCACGCGCTGGAAGCCGATGACGCCGACGCTCGGAAACAAATACCAGTCGTTGATATTCAGAAGCTGGTCCATGCGGGCGGCGGCTTGCGGGTGCGCGGGGGTAAGCGGCGGCGTTGACAGGATGCGGTCGAGGTAACGCAGGATGGCCTGGGTTTCGTACAGAATGAAGCCGTTATGGTCGAGCACGGGCATGCGGCCGAAGGGGTGGCGGGATAGATGTTCGGGCTGGCGCACGGCGCCGGGCGCAAGCGGCGCGACGCGGTAGGAGGCCCCCTTCTCTTCCAGTGTTGCCAGAACGGCGCGGGCAAACGGGCTGCCAGGGATGGTATGAACGATGAATTCAGCCATCTTCTGCTCCTTTCGATCAAGCAATGGCTATGACACGAGACGCGGTTCGTACAACCAGTACAAGCTCAGAGAAATCAAAAATTTTTGCGCGCTTTTTACAAAAAGCGCTGCTTGCTCTCAAAACAAAAACTTCCGCCCGCCGTTCCAGGCCTCGACCAGATTGCGCGCTTCGGTGGACTGGTCAAGCAAGCGGCCGTGCTGGCGGGCGAGTTGTTCGGCGTAGCGCAGGCCGAGGGTGAAGGCGTGGAAGGCTGGGTCAACGGCGGCGGTGTGGCGCAGTGGGCCGCCGCGATAGGCGAGCGGCTCCTCGCGCATCAGCGTACGGTCGACGCCCGGCTGCAGGTAGAGCGGGTTGCCGAGCAGTTCGTGCGGCTTGTCGCGCAGGGTTTCGAAAGGCGAGCGGTAGTGGGTGGAGCGATTGGCGGCGATGGCGGGCTGGCCGGCGGCGAGGACTTTCAGCCAGCCGATGGCGATTTTCTGCAGGTTCTGCCAGCCATTGCGGCGCGGGTAGTGCGCCAAAGTGAGGCGCGGTTCGGGCGAGGCGCCGAGCGGCTTGCCGTCCAGATAGGCGCCGTGGTTGCCGGCGTCGATCACGATGCGGGGGCCGTAGCCGCCGCGCAGACCGGTTTTCAGCACATTGGTCGGCGGGATCATGCGCCAGCGCAGGCGCAGCGGGATGATCAGTTCGGCGGTGTCGTCTTCCGGGGTTTCGTAATAGTGGATCAGCTTAATTTCAACCGCGTTGGCGGCCTGTGCACCAAGCACGGCGGCAAGCGTCACGGCGGGCGGCAGGTTGAGGAATTCGTCGGCGTCCAGGAACACCACCCAGTCGGCTTTGTGCAGCTGGTCGGCCAGGCGGTACAGCCAGGTGTTGGCGGAGACCTCGTCGAAGGTCAGGCTGAGGCCTTGGAAGACCGAAAGCGGCAGCCCCTCCTCTTTCAGCGCGCGCAGAATGTCCAACGTGCGGTCGGTGCTGCCGTTGTCGAGGAAGATCATGTGGGTGAGCGAAGCGGCGTTGTGGCGGACGAAGGCTTCGACGATGTCGTCCTCGTTCAGAATGCGGGTGACTGAAACCAAATTCATGGGACCAAATTCACGGCGTCAGGATCATGCCGTCATAGGCCGGCTCCACGCCTGGGGGCAGATTGGCCAGCAACCAGCGGTAATCCATGGTGGGGCCCATATGAGTCAAAATGGTGCGGCTTGGGTGCAGGCGGGCGACCCAATCCAGCACCAGATCAAGATGCGCATGGGTGGGGTGCGGGCCGCCGCGGGTGAAGCAATCGATCACGAAGAGGTCGAGATCGACGAGCGCCGCCAGAGCCGCTTCGTCCAGCCGCACCACGTCCGTGCAATAGGCGAAGCCGCCGATGCGCAGCGCGAGCGAGGAGACGAAGCCGTGATCCTGTTCGATCAGGGTCACCGGCAAACCGATGATATTCGCGGTTTTGCCGGGCGCGATTTCGTGGCGGTCCAGCACCGGGCGGTAGAAGCCGCCGCCGCTCCAGGGCTTGAAGGCGTAGTCGAAGCGGAGAAACAACTCGTCCCAGTTGGCGGCGGTGGCGTAGGCCGGCATCGGCGCGTCCAGCAGGCGATTCAAAATCCGGATCTCGTCGAGGCCGGCAATGTGGTCGGCATGGACGTGGGTGTAAAGCACGGCGTCGATGCGGGGGATGCGGGCAGCAAGCAGCTGTTCGCGCAGGTCCGGGCCAGTGTCGACCAGCAGGCGGCGGCCGTCCGGCGCTTCGATGATGATGCTGGGGCGGGTGCGGCGGTTGCGGGGTTCGGCGGGGTCTTGCTCGCCCCAGTCGCCGGCGCCGTCCGGGCCGCCGACCAGCGGCGAGCCGGCGGAGCCGCCGCAGCCGAGAATGATGATGCGCGGGTTGGCCCTTTGCCCGTTCAAGCCGCTTTGCCGAACAGCTTGCGGAAGTTGGCGGTGGTGGCGGCGGCCAGCGCTTCCGAACTGATGCCTTTGACCTCGGCCAGCTTGGCGGCGGTGTGCGCAATGTGCGCAGGCTCGTTGCGTTTGCCGCGGAACGGCACCGGCGCCAGATACGGCGCGTCGGTTTCCACCAGCAGGCGGTCGAGCGGCACGTCGGCGGCGATCTGCCTGAGTTCATGGGATTTCGGGAAGGTCAGGATGCCGGAGAAGGAGACATAGCCGCCCATTGCGATCGCCGCTTCGGCCAGGGCGCGGGTGGAGGAGAAGCAGTGGAGGAGGAAGGAAAAGGCGCCGCCCCCTGCCCGCTCCTCGGCCAGGATCGCGGCGATGTCGTCATCGGCGTCGCGGGCATGGATGGCGAGCGGCAGGCCGGTTGCCTGAGCCGCCCGGATATGCGCCCGAAAGTTGTCGCGCTGGGTGTCCCGCGGGGCTTTGTCGTAGAAATAATCGAGGCCGGATTCGCCGATACCGATGACTTTGGAATGGCTGGTCAGCGCGGCGATGGTTTCCGGCGCCGGCACCGGGCCTTCATCGGCGGCGTGGTTGGGGTGGACGCCGATGCAGGCCCAGACGTTGGGCAGGGACTCCGCGATGGCGATGGCCTGGCGGGACTGGCTGAGCGTGACGCCGATGGTGACCATCTGGCCGATGCCGGCGGCGGCGGCGCGGGTGACGACGTCCGGGCGCTCGGCTTCGGAAAAATAATCCAGATGGCAGTGCGAATCGATCAGCATCAGTCTGTTAGGCAGCCAATTCGACGTGGCGGGGGAAGATGCCGAAAGGCGGCGGCAAGGCGGTGCCGTCGGGCAGCGGCGATGCCAAAGCGGCGAGGTCGCGGGCATTCGGCGGCACGGCGAGTTGGTCGAGCAATTTGGCCATGGTGTCCGGCATGAAGGGCTGGAGCAGAATGCCGACGACGCGCAGGGTCTCGAGCAGCGCGCGTAGCACCGTCGCCATGCGGACGGAGTCGGTTTTGCGTAAAGCCCAGGGGGCCTGGTGGTCGATATAGACGTTGGCGGCGCGGATGACTTTCCAGATGTCTTCCAACGCTTCGTTGAAAGCGAGGCGGTCCAGGGCGTCGCGAACTTGGCCCGTTAGGGCCTCCGCGGCGTCGAGCAGGGTCTCGTCGGCGTTGGCAAGCGGGCCTAGCGATGGCACAGCGGCGCCGGCGTTTTTCGCGATGAAGGAAAGCGTGCGTTGCGCGAGGTTGCCGAGGTCGTTGGCAAGCTCGACATTCAGCCGCGAAATCAGCGCCCTGCGGGAAAAGTCTCCGTCGCCGCCGAAGGGGACTTCGCGGAGCAGGAAAAAGCGCACCGGGTCGAGGCCAAACTCGTCGATCAGCGGCCGCACGTCGATGAAGTTGCCGGACGACTTGCTCATTTTCTCGCCCTCAACCGTCCACCAGCCGTGGGAGAAGACCCTTTCGGGGAGCGGCAGGCCGGCAGCCATCAGAAAGGCCGGCCAATAAACAGCGTGGAAGCGGATAATCTCTTTGCCGACCAGATGCAGGTTGGCGGGCCAAAAGGCGACGCGGGGCGCGGCCTCATCCGGGTAGCCGGCGGCTGTGAGGTAGTTGGTCAGCGCGTCCAGCCAGACATACATCACATGCGCGGGGTCGCCCGGCACCGGCACGCCCCATGAAAAGCTGGTGCGGGAAATCGACAGGTCGTGCAGGCCGCCGCGCACGAAGGACAAAATCTCGTTGCGCTTGGCGGCGGGTGCGACGAAATCCGGATGCGCTTCATAATGCGCGAGAAGCCTGTCCTGGAAAGCGCTGAGATTGAAAAAATAAGACGGCTCCACCACCCATTCCACCGGCGCGCCGGTAGGGGCGCGGCGGGTGCCGTCCGGCGCGGTGACCAGCTCGTCCTCGTCGTAGAACGCTTCGTCGCGCACCGCGTACCAGCCTTCATAGGCGCCAAGCGTGATGCTGCCGGCGTCTGCCAGGCGCTGCCACAGCGCCTGGCAGGCTTGGCGGTGGCGCGGCTCGGTGGTGCGGATGAAGTCGTCGTTGGAGATATTCATGCGGCGCGACATGTCGATGAAGTCGGCGGCGACGCGGTCGGTGAAGGTCTGCGGATCGACCCCGGCCGCTTTTGCGGCGGCTTCCACTTTCTGGCCGTGCTCGTCGGTGCCGGTGAGGAAAAACACGTCATAGCCGTCCAGTCGCTTGAAGCGGGCCAGCACGTCGGCCGCCGTGGAGGTGTAGGCGTGGCCCAAATGCGGCGCGCCGTTGACGTAATAAATCGGCGTGGTGAGGTAGAATTTCGGTTTCATGTTCCCCACGCCTGCTCATGGAGCGTTTCCAGCGCCACGATCACCGCGGCGCGCTTGTCGAGGTTGAGGCCGATCACCTCGCGCTCGAGCGTGCCGAACTCCTGCCAGACGGCGACTTTGCCCGCAAGGTTCGGCGCGTTCTGGCGGGCGGCGGCGCGGGTGGCGGCGGCAAGGCCGGCGCGGAGCAGCGACATGAAGGCGGCGAACTGGTCGGCGCCGTCGGTGGCGCGGGTGACGGCGTCCGCGATCGCCTGCGCGCGGGCGGGCGGCACCGGCGCGGCGAGCGCTTCCTCGACGAAACCGGCGATGCCGGCGGGATCGGCGGCGAGCGCTAAGGCGCGGCCGATGCTGCCTTCGGCCAACGCGAGCAGCCTGGCGTGGCCGGCGGCGGGCATGTCCGGGTGGTGGTGGCGGAGCAGAAGCGTCATGGCGGCGTCAGACAGCGGCGCCATCGGCATCAGCCGGCAGCGGCTGCGCAAAGTGGGCAGGAGCTTTTGCGGCGTGTCGGCGACCAGGAACAGCACGGCGCGGGCGGGCGGTTCTTCCAGGATTTTCAACAGCGCGTTGGCGGCGGCGGGGTTCAGCGCCTCGGCGCCGTCCACCACCACGGCGCGCCAGCCGCCCTCGGCGGGGGTGAGGCGCATGAAGGCGCCGGCCTCGCGCACCGTGTCGACGTTGATGATGGCTTGCAGCCTGTCCTTGTCGTTCATCCGGCGCTCGACGGTGAACAGGTCCGGGTGGGTGCCGGCCGCGACACGGTGGAACACCGGATGGGCCGGGTCGGTGTGCAGGTTCGGCCCGGTGCCGCCGGCCAGCAGCCAGCGGGCGGCGCGGTAGGCGAAGCTGGCCTTGCCGATGCCGGCGGGGCCAGTGAGCAGCCAGCCGTGATGCAGCCGGCCGGCGGCGGCGGCGGCGTGGAAAGCGGCGAGTGCGCGGTCCTGGCCGTGCAGATGGGGCGTGGCGCGGGGCAGCGTCACGGCAGGTCCAGACGCTGGCGGAGCACCGCCAGGGTGGCGGCGAACACGCTGTCCTGGTCGCCGTTGGCGTCCAGCAGCACGCAGCGCAGCGGTTCGGCGGCGGCGATGGCGCGGAAGCCTTCGGCGATGCGCCGCATCATCTCCGGGCCCATCAGTTCATAACGGTCGCGCGCATCGCCACGCGCCGCCAAACGATGTTTTGCCGTAGCTTCAGCGACATCAAGAATGATGGTGAGATCTGGCGTGAGGTCGAGCTGGCGCGACAAAGCGGTAACGGTGGCGGGGTCGATGCCGAGGCCATGCGCTTGATAAGCCATCGTGGAGTCCGTGAAGCGATCGGAGATCACGATCGCGCCGCGCGCCAGCGCCGGGCGGATCAGGGCGTCGACGTGGTCGGCACGGGCGGCGAAATGCGCGAAGGTGTCGGCGAGCGGGCTGAGCCGGGTCGCGGGGTCGAGCAGCAGGTGGCGGATGGCTTCGGCGCCCGGCGTGCCGCCGGGCTCCCGCGTCAACACCACCTCCCGGCCGGTGCCGCGCAAGGCGTCGGCGACGCGGGCGGCGGCGGTGGATTTACCGGCGCCCTCCCCGCCTTCGAACGTGATGAAAACACCGCTCATCGCAGGATAATTTTCGACATGCTCATCGCACGATAATCTTTGACGTGCTCATCGCATGATAATCTTTAACGCGCTCATCGCACGATAATCTTTAACGCGCTCATCGCACGATGATCTGCGGGTCAGTGACGCCCTGCGCGAGCAGCTGGCGCAGCGCCGCGTCCGCCTGCTGCACCGTTGCATACGGGCCGGCGTTGACGGCGTACAAAACGCGGTCGCCGCCGGCGATCGGCACGATTTCGGAGGGGATGCCGTACAGCGATCGTTGCATCGCCCGCGCGTCCCGTTCCCGCCCGAAGCCGGGGATCTGCACATAAAGCGGCCCCGGCGTCGGCGGATAGGCGGTGACGCGGCCGGAGAGCGCCGCCGCCGCCGCGACGGGCGCCGTGTTGTCCTGCGGCGTGAGGTTCTCGACATTGCCGTTAACCGCGGCCGCGCCGGGCGGCGCCAGGGACTGCGCGGTGATGCCGGCCAGCGGCGCGGCCGTGAGTTTCAGGTCCTGGCCAAGCGCGCCGTCCAGCGCCGCCGTGGCCTGCGGTTGCAGGACTACCTCCACCTCCGTCACGCCGCTGGCGGGAAAGCCCAGATCGCGCGCGACGCGAGGGGTGACGGCGAGGATGCGGCCGGGATCGTCCGGCCCGCGATCGTCGATCCGCACGGCCATGCTGTAGCCGTTGGCGAGGTTGGTGACGGTGGCGATCGCCGGCAGCTGCAGCACCGGGCTGGCGGCGGCGATCGCCTGTGGGTCGTAGGTTTCATTATCGGCGTTGAGGCCGGCATAGCTGTCCGGGATGGTGGAGGCGAGGCCGGTCTGGTCGTAGCTGTCGAAGTCGCGCGGGTAGCGCCACTCGCCCTGAGACTGAAACGGGTTGCCGACGGTGAAATGCGGCGGGGTGGGCGGCGGTGGCGGCGGCGCTTTGTGCACGCAGCCGGACAGCGCCAGGAACGCGCCGAACGCGCCGCGGCCCAGCATCAGGCCAGTGCCAGGCGGCCGAGGGCGCCGACCGCCAGCGCGTAGAAATCCGACGGGTTGTAGCGGCGGATTACTTTGAAATTCGGGTAGATCAGGAAGGCCGCGCCGCCGGCGCCGTCCGGCAGCAGCAGGCCGGCGGGCGTGGCGCCGGAAATGTCGGGCGCGCCGGGCAGGCGCTGCACGCCGTGCCCCAGCCAGTAGCCCAGCGTCCGCATGTTGTCGCGGCCCATCGCTTCGTTTCCGAGGCTGGCGGGCGCGCTTACCGGCTCGCTGGACGGCACGCCCGGCTGCCAGCCGGCTCTGGCCAGGTAGTTGCCCATCGAGGCCAGGCTGTCGGCATCGCTGGTCCAGATGTCCGGCTGGCCGCCGCCGGTGAAGGAGACGGCGGTGGTGAGGTACACGCTTGGCATGAATTGTGGCTGGCCCATCGCGCCGGCGTAAGAGCCGATGAGTTTCTGCGCCGGCGCGTCGCCGGCCGCGATGATGCGCATGGCCGAGATCACTTGGCCCGAGAAGAAATCGCTGCCGCGGTCCCAGGCCAAAGTGGTCAGCGCGTCGATCACGTCGAAATCGCCCTGGTTGGTGCCG
Organism: Acidocella sp.; assembly: GCA_965199125.1. Taxonomy (GTDB): domain Bacteria; phylum Pseudomonadota; class Alphaproteobacteria; order Acetobacterales; family Acetobacteraceae; genus Acidocella. Next base: position 2,489,438 of record OZ240683.1, on the reverse strand, counting down.
TAATTGGTCTCGATCCCCCAGATGCCGAGCAGCGGCACGGCGCCGACGCCGTAACGGCTGGTTACGGCGGCGAGCAGGCTGGCGGAGGAAGCGCGCTTGGCGCGGCCGGCGGCGACGCGGGTGGGGTTAAGTACGTGGGAGGAATAAGTCGCCCAGGTCTCGGTGAATTCCGGCTGATGCTGATCCAACCGCAGCACGTCGGCGTTGGGAACCAGCGCGGCGGTGGTCTGCTGGATGATCGCTTCGGGAATGCCGGCGGCCGCTGCCCGCGCCTGTAAGCCCGCGAGAAACCCCGGAAAATCCGTCGCCGCGCTGGCCGCGCACGGCGCCAAAGGCAGCGCCGCGAGACTGGCCATAAGAAAACGTCTGTGCATGCCCAATGTTTGCCACGCCCCCAAGCCGCGCCGCAACTGCGGAGGTAAAGGAAGAGCCTCCGGCGGCTGGGGCCTAAGGCCCCAGACCCCTATCAGTTTTGACGATATTATACCTCGCAAACACTTGACTCTTAATGGTTGTCGAAGTCGTTAAAGGGCGTTTCTAGAACGACCGCGCAGTAAACTTCCAATAGAGTTTGTTGAAGTGGGCGGACCTCTTCTACGCAGCGAAAGTCCATCGCCCGAATACGTATTTTTTGACGCTGGAAAACGGCGTCAAAGTCGGCGTCGTTCATTAAGCTTTTTCTGCTATCGGGGCCTTGGCGGTAACTTGCGCGACGCCCTGTCTCCTGACGAGCCAAGATCATTGCAAAGGCGCCTGAGTATTGCTTAGAGCCGGGAAGCGTATGTGCCGCGTACCGGTTCCGGATATTGTTTGATCTGCCGACATAAAGATTCCGGCCGTTTTCCGAAAAAAGATAGACGCCTCGTTCTGGAAGCAGACGAGGTAGTTTTCCACCTGTGACTGGAGGCATTTCGAGTAGGCGGCTAAAACTGCCGTGAAGAGATTCCGTAAGCGCAGAGAACTTTTGGTCCACCTACCGGCCCCTAATGTTGCCGCTTCGCACTTGCTTCAGTAAATCCTCAAGGAACTCAGCCGCTTTTGCCTCTCCAAGCTCAAAAACAAGCTTTTCTGCCGCTATCTCTGCAAGATACTGGGACGGACCGCCTCCTACGTTCCAGTCGCCGCGCACTTCTCCCGACTGCTTGGCTTGAAGCAGAACGTCATCAAACCTTTTTGCCAACTGCTCTTTATGAAGATCGCTCATCGCTCTGACTCCCGTTTATCCTTCGGTTTCTGTCCCGCGATCACCTCCAGCTCGGCCTTAAACGCCGCCTCGTCTTCGTCAGAGCCTAGCTCACGGGCGGCCTCTTTAAAGCGGTCGATCTGACTGCTTCGCCTTTCACCATCGTTAGGCAAGAAATTCTCCCGGAACTAATAGGGGTCTGGGGCCTTAGGCCCCAGCCGCCGGAGGCTCTTGCTTGCTTAAAACCGCGACGAAATCGCGACCGAGCCATACTGAAACGCCGGGGCTTCGTGGTGGAATTCGGCGGTTTCGAAGATTTCGGTGGCGGTGACGCGCAGGCCGAACAGGATGATCGCGCCGCCGATTTCGGCGTCGCCTTGCAGCGGCTCCAGCGACACGCCGCGGCTGGACTGGAAGTTGTTGCCTTGCACTAGCGTGTCATGCGCCACCACGCGGCCGAGGGCGCCGCCGAAGATGTACCAGACGAAAGGCTGCGTCGGCGTGTAGGCGTCGGTGCCGCTCATCGCCGGCTGCATCACGGCGGGGCCAAAATCCGAGTCCAGGCCGGAGCCGACGCGAAGTATCGCGCCGGCCTGGGCGTAAATCTCGGTGTTGCCGACTTGCGCCATGACCTGCGGCAGCGCCTGCACGCCGATGCCGCTATCGCCGAACTGCACGAGGTCGGCGCGCCAGATGCGGCCGCCGGTAAAATCCAGCGTCGGCTCGTTTTTCAGCTGGTAGTGCCAGCCGCGGCTGGGCGTGTCGCCGATGATGCTGTGAAAGCCGTTCTGCACGGACTGGCCGAGCGAATCCGGGCCGATCACGCCGCCGGTGATTTCGGCGAGGCTGCGGGTGGTTTCGGTGTCCTGAATCAACTCGGCGTCGATTGCGAGGTGTCCGGCATAGGGCCGGTCGTCCGGGTTGGGATCGTAAGCCTGGGTATCGGCGGGGGTGAAAATCTCCTGCTGGACGTCGATCTCCATGCGCTGCGCGCCTTCGCCGAACACGGCGTGGCCGAATTCTGAGACGAAGCCCGGCACGGCGCCGGTGGGAGTGACGTAGCCCAGGCGCTCGCCGCTGGTGTAGTAGCGGTCGGTGCCGGGGATGGAGAAAGCGTCGTTCTCGATCTGCAGCGTGACGATGCTGTCGGGGTCGTTCAGCGGCGTGGCCTGCGCCTTGGCGGCGGGCGTGAAGGCCAATGGCGCGAACAGAGCGAGGACGGGCAGCGCGGCGCAAGATGCTTTGATCATGCCGCTTTATTTGCCGCGCTTTGGATTAAAGCAAGGGCCTGGCGAGCCTCACAGGCGCGGGGCGCAAAGCACCAGCTCCATCAGCCTTTCCAGCACTTCGCTCTCCTGCGCGCCGGCGATCGCGTGTTCGCCGTCGACCAGAAAACAGGGCACGCCGTTGATGCCGAGGCGGTGGGCGTGCAGGTTTTCCGCGTGCACATGCTCGGTGCCGTCGTTGGTGGCGAGGAAGGCCTCCACGGCCTCGGCTTTCAGCCCCTGCGCGGCGGCCAGCTGGGCCAGCGTGGCGGCGCTGCCGATGTCCTGACCATCGATGAAATGGGCGCGGAAGATCGCCTCCACCAGCTGGTCGGCGGCACCGTATCGGGCGGCGTGGCGGATCAGCCGGTGCGCGTCCACGCTGTTCGGCGTGCGCTTGATGTCGGTAAAGTTGAACACGATGCCCTCGGCGGCGCCGATTTCGGAGATTGACTGATAAAGGCGGCGCGCCCGGTCCTCGGCGCCGAATTTACGGATCATGTAGTCAGTATGCGGCATGCCGGCGCGGGGCATGTCCGGGTTCAGCAGAAACGGCCGCCAGATCAGCTCGACCGAGAGATCCTGCCGGCGGGCCAGCAGAAACGCCAGGCGCTGCACGCCGAGATAGCACCAGGGGCAGACGAAGTCGAAGATGACCTCGATAGCCAGCCGGGTGGGAAGCGGAGCGAGGATGTTCATACACCATCTTTTACACCGGAATTGCGGCAGCGGCGAGGTTTTTGCGGGGCGAAGCAAGGCGGCGTAGCATGGCGCCGCCGCGCGCGGGCGCCACGCGCAAGGGAGCAGGACGTTGAAACTGAGCCGCCTCGCTTATGCAGTTGTGTTGGTCCTGCCGGGAGCAGCGGCATTCGCTCGGCTGAACCCGACGCCGCCGCCCTCCGGGATCGTGATACATCTGTTCGGGCCGGACTCGATCACGTCGCACGTGCTGCCGACGTTTACTGGGCCCGCTGGCGCACCGGCCGCCGGCGCGCCGGCGGCGGTGAACCGGCCGCCGGCCGGCGCGGCGGGCGTGGGCAATGGCACCGAGACCGGCGCCGCGATGCAGCCGGGCGGCGTTACGAACACGACCGAGGCCGCGACCGCGCCGGCATCCTCAACGCCAACCATGGGCGAGGTGCTGCACCAGATGTTCGTGGTCGGCGACCCTAGCCTGACGCCGGCCGAGAAAATGGCGCCGGGACGGGCGGCGGAGCATCCGCAGGCGGTGAACCCGTAACGGTGGGATCGCGGATCAATCCTGCGCGCGCAACGCCTGGGCGCGCTGGTGGAGACGGGCGGCGATCAGGTCGAAACGCCAGGCCAGAACGTCGTTGAAGGTGACGTAGCCGCGATGCGCGACGTCGATTGACTGGAAGTTTGCGACGATCATCGGCAGGCCGCCGGCCTCGGCCTGCGTCAAAGTGAGGCGGCCGTCATGGGTGGTGTTGGCGGCGGCGAATTTGGCCTGGATCGCCAGCATGCGATCGTGGCGCGCCGGTGAGCCCGCGTGCGCGCCACTCATCGCCGAGGACGGCATCGTCTGCGCGCTGGCCGGCGCGACGGCGCCAAACGCGAGCGGCAGGCCGGCAACGGCGGCGGCAGTAAGAAACGAACGGCGCATAAGCACTCTCCTTTAGATGGAGCGACTCATGCGCCGTTTTGTGTAACCAAGCGGTTTCCGCCGCGTGAAAAACTACCGCGAAGGCAATAAAGTTAAAGACTGTTTCAAAAGTCGCTCTGGTGAGTCGTATAGAGGTGATTTCCGAGCACCGAAGCGGAGCGTACTATTATAGTACGCGAGCATCCCAGGCGGGGCCGCCCGGAGCGCAGGAAATCGCGCCTAAACGGCCGCCAAAGTAGACTTATGGAATGGTCTTTTAGCGCGAGTAGAACTCGACCACGAGGTTCGGGTCCATCTGCACCGGGAACGGCACGTCGGTCAGTTTTGGCGCGCGCAGGTATTTGCCTTTCATCGCGCGGTGGTCGACCTCCATGTATTCCGGCACGTCACGCTCGCCGCTCTGGGCGGCGTCCAGTACCGCGGCGATCTGCTTGGACTTCTCGCGAACCTCGATCACGTCGTCGTTCTTCACGAGGAAGGACGGGATGTTGACCTTCTGGCCGTTCACCATGACATGGCCGTGGCTGACGAACTGGCGGGCGGCGAACGGGGTAACGGCGAATTTCAGCCGGTACACTACAGCATCCAGCCGGCGCTCCAGAATCTCGATGAGGTTCTCCGAAGTGTCGCCTTTGCGGCGCACCGCGTCCTCGTAGTATTTGTAGAAGGTCTTCTCCGAGATGTTGCCGTAATAGCCCTTCAGCTTTTGCTTGGCCATCAGCTGCACGCCGTAATCGGACGGCTTCTTGCGGCGCTGGCCATGCTGGCCGGGACCGTATTCCCGCTTGTTGACAGGGGATTTGGCGCGGCCCCAGAGGTTGACGCCGAGGCGGCGGTTGATCTTGTACTTGCTTTCGGTGCGCTTGGTCATGGCGCTGCCCTTCTTTCTGTTGGTGTGACGCCGATAGTCTCTTCCAAACGAGAAAGAGCGGGCGCAAGCCACCACGGCCTGTCCACGTTCCCGGCAATGCGCGCTGCCTAAGCGGAGCTCAGGTGCAAGTCAAGCGCACCGGCGGGTATCTAGGCCTTTGGACGGTGGGCTCTGCCAGCTTTGCACCACCGCGGCGAGGGTGAGGGTCAGGGCGCTAGCCGGGCGGGCCGAACCGGCCTGGCGGGGGAGAAGCAACTCGGCGGCGGCACCCATCCAGATGCCGCCGTCGCCGTCACCGCGCGGCAGCCAGCCGTCGCCCAGTTCCGGCGTCTCCTTGGCGCCCGCGAGTCTGGCGGAGGAGAGGCAGAGGGCGAGTTGGCGGCGGTCTTCCGAATCCGGGTCGGTTTCCGCCGGGCTGAGGCTGCGGGAGAGCAGCGTGACGCTGCGCGCCGCCGCCGGCAGCGCCAGCTGCGCGACGCGGCGGCCGGCGCGCATCCTGATCTCCGGCATGGCGGTGTGGCCGGCGGCGAGTGCGCGCAGCACCGGGCGGTAGGTCAGCGTATAGCCGGCCGCGAGGGCGATCTCATGCGCCTGCCGGCGGATCGCGGCGAGGCGGCGGCCGGCGGTGACGCGTTCGGCGCAGGCCGGGCCGGGGCGCGCGCGCCGGCCCGCCTCGCGGTACAGCGCGCCGCGATTGCCGGTGTCCAGATAGGTCTCGCACGGCAGGCCGTCCGCCAGCACCACCTCGTGGCGGGCGAGTTCCACATGATAATACGTCACGGCGGCGCGGGTGGTCTCGCGCAGGATGGTGGCGCCGTTCACCAGATGGCCGGCCGGGACCAGCACGCCGGCGATCGCGACCGCGTGCAGCGGCGAGAGCCGGACCGGGCGGCTGGGCCGGCCGGGACCCAATGAATTCGCGCCGAACAGCACGGGCGCTGCATTGCCCGTACCCGGCCGTCCGAAATCCAGCGTGCGGCTGCCGATCCAGCAAATAGCGGCGCGATCGCCGGCGGCGGTGATCACGGCGTCGCCCGGCTTCAGCGCTTCGACCGGGCGGTAGCCGGTGGGCGTGAGCAGGCGCGTGCCGCGCGCGAAGCAGGGCATCTCGTCGCCCAGCGTGACCAGCGAGCCGCCATGGCCGTCCGAAACGATGGTGATCGCCGGCTGACTGGCGGCGGTGGTGAGGGCGAAGCCGCCGATTCTGTTGTTCAGGCTGTCGGCTGCCGTGATGCTGCCGTTCAGCGTGCTGACCTGGGCGGGGGCGATGCCGATCAGGTCGATCACGTCATGGCCGGTAAAGCTGGTGACGGCGGCGGTGAACACGCCGAGATCGTTGATGATCAGCTCGGCGCCGGTGCCGGTGAAAGCGACAGCGCCGCCGGTAACGGCATGCACCGCGTCCAGCGAGGCGGAAGCGCCGATCTCGATGCTGCCGGCATTGCTGACATCGTTGCCGAGGGTGAGCAGCCCGCCGGTGGCGTCGATCAGCCCGCCGTTGAGCGCGATCGAGGTGGTGGGGGCAAGGATGCCGTAGCCGGCCAGGGTGGCGCCGGCGTTCAGGATGATGCCGGCGGCGGAGAGCGTGCCGCCGGCGAGCGCGATGCTGCCGGTCGCGGTAAAGCCGGCGGTCACCGCCAGCGTGCCCTCCAGCGTCGTCGCGCCGCCGGTCTGAGTGACCGCGGCGGCGCTCAGGCGCGCGTCCGGCCCGATGGTGGCGGCGGCCCCCGGCCCAATGTTGAGGATGCCGGTATCGGCGAGCCGCGCGGTGCCGCCGAGCAGAAGCTGGCCGGTGAGCGAGAGGCCGCCGGTGGTGGCGGCGGCCTGGTCCTCGAGCGTCAGCACGCCGGCATCGATGAGATTACCGAAGGCGGCCACGGCGGTGCCGTAAGCAAACAGCGTACCGGCGGCGCCGAGGCTGGCGGCGCCGGCGGACAGGCTGCCGGCGACTTGCAGCACCGCCGCCGCGCCGGCACCGACGGAGATCAGGTTGGCGGCGCCGAGCGAGCCGGCGACATAGACGCTGCTGCCCGCCACCGCCCCTGCCCCGCCCACGATCAAACTGGCGCCGGGGTTCAGCGTGAAGCTGTCGGTGATGACGGCGAGCGTCCCGGCCCCGAGATTATTTCCCACCATTACATTGGCGTTGGCGGCGATCACGGCGCCGGCGTCGAACACCGCGGTCGCGCCGTCTTCCACCACCAAAGCGGTGCCGGCGATGCCGCTCAGCGTCAGCGCGTCGGCAAAGTCGTTGCTGGCCGCGACGATCACTTGGCCGGGCGCGGCGGCCACCACGTCCGGCGCGGTGCTGGCGGCGGCGAAAGTGACGGTGTCGGCGGCGCTGGGCAAGGCGCCGAAATTGCTCAGCGTCGCCGCGCCGACGGCGTTGATATGGGCGGTCGCGGAGAGGCCGGCGAGCGGGCCGGTGCCGGCGCTGATGGTCAGCAGATCGGTGACGCCGGTGCCGGTATAGACCAGGCCGGCGAGCTCGGTGTTGAGCGCGGTCGGGTTGGCGGCGGTAAGCGTAAGCGTCGCCGCGGGCGCCAGGCCGCCGGCCGCCAGCACGCCGTGCGCGACCGCCAGCGTAATGGTCAGGCTAAGCGTCGAGACCGCGGTGGTCAGGATGTCCAGCCCCTGGATCGGCTGCGGCACATTGGCGGTGGCGTCGATATTGACCACCGCGATGGTGGCGCCGTCCAGAAACACCTCGTTGGACGCGGGACGCAGGCCGACCTCCGTATCGCCTTCTTCGTCGGTGGCGGCGAAGGGCGACGTGCCGCTGGGATGCGCCGCGTCGATCACATAGGTGACGGTATCGCCGTTATCGTCGGTGCCGGCGACGGAGAAAGAGTTGTTGGTGATGTTGAACAGGCTGACATTGGACAGGCCCGGGAAGATCAGCCGGTCGCCGGGCTGAAAATTCTGCACGGTGCCGCTGAACACTTCCGGGCCGTTGATCACGAACACGCCGCCGGAACTGTCATAGCTGTCGGCGAAACCGCCGGTGACGGGGTCGAGGCCGGGCGCGCCGGTGAAACTTAAGATCACCGAGCTGTCGACGGTGAGCGGCGTGTCCACGAAAATTCCGACCAGCGCGTCGTCCGGGCCGAGCACGGCGACGCCGCCGGGGGCGGCTTCCACCAGCGCGCCGCCGCCGATGCTGCCGGCATCCACCGTTAGCGTTTCGCCGCCGAGGGCCAGCAACGTGCCGGCGCCGGTGATCACCCCGGATTGCGAAAAATTGCCGGCGGTGATCACGCCGTTGCCGGTGATGGCGGCGCCGGCGGCGAGGGTGATGGAAAGCTGGTCCAGGCTCTGCGCGCTGTTGCCGGCGGTCAGCGCGTTGTCGAAGTCGATGAGCGCGCCGGCACCGAGGCTGATGGCTTGCGCGAACGTGGCGCCCTCGGCGATCACGATCGCGCCGGTCTCGCTGAAGCCGCCGGCGGCCAGCGTGCCGAAATCATCCGAGGAGCCGCCGAGGGTGAGGTTGTTGTACGGCAGGTTGAAGGCGGCATCCGGCGCCACGTAAAGCGCGGCGGCGCCGATGATGCCGCCGAGATCGCCGGTTGTGGCGGCGATGCTGAGGGTTGCGCCGGCGGCAAAGGACTCTTCGCCCAGGATCACTTTCTGGCCGCCGGCGCCGAAAGTGCCGTTCGGGCCGGCGCCGCCGGCGATGTTAAGCGCGATGTTGCCGTTGGTGACCAGGGTCCGATCCGGATCCGAAGCGTCCCGGAGCGAATAGGCGATGCCGGAGGTGGCCGCGGGTGCGACGATCTCCAGGCCGGCGATCAGGCTGTCGGCGCTGGCCAGGCGGTCGGCGGTGAAGGTCAGCTCGATGGTGCCGGTGTCGAGGCCGGTGGCCGAGATGCCGTCGGTCGGCGAATACCCGGGCAGGAGCAGTAGGCCGGAGCTGGCGGCGAGCGTGAGCACCAGGGTCTGCGCCGAACCCTCGCCGGCCAGCGCGTCGCCCGTCGCGCCCGGATCGGCGGCGAACAGGCCGGCGAGCGGGCTGAGCGTGTTGGGGGTGAGGTTGATGGTGCTGGGCGGGTTGACGAAGGCGGGGCGGTAGTTCTGCGCGACGTTGACCGCGATATCGGTCTGCGCGGGCAGCGCCGCGGGGTCGGCGGCGCTGAACGCAATGGTGTCGGTGGTGGCACCGGTCGGTTCGGTAATCAGCAGCGTCGCCAAAGCGGCGTTGACCTGCGCCTGGCTGCCGGTAATCGACAGCGTGTTGCCCGACCCGCCGATCGTTGCGCCGCCGGCGCCGCTGGCGGAGAGGAACGCGCCGGTATTGGCGGCGACAAGTTGCACGGTGAGCGTGCCGTTCGCCGGGTCGTTGACCGAAATGCCGTCAGGCGGCAGGGCGCCGAGCGAGGAGACGGTGTTAGTGCCGGCGAGCACCGTGATCGTGGCGGGAGCGCGGACATCGATACGGCTGGGCACAACCGAAAGTCACACAATCTTAAGCAACCTTCAATCGTAAAATAGCACGTGGCGGTTGCTTTCGATCCAGTAGCGCATTGTAATTTAAGTTATCAAAGCTTTTACGGCGGTTAGCTGGTCGGCCTCCGCCGCCGGCTTGTCCGGGCGCAGCCGCAGGATGCGCGGGAAGCGCAAAGCGACGCCGGATTTATGGCGGTTGGAAAGCTGCGCCGCGTCAAACCCGACCTCGAACACCAGGGTCTTTTCCACCTCGCGCACCGGGCCGAAACGGGCGGTGGTGTGGTTGCGGATCCATTTGTCGAGATAGGTCAGCTCGGCATCGGTGTAGCCGGAATAGGCTTTGCCGATCGGCACCAGCTCGCCCACTTCGTTCCACACGCCAAAGGTATAGTCCGAGTAGTAGGAGGAGCGTTTGCCGTGGCCGCGCTGCGCGTACATCAGCACCGCGTCCACCGCCAGCGGGTCGCGCTTCCATTTCCACCACAGGCCTTTCGGGCGGCCGGCGACATAGGGGCTGTCGGCGCGCTTGATCATTAGGCCTTCGATGGCCGCTTCGCGGGCGCCGGCGCGCAAGGTGGCAAGTTCGTGATGCGCGTCAAAAGTGATCAGCGGCGAGAGGTCCATGCCGCGCGGGCGCGTGCGTTCATAAAAGGCTTCGAGGTGTTTGCGGCGCGCGTCGAAAGGTTGCGGACGAAGGTCTTGGTCTTCGTCGAACAGGATGTCGTATAGGCGGACACCCACCGGATATTCGGCCTGCATCGCGGCGGTGACGGTTTTGCGGTTCAGGCGTTGTTGCAGGTCGGCGAAGGGGGCGATGGCGTTGTCGCGGATGACCAGCAGCTCGCCGTCCAGAACGGCGTGGAAGGTCATCCCGGAAACGATTTCCGGGAATGTGTGGGATATGTCGTCGGCGGAACGGGTATACAGGCGGTTGCCGTGCGGCGTAGCAACCAGCTGCACGCGGATGCCGTCCCATTTCCACTCGGCGCGGTGGGCGGACCAGTCCAAAGCGGCCAGGTCTTTCTCCTCGATCGGCTGCGCCAGCATCACCGGGCGGAACACCGGGCGGGCTTCGGCGTCCGGGCGCGGACCCCTGCCCTCCAGCCAAGCGAACAGGTCCGCGTAAGGCGGCTCCAGGCCGTGCCAGACTTCCTCGATCTCGTTGACGTCGACCACTCCCATTTGCGCCAGCGCCAGTTTGGCGAGGCGGAGCGAGGCGCCGACGCGCAGGCCGCCGCCGCCGGTGATCAGCTTGATCATGGCGATGCGGGTGGAGGCGTCCGCGGCGTCCAGCCAGCCGGCGATCAGCGGCAGGATTTCGTCTTTCTTGGCGGCGCGCAGGCCGGAGACGATCTCCGGCAGCTGCGGCTCCGGGCCGTGGGTGTCGGGCGCCGGCCAGATCAGCGCGATGGTCTCCGCGAGGTCGCCGACGAAGTCGTAGGACAGTGCAAAAAGTTCGGGGTCGGTGCGGGATTCCGCCAGCGCGCGCAGACCGGCCGGCTTGGCGCCGGGGAAGTCCAGCGCGGAGGCGATGGCGGCCAAGGCGTAGCCGCGCTCCGGGTCCAGCCGGGTGGAAAAGTACGCGCGGAGGAGCGAGATTTTGGTGTTGCGGCCGGGCGCGAAGACCAGGCGCTCCAGGAGCTCGGCGAATTCTTTCACGAGAAGAAAGCAAGCGCTACTTTTTTGAAAAAAAGTAGCAAAAAACTTTTGTTAATCGGAGCAATGGGCGTTGTTGCGGCCAACGCCCATGACCCGGAGGTATCAAAGTTTTTTTGCTTCTTTTTGTTCACAAAAAGAAGGCCTTCCGCCTCATACTTCATCTTCATCCCCATAGCCGAGGAGTCTTAACGCGCGGGCGCGGATTTGCAGGCGGCTCGCGGCGTGGATCAGCGCCTCTTCGGACCCGTGGGTGACCCAGATTTCGGGCGCCTGGGTTTCGCGGATCGTGGTCAGCAGGTCGTCCCAGTCGGCGTGGTCGGAGATGATGAGGGGAAGTTCGATGCCGCCGGCTTTGGCGCGTTGGCGGATGCGCATCCAGCCCGACGCCATGCAGACCACCGGGTCTTCCAGGCGGCGGGCCCAACGGTCGGCGATGGCCGAAGGCGGGGCGAGGACGATGGCGCCGGCGAGGTCCAATTTGGCGGCGACGGTGGCGGGGCGGAGCTCGCCGAGGTCGACGCCGAGGGCCTCGTAGGTTTTGCACACCGCCATCAGCGCGCCGTGCAGGTAGATTGGGCGGTCGTAGCCGCATTGGCGAAGTACGGCGATCAGGCGCTGGCATTTGCCGAGGGCGTAGCAGCCCACGACATGGGTGCGCTCCGGAAATAGGGCCACCGAAGCCAAGAGCCGGTTGATTTCATCCGTGGCGGCGGGGTGGTGGAAGACCGGCAGGCCGAAAGTGGCTTCGGTGACGAAGACGTCGCATTTGATCGGCTCGAAGGCGGCGCAGGTGGGGTCCGGCTGGCGTTTGTAGTCGCCGGAGACGACGGCGCGGCAATTGTCGTGCTCGCAAAGGATTTGCGCGGCGCCGAGGACGTGGCCGGCGGGGATGAGAGTGACCGTGACGTCGTTCATGCGGATGGGTTCGTGGTAGGCGATGGTCTGTTGCGCGCCCCCTGCCCGCTCGGCGCCCATGCGGGTGCGCATCACGGCGAGCGTGCCCTCGGTCGCCAGCACGGCGTCATGGCCGGGGCGGGCGTGGTCGGCATGGGCGTGGGTGATGACGGCGCGGGGAACCGGTCGCGTTGGGTCGATGTAAAAGTCGCCGGGGGCGCAGTACAGGCCTTGCGGGGTAGGTTTAAGCCAGTGGCGCGGGTGGGCCATAATTTCCCGTTGCGAGGCGTTGGAACAAAAAGAGAATACTGCATATAAGCAAACATGGCCGCACTGCCAGAAAATTTACTGCCGGATAAGTTTGCAGCGTGGTTCGCGGCGCAGGGCTGGGCGTTGCGGGCGCATCAGGCGGCGATGCTGGCGGCGGCGGCCGACGGGGTGGACGCGCTGCTGATCGCGCCGACCGGCGGCGGCAAGACGTTGGCGGGGTTTTTGCCGAGTCTGGTGGAGCTGGCGGCGGGCAAGCACACGGGACTGCACACGTTGTATGTCAGCCCGCTGAAGGCGCTGGCCACCGACATCGCGCGCAATCTGACGGCGCCGGTGCAGGCGATGCGGCTGCCGATCCGGATTGCCACGCGCAGCGGCGATACGTCCTCCGAGCAGCGGGTGAAGCAGCGGGAGGACCCGCCGCAGATTTTACTCACGACGCCCGAGAGCCTGTCGGTGCTGCTCAGCCAGGCTGGCGCCGCGGCGATGTTCGCGGGGCTGCGGCGGGTGATACTCGACGAGGTTCATGCGCTGGCCGGGACCAAGCGGGGCGACCAGCTGGCTCTGTGCCTGGCGCGGCTGCGGGCGTTGGCGCCTGGCGCGCGGCGGGTGGGGCTGTCCGCCACCGTCGCGCATCCGCGGGCGATTTTGGACTACGTCGGCGCCGGCGCGCGGCTGGTGGAAACCAAGGACGGCGCGCCGCCGATGGTGGAGATGCTGCTGCCGGCGGAGCGCATCCCCTGGTCCGGCCATATGGGCCTGGCGGCGGCGCTGCCGGTGCTGGAGAAAATCCGCGCGGCGCGGATGACCATCGTGTTCGTCAACACCCGCGCGCAGGCCGAGCTGATGTTCCAGGCGATCTGGAAACACAACGAGGAGACGCTGCCGATCGCGGTGCATCATGGCTCGCTCGACATGGCGCAGCGGCAGCGGGTGGAGGCAGCGATGGCAAAAGGGGCATTGCGCGCCGTGATCGCCACCGCCTCGCTCGATCTCGGCATCGATTGGGGCGGCGTGGACCAGGTGCTGCAGGTGGGCGCGCCGAAGGGCGTGTCGCGGCTGTTGCAGCGGATCGGCCGGAGCAACCACCGGCTGGACGAGGCGAGCCGCGCAATTCTGGTGCCGGCCAACCGGTTCGAGGTTTTAGAATGCGAGGCGGCGATCGCCGGCGTCGCGGCCGGCGCGCTGGACGGCGACCCGCCGCGGCCGGGCGGCCTGGACGTGCTGGCGCAGCATCTGCTGGGCGTGGCCTGCGCCGGGCCGTTTCACCCTGATGCGTTGTTCGCGGAAGTGGTGACCGCAGCACCCTACGCGATGTTGACCCGGAAGGATTTCGACGACGTGCTGCGCTTCGTGGAAGATGGCGGCTACGCGCTGGCGGCGTATGAGCGCTATCGAAAATTGTTCCGGGATTCCGAGGGCAATGTGCATGTGCAGAGTGCCCGCGTCGCCCGCCAGCACCGGATGAATATTGGCACCATCGTGGAGGCGCCGACGCTGAAAATCCGGCTGGTCGGCAAGCGCGGCGGGTTTGGGCATGTGCTGGGCGAGATCGAGGAGTTTTTCGTTAATTCGTTGACGCCGGGCGACACCTTCATGTTCGCGGGCCGGCTGCTGCGGTTTTTGCAGTTGCGGGAGACGGCGGTGGAGGTGGCACTTGGTGGGTCCGGCGAACCCCGGGTGCCGACCTATGTCGGCGGGCGGATGCCGATGACCACCAACCTCGCCGACCGGGTGCGGCGGATGCTGCACGACCCGGCCTGCTGGAAGTACTTCCCGGAGGATGTGCGGGAATGGCTGGCGCTGCAAAAAAGCCGCTCGCGTTTGCCCGGCCCCAACGACCTGCTGGTGGAGACGTTTCCGCGCGGCGGCCGCTGGTACATGGTGGTTTATGCGTTTGAGGGGCGGCAGGCGCATCAGAGCCTGGGGATGCTGCTGACCAAACGGCTGGAGCGTGCCGGGTTCGGGCCGCTGGGGTTTGTCGCCACGGACTATGTGCTGGCGACCTGGTCGATCCACGAGCCGGGCAATATCGCCGCACTTCTGGGCGAGGATATGCTGGGCGATGATCTGGAAGAATGGATGGCGGAGAGTTCGCTGCTGCGGCGGACGTTCCGGCAGATCGCGGTGATCGCGGGGCTGATCCCCCGGCATGTGCCGGGCGCGGATAAAAACCGGCGGCAGGTGACGATCAACTCCGACCTGATTTACGACGTGCTGCGGCGGCACCAGCCGGACCATATTCTGTTGCGCGCGACCCGGGCGGATGCCGCCGGCGGCCTGACCGATATCAGCCGGGTCGCGCTGATGCTGGAGCGGGCGCGGGGGCATGTGGTGCACATGGCGCTGAGCCGAGTGTCGCCGCTGGCGGTGCCGGTGCTGCTGGAGATTGGCCGCGAGGCGGTGACGCATGGCGGCGCCGAGGACGACCTGCTGGCGGAAACCGCGGCGCTGGTGGCGGAAGCGATGGACACGCCGGAAGCCGAGGCGGCGGCGCGGATCGCGCCCCCGATCGGCGGCCGGCGCTCGACCGGCGGGCAGATCCAATATGCGCCGCGCCGCCCCGCGCCGCCGGGCGGCGCCGCGCCTCGCGGAAATGTGAGGCATGGCAAGCGCGGCCAGGGCGTGCTCTTTCCTCCGTCATGACCGCCGCGCCAATTCACTTTCACGAAGAGCGGCTGATGCTCGATCCGGCCGGCGCCGTGTTTTGGCCGGCGCGCAGAATGCTGGTGGTGGCGGATCTGCATTTCGAGAAAGCATCCTCGCTGGCGGCGCGGGGCGCGCTGCTGCCGCCGTACGACACGAAGGCGACGCTGGAGCGGCTCGGGTTGCTCATGCGGCTGTACCGGCCGGAGAAAATCATCGCGCTCGGCGATAGTTTCCATGACGGCGGCGGCTGCGCCCGGCTGGCGCGCGAGGACCGGGCGCGGCTGGACGCGCTGGCGGCGCAGACGGCGTTCGTGTGGATCACCGGCAATCACGATCCGCATCCCAGCGGCCTGGCTGGCGAGGCGGTGGCGGAGTGCCGGGTGGGGCCGTTCGTGTTCCGCCACCAGGCGGCGGCGCGGACGGTTCCGGGCGAGGTCGAGCTGTCCGGACATTTTCACCCGAAAGCCAGCATCGAGTCGCGGGCGAAGCGGATCAGCCGGCCGTGTTTCGTCACCGATGCGGCGCGGCTGATGCTGCCGGCCTTCGGCGCCTATGCCGGCGGGCTGGACGTGCGGGACCCGGCGATTGCGCGGCTGTTTCCGCGCGGCTTGCGGGTGTTTCTGCTGGGCGAGCGGCGGCTGTTCAGCTTTAATTTGGGGCAGCTCGGGCGTGTGGAGGAAACAGTATGAGCACCGCAATCGTCTGGTTCCGCAACGATCTGCGGCTAGCGGACAACCCGGCGCTGCACGCGGCGGTGGCCGAAGGCGGCGACGTGCTGCCGGTGTTTATCCTGGACGAGGACATCGGCGGCGCGGCGCGCTGGTGGCTGCATCATTCGCTGGCGGCGCTGGATGAGGATTTGCACAAACGCGGCGCCGCGCTGGTGCTGCGGCGGGGCAAGCCGGCGGAAGTGATCCCAAAACTGGCGGCGGAGGTGAAAGCCACGAGCGTGCACGCCGCGCAAAGCTTCGAACCGGCGATGCGCCAGACCGACCAGGCGGTGGAGGCGGCGCTGGCGAAAGCGGGGGTGGCGTTCAAGCGGCAAGTCTCGATGTCGCTGTTTGCGCCCGACGAGATCAAAACCAAGAGCGGCGGCGGCTTCAACGTGTACAGCCCGTTCGCCCGCGCCTGTTTCGAACGCGGCGTGGACGATACAATGGTGCCGGCGCCGAAGCATATTCCTGGTGCCAAAGCGCACGGAGACACGTTGGACTCCTGGAAGCTGCTGCCGACCCATCCCGATTGGGCCGGTGGCCTGCGCGAGGCCTGGACGCCGGGCGAGGCCGGCGCGCTGAAGCGGCTGCAAACGTTTCTCAAAGGCCCGATCGCCGGCTACGCCACGGCGCGCGACATCCCCGGTTCGCCCGGCACCTCGATGCTGTCGCCGCACACGCATCACGGCGAAATCTCGCCCCGGCTGCTGTGGCACGAGGCGGCGAAGGCCGGCACGGGCAAGGGGCCGCAGACGTTTCTGAAAGAGCTGTTGTGGCGGGAGTTTTCGATTTCTTTGTTATGGCAGCACCCGACCTTACCGGATGAGCCGCTGCGGCCGGAGTTCAAGAAGTTCCCTTGGGCCAAGGATAAAAGAGCACTTCGTGCCTGGCAGCGCGGGCGGACCGGCGTGCCGATCGTGGACGCCGGCATGCGGCAGCTCTGGCAGATTGGCTGGATGCATAACCGGGTGCGGATGATCGTGGCCTCGTACCTCGTCAAGCATTTGCTGATCCCGTGGCAGGACGGCGCCGCCTGGTTCATGGACACGCTATGCGAGGCGGACCTCGCCGCCAATTCCGCGTCCTGGCAGTGGGTCGCCGGCTGCGGCGCGGACGCGGCGCCGTATTTCCGGGTGTTCAACCCGGTGCTGCAGGGCTTCAAGTTCGACGCCGACGGCGCTTACGTGCGCAAATACGTGCCGGAGCTGGCGGCGCTGCCGGACCATTTTATCCATAACCCATGGGACGCGGACGCGGAGACTCTCACAACCGCGCGCGTGACCCTTGGCGCAAGCTATCCGCATCCACTAATTCCGCTGTCGGAAGGACGGGATCGGGCATTGAAAGCGTATCAACAAATCAAAGGTGGTTAGCGTTGCCGTGATCGGCGCCGGCATCGCGGGACTGTCGGCGGCCTGGCTGTTGCGCGATGCTCGCGACGTGACGCTGTACGAGGCAGAGGCGCGCGCCGGCGGCCATGCCGATACGCAGATCGTGCGGCCGGATGGCGTCGAGGTGCCGGTGGATACCGGCTTCATCGTTTACAACGAGCGGAACTATCCGAATCTAACGGCGTTCTTTTCACGCCTGGGCGTGGCGACGCATGACAGCAACATGTCCTTCGGCGTGTCGAAACGCGGCGGCGCGTTCGAGTACGGCGGCGGCGATCTGAAACAGCTGTTCGCGCAGCCGCTGAACTTCCTGAAGCCGCGTTACATCGCGATGCTGCGCGACATCCTGCGCTTCAACAAGCGCGCGCCGGCGCTGCTGGACGGCGCTTCGACGCAAAGCCTCGGCGACTATCTGGCGGCGGAACGATACGGCGCGGGCTTCATCGAGGATTATCTGCTGCCGATGGGTGCTGCGATCTGGTCGGCGTCGGTGGACGGCATGAAGGCGTTCCCGGCGCGCAACTTCGTGCGGTTCTTTTTCAATCACGGATTGTTGAGCATGAACGACAGGCCGCAATGGAAGACGGTGACGGGCGGCTCGCGGGTCTACGTGGCGCGGGTGCTGGCCGAGCTCGGCGGCCGCGCGCGTCTCGGCGCCGGCGTGCGCGGCGTGCGGCGGACGCCGGAGGGCGTGGAGGTGATGAGCGCCGGCGGCGTCGCGCTGTACGACGACGTGGTGTTCGCATGCCACGCCGACCAGGCGCTGGCGCTGATCGCCGAACCCGCGGCGGCGGAGCGCGAGATTTTGGGCGCGATCCGCTTTCAGGAAAACGCGGCGGTGCTGCATCAGGACGCGCGCGTGATGCCGCGCCGCCGGCTGGCCTGGTGCTCCTGGAATTATCTCAGCGCCAATGCGGCGGATCACGCCAGCGCGATCAGCCTGACCTACTGGATGAACCTGCTGCAGGGGATGAAAACCAAATTGCCGCTGCTGGTCACGCTGAATGCGTGCATCGCGCTGGACCCAGCGAAGGTGCTGCTGCGGAAAAGCTACCGGCATCCGCAATTCGACGCGCCCGCTTTGCGCGCGCAGCAACGCCTGCACGAAATCCAGGGTTGCGACAGGCTGTGGTTCGCCGGCGCCTGGACCGGCTGGGGGTTCCATGAGGACGGCATCGCCTCGGCCGTGCTTGTGGCCAATGCGCTGGGCGTGCGGGCACCTTGGCAGACGTGAACCCGCCCGCCTGGCTGTATGCCGGGCGGGTCGCGCATCTGCGGCATGCGCCGTTCCGGCATCGTTTCGACTACCGCGTCTGGATGATGGCGCTCGACCTCGACCGCGCGGCCGAAGTTGACGGCGGCGACTGGTTTTTCGGCCATAACCGGGCCGCGCTGGTCTCGTTGCGGGACCGTGACCATGGGCGGCGGGATGGCACACCGCTACGGGCCTATGTCGCGGCGGCGCTGCGCCAGGCAGGCTTGGGCGCCGCCGCGCGGATCGTGTTCGTGTTCACACCCCGGTTATTCGGCTACTCCTTCAACCCCATCGGCTGGTATTTTTGTTACGATGCCGCCGGGCGGCTGTTGGCGGTGCTGCACCAGGTGAAAAACACGTTCGGCAACCAGATCGGCTATGTCATGCCGGTTGCCGGCGACGGACTCATCCGGCAGGCGGCGCCAAAGCGGATGCACGTTTCGCCGTTTTTCGACATGGCGGGCGGCTACCGTTTTGCGTTGACAGCGCCGGCCGAGCAGCTAATCGTTTCGATCCAGTACGGTACGCCGGAGGAGAAACGTTTGACCGCGACCATCATGCTGAAGGCGCGGCCGTTCTCCGCACGATCACTTTTTCGTTTGGCTGTCGAAATGCCGTTC
This sequence comes from Acidocella sp., assembly GCA_965199125.1. Taxonomy (GTDB): domain Bacteria; phylum Pseudomonadota; class Alphaproteobacteria; order Acetobacterales; family Acetobacteraceae; genus Acidocella. The sequence goes on along the minus strand of OZ240683.1, from coordinate 2,470,601 downwards.
GCGCCAATGAAAGTGATGCCCGCAATTCTCTGGCAGGCGCTAAAAATCCGTCTGCGGGGGGCGCGGTTTCATCGGATGCCGGAACCAGACCACCCGGAGGTGATCGTCGGAGACGGATAATGAGCGAGTTGAGCGCGACGGCGCGGCCCGGCGATCTTGCCGCCACCATGCCAAGGGACCGGCGTTTGCGCCTCGCGATCAGCTTCGCGAAGCTGATCAAGGCCGGCAAGCTGAACATGGTGCTGCCCGATGGCAGTACCCATTTTTTTGAGGGCGAGCTGCCCGGCCCGTCCGCCACGCTGATCGTGCATGATCCAAAGATGGTGGCGAAGCTGGCGTTCCACGGCTCGCTCGGCCTGTGCGAGGGCTATCTCGCCGGCATGTGGGACAGCCCGAACATGACCGAAGTGTTGCGCCTCGGCACCGCCAACGAAATGGCATTCGACGACTTTCTGCGCGGCAACCCCTGGGCGCGGTTCGCTTCCTGGGCAATGCACCGGTTGCGGCCGAACACTCGCAAGGGCGCGAAACGCAACATTTCCGAGCACTACGATCTCGGCAACGATTTCTACACAGAGTTCCTCGACCCCTCGATGACCTATTCCGCCGCGATTTTCGCGCCGGGCGAGACCGATTTGCAGGCGGCGCAGGCGGAAAAATACCGCCGGCTGTGCCGGGCGCTGGAGCTGACGCCGGGCATGACGGTGCTGGAGATCGGCTGCGGCTGGGGCGGCTTCGCGGCGATCGCCGCGGCCGAGTTCGGCGCCATCGTCACCGGCATCACGCTGTCCGCCGAGCAGCTCGCCTACGGCAGGGCGCGCATCAGGGCAGCTGGGCTCGACAACATGGTCAGCCTGCGGCTGGAGGACTACCGCGACACCACCGGCAGCTTCGACCGCATCGCCTCGATCGAGATGTTCGAGGCGGTGGGCGAGGAATACTGGCCCGCCTACTTCCAGACGTTGCGGGCGCGGTTGCGGCCGGGCGGCAAGGCCGGGCTGCAGGTGATCACCATCGCCGACCGGCTGTTCGCGGATTATCGGAAAACTGCCGACTTCATCCAGCGCTACGTGTTTCCGGGCGGCATGCTGCCCTGCCCCGCACGGCTGAGCCAGGAGATCGCCGCGGCGGGGCTGACCGCCGGGGACACGTTCTGGTTCGGGCGGGATTATGCGCGGACGCTGAGCCGATGGCAGACGAATTTCCAGGCGCGCTGGCACAGGATTTCCGAGGTCTCGACGCAGTACGATGCGCGGTTCAAGCGGCTGTGGGAGTTTTACCTGGGGTATTGCGAGGTTGGGTTCGACGCCGGTTTTACGGATGTTGGACAGATCATCGTGGAGAAGGCCTAAGTTCCCAGCCTGACGTGGCCGGCGGCATGGTGGGTTGCGCGGCGCTGACCCACCCTGCATTCTGGCTCATGGTGCAAATCCCGGCCGGGCGTACGTTGCGGATTGTCGGGGACGTGCATGGCGATGCGCGGGGCTTCGCGGCGGCGGCGGAGACGGATCGGTTCATCGTGCAGCTGGGCGATCTGGTGGATGACGGGCCGGACACGCCGGGCGCGCTTGGCCTCATGTTCCGGCTGCAGGATGAGGGGCGCGGGCTGTTTCTGCTCGGCAACCACGACTTCAAGCTGGCCCGCGCGCTGCGCGGCGACGCGGTGCATGGCGGCGAGCCGCTGCGCCGCACGCTGGAAGAGCTGAGCCCGGCGCTGGCCGAACGCAGCTTCGCCGCGATCACCGCGGCGCCGGCCTGGCTCAATCTCGGGCCGTATCTGTTCGTGCATGGCGGGTTTCATCCGGCGATGCGCAAGCAACCGGCGCCGGCGTTCCCCGCCGGCCGGCCGGAGCCGCTGCTGGCGCGCGCGCTGTACGGCCAGACCACCGGCCGCACCACCGGCGCCGGCCGCCCGGAGCGGCTGCTCGACTGGGTGGACAGCATTCCGGCAGATGTCACGGTCTATTGCGGCCACGACCGCCGGAGCGCCGACGGCCGCCCCTACATCCGCGCTGGCCATGCCGGCGGCCAGGCCGTGTTTCTGGACACCGGCGCCGGCAAGGGCGGGCATCTTTCATGGATTGATTTGCCGGCGGTTACTGAATGAACGGGTTGCTTCGGCGTTCGGCGCCGACGGTCGAGTCCGGGCCATGGCCGCAGATGAAGGCGAAGCCGTCCGGCAGCGGCAGCAGCTTGGTTTTGATCGCGGCGATCAGCGCGTCTGGCTCGCAATAGGGAAAATCCGTGCGGCCGACCGAGCCGCGAAACAGCACGTCGCCGAAAATGCCAAACCCAGCGGCGCGGTTGACGAACACGACATGGCCGGGCGTGTGGCCGGGGCAATGCAGCACCTCGAAATTCGCGCCGCCGATTTGCACGGTCTCGCCTTCGGTCAGCCAGCGGTTCGGCGTGGCGTCGGCCATGCCGGAGAGGCCGAACGCCTTGGCCTGCGCGGTGATCCCGTGCAGCAGGAACTCGTCGCGCCGGTCCGGGCCGATGATCTCCACGCCGAGCGCCTCGGCGAGTTCGGCGGCGCCGCCGGCGTGGTCGAGATGGCCATGGGTGAGATAAATCTGTTCCACCGTCACCCCAGCCTTGGCGATCGCCGCCGCAATACGCGGCGCCTCGCCGCCCGGATCGATCACGGAGCCTTTCATTGTGCTCGCATCCCAGATCAGCGCGCAGTTCTGCTGGAACGGCGTGACCGGGATGATTTCGATCTGCAACTGGTTCACGAGGCGATGTCCTTCATGACAGCCGGTTAAACCAGCCGGCCGGCGCAAGGTCCAGAGCCGACGGCGAACAGGCTAATTCGCCAGGCTCTCCATCGCGGCCGTGACGCCGCCTTTGGCGTGCGGTACGCCGGCCGCGCCGAGAGCGAGCTCCACCGCCGCCAGCGTGCCCAGCAGCATCGGCTCGTTCAAATCGCCCATATGGCCGATGCGGAACACCCGGCCGCCGAGCTTGTCCAGCCCGCCGCCGGTGGAGACGTTGAAACGCTCCAGCAGCAAGGCGCGGAAGCCGTCCGTGTCCACGCCCTCCGGCATGAAGATCGTCGTCACGGAGTCCGAAAACCGGCCGGGGTTCTGGCAGTACAGCTCCGGGCCCTGGTTGCCCCCGCCCCAGGCCCGCACCGCCGCCCGCGTCGCGACGCCGAAGCGCCGGTGACGCGCCCACAGCGCCTCAAACCCCTCTTGCTCGATCAGCCTGATCGCCTCCACCATGCCGAAGAACGGCACGATCGGCACCGAGCCCGTGAAACTCCGGAAACTCCGCTTCATCATCACCGACCAGTCGAAGTAAAACCTTGGCAGTTGCGCGCGGGCATGCGCCGCCATCGCTTTCGGGCCGGCGGCGGTGAACGCCAGGCCGGTGGGCAGCATCAGCCCTTTCTGGCTGCCGCCGACCACCGCATCGATGCCCCACTCGTCCATGCGGAACTCCAGGCAGCCGAGCGAGGAGATGGTGTCGACCAGCAGCAACGCCGGATGCGCCGCCGCGTCCAGCGCCGCGCGGATTTCCGGCAGCGGCAGCGCCACGCCGGTCGAAGTTTCGTTATGCACCACGCACAGCGCCTTGATCGCGTGGCCGGCGTCGGCGGCCAGCCGCGCGTGCAGCGCCGCCAGCTCCACGCCGGCCCGCCAGTCCACCTCCAGCAGCTCCGCCGCGATGCCGAAGCGGCGCGACAGGACGGCCCAGGCGGCGGAGAAATAGCCGCCGCCGACCACCAGCACCTGCTCGCCCGGCGAAAACAGGTTGACCATGGTCGCTTCCCAGGCGCCGTGACCGGTGGCGGCGTAGAAGAACAACTCCGCTGCGGTGAACAGCAGGCGCTTCAGCCCGTCGCGCGCCGCGTTATAAATCTCGAAGAACTCGGTTTCCATGAAGTCCATGCTGCCGCGGTGCATCGCGCGCAGCACCGAGTCCGGAATGTTGGTGGGACCGGGATTGGCGAAGAAATGCCGTCCAACGCGCCGTTCCGCTTCCATCCCGCCACTCCCGCCGTTCGCGGCTCGTATAACAGCAGACAGGGCATTTCACAGTCGGCTCAAGCGGATGACGGGGCTGCAAAATCTCGGTCTTGGCAAATATGTCAAAGCTTCTCATCCACCGGGCAATCAGCGGCTGCGCCTGAAACGGTAGATTTCGCAGCGGGGCCTGGCAGCGAAGCTGTCGCGAGCCGCGATGAGATACTAAAGCAATGTCGACAACCGCGCGTCACGCCGTCTGGCCGATGGCCAGGTCCGGACTAGCGATCGCGACGACCGCCGCGGGCTCGCCCGTGGTATGGGTAATGCGAACATTCGCACCATATCCAAGTTTTCTGTGAGGCTCTTATGCTGGATTGCCTGGTCATCGGCGCGGGGCCTGCCGGCCTGACGGCGGCCATCTATCTCGCGCGGTTTCACCTTCGCGTGGAGGTGGTGGACGGCGGCGAAAGCCGCACGGCGCTTATCCCGATGACGCGCAACCATGCCGGATTTCCCGGCGGCATCTCGGGTAGAACCTTGCTTGACCGCATGCGCGAGCAGGCAGCGGAATTCGGCGTGCATGTAAGACATGCCGTTGTCGACCGGCTCGAGCGACAGGAGGATTTCTTCCGCGCCGGAGCGGGTGACCACATCATGGCGGCTCGTTCGGTTCTGTTGGCCACCGGTGTCGTGAACCATCGTCCCCGGATGGACGACGCCGATCATGACGCGGCGCTTGTGAAAGGTTTGATCCGCTACTGCCCGATTTGCGATGGCTTTGAGGTGACCGACAAACGCGTCGGCGTGATCGGTTCCGGAACGCGCGGCTACAAGGAGGCCGTGTTCCTGCGTATGTACAGCGCCGACGTGACCTTGATCGCGGCCGACGGCGTCCTCGGCCTGACCGCGGCGGAGCGTGAACACCTGAAGAGCCTCGGCATCGCGATGCGCGACGGCCCCTGCGGCCCGCTGCTGCTCCACGCCGATGCCATCGCGGCGCCGCTACCGCGCGAGCTGCTCACTTTCGATACCATTTATCCCGCGCTCGGCTCGCTGATCCGTTCCGAGCTTGCAGCGGGCATCGGCGCGGAGGCGACCGAGGAAGGTTGTCTTCTCGTCGACGATCATCAACGAACGACGATTCCCGGGCTTTACGCGGCGGGTGATGTCGCGAAGGGTCTCGACCAGATTAGCCACGCGATGGGTGAAGCGGGCGTGGCGGCCACGACGATCAGGAACGACCTCGCCGAGATCGCGCCGCTCATTCGGGCAAGCGCGTGAGACGCCGGAGCGCGGTCAGTTTGTTCCGTTCAAGCAAGCATAGGGGCAAAGACATTGTTTGGCGAGCGGACTGGGTCGCAATAACTGTCCAACGAGCTCAGATCACTCCCACTCGATCGTGCCCGGCGGTTTGCTGGTGATGTCGTAGGTGACGCGGTTGATGCCGCGGACTTCGCCGACGATGCGGCTGGCGACGCGGGTTAGGAACGCCATGTCGAACGGATAGACGTCCGCCGTCATGCCATCCGTGCTGGTGACGGCGCGCAGCGCGCAGACCTGATCGTAAGTGCGGCCGTCGCCCATCACGCCAACGGATTTGACCGGCAGCAGCACGGCAAAGGCTTGCCAGATCGCGTCGTATAGGCCGGCGGCGCGGATTTCCTCGAGGTAAATCGCGTCGGCCTTTTGCAGGATCTGCACGGCCTCGCGCGTGACCGCGCCTAAAATGCGTATGGCGAGGCCGGGGCCGGGAAAGGGGTGGCGGCCGACGATGGTTTCCGGCAGGCCGAGCTCGCGGCCCAGCACGCGCACTTCGTCCTTGAATAGTTCTCTGAGAGGCTCAACGAGTTTCAGCTTCATCGTGGCCGGCAGGCCGCCCACGTTATGATGCGATTTGATGGTCACCGAGGGGCCGCCGAGCGCGCTGACGGATTCGATCACGTCCGGGTACAGCGTGCCTTGCGCCAGAAAATCGGCGCCGCCGAGCTTGGCGGCCTCCGCGTCGAATACGTCGATGAACAAGCCGCCGATGATCTTTCGTTTCTGCTCCGGATCGGTCACGCCGGCCAGTTTTTCCAGAAACAAGTCCGAAGCGTCGCGATGCACCAGGCGGATGTTGAAACGGTCGCGGAACACCCGCACCACCTCTTCGGCTTCGCCGGCGCGTAAGCAACCGTGATCGACGAAAATGCAGGTCAGCTGGTCGCCGATCGCTTCATGGATCAGCGCCGCCGCCACGGACGAATCCACGCCGCCGGACAGGCCGCAGATCACCCGCCCCTGCCCCACCTGCGCGCGGATTCTCTTCATTTCCGTGGCGCGGAAATCGGCCATCGTCCAACCGCCGGACAGGCCGCAGACCTTATGCGTGAAATTGCGCAGCAGCGCAGCGCCGTGCGGCGTGTGCACCACTTCAGGGTGGAACATCAGCCCGTAAAAATGCCGCGCGTCATCCGCGATCAGCGCGTAGGGCGCGCCCTCCGACACCGCAACGGTGCGAAAGCCATCCGGCGCGCGGCTGATATGGTCGCCATGGCTCATCCACACCGTCGCGCGCGCGCCGACGCTCCACGCGCCCTCGAACAACGCGCAATCTTCGACGACATCCACGGTGGCGCGGCCGAACTCGCGGATCTCCGCACCCCGCACATCGCCACCCAGCTGCGCGCACATCGTCATCTGCCCATAACAGATGCCCAGCACCGGCAGGCCCGCCGCAAACACCAGTTCCGGCGCCCGCGGCGAACCTGCATCCGAAACACTCGCCGGCCCGCCCGAAAGAATAAACCCGCGCGCGCCAAACGCCTCAATCCGCGCCGGCTCGGCATTGAACGGGAAAATCTCGCAATAGACCCCGCTCTCCCGCACCCGCCGCGCAATCAACTGCGTCACCTGGCTGCCAAAATCGAGGATCAGTATCTTTTCATCAAGCATGGGGCGGCGTAGCGCGAAGCGAGGTCGGTATCAAATTGGAATTAGAGCCTCCGGCGGCTGGGGCCGAAGGCCCCAGACCTCTTTTAGTTTGAACCTCATATTCATGACCAGCTAAGCTGATCCAGCGGCCTCGATACAGCGACAACTGGACCTCCCTTTCATGCTGGGTTAGCGTCTTGAACATGATAAGGCTCTTGTCAGCTTTTGCGTTTACACTGCTATATTTTGGAGTGGCAAATGCCCAGAGTTCCTTTACCGCTGGGATCGGGAATGAAAGCTGCGCGTCCTGGACAACGAACAAGAACTCGAATTTCGAAGTTGGAACTTGGATTGAGGGCTACTTGTCAGGAGCAAATTTTGCAAATTCCAATCACCTGGTTGGACACTCAACAGATGTTTATGGCTTGGTTGGTGAGGTACAGCAAATATGCGAAGCGGCGCCATCGAGTTCGATTGCGGCCGCAGCGGGGGTAGCCTATTTAAATTTAGAACAAAACAACCAATAGCCCACCTACTACGGAACGTTGAGGGTGTAAATCGGATGTCCGCTTCCTTTGCCGTTCACGATCCGGATGGTGATCTTATCAACCAAAATAGGAAATGCGAATTTACAAATAGCCTGCGCCACCCGTTTCGCTTCATCCTCATCCGTTGCATTAATATGAAGCGGTGCCAGTGGCATAATGCCGTGGTTCGGATCAGGCGGAAGAACTCCATATTCGATGAACAGCGTGAAGGGTTTCATCAATCATTGTCTCCCAGATCAAGGTTATACGGGTCCCCACATTCGATTAACTAATATGGGTCTGGGGCCTTAGGCCCCAGCCGCCGGAGGCTCTTTCTTACTTACGCATCCACATCCAACAGCAACTCGATCGGGTCCCAGGCATACGCCACTTGCGGGATTTCCGAGCCGCCCACGTAAGTGGTGCCGGCAGCGATGCGCTTGCCGCCGAGACGCTGGTAGAAGTAGCTGGCGGGGTTGTCGCGCAGCACCCAGGCGAAGGCCGAACGGCAGCCCATGGCGGAGAGGTGCTGGCCGCTGGCGCGCAGCAGCTGGCGGCCGAGGCCGCGCTCGCGCCAATCGTCCAGCACGTACAGGGTTTCCACCTCGCCTTCCGCCAGCGCTCCGGCGCGGTTGCGGCGCGCGGTGGTGAAGCCGACGATGGGGGACGCGGTCGGCGGGCTGTCCGGGCCGGCCAAGCCGGAGACGGCGGCGACATGCACACCGAGGCCGATGCGGATGGCGCGGTCGTAATGGCCGGCCTGGCGGGCGACCGAGAGCTTGGCGAGGAAGGTATCCGGCAGCACGCCCGGATAAGCGCTGCGCCAGGCGGAGACATGCACGGCGCCGATGCCGGGCGCGTCCGCGGGCCGGGCGCGGCGGATCGCGATCACGACGCGGCCTTCTCCAGCACGGCGCAGAAAAAACCGTCCGTGCCGTGGCGATGCGGCGTCAGGCGGAGCGTACGCGCGTGCAACGCTTCCGGCAGCGGCGCCGCAAGCGGTCGGTGAGAAAAATTTGCTGTGCGCGACAGAAACGCCTCCAGTTGGGCTTCGTTCTCATCATTAAGCAAAGAGCATGTGGCGTAAATAAGCCGTCCGCCCGGCTTCACCATTTTTTGCGCGTCGTCCAGAATGGCGGCTTGTTTCACCAGCAGCTCGGCGAGGTCGGTTTCGGTCAGGCGCAGCCGCGCATCCGGGTTGCGGCGCCAGGTGCCGGTGCCGGTGCAGGGCGCGTCGACCAGCACGCGGTCGAATTTGCCGGCTTGGCGTTTCGGCCATTTATCGCCGGCGGTAAGCAAATGGGCTTCGGCGTTATGCACGCCGGCGCGGCGGAAGCGTTTGGCGGCGGCTTCCAGGCGGGGGGCGGAAACATCGCAAGCGGCGATCTGGCCCTTATTCGCCATGGTCATGGCGATGGCCAGCGTTTTGCCGCCAGCGCCCGCGCAGTAATCCAGCACGCGCATGCCGGGCGCCGCGTCCACGATCAGCGCGATCAGCTGGCTGCCTTCATCCTGAATTTCCACCAGCCCGTCGCGGAAGGCGGTACCCTGCGTAATGGACTGCCGGCCGGCGAGGCGCAGGCCCCAAGGGCTGTACGGCGTGGGCGCGGCGGTGAGGTGCTCGCGGGTCAGGGCCGCGATGGCGGCGTCACGGGTGGTTTTCAGCAGATTGACGCGCAGGTCGAGCGGCGGCGGCGTGGCGAGACTGGCCATTTCGGCGGGCAAAGCGGCGCCGAACTGGGCGGCGAATTTTGGCAGGATCCAGTCGGGGATTTCATATTTTACCGCCTCCGGCATGTCCGGATGCTCGAAGCTGTGGCCGGCAAGTTTCTCCAGTGTCGCGGTTTCCTCGGGCGATAAGGGCGGCGGCCCATAACGGCCGGAGACAAAGGCCTGCGCGATTTTCTGCGGGCTTTGCCCCGCGAAGAAGGCCTGTGCCGCGAGCAGCAGACGCGGTGTCTCCGGCGCGTTGTAGCGGGCGAGCCACCAGCCGAGATGCCGTCGCCCGCGCAGCACGCCCCAGACCAACCCGCTAACCTCCCGCCGGTCCCCCGCGCCGATAAAGCGGCGGTTGCGGAAGAACGCATTGGCCACGGCGTCCGCGGGGCGCGGATCGGCTTCGATTTCGGCCAGCAGGTCGATGGCGGCGGCGAGTTGGCCGGCGGGGGTCATGGGACGTCCGAAGCGACAACCCCGCGCAATTGCTGTGAAGGATTCCGATTTTCAGGTGGATCGGTTCGACTTACATTCCGGGTCATCCCTGCATCGATCCAACGCTGCCGCCATTGTTCAAAGGTAAGCCGCGATCGTCGTCAGAGACGCCAATTTGAAATCTGCAAGACGGACAAATTTCATAAGACCCACCAGTGGACTCTTCGCGAGGCTGTTCCGTCAAATCTGCAAGCCCACAAACGGTACAAATATGAGACAAGTTGAAATTTCTCCAAAAATGCAACGAAAGATCAATCCTAGGGCCAGAAATCCGGATTTACTATTTGGTCGAATGACCAGGCACAAGTTTCTGGGAATGTCGTCTCTAAAAGGTTTGTTTCCACGGCTGCTTCGATGACGGCGTTGCCATACGCCTGCTCGATAGCCTGCGGAAGAACTGCGTTCAGGCTCGGGTTGTCCAGCATGTGATCGGCGAGATCACGGCGCTGGACGCGGATTGTCGCCTGCCAGGAAGCACTACGGTGCTCGGGCTGATACTGCCACTTGAGAAGATGCAAAAGCAGGATGCTCAGCCGATTTTTGAGTTCGCGTTTTTCCGATTTGCCCATGCTCTCGATTTCCTCGGCGATATTTTCAATATCCGCCTCCGCCAACTTACCCGCGCGCAACAGGCCGGCCTGCTGGTTGGCCCAGGCATAAAAATCCTGATCGTAAAGTTGCTCGCTCATCTCAATTCCTTGCCGCTGTCCGTTACGCTTCGCGGGCGTTGATCGCTTGTTCGATCGCTTCTCGGATAAACCTTGTGTATGGAATGCCCCTGGCTAATGACCGCGCCTTCACCGCGTCCAGCAATGTCTCCGGCAGGCGCATGTTCACCTGCGCGGTTTTCTTTGCGAACTCGAAATGCACCGGCTTGAACTGCGAGAAGTCGAGGTCGGATAGATCCTGTTCGAGGAATGCCTCGGCTTCCTCATCCGTCGTCATGATAGGAACCTGCCGTAATTTAGGTGCTTCCTTCGACATAGCGCAAAAACTCCTTGTCTCTCATATAGCGGGCACTGACCGGACGGATTAACCGCTTTCCGAGGCGATCCCTGAACGTGAAAATTACGAATAGTCTTCGACCCCAACCTGCTGGACCAACTGCTACCAAGCGAATTTCCTCAGCGGAGTGAAGAACATCCGGCGAAACCAGAGGATCGCTGGAGAACAACATCTCAATTTCCGCTAACGAAACGCCGTGCTCTGGCACTTGAGTGGGTTGCCAGCATCCCAATCAAACTGTAGCTCTTCTAGCACGAAACCTACTATACGTTTGTATATACAGCGTCAACCCTCCTGCCGGTAATTCGGCGCCTCCCGCGTGATCGCCACATCATGCACATGGCTCTCCCGCAGCCCCGCGCCGGTAATCCGCCGGAACTTCGCGTCGGTTTGCAGGGCGGCGACATTGGCGCAGCCGGTGTAGCCCATGCCGGCGCGCAGGCCGCCGACCAGCTGGTGGACCACCGCCGCCATCGGGCCTTTGTACCCTACACGGCCTTCAATGCCTTCGGGCACCAGTTTCAGCGTGTCCTTGATCTCTTGCTGGAAATAGCGGTCGGCGGAGCCCCGCGCCATCGCGCCCAGGCTTCCCATGCCGCGATAGGATTTGTAGCTACGCCCCTGATATAAAAACACTTCGCCCGGCGCCTCATCCGTGCCGGCGAGCATGGAGCCGACCATCACCGCGTCTGCCCCCGCGGCCAGCGCCTTCACCATGTCGCCGGAGGCGCGGATGCCGCCATCGGCGATCGCCGGCACGCCGTGGCGGCGGCAGATCGCGGCGGTTTCCAGCACCGCGGAAAATTGCGGCATCCCCACGCCCGCCACCACCCGCGTGGTACAGATGCTGCCGGGGCCGATGCCGATTTTAATAGCATCCGCGCCGGCGTCGATCAGCGCTTGCGCGCCCTCCGGCGTGGCGACGTTGCCGGCGATGATCTGCACGGCATTGGAGGCTTTCTTGATCCGCGTCACGGCACGCAGCACCCCGTCCGAATGGCCGTGCGCGGTGTCCACCACTACCACGTCCGCGCCGGCCGCGATCAGCGCCGCCGCGCGCTCGGCGCCGTCCTCGCCCACGCCAGTGGCGGCGGCGACGCGCAGGCGGCCGAGTTCGTCCTTGTTGGCCAGCGGATGCGCCTCCGCCTTGTCCATGTCTTTCACCGTCATCAGCCCGACGCAACGGTACTGGTCGTCCACCACCAGCAGCTTTTCCAGCCGGCGTTTGTGCAGCAGCGCGCGCGCGTCCTCGGCGGAGACGCCGGCGGCGACGGTGGCAAGATTGTCCCGCGTCATCAGCTCGTAGATGCGGGCACTCGGATCGGTCGCGAAGCGCACGTCGCGATGGGTGAGGATGCCGACCAGCTTGCCGTCCCGCTCCACCACCGGAAAGCCGCTGATATTGTGCTGCGCCATCAGCGCCCGCGCGTCCGCCAGCGTCTGGTCCGGATGGATGGTCAGCGGGTTCACCACCATGCCGCTCTCAAACTTCTTCACGCGCCGGACTTGCGCCGCCTGTTCATCGAGCGTGAAGTTTTTGTGAATCACGCCGATGCCGCCCTGCTGCGCCATCGCGATCGCCATCGCCGCCTCCGTCACGGTGTCCATGGCGGCGGAAACCAGCGGGATGTTCAGCCGTATCTCGCGCGTCAGCCGCGTGCCGGTGGCGACCAGCGTCGGCAGCACCTGCGAATACGCCGGCACCAGCAACACATCGTCAAAGGCCAGCGCCTCGGCGACGCGGGCGGTTAATTCGGGAGCGACAAAGTCTTCGGGAGCCATGGCCGCACGCTTTCAAAAGTGACCTGGCGGTTTGGTCTACCGGCGGGGCCGCGCCGGTGCAAGGGCGGCTCTTGAAGCGCCCGCCGCCGCCCGGCAAAGTCGCGCGCGAACCTGGAGGCGGATGGTGAAGCTATACGGCCGGGCGGGTTGGGGATCGGTGCTGATCGAGGCGCAGCTGGTTTGGTACGGCGTGCCTTTCAGCTTTGAGGAAGTGGACGACGTGTTCACCTCCGCGGAGGCCCGGGCGCGCCTTGCCGCCGTCAACCCGCTCGCGCAATTGCCGACGCTGGTGCTGGCAGAAGGCAGCATAATGACCGAGAGTGCGGCGATCACGCTGGTCCTCGCCGAACTGGAAAACCGCCGCGGCCTGGTGCCGCCGCCCGGCGATCCGGCGCGCCCGCGGTTCCTGCGCTGGCTGATCTTCATTGTTACGAACATCTACCCGACCTTCACTTACGCCGACGAACCCGCCCGCTTCGTCCGGGAGCCATCAGCGCAAGGCAGCTTCAGAACCTCGGTCGACGACTACGCGAAAAAGCTGTGGCGCATGATGGAAGACGAGGCGGCCACCCCCTGGTTCCTGCGCGACTTTTCCGCGCTGGACATCTACATCGCGGCGATGACCCGCTGGCGCCCCGGCCGGGACTGGTTCGCGGCACGATGCCCGCGCCTGTACGCAATCAGCGTGAAGGCCGACGCGCTGCCGCAGCTTACCCAGGTCTGGGAAAGAAACTTCCCCGCCGGTCAGAACCCGGACTGACGTCGGGCGCCCGTTACCCGTACGGAGGCGCCGTGTATCCTGCCGGGGACAACGTGAAAATCTCGCAGCCGGTGTCCGTCACGCCGATCATGTGTTCGAACTGCGCGGAGAGCGAACGATCGCGGGTCACGGCGGTCCAGCCGTCTTCCAGGATTTTTACTTCCGGTCGCCCGGCATTCACCATCGGTTCGATGGTAAAGAACATGCCGGGCTGAAACTCCGGCCCCTCGCCGCGGCGGCCGAAATGCAGCACGTTGGGCGGCTCGTGGAAGCGCTGGCCGATGCCATGGCCGCAGAAATCCCGCACCACGGCGTAGCGCTGGCCTTCCACGTAGCTCTGGATGGCGTAGCCGACATCGCCGAAGGTCGCCCCCGGTTTCACCACCGCGATGCCGCGCATCAGCGACTCATACGTCACGTCCATCAGCCGTTTCGCCCGCGTGGTCGGCGTGCCGGCGGCGTACATGCGGCTGCTGTCGCCGTACCAGCCGTGCAAAATCACCGTGATATCGATGTTCAGAATGTCGCCGTCGATCAGTTTCCTCTCGCCCGGGATGCCGTGGCAGACCACGTGGTTGATCGAGGTGCAGATGGATTTCGGGAAGCCGCGATAGTTCAGCGGCGCCGGCGCCGCGCCGTGCGCAACGATAAAATCGTGACAAATCGTGTTCAGGGTCTCGGTGGTCACACCCGGCCGGACATGCGGGCCGATCATGTCGAGCGTTTCGGCGGCAAGTTTGCCGGCCGCGCGCATGGGCGCGAAATCGGCCTGTCGGTAGATCGTGATCCGCCGGGAGTCGGCGCCGCCGTCCATACTTCACCTCTCGCCGGCCGGACCAAGACAGCCCACGCGCACGCTACTAGATGCAGAAGCGCCGCGCTTAGGCAAGGCCCAGCCCGGAGGGCCCGCCAGGCAACGCCCGGCCTGCCAAGGCCCGGCCAGGCAAGGCACCGCCGCCTTGCGCATGGCAGAGAAACGGCAGCGCCGTTGACCCAGCGGCCGGCGCGCCCTTAATACGCATAGCTTGTTCGGACGCCCCTATATGAAGAGATTGATATTCGCGGCGCTCGGCTTGGCGTTGGCGATGGCGCCGGCTTTGGCGGCCGCGCAGACGACCCCGGCGCCCATGCCGGCGGTGGGCGTGATCACCGCGGCCAAACAGCCGGTCTATGACCAGCAAAGCTATGTCGGCCGCATCCAGTCGACGAACATCGTGCAGCTGAACGCGCGGGTGACCGGGTATCTGGAGGCGCAAGACTTCAAGGACGGCGACACCGTCACCCAGGGGCAGTTGCTCTACGTGATCGAACAGCCGCCGTATCAGGCGGCGGTGGCGTCGGCGCAGGCGGCGGTGCTGCAGGCGCAGGCGCAGTCGCGCAATGCGAACCTCACGCTGGGCCGGGCCCAGGCGCTGCTCAACACGCCGGCCGGCCTGCCTTCCTCGGTCGATTCCAGCCGGGCGGCGGCGACCAGCGGCACGGCGGGGATCGCGAGCGCGCAGGCGCAGCTGCAAACCGCGCAGATCAACCTCGGCTACACTGAGATCCGCTCGCCGATCAACGGGCGGATCAGCGCGACCGATGTCGATGTCGGCAACGTGGTGGGGCCGTCCACCGGGCAGCTCGCCACCGTCGTCAGCGAGGACCCGATCTATGTGACCTTCTCGGTGCCGGTGGTGGACGCACAGAGGCTGCGCGCCGAGGCCGCCGCCGAAGGCGGTTTCGCCAACGCGGTGGACGTCCTGGTGGTGCTGCCGGACGGCAGCATGTACAACCAGATCGGCCGGCTCGACTTCATCAACAACCAGGTGACCGCGGATACCGACACGCTGGCGATGCGGGCGACCATCGCCAACCCCATCCTGCCGCACCTCTCCACGGAGACCGGGCAACACATGCTGCAGGACGGCGAGTTCGTGAACGTGATCCTACGCAGCCGGGAGGCCCAGCAGCAGATTACGGTTCCGCAGGAGGCAGTGGTATCCAACCAGCTCGGCAGCTCCGTCATGGTGGTCGGACAAAATGGCGTGGTGCGCCAGCAGACCGTCACCGTCGGGCAGAGCACGCCATCCGCGATCGCGATCACCTCCGGGCTGAACCCGGGCGATCAGGTCGTCGTACAGGGCGCGCAGCGGGTGCATCCCGGCGCGAAGGTCAAGGTGCTGCCAGCGAACAGCGCCAAGCTGCCGCCCGCCGGGCAAGAATAGCCGCGGGTGTTCTCCGCTTTCTTTATCGACCGGCCGCGCTTTGCCGTCGTCATCGCCATCATCATAACGCTGGCCGGCGCGCTGGCGATGACGCAGATTCCGGTGGCGCAGTTCCCTTCGATCGTGCCGCCGCAGGTGCAGGTGCTGGTGAACTACCCCGGCGCTTCAGCCCAGGTGGTGGAGCAGACGGTGGCCGAGCCGATCGAGGAGGCGGTGAACGGCGTCAACGAAGAGCTGTACGCCTCCTCCACCAGCGCCGACGACGGTAGCTATAACCTCACCGTCAGCTTCCGGGTCGGCTCCGATCCGGACATCGACACGGTGAACGTCACCAACGCGGTGCAGCAGGCGAATTCGCAGCTGCCGACGGAGGTGCAGGCGGAGGGCGTGACGGTCCGCAAGCGCTCCTCGGCACTGCTCGCCGTCCTGTTCGTAAGCGACGCTAACAATAAGCTGACGCCGCTGCAGATCTCGAACTATACGATCATCAACATCCTGGACCCGATCTCCCGCGTCCCCGGCGTCGGCCAGGCGCTGGCTTTCGGTTCGCAGAACTACTCGATGCGCGTCTGGTACGACGCCAACCGATTGACGCAGCTGGGGCTGACGCCGGGTGACATCTCCACCGCCCTGCAGGGGCAGAACATCCAGGCGCCGGTCGGCACGATCGGCGCGCCGCCGAACAACGCCGGCCAGCAGATGCAGATGACGGTGGAAACGCAAGGCCGGCTCACCACGCCCGAGCAGTTCGGCGACATCGTGATCCGCAACAACCCGGATGGCTCGATCCTGCGGCTGAGAGACATCGCGCATGTCACCCTGGGCGCGCAGCTGCAGAGCCGGTTCAACTACATCAACGGCAAGGGCGGCCTCGGCCTCGGCATCTACCTCGAGCCGGGCGCGAACGCGGTGTCCACCTCCAAGGCGCTGCACCAGGAGCTGCAGAAGCTGCAGGGCCAATTCCCGCCGGGGCTGAAGGTAGTTACGATTTTCGACACCTCTGATTTCGTGATCGCCACCGTCAACGAGGTGATCCGGACGCTGATCGAGGCGTTCATTCTGGTCGTGCTGGTCGTCTTCCTGTTCCTCGGCGACTGGCGGGCGGCGATCGTGCCGATGGTGGTGGTGCCGATCGCGCTGATCGGCGCCTTCGCCTTCCTGCTCGCCCTCGGCTACACCGCCAACACCGTGTCCCTGCTGGCGCTGGTGGTCGCCACCGGCATCGTCGTCGATGACGCGATCGTGGTGGTTGAGAACGTCGAGCGGGTGATGGCCGAAAACCCCGAGATGAGCGCGCCCGACGCAACCAAGCTCGCGATGACCCAGATCACCGCGCCGATCGTCGCGATCTCGCTGGTGCTGCTCTCGGTGTTCGTGCCGATCGGCTTCATTCCCGGCCTCTCCGGCCTGTTGTTCCAGCAATTCGCGGTCACGGTCAGCATGGCGATGCTGATCTCGGCCTTGAACGCACTCACCCTCTCGCCTGCGCTCTGCGCGCTGCTGTTGAAGCCGAACCAGCACAAGCGCGGCATCCTCGGGCGAATGCAGGCCGGGATCGACTGGAGCCGCGACGCCTACGGCCGCGTGGTAACGCGCGGCATCCGCACCGCCTGGATCGGTTTGCTGGTGATCGTGCTGTTCGCCGGCGCCACCGGACTGGTCGGGTGGCTGACGCCCTCCGGCTTCCTGCCGACCGAGGATCAAGGCTACCTGTTCGCGCAGGTGACGCTGCCGCCCGGCGCCTCGCTCAACCGCACGCAAGCGCTGGTCGAGCAGGTGGCGCGGAAGGTCAGGACTTTCGCTGGCGTGCAGGAAACGATCGAGGTCATCGGCACCTCGATCCTCGACCAAGCCAACGAGTCCAACGCCGGTTTCGTGGT
Organism: Acidocella sp.; assembly: GCA_965199125.1. Classification (GTDB taxonomy): domain Bacteria; phylum Pseudomonadota; class Alphaproteobacteria; order Acetobacterales; family Acetobacteraceae; genus Acidocella. The sequence goes on along the minus strand of OZ240683.1, from coordinate 2,453,345 downwards.
GGCGCGGCTGACGGCTTTCGGCAACCGCACCAGCGCCAAGCAATCCGCCGACGCCATCATCGTCAAGACCAACGCCTACGGCAAACAGTTGCGGGAGGGCACGATCGAAGCCTTCACGCCGCCGCCGATCGTCGGTCTTTCGACCAATGGCGGGTTCCAGTACGAGCTTGAAAACACCGCCACCGCGCCGGCCGCCCAGCTAAATAAGGTGATGAATGGGCTGATCGCCACCGCGTCCAAGGATAAGCGGCTGGGGCGCGTGTACAGCACCTACAACGCCAGCACGCCGGCGGTGTTTCTGGATATCGACCGGCAGAAGGCGGAGTCGCTCGGCGTCAATATCAACGACATCTTCACGACGCTGCAGGCGACGCTGGGCGGCCTGTATGTCAACCAGTTCAACCTGTACGGCCGCGTCTGGCAGGTGAACATCGAGGGCGAGGCGGCCAACCGGCAAACCATCGATTCGATCTACCAGAGCTACGTGCGCAGCAGCCGCGGCGCGATGGTGCCGATCCGCGCGCTGGCCACCGAACGCATCGTGCTCGAGCCCGCGATCGTCTCGCGCTACAATGACGAAGAGGCGGCGCCGATCTTCGGCTCGCCGGCTCCCGGCGCGTCCTCCGCCGGCGCGCTGACGGCGATGCAGGATGCCTCCGCGTCGCTGCCCTCCGGCTTCAGTTACGAATGGACCGGCACGGCCTATCAGCAGATCGCGGCCAGCGGCTCGACCGGGCCGGTGCTGGCGCTCTCGGTGCTGTTCGCATTCCTGTTCCTGGTCGCCCTGTATGAAAGCTGGGTGATCCCGGTGCCGGTGCTGCTCTCGGTGATCGTCGGCATTTTCGGCGCCCTGCTCGGCGTCAAACTGTTCGGCCTCGACCTCGACCTCTACGCCGAGATCGGCATGGTGACGCTGATCGCCCTCGCCGCGAAGAACGGCATCCTGATCGTGGAATTCGCCAAGGACCGGCGCGAGGAGGGCATGTCGATCGCCGAGGCCGCGGTGGCCGGCGCCTCGACCCGATTCCGCGCGGTGATGATGACCTCGATCGCGTTCATCTTCGGCTTGATCCCGCTGGTGATCGCGAGCGGCGCCGCCTCGATCAGCCGCCGCTCGCTCGGCACGCCGGTGTTCACCGGCATGATCTTCGCCAGCGCGATCGGCATCTTCGTGATCCCGCTGCTCTACGTGGTGTTCCAGACGCTGCGGGAGAAAGTTTCGCGCAAGAAGAAAGCGCCGCCGCCTGCCGAAGCCAAGGAAGAGCCTCCGGCGGCCGGTGCCTAGCCAGAGTGCGCCGCACGCGGCTAGACGTGCAGCCGAACGGCCATCGCGAAGCGCCATCAAAGTTGTTGCCCGCCGGCTCGACGGTCGGATCAACTCATGGGGTCCGGGGCCTCCGGCGCGGCCGGCTAGACCTTGGCCGGCGGAGGCTCGGCTCTTACGGCTTCAGAACAACCTTGATGCACCCGTCCTGTTTTGCCCGGAACGTTTTGTACATCTCCGGCCCGTCGGCGAGGCTGGCGTGATGGGTGATCACAAAGGACGGGTCGATCTCGCCCTTTTCGATCCGCTCCAGCAGGATCGGCAAATAATGCTGCACCGGCGTCTGCGCCATCTTGAAAGTCAGGCCGCGGTTGATCGCCGAGCCCATCGGGATTTTATCGAGGAAGCCGCCGTAGACGCCGACGATCGAGACCGTGCCGAAATTGCGGCAGCAATGGATCGCCTGGCGCAGCACGTGCGGCCGGTCCGTGCCCATGAAGGTCGCGACTTTCACGCGGTCGATAACGCTGTCGAAAGAGCCGGTCGCGTCCGCCTCGGTGCCGACGGCGTCGATGCAGGAATCCGCACCCCGCCCGCCGGTCAGCTCCTGGATCTTGTCGTAGATGTCGTCTTCCTTGAAATCCAGAGTGATCGCGCCGGACGCTTTGGCGAGCGCGAGGCGCTCCGGCACGGTGTCGATCGCGATCACGCGGCCGGCGCCGAGCATGAACGCGCTCTTGATCGCGAACTGCCCCACCGGCCCGCAGCCCCAGACCGCGACCGTGTCGCCTTCCTCGATGTTCGCGTTATCGGCCGCCATATACCCGGTCGGGAAAATGTCCGAGAGAAACAGCACCTGGTCGTCGGTCAGCGTCGAAGGCACTTTGATCGGCCCGACATCGGCATAGGGCACGCGCAGATACTCCGCCTGCCCGCCTGGAAATCCGCCCAGCACATGCGAGTAACCGAACAGCCCCGCCGGCGAATGACCCCACATCTTTTCCGCCGTCTTGTGGTTCGGGTTGCTGCGTTCGCAGCCGGAAAACTGCCCGCGCTTGCAGAAGAAACATTCGCCGCAGGAGATCGTGAACGGCACCACCACGCGGTCACCGACCTTCAGGTTCTTCACCTCGCTGCCGGCCTCGACCACCTCGCCCATCGTCTCGTGGCCCAGCACGTCGCCGGATTCCATGCCCGGGATCACGCCGTCGAAGATGTGCAGGTCCGAGCCACAGATCGCGCAGGATGTGACCTTGATAATCACGTCGCTCGCGTCCTGGATTCGCGGGTCCGGAACCGTGTCGCAGCGGATGTCGTTCTTGCCGTGCCAGCAAAGCGCTTTCATGTTCGTCTCCTTTAGCGGCGGTTGTTACGCGTCAGCAGGCCAAGCGCGCCGAGGCCGATCGCCGCCAGCGCCGCGCCGGTAGCCAGCGGATGCTCGGTCGCTTTGGTATAGGCGCTGCGCATCACCACGTGGTTGCTGTCGCCGCGGGTCTGTCCGTCTTCCACAGGCGCGTACAAATTACCGGCGGGATCGCGGCCCACCGGCTCATCCTTGAACGACTGCCGGGTCACCAGAGTCGCGCCGAACCAGTCGACCACGCTGGGCAGAAGCTTGTTCGCCGTGCTCATCGCCTTGCCGGCGCCGCCGACGTAATAATCCCGCCCGCCATGCGCCGCGGCGTGCAGGATCGCGCCCGCGACGTCTTCCGGCGCATAGACCGGCGGCGGCAGGGTCGGCCTGCGGTCCACATAGGTTTTGGCGTGGATCGGAAACGGCGTGTCGATCGCGGCCGGCTTGATCAACGTGATCGAAAGCGGCGCGCCTTCATGCATCTGCTCCGAGCGGAACGCGTCGGTGAAACCTTTGATCGCGTGCTTAGAGGCGCTGTACATGCCCTGCATCGGAAAACCGATATCGGCGACGACGCTGCCCAAGTTGATGATCGCGCCGCCGCCGAATTTTTTCAGATGTTCGGCGGCGATCAGCGTGCCGTTCACCAGGCCCCAGAAATTGACGTCGAAAAGCTGCCGGTGATCGGCCTCGCTGATCTGATCCAGCGTGCCGTAAATACCGAGCCCGGCATTGTTCACCCAGGTGTCGAAACTGCCATAGGCGTCGACCGTGGCGGTGGCGAGCGCTTCAAGGTCGCCGCGTTTGGCGACATCGGTGACGACATGGATCGCCTCGCCGCCATCGGCGCGAATCTCAAGTTCCGCCTGTTTCAGCGCCGCGCCGTTGCGCGCCGCGAGCACGATTTTGGCCCCTTTCGCGGCGGCGGCTTTCGCGGTGGCGAGGCCAATGCCGCTGGAGGCGCCGGTAATGACGACGACCTGCTCGGCCAGCGGCTTTAGTTTGACTTTCATGAACTTATATCCTGCTTGTTCAGGGTTTGCGGTAGGCAGTTCCGTCTTCCGCATGCGCCGGTTGGTTCGCGTAGCGATGTCCTTGCGGCACCGCGACGTCATCGAAGCGGGACGCTAGATCGTGCAAAGCGGCCCGCATGTCGGCGCCGCGCAAGGCGGGGCCATGGCCGGTCAGGACGAATTCCGGTTCCAGCGCCGCCAGCGCGGTGACCGATTGCTTCGCTGCCTGCCAGTCCACGGTGTAATACATCGGCGGCCCATGCAGTTCCGGCGCCTGCACCGCCACGGCATAGGCCGATTCCTGATTGGTCGCGATGAAGGCGTCGCCGGCGATCAGGCTGCGATCGGTCTCCCGCCACAGTGAAACATGGCCCACCGTGTGGCCCGGCGTGAAAATCCAGCGCCAGCCCGGCATGAACGGCACGCTGCCGCCTTCGGGCAGCGGCTTCAGCCGTTCGCTTACGTCGAACGGCCCGCGCGGAAACAGCGGCGAAGCCAGCGACATCAGGCCGCCGCCCACCAGCGGGTCCGGCGGCGGATAAGATGCGCTGCCGTTCAGATACGGCATCTCCAGCCGGTGCGCGTAGACCGGCGCATCCCAGGCTCCGGCCAGTTCGGCGAGGCCGCCGGCATGGTCGGCATGGCCATGCGTCATAATGATCGCGGCCGGTCGGCTGTTCGGTCCGAAGCGACGTTCTGCGGCGCGGCGCAGCGTGGACGCGGTGCCGGCCACGCCGGTATCGATCAGCACCCACTGCCGGTCCGCCGCCCCGTTGCGCCCGAACAGCACGGCGTTGACGATCATGAGGCGCTGCAATGCCAGATCCGGCGTCACTTCCACATAGGGTGTGTCCTCGTGATCCTCGATAGCCGCCGAGTACGTGATGGGGATCTGCGCGGTCATGTATGCTCCTGCTGTCGAGGCAGCATGTGTTACAGGCGGCGGCACGGCACAATGCCGCACCATCAGCGCGCAAATGATGATTTCGTCACACGGTGCCAGCCCGAAACGAAGCTTCGGCGCCGGAAACGATGGCGTGAAATGTGGTTAACCGCGGCGCGCGCCGGGTTGCACGCGCGCCGGACGATGCCCACACCGCGTGCATCGACTAGTATTTCGAGGAGGTCTCATGGACAACCCGGCCACCGAGCATCCGACGCCGCCTTATCCCGGCCAGCAGCAAAGTCCGCCCGGCCGCACCAACGAGATGTCGCCGAAGCCGGATCACGGCGAACTGTCGTACAAGGGCAGCGGCCGCCTGGCCGGCAAAACCGCGCTGATCACCGGCGCGGATTCCGGCATCGGCCGCGCCGTTGCCATCGCCTTCGCGCGGGAGGGCGCGGACGTCGCCATATCATATCTGGACGAGCATGAGGACGCCGCGGAAACCGCCGACTGGGTCAAGAAAGCCGGCCGACAGGCGCTCCTCCTGCCCGGCGATCTGAGCCAATCCGCCATGTGCGCCGAGGTTCTGCGGAAGACGCTGGCGCAGTTCGGCAAGCTCGACGTGCTGGTCAACAACGCCGCGTTCCAGGCCACGCATGAGGATATCGGCGAGATCAGCGACGAAGAGTGGGACCACACCTTCCGCACCAACATCTATGCGATGTTCTATCTGTGCAAAGGCGCTTTAAAGCACATGCGGCCGGGCGGCTCGATCATCAACACCTCGTCGATCAACGCCGACCAGCCGAGCCCGCAACTTCTGGCCTACGCCACCACGAAAGGCGCGATCGCCAACTTCACCGCCGGGCTCGCGCAGTCGGTCGCGAAGCAGGGCATCCGCGTGAATGCCGTCGCACCCGGCCCGATCTGGACGCCGCTGATCCCCTCCACGATGAAAGGCATTGAGGAGTTCGGCAAAAACACTCCGATGGGCCGCGCCGGCCAGCCCGCCGAACTCGCCCCCGCCTACGTGCTGCTGGCCTCCGACGAGGCGAGCTACATGACTGGCGCGCTGATCCCCGTCACGGGCGGCAGGCCAATCCTATAGCAACCGGCAACTCGTCATGCCGGCCTTCGCCGGCATGACGATGAAGAGGCCTAACTCTCGATCAGCTGTCTGATCTTCGCGCCCAGCGCGTCCAGCGCGAAGGGTTTCGTCATCATCTCCATGCCCGGGTCAAGGAAACCGCCGCGCACCGCGGCGGTTTCGGCGTAGCCCGTGATGAACAGCACTTTCAGCCCCGGCCGGCGCTGCCGCGCGATTTCGGCAAGCTGGCGGCCGTTCATCACCGGCAGGCCCACATCCGTCACTAGCAGGTCGATCCGCGGCACGTCCATCAGCTTCAATGCCGAGGGTCCGTCCGGCGCTTCCAGATAGCGGTAGCCCAGCTCCTCCAGCACCTCGACGACCAGCATCCGCACAGTCGCATCATCCTCGACCACCAGCACGGTTTCGCCCTGGCCGCGCGGCACTTCGGCTTCCACCGCCACCGGCGCAGCCGGCCCGCCGTCCGGCGCGCGGCGCATATACAGCTTCACGGTGGTGCCCTGCCCGGGGCTGCTATGGATGCGGATATGCCCGCCCGACTGCTTCATGAAGCCGTAGATCATCGAGAGGCCAAGGCCGGTGCCCTGCCCGATCGGCTTGGTCGTGAAGAACGGATCGAACGCGCGCGCCACCACATCCGGCGGCATGCCCATGCCGGTATCGGTCACCGAGATCACCGCGTATTCGCCCGGCGTGACATCCTCGCGCGCTTGCGCATAGGCCTTGTCGAGCCGCGCATTGGCGGACTCCACGATCAGCTTGCCGCCTTCCGGCATCGCGTCGCGGGCGTTGATCGCGAGGTTGAGCAGCGCGTTTTCCAACTGGTGTACGTCGGTCAAGCCCAGCCACAACCCAGCCTGCAGATTGGTTTCGAAGCTGATATGCTCGCCCAGCGAGCGGCGCAGAAGTTCCGCCATCCCGGCGACGCAGGCGTTCAGGTCTTCGGGTTTGGTATCCAGCGATTGCCGTCGCGCGAAGGCCAGCAGCCGGTGGGTCAGCGCCGCGGCGCGCTGCGCGGAGGCTGACGCGGCGTCGATAAACCGCGCGGTGTCGTCGCTAAGCTGCCCCTCCAGCCGGCGCCGCACGATATCGAGCGAACCGATGATGCCGGTCAGCAGATTGTTGAAATCGTGCGCGATGCCGCCGGTCAGATGCCCCACCGCCTCCATCTTCTGCGCTTGGCGCAGCGAGGCCTCGGCCGCCATCAACTCACCGGTGCGCAGCGCAACCTGCGCTTCCAGCTGCACGTTGATGTCCAGCAGCGTCGCGGCGGCGGTTTTCTGATCCTCGATATCGGTGTTGGTGCCGACCCAGCGCATCAGCCGGCCCTCATCGTCATGCACCGGCACGGCGCGCGCGATATGCCAGCGATAGGCGCCGTCCGCCCGGCGCAGGCGAAACTCCGTCTCATAGGTCGCCCCATTGTCGAGCGAGGCGGTCCAGCGCGCAATGGCGGCGGGCAGGTCCTCGGGATGCACCATCTGCGTCCAGCCATGGGCGGCCAGATCCGCCACCGACAACCCGGAATAGCCGAACACCTGGTTGTTGAACCAGTCGAGCTCGCCGGAGACCGGCGCGGTCCAGACATGGTTCGGCATCGCCTGGGCCAGGGAGCGGAACTGCGCCTCGCTGGCGTGCAGCGCCTCCACCGCCCGCTTGCGTTCGGTCACGTCCAGGAAGGTGCAGATCGCACCCTGATGCACGCCGTCCATCATGATCGGGCGCACCCGATACTCCACCGCGATCGGCGTGCCGTCCAGCCGGTAGAAAAACTCGTCGCTCACATGCGCGGGCGTGCCATTTTTCGCGCAGTTATAGATCGGGCAGACCTCGACGTCGTAATGCGTGCCGTCCGGATGCGTGTGGTGGATCACGTCGTGCAGCTTGCAGCCCACCGCGTCGCCTTCCCGCGCAAAACCCAGCATCCGCAGAAACGCCTCGTTGCACAGCGTGGTGTTGCCCTCGCGGTCGACCGCGTAATAGCCGCCGGCGGTGGAATCCAGCAGCAGCCTGGTATAGGCCAGGCGCTGGCGCAGTTCCGCCTCCACCTCCGTCCCGGGGGGATCGATTGATTGGGATCCCGCCAGCATGGGGATGTTGAGGTCAATCTCGTTCATGATCGTCTTGCGAAGCGGCTTGTAGCCGAGCGCCGCCGCCGCCGCAAAGCATGCGTCTGCCCGCGGCTATTCAAATCAGAAGCACGCAGCCATAAACCGGCGGAGGCGAAGTAAACGGCGGGCGGCACGAACAGGGCGCATATGGAAATTCTCGAGCAGATGGCCGCCAACGGCTTCTACCGGGTGGCGGACGCGCAAAACTCGGGCAACAACCACGTGCGCCTGCTGCAAGATGGTCCGGAGACATTCCCGGCCTGGCTGTCGGCGATCGGCCAGGCTCGGCACTTCGTGCATCTGGAAAACTACATCCTGCAGGAGGATGCGGTCGGCGCGCAATTCGCCGAAGCGTTGATCGCCGCCGCCGGGCGCGGCGTGCACTGCCGAGTGCTGTACGACTGGCTGGGCTGCCTGACCCGCACCTCGCACAAGTTCTGGGCGCGGTTGCGCGCGGCGGGGATCGAGGCGCGGCGCTACAACCCGCCCCGGCTGACCGTGCCGTTCGGCTGGATCAGCCGCGACCACCGCAAGGTGCTGTGCGTGGACGGCGCCGTGGCCTTCACCGGCGGGCTTTGTATCGGCCACGACTGGGTCGGCGACCCGGAGCGCGGCATCCCGCCCTGGCGCGACACCGCGATCGAAATCCACGGCCCGGCGGCCCTGCAGATCAACGCCGCTTTCGCTGATAGCTGGGCGGCGGCGGGCGCGCCGGTGCCGGCGCCGGATCTGCCGGCGGCGAATACCAACACCGCCGCCGGCGGCGTGTTCCTGTCGCTGATCGCCGGGCGGCCGCGCGACATGGGGCTGTACCGGGTCGAGCAGCTGATCGCCGAGATCGTGAAAAAGTCGCTGTGGCTGACCGACGGCTATTTCGTCGCCACCACCGGCTACGTCCGCGCCTTGGCCAACGCCGCCCGCGCCGGGGTGGATGTGCGGCTGCTGGTGCCCGGCTCCAGCAACTGGCCGGTGGTCGGCGCGCTGTCCAAGGCCAGCTACCGGCCACTGCTGGAAGCCGGCGTGCGCGTGTTCGAGTGGAACGGCCCGATGCTGCACGCCAAAACCGCGGTCGCCGATGGCTGCTGGAGCCGGATCGGTTCCAGCAACTCCAACCTCGCCAGCTGGGTCTCCAACCGCGAGCTGGACGTGACGATCAAAGACGACGATCTGGCCGCGCGCATGCAGGAGATGTTCGAGCGGGACATGCGCAATGCGACCGAGGTGGTGCTGCGCGACCTGGGCAACAGAAGAGTTTTAGAAACAAAGGGCGAGGCCAAGCAGTTCCAGCGCCACGCGAAGACCAGCTCCGGCCGCTTCCTGTCCAGCGCGATCGGCCTCGGCAGCACGCTCAGCGCCTCGCTGACGCAGCACCGCACCTTGGGCGCGGCTGACTCGATGGTGATGGCGGGCGGCGGCGGCGGGCTGGTCGTGCTCGCGCTGATCGGGGTGTTCCTGCCGCGCCTGCTGGCCTGGCCGCTGGCCTTTGTCGCGATCTGGTTCGCGATCGGCTTTCTGGCACAGGCCTTCCGGCTCTGGCGTGGCGATCCATCCAAACGCTAGCCGCGCGCCATGAAAATCATCAGCTGGAATCTGCTGCATGAAGGCGGCGCCGAAATTGCGCATGTCGCGGCGCTGATTGACCGCCACCGGCCCGATCTAGTGCTGATGCAGGAAGCGACCGAGCGGATCGATGCCCTGCCCCGCCATGCCGGCGGCCATTATGCCCGGATGGTGCTGCCGGGCCGACAGCACGGCCTCGCCGCCTGGAGCGTGCTGCCGCTCTCGCAGCCCTCCCACTCACTGCCGCTGCAGCGCGGACTGATCGTGCGGCGCATCTGCCAGATCGTCGAGGTCGCCGGGATCACCATCGCCAACGTGCACCTCTCGCACGGCCAGGTGCTCAACCGCTGGCAGTTGCGGCAGATCGCGCGAGTGCTGCCGGAGCGGGCGGCGATACTCGGCGACTGCAACATGCTGGGCACGCCGCTGCTGCCGGGTTTTCATGACGCCGGGCCGCGTCTGCCCACCCACCGCTCGGCGCGGCTGCTGCCGCTGCGGCTGGATCGCTGCTTTCTCCGCGGCGTAGGCTGCACCGCCTCCGCCCGGCTGGGCCGCACCGCCTCCGATCATCACCCGATCTTGGTGACCCTGGCATGGTGAGGCGGCATGCTGGCGCATAGCCCATCGCTTGTGCACTGCAGCATAAAGTTTATATAAAGGATGTTGGAGCAGGAACCGGGGCCGGTAAGACCCTCTTAAGTACAGCCGGCGCCTATGAAAGCAGAACCACGGAATGAACGACATCCCAAAGATCGACATGCTTAAGGCGCTGGGGCTGAAGCGCGACGGCAAGCTGAAGGACGCGATGGCGCGGCTGCGCGCGGCCTCCTCCACGCCGGCGGCGGCGCTGCATCTGCCGGCCATGCATCTGCCCGAAATGCCGGCGGGGTTGAAAAACCTGGCGCAGCGTCTAGGCGACTTCACCGGCGCGGTCGCGGACCTCGAACTTCCCGCCGGCACGCGCCCCGCCACGCAAGCGGGCGGCCTGGGCAACGGCCAGTTTCTGGACCGCGCGTATGCCGGCGCCGAGGGCGAGCTGCGCTACAAGCTCTACATCCCCAGCAGCGTACCCGGCACGCCGATGCCGCTGCTGGTCATGCTGCATGGCTGCACGCAGTCGCCGGACGATTTCGCGCTCGGCACCGGCATGAACCGGCTGGCGGATGAGCGCAGCTTTCTGGTCGCCTATCCGGCGCAGGCGCGCGGCGCCAACATCACGAAATGCTGGAACTGGTTCAACACGGCAAACCAGCAACGCGGCGGCGGTGAGGCCGCGCTGATCGCCGGCGTCACGCGCCAGGTGATGGACGAATGCGCGGTGCGCCCCGGCCGCGTCTATGTCGCCGGGCTGTCCGCCGGCGGGGCGATGGCGGCCATTTTGGGCGCCACCTATCCGGACCTGTTCGCCGCCGTTGGCGTGCATTCCGGCCTCGCGCGCGGCGCCGCGCATGACATGCCGTCGGCCTTTGCCGCGATGAAGCAAGGCAGCGCCGAAGCGGCGCCATCCGGCGGCCAGCCGGTGCCGACGATCGTCTTCCACGGCGACCGCGACCGCACCGTCAATCCCGCCAACGCAGCGCGCGTGCTGGCGCAGGCCCGCGCCGGCGCTGCTTTGCGCGCCACGGTCACCGAAGGCGCCACCCCAGACGGCGTCACATACACCCGCACCGTCGAAACAAACGCCGCCGGCCGGCCGCTGCTGGAATACTGGGCCGTCCACGGCGCCGGCCATGCCTGGGCCGGCGGCAACCAGGCCGGCACCTACACCGACCCTACCGGCCCCGACGCCAGCCGCGAAATGCTCAGATTTTTCCTGGAACAGCCGGAAGCCAGATAAAAGGCTTGCCGTCCGGGGCAATGACGCTCCAGGAGGAGAGACCATGGATTTGGTGATCGCGATCACCGGTGCCAGCAGTGGCATTGGCAAAGCGTCGGCGCGGTTGCTCGCCAGCCATGGCCACGCGGTGGTGCTTGGCGCGCGGCGAGAAGACGCTCTTGCCGCGCTGGCTTCAGAGCTGAACGATGCCGGCGGCCGGGCGGCGTATCTCGTCACCGATGTGACGCGGCGCGCCGATCTCGCGGCGCTGGTCGCGCATGCGGTGCGGCACTTCGGTCGGCTCGACGCGATCATCAATAATGCCGGGATCGGCCCGATTTCCCGCTTCGACGCGCTACGCGTCGAAGACTGGGACGCGATGATCGACGTCAATCTGCGCGGCACCCTCTATGGCATCGCCGCCGCCTTGCCGGTGTTCGCGCGGCAAGGCCATGGCCACGTCATCAACGTGATCTCCACCGCCGGCCTGAAAATCCTGCCGACGATGGGCGTCTATGCCGCCACCAAAAACGCCGTGCGTACGGTAACCGAGGTGCTGCGGCAGGAGGCCGGGCCAAACCTGCGCGTCACCGAGATCTCGCCCGGCGCCGTCGCCACGGCTTTCACGGGTTCCATCACCGACCAGCCGGCGAGGGAAGCGGTCGAGGCGCGTTTGAAAGGCATCGCGATCCCGCCGGACGCGATCGCGCGCGGCATCCTGTTCGCGCTGGAGCAGCCGCCCGAAGTGGATGTCGGCAGCATCGTCATCCGGCCCACCGCGCAAGACTGAGCGCGGGGTAGCAGCCTTGGAGCGTGCCTAACGCCGGCAAACCGAGCAATGGCATCGGCTGAGTCAAGCCGGCTATTTGGCTCGTTTGCCTTCCGCTGCCTGTCCGGTCGCGCCGTGCGCTTCCTTGGCCTTGGTCTTCTTCAGCGTCTTCTTGTTCTCCGCCGGCGACGCATCGCGGGAAGCGCCCGCCTCGTGCAGCGCGATCGCGATCGCCTGTTTCGGGTCTTTCACCTTTTTGCCGGCGGGCGTTTTCAGCTCGCCGTGCTTGGCCTCGCGCATCACGCGCCCGATGGTCTCTTTCTGCGCCGGGCTTTCCGTCTTCGCCATCACAGCTCCTTATAAGGCTCAGTTGCGATTGGTCGCATCGCTGGCCGGAAAGCTCGCCTCGATGTCTCCGTCCAGCGCCGCCTCGCGCGCCACGTCGGCCGCCGCCGCGCCGGATGCGGCATCGGCCTCCGCGCGGCGCCAGAATTCTTCCTCCCGCCCTTCCGGGTGGCCCGCCTGCTGCCACAACGTGTAAGCGCGCTCGCGTATCGCCTGCTCGTCCTGCCTGGGTTCGTCCAACATCGGTTGCTCCTCCGCCTGCGCCGGGTTGACCCCGCGCATCGTTGTCACGACAGAACTTGGTCAGACGGCCGGGGTGCCGCAAGCCCAGGTTTACAGCCTGCGCGCTTTGCGACTCTCAGCCCGGGGGGGCGCGGGCAGCGACACGGGCACTAGCCCAAACTAATAACGTTTTTTTGCTACCGCGGGCGCGTCGCCCTTTTGTTCAAAGAAAGTAGTTTTTTCTTTCCTCAACCTCGTTGCACTTAAACCCGCCGCCGCAAGCGCGGTGCCGGTGGCGAGGCTGAGGCAAACCAGCGTACCGCCGCGCGGCGCCAGGCCGAGCACCATCGCCACCAGCATTGCGCCCAGCGTCTGGCCGAGCAGCCTTGCCACCGAGATCATGCCGCTGGCGCCGCCGGTGCGGCCCAGCGGCGCGCTGACCAGCATCGCCCGGTTGTTCGGCGCCTGGCACAGGCCAAAGCCGATCCCCGCCAGGCCGATCCGCCACGCGATGTCGAAATCCGTCGGCGCCGCCGGCAACAAGCGTAGCGCCAGGAAGCCGCTGGCGGTGACGCACAGGCCGGCGCTGGTGAGCACGCTGGCCGGAATGCGGTCCGCGAGGCGGCCGACCAGTGGCGCCATCACCACGGTGCCGACCGGCCAGGGCGTCATCAGCAGGCCGGTGGTCACCGCGGAGCGGTGCAGGATGCCCTCCAGGTTGAACGGCATCGAGATCAGAAAAAAGTTCGAAGCGACGAAAGACAGCAGCCCGGTGAGAAAGGCCATGCGGAACGGCGGCAGCGCCAGCAGGTCCACCGGCAGCATCGGGTCATTCCGGCCGCCCTGCCGGCTGATCAGGGCGGCCAGGCTGCACCCGCCGATCGCGAGAAATCCAAGCGACACCAACACGGCGGTGCGATGCGCGAAACTGTCGCCACCGACGATCAGCGCGCCGAACGCCAGCATCAGCAGGATCGCGCTCAGCCAATCGAACCGCCCGCCTTTCGGCAAAATCCGCGGCAGCGAAAACGATGCTGCCAAGGCGGCGCCGCCGAGCGGCAGGTTGATCAGGAACAGCCATTGCCAGGACGCCACCGACAGCACCGCGGCCGCGACGGTGGGGCCAAGTCCGACCGCCAGGCCAAGCACCGCGCCGTTGAACGCGATGCCGCGCCCCAGCCGGCTGGCCGGGTAGATATAGCGCAGCAGCGCCGCGTTCACGCTCATGATGCAGGCGCCCCCAAAGCCCTGCAGCGCGCGCGCCGAGGCCAGCTCCGGCAGCGTGCGGGAGGCGGCGCACAGCACCGAGGCGAACACGAACATGGCCAGCCCGAACCGGCAGATACGCGCCTGCCCCAGCCGGTCGCCAAGTGCCGCCAGCGGCAACAGCGAAATCACGCTGGCCAGCTGATAAGCGTTCACCACCCAGATCGAGTTGGACGCGCTGGTATGGATGCTGTGCGCGATCGTCGGCAGCGCGACATTCGCCACCGCGTAGTCCAGCACCGACAGCAGAATGGACAGCGAAACCGCCAGCACCGCGCGATAGCGCGCCGCCCCGTGCAGCCCGTCATGAACCGGCGCGGCGGCGCTCACGTCGGCTGCCCACTCATGTAGGTTGTCTGGCGCGCAAGGCGGTCGCCAGCGTGCCCTCGTCCAGCACCTCCAGCGCGCCGCCCATCGGCACGCCCTGCGCCAGCCGCGAGACGATGATGCCGGAGCCACGCAGCTTATCCGCCAGATAATGCCCGGTGGCGGCGCCTTCCACCGTCGCCGGCAAGGCCAGAATAATCTCCAGCGGCGGCTCCGCCCGGATGCGCGCCAGCAGCGGCGCGATCGCCAGATCCTCCGGCCCGCGTCCGGCCAGCGCCGAGAGCGAGCCGCCGAGCACGTGGTAGCGGCCGCGATAGATCCCCGCCCGTTCCAGCGCCCACAGGTCGGCCACGGTTTCCACCACGCAGATCGCCGGCTCGCGCGCCGGCGTCGCGCAGATCAAACACGGGTCCTGGCTGTCCAGATTGCCGCACACGCCGCACACCCGCACCGCCTCGGCGGCGGCGCGGATCGCTTCGGCCAGCGGCAGCAGCCGGGTCTCCCGCTCGCGCAGCAGCCGCAGCACGATGCGCCGGGCGCTGCGCGGCCCCAACCCCGGCAGGCGCGCGAACAGCGTGATCAGACGTTCGAGTTCGGGCCCGCCCAATGGTCAGAACCAACGCTTTAGAATGGCAGCTTCAACCCCGCCGGCAAATTCATGCCCCCGGTGGCGTTCTTCATCTCGCTCTCGGTCATTTCGTCGAGCTTGCTCTTGGCGTCGGCATGGGCGGCGATCAGCAGGTCCTCCAGCATTTCGACATCCGCCGGATCGGCCAGTTTCGGGTCCACCTTCACCCGCTTCAGCGCGCCCTTGCCGGACAGGATCACGCGAACCAGCCCGGCGCCGGCCACGCCCTCGATCTCGGTGGCGTCCAGTTTCGCCTGCATGTCGGCCATTTTCTGCTGCATCTGCTGGGCCTGCTTCATAAGGCCGGCGAGGTTCTTCATCGGTTCAGTCCTCTTCTGGGATAAGTTCTTCTTCGGGCGGCGGCGCTTCGTCCCAATCAGGGGGTAGATCAAGCGCGGTTTCCTGCAATTCCAGCGGCGCCGGTGGCATCACCACGCCATTGGTCTCCAACCGCGCGCCCGGAAAGTATCGGAAAATTTCCCGCACCAGCGGATGCGCGGCGGCGTCCGCGCGCGCCGCCGTCTCGGCCGCGCGTTCGGCTTCGTCCAGCGTCGGTTCGCCCGGCGCATTGACCAGCGCGATGGTCCAGCGCCGCCCGGTTTCGGTTTCCAGCAAAGCGGCGAGGCGCCGGGTCAGGTCGCGCGGCGCATCCGGAGCCAGGCGCAGCTCGATCACCGGCGGCGCGAACCGCACCGGATGCACGTAGTGGCGCAGCTGCGCGTACAGCATCACCTCGCGCCGGCTGTGCGCCAGCTCAACCACCCCGGCAAAGCTGCGCGGCGCCGCCGAAGGCGCCGCAATCTCCGGTGCGGCGGCGGCAACCGCAGCGCCATTGGCGACCGCGCGCACCCCGCCCCCAGGCGGCGTTAAGGGCGGCGTCAACGGCGGCGGCGGCGCGGGCGCCGTCATGGCTGCGCCATTGCTCAGCCGCTTGATCAGTTCGCCCGGCGGCGGCATATCAGCGACGTGGCACAGCCGGATGCAGATCATCTCGGCGGCGGCGCGGCGGTCGGGTGCGGCCTCCACCTCCTGCACGCCCTTCAGCAGCATCTGCCACATGCGGCCCAGCCAGGGCACCGACAGGCTCTGCGCCAGCGCCAGGCCGCGCACCCGCTCCGCCTCCGGCAGCGCCTGGCCCTCGGCCAGCGCCGGCGCCGCTTTCAACCGCGTCAGCAGATGCGCCAGCCCCAGCAGATCGCCGAGCAGCACGCCGGCATCGCCGCCTTGGGCGTGCGCCGCCTCGGTAATCGCCAGCGCGGCCGCGGCGTCGCCCGCGACGACCGCGTCCATCAGATCGAACACATGGCCACGATCCGCGAGCCCCAGCATGTCCGCGACCAGCGCGCCGGTGATCTCATCGCCCTGTTCGGCGCCCCCATCTTCCATGCCGAGCGCGATCGCCTGATCGAGCAGTGACAAGCCATCGCGCACGGAACCATCCGCCGCCCGCGCGATCAGATCGAGCGCCGCCGGCGCGACCGGCACGTTTTCCACCGCCGCGATCCGGGCGAAATGCGCGGTCAGCTCGCTTGCCGCCACCCGCCGCAAGTCGAATCGCTGGCAGCGCGACAGCACCGTCACCGGAACTTTCCGAATTTCAGTGGTCGCCAGCACGAACTTGATATGCGGCGGCGGCTCCTCCAGCGTCTTCAACAGGGCGTTGAACGCCTGCCGCGACAGCATATGCACTTCGTCGATGATGAAGAACTTGGTGCGCGCGATCAGCGGCCGGAAGCGCGTCGCCTCGATGATCTCGCGCACGTCGTCGACGCCGGTATTGGACGCCGCATCCATCTCCAGCACGTCCGGATGCCGGTCCGCCAGGATCGCCACGCAGTTATCGCACACGCCGCATGGATCGGGCGTTGGGCCGCCGCTGCCGTCCGGCCCGGTGCAGTTCACCGCCCGCGCCAGGATGCGCGCGGTGGTGGTTTTGCCCACGCCGCGCACGCCGGTCAGCATGAAGGCGTGCGCCAGCCGGTTCATCTTGAACGCGTTGCGCAGAGTACGGACCAAAGCGTCCTGCCCGATCAGGTCGTCGAACCGCCGCGGCCGGTATTTGCGCGCCAGCACCCGGTACGCGGGCGCGGCCGCGCCCGCCGGTTGTTCGGCGAGCAAAGCGGCTCCGGCGAACGCTGGCGGCGGCGGCGCGGGATCGTCGTCTCCAAACAAGCCAGCCATGCGCCGTGGACTATCCCTCAAACAAGGTGGGAGGCCGGACAACGACCCATGCGGAAACTCGTTGCGGCTGCTGCCTTCCGGCCCTGACCGGGTTGGCGAGGTGCATGTCCGCCGCCGACCCCCCGCGCGCATAATCGCCCGTCCGGCGGGTTTTCGCAAGGTTGCGGGGGCGCCGCCGGGATGCCACACCGGAGCGATGCGAGGCATCGAACCCGGCCGCCCCAATCTCCTCACCGGCGGCACGCTGGACCGCGCCGGGCATCTGCGGGAGGACCAAGGCTGGCTGGCGGCGGCGTACGCGGATGGCGGCAGCCGCTTCGTGCTATTCCATGACGGCCGGCCGCTGATGAC
This sequence comes from Acidocella sp., assembly GCA_965199125.1. Lineage (GTDB taxonomy): Bacteria > Pseudomonadota > Alphaproteobacteria > Acetobacterales > Acetobacteraceae > Acidocella. The sequence continues at coordinate 2,436,144 of OZ240683.1, read as the reverse complement.
CGGGGACGACCCGCCGCGCCCGGTGCTGAGCGCCGCGCCCGCGGCCGCAACGCCTTGGGTGTTTCTCGGCCTGCAAAACGGCACGCCGTTCTTCGCCGCCGACGTGACCGGCCACGACGAATCAGCCTTCGCCGGCGGCGCGTTCATCAAGTTCCTGGACGTCGCGCCGGCACTTTCCACCGACGACGGCACGATCCTCGCCAGCGCCAAGGCGATGCTGCACTGGCGCGCAAACCATCGCTTCTGCGCCTTCTGCGGCGGCCCGAACTTACCCGTCCGGGGCGGCTACGTGCTGCGCTGCGCGGCTTGCGGCACCGAACATTTCCCGCGTTCCGACCCCGCCGTGATCATGCTGGTCACGCGCGGCGACGCCGTGTTGCTCGGGCAATCGCTGCGCTTCCCGCCGGAGAGCAACTTCTACTCAGCGCTCGCCGGCTTCGTGGAGCCGGGCGAAAGCCTGGAGGACGCGGTGCGGCGCGAAGTGTTCGAAGAGGTGGGTGTGCGCGTCGGCGCGGTTGCCTACCACTCCAGCCAGCCTTGGCCGTTCCCCGCCTCGCTGATGCTGGGCTACTACGCCGAGGCTCTGACCGAGGAGATCGTGCTGCAGGCGGATGAGATGCGCGACGCGCGCTGGGTCACCCGGGCGCAGATGAAAGATCGCGCCACGCTCGGCTTCAACCTGCCGCCGCGGATCAGCATCGCCCGCCGGCTGATCGAAGACTGGCTGGAAAGCTGAAAGGCGGGAGCGCGTCCGGGTCAACCCCCAACGCGCTCCCGCTTCTCATAACAAGACGCTGGCCGAACGCCTCATCGGCGTTCGATCAGCTTTCTGATTTCTCCAACCGTTTTAGTTGATCGTCTCAGGCGTCGGCTCGGGCATCATCGGCTCGGGCGGCGGCGTCTTCATCTTGCGCGGCTTGCGCGCGACGGTCTTCTTCGGCGCGACGGTCTTTTTCGGCGCCGCTTTCGCAGCACTCTTCGCGCCGGTCTTCGGCCCCGGCTTCGCGCCGGTCTTTGCCGTGGTCTTCATCGTTGTTTTCTTCGGCGCGGCTTTCGCGGTAGTCTTCTTCGGCGCCGCGATCTTCTTCGCCGTCGTCTTCTTCGCCGTCACGGTCTTTTTCGGCGCGGCTTTCGTGGCTTTCGCGGCGGCCTTTTTCGCGGGGGTCTTCTTGGCCGCGATCTTCGTGGCCGCCGGCTTCTTGACCGCGGCTTTCTTGACGGCAGGTTTCTTAACCGCCGGCTTCTTCACGGCAGCTTTCTTAACGGCCGGTTTCTTCACCGCCGCCTTCTTTGCTGTCGGCTTCTTCGCTTCCGGCTTCTTGGCCGCCGACTTAGCGGGGGCTTTTTTGGCGGTCGCTTTCTTCGGCGGCGCTTTCACCGCCAAAGCTTGCGCGGTCAAAGGTCTGGTCTTGGTGTCTTCGTTGGTCACGAGGTTAGCTCCTTCGCTAATTGGGTGGGAGAAAGATCGACATGTCGCGGAACTTCACGAAAGGCTTTGCAAACGCCGATGACCGCGCAATTCTTCCGCCGCCATCTTCGCATCTTGCGATGCGATGTCCTTGTGCCTGGCCCTCGACAAGCGGCTGCCAACTTGGCTGCCGCCGGCGAGGTCTCCGTCACGGTCCATGACCGTCCTTCCTTTTGCGTGCGGTGCCTCTTGACCGATACGATGTTATTCGGTTGCGGCGCGAATCGCGCGACGCACGCAGAATCGCTATTCATCTTCCACGCTCACGCTGTCAACAAAAAGCGTCACGTTTCACGATGATTCGATCACTTTTTTTGAATCACGCGCAAAAAAACAAAGTTTTCATGCCTCATGTGTGATCCGATCGCGATCAGACGCATCATTCCAGCGTAACGAATCTGCATCCGCGACGGCATTTTCTGTGTTCGTCTGCGCGGCGGTGCGCGGCGACAATGTTGAAAGCGATGCATTGCCGCGCAATCTGGACTACGACATGCCGCATGCCCGCGCCGGTAACGCACGTGCAAGCCAGAGGATGGACAAGTGATTACGCCGAACGTCGAGCCGCCGCGTTACGATCCGCAATTCGAGCGCTGGCCGGCAAGCACCGCCCCCGCCCCCGCCATCACGATGCCAAACTGGGGCATAACGATCTGGCGGGGAATTTGCGGCCGCTGCCCGCGCTGCGGCCGCGCGCCGATCTTCGATGGTTATCTCAAGGTGTTCGCCGAATGCCGGCACTGCGCGGCGCCGCTCGGCGACATGCCGGCCGACGACGCGCCGCCGTACATCGCGATGGTCATCGTGCTGCAATTGCTGGCGGTGTTCGTGGTGTTCGCGATCCACGGCAGCTACGCGCCCAGCATTTTCACGGCTGTTTCGCTGCTCGCGGTGCTTGCCGGCATCTGCATGGCGGCGCTGCGCCTGGCCAAAGGTTGCGTCATCGGCATCTTGTTGAAGCTCGGCATGCGGCGCGAGACGCTGCGTGGCTGACACCTCGAACTCAACCCGGCCGGGACGATTGCTGCGCGTGGTGTTCGAAGACTCCGCCATCAACGGTCTCGGCGCCGCGCAGGAAGCGGATCGCGCCCAGGCGATCAGCGATCTCGAAGCGGATAACGAATTCTCCGCCGCGGCGTGGCCGGATGCCAACACCATCCTGCGCCTGTCCATCCAGGACGGCCGCCTGGTGTTCGACATCCGCGACGCCGAAGACGCGCCGCTGGTCGTGCTCGGCCTCGCGATGGGGCCGTTCAAAATGTTGATCAAGGATTACCAGATGCTGCTGGACAGCTACGCCGACGCGATCGCCGAGGGCCGCGAAGCGAAGATCCAGGCGATCGACATGGGCCGCCGCGGCCTGCACGACGAAGGCGCCGCGCTGATGATCGAAAGACTTGAAGGCAAGGTGGTCGTTGATTTTCCCACCGCGCGGCGGCTATTCACCCTGGTCTGCGCCCTGCACCGCAAAAGCTGAAGGTCCACGCTTATGAAAATCCTCCATGAAGATTGACGGCACGCCCTATCGCGCGATCTGGGTGGATGAAACCGACCGCTGGTCGGTGCGCATCATCGACCAGACGAAACTGCCGTGGTCGCTCGACCTCGTCCGCCTCACCACGTACGAGGAAGTCGCGCACGCGATCCGCGCCATGCTGGTGCGCGGCGCGCCGCTGATCGGCGCCACCGCTTCGTACGGCATCGCGCTGGCGATGCGCGCCGACCCCGCCGAGGCCAACCTGCGCCACGCCGCCGCCACGCTCGCCGCCACCCGCCCCACCGCCATCAACCTGCACTGGGCGCTCGCGCGCATGACCGCGAAACTTAAACCCCTCGCCGCCTCCGCCCGCGCGGACGCCGCCTACGCCGAAGCCGCGCGCATCTGCGACGAAGACGTCGCCACCAACGAAGCGATTGGCGATCACGGCCTGCCGCTGCTCGAAGCCCGCGCGCAAGCCGGCCGCCGCGTGCAGGTGCTCACCCATTGCAACGCCGGCTGGATCGCCACCGTCGACTGGGGCACCGCGCTGGCGCCGATCTATAAAGCGCATGACGCCGGGCTGGACGTTCATGTCTTGGTCGAGGAAACCCGCCCGCGCAACCAGGGCGCCTCGCTCACCGCCTGGGAGCTCGGCAAGCACGGCGTGCCGCACACCGTCATCGCGGACAACGCCGGCGGCCACCTGATGCAGCGCGGCGATGTCGACCTGGTCATCGTCGGCACCGACCGCGTCACCAGCGCCGGCGACGTCGCCAACAAAATCGGCACCTACCTGAAAGCCCTCGCCGCGCGCGATAACGGCATCCCGTTCTGGGTCGCCCTGCCCGCCTCCACCATCGACTGGACGATCAGCGACGGCCTGTCCGACATCCCAATCGAGGAACGCGCCGCCACCGAAGTCACCACCATCACCGGCCGCGCGCTGGACGGCTCCATCGCCACCATTCGGATCGTCCCGAAAGACAGCCCCGCCGCCAACCCCGCTTTCGACGTCACCCCCGCGCGTCTGGTCTCCGGCCTGATCACGGAACGCGGCCTCTGCGCCGCGAACGCAACAGCATTGGGCGAGATGTTTAAGAAAGACGCAGGGGCTTTGCCCCTGCACCCCATTGGGGCCTAAGGCGCGGCCGGCCAGGCCCCAAACCCCTATAAGTTTGATCTGTGATCTTGGCGGATAAACGGGTGGCGCGAAGCGCAAGATTTCTATGCTTCGTCCTATGAGTGGCCGAACCGTGGCCCAAACTAATCGGGGTCCGGGGCCCGCCTGCAGGGCAGGCTATTATTTTGAGGCGCGCTCCGCGCGCGGCGGCCCCGGCCGCCGGAGGCTCTTCCTCACTTGCCTTGCCCTCCTCACAAGCTGCGCCGCCGATCGCCATGCGCCAGCGTTCGCGCAACGCGGCTACGCCCCGTTTTCGCGCACGGCGGCGGTGGCGGTGGCGGTGGATGAGTGGCGGCTGTGGGGCATGAGGGTGGATGACACCGGCGGCGCCGGCTATGTGCAGACGGACGCGACGATGGGCGAGCGGCAGCCCGGCTTGTGGCAGCGCGTCGGCGAATACTGGTGGGAGGGGATGAACGCCGGCGAACCGGACGGGGCGTATACCGGTAAACACGATGCCGAGGGCCACCTATTTCCGGTCGCGGTGAACGGCGCGTATGCGTGGTCGGCGGCGTTCATTTCCTACGTCATGCGCATCGCCGGCGCGGGCCCCGCCTTTCCGTACGCGCCGGACCACGCGGTTTACATCAACGACGCGGCGCGCGCGGCGCGCGGCGAGGTTACGAACCCGTTACTGATCGCCGAAGACCCGGCGCATTATGCGCCCCGGCTCGGCGACCTGGTGTGTTTCGGCCGCGGCCACGCGCGGGCGCTGACCTTCGCGGACCTGCCAACATCAAACCGCTTCCCCGCGCATTGCTCGATCGTCGTCGCCGGCGGCGCGCAAACGCTCTCGGTGATCGGCGGCAACGTCGACGACGCGGTGGTGCTGGAGCACCTGCACACCGACGAAACCGGCCGCCTGGCCAACAACCGCGAGCCCTGGTTCGTGGTTTTGCGGGTTTTGTACCGGCAGAACTAGAGCAATATGGCTTGAAGTCGAATCGCGCAGCGATTCGACTGAGCCATAAGATTGCTCGCCAGAACAAGAGTAGAGCGTGATGAGTGCTAACTCATCATGCTCTAAACGCTCAGGCGATGACGGTATGCTCCGTCGTCAGCACAAACTCGCACGCTGCCAGGTCGAGGAATTTGGCTTCGTCCGGACGGATGCGCTCCATGTAGCCTTCCGCTTCGAAGACGCCGGCGAGGCCGGCCATATCGTCGAACCAGAGTTCGGTCGTGCCGTCGAACGTCAACGGCGGTATGCCCGGCAACGCCGCGCCGGTGCTGTGTCCCTGCACATAGCGCCGCACATGCTGCTTCACTTCCGGCAGCGACGTAAAAAGCGGCGCGTGTTGTTCCTGGTGATAGCGCACGAACTCCTCCTGCGTGAGAGCCGGATTGCGGCGCAACAGGATGGTGAATTTTATCATCAGTGTTTCCTAAAGGTCGATCGGTGTTCCATGCGCGGAGGGGGCCGTGTCAGATGCCGTAGCTCGAGCTGACGGCCTCCATCCACATGGTAATCGGATCATCGGCCGCCAACAGCGCCGTGGACGAGGTCAGCCGCGCCCATTGCAGCGCGCCGAACACGATGTGGTCGGCATAAGCGGGCGTGGGGCCCGCAAGAAACTTCTGCGCGCGCAGCGTGCCGCGCAGCGGCGGCAGCACCGCCTGAAACGCCGCGACCGCGGCTTCCCGCCGCGCCGCCAGCGCCTCGATGGTGCAGCCGATCCGCGGCTCGCGGCTCCGCCGGAAATACGGCTGGTCCTTAGGGTCAAGCAGTTTGAAAATATCCGGCAGCACGATTTGCACGATCGTCGGGTGCAGCACCTCCTCCGTCCAGTGCTTGACGAAGCGGGTCAGCGCCCGGCTCGCCTCGTCGCCGAACAGCGAGGCTTCATCCGGATACCGCGTCTCCAGATACTCCGCGATGCTCTGGCTGTCATGCACCACGGTGTCGCCATCATCGACCAGCACGGGAACCAGACCTTGGCCGGAAAACGCGATCACCTCCGTGTCGGTAAACCGCCACGGCACCGTCTCGAAACTCAAGTTCTTATGCGCCAGCGCCAGTTTGGTCCGCCAGCAATACGGGCTGAAGCGTAAGCCGGGATCGGCGGCGGCAAGATCGTACAGCCTGCGCGTCACGCCTTCTCGCCGAACAGATGCACCCGCGCCTCCGGCGTCACCGTCGGCTGCGCGTTGATCTCCGCCGCCAGCGCATAGGCCCGCCGCACCGCCGGCCGCGCCGCGACCGCCTCGAACCAGCGCTTTAGATGCGGAAAGTCGTCCAGGTTCTGTTGCTGGCGCTCGTGCGGCACGATCCAGGGATAGCTCGCCATGTCAGCGATGGAATATGCGCCGGCCACAAACTCGCGGTCCGCCAGCCGGGTGTTCAGCACGCCATACAGCCGCGCGGTCTCCTTCACGTAGCGCTCCATGGCGTACGGGATGCGCTCCGGCGCGTACTGCACGAAGTGGTGGTTCTGCCCCGCCATCGGCCCCAGCCCGGCCATCTGCCAGTACAGCCATTGCAGCGCCTCATAACGCCCGCGCAGATCGCTCGGCAGGAACTTGCCGGTCTTCTCGGCCAGATATTCCAGGATCGCGCCGGACTCGAACACGCTGATCGGCGCGCCGCCATCCGCCGGCGCGGTATCTAAAATCGCCGGGATGCGGTTATTCGGCGCGATTGCGAGGAACGCCGGCGCGAACTGCTCGCCCTTGCCGATATTCACCGGCGTGACGCGGTATGGCAGCGCCGCCTCTTCCAGAAAGATCGTGATCTTATGGCCGTTCGGCGTGGTCCAGTAGGATAATTCGATCATGCGCAAGCTTTCAAATAAGCGCTTTGGACGCCATTTCATATGTGTTGCGGCTCAGCGTCTCGACCCGCAGAATCCGTTGCAGCTCCGCCTGCATCAGCGCCTGCCGTCCCGCGTCGTAACGCCGCCAGGCGCCGAGCGCCGTCACCAGCCGGGCGGCGATCTGCGGGTTCAGCGAGTCCAGCTCGATCACGCACTCCGCCAGCAGCCGGTAGCCGTCGCCGGAGGCCGTGTGAAACACCGGCGCGTTGGAAATGAACGCGCCGATCAGCGCGCGCACCCGGTTCGGGTTGCGGATGTCGAAATCCGCGTGCTTGGTCAGCACCCGTACGCGGTCCAGCGTGTCCGGCGCCTCCGCCCGCGCCTGCACCGCGAACCACTTGTCCAGCACCAGCGGATTGCCCCGCCAGCGTTCGTAGAACGCCGCCAGCGCCGCCTCCCGCGCGTCGCCGGGGATGTCCGCCAGCAACATCAGCGCCGCCAGCGTCTCTGTCATCGTGCGTCCGGCGGCGAACTGCGCGGCGGCCCGCTCGGCCTCGCCGGCGGCGGCCAGATAGGCCAGCGCGGTGTTGCGCAGCGCCCGGCGGCCAATCGCCTCGCCGCTGAAATCCGTCGGGTCGGCCGCAAACCCATCCAGCACGGCGGCAAACTCATCACGCAGCGCGCGCCCCAACTCGCGCCGCATCGTTCCCCGCACGGCATGGATCGCGTCCGGGTCGACCACCTCCATCTCGTCGGCTAGCAGGCTTTCATTAGGCAGCAGCAACGCTTCCGCGGTGAACGCCGGATCGGCCGGCGCATCGCGCAGCAGATTGGCGAAAGCGGCGTGCAGCCCCGCGTCGAGCTTCTGTTCGCCCCCCGCCGCGACCGCCGCCAGCAGCAGCTGCGTCGCGTATTGCTGCAGCGCGTCCCAGCGGTTGAACAAATCCGTGTCATGCGCAGCCAGAAACGCCAGCCGCTCCGGCCCGCGCCCCAGCAGCTTGACCGGCGCCGAGAAGCCTCGAAACAAAGACACCGCGGGCGGCGCGGCAATATCCTCAAACGTGAAGGTCTGCTCGGCCTCGCGCAAAAGCAGCGTCTGCGAAAGCACCTCATCGCCCGACGGATCAAGCAGCCCCACCGCCACCGGCATCAGAAACGGTTTTTTCTCCGCCTGCCCCGGCGTCGGCCGTGTGTTCTGCCGCAGCGTCAGGCTGAACCGCCGCGCCGCCGCGTCGTAGTTCTCCTCGGTTGCGATCTCCGGCGTGCCGGCCTGCTCGTACCAGTTCAGCATCTGTTTCAGATCGACATCGGTCGCGTCCTGCATCGCGGCCAGAAAATCCTCCACCGTCGCAGCGGTGTTGTCGTGCCGCGCGATATACAGGTCGAAACCTTTGCGAAACGCCTCGCGGCCGATTAGCGTGCGCACCATCCGCACGACCTCGGCGCCCTTTTCGTAAATCGTGGTGGTGTAGAAGTTGTTGATCTCCTGGTAGCTTTCCGGCCGCACCGAATGCGCAAGCGGCCCGGCGTCGTTGCGGAACTGCGTGGTGCGCAGCAGCCGCACATCGGCGATCCGCTTCACCGGCGCGCTGAACTGGTCGGCCATGTATTCCTGGTCGCGGAACACCGTCAGCCCCTCTTTCAGCGAAAGCTGGAACCAGTCGCGGCAGGTCACGCGGTCGCCGGTCCAGTTGTGGAAGTATTCGTGCGCGATCACCCGCTCCACGCCCTGAAAATCCGCGTCGCTTGCGGTCTCCGGACTGGCCAGCACGTAGGCGGTGTTGAAGATGTTGAGGCCCTTGTTCTCCATCGCGCCGGCGTTGAAGTCTGCCACCGCCGCGATGTTGAACACGTCGAGGTCATACTCCAGCCCGAACGTGTCTTCATCCCAGCGCATCGCCGACTTCACCGCCGCCATGGCGTGGCCGACCCGGCTTTCGTCACCCGCCGCAACGTAGATGCCAAGCTCCACCGGCCGGCCGGAGCGCGTGGTGAACTCATCTGTCACCGCCACCAGGTCCGCCGCCACCAGCGCGAACAGATAAGACGGTTTCGGATGCGGATCCTCCCAGCGCGCCCAATGCGTGCCGTCCGGCCCCTCGCCAGCCGCGATTCTGTTGCCGTTGCTGAGCAGCACCGGATAGACCGCCTTGTCGGCGCGCAGCGTGACGCTGTAGCGCGCCATCACGTCCGGCCGGTCCGGGAAATAGGTAATACGCCGGAACCCCTCCGGCTCGCACTGCGTAAAAAATCCCGCGCCGGACATATAAAGCCCGGACAAAGCGGTGTTGCGGTCGGGCGCGATCCGCACTTCGGTCGCCAGCGTGAATTCATCCGGCACGTCGTCGATGGTGAGCGCGCTGTCGCTCACCTGGAAGCGATTATCGCCCAACGTCTCGCCATCCAGCTTGACGCCCAGCAGCGTCAGCCCCTCGCCGTCCAGCACCAGCTTGCCGTGGCCGGTGCGGCGCAGCTTGAGCGTCGCGCGCACGACGGTTGCCGACGGCGACAGCTCGAACTCCAGCTCGACCCGGTCGACCGCGAAAGCCGGCGGCAGGTAATCCGCGAGCCGTACCTCGCGCACCGCTTTTTGGGCGATCTGACCGTCAGCCATGGTGTTCCTCCTCGCTACTGGCGAAAGCCTTTCGGCGTCGCATATGGTGCGGCATGAAGGACGGTTCACCCCATTTGACGCTGCATGTCCACTCGGCGATCGCCGAGATCGGCGCCGAAATCTGGGATGGCTGCGCCGGCGACGACAACCCCTTCGTCTCCTACGGCTTTCTCTCGGCGCTGGAGGATAGCGGCTCGGTCGGCAAACGCACCGGCTGGCACCCGCGCTACGCGGTGCTGCGCGACGCCGGCAAGGCGGTCGTGGCGGTGGCGCCGGCCTACGCGAAAACCAATTCCTACGGCGAATACGTGTTCGACCATGGCTGGGCCAACGCGTTCGAGCGCGCCGGCGGCCGGTATTACCCGAAGCTGCAAGTGGCGGTGCCGTTCTCGCCGGTGCCGGGGCCGCGCCTGCTGTGCCGGCCCGGCACGGATGCCGCTTTCCTGGCGCAGGCACTGCAGCGGATGGCGGCGGAGCTGGACTGCTCCTCGATCCACGCCACCTTCTGCACTGCGGCGGAGTGGGAGAGCCTGGGCGCCGGCGGCTGGCTGCAGCGCATCGGCACGCAGTTCCATTGGCGCAATGACGGTTACACGACCTTCGACGATTTCCTGGGCGCCCTGTCCGCCCGCAAGCGCAAGGCGATCCGGCGCGAACGGCGGGACGCCGCGGCCGGGCTGACCATCCGCGCGGTTTCCGGCGCGGCACTCACGCCGGCGGTCTGGGCGGCGTTCTACCGCTTCTACACCTCGACCGTGGACCGCAAATGGGGCGGCGCGTATTTAACCAAGTCATTTTTCCCGCTGCTCGGCGAACGCCTCGGCGACCGCGTGGTGCTGATGCTGGCCGAGCGCGACGGCAAGCCGATCGCCGGCGCGCTCAACCTGCGCGGCCGCGACGCGCTGTACGGCCGCAACTGGGGCAGCGTCGAGGACATCCCGTTCCTGCATTTCGAACTCTGCTATTATCAGGCGATCGACTACGCGATCGCGCATGGCCTGCAACGGGTGGAGGCCGGCGCGCAAGGCGAACACAAAATCCAGCGCGGCTACCTGCCCGTCCCCACCTACTCCGCCCACTACATCGCCGACCCCGGCCTGCGCCGCGCCATCGCCGCCTTCCTGGACAGCGAACGCCCCGCCATGCTCCGCGAAATCGAAGCCTTGGCCGCAGACAGTCCCTACAAGAAAGCTGGCGAGCGTGAGTAGACCGGGTTAGAATAGTGCATGGACAATGATCTTCCCCTCGACGATGCCGAGATCGAACGGCGCCTGCTCATCAAAGCGGTTGAACAGGCCCGGCGCGATCCCCGGCCATCGATCCCGGATGAAGTCGTGCAAGCCAGAATGCAAAAGAAGGTCAAAAAACTACAGGCTAAGTTGGCGGCCATCATCGCCGAATGAAGGTTGAGTGGCGGCCAGACGCCGAAGCTGACCTGAACGCCGCCTTCCATTATTTGCAAGACCGCAATCCAAGCGTGGCAATCAAACTTGTCGCCGAGGTAAGACGAGCGAGCCACAGCCTTGCCGCATTCCCGAATCGCGGGCGTCTTGGCCGCGCACCGGACACAAGAGAACTGTCGGTCCCGCCTTACATCATGGTGTATGCCATCGATCCGGATAAGGATCGGGTCACCATCCTCCGCCTCTGGCACGCCGCCCAGGACCGCTGATCCAACTTCCCGCCCCCCGCTTCACCGCATCGCCATAATCCGCTACCCCGCCCGCATGGTCCCCACCGCCGTCAAAGTTCGTTTCGCGCCCAGCCCCACCGGCTATCTGCACATCGGCAACGCCCGCGCCGCGCTGGTGAACTTCCTGTTCGCCCGCCGCCACCAGGGCCGTCTCCTCCTCCGTCTGGACGACACCGACACCGCGCGCGGCCGCCCCGAATACGAGCAGGGCATCTACGACGACCTGCGCTGGCTCGGCCTGGCCTGGGACGAAACCGCCCGCCAGTCAGACCGCCTGCCCCGCTACGCCGAAGCCGCCGAGGCGCTAAAAGCCGCCGGCCGCCTCTACCCCTGTTTCGAAAACGAGGACGAGCTGGCCGCCAAACGCGCCGCGCTGATCAAACGCCGTCTGCCGCCCATCTACGACCGCGCCGCGCTGACCATCACGCCCGCGCAGCGCGAAGCCGCCGAGGCCGGCGGGAAAACCCCGCACTGGCGCTTCAAACTCTCCGACGGCGCGGCTGATTGGACCGACCTCGTGCTCGGCCCCCGCCACGTCAAACTCGCCACCATTTCAGATCCGGTGCTGCTGCGCGCGGATAACACGCCGCTCTACACTTTCACTTCGGTGGTGGACGATCTCGACCACGAAATCACCCACATCATCCGCGGCGAAGACCACGTCACCAACACCGCCGTGCAGATCGACCTGTTCCGCGCCCTCAACCCGTCCGCCCCGCTGCCCCGCTTCGCCCACCTGCCGCTGATCTCCGACGTGGACGGCGCGAAACTCTCCAAACGCATCGGCAGCATCACGCTGCGCTCGCTGCGCAAGGACGGCATCGAGCCCGCCGCCATCACCGCCTACCTCGCCCGCCTCGGCACCTCAAAAGACCTCGCCCCGCTCAGCCTCGCCGAGCTCGCCGCCGCCTTCGACTTCAACGATTTCAGCCGCTCGCCGCCGCGCTTCGACCCGCCGCAGCTACTCGCGCTGAACGCCAAGTTCCTGCACAATCTGCCTTATGAGGCGGTGCGGGCCCGCCTGCCGGAAGGCGCGCCCGAAGCTTTCTGGCTGGCGGTGCGCGGCAATCTGGAGCTGCTGTCGGAAGCGCGGCTTTGGTGGAACGTCATCGCCGGCGAGATCACCCCGCCGCAGCTGACGGCCCAGGAACATGGCGTGCTGGCCCGGGCGCATGACCTGCTGCCGCCCGCCCCCTGGGACAGCGGAACGTGGAAACCCTGGACCGCCGCGATCGCCGCCGCCACCGGAGAAAAAGGCCGCGCGCTGTACCACCCGCTGCGCCTGGCGCTCACCGGCGAGGAGCGCGGCCCGGAGATGGCCGCTCTGCTGCCGCTGATCGGCCGCGACCGCGCGGCGGCGCGGCTGTCGCGCGTCGTCGCGTGAAGCAAAGACGGTTTCAAAAGTCGCTCGGGTGAGTTGTATAGCGGGCGACCGCCTAGGATGATGTGCGAGCACCGAAGCGGAACGTATTCCAGTCGTCGTGCGATCTCGTTACGCTGTCAAAGGCCGGCGAAGCGGCGGTGGCTGCATCAAGGGAGTCGATCGAAGCCTTTACCGAATGATGCTTCAGCGGCTTTCCCCCAGCGAAAGGGGGCATTTCATCTCAGTCATACGAATCGCATATTCCGCCGGTTGAATTATGTCTGAGCCGCATCACTTTTGATGGTGAAGCGGTCGCTTGATGGCGCTTGGCATCAGGACGAGATCCATGACTGCGAACCCCGCTAGTTCTAGCTACTCTTTGCCGCCGCGGCAAACGGTGGTCATCACCGGCGGCAACTCCGGTCTCGGCTATGCCTGCGCGAGTGCGTTGCTCGCGGCGTCTCCGCCGTGGCACGTTGTCATTGCCTGCCGCGATCCGTTGCGTGCGCAGACCGCGGTTGAAACGTTGCGCAAGTCCGCGGCGCCCGACGCGAAGGTCGAAGCGATGGATCTCGATCTCGCATCCCTTGCCTCAATTCGAACCTTCGCTGCCAAATTGGACGGCAAATTGAAAGCGGCAGGTCTTCCTCCGCTACAAGGCCTCGTCTGCAATGCCGCCGTTCAAGGGGCAAAAACATTCACCGTCGATGGCTTTGAGACGACGTTCGGTGTTGGTCATCTTGGGCATTACCTGCTCGTCAACCTGCTCTTGCCGCTGATGGAAAAGCCGGGTCGGATTGCCGTCGTGGCCAGCGGCGTGCATGACCCTGCGGAGCTGGCGAAGGTGCCGGCCGGCGCTGGCGTGCCAGTGCCAGCCTGGAACACGCCCTTTGCGCTGGCCAAGGGCGAACTCGGTCCGGAAGCGGCAAACGACGATGCCGGGGCGGACCGTGGCCGGCGCTATTCCACCACAAAGCTTGCCAACGTCTATTTCACCTATGGCCTCGCGCCACTGCTGCCCGCGGGGATCACGGTCAACGCCTTCGATCCCGGACTGATGCCGGGGACGGGCCTTGCCCGCGACTATCCAGCTGTTTCCCGCTTTGCGTGGCATGCCATCATGCCAAGGCTGATCCCGCTGCTGCGGTTGATCCTGCTCAAGAACATCCACACACCTGAGGAGTCCGGCTCCGCCCTCGCGCGGCTCATCGTCGACCCAGCGCTGGCCTCTACCAGCGGAAAGTATTTCGAGGGCTTGCGCGAGATCCCGTCTTCGGCCGATTCGTATGACGAGGGACGAGCACAGGAGCTTTGGCGAGATAGCGCCACCCTCACGGGGATAGCGTCGCTTTCATGAGTACGCGCTGGGTTCTCCCGATCACTCCTTCAAGGAGTGATATGGTCTGAGTGGTTCAGCTACGCTTGAGCAAGCAGACGTTGCGCCTGTATGGGACGCCACGTCTTAGCCGCTCTTTGCCGGAGGTCGGGCTCTTGCTCGGCACGAATGTTCAACTCGGCGGCGATGGCAGCCACGCGCGGACGCTCGCCGCCCTTGGGTTTGCATCGAAGCTGCTTCACCAAAGCTACCACGGCGCTCTCCCGTTCGGCATGAGCCTGGTGCTCGCCGTAGCGTTTGCGCCCCTCGCGCCATCCCGCCTTCTGGCGCTTGGCCTCACGTGCCTTTCGGAGTTCGATCACTACCCTGTCTTTTTCCGGTTGGTAGAACACGCCTTGGATTTGGAGACGCGTTTGCGGGCCGGATCGGTCAGGAAGCACGCGAGCATCGAAGTGCGGCAAATCGCCCCAGGCGGAGCGCCCGCTCGCCGGCCTCCCGAGTCGACCCAGGAGACAGGTCTCTTAACGCTCTGGTATCGCGGCGCTGCTACGGCTAAACGGGCGCGCTAGGATCGGCCGTTACAGGGCTCGGAGGAAAAACGTCGCGTGGTTGATATTTTTGACGAGGTGTCGGACGATCTGCGCGGCGAGCGGGCAATGCGGCTGTTGCGCCAATACGCCCTCCTGCTGGTTGCCGCCCTCCTCTTCGTGCTGATCGCCGTCGCGGTGCAGCAGGGCCTGGCCTGGCGCGCCGCCCGGCAGAGCCAGGCCGCCGCCACCAGCTTCCTCGCCATCGGCTCGGCGCTCGACAGCAACGGCGCCACCCCCACCGCCGGCCAGCGCCTCGCCGCCGCGCAACAATACCAGCATTTCGCGCAAACCGCCCCCGCCGGCTACCGCGCGCTGGCCGAGTTGCGCGCCGCCGGCCTGTACGCGGAGAGCGGCCAGCCGGACGCCGCGGCCGCGCTTTGGAACACCGTGGCCGCCGATACCGGCGCCGACCAACCCTTGCGCGATCTCGCCAATCTGCTCTGGGCGCAGCACGCGCTCGGCGTCGCACCGGACGGGCAAGTCGCCGCCCGCCTCGCGCCCCTGCAATCGCCGCAAAATCCCTTCCATGGCCTGGCGCAGGAAACCCAGGCGCTGCTGTATCTGCGGGAAGGCAAAACCAGCCAGGCGCAGGGCCTGTTCACGCAGATCGCCGCCGACCCCGCCGCGCCGGACGGTGTGCGCAACCGCGCCGACGGCCTGCTCGCCAAGCTGAACGCGCAAGGCGCCGGCGGCAACACCAACGGATGACCCGCCCGATGCGCCGTCGCGCCGCCCTCACGCTCGCCTTCGCCACCGGCCTGACCGCTTGCAGCACGCCCAAAACCAAAATCTCCGGCGTACAGATCCCGGTCCTGCCGCCCGCCAGCGGCCTGTCAGCCGACGCCGGCGCGCCGCCGGTGACCGTGCCGCCAGCCACTGCCCTGGCCGACTGGCCGCAGATCCTGGCCGGCCCCGCCCACGCCCCCGGCAACATCGCCGGCCCCGCCGCTATCACGCAAAGCTGGCGCGCCGGCATCGGCGCTCCCGGCGGCTATCGCCAGCCGCTGCAATCCAGCCCCATCGCCGCCGCCGGCCGGATCTACACGATGGACGCCAACAGCACGGTCTCCGCCTATGCGCAGGCCGACGGTTCGCAACAATGGCGCCGGCCCACGCGCCCCAAACACAGCAGCAACCAGGCGCTGGGCGGCGGCATCGGCTACGACGCTACGCTGGATGGCGGCACGATATACGCCTCCACCGGCTATGCCGAGCTGCTGGCGATGGACGCCGGCACCGGCGCGGTGAAATGGCGCCAGAAGCTGGACTACCCCGCCCGTTCCGCCCCCACCATCGCCGCCACCTCGGCGGGCGTCATCGTCGCTTTGGTCACGCAGAACGACCTGCTGCTGACCTTCGACGCGGTCAGCGGCACCCCCGGCTGGCGCTTTATCGGCAAGGTCACGCAAAGCTCCACCTCGGTCGTGGTCACCGGCGCGCCGGCCTACGATTCCGGCATTTTCGTCGCCGGCTTCTCCTCCGGCACGCTGGCGGCGCTGGACGCGCCTTCCGGCACGCCGCTCTGGGAGCAAAGCATGGCCTCCTCTTTCGGCCAGGCCAGCCCGCTCGACTTCTCCGACGTGGTCGCCCCGCCGGTGATCGCGAACGGCGTGGCGTATGCCATCGGCCTCGGCCAGACCTCGCTCGCCATCGACCTGCATTCCGGCGCGAAAGTCTGGGAACGCGATGTCAGCGGCACCCAGGCCTTCTACGTCGCCGGCGGCTTCGCCTACCTTCTGGATGCGGACCAGAAGCTGGCGGCGATCCACGCCGATGACGGGCTGATCAGCTGGATCACGCAGATGCCCGCCTTCCACAACATGAAAACCAAATCAGGCCCGCGCCTCTGGAACGGCCCGATCATGGTGGACGGCCAGCTGCTGTTCACCAGCAGCCGGGGCGAGCTCGGGCGGGTCGATCCCGCCACCGGCACGCTGATCGCCATCGACAAGCTCGCCGGCCCCGCCGCGCCGATCGACCTGCCGCCGATCGTGGCTGCGTCCAAGCTGCTGGTGCTGACCCGCGCCGGCGTGCTCACCGCCTACAGCTAGCGCCCGCTTGCTCCCTAAAGTCGTGATCGCCGGCCGGCCCAACGTCGGCAAGTCCACGCTGTTCAACCGGCTGGTCGGCCAGCGCCTGGCGCTGGTCGCGGACACGCCCGGCGTGACGCGCGACCGCAAGGAAGCCGAAGCCACGCTGGCCGGCACGCCGGTGCTGATCGTGGATACCGCCGGGCTGGAAGAAGCGGCGCCGGAAACCCTCCCCGGCCGCATGAGGCTCTCCACCGGCATGGCGGTGGACGAAGCCGACCTGGTGCTGTTCATTTTCGACGCCCGCGCCGGCCTGCTGCCCGAGGACAAGCATTTTGCCACCTGGCTGCGCCGCCGGAAAAAACCCGTGCTGGTGGTGGCCAACAAAGCCGAAGGACGTGGCGGCGCGGCCGCCGCGCTGGAAGCCTATGAGCTCGGCCTCGGCGAACCGGTCGCGGTCTCCGCCGAACACAATGAAGGTATCTACGACCTGATGCGCGAGATCGCCGAG
The DNA here is from genome assembly GCA_965199125.1 of Acidocella sp. GTDB lineage: Bacteria > Pseudomonadota > Alphaproteobacteria > Acetobacterales > Acetobacteraceae > Acidocella. The sequence continues at coordinate 2,419,126 of OZ240683.1, read as the reverse complement.
CGCCTGCCAGCACCTCCGGAGGAACCCGCGCCGGACGAAGCGCTGCCGCTGCATTTCGCCATCGTTGGCCGCCCGAACGCCGGCAAATCCACCCTGATGAACCACCTGCTCGGCGCCGAACGCGTGATCACCGGCCCCGAACCCGGCCTGACCCGGGATTCCATCGCCGAGGATTTCACCGCCCCGGACGGCAAGCTCTACCGCCTAGTCGACACCGCCGGCCTGCGCAAACGCGCCAAAGTCGATGAAGGCCTGGAACGCATGTCCACCTCGTCGGCCATCGAAGCGCTGAAGCGCGCCGAAATGGTGGTGCTGGCGATCGACGCCACCCGCGGCATCCACGAACAGGACCTGCACATCGCCCGGCTGGTCGAACGCGAAGGCCGCGGCTGCATCGTCGCTTTAACCAAATGGGACGCGGTGGAAGACCGCGGCGGCGCCCGCCAACAAGTTTTCGACCGCATCTCGATCTCGCTCAGCCAGATGAAGGGCATCACCATCATCCCGATCTCCGCCGAGACCGGCGAAGGCATCGACAAACTCTTCCCGGCACTGCGCGCCGCCTACGAGAAATGGAACACCCGCATCCCCACCGGCGAGCTGAACCGTTGGTTCGAAACCGCGCTGGAGCGCTTCCCGCCGCCGCTGGTACAGGGCCGCCGGCTGAAACTGCGCTATATCACGCAGGTCAAAGCCCGCCCGCCCACCTTCGCCTTGTTCGGCACCCGCGCCGAGCAGACCCCCGACACCTACCACCGCTACCTGGTCAACAACCTCCGAGACAGCTTCAACCTCCCCGGCGTCCCCATCCGCCTCTTCCTCCGAGGCACCGAAAACCCCTACGTGGACAAATAACCATCAGCCGTCATGCGGGCGCAGGCCAGCATCCACGACTTCCTTGCATTCCATGCTATCAATGACTACAGTAGTCACCGAGGTGGTCCAATGCGCAAAGTCCAATTGCGAGACGCCAAATCCGGCCTCTCTGCTATCGTTGACGATGCTGTAAACGGCGAGGCCGCGATCATCACCCGCCATGGCAAGCCGCAGGCGGTGCTGCTCGGCTACGAAGAGTGGCTCCGCCTGTCCGAGATTCCCAGTTTCGCCAGACTGCTACTGGCCGTTCCGGACGCCATCGACGAATTGCCCACCCGCACCCAAAGCCCGGCCCGCAACCCCGATCTTTGATCGGTGTACCTGCTCGACACCAACGTCATTTCCGCGCTGGCGCCCACCCGCGCGGCGCCGCCTGCCTTCATCCAGTGGCTTGAAACGCACAGCAACGAATTATTCCTCTCGGTCGTCACCATCGCGGAGATCGATTCCGGCATCGCCAAATGCCGCCGCGACCACGTCGTCCGCAAAGCCGCCGCACTTGCCGAATGGCTCCAGGCGATCCTGCATCTCTACGCCGACACGATCCTGAACTTTGATCTCGCCACCGCCCGCATCGCCGGCGCCCTGATCGACCGCGCGCGCGGCGCCGGCCACGACCCCGATTTCGCTGACATCATCATCGCCGCCACCGCGCAACAACACAGCCTCACGATCTTAACCCGGAACCTCTGCCATTTTGCTCCGCTCGGCGTCCCAGCCTTCGATCCGCTCATCGATCTACCTTGATGGCGCGTCTCGTTCCCCGAACCGCCGCTGCAACAATTTGTTCACATGCAGCCCGCCGGCGCCTTCGTTAGAACACCGGCATTTCAGGGAGCCGCGACAATGACCATCCGCCACAAACTCCAGGCCGCCGCCGTCGCGGTGGCGGTCTCCGGCGCCGCCGCGCAAGCCCAGACCGCCCCCAACCTCGCCGCCTTGCACGGCCTGGCGCCCTTCGCCGTGCTCGGCAACACCTCGGCCGGCAAAGCCGCCCTAGCCGCCAACCTCAGCACCACCGCCGCGATCCAGAACGGCAGCGCCAACCAGCCGCTGCTCCTGCCCTTCCCGCAACAGCAGCAACAGGCCCTGCGCGACGCTTTCATCACCGTCGGCAACGCCCAACAACTCGCCGACGGCCTCGGCACCAGCCTCGGCGGCGCCTACCAGGCGCTCGCCACCACCACCAGCACCGACGACGGCAAAACCGCCAGCTTCACCAACATCTCGCCGCGCACCGCCACGCTCTTCGCCTATACCGCCGCCCTCACGGGCGCCGACTCCAATTCCGGCAAATTCTTCTTCGCGGACGGCACGCAAAAATCCGGCAAAGCGCCGGCCGTGGCCGCCTCCCCCGCCGCCTTGGCGATCCTCACCGCCGAGGGCGGCAGCACGGACGTGTTCGGCAAGGCCTACAACCACCCCGCCGGCAGCCCCGGCGCCGACCCGGACGGCGACAGCCGCCCCTTCCAGGCCGAGCCCGCCTACGTGCACTTCACCGCGCCGGATTATTTCGGCGTCGCCCAAGGCAACACCGCCTATCTCGCCGGCCCGGTGCAGAACCTCACCGCCAGCCCCGCCTGGCCCAGCGGCCACACCACTTACGGCTACACCGACTCCGTGCTGCTGGCCGTGATGGTGCCGGAGCGCTACCGGCAGATGATCACCCGCGGCGCCGAATACGGCAACGACCGCATCGTGCTCGGCGCGCATTACGCCATGGACGTGGTCGCCGGCCGCGCGCTGGCCTACTACGACGTCGCGCATCTGCTGGCGGAAGATCCGGCCTATCTGAACCAGAAGCTCGGCAAGGCGCCCCCGGTCCCCGACTTCATCGCCGCCCTCGCCGCCGCGCGAACCGATCTGCGCCGCGCGCTGGCGGCAAAATGCGGCGGCACGATCGCCGCCTGCGCGATGCACGACGACAGCCGCTTCAAAAGCGCCGCGGCAGACAGCGCCTTTTACGAGTCGACACAGACCTATGGCCTGCCGGTGGTCTATCCGGCGACGGCCAACAAACCCGAAGACGTCGCCAAACTCGCGCCGCAAGCCGGCTATCTGTTGAAAGCCGCCTTCCCCCGCCTCTCCCTCGCCCGCGCGGACCACATTCTCACCATCACCGAAGGCCCCGGCGGCGGCTTCCTCGACAACGGCGCCGCCTTCGGCGTCTACTCGCGCCTCGACCTGGTCAAAGCCGCCGCGATGGCGGCGGCGGAACGGTAAACCCGCTTTACACGTCACGCCGCCTTTGTTATCGAAGCGGCTCGCGCAGCATTTTGAAGGAGGGCTTGATGAATACACTTGATCGACGCCTTCGCTTTGCCGGGATGATTAAAGGCATGTCCGCCTAGCTCCTCCGGCTTCGTCTCTCCCTTCAAAATCTACAGCCCGAAAGGCCGGATCGCAACGATCCGGACCCTCCAAATGCCAAAACTCAACCGTAGCAGCGCGCGCCCGATGGGTGCAGCCCTCGCCTTTCTGTTCCGCCAATGGGCGCGCCATCGCTTCATCGTTGGCGGCACCGCGTCGGCGATGATCGCCGCGACGCTGGCGGACGTGTTCCTGCCGGTCTACGCCGGCAACCTCGTCACCGCCGTCTCCAATGTCGGCCAGCACCGCGCCGCGGCGCTGCACGCCGCCATCGTGGCACTCGCGGTCATGGCCTGCCTCGGCCTCAGCCAGACCGCGCTCCGCTTCGCCGTGTTCCGCGGCATCGTCGCGCTGACGCTGCGCAACATGGGTGACGTCGCGCGCGAGGCGTTCTGGCGCGTGCAGCGTTTCTCCTCGGACTGGCACGCCAACACTTTCGCCGGCTCCGTGCAGCGCAAAGTCACCCGCGGCATGTGGGCGATCGACATGCTGAACGATACGCTGCTGATCGCGCTGCTGCCCGCGCTCTCGGTGCTCACCGGCTCCGCGATCGTGCTCGGCCTGCGCTGGCCGGTGATGGGCGGCCTGCTCGCCATCGGCTCGGCGCTGTACATCACGCTCGCCGTCACCCTCTCGGTGCGCTGGGTCGCGCCGGCGGCGCAGCTCTCCAACAGCTGGGACACGCGGGTCGGCGGCGCGCTGGCCGACGCCATCTCCTGCAACGCCGTGGTCAAATCCTTCGGCGCCGAAGCGCGCGAGGACGACGTGCTCTCCCGCGTGCTGGGCAAATGGTCCCGCCGCACGCGCCGCACCTGGGTGCGCGGCACCTTCTCCGGCACCATCCAGGGCTTCGCTTTGCTGTTGCTCCGCACCGCCGTCACCAGCCTCGCGGTCTATCTGTGGTGGACCGGCCGCGCCACGCCGGGCGATGTCGCCACCGTGCTGACCGCCTATTTCATCGTGCTCGGCTATCTGCGGGAGATCGGCTACCACATCGCCAACCTGCAACGCGCGGTGAACGAAATGGAGGAGCTGGTGGGCCTGCACGCGCAGCGTCTCGGTATCGAGGACGCGCCCGGCGCGCCGCCGATCAACATCCGCGCCGGCGAGATCGCGTTCGACCATGTCGGCTTCCGCTACGGCCGCCACGCCACGCCGCTGTTCGAGGACCTGTCGCTCACCATCGCGGCCGGCGAGCGCATCGGCCTGGTCGGTCCCTCCGGCTCCGGCAAATCCACCTTCATCAAGCTGGTGCAGCGCCTGCACGAGGTCTCATCCGGCCGCATTCGCATCGACGGTCAGGACATCGCGCTGGTGCGGCAAACCTCGCTGCGCGCGCAGATCGCCAGCGTGGCGCAGGAGCCGATCCTGTTCCACCGCTCGCTCGCGGAAAACATCGGCTACGGCCGTCCCGGCGCGACGCCGCAGGAAATCGAGCAAGCCGCCTGGCTCGCCAACGCGCATGACTTCATCGCACGCCTGCCGCGCGGCTACGCCACGCTGGTCGGCGAGCGCGGGGTCAAACTCTCCGGCGGCGAACGCCAGCGCGTCGCCATCGCCCGCGCCTTCTTGGCCGACGCGCCCGTCCTGATCCTCGACGAAGCCACCGCCAGCCTGGATTCAGAATCCGAAAGCCTGATCCAGGAAGCGATGGAACGGCTGATGGTCGGCCGCACCGTGATCGTGATCGCCCACCGCCTCTCCACCGTCCGCGCACTGGACCGCATCCTGGTGTTCGAAAATGGCCGCATCATCGAGCAAGGCCCGCACAACGCGCTGCTCGGCCGCGACGGCGCCTACCGCCGCATGTATGAACGCCAAGCCATGGGACTGTTGCCGGAGACAAGTTAAGGCAAGGCGAGGGCTCTGCCCTCGACCCGCTGGGGCCTAAGGCCCCAGACCCCTAATAATTTGCCTTGTCTTTAACCGTCATTGCGAGCGCGGCGCGGCCGGCGCGGCAAGCCATCTTTACGCGCCACCAACCGCAAAATCGTCATGCCGGCGAAGGCCGGCATCCACGACTTTGCTTAAAACGCCTCCTTCAACATCTCCAACTCCAACCACCTCTCTTCCGCCGCCGCCAGTTGCCGCTGCGCCGCCGCCAGCGCCTCGGTAATTGCGTTGAACCGCTTGATGTCCTTCTGGTACAGCCCCGGCGCGCCCAGCAGCCGCTCCTGCTTCGCCACCTCCGCCCGCAGCCGGTCCATCTCCGTGCCCAGCGTCTTCAGCTCGTGCTGCTGCTTGAACGACAGCCCCACCGCCGCCGCCCGAACGACAGGCCGCGCCGCTTTCGCCTTCGGCGCCGCCACCGCGCGCAACTCGCCACGCTGCGCCAGCATGTCGGAATAGCCGCCGGCATACTCCACCCACCGCCCCTCGCCTTCCGCCGCCAGCGTCGAACTCGCCACCCTGTCCAGAAAATCCCGATCGTGGCTGACCAGCAGGATCGTGCCCGGATACTCGCCCAGCATCTCCTGCAACAAATCCAACGTCTCCAAATCCAGATCGTTGGTCGGCTCATCCAGAATCAACACATTGCTCGGCCGCGCCAGCGCCACAGCCAACAGCAGCCGCCCGCGCTCGCCGCCCGAGAGCGTGCCGACCGGCGTGCGCGCCTGCTCCGGCTTGAACAGGAAATCCTTCATATAGCCGATCACGTGGCGGCTCTGCGTGCCGACCTCCACCATGTCGGTTTTGCCCCCGGTCAGCGTATCCGCCAGCGTCGCGAGCGGGTTCAGCGCCGCCCGCTGCTGGTCCAGCGTCACCACGGAAAGCGAAGCCCCCAGCTTCACCCGTCCCGCATCCGGCGTCTCCGCCCCGGTCATCAGCTTCAACAGCGTGGTTTTCCCCGCGCCATTCGGCCCGATAATCCCCAGCCGGTCGCCGCGCAGCACCCGCAAATCCAGCGCCCGCACAACCGGCTTGTCATACGCCTTCGCCACCCCCTCCATCACCACCACCAGCTTGCCGGAAAGCCCGGCCTCCGCCGCGCCCAGCTTCACCGCCCCCTCCGGCTTGGCGTGCTCGCGCTTCGCCGCCCGCAGCGCCGCCAGCTCCCCCACCCGCCGCACATTGCGCTTGCGCCGCGCCGTCACGCCGTAGCGCATCCAATCCTCTTCGCGCGCGATCTGGCGGCCGAGCTTGTGGAACTCGCTGGCCTCCTGCTCCAGCACCTCGTCCCGCCACGTTTCGAACTGCCCGAACCCCGCTTCCAGCCGCCGCGTCCGCCCGCGGTCCAGCCACACCACGTTGCGCGCAAACCGCTCCAGCAGCCGCCGGTCGTGGCTGATCAGCACGATCCCGGCCGCCAGCGATTTCAACTCCGCCTCCAGCCATTCGATCGCCGGCAGGTCCAGATGGTTGGTCGGCTCGTCGAGCAGCAGAATATCCGGCAGCGGCGCCAGCGTGCGCGCCAGCGCCGCCCGCCGCGCCTCCCCGCCCGACAAGTTCGCCGGCAGCTCGGCGCCGCTCAACCCCAGCTCGCCCAGCAGATAGCGCACCCGGTAATCGTCATCCCCCGACGCCAGCCCGGCCGCGACATAATCCGCCACGCTCGCATGGGCCGATAAATCCGGCTCCTGCGGCAGATACCGCATCGTCGTGCCCGGCTGCAGAAACCGCGTGCCGCCATCGAAAGCGATCTCGCCCGAGGCGATCTTCAGCAGCGTGGACTTGCCCGACCCGTTGCGCCCCACCAGGCACACCCGCTCGCCGGCGGACAGGCTCAGCCCCGCCCCATCCAGCAGCGGCGCGCTGCCCAGCGAAACCCGGATATCCTGCAACAACAACAACGGTGGAGAAGCCATCCCCGGCTTGTGGCGGCACGAGCCCCCGCTTTCAACCCCGGGGCTGGACAACGAGTCTCCTGCGCCGGCGATCCAAAGGCTGTTTCCTACGCGCCGACGCTTAATTACCCGTCATGCCGGCGCAGGCCGGCATCCACGACTTCCTTTACTCCGCCTTTACAAACGCGATCTCCGCCGTCGCCAGCTCGATCCCGAGCTTGGTGATCACCGAGCGATCGACCGCCACATTTCCCGCCTCACGATACCGCCAATCATCCACGGAGACCGCGATCTGATGGCCGCCCACCGGCAGCTTTTGCCGGAACTCCAGATGCCAGGCATTGCCAGCCTGCGCCGCCGCCGCCGTGCCGATCACGTCGTTTGCCGTCCCCGTCCATCGCCCCGGCGACTGCTCCACAAACCGCCACACCCGATGCGTCGGCGGCGTCCGGTCGCCCTGTAGATAGAAAATCGTTTCGGTCAGCGTCAGCGTGCGCGCCGGCGCATCCCAAACACCCACCTCATGCGCATGGAACTGGCTCTTCACGGTGCCGAACCGGTCGACGATCACGCCATACCCCTCCACCGTCCCCGCCATCCACTCGGGCGGCGCCATCGACGGCGTGCCGCCGGCGAATTTGGAAACAGGGGTGGAAGCGCAACCGGCCAAGGCGAACACGATCACGGGCAGGAGGCGCAAAATCTTCATCCCGTCCGCTAACACGCCTGCACCGCCAAGGCGCTACACAAAGCCGCGCGCCGGAAGTTTCGGCAGGCGACAACCGATCATCCAGCGAAGAAACGAAGGGGAAATGGTGGGTGCTGTTGGGATCGAACCAACGACAAGCTGATTAAGAGTCAGCTGCTCTACCAACTGAGCTAAGCACCCATCCGCGCCCGGTCTAGCAAGCGGGAACCGCCGTGGGAAGGCGTGGATGCAGCATTGACCAAACCGCAACGGTCGTATCCATTACGCGCATAGACAGCCCAAAGAAGGACCTCGGATGGCGTATGCCCTGCAGCAACTGGTCAACGGCATCACCCTCGGCATGATCTACGGGCTGATCGCGGTGGGGTACACCATGGTCTACGGCATCATCGGCATGATCAACTTCGCCCATGGCGACGTGTTCATGATCGGCGCTTTCGTTGGCATCATCGTGCTGACCGCGCTCGCTGGCATCACCTCAGTCCCGCTCGGCATCCTGGCCGCACTTCTCCTCTCCGCCGCCCTCTGCGCCGTGTACGGTTTCTCCATCGAGCGTGTCGCCTACCGCCCCCTGCGCGGCTCCTTCCGCCTGGCGCCCCTGATCTCGGCCATCGGCATGTCGATCCTGCTGGAAAATTATGTGCAGACCAGCCAAGGGGCGCTGGAACGCGCGATCCCGTCGCTGATCCCGGGCGGCATCACGCTGATGAACCAGAATGGCTTCCAGGTGCAGCTCTCTTGGATGCAGATGGCGATCGTGGTCGTCACCGTCGTGGTGCTCGCTATCTTCACCTACATCGTCACCAAAACGCCCTTGGGTCGGGCGATGCGCGCGGTCGAGCAGGACCCGAAGATGGCCGCCCTGCTCGGCATCGACACCAACCGCACGATCAGCTTCACCTTCGTCATCGGCTCCGCGCTGGCCGCGGTCGCGGGCGTGATGTTCCTGCTGTATTACGGCGTGATCGATTTCTACATCGGCTTCAATGCCGGCATCAAAGCTTTCACCGCCGCCGTCCTTGGCGGCATCGGCTCGCTGCCCGGCGCGGTGCTGGGCGGGCTGCTGATCGGGCTGATCGAGGCGTTCTGGTCCGGCTACGCCACCGTCGCGTATAAAGACGTCGCGGTTTATTCCATCCTCGCCATCGTGCTGATGTTCATGCCGACCGGCCTGCTCGGCCGCAACGAGGTGGAGAAAGTATGATCCGCCTATACGCGGACCATCTGAAGGATTCCGCGGCGGTTGCGTTCGTGGCGCTGTTGCTGTTCGGCCCGTTTCTCGGTCTCGCGCTGGGCGACAGCAACCAGGGCAACCTCACTTTATCCGCCCGCCCGGCGTTGCTCGCGATCGCCGTCGCCCTCACCTTCGCCGCCCGCTTTCTGCTCCTGCTCTACCACGACCACCGTCACCGCATCACGCCGAAGGCCGAAGTCGCGGCCGCCTTCGCCAAATCCGGCAAGTTCATCGCGCCCGTACTGCTGGTCGCCGCCTTCGCCATGCCGCTGATCCCCGGCATCGCCAATTTCTACGTCGATCTCGGCGTGCTGATCATGACCTATGTGATGCTCGGCTGGGGCCTCAACATCGTGGTCGGCCTCGCCGGCCTGCTCGACCTCGGCTATGTCGCGTTCTACGCCGTGGGCGCCTACAGCTTTGCGATTCTGTCGCGCGACTTCGGCCTCACCTTTTGGGAATGCCTGCCGCTCTCCGGCATCCTCGCCGCCGCCTGGGGCATCTTCCTCGGCTTCCCGGTGCTGCGCCTGCGCGGCGACTACCTCGCCATCGTCACGCTGGCCTTTGGCGAGATCATCCGCCTGGTGATCACCAACTGGGTGGCGTTGACCGGCGGCCCGAACGGCATTTACGACATTCCGCACCCCACCCTGTTCGGCCTGACCTTCAGCATGGCGGGCGGCCCCGGCACGTTCTCTGACTTCTTCCATCTCGACCCGGACCCGTCGCAGCGTACCACCTATCTCTATTACATCATCCTCGGTCTGGCTCTGCTCACTAACTGGGTCACCATCCGCCTGCGCCGCCAGCCGCTCGGCCGCGCCTGGGAGGCACTGCGCGAGGATGAAACCGCCTGCCGCTCGCTCGGCATCAACGTGCGCAACACAAAACTCACCGCCTTCGCCACCGGCGCGATGTTTGGCGGTTTCGCCGGTTGCTTTTTCGCTACGCGCCAGGCCTTCATCAGCCCGGATAGTTTCACGTTCATCGAATCCGCGACCGTGCTCGCCATCGTCGTGCTCGGCGGCGCCGGCAGCCAGCTCGGCGTCGCGCTGGCGGCGCTGGTGATGATCGGCATCCCGGCGCTGCTGCAGGATCTGCAGATCTACCGCATGCTGATCTTCGGCATCGCGCTGGTCACCATCATGGTGGTCCGCCCGCGCGGCTTCATCTCCACCCGCCGCCCCACCGTCATTCTGGGCAAGGACAAACCCATCCCGCCCGAACTGGTCGCCGATGCCCGCGCCTGACGACTCGCTCCTCACCGTCACCGACCTCACCATGCGCTTCGGCGGCCTCACCGCCGTCAACGACCTCAGCTTCGTCGCCAAGCGCGGCGACATCACTGCGGTGATCGGCCCGAACGGCGCCGGCAAAACCACCGTGTTCAACTGCATCACCGGCTTCTACAAACCGAGCACCGGCAGCATCGCGATCGCGCATACGCCGGACGCCAGCCTGCTGCTCAACAAACTCCCCGGCCACGCCATCGCCAAAAAAGGCCGCGTCGCCCGCACCTTCCAGAACATCCGCCTGTTCGGCGGCATGACGGTGCTGGAAAATCTAATGGTCGCGCAGCACAACGTGCTGCAGGCCGCGACCGGCTTCGGCGTGCTCGCCATCCTCGGCCTCGGCCGCTACCGCAGCGCCGAGAAAGCCGCCATGGCCCGCGCCCGGCACTGGCTGGAAGCCACCAACCTGACCGACCGCGCCGACGACCCCGCCGGCGCCCTGCCCTACGGCGCGCAACGCCGCCTGGAAATCGCCCGCGCCATGTGCACGGACCCGGTGCTGCTGTGCCTGGACGAACCCGCCGCCGGCCTCAACCCGCGCGAAGGCGGCGCGCTCAACGATCTTCTCCTGAAAATCCGCGCGGAAGGATGCTCACTCCTGTTGATCGAGCACGACATGGGCGTGGTGATGAAAATCTCCGACCACATCGTGGTACTCGACCACGGCAAGAAAATCGCCGACGGCACGCCGCTCGAAATCCGCAACGACAGCGCGGTGATCGCCGCCTATCTCGGCGAAGGCGACGAGGACGACCCGGACGCGCCAATCGCCGAAACCATGACTCCGGCGACCGCCGCTTGAGCGTCGTTTTGAGCCTCGCCAATATCAGCACCTTCTACGGCCCGATCCAGGCGCTGCGCGACGTGTCGCTCGACGTAAACGAAGGCGAGATCGTCACGCTGATCGGCTCCAACGGCGCCGGCAAATCCACGTTGATGATGACCATCTGCGGCAACCCGCGCGCCCGTGCCGGCACCATCACCTATCGCGGCGAGGACATCACCAATCTGCCGACCTACGAGATTGCGCGCCGCGAGATCGCGCAATCGCCCGAAGGCCGCCGCATCTTCGCGCGCATGAGCGTCGAGGAAAACCTGCTGATGGGATCGCAGGTCATCAAGTTCGCCGATTACGACAAGCAGCTCGGCCTGATGTTCGACTTGTTCCCGCGCTTGAAAGAACGTTTCGCGCAACGCGGCGGCACGCTCTCCGGCGGCGAGCAGCAGATGCTGGCGATCGCCCGCGCGCTGATGTCCAAACCGAAACTACTGCTGCTGGACGAACCCTCGCTCGGCCTCGCGCCGCTGGTGATCAAACAGATCTTCGGCGCGATCCGGCAACTGAACCGCGACACCGGCCTGACCGTTCTGCTGGTCGAACAAAATGCCAACCAGGCGCTGCGCCTCGCGCATCGCGGCTACGTGCTGGTGAACGGCGCCATCACCATGGCCGGCACCGGCGCCGAGCTGCTCGCCCGGCCGGAAATCCGCGCCGCCTATCTCGAAGGCGGGCATTAGCGCGCACCATGCCTAATACGCCACGTAATGCCCTGGCACCCAGATCCAGCGATAGCCGTTCCAGACCCAGTGGCCACGGCGAAACACATAATAAGGCCCCGGCGGCGGCCCGGGCCGCTCGATGATGATCGGCGGCGGCGCCGGCTGGACCACGACCACCGGCGGCGGCCGCACCACGACCGGCGGCGGCGCGTAGACCGGCGCGGGACGCGGCGCGTACACCACCGGCGTCGGCGCCGGCTGCACGATACACCCGGAAAGCACCACCAATACGGCACAGGCGGCAAGACCGGATCGAATAACGGATTTCATTTTGGCTCCATGACCTCATCGAACGATGCGGCAGCACCTAACGCATCAATGTGGCCGAACCTTGGCGCGGCCTTGCCGCCATATTGCATAACGTAACGAAAATCTTGGCGCGCGCGCTCCGCCGGGCCATTGCTGCCTTGATGACTTTGGGTTCATAGTCCAGCCATCTATCCGCCGACAAGACGCTCTTAAACAAGGAGACAAGCTTTGCGCAACTTCCTGCTCACCACCGCCGCCACGCTCGCCACCGGCCTCATGCTCGCCGGCCCCGCCGCCGCTCAAGTGAAGATCGGCGTCGCCGGCCCGCTCACCGGCTCCAACGCCGCCTTCGGCACGCAGCTGAAAACCGGCGCCGATCTCGCCGTAGCCGACATCAACGCCAAGGGCGGCGTCCTCGGCAAGCAAATCTCCGAAACCGTGGTGGACGACGCCTGCGATCCGAAACAGGCGGTGACCGCGGCGAACCAGCTGGTCGCCGACGGCGTGGTGCTGGTGGACGGGCATTTCTGCTCCGCCTCCTCGATCCCGGCGAGCAAGGTCTATGCCGATAACGGCGTGCTGGAAATCTCCCCCGCCTCGACCAACCCGCAATACACCGATGACGGCTCCGCCTTCACCTTCCGCACCTGCGGACGCGACGACCAGCAGGGCAAAGTCGCCGCCGAATACATCGCGCACCATTTCAAGGGCATGAAGATCGCGGTGCTGGACGACAACTCGACCTACGGCAAGGGCATCGCCGACCAGGTCCGCATGAACCTGAAAAAACTCGGCATCCCCGATTCGTACGACACCTCCTACACCGCCGGCGACAAGGATTATTCCGCGCTGATCAGCCGGCTCAAACAGGCCGGCATCCAGCTGGTCTATGTCGGCGGCTACTACGCCGATTCCGGCCTGATGATCCGCGAAGGCGCGACGCAAGGCTTCACGCCGCAATGGTTCTCCGAGGACGCCGCCGTCACCTCCGCGCTATGGCAGGTCGCCGGCCCCGCCGCCGAAGGCATGCTGATGACCTTCCCGCCGCCGGCCGAAAAAGGCTCCGCCGCCGCCAGCGCCGTGAAAGAACTAACGGCCAAGAACGAGGACCCGACCGGCTACGTGCTGTACTCCTACGCCACCATCCAGGTCTGGGCCGAAGCCGCGAAAAAAGCCCACAGCACCAAGCCCAGCCTGGTTGCGAAAGAACTGAAAGCCGGCGGCCCCTGGCCCTCCGTGCTCGGCCCGATCAAGTTCGACAGCAAAGGCGACGTCGTCAACGCCGCCTACGCCATCTACAAATGGCATGACGGCAACTACGCCGTTTTCGCCATGAAATAACCGGCCTTCAAAAAGCCGTCATTGCGAGCGAAGCGCGGCAATCCAGAACCAAGCCGAAAAACGCACGCCACCCTCCGGCGTGTGCCCGCCCTGTGTGTCATGCCGGCGCAGGCCGGCATCCACGACTTGCGACATCAAAGGGAGCCGATGTTCGAGGACGAAACAAGCCCAGCGGATCGACGCCGGGTGCTCGTTCAACCCCACATGCGCGGCCGATCCTGAAGATCCCCATATCTGAGCGGCAAGCAATCAGAGGGTATCTCAATGTCAGGACTTAACGGCAAAATCGCGGTCGTCACCGGCGGCGGCAGCGGCATCGGCTTTGCCATCGCCCGGCGCTTCGTCGCGGAGGGCGCGTACGTCTTCATCACCGGACGCCGGCAGGAGGAACTCGATAAGGCGGTCGCGGCCATCGGCGCCGGTGGCGGTGTCGAGGGGGTGCCGGGCGACGCGACAAGCGCGCAAGACCTCGACCGGCTTTATCAAAAAGTGCAAGCCAGCAAGGGCAGGCTGGATGTTCTCGTCGCGAATTCCGGCGTTGCCGAACCGGTAGCGCTCGACAAAATCACCGAAAAGCAGTTCGACAAGACGTTTGACCTCAATGCGCGGGGCACGCTGTTCACTGTGCAGAAAGCGCTGCCGCTGATGACCGCCGGCGGCGCGATTGTGTTGATCGCGTCGATCGCCAGCGCCCTCGGCACGCCGGACCTGACCACCTACAACGCCAGCAAAGCGGCGGTGCGGTCCTTCGCCCGGACCTGGACCAGCGAACTGGCAAGCCGAGGCATAAGGGTGAACGCGCTCAGCCCGGGGCCGATCGAAACGGCGATGATGGCGGCCGCGCCGAAAGAGTTTCTTGAAAAGGTCGTTGGCATGATTCCGCTTGGCCGCGTGGGCAGGCCGGAGGAAGTCGCGGCGGCCGCTGTGTTTCTCGCTTCGGAGGAAAGCAGCTTCATCGCAGGCATCGAGCTGTGCGTCGATGGCGGCCTGAACCAGGTCTAGCCGCCGCACATCCTCGCAAGTTCAAGACCGCTCGCAATTACCGCATAACCGATCTAAAAGCCCTGGATCTTCGAGGGATTTAGATGCACGACCACTCTGCCTCGCTCGACCCCGCCGACTGGTCGGACCTGCGCGCCCTCGGCCACCGCATGATGGACGACATGTTCGACCACCTCGCCGCCTTGCGCGACATTCCGGTGTGGCAACCAATGTCGGAACACACCCGCGCCGCCTTCAAAACACCCCTGCCCCACGCTGGCACAAACCCAACCGCCCTGTACGAAACCTTCCGCGCCGACGTGCAGCCCTATGTCACCGGCAACACCCATCCGCGCTTCTTCGGCTGGGTGCATGGCGGCGGCAATGCCGTCTCGATGCTGGCCGACTTCCTCGCCGGCGCCATGAACGCCAATTGCGGCGGGCGCGACCATGTCGGGACCGAAATGGAGCGCCAGGTCATCGCCTGGGCCGCGGAAATGCTTGGGCTGCCCGCCGCCACCAGCGGCGTCCTGCTCACCGGCTCCTCGATGGCAAATTTCATCGCGGTGCACTGCGCCCGCACGAAAACCCTCGGCACGACCGTGCGTCAAACCGGCCTGGCCGGCGTTCCGCTCACCGCCTACGCCGCGGCCGGCGCGCATCGTTGCATCCCCGGCGCGTTGGACATGGCCGGCCTCGGCAGCGACGCCCTCCGCCTGATCCCCATCGACGAACACCACCGCATCGACCTCGCCGCGCTGGACGCCGCCATCGCGCAAGACCGAAACGAAGGCCGCCGCCCCTTCCTCATCATCGGCACCGCCGGCAGCGTCGATACCGGCGCCTTCGACGACCTCGCGGCCTTGCGCCAGATCGCCACCCAAGAATCCTGCTGGTTTCATGTCGACGCCGCCTTCGGCGCCATGGTCAAACTGTCGCCCCGCCACGCCCCGCTCGCCGCCGGCATCGAAACCGCCGACTCCGTCGCCTTCGACTTCCACAAATGGGCGCAGGTGACTTACGACGCCGGCTGCGTCCTGATCCGCGATCCCGCACTCCACCTCGCCACCTTCGCGCAAAGCACCAACTACCTCGCCGCCGCCCCGCGCGGCTTGGCCGCCAACGCGCCCTGGCCCTGCGACCTCGGCCCCGACCTCAGTCGAGGCTTCCGCGCCCTGAAAATCTGGATGACCGTCTCGGCCTACGGCGCGGACCGCCTCGGCGCGATCGTCGACAACAGCTGCGCACTCGCCCAGCATCTCGCGCAACGCATCCGCGCCAGCAACCGCCTGGAACTTCTCGCACCCGTCGCGCTCAACATCGTGTGCTTCGCGGTGCGCGGCATGGCTAACGCCGCCACCGAAGCGCTGGTGGCCGACCTACAGGAAACCGGCGCCTTCGCCCCCAGCACCACCACCATCGCCGGCCGCCGCGCCATCCGCGTCGCCGTCGTCAACCACCGCACCGAACAACGCGACATCGACGCCCTGTTCGACGCGGTGGGCGCGCGTTAGCGCCAACGCCGCCCGCCGCCATAGCCGTAGCCGCCGCCGATAAACACGCCGCCAAAAACCGGCGGCGCCACATAGACCGGCGCGTACACGGGCGCATAACCATAGCCGTTATAGGCATAGCCGCTGGGATACACCACGCAGCCGCCCAACGCGGTCGCCAGCAACAGGCCGCTCAGCACGGACCAGAAACGCTTCCTGAATTTCAACTTCATCACATTCCACCAAAACTCTCCGCGGCGTCCGCAACCGGCGCCGACCGATCTTCAACGTGCCGCATATTTGCGTCGGCTTTGCGGCGGCAAGGCGGCGGGAATGTAAAACTTTGTGTCTCTGCCTTTGTAACAGCCCGGCACAAAGCGCCTTAGTTTCGCCATCGCAAGAGCCCTGGCGAGACACAAAGCCGCACCTATCTGTCGGACAACAACACGGCAGCACAGGAGCAGTTCAATGTTTTCGCTTAATCCCCGGTTCCGGCATCTACTGTCCGTCACCACCGCGCTCTGCCTCGCCGCGCCGCTGCTGCCCGGCCCGGCCGCCGCCCAGGACGCCACGCCGGCGGCGGCGCCGCCCACCCGCGTCGGCGAGCTGTCCAACGTCTCCGGCGATGTCTCCTTCAACGGCGCCGGCTCCAACGGCCAATGGGTCGCGGCCACGCTGAACTATCCGATCTCCACCAGCGACTCGATCTTCACCCAGCCCGGCGGCCAGGCCACGCTGGCGGTCGACTCCAGCCGCCTGACCCTGGCCGCGAACACCGAGCTGCAGGTCACCAGCCTGGACCAGAACTCGCTGGCCGCGACCGAGAGCCAGGGCGAGATGTTCCTCGCCGTCAGCTATCTGCAGCCCGGCCAGAACTTCACCATCACCACCCCGCGCGGCACCGTCACCATCGGCCAGAACGGCAATTACGACATCGTGGTCGGCGACCAGAGCACGCCGACCGTGATCACCGTGCTGGACGGCGCCGCCACCGTCACCGACCCAGGTGCGACGCTGCAGGTCGCCGCCGGCCAGTCCGGCGTGCTCAGCGGCACCGACCAGACGGTCGCGCAGCTCGGCACCGCGCAGCAGGACGCCTTCATCACCAGCATGATGTCGCAGAACACCGCCGCCGCCGCCCCGCCCGCCTACTGCCCGCCCGTCGTGCAGCAGATGACCGGCGTGACCGCGCTCGCCAGCTACGGCAGCTGGAGCCAAAGTTCCACCTACGGCGCGGTCTGGTATCCGTCCGTCGGCTCCGGCTGGGCGCCGTACCGGGAGGGCCATTGGGCCTATGTCGCGCCCTGGGGCTACACCTGGGTGGACAACGAACCCTGGGGCTTCGCGCCGTTCCATTACGGCCGCTGGATCGATGACGGCGACCGCTGGGGCTGGGTGCCGGCCTCCTATTACGGGCCGAGCGGCTACGGCTACGGCGGCGGCGGCTATGGCGGCGGCTACGCACCGGTTTACGCGCCGGCGGTGGTCAGTTTCTTCGGCGGCATCGGCGCCGGCATCGGCATCGGCCTGACCATCGGCGCGCTGTCCTCGGGCAATATCGGCTGGGTGCCGCTGGCGCCGAACGAGCCCTACTACCCGTCCTATTACGCGCCGCAGAGCTATATCAACCGCATCAACTACGTGAACGTGCACAACACCACGATCATCAACAATACGACGGTCAACAATTACGGCAACTTCGCCAACCGCCGCGCCGCCACCTACGTTCCATCCAGCGCGCTGAGCCAGGGCGAGGCGGTGGGCCGCTATGCCCGGCCGGTGCCGGCGGACATGCTCGCGAAAGCGCAGCCGATCGCGGCCGGCCCCGGCGGGCGTTCCAACTTTGCGCTGCCCGCGCCGAACTACCGCCCGCGCGAGGCGACGGCGCCGCGGCTCAGCGCCTTCGCGCAGCGCCGCACGCTGCCGCCGGCCGTGCTCTCGCATGAGCCCGCGCCGGCCCTGCGCCCCGGCCAGGCTTACGCCGGCCCGGCCGGTTTCGCTCAGGCCCATCCCGGCGTGGTCGGCGCGGTCGGCGCCGCCGGCGCGGTGGGGGCCGCCGGCGCGCTGGACGCGTTCAACCACGGCGGCGCCCATCCCGCGCCGGGCGAGCCTGCCGCCCAGCGCCCCAGCTTCGGCGCCAATCCCGGCTTCCGCGCGCCGCCGCCGCCGCCCGGCTCCGCCGCAGCGGCGCATCCCGGAGAGGCAATGCCGCGCGTGTTCAACGGCGCGGGAACGGCCAACGCGCTTCGCACGGAGAACGCGCCCCGCGCGGCGGGCGCGGCCCCCGGCGAAGCAGGCGGTTTCCAACGGCCGCCGGCGCCGCCCGGCGCCGGCCAGCGCCCGGAAGCTCTGCCGGCGCAGCAGCGGCCGGAAACCGCCAGCCACCCGGCGGAGGCTTATCATCCGGCGCCGGCGCAAGCCTATCATCCGCAGGCGCAGCCCGCTTACCACCCGCAGACCCAACCCGCCTATCGCCCGCAAGCCCAGCCCGCCTACCGCCCGCAGGCGGAGCCTGCCAATCGCCCGCAGGCGGAGCCTGCCAATCGTCCACAGGCGGAGCCTGCCTACCATCCCCAGGCGGAGCCGGCCTATCACCCGCAGCCGGCTTATCGCCCGGTGGAGACGCCGCACGCGCAGATGCAGCAGCCGACGCATATCCAGATGCCGCAGCAGCAATTCCACCCTGCCCCCGCCCCGCAGGAACAGCGCCCGGAAGCCCCGGCGCGTCCGGAGGAGCTGAAGCGTCCCGGCGGCTGAACCGCCCAGAGCTGGCAGCTGAAGTTCCCTCATCCCGGCGGGCGGTGTAGACCGCCGGGATGACTCCGCCGGCCAGCCAGAACGTTCCGCAACGCCGCCGGCGCCGCTGGCGGCGTTGGCTGTCGAACGCGCTGCTGCTGCCGCCGGCCTTCCTCTACATCCTGATCGAGAACGTGTTCTGGGCCGGCGCCAAACGGCTGTTGCGCGAAACCGCGCGCCTGCGCGCGGTCAACGCGATGCAGGACCGGCTCGCCCGCCTGCCGCCCGCCGCCATCCTGCCGCTGTTCCTCATCCCGGAAGTATTCAGCCATTTCGGCGGCTTCTGGGCGACCTACCTGCTGGTCCGCCGCAAATGGTTTCTCGCCCTGCTGGTCGGCGGGCTGATCAAGGGCGGGGCGACCTTACTCACTGTTTGGATCTATCAGGCCTGCGCGCCCGCTCTACTCTCCATCCGCTGGTTCGCCTGGACCCACGGCAAGGTGATGCGCTTGCGCGACTGGGTGGCGGAGCGGCTGGAACCGGCCCGCCGCCTGCTCCGCCGGGTCGTCTCCGGCAGCCGCTCCGGCCTCGCCCGGCGCTTCGCGGCATTGCGAGCCTGGCTCACGCTGCGCCTCCGCCTCAACGCCAAGTGACGGCCAGGGCGGCGCGGCATCTGACGGAAGCGGACCCGGCGCTCGGCGCCTGGATCGCCCGCATCGGCCCGCTGGAACCCCGCCCCCGCGATCATGACCAGCCGTACGAGGCGCTGCTCTCGGCCGTCGCGCATCAGCAGCTGCACGGCAACGCCGCCCGCGCCATGCTGGGCCGGCTGCAAGCCCTCATCGCCGGCGAGCACGGGAACCCGGCGCTGCCCGCCCCGGCGGCGCTGCTGGCGCTCACCGATGCGCAACTGCGGGCCTGCGGCTTCTCCGCCAACAAGGCCGCGGCGCTGCGCGACATCGCCGCGAACGCCGCCGCCGGCGTAATCCCCAGCCGCGCCGCCGCGCATCGCTTGAGCGATCCCGAACTGATCGAACGGTTGACCGCCGTGCGCGGCGTCGGCCGCTGGACCGTCGAGATGCTGCTGATCTTCACGCTCCGCCGCCCGGACGTCTTCCCGGTCGACGATTTCGCCGTGCGCGAAGGCTACCGCATCGCGCATGGCCTGGCGGCCCAGCCGAAACCGAAAGCGCTGGCGCTGCACGCGCAAGCCTATGTGCCCTACCGCTCCACCGCCGCTTTGTACTGCTGGCGCATCGCCGACCTCGGCAAACCGGTCAAAGCGGCGAAGCCGAGCGCCAAGTCAGCCGTGGTCGCGCCGCCAGAAGACTAGCAACGCCAGCGCCGGCAACGCCGCGCCGAACACGCAGATGCCGCCAATTCCGGCGGACGCGTAGATCAGGCTGGTCACCGCCGAAGCCAGCGCGGCGGCAGAGAAAAAACTCGCCATGAACACGCCGTTCAGCCGCGAGCGCATCTCCGGCGCCAGCCCGTAAAGTGCCCGCTGGCTGAACACCAGGTTGGACTGCACGCCGGTATCCAGCGCCACCGCCGCGGCCGCCAGCACCACCACCGAATGCAGCGCCGCGGCTCCGAAAGCGAGGGCGAAGGCCAGCGCGATCGTCAGCAGCGCCACCACGGTGCCGGGCCGGCCAAGGTCCCGATCCGCCAGCCGCCCCGCCACCGGCGCCGCCAGCGCCCCCGCCGCGCCGACCAGCGCGAACAGCGCGATGCCGCGCTGGCTGCAGTGAAACTCGTGCGCCAGCAGCATCGGCGCGGCGTTCCAGAAGGTGATGAAAGCGGAGAACGCCGCCGCCTGATACGCCATGCGGTAGCGCAGCAGCTTCGTGTTGAACGGCAGCGCCAGCATCGAGCCGAGCAGCGGCAGGTAGTGGCCCAGGCGCGGCCTCCCTTCGGGCCGGCGCGCCGGCAGCGCCAGGCGCAAGCCGGCAGCCAGCACCGCCATCGCCGCCGCCGCGCCGAAGAACACCGCCCGCCAGCCGAACAAGTCCGTCACGATGCTCGCCAGCGGCCGCGCCAGCATGATGCCGAGCAGCAGGCCGCTCATCACGTTGCCGACGACCCGGCCGCGCGTTGCATCCGGCGCCAGATGTGCTGCCAGCGGCACCAGCATCTGCACCGCCACCGCCGTGACGCCGGTCGCCGCGGCGGCCAGCAGAAACACCGCCCCGGAATCGGCAAGTGCGGCCGCCAGCAGCGCCGGGATCGACAGCGCGATCGTCACCACCACCAGCCGGCGGTTCTCCAGCAGATCGCCCAGCGGCACCAGCAGCAGCAGGCCGGCGGCGTAGCCCAGCTGCGTGACCGTCATGATCACGCTGTCGGCCCGCGCGCTCAGCCCCACCGCCGGCCCGATCAGGCCGAGCAGCGGCTGCGCGTAATAGATGTTCGCCACCACCATGCCGCAGGCCGCCGCCAGCAGCAGCACCAGCGCCGCCGCCGGCTCCGCCTCGCGCGCTTCACCGCTTAGCAAATTATCCACCGGCCCGGCTTAACGGTGTCCCGGATTTCTGCAATGCAGCAAGCCAAAGTCACCGGAGTCGCCATGGATTTGTTGCATGCGCTTTTGTTCGCGGTCCTGCAGGGCGCGACGGAGCTGTTTCCGGTCAGCAGCCTCGGCCACGCCGTCATCGTGCCGGCGCTGCTGCACTGGGATATCGACCAGGCGTCGCCCGGATTCCTGCCGTTTCTGGTGATGCTGCATCTCGGCACCGCGCTTGGCCTGCTGGCGTATTTCTATGCCGACTGGCTGGCCATGCTGGCCGGCCTGTTCGGCGGGGCCAGGCCGCAGGCCGTGCTGGACCGCAAGCTGCTGCTCCGCCTGATCATCGCCACCCTGCCCGCCATCATCATCGGCAAGCTGGTGGAAACGCCGGTGCGGCATCTGTTCGCGAGCCCGCTGATCGCCTGCCTGTTCCTGATCGCCAACGCCGCCTTGCTGGCGATCGGCGAGCGCATGCGCGCGCGCGGCGTGAAACGCGCCGACACGCTGAGCTATGGCGACGCCTTTCTGGTGGGGCTGTTTCAATGTCTGGCCTTCCTGCCTGGCATTTCCCGCTCCGGCGCCGCCATCGTGGGCGCGCTGCGCCGGGGCGTGCCGCATGAGGAAGCGGCGCGGTTTTCGTTTCTGATGGGCACGCCGATCATCCTCGCAGCCGGCGCCGCGGAGGTGCCGAAACTGCTGCGCGCGCATCAGCTGCACGCGCTGTTCGGCGTCTCGCTGCTTGCCGCGATTGTCGCCGGCGTCGTGGCGCTGGCCAGCACGGCGTTTCTGATGCGCTACTTCCGCGACCATGATGCCTGGGCGCTGGTGCCGTTCGCGTGGTACTGCGCGATCGCCGGCGCCGGCGGTTTCATCCTCCTGACGCTCGGCCTCTGATGCGGCAAGAAAGCAAGCAGCCGCTTTTTGTAAAAAGCGGCGCAAAAACTTTTGCGACTCCGGGTCTTGGGCGTTTGCCGCGCCGTCGCCCGTGGCCCAGACTAACAAAAGTTTTTTGCTGCCTTTTTACAAAAAAGCAGTGCTTGCTTGCCTTGCTCTGCCTGCTGCCCACGCTTGCCGGAGCCAACCCCGCGATCACGCCGCTCAGCCGCATGAACCTGCCATGGTGGCGCGCGCATTTCGCCGCCATGCTGGCGGAAGTGAAGGCCGATCCGCAAGCGCAAGTGATCTGGCTCGGCGACTCCATTACCCAGTACTGGCAGCGCCATGGCGGGCATGGCTACGACGATGTTTTGCCGGTCTGGCAACACTACTATGGCGCGCCGTATCACGCGCTGGCGCTGGGCTGCATCGGCGATACCACCGCCAGCCTGATCTGGCGGCTGGATCACGGGCAGGTCGCGGGGCTGCATCCGCGCCTCGCCATCATCCTGATCGGCGCCAACAATATCGGCCGCGTGCACTGGGCAGCGCCGCTCACCGTGCCGGGCGTCGAGGCCGTGGTGGCCGATACGCGCGCCCGCCTGCCCGGCGCCCATATCCTGCTGCTCGGCATCCTGCCCTCCATCCGCTCCGCCTGGATCGACCAGCAAACCCTGATCATCAACGCCGCCCTGGCACGCCATTACGCCAACGACACGAACGTCACCTTCCTCGACGCCGGCGCGGTGTTGCGCCGCGGCGGCCAGACCGACCCGGCGCTGTTCGTCGACCCGCGCCTGACCCCGCCCGACCCCGCGATCCACCCGGATGCCGAAGGCATGACCCGCCTCGCCGTGTTCATCCAGCCGACGGTCACCCGTTACGCGGACTAACCCGCCGTGATGCAGGCGGAGGCCAGCGTCCACGACTTTATCGTGCACACAAAATAAATTTCGCCACGGTACCCGCGAACGAAATATAATTTTGATATCAACCCCCCCCTCTTGCTATCAAAACGAACTCCGAAATCAGCTCTACAGACTTCACCCCTGGCGCGGTTTCCACGCCCGAAGATACATCCACCCCCGGCGCGCCGGACACCCGGATCGCCTCTTGCACATTTCCCGCGTTCAACCCGCCGGCCAGCAACCAGAACCCCGGCGCCCGCCAGCCGGTCAGCATCGACCAGTCCATCGCCACCGCGTTGCCGCCGGGCCGGCTCGCCCCCGCCGGCGGCTTCGGCTCGATCACGAAGCCATCCAGCCCTTCATCCTCCGTCGGCAGGTCCGCCGCCGCTGCCACACCCACCGCCCGCCACACCCGCACGCCGAACGCCCCGCGCAGCGCCCGGCACCGCGCCGCATCGGCATATACCTGCAAGACGTCCAACCGAACCGCCGCCAGCGCCGTCCGCACCTCGTCATCCGACGGCGCGACGAACAACCCCACCCGCTTCGGGCCGCCAGTGTGCCGGGCTGACAATCCCGCCGCCCGCCCCGGCGTCACATAACGGGGCGAAGGCGGAAAGAACTGGAGGCCCAGATAATCCGCCTCAGCCTCCACGGCAGCATCGAACACCAAGCCACTGTTAATGCCGCATAATTTTACCAGTGTCACAGGATCGAAGCCGCGATCGCCGCCGCCGCCGCGCCTGGGTTCGCGGCGCCGCTGATCGGCCGGCCCACCACGATGTAATCCGCCCCCGCAGCCATTGCCTCCGCGGGCGTCATCACCCGTGCCTGGTCGCCCGCCGCCGCGCCGTCGGGGCGGATGCCGGGGACGACCAGGATAGGGCCGGCGCCGAAGGCATCGCGCAACCGGGAGATTTCATGCGCCGAGCAGACCAACCCGTCCGCGCCGGCGTCCAAAGCCAGCCGCGCCAGCCGCAGCACTTGCTGCGTCGGCCCGCCGGCGACGCCGGTAGCGCTCAGCGCCGCCGCGTCCAGGCTGGTGAGCACAGTCACGGCCAGGATTTTTGGCGGCCGCGCCACGCCGGCCGCAGCCGCGACCGCCGCCGCCACCATCGCCGCCCCGCCGGCGGCGTGCACGGTCAGCATCGCCGCCTGCAACGGCAGCAGCGCCCGCACCGCGCCGGCCACTGTGTTCGGGATGTCGTGCAATTTCAGGTCCAGAAACACCGGCACGTCCCGGGCCGCCACCAGCCCCGCCGCGCCGTTGGCGAGGAAGAACTCCAGCCCCAGCTTCACCATGCCGCAATGCGCCGCCACCGCCGCCACCAGCGCCGCCGCCCGCGCCGGATCGGCTGTGTCGATCGCCGCGATCAGCTTCTGCGGCACGGCGCTCGGCTCAGATGACCGGCGGCAAAGCCGGCGTCGCTGCAAAGGTCGTAGGGGGTGGCGCGACAGGCCGCGCCTCCAGCTCCGCCACCCGGCGTTCCGCCCGCTTCGCCCGCCGCGTCGCCGCCAGCCGCGCCGGCAGGTGGAACAGCAGCCCCACCAGGAAGCCCAGCACGAACAGCACCAGCACCACGGCCCCCAGCGGCAGCGCCAGCACGAAGCCGAACGGCCAGAAGCCGAGCGACACCGCATCGCGGTTCGACAGCAGGAACACCGCCAGCACCAACAGAATGATGAAGCCGAGGATCGTGTTGATGATTTTCAGGCTTTTGCTCCGCCATGCTTTTTCGCACCCGAGGCTGGAATGGCCTTGTTGATCCGCTCGCGCAACTCCTTGCCGGCCTTGAAGAACGGCACGGATTTCTGCGCTACGTCCACCGTCTCGCCGGTGCGCGGGTTGCGGCCGGCGCGGGCGTTGCGGTGCTTGACGGTGAACGCGCCGAAGCCGCGCAGCTCCACCCGCTCGCCGCGGGCTAGCGCGCGAGTCATTTCATCGAACAAGGCCGCGACGATCCGCTCAATATCCGCGGTCGTTAGATGCAGGTTATCCTCCGCCAGTCCCGCGATCAGCTCCGAACGGGTCATTTTGCTCTCCCAGCGCCACGACGATGCCAGGAGAGCGCTTCGCGGTCAATAACCGATTGTGTTAAAACGGTTTTTAGCCGGCCGCTTAGTCGTCCGTCTGCTGGTTCCGCCGCCGGATTGCCGCGCCCAGAATATCGCCCAGCGACGCACCGGAGTCCGAGGAGCCGAATTCGGCCACCGCGGTCTTGTCTTCGTCGATTTCCTTGCCCTTGATGGTGAGCTGCAGCTTGCGGGCGGCGCGGTCCACTGAGGTGATTTTCGCGTCGATCTTATCCCCGACGGCAAAACGTTCGCTGCGCTGGTCGGCTTTGTCGCGGGCCAGCTCGGCGCGGCGGATGAAGCCGGTCAGCACCTCGTCCACCTTCACCTCCACGCCATTGGCCTGCACCGCGGTGACCGTGCAGGTGACGATCTGGCCCTTGTGGATCTTGTCCAGCACGCCGGCCGCGGGGTCCGTCTCCAGCTGCTTCACGCCCAGGCTGATGCGCTCCTTCTCGACGTCCACATCCAGCACTTTGGCCTTCACCATCTGGCCTTTTTCGTATTTGGTGATCGCCACCTCGCCGCTGTCGTCCCAGGACAGATCGGACATGTGGATCATGCCGTCGATCTCGGCGCCGACGCCGATGAACAGGCCGAATTCGGTGATGTTGCGGATCTCGCCGTCGACCACGGAGCCGATCGGGTGCTCGTCCTGGAACTCTTCCCACGGATTGCGCGTGACCTGCTTCAGCCCGAGCGAAATGCGGCGCTTGGATGCGTCCACGTCCAGCACCACCACGTCCACCTCCTGGCTGGTGGAGACGATCTTGCCCGGATGCACGTTCTTCTTGGTCCAAGACATTTCGGAGACGTGGACCAGGCCTTCGACGCCGGCTTCCAGCTCCACGAAAGCGCCGTAATCCGTAATGTTGGTGACGCGGCCGCTGGTCTTCACGCCGGGCGGGTATTTCGCGTCCACACCTTCCCACGGGTCGGCTTCCAACTGCTTCATGCCGAGCGAAATGCGCTGGGTATCGGCGTTAAAGCGGATCACCTGCACTTTCACCGGCTGGCCTATGGTCAGCGCCTCAGCTGGGTGGTTGATGCGCTTCCAGGCGATGTCGGTGACGTGCAGCAGGCCGTCAACGCCGCCCAAGTCGACGAAGGCGCCGTAATCGGTAATGTTCTTCACCACGCCGTCGAGGATCTGGCCTTCCTTAAGGCCCAGGATCAGCTCGCTGCGCTGCTCGGCGCGGGTTTCTTCCAGCACCGCGCGGCGCGAGACCACGATGTTGCCGCGGGCGCGGTCCATTTTCAAAATCTGGAACGGCTGGGACATGCCCATCAGCGGCCCCACATCGCGCACCGGGCGGATGTCCACCTGGCTGCCCGGCAGGAAGGCGGTGGCGCCGCCGAGATCGACGGTAAAGCCGCCTTTCACGCGGCTCTGGATAATGCCGTTGACCCTGGTCTGCGCCTCGAAGGCTTTTTCCAGCTGGGTCCAGCTTTCTTCCCGGCGGGCTTTTTCGCGCGACAGCACCATGCTGCCGTCCTTGTCTTCGTAGCGCTCGATATACAGCTCGAACTCGTCGCCGGGCTTGACTTCGGGGCTGGCGCCGGCCGCGGCAAATTCACGCAGCGGCACGCGGCCTTCGCTTTTCAGGCCAACATCGACGATCACGAAATCATCGTCGATGCGGAGCACGCGGCCGGTGACGACGGAGCCTTCGAACCCGGCATTGCCGCCGAGAGAGGAGTCGAGCAGAGCGGCGAAGTCATCGGAGCCGGTATAGGCGGGGGTGTTGTGCGGGCGAACGGCGGTTGCGATGGAAGCCAAGAGGGTTCTGTCCTAATAAGAACGCGGCGCGTTCCCAAGTCTTGCGCGGCCGGTAAAGGCAACGGCTAAGCCCCGGTGCTGTGCCAGCAACGGGCCCGATTAAGTGAATGGCCGTCTCTTAATCGTCCGCTTTCATAAGTCAAGCAGCGTAATTGAATGGCCATGGGGCGCTTCGCGTTCGGCCGGTTGATGGTATAAGCCGCTCAAGATGACAGATTTCTCCTCCGCCGCCATGCGGCCCCGGTTTCTGGCCCCGTTCCTGGCTTTGGCTCTGGGACTGTCGGGCTGCTCCCTGTTCACCAATAGCGAAACGAAGGCGGATCCGTTCGCCAGCAGCACCGGCGTCCTGCCGCCGGCCGACCAGCTTTACGCCGATGGCGTCGCCGAGATGCAGAAGGGCAATTACGACCGCTCGGTGGAAGCCTTTGACGATGTCGAGGAAAATTATCCGTACTCGACCTGGGCGACGCACGCGCAGCTGATGCACGGCTACGCGCAGTACAAGCAGCAGAACTATGATGAGGCGATCGACGCGCTGAACCGCTTCATCGCGCTGCATCCGGACAACCAGGACATCGCCTACGCCTATTACCTGAAGGCGCTCTGTTATTACGAGCAGATCGACGACGTGCAGCGCGACCAGACCTCGACCTATGAGGCGATCCAGACGCTGACCGACGTGACGACGCGCTTTCCGGACAGCGCGTACGCCCGCGACGCGCGGATCAAGCTGCGGTTGGCGCAAAACCGGCTGGCCGGCCACGACATGACGATTGGCCGGTTTTATGAGAAACAGCACCTGTATGCCGCCGCGGTTGGCCGCTTCCAGGACGTGATCACCAGCTACCAGACCACAACTTATGCGCCCGAGGCGATGGAGCGGCTGACGGAGTGCTATCTGGACCTGGGCCTGACCGACGCGGCGCAACGCACCGCCTCCGTGCTGGCATATAATTATCCGGGCAGCACCTGGTATCAGGCGGCCTACGCGAAGTTGCGCGACCATAATCTTGTGGCGGATGCCGAGACGCCGGCGCCAAAGCGCTCCGGCGGCTTTCTCGGGATCTTCTAGCCAGGCCTCATGCTGAACGCGCTTTCGATCCGCGACGTGGTGCTGATCGAGAGGCTGGACCTGCATTTCGGCGCGGGGCTGACGACGCTGACCGGCGAGACCGGCGCCGGCAAATCCATCCTGCTGGACAGCCTGGGCCTGGCGCTGGGGGAGCGGGCCGATACCGGGCTGATCCGCGCCGGCGCCGCGCAGGCGGTGGTCTCCGCCGGTTTTACCGTCGCCGGCGGCCATCCCGCCACCGCTTTACTGAACGAGGCCGGGCTGGACGACGGCGGCGGCGAGATTTTGCTGCGCAGGATACTAGGGCGGGACGGCCGCTCGCGCGCGCTGGTGAATGACCAGCCGGTCGGCATCGCGCTGTTGAAGCGTCTGGGCGCGCTGCTGATCGAAGTGCAAGGGCAGCATGAGCAGGTGGGCCTGGCCGACCCGGCCAATCATCTGGCGCTGCTTGATGCGTTCGGCGTGCCGGCGGCGCTGCGGACGGCCACCGCCGCTGCCTTCGCAGCCTGGCGGGATGCGGCCTCGCGGCTGGCGGCGGCTGAGCAGCGGATCGCCGAAGCGGCGCGGGACGAGGACTTCCTGCGCCACGCGGTGGACGAGCTGAACACGCTGGCGCCGGCGCCGGGCGAGGAGGAGCAGCTGGCGGCGGAACGGCTACGCTTGCAATCCGGCGAGCGTCGGGCGGAGGCGATTGCGGCGGCGTTGGCGGAACTCACGCCGCGCGACCGCCGCGCGCTCGGGCCGGCGGCGCATCTGCGCGGGGCGGCGCGGGCGCTGGGCAAGCTGGCGACCCCGGCGGGCGGCGAACATCCGGCGGCGGAGGCTCTGGCCGCGATCGAACGCGCCGAGGAGGCGCTGGCCGAGGCCGAGACCTTGCTGAACCGCCTGGCGCAGGCCGGCGAAGACGACCCGCGCGCGCTGGAGACCGCCGAGGAGCGCCTGTTCGCCTTACGCGCCGCCGCGCGCAAACACGCCGTGCCGGTGGCCGATCTGCCCGATCTGCTGGCGCGGATGCGGGCGCGGCTGGAGGCGCTGGACAGCGGCGTCGCCGATATCGCGGTCCTGCAAAAGGAGACGGTGGCGCGCCGCGCCGCCTACATCGCCGCCGCCGCGTCGCTTTCCGCCGGGCGCGAGACCGCCGCCGCAAAGCTGATGAAGGCGCTGGCGAAAGAGTTGCCGCCGCTGAAACTGGAGCGGGCGAAGTTCGTGGTGGACCGCGCCATGCTGCCGGAGCCGAGTTGGGGCCCGCGCGGCGCCGACGCAATTCGGTTTCTGATCGCGACCAATCCGGGCGAGACACCGGGCGCGCTGGAGAAAATCGCCTCCGGCGGCGAACTCTCGCGGCTGATGCTGGCGTTGAAGGTGGTGCTGACCGGTGGCAGCGCGGTCGAGACGCTGATTTTTGACGAAGTCGATTCCGGCATCGGCGGCGCCACCGCCGCGGCGGTGGGCGAACGATTAGCAACGGTGGCGGAAGGCGTGCAGGTTCTGGTGGTGACACACTCGCCGCAAGTCGCGGCGCGCGGGGCGACGCAGCTGCGGGTGGCGAAAAAAGTCGGCAAGGACCGCGCGGTGACGGTGGTGGACGTGCTAGAAAACGAAGAGCGCCTGGAAGAGATCGCGCGCATGCTGGCGGGCGAATTCGTCACGGATGCCGCCCGTCAAGCCGCGCAAGCATTGCTTGATGGCCGTCAACTGCCGGTGGTCAATCGTCAGAAGGCGTCATGACGCGCCGCCCGCTTATCGTCATGCCGGCGCAGGCCGGCATCCCCGACTTTTCCCGGCCGTGAAACCGAAACAGCATTTCAACGCTCTGTTAGAGCGTATCGCCGCCGCCAACACCGCGTATCATACCGAGGACGCGCCGGTGATGACGGACGCGGCGTATGACGCGCTGCGGCGGGAGGCTGACGCGCTTTTAGAAGCACATCCGGAGTATGGCGATGCCGCCGAGGTGCTCGAGGAGGTGGGCGCGAAGCCGGCCGCCGGGTTCAAGAAGATCCGGCATGCGGTGCCGATGCTTTCGCTCGACAACGCCTTCAACGCCGACGAGTTCCGCGACTTCTGCGCGCGCATCCGGCGCTTCCTTGGCCTCGGGCCTGAGCCTTTACATTTCGTTGCGGAACCGAAGATCGATGGGCTCTCGATCTCGCTCACTTACGAAGATCGAAAACTGACCCGCGCCGCGACGCGGGGCGATGGCGAGGAGGGCGAGGATGTGACGGCCAATGTGCTGACCATGGCCGCCGTGCCACGCACTTTGCCGAAGGACGCGCCGGTGCGGATCGAGATACGTGGCGAGGTCTATATGACCAAAGCCGATTTCCTGGCGCTGAATGCGAGCCAGAGCCGGCAATTTGCCAATCCGCGCAACGCCGCCGCCGGCTCGCTGCGGCAGCTCGACGTGTCGATCACCGCGCGCCGCCCGCTCTCGCTGTTCGCGTATGCGCAAGGCGAGTCCTCGGCGCCGGTCGCAAAAACCCATTGGGACTACCTGCGAAAACTGCAAAAATGGGACTTTACCGTCAATCCCCTGAACAAACGCATCGCCGAGCCGGAGGCCGAAGATTTTCAGAATGAAATCGGCCTCGGCCGCGCGGAACTCCCCTACGATATCGACGGCGTGGTGTATAAAATCGACGACCTCGCCTTGCAGAGCCGGCTCGGATTCGCCGGCCGCGCGCCGCGTTGGGCGACTGCCTGGAAGTTTCCCGCGGAACGCGCCGCCACCGTGTTGGAAAGCATCGAAATCCAGGTCGGCCGCACCGGCGCGCTGACGCCGCGCGCCCATCTGGCGCCGGTCAATGTCGGCGGCGTGCTGGTGCGCCACGCGACGCTGCACAATGAGGATGAGATCGCACGCAAGGATATCCGCATCGGCGATACGGTGGAGCTGCAGCGCGCCGGCGACGTGATTCCGCAAATTCTTGGCGTGCTGAAACGCGGCGATGGCGCGGTGCCTTATATGTATCCGGATCATTGCCCGGTCTGCGGCAGCCTGGCGGTGCGGGACGCGGAGACGGTGGTGCGGCGCTGCACCGGCGGCCTGATCTGCGCGGCGCAGGTGACGGAGCGGCTGATCCATTTCTGCGCCCGCGGCGCGTTCGATATCGAGGGTTGTGGCGACAAAACCATCGTCGAGTTCCACGAGGCGGGGTTGCTGAAATCGCCTCCGGACATTTTCAAACTGCCGGCGCATGAGGCGGAAATCGCGGCGCGCGAAGGCTGGGGCAAACTTTCCGCCGCCAATCTCAGCGCCGCCATTGAAGCGCGGCGCAGCATCTCCCTGCCCCGCTTCATCTACGCACTCGGCATCCGCCGGATCGGCGAAAATAACGCGAAGCTGCTGGCGCGGCATTACGGGTCGTACGACAACTGGCGCGCCAACATGATCGCGGCGACCGAGGAAACCTCCGAAGCGCGGGTGGAGCTGGGCGCGATCTCCGGCATCGGCCCCGCCATCGCCACCGACCTTGCGGCGTTTTTCAGTGAGCCGCATAATCTTGAGACGCTGGATGCGCTGCGCGGCTACGTCGCCGTCACTGACGCGCCAACCGCCGCCGCCTCCGCTTCGCCGCTCGCCGGCAAGATCATCGTGTTCACCGGCACGCTGACCATGGCGCGGCCTGAAGCGAAAGCGCGCGCCGAGGCGCTGGGCGCGAAAGTCACCGAGTCCGTCTCAAAGAAAACCGATTTCGTGGTGATCGGCGCAGATGCCGGCTCGAAGGCCGCGAAAGCCGCCGCACTCGGCTTGGCGACGCTTTCGGAAGACGAGTTCCGCGCGCTAGCCGGCTTCTAACGCGGAAAGCGGCGCCGAAATCTCTTCCAGCGACTTGCCCTCCGCGTCCACACCCAGCCGCGCCGCGACGCCGGAGGCGCACAGCATCAGCGCCGCCGCCGCCAGATAGCCGTAAAAGATCGACCAGCGCGAGCCGGTGCCGATCAATTCGCCGAACACCAGCGGCGCCGCGATGCCGCCCAGCGCCGTGCCGAAGGCGTAGAAGCAGGCGATCGCCAGCGCCCGCATCTCCAGCGGAAAAATTTCGCTGGCGGTGAGATAGGCCGAGCTTGCCGCCGCCGAGGCGAAGAAGAAAATCACCGCCCAGGCGCAAGTCTGCGTCGTGGCGTCGAGCGCGCCGGTGGCGAACAGATAACCCGTCACCGCCAGCAGGATACCGGCGATGCAGTAAGTGCCGGCGATCATGATGCGCCGGCCGATCGTGTCGAACAGCCGCCCCAGCAACAGCGGCCCGGCGAAGTTCCCAAGCGCCAGCGGGAGCAGAAAAATCCCTGCCCTGCCCTGCGCCACGTGATAAAACTGCGTCAGCACCAGCGCGTAGGTAAAGAACAGCGCGTTGTATAAAAACGCCTGCGCCGCCATCAGCACGATTACCAGAAAGGACCGCGCTTTCAGCCGCCCGGCCATCACTTTGAACACCAGGCCAAGGCCGTAGCTGCGGCGCGGCTGGATGGTCAGCGTCTTGTCCG
The DNA here is from genome assembly GCA_965199125.1 of Acidocella sp. GTDB lineage: Bacteria > Pseudomonadota > Alphaproteobacteria > Acetobacterales > Acetobacteraceae > Acidocella. Next base: position 2,386,797 of record OZ240683.1, on the reverse strand, counting down.
GCTTCGGCAGCGTGATGTCGCGGCCGCCGATCACCCGGCGCTCGATCTCCGCCATCGCCGCCTCGGCCTCCGCTTCGTAGCCGTGGGTGATCAGCCAGCGCGGGCTTTCCGGCACGAAGCGGCGGAGCAGCAAAATGCCGGCGCTGAACACCGCGCCGATGGCGAAGCCGAGCCGCCAGCCGATGTCGATGGGAAAGAGGCGCGGGTCGAGCAGCAGCAGCGTGGCCGCGGCGCCGCCGGCGGCGCCCAGCCAATAGGTGCCGTTGATCGCGAGGTCCAGCCGGCCACGCAGCCGCGCCGGCATCAGCTCATCGATGGCGGAGTTGATCGCGGCGTATTCGCCGCCGATCCCCGCGCCGGTGAGGCAGCGGAACAGCGCGAAGCTGACAAAACTCCAGGCGCAGGCGGACAGCCCGACACCAAGCAGATAAAGCCCCAGCGTCGCGTAAAAGATTTTGCGGCGGCCGAAACGGTCCGCCAGCCAGCCGAATAGCAGCGCGCCGCAAACCGCGCCGGCAACGTAGCAGGAGCCGAGCCCGCCGATCTCGGCGGCAGACAGGCCGAGCGTGCGCGGATCGCGCAACACGCCGCCCATCGCGCCCACGATCGTTACCTCCAATCCGTCCAGGATCCAGGTGATCCCCAGCGCGCCGATCAGCAGCACATGAAACCGGCTCCAAGGCAGCCGATCCAACCGCGCCGGAATGTCAGTGTTTACCGATAGATCCGGCACGGTAAATTATGGCATGTAATTAGGCACGGTTTTGCCTTTTCTGGCGAGTCGATTTTTCGTGCTGGCCAGGAAGGGGCGAAGCCGCGATGTGGTTCATCGCGGCAAGCGCCTGACGCCGCCAGCGCGGAAAGCGGCCGCCAGAAAAGGCAAAAAGTGGAGCCGCCACTGGCCGTTGGTATTCCATCCTCCCAAGGCCTGCTTGTGCAGGTGGGCGCCAGATACCGGGACCAAGGCCCCGACAGAGCCAGCTCCCGAGGGAGATGCTTACGGCCCTGGGGATGGTGTGCCTGACGAACCGGGCAGCTCCGAGACTAATCTAGGCGTCCGTGAGGTCCGCCGCAATCTCTTCCGCGCGCGCCGCCAGCCGGCGCAGTTTGGAGCGCTTTTCCGCGTCTTGTTTCGGCGGAGCCGCTTCGGCGGCCGACGGTGCGGACTGGCCGGCGCGGGTGTCGTACAGCTCGTCGGCCAGCAGCAGCGCGGCCAGCATCAGCAGCCGCGCCTCGCCGGACTGGCCGCCGATCGCCTTGATGCTGGTGATCCGCTGCTCGATTTCGGCGGCCATCTGTTCCAGATGCGCCTCCTGCCCGTCCTCGCAACCGACCAGGTAAGCGTAGCCGTTAATGCGTATGGTGACCTGCGCCATGTGCTGTTCTACTCCGTGTGATGGCCGGGTGCGGCGTCCTGGCTTGGCGGCTCCAAAGCCTCGTGCAACCTGTCGATAATAGCGTCCAGGGCGGCGGCGGCGCGCTCTCGGTTCAGGCCGTTCTGTTCCGGCGCGGGCCTTGGCTTCCCCACCGTAGCGATTTTCTGCAAGGCTGTTTCGATGCGGGCAAGAATTTCGTCTTCGGTCTCGGACTCGGTCATGTTCGGCAATCCTCGCACCCACTCAAGCCGCGCCGCGTGGCCGAGGTCAAGCACATGCGCGATCCGCCGGCAATAATTGTCCACGGCCTGGCGGAGCTGCGCGCGGCGATGGCGGTGGGCAAGCCGTTCACGCTGCTCTCGGCGCCTGGGGCGGCTAGTTATGGCGGCTGCTTGTGGTGGGCGGCGCTGATCGCCGCCGGCCCGTTCGCCGGCCCGTCGCTGCTGGATTGCGGCGATGCGCCGGGCCGCGCAATGGAGGCGTTGCGGTTGGGGCTGCCGGGCGTCGTGCTCACTTGCGAGCCCGCCGTCTTCGTGTCTGTCGCCGGCCTGGCGGAAACTCTTGGTGCACGCGTGCTCGGCGCCGCTCCGCCGGCGTTGGACCTCGGCCGGCGCGGCGCGGCGCGGCGGCTGGCCGAATGGCTTGGCGCCCGGCTGTCGGATGACAGCGCCGGAACCTTAGGTTAAAGGGGCGCCACGTTTCCGGGATGAGGCAGATGAAGATCACGCAGGAAGTCAAGACGATCCTCTCACATTACGAGAGCGACAATCCCGGCACCAAAACCAACCTTGCCCGCCTGCTGATGGCCGGCCGGCTGGGCGGCACCGGCAAGCTGGTGATCCTGCCTGTCGATCAGGGTTTCGAGCATGGCCCGGCGCGCTCCTTCTCGCCCAATCCCGCCGCTTACGATCCGCATTACCATTTCGAGCTGGCGATCGAGGCGGGGCTTTCCGCCTACGCCGCCCCGCTTGGCATGATCGAGGCCGGCGCCGCGACATTTGCCGGGCAGATCCCGACGATCCTGAAGTGCAACTCCTCCAACAGCCTGGCGAATGAAAAGGACCAGGCGGTCACCGGCTCGGTAAACGACGCGCTACGCCTCGGCTGCACCGCGATCGGCTTCACCATCTATCCCGGCAGCGAATACGCTTTCGAGCTGATGGAAGAAATCCGTGAATTGGCGGAGGAAGCGAAGGACGCCGGCCTGGCTGTGGTGGTCTGGTCCTATCCGCGCGGGCCCAACCTGGACAAGGCGGCGGAGACGGCGTTCGACATCTGCGCTTATGCAGCGCATATGGCCGCACTGCTTGGCGCGCACATCATCAAGGTGAAGCCGCCTAGCGCCGTGGTCTCGCTGGAAGCGGCGAAAAAATCCTATGACAATGTCGACGGTTCGACGCTGGCGAAGCGCGTCGAGCATGTGGTGCAGGCCTGTTTCGGCGGCCGGCGTATCGTGGTGTTTTCCGGCGGCGAGTCGAAGGGGCTGGAGGGGCTGTACGAAGAAGTGCGCGGCCTGCGCGATGGCGGCGCCAATGGCTCGATCATCGGCCGCAACACCTTTCAGCGGCCGAAGGCCGAAGCGATCGAGATGCTGAGCAAGATCATCGACATCTATCTCGGCAAGGCCTGATCGCCACGCCGACCGACTGCCGGCTGTACCTGATCACCCCGCCGGTGCTGCCGGCGGATTTTGCGGACAAAATGGCGGCGGCGCTGGATGCCGGTGACGTCGCAGCCGTGCAACTGCGTCTGAAGGATATTGCGGAGGACGAGCTACGGCGCGCGATCGATCGGTTGCGCCCGATCGCCCAGTCCCGCGGCGTGGCCTTTTTGCTGAACGACCGCCCTGAGCTTGCCGCGCAACAAGGCTGCGACGGCGCGCATGTCGGCCAGGCAGACATGAAGGCGGCGCAAGCGCGGAAGATCCTGGGCGATCTGACCCTCGGCGTGACCTGCCACAACTCCCGCCACCTCGCGATGCAGGCAGCTGAAGACGGCGCGGACTACGTCGCCTTCGGCGCCTTTTACCCGACCACCAGTAAAAAACCGCCGGCAATGGCGGAGATCGAAACCTTGCGCTGGTGGGCGGAACTTATGGAAATCCCCTGCACCGCCATCGGCGGCATCACCGCCGCCAACTGCGCGCCGCTGGTGCAGGCCGGCGCCGACTTCCTCGCGGTCATCGGCGCCGTCTGGAACCACCCGGAAGGCGCGGCGGCAGGAGTGAAAACGATGCTGAATGCGATGAAGGAAGCACTACTTTTTGTGAACAAAAAGTAGCAAAAAAACTTTATCAACCTGGGCCGGTGCCCGTGGCGGCGCCAACACCCACGGCCAGCATCGCAAAAGTTTTTGCGAGCTTTTTACAAAAAGCGCTGCTTTCTTATCTTGCCTACGGCAGCAGCACTTTGTTGATCACGTGGATCACGCCATTGGACTGATTGACGTCGGCGGTGGTGATCTCGGCGGAGCGGCCTTTGGCGTCGGTGACGTCGATATTGGTGCCATCCATTTTGAAGGTGAGGTCGGGGCCGGCGACGCTGGGCAACTTGGCGGTGCCGTTGCCGTTCTGGATCAGTTTCTCTAGATCGGCGGCTTCGTATTTGCCGGAGACGACGTGGTACTCAAGGATCATTGTTAGCTTGGCTTTGTTTTCCGGCTTCAGCAGCGTGGTGACGGTGCCCGGCGGCAGGGCGCTGAAGGCTTCGTTGGTGGGTGCGAACACGGTGAACGGGCCGGCGCCTTCGAGTGTCGGCACCAGGCCAGCCGCCTTCACCGCCGCCACCAGGGTCGTATGATCTTTGGAGTTGACCGCGTTCTGCACGATGTTTTTCGACGGATACATGGCGGCGCCGCCGACCATCGGGTCGGAGCTCATCGTCATCTGCGCGAAAGCAAAGCCCGCGCCGCCCAGAACGAACGTTGTCGCCAGCAAGGTTGATTTAAGATTCATCGGATTCTCCTCACGCAGTTGTGAAACATGAAGCTCTGCGCATGGAGGATGAAAAGGGGCGGAGCGCGCCGATTACGAGACCACTCCATCTCACGAGGCGGTGAGACCCCGCGTTATCACGCAACCGTTATAAAAGTTTCAGCCCTGTTTAAAAGCTGCCGCTCAACTGCAATCGTTGCCGCGCAGCGAATAGCTGAATACTTTGTCGTCGCGCAGCATGAACGTGGTTTCGCAGGAATACTCATCCACCTCGGGCGGGCTGCCGCCGAAAAACGCACCGCCGTAGCCAGCGCCATAGAATTGGCTGCCGTAAAACGGGTAGCCGTAGAACGGCGCGAAGCCATAGCTGGCGCCGGGCGTGATTTCCGTGTGGTGCTCGCTATAGGCGAAATACTGCACGCCCTTCAGCGTGACCTGTTTGTCCGGCACGCCGAGACTATGCACCAGTGTTTCCGCGCTGGCGCCGGTATAGGCGGCCATGCGGCTTTGCAGGCTGGGCCCGGTGGCGCAAGCGGCCAGCGGCAGCAGGAGGAGGAGAGCGATCCGTCGCATGATGTAACCTCAACGAGAATGGAAGTCTAAGCATGGTATAAGCATGTTGCAGGTTGATTTCATGAGGCTCAGAGCCAAAACACGTCGGTTATGCGCGGCGCGCCGGTGGCCAGCATCGCCAGCCGGTCGAAACCGAGCGCGATGCCGGCGCAAGGCGGCAGCGCCGCCACCGCCGCCAAAAACTCTTCGTCCAGCGGCCAGTCAGCGCCGTGCATCGCATGGCGGCGGGCGCGGTCCGTTGTGAAGCGGGCGCGCTGCTCGGCGGCGTCGGTCAGTTCCACGAAAGCGTTGGCCAGTTCCAGGCCGCAGCAATAAAGCTCGAACCGTTCGGCGACTTGGCGGTCGGCCGGGTCGCGCCGCGCCAGCGCCGCCTGCGCCGCCGGCCAATGGGTGAGAAAGCTGGGGCGGTCGCGGCCGAGATGCGGCTCGACGCGCTCCAGCAGCAGCCGGAAGAACAGGTCCTCCCAGTCTTCGCCGGGCCGCAATGCCGCGCCCGCCGCCGCCGCCAGCGCCGCCGCGTCGCCGGCCGTGGCCAGCACGTCCGCGCCGGCGTAACGCTCGAAGGCTTCGGCGACGGTCAGCTGCTCAAAGTCAGCAAGGTCGTTGGTCGTGCCCCGCCAGCGCACCACCGGCGGCAGCACGGCACGTAGATAGGCCGTCACCTCCTCGATCAACAAGGCCATCGTGCCGCCGGGCCGGTACCACTCCAGCATGGTGAACTCCGGCGCGTGGGTGTCGCTCGCCGGCTCGTCCCGCCAGACCCGCGCCAGTTGAAAGATCGGCCCGCTGCCGCCGGCTAGCAGCTTTTTCATGGCAAACTCGGGGCTGGTGTGCAGCCACTTGGCGCCTGGCGTGACTCGGAACGCCTGCAGATGCACCTCCTCGCCCGGCGCCGCCACGGCGTAGGGCGTCTCTACTTCCAGGTAGCCGCGCGCGGTGAAAAACGCCCGCGTCGCGGCGGCCAGCTGCGCGCGGCGGCGCAGATAAGGCAGCCGGTCGGGCAGCGTTTTCCAGGGCGGCGAAGCAGGCGGTTGAGACATTTAGGCTCCGGTTCTACAGCCGCCTTATGCCCGACGGTCACCACGCGCCCAAACCCCGCACGATCCGCGACGTCGATCGCCTGATCACCGCCGGCCTGGCGCCGGAAGCGGAACGCCAGGCCTTGGCGGAGGTCGCCCTCCGCTACGCGATCGCATTGCCGCCGGCCTTGCAGGTCCTGATCGAACAGCCGGACGACCCGATCGGCCGGCAGTTCATCCCCTCCTCCGAAGAGATGATTACTGCGCCGCAGGAGCTAGCCGATCCGGTGGCCGACGAGGCGCTCTCGCCGGTGCCGGGGATCGTGCATCGTTACCCGGACCGCGCGCTGCTGAAACCGTTGCTGGCCTGCCCGGTCTATTGCCGCTTCTGCTTCCGGCGGGAGCAAGTGGGGCCCGGCGGCGGCGTGCTGAGCGACGCGGAGCTGGACGCCGCTTATGCTTACCTCGCCGCGCAGCCGGGCATCCGCGAGGTGATCCTCACCGGCGGCGACCCGCTGATCCTCTCGCCCCGCCGCTTGGCTGACATCCTGGCGCGGCTGGCGGCAATTCCGCATGTGGAGGTGCTGCGCATCCACACCCGCGCCCCGGTCGCCGACCCGGCGCTGATCACCGATGCGCTGGCGGACGCGCTGGACATCGCGGCGCCGCTGTTCGTCGTGCTGCACGCCAACCACGCACGCGAACTCACGGCGGCGGTGGGCGCGGCGCTGACGAAGCTGCAACGCCGCGGCATCCCCATCCTTGGCCAGACCGTGCTGCTCGCCGGCGTGAATGACAGCGAGGCTGCGCTGGCGGAGCTGTTCCGCGCCATGCTGCGGATGCGCGTGAAACCGTACTACCTGCACCAGCTGGACGCCGCGCCCGGTACCGCCCGCTTCCACGTGCCGCCCGGCCGCGGCCGGGCCATCCTGGACGCCCTGCGCGGCGCCATCAGCGGCACCGCGCTGCCAACTTACATTTACGACCGCCCCGGCGGCCTGGGAAAAATCCCGCTGTAAATTGCCCGCTATTGCCGCGTCGCGCCGTCTCGCCTAGCTGCACAAGACCTAAAGGAAACGCGCGTGGACCCTTTCGAATATCTGCTGATGTTCGCATCGGTGATTCTGGCACTCGCGATCGGCGACCTGACGATCAGCCTGAACCGCTTGCTACAGGCAGCCAGGACAGTAACTTGGGACTGGCTGACACCACTGGCCGCGACGGTCGTGTTTCTGAAAATCGTGACGCAGTGGTGGAGCTGGTTCGGCGCGGAGCGGGCCGCCTCCGGAGTCACCTTCGGCATGTATATCGGCGTGCTCGCGGGCGCGGTGCTGCTGTTTCTACTGGCGGCGACGGTGCTGCCGGACCAGATCGACGATACCGGCGTCAATCTGCGGGCTCATTACGAGAGCGTGCACCGCCGCTTCTGGTTGCTTTTCGCGGCGCACTGGATCGCCGCGACGGGTGTCGCGATCTGGATCGAAATGACGGTCGAGGGTGCAAAATTCGTTTACCTCTCGCCCGCGTATCTGATCGTGCCGATCTCGGTGATGCTGGCCTTCTGGTGGAACCGCTGGGTCCATCTGGTTTGCCTGCTCGGGTTCCTGGTTTTGTATTTGGGCCATGCCTTCGGGCACACCCTCACCTCGTAGGATAGGCAGAGCGTAGCGAAGCCCATCATGGGCCATGATCGCGATGATGGGTCGCGCTTTGCTCACCCATCCTACGGGCGACTAGAACTTCACCTGCACCCCGCCCTCCGCCGTCTGCGCGGTCCAGTTGCCGGAGAGCACGGCGCTGTAGCGGGCGAACAGGGACCAGTTGCCTTTGCCCACCGATAGCCCGGCGGAGACGTTCGCGGCGCCGGTGTCCAGCCTGTTATAGGTGGTGGAGAACACCGTGCCGTCGCTCGCGGTTTCGGTTGCCGCGCGGCCGCGGTCGCCCGCTTCAAAGTCGTAGCCGATGCTGGCCTGCGGCGTGATCACCACATAGGACGGGGTGACGAAGCTGCGGCTGAGGTCGAGCTTCACGTAAGGCTGCACGCTCGTGGTATCCGGCGTGGCGCCGGAGACCGCGAATAGCGGCACGTAGCCTCCGCCGTTTTCGCTGAAGTTCGCCGAGGAGACATGGGCGATCCGTAGGCCCGCTGCCGGCATCAGCGCGAAACCGTCATACACCATGCCGGTGCTGACCTGCACCGCGCCGGAGACGATGTCGCTGCCATGTTTCGCTTGCGCCGGGCCGATGCCGGTGGCGCGGTCGGTCTTGTCGTCGGCATGGCCGTACATGAAGTCCGCCGCCAGGGTGAACCGGCCCAGCGGCTGCGCGCCATACAACCCGACCCGCGTGGTGCCGATTTTGCCGGAACCGCCGGCGCCGTCGCTGAGGTTGGTTTCGTCATACCCGATCGCGAAGCCGAGCCGCCCCCCGGACGGATCCACGGACTTGTCGATACCGGCGAGGAAGCCGCCGCTACTGGCGTGGTAGTCGGGGGCGCCGTTGCTGGAGTCGACATGCATCTCCGTGCCGGTCGCTTCCACCCAGCCGCCGGCGCCGCAGAACGCGCTGGCCATGGCGTCGGCGATTCGGCCCGACATGCTGGCCGTGCTCTGGCCGGATTGCGGCACGCTAGCCGCCGCCGCGCAGGCCGCGTCGGCCGCGGCGGTGCTGCCGTTGGCGGCGTCGGTAGCGTGGCCCAGCAGCCCGTCATTGGCCTGCTGCGCCTGTTCCGCCATCACCTCGGCTTGGCCTGAGAAGATGCTGTCATCCGCCGGACGGACCAGCATCGGGCCGCCTGGCACGCCGGCGCCGCGGGTGAGCACAAGGTCGTCGGCCGCGGCGCCGAGGGTCGTGGTGTGGGCGACCGCGAAGACCGGCGGCACGTCGCCGGTATAGTCGACGGTGGCGAACGTGCCGCTCACGCCGCCTTTCGCGGTGAGGAAGCTGTAGCTGTGCGGCATGTAGGTGCCGGGCGTGAAGATGTAGCTCAGCGTGCCCGCCACTTTCGCGGTGCCGCTGACGACAAACTGCGTGCTCATCGTCGGCGTCACCACCACTTGCAGCGTGCCTATCGAGCCCTGCACGAAGTTACCGGTGAGGTAGAGCGGCGGGTCCGGGTTCAGCGTGCCGGCCTCGAACGTGCCGTCGTTATACACCGTCGCCACCGTCCAGTTGCCGGTCGCCGTCCAGAACGCGCCGGGTGCGACGGTGAGCGAACTGCCGGCGCCGAAATCGGCGATCGTGTTGTTGATCACGCCCTGGCCGGTCAGCTCGATCGTGCTGTTCGAGCCGCCGCCGTCGATGTTGCCGTCGATCACCGCGCCAGTGGACAGGGTCAGGCTGTTGGTACCGGCCGCGTCGAAGCTGACGGCGTCGGCGCCGATGGTGCTGGCGATCGTGCCGGAGTCGATCACGCTGGCGCCGGTGCCGGTAAAGGCGATGCCGGTGACGCCCGCGATCAGGCCGCCGCCGAGATTGTTTAGCGCCACGTCATCGCCCAGTGTCGCGCCGGCGGTGCCGTCATCGGAAATGGTGCCGGCATTGCCGACGACCGCGCCGGCGCCGGCATAGATGCCGTTGGCGCCGCCATGGATGACGCCGCCCGCCTGGTTGTCCAGCAAGCCGCCGGTCAGCGACACGCCGTCATTGGCGGTGCCGGTGATCATCCCGGCATTGGTCACCATCGCGCCGACCGGCGCGTTTACGCCATCCGTGCCGCCGGTAATTTGGCCGGTTGCGCTGTTGGTGAGCGTGCCGCCGCCGGCGAGGTTGACGCCGTACGTGCCGCCCGAGATCACGCCCGCATTGCTGACGGAGCCGGCCAGCGCCAGCTGCACACCGGTCGCGTTCGAGGTGATCACGCCGGCGCTGCCGTTGCTGACATTACCGCCCGCGGTCAGATGGACGGCGTCGCCGCCGGCCGCACCGATGCTGCCGTCATTGGTCAGGTTGGTGACGTATTGATAGCCGACGACGCCGCCGGCCGCGCCGGTGATGGTGCCCCCGGCGAGGTTCGCGACCGGGCCGCCGGCCGAGAGCAATACGCCGATGCCGGCGGTGCCAGTGCCGTCGATCACGCCGCTATTGGTGACGCCCGCCGCCGCGTCCGCGACGAACCCATCGGTCGCGCCGATAATCGTGCCGGAGTTGTTCAGGCTGCCGCCTTCGCCGAGTTCGATGGCGTTGCCATAAGTGCCGGTGACGGTGCCGCTGTTGACGATGCTGGCGGGCCCGCCCTCGATCTGCACGCCGGTCGCGCCGCTGATCAGCCCGGCATTCTGCACATAAAGGCTTGGGGCGTAGCCGCTGACCCCGAAACTGCCGCCGGTGATCGCGCCGCTGTTGAGCAGGGTGCTACTGACGAGCGCGCCTGGGTCGGCCGCATAGAAGCCAAGCAGAACGCCGGCTCCACTGCTATCAATCGAGCCGGAATTGTTGAGCGTGCCGCCATTGAACAGGAACACGCCCGAATAATCGCCGCCGGAGATCAGCCCGGCATTCTGCACGCTGCCGGGACCGTAGATGAACACGCCGGTGCTGGTGCCGGCGATCGTGCCGGTGCTGGCGTTGCTGACCGCGCCGCCATCATCGATGATCACGCCATAGCCGACGCTCGCGCTGTCGCCGCTGATCAGCCCGGCATTAGTGACGTCTGCGTAGTTGCTCGAGTAGATTCGCACGCCCGTGAGCTGGCCGGCGATGGTGCCGCCCAGCTCGTTATTGATCACGGCGCCGCCGCTGCCGGTGATGTCCACGCCCTCAAAGCCCGCGATCATGCCGGAATTAACGACCGTTCCGCCCGACCCGAAGCTCACGCCCTCGCTGTCGCCGGTGATCGTGCCGCTATTGGTCAAGGTCGCGAGGCCGCCGCTGAACCCCACGCCGACATCGCCGCCGTCAATACTGCCAGCGTTCTGCACGGACAGGCCGGCGCCCTGGCCGTACACGCCGAAATTACCGCCGGTGATCGTGCCGCTATTGATCACGCTGCTGCTGACCGGCGCGCCGTTGTTGGACGCCAGATCAACGCCATAGCTGCCGCCGATGATTGTGCCGGTATTGGTGACGCTGCCGCCGTTGCGGAAGTACACGCCACTGCCGTCCGCGCCGGAAATCAGGCCGGCGTTTTGCACCGAGCCGGCGTCATACATGTACACGCCGTTGGCGCCGCCATAGATGCTGCCGCCGTTGACCACAACGTCGCTGGTCGGCGTATTGGCATCGGCGTACATCCTGATGCCCGCGACGCCGCCGGCGATCGTGCCGGTATTCGTGACCGTGCCGCCGTTGTAGAAATAGACGCCGAACCTGTTGCCGCCGGTGATGGTGCCGGAGTTCTGTACAGACGCGGCATTATAGGCGGCCACGCCGGTATAATTGCCGCCGATGCTGCCGCTATTGACCACCGTGCCGCTGAGCGACGCGCTGCCGCCATAAATGCCGACACCGGCATATTCGGCCAGGATCGATCCCGTGTTGGTGACCGCGCCGCCATTGTTCAGATAAACGCCGTCTTCGTCCCCGCCGAGAATGAGGCCGGCATTCTGCACCGAACCTTGACCGCGGATATACACGCCCTCCGGGCCGGCGATGAAGCCGGTGGCGGCGTTGGTCACGCTGCCGGTCCCGAACATGTCGACGGCATAGCCGTCGCCGGACGTCATTTCGCCGGCATTCACCACGGTGCTGTTCAGCGAACCATAGGCCGCGACCGCGTGAAACTGCCCCGCGATGATGCCGCCGGCCAGGTTGTTGACATAGAGGGCGGCATCGCCGTTCACGGCCGCGCCATTACTGAAGATGGTGCCGCTATTGGTCACGCTGCCGCCGGCGGTCAGTTTGACGCCATCCCTGCCCCCGCCGAAAATATACCCCGCGTTGGTGATCGTGCCGGCGGCGCCGGAAATCAGCGCGCCGTAATAGGTCGCGGTCACGACGCCGCCCGCCTGGTTGATCAGCGAGCCGCCGGCGGTCATCTGCACGGCGGTGCCGGCATTCGGATTGGACGCGTCGATCAGACCGTAATTCGTCACCGTTGCGCCGACATGCGTGACATAGACGCCATTGAGGTCACCAGTGATGACGCCGCTGCCGCGGTTGGTGATGTTGCCGCCGGAGCCGAGGTAAATGCCGGTATTGCCGGAAATCGTGCCGCTATTGTCGATGCTGACGCCGTAGCTGCCATTTGTGGCGATGCCGGCATCGCCGTTAATCATACCGCCAGCTTCGTTGGTGACCGTGCCGCCGCCGGTCATCGAGATGCCGGCGCCCGCCATGCCGCCCATGATGGAACCGGCATTGAGTATGGTCGCCTGCACGGGCCCGCCTGCCGCCACGCCGTTGTCATAGCCGCTGATCAAACCGGTGGCGGTGTTGGTGAGAGCGCCGCCGGACATATCCAGGCCGTTGCCCGCCAGACCCAAAATGGTGCCTGCGTTATAAACCGAATGAAGCGTGCCGAAAACGCCGGCGCCGGCGACATGGCCGGTGATCGTGCCGTTCTGCAGATTGGTGACGCTGGCGACCCCGTAGTCGACGTTCAGCCCGACAAAGTTGCCATAGATCGCGGCGCCGCCTTGGTTCAACACCGTGGCGCCGGCGTCCGAGGTGATGCCGTAACCGCTGGTGCCGATGATCGACCCGGCGTTGACGACGCTGAGGCCATAACTACCGGCATTGTCGATGCCGACGCTGCCGATGATGGTGGCGCTGGCCGCGTTGGTGATGTTGCCGCCGTGCTCGAGATAAATGCCGTTGGCCATCGAGCCGATGATCGTGCCGCTGTTGTAGATGTTGACCGTGCCCAGGCTGCCCGCGCCGACGATGCCGTTCTGGTAGCCGTAGATCACGCCGCCGGCGGCATTGGTGACGCCACCTGACCCTATCTCAACACCGATGCCATACGTCGCCCGGACGGCGCCGGCGTTGTAGATGGAGGTACTCGGCCCGTAAGCGCCGATGCCGACGCTGCCGGCGGAGATCAGGCCGGTGGATTCGTTTCTGAGCGTGCCGCCGGTCGTGACGACGCCGAAGCCCTCGCCATAGATCGCGCCGGCATTATCCAGCGTGGTGTTCTGCGCGAGCGTGCTGTCCGGAACCTCCGGCCCGAACAGCGCGACGCCGAGTTCCCCGCCTTCGATGGTGGCGCCTTGATGGTTGATCACCGTCGCATAGGTGCCGGCAATGTAGGCGCCAACGAAGGTGCCGTTAATCAGCCCGCCGCTCTCATTGGTGATCGTGCCGCCGCCGACCAGGCCGATGCCGGCGCCGCCTTGGATTAGCCCGCTGTTATCGACGCTGGCGCCGCCCAGGGTGGAAAACACGCCGATCCCGCCGAAGTCGTTGACGAGCGTGTTGCCGTAGGTGGCCAGGATCGTGCCGCCGGCGTTATTGATCACCGTGCCGCCGCCATACAGGGTGATGGCGGCGTTCCGGAAGTCGTCATCGTTTAGATAGGTGCCGGTGTCGACGATCGTGCCGCTGTTGATGACCGTGCCGGTGGTGGCCATGGCAATACCATTTTGGCCGCCGGTGATCAGGCCGCCCGAAGCGTTGCTGACCATGCCGCCGTACATGGCGATGCCTGCATAGCTCCCGCCGATATAGCCGGCGTTGGTGACGGTGTCGGCGCCGTCATTCGAGGCGATGCCGATATTACTGCCGTAGATCACGGCGCTCGCCTGGTTGTTGACGCTGCCGCCGCCGCGCAGCACCACGCCTGCGTAGCCGCCGCCGTAGATGGTGCCGGCATTGTCCAGGCTGTTCGACGAGCCATTCAGAAACACGCCGATGCCTTCGCTGCTTCTAATGTAAGCGCTGGCGGCATTGGTGACAAAGGCGGGAGTGAAGCCGACGATGTCCACGCCGAACTGCTGGCCGACGATATAACCGGAGTTGATGACCGAACCGCCATCATTCATGTAGACGCCGACCTGCTCGAGGATCTCCGAGGGGTTGGCGCCGGCCGGCCGGCCGTAGGCGATGACGCCGCTGTTATACACCACGCCCGGCGCGCCCTTGATCGAGACGCCATCATACTGGCCAAGGATCGTGCCGCCGGCATTGCTCACCGTGCCGCCGTCACCCAGGTAGATGCCGTTGCCGCCGAGGATGGTGCCTTGATTGGAAACCGAGCCCGCGGCGGCCTGGATATTGATGCCGTTGGTTGTGCCGCGGATATAGCCGCCGGTGGCATTGATGACGCTGCCGCCGTCGTCGAGCAGCACGCCCTGCTGGCCGGCATAGATGCTGCCGGTGTTGAAGACGCCGGCGAGCGCGTTAAAGGCGGCGACGCCGTTCAGGCTGCCGAACATCGTGCCGGTATTGTAAACATAGCCGCCTTCGGTCAGTTGCGCCGCCGTTCCGCTCGGATCGGCCAGGCCCATCCCCATGATCACGCCGTGGTTGAACAACGTGGCCGCGCCGTTATTCACATTGATGCCCTGGCCGTAAGCGATGATCGTGCCGCCGGCCGTATTGATGACGTAGCCGCCACCGTTGAGCTGGACGCCTTCGCCGGCGATGGCGTTGTAATTGTTGACGTGGATGGTGCCGCTGTTCACCACGCTGTCGCCCCCGCCGTCGATCGCGATGCCGGTGTATTTGCCGTTAATATAAGCGCTCGGTCCCAAGTTACTCACGTAGCCGGCGCCGATGACATCGACGCCGGTGTCGCCGTAGATGCTGCCGGTGTTGGTGACGGCGCCCGTGCTTAGCAGGACGCCTGTTCCCGATGAACCGTGAATGGCGCCGGCATTGGCCACGTAGCCCTCCCCGCCGGTGATCAAGATGCCGTAGCTGCTCCCCAAGATGCTGGCCGAGGCGGTATTCGTTACCGTGCCGCCGCCGCCCAGCGCCACGCCGGTGCTGCCGGAACCGCTGCCGTTGATCGAGCCGGCATTATACACGGTGCCGGCGCCGCCGATGATGCTAACGCCGTTCGCGCCGCCGGAAATGCCGGCATACCCGTAATTCTGCACCGTGCCGCCGGCAAGAAACTCGACACCGTCATTGCCGGTGCCGCCGACGGACCCGCTGTTCTTGAGGATGCCGGTGCTGCCGGCGATGTAAACGCCATCCGTGGCGCCGGTGATCGTGCCGGGCGGGTTAAGACTTAAGGACGCCGTGTTGGTGATCGTGCCGCCATTGCCGAAACCGATGCCGTTGGCGCTGCCGCCGGATACCACGCCGTAATTGGTAAGGGTCCAGTTCTGGCTGCCATCGCCGAACACACCGTCCCCGCCGGTGCCGGGCGCGGTCGCGATCGTGGTCCCGTAGCCGATCGTGAACGGATTGCCGGTGCCGTAACTGCTCAGGATCGCCGTCGTGCTGCTCGACCCCAGCGTGGTCTGCGCCGCCGCCGGCCGCGCCAGCACGATGCCGAGCGACATCGCCGCCACCGGCATGGCGAACATCGCCATCACCGCGCAGCTGCTTTTCAGAACCGTCTTTTGCCGGACCGTATAAGTTGGGGTGATCAAGCACATGGGCAGCGCAAGCTGGGCCCGCGGCGACGTTCCGGCAGTCTTCTTCATGACGAGCTCAACCTCTAATCTCCGGACCTGCGTTAGGCGGTCCGCGACGGCGGCAAGTCGTAAGAAGCAAAGTTGAACAGCGGATTAACCGCCGTTCAGAATTAGGCCATGTGGCAAAATGGGCACGTCGACTTCGCATCCCGGCTTGCCCCCGCTAAAGGTCCGGCGTAAGCCGCGCTGAATTGTTTAAGCGAATATAGAGTTACCTATGAAACAACAGGCTAATCTCATCCGCGCCGGCCAGGTGATCGAACATGACGGCAATCGCTGGACGGTGCTGAAACAACAGATCATCACCCCCGGCAAAGGCGGCGCCTTTATCCAAGTGGAAATGCGCAACTTGAAAACCGGCAATAAAACCAACGAACGCTGGCGCACCGCGGATACCGTCGAACGCCTCACCACCGAAGATAAGGACTACACGTACTCCTACACCGACGGCGATAACCTGGTGCTGATGGACCCGGAAAGCTTCGAACAGTTCATGGTCCCCACCGCTATCCTCGGCGACGCCGCACCCTTCCTGCAAGACAACATGCCAGTCTCCGTCGCCCTGGTCGAAGGCGACCCCGTCGGCATCTCCCTGCCGCCGCACGTTACCCTCGAAATCGTCGAAGCCGACCCGGTGGTGAAGGGCCAGACCGCCTCCTCCTCCTATAAACCCGCCAAACTCTCCAACGGCGTCAAAACCATGGTCCCCCCCTTCATCGAAGCCGGCGAACGCGTCATCATCCGCACCGATGACGCGAGCTACGTGGAACGCGCCAAAGGGTAGCAAGGCCAAGGGGCTCTGCCCCTCGGAACCCCGCCAAAGGCTCGCCTTTGGAATCCATTAGAAAGAAAAGGGTCAGGGCGGGCGGGGCCATCCAGGTGTTTTACCGGCCAGAGGCCCCGCCCGCCCTGACCCTTTCTCTAAAGGGTTCTAAGGGCTAGCCCTTAGCGGGGGTCCAGGGGGCGGCGCCCCCTGGCCTAACTTACTTTCAGGAGCAGTACCATGATGCCTCGCCTCTCGGCGCATATGACGGTGATGCAGGCGGCGGCGCAGAGGGCGGCGAAGCGGCTGGTGCGGGATTTTAATGAGGTGGAGAATTTGCAGGTTTCCGTGAAGGGGCCTGGAGATTTTGTGTCTCAGGCGGATTTGCGGGCGGAAGCTAGTTTGCGGGAGGATCTCGCGAAGGCGCGGCCTGGGTATGCGATGTTGATGGAGGAGAGTGGCGCCAGCGGGAGTGAGAAGTGGGCGTGGCGGTGGGTTGTGGATCCGTTGGATGGGACGACGAATTTTCTGCATGGGATACCGCACTGGGCGATTTCGATCGGGCTGGAACGGCGGCTGCCGGAGGGTGGGGCGGAGGTTGTGGCGGCGGTGGTTTATGCGCCGGTGGCCAATGAGATGTTCTGGGCGGAGAAGGGCACCGGCGCGTATGTGAACGACAAGCGGCTGCGGGTTTCGGCGCGGCGGGAGTTGAAGGACGCGGTGTTTGCGACGGGGGTGCCGTTTGCCGCGACTACGGCGGCGCACCGGATGGCGTTTGCGCGGACGCTGGGCAGTTTGATGCCGCGGATCGCAGGGGTGCGGCGGTTTGGCGCGGCGGCGCTGGATTTATGCTGGACCGCGGCCGGGCGGTATGACGGGTATTGGGAGTTTGGGATCAAGCCGTGGGACATCGCGGCGGGAATGCTGATCGTGCGGGAAGCCGGCGGTTACGCGACCGATGCGGAGGGCCGGGATGAGTTGAGCGGCGTGGTGGTGGCGGCCAACCCGCATTTGCATCCGAAGTTGCTGGAGGTGGTGAATGAGGGGCTGGCGGCTGGCAACGGCGCTGAACCGGTTGCCGCTGAGGATACTGGCGGCGCCGGGACGTTGACGTTAAAACCGGTGGCGTGAAGCGCCTCCTCCCCGTTCTCGCGCTGTGCCTGCTGCCGGGATGGGGAGGCGCGCAGGTGATCGTGCATCAGGCGGCGCTCGACCAGCTGGCGGGCATTGCGCCGGCGGGCGCCGCGCCAGCGGGTCAGGCGGTTGTTCCGGGGCCCGCGCCAGCACCGATGGTCCGCCACGTCGTTCGCCCCGTGCGGCGCAAACGCATCTCCGCGCCGTCGGTTGTGGCCTTCGAGCAGCCGCCGCCTTTGCCCGTAACCGCGCCGGTCATGCAAGCTGCCCGGCCGCCAGCTCCGGCGCCGGCCGCGCCGCGGCCCCCCGCCGCGCCACATGCCCGGCCGATCCCCGTGGTGCTGCCGCCGCCGGCCGGCGCGGCGCTGCATTTCACCGCCGGCAGTGCTGATCTGCCGGCCGGCGCGGCTGCCGTTTTGAAGCCGATTTGCACGGCCGCCGAACCTTCCGGCACGGTCGATGTGGCGGCGCCGGCGCCGGCCTCACCGGGCGATCCGTCGCTCGGTATGCGGCTGGCGATGCAGCGCGCTTTCGCGGTACGCGACGCGCTGGCCGCCTGCGGCATTTCGCCGGCTCGCATCATCCCGCGCGCGGTCGGCGCCGCCGGCGGCGCCGACCCGGACACCGCGCGCATCAGCCTTGGCGCCTTTAGTAAGTGACCAAGCCGGCGAATTACCTGCTGCGGATGGTGGTCTTTCTGGCCATCGTCTATGGCGGCGCGGCACTGCTTTCGCCGCAACTGGCGCGTTTCTACATGGCCAATCCGGTGATCAACTCGGTGATCGTGCTGGTCGAGCTTTTCGGCGTGGTGTGGAACCTGCGGCAGGTCGCGCGGCTATATCCGGAAGTGCGCTGGGTCGAGCATTTCCGCCGCACGCGCTCAGCCCTGGAGCAGGCGGCGCCGCCGGTGCTGCTGGCGCCGATGGCCCGTATGTTGTCCGGCCGCGCCGACGGCGAACGCCGCATCACGCTTTCGGGTACCGCCATGCGCACGCTGCTGGACGGGATCGGCAGCCGGCTGGACGAAAGCCGGGAGCTGTCGCGCTACGTCACCGGCGTGATGATTTTCCTGGGCCTGCTCGGCACGTTCTGGGGGCTGTTGCGCACCGTCTCTTCGGTCGCCGCAGTGATCAACGGCATGGACCTCGCCGGCGGCGACGTGAACGGCATGTTCGCGCAGCTGAAGGCGGGGCTCGCGGGACCGTTGGCCGGCATGGGCACCGCTTTTTCCTCTTCGATGTTCGGCCTGTCCGGCGCGCTGATCCTGGGCTTCCTGGACCTGACCGCCGGGCAGGCAATGAACCGGTTTTACAACGAGCTGGAAGAATGGCTGGCCGGCCTCACCCGGCTGGCCACCGGCGCGCTCGGTGGCGACGGCGAGGCTTCGGTGCCGGTTTATGTGCAGGCGCTGCTGGAACAGACGGCGGAGAACATGGAGGCGCTGCAGCGCCTGCTGCTCCGGGGCGAGGATGCGCGCACGCAATCCGCCGCGTCGCTGCAACAATTGAACGAGCGGATGGGCACGCTGAACGACACGCTGCGCGGCAACCAGCAGCTGATGCTGCGGCTGGGCGAAGCGCAGATCGCGCTCGGCCCCGCTTTGCAGCGGCTGGGTGAGAGCCGTGACGACAGCCATGACGGCGTCGCCCGCGCGCATTTGCGCAACATTGAATTGCTGCTGAACCGGCTGCTGACAGAGGCCGAGCAAGGCCGCGCGCAGACGCTGGGCGAGTTGCGCAGCGACCTGAAACTGCTGACCCGCACGCTCGCCGCGCGCGCCGACGAAACGCGTACCTGATGCGCCGGGCGCGGCGCGGCAACGGGCTGGACGCGTGGCCAGGCTATGTGGACGCTCTGTCCACGCTGCTGATGGTCACCATCTTCGTGCTGCTGGTGTTCGTGCTTGCCGAAGCGTTTCTTTCGGCGGCGCTGAACGGCAGCAACAGCACCATTAACCGGCTGCGCGACCAGATCGCGGAACTGTCGCAAAGCCTATCACTCGAAACCAGCAAGGACCTTTCGCTGACGCAGGAACTGGCGGCGCTGAACGCGCAGCTGGCGGCGGCGCAAAGCGCGAATGCCGGCCTTACGAAGCAACTCGCCAGCGGCCAGGCGACGATCGGCACGCTGACCACGGAGAACCAGAACCTGGGCGCGCAGCTTGCCGACGCGCAGATTCAGAATGGCGCGGCCACCGCGCGCCTGGCGGCGCTGCAGGCGCAAATGATCGCGGACGCGCAAGCCGCCGCCAATACGCCGCCGGCGCTGCAACAGCAGCTGGCGACACAGACGCAGTTGAATAAAACACAGGCCGACCAGATCGCGCTGCTCAACCAGCAGATAGCCGCGATGCGGCTGCAGCTGGCGGCGCTGGCACGAGCGCTAGACGCCGCGCAGGCCGCCGATGCGAAAGACAACGTGCAGATCGTCGATCTCGGCCGCCAGCTGAACGAGGCGCTGGCCCGCAAGGTCGAGGAGCTGCAGCTGTATCGCAGCGAGTTCTTCGGCACGCTCCGGCAGATCCTCGCCGACAACAAAAACATCCGCGTCGTTGGCGACCGCTTTGTGTTTCAAAGCGACGTGCTGTTCCCGGTCGACCAGGCGACCCTCACGCCCGCCGGCCAGGCGGGAATCGCCGATGTCGCGAAAGCGGTGCAGGAAATCGCGGCGAAAATCCCGCCCAGCGTCAACTGGATCCTCAGCGTGGACGGCTACGCCGACGCGCAGCCGATCACCGGTGGCCCATTCAAATCCAACTTCGACCTGTCCTCCGCCCGCGCGCTGACCGTGCTGCATTTGCTGGTGAAAGATGGCGTGCCGGAAAGCCGCATCGCCATCGCGGCGCTGGGCGCCAACAATCCGATCGCGGCCGGAACGGCGAAAACCGATTATGCGCAGAACCGGCGGATCGAGTTCAGGTTAACGACGCCATGAAGTTAGGCAAGGCCAGGGGCGCTGCCCCCTGGACCCCTGGCAAAGGCTCGCCTTTGCAATCCATTAGTTTGGAACGGGAAAAAGCGGAGGCTAGAACGAAAGCTAAAGCGCTTCGCGCGGGCTATGATCCGGCCTTGGGCGAAGCGATGGCGGCTCACGTGTTGCGTGACTGCCTGCCTTTGCCAGGCGCGATCATCGGCGGCTTCTGGCCGCTGCCGGGCGAGATCGACACGCGGTTCCTGCTGCATGCGCTGGTCGAGCGGGGCTATGAACTGGCGTTACCGGAAACCCCGCCGATCCCGGCACCGCTGATCTTCCGCAAGTGGCAACCTGGCGACGTCCTGGCCCCCGGACGGTTCGGCACGCAGCATCCGGCGGGCGCGGTTCTGCAGCCGGATTTCTTTTTGCTGCCGCTGCTGGCCTTTGACGCGAACGGCAACCGGCTTGGATATGGCAGCGGGTATTATGACCGGACTCTGGCCGCGCTGCCGGACGCGTTCCGGCTGGGCTGCGCCTTCGCGGCGCAGGAAATTGGCGATGTGCCGGTTGGCACCAATGATCTCAAGCTGCATGCGGTGGCGACGGAGCTTGGCGTGCGGCGATACAACAGTAAGTAAACCAGACGGCCCGTCATCCCCCCCAAGCGGGAGTCTTCTTCGGGCGGGCATTTCAAAAAAGTAGATTCCCGCTTAGCGGGAATGACGAGCTTTTCGATCCTTCGGGAGTGCTGTGGCACGTGGCGGAGTCGGTTTTTTGACAAGAAGACGTGGATGCCGGCGTTCGCCGGCATGACGTTGAGAAGTCACACCCGCGCGAAGCGCAATAAACTCGTGTGGCTTGCCGAGCGCCAACCCAAGGCCAAACTAACGGGGGTCCGGGGCCTCAGGCCCCGGCCGCCGGAGGCTCTTGCTTACTTAAGCCGCGCGCCGGTACGGACCCTTGGCATCCCGATATTGCGGGCGGGGTTTGCGGACGATCATGTCCGGGTGGCGTTGCGGTTTACGGGCCGGTTCGGCGTGGGCAGGACGGGTGCCGCTGGCGACCGTCATCTTCACTTTCGTCAGCTTCTCGATGGCGTTGAGAACGCCGAGTTCGGTCGCGTCGCAGAACGCCACCGCGATGCCCGAGGCGCCATTGCGGGCGGTCCGGCCGATGCGGTGGACGTAGCTTTCGGGCTCGTTCGGCAGCTCGTAATTCACCACGTGCGAGACGCCGGTCACGTCGATGCCGCGGGAGGCGAGGTCGGTCGCCACCAGCACGCGGATGGTGCCGGCCTTGAACGCGTCCAGCGCCCGCTGCCGCGCGTTCTGGCCGAGATTGCCGTGCATCGCGGTCGCGGAGATTTTCTCCGCGGTCAGCTGCAGCGCCACGCGGTCCGCGCCGCGCTTGGTGCGGGTGAACACGATCGCGCGGGTCATCGAGGGATCGCGCAGCAACGCGGTGAGCAGATGCCGCTTGCCCGAGGCTTCCACGAAATGCACCGTCTGTTCGATCAGCACCGGCGTGGCGCCGACGCTCTCGATCGTCACACGAGTCGGGTCGCGCAGCAGGCCTTCGGCCAGGCCGGCGATTTCCTTTGGCATGGTGGCGGAGAACAAAGCGGACTGGCGCCGGCTCGGCAGGGCCGAGACCACGCGGCGGATGTCCGGCATGAAGCCGAGGTCGAGCATGCGGTCGGCCTCATCCAGCACGAAGAACTGGCATTGGTCGATCAGCAGATGGCGCGTGCTCATCAGGTCGCAGATGCGGCCGGGCGTGCCGACCACGATATCGGCGCCGCGGGACATGCGGTTGACCTGCCCGCCGCGGCCGACGCCGCCGACGATCAGCACCGTATTCAGCGCGAGGCCGGTCGCGAACTTGCGGCAATCCTGCTCGATCTGCGCCGCCAGCTCACGGGTGGGCGCCAGGATCAGCGCGCGGGCGGCGTGCCGGCGCGGGCGCATCGGGTTCGCGGCCATCTGCTGCAGCATCGGCAGCGCGAAGGCGGCGGTTTTGCCGGTGCCGGTCTGGGCGATGCCCAGCACGTCGCGGCCGGCGAGACCGGCGGGAATGGCACCCGCCTGGATGGGTGTCGGCTTGGTGAAGCCGGCGTTTTTCAGCGCCTGCGCGATCGGCGCGGCAAAGCCAAAGGAGTCAAAAGTGGTTTCAGAGTCAGACATAAACATCTCCGGCGCTGCAAACGATGTGGTTGCAACGATATGTCCGGGTTCCACGCGCGATGTTGGAGTGGACGGGTTAAGAATTGCCCCGAGAGGGCATACGCGCCCTAAAGACAGATCGATCGCCAAGGCCGGACAAGGTCCGGTCGCGCATTCGCGTCGACGGGTGGCTTATAAACATGTTGCATTGCGGTAGGCAAGGACGAAATCACGTCCCTGCCCTGCGCCGCCTTCCCTCTAGCCTTGCTTCCAAGGCAGCCCGTCGCTTTTCCAGCCGGCGATGGCGCCGCGATGCGCGCGGGCGTCGGGCGGGCCTTCAAAGCCGTCCTTCACGTTGAACACGTGCTTGTAGCCGGCCGCCTTCGCAGCCTGCGCCGCCGCCAGGCTGCGGCCGCCGCTGCGGCAGATGAAATACACCGGATCGTCATGGCCGATATTGGCCTGCGCCATCGCTTCGATAAACTTCGCGTTCATTTGCATGGTCGGGAAGGTCTGCCACTGGATCATCACCGGCTGCTTGCCGGTCTGGCTGAGGTCGGGGATGCCCACAAAACTCCATTCCGCGTTGGTCCGCACATCGCAGAGCGCCGCGGCCGGATCGCTCATCAAGGCTTCCCAGACCTGTCGCGGCGCCACGTCTTCGATCATACTCGCCTCCGGAATTCTTCTTACCCTCAACATAGCCGGGAGCCAGGGCAAATGGAAACTATCGTGGACGGTCTGCGGGGCGCGATCGGCAACACGCCGCTGATCCGGCTGCGCCGCGCCTCCGCCGCCACCGGCTGCGAGATTCTGGGCAAGGCAGAGTTCATGAACCCCGGCGGTTCGGTAAAAGACCGCGCCGGCCTCGCGATTATCGAGGCGGCGGAGCTGGACGGCACGCTGCCGCCGGGCGGCACCATCGTGGAGGGCACCGCCGGCAATACCGGCATCGGCCTCACGCTGGTGGCCAATGCCCGCGGCTACAAATCCGTGATCGTGATGCCGGAGACGCAAAGCCGGGAGAAGATCGAGTTTCTGCGCATGATCGGCGCGGATCTGCGGCTGGTGCCGGCGAAGCCGTTCAAGGACCCGGGCAACTACGTGCATGTCTCCGCACGGCTGGCGGCGGAGATGAGCGCGGTGTGGGCCAACCAGTTCGACAACCTGGCGAACCGTGAGGGCCACCGCGTCACCACCGGCGAGGAAATCTGGGCGCAGACGGACGGCAAGGTGGATGCTTTTTGCGCCGCCTGCGGCACCGGCGGCACGTTGGGCGGCGTGTCTCTGGCGCTGAAGGCACATAAGCCGAGCGTGCGGATCGTGCTCGCCGACCCGGAGGGCAGCGGGCTGTATGGCTGGGTGAAATCTGGCGATCTGACGGTGGAGGGCTCGTCCATTACCGAAGGCATCGGCCAATCCCGCGTGCCCGGCAACCTGAACGACGTGGTGATCGACGACGCGCTGCGCATCCCCGACGCCGAGGCGCTGGAGCAAGTGTTCGACCTCTTGCAGCATGAGGGAATTTCCGTCGGCGGCTCCGCCGGCATCAACATTGCCGCCGCCATCCGCGTGGCGCGGGAGATGGGGCCGGGGCACACGATCGTCACGATTTTATGCGATGGCGGATCGCGCTATCAGTCCAAGTTGTTCAACCCGGAGTTCTTGCGGGAGAAAAACCTCCCGGTGCCGGGGTGGTTCAGGTGATGGTGTCGTCTAAGCTGACGCCTCGAACTATTCCGTCCAAAGCACGTCAACATTATACGGTGGACATACCTCATGAATGGAGAAATAGAAGGGAAAAACGTTAACGGCGGTCAGGGAGCACTGACCGCAGTAGCCGATATAATCGGCGATCTGGTCACTGGTATTCCATCACCAGTAAGAAAAAATGCGCTCAAAGCATTTGCGCAACTCTGTACAGCTGCGGTCGATTATCCTATGTCTCTTATATCTAATGCAAGCGCAGAGAGACGTGCTGAGTCAGAAGCTCGGATCAAGCTCATCAACACTTCTGTCGATCAAATTGCACAGCAGATGCAGACTGATCCAAAATATGCACTTGCGGCTGCAAGCAAATTTGCCAGTAAAATCATTCGTGAACGCGTCAATGTAGATCAAGTTTTCGCAGGTGCTATAGCTGATTTGAAATCTGTTCCGCACGTTATTGACGACCAGGTAGAAGAAGTACCTCCTATCAGTGACGACTGGCTCAACGCATTTGAAAACGAAGCGGCTCAAATGAGTTCCGAACAAATGCAGCGGCTTTTCAGCAAGATACTAGCTGGCGAGATTCGGCGACCTTCATCATACTCAATCAAAACAGTTAAGTTGATGGCTCAGCTAGATAATCAGGCTGCAGCGCTCTTCAGTTTGCTATGTTCTCTATCTTTATCCATTCGAACCCCAAAATCTGGCATCGTGCTCGACGCACGAGTTGTTTCACTAAGTGGGAACGCCTCATCCAACTCGTTACGACCGCATGGACTGGGGTTTGAACAACTCAATATACTTCAGGAAAACGGACTGATAATTAGCGACTATGATTCTTACGCGGACTACCAGATGCCTCTCCTGCCGCAAGGACAAGGTATCGTCTCCATGACATACCAGAATGCCTTATGGCTTCTTGTTCCAACTGGTCCGGTACCTGTTCCTAAAGAGGTAAGAATGTATGGAGTGGCGTTTTCCAGTGTTGGTAGGGAACTTTTGTCGATTGTTGATATTGCTACTAACGACGTTTACACATCGGAATTGAAGAATTTTTTCAGTCAAAAAAATCTATCAATGGTTCCACTAGATAACGCAGGTCTTTAATCTCATGGCGTCCGGTCTCGCGGCCCCGGCCGCCGGAGGCTCTTAACCTAAACTTTTTCTAAGCTATCTTGATCGCTCGCGTTGCAACCTAAACCTTAGCTGCTCCACCTTTTTTCTATCTATCGCCAGCATCTCGAACCGCACATAAACGCCGTCGCATACTCCTGCCGCGGCGGGCGTTGTAACAGCGGCAGGACTAGCCCGCCCAGCCTATATTAGCTGCCCTCGTTTGGTAGGTCGGGCAAATGCAGGCGGCATTTCATTTCGTCCACGGGCATCAGCCCGTCCAGGCATTTGTAGGATCGGTAGGCGTAGCGCTACCCATCAATGCCGCTCCGATGAGTGTTGTTAATAAAGGCGATGGGTAGCACTCCGCTCACCCAACCTATGTTTGCTTGAGCCGCATCGACTTGACACGCCCTCTAGTACCGAACCAAACGAGGTTCGATGTACCGTTCGCCGCGTCATACTCTATGACGTTCGCCCATCGTGCCGCCGGTCGTTCGGCCTCGGTCTCGTAATCGGTCTTCCACCACCGGTTAAGTACTATACAGGAGCTATGTGGCGGCGTTTTTCGCTTCCGTTCATTAAATTGCAGAGCGAGGAAATATGCCGAAGCCCACTCCACTATGTCCAGGTGCGGATTTATCTTCTTAAGGCGACGCCCTGGTGTTCCTGCAACAGAAATTTCCCCTAGCCAGAGGCTTGATATTGAAACGGTGCTAAGCTTGTGGTGGCTATGCTTCAATCGATTGTGGAGAGGATCGCCCACTCCCATATACAGCAACGTCCTTGGTCCAGGACGCGGTTCAATGCCATGACCCACGGCAGCATAGAGCCCTCTGCCGTAGTCATCACGTGCAGCAGTTCGAGCCTTTTTTAGTAAGCTCTTTAGGGTTTTCCCGGTATATGGACCAAACCAATCCACCACAGTAGCAACGTTCTCGGCCAAAGCACACCTACCTTTGCACGCTGAATTCCTTTCTAGTCTTCACCTCTCCCTTTGCAACCGCAACCGCTCCACCCTGCGCCCATCCATCGCCAGCACCTCGAACCGCCAGCCGCCGAAGGCGATTGCGTCGCCTTGGCGGGGTGGGCGTTGCAATAGCGCCAGAACCAGCCCGCCCAGGGTGTGGTAGCTGCCTTCATTGGGCAGGTCCGGCAGATGCAGGCGGGCTTTCATTTCGTCCACGGGCATCAGCCCGTCCAGCTCGAACACGTCCGCCGCCTGTTCCGGGGCGCCCTCGCGTGGGCCGGTGTCTTCGGCGTCGCCCACGATCGCTTCCAGCACATCCGCCGCGGTGATCATTCCCTCGAAACTGCCATACTCATCCAGCACGATCGCGATGCCCAGCGTGTCGCCCTTCAGCCGCTCCAGCGCCTCCAGCGCGGAGACCGAATCCGGGATCGCCATCGGCTGGCGCAGCGCCGCGTTCAGCGAGAA
Organism: Acidocella sp.; assembly: GCA_965199125.1. Taxonomy (GTDB): domain Bacteria; phylum Pseudomonadota; class Alphaproteobacteria; order Acetobacterales; family Acetobacteraceae; genus Acidocella. Next base: position 2,360,140 of record OZ240683.1, on the reverse strand, counting down.
ATCCTTGCCCTCCAGCGCCCGGTCCAGGATGTCTTTCGCCTGCACCACGCCGGCGAAATTATCGATCGCGCCGTCGCACACCACGAAGCGCGAATGCGGCTTCGCGCGCAGCGCCGCAATCACCGTGGCGCGCGGTTTCGTGCGGTCGATCCAGGCGATTTCGGTGCGCGGCGTCATGATCGCGCGCACCGGCTTGTCGGCCAGGCGGAGCACGCGCTCGATGATGTCGCGTTCCTCGGTTTCCAGCACGCCGGTTTCCTCACCTTCCACCAGCATCGCTTTCAGCTCTTCCTCGCTCATCGCCCGGCGGTCCTCGCCGGCGGGGCCGAAGGCCAGCAGCACCAGCCGCGTCGCCTGGCCCAGCAGCCAGACCACGGGCGCCGCCACCAAGGCGACCAGCGCCAGCGGCCGCGCGATCACCGCGGCCAGCCGCTCCGGATGGCGCAGCGCCAGTTGCTTCGGCACCAGCTCGCCGAACACCAGCGTCAGGAAAGTGATCGCCAGCACGGTCACGGTCAGCGCCAGCGAGTTGGCGTAGTGGCCGATGCCATGGATGCGCCCCAGCGGCTGCGCGAGGCGCGTCGCCAGCTGCGCGCCGCCGAACACGCCGGTTAAAATGCCGATCAGCGTGATGCCAAATTGCGAGGCCGGCAGGTAGCCCTGCGGATTATCCGCCAGCGCCCGCGCCCGCGCCGCCCCGCGCACGCCGCGCCGCTCCATCAGCGTCAGCATCGCGCGGCGGGCGGAGACCAGCGCCAGTTCGCTCAGCGAAAACACGCCGTTGAGCAGGATGAGCAGGCCAAGGATGATGAGCTGGAGCGCGAGCGGCATGGGCTGAGCCTAGCGCGAATCCCGGTTGAAAACACCGATGAGCCGGCGATTAAATTAGCGTTGCCTTAGTTGGGACACAAAGCGGCCCAGCCGACGCCGCACTGCATCATCATGTTGCGCCAAACGGGGATCGTCCCCGCCCAATTGGATGCACCACCATGACGTATCAGTCGCCGATACAACGCCAGCTGCCGCAACTCTCCGCCCGCCCCGCCGCGCGCCGGTCGGGCTGGGCCAGCCCCGGCTCCTGGGCGGCGGCGCTGGCGGCGGGGCTGGTGGCGTTTGGCGTCTGGGCCGGCGCCAACCGGCCGGTGACCAATATCGCTCCGTATCGCGGCGAGGTCGGCGGCTTCGCATTCTCGCCCTTCCACAAAGGCGAGAGCCCGCAGACCAACGACTATCCGACCACGGCACAGATCAAATCCGACCTCAAGCTGGCCGCGACCTACACCCACAACATCCGCACCTACACGGTGGGCGGCGATCTGGGACAGATCCCGGCGCTGGCCGAGGGCACTGGCCTGAACGTCACGCTGGGCGCCTGGCTGGACCGGCACCCGGACGCGAATGCCGCCGAGCTGGCGAACGTGGTGAAAATCGCCAATGCCAACCCGGACGTGAAGCAGGTGATGGTCGGCAACGAGACTATCCTGCGCGGCGACGTCTCCGTGCCCGAACTGATCCGCGACATCGACCAGATGAAGGCACAAGTGCATGTGCCGGTTTCCACCGCCGAGCCGTGGCATGTCTGGCTGCACCATCCGGAGCTGGCCAACGCGTCCGACTTCATCACCGTGCATCTGCTGCCGTATTGGGAGGGCGTGCCGGAGCAGGCCGCCGTGCAGGACGCGATGAACCGGCTGACGCAGCTGCATGACCGTTTTCCCAACAAGCGCATCGTGATCGGCGAAATCGGCTGGCCGTCGGATGGCATCGACATCGGCGCCGCGCGCGCCAGCACGGTGAACCAGGCCCGCTTCATGCGCGACTTCTTCAACCTGGCGCAGAAAGACCACATCCAGTATTTCGTGATGGAGGCGTTCGACCAGCCGTGGAAGACCAGCTTCGAGGGCCGGGCCGCCGGTTACTGGGGCATGTTCAGCCAGGACCGCCACCAGAAATGGTCGCTGACCGGCCCGGTGGAGCAAAATCCGGCCTGGATTTTCTACGCGCTGGGCAGCGCCGCGCTCGCTTTCCTCTCCACAATGACCCTGCTGTCCCGCCGCCCGGATATGCGCGTGGCCGGCAAGCTGATCTTCGCCGGCCTCGTCGAAGGCTTCGGCGCTGCCCTGGCTTTGCTGCTGATGACCATGGGCGAGACCTACCTGTCCTGGTCCGCCGCCGCCGTCTGGTCCACGCTGGCCTTCGGCCAGGGCCTGCTGCTGTTCCTGCTGATCGCCGACAGCTTCGATCTGGTGGAAACCATTTTCGGCCGCGTCGCGAAACGTCATTTCGAGCCGGTGCCGGCGCCGGCCGGCGTGGCGCTGCCGAAAGTCTCCATCCACCTGCCGATCTGCAACGAGCCGCCGCAGATGGTGCGCCAGACGCTGGATGCGCTGGCCGCCCTGGACTACGACCGCTTTGAAGTCTTGGTGATCGACAACAACACGATGGACCCCCATGTCTGGGAGCCGGTAGCCGAGCATTGCGCCCGCCTGGGACCCAAATTCCGCTTCTTCACGCTCGGCAAATACAAGGGCTTCAAGGCCGGCGCGCTGAACTTCGGCTTACGCGAAACCGCGCCGGATGCGGACGTGATCGGCGTGATCGACAGCGACTACATCGTGGACGCCGACTGGCTGCGCAGCATGGCGCCGGCCTTTGCCGACCCGAAAGTGGGCTTCACGCAAAGCCCGCAGGATTACCGCGACAATGACGGCAGCTTCTTCAAGCGCCTGATGTTCTGGGAATATGCCGGCTTCTTCCACGCCGGCATGGTGACCCGCAATGAGCGCAACGCGATCATCCAGCACGGCACCATGACGCTGATCCGCAAGGCCGCGCTGCTCAACGAAAACGGCTGGGCGGAGTGGTGCATCACCGAGGACAGCCAGCTCGGCCTGCGGCTGTTCCGGGCGGGGTATGAGGCGGTGTATTCGAAGAAGAGCTTCGGCAAGGGCGTGATGCCGGACGACTTCAACGCCTTCCGCAAGCAGCGCTACCGCTGGGCCTATGGCGCGATGCGGATTGTCCGCGCCAATGCCGGCGCCCTGTTCAACCCGTTCAACCGCGAGCTGACCGCGGGCCAGCGCTGGCACTTCATCACCGGCTGGCTGCCCTGGATGGGCGACGCGCTGGGCCTGGCGTTCCTCGGCCTGGGCCTGGCATGGTCGGTGGGGCTGATTTTCGACCCGGTGCGCTTCGAATTCCCGATCGCGCTGTTCATGCTGCCCTCGATCGGGTTGTTCACCTTCAAGATCGTGCAGATCCTGGCGCTGTACGCCAACCGCGTGCCGTGCGGTCTGGCGGACCGGCTGGGCGCCGCCGTCGCCGGCCTGGCGCTCTCGCACAGCATCGGCAAGGCGGTGTGGAAAGGCCTGTTCTCCAACAGCCTGCCCTTCCTGCGCACCCCGAAAATGAAGGACGCGCCGGCGGTGGTGCAGGGGCTGGTGATGGCGCGCGAAGAAGTCGCGCTGCTGGCGCTGACCTGGGCCGCGCTGCTGGCCGTCGGCTTCGGCCACCACTGGGCGACGCTGGAAACCAAGCTGTGGTGCGCCGTCCTCTTCACCCAGTCCCTGCCCTACCTCGCCTCCGTCAGCGTGGCGATCCTGGCCGCGATGCCGGCCCCGGTGCGCAAATTGGCGCAGGCGCCAGCGCTGAAGCCGGAGCGGACGAGGATGGGGGACATGCACCCGGCGGCGGGGGATTAAGACGGGGCAGCCGCACGCTTCGCAGCAGCTGACAATTTGTAGCTAGCCTAGGTTGCATTTACCACCATTCCTCTGCACGTTCTGGTCATGGGAACATTGGCAAAAGGCCAGACCGTTGCACGCCTTAATCTCGCATGGTGGTCGGGCACGCTGGCAGAATTCCGAGCCTCAGACGATGAAACTATCGTTGGAAAACTAAGCTTAAGGCTGATCGAAGCACGATTCACGTCACGAACTGAGCACGTGCTGGCCTGGCGTCAAATGCTACCCGTGATGCGACAAGCAACCTTAGCCATGTCGCCAAACTGGCGTGTCCTGTTCGAGTTTCCGATGCTGCGGCTTGTACGCCGTATTGATGTTGTGCTTGTCAGCGACCGAGCGATTTTTGTGTTCGAGTTTAAGAGCCGAGTGTTCGGGCTGGCGGCGCGTCGGCAGGCTGAGGATTACGCGCTTGACCTGCGCGACTTTCACGCCGGCAGCCGACACCACCCGATTGTTCCGGTCGTTGTTGCTCAAAATGGGCTGCCAAAGCAGGCGACTTGGCCGTTGTTCTGGTCTACGTATGACAATCCAGTTCTCGAAGCTTTGGCGGAGGAACTTCCGGAAATGCTTGGGACTGTTTTGGCAAGGATCGAACATCGTGGAATCGCGGTTAAGGAATGGGAGGAGGCAGCGTATCGGCCAGTGCCGACGATCGTGGAAGCCGCTTGGATGCTGTACCAAAAACATGGCGTAGACAACATCAGAACGGCGCGCGCCGATCTGACAAATCTTACCAGAACCACGGAGGCCGTTTTACAGGCGGTAAGGGACGCTAAGGCGAACAACAGCTTCATCATTGTATTTGTCACCGGCATTCCGGGTGCCGGCAAAACTCTTTGCGGCCTTGACGTAGTCTTTTCGGTCGAGACGCAGGCGGCCTTTCTAACCGGCACGCTGCCCATGGTGTATGTCTTGAAGGAGGCGCTGGCGCAGGATGCGGCGGGTAGCCGGAAAAGCAAACGTCAAGCAGATCATGAGACCAAAGGGCCGATCCAGAGCATCACCAACTTCCTCAAGCATTATCGCGACAATACGGAAGTGCCGGCTGAGCATGTCGTTGTATTTGATGAAGCGCAGCGTGCCTGGGACGCCAGCTATGGCGCACGCAAATTTGGCCTTGCGGATAGTGAAGCCGGCATCATTCTGGACATAATGCAACGACACCTGGATTTTGCCGTGATCGTCGGGTTGGTCGGTACCGGCCAAGAAATCAACACGGGTGAAGCGGGTCTGCATGAATGGGGTGCCTCATTGAGCAAGCGTATTGAGTGGCAGGTTCGCGCACCGCCAAACGTCATCAACTCATCTTCCAAGCGGCAGTGCCTTTACCAAATCGCACCGCCCAGCGTGATACTCGACGAGGCGCTGCATCTGGCGGTTCCGGTCCGGCAGATCCGTTCCACCGCCGCAGCGCCCTGGGTTGATGCGCTTCTACGTGGTGATGCGACGGAGGCGGCGGCAATTGCGGCGCAGGCGGAAGGCGGCATACCCTTCTTCCTGGTCCGCTCTCTGTCCGAATTACGTGAGGCGCTTCGCGCGCGCAGCCGCGGCATGCGCCGGGCCGGGCTTGTATGTAGCAGTGGCGCGAAGCGGCTGGTCGCCGATGGATTGTGGCCGCGCTTTGATCATGTCGATGCTGATACGGTGGCAAATTGGTTTTTGAAGCAATGGCCTGATGTTCGTGCGTCAGATGCGCTGGAAATCCCTGCAACGGAATTTGCCTGCCAAGGCCTAGAGCTTGATTATGTTGGTCTCTGCTGGGGCGGTGACTGGCTTTGGCGCGGGCGCTGGATTGTTCGTAATTTTGTCGGAACAAAGTGGCAGCTACCGCCACGGCCAGACGCCATCGAGTTTTGCCGGAACAAGTATCGCGTGCTGCTGACACGAGCCCGGTACGACACAGTGATCTGGGTGCCCCAAGGCGAGGCACGGGATGCGACGCGCGAACCGGCGCTGTTTGATGAGACGGCAGAGTTTCTCCTGCGCTGTGGTGCGAAGCCGATTGTCGTCGCGCCTACTCCTGCGTCAGACGCAGCGGAGCAACCATCACTCTCCAATGTCTTAGAAGAGTCGCTGACTACCGTTGCACCCAACAACAGTCACGACAATTATCGTATTCAACAAAAAGGGCTCAGAGCATAGCCCTAGCCGCCAACACTGCGAACAACAACCCGAAACGGTTCCACCGGTAGAAATTGTGCAATGGGTTCAACCTACGGCGGGCCGGCTTTGTAAAAGATGTAAAAGCTAGTGCGGGATCACCCACGGGATAATGAATTGCTGGATCGCCACCAGAATGCCCAGCAGCACGGTCAGCACCACGCTGTGGATGAAGGTTTTAGCGAACACCTTGCCCTCCTGCCCCGTCATCCCCACGGTCGAGACGCCGGTCACGATGTTCTGCGGCGAAATCATTTTGCCCATCACGCCGCCGGATGAATTGGTCGCGGCGAACAGGATCGGGTTCAGATTCAGCTGCCGCGCCGCCACCACCTGCAGATTGCCGAACAGCGCGTTGCCGGAGGTATCGCTGCCGGAGAGCATCACCGCCACCCAGCCCAGGAACGGCGAGAGGAGTATGAACGCCTTGCCGGTGGAAGCAACGCCCTTGCCCAGCGTGTAGGCCATGCCGGAGTAATTCATCAGATAGGCCAGCGCCAGGATCAGCATCACCGTCGCGACCGCCACCCAAACCTGCCGCACGGTTTTGCCGATGCACGCGACGAACGCCGCCGGCGAAATCCGCACCAGCAGCGCCGTGATCAGCGCGGCCACCAGAATCGCGGTCCCCGTGGCCAGCGGCTGGAACGTCCAGATCGCCGGGTACGGCTTGTCATGGAACAGCGTGATGGAAATCGCCTTGTGCAACCCCGGCCAGGGGACCGCGCGCTGACCGATCTTCGCGACCCCGAATGTCGTCCAGGCGATCACCACGATCGAGACGATCGCCCAAGGCAGCCAACCCTGCCAGGGCGAGATTTTTGACATCCGGTCCGCCCGCAGCACCTCGTCCGCGATGGTAAAACGAGAGTCCGGCGCCGGCCGCCAGACCTGCAGGAACAGCAACGTGACGATCAGCGAGCCGAGCGAGGCCAGCACGTCGGTCAGCGCGTAGTCAATGAAGTTCGAGGTCACGAATTGCAGCACGGCGAAGCTGCCGCCGGCCACCAGCAGCACCGGAAAGATCGCTTTCACCGAACGCCAGCCGCCATACAGCGCCATCACGTAAAACGGCAGGATGAAAGCGATTACCGGCAATTGCCGCCCGACCATCTGCCCCAGCACGTTTGCCGGCAGCCCGGTAACCGCGCCCAGCACCGTCACCGGCACGCCGAGCGCGCCGAACGCCACCGGTGCGGTGTCGAAAATCAGCGTGAAGGTTAGCGCCTCCAGCGGGCCGAAGCCGACCATGATCAGCAGCGAGCTGATGATGGCGACCGGCGTGCCGAAGCCGGCCACGCCCTCCAGCAGCGCGCCGAAACAGAACGCCAGCACGATCAGCACGACCCTGCGGTCGTTCGGCAGGTAGGTCAGCACCCAGGCGCGGAACGCGTCGAACCGGCCGGAGACCACCGCGATGTTGTACAGCAGCAGCGCGTTGACCACGATCCACATGATCGGCCAGAGCGCGAACACGCCGCCGTTGGCGACCGAGTCGAAGGCCAGCCCCGCCGGCATCTGCCAAACAGCGATGGCAATCACTAGCGCCACCACCAGCCCGGCCAGCGCCGCCTGCCAAGCCGCCCGGCGCAGCACGCCGAGCAGCACCAGCACGGTCAAAATAGGCAAAATCGCGACCAGAAAGGACAGTCCGAGATTGCCGGAGACCGGCACGATCAATTGTTTGAACATTGTTTCTCCCCAACGACGTTGTTTTTCTTGTGCCGGCGGCTGTCCGGATGGTGCGTTATTTGGCCGCCTGAAACAAGGGCTTCACGGCTTGGCGAACACCACGACGCTTTCCAGATTGTCCGAATACAAAAACTGATCGATCGGCGTCGCCGCAAGCATCGTGTAGCCGGCGCTCCGCAGCACGGCCGCATCCGCGGCCAGCGCCGCCGGGTTGCAGCTCACATAAATCACGCGGCCCACGCCAGCGGCAGCCAGGTTCTTCATCTGCGGCCCGGCGCCGGCGAAGGGCGGGTCCAGCACCACCGCCGCTCGTCCGGCAAGTTCAGAAACCAGCAGCGGCCGGCGCGCCAGGTCGCGTAGCGTGACGCTCATGCGGCCGGCGAGGTTGGCCCGCCGCAGCGCCGCCTCCTGCGCCGCCACCGCCGGCGCAAAACCCTCGTACGCCTCCACCCGGGCGTGGGCCGCCAGCGCGAAAGAGAGCGTGCCGATGCCGGCGTAAAGCTCCACAAAGCGCGCTTTGCCCGTCAGCTTCGGCAATCCGGCCAGCACCGCCGCGATGATTGCCGCCTCCCCGGCCGCACTGGCTTGCAGAAACGCCCCCGGCGCCGGCGCCACCGCCACGTCGGACAACGTGATCACCGGCGGCGCCAGCACCGCCACCGGCTCCGGATCGCCCGTTTCCGTCGCGATCGAAATCCGCAAAACGCCGTTAGCCCGCGCGAAGTCGATCATCCTGGCGCGGTCCGGCCCCGTGACCGCCGCGTCCAACCGCAGCAAAACATCCGGGCCATGGTCCAGCCAGTTCACGATCACCGCGCCAGTCCGCCGGAGGCCCTGCAAGCTGCGCAGCAACACGCGGAGCGGCGCCAGTATCAAAAATAGCCGCGGCTCCAGCAACACGCACGCGGTCATGTCCACCACCTCCGTGCCATGTGCCCGGTGCAGGCCCAGCGACACGCTGCCATCCGCGGCCCGTCTGGCGCCCAGATCCACCCGCCGCCGGCTACCCGGCGGCACCACCACCAGCGGCGTCATTGGCGCGTTGGCAAACCCCGCCCGCGCCAGCGCCGCCCGCAACATCGCCGCCTTATCCGTGCCGGTTTGGTCCGCGACGGCACAGCCGCCGCAGACGCCATAGTGCACGCAATGCGACATCAGTCGGGTAAGGCGATGGGTGCCAGGCGATCGAACAAATCGCCCGGCCCCGGATTCTCCGCGTCCGACGACCCGCCGAAATGGTGCATGATGCCCCACACGGCGTTCAGCGCCGTCTGCACCGCGCCTTCCGCCCAGGCCGGCGTGAAGGACACGTCGTCGCCCGCCAGAAAAATCCCCCGCTCCGCCGGCGGCAGCGCGCTTTGCATGAAGTGGCAGTACATCCGGCGGTTATAGCGGTAATGCCCCGGCAACGCGCCCTTAAACGCGCCGAGAAACCCAGGATCGTTCTCCCACGACACGGTGATCGGATCGCCTACGATATGTTTGGTCAGATCGAGATCGGGATAGATGTTTTTCAGCGCCCCCAGCATCAGGTTCACCCGCTGATCAGCGGAGAGCGGCAGCACTTTCATCGCGTCGCTCATCCAGGAATAGGACAGGCAGATCACCCCCGGCTTATCCGCGCCATTATCGAACAGATAGGTCCCGCGCGTCAGCCGGTCCGACAATGTCGTGCTCATCCGGTAGCGGTTGGTGATCGCGTCGCGCTCCCGCCAGAACGGCCGGTCCACCATCACGAAGGTTTTTGAGGATTGCATGTAGCGCGTGCGATCCAGCGCCATCCATAGCTTTTGCGAAAACAAGTCCTCGCCGCAGGCGATCGAGGTGGTCAGCAGCCAGCTCTGGCACGTTGCCAAAACGGCAGGGTACAGCCGCGTATCGCCCCAGCGGTCGGTCACCGCGATGCTGTCCGCCGAGGCCCGCGCCAGCCGCACCGCGCCCGGCCGCGGCGCGCCGCCATGCAGCGTGTTCAGCGTGGTGCCGGCCGGCCAATGCGCCATGTTTTCCGGCGCGTGGCTCCACAGCCGGCGGGGCAACTGCTCGACCCCGCCGATCACCAGCCGCTGGCCCTCATCCAGAGCGGTCGCCACCACGCGTAAAATCTCAAGCATAGAATTCGGAAAATCCGAATCCCATCCGCCGGTGCCGAACCCCACTTGGCCAAACACCTCGCGATGCCGGAACGACAGCCTTTGAAACGCTGGCGCGCTCGCTACAAAGTCGTAGAACGTCCGCTCATCCCACAGCGGCACCAGCGCGTTCCAGATGCGCTTCAGCTCGGCCACGTCCCGCCCGCAAATCGCCGCCTGCAGCGCGGCGAAATCCGCGCCCTCGCGTAATGCCTGCCCCCAGGCTGCCTCCACCTCGCGCAGCAGCGGCGGCAGATCGTCCGGCCCCTCGACGTATGAAATTTCGCCTTCGAGGTCGATCACCGTGCTCGGGCTCGCCTCGTCCAGCGGATTTGGAAACGGCCCCGTCTCCAGCCCCAGCAAGTCCAGATAATGGTAGAAGCCGCGCGAGGACACCGGAAACCGCATGCCGCCCAGCTCGGCAATGATACCCTCCGCGCCCTGAAAGCTTTCCGAGCGCAACCGGCCGCCGATCCGTCCCTGCTCATACACCACGGGCTTCAGGCCGAGCTTCATCAGCTCATACGCCGCCACCATGCCGGCCAGGCCGCCGCCGATCACCGCCACCTCGCTGCCCAGCGCCGCCGCAGGCACGCGGCCCAGCCCGGCGGGATGCTTCAGCCAGTCATCATAGGCAAACGGAAAATCCGGCCCGAAAGCGGTAACCGGCCTACTCATTTGGCGTGTTCAGAAAGCTGATAGCCCGGTAATCCCGCGCCCCAAAATCAGCGCGTGCACGTCATGCGTGCCCTCATAAGTGTTCACGGTTTCCAGGTTCAGCATGTGGCGGATCACGTGGTACTCGTCGGCGATGCCGTTGCCGCCATGCATGTCGCGCGCCGCCCGCGCGATCTCGAGCGCCTTGCCGCAGGAGTTGCGTTTGGTCAGCGAGATCATCTCCGGCGCCGCCCGCCCCTCATCCAGCAACCGCCCCAGCCGCAGCACCGCCTGCAGCCCAAGCGCGATCTCGGTCTGCATGTCCGCCAGTTTCTTCTGCACCAGCTGCGTCGCCGCCAGCGGCCGCCCAAACAATCTGCGCTCGAGCGTATAGCTCCGCGCCGCGGCGAAGCAGAACTCGGCGGCGCCGAGCGCGCCCCAGGAAATGCCGTAGCGCGCGTTGTTCAGGCAGGAAAACGGCCCGCGCAATCCCTTCGCGTCCGGCAGCATGTTCTCCGCCAGCACGAACACGTCTTGCATCATGATCATACCGGTGACGGAGGTGCGCAGTGAGATCTTGCCCTCGATCTTCGGCGCGCCCAGCCCGGTGAAACCCTTTTCAAGAATGAAGCCTCGGATGTCGCCGGCATCGTCCTTCGCCCAGACCACGAACACGTCCGCGATCGGCGAGTTGCTGATCCAAGTCTTGGACCCGTTCAGTACGTAGCCGCCATCGACCGCCTTCGCCCGCGTGCGCATCGAGCCAGGATCGGACCCCGCATCCGGCTCGGTTAAACCGAAACAACCGATCCATTCGCCGGTGCGCAACTTTGGCAGATACTTGTCTTTCTGGGCCGCCGAGCCGAACGCCCAGATCGGGTACATCACCAACGAGGATTGCACCGAGAAGGCGCTGCGATAGCCGCTATCGACACGCTCGATCTCGCGCGAAATCAGCCCGTACGCGACATAGGATACATCGGCGCAGCCATGCGAATCCAGCGTCGCGCCAAGAAAGCCGAGCGCGCCCATCTCGGTCATGATGTCGCGGTCGTAGCTCTCGTTGCGGAACGCCATCAGCACGCGCGGCTGCAGTTGTTCCTGGGCGTAGTCATGCGCGGCGTCGCGGATCGCGCGCTCCTCCTCGCTCAGCTGCTCATCCAGGCGCAGCGGGTCGTCCCAGGCAAACGTGCCGAACTTGCCCTTGTTGCGAACAGGTTTGGAAACGACGTTCACGCCGCAAGCTCCGCGCCGTCGTCCCGCCGGTCCTCGCCGAACACCAGATCGTCGTCTTCCGGCGCCTCTTGCTCAGCCAGGGCCGCCAATGGGCCGCGCTTGCGGATCAGCATGAAGGCGGGCACGTCGCCGCCGAAGCCGACCACGTTCGGCCCGAGATCGGACGCGCGGTCACGATCACGCCGGCGATACTCCCCGCGTTCCTCGCGCGGCGCCGGCTCGTCTCGCTTCGCCTCTTGCGGTCTCGCCTCACGCAGCGGCCGCGCCGGCCGCTCTTCGCGCTGGGGCCGCGCCGCTTGAGATGCGCGATCCTCCCTTGCCGGCCGCGCGGCACGTTCCGGCCGTGGCGCCTCGGCAGGCCGCGCCTGAGCCGGCTGCGCCTCCGCCGGCCGCGCCTCCGCCGGCCGCGCCTCCGCCGGCCGCGCGGCCCGTGCCGCTGGCACTTCCTCGCGTGGTTTCGCCGCCGGCCGCACGGGAGCAGCGCGGCCCGTGCGGCCGCCCCGGCCACGGCCACGTCTGCCGTCATCTTCGGCCCACTCCACAACCTCCAGACCGTCGATCACGACGCGCGGAATCGGCGCGCCGACCAGCGTCTCGATCGCCTGCACCGCCTGCCGGTCCTCCGGCGTCGCGATCGTATAGGCGCGGCCTTCCTTACCGGCCCGCCCGGTGCGGCCGATCCGGTGCACGTAATCCTCGGCGTGATGCGGCACGTCGTAATTGAACACGTGGCTGAGCCCGCCAATGTCGATCCCGCGCGCCGCCACGTCCGAACACACCAGCAGCCTGATCTCGCCCGCCTTGAACTTCTCCAGCGTCGCGAACCGCACCGACTGCGCGAGATCGCCATGCAGCGCCCCGGCCGCCAAGCGATGTTTCGCCAGCGACTTGTTCAGGATATCCACATCCCGCTTGCGGTTGCAGAAGATCAGCGCGTTCTGCACATCCTCGGACAAAATCAGTTTCAGCAGCGCGTCGCGCTTATCGTGCTCCGCCACCAGCGCCAGCCCGGCGGTAATCGTGGTCGCGACCGAAGCCGGTTTGGAAACCGTGATTTCTTTCGGGCTGTTCAAGAAAGCGTCCGCCAGCCGGCGGATTTCCGGCGCCATGGTGGCGGAGAAAAACAGCGTCTGGCGCTTAGCGGGCAGCATCGCGACGATCCGCTCGATGTCCGGAATGAAGCCCATGTCCAGCATCCGATCCGCCTCGTCGATCACCAGCACCCGCACATCGGTCAGCAACAGTCCGCCGCGCTCGAACAGGTCAATCAGCCGGCCCGGCGTGGCGATCAGCACATCCACGCCCTTCGCCATTACGGCTTTCTGTTCGGACATGCTTTCGCCGCCAATCAGCAGCGCGTGGTTGAGTTTCAGGTATTTGCCGTACAGCACGAAATTATCCGCGACCTGCAGCGCCAGCTCGCGGGTCGGCTCCAGGATCAGCGACCGCGGCATCCGCGCGCGGGAGCGGCTGCCGGACAGAATATCCAACATCGGCAGCGTGAAGCCGGCGGTCTTGCCGGTGCCGGTCTGCGCGCAGCCCAGCACGTCCTGCCCCATCAGCACGATCGGGATCGCCTGCGCCTGGATCGGCGTCGGCGTCAGATAACCTTTGTCGTGCAGCGCCCGTAAGATTGGTTCCGACAGACCAAGCGAGGCAAAGCCATCCGCCGGCGCCTGTTCCGGCGCCCCCTCGGCAGGCTCGGTCGGGCCAGCCATGATCCCTTCGGCGTAGCCTTCGCCCGTGGTCGCCGCCGCATCTTCTGTAAGCTCGGCGCCTGCCGGCGTAGCGCCCTCCGGCGTGGCGTTGACCGCGGCGATCATCGCCGCCGCCGTCTCTGGTACATCTGACAACAATTGCGCCCGTTCATGCTGTAAACTATCGCGCGACATCCGCGCGCGGGCGCGAAGCCGCGTCCCTAGCCCTCCGCATATCTGCAAAATGCGCCGGAAAGTCAAGAAATACGGACCTCCCCCGCCCGGGTCGCGGACACATCAGCAACGCGAAATGCGCGCGGGTGCAACGAGCGGCCGGACCGCTACCGCAACCGCAGCGCGTTCAGCAGCACCGAGACCGAAGACGCCGCCATTGCCGCCGCCGCGATCACCGGCGTCAGCACCCCGGCCGCCGCTAGCGGGATGCCGACCATGTTGTAGATCATCGCCCAGAACAGCCCCTGCCGCAGTACGCGCCGAGTGCGCGTGGACAGCGCCAGCGCCTCCGCCACCAGCCCTAGCTCGGGCCGCAGCAGCGCGACATCCGCCGCTTCGATCGCGACATCCGCGCCGCTGCCGATCGCGATGCCGATATCGGCCGCGGCCAGGCAGGCCGCGTCGTTTACGCCGTCGCCGACCATCGCCACGATGAAGCCGGCGGCGCGGCGCGCCTTCACGATCGCCAGTTTCTGCGCCGGCCCCACCTCCGCCGCGGTGTCGCCGATACCAAGCAACGCGCCCGCCGCCGCCACCGCCGAAGCGCGATCGCCGGAGAGCAGCATCACCCCCCGCCCTTGCGCGCGTAAGCGCCGGATCGCCGCCACCGCGTCCGGCCGCGCCGCATCCACGAACGCAAACGCGCCCAGCAGCGTGCCATCCGCCAGCGCCAGATAGGACAGGCTGGCGCCGGCCGGCGCGTTCAACACCGGCGCGATGCCGCCGGCATCTTCCAGCAGCGCCGCCGACCCCAGAATATAACGCTGGCCGTGCAGCGTACCTTCCACGCCGCGCCCCGGCAGCGTCCGCAGCGCCGTGACCTGGGTCGCGATCCCGGTAGACTTCGGCTTGCGCAGCGCCCCGCTGAGCGGATGGGTATCGGCCGCCGCCAGTGCCGCGCCGATCGCCAGCGCCTCCTCCTTGCTGGCATCGCCGAACGCCCAGCTGCGCGCCAGCACCGGCCGCCCCTCGGTCACCGTGCCGGTCTTGTCGAAGATCACCAGATCGACCCGCCCGGCCCGCTCCAGCGCATCGGCGTCCCGGACCAATATGCCGCGCCGCGCCGCGGCGCCGGTGCCCGCCAGTATCGCCGCCGGCGTCGCCAGCCCCAGCGCGCACGGGCAGGCGATCACCAGCACCGACACCGCATTGATGATCGCCGCGTCCACCGGCGCGTGCAGCACGAAAAACCACACCCCGAACGTTCCGGCGGCAATCGCGACCACGATCGGCACGAACACCGCCGAAACCCGGTCCGCCAGACGCTGCACCGCCGGCTTGGACGCCTGCGCCGCGTCGATCATCCGGCCCATCCGGTCCAGCAGCGTCTCACCGGCGGCGGCGCTCGCCCGTACCCGCAACCGCCCGTCCAGGTTCAACGCGCCGGCCAGCACGCTCTCCCCGGCGCCGCGTGAGACCGGCAGACTCTCGCCGGTCAGATGCGCCTCATCCAGGCTACCGGCGCCGGTAAGGATCACGCCGTCCACCGCCACCCGCTCGCCCGGCCGCACTTCGATCACATCGCCGACCTTCAGCAGCGCCGGCGCAATATCGCTGACGCCCTGCGCCGTCACCCGATGGGCCAACGCCGGCCGCAGCGCCGAGAGATCGGCGATTGCCCCCACCGTTCGCCGCTTAGCGCGTTTTTCCCAGAACTTGCCGAGCCGCACCAGCGTGATCACGATTGCGCCAGCCTCAAAATATAGCGGGCCGGAATGGCGCAGCAGGTCAGCCACCGAGAGAAAATACGCCGCCGAACTGCCCAGCGCGATCAACAGGTCCATGTTGCCGGCGCCGTGCCTGAGCGCGCTCCACCCGGCGCGATAGAACCGCGCGCCCAGCCAGAACTGCACCGGCGTCGCCAGCGCGAACTCCAACCAGCCCATAGCCGGCCAGCCGGACACGAACGGCAGCATCGCCAGCAGCAGCGGCGCGGACAGCGCGAAACCCGCCGCCAACTCAAAGGTCTCCCGGCGCGCGCCGCGCTGCCCGTCCCGTGGCCCCTGCCCGGCCGTCCGCGCCGCCGCCTGATAGCCCGCCCGCCGCACCGCCTCGATCAGCGCCGCGTCCGTCACCCGCGGCCCGGCCTCAATGCGCGCCGTGTCACTGGCAAGGTTGACAGACGCCGCCGTCACCCCCGGCACCCGCTTCAGCACTTTCTCCACGCGCGCGACACAGCTGGCGCAGGTCATGCCGCCGATCTCGAGCTCAACCTGACGCGTTGCCGCAAGCAGCTGGTCCATGCTCGATTATGTGTCCCGCCCCGCCCGATCGGCAAGCGGCTTGATTGGCGAAACCGCCATGCCATTTTCAGCGCATGTCCAAATCGACCCCCGTGCAATTTGACGTGCCCGATGCCGACTGCCAGGCATGCGTCGATTCGATCACGGAGGCAGTCCATCGCGTCGACCCCCGCGCTGAAGTGTCGGTCGATCTAGATACCAAACGCGTCGTCATCGGCGGCGAAGGCGACAGCCACGACTTCATGCAGGCCGTGCAAGACGCCGGCTTCGAGGTGAAGGCGGCGGCTTAACCGGTTCTCATGCCGGTCCAGATCGCGAACAGCACCAGCGCGAGCGCGATCAGCACCACGATCGAGACGCCCCAGCGCATCGTCAGGTAATTCCCCGCCACCACGCCGCGGCCGCGGCCGATCGTCTCCGTCACGATGGTAAGAAAGAACCCCGCCAGGAGCAGAAACAGCGCCACGCCGGGCAGCGCGAAATGCAGCATCGCCAGCAGCGCGATCCAGGCGATCACCGTCGGGAGGATGCCGAGCAGCAGCAACTGCCGCTCCGCCCCCATGGCGGCCGGGCTCAGCGGCACGCCCGCCGCCGGATGTGCGCTTTCGCGCAGCGCGAACCCCCAATGCACCGCGCCGAGAAAAGAGAGGATGACCGCGCCATACGTGACCAGCACCTCGATTGCCGTCGGCGTATCCAGCGGGTCCAGCAGCACGATCGCCGCCAGCACGAGAAAGGGCACAAGCCCGGCCACGGTGAGCAGCGTGGCAAAAGCAAAAGGCTGACGAAACATGAGCGTTCTCCCGTGACTAGGTTGTAGTTAAGCACGCGCCTGGGCTGCAAACACTGCCGCCGCACCCTAGTGTCAAACCGTCACGTCTCCCGATAGTAAAATTTGTTGACTATCCTGTTACTTTACTATTTGATGGCACGATGGACGAAGAATGGTTTGAACGTATTTCTATGCCCGCCCTGCTGCGCTACGCGCGGGCGACCTATGGCACCGCGATGCGCCAGTCGCTGGCGGAGGCCGGCTATGACGACATCCCCGCTAACGGCCTGTATGTGATCGGCGCCATGGCTTTAGGCACCGGAGCGCCCGACCGTGACATCCCGCTCGGCGACATCATCGACGACCTCGGCATCTCCAAACAATCCGCCGGCCAGCTGATCGATACGCTGGTGGCGCGCGGCTACCTGGTCCGCGCCGTCGATGAAACGGACCGCCGCAAATTAAACGTCACCCTGACCGAACGCGGCGTGGCCGCCGCTGCCGCCCAAACGCAAGGCCGCCAAAAAATCGACGAGGCGCTACAGGCTCGTGTCGGCCCCGAAAACGTCCGCTGCACCCGACGCACCCTGGCGGCGTTGACGCATATTGGCCGTGCGGATGACGCGGTCATACACATAGAAACTATTCAATCCCAGCGTGGATGTTGATCGCATCAAAGTTGTCAGACCAATAATCTACGGCTACGAAATCGTTTTTTCTTTTATTATGATGAATCCGCGACTGCCAGTCCGTGTATGCACTAGCCCCTCGACTTCCGGAGCAGTAATAAATAGGTGCGTTCGTCGAAGCTAATGCATTCCAGACATGTTTATCTTGTTCGCGCACTTGAACGCCTATTACAACAATTGTTTTTGCATTTACAATTAGCTCAGTAAGCCGGTGCCGTTGAGCTTCAATAAAGCTAGCTCCGCTAGTCGTAAATTTTTTGGGTTCAAAATAACTCATGACCGGCGGAAACGCGTCGGTCCTAATACGATGCCAGAATGCGTCTGGATGGTCGACGCAGCTCACGGGGCCATTCGTTGTCACATTCATTCCCATCATGGATACGGCGTCAGCAACGGCCCGCACGCTGTCACAGAACAGGTTGCAGCAGCCATGTGGAAAGCAAACCTCAACTCGATTTGCCTCTGCTTCGCCGCAAACGAAAGTACAACCTTCCCTGTTCAGTGCGAGTTGCAGCATTCGTTCATAATTCAGGGTTGCAATTGCACCACTCCATTTTGCCAATTTGATCTGTCTTGCTAGTTTGACATACAGGCTCGATAAAGTTGGACCATAGCGGTAAAAGAATGCTCCCATAGATCGTTGCCTGACAGGTAACGCATGAGGCATCCTATCTGCGAGAGCAAGCATTCCTTCTTCGAAATCAATACGATAGATATTGGCGATATCGGAAGGTACCTTCTGCCACAAAATCGGTTCAAATTGTGAAAGCTCATCGAACAAATCCGAAGCCAAAGGCGGACGAACAGATCTTTCTGTTTCCGAACCGTAGCTCGCTCCAGCACCAAATAAGATAAGATGATTTGCTTCGCTCATGGTACCCCTAACACTACTAAGGCTTCCCACTCTGGATGATTCCAACCACCACGAGATTTAGATATATGGTGTATCCACATTCAGAAATTAGCATTGCTTGCGGATACGAATATATGCCTAATCCCACTCCGGCTGAGTTGGTGAGGCTCGGTGCCACGACATGGTCAGCGATGTTCCATTGGCGGCTTGAGCAAAGAGGACAATCGGTCGCAAAACTCTTTTTATAGTTTAGCCAACCTACGATCTTCTGCTTTTCTGAAGCGCTAAGCACGCCGTTAATATCGGGCATTTCTTTTGCGAATCCGTTTGCATTATGCGTTACTATAATATAGCGATTTTTTGTTGCCTCGCACAATGGCGGACCGGAAGTCCTTAAACAGCGAGACGTAGAGACGTAGGGTGGGGTGCTCTTTAGCACCCCACCACTTTCTTCTGCTCCGTTCAGTCGGCGCAACGGCGAAATATATTGTGCCTGCACACCGCACAAACTCACCGCGGACGATATGACGCCGGATTGGTGGGGTGCGGAAGAGCACCCCACCCTTCACCTCGACAAGAGTCCGCTTTCGAGTGACTGCAAACGACCGGCTATAACCAGGACGGCCGCAAAGCGGATTTAAATGGACCCACTACGAACCTGCTGCACTGGCAACCTCGAGATGCTGGAGAAGGCCGCACTACAAGCGACCAGCGGCAGCAAACCGCTTGCGCGTCCCGCATCCACCAACATCGTTGCCTCACGCTTTCATTGCTTGCCGTTGGGTTGCCAAAGTTCGATCTTGGTTCCGTCAGGATCCATGATCCAGGCGAACTTGCCATAAGGATCAGCGTCGTCTTGCTTCAGGATGGCAACGTGCTCCTTGCGTAGCTTGCCGACGAAGGCGTCCAGGTCGTCGACGGCAAAATTGATCATGAAGTCACGCTTCGAAGGCGCCACCTCTTCCGACCCGATTGGCATGGGATTCCAGAGGACCATGGGCGGATGACCAGGCGCGTCATAACGCAATATTGCTCCACCCCATTGCTGCAATGGTATGCCGAGCACATCCCGATACCAAGCCGCCAGCGCCTTCGGGTCCTTGCTTGTCACGAAAATGCCGCCGACGCCGGTGATGCGGCCGACGGGTTGCGCCCGCGAGATCGTCAGCGAGAAAATTGCGAACAGCGCGGCAGCAGCAAAAAGAAGTTTTTTATTCTTCATAGCTTTAGCTCCAGTTATTCCACCGCCTCAACCACCCGTTCGGACGCCGCGGACGCCTCGATCGTGTAGCCCAGCCGCTCGATCACCGGCCGCAAAATCTTCACCGCCGGTTCCAGATTTTTCAGATACGGCCGGTAGCGATACCGCGACCGGTCATATAATTTCTCCGTCACCTGCGCGTAGCTCGCGGTGCGTGCATAGCGGGTATTGGTCTCAAAGTTCAGGCAGTTTGGATCGAACGCCACGCCGATAAACTCCAGGATACGCCGCACGTTCGCTTCCTGGTCCGCCACCATGTCCTCGTATCGCACCGACAGATACCGCATCGTCACGTGCTTCTTGTAATGCGCGATCAGCTCCGCGATCAGCAGATAATGCTGCGCGATGCTCTCCAGCGCGCTGGCGCAATAAAATCCGTGCGTCAGATGGTTGGAATAAACCGACAGCACCACATCCAGCGGATGGCGGATCACGTGGATGATCGGCGATTGCGGAAACAACAGCGAGATCAGCCCCAGATGCGTCTCGTTCAACGGCATCTTGTCGGTGAAGAAATCCGCGTCCTCGCGGAAAATCCCGGCTTTTGCGGCACGGTTCAAGTAATAATCGCGCAGCTCGTTCAGCCCTTCGCGCTGGTCGCCCATCCAAAGCTCCGCCAGCGCCTCAGGATAGCTCAGCGGGCTGGCCAGCAGCCGCGGCATGATCTGCGTGATGTCGTTGACATAAGGCAGCTCGTCGCCCGCCGAGATCCGCGGATGCACGGTCAGCGTCTGTTCGATCAGCGTGGTGCCGGAGCGCGGAAAGCCGATGATGAACACCGGCTGCGGCATCTCCGCCCGCCGTTCCGCCCGCGGCAGCGTCGCCAGCCGTCGGTCGATGAAAAACCCCTGCGCGCGGCGCGCCAAGTCGCCCGCCGCTTCCGCCATGTACGGCCTGGCGCCCAGCTCCAACGATAATTTCTTCGCCGCGTCGAACGCCGCGAATGCCTCGTCGTGCCGGCCCAGCCGGTCCAGCAGCCGGCCCTTCTCAGACAGCTCCACCGGCCCCAGCCGGGATTTGGTCAGCTCCGGATCGTCCAAAATTTTCAGCGCCGCCTCGGTCTTCTTCTGCCGGCTCAAAACGGTCGCTCGCGTCAGGTGTACGCCGGGGCTGTCCGGATGCAGCGCCTCCGCCTGGTCCAGCAGCGCCAGCGCCGCCTCGAACTTGCGGTCCGCCTCTTCCAGCTTGGCCCAGCCCAGCACCGTCTGCAGCACATCGGGCTTTGCCTTCATGGAGACTTTGTACAGCGCGCGGGCCTCTTCCATCCGCCCCTGCTGCTTCAAATTCCAGGCGAGGTTGGCGAGCGTGATCGGCTCCTCGGCCTCGGCCAGTTCCAGCACGCGCCGGTAGTGATACTCGCCGATCAGCGGCCGGTTCGCCTCGGTCAGCACTAGGCCCATCAGGTTATGCGCCTGCGGGCTTTGCGGCGCGATCCGGATCGCGTTGCGGGCATGCACCTCCGCCTCCGCCAGCGCGCCCTTGCCCAGCAGCATCAGCGTCAGCTCATTGGTTGCCCAGAAATTATTCGGGTTCAGCGCCACCACGCGCCGGATCAACGCCTCCGCCGCCTGGCGCCGGTTCTGCTTGCGGCACAGCTGGTATAGCAGGGTCAGCGCGTCTTCCCGTCCCGGCGCCAGCTCCAGCGCCTGGCCCAGCAGCGGCTCGGCTGTCACCAGATCATCCCTGTGCTGCGCGGCCTCCGCCCGCTGCAATAGCGGCACCACCGCCGCCGTCGCCTCCGCCGGGCTCAGCGTGGCAAAGTCCAGCCCGCAGCAACGCACGCGCCGTAGACCCGAACCGCAACCGCAAAGATTTGGATCAGCCATGGGGCAAGCCTACCTCAACGAAAAAGAAAGGCCAGGGCTCTGCCCTGGGCAGGTCCCCTTGGACCCGCTGGGCCGGAAGGCCCCAAGACCCCGATTTAGCCGGAGGCTGCTTAATCAGCCGTTACCAAGTTGTATCGGCAATCCTGGTTTAACTTGGGCTTCGGTTTTGCCTGACCTCAAATAACCTTCCAGGGCTTGCGTAAACCCGGCACCGGCGCTCGCAACCGGAACAACCCGCCAGCGCCCGGCTGTTTGGCCAGCGCCGCCGCGTCAAGATTTTCCCTGGCGGTGGTCACGTACATGGTCCGCAGGTCCTCGCCCGCGAAACAGCACATCGTCGGCTGACTAACCGGCAGCGGAACCACCAAATCGAGCACGCCGTCCGGCCGGTAGCGATGCAGGCAGCCGCCGCCATGCACCGCGCACCAATAGCCGCCCTGCTCGTCCACCGCCGCCCCATCCGGCACGCCCGGCGGTTCATCCAGCCGCGCGAACACTGTCTTGCCGCCTAATGTCCCCGCTTGCCCGTTGAAATCGTAGCGGTAGATGGTCGCCGCCGCGCTGTCGGACAGGTACATCATCTGGTCGTCAGGACTCCAGGCGAGGCCATTGCTTATTAAGCAAAAGTCAGGATGCGCCAGTAGGCCGCCGGCAGTGGTGAAGCTGTACAGCGCGCCCGCCGCCCGGCTTTTGAGGTCCTCCAATGGCTCGGTGATTGTGCCGATCCAGAACCGGCCGCGACTGTCGCAGGCGCCGTCATTGAAGCGGATCAGCCGCGGGTCGAACGGCGGCGGTGCCGCGAGATCGGTCGCGCCGCTGGTGAGATCCAGCCAGAACAGGCCGGTACGCAATGCAACCAGCGCCCGCCCCGCCCCATCCAGCGCGAATGCGCCGATTTGCGCTGGCAGCGTCCAGCTGTCAGTGGCGCCGGTCTCAGGATGCCAACGATGCAGCGCCGGCGCCTGGATATCCGCCCAGTACAAGGCGTCTTCCTCGGCCACCCAAAGCGGCGATTCCGCGAGCGCCGCCCGCGCGTCCAAGACCAACTCCGCTTCCACCCGGTCACCCCCCGTGTGGAAGGACGTACCCCAAGGACGGTATCGTGTTGATGAATTGCGTGAAAGGTTGTAGAATTATGGCATGATTTTGTTGATTTTAATGCAATGTTCCGCACATCAACTGCGAAGGTCAAGCGAATGATAAGCGGCCAGAAGAATAGGAGTTTGTCGTGAGTTTTCTCGATCCGGGCAAGACACGCATAAATTGGACTCCGACGCCATTGCGCGGCTCCGTGCGCCCTGATCATGGCTGCGTACAATGCGGCAGCGCTTTGGAGATGAGCGAGCGGGGCCAGTATGACGCCTCCGGCAAATGCTTTAACTGCGCGAACTGGGTTTCCGACGAGGATGAAGACGTCGAAGACCTAGAAGGTTAACGTCGCCAGCGTCAAATACTCCAAAGGTGAAACCGCGTCTTGTCGTCGCCATTCCGGTGAAAAATGAGGAAGACCACATTGGTGGTTGTCTTCATGCCTTATTTGCGCAGTCAGTGCCGATCGATGACATCGTTCTACTCCTGAATAATTGCACGGACCGCACCGCGCGAATTTGTCAGACTGCGCGTGGTGCTGGCAGTATGATCCATGTTATTGAATATGACTTGCCCGCGGCGGAAGCGTCCGCTGGCGAGGCTAGACGCCTGGCGCTCAGTCATGCCGAGGCCCTGGCGGGCAACGGCATTATCCTGACCACGGATGCGGATGGCGCCGTGCCGCCGTGCTGGGCGGAGATGAATCTCGCCGCCATCACCGCGGGCGCCGAAGTGGTTTGCGGCCGCGCCGAGGTGAAGCTCGAAGATGCGATGGCGATCCCGACCAGCCTGCACGACGCCCACCTCCGCGAAATAGCTTGTCTGACGCTACTCGACGAGATCGAGGCGATCGTCGATCCCGATCCCCACGATCCCTGGCCCCGGCACCGCGAGCGTTCCGGCGCGTCCATCGCTTTCACGGCCGCCGCGTTCCGGCGGGCCGGCGGTGCACCGGCGGTGCCGCAATCGGAAGACCGTGTGCTGATTTCGCGGCTGGCTTTGGTTGACGCGCGCATCCGGCATGCGCCGGACATTGCGGTCACCGTGTCCGGCCGGCTCGAAGGCCGCGCCGCCGGCGGCATGGCCGACACGATCAAGCGCCGGTTGACCACGCCGGACGTGCTGGCAGACGAGACATTGGAACCGGCCGTGGACGCCTACCGCCGGGCGCTGGCAAAAGCCCGGCTGCGCCGGCTGTGGCAAGGCGACGCCGAGGACGGCGACGCGGCGGCGATGGCGGCCGATCTTTTAATCCCGGAGCCGGCGATGGCGGCGCTGCTGTCGGCGCCGTATTTCGGCGCCGCCTGGGATGAATTGCAACGCCAGAGCCCAATCCTGCGGCGCCGCCGGCTGGCGGTCGCGGACTTGCCGCGCGAAACGCGCCAGGCGCTGGCGTTACGCGATGATCTACTGGCGGGCGCCGCAAGCGGCCCTGCCGAAGGACGGGTCGATGCTGGCTGAACAAGCCAGCCTGCTCGCGGAGATCGAGGTGCTCAGTCCGGCGATCCGCGCCGAGGCCGCCGCCTGTGACACGCGGGCGGAGTTTCCGCACCAGGCGTTCGCCCTGCTGAAGGCGGAGGGGCTGTTGCGGGCGACGCTCCCGGCGGAGCTGGGCGGCATGGAATTCGGCGCCGGCGCCGCCGGGGCGGAGGCGCTGTTCAGGCTGCTGGTCCGGCTGGGCGATGCCAGCCTGGCGGTGGCGCGGCTGTACGAGGCGCATCTTAACGCCCTGCAACTCATCCTACGCTACGGCCGGCCTGGCCAGGCCGCCGCGGCCGCCGCGGACGTGGCGGCGGGGCATCTATTTGCGCTTTGGGTGACCGATCCGCCGGCCGGCGGCGCGGTGCTGACGGGAGCCGCGCAGCTGCAGGGGATGAAGGCGTTCTGCTCCGGCGCCGGCGTTGCCACCCGCGCGGTGATTACGGCGGAAACGCCGGAGGGCGTGCAGATGCTGGTGGTGAAAGCGGGGCCGGAGCTGCTTGTGCAGCCGAGTGCGATACGGCTCGGCGGCATGCGCGGCGCGATCACCGGCAGCGTCGAGTTTGCCGACATGGCATTGGGAGCGGAAGCGGTATTGGGCGCGCCGGCGGATTATCTGCGCGAGCCGCTGTTTTCCGCCGGCGCCTGGCGCGGCTCCGCCGCCGCCCTCGGCGCTTTGCACGCGCTGCTGGAAATATTCCGGGGCGAGCTGAAAGAGCGGCGCCGCGACGCGGACCTGCATCAGCGCGCGCGGTTCGGGCAGCTTGTGATCGCGCATGAGACGGCGCGGCTTTGGGCTCAACAGGCCGCGCGCCGCGCCTGCCTGGAGGATGCGCCGGCGGCGGCGATCATCGCCTATGTCAACGCCGCGCGGCTGGCGGTGGAGGCGGCCTGCCTGGACGGCATGAGGCTGGTGCAGCGCGGCCTTGGGCTGTCCGCGTTCATGGGGCAACATCCGGCGGAACGGATCTGCCGGGACCTCGCGGTATATCTGCGCCAGCCGGCGCCGGACGAGGTGCTGGATGTCGCGGCGGGATACTATTTGGACGGCGACCTGCCCGGGGCGTTGTGAGACCGGCGCGCGAAGTGCTGGCGGGTTTCGAGGCGCTGCCGGAGACGCCGGATGACAGGATGATCGGCGAACAGCCGCTGATCCTGGCGCCGCATCCGGACGATGAGACTCTGGGATGCGGCGGCCTGATCGCCGCCGCCTGCGCCGCCGGGCGGCCGCCGGTAGTCGCGATCCTCACCGACGGCGCGGCCTCACACCCCGGCAGCCCCGCCTACCCGCCGCCGGCGCTGGCGCGGCTGCGGCGAGCGGAGGCGCTGCACGCGGTAGCCATTCTCGGCTTGCCGCCCGAGCGGCTGGTGTTTCTGGACTTCGCCGATGCCGAAATGCCGAAGCGGGGCGCGGCCTTCGACGCGGCGGCGGCGCGGCTGAGCGCGCTGGCCAAGGAGCAGGACTGCGGCGCGGTGATCGGCCCCTGGGCCTGCGATCCGCATTGCGACCATGAGGCCGGGGCGGCTCTGGCGGCGGCGGTGGCGGCGGCAACCGGGCTGCCGCTCCGCTCCTACCCCGTCTGGGGCTGGCTGCTGCCGCCGGAGCACTTGCTGGAAGAGCCGCGACAAGGCGGCTGGCGGTTTACGATGACCGGCTGGTTGGAGGCGAAGCGCCAGGCGCTCGCGGCGCATGAATCCCAGTACGGCGCGCTGATTACCGACGCGCCGAACGGGTTCGAGCTGCCGGCGGCGCTGCTGGCGGCCTGCGTGCGCGGCCATGAGGTGTTCATCGCGCCATGACGGACAAGCCTGCCGCCTCGCGCGACGCCGACTACTTCAACCGGATGTACGACGCCAATCCGGATCCCTGGAGCTTTACCAGCAGCGATTACGAGCGGCGGAAATACGACGCGACGATCGCGGCACTGGGCGGCCGGCGGTTCGCCTCCGGCCTCGAGGTCGGCTGTTCGATCGGCGTGCTGACGGCGCGGCTGGCGGCGCATTGCGACCGGCTGCTGGGCATCGACTTCGCGCCCGCCGCCTTGGCGCAGGCCGCGACGCGCTGCGCGGGCTTGCCCCATGTGCGCTTCGAGCCGCGGGGCGTGCCGGGCGGCTGGCCGGAGGAACGCTTCGACCTCATGGTGTTTTCCGAAATGCTGTATTTCCTGACCCCGGAAGACAACGCCCGCACCGCGGCACTTGCCTGCGCCAGCATTCTGCCCGCCGGCGTGGTGCTGCTGGTCAACTTCACCGAACAGATCAACGAGCCCACCGGCGGCGCGCAGGCAGCGGAGTTGTTTATCAAAAACAGTGGGGCGGGCTTGTCAGTATGGGAGCGGATCGAACAAGATCGGTTCCGGATCGACGTATTGGCGGCGACGTAGAGGCGTCATGCCGGCGAAGACCGGCATCCACGACTAAACGGTTTGCCAGCGCTCTTGCGCATAAAGTCGTCGATGCCGGCCTCCACTGGCATGACGATTTTAACGGTCAAAGATTCGCCTGTTCTTCCACTGGCGGATTATCGTCCGGTTTATAATAAAGTTCAGCGCAGTCATTGCCAAGAACACCGCCGACCAGTTCCAGATCGTCTTTGTAGGCGTCGCGGATGAAATCCATCGTGTTGAAGTTGCGATCTTCGAAATACATGCGGTGAACTTGGCCGCGCTCGGCGCCGTAGACGATACGGGAGATGCCGGCCCAGATCGAGGCCATGCTGCACATGCCGCAAGGCTGCAGCGTCGAGTAAAGCGTGGCGCCCTCAAAGCGGGATTTTTTCAACGTCTGACCGGCGCGGCGCATGGCGACGACTTCCGCATGCGAAGTGGGGTCACAGTTCCTTTCGACCTCGTTATGGCCTTCGCCGATGATCTCGCCCTCCCGCACGATCACACAGCCGATCGGGCCGCCGCCGGGGACCGCCTCGCCTTCCGACGCCAGCGCGATGGCGCGGCGCATGAACTGCTCGTCCTGATCCTGCTCCGGCATGTCTGGCGCTCCCTGCGAACTTCATATGGGCGGACATAGACGATATACACGCCGTTAACGGCGCGCTAACGCCACACCGTTACAACTTGCTCTATGCGCGTCGCGGTGGTGCATGATTGGCTGGTGACCTACGCCGGAGCGGAGCGCGTGCTGCGCGAGATTTGCGCGTTGTTTCCGGACGCCGATCTGTTCGCGGTGGTGGATTTCCTGGCCGATGAAGATCGCGCCCGGCTGTTCGGCAAACGCGCGGCCACAAGTTTCATCCAGAAGCTGCCGGCCGCCCGCACGCGTTATCGGGGCTATCTGCCGCTGATGCCGCTGGCGATCGAGCAGCTGGATGTGAGCGGCTATGACCTGGTGATATCCAGCAGCCACGCGGTGGCGAAGGGGGTGCTCACCGGGCCGGACCAGCTGCACGTGTGTTACTGCCACACGCCGATCCGCTACGCCTGGGATCTGCAGCACCAGTATCTGTGCGAGGCGCGGCTGCTGCGCGGCGCGAAGGCGGCGGCGGCGCGGCTGATGCTGCATTACATACGCGGCTGGGACGCCAGGAGCGCCACGGGCGTGGACCACTTCATCGCCAACTCGACCTACATCGCGCGGCGGATCCAGAAAGTTTACCGGCGGGACGCGGCGGTGGTGCATCCGCCGGTCGATCTCGAGGCGTTTCAGCTGGTCACGGCGAAGCAGGATTTCTACCTCGCGGCGTCCCGGCTGGTGCCGTACAAGCGGATGGATCTGATCGTGCGCGCCTTCGCCGCGATGCCGGAGCGGCGGCTGGTGGTGATCGGCGATGGGCCGGAAATGCCCCGGCTGCGTGAAGTGGTTGCGCCGAACGTGACGCTTATGGGCTTTCAACCGGATGCGGTGTTGCGCGACCATTTGCAGCGGGCCCGGGCCTTCGTGTTCGCCGCGGAAGAGGATTTCGGCATATTGCCGGTGGAGGCGCAGGCCTGCGGCACGCCGGTGATCGCCTACGGCAAGGGCGGTGTGCTGGACAGCGTGAAGGGGCTGAGCACGGGCCACGGCCCGGCGCCGACCGGCGTGTTTTTTGAGGCGCAGACCCTGTCAGCGCTCAGCGCGGCGGTGGATCTTTTCGAGCGTGCGGCGGGCGCCATCAGCCCCCTCGCCTGCCGCCAGCAAGCGGAACGTTTTTCGGCGGCGCGCTTCCGCGAGAGGTTCATGGCGGTGGTGCGAGGCGAGGTCGAGAAAGGCGTGGATGCCGGCCCGCGCCGGCATGACGAGAGGCATGTCGAACTAGTTTAGTCGCTGATCATCTCAAGCATTTTTGCGGTGCGGGCGGCGTAGGTGTGGCGCCGGGCCAGCGCCAGGCGGGAGGAAAGCGAAGGGGCATTGCCGGCCAGGGCTGCGCTGATACCGGCAATGAAAGCGTCCGTCGTTTTCGCGATGCGGACGGTGTCCGCATAGGCGGTGATCGCGTCGAGATCGACCGCCACCACCGGCTTGCCGGCAGCCAGATATTCGAAGAATTTCATCGGAAACATGTTGGCGGTGTAGTCGTTCAAGGTGTTCGGCAGCAGCGCGACATCAAAACCTTTCAGATATGCCGGCAAATTCTGATATGGCCGCGGGCCAAGCAGATGGATGTTCGGGTGCTGTGCGAGGGTGCTCACATCAGTCCAGGGATCACCCTCGCCGACGCTGCCGATCAGCACGATCGACCAATCCGGCCGTGCGGCCGCGATGGCCCGGATCAGCTCCAGATCTACCTTATAAGCGCTGATCGCGCCCACAAAGCCGAGCCGCGGGGCGGGAATGGCGGCGAGGTCGGCGGGGACAGGCAGCGCCGGGTCCAGCGCCTGCGCGAAATGGTCGAAATCCGCGACATTGGGCAAATAATGCGTGTTCGGGTTCCAGCGCGCGCGGGATCGGGCCAGCGCCGGCGACGTCACGAACACAATGTCCACGGCGCGGACCAACTGCTCCTCGGCATGGGCCAGAGTCGCCGCCGGCATGCCGGGCTGCGCCGCGATGTCGTCGACGCAGTGGTAAACCCGCGTGGCAAAATCCCGCGGCGAAAACAGCGCCGTGGTCAGCGGATTGTACGTCCAAAGCATGTCCGGCCGCAGCGACAGAAGCCGCTGCCAGCGGCGTAAGGCAACGGCGAGCAGCCAGCGGTTCAGGCGGCGGATGGCGGCGTAGCGGTACAGCGGCAGCACCACCGGCGAGACCACCCAAAGATTTTCACGCACCTGAAGCGGCGGGCGCAGCGCCCGCAGCAGGCGGCGGCCGATGCGGGTAAAATCGCGCGCGGTGGCGCTGGGCCGGCGCAACGCCAGCGAGTCGATATACAGCACGCGGTGGCCGAGCCGTGCGAGCTCGACCGCGACATGCTGCTTGTTGGTCCAGAACGGGTTGTCCCAATCCGCCGTGGAGACCAGCACGATGTCGCGCAAGCGGGTCACGATCCGGCCGGCGCCAGAAGGTCGAGATAAGCCCGCAGGCAATGCCGCAGTTCGAAAGCGGCGGGCAACAGGGAGCGGCGCTCGCCGCCGTTCGACGCGGCGGCGCGGAGCGCGGCAACCAGGCCGGCGTCATCGGCTTGCACCGGGAACAGGCCGGGCCAGCTTTCAGAGATCAGATGCGCGGCGAGCACGACGGGCAGGCCGCAGGCCAAAGCTTCCAGCACGTTCAGCGGCAGTCCGACCTCGATGCGACTGCCGAGAAACAGAAACACATCGGCGGCGCGCAGATAGCCGGCCAGCTCGCGACGGTCCTGATGGCCGAGGAAACGCACCAGCGGAGCCACGCCCAGCTCTTGCGCCAGCGCAGCCAGGCGTTGCCGCTCCGGGCCCTCGCCGATGATCCAGTAAGCGGTTTCGGTGCCGTCGCTTGCGGCATCCGCCGCGTGCCGGGCGAAGGCGCGCAGGCCCGCGGCGCCGCCCTTTTGCGGATGCAGCCGGCTGACCGAGACGATCACACGCGCCGCCGCCGGCACATGGTGGCGGGCGCGGAGCAAAACACGCGCCTGCGCGTCGGGCGAGAAAATTTCCGTGTCGATCCCGTTCTGGATCAGCCGGCGGCGGCAGGGCGGCAGAACGGCGCGGAGCGGCGGGCGGCCGAAGCTCGCCATCACCGTGTCGCCCACCGCGACCACCTGGTCGAACTGCCGGTAGGCGCGGATGTCCTTCGGCAGCCAGGCCAGGTTGCGCAGCGAGGTGATTTTGCCGCGCAAGCCGCCGCCGCGCCATTTCGAGCGGATTTCGTCCCAGGAGTTGCCGTGCGCCTGCATCACGAAGCGTGTGCCGGGGAAGCGGGATTTTAGCCGCAACAGCGCAAAGCCGGCGGCGCTGACGCTGAGCACGGCGGCGATGTCCGCCGGGCTCTGCTTCGCCAGATAGGCGCGGGAGGCGCGCCACCAGTGCGGCGAGTAGCGGCCGGGCGGCGTGCCGTCCAAGGCGGCGACGTCGACGCCGGCCTCGGCGAATTCGGTTGGGTAGCCGGGGATGGAGGTGGTGACGACGCCGACCCGGGCGCCGAGCCGCGCCAAGCCGCGGGCCAGGTCCCAGACCAGCATCTCCATGCCGCCCAGGCTGTGCATCGGCAAAGCCCGGGTGAAGATGAGGATTTTGCCCCTCACGCAAGAACATCCGCGTAATGCGCTTCCAGCAACGCGGTCTGCCGGCGCAGGTTGAAATGCGTCTCCATCCGCCGCCGCGCCGCGGCGCCCAGCGTGACGCGCAGGGTGTCGTCCGACAGCAGGCGATCCAGCGCCGCGGCCAAAGCTGCGGGATCGCGTTCCGGGATTAGGAGGCCGGTTTCCCCGTCCGTCACCGCTTCCGGGATGCCGCCATGCTGCGTCGCAACGACCGGCAGGCCCAGGGCGGAGGCTTCCAGGATGGTGATCGGCAGGCCCTCAGTATCGCCGGAGGCGGCGGTCACGCTTGGCAACGCGAAAATGGCGGCGCGGCGCAACTGGGCGAGCACCTCTGCATTGGGCAGCGCGCCGAGGAAATGCACGTGCGAGGCGACGTCGAGCGTCTGGGCAATGCTTTGCAGCGCGCCGCGCAACGGGCCGTCTCCGATCATGGTGAGGGTGGCGGTCGGATGCGCCGGGTGCAGGCGGGCAAACGCACGGAGCAGATCGGCGCCACCTTTTTTCTCCACCAGCCGGGCGACATGCAGGATGTTGGGCGCGGTTGCGGCGGGCGCGGTTGCAAGCGCTTCGGTATCGATCCCGATATAATGCAAATGGGTTCTGGCGGCGGGAAAGCCCCGCGCAAGCGCCTGGCGCAGTATATGCGCGGAGACGCAGAGGAAACGCGCGCCCTGGCGGGCCAGTTGCCGGGCGAAGAGAGCGTAGTTGGTGAGATAGGGTGAACCGGAGGTCAGCAGCCGCCGCGCCGTCACCGTGACATCAAAGCCGTGAAAAGTCGTGATCAGCGGCACGCCGAGCCGCCGCGCGAGCGGCAGAGCGTACACGGCGTCCGGTCCGAAATGAGCGTGGATCAGGGCCGGGCGGATCTCCCCCAACGCGGCGCGGAACATGGCGGGGTCGCGTGTCGCCGCGTTCCACAGAATTGCGGGCGCCGGTGCGGAGCCCGGTTTCTGCGCCGGACGGCAAAGCGCTTCGCGCGGCGGCGGCCCGAAGGGCGCACGGCCGAGAAAGACGGGCGTGAAGCGGGTGAGCGCGCCGGCTTGCGCGGCGATGAACGGCTCCGACGGTTTAAACATTTGCAGGCGAAAGATTGCTGCGATGGGCGCGGCGACCGGTGCGGCGTCAGACGGGTTGAGCATGGATCGCCTCGATCGGCGGGACCGGCTGCCGTGCAGGCGCGACGGCCGCGAAACGAGCTGCCGCGAAGCCGCAGAGCAAAGCCAGGATCGGCTCCATATGCTCGTCGCCGACCAGGCTGTAATTTTCGCCCATCGACTGCGCCAGCATCCAGAGCAGCCCGAAGGTCAGCGCGAAGGACAGGCCGAATAATTCTGGATCGCGGCTCGGCAGATAACGCGTGGCGAAGCGCAGGATCGCGGCGATAAAGCCGAGTGCTGCGACCAGCGCCAACGCGCCGCCTTGCGACCAAGTGTAGATCAACAAATTATGCGGCGGAAAATTCGCCGGGATGCCAACACTCGCGGCGTATTGCGTGAAGCCAAGCTGCCAGCCGCCGAAACCCTGGCCGAGAAGCGGCGTCTGCGGAAACATCTCCCGGGCATAACGCCAGATGATCGTACGCTCCTCGAACGTCGCGGCGGTCTGGTTGGCGAAGGAGGCGCCGGAGCTGCCGACGGTGACGAGGTCAAACATATAGGCCAGGAAACCCAGGATCGGCGCCAACACGAGGCCGATCAGAGCGCCGCGTGACGCGGCGCGTCGACCTTTCAAGGCGATGGCAATCACCATCGTCAAAGCCAGCACGCCGCAGAACAGGATCGCTGCTTTTGAGCCGGTGGTGTAGGCGCCGAACAGGAACAGACAGGCGCCCGCAAACCAGCGCCGGCGCCCATAGGACCAGGCGAGCCCGAACGCGGTTGCCGCGAGGAAGCCCGCGTAGGCGCCGGCGACGTTGGCGTTTTCTAACAAGCCGCCGGATTTCGTCGGGTCCAGAACATTGTCCGCGCCGCCGATGGTGAACAGGGCTGTGAGCGAATCGGGATTGATGAAAAGCCCGGCACCATAAGATTTGAAGAACGAAATTTTAAGATATGGATGTTCGCGGAACAGGACAATGATACCGATCTGCACGAGGCTGACCGCCAGCGTCCACAGTAGAAGGCCGCGCACGAAGCCCGGGTCGCGCCGCGCTTCCGCTAGCCCGGCCGCGAAGATGGCGAGGAACATCAGCACGTAGACGATCGTGCGGGTGCCGAGTTGCAGGTCCACCGACCAGCTGAGGCTGATCAGGTAGGCGAGCAACAGGCCGGCGAGCAGAAGGGTCGGCGGCCAGTGCAACAGCACGCGCAGCGACCGCAGCAGGTCAGGCGCGAGGCCGAGGGCGGCCAGCATGCAAACCGGCGGGACGAAGCTCTGCGCACCGGGGTCGTAGAACTGAAAGCCCGAAAGGGCCACGGCGACGAACAGCAGGATGCGCCGGACGGTAAGTTTCGGGATGGGGTTTTTCACGCGCATCGTTGGCTTATCCCGCCACGGCCGGCCGGCGGCCGACGGCCTTGAATTTTTCCCGCAGCGTGGCGGCGATCTCCGGCGGCAAAGCGCGGGCCGCCCAGGCGAGGCTGGCGGCAACCAGAACCGTCCCGGCGGCGGCATGAATCGCCGGCGTCGGAGCGATGACAATCATTGCGTAGGTCGCGGCTACGAGCAGCAAGCCCGGCCACGCGGCGCAAAATCCCTGCAGCAACCGCACCGCCGCGAACAGCAACACCGTATCGACCAGATTGCGCGCGCCCCAGGCGCAGGCCGCGCCAGCGACGCCGAAATGCCGGGTGAGAAAAAACAACGCCGGTGCGTACACGATCAGTTCCAGCACGTGCAGCTTCGCCGGCACATCCGGCCGGCCGCGGCTTTGCAAAAAGCTGAATGGCACGAACCCCAGCGTGCTGAACCACCACAGGCCAAGGATGAGGATCTGCCCGACCGGCGCCGCGCGCAGGCTCAGGCCCGGGCCGATCCAGAACGTCATGAACGGCCGCAGCAGCAGCATTCCGACGACCAGCAACGGCGTCATCATACAGGCGACGAGGCGCGTGGCGCGGGCCTGCAACGCCATCGCCGCCGCCGGGTCCAGCGCCGCGAAGCGCGGGAACAACGCGTTCTGAAAGCTGGCCGGCAATGTGGCGATGCGGGTGACCAGGTTGAACGGAATGGTATAGGCGGCGACCGCGCCCATGCCGGCGACCGCGCCGATCACGAACCGGTCGAACACGGTGAGCAGCGGGTAGATCAGCCCGGTGACCGTGACCCAGCCGCCATAGCCCAGCATCGCCCGCGCCTGCGCGCGTGACGTCCGCGGCCGGCCGCGGGCGGGCACGTGGCGAATGCAGAAACCGAACAGCATCACCACCGAAACAATCCGCCCGCAGATCGCGGCGATGACGAGGCCGGGCAGATGCGGCGAAACCCACAGCGCCACAAGCAGCGGCAGAACCTGATACAGGATGCTGCCGATGATCTGGCTGAGGTTCGACGCGGCGAAGGCTTCGCGGCCCTGCAACGCGCCGGAGAGTGCCGAGATGCCCGTGGCGACCGGCAGCGCCAGAGCGACGTAAGGCAGCGCCGCGCCGGTCTCGGCGAGCAGGCTGGGCGGCACGCTGAACACGTTGGCGAACAGTTTTTGCGCGGCGAGATATAGCGCCACGCCGCCGAACGCGCCGGCGAGCACGCTCAACGCCGTGCCGGTCCAGAAGACCTCCGCGCGGTCGGCGGGCGTGGCGGTGAGTGCGGCGACGCGGCTGGCGATAGCGCGACCGAAGCCAAGGTCGAAGAAGCCGAAATAGCCGAGCAGCAGCCAGACCAGCGCCATCACGCCATATCGGTCGATGCCGATCCGGTGGATATACAAAGGCACGGTCACCAGCTGCACCAGCGTCGGCACCACCAGCCCGGCGAAGTTGAGCGCGGTGGAGCGGGCGAGCGGTGGTGCAGCGGTTGCCCCTTTCATAGCCGCCGCGCCTCGGCCGGCCGCGCCTCTGCCGGCCGCGCCTCTGCCGGCCGCGCCTCTGCCGGCCGCGCCTCGACCAGCAGCAGATCGGCGCCCAGGGTAAAAGCGATCTTATTGGCGCGCGGCGTTTGCATAAGCGGCGCCGTGCCGGTCAGCGGATCGACCACGGCGAGCGACATCGGCGCGCCAGGAAACGTCACGGTCACCGGCACGTCGGGAGCCGGCATTTCGATGTGGTGCGCCGCGTCCCAGATCGGCGGCTCAGCCCAGCAGAACAGAAACAGATCGCCCCGCGCGTTTTGCAACAGACCGGTGTGGGCGCCGGGCGGCAAGCCCGTGACGGTGAACTCACGCGGCGCGAACGGCGCGGTCGCGGCGCGGCCGCCGCCCAGCAAGACGTGCAGATCGTGCAAGGCAACGGCGCTGGGCTTTGGTTGCCAGTTTAGGTCGAACACGCCGAAATGATTTTCCTTGTCCGGCGCGGCGCCGTCTTCGTGCTGGTCAACCAGCTCGTAAATATATTGGCGCCGCACGTGGTTGAGGAAGAAGTTGTCCGCCACCGCGTCCAACAGCCAGCGCGCCTGCACGGCGGCGTCCAAGCCATTATCATGCGGCGCCCAGGCCCAAGTGAAATAGCCGAACTCGGTCAGCAGCAGCGGCGCGCCTGGCGCGGCGGCGGCGGCGCGGGCGATGTTGCCGGCGAGATAAACATCCGGCGGCGCCGCTTCGGCACGCGGATAAGCATGGGCGTTGGCAAGGTCGGCATCACGCGCCGCATCGCCATAAGGCGGGTTGTCGGCGGCCATACCGTGATCGACGGTGGTGAACAGCGCGATCGGGACGCGGCGCAGCTGGGGATTGGCTTTCACCTCGTCGTGCAGCGTCCGTTGCAGCAGCATCGCGGCTGGGATCTGCGCGAGACCGTGGTAGAAAAACGAATTCGGGTGCGCATTGACTTCGTTGCCGCCTTCGATCGAATCCAGATGCGCGACAAGCCGTTCATAAAGCGGCAGGTTGGGCTCGGCATCGCTGCGCGCGACCAGATCGAGCCCGATCCCAGCCGCGGCGAGCGCCAGGTAACGCTCCGGCGCCGCCACCGCCGGCGGATTGTCGCGCACATGGGTGATGCCAAGATAGGCCAGCGCCGAGACGACGGCGGGCAGATCGCCATACGGCGTGGACAACGCATAAACATGCGTGTTGATGCCGAGCGAGCCAGTGAAGTTCGCCACGGATTCCGGCTGCATCGCCAAACCCGGCGGCGCCGCGAACGACCAGGCCACCGCCATCACGCCGAGCCGCCAAGCATGGATCAACATGCGGCCGGCGCGGCGCCAGCCGCTGCCGCGTGCATCTTGGCCTCGACGGGGTTCAGCACGGCATTCAGCCGCCCCAGCGACGTCAGCTGCGCCAGCCCCGGCGCGATATAGCGCTCCATCTGTTTCGGCTTGTGCAGGTCGCTGCCCCAGATTTTGATCAGGTCGCGGGACAGCAGCCAATGCGCGAAGCTGCGCGCATCTTCGCCGAACTGCCCGGCGAGCGAGCCGATATCGCCCTGCAGGATCGCGCCGGCGCGGGCGAAGCGGCTGAGCCACACGGTGCGGCCCTGCGCCACGTAGCGGTAGCGCTCCACATGCGCGATCACCGGCCGATAGCCGCGCGCCGCCAGCGCCGCGACGCACAGCGCGGAGGTCGAATTATCGCGGTGAAACGGAAATTCGATCAGCACCCAGCGCTCGCCCTCGTTATCCAGGAACAACAGCTCGTTGCGCCGGACGAGGTCCAGAAAACTTTCATCGGCGAAATACTCGGCGGCGAGGCGAAGCGGAAATTCCGCCGCGATCTCGCCTAGATCGGCGATGAACGCGTCGAACGCCGGTTTCAAGATTTCCGGCGTATTGTCGTACACGCCTTTGTAGATATGCGGCGTGATCACCGCGCCGGAAAAGCCGGCGCCGCGCAGCGCCGCGATCGATTGCCGGGCTTCCTCGAGGTCGGTGGAACCATCATCCACGCCGGGCAGCAGATGATTGTGGAAATCCAGGCCCAGCTCCGCCGGCTTGGCGCCGCGCTGCGTGAAGAACGGCAGCTTCATGACCTTACACGCCCAGAATGCGTTTAACCGGCCGCAGCATACGTTGCAGCTTCGTCGCCGGCTTGATCTGGTAGCCATAGCCATATTTGTTGCCCGGCACGCCATTGATTACCACGCCGTGCCGGCGGTCGATCGTCGCCATCATCTCGTTATGAACCTCGAGCACGCGCTTCAGCGTGTGCTCGATCCTCACCACCGATAGCACCAGATCGGCATGCGCGCCGAGCGCCAGCGCGTCGGAGGTTGCGGGCAAGGGCGGCGAGTCGATGATGATATAATCGAACTCCGCGCGGAGCGCGGTGATGATCTCGGCGAAATACGGCTCGTTCAGCAACTCGGACGGATTCGGCGGCAGCACGCCGGCCGGCAGCACCGAGAAGCGCTGGCAATGCGCGCGCATCAGATGCGGCTGCTTCATGCTGACCAGCCATTCGGTGAGGCCGTTCAGCGGATCGACCTGGGTGATCTCGTGCAGCCGGCCGACATGTAGGTCGGCATCCACCAGCACCACGCGCTTGCCGTCATCGGCCATCGACTTGGCGAGGTTGAGCGCGGTCGAGCTTTTGCCGTCATTCTGGCTGGCCGAGGTGATCAGCACCACGCGCGAGGTCAGCTCCGACGCAGAACGATAGATCGCGCTGCGCAGCAGCCGGAACGCTTCCGCGAACGGCGTCTGCCGGCTGGTCGGGAACACTTCCGCCGCCGCCAGCGAATTTTGCAGCGGGATCATGCCGTAGACCGGCATCTGCACGGCGCGGCGAATTTCCGCCTCGCTCTGAAACCGGCCGGACAGCGCGTGCTGTGCGAGGATCAGCGCGACGCCGCCGAACAGCCCCGCGAACACGCCGACGGCGACCATCAGCGGCACGTCCGGCGCACTGGCGCGCAGCGGGATGTCCGCGGCGGCAACCGTGCGGGTATCCGCGGTGTTAACCGCCTTGGAAACCTCCGCCTCCGCCTGCTTCTGCATCAGCAGCACATAGATCTGGCCATAAACCTCGCTCGCCCGCGTCAGCCCGACCACCTCCAGCGACTGCTTCGGCATGTCCTTGAACTGCGCGTTCAACGCCGCGATCTGCGCGTCCATGTCGGCAAGGCTGCTGGTCGCTTGTGCCAGGTCGTTGACGACAACGCTGCGGATCGACTGCTCGATGCGATCGACCGTCGCCTGCTGCACCTGCACGTCCGGCGAGCCGCTGGTGAACTGCACCTGCAGCGCCTGCAACTTCTCCTCCTCGCTCGCCAGCGTGCCGGCGAGCGAACTAAGCGTCGGGTCGTTGCTCTGGGTGATCAGATACGGGTTCACGCCGCCGCTCGGATGCGCGATTTCATCGTTCAGCTGCTGCAGCGCCTGTTGCTGCAGCGCCAAGGCGGCGCGCTGCGTCTGGTATTGCGAGACCTCGCCGATCGCAGATTTGGCGTTTTCCGGCACGTCGATGATGCCGGTCTGCGACTGATACGCCGCCAGCTTCCGGTCGGCATCCGCTAGCGCCGCCTTTACCTGCGCCAGCTGCCCGGCGATGAAATCTTCGCTCGCCGAAGCGGACTGGGTTTTCCAGGCGATCTGGCTGGCGATGAAATCCGTCATCAGCCGGTTGACGAACATCTGGCCGCGATACGGGTCCGTGCTCAACAGCTGCACATTGGCGACTTTGGTCGGATTGGCGAGCGTGCCGCCGGCGACCACGGTGAGCAGACGGTCGACCCGCAAATGCTCCGCCAACGCCGCCGCGGGCGTGACGCGCATCACGAAATGACGCCCCGGCACGGGTGCCACGCCATCCACCGCCGGCGTCAGCAGCAGGCTGAGCCCGCCGCCCGAAGCCGGCTGCCCCAGCACGCCGTTCAGCACCGGGCTGCGGGCGCCGAACCAGCCGCAGCGGCAATCGATGCTGTAGGTATGGTGCTGCCCGATGGTGATATCGAACGTCACCGGCCCGGTCGGCGGGCTGGCGAACCGCGCATCCAGCGCCGCCAGATCGCCGGGCGCCGGCGCGAACGCCTCCACCGCCTGCCCATGCAGCAACCGCCAGCGCCAGTAGCGCATGGAATGGCGCCCGTCCGGCGCGACGGTCGCGTTCAGCCCGGACTCCAGAATCGCCTGCTCGACCATCGCATCGCCGCTGATCAGCTCGATCTGCGTGTTGATGTCGCTGACGCTTTGAAAATCCGACAGGTAATCCAGCGGCCCGGTATCGCCGGAAGGCGGCGTCGGCCGCGCGTCGCCCAGATACAGGCTGCCGCCGATAGGGAACCGGGGCACCATGAACAGCGCGATCAGCAGCGCGATCCAGGTGGTGGCGACCGTGAGGATGACGATCCTCTGCCAGTTGCGGCGGATATTGGCGCCAATCTCGCCGAGATCGATCTCCTCCTGCCGCTCCACTGGCCGCATCGTCGTCAGAACAGTGCTCACGCGGCGGCTCCCGAACTAATGGGTTTCAAGGTAACGGATGGATACGAAGGGGTTGATCGCGGTCGCGATCACCTGGAGCGACGGCAGAAGCTGCGCCAGCGCCTGGTTCCAGGTCGCGACAAGGGTCGGCGGCACGAACACGATATCGCCCGGTTGCAGCGCGAAGGGCGCGGCCTCGCCGCCAAGAATTTTTGACGCGTCCACAACGAAGAACTGCGCGGTGCGGCCCTCAGCGCGGATCACCCGGACCTGCGCCAGCCTGGCATCGGTATAGCTCGGCAGATCGAGACCGGCGGAGGCGATCGCCTGCAGCAGCGAGAGCGAACCGTCGTGGAACGGAATCGCGCCCGGCTTGCCGACCGCGCCGAACACGAAAACGTTCTCGGTATCGCCGGTCGGCACCACGATTACGTCGCCGCCGGCAAGCTGGATGTTCTGCGAGAGATCGCCATCCACCAGCAGCGCGTGCAGATCGACCGGCAGCTTCACGTCGCCCTGCGCGACATAGGCCTGGTACAAATCCGCATGGTCCATGTCCACGCTGCCGCCCAGCGCTAGCGCTTCCAGCAAATCCAGCCGGTGCACGGGAAATTTAATGCCCGGATCTGTGAAAGCGCCCAGCAGGAAGTAGCTGAGGCTCTGCGCATGGACCAGCTGCACGTCGACCCGGGGGTTCACGATGTCGGCAGCGTAGGCTTGGGCGATCGTGTCCTGCGCCTGCGCCAGCGTCAGCCCGCCGAGGTGGATGTTGCCGATCAGCGGCAGCGCGGCCGAGCCATCGCTGGTGATCAGCGCGCCGCCGACGGTGTTCGTCACACCCTGCGCCGGCACACTCAGTTCAGGATGCGCGTAAACCGAGACCGCGATCACGTCATCTGGGCCGAGCGTGTAGGCCGGATCCGCGTCGTTATCCGTAATCTCGCGCATCTCGTAAGGCGACAGCGTCTGGATCTCGCTGGAGACGATCGCGCTGGTTTTCGCCAGCACGACGGCGGAGGGAACCGCCGCTTGCGGCGGCGGCGACGGCGGGTCGCAGGCGGCAAGCGCCAGCATTCCGCAGGCCGCCAGAACCCACGGCGCCCGCACCACGTCACGCATCTTCCCCGCCGGCACAAGCAAACGTCTAAAACGCATTTTTTCCATGAAATCCAACGAGAACGGTTTTCGCGAGGATCGCGACGTCGAGAAACAGCGACCAGTTGTCGATGTAATAAATATCGTGCGCGACCCGGCGCTCGATCTGCTCCACGGTCTCGGTGGGGCCGCGCCAGCCATTGACCTGCGCCCAGCCGGTGATGCCCGGCTTCACCCGATGCCGGTCCGCATATTCTGCAACCGCATCGAAATACAGGGCGCCGGCGGCGCGCGCCTGCGGCATGTGCGGACGCGGGCCGACCAGCGACATATCGCCGCGCAGCACGTTGATCAGCTGCGGCAGCTCGTCCAGGCTGGTGCGCCGCAACAGGCTGCCGAACTTATACACGCGTGCATCGTCGCGCCGCGTCAGCTCGGTGTGGGCCTGCGCCGCGACGTGCATGGTGCGCAGTTTCAAAATATCAAACGGCCGCCCCTTGAAGCCGATGCGCGGCTGGCGAAACAGCACCGGCCCCGGGCTGCACAGCTTGATCCCGATCACGCAGGCCAGCAGCACAGGCGAGAACAACAGCAACGCCGCCGCCGCCCCGCCGCGGTCCATCATCTGCTTTGCGAACAACGCGACGTCCGAGATCGGCCGGTCCGCGACCGACATCAGTTGCACGCCCGGCAGCTCGGCCCGCGCGATGCGGATCGGGCTCAGCGGATCGAGCCCCAGCGGCCCCGGCAGCAGCCGCACGTTCAAAGGTTGCTGGCGCAGCTGGCGCAGCACATGCTGAATCCGCGCGGCGGCCGCGATCGGCAGCGTCACCACCACCAGGTCCACGCCATGCGCGCGCGAATACTCCAGCAGATCGGCGATCGTGCCGAGTTGCGCGATCCCCGCGACCGGCCGCCGCTTGTCGCGGTTGCGGTCGTCGAACACGCCGATAAAATGGATGCCGAGGCTATTGTGCCTGAACTTGGCGATCAGGCTTTCCGCCAGCGGATTGGCGCCCACAACCGCAACGCACATCGTGTGGTGGCCGCGCGCGATCCAGACGCGGATCAGCCGCGCGACCGCGCAACGCTCGATCCCCACGCCGGCGACGCCGCCGACATAGAAGCCGGCGAACCACAGCCGCGAAAACAGGTTGGGCACATGCACCAGCGCCGCGAACGCGGCCAGCATCATGAACACAGCGGTCCAGCGCAGGCTGAGACTTTTAATCGCCCGCGGCGGGTTCAGCAGCGCGTCAATTTCATAAAGCCCGGCCTGGTAAAAGCTGAAATGCGCAACCACCGCGACCATGCCGGCGCCAAGCAGATAGTTGAACGAAAAGATCAGGCCGTGGCTTTTGCCGGTGATCGGATAGACCAGCAGCGCGATCACCACGATCACCACCGCGTCGAGCAGCTGCGTGAGCAGCATGATCCGCCAGCGGGTCAGCTTGTTAAACAGATAAGAAAGCAGAACGGCCCGGGCGGACGTGTCGCACCGGCGCGCACTCTGCACCGCCCCTTCGATGGCTTCGTCGCCAATGCGGGGTTCGGCAATGAAGCTGTCGGCGCGCGGCAAGGTCGTCTGTTCGGACATCAGCGACAAAAGGCTCCGCGCCGCGCGGCTGGCGCGCGCCATCGCGGCGAGCCTTTCGCTACACACGTCTGCTCCGCCATTTGCCGCCGCGCCTCGCGCATCACCGCCCCACATCACAGGATCGTGTCGCGGCCTTAATGTCGGCAATAGATAAAATTCTTATTAAGCGGTTGCCGTCGCGGTGACTTTTTAATGCGTTGAGGCGCGGCGACGTTCGCGGGTCCTTACGTTATGAGAACGGCGCGGATATCGTTGACATTGGTCAAGGTGGGGCCGGTGACCACAAGATCGCCAAGGCCGGAGAAAAACCCGTAGCTGTCATGGCGGCGCAGATGGTCGCGCGGATCAAGGCCGGCGGCCGCGGCGCGCGCCAGGGTGGCGGGCGTGACGATGGCGCCGGCGGCGTCCTCGGTGCCGTCGATGCCGTCGCTGTCGCCGGCGAGCGCCCAGATGTTCGGCGCGCCGGCGGCGGCGAGCGCGAAGCCGAGCAGAAATTCGGTATTGCGTCCGC
This sequence comes from Acidocella sp., assembly GCA_965199125.1. Taxonomy (GTDB): domain Bacteria; phylum Pseudomonadota; class Alphaproteobacteria; order Acetobacterales; family Acetobacteraceae; genus Acidocella. The sequence goes on along the minus strand of OZ240683.1, from coordinate 2,318,113 downwards.
CCCGGCCAGCCTGCGCCTCGCCGATCGTGACGGTGGTTTCCCCGCCGGAGAGCAGCACGGCCGGCGCGGCCAGCGGCGTGCGATGTGTGGCCACCGCGCGGGCGATGCCGGCGCAGATCGTGCCGAGCTCCCGGCTCTCGCCTTCCAGCGCATCACCCAGGATCAGCGGCGCCACACCGGCGTCTTGGGCGGCCCGCGCGGCGGCCTGCAGCGCCATGAACGGCGCGGCTACCACCTGGACCTCACCAGCCAGCGTACCGGGCTTGGGCGTTTCGTCGCCTTGCGCCAGCGCCGCCGCGGCGCCTGGCGGCAGCGGCACCCGGTAACGCGCGAGGATCGCCAGCGCCTGCTCTCGCGTGCTGGCATCCGCGACCGTGGGACCGGAAGCGATCACCGCCGGGTCATCGCCCGGCACGTCGCTGATCACCAGCGTCACCAGCCGGGCCGGCCGCGCCGCCGCCGCCAGCCGGCCGCCCTTGATAGCCGATAGGTGCTTGCGCACGGTGTTGAACTCGAAAATCGTGGCGCCGCTGGCCAGCAGCGCGCGGTTCACCGCCTGCTTGTCGGCGAGGCTGACGCCCGGCGCCGGCGCCGCCAGCAGCGCCGAGCCGCCGCCGGAAATCAGCGCCACCAACAAGTCTTCGGGCTGCAGATCCCGCACGGCGGCAAGGATGCGCCATGCGGCGGCCTCGCTGTTCGCGTCCGGCACCGGATGCGCGGCCTCGAGTATCTCAACCCGTCCCGCCGGCACCGCGTGACCGTAGCGGGTGACCACGACGCCGGATAATGCCACATCCGGCCAGGCGGCATCCAGCGCCGCCGCCATCACCGCCGAGGCCTTGCCGGCGCCGACCACGACGCAGCGCCCGGCCGGTTTCGCCGGCAAATGGCGCAGCACCGCGGCGCCCGGTTCCGCGCTGGCGACCGCGGCGTCGAACATGCGCCGCAGCAGCTCCCGTTCGCCCCCGATGATACTGCTCACAACCGCTTCCCCGCTGGCATTCGCCCCGCACCGTCGCAATGTAGAAGAGGCCGGGGCGGAGCAAAAGCATGACGCGGAGCGGAATCATACGGGTAGGCGTCGGCGGCTGGACCTTCCCGCCCTGGCGCGGCGCGTTCTACCCGGAGGACCTGCCGCAACGGCGCGAGTTGGAATATGCCAGCCGCAAGCTGACCTCGATCGAGATCAACGGCACCTATTACGGCAGCCAAAAGCCAGAGAGTTTCGCGAAATGGCACGACGAGACGCCGGAGAATTTCATCTTCGCGGTGAAAGGCTCGCGCTACACCACCAACCGGCGCGTGCTGGCCGGAGCCGGCGAGTCGATCGAGCGGTTTTTCGCCAGCGGCGTGATGGCGCTGCGCGACAAGCTGGGGCCAGTGAACTGGCAGTTCATGCCCACGAAGAAATTCGACCCGGCGGATTTCAAGGCGTTTCTGAAATTGCTGCCGAAACGTGTGGACGGACGCGAGGTGCGGCACGCGGTCGAGGTGCGGCATGACAGTTTCGCCGTGCCTCAGTTCGTCGCGCTGGCGCGGGAATATCAGGTGGCGATCGTGCTGGCGGGAGACGCCGCGTTTCCGCTGATCGCGGATGCGACGGCGCCGTTCGTCTACGCGCGGATCATGGGCACGACGGCGGATGAACCGGCGGGCTACGCGCCGGCGGCGCTCGACGGCTGGGCAGAACGCGCGCGGGCTTTGGCCGCGGGAAAGACGGCGGACCTGAAGACCGTCGATAAAACCGCCAAGCCGGCGCCGCGCGACGTGTTTCTCTACGTCATCAGCGGCCACAAACCGAAAAACCCGGCGGCGGCGATGGCGCTTTTGCAGCTTCTGGCGAAATGAATTGTATTGCGGAACATGGCTCAAAGCCGCGTCGCCTGCACCCGCAATTCCCGGAGCAAAAGTTTGATCAGCGGCTGGTCTTTCTCGGAACGGCGGCACGCGGCATAGTGAGGCGACAGGAACTGATAAGTGCGCGGCCGCAGAATCTTCATCATGCCGTTTCGCGCGTGGCTGTCGCCGATATGGCGCGGCAGAAAACCGATATACTGCCCCGAGAGTATCAGCATCGCCTGCGCCTCCATGTGGATCACGCCGGCGCTCGCGCGCGGGTGGTTCACGCGGTACAGATCGTCGAGCTGGCGGTAGGCGCGCACCGAAAACCGCGTGGCCTCGATATCGGCGACGCTGACGTCGTCTTTGCCGAACAACGCATGGTTGCGGCCGCAATAGAGCGCGTGCGGCTCCTGATGCAGCGCAATGTAGGCGACGCCGGAGCCTTGTTTCGCGAACGGGCCGATCACCACGTCCCGCGCGCCTTCCGCGACCCATTGCTCCAGCTCATGCGGCGTGCCGAGGCGCAGATCGATAAAAACATCCGGCGCCGCGGCGGCGAAGCGTTGCAGCGTTTCCTGCAGCGCCAGCTGCGGGTTGGAGATCACGCCATCGACGATGCCGACGGCCAAACGTCCGACCAGCCGGTCGCTGGAACGGCCCAGGCGCTGCTGGAATTTGTCGATATCGGCAAACAATTCGCGCGCCGCCCGCAGCGTCGCCTCGCCGAATGGTGTGAGCCGAAATCCGCCCCGGCCGCGCAAGCACAGCGCACCGTTCAGCAGGCGTTCCAGCGATTTGATGTGGGTGCTGAGCGTGGATTGCGAAAGGTTGAGCGAGATCTGCGCGCCGCTGAAACTGCCGGCCTCCGCCAGCGCTATGAAAATCCGCAGCAAACGCAGATCGATCGTGTCCAGGCGGCGCATCTGCCCGGTATACATTTGGGTTTTTCAATGTAAAGCCGCAAAGTTTCTGGTGGTTCTTGATATGCCGCCTCTGCCAGACTGCCGCAATGCGCTTTACCATGTTGTTGCAGATCCGCCTGCCGGATCATCGGTGAATTTCAACGGCAAGATCGTGGTGATCACCGGCGCCAGCCGCGGCATCGGACTCGGCATCGCGCAAGGCTTCGCCGCCGCCGGCGCGGAGCTCAAACTGCTGGCCGATGACGAGGCGGTGACCGCGCGCGCCGCGGAGTTGGGCGGCCAGGGCTTCGTCGTCGACATCACGGACGCCGCCGCGATCGCCGGCATCTTCGGCGAACTGCCGCGCATCGACGTGCTGATCAACAATGCCGGCATCGAACGTCTGACGCCGCTGGACGACGCCAGCGACGAAGCGGCGGAGACCTTCCGCCGCATCCTCGCGGTCAACGTCACCGGCACCTATCTGGCAACCCGCGCCGCAATCCCGAAAATGCCGCGCGCCGGCCGGATCATCAGCACCAGCTCGGTCTGGGGCCGCGTGGGCGAGCCGTTGTTCGGCGCCTATGTCGCCTCCAAACACGCGGTAATCGGGCTGACCAAGGCCTGGGCGAAAGAGCTGGGGCCGCGCGGGATCAACGTGAACGCCGTCGCGCCCGGCTGGGTGGAGACGGACTCCGCGCTGCGCTCGCTGCACTTCATGGCGGCGCGGCGCGGCCTGGCCGAGGACGTGCTGCTGCGGGAAATCCTCGGCAACCAGGCGCTGCCGGGGCTGATGCAGCCGGCGGACATGGCGGGCCCGTATCTGTACCTCGCCTCGCCTTTTGCCGAGAACGTCACCGGCCAGACGCTGGGCGCGGATCGCGGCGAAGCGCCATGGTAGCGCAACGCGTTCTGGTCACGGGTGCGGCCAGCGGCATCGGCCTCGCCACCGCGCGCGCCTTCGCCGCCGCCGGCGCGCATGTCGTCGGGCTGGACGTCGCGCCGCCGCCGCCGGACATCGACGCGGTGCTGGCCGATGTCACGGACGCCGCCGCCATCGCCGAAGTGGTCGCGGCGGCGGCGGCGCGGCGCGGCGGGCTGGACGCCCTGGTGAACTGCGCCGGCGTGGAATACGACGCGCCGCTCGCCGAGCTGGACATCGCGGCCTTCGACAAGATGCTGGCCATCAATCTGCGCGGCCCGGTGCTGGTCACGCACGCGGCGCTGCCGCATCTCGCCGATGGCGGCTGCATCGTGAACATCGCCTCGGAACTCGGCTATCTCGGCCGCGCCGGCGCATCGGGTTATTGCGCGACCAAAGGCGCGATTTTAACGCTCACCCGCTCCTGGGCCCGCGAGCTGGGCCCGCGCCTGCGCGTCAACGCGGTCGCGCCCGGACCCATCGACACGCCGCTACTGAATTTTGCCGGCATGAGCGAGAGCCTCAAACAAACCGAAATCGGCAACCCGCTCGGCCGCATCGGGCGGCCGGAGGAAGTCGCCGCCGTCATCCTGTTTCTGTGCAGTCCCGGTGCGAGCTTCGTCACCGGCCAGTGTTACAGCGTCGATGGCGGCGCGGCGATGCATTGAGGTGAGCAATGGTTGAAAGCGTGTTCATGGCGGAGCTGTCCTGGCCGGAATGGGCGCAGAAAATCGCCGCCGGCGCGATCATTTTCATCCCCGTCGGCGCCACCGAGCAGCACGGCCCGCATCTGCCGCTGAACGTGGACGTGATCCTGCCGACCGGCGTGTGCGAGCGTGTCGCGCGCGCGGTCGGCGGCCTGGTCGCGCCGACGCTGCCCTACGGTTTCAAATCCATGCCGCGCTCCGGCGGCGGCCAGACTTTTCCCGGCACCACCAGCCTGGACGCGCAAACGCTCAGCCTGACCCTGCGCGACATCATCCGCGACCTCGGCGTGCACGGCGCGCGGCGCTTCGTGATTGTCAACGGACATTTCGAAAATGCCTGGATCACGGTGGAAGGGCTGGACCTGGCCTTGCGCGCGCTGCGGCAGGAGGGCATCGGCGATGTCACCGCCATGCGTCTGGAATATTGGGATTTCGTCCGCCGCGAGACGCTGGACCGCATTTTCCCAGACGGCTTTCCCGGCACGGAGCTGGAACATGCCAGCCTGATCGAAACCTCGCTGATGCTGCTGCTGCGACCCGATCTGGTCGATGTCAGCAAAATTCCCCAGGAAGGGCGCGCCAGTTTCCCGCCTTACGATATTTTTCCAGCGCCCCCGGGCTACCTGCGCGCGACCGGCGTGCTGGCCGACGCGCGAGGCGCGAGTGCCGAGATCGGCGGCTGGCTGATGGACGACCATGTCGCGCTGATCACCGCCTCGGTGCGCAAAGAATTCGGCCTGTGAGCATCACGGGAAGAATCGGCTGATGGCGCACGGCTACGAAACCGGCCGGCTGGACCTGCCGTTCGTCGGCATCTGCAGCTTCGGCAAATACCCAATCCAGCTGGACTGGGACAACATCAACGCCGACGTGGCGGTGCTGGGCGCGCCGTTCGATGGCGGCACGCAGTGGCGCCCCGGCGCCCGCTTCGGCCCGCGCGCCATCCGCGAAGCCTCGACGCTGTTCGCCTTCGGCCATGCCGGCGCCTACGACCATGAGGACGACGCCACCTACCTCGCCGATTGCCGGATCGTCGATATCGGCGACGCCGACATCGTCCACACCAACACCCAACGCAGCCATGACAATATCGAGCACGGCGTGCGCAAAATCCTCGCCGCGGGCGCGCTGCCGGTCGTGCTCGGCGGCGATCATTCCATCAACATTCCCTGCATCCGCGCCTTCGCCGGGCAGGCGCCGATCCACCTGGTGCAGATCGACGCCCATCTGGATTTTGTCGACGAACGTCACGGCGTGCGTAACGGCCACGGCAACCCGATGCGCCGCGCCGCCGAGCAGGCGCATGTCTCCGGCCTCACCCAGCTCGGCATTCGCAACGTCTCCTCCACGGCGCGCGACGGCTATGAGGATGCGCGCGCCCGCGGCTCGGACATTCTCTCCGTCCGGCAGTTCCGCCAGCTCGGCGCCGCCGCCGTGCTGGAACGCATTCCCGCCGGCCGGCGCACTTACCTTTCCATCGATATCGACGCCTTCGACCCTTCGATCGCGCCCGGCACCGGCACGCCGAGCCATGGCGGCTTCACCTATTACGAAATCCTGGAACTGCTGGCCGGGCTCGCCCGGCGCTGTCCGATCGTCGGCATCGACCTCGTGGAGACGGCGCCCGATTACGACCCATCCGGCATCACCGCCATCCTCGCCGCGCAATTGCTGCTGAACACCATCGGCCGGATCGCCGCCCAGCCGTGATCAACCCCCAGCATGGAAGGTAGACCTCATGTCCGACACCAACATCATTACCAGCGCCGACCAGCCGATGCGCGATTTCAGCCTGTGGTCGGCCTTCGCTCTGGCGTTTTCGGACATCTCGCCGATCGTCGGCATCTACTCGGTGTTCGCGATCAGCATCGTCGCCGCCGGCCCCGGCTTCCTCTGGGCGCTGCCGGTGGTGCTGGCGGGCGAGCTGCTGGTCACCGCCGTGTTTGGCGAGCTGGTGTCCCGATGGCCGTACCAGGGCAGCGTCTACGCCTGGTCGCGCGAACTGGTCGGCCCGCGCTACGGCTGGTTCACCAACTGGATCTACATGTGGGGGCTGACGCTGACGCTCTCGGTGATTTCCCTGGCCGCGGCGGGGTATCTGCTGAACGCGATGGGCTACGCCAGCCCCAGCAACGCCCAAAGCGTCTCGACGGCGCTGATTATTCTCGCACTCGGCTCCGGGCTGAACATGATCGGCGGCAAGCTGCTCAAAGGCCTGCTGTATATCACGCTCGCCTGTGAACTGGTCGCCTCGGCCGGCATCGGCACCGTGCTGCTGTTCCACCAGAAGAATTCGCTCGCGACCATCTTCACCTCCGCCGGCACCGGCCACGGCCTGCACTGGCTGACCAGCCCGTTCCTCGGCGTCGTCGCTTTCGTCGGCTACTCCTTCGTCGGCTTCGAAGCGGCGGGCTCGATCGCGCAGGAAGTGAAAGAGGCGCGCCGCGTGCTGCCCTACGCCATGATCCTGTCGCTCGCCGCCTGCGGCGTGCTGGTGATGTATGCCTGCCTCGGCATCGTGCTCGCCATCCCAAACCTGCCGGCGGTGATGTCCGGCAGCGTCGCGGACCCTATCGCCTCAACGCTGGAGTTGAACCTCGGCGCCGGCATCGGCCGCGCCATCCTGGTGATTCTGGCGGTCGGTTTCACCGCCAGCATGATCGCGGTGCAGACCGCGGTGACACGCTCCATCTGGTCGGCGGCGCGGGACGGCGCGCTGCTCGGCCGGCTCACCGGGTCGGAGCATCTGCCCCGCCACGCGATCGCGCTCACCGCGCTGGTCGCCGGCTCGCTGCTGTTCATCAGCACCTCGAAACTCTACACGCTGCTGCTCTCCTTCGCGAATGACGGGTTCTACCTCGCCTACGCGATGCCGATCCTCGGCGCGGTCTACGTCCGGCAGAAAGGCCTGTGGCGGCCGGGGCATTTTTCGCTCGGCCGCTGGAGCAGCCCGATCACCTACATCGCCGCCATCTGGATTGTGTTCGAGGCCGTGAACATCGCCTGGCCGCGCCCGGTGAACCCGCAATGGTATCTGAATTGGGGCGTGATCATCATGATGGGCACGCTCGGCCTGCTCGGCGTCGCGGTGCTGAGCTACGTCTCGCGCACCACCTTGCGAACGATGCAGGTGGAGCCGGTGGAATGATCGCCGAATGCTGAAACCAGGAGACATAGAGTGACGCAGAAGTTTCATCTCGGCTGGTTCATGAACTTCACGCCGGATGAATGGCGCGAGCCGTTCGGCCAGGGCGGCGCGCCCTGGGATGGCCAGTTCTACATCGAAATGGCGCGCACGCTGGAACGCGCCTGTTTCGACTACATCATGATCGAGGATAAGCTGATGGTCTCGGAGACCTATGGCGGCTCCTCCGAAGCGGGCCTCCGCGGCGGCATGATGGTGCCGAAACACGACCCGGCGCCGCTCGCGGTCGCCATGGGTATGGCGACCGCGCGGCTCGGCGTGGTCGCCACCATGTCCACCCTCGCCTACCCGCCATTCCTGATGGCCCGGCTGTCCTCGACCATCGACAGCCTGACAAGGGGCCGCTTCGGCTGGAACATCGTGACCAGTGCCGAGGATCTCGCGGCGCAGAATTTCGGCCTGGAAAAACTCCCGGCGCGCGAGCTGCGCTACGCGATGGCGGAAGAATACATGGAGGTGATGAACAAGCTGTTCGACAGCTGGGCGCCGGACGCCGTGGTGCTTGACCGGGACGCCGGCATCTACGCCGACTTCACCAAAGTCAAACCGATCCACCATGAAGGGCAATTTTACAAAGTGCGCGGCCCGCTGAACACCGTGCGCGCGCCGCAGGGCCGGCCGGTTTACGTGCAGGCCGGCGCCTCCCCGCGCGGCCGCGACTTCGCGGCCAAGCACGCGGATTCCATCATCTCGGTCGCCAGCGGCGTGGCCGACATGAAAGCCTTCCGCGACGACGTGCGCGCCCGCGCCGCCGCCCTCGGCCGCGACCCCGACAGCATCAAAATCCTGTTCTGCGTCACGCCGACGCTGGGCGAGACCGAAGCCGAGGCACGCGAAAAGCACGGCCGCATGTTGAACGCACCGCATTTTATCGTCGACATGCTGGCCTCGGTCTCCGCGATCACCGATATCGACTTCGCGCAGTTCCCGCTTGACGAGAAGCTGCCGGAACGGCTGATCACCAATGGCGAGCAGGGCTCGCTCGACAAATTCCAGCAATATGGCAGCGCGGGGGGCAGCGGCAAAACGCTGCGTCAGCTGGTGGTGGACGGCGCCGGCGGCCTGGTCTCCTCGGTCGAATTGATCGGCACGCCCGACCAGGTCGCCCAGCGCATGGGCGAGGTCATGGCGGAGGTCGGCGGCGACGGCTTTCTGATCACCACGCCGGTGCTGCGCGTCAGCCGCCGCTATCTGACGGAAGTCGCGGACGGGCTGATCCCCGCCTTGCAAAAACGCGGCCTGACCCGCAGCGCCTACAAGCACGAACAGCTGCGCGACAATCTGCTGGAGTTCTGACATTGTGATGCGAGGCGATTTCCTTACAGCTTAGCACCTCGTCATTGCGAGCGCAGCGAAGCAATCCAGCCAGCAACAGCGGCCCACTCAACGTCGGCGACCAATCCCTGGAAAAAGACTCTGGCATCGTTCTTGCTTCGTCAATGGTTGATGCCGGTCCCCGCTACCCCAAGAGGTTTCAATGAGACGATTGCTGCAAGCCGCCTGCCTCGCCTCCGCCGCCATCCTCGGCCTCGTCTGCATCGCGCCGCCGGCGAAAGCCGAAACCCCGCTGCGCATCGGCTTCAGCGATTGGCCCGGCTGGACGCCCTGGCAGATCGCCATCGACAAAGGCTGGTTCAAGCAGGCCGGCGTCGACGTGGACATGCAGTGGTTCGACTACTCCGCCTCGCTTGACGCCTTTTCCGCCGGCAAGCTGGACGGCGATTTCGTGGCCAACGGCGACGGCCTCGCCACCGGCGCCAACGGCGCGAAAAACGTCATCATCATGCTGACCGACTATTCCGACGGCAACGACCAGATCGTCGGCAAGCCCGGCATCACCAGCATCAAGCAGCTGGCTGGCCAGAAAGTGGGCATCGAGGTCGGGCTGGTCGAGCATCTGTTGCTGGAACACGCGCTGACGGCGAACGGCATGGCGCTCAGCGCGGTCACGCTGGTCAACACCCCCACCAACAACACGCCGCAGGTGCTGGCCTCCGGCTCGGTCGCCGCCATCGGCGCCTGGCAGCCGATCGACGACCAGGCGATGATGCAACTGCCCGGCTCGCGCCCGATCTACACCTCCAAACTAGCACCGGGACTGATTTTCGACGGCCTCGCGGTCTCCCCGCAAAGCCTGAAAGCGCGCCCCGCCGACTGGGCGAAAGTCATCAAGGTCTGGTACCGCCTGGTCGCCTATATCAACGATCCGGCAACGCATGACGACGCGCTGAAAATCATGGCGGCGCGCGACGGCGTGACGCCGGCGGTGTACAAGCACTTCGTGCTCGGCACGCACATCCTCAGCCGCGCCGAAGCCGAGAAAGCCTTCGTGCAAGGCGACGAACTCTCGTCGCTGTACGGCTCCGACAAGAACGCCGATGCCTTCAACGTGCGCAACGGCGTGTACAAAACCCCGCAGGCGATTTCCGACTATATCGACACCTCGTTGATGAAAGGCGGCTAGCGTGCTTTCCGTTTCGGACGCCGCCATCGGCGCATCCTCCGGGCAGGATGTCGGCGACGCGGTTCCGGGGCAATGGTTCCGCGTGCGCGAACGGCTCAGCCGCCGGGCGCGCATCATTCTCGCATTCGCTTCCATCCTGGTGCCGTTGGGCCTGTGGTCCGCGGTCAGCTACGTCCCGTTCATCTGGCACCCGGACGTACTCATCTCTGACCCCGGCGACGTCGACTACTTCCAGCCCGGCATGCGCATCGACCGCGCGGATTTCGCCGCGCAAGTGCAACAGATGAAAGCCGCCGGCTCCGCGCCGCCGGTCGGCACGCTCGCCAATCCGGTGTATCTGCCCGCCCCCGGCGAGGTGCTGGCCGCCTTCTACACTTCCTTCACCACCCCGCCGGCGGATCAGGACGGCCTCTGGCTGCACCAAAGCCTTTGGCAAAGCATCCAGACGATCTTCTGGGGCTTCGTGATCTCCTCGATCATCGGCGTGCCGCTCGGCATTCTGTGCGGCGCCCATAGCGGCGCCTCGCGCATGGTCGAGCCGTTCGTGGAGTTTTTCCGCTATCTGCCGGCGCCCGCCTTCGGCACTTTGGCGGTCGCGATCCTCGGCATTTATGCGGGGCCGAAAATCGCCATCATCGTGATCGGCACGCTGTTCCAGCAAATACTGATCATCGCCAACACCACGCGCAAGGCGGATTTCTCGCTGGTCGAGGCGGCGCTGACGCTAGGCACCAAGAACCTGCGGCTGCTGACGCAAGTGGTGATCCCCAGCATCCTGCCGGACCTGTACCGCGACCAGCGCATCCTGCTCGGCTGGGCCTGGACCTACCTGATCGTCGCCGAGCTGGTGGGCGCCACCTCCGGCATTTCGCTGTTCATCACCCAGCAGTCGCGCTACCAGCATTTCGCCAATGTCTACGCCGCGATCGCGATGATCGGTATTCTCGGCCTCGGCACCGACCTCTGCCTCGCCGCGCTGGGACGCCGGCTGTTTCCCTGGGACCGTGCCGCGGCGGTTTAAGGATGGCATTCAGAGAGACACCGCCGCTGAACTATCTGGACCAATCCGCGTCCGTCAAAGCCCGGCTAGACCGGCTGAAAGCGCGCAACGTGATCCTGCGCGTCAGCCGGCTCGACAAGGTCTTCGAGTCCGGCCGCCAGAAAATCATCGCGCTCCGCAACATTTCGTTCCAGACCCACCGCCGCGAGTTCCTCTGCATCATCGGCCCCTCCGGCTGCGGCAAATCCACCCTCGTCCGCATCCTCGCCGGGCTGGACAGCCAAAGCGCCGGCGACGTGCTGCTGGACGGCCGGCCAGTGAAAGGCCCGGGCCGCGAGCGCGGCATGGTCTTCCAGGGTTACACGCTGTTTCCCTGGCTGACGGTCAGGAAAAACGTGATGTTCGGCCTGCGCATGAACAAAATCAGCCGCGCGGAAGCGGCGAAACAGGCCGATGAATGGCTGAACCTGATCGGCCTGAAAAAATTCGCCGATGTCTACCCGCACCAGCTCTCCGGCGGCATGAAGCAGCGCGTCGCGATCATCCGCGCGCTGGTCAACCATCCGCGCATCCTGCTGATGGACGAACCATTCAGCGCGCTGGACGCGCAAACCCGCGCGCGCATGCAATCCTACCTGCTGGAGATCTGGAAAAAGGTCGACATCACCATAGTCTTTATCACGCACGACCTTGACGAAGCGATCTTCCTCGGCGACCGCATCCTTGTGCTCTCCGCCCACCCCGGCGAGATCCAGGAACTGATCGAAGTCCCGCTCGACCGCCCGCGTGAGCTTGCGCAAAGCACTTCGCCGGCGTTTCTCGCGGTGAAAGCCCGGCTGGAAGCGCTGATCCACCCGCCGGGCGTCGCCGCCGAGGAAGAAGCCTACCCCGCCGTTCCCGCGCTCTCGGACGTGCGCGACAGCGTGGAATGACGCACTAAACCAGGGTTTTCAGCCGCTCCAGTAGCGCCTTGCGCGCCCGCCCGGTGTCGCGCGCCAGCGCCAGCAGCGCCGGCAGTTGCCCCGGCTGCCGCCACAGCGATCCGGCCAGCCGCGCGGCACTGATCCTGCCCGCCGAGTCAAGCGCCACCAGCGCCGCCGGCGGCAAGTCTTTACCCGCCGGATCGGAAATCGCCCGCAGCACCGCAAACGGCAATCCCGCTTCACCCGCCGCCCGCGCCACCGCGCCGGACTCGAGGTCGACCGCCACTGCGCCGCTCTGCGCGAACAGCGCCGCCTTGTCGGCGACCGTGGCGGCGATCGCGCTTCCCGCCAGCATCAGCCGCGCCGTCGGGCCGCCAAGATAAACCAGCAGCGCCGGGTCGCAATCAAATTGTTCGCTGCCCTCGCTCACCAGCCGCGGCAGCACCAGCGCGCCCGCCGGCAAAGCCGGGTCCAGCCCGCCCGCCAGACCAAAACTAACCAGACCGGTCACGCCTTGCGCAATTAATTCGTCGGCGGCCCGCGCCGCCCCCACGGGCCCGCCGCCGCCCACCCCGACCGCAAACCCGCGCCCCCGCAGCCACCTTGCTTCCGCAACCAAACCGGTCACAAAACCGGTGCGTCCCCGAAACAGAACCGCACGATCCGGCGCCAAATGCTCCTCCCCGCTGCCGGCACCCGGCGCGGATCAGCAAAACGCGATCCGCGACCGTCGGCCATCAACAACGGCTTAGACTAACAGCACGTCCTAAAACGCCACAACCGGCAGCGTCTCGAAGCCCGGCTTTGCGAACAGGTATCCCTGAAACAAGTTAATGCCGAGCGCCCGCAGCGCCGCGCACTCGCCTTCCGTCTCCACGCCCTCCGCCACCACCGACGTCGCGAGCTGGCCACAGATGCCGGCGATCCCGGCGACGATCCGGTGACGGCGCGTATCGCTGTCGAGGTTGCGCAACACGGTCATGTCGATCTTCACCACGTCGAACGGGTACTGCGCCAGCAGTCCAAGACCGGAATAGCCGGCGCCGAAATCATCCAGCGCGGTGCGGAAGCGGTTGGCGTGATAGACGTGAAAAATGCTGTCGAGCAGCTTGAAATCCGTGATCTCTTCCTGCTCGGTCATCTCGAAGATCAGCCGGTCCGTCGGAAACACGCAGCGCCGCGCCGCCGCCAAAGTGGCGCGCACGCAGGTCTCCGGCCGATACATGGCGCCCGGCATGAAATTGATCGAGAGATTAGCGCCCGTCGCCGGCATCCCCAGCCGGCTTGCCAGCTCGATCGCTTTCACCCGGCAGGACTGGTCGAACGCGTAGCGATTGGCCGGCGTCACCTGCCCCAGCACGCTGCCTGCGGACTCTCCATGCGGCCCGCGCACCAGCGCCTCATACGCATAAATCCGCCGCGCGGCGAGATCGACCACCGGCTGGAACGCCATGCTGAACGGAAACGGCGCCGCGATCCCATCGCCACACCCCTCGCACTCCAGCGCGCCCCGCGCCTCCCGCACCTGCGTCTCCATTGCCCACCCCCGGCTGCTCACCGCCGATTAAGCACCAACTTCCTTAACAAGCGGTGAGCGCTGAGGCGCGACGCCGATTGGAATCTAGCCACGGTAAACGCGTTATGGTGAGTCAGCTGGGGCGGCTGTCGAGAACCGGCGCGCAGCGTACTCCAGTACGCGAGCACAGGAAGCGCAGACAGACGCCTCAGATGGCCGCCAGAACGCGTTTACTCACTCGGCCGCGTCGCGGCGGGGTCTTGCGCCGACCTGCTCTGAGATATCTTCACCGGTCGCCTGATCCACCATCCGCATAGACAGCTTCACCTTGCCGCGATCGTCAAAGCCGATCACTTTCACCTTCACCGAGTCGCCCTGTTTCACCACATCCGTGGTCTTGTTTACCCGGTTCGCCGACAGCTCGGAGATATGCACCAGACCATCTTTGGCGCCGAGGAAGTTCACGAACGCGCCGAAATCCGCGGTCTTCACCACCTTGCCGTTATAGATCACGCCCACTTCCGGCTCCGCCACGATCCCCCGTATCTTGTCGATCGCGGCCTGCGCCTTCTTGTCGTCGCTGGCGGCGATCTTCACCGTGCCGTTATCGTCGATGTCGATCTTGCAGCCGGTCTGCTCGACGATCTCGCGGATCACCTTGCCGCCGGTGCCGATGATGTCGCGGATCTTGTCCTTCGGCACTTGGATGATCGTGATCTTCGGCGCGTTGCCGGACACCGCCTCGCGGCCGCTGGTCAGCGCCTTCGCCATCTCGGCCAGAATATGCAGCCGGCCGTCCTTCGCCTGCGCCAGCGCGATCTGCATGATCTCCGGCGTGATCGAGGTGATCTTGATGTCCATCTGCAAGGACGTGACACCTTCCTCGGTGCCGGCGACCTTGAAGTCCATGTCGCCCAGATGATCCTCATCGCCCAGAATATCGGACAGCACCGCGAAGCCGCGATCCTCCTTAATGAGCCCCATCGCGATCCCGGCGACCGGGCGCGCCAGCGGCACGCCCGCATCCATCAGCGCCAGCGAGGTGCCGCACACGGTCGCCATCGAGGACGAGCCGTTGCTTTCGGTAATCTCCGAGACCACCCGCAACGTGTAGGGAAACTGCTCCTTGCCCGGCAGCAGCGGATGCACCGCCCGCCAGGCCAGCTTGCCGTGGCCGATCTCGCGCCGTCCCGGCGAGCCCATCCGCCCGGTCTCGCCCACGGAATAAGGCGGGAAGTTATAGTTCAGCATGAAATGCTCGCGGTACTCGCCCTCCACCGCGTCGATCAGCTGCTCGTCCTGCGCGGTGCCCAGCGTGGCTACCACCAGCGCCTGGGTTTCGCCGCGGGTAAAGAGTGCCGACCCATGGGTGCGCGGCAGCACGCCGACCTCCGCGATGATCTGGCGCACGGTCTTCGTATCCCGCCCGTCGATCCGCATGCCGGTGTTCAGGATGTTGTTGCGGACGATATCCGCCTCCAGCTCCTTGAACAGCCCCTTCGCCTTTTCCGGGTCCAGCCCCTCGCCGGCGATCGCCGCCATCGCCTGCTTCTTCGCGGCGCCGATCTTCTCCACCCGAAGCTGCTTCTGCGTCTCGGTATAGGCGGCGCGCAGATCTTCCCGCGCCAGCGCGTCCACCCGCGTGGTCAGCGCCGTCGTCTCCTCGGAGACCGTCGGCAGCGCCCATGGCTCTTTCGCCGCATGTTCCGCCAGCTCGATGATCGCGGCGATGATCGGCTGGAACGCCGCGTGCCCGAAGGTCACGGCGCCCAGCATGATCTCTTCCGAAAGCTCATGCGCTTCGGATTCCACCATCAGCACGCCCTCGACGGTGCCGGCCAGCACCAGGTCGAGGCGGCTCGTCTCACGCTCGCCGGTGGTCGGGTTCAGCACATACGCCCCGTCCACATACCCCACCCGCGCGGCACCCACCGGGCCGAAAAACGGGATGCCGGAGATGGTCAGCGCCGCGGAGGCCGCGACCAGCGCCAGAATGTCCGGATCGTTCTCCAGATCATGGCTCAGGACGGTGACAACCACCTGCACCTCGTTGCGGAAGCCGTGCGGGAACAGCGGCCGGATCGGCCGGTCGATCAGCCGGGAGACCAGTGTCTCCTTCTCGGTCGGCCGCCCCTCGCGCTTGAAAAACCCGCCGGGAATACGGCCGGCGGCGTAAAACTTCTCCTGGTAGTTCACCGTCAGCGGGAAGAAATCCAGCCCCGGCTTCGGCGACTTCGCGCCGACCACCGTCGCCAGCACCACGGTATCGCCATAGGACGCCACCACCGCGCCATCCGCCTGGCGCGCGACCTTGCCGGTTTCCAGGATCAGCGTCTTGCCGGCCCATTCCAGTTCTTTACGAAAATAACCTTCGAACATCTTTATCTCTCCATGCGCGGCGGCATGGGAGCACAATTCACCTGGCGGACGCGCACCCTGGGCAGCGGCGCCTCGGGCGGCATGGGTCTGGCTGCAAAGGGAGGATCTCTCTCATCACAGCCACGGACCATGTGGCCGGAAACGCCGCGAGCTTTGCCCAACGGCCGCGCGAACACCCAGGACCTTCCGCGCCCTACTGCCGCTTCTGTCACCCCGGCCCGGGCCAATTCCCAACGCCAAGAACGCGCCACCACGGCGCGTGGGGATGTATTACCTGAAAAAGCAGGTCAGTAAAAGAGCCTCCGGCGGCCGGGCCCTAAGGCCCCGGACCCGTGTCGGTTTTAGCCGTCACAACTCGAACATCCCGTCATGCCGGCGCAGGCCGGCATTAACGACTTGAACCTAGACCTGCCGCGCCAAAGGCGCCACGAATTGCGGCTCCGTATCCCAGGGAAACAAAATCCACGTATCCTGGCTCACCTCGGTGATGAACGTATCCACCACAGGCTTGCCGGCCGGCTTGGCGTACACCGTCGCCAGATGCGCCTTTGGCAACAGCCCCCGCACCAGCTTCGCGGTCGTTCCGGAGTCCACCAGATCGTCAATAATTAGAAATCCGGTGCCGTCACCGGCGGCGCTCGGCGGCTTGGTCACCATCGGCTCGCCCCGATTCTCGTCGTCATATGTCGCGACTGAGACACTCTCGATCAGCCGGCACTCCAGCTCACGCGCGATGATCGCCGCCGGGATCAGCCCGCCTCGCGTGATCGCCACGATCCCGGCCCACGGGCCCAGCTCATGCAGCCGCCACGCCAGCGCCTTCGCGTCCCGATGCAACTGGTCCCAGGTCACGGTGTAGTAGCGCGGCATCAGTGGTCAGTAGTCAGTCGTCGGTGGTCAGTAAAGGTTGCCGCGCCTGCATCTTTACGCCTCCGCCAAAAGCCCCGATTGTTAAAGCTCCGCTTGCCAGAGGCAGAATGCCGCCCGCCATAGAAGCCGCCGCCGCGCCCAATGAAGACGTTCGGGACCTGATCGCCGGCCTGGAAGACGAACTCGCCCAGCATTACACGCCGGAGCAGCGCCACGGGCTGCCGCTGGCGGCGCTGTTCCAGCCGCATATCCGCTTCTTCATCGCCCGGCTGCACGGCCAAGCCGCCGGCTGCGGCGGCATCGCCCTGTCCGACGATTATGCCGAGGTCAAACGCATGTTCGTGCGCCCGGCGCTGCGCGGCCAGGGCATCGCCCAGGCGCTGCTGCGGCATCTGGAAGCAGAGGCCCGCGGCACTGGCATCGCCGTGCTGCGTCTCGAAACCGGCATCCACCAGCCCGCGGCCGTCCGGCTCTACGAACAAGCCGGCTTCCGCCCCTGCCCCGCCTTCGGCGACTACCTGGCGCTGCCCCCGGACGCCATCGCCACCAGCCTTTTCTACGAGAAACGTCTGCTATAGCCTTATACCGTAAACTGCTCCGTGATGATCCGTTCGGACAAGGCTCTATCCGGATCGAACAACACCGTCGCTCCCACGCCGCGGTCCTCGCTCACCGCCACGGACACCACGTTGCGAACCTCGGTGAAATCCGCAACCGCCGCCACCGGCCGCTTATCCGCCTCCAAAATCTCGAACAGCACCTCGGCATTCGCCGGCAGCAGCGCGCCCCGCCAGCGCCGCGGCCGGAACGCGGAGATCGGCGTCAGCGGCAGCAAATTCGCGGTCAGCGGAATGATCGGCCCATGCGCGGAGAGATTATACGCGGTCGACCCCGCCGGCGTGGACACCAATATCCCGTCGCAGATCAGCTCCGCCAGCCGCACCCGGTGGTCGATGCTGATCCGTATCTTCGCCGCCTGCCGCAACTGCCGCAACAGCGCCACCTCGTTCATCGCCAGCGCCTCCTCCACCACGCCGGAGGCGGTGATCGCGTGCATGCGCAGCGGATGCAGAATGCTGGATTGCGCGCGGGCGATCCGGTCCGGCAGTTCCGCCTCCGCGAACTCGTTCATCAAAAACCCGACCGAGCCGCAATTCATGCCATAAACCGGCTGCCCGGTTTCCAGCGCCTGGTGCAGGCATTCCAGCATCAGCCCGTCGCCGCCCAGCGCCACGATCACGTCCGCCTCGCGCGGCCCCCGCTCGCCATACAGCGCCACCAGCCGTTGCTTCGCCGCGGCGGCGATCTCGGTCTGCGCCGCGACAAACGCAATCCCGCTCACACGAGGCGGCGATGCTCAAGCACAGGCATGTTCGCGCGCGTGCGCTCCAGCAGTACGCGGTCGATCGCGGCGCTGGCCCAGCCCGGCCCGTCCGAGGCCTTCGCTACAACATGCCCCCACGGATCGGCGATCAGCGAATGGCCATAGGTGAAGCGCGTCTCGCCGTCGCCATGCAGATGCGCCCCGGTGCAGGCCGAAGCCGCCACCCAGCATTGCGTCTCGATCGCCCGCGCGCGCAGCAGGATCTCCCAGTGGTCCTTGCCGGTCTGCAGCGTGAACGCCGCCGGCAGCATGATCAGCTCCGCGCCCTGTTGGCGCAGCGCCAGAAACAGCTCCGCGAACCGCAGATCATAACAGATCGCGAGCCCGGTCTTCACCCCCGCCACCTCGCAGGTCACCACCTCGTCGCCGGCGCCGTACATGGCACTTTCCCGGTAGCCCTGGCCGTCCGGCGTGGTGATATCGAACAGATGGATCTTCCGGTAGCGCGCCAGCTCGCGCCCATCCGGCCCGAACACCAGGCTGGTGTTGAACAGCCGGTTGCCCGCACTCTCGCCGATCGAGCCGCCATGCACATGGATGTTGTGGCGGACGGCGAAGCCGCGCAGGAACTCGTATGCCCCTTCCCCGGTATCGCCCGGCGCCGGCAGCGTCTCCGCGGCGGCGAATTTGGCGGCGCGGTCGCCGCCCAGACAAGTCCACATTTCCGGCAGCGACACCAAGTCCGGCCGGTCGGCGCGAACCGCAGCCTCCATCAGCGCGCCGGCCGCCGCGATGTTGGCCTCCTTTGCGGCGCCGGGCGACATCTGGATCACACTCACGCGCATCGGCCACCTTTCAGCTTGTCCGCTTATGTAGCCCGCTTCGGCCCCGCCGCCAACGCATCGCTGGCGGTCGCGACCGCCAGCAGCGAGAGCCCGAACGGCAGATTGACCCGCCCCAGCAGCCGCGCCTCCAAGCCGAACAACCGCGCGAAGCCTTCGTTCACCGGCCCCGGCAACGGCTTGGTGCCGCTCGCCGTTCGGCGCCGCAGCAGCCTGTCCGCGCCGCGCGCCAGCACCGCCGCCGGAAACAACGCCATGTTGATGTAGCTGAGCTTGCCTAACGCATACCCCGCCGCCCGCAGCTTGCCCGCCAGCTCGGCTTTTTCGTATCGCCGCTTGTGATGCAGCGTCACGTCATGCGGCCCCCACAGCGCGCGGAACGCCGGCACGGTGACCAGCAGCCGGCCGCCCGGCGCCAGCAACCCGCGCAGCGCCGCCAAACTCGCCTCATCCGCCTCGACATGCTCAAGCACGTCGAACAGACAGATCAAATCGAATGTCTGCTCCGCCAGCGGCAGACGATCCGGCAGTTCACCCGCCAGCACCTCCTGCCCCGCCACCGCCTTGGCCTTCGCCAGCTCCCGCGCCTGCGCGCTGAATTCGACCGCCGTCACTCGCCCGTATCCCGCCAGCATCGCGAGGTTCCCGCCGGTCCCGCAACCGACCTCTAGAATTCTGGCGTCCGCCGGCAACCCCAGCCGCCCGATCGTCGCACGCAAAATTTCCCGCCGCCCGCGGAACCACCAATGCGTCGCCTCGCTGGCCGCCATCTCCACATAGGCGTCAGCTTCCATCGGCCTGCCCGTATGTCTTGCGCACCAGGTAAGTCGGCCGCTGCTTGGTCTCCAGGTAGATCCGCCCGATATACTCGCCGAGCAGCCCGATGCTCACCAGCTGGATGCTGCCGAAAAACAACACCGCCACCAGCAGCGAGGCATAGCCCGGCACCCGGTTGCCGTAGAGCAACTGGTGCAGGATGATGAACAGCGCGTAGCCGAAAGTGCCGATCGCGCTGGCCGCCCCCAGATAGGTCCAGATTTTCAGCGGCGCGGTGGAAAAACTGGTGAACCCTTCCATCGCGAAGTTCCATAACGCCATGCCGGAGAACTTGCTGTCCCCGCCGGCCCGCGGCGCCCGCACATAGTCGATGGTGACGGTGCGGAACCCCACCCAGGCGAACAGCCCTTTCATGAACCGCTGCCGCTCCGGCAGCCGCTTCAGCGCGTCGACCACCACCCGGTCCATCAGCCGGAAATCTCCGACATTCTCCGGGATCTGCGTTTTCGAAAGCGTGTTGTGCAGCCGGTAAAACATCGCCGCGGTGCGCCGCTTCGCCACCCCGTCGCTGGAGCGGTCGCTGCGCCGCGCCAAAACCACCTCCGCCCCCGCCTCCCAGGCCGCCAGCATGCCGGGGATCAGCGCCGGCGGGTCCTGCAGATCGGCGTCGATCGGAATCACCGCGTCGCCGCGCGCCGCGTCCAGCCCCGCGGTCATCGCCGCCTCCTTGCCGAAATTGCGCGACAGCTCGATCACTCTCACGCGGGCGTCGCGCCTGGCCAGCGCCACCAACCCCGCCAGTGTGCCATCCGCACTGCCGTCATCGACGCACAAAACTTCCCACGCATACTCCGCCAGCGCGTCCAGGCACGGCAGCAGTGCCGCGGCGAACGCCGCCAGCCCCGCCTCTTCGTTGAAAAACGGCACCACCAGCGACACCAGCCTGAGTGGCTCAGCGTGGCGCGTCATTCAGCCCGATGGCGCGCAACCGCGCCGCCTCCTCATCCCACCCCGCCCGCTCCTTCACGCGCAGAAACAAATGCACTTCGCGTTCCAATAACGCGCTCAACTCCCGCCGCGCCCGCGCGCCGATGTCTCGTATGCGCGCCCCCTTGGCGCCGACCAGAATGCCCTTATGCCCCTCGCGCGCGACGTAGATCACCGCCTCGATCCTTAAGCCGCCGTCTTTCCGCGGTTTGAAACTTTCCGTCTCCACGGTCGCGCCATACGGCACCTCGTCGCGCGTCTGCAAAAAAATCTGCTCGCGCACGATCTCGGCGGCGAGCAGCCGGTCCGGCAGGTCGGTCAGCTCGTCCTCCGGATACAGCAACGGCCCCTCCGGCAGCTTTGCCGCGCAAAAGTCCAGCAGCGTCTCCACCCCGTCGCCGGTCGCGGCGCTGATCATGAACACCTGCTCGAAGCTCGCCAGCTTGCTTAGCTCCTGCGCCAGCGGCAGCAGTTTTTCCCGATGAATCAAATCGACCTTATTCAACACCAGCGCCACCGGCCGCCCCGACGCCGCCACTTGGCCGGCGATCTCCCGCACCGACGCCGTCAGCCCCGCCTTTGCATCCACCAGCAGCAGCACATAATCCGCCTCCGCCGCGCCATCCCAGGCCGCCGCCACCATCGCCCGGTCCAGCCGCCGCTTGGGCGCAAAAATCCCCGGCGTATCGACAAACAGAATTTGGGCCTCACCGCGCATCAGAATGCCCAGCACCCGCGCCCGCGTGGTCTGCGCCTTCGGCGTCACGATGGAGATTTTGGCGCCGGTCAGCCGGTTCAGCAGCGTCGACTTGCCCGCATTCGGCGCGCCGATCAGCGCGATAAATCCCGCCTTGGTCACGCCGGCAACGTCGCCAGCAACGCTTGCGCCGCCGCCTGCTCCGCCGCCCGTTTCGAGCCCGCTTCGCCGCGCGCCGCCGCCGCCCCCACCGCCACCGCCACCGTGAACTGCGGCGCGTGCGACGGCCCGGATTGCTCGACCACCGAATACGCCGGCAGCGCCATCGCCCGCGCCAGCGCCCATTCCTGCAGCGCCGTCTTCGGGTCCTTCGGCGGCGCCGCCTGGCCCTCCAGTACGCCGCCGAACATCCGCCGGATGAAATCCCGCGCCGGCGGCAGCCCCGCGTCCAAATACAACGCCCCCAGCAGCGCCTCGAACGCATCCGCCAGCACCGTCGCCCGCTCCCGCACGCCGCGCTTGCTCTCGCCCTTCGACACCGACAGCAGCGGCGCCAGCCCGTTCGCCTCCGCCACCGCTGCCAGCGACGGCTTCGAGACCAGCGACGCCAGCCGCGGCCCCAGCATCCCTTCCCGTTCCTTCGGAAACCGCTCGATCAGCCATTCCGCCACCAGCAGCCCCAGCACCCGGTCGCCGATAAACTCCAGCCGCTCGTTCGAGCCGGCGCCCTTCGCGCCCGCGGCGGAGCGGTGCGTCAGCGCCTCCTCCAGCAATTTCGGCTGCGCGAACTTATGCGCCAACAGCGTCTCCGCCGTCTCGGTGACGCTCACGAAACCCGATGCAGCAGCCGGTTCCAACGGATCTCCACCGGCCACATCCAGAACTCCCACCAGGGATCGCGCAGATCGATCGAGAAGAAGATAATTGTCGCCGGCCCGATCAGATTCTCCACCGGCACATACCCGACCGGCCCTTCCATGAAGCGGCTATCCTCGCTGTTGTCGCGATTATCGCCCATCATGAACAGATCGCCCGGCGGCACGGTGTAAACTTGCGTGTTATTGGCAAAGCCGTCGCTGCTCTGCTTCAGGATCAGATGCGTGCGCCCACTCGTCCCCGGGCCGGCCGGCAGCATTTCCGTAAACTCCCGCGCCACGATCGGCACGCCGGAGCTGGTATCGGTCGCATTGCCGTCATCGTCGCGCGGCACCTGCTGGCCATTGATCAACAACTGCCCATCGGTCACCTGCACGGTATCGCCCGGCAGCCCGATCACCCGCTTAATGAAATTGGTATCCGGCTCGCCCGGCGGCCGGAACACCGCCACATCACCCCGCCGCGGCATCCGCCCCGGGATCCGCCCGGCAAACAAGTCCGGCGAAAACGGCAGCGAAAAATGCGAGTATCCATAATCGAACTTGTTGACGAACAGATAATCGCCGACCAGCAGCGTCGGCACCATGCTGCCCGAGGGAATAAAGAACGGCTCGAACAGAAACGTGTGGATGCCGACCGCGATCAGCCCCGCGTAAACGATCGTTTTGATGAACTCGGCGGTGGCCGAAGCTTTCCGCTTTCTAAGCGCCATATGTGAGCCCTGCACCATCCGGCGGCATCAAGCCCGGCGCTTGCGGCTTGTCAAGAAATTGGTGCAGACAGGCCCGCCGCCGCTGACCGCAGCTTTGGAGTCGGACGATGACCACACGCACGCACCCAATCGCCCGCCTCGCCGCCGCGCTCCTCCTCTGCACCGCCTCATCGGCTTGGGCGAAACCGCACGGCTACATCACCAACGTCGCCGCCGGCCCGCCGCCGACGCCGGACAGCCCGGCCGGCGACAAATCCACGCCCACTCCGCCGGTGCTGCCCGGCATCTCATCCTACGTGCTGATGGACGGTGCCAGCGGCGCCATCCTCGCCGAAGCCGCGCCGACTCTGCAGGTCGCCCCCGCCAGCCTGGTCAAACTGATGACCGCGCATCTCGCCTACCAGGCGCTGCATCACGGCGCGCTGAAACCCGGCCAGATCGTCCCCGTCAGCGTCGCCGCCTGGCATGCCGGCGGCTCCCGCATGTTCATCGACACCACCAGCCAGGTCACGGTGGATCAGCTGCTGCACGGCATGATCATCGACTCCGGCAACGACGCCGCGGTGGCCTTGGCGGAGCAGATCGCCGGCAGCCAGGACGCCTTCGTGCAGATGATGACCAAAACCGCCGCCGACCTCGGCCTCGCCAACACCACCTACGTCAACGTCACCGGCCTGCCGGACCCGGCGCTGCACACCACCGCGATGGATGTCGCCAAACTCACCGCCGTCATCCTGCATGACGAGCCGGAGATCATCGACGTCTCCAAACAGCAGAACTACACCTGGAACAACATCACCCAGGCGAGCTGGAACCCGGTCCTGCAGCACGACTCCACAGTGGACGGGCTGAAAACCGGCCTGACGCAGGAATCCGGCCATTGCATCGACGCCACGGCGATCCGCGACGGTGCGAGGCTGATCGCGGTCGTGATGGGCGGCCCCAGCTGGCGCGCCAGCACCGCCGCCGTCGAAAACCTGCTGAATTACGGTCAGAAATTCTTCACCGAAGCGAAGCTCGCCACCGTCGGCCAGCCGCTCGACACGCTCGCCAGCGACGCGCTCGACACCGGCGGCGTCGCCGTCGGCCCCGCAAGCGATGTCGCGGTTACCTTGCCGAAAGACCAGGCCGCGAAAGTCGCGCATAGCATCACCACCACCGCCGATCTCACCAACGGCGCCAAAACCGGCGAGACACTCGGGACCGCGAGCTTCACCCTGAATGGCAAAACCCTCGGCACCGTGCCCGTCGTGGCGCTCGCCGATGCCCCGCCCGCCAGCTTCATGACCCGCATGCAGCGCAAACTCAGCAAAATGTTCTGATGGCCGACACCCCGCCAGACCGGCTCAGCAACGACCCCGCCAGCCCGTTCTTCGACGAGCCGGTGCTGGACCGCGGTATCGGCATCCGCTTCAACGGCGCCGAGAAAACCAATGTCGAAGAATACTGCATCAGCGAATCCTGGGTCCGCATCACCGCCGGCAAAGCCACCGACCGCCGCGGCCGCCCGATGACCCTGAAACTAAAAGGCACGGTCGAAGCCTATTTCCGCGACCAAAAAGAACAACCTTAAAGATGTAGCGTCTGCTAACTGCGGGCTGCGGCAGTCAATTAAGCGGGCCCTGTCAGCAAAAAGCGGTCAAGGTCAAATTCTACTAGATCCACGAGATAACCTCTCTCTTTTTGATCAGCCCATCCCTCTTCCCAATTGCCGAGCAACCAAACTGCCTGATCGAGCCATGCGAGAGATAGAACCGCACTCCAACTGCCGGCCTCGTAGTCCGTAAAAGAGACGTGCTCTTGATAACCTTTAAGGAAACTCTGCCACTCCGCTTCTGTCCAAATTCTTCCCGGTGCCGATGGTAGGTCGCAGTGAAAGAGTAGTAACGCGACGGCGAGGTCATATAAGCGAGGAATGCGCGCAGCGTGGTCAGGATCAATGAGTGTAGGTTTTCGATGGAACACAAGGTTGGATGCCTTGAAATCATAGCTGCACCCAGCGAGAGGCAAGCCTTCAACAGGCGCTGCGTAAGCCGCGCGACGGGTAACAATGGTGTTTAGGAGCGTTGGGTCGAGGTTGTGGAGGCGCATGAACTGCCCTGCCGACGCCAAAAGCGGCTCGATCCAATCCATGGTCCGAACAATGGGCGCTTCATACGTGGTAAGTGACATTGCTTCCGGTAGATCGGCTGAGTGCATCTGCCCTAGCAATCGGCCAGCGGCACGGATTTCGGCTTTCGCAGCCCGGTACCTCGTTCCCGGCACGAACGGATAAACCACCCATTCCTTGCCATCATCGAGCCGGCGCGGATTTGGCGACAGGTGCGCGGACGGGGCGACAACGCTGACGCCATGACGTTGCAGAGCCGTTAGCCAACGACCGATTGCTTCCCCATGCGAATGAACAAGCCCGGTCCGCTTAAGCACCCAGTCGCCGCGTTGATCTTTAATTCGTAGGACGGGCGCATAATCATATAGAGAAATGGGCCTCTTCGGCCGGTCAAAGGGAAACGCCAAAATTAGAGCTTCGTAGTCCATGCCCAAGCTTATTCGAAATCGCGGGCATCTCAACTGCAGCCTTTTAGATCAGCAATTCCTCGACTTGACCGATCACCCAAGCCAGCTCGAATGATGCCCCAACCCTAGCGCCTCCAGCTTCACATCGCCGGAAATCGTGAACGCCTGGCCAATGCCGTGCCCCAGCGCCGGCGCGGGGGGCACCGTGAAACCACTTCCGCCAGCCGGCTCAAAATCCGGCGCCGCCGCGCCCCATAAATCGGCGCCGGCCAGCCTCGGCATCTCGATTGCCCCGATGGTACCAGGCTCGACCAAATTCGCCTCGTAAAGTGCGTCATGCGGCGCCAAAAACGTCATTGTCTTCGCCGCGGTTTTCGTCAGCAACGACCCGGTCCCGAAATGGAAATCGCTCTCCCCCACTTTCGCCCCGGCAATATCCAGGTTGAAATTCCCGCCCGGCGTTTTCACCGTCACCACGCCGGCGGTCGCCACCGTCACGGTGTCGCTGCTGTTATAAACCACGCCCGCCAGCTTGATCGTGTCGCCCGCGATAAAGCCGGAGATCGTCGCCGCCGGCATTTTCGCGCTGTCGAGGATCAGCTCGCCGCCCGTCACCGTCGAAAACCCGATCCCGCCACTGGTCAGCCCGCCGATCTCCAGCTGCAGCGTCCCGCCGGCGATCGTCGGATGCAGCGCCTCGCCGCCCTGGTTGATCGTCACCTCGCCGCCGGCCTTGATCACGCTGCCGGTCGCCCCGCCGCCGGACGCCACCAGCTGCGCCATGTTGCTGCCGATGGTGTAACTCGTGCTTTGAACCGCCGACGCGATCGTGGTTTTCCCGCCCGCGGCGGTGATGATCAGGTCTTTCGACTGCGCCAGCGACAGATCCAGCGAGATGCTGGTGCCGGCATTTGCCAGCTCCAGATACGGCGCATGAAGGCTTGTCTCCGCCGCGATCGCCACGAAACCATCCAGCACGATGCTGTCATGCGGCGCGAAACCCACAATGTCGGTGCCGCCGCCGAACGTGCCTTCGAGCGTGCGGACCGCGCCGGGCGCAAAACCGACCACGTTGAAGCCGGTGATCTGCGTGCCGAAACCGGCCAGCGGCGTGGCCGAAGAGCCGGCGACTTCCAGCACGTCCTTCACCGCCGGGAAGCTATAGGCCGGCGCGTGGGCAACGACGTTGCCGACCAGCACCGCCCCGGCGTTGAGGATCAGCGTGCCGCCGATACTGCCGCCCATATAAATGGCATCGCCGCGCGCACCTTTAATCTCCGCCGTGCCGCCATAGCCGCCGCGAACCACGCCGCTATCGGTAAAAGTTCCGCCGGCGATGTAAACGCCGCCGCCGCCGTTGGCACCCGTATAAACGGTCACGCCGCCGGTGCCACCCTGGATGGTGCCGGTGTTGA
This sequence comes from Acidocella sp., assembly GCA_965199125.1. Classification (GTDB taxonomy): domain Bacteria; phylum Pseudomonadota; class Alphaproteobacteria; order Acetobacterales; family Acetobacteraceae; genus Acidocella. Next base: position 2,291,236 of record OZ240683.1, on the reverse strand, counting down.
GCAGGCTTGCTCCCTGTTCGATCCGTACGCCAACACCGCCGGCGGCCGCCGGAGCGTCGGTCGGATCTTGCCCGGCAAGCCCGCCGCCCGCGCCACCGAAAATGGTGCCGTGATTGGTAAAAATGCCGTCCAACACGAAGGCGCCGGCTCCACCCACGCCCGCGGTGCCTTCATAAGACGTGATGTTGCCGCCAACGCCGCCGCGCACCAGCCCGTAATTGATCGCGGACAAATTGCTGCCGCCGGGCGATGTGAAATAGCCGCCGAGTTGGATACCGGCGCCTCCATAACCGCCATTGTCGTGATGGACGCCGTTGTTATCGGTATCGCCAGGCGTGGCCCCGCCGGCGCCGCCGGTGATCGTCGCGGTGTTGACCAGTTTGCCGCCCAGCACGTACGCGCCCGCGCCGCCTTGCAGGCCGCCGTCACCGAAATATGCTTGATTACCGCCCGCGCCGCCGGCGCCGCCGGTGATATGGCCGCTATTGGTGGCGGTGGCATAGGTGCTGACGGCAAGGCCGATGCCGCCGGCGCCGCCATAGCGGACATCGCTGATGCCGCCGGCGCCGCCGACCACGTTGCCTTTGTTGGTGAAAGCGCCATACGCGCTGACGTAAACGCCGAGACCGCCATTGCCGCCATCAAGATATCCGTAATTCCCCGCGCCGCCGGCGATCAGCCCGGTATTGGTCGCCGTGGCCGCCGCCAGATCGGCGCCTGCCCCGCCATTGCCCCCCTGTATCGTGTATGCGGCGATGCCACCGACGCCACCCATGCCGCCGGTGATGGTGCCGCCGTTGCTCAGCGTGCTGGCGGCGCCCAGCGCCACGCCGGCGGCGCCCGAGTTGCCGACGATCTGGTAGGTGGAGCTCTGGTCGGTATAGCCGCCGGCGCCGCCCGTGATGTGGCCGGTATTGGAGACCACCGCCTCAGACCCGGCGCTGACGCCGATGCCCCCGGTGATCGTGCGGTAAGCATACACGTTATAGGAGCTGGAACGCCCGCCGGTCCCGCCGAGAATCAGGCCGGTATTCGACAAGGTGGCGCTACCGTCCAACACCACGCCGCCACCGGCGATGCCCGGCGTGTAGAAGCCGTAACCGCCAGTGCCACCGAAAATCGTTCCTGAGTTCAGGACGGTGGAAGACGCTTGAACATCGAGGCCAGTGCCGCCCAAGCCGCCATTGTAATTACTATAGCCGCCAACGCCCGCGGCGATGACGCCGCTATTGGTCAGCACCGCCGGCGAATTCAGGTCGATCCCGTTGCCCCCCGTGCCGCCGGTGCGGCCATATCCGCCCTCCATGGCGGACACGGCGCCTTGATTAACGATGCTGGCCAGGGAGCCCAGACTGGGCAGCAAAATACCCACCGCGCCGTAAACCGAGGGCGCGATCCTGCCGGTGCTGGTGATGGTCAAAGGCGATGGATAGCTGGCGCTGCCAAGGGTGACGCTGGTGGTGACGACACTGCTGATGGTTTTCCCGGTCAAGGCACGTTACCCCACGTTACTTAAAGTTAACGGAAAGTAACCGAATGTCTTGATCGCGCAAGAGTGGCTTAGCCTAGATCAAAAGAAACTTGCCGCCCTACCCGAACAGATGGCCCAACAGCCGTCCGCGGGCCCGCGCGGCCCTGCCCGGCTCTTTAACCTCGGCCTGCGCCACGATCGGCTTCTTGTGCAGGAAGAAGTCCTGCGGCGCTGCCATGATCAGCGGCTTATCTTCGGGCGCATACAGCTTTATCTGCCCGCTCAGGATGATTTCCGTCAAAGGGTCATCGATCGTGACAATCCTTCGTATCCGCTCGTTCGTCACGCCATCGACAAGATCATCGACGAAGGCATCGATGCTGTCGATCGGACCCGCCATCAGGTCCGGCATCGTGTACTCCCACCAGCGCGACCATTGCAGAAGCTGCCGCTCCGCCTCGGTAAAGCGGAACCTGATGCCCCGCGCGGGATTTCCGCCCACGATCTGATAGGGCTCGACACTTTTGGTGACGACCGAACCCGCCGCGACCACCGCGCCATCGCCGATCTCGATGCCGCGCGCCAGCATGACGTTCTGGCCGATCCAGACGTCGTTGCCGATCACCGGCATCGGCTTCTGCGGGTTGTGCCGATACGCCGGCTGCTTCCCGGCATCGTGATACGCCGCGTTGAACATGCCGTGGCCCTCATATAAAGCCGCGGATGTCGAAAAGAAGTTCAAGGGGTGGTTGATACCCATGACGGTAACGTTCCAGCTTATCGAGGAATACGCCCCGATCACGCAGTCCCGATCCAAAGCGAAAAAAACATACGAGAACGCGCCGATCTGCGGCACGTGGTTGCCCGCGTAAAACCCGACATAAGGAGCGACTTTCACGCCGTCTTTCAGAAAAAGGTCCTGCCCGACGCCGAGACGCTCGCCCCAGCCCCAGTGCTGCGACCAACGCAGTCGCCGGAACAGCTGCAACAATTCTTCCGACACCTTTACGTGCATATACCCGTAGCCGTGGTTCAAGATTTGCGTGTCGTCAGCCACCTGAAACCCCTTTTACCTCCCTCGGCCTCACGTAACATTCCACCGGAAAGCGCGGCCGTCCAGGTCTTGCCTTCGGCGTCGCGGCATCCTTGGACTGAAGCCAACAGCCGTGACGGCTCGTAACCCGGGCATGGCCCGCAAATCTCACCTTGACCGTAACGAAATAACCCGCTGTTCCGCCACAATAATAACCATTACCTTACCGCATCAACCGCAGGTTTTCGGTAGCCGAATCTCGAAACAATCTTTTAGTTAGAATAACTAACGCAAGACTCCTCGCGAAAATGCTCCACGTGGAGCATTTCCGTTCTCAGCCGCCTTTATTCCGCAACAGCCGCGCCTTATCCCGCTGCCAATCCCGGGCCGCCACCGCGTGCCGCTTGTCGTGCTTCTGCCGCCCCTCCGCGATCCCCAGCGTCACCTTCGCCAGCCCGCGCGGATTGAAATGGATATCCAGCGGCACCACGGTCGCGCCGTCGCGGTTGATCGCCCCCAGCAGCTGCCCCCGCTCCTTCGCCTTCACCAGCAGCTTGCGCGCGCCGCGCACATCGAAACGCGACAGCACCCCGCCCTGATATTCGGGAATGTATGCGTTGAACAGAAACAGCTCGCCGTCCCGCTCGCCGGCCCAGGCCTCGCTCAGCGTCGCCCGCCCCAGCCGGAGCGACTTCACCTCGACGCCCTTCAACACAATCCCGGCCTCGATCGTGGACAGTATCTTGTAATCGAACCGCGCCTTGCGGTTCTGCGCGGCGACGCCGTGCGAGATATAGCCGCTCTTGCTCTTCCCAGGAGTTTTTGAGGGCGTTGCGGTCGCGGTCAATTCAGCAGCCCCACATCCACCATCGCCGCCCGCACCTGCGCGGCGGTCGTCTCGCTCACCGGCGCCAGCGGCAGCCGGCAATGCGCGGCTCCGAATCCCAGCAGGCTCGCGGCATATTTCACCGGCCCCGGATTGCTTTCGGCAAACATCGCGTCATGCAGCGGCAGCAGCCGCGTCTGAATCGCTTGCGCCCGCGCCACATCTCCCGCCGCCCACGCCCCCTGCATCTCCGCGCATAGCCGCGGGGCGACATTCGCCGTCACCGAGATGCACCCCACCCCGCCCGCCGCCAGATACGAAAGCGCGGTATGATCCTCGCCCGAAAGCTGCACGAACCCCGCCCCGCATGCCCGCGCGGTGTGCAGCGGCCGTGCCAGATTCGCGGTGGCATCCTTCACCCCGATAATGTTCCGGTGCCTGGCCAGCCGCGCCATCGTCTCCACGCTCATATCGATCACCGAGCGCGGCGGGATGTTGTAGATAATCAGCGGGATCTCCACCGCATCCGCGATCGCCATGTAGTGCCGGAACAACCCATCCTGCGTCGGCTTGTTGTAGTACGGCGTCACCACCAGCACCGCGTCCGCCCCCGCCGCTTTCGCGTGCGCCGCCAGGCCGATCGCCTCCGCCGTGGCATTGGAGCCGGCGCCTGCAATCACCGGCACGCGGCCGCGCGCCGCCGCCACCGCCAGCTCCACCAGCCGCCGGTGTTCGTCATGCGTCAGCGTCGGGCTCTCGCCGGTGGTGCCGCAGGGCACAATCCCCTGCGTGCCCTCCGCGATCTGCCAGTCGATCAGCCGCGCATACGCCGCCTCGTCGATGCTGCCGTCACCCCGCATCGGCGTAACCAGCGCGGTGATCGATCCATGAAACATGCCCAGCTCCTCGCCAAGCCTTGGAATTAAGCCGCCATGCCATGCGCCGCAAGTTTGCGGGGTATGGCCTGCTCGGCGGTGAGTGCTAGAAGCGGCGCATGAAAGCCTTGCTCCTGCTGGCGCCGCTCCTGGCTTTCGCGGCCGGCCCCGCCCTCGCCCAGACGCCCGCCTCGCCGCAAATCATGGTCGACGTAAAAGCCGGCAACTGGAACGACGCCTTCGCGCTGGCTGCCGCCACCGGCGACCCGCTGATGACCAAGCTGGTCACCTATTATGAACTCACCGCGCCCGGCGGCGGCTCCGCCGACGACATCCAGGCCTTCATCAGCGCCAACCCGGATTGGCCCACGCCCGGCCTGCTGGCGCTGCGCCTCGCGCAAGCCGGCGGCGCCTCCAACCTGACCCAGGCGCCGATCGAGCCGCCTTTCCTCACCCAAGCCGAAGGCCTGCACGACGCCGGCAATGACAGCGCGGCGGCCGCGCTCTGGGTCTCTCAAGGTGCGGCCGCCGCCGCGGCGTCGGACGACCCGACCCGCCTGCTGTTCTGGCCGGCGCAGGACGAGCTGGCGCGCGCGATCCTGATGTCGGGCGACCCGAAGACCGCTTACGCCGTGGTCACCTCCGCCTCGCCCCCCAGCCTCGGCGCGGAAGCGCGCGGCCAGCTGGCGGACCGGGACTTCCTGGCCGGTTTCCTCGCGCTGCGCTTCCTCAACCAGCCGGCCGTCGCGCATCGCTGGTTCGCCGACCTGGCGGCCGCCTCCACCGCGGTGATTACCCAGGCCCGCGCCCATTACTGGCTGGCCCGCACGGAGGTCGGCGCCGCCGCCACCGCCGACTACAGCCGCGCCGCCGCTTATCCGGACACTTATTACGGCCAGCTCGCCGCCATCGCCCTGGGTGACAATCCACAGGCGCTGGCGGCGCGGGTCCTGGGCGCCGGCGAGCCGGCCTATACCGCCGGCGACGCGCTGAACTTCGCGGTCATGGAGCTGCCCCGCGCCGCCGCCCTCCTCGTGCAGATGAACGACCCGCGCGACGCGCAAGTGTTCCTCAACCGCCTCGGCGCCACCGCCGCGGATGACCGCACGCGGGAACTGGCGGCGCGTCTGGCCATCGGCCTCGGCATCCCGCAAAGTGCCGTGTCCATCGCGCGCACCGCCGGCATCGCCGGGCAGATGCTGGTGCGCGAGGGCTGGCCGATGCCGGTCACCCCGCCCGCCACCATCGAGCCCGCAATCGCTTACGGCATTATGCGGCAGGAAAGCAGTTTCGATCCCAGCGCCATTTCCGGCGCGGGCGCGGCCGGGCTGATGCAGCTGATGCCGGAGACCGCCCGGCGCACCGCGGCGCAAAGCGGCATCCCCTATCGCGGCCAGCTGATGGACCCCGGCACCAACATGGCGCTCGGCACCGCCTACCTCGCCGGGCTGATCCAGAATTTCGGCAACTGTCTGCCGCTCGCCATCGCCGCCTACAACGCCGGCCCCACCAATGTTGCGAACTGGCTGGCCGATAACGGCGACCCGCAGATGGGCAAGGCCAGTGGCGGCGCCAATCTGGTCGACTGGATCGAGGAAATCCCGTTCAGCGAAACCCGCAACTATGTGCAGCGGGTGAGCGAAAGCATCGTGATCTACCGGGCGCTGCTGAACGGCACCGCCGCCAGCCCGCTGCAGCCCTGGCTGTCCTCATGAATGTCCCTCGCGCTTTGGCCAGCGGCGGCGGCGTCGGTTTCGCGCCGCGCGCGCCCGGCACCTTCGGCGCGCTGATCGGCCTGGCGCTCGGCGGCCTGTTGCTGGCGCTGGGGCACCTGCCGCTGGCGCTGGGCGTGCTGGCGGTCAGCGCCGCCGGCGTCTGGGCGGTGGACGCCACGGGCGCCGCGCATATTGATCCCGGCTGGGTGGTGGTGGACGAGATCGCCGGCCAGATGATCGCGCTGCTGGCCCTGCCCCGGCTCACCTTCGCCGGCGCGGCCGTTGCCTTCGGCTTGTTCCGGCTGTTCGACATCACCAAACCCGGCCCGATCGGCTGGGCGGACCGGCGGCACGACGCGCTGGGCGTGATGGCCGATGACTGGCTCGCCGGCTTGGCTGCGGCGCTGGCGATCTGGTTGCTCAGCCTCGTCTTGGGAAGCAGTTGGCTATGACCGCTTTTGCCTTGGTCGCCGCCGCGCAGGCACGCGGGCTGACGCTGACCACCGCCGAAAGCTGCACCGGCGGCCTAGTCTCCGCCGCCATAACCGCCGTACCCGGCGCCTCGGAAGTGCTGGGCGCCGGCTTCGTCACCTATTCCAACGCGGCGAAAACCCAAATTCTGGGCGTGCCTGCCACACTGATCGACACCGTCGGCGCGGTCAGTGAGGCCGTGGCGCGGCGCATGGCCGAGGGCGCGCGGCTGCGCGCGGCGGCGGACCTCGCTGTCGCGATCACCGGCATCGCCGGACCCGGCGGCGGCTCCGCGGAAAAGCCGGTCGGCACCGTCTGGTTCGCTTTGGCGAGCGCCCGGGGCACCGACTCGCACCACAGGCTGTTCGCCGGCGACCGCGACGCGGTGCGCGACGCCAGCGCGGGCTTCGCGCTCACACTCTTATTGGATGCTGCAAATGAGTAAGAATCTGGCGGTCTGGGAAAAGGCCAAGCGCGAGGGCCGCAAGCTGAGCATGATCACGGCTTATGACGCGCCGTTTGCAAGGCTGGCCGACGCCGCCGGGCTGGACGGCGTTCTGATCGGCGATTCGCTCGGCATGATGGTGGCGGGCGACGCCGACACGCTGAAAGTCAGCATGACGCAGATGCTGTACCACACGCGGATCGTTGCGAAATCGGTGACGCGGGCGCTGGTGATGGCCGATCTGCCGTTCGGCAGCTTCGAGGCGAGCCCGGTTTCCGCCTTCCGCGCCTCGGCGAAACTGCTGAAAGCCGGCGCCGACATCGTGAAGCTGGAAGGCGGCGCCGCGATGGTGGACACGGTCGCCTTTCTCTCCGCCCGCGCGATCCCGGTCTGCGCACATATCGGGCTGACGCCGCAGCATGTCCGCCAGTTCGGCGGCTTCAAGCGTCAAGGCAAAACGCCCGAAGCGGCGGCACTGCTGTTGGCCGACGCCGTCGCGCTGGCCGAAGCCGGCGCCCGCATGGTGCTGATGGAAGCGATCCCGGCGGAGCTGGCGACCGAGATCACCGCGCGCGTGCCGGTGCCGACCATCGGCATCGGCGCCGGCCCGGGCGCCGATGCGCAAATTCTGGTGCTGCACGACGTACTGGGGCTGAACATGGACAAGGCGCCCGGCTTCGCGCGCGCTTATGTGAATGGTGCCAAGTTGCTGGGCGACGCGCTTGCCCAATATGCCGACGATGTAAGAACGGGCAAATTTCCGGAATGAACAAGGTTTTCATCGCGCTGGCGCTGGCGCTCCTGCCGGCGCTCGCCGCCTGCGGCGTGCCGGCGCCGAGCCCGTTCTACGACACCGCCGCCAACCCGAAAGCGTCGCCCGGCACGCTGATCTCGGTCGAGCCGTTTACCCCGACCGTGCAGGGTGCGGCGGCCTATCGGGTGCTGTACAATTCCACCGATATTCACGGCGCGATCATCCCGGTCTCCGGCGTGATCTATGTGCCGACCGCGGCGGCGCCGGCCGGCGGCCGCAACGTGGTGGCCTGGGCGCATCCCACCACCGGCATCGCCCCCGGCTGCGCGCCTTCGGTCGATAATGGCGGCTTCGGCGGCATCAGTCTTGCGGAGTCGATCCCCGGCCTCACCGATTTCATCGCCGCCGGCGATGTGGTGGCGGCGACGGATTATCAGGGCATGGGCGTGCCCGGCGTGCATCCGTATCTGGTCGGCGACAGCGAGGGCCGCGGCATTATCGACTCGGTGCGCGCCGCGCGCGGGCTGCCGGGCGCGCAGACCAGCGGCAAGTTTGCGGTCTGGGGCCACAGCCAGGGCGCGCAGGCGGCTTTGTTCGCCGGGCAGATCGCGGCCGGCTACGCGCCGGAGCTGCATCTAGTGGGCGTCGCCGCCGCGGCGCCGCCGACCGACTTGAAAGGCGAGTTCGGCGAGATCTACACCGGCAAGGGCAGCAAATTTCTTAACGCCTACGTCTATTATTCATGGTCGGTCACCTATGGCCTGCCGCTGACCAGCGCCGTGCAGCCGCAAGCCGTGCCAATCATCCACGCGACCGCCACAAAATGCATCGCCACGATCGGCCAGGGGATCGACGCGATCCGCACCGCCAGCGCGCTCGACCCGATTTTCGTCGCCGGCCACCCGACGGATACGCCGCCCTGGGAAAACCTGTTCATCGAAAACTCCCCCGGTCTCGCCCCGCCCGGCGCGCCGCTGCTGATCGTGCAAGGCGGTAGAGACCCCACCGTGGAACCGCACTGGACGCAAAGTTTTGTGAACCGCGCTTGCGCGAGGCATGAAACGGTGGAGTTCACGCTCTACAAGAACACCAAGCACTTGCTGATCGCGTATAAATCCACGCCCGAAGTGGCGGCCTGGATACAGGATCGATTCGCCGGACAAAAACCGCCAGATAATTGCCCGACAGGATAGGCCCGTAAATGCCGGAGCGGCGGCCTGCGCAAGTCTTGACTGGGTACCTTACACAGGCCGCAGTTGTCGCAAATGAGCGCGCTGCCGGTCAGGGATACTTTTTTGACAAAGCCACTTCTTTCTCGACCGGCGGCGCGCTGGCCTGGGTGACGAATTTGGTGATCAGATACGGCTCCAGACCTTCGGCGCCGCCTTCGGAGCCGTAGCCGCTGTCTTTCACGCCGCCGAACGGGGTTTCGGTCAAAGCGATGCCGTGATGGTTGATCGCCACCATGCCGGCCTCGATGCCGGCGCCGAGCGCCTGGGCAGTGGCGGCGGAGCGGGTGTAGGCGTAGGCGGCGAGGCCGTAATCCAGCCGGTTGGCTTCGGCGATCGCTTCGTCGAAATGCCGGAACGGGCGGAGCAGCGCCAGCGGGCCGAACGGCTCCTCATGCAGCACGCGGGCGTCGGCGGGGATCTCCGTCAGCACGGTCGGCTCGTAGAAGTAACCTTTATTGCCAAAGCGCTGGCCGCCGGTCTTTACCGTGGCGCCTTTTTGCACGGCGTCCGCCACGAAGGTTTCCATCGCGGCGACACGGCGGTCCATCGCCAGCGGGCCCATGGTCGTATCGGCGTCCAGCCCGTCGCCGAGTTTCATTGCCTTCGCAGCGCCGATGAATTTCTCCAGGAACGGTTCGTACACCTCCTCCTGGATCAGAAAGCGGGTGGGGGCGACGCAGACCTGGCCGGCGTTGCGGAACTTGTTGGCGGCAAGAATTTTCACCGCGGTGTCGAGATCGGCGTCCGCGAACACGATCGCCGGGGCGTGACCGCCGAGCTCCATGGTGGCGCGCTTCATATGCGCGCCGGCCATCGCGGCCAGGTGCTTGCCAACGACGGTGGAGCCGGTGAAGGAGATTTTGCGGATCACCGGATGCGGGATCAGGTATTCGGAGATCTCCGCCGGCTTGCCGAACACCAGGCCGAGCACGCCCTCCGGCAGGCCGGCATCCACGAAAGCGGCGACCAGGCCGGCGCAGGAGGCCGGGGTTTCCTCCGGGCCTTTTAGAATGAACGCGCAGCCGGCGGCGAGCGCGGCGCTGACTTTCCGCACCGCCTGGCTGATCGGGAAGTTCCACGGCGTGAAGCCGGCGACCACGCCCACCGGCTCGCGCGTGGAAAGCTGGGTGATCCCCTCCGCCCGCGCCGGGATCAGCCGGCCATAAGCGCGGCGGCCCTCTTCGGCGAACCAGTCGATCACATCGGCCGCGCCGGCGACTTCCGCGCGGGATTCGGTGACCGGCTTGCCTTGCTCGATGGTCATCGTCGCGGCGATGTCCTCCAGCCGCGCGCGCAGCAATTCCGCTGCCTTGCGCATGATTTTGGATCGGTCATACGCGGCGGTTTTGCGCCAGGCAGCGAACCCCTTGGCCGCCGCCGCCAGCGCCAGATCGAGGTCCGGCACGCTGGCATGGGCGAGGGTGCCGATCACTTCGCCGGTCGCGGGGTTGATGACGTCGAGCGTGCGGCCGTCCAACGCCGCGGTCCAGCGGCCGCCGATATGCAACAGGGTGTTGGGGTACATGAAACCTCTTCGGTTTTAGGCCGTTGCGACGATTTTGCGCGTGATGTCGACCATCTGGGTGATCTGTTCGGCGGTAGCGGCGAAGGGCGGCGCCAGCACCACCGTATCGCCGGCGACGCGCAGCACCAGCCCGGCCTCGAAAGCCTTGCACAGCACGCGGAAGCCGCGCTGGCCGGGGGCGCCCTCCGGCGCCAGGTCGATGGCGCCCAGCAGCCCGTGGCCGCGCGTGTCGGTGACGAACGGCAGGTCGCGGAACGCCCCGATCTGCTCCAGGAAGGCGGGCGCCAGGTCCCGCACGCGGGCGAAGGTGTTTTCCTCGCGGTAGATTTTTAAACTGGCGAGAGCGGCGGCGCAGGCGACCGGATGAGCGGAGTAGGTGTAGCCGTGGAACAGCTCGACGGTGTTGGCCGGCGAGGCGTCCAGGATGGTTTGCTGGATGTCTTCGCGCACCGCGACTGCGGCCATCGGGATGCTGCCATTGGTCAGCGCCTTCGCCATCGTCATGATATCCGGCGTCACGCCGAAAGTGTCCGCGGCGAACGCCTGGCCGGTACGGCCGAAGCCGGTGATGACTTCGTCGAAAATCAACAGGATGCCGTGTTTCGTGCAGATCTCGCGCAAGCGCTGCAGGTAGCCCGCGGGCGGCACCAGAATGCCGGTGGAGCCGGCGATTGGCTCCACGATGCAGGCGGCGATGGTGTCCGCGCCGTACAGCTCGACCAAGCGCTGCAGGTCGTCGGCGAGGTTGGCGCCGTGCGGCGGCTGGCCCATCGCGAACTTGTTTTCCGGGATCTGGGTGTGGCGCATATGCGCGACGCCGGGCAGGCCGACGCCGAAGGCTTTGCGATTGTTGACCATGCCGCCGACCGACCAGCCGCCGAAATTCACGCCGTGATAGCCACGTTCCCGGCCGATGAAGCGCTGGCGCGATCCCTCGCCCCGCACGCGGTGGTATTGCAGGGCAATTTTTAGTGCGGACTCAACGGCTTCCGAGCCGGAGCCGGCAAACAAGATGCGGTTCAACCCAGCGGGCAGAATCTGCGCTAGCTCGGCCGCCAGGCGGAACGCCGCGGGCACGCCGTATTGAAACGGCGGCGCGTAGTCCAGCTCCTCCAGCTGCTTGGCCACCGCCTCGCGTATTTCGCGGCGGCCATGGCCGAGCGGGATGCAGTACAGGCCGGAGGAGCCGTCCAGTAGGCGTTCACCCTGGGTATTATAGTAATAGATGCCGTCGGCGCGGGCGATGATGCGTGGCGCTTCCATGAACTGCCGGTTGGCGGTGAACGGCATCCATTGGTGGACGAGAGGCACGTTGTCGGCCCGCGCGGTGGCACTCATCTGCGTGTGTCCAATCGTTATCAACGGTCAGCTGTCAGTTGTCAGTTGTCAGAGATCAGTGGTCAAGCGGTGCCGAGACTCATCGGAATATCCGATCGTGGCGATAAGATTTATTGGTTAGCATTATTTGCCGCACCGCAACATATACGTTTGCTGCGTCGCAAAAAGCACGCGCGCCACCTTTTGAATGAAGCTGAAAAGGAACCTCCTAATGCTGACCATCGGCGACACCTTCCCCGAATTCTCCTTGACCGCCGTCAAAGGCGGCCCCGAAGGCTTGAAGCTGGACACCGCCTTTACCGACATCACCCACGAAACCGACGCCGGCAAATGGAAGATCGTGTTTTTCTGGCCGAAGGACTTTACCTTTATCTGCCCCACCGAGATCGTCGCCTTCGGCAAAATGAAGGCTGAGTTCGCCGACCGCGACACCGTGGTATATGGCGTTTCAACCGACAGCGAGTTCGTGCATCTGAACTGGCGGCTGCATCACGAGGACCTGAAGGGTTTGGCGATCCCGATGCTGGCGGACGTGAAGCGCGAGCTTTCGGCCAAGCTCGGCGTGCTTTCCAAGGCTGCCGGCGTGGCGCTGCGCGCGACCTTCATTGTCGATCCAGACAACGTCATCCGCTTCGTCTCGGTGAACGACCTGGACGTTGGTCGCAACCCGGCCGAGGTACTGCGCGTGCTGGACGGGCTGCAGAGCGACGAGCTGTGCGCTTGTAACTGGCAAAAGGGCGAGGAATTCCTGCGTCCCGCCGCCTAAAGTCCGTTCTGGCGGCCATTTGACGCGCTGTTTTCAGCTTCCGATGCGCGCGTACCATTAAGGTACGCTGCGCATCGGGTCTGAGAACATCACGCCAACCGACTCGCCATAACAATTTTTTGGTCTGTGCTTGTGAAGTAAAACGCCGGGGTTTTGCTCCGGCGTTATCTTTTGGGAGAGTGTGATGTCGATTGAGGCTTTGCGGGAGCGGCTGCCGGATTACGCGAAAGATGTGCGGCTGAATCTTGGTTCGCTGGCGGCTGAGTCTGTGCTGAGCGGGCAGCAGAAGGCGGGGTGCTTTGTTGTCTCGGCGCTGGCGTCACGGAATGCCGAGGTGATCCGCGCGGTGTTGGATGAATTCGCGCTGCAGCTTTCGCCCGAAGCGCTGCAGGCGACGAAAGCCGCGGCGTCTATCATGGGCATGAACAATATCTATTACCGCTTCGTGCATCTGGTGGGCGGCGATTACGAAAAGCTGCCGGCGCGGCTGCGCATGAACGTGATCGGCAAGCCGGGCATCGAAAAGCTGGATTTCGAGTTGTGGTCGCTCGCGGTCTCGGCCGTGAACGGCTGTGGCATGTGCCTGACTGCGCATGAGAAAGTGCTGCGCGAAGGCGGGCTCTCGACCGAACAGGTGCAGGCCGCGGTGCGCATCGCCGCCGCCGTTCACGCCGTCGCGGTAACGCTCGATGGCGAGGATGCTTTGTGCGGCCTCTAGGGACTTAAACTCTTTCGGATCTCCGCGATCACCGCCTCGAACATCGCCGCGGTAAGACGTCTCGTGCTCGTATTGTATTTTGAGACGTGGTAGCTGTTGACGAGCACGAGGCCCGGTTTTGGCTGATGGCGGGCGCCATGGGCGAATTTGAACGCCGCCGCGCGCTGGCCAAGCGTGCGCAGCGTCATCGCATGCGCGACGGTGCCGAGGGTGAGAATCGCCCTTAAGTTCGGCATCGCCGCGATCTCGGGGCTTAGAAATTCATTGCAGGTCTTCGCTTCGGCCGGAGTCGGCAGGTTCTGCGGCGGCACGCAGCGAACCGCGTTGGTGATGCGGCAATCGATCAATTGCAGCCCATCGTCGGCGCGTTCGGCGTAATCGCCCCGGGCGAAGCCGAAGGTCACCAGCGTCCGGTACAGCAGGTGCCCGGCGAAATCGCCGGTGAAGGGCCGGCCGGTGCGGTTGGCGCCGCGCCGGCCGGGTGCCAGACCCACCACCAGCAGCCGCGCGTCCAGGCGGCCGAAGCTCGGTACCGGCGCATTATGCCAAGCCGGCTCCGCTTGCCGGTTCTCCTGCCGGTACGCCGCCAGCCTGGGGCAGAGCGGGCAGTCCCGGCCAGGCTGCGACAGGACGGCCGGCGCCGGAAGCGGCCCTAGCCCAGCGCCTTTGGCGGCTTCCTTACCGTTCTTCATGAACATCCTCCCGCCCAAGTAACAAGGCTGCGATGCGCCTGCCGTACATCGAAAAATGTGATAACGTAACGTGCCCGACGTCCAAAAAACTATTCTGCGCTAGATACTGTAGAACGCACCTGCCCCTAACAATTAATCAGGAACACCCGTCAAATGCTCTTCCTCCGATGATCCTCATCGCCGTCGGCGCAAATTTGCCGACAGCCGCCGGCGACACGCCGTTCGACACGTGCGTGGCGGCGGTGGAGCAGGTTCGGCAGCTTGTCGGCCTGCGGTTCGTGGCGCTGTCTTCCTGGTACCGGTCCATCGCAATCCCGCGTTCCGAGCAGCCGAACTACTGCAATGGGATCATCCGGATGGAGGGCGAGCCGGCTGCGATCCAGCTGCTCCACGACCTGCAGGAAATCGAGCTTCGCTTCGGGCGCCAGCGCAGTTGGCCCAACGAAGCACGCACGCTCGACCTCGACATCGTCGACCTGAACGGCGCGATCCGGGCGACGCCGCCGCCGATCCTGCCGCACCCCCGCGCCCATTTGCGCGCCTTCGTGCTGCGCCCGATTATGGATGTGGCGCCGAGCTGGCGGCACCCGACGCTGCGCCAGAGTGTGACCTCGCTGCTCTCGGAGTTGCCGCCGCAGGGCATCGAGCCCTGGTCGGCCGATTAGGAGCCATGCCGCCGATTACCTTGCAAAGGCCGCCATCCGGCTGTATCTGAATGCCTAATCCGAAATCCCGATTCGCTCTGGAGTACGTTGATTGGCCCGCGTTACCGTTGAAGATTGTGTGCTGAAAGTGCCGAACCGTTTCCAGCTGGTGTTGCTCTCGGCGCAGCGCGCCCGCAACATCAGCCGCGGCGAGCAGCTGACGATCGACCGTGACAATGACAAGAACCCCGTGGTGGCGCTGCGCGAGATTGCCGAGGAGACGGTGAGCCTGGCCGATCTGGAGCAGGACCTGGTGCGTTCGCTGGCGCGGGTGCCGGAGCCGGAGCCGGTGGACGAGGAAGTGCTGGACCTGATCCCGACCGACCAGAATATTTTCGGCCTGCAGGATGTCTCCGCCGAGGAAGAAGCCGCCGCCGCCGAGGCCGAGGAGATGACGCCCGAGGACATTCAGGCCGCCATCGAGGCCGAACTCGGCGGCAAGACCCGCCGGTAGACCGAATGAAAGCGGGCCGCCCATTACCGGGCCTGCTGCTTCTGCCTGAGGGCCTGGCCGGGGCTGGCGCGTCCGCGCCATACCCCGAACTGAGCGGTCTATTGAGCCGCATTACTGCCTATGACGCGAAGGCGGATCCGGCGTTGATCGGCGCCGCTTACGATGTCGCTTATGGCGCGCACGCCGACCAGAAACGCGATAACGGCGAGCCCTATATCAGCCACCCGCTGGCGGTCGCCACCATCCTCGCAGGCTATCGGCTGGACACCTCGTCGATCATCACCGCACTGCTGCACGACGTGGTGGAGGACACCGCCGTCACGCTCGCCTCCGTGCAGACGCGGTTTGGCGGCGAGGTCGCCGGGCTGGTCGACGGCGTGACCAAGCTGACGCGGCTGGAGCTGCAATCGGACCGCACCAAGCAGGCGGAGAATTTCCGTAAGCTGGTGCTGGCAATGAGCAAGGACATCCGTGTGCTGATCGTGAAGCTTGCGGACCGGCTGCACAACATGCGCACGATCGCGGCGGTAACCAACCCGGAGCGGCGGGCGCGGATCGCGCGCGAGACGATGGAGATCTACGCGCCGCTGGCCGAGCGCATCGGCATGGAGTCAGTGAAAGCCGAGCTGCAGACGCGGTCTTTCGCGGTGACCGACCCGGAGGCGTTCGACACCATCCAGGCGCGGCTGAACTTCTTGCGCGGTCAGGGCGCGGACGTGATCGAGGAAGTGCGGCAGGAACTGCTGCGGGTGTTCGCCGATGCCGGCGCGGAGGTGGTGGAGATCGTCGGGCGCGAGAAATCCCCGTTCTCGATCTGGGAGAAGATGCAGCGCCGCAACGTGGCGTTCGAGCAGCTTTCAGACATCATGGCGTTCCGCATCATCGTGCCGACGCGGGGCGATTGCTACGTGGCGCTGGGCGCGATCCACGCCGCCTTCCCGGTGATCGCGGGGCGGTTCAAGGATTATATTTCCACGCCGAAAGCCAATGGCTACCAGTCGCTGCACACCGGCGTGACGCTGCGCCATCCGCGCAACCAGAAGATCGAGCTGCAGATACGCACCGCCGAGATGCAGATGGTGGCGGAGGCCGGCGTCGCCGCGCACTGGCTGTACAAACAGGCGGATGCTTCGGCGGCGGATTTGCAACAATTCCGCTGGGTACAGGATTTGCTGGAGATTTTGGATAACTCGGCGGCGCCGGATGACTTTCTGGAGAACACCAAGCTCGAACTCTATCAGGACCAGGTGTTCTGTTTTACACCGAAAGGTCAGCTGATCCAGCTGCCGCGGGGCGCGACCCCGGTGGATTTTGCTTACGCCGTGCATAGCCAGATCGGCGATACCTGCGTCGGCGCCCGCATCAACGGCCGGCTGATGCCGCTGCGGTATGAACTGCAGAACGGCGACCAGGTGGAAATCCTCACTGCGCGCGGCGGCACGCCTTCGCCGGCCTGGGAGCGCTTCGTCGTCACCGGCAAGGCGCGCGCGCGGGTGCGCCGGTTCCTCACGCAGCAATTGCGCGACCAGCACCGCGACCAGGGCAAGAGCACGCTGGCGAAGGCGTTCCGCCAGGAAGGCGTGGACGGCTCCGAAAAGGTGCTGGAGCCGACGGCGAAGTCGCTGAAAATGGCGAGCCTGGACGATCTATACGTGGCGGTGGCGACCGGCACGGTGGGGCCGAAAGACGTGGTATATGCCGCCTATCCGCAGCTGCGCGAAGCCCGCGCGCCGCGTATGTTGCCGGCGTTCATGGGGCAGTCACTAACCACGCGGTCGCCGCGCACGCAGCCCTCGCGCGCGGACAGCGCGATGCCGCTGACCGGGCTAGTTTCCGGCATGGACGTACATTACGCCGGCTGCTGCCACCCGCTGCCAGGCGATAAGATCGTCGGCATCGTCGCGACCGGCAAGGGTGTGACCGTGCACACGAAAGACTGCACGACGCTGGAGAGTTTCGCCGCGACGCCAGAACGGTTCATCGATGTCGACTGGAACAGCGACGTGGTGTCGCGGCCGGGCGAGAAGCCGGATGGCACGTTCATCGGCCGCGTCAGCGTGATCGCCAATAACAGCCCGACCGCGCTGGCGACGCTGGCAAACGCGGTCGCGAAACAGGAGGGCGCGATCTCGAATCTCAAAATTGTGCATCGGCAGCAGGATTTTTTCGAAGCGCTGGTGGATGTGGGCGTGAAGGATGTGCGGCACCTGAACCAGATCATCGCCGGGCTGCGCGGCGCGGCCGGCATCGCGCAGGTGGAGCGGGCCAGGAATTGATACTCGGGACGGGTGAGGATCTGTGTGACATTCGCCGCATCGAGAAGGCGCTGGAGCGATTCGGCGACCGCTTCACCGAGCGGCTGTTCTCGCCGCTGGAGCGCGCCCGCGCGGAGCGGCGCCCGATCGACCGCGCCGCGACCTATGCGAAACGTTTTGCCGCCAAGGAAGCCTGCGCGAAAGCGCTCGGCACCGGCTTCCGGCGCGGCGTGTTCTTTTCGGACCTGCGGGTCGTCAACTTGCCGTCCGGCCAGCCGACGCTGTCGCTGCACGGCGGCGCGCTGGTGCAACTGAACGCGATGACGCCGCCCGGCCAGGTCGCGCAGATCGCGCTCTCGCTGACCGACGAATACCCTTACGCGTCCGCCCACGTGATCATCTTTCTTGGCGGCCGGATCGATCAGGCCTGATGGACGCTGACGAAAAGTTCCGGCTCGGCCGCGAACTTATCTCGCATGAGAACGAACTCGTGAACCATCGCATGACCTGGCTGCTGCTGATTACTGGCTTTCTGTTCTCCGCTTTCTTTACGCTGATCGGGTCGTCCGATAAGGTGCTCTCGTCTTTTGGGAAGCTCTATCTCGTCGGCGCGGCCGTCGCCATCGCGTTCGTGGGCATCTACGCGGCTGTTACCGCCGCCCATCTGATTCTGCAGGCGCATGGCCAAATCGCAATGGTGCGCGAATGATGGGAAAAACAGCAAGATACGTCGCACCTGCCCAAGATCAGCGCAGCGTTCGAAAACACCTTTTGGAACCGCTGGGTTTCAACAACGGGCCTCGCCAGATTTATCGCGGTGCTGTGGGTGCTCGTCCTGATCGTAACGATTGGGTGTCTTTACCTTCCGCGGGCCTTAGCCTTCAGTCAAACCGCTGCAAGCGCGCCGGCGAAGCCTTTTTCCATCATAGGAGGGCCATGATATATTTTTATGAACCGGCGCGGGGTCATGGCCTGCCGCATGATCCGTTCAACGCGATTATTGGGCCGCGGCCGATCGGGTGGGTTTCGACCAAAGGGGCGGACGGGTCGGTCAATCTTGCGCCTTATAGTTTTTTCAACGCGTTCAATTATACGCCGCCAATCATCGGCTTTTCCAGCACCAGCGCGAAGGACAGTTTGCGCAATGTGCGGGAGACGGGCGAGTTCGTGTGGAACCTTGCCACCCGCGAGATCGCGGAGGCGATGAACGCGACCAGCGCGACGGCGCCTTATGGCACCGATGAGTTCGTGCTGGCCGGGCTGACAAAAATGCCAAGCCGGCTGGTGGCGCCGCCGCGCGTGGCGGAAGCAAAAGTGGCATTCGAGTGCAAGATGACGGAGATCGTTCAGATGAAAAGCCATACCGGCGTGCTGGCGAAAACCTGGCTGGTGCTCGGCGAAGTGATTGGTGTGCACATCGACGACGCGCTGCTGAAGGACGGCGTGTTCGACACATTCGGCACCGGCATCGTCATGCGAGCCGGCGGTCCTTCCGCCTATGCCGAGATCAGGCCCGAATCACGCTTTGATATGCAGCGGCCGAAGTAGCGGCGGAACGCGCTTCGCTTTTCCGCCCTACCCTTGTCTCTCCAACATCAACTGCTTCACCTTGCCGATCGCCTGCGCGGGGTTCAGCCCCTTCGGGCAGGTCTGGGTGCAGTTCATGATGGTGTGGCAGCGATAGAGTTTGAACGGGTCCTCCAGTGCGTCCAGGCGCTGGCCGGTGCGTTCGTCGCGGCTGTCGGCGATCCAGCGATAGGCCTGCAGCAGCACGGCGGGGCCGAGATAACGGTCGCCGTTCCACCAATAGCTGGGGCATGAGGTGGTGCAGCAAAAGCACAGGATGCATTCCCACAACCCGTCGATCTCGGCGCGTTCTTCCTTGCTTTGCAGGCGCTCAGCGTCGGGAGGAGGCGGCGTGTCGCTTTGCAGCCAGGGCTCGATCGAGCGCAGCTGCGCGTAGGCTTGCGCCAGGTCCGGCACCAGGTCCTTGATCACCGGCATATGCGGCAGCGGGTTGATGGTGATCGCGCCCTTCACATCGTCGATCGGCTTCAGGCAAGCGAGCGTGTTGGTGCCGTCGATATTCATCGCGCAGGAGCCGCAGATGCCTTCGCGGCAGGAGCGGCGGAAGGTGAGCGAGCTGTCGACTTCGTTCTTGATCTTGATGATGGCGTCGAGAACCATCGGCCCGCAGGCATCAAGATCGATCTCGAACGTGTCGGTCACCGGATTGGCGCCGTCATCCGGATTCCAGCGGTAGATTTTGAATTCTTTAACTCGCTTGGCGCCGGCTGGTGCTTTGTGAACGCGGCCCTTGCCGATACGCGAGTTCTTGGGAAGATTGAACTGGACCATAAACTCGAACGTCCTTAAAAAAAATCAAAAGTTTTTGCGCGCTTTTTACAAAAAGCGCTGCTTGCTTAATACACCCGCTTCTTCGGCGGAAACACGGACACTTCATTGGTCAGCGTCTGCATCTTCACCGGCCGGTAGTCGAGTTTTACGTTGCCGCTGTCGTCGCACCAGGCGACCGTGTGTTTCATCCATTCGTGGTCGTCGCGGTCGGGGAAGTCGTCATGCGCCTGCGCGCCCCGGCTTTCCTTGCGGGCTTCGGCGCTGACCATGGTGGTCATCGCGTTGCCCATCAGGTTGTCCAGCTCCAGCGCTTCCACCAGGTCGGAGTTCCAGATCAGGCTGCGGTCGGTCACGTCCATGTCGTCCAGCGCGCCCCACAGCGTGCGCATCTTGGAAACACCCTCGGTCAGGCTCTCGGAATTGCGGAACACCGCAGCGTGGCCCTGCATCGTGCGCTGCAGCTGCTCGCGCAGGTCGGCGACTTTGGTGCCGCCTTTGGCGTTGCGGGTTTTGTCGAAGCGGTCGAGCGAGGCCTGCCCTGCGTTGGCCGGCAGCGGCGGCGGGGTCGTGTCCCGCTCGATAATCGCGCTGGCGCGCTGCGCGGCGGCGCGGCCGAACACCACGAGGTCGAGCAGCGAGTTGGTGCCGAGCCGGTTGGCGCCGTGCACGGAGACGCACGCCGCCTCCCCCACCGCCATCAGCCCGGGCACCACGGCGTCCGGATTGGCGGCGGTCGGGCGCAACACTTCGGCGTGATAATTGGTGGGGATGCCGCCCATGTTGTAATGCACGGTCGGCAGCACCGGTATGGCTTCTTTCGTCAAATCCACGCCGGCGAACACGCGGGCGGTTTCGGAAATGCCGGGCAGCCGTTCGTGCAGAATCTCCGCGCCTAGATGCTCCAGATGCAGCAGGATATGGTCCTTGTTGGGGCCGACGCCCCTGCCCTCGTTGATCTCGATGGTCATCGAGCGGGACACCACGTCGCGCGAGGCCAGGTCCTTCGCGGTTGGCGCATAGCGTTCCATGAAGCGCTCGCCTTCGGCGTTGGTCAGGTAGCCGCCTTCGCCGCGCGCGCCCTCGGTGATCAGGCAGCCGGCAGGAAAAATCCCGGTGGGGTGGAACTGCACGAATTCCATATCCTGCACCGGCAGCCCGGCGCGGATCACCATGCCGCCGCCATCGCCGGTACAGGTATGGGCGGAGGTGCAGGACAGATAGGCGCGGCCGTAACCGCCAGTCGCCAGCACCACCATTTTTGCGCGGAAACGGTGCATGGTGCCGTCTTCCAGGCTCCAGGCCATTACGCCGCGGCAAGCGCCTTCATCGTCCATGATCAGGTCAAGCGCGAAGTATTCAACGAAGAATTCAACTTCGTGCTTCAGGCTCTGCTGGTACAGCGTGTGCAGGATCGCGTGGCCGGTGCGGTCGGCGGCGGCGCAGGCGCGCATCGCCGGCTCCTTGCCATATTCCTTCATATGGCCGCCGAACGGGCGCTGGTAGATCTTGCCTTCTTCGGTACGGGAGAACGGCACGCCGAAATGTTCCAGCTCATAGATCGCCGGCACCGCCTCGCGGCACATGTACTCGATCGCGTCCTGGTCGCCGAGCCAGTCGGAACCCTTCACGGTGTCGTACATATGCCAGCGCCAGTTATCCTCGCCCATGTTGCCGAGCGAGGCGCCGATGCCGCCTTGCGCCGCGACGGTGTGGCTACGGGTCGGGAACACTTTCGTGATGCAGGCTGTTTTCAGCCCCGCGGCGCCCATGCCGAGCGTCGCGCGCAGCCCGGAGCCGCCGGCGCCGACCACGACAACGTCGTAGGTGTGGTCGATGACCTTGTAAGCGCCGCGCGAAGGCATGGTGATCGCGTTCATGACAGGACCCTTCAGAAGGCGAGCTTGAGCACCGATACGGCGCAGGCAAGCGCGCAGAAAATACAGGCACCTTTGACCGCGACGATACTGGCGATGCGGGTGCCTTCGTTGTTGACATAATCCTCGAGCACCACCTGCATGCCGAGCGCCAGATGGTAGAAGATCGCGGCGATCAGGCAGAGATACAGCACGGTGTTCCAGGGTTCCGCCATGTAGGCGGCCATCTGCGCGCGCGAGGCGCCGGCGAGCATCAGCACCGAAACCACGAAGTACAGCGTCAGCGGCAGCAACGCGATCGAGGAAACCCGCTCGCCCCACCAACTACTCACGCCGGTTTTCGCCGCACCCAGGCCGCGCGCGCGACCAAGGTCGCTGCGCATGATGTTGAGCGTCGGGACTTTGGTTTCATCCATGATGGTTCACCGGATCAGAAAACCGACCACCCAGAAGGCGGCGGTGAGAATAACGGTCGCCCCGACCACCAGCCAGCCGGTGCGGTGCATGGTCGGCAGATCATACCCCCGGCCGCTATCCCAAGCCAGATGACGCAGCCCGTTGCAGGTATGGTAGAACAACGCGGCGGTAAAGCCGATCAAAATCAATATGCCGAGCCAGGAGGCGAGGAACGCCTGGATGTCGGCGAAGGCGCGGTCGGATGTGGCGGCGCAGACCAGCCAGAGCGTCAACAGCAGGGTGCCGAGGCCGAGGCCGACGCCGGTGATGCGGTGCGTGATCGAGGTGGCCGACGACATCTGGAACCTGTACCCGGCGCCGAGCATGAACGGGGAGAGCGGACGGCGGATAATTTTGCCTTCGGTGTTACGCCCCACCATCATCGCTTCGCGGACGTCCTTCATGGGCGCAAACCACCTTCCTACAAACCGTGGGATTTATGCTGCAGTTGCTTAGTCCCGCGAAAAGACAGGGTCAACGTGGGTTCAGGCGGCGCAGGGTCAAGGTGCGGAGCGGGAGCTCGTCAGATTGAATCAGCCGGCGGCACGACGGTGGATTGATGCGTATTTTCCAGCGCCGAAACCCGTAGCTCGAGCGCCTCCGCGTGTTCGCGGGCGCGGCGGGCAACCTCGGCGACGGCGTCGAACTCTTCCCGCTTGATCAGGTCGAGGCGGCGCACCGTTTCGTCGACGCGGGTGCGGATCATCGCGGTCATCTCGTCCTTCAGCCCGGTCAGCGCGGACATCGCACCGCCGGCGACGCCAGCGAGATCGTCAAAAAACTTCGGGCGTTCGGCCATTTCGGCGGGACCTTTCACGGTTTGGATGAGCCTCATATAAGCCCGTTTATGATACTAATCACGGGCGGGGCCGGGTTTATAGGGTCGAATCTGCACGCCGCGCTGTATGCGGACAAGCGGGACGTGATTCTGAACGACAGCCTGGGCGAAGACGGCAAGTGGCGCAACCTGCGCCGCCATCCGCCGCTGGCGATCGTCGAGCGGCACGAGTTGCGGCGGTTCCTGGACAGCGCGCCGGCGCTGGACGCGGTCGTGCATCTGGGGGCGATTTCGGAGACCACCGCGACCGATGGCGGCGAGGTGTGGCGGCACAACGTGGCGCTCAGCCAGCGCATCTGGCGTTGGTGCGCCGCGGCCGGCGTGCGGCTGATCTACGCCTCCTCCGCGGCGACCTATGGCGATGGCGGCGCCGGCTTCGACGATGAATGTTCGACCAAGGCGCTGCGCCGGCTGCAGCCGCTGAACCTATATGGCTGGAGCAAACACGCCTTCGACCTGTGGGTGGCGGCGCAGGTGGAAAGCGGCGCGCCGGCGCCGCCGGCCTGGGCAGGCGTAAAATTTTTCAACGTGTTCGGGCCGAACGAGTACCATAAGGGCCCGATGGTCTCGGTGGTGAAGGTGAAGCATGACGAGGTCGCGGCCGGCGGCCTGGCGACGCTGTTTCACTCGGACCAGCCCGGCCTCGCGGACGGCGCGCAGCGGCGGGATTTCATCTGGATCGAGGATGCTGTGGCGGCGTTGCGCTTCCTGCTGGACGCGCCGGGGATCGGCGGGCTGTTCAACCTCGGCACCGGCACGGCGCGCAGTTACGCGGACCTCGCGCGCGCCGTGTGCGCCGCCAATGGCGTGGCGGAGCGGATCGCCTATGTCGACATGCCGGAGCGGCTGCGCGGGCAATACCAGTCCTTCACCCAGGCGCCGATGGACCGGCTACGGGCGGCCGGCTTCACGCGCGATTTCACCAGCCTGGAGGACGGCGTGCGGCGTTACGTGCAGGATTATCTGACGCAGCCGGACCCGTATCGATGAGCCCGATCATCCTACCGGTGTTTCCGCGCGGCTTTCATATCGGGCCGCTGTTCATCCACTTCTACGCGCTGGCCTATATCACCGCGCTGTTGATCGGCTGGCGGGTAGTGCGGCGGATGATGGCGCTGCCGCCGGTCGCGGCAAGCGGCGAGCAGGTGGACGATTTTCTCACCTGGGCGACTCTGGGAATCATCCTTGGCGGACGGTTGGGGTACGTGCTGTTTTATCAGCCGGGATTTTTCTTCAGTCATCCGCTCCGGATCATTGCGGTGTGGGATGGCGGGATGAGCAGCCATGGCGGCTTCATCGGCGTGACCACCGCGATCATCTGGTTCTGCGCGCGTCAGCGGCTGAACATTCTGCGCTTCGCGGACCGCATCGCGGTGGCGGTGCCGATCGGGCTGTTCCTTGGCCGGTGCGCCAATTTCATCAACGGCGAGCTGTGGGGCCGGCCGGCGGCGGCGTGGTTTCCCTGGCCGATGGTGTACCCGGAGGCCGGGCCGGCGCCGCGCTATCCCTCCGAGCTGATCGAGGCGGCGACCGAAGGCGTGCTGTTGCTATGCGTAATGCTGCTGGCGGTACGCTCGCCCGGCTTAAGGGCGGCGAGCGGGTTTCTGACCGGCCTGTTCCTGTGTTGTTACGCAGCGGCGCGGATTTTCTCCGAAAGCTTTCGCGAGCCGGATGTGTTTCTGGGGTTTTTGTCGTTCGGGCTGACGATGGGGCAGATTTTGTCGCTGCCCTTGCTGGCGGCGGGCGCGGGGCTGATGGCGTGGGGGGCGGCGCATCGGGCAATCGTCGCCGATGCCGCCTGAGCGTTTTGATCTTTACATGGCGCGCGCCAACGCCGCATATTACGCGGCGCGCGACCCGTTCGCGGATTTCGCCACGGCGCCGGAAATGACGCAGGTGTTCGGCGAGTTGCTGGGCGGCTGGGCGCGCGTGGCGTGGCAAATGATGGGCGCACCCGAGAAGATCATGCTGGTCGAGGCCGGGCCGGGGCGCGGGCTGCTGATGGCCGATGCGCTGCGGGTTTTCGGGCCGGGCGCTGATCTGCGCTTTATCGAAACCTCGCCCCGGCTGCGGGACGCGCAGCGCGCGCGGGTGCCGGATGCGGTGTGGCATGAGGCGCTGGACGAGCTGCCGAACGGGCCGATGATTCTGCTGGCCAACGAGTTTCTGGACGCGCTGCCGGTGCGGCAATTTGTTCGGGCGGACAAGGGCTGGGCCGAGCGGTATGTCGAGCATGGCGCGTATGTGGAATTGCCGGTCGAAATGGAACTTCCGGCCGATTCGCCGGGCAGTGTGCGCGAGGTGAACGAAGCGGCGCGGGATTTCGTGGCACAGCTTGCGCGGCGCGGCGCGGTGGCGCTGTTTATCGATTACGGGCCGATGCGCGGCGGCGCCGGCGAAAGCGTGCAGGCGATCCGGGCGGGCGCGCCGGCAGATCCGCTGGCGGCGGCCGGCGAAGCGGACGTCACCGCGCATGTGGATTTTTCGGCGCTGGCGGCGGCGGCGGGCGCGGCGGGCGCGGATGTGCAAGGGCCGGTGAAGCAGAACGCGTTCCTGACCGCGCTCGGCCTGCACCAGCGCAGCGATGCTCTGGCGCAAAAATTTCCCGACCAGGCGCAGCAGTTGCGTGCGGCGGCACGGCGGCTGACCGCGCCGGAAGCGATGGGCAGCCTGTTCAAGGCGTTCGCGGTCTGCCCGCCGGGGTTCCCCGCGCTGCCTGGGTTCGAGCCATGAACCCGCCTTTCCTCACCGCCGGCCTGCCGGCGCGGCACGGTTTTTTCACCCGCCACGGCGGCGTCTCCACCGGCGCCTATGCCAGCCTGAACTGCAGCTTTTCCGGCGGCGATGAGTCCACGAGTATCTCGCGCAACCGTGCGCTGGTTGCCGAAGCGATGGATGTGGCCGCTGAAAATCTGCTTGGCATGAAGCAAGTCCATGGCATCGAGGTCATCGATCTGGAGACGCCGTGGTTGTTGAATAACGGCCCGGCCGCCGATGCGATCGTCACCGCGCGGCGCGGCTTGGCCATCGGCGTGATCACCGCGGACTGCGCGCCGGTGCTGTTCGCGAACGCTGCCGGCACGGTGGTCGGCGCCGCGCATGCCGGCTGGCGGGGTGCGCTCGCCGGCGTGCTGGAAGCGACGGTAACGGCGATGCGCGCGAAAGGCGACGGCGGCATCGCCGCCGCCATCGGACCCTGCATTCATCCGGAGAGTTACGAAGTCCGCGCCGATCTGCGCGACGCGGTACTGGCGCGCGATGCGGCAGATGAGCGGTTTTTCGGCGCCGGCGCGAGGCCAAGCTTCTGGCACTTCGACCTGCCGGGCTATTGCGCCGCGCGGCTCGCCGCCATCGGCGTTCCCGCGCGCATTCTGCCGCACGACACCTGCGCCGATGCCGACAATTTCTTCTCCTACCGGCGGCGTACGCTGTGCGGCGAGGCCGCCGGCGGACACCAGATTTCGGTGATCAGGCTATGAAATATCTCGTCCTCGCTCTGCCGCTCCTGCTCGCCGCCTGCGGCACGCTGCCGGAGCCGTTTTACGGCGATCCGGGCGTGGAGGGCGCGCGCCTGGCGGTGCCGCCGCCGCCGGTACTGGTGGTGCCGACGCCGGGTGCGGCGATGCTGGACGACGCCTCCGCCGCGCTTTACGCGCGGGACCTGGCCGGCGCGCTGGTGGATAACGACGTGCCGAGCATCGCGCGGGCCGCCGGCAAGCGTGACTGGCGTGTCGTCACCACCGCCACTTTGGCGGGCGTCAGCGTGACCCCGCATTACGCGATCACCGGCCCGGACGGCAAAGCCTATGGCGCCATCGACGGCGCGCCCGCCGCCGCCGCCGCCTGGGCCAATGGCGATACCAACGTGCTGGCGCAACAGGCAAAAACCGACGCCAACACGCTGGCGAAAAAGCTCGCGCAAGTGAACGCCGCCGTGCAGCAGAGCAACCCGAATTCACTGGAAAACCGCCCGCCCCGGCTGTTCATGGCCAGCGTCAACGGCGCGCCCGGCGACGGCGACAGCGCGCTGCAAACCGCGATGACGCAGGACCTGCCGGACGCCGATGACGAGCTGGTGACCGACCCGGCCCGCGCCGACTTCACCATTACCGGCGTGGTGAAAAGCCAGCCGGACGCTAACGGCCAGTTACTGGTGGAGCTGGACTGGAGCGTGTACGATCCCGGCCACCGCAAAATCGGCCAGGTGACGCAGCTGCACGATCTCGCCCCCGCCGACATCATCCCCTATTGGGGCGACGTCGCCTCCGCCGCGGCCAAGGAAGCCGCCGGCGGCGTGCAAAAAGTGATCGAGAACGCGACCCTGCACAAAACGCCGCAACCAATGACATGACACGCGACCGGATGACCGGCTTCACCGACGGCGTGATCGCAGTGATTATCACCATCATGGTGCTGGACCTGCGCGCGCCCGCCACAACCACGGCGGCCGGGCTACTGACGCTGGGGCCGACTTTTTTCAGCTATGTCCTCAGCTTTATCTACGTGGCGATTTATTGGAACAACCACCACCACATGTTCCAGCTGGTCGAGCGTGTCAGCGGCGGCATTCTCTGGGCGAATCTGCACCTGCTGTTTTGGCTCTCGCTGATCCCCTTCGCCACCAGCTGGCTGGGCGCCCACCCGGCCGCCGCCATCCCCACCGCCGTGTACGGTATCTCGCTCCTGATGCCGGCCATCGCCTATTTCATCCTGCAATCCAGCATCATCCGTTACCAAGGTAAAAACTCACCGCTCGCGGCGGCGATCGGGCGCGATCTGAAAGCCAGGCTATCGCCGGCCGCCTACGTCGTCGGTATCATCCTGGCTTTCGTCGCGACCTGGGCTGCCGACGTTCTCTACGCCGCCGTTGCTTTGGTCTGGCTAATCCCCGACCGCCGAATTGAATCGAGACTGCAGCCGACGCGGAACGACTGAGTCACTCCCGCGCCAGCACGCGATCATTGATAAATTCAGCCACGCCGCCGGCCTTAAAACCGGCGCGTAACGCCGCCTCATCGTAATCTTCCCGCACCCAGTCCAGGAATGGTTTCCTGCCCTCGCCGTCGCGGGCATAGGCGGCGAAAAAGGCGTCCAGGATGCCGGTTTTGGACTGGCGGACGTGGCCATAGCGTAATGAGAGCTGGCGCAGCGCATCCCGGGTCGTGCCGCCGCGGAGGAGCAAAAACACACCGGCGGCCAGCCCCGCCCGGTCTGCGCCGGATTTGCAATGAACCAGCGCCGGCGCCTGCATCGTGCGGTAGCTTTCCGCCAGCCGCAGCACGCGGTCGCGATGCGGCGCGCCGCGGGATTCCATCGCCATGTCGTGAAACGCCAGGCCCAGCCGGGCAGCGGTCTCGCGGGACAGCGCGTCCGAGCCGTTTTTTGCCTCGCCGCGCAGATTGATCACGGTTTTCAGCCCGACCTTACGGGTAAAAGCGATCAGGTTGCCCGGCGTCGGGTGGTTGGAGCGGTACAGCTGCCCCGGGGCGACCACCGCGAAATTGGTCCACAGGATGCGCAGCGCCGCGTGGTCCACGAACAGCGCGTCCAGCCAGGCATTGCGCCGCCCCGCCGGGCTGATCAGGTCGCCTTTGTAGATGGTATCCATGAAGCCGGCTTACGCCAATTTGTCCGGCGGAGGAATGTTCGGTATCGCTCCGGCATGGATGCCCACGCCCCGGAGGAGCAAAAAACCGCCGCGCTGATCCGGCGGCTATGGCGCGAGCATATCAGGCATTTCCGCGGCCGCATCGTGCTGATCGTGGTGATGACGCTGATCATGTCCGGCACCACAGCGCTTTATCCGGCGCTGATCGACTGGGCGTTCAACATGTTCTCCCGCCGCGACCCGCGGATCTTGTACCAGGTGCCGGTGCTGGTGCTGATCGTCACCGCGATCAAGGGCATCTCAATGTATTTCCAGTCGGTGCTGACGCAGGACATGGTGCTGCGCGTAATCCGCCGGCTGCAGGTGGCAATGTTCGGCCACCTCTCGAACGCGGCGCTGGCGCGGGTGGAGCGGGAGGCGCCGGCGACGCTGGCGGCGCGCTTCACCACGGACGCGACGGTGGTGCGCGAAGCGATGACGCGGGCGGTGAACGCGGTGGCGGACGGCGCGACGCTGTTCGGCCTGGTGATCACCATGATCACGATCGACTGGAAGCTGAGTTTGATCGCCGCCGTGCTGTACCCGCTGGCGGGCATCCCCGTGCAGCGCATCGGCAAGCGCATGCGCCGCGCCTCCGGCGGCATGCAGGAGCGCATGGGCGAGGCGGCGGCGATGCTGAACGAAAGTTTCGCGCAGGCCCGCACGGTGCGCGCCTACGGGCTGGAGGCGCATGAGCAGCGCCGCGCGGACGCGACCTTCGACCAGCTGTACAACGCGCTGATTCGGATGACGCGGGTGCGCTCCCGCCTGGACCCGATGCTGGAGGTGCTGGCCGGCGTGGCGGTGGCGCTGGTGATCGGCTTCGAGGGCTGGCGCAACGCGATCGGCGGGTCCGGCGTCGGCAATTTCATGGGCTTCATCTCGGCGCTGCTGATCGCCTCCCGGCCGCTGCGCGCACTCGGCACGATGAACGCGGCGATTCAGGAGGGCCTCGCCGGCCTCGCGCGCGTGTTCCACGTGATCGACGAGCCGGCGGCGATCGCTGACCGCGCGAATGCCGTGCCACTCCCGCCGGGGCCGGGCGCCGTGGCGTTCCGCCATGTGTCGTTCGTGTATCCGGATGGCCGACCCGGCCTGCGCGATCTGTCTTTCACCGCGGCACCTGGCAAGATGCTGGCGCTGGTCGGCACCTCCGGCGCCGGCAAGTCCACGGCTCTGGCGCTAATCCCGCGTCTGTACACGCCGGGCGGCGGCACGATTTCCATCGACGGCGCCTCGATCACCGATGTCACGCTGGCCTCGCTGCGCGGCGCGATCGCCTATGTCGGGCAGGACGCGCTGCTGTTCGATGACAGCATCGCGGCCAACATCCGGCTCGGGCGGGCGGAGGCGACGGAGGGTGAGGTGATCGCCGCCGCCGAGGCCGCCGCAGTGGGGCGGTTCGTCGCGGAGATGCCGGACGGCTTCGCCACCCGCGTCGGCGTCAACGGCCAGCGCCTCTCCGGTGGGCAGCGACAGCGCGTGGCGCTGGCCCGCGCAATCCTGCGCAACCCGCGAATTTTACTCCTGGACGAAGCCACCAGCGCCTTGGATACCGAAAGCGAAGCGGCGGTGCAGGCGGCGCTGACCGGCCTGCGCCGCGGCCGCACCACCATCGTCATCGCCCATCGCCTCTCCACCGTGCGAGACGCGGACCTGATCGTTGTGATGTCGGACGGCCGCGCGGTGGAGGCCGGCACGCACGCGGATTTGCTGGCGACCGACGGGGCGTTTTCCCGGCTGGTGCGGGCGCAGGGGTTGGTGGAAGCGTAGTATCGCGGGAGCAGGAAATGATCCGTAGATGACGCAGAACTACGAACACAAGAATTGAATACGTGACGCTGACCACAGTTGGACGTCTCGGAGATAGCCAATGTAAACTTAATTATCTGCGTCAATCTGCGTCATCTGCGGATAATCTAAACGCGGGCTTTGAAAGTGGAGCCGTCATGCCCATCGAGATCTGGACCGCGCTGATCGTGTTCGTGCTGCTCTGCGCCAGCGCCGGCGGGGCCAACGCCATTCGGCCGTATCTGCCGGAACATCACCGGGCGCCTGAAACGGTCGAGGCGCTGCGTTTGATGATCACCATGCTGGTGACGTTCTCCTCTCTGGTGCTGGGGCTGCTGATCGCGTCGTCCAGCGCTGGCTTCAACAGCGATCTGCATGACCGCCAGCAATACGCGCTGGACCTGGCACAACTGGACCGTTGCCTGTTCGATTACGGACCGGAAGCGGCGCCCGAACGCGGTTTGATCCGGCAATATACCGCGACCGTGATCGCCACCACCTGGCCGAAACAGAAGCGGCCGGCAGGCATCACCTATCCAAGCCTGATCGGCATGCCGCGGATTGGCGAAAGCGTTTCGCTGACGGTTCTGCTGAACCAGCTTGAGCTCGGCATCCGGCACCTCACGCCCGCGAACGCGTTCCAGTCCGGCGTCCTGCAGGATTGCGTGGTGAACTACCGGACGGTGATGACGACGCGCCGGATCGTGATCTGGGACGACGACGCCTCGCTGTCGTTCTTCTTCTATGCGATCCTGACGATCTGGCTGATGATTGTGTTCATGACGCTGGGTCTGGCCGCGCCCAATAATCTGATGTCGCTGGCCGGCATTTTGCTGTGCGCATTTTCGTTAAGTCTAGCGGTGTTCATGATCTCCGACCTTGACCATCCCTATGGCGGCGGGCTGTTCACGATTTCCAGCGGCCAGATGCGGGCGGCGCTGGCGGAAATGCAGGCGCTACCGCTCGCCGGTCAGTAGCGCATGCCGGCCAATGTCCCGCCGGCAAAACCCGTCTGGCCACACAATGGTGTTCACCGCCGCATAAGCCCGCGCCACCGCTTCCGCCAGCGTGGCGCCGAGCGCGTTGACCGCCAGCACGCGGCCGCCATTGGCCAGAATGCCGCCTTGGTCGGCCATGGTGCCGGCGTGGAAGATCGTCACGCCGGGCAGCGCACCCGCTTCCTCCAGACCAAAAATCTCGCTGCCCGTGGCATACGCGCCGGGGTAGCCTTTCGCCGCCATCACCACCGTCGCGGAGGCGGCGTCGCGCCAGCGCAGGTTTAAAAAACTCAACCCGCCCTGCGTCGCCGCCAGCAGCGCCGGCAGCAGGTCGGAGCGCAGCAGCGGCAGCAGCGTCTCGCATTCCGGGTCGCCGAAGCGGACGTTGAATTCGATCAGGCTAGGGCCGGCCTCCGTCAGCATCACGCCGGCGAACAGAAACCCGCGGAACGGCGTGCCGCGCGCCGCCATGGCCACCAGCGCCGGGCGGATGATTTGCGCAAAAATCTGCGCGATCAGCGGCGGGCTCACCCAGGGCGGCGGCGAGATGGCGCCCATGCCGCCGGTGTTCGGCCCGGTATCGCCGTCGCCCACGCGCTTATGGTCGGCGGCGCAGCCGAGATACAGCGCGTGCTCGCCATCGCATAGCGCGAACACCGAAACCTCCTCGCCGGCGAGGCACTCCTCGATCACCACCGTGTTGCCGGCGGCGCCGTGGATACGGTCCTGCATGATCGCCTCAATCGCTTCATGCGCCTCTTCCTCGGTCTGCGCCACCACCACGCCTTTGCCGGCGGCCAGGCCATCGGCCTTGATCACGATCGGCGCGCCCTGTTCCTCGACGTAGTCATGCGCCGCGTCGGCATCGGTAAAACTCGCCCAGGCCGCGGTGGGAATTTGCGCGGCGGCGGCGATTTCTTTGGTGAACCGCTTGCTGCCCTCCAGCCGCGCGGCGGCGGCGCTGGGCCCACAGCAGGCGATGCCGACCGAGGCCAGCGCATCCGCGATGCCGACCACCAGCGGCGCCTCCGGCCCCGGCACCACCAGATCGATCCGCTGCTTCAGCGCGAAGCTCACCAGCCCGTCGATATCGGTCGCCCGCAGCGCCACGTTCTCGCCCAGCGCCGCGGTGCCGGGATTGCCGGGTGCGATGAACAGCCGGGTTAGCAACGGGCTGGCGGCGATGCCGGCGGCCAGCGCATGTTCCCGACCGCCGGAGCCGATGATCAAAACCCTCATGCCACCCCCTGTTTCTGAAGCGCCCGGTAACATACTCTGCCGCGATGAGCGATTTGCCGAACACGCCGGAATTCTCCGTCTCCGAACTCGCCGGGGCGGTGAAAAAAACCCTGGAGGGCGCGTTCGGCCGCGTGCGGGTGCGGGGCGAGATCACCGAGCTGAAAGCCTACGGCTCCGGCCACCAGTATTTCGCGCTGAAAGACGAAAGCGCGAAAATCCGCGCGATCATCTGGAAGGCCACAGCGCCCCGAGTCGGCCTGAAGCCGGAGAACGGCGTGGAGGTTATCGCCACCGGCCGCATCACCTCCTATTCCGAACGGTCCGAGTACCAGCTGATCGTCGAGCGGCTGGAATATGCCGGCGTCGGCGCGCTGCTGGCGCGGATCGAGGCGCTGAAAGCGAAGCTGGCGGCGGAAGGGCTGTTCAGCCGCGCCCGCCGGCCGCTGCCGATGCTGCCGCGGGTGATCGGCGTGATCACCAGCGCGCAGGGGGCGGTGCTGCAGGACATCAAAACCACCATCGCCCGGCGCTTCCCCACGCGCATCCTGCTGTGGCCGGTGGCGGTGCAGGGCGAGGGGGCTGCGGCGCAGATCACCGCCGCCATCGCCGGGCTGTGCGGACTGCCGTCGCATGGCATTCCGCGCCCGGACGTGATGATCATCGCGCGCGGCGGCGGCAGCCTAGAAGACCTGATGGCGTTCAACGACGAAGCGCTGGTGCGCGCCGTCGCCGCCTGCCCGATCCCGCTGATCTCCGCGGTGGGGCATGAGACGGACACCACGCTGATCGATTTTGTCTCCGACCGCCGGGCGCCGACGCCGACCGCGGCGGCGGAAATGGCGATCCCGGCGCGGCTGGAGCTGCTCGCGGACCTCGCGCAGAAAACCGCCCGGCTGACCGGCGGCTTCGCGCGCGCGGCGGGCGAGGCGCGGCTGCGGCTGGACCGCGCGGCCGGCCGCCTGCCGGACCTGCCGGCGATGCTGGGGGCGGCGCGGCAGCGGCTGGACGACCGGGCCGAGCGGCACGTGATATCATTGCGCGGTTTTGATATCACTTTGCACCGCCGGCTGGACGGCCTGGCCGCCCGCCTGCCCCACCCGCGCGAGCGCGTGGCGGCCGGGCGGGCAGATGTGGCGGCGCTGGAGCACCGCCTGCAAACCGCCCTGCCCCGCCGCCTGCGCGACGCGCAGAAACGTTACGACGCCGCCGCCTTCCTGCTCCTCCACCCCGGCGAACGCCTCGCCGCCCGGAGCCACGGCGTTTTGCTCCTGGCGCAACGGCTGGAAACACCGTTGCCCAACCGCCTGCGGGAGGCCACGATGCGCCTGGAGAGTTTTGGCGCGCGGCTCTCGGCGGTGTCCTACGAAGCCGTGCTGAAACGCGGTTTTGCGCTCGTCACCACCCCACGCGGCGCGCCGGTAAAGTCCGCGGGCGCGGTCACACCCGGCGCTGCCCTGACCATCAAATTCTGCGACGGCGACGTGGCGGTAAAGGCGGCGGCAAAGGTGGCGCAGCTGGATTTGGGGCTTTAGCTGGACAAACAACCGGCACGTTTTGTAAAAGGTACTACCTTCAACAGGAGTTTCGGCTTGGCCATCTCCATCAAAATTGACGATGCGTTGAAAGCCCGCCTGCAGAGCCTGGCCGAAACACGGCAACGGTCGCCGCACTGGATGATGCGCGAAGCGATCGCGCAATACGTCACTCGGGAAGAAGCACGGGAAAGCTTTGTCAAGGAGGCGGTGGCGTCCTGGACATCCTATCAGCAGACCGGCCTGCATCTGACCGGCGAGGAAGTTAATGCCTGGCTCGATAGCTGGGGCACGGACAAGGAGACGGACCTGCCCGATTGCCACGAATAGTTGTTACTGAAAATGCGGCGGCCGGGTTGCTGCGCTGCGATCGGTTCTTAAAGACGAAAAATCCGTTGGCCGCGAAGCGCGCCGCCCAAGCGATCAAGCAGCAACTGAACCTGCTGACAACAAGCCCCAACATGGGCCGCCACGTTCTGGCAACCTTGGGATTGCGCGAACTGACGATCGGGTTCGGCGACTCCGGTTACGTCGCCCTCTACCGCTATAAAGAAGCAGCGGATACGGTGGTTGTGGTCGCGTTTCGACATCAGAAAGAGGCGGGATACTAAATCACTTATTTCCGTTACCAGCACTACCCCGTCAAAGTAAGCTAAGAAATTCTACTACTGTCAGCGCAACTAAGGGCCAATCTAAAATGTTTTACCATGTCATTGTGGAAACGGATGAGAAAGTCGGTAAAACCAGCTCAAACAAGCAGTATTTCGAGTACGACAAAACTAGTATTTCGGAGATTGAAGCCAGAGTCATAAAGCCATTCTTGAAGAAGAAATCATTTCAATTCGATGGCTATTTTTTGCAACCCAAAGACATTAAACGAATTGCGATCAAGGAAACGGACGTGCCCGCAGAACAGTTGGCACAGCGCGCTCAATCAACGGTGGCTAAGAACGTGTTTTACGTCTACACGCGCGGGAGAGCAATAAGTTCAGAAAAATTCGCAAGAGACATAACGGCGGAAGTCTTTGATAGAGTAGAGAAAGAGGATACTCCCTCTGTCGACAAAGAGAAAGCGGGGTCGGGTGATAAAAAGAAGGTTTTTATCGTTCATGGACGAGATAACCTTTCAAAGACAGAAGCCGCCCGTTTCATAGAGAGACTTGGTCTAGATGCTATAATTCTTCATGAACAAGTCTCCGCCGGCAAAACAATCATCGAGAAAATCGAAGAACATGCAAATGTCGGCTATGCAATAGTTATTTACTCTCCATGCGACATGGGCGGCATTGCTGGAGACACTTCCAATCTACGAGCAAGAGCACGGCAAAACGTTGTGTTTGAGCACGGCTACCTGATAGGGACGCTTGGTCGCCGCAGTGTAAGCGCATTAATCAAAGGAGATATAGAAGTCCCGAATGACATCAGCGGAATTGTCTATACTAACTTTGACGAACATGGCGCGTGGAAGCTTTCCATTGCACGTGAACTCCGTAGCGCGGGGTACGACATTGACTTCAACAACATTTAGTCGAGAGGTCGGTCTTAACGCCCGGTGAAGTTGCTAACCCCCATCCCCCTCCAACCCCGCCGCTGTAATCCCCGCCAGCGCCGCCGCCTCGTCGTTGTCGGACGTATCGCCGGACATCCCCACCGCGCCAATAATCTGCCTGCCGCTTTTGATCAGCACACCGCCCGGCACCGGCACGAATTCACCGCCGGCGACGTCGCTCAGCGCCCCCACGAACGGCGCGCGCGTCTCGGACATTTTCAGCAGCGCGCGCGAGCCCATGCCCATGAACAACGCCGCGTGCGCCTTGCCCAGCGCGATTTTGGAGCGGCCGAGGGCGGAGCCTTCTTCCGCCGCGTAGGCCACCAGCGCGCCGCGTGAATCCAGCACGCCGACGCCCATCGGCTTGAACCCGCCCGCCCGCGCATGGGCCAACGCCGCGTCCACAATTTGCCGCGCCTGTTCCAATTTTACGTTCACGGTCAATTCTCCAGTTCGGAATCCCAGTACAGAAAGTCCCGCCAGCTTTCATGAAGGTAGTTGGGCGGGAAGCCCCTGCCCCTGTCCTGCAGCTCCCAGCTGGTCGGCCGGCGCGGCATGTGGCGGGGGATCATGTTGCACTCTTTCGGCAGCTTGGCACCCTTGCGCAGGTTGCAGCCGCCGCAGGCGGTGACGACGTTTTCCCACGCCGTCCGCCCGCCGCGGGCGCGCGGGATCACATGGTCGAAGGTCAGCTCCGGCGCCGGCCGCCGGGCTTCGCAATACTGGCAGGTGAAGCCATCACGGAGAAACACGTTGAACCGCGTGAACGCCGGCATCCGCGCCGAGGGAATGAAGTCCCGCAGCGCGATCACCGAGGGCAGCCGCATGGTGAAGCTCGGCGAATGCACCTCCCGCTCATACTCGGAAAGCACGGAAACACGGTCCAGGAACACCGCTTTCACGGCGTCCTGCCAGTTCCAGGTGGATAACGGAAAATAGGAAAGCGGACGGAAATCCGCGTTCAAGACGAGGGCGGGAAAAGCGAACCCGCCGTCAGGCACAACAATCCCTGTCGATAAAGCAGGCCAGATGCTGGCACCGTGGCGTGGATCCTTGCCAAATCAGGTCGAGTCCGCGGATCATGGGACAATTTATGACAAATGCGCCGTCTCGCCGCAAGGGCGGCGCCGGCGATGTCACGGCTCCGCCACATCCACGGCGAAGGCGCGGCGTAAAAACGCCACGCCCGCCGCCAGCCCCGCCGGGTCGATGCCGTGGCCCAGCTCCGGAAACATATGGCTCTCCACCGGGACGCCGGCCTCACGCAGCGCCGCCTCGGCCGCGCGGCAGGCATAAGGCGGCACGGTCGCGTCTTTCATCCCGTGCACCAGCAGCACCGGCGCCGTGTTCTTCATCTCGGCGGCGAGCGACGGCACGTCGATCAGCGCGCCGGAGTAACACAGGATGGCGCGCGGCGGCACGACGCGGCGCAGTCCGGCGAACAGCGAGATGACCGCGCCCTGGCTGAAGCCGGCCAACGCATAGGCTTCCGGCGGCAGCCCGTGCTTCGCCAACACCTCATCGACAAAATCATCCAGCGCCGCCGCGGCACGGCGGACGCCGGCGCTGACCGCGCCGGAGCGGCGATCCTGCAGCGAAAACCACTGGTGTCCCGCGTTGGGCGCCAGGTCGCACGAGTCCGGCGCATCCGGTGCGATGAACAGCGCATCCGGCAGCGCCGCGCCCAGTGTGGGCGCAAAGTGGATCATGTCTTTTCCGCTGCCGCCCATGCCGTGGCACATCACCACCAGCTGGCGCGGCATGGCTTTACTGGCGGGGCCCCATTCCGGTCCGGTCAAATTCTGCACCTTTCGCACCTACGTTCGTTAGCCGATGCATTCTATAGCAGCCGGCAGATGAGCATTGTCACCCGTTTTGCGCCCAGCCCCACCGGTTATCTGCATCTTGGCCATGCTTACGCCGCGCTATGCGCGTGGCGGCGCGCCCGGGCGGCCGGCGGCATGTTTCTGCTCCGGCTGGAGGATATCGACGCCACGCGCTGCCGGCCCGAATACGCCGCCGCCATTGCCGAGGATCTGCACTGGCTGGGGCTGCACTGGGATGGCGCGGTGCGCGTGCAATCGGATCATTTGCCGGATTACGCGGCGGCGCTGGCGCGGCTGCGGCGGCTGGGCGTGCTGTATCCCTGTTTCTGCACACGCTCGGAGATTGCGCGGATGCAGAGCGCACCGCACGGCGCGGAGGCGGTTTACCCCGGCACCTGCCGGGCGCTGCCAGCGGCGGAACGCGGCGCCCGCATCGCGCAAGGGCTGCCTTACGCGCTGCGGCTGGACGTGCAAGCAGCGCTGGCGCAGGTGGGCGCGCTGGACTTCATCGAGGAAAGCCGGGGCCGGATGGCCGCCGACCCGCTGCCGGGCGGTGACGTGGTGCTGGCGCGGAGAGGAAACCCGGTCAGCTATCACCTCTGCGTGGTGCATGACGACGCGCTGCAAGGCGTCACCCACGTCACGCGCGGCCGGGATCTGGCGGCGGCGACGCCGGTGCAGGTGCTGCTGCAAAGGCTGCTCGGCCTGCCGACGCCGGTTTACGCGCATCACGATCTGGTTCTGGATAACGCTGGCAAACGCCTGGCGAAACGCGACGGCGCCGCCAGCCTGCGGTCCCTGCGCGCGGCGGGGGACACACCGGACTCGGTGCTGCGCCGGCTGCGGGAGTTCGCGTCGTGAGGCCGGACGTGGCGGCGCGCGTGCCGGCGGCGCGCATCGCGGCGGCGCTCGGCTGGCTGCTGCTGCTTATCCTGGCCGGCGCGGCGGCGCTGCCGCTGATCGGCTGGGCGGCCAGCCACAAGCCGCCGAACCTGACCCGCGAGCTGCTCGGCGCGGGCGGCGAAATGGGCCTCGATGTGTATTTGTTTCTGCTGTTATTCGGCCGGCTGCCGGGCGCGA
Source organism: Acidocella sp. (assembly GCA_965199125.1). Taxonomy (GTDB): domain Bacteria; phylum Pseudomonadota; class Alphaproteobacteria; order Acetobacterales; family Acetobacteraceae; genus Acidocella. Next base: position 2,252,774 of record OZ240683.1, on the reverse strand, counting down.
GAGCCGCGCCGCTTTCGCCACGAACACCGCCGCCCTGGGGCGTGCAGCAGGCGGTCTGGGCGCTGCTCGGATTTGCCGCGATGCTGGCGGCCGGCGGCCTCGCCTCCACCAACATCCTGATCGTCGCGGACCTGGCGCTGGACGCGGCGCATGCCGGCTACCACGCGGATTTCGTCGGCCGGGACGCGTTGCTGGCCGCGGCGCTCGGCGGCGAGGCCGCGGCGGCGCTGTGGATCACCTGGTATCTTGGCCGCGCCGGCGCGGCGCGGCTGCGCGAGGGCAGCCCGTCCGGCATCGCCTGGCGCCCCGCCCCGCCCGCTGCCTACGGCGCCGCCGGCCTGTGCGCCGGCGTCATAATCGCGCTCGTCGCGGCGCTGTTTCACTTCTTCCCGCCGCATGTGCAGGCGCTGCAAGACCTGCCGATGGCGCAACTGATGGATGGCGGCGGCTGGGAGATGCTGCCGCTGCTGGCGCTGATCATCGTGGTTGGCCCGGTGGTGGAGGAGCTCACCTTCCGCGGCGCCGCCTTCGCCGGCTTCGCCAGCCGCTTCGGCCCGCTTTGGGCGAGCGTCATCACTACCGCCGTGTTCATCGCCGTGCATGCCGGCGAAAAACTGCATTACCTGCCCGGCTTCATCGATGTTGGCCTGGTCGCCGCCGCCGCCTGCTGGCTGCGCCTCCGTTACGCCTCGATCCGTCCTGCTATTCTACTGCACATCCTGTACAACGCCGGCCTGATCTTCGCCGCCGGGCTGTTCCAGTAGGTAGCTTATTTGGCAGGCCAGCGGGAAAGGATTAAGCTCTTGCGCGCCGGCAAGGCGCGGCCTGCGAGGCCGGCGTTTTTGGAGAGTTTCGATGGGTGGTTTGAGCATCTGGCACTGGCTGATCGTCTTGGTGGTGGTGTTGCTGTTGTTCGGCACCGGCAAGGTGAGCGGGCTGATGGGCGAGTTCGGCAAGGGCATCAAGTCGTTCAAGCAGAACGTGGGTGACGACAAAGTAAAAGACGCGTCAATGAGCGATCCGGTGCCGGCGCCCAACCCGGGTTCGCTGAACGCGCCGCTGCAAGAGGGCATCACGCCGAGGTCAACAGTTAATCAAGGCTGAGGTGTCGGCCCTGATTGAGCTGGCGCCGGCGCTGGTGGAAGCCGGCCGGCGGATGGATGCGCGCGGCTGGGTGCCGGGCTCCGCCGGCAATCTCTCCGCCCGCATCGACGAGGACAGCGTCGCGATTACCCGCAGCGGCGTACACAAGGGCCGGCTCGCCGCCAGCGACGTCATCGCGGTCGGGCTGGACGGCGCGGCCGCGGCAGCCGGGGATAAACCCAGCGCCGAGACGCTGCTGCATTGTCAGCTGTACCGGCTGTTCGCCCCTGTCGGCGCGGTGCTGCATGGCCATTCGGTGGCGGCGACGGTGTTGTCGATGGCGGGCGATATCACCTTTTCAAATTATGAAGTGATCAAGGCCTTCGGCTTCGCGAGCCACGAGGTCGACGTGACGCTGCCGGTTTACGAGAACGACCAGGACATCGCCCGGCTGGCGGCGGCGATCGAGCCGGCGCTGCTGGCGGAGCCGCCGATCGGTTACGTGATCCGCGGCCATGGTGTATATGCCTGGGGAACCGGCGTGGAGCACGCCTTCTGGCGGCTGGAAGCGCTGGAATTCCTATTAGAGTGTGAGCTGGAGCGCAGGCGGATCAAATGAGCCAGTTGACGGTATTCGACGATCTGCGGCCGGAAGTGCCGCTGCTGCGCACCGAGGACGCCGAAGTGATGGCGCGCGAGCTCGCCGCCATTGGGGTGCAGTTCGAGCGCTGGGAAAGCCCTGTGCGGCTGGCGCCGGACGCGCCGGCCGAAGAAATTCTGGACGCGTACCGGCCGTATCTTGACCAGTTGATAGGCAGCATGGGCGCCGGCTCGGCCGACGTGGTCAAGTTGACGCCGGAGCACCCGGACGCGCCGGCGCTGCGCCAGAAATTCCTGGCCGAGCATGTGCATACCGAGGATGAAATTCGCTTTTTCGTGGCCGGCGGCGGGCATTTCGTGATGCACGTCAATGGCCGGATCTACGACGCCTTCTGCGTTGCCGGCGACCTGATCTCCGTGCCGGCGGAAACGCGGCATTGGTTCGACGCCGGCGCCGCGCCGCATTTCACCGCGCTTCGTGTCTTTACCGACAGCTCCGGCTGGGTTGCGCATTTCACCGGCGACGGCATCTCCGAACGCTTCCCGGTCGCGTGAGTGCGCTCGCTGGCGTGCTGATGGACATAGAGGGCACGACGACGCCGCTCTCTTTTGTGCATGACGTCTTGTTCCCCTACGCGCAGACGCGGCTGCCGGCGTTCTGCGCCGAGCACGCCCAGGATCTGGTGATGGACGAGGTGAAGGCGCAGGCGGCGGGCGCCGATCCGCTAGCCGCCCTGCAGGGCTGGATGGCCGCGGACATGAAACTCGCGCCGTTAAAGACGATCCAGGGGCTGATCTGGGCGGAGGGCTACGAAGGCGGCGCGCTGACCGGCACGCTGTACCCGGACGTGCCGCCGGCGCTGCGTCGCTGGGTGAAGGCCGGGCTGCGGCTCTATGTTTATTCGTCGGGCTCCGTTGTGGCGCAGCGCCTGCTGTTTCGGCACAGCAATGCGGGCGACCTTAGCGGCCTGTTCCAGGGGTTTTTCGACACGGCGGCCGGGCCGAAGCGCGACGCGGGCAGCTATGCCTCGATCGCGCGCGGCATCAACCTTGCGCCCGGCGAGCTGCTGTTTCTTTCGGACGTGGAAGCGGAGCTAGACGCGGCCGCTGAAGCGAGCCTGCGCACCTGCCAGCTCGCCCGGCCGGAAGACCGCACCGTCGCCGGCACGCGCCACCCCGTCGCCGCGGAGTTCGGCGAAGTCGCACGGTTGTTCGGCCTGCCCGCCTTGCAATGACGGTTCTGGTGGAGGCACGGCAAACCGGCCCGCGCGCCCGGTGGAGCGGCATCGTGGCCTTCCTGCGCCGCCATGCCGGTTTGCGCGCCTGGTTGTGGGGGCTGGCCTCGGCGCTGGCGCTGCCGCCGGTGCATCTGCTGCCGGTGCTGCTGTTCAGCGTGCCGGCCTTGCTGGGGCTGATCACGGCGGCACGCGGCTGGCGTGAGGCGGCGCTGTTCGGCTGGCTGTTCGGCTTCGGCCTTAACCTCGCCGGCCTGTACTGGATCACCGAACCGATTTTGACCGAAGCAGCCGTGTTCTGGTGGCTGGTGCCGTTCGCCGCACCCCTGCTGGCATTCACGGTGGCGTTTTACAGCATCGTCCCGGCGCTGGCGGCGTTCGCGTTGCGGCGCGGCAGCCTGCTCGCCGTATTGTTGGCGTTCGCTGGCGCCTGGGTACTTTCCAACCTGTTGCAGCAATTCGCCTTCACCGGCTTTCCCTGGAACTTGTGGGGCACCGACTGGGCGGTGCCGGGCATCCTCGGCGATATTTTGCTCCAGCCGGCGGCAATCATTGGTGTGCACGGCCTCACCTTGCTCACCCTTTTGCTTGCCGGCGCGCCGCTGTTCGGCCGGCGCGGGCTGCTGGCGGCGGCAGTGGCGCTGACGGCCTGGGTTTGCTTCGGCCTGGCGCAGCTGGCAACCCCGGTGCCGGCGACCGGCATCACCCTGGCGCTGATCCAGCCGAATTTTCCGGTGCCGGGGGCGCAGGACGAGACGGCGCTGCAAGGCCGCTGGCAACGGGACCTGGCGATGAGCCAGGCCGGGCTGCACGCCGGCGCCAGCGCTGTGATCTGGCCGGAAGCCGCCAGCCCCTGGGTTCTGGCCAATGACGCGGAAGCGCGCCGCCAGCTTAGCTTGGTCACCGGCACCGCGCCAGTGCTGGCCGGCAGCATCCGGGTGCTGAGCCCGACAGATTTCCGCAATTCCCTGGTGGTGGTCGACGGCCCGCTGCCGGCGGAGGCCGTGTACGACAAGTGGAAGCTGGTGCCGTTCGGCGAATACATGCCGCGCTGGATCCCGGTGAAAATTACCCCGGACCTGGCACCCGGCAGCGGCTTCACCCCCGGCACGGGCCCCGCCACCCTGCGCGTAACCGACTTGCCGCCCTTCGCGCCGCTGATCTGCTACGAGGACGTCTTCAGCGGCGAGACCATCGGCGAGCACGACCGGCCGGACTGGCTGTTGAACATCACCGACGACGCCTGGTTCGGCGACTCGGCGGGCCCGCGACAGCACTTCGCCGATGCGCGGCTGCGCGCCGTGGAGGAAGGTCTGCCCCTGGTTCGCGACGCCAATTCGGGCATTTCCGCCATTTTCGACCCGCTGGGGCGGGAGACCGCGGCGCTGCCGATGAATGTCCAGGGCGTGCTGGTCGGCGAGTTGCCCGGCAGCTTGCCAAAAACCTTTTACGCCCGCTTTGGCTTGGCTGTGCCCCTTTTGCTATCGACGCTGATGATTATCGGTGGTTGTCTGCTGTTTACGCTGTAAAAAAGCTTTCGCCTGAAAATCGTCTGATTCCAGGCTAGGGCGTCTAAATAATAATGCGTCGCCTCGCAAAATTGTATTGTGTCATTGGTTAACCTCTGGTAACTACGATTTGATGGCGTGCACGGACAACGCGCACGCCGTCGCGTTGACGTGGCGCCCGCTGCTAAGCGGCGCGCATGGTTTGTCGAAATGGATAGGACGGTCGAGCTGTTCGATCGCAGGAGCTAGAGCGCGAATGGCCGAACCGACGACCGACCGACCTGACCGCGAAAGCCGGCCAAGCCCGATCGACGTGCATGTCGGGTCGCGGGTGCGGTTGCGGCGGATGCTGCTCGGCATGTCGCAGGAGCGGCTGGGCGACGCGCTCGGGCTGACCTTTCAGCAGGTGCAGAAATATGAGCGCGGCGTGAACCGCGTCGGCGCGTCGCGGCTATACGACATTTCACGCGTGCTCGATGTGCCGATTAGCTTCTTCTTCGACGACATGCCAGAAGGCATGAGCGAAACGCCGGTCAGTGGGCCGCGCGGCCGGATGCATGGGTTCGCCGAAACGCAGGAACCTTTCGCCGCCGGCGTCGACGAGCAATTGACCAAACGCGAGACGCTGGAACTGGTGCGCGCCTATTACCGCATCACCGATCCGGCGGTGCGCAAGCGTATGTTCGATTTGATGAAGTCGTTGGCGCCGTCGGAAGCTTTTGAAGCCGGTTGAGGCCGCGGCAGCATTATCAGGTCAGCGATTTTTGCATCGTCACGACATCCAGCCAGCGGCCGAACTTATAGCCGACGCGGCGCATCACGCCGGCATGCGTAAAGCCAAGCCCGGCGTGCAAGGCGATCGACCCGGCGTTTTCGGCGTCGCCGATCACGGCCAGCATTTCGGTGAAATCCCGGGCGGCGGCATGGTCCAGAATGGCGGCCAGAAGCGCTTTGCCGACCCCGCGTCCGCGCGCGCTATCGCGGACATAGATGCTGTCCTCGGCGGCGAAACGATATGCCGCGCGGTTGCGAAACTGCGTGTAATAGGCAAAGCCGAGGACGCCGGTGGCGTCCGCCGCGACCAGCCAGGCAGCGCCGTCTTGCGTCACCGCCTCATGCCGACGCGTCAGTTCCTCCAGCGACGGCGGAACTTCCTCGAAACTGCCGGTGCCGTGCAGAACGTGCACCGCATAGAGCGATTGACAATCGGCCAGATCGGCCGATTCCGCGGCCCGGATCTTCATTGCCTAAGCCTCAAATCCGGATTTCAACCGACATGGCATCCCGCCGCATACACGCCCTATTTCCGGCGGATGGTCGATTGACGTTGTATCGCGGGACTGAATTCGGGCATAAGGCGCGAAGTTGGTCACGTTGCCGATCTCGTCGCTTGGTTAGTTTAGTCTGAAAGGCCGATTGCCGTATGAACGACACGCCAAATAAGTCCGACCCGGACAAGACACAAGCCAATAACGATGTCGCGGCGCTGAACGCCGCGTCGATTGGCGGCGGCACCGGCCCGATGCACGCGCGGCTCGCCGCGGTCATGGCGGTTGCGCGCTATCACGGCGTTGAGCTGGACCCGCAGGGCGCGCGGCTCGACGCCACCGAAGAAGCGCCTTCGCCGCCGGTGCTGATTGAGTGGCTGAAGGAATCGGGACTGTGGGCGCGCGGCGTGCACAGCACCTTCAGGCAGTTGATGAAAATTGACGATCCGTCGCCGGTGATTCTGTTGCTGGACGATGGCGGTGCGGCGCTGCTGGTCGGGCGGATCCGGGATCAGGGCATATTGATGCTGAAAGACCCGCGGGCAGCGGCCAGCGAGCCGGCGGTTCCGGTCGACGAAGTCCGGCTGAAACAGGTTTGGAGCGGCGCCACCTTGCTGATCCGCTCGACGCGCGAGGGCGTCGAGGATGAGCCGCCGTTCAACATCCCGATGCTGGGACGCATGGTCTGGGGCCAGAAAAGCATCCTGCGCGACATCGCGATTTCCTCGATCACGCTAACTATCCTTAGCATCGTGCCGATCCTGGTCGTGATGTCGACGATCAGCATCATCATGGAATATAACAGCATCAACACGCTGCAGATGGTTATCATCATCATGATAATCGCGGTTACGTTCGAGATGATCCTTACCTGGGGCCGCAAGCTTCTTGAAATCGTGATGGCGACCCGAATTGATGCACGGCTAAGTCTGATGGTGTTCGAACGGCTGCTCTCTCTGCCAATCGATTTCTTTGAAAAGCAACAGGCCGGCGAGTTGGCTTACAAGGTTGGGCAGGTTTCGCAGGTTCGCGAGTTCCTCACCGGCAAGCTGATGAACGTGTTTATCGACGTGTTCATGGTGCTGCTGCTGCTGCCGATACTGTTCTATTTGAATGCCACGCTGGCCTGGACGGTGCTGATCGCGTCGGCGATGATCGCCCTGATCATCGCGCTGTTCATTCACCCGATCGGCGTGATGACCGGCAAGATTATCGCCGCGGAATCCGCGAAAAACTCGATCATGGTTGAAAGCGTGTACGGTATACGCACCGTCAAGGCGTTGGCGATCGAGCCGATGCGGATGACGGCCTGGGACCGCCGTGTCGCCGAATCAGTTGATCTGCAAGTGCAGCGGAGCAGGCTCGCCAACTGGCCGACCACGCTGGTGATTCCGCTGCAGAAATACACCCAGTTCGGCGCCATGCTGCTCGGCGCCTACATCGCGGTCTCGGCTGAAAGTCCCGCCGATGTCGGCAGCCTGTTCGGTTTTATGATGCTAGGTGGCAGAGTGGCTGGCCCGCTGGTCAGCATGGCGGGGTTGATGGAAGATGTGCAAAAGGCCCGCGCCTCGATCGCCCAGGTCGCGGCAGTGCTAAATCGGCCGACCGAGAAGCGGGCGCTAACGACCGGCCTGCGGCCGAAATTCGCTGGCGCTATTGAATTCGACGATGTAACCTTCCGTTACGAAGGCACGAAGACGCCGGCGCTCGACAAGATGTCGTTCTCGATTCCGGCCGGCACGATGCTTGGCCTGGTCGGGCGCTCCGGTTCCGGCAAATCAACCGTTACCCGGCTGCTGCAGGGCATCAACCGCGACTATACCGGCTCGATCAAGATTGATGGCACCGACATGCGCGAGATCAACCTTCGGCATCTGCGCAAGAACTTCGGCATGGTGCTGCAGGATAACTTCCTATTCCGCGGCTCGGTGCGCGACAACATCATTTCCGGACGCCCGGGCCTGTCATTCGAGGATGCGGTGCAGGCGGCGCGACTGGCCGGCGCAGAGGAGTTCATCGAGCGGCTGCCGAACGGCTACGACACCTATATCCAGGAAGGGTCTCCTAACCTATCCGGTGGTCAGAAGCAGCGCCTGGCGATCGCGCGCGCTGTAGTCTCTGACCCGAAAGTGCTGATCCTCGACGAGGCGACCAGCGCGCTCGACCCGGAAAGCGAGGCCCTGGTCAACGCCAATCTGCTGCGTATCGCGCAGGGGCGCACCATGGTAATCGTCAGCCACCGGCTGTCATCGCTGATCGATTGCGACCTCATCATGGTGCTGGATCGTGGCCGGACCATGGATATCGGCCCCCATGCCGAGCTTGTGGAGCGATGCGCGATCTACCGCCATCTCTGGTTGCAACAGAACCGCCATCTTGACCCCGGGAGAAATCATGCTGCGCCTACTCCAACGCTCGCCCAAGGCGATTAGTGCCGGCGTCGGCTCGGAAGATATTGAGCCGACGCCGCTTGCACTGCTTGAATTTCAGTCACCGACTGCGGCAATTGTCGCGACGCCAATGCCCGCGATGGCGCGTTACACGATCTATTGGGTAACCTTTCTGGTGTTCAGCCTGCTGATGGTGGCGACGTTCGACCATACGGATGAAGAGGTCACCAGCACGGCGGCAGAGTTGGTGTCGACGGCGCCGACGATCGACATTCAATCGTTCAACGCCGCTATTGTCAGCACGATCAACGTACATGAAGGTCAGCTGGTGCACCGCGGCGATCTGCTGGCGACGCTCGATCCGACGATCGCGGCGGCCGACCTCGCGTCACTGACCCAGCAAGAGCAGGGCTACGCAGCGCAGGTGGCGCAACTGCAAGCGCAGGAAGACGGCAAGCCTTACCAGCCTGACCCGGCAAATCCCGCCTCCACGCTGCAGATGGCGACCTACGCGCAACAGGTCGGCCAATACAATTTCACAATGGACGACTACGCTCAGAAGATTAAGGAGTTACAGACCAACATCGACGGCTACAACGCGCAGGCGGCCTATTATCGGCAACGTCTTGGCGTCGCCTCAAACATTGAGGATATGCGAAAGAATCTTCAGCAACTGCAGGTCGGCAGCAAGCTCGACACGCTGTCCGCGACCGACGACCGGCTGAACATGCAAAGTAATCTGGCCAGTGCGGAATCCTCCGCCGAAGCATCGGAGAAGGAGCTGGCATCTCAAACGGCCGAACGCAACGGTTTCGACCAGCAATGGAAGGCCACGATCTCCCAGCAGCTGGCGACCGCGCTGAACAGTCTGGCGCAAGCGCAGCAGGCGCTAGTGGCCGCGAAGTTGAACGACCAGCTGGTGGTGCTGACCGCGCCACAGGATTCGATCGTACAGACCGTCGCGCCGATTTCGGTTGGCGCGGTGCTGGCATCGGGGACGACCCTGATGGAACTGGTGCCGGTCAATGCGCCGCTGACCGTCGAGGCTGATCTCGACGGCGAGGATGCCGGATTTGTTCATGTCGGTAACAACGTGAACATCAAGTTTCTAACTCTTCCCTACTCGCTATACGGCATGGCCAAGGGAAAAATCCTCGGCGTAAGCCCTAGTAGTTTCAATCCTATGGGAGCGACAAGCGACCCGGCGGCCGGTACACCGCTGCCGGAGGCACCAACCGACCTTTATTACAAGGTCGAGGTTTCAATAGACGAGTTAAACCTGCACAATGTGCCGCCAGGGTTTCGTATGGTCCCCGGCATGCCGATGGAGGCCGACGTAAAGGTCGGGACCAAGACGATTCTGCAGTACTTCGCGAAGCGGATCATGCCGACCTTCTACCAAAGCATGCATGAGCCGCCATGAGGCTTAGCCCTTGGCTGCCCTGACACTATCCGACCGGCTGCTGACGCGGTCTCCGAAGCGCGCTTATGCGCGCGCGCAGGAGCTGATGAAGGCCGGGCTGTCAGGGCGCGCCTTTAATCTGTTCGTGGCGGCCGCCGATGCCGGGATGCTGGAAGCGACCTACGAGGTCGGCCAGCGCTACCTCGCCGGCGAAGGTGTGCTGCGTAATCCAGTGGAGGCCGGGCGCTGGTTCCTGCGCGCCGCCAACCGCGGCCATCTGCAGAGCCAGTGCCAGCTTGCCAGCCTGCATCTGTTCGGCCTGCGGGAAAATCTGCTGCAGGCCGATGCTTCGCTGTTCACGCAAGCGGATACCCCGCAGGCCGATTATGCCGCCGCGGTGGCTTGGGCGCGCAAGGCCGGCGAAGCCGGCTCCGCCGACGCGCAGGCGATGCTGGGCTTCATCTACTCCTCCGGCCCCGATGATCTGCGCGACGAAACCCAGGCCGAGTTTTGGTATGGCAAGGCAGTGTTGGGCGGTTCCGCTCAAGGCAAGCTTGGGCTGGGCCTGATCCATCTGCGCCGCGCAGATGTTGCCGATAGCACCCTCGCCGCCGTCGCGCTGATCCGCGAGGCGGCCGAGGCCGGCCTGCCGACGGCGCATTATTATCTCGGGCTGATCCACGAAAAGGCGGTTGGCATGCATGCCGATCCCGCCGCGGCGGTCGAGCACTACCGGATCGCGGCGCAGGCGGGCGTGCGTAACGGCATGGCGAAATACGGGCTGATGCTGTACGAAGGCAGAGGCACCAAGGCTGACAAGATCGAGGGCGAGTCGTGGCTGCGACGCGCCGGCCTCGCCGGCGACTGGGAGGCCTCCGCGCTGGTCGCAGACCTATACGCCCGTGGCGGCGCGCTGCCGCCGAATTATTCCGAGGCCGCGATCTGGTTCCGCCGCGCCGCCGATGCCGGGCATCGCACCGCCGCCCGCGCGCTTGGCATGCTATATCTGACCGGCGCCGGCGTGCCGCGCGACCCGGACGAGGCCGCCGTATGGTTCCGCCGCGCGGCCGAAGCCGGCGACGCGGTGGCGCAGGCCGACCTCGCCAGCATGTTGCTGAACGGCCAGACCGATGCCCGCCTCACCACCCCGCCGCCGGTGCATGAATGGTTCGAGCGCGCGGCCGAGGCCGGCGACCTGATCGGCGCGTATAATTACGGCGTCTGCCTGGCAGAGGGCGTCGGCGTGCCGCGCGACGACGCACGCGCCGCGTTCTGGCTGAAGCGCGCCGCGGAGGGCGTGGTCAACGCGCAATATTGGTACGGCCGGATGCTGCTGGAGGGCCGCGGCGTCGCCGCCGATCCGGTGGCGGCGCGGGTCTGGCTGCAGAAGGCGGCGGATTTGAACATGACCGACGCGCTGGTTACGCTGGCCGAGATGATGATCAACGGCCGCGGCTGTCCGCGCGACCATGACGGCGCCCGCCAGTTGTTCGAGCGCGCGGCGAAGGCCGGCCACAGCGGGGCGATGTTCGCACTGGGTGCGCTACATGGCGGCGGCCACGACATCGCGATGAACCGGCCAGTGGCGCTGGCCTGGTTCCGCGCCGCCGCCGAGTTGGGCCACCCGATGGCGGCGCTGATGCTGGGGCGGTATCTGCGCAAGGGTCTCGCCGGGCCACCGAACCTGTCGCAAGCCGAGCATTGGCTGAAACAGGCGCAGAAGCTTGGGCTGGCGGAGGCCGGGGCCGAGCTGGAGCTGCTGCACCCCGAAGTGGAAACCGCCGGTGCGCCGCGCGCCGGTGCGCCGAGCCCAGCTGCGCCGGCCGACAACACCCACCCCTTCCGCGCTGCCGGAGACTGAGCCGAACGGCCTGGTTTTAATTTGTATTGAAGCAGGGGTCCTTCGGAAACTGGCTCGGTCAAGTCAGCCGGGGCGGCTTTCGAGAACCGGCGCGTACGTATTACAGTCCGCAAGCACCGGAAGCGGAGAAAGACGCCTCAGATGGCCGCCAGAGAAGAGTTAACGAACGGCCGCGCCGCGGCGGAGGCTTGGCAGCGTGGGGTCGAACGCGCACGGGTGGGCGAATTGCCTACCGCGCTTCTGTGGCTGGAACGGGCGTTCAGGCTGGCGCCGCTAGACCCGCGCATCGTGCTCGATCTGGCCAATCTGCGTCTGGCCGCCGGCACGCCGGAAGGTCTGGCGAAAGCCGCCGCCGCTTTTGAGTCGCTGGCAGAACGCTACGATATTTCCGCTGCATGGCAAGGCTTGATCGTCGCGCGGCAGCGGGCCGGCGACCATGGCGGCATGGCAGACGCGGCGGCGCGGCTGCTGGCCCGGCACTGCGTGGAGCCAGAGCTGGAACCGCTTCTGGATGCCGCCGCGCGCGCCGGCGGCTGGCCCGGCTGGTGCGGCGTGGGCACCGATGGTGCGCTGCTTGTTCGTTCGGCGGGAAAGATCGCCGTGCGGTTGGATGGTGCCGCGCTGCGGCGGCCGGCGGCGCTGGGACAAGTGCCGCCCGGCCGCGCGCTCAGTCTGGCGGCGGGCAACAAGCCTTTGCTCGGCAGCCCGCTGGACCTGACGGCGCTGCGGCGGCTGGAAGGCGTGGTTGCAACGGCGGAGGACAAAAAAACGGGCGGCCTGACCGGCTGGGCCTGCCGCCCCGCCGCGCCCGCCGCGCAGCCGGAGTTGGTGCTGATCGACGCCGACGATGTGCGACTCGCGGTGCCGTTTGGAGCGATACTGGCGCCGGATGAAGACGCGCCGTTCCTACGCTGCCACGGCTTCACGATCGGCGCGGACGCGCTGGCGGCCCTGTCGCCGCCGTTCCGGCTGCTGGGGCCGGACGGCGCCGACCTCGCCGGCAGCCCGGTCGATCCCCGGGCCGAGGCGGCGGTCGCACCCGTGCCGGCCGCCACCGCCGGGCCGCCGGTGCGGGTGCTGCCGGAGCGCCGGGCGCTCGCCGTGGTGGTGCCGGTTTATCGTGACCTCGCCGCCACCCGCGCCTGTTTCGCGGCGCTGTACGCGGCAACTTCCGGAATTCGGATCATCGCGGTCGATGATGCGACGCCGGAGCCGGCGCTGGCTGCCTGGCTGGATGAAGAGGCCGCCGCCGGTCGGCTGACACTGGTTCGTCACGCCCGTAACCTTGGCTTTCCCGCCGCCGCCAATGCCGGCCTCACCGCCGCCGAAAGCAGTACCGGGGGCTGCGACGTGCTGCTGCTGAACAGCGATACGCTGTTGCCGCCCGGCGCCGTCGCCGTGCTTCATGACACCGCCTACGCCGCCGCAGATACCGGCAGCGTCACGCCGCTTTCCAACGAGGCGACGATCCTGAGCGTGCCGAACCCCGCCGGCGGCAACGCCATGCCGGACCTCGCCGAGACTAAGGCGTTGAACGCGCTGGCGGCGCGCGCCAATGGCGGCCGCACGGTGGAAATCCCCACCGCGATCGGCTTCTGCATGCTGATGCGCCATGACTGCATCGCCGCCACCGGCGTGTTCCGGCCAGAGCTGTTCGCGCAAGGCTACGGCGAGGAAAATGACTGGTGCTTGCGCGCGCGGCATGCCGGCTACCGCCACGTCGCCGCCACCGGCGTGTATGTCGCACACCAGGGTGGAGTCTCTTTCCGGGCCGCCAGCCGCGCTTTGAACGCCCGCAACGGCGCGCTGCTGGAACGGCTGCATCCGGGCTATTTCTGGATCATCCAGCGCTTCATCGCGGCGGACAAGCTGGCAGCCGCCCGCCGCCGCCTTGACCTCGCCCGCTTCGAGGCCGGCCGCCACACGGCAGGAGCGGTGCTGCTGATTTCGCACAACCATGGCGGCGGCGTGGCGCGGCGGGTGGCGGAGGACATGGCGCGCATCCGGGCCGCCGGCCAGCGGCCGATCCTGCTGTTTCCCGGCGCCCCGCCCGACCTTGCGACCGGGCATTTTCCATGGGACGCCGAACTTACCGATGGCAAAACTGGCGACTACCCAAACCTGCGCTTTGTGCTGCGCGCCGCTCTGCCGGCGCTGCTAGATCTGTTGCGCGCGGAGGGCGTCGCCCGCGTGGTGTTCCATCACGGCCTCGGCCATCACCCGGCGGTGCGCGGCATCGCCGCGGCTCTTGTCGTACCGCAAGAGCTTGTAATTCACGATTATGCCTGCTTTTGCCCGCGCGTGAACCTGCTCACGCGCCCGAGCCTGGACGCGCCACTGCGCTATTGCGGCGAACCCAGCGTCGCCGGCTGCGTCGCCTGCATCGAGCTGAACGGCGACGAGACCTTCGAGGGCCTTAGCGTGCCGCGGCTGCTGGCCCGCTCGGCGGCGGAGTTCGCCGCCGCCGCCGCCATCACCACGCCCTCCACGGACGCGGCGCGCCGGGTCGCAAGGCATTTCCCGGGCGTGCAGCCGGAGGTGACGCCCTGGGAAGACGATGCGGCGCCAGTGACGCTGCGGCCGCCGCGCAGAACGCGGGCGGGAGGCAGGCCGCGTAAAATTCTGGTGATCGGCGGCATCGGCCCTTCGAAAGGTTTCGACCTGCTAATCGAGTGCGCGGCGGACGCGCGTGATCGGGCGCTGCCGCTGGAGTTCATGGTCGCCGGCGCCAGCGCCGAGGATGAGCGGCTGCTCGCCGCCGGCATCTTCGTCACCGGCGCTTATGCCGAGGGCGAAGCGACCGCGCTGATCCGCGAGCTGGACGCCGATCTCGCATTCTTTGCCTCAATCTGGCCTGAAACCTGGTGCTTTACGTTGAGCGAGGCCTGGCGGGCGGGGCTCTACACCATCGCCTTCGATCTCGGCGCGCAGGCGGCGCGCATCCGCGCAACCCGGCGCGGCGGCGTCCTGCCGCTCGGCCTGCCGGCCTTTAGGATCAACGATTCGCTGCTTGCCTGGCATACCGACTTGCTTCATTCACTGCCTACTAACACAACCATGACATGATCTTTACGGAAGTTGTTGCGTTACCGGATGAAGGCGATCGTTTCAAAGACTTATTCGAGGATTATCCATGGCTAACGTAAAACATGCCGCCAAACTCGGCGAACCGAAACAGGATACGGCCGCAGCCGCGCAGGCCGCAGCCGCCGCCCCGCCGGTCGCCGCGCCGCCGGCTCCCGCCCCCCCTCCGGCGCCGACATCAAATTCCAACATGATGCAGGAGCTAAAAGTCACCGGCCACATGATGGCGCTGCCGGCCGGCCTGTTCTGTATCCTGAACGAAACCAACTCGACCACCGGCCGCAGCGGCGGCATGCCCGGCGTGCGCATCTCGCCGCCGCCGCTCGATGCCGGCAGCGTCGAGATCGTCGGCTTCCGCCCGGATGGCTGGCTGAGCGCCGATGGCGACGCGGCGTTGGTGCGGGTGAAGCGCGGCCCGGCGCAGGTGCTGGTGACCATCTATCAGTTGCCCGACCAGCCGGACTCCGCGCCCAAGCTGCAGGTGCGGCAGCTGCTGGGCCAGGGACCGGAAGCGCAAGATCAGGCCCCTCCCCCTACCGCGCCGGCGGCACAGGAGCGGATGGACATGTTGGCGCATATCCAGTCGCGCGGCGATGTCGGCGCCAAATTCGGCGTGTGGCTCGGCGAACGCGGCAGCTCGAATTGGATTGAAGGTTTCGCCGTGGCGGCGCCGGACGGCATCGACGTCGCGGATCTATCTTATCAGGCGGTGCTCGGCCGCGGCTGGCTCTCGCCCTGGGTGGAAGCCGGCCAGTATTGCGGCTCGCGCGGCATGGCGCTGCCGTTGCTCGGCCTGCGCGTGCGGCTCAGCGGCGCCGCCGCCGACCAGTATGACATCACCTGCGCCGCCAGCTTCGTCGGTGGCGCCGCGGCCGGGCCGGTGGGTAATGATGAAACCTGCGAAGCCGCCGAACTGGCGCCGCTGGAAGCGATCCTGCTGACGCTGACGCCGAAAGCGCGTAAACCGGTCCGAGGCAAAAGATAAGGCGCCGGCCAAGTGAGGTTCCTGTTCGTCCATCAGAATTTTCCCGGCCAGTACGTGCATATCGTCCGCAGCCTGCTCGCGGATAACAAACGCCGCGACGGCACGCACGAGATCGTGTTCATGACCGAGCCGAACCACAACGACATGCCGGGCGTGCGCAAGGTGACCTATGCCAAGCCGCCGGTGGTGCCGCTGAACGCGCATCGCGACGCTAAGGATTTCGACCGCGCGATGCGCCGCGCCGAGGCCGCCGCGAAGGGCGCCCGCCAGATCAAGGCGCTCGGCTTCACGCCGGACGTGATCATCGGCCATCACGGCTGGGGCGAGATGCTCAACCTGGTCGACGTGTTTCCGGCGGCGCCCATGCTGGGCTATTTCGAATTCTTCTACCGCGTCGAGAATTCAGACGTGAATTTCGACCCGGAATTCCCGATGATGGTGGAACAGTACAGCGGCGTGCGCGCGAAGAACTGCGTAAACCTGGCCGCGCTGGCGCTGGAACAGCACGGCCAGGTGCCGACTCTTTCGCAACACGATACGTATCCGAACTGGGCGCGCTCCTCGATCCAGGTGATCGAGGAAGGCGTGAACCTCGCGCTGTGCAAGCCCGATCCGGCGGCGCATAAAAAGACCCTGACCGTTGGCACGCTGAGCGTGACGCCGAAACAGAAATTGATCACTTACGTGGCGCGCAATCTGGAGCCGTATCGCGGCTTTCACATCTTCATGCGTGCATTGCCGAAGATTTTGCAGGCGCGGCCGGATGCGGTGGTCTCGGTGGTCGGCGGCGACGAGATCAGCTACGGCGCGCCGCATCCAAAAGGGCCGTGGCGCGAGGCGCTGCTGGCGGAGTTGAAGGGCCAGATCGACCTCGCGCGCGTGCATTTTCTCGGCAAGATTCCCTACGAGCAGCATCTCAGCCTGCTGCAGCGTTCCGACGCGCATGTGTATTTGAGCTATCCGTTCGTTGCGTCCTGGTCGCTGCGTGAGGCTCTCGCTTGCGGCTGCGCCGTGATCGGCGGCGACACCGCGACCGTGACGGAATTCGTCACCGACGGCAAAACCGGCCTGGTGGCGCCGACGCTGGACGCCGCCAAACTCGCCGACGCGGTGCTGCGCGTGCTGGAAGACACTAAACTTGCCGCCGGCCTGCGCGCCAACGCCCGCAAATTCGCCGAACAACGTTTGGACCTGGACGACTACCTCGGCCGCTACCGCGCCGCTGTCGAAACCATCGCCGGCCGTCCGTTGATCGAAGCCCTCGCCGAAGCCAAACCCGCCAAGAAACCCCGCCGCGCGGCGTAGGATAAGGAGAAGAAGTGGCCTCCGCCGGCTGTAACTTAGGACCAGCCGCCGCCGGCTCTTCTTAACCTCTCCCGGACGCGCTATATGTAGCCCATGAACGCCATTCCATTCCGTCTAACACCTGGCGCCGCGCGGCGGGTTGCCGAAATTCTCGCCGCGACGCCGGAGAGCAAGGCATTGCGGGTGGAGGTTCTGGCGGGCGGCTGTTCGGGCTTTCAGTACCGGTTCGATCTGACCGATGCGCCGGCGGTTGACGACCTGGTGATTGCCGAGGATGGCGCGACGGTGTTTGTCGACCCCACCAGCCTGGACCTGCTGGCTGGCGCGGAGCTGGACTACAAGGACACGCTGATGGGCGCGCATTTTGCCGTGCAGAACCCGAACGCCACCTCCTCCTGCGGCTGCGGCACCTCTTTTTCCATCGACTAGTCCGCGCGGTGCGGATTACCAGCTGGAACATCAACTCGATCCGCCGGCGCGAGGCGCTGGTCGCGGATTTTCTGCAGCGCGAGCAGCCGGATGTTTTGCTCCTGCAAGAGATCAAGTGCGAGGAACACCAGTTTCCGGCGCTCGCCTTCACCCCCTTGGGCTACACGGCAGAGATTGTCGGGCAGAAATCGTATAACGGCGTTGCCATCTTATCGCGCGTGCCGGTTGACGTAACTCAGCGCGCGTTGCCGGGGCTGCCGGAGGGCGACGCGCAGGCGCGCTATCTGGAAATCAGCGCCGGCGGCCTGATCATCGGCAATCTGTATCTGCCCAACGGCAATTCCGGAGGCGATGCGGGCTATGCGTACAAGCTCGGCTGGATGGAGGCGCTGCGCCGGCGGGCGCAAGCGCTGCTGGCGGCGGATCAGGATTTTGTGTTCGCCGGCGATTATAATGTTTGCCCGACCGACGCCGATTTCGCGCCGGGCTCGATCCAGAAGTCCGACGCCCTGGTGCGGCCGGAAACCCGCGCTGCGTTTCACGCGCTGCTCTGGACCGGGCTGACCGACGGGTTGCGCGCGCTGCATCCGACCGAGACGCTATACAGCTTCTGGGACTACCAGGCCGGCTGCTGGGACCGTAACCTCGGCCTGCGGATCGATCATGCGCTGCTCTCGCCCCGCGCCGCCGAGCGTCTGCAAAAAGTCACCATCGCCAAGGCCGAACGCGCCAAACCCACGCCGTCCGACCATGTGCCCATTAGCTTCGACCTTAATTAGGTAAAAAAGCCGATGAGAGCGGCGCGCGCGCGCGCGATGTCCAGGGTCCAGCGACGGTGCGAGGGGCCGGGATCGGCGGGGTCTTCCTCGCCGAAGATCACGCCGTAACGCAGGTCGAGTGAGGCCAGTAGGTTCGCGTGGTGGCCGATGTAGTTGGCCGAGGATTCGATGCTGACGACGCTGGTGCCGGGCGCGCAGAACACGGCGTTGAACAGGCCGGAGCCGCCGATGCACACGACTTGTTCCGCCGCGCCGAAAGCGGCGATCTGTTCGGCGAAGCTGAGATACTCCGGCTCGATCAGGTCGAAGCCCAGCTCCGCCAGCATGCCGGCGAGCTGCAGCTCGTTCTGCAGCACGCGGTAATAGGGGTTGATCCGCGAGCGTGAGAGGCGGGAGACGAAGAGTTTGCGGCCGTAACGGCTGGGGCCCCGAAAGCGCGCTACGAGTTCGTAGATATCCGCGCGTTCGCGAGCGTTGATCGTCATGTTGGTGAGGGAATATTCCACCGTCATCACGTCGCGGCAGATATGGGTGCGGCCGGGATCGTGCTGCAGCAAGCGGTCCTCGCCGATGCCGAGCAGGCGCAGAAACGCCTTTTGCCAGTCCAGCGCGGCGTAGCAGAAGAATTGGCGGCCCGCGCCGTGGCGGTGAAAGTCGTACGCTTTGGCGAGGACGGTGACGATCCAGCGGCCCCAGATCGGCGGCTCCAGGGCGGTGGCGAGGAACACCGGCGCGTCCAGGCGCATGATGTCAGATTCGGCCATGGCTGTGGTGTGCAGGCGCAGCCAGGGGCCTTTGTAGTCGATCACCGGCTTCGCGCCGGGATACATGCGGTCGTAGAATTCCTCGTGCAGATACCAAATGAATTGGCGCTTCTCGTCCCGCGCCTCGCAGGTCCAAGTGCCGTCCGCCGCCACGAGGTTGTTCGGCCCGAACAGCAGCACGTCCGGCCGGTGCACGAGATAGCTGCCGTGGATGTGTTGAACCGGCGCCGGTGCGAGTGTCAGGCCGCGGCCGGAAAGATCGGCCACCAGTTCCGGCAGCCGGCGCGGGACATCCCGCGGGGGCTCGAGGACTGCCAAGAGCCCGGCATCCGCCGGCGGCGAGCGCATATCGGCGCCGTCATAGGCAAGCAGTTCCGGAGGCATCAGCCTCACCTATTCCGACACCTGAAGACTGACAACTGACGACTGTCTGGAGGTCCGGGCCGGAATCGAACCGGCATACGCGGATTTGCAGTCCGCTACATCACCACTCTGCCACCGGACCATCGTGTCGCGCCGGGCAACGCCCGTTGCACGGCGCGACTTATAGACCGGGCAGCCGGGCGGGGGTCAAGGGCGCCCCAAGCCGGCTGTTGAGTTGCGACGGCTTCGCCCGCTATAACGGTTTTGTAAGCTAGCGAGGCAGGTGATGGCGGCACAAGCGGGGACTGCTCATTTTGCCGACCCGGCTGACGCCGCCGCGGCGCGGGCGTTGATGGTCGAGACGCAGGTGCGGCCGAACAACGTAAACGATCGGCGCGTGATCGACGCGATGCGAACATTGCCACGCGAGGCGTACGCCCCAGCGGGCTCGCTCGCTTATACGGACGGAGACATACCGCTGGGCGGCGGCCGGGTGATGCTGGCGCCGATGCTGATCGGCCGGCTGGCGCAGCTGGTGATGATGGACAATCCGGTCCACGTGCTGGTGGTCGGCGCCGGCAGCGGCTACGGCGCTGCCTTGCTCGCTTGCTGCGGCGCGGAGGTGGTGGCGCTGGAAGAGGAGCAGCGCCTGGCAGCCGTGCCCGGCGTGCCGGCCGTGCCAGGCCTGCGGCGGGTGATGGGGCGGCTGGTGCTGGGCTGGCCGGCGGGCGGCCCGTATGACGCGATCTGCATCGAGGGCGCGGTGCCGGAAATCCCTGCCAACTTCGCGGCACAGCTGCGGCCGGGCGGCAGGGTGGTGGCGATTCTGGCGGATGACGCCGCTTCCGGGCCGAGAGCCGGGCCGGTCGGCATCGGCCGCGCGGTGATTGCTGAAGCGGTGCGCGGCGAGGGTGCCAAAACCGGATATGCAACGGTCCAGATGTTCGACTGCACGGCGCGGCCGCTGCCGGCGTTCCTGCCAGCGCCTGTGTTCAGTTTCTAGTTTTCAGCCTTTGAGGATAAATCTTTGAACGGAAACCGCACGCGCCTTCGTCTTCTTGCGTCCGTGATGGCGGCCGGGGTGTTCGCACCAACCCTTCTGGCGCCCGTGGCGGCGAAAGCGGCGGCGCCGGAAACGCTCACCCAGGCGCTGGTCGAGGCGTATGACAACAATGCGACACTGCAGGAGCAGCGTGCTTCCCTGCGGGCGACCGATGAGGGCGTGCCAACCGCGCTCTCCGGCTGGCGGCCCACCGTGACCATACAGGCCGCCGGCGGCCGCGCCGGCGGGGTTGAGGTCCTGAACAGCAATTCGATCGACCCGCTGACCGGCCTGCCCACCGACGGCCATACCAAAATCCCCGAAAACCGTAACGAGACCAGTTCGGACGTGTCCGTCACTCAGCAGGTCTATAATGGCGGCAGGGTGGTCGATCAGACCAGGCAGGCGACCAACAGCGTGTATGCGGCGCGCGCGCAGCTTCTGGCAACCGAGCAGACCGTGTTCCTGAACGTGGTCAACGCCTATGTCACCGTGATTGAAGACGGCCAGGTGCTGACGCTGGACCAGAACGACGAGCTGGTGCTGCAGCACCAGCTGCAAGCGACGCAGGACCAGTTCAACGTCGGCGAGATCACGGAAACCTCGGTCGCGCAGGCGCAGGCGAGCCTGGCGCAGGCGCTGGAGCAGGTGCAGGTGGCGGCTGGTAACCTGCAGATCGCCAAGGAGAATTTCCGCGAGCTGGTCGGCGACTATCCGGGCAACCTGGTGCCGCCGCAGCCGCTAGACCTGCCCGTGAGTTCGAAAGATGAAGCCGCCGCGGAAGCGCAGCGCAACAACCCGAACGTGATCGCGGCGATCTATACCGATGCCGCGAACAAGGACGCGGTGGATGTCGCGTTCGCGGCGCTGCTGCCGCAGCTTTCGTTGCAGGCCAGCGCCTTTTACGACACCGACCCCTCGACGCCGAATTCCTTTACCAAGGGCGCGTCGCTGCTCGGCCAGCTGACCTGGCAGCTCTATCAGGGCGGCGCGGAATATTCTGCGATTCGAACCGCGCGGGCACGCGAGCAGCAGAGCTTCGCGCAAATTATCGACGCGCAGCGCACGGCGTTTTCGCAGGCGACACAGGCATGGGTGGCGTTCGTCGCCTCGCGCGATGCGATCGTGTCGACCAACACCGAAATCAAAGCCAACGCGATCGCTCTGGACGGCACCGAGCGCGAAGAAATCGTCGGCACGCAGACCACGCTGGACGTGCTGAACGCTCAGCAACTGCTGCTGAACAGCCAGGTGCAGCAGGTGCAGAACATCGCCACGCTGGTGAACAATTCCTACACTGTCGCCTCCGCGATTGGGCGCCTGACCGCGACCGATCTCGGCCTGCCGGTGCAGCAATATGACGACCTGAAATACTACCGCTCGGTCAAATATGCCGGGATCGGTACCGGCGAGAGCGCCGATCGGCGGGTGGGCATTGCGCCCGATGGCAGCCTGCTGAACCCGACGATCGAGGCGGGGCCGCCAGAATCCGACATGGTCGGCGCCGCCGTGCCGGGCACGGACCTGCCGCTGAGCGCGCCGCCGGGAGGGCCGTGACGTTGAGCGGCGACGGCGGCATTTCCAACAGCAGCGGCCCTGGCAGCGCGGGCGAGCCCTCGATGGAGGAGATCCTCGCCTCAATCCGCCGCGTGCTGAGGGACGGCGCGGACCCGGCTGGGCCGGCGCTGGACGAGGATGTGCTGGTGCTGGACGCGGCGATGATGGCGAAGCCGCCGGAGATGAACTCCGGCACCGCATTGCCGCTGGAAACGGAGACAAGCGCCCCGGGATTTTCCCAGACCGGATCCTTCAAGACCGGCCATATCGCCTCCGACCCGGAGCTGAGCATGACGCAAGGCGGCGCGGGCCGTGACGTGCGGCCGGGTGGCGCGCTGGCCAGGCCGGAGGAAGAGATGTACATGCCGGCGGATCAATCGGAGCCCGCCATGTCTGACAATATTGAGCCGCCGGAAAGCCTGATCGGCGCGCAAGCGCGCGACGCCACCAAAGGCTCGATCGGCGCGCTGGTGCGCAGCCTGGGCCACGAACGCAACATCGCGGTAAGCCGCGGCGGCGTCACCATCGAGGACATCGTGCGCGAGGAAATCCGGCCGATGCTGAAGGCTTGGCTGGATACGCATCTGCCGGCCCTGGTGGAACGCATTGTGCGCGCCGAGATAGAACGCGTGGTCGACCGCACGCAGGTTTGACGCGTGGCGGGAAGTAAGGAAGCACTTCTTTTTGTGAACAAAAAGAAGCAAAAAAACTTTATTAACCTGGGCCACGGGCGTTACCGCCGCCAACGCCCATGGCCCAGATTAATAAAAGTTTTTTGCGCGCTTTTTTTCAAAAAAGCGCTGCTTTCTTCATGACCTTATCAAAACATTTCGATATCGGCTGCGAGGCTCGAATTTACGCGGCGTGGGAAGCGAGCGGCGCATTCGCGGCGCGGCCGAAGGGCCATGCGGCTCCGTTTACGATTATGATACCGCCGCCGAACGTTACCGGCAGTTTACATGTGGGGCATGCGCTGGACATGACCTTGCAGGATATTCTGGCGCGGTACTGGCGGATGCGGGGGCGGGACGTGTTGTGGCAGCCTGGCACGGACCATGCCGGGATCGCGACGCAGATGGTGGTGGAGCGGCTACTGGACGATGAGGGCACGACCCGCCAGGCGTTAGGACGGGAGGCGTTTGTTGATCGCGTATGGGATTGGAAGCGGAAATCGGGCGGGACCATTTCGCGGCAGTTGCGGCGGCTGGGCGCGTCCGCGGATTGGGCGCGCGAGCGGTTCACCATGGATGAGGGATTGTCCGTGGCGGTGCGCGAGGTGTTTGTCCGGCTGTACGACCAGGGATTGATTTACCGCGACCGGCGGCTGGTGAATTGGGACCCGAAACTGCGCACGGCGATTTCCGATCTGGAGGTGGAAAGCCGCGAGGTGAAGGGCAGCCTGTGGCATATTCGTTATCCGATCGAAGGCGGTGGCGAAATTGTGGTGGCGACGACGCGGCCGGAGACGATGCTGGGCGATACGGCGGTGGCGGTGAACCCGGCGGATGAACGGTACAAGGCGCTGGTGGGGCGGATGGTGATGCTGCCGCTGACCGGGCGGCTGATCCCGATTGTCGCCGATGAGTACTCGGACCCCGAAAAGGGGTCGGGCGCGGTGAAGATTACGCCGGCGCATGATTTCAACGATTTTGAGGTGGGGCGGCGACATGATCTGGCCACACCTTCGGTGATCGACCGGGATGGGCGGATCACGCTGGCGGAACTGGGCAATGTGACGAACTTCGCCGCGTCGCTGGACGGTCTGGACCGCTTTGCGGCACGGCGCGGGATTGTTGCTGAGCTGGAACGGCTGGAGCTGCTGGAAAAGATCGAGCCGCACACGCACGCGGTGCCGCATGGCGATCGCTCGGGCGTGCCGATCGAGCCGTTGCTAACGGTGCAGTGGTACTGCAACGCGCAGGCGCTGGCGGGACCGGCGGTGGCGGCGGTGGAGAGCGGCAAGATCGGATTCATGCCGAAGCAGTGGGAGAACACGTTTTTTGCCTGGATGCGGGAGATCCAGCCCTGGTGCATTTCCCGGCAGCTCTGGTGGGGGCACCGGATACCGGCCTGGTACGGGCCGAACGGCGCGGTGTTTGTGGCGCGCGACGCGGCGGCGGCGCAGGTTTTAGCAGGCGCTGACGTGGCACTGATGCAGGACGAGGATGTACTGGACACCTGGTTTTCCTCGGCGCTGTGGCCGTTCTCCACTTTGGGCTGGCCGGAAAAGACCAAGGAACTGGCAAAGTATTATCCGACCGACGTGTTGGTTACGGGGTTCGACATTATTTTCTTCTGGGTGGCCCGGATGATGATGATGGGGCTTCATTTCATGGAGGATGTGCCGTTCCGTACGGTGCTTATCCACGGGCTGGTGCGTGATGAGCGTGGGCAGAAAATGTCCAAGTCCAAAGGCAATGTGGTGGACCCGTTGGCATTGATCGAGGCTTACGGCACGGACGCGCTGCGCTACTCGGTGGCGGCGGCGGCGGGACAAGGGCGCGATGTTAAGCTGGGCGCCAAAATCGTCGAGGCGAACCGGGGGTTCGTCACCAAGCTGTGGAACGCGGCGCGGTTTTGCGAGATGAACGGCGTGGGGCCCAACCGGGCGTTTCGCCCACAGGACGCAAAACTTCCTCTGTCGCGATGGATCATTTGGCGGCTGGATTGGACGATTGCTGAATCAGATGAGGGATTAAAAACCTACAGGATCAGCGACTATGCGCGAGCTTGCTATCGCCTAGTATGGGACGATTTTTGCGATTGGTTCTTGGAGCTTGCAAAACCGTCGCTAGCTGAAGGTAACACGGAAGAGTCGAATGAACTCCGAAGTGTCGGTGGCTTTCTTCTTGGGCAAATTCTCCGCCTTCTACATCCCATAATGCCTTTTGTGACAGAGGAACTTTGGGATCGTCTAGGCTATGGAGAACAAGGCTCTCTCATCTTGGAAGCTTGGCCGACTGATTCTACATTGGAGGACGATTGGGCGGCGGTAGATGAGCTTAGCTGGATCAAGGGATTGATTTCGGAGATCCGCACCGTGCGAGCGGAAATGAACATACCGCCTTCGGCTAAGTCCGCTGTATTGTTGCAAGGGGCTACTCCGGAAATATTGGAACGTGCCGAACGTTGGCAGGAGGCAATTTTCCGCATGGCGCGCGCGAGCAAGGTCGGGCCGCTGCTCGGCGAAGTACCCAAGGGCTCTGCTCAAGCAATTGTACTTGGCGTAACTATCATTCTGCCGCTGGCCGAGCTGATCGATTTGGACGTGGAACGGGCGCGCCTTGCCGGGGCGCGGGCGAAGGCGGCGGCCGAATTGGACAAGGTGGAGAAGAAGCTTGCCAACGCGGAGTTCGTGCAGCGCGCGCCGGAGGCGATCATCGCGGAGAACCATGAGCGGCAGGATAATTTCAGGTCCGAGATCGCGCGGTTGGACGCGGCGCTGGCGCGGATTGCGTAACTAGAAAAAGATCAAGGATATGCCGTCATGTTGAAGAAACGCTGGGATAAGTCGCGGTTGCCGTCACGGCACGTGACGGTGGGGCCGGACCGAGCGCCGCATCGGTCTTATTACTATGCCATGGGACTGGGGCAGGAGGAGATCGACCAGCCGCTAGTCGGCGTCGCGACCTGTTGGAATGAGGCCGCACCCTGCAACATCGCGCTGTCGCGGCAGGCGCAGAGCGTGAAGCGCGGCGTAAGCGAAGGCGGCGGCACGCCGCGCGAGTTCACCACCATCACCGTCACGGACGGTCTGGCGATGGGACATCAGGGAATGAAGTCCTCGCTGGTCTCGCGCGAAGTGATTGCGGATTCGGTAGAGCTGACAATCCGGGGGCACAGTTATGATGCGATCGTTGGACTTGCGGGCTGCGACAAATCGCTGCCGGGCATGATGATGGCGATGCTGCGGCTGAACGTGCCGGCCGTGTTCATGTATGGCGGCAGCATTCTGCCCGGACGGTTCCAGGGCCGGGACGTGACGGTGGTCGATGTGTTCGAGGCGGTGGGCCAGCACGCCGCTGGTAATATGTCCGATGAGGATCTGCACGCGCTGGAGTGCGTCGCCTGTCCCTCCGCCGGCGCCTGCGGCGGGCAGTTCACGGCGAACACGATGGCGATGGTGAGCGAGGCAATTGGATTGGCGCTGCCAGGCTCCGCCGGCGCGCCGGCGCCGTATGAAGACCGCGACCGGTTCGGCGTTCTTTCAGGCCAGGCGGTGATGAATCTCATCGAACAGAATATCCGGCCGCGCGACATCTGTACGCTGCGGGCGTTTGAGAACGCCGCCGTGGTGGTGGGCGCCACGGGCGGTTCCACCAACGCTGCGTTGCATCTGCCGGCGATGGCGCATGAGGCAGGGCTGCGCTTCACGTTGGATGACGTCGCGGCGATCATGCGGCGCACGCCGTACATAGCGGACCTGAAGCCGGGCGGCAAATACGTGGCGCTGGACGTGTTCAACATCGGCGGCATCCCGGTGGTGCTGAAGTCGCTGCTGGATGCCGGGTTGCTGCATGGCGACTGCCTGACGGTGACGGGGCGCACGCTGGCGGAAAACCTCGCCGATGTGGTCTTCCCGGTGGATCAGGACGTGGTGTATCCGGTCTCGCACGCGATTACAAAAACCGGCGGCGTGGTCGGGCTGAAAGGCAACCTAGCGCCGGACTCCGCGATCGTAAAAGTGGCGGGGCTGAAGCAGCAGCGTTTCACCGGCACGGCGCTTTGTTTCGACTGCGAGGAGGATTGTTTCGCCGCCGTGCAGGCGCGGGCGTATAAAAAGGGCGACGTGCTGGTGATTCGTTATGAAGGACCAAAAGGCGGTCCGGGCATGCGCGAAATGCTCTCCACCACCGCCGCGATTTACGGGCAGGATATGGGCGAGCATGTCGCGCTGATCACCGACGGGCGGTTCTCCGGCGGCACGCGCGGGTTCTGCGTTGGACATGTGGGGCCGGAAGCGGCGGTGGGCGGTCCCATTGCGCTTTTAAAAGATGGCGACGAAATCACCATCGATGCGATTGCGGGCACGATCGACGTGGCGCTGAGCGAGGCGGAGCTGGCGGCACGTCGGGCGGCGTGGCAGCCGCGCGGCACGGACTACAACTCGGGCGCGATCTGGCGGTACGCGCAGAATGTAGGGCCGGCGTATCTGGGGGCGCTGACGCATCCGGGGGGTGCCGCGGAGACTCATTGTTACGCGGATTTGTGAAGCGAGGCGAGGACGGCGGTGGGGGAGCTATCCAGCGGATGGAGTTCATCCACAGTCCAGTCGCGTTGCCGCTCCATTAGGGCGATAATCGCGGCTATTTCCTGGTCGCGGTCGAAGCCGGCGGCGGCGGCGACTTTGCCGTTTTGTAGATAATAAGCGATGAATTCGGGTTTTTCGAGGTCGCCGCGGATCACCAGCTCGTCGCTGCCGCTGGCATGGCCGACATAGTCCAGGCGCTTCATGTACTGGATGGTCCAGAACACCGGCACGGCTTCGTAACGGACGGCTTCGCCCAGCATGGCGCGCGCGGCGAGGCTGCCGTGCTGCTGGGCGACGCGCCAGTGCTCCACGCGTTGCGGCGGCCCATCGCCGCGCGCCGGGAAGCTCGCGATGTCGCCGGCGGCGTAAAGGCCATCCGCGACTTTCAGGCTAGCGTCGACTAACAATCCGCCATGGTCGTCGCGCGGCAAGTTCATCAGCCAGCCTGTCTCGGGCGCCACGCCGAGACCGGCGACGATCAGGTCGGTCTTCATTGTCTCGCCAGTTTCCAAAGTGATAGATCCGGCGTCAACACGCGCGATCTTTTCGCCGAAGCGGAACGTCACGCCGTTTTGTTCGTGCAGGCGGCGGAACACGTTGCCGATTGTGGCACCCAGCTGCTTCTCGAACGGCGCCGCATCCGGCGCGATGACGGTGACGGCGAGGCCGCGTTCCGTTAGCGCGGCCGCCGCTTCCATGGCAATGAAGCTGGCGCCGATCACCACGGCGCGTTTTGTCCCTTGCGCGGCGGCGACAATACGCTGCGCGTCGTGGAAATTACGCAGGAGGAAAATTTCGGCGTCTTCGGCGCCGGAAAATTTCGGCGGGTTCGGGCGGCTGCCCGGCGCCAGCAGCGCCGCGTCGTAAGCCAGCACGTCGCCGGTGGCGAAGCGAATGGTTTTCGCCACGGGGTCCAGCGCCACCACTTCGCCGATCCGCCGCTCGATCTTGTTCTGCCGGTAGAACGCCGCGTCCTGTAATGGAGATTTCTCGCCGCCCTCCTCGCCGGACAGCGTGTATTTGCTGAGCAACGTGCGGTCGTAGGGCAGAAGGTCTTCGCGCTCCACCAGCACCAGCCGGCCGGTGAAGCCGGCGCCGCGCAGCTCCCGCACGGCCGCGGCCCCTGCCCCGCCGCCGCCCACCACCACGAAGCAGCGCGAGTCCGCGCCGGGATGCAGCAGCGGCGCGGCGGGCAAAGGGGCCGGGTCGAGCCAAAGCTCTTCGCCGCGCCGTTCAACCTGATAGGTCGGGAGATCATCCACCGCCGGCGGGTCAAGCAATTTGCCGGTGCGGGTGCAGAAGGCGGCTTTGTGCCACGGGCAAAACACACGTTCACCGTCCAGCACGCCCTCGGCCAGCGGTCCGCCGGCATGCGGGCAGACACCGCCGATGGCAGTGACGGTTTCGCCGCGCCGGATGAGTAGAATTTTCACCCCATCGGCCTCGGCCTGGCGCATGCCGCCCTCTGGCATGTCCGTGAGAAACGCCGCCATCCGCATCTCGGCCATGTGCAAACTCCCCTGTGACTGAACTGGGGGCGGCACGGCGGCTTTCAAGAAATGGTCAGGCGGTCGCGGCGGGCGTCTTTTTGCCGACGAAACCGAGCGCTTTCTGCTGCACGTCGTTCACGCGCCGAGTCCAGCCCTCGCCGTCTTGCTCCCACTCCTGCAACGTCTTCATCAACGCCAAGCGTCCGGCGGCGAGCTTGTTGATCACATCCTCGGGCGGCGCCTTCAGCACCGCGGGCAAGGTGATCTTGCCGATCGCCCCGTCCTGCGGAACCCCGACGATGCTCTGCAGGTCCTTGATCGCCTGGCCTGTCCCGGAATTCACGCCGTAGTCGAAAACCATCAGGTCAACACCAACGGGCAGGCTGCCGCACAGCATCTGGTTCCAGTAGTTGGCGCGGTAGATCTCGATGGCGATGCTGCTGGTCATGTTTTTCACGTCGTCCACGCTGACCTGCTTGCCGAGAAACGTCTCCAGCGCCCGCTTGGTGATGCCGAAATTGGTCGCACCGCCGGGGTCTTTCGGGTCCTGCACGAAGCCGCCTTCATAGGCCAGTGTGACGGCCACGCAGCGGTCGAAACCGTCCGCCTTGGCCGGCGCGGCGGCCGCGGGCGCGGGCGCAACGCCGTCGTTCCGGGCGCCGGTGATCGCGGTGTTGGTGACCGACTTCACGGTGTCCAGCACGTCGCTGATCTGGCTGGCGTTCACTGCCTGCGCGGTCACAGCCGCACTGTCTTTCGCGCGGGAGCTCTGGCTGGAGCCGAGCCAGAAATTGACCACGGTGGCGAAGCCGGTGGCCAGCGTGCCGATCAGGATGTTGACGATCTGCGCGACCGGGGAGTTGGCCGCGTCGATCTGGCCCGGCTTGTAGATGATCGCCCACACGATGACGAAAAACCCGACCGTGACCACCAGAGAGACCACCGGCGCGCCCCAGGCGATGCCGCTGCGGTCCTGCGCCAAGGCCAGCATGCTGGCCCGCGCACCCTGGGTGTTGGCCATGTTGGCCTGCAGCGTGCTCAGCTCGTCGGCGCGCTGCTTGTCGGCTTCTTCGTTCTGCGCCTTCTGCGCGTCCACCGCGATCTGCGCGAGCTTGGCGCGCAACTGGCTTTCAGCGGCGGCGTCCGCCTGCAGCACTTTCAGCGCGGCGACCGGATCGGAGGTTTTCGTCACGTCCGACACCACGCCGCCGACCGTGTTGGCTAGGTTGCCCGCCTTGTCGCCGGCGATCAGCCGGATCAGCTCCGGCACATAGGTCGCAGCCAGACCGATCAATGGGAGCATGGCTTTTTCCCTCTTGTTTTGATGTTAGTATTTATAACGGGTAGAAATGGTTGTCAATGCGTTCAACGGTCGATCAACAGCGCCACCAGGGCGCTCCAGCCTGTCTGATGCGAGGCGCCAAGGCCGCGGCCGGTGTCGCCATCATAGTATTCGTGGAACAGGATGAGGTCGGCGGCCTCCGGGTCGGCCTGCAGTTGCGGGTAGGTTGCCATCACCGGGCGGTGGCCGTCCGCGTCCTTCAGCGACAGGCTGACCAGCCGCGTGGCCAGGCGGTCGGCGATCTCCATCAGCGACAGCTGGGTGCCGGAGCCGGTCGGATAGTCAACGCGGAAATCGTCGCCGTAATAGCGGTGGAAATTGCGCAGCGCCGAGATCAGCGCGTAGTTCAGCGGCAGCCAGACCGGGCCGCGCCAATTGGAGTTGCCGCCGAACAGCCGCGAATCGCTCTCCGCCGGCACGTAGCTGACGCTGAAGCGCTGGCCCGCGGCGTCATACACGTACGGGTTTTTCAAATGGTATTTGGACAGCGCCCGGATGCCGTGCGGCGAGAGAAACTCCGCCTCGTCCAGCATGCGGCTGAGCAGGCATTTCATACGGTGGCCGCGCAGCAGCGAAAGCAGCCGGCGCGAGCCCTCGCCGGCAACGTTCCAGTAGGAAATCAGCGCGGCAAGGTCCGGCCGCTGCGTTAAAAACGCATCCAGCCGCGCGGCAAACACCGGGAACCGGCTGGTGGTGTCCGGCTCCAGCACCTGCACCGCCAGCATCGGGATCAGGCCGATGATCGAGTGGATGCGCAGCGGCACGTTGCTGCCATCCGGCAGGCATAGCATGTCGTAGAAGAACCCGTCCTGCTCGTCCCACAGCCCGGCCGAAGTATTGGGCGTGCCGGCCGCCGCCATGGCGCCGGCGATGTACAGGAAATGCTCGAAGAATTTTGAAGCGAGGTCTTCATAGACCGGCTCCGCTTTGGCCAGTTCCAGGGAGATGCGCATCAGGCCGAGCGCGTAGCTCGCCATCCAGGCGGTGCCGTCCGCCTGGTTCAGCGTGCCGCCGGTCGGCAGCGGCGCCGAGCGGTTGAAAATCTCGATATTGTCGAGTCCCAGGAACCCGCCCTGAAAGATGTTATGGCCGAGCGCGTCCTTGCGGTTCACCCACCAGCCGAAATTCAGCAGCAGCTTGTGCAAAACGCGACGGAGAAAGCTGGTATCGGCGACGCCGGTGCGGGCGCGGTCGCGCTGAAACACCGCGAGCGCCGCCCAGGCCTGCACCGGCGGGTTGGCGTCGCCGAACGACCATTCATAGGCGGGCAGCTGGCCGTTCGGGTGCATGTAGTCGTCGCGCAGCAGCAGCAGGATCTGCGACTTGGCGAAGTCCGGGTCGATGAGCGAAAAACACACTGCCTGAAAGCCGAGGTCCCAGGAGGCGTACCAGGGGTATTCCCACTTATCCGGCATCGAAATAACATCGGCGTTGTCCAGATGCTGCCAGTCGGTGTTGCGGCCGTGCCAGCGCGCTTCCGGCGGCATCGGCTCGGCCGAATCGCCTTGCAGCCACCGGCGCACGTCGAAGCAGTAGAATTGTTTCGACCAGAGCAGCCCGGCCAGCGCCTGGCGCTGCACCATCCGGGCGTCCGCATCCGCGATATTGGCCTGTAAGGCGGCGTAAAACTCATCCGCCTCGGCCAGGCGCAGCGCCATCAGCTGGTCGAAATCGGCGAAACCGGGCGGCGACGCGGCCAACGGTGCTAAGCGCAGACGCAGCGTGACCTCGCCGCCCGCCGGCACGTCGAGCCATACCCAGGCGGCGGCTTTCGTGCCGCTATCGGCGCGCGTCGCGGTGGTTTCGCCTCGCACGATGCGGCGGTTGATGCCGTCCTTGTACCTGCCCGCGGGATCGACGGCGGAACGATCGAACACGTCCGGGTTGCTCTCGTTCTCACAGAACAGCCAGGTCACGTCGCGATCCGCGGCGAGGCTGAGCGGCGCGAAACGTGGGTGGCGCGCCACCACGGCGGCATCTCGCAGCGTAAGCGCGGGCTTATCGGCGTCGCCGGTCCAGGACCAGACGTTGCGCGCCCAGAATTGCGGCAGCAAGTGCAGCGGCGCCGCCACGGCCGCGCGGTTGCGTGCGGTGATGCGCATCAGTACGTCATCCGGCGCCGCCTTGGCGTACTCAATGGTGACGTCGAAACAGCGGTCGCCGTCCAGCACGCCGGTATCCAGCAATTCATATTCCGGCTGGGTCTGGTCCCGGCGGGCGTTCTCCGCGCGCAGCTTGGCATAAGGAAAGGCGGCGTGCGGGTACTTGTACAGCATGTGCTGGTAGGAATGGGTGGGCGTGGCGTCCGTGTAGAAATACAGCTCCTTCACATCCTCGCCGTGATTGCCTTCGGCGTTGGTCAGGCCGAACAGCCGCTCCTTGATGATCGGGTCATTGCCGTTCCACAAAGCCAGGCCCAGGCACCAGAGCTGACGCTCGTCGCAGAAGCCGGCGATCGCATCCTCGCCCCAGCGATAGGCGCGGGCGACGGCGTCATCGAACGGGAAATAGTCCCAGGCGTCGCCGCCGGCGCTGTAATCCTCCCGCACCGTGCCCCACTGGCGGTCGCTGACATACGGGCCCCAGCGCCGCCAGCCGGTGCGCGCGGCGTTCGCCAGGCGCTGGCCCTCGGCGGTATCGGACAACGTGCGCGGCAAAGGGCGTGAAGCGGACATGGAACGATCTTGAAGCGGCGGAGGCCGCCCGTCCATGGCGCGCTGCGGGCGTTCTGTTGTTATAGCGTGCTCCGCGAGCGTCTTGATTCCTGTTCGTTCAAGAGCGTGCTCTGTTAGGTCGCTTTGCACAACGTCGCGGTCTGCCGCTGGCAACCCTCGATAAAGAACTTCGGAAAGCCGCGTCGGCCGGCAACGTCACCCTTCTTGGTTTGAAGGATTGATCCTAGTCATGCGCCTTTCACTTACCCTCGATCCGCAACGGCCGCGTCATTTCTTCTGGCTTTACCCAATTGGAAAACTCTTCTTCCGTGGTGACGCCTAATTGCAGCGCGGCGTCGCGCAGCGACAGGCCCTCGCGGTGGGCGAGCAGCGCGGTTTTGGCGGCGGCTTCGTAGCCAATATGCGGGTTCAGCGCGGTGACCAGCATAAGGTTGTCGGCGAGGTGTTCGGCAATGCGTTCGCGGGCGGGCTCGATGCCGACGGCGCAATGGGTGTTGAAGGCGCCCAAAGCATCCGCCAGCAGGTCGGCCGAGTCGAGCAGGTTGTGCAGCATCACCGGCTTGAACACGTTGAGCTGAAAATTGCCCTGGCTGCCGGCGAAGGCGACGGCGTGATCGTTGCCGAACACCTGCACCGCGACCATGGTCAGCGCCTCGCATTGCGTCGGGTTGATTTTTCCGGGCATGATGGAGGAGCCGGGCTCGTTTTCCGGTATGGTGATTTCGCCGATGCCGGTGCGCGGGCCGGAGGCGTACCAGCGCACGTCATTGGCGATCTTCATCGCCGCGCCCGCGAGCGTGCGCAGCGACGCGGACGCCGTCACCATCGCGTCATGCGCGGACAAAGCGGCAAATTTATTGGGCGCCGTACGGAAAGGCTTGCCGGTTTCGCGCGCTACGAATTCGGCGACGGTGGCGCCAAAATTCGGATGCGCGTTCAGCCCGGTGCCAACCGCGGTGCCGCCGATCGCCAGCTCATACAGACCAGGCATCGCGCGCTTGATGCCGGCGATGGCGTCTTCCAGCTGCACGTGCCAGCCGGAGATCACCTGCCCCAGCGTCACCGGCGTCGCGTCCTGCAGATGCGTGCGCCCGGTCATCACCACGTCGTCAAAGGCGATGGATTTGTCCCGGAAGGTGTGCGCCAGGGTCTGGATCGCGGGGATCAGCCGGTTCTCGATCACCTCGACGGCGGCGATGTGCATCACCGCGGGAAAGGTGTCGTTCGAGGACTGGCTGTGGTTGACATCGTCGTTCGGGTTGATCGGTTTTTTTGAGCCAACCATGCCGCCGGCGAGCTGGATCGCGCGGTTGGCGATCACCTCGTTGGCATTCATGTTGCTTTGCGTGCCGGAGCCGGTCTGGAACACCACCAGCGGGAACTCCGCGTCCCATGTGCCGGTGATCACCTCTTCTGCCGCCTGCACGATGAGGTGGACCTTTTCGGCGGACAACTGGCCGAGCGCGAGGTTGGCTTCCGCGCAGGCTTTCTTCAAAATGCCGAAGCCGCGGATCACGTCCCGGCCCCAGACGTAGTTGCGCTGGCCGATCGGGAAGTTTTCTCTGGAGCGCTCGGTCTGCGCGCCCCAAAGATGCGCCGCGGGCACCGCGACATCGCCCAGCGCGTCGTGTTCGATACGGGTATCGCTCATCATAGTTTTCCGTTCAGAAAGCCGAGCGCCGGCAGCGGTTTCCAGCGGCGCGGCAGGTCGGTGCGGCGGATCGGGCGGACGGCGTAGCACGGCCACGGCTGCTCGCTGCGTTCCAGGAAGGTGGCGTAGGCACGGACCTGGCTTTCACGCCAGGCCTGGTCCGCCAAGGCTGCGTTGCGGCTCGGGTAGATGTCGGCGATGCGGATGACCCGGCCGAGGGTGGCGACCACCGCCCACAGCGAGTCGTCGGTCCGGCGTTTGTCGTTGAGGGCTTCGATCATCCAGTCATGTCGGTGTTTCACCCCTCCCCAATCCCGGGCGGCCCTGTCCCGTGCGGCCCGTCTCGCGCCGCGGCTCAGACATAAGGGGTGGGGCAGGCCGGTCAAGCGGTTGGCTCAGGCGTCGTGCGCGCCAGGCTTCGGCAAGCAGCGCCGCCAGGATGGGCGGGTCGTCCCACAGATAGCGGCGGGCCAGGCGGCGCGGCTCGCGGGCCAGCCGGTGCAGCCATTCCAGCCCGGCGCGCTGCATCCAAACCGGCGCGCGCGGGGCGGTGCCGGCGGCGAAGCTTAAACCGGCGCCGATGCACAGGCCGAGGCCGGCGGCGCCGGGGCGTTTCGCGATGGCAGCGGCGAGTTGCTCCTGCAGCGGCGCACCGAGAGCGATGAAGGTGATGCGGGCTTGCGACACGGCGGCAAAGTCGACGGCCGCCGCAAATGCCGCCAAATTGGCGCGCAGGCCCATCGGCGGTTCGTGATGGCGCCAATCCAGCGCCGGAAAGCGCGCGCGCAACGCCGAGATTTCCGCTGCGGCGAGGCCGATGACGGCCACGCGGCATTCCGGTATCGCGGCCAGTTGCGGCAGCAGCGCGGCGACAAGATCGACGCCGGTCGCCAGCGCCGGCCGCTTCAGGCCGAGCCCGTCCGCGAGGTTGGCGAGCAGCCGGCTGTCCAGCAGGCACATCCAGGCGGCGGCATAGAGCGGCCGCAGCTCGGGCCGCCGCCGCAGCCGCGCCAGATGGTCGCTGTTCGGAGTAACAACATAGGCGAAGGGCGCCGCCGCCGGCCGCGCCAGCACGCGCGCCACCACCGCCGGCAAGGGCCGGTCGTCGAAATCGAGGCCGAGAAACGAGACGCGCGGCTTCAGGGCGTCCATTTCAGGCCCAACGTGATGACATGCTCATTGGCGGCGCGCAGATAATTCGCCTGCCGGTCGTTGAACGTGTAATCCGCCTTCACCGCCAGCGCCGCGTTCAGCTGCCATTCCACGCCGTCATCCGTGCTGAACAGCGTCTCGCGCAGCGCCGACCCAGCATAGTCGGCGTGTGCGACCCGCAGCGACCCATCCAGCGTGACGTCGCGCAGGTACTCATGCGTCAGCGACAGGCTGGCCTCCGTCAGCGTGTACGGCGTGGCGTCGATCTCGTCTGGATCGTCGATCTCACGCGCCAGTTTCAGCCGCACATGGTCGAGGTCGCCGGGAATCCAATCCGCGCCGGCCTCCACCACCGGCGTGGTGAGGTCGCCGATCTGAATCTGCCCGCTCTGTCCCTGGCGATGCGCCACACCGGCGAGCAGACGCAGGTTAAGCAGGCCGGCTTCGTCATCGCCAACGCCGAGCAGCGCTTCTTCCGTGTCAGTATCGAACAGGCTGAGCGCGTAACGGGACTGCGCGCTGTGCAGGAACAACACCAGCTGGCCAGGGCCGCCGGGCGTATAGGATGTGGTCA
The DNA here is from genome assembly GCA_965199125.1 of Acidocella sp. Lineage (GTDB taxonomy): Bacteria > Pseudomonadota > Alphaproteobacteria > Acetobacterales > Acetobacteraceae > Acidocella. The sequence goes on along the minus strand of OZ240683.1, from coordinate 2,216,984 downwards.
AACCCTCGCGGGTATCGGCGCGGTTCTGGATGGAGACACCGTCGAAACGATAGCTGGTCACGGACACGTCCGGCTTCAGCGTGAACAGGCCGGCGGTGATCGCGTCGCTGGCGCGAAGATCGGCGACGTTGAAAGCGAGCGGGCGGGTCAGCGCGACGGTGGTCAGCGCGAAGCCGGTCTCCTGCGCACGGATATAGGCGCCGGAGACGGTGATCGTCTCACGCGGCAGCTCGGCGCGCTCGCCCAGCGCGACCGTGACGCCCGAAACATCCTGCCGCCTGGCCTCGGGGAACTGCGTGGCGGTGGCGGCAATCAGGCCGCCGAGGCCAAGCTGCGGATCGCCAACAAGCAGGCTCGGCATCTCCCTGAACATCGCGGAGCCGCGCGCCGTGCCGTTCGGCGCGGAATCGAAGCCGGTGTCCAGATCGAGCGCCGGATTGAGGCTGACGTCGCCGAACTGCGCGCCGGCCGAGTTATCGACACGGCGGAGCCGGTTGATGTCGGTAACGCCAAACGGCATGCCGTAACCGCTGATGTCGACCGGAAGAAAGTCGTCGAGGTCGAAGGCCGCCGCGGCGGGCGCGGCCAGGCACAGCACAACCGAAACGAACGCTCCCATTCGCCCATTCACGTTAAGGATGTAGCAGCTTATACAGGTCGCGATAAAGATGAATCGGCGCCTCGATATCGACCGGGCAAAAGGCCTCGCCATCCTGCTGGTGGTGTTCGGGCATCTGGTGGCGCGCGCCGACCCGGCGGGCGTGTGGTGGTACGAGCCGCTGCGCCGCGCGGTGTATTCGTTTCATATGCCGTTCTTCCTGTATCTCAGCGGACTGGTGGCGGCGCGGAGCGGGGCGCTGTTCATCCGGCCGGGTGACTGGCCGGCCTTGGCGCGGCGGCGGGCGGAGCGTTTGTTAGTGCCGTTTTTTGGCTTGGGGCTGCTGGTCGTGCTCGGCAAGACGGTGGCGGGGCGATTCATCTACGTGGACAATCTGCCGCACGGATTTGGCGCGGGGCTGGCGGCGCTGATTTGGCACACCGCGGCGAGCCCGGCGCTGTCGATCTGGTACTTGTTCGTGCTGTTCGTGCTGAGCCTCACTTGCCCGCTGTTTTTGCAGGGTTCGGCGGCGCGGCTTTGGAGTCTGCTGGGCCTGGCGCTGCTGCTCTACCTTTTGCCGCTGCCGGCCTATGTCTATCTAGACCGGATCGGCCGCTACGCGGTGTTTTTCGTACTGGGCGGGCTGGCGGGCAGCGATGACGCGGCGTGGCGCGGCTTCATGGACCGGCGCTGGCCGGCGATGCTCGCGGCGCTGCTCGCCGGCTGCGTGGCAATCGCGGTGTTCGGCGCGAAATGGCCACCGGCCGTGACGCTTTTGCCGATGGGCGCGCTGTCGATGCCGGCACTGCACGGGCTGACGCGGCGCATCACGCGCTCCGGCGGCGTGCTGCTAACTCTCGGCCGGTACAGCTTCGTGATCTACCTGCTCAACACGCTCTGCATCGGGCTTACCAAAGGTGTCCTGCTCCATTTTTGCTCGTGGAACAGCGCGCATTTTTTTCCCTTTGCCGTCGCCTTAATGGCCGCCGGCGTGCTCGGGCCGATGGCGGTAAAATATCTTTGTTTTCCTGAAGGCAGCCGAATTGATCGGCTGACGAACTGACCGCCAACAGGAACGATACTCTCAGACAATGGAACTCGTCATGCCGGCGCGAGCGGCATCTACGACTTTAAGCCAGGCGCGGCAGCTCGTTAAGTCGTGGATGCCGGCCTGCGCCAGCATGACGACGTGGATTAAACGGTGCCGGTTCCTTCAATTTCTGAAATACCCCGCATATCTTGGCTGATAGATCTCCGAATCCGCGAACCCCGCTCGCCCGTGTGCGGTCGCATCCACGCGGGTCAGCACGGCGCCGAGGAGTTTGACTTCGGCGGCCCGCAGGGCTGCGAGCGCGGCGTTGACCACCCGGCGCGGCGTGCTGCCCCAGCGTATGCAGAGCAGCGTGGCGTCGGCGTAGCGGGCGAGGACGCGGCTTTCCGCCAGTGCGAAGGCGGGCGGCACGTCCAGCAGCACCACGTCATAGCGGATGCGCAATTTGTTCAGCAGGATCGGCATCGCCGGCGAGAGAAACAGCGACAAAGCACTGGCGGCCTGCGCGCCGGCGGCGATTACTTCCAGTTCGCTGTGCGGGTCGCGCTCGATGATCTCATCAAGCGTGGCGTGGCCGGCTAGGTGGTCGGTCAGCCCTTTCGCGCCGCCGGAGCAAAAAGCCGGCTCGAAGCGGGGCTGGCGGATATCGCCCTCCACCGCGACCACGCGCATCCCGCTGCCCGCCAAAGCGCGCGCCAGGGCAATGGTGAGCGTGGTCTTGCCCTCGCCCGGCCTGGCGGCGGTGATGGCGATGATGCGCGGGCCGCCGTCCTGCATCGCCAGCGACAGGCTGGCGCGCAGCGCCCTGATCTGCTCGGCGAACACCGAAAGCGGCGCGTCCAGCACGATCATGCGCGGGTCCCGGACATCCGGCAGCAAAGCCAGGCACGGCAGGCCAGTATTCTCGACGACGGCGTCGCCGCTACGAAAACTGCTGTCCAGCGCCTCGTCCAGCGCCGCCAGCAGCACGCCGAGGCTCAAGCCCAGCAGCCCGCCCGCGGCCAGCAGCAGGCTACGATGCGGCGAGCTGGAACTCTCCGGCTGCGCGGCGGCAGAGAGGATGCGGGCGTCGGGCCGCACCAGTGAGGCGGCCTGCGCCAGCTGATCGGCCTGCAGCGTCATCTGCCGCAGCATGTCCCGCCCGGCGTCGGCGCGTTGCTCCAGGGCGCGCATGGGCGCGGAACTGGCATCCTCCGTCTGGCTCTGCGTGCGCGCCGCCGCCAACGCGCTTTTCAGCGTGGCGATCTCCGCCTCGTCGGCGGCCACGTCGGCCTGCGCGGCGTTCATTTCGCGCCCCGTTTCGGCATCGATCTCGGCGGAGATGGCGGCGAGCGAGGCGCGGGCGTCGCGCAGTTTCGGATAATCCGGGCCGTACTCGCCGGACAGCGACTGCACTTCGGCAGCAAGATCGGCCTGGTCCTTGCGCAACGGCAGCAGGTTGGGCGCGATCGCGGCGTCGGCCGCCGCCGATTGGCCGTGCGAGGCAGAGTCCAGCCGCGCCTGGTTCATTGCCAGATCGGCCTCGGCTTCGACCAGCGAGGCGGCAATCCGGCTGGCGGTTTCGCTGGTCAGGCTGGCTTCGGCGCCCGGCACCACGCCGGCTGCGGCGCGCGCCGCCGCCAACGCGCTTTCGTCCTTGTCGAGCCCGGTCTGCAGCACCGCCGCGTTGGTTTCCAGCCAGTCGCGTGTTTCCGTCAGCTGAGCGAATTCCTGGTCGCGCTCATGGTCGAGGTACAGCTGCATCGCGATATTGGCGGCTTCGGTTGCAACCGCGGCGTCGTCACTGGTGAAAGAGACGGTCATGACGCGGGAGTCCGGCACGACCGAGACATCCAGCGCGCGGCGCACCCGCGCCACCACCGCCGCCGGATCGACAGCGCGGGAACCGAGCAGGGAGTGCCGGAGGGCCGGATTGAATTCCGGTCGCTGCGCCAAGTGCAGCCGGTCCGCCAGCGCCGCCGCCGCCGGCAAGCTGTCGATCACCTCGATCTGGCTGGCGGTGACCGCGGCCTCGTTCAGCTGGCCAACAGGGGGCGCCGCCGGGTCGCCGCCGGCGGCGAGCGCATTCTGCGGATCGTACAGCAGCACGCCGGTTGCGGTGTAGCGGGCGCTCATGGGCCCCAGCAGCAGGCAGGTGATGAAGATCACCAGGCCGGTGGTGCCGAACACCACGCGCCACCGGCGGCGCAGCACCAGCAATTGTTCGGCGAGGCCAGGGGCGGCTGTTGGCCGAGCGGACGCCGATCCGGACGGGGCGAATATGCTTCCGCTCATTTTTTGGGTCCCGTCTGCTACCGCGCTATGCTAATAAAATATAAATTTTGCTGTCAACGTGAAGTTGAACCTTCATCCTGTGCGCAGCGCCAGGCTGGCCAAGGGGGCACCCAGGGCCGTGTCCCTTCCACTTGCCGGTCACTGCGCACGCGCAGGGTTTGCGCGCCGAACCACACCGCGATCGCGCCGTCATGCCAGACACTGAAGCGGTCGATCACCAGCCGGCCCGGTGCGTCACAGGCGCCGCGCAGCGGGACCGGCGAGAGCACCAGACGGACGTTGCCGCAGCCATTGTCCGGCGGCGCCAGCGCGATGCGCAGCAGGCCCGGCGTTGTGGCAAGCGTGCAGCCGTCGCTGTCGCAGGCGGCGCCGGGCGGCGGCGCGGCGGGATTGAGCGGCGTAAGCGCCGCGCCGGCCCAGACCGGCTGCCATTGCGCCAGCGTATACGCGGCGGCTTTGCGGCTCCGGAGCAGCAGCACCGCCGGCGGCGTGCGCACCGCGATCAGTTTGCCATCGGGCGAGATCAGCGCGTCCGGCGGTCGGGCGGCGCCGTACGCCAACAGTGCCGCCAGGATGAACGGCAGGCCAGCCAAGCGGGCGCGGCTGCGCCACAAGCCAAGCCAGGCGAGACCAAAAGCGAACAGCAGGATCGCGGCATCCGGCATTGCCGCGATCCGCAGCATGGCGTCCGGCCAGGCGGCGATGCGCACCGTCATCCAAACGATCACCGCGATCCCCCAGCCCATCGGCAGCAGCGCGGGCGCGGCGAGGCCGAACGGCATCAGCGCCAGCGCAGCCAGGCCGAGCGGCATGATCCACAGCGCCGTCAGCGGCACCGCGACCAGGTTCGCCAGGATCCAGTACGGCTGGATCTGCTGGAACTGATAAGCGGCGAACGGCATGGAGGCGCCGCCGGCGAGCAGGCTGGTGAACGCCAGGGCCGCAAGCTGACCGCCGGCGCGCCTGGCCCGGCCACCGCGCTGGAACCAGGCGAAGCCGCTTTGCGCCGCCGCGTAGCCGGCGATCAGCGCCAGCACGGCGGAGAAACTCATCTGGAAGCTGACGCCGACGACCGCCTCCGGCGTCGCCAGCATGATCAGCATGGCGGCCAGCGCCAGGCCACGGAGTGAAACGGCGCGGCGGCCGGCGAGCACGCCGAGCGTGACCAGGGACGCCATGGCGAGGCTGCGCAGGATCGGCAGATGCGCGCCGGTGAGCAAAGCATAGGCGGCGCCCGCGGCGAGCGCCGCCAAAGCGGCCGCCGGTTTTGCCGGCAGATGCAAAGCCAGACGCTCCGGACGGGTGAGCAAATAGCGGGTGGCGGCGAACACCAACCCCATGACGATGCCGACATGCAGCCCCGCCACCGCGAGCAGATGGGCGAGGCCGGCGGCGATGAAGGCTTGGCGCTCGGCCGCCGGCATCGCCTGCTGGCTGCCGGTGAGCAAGGTGGCGGCGACGGAGCCGTTCGGCACGCCGAGCGTGGCGATCAAGCGGGTTGCGATGGCAGCACGCAGATTGTCCAGCCAGGCGGCGAACGGTGCTGCCGGCGCGGCGGCGGCAACGGCGACGTCGCCGAGCGCGAAGCCGGACGCGCCAAGTCCTTCAAAAAATGCGTCGCGGCCGAAATCCCAGGCGCCGGGATAGGCCGGGCGGTCCTGCCGGAACAGCATTGCCCGCAGCGCCACCCGCGCGCCGGCGGCGATCACCGCCGGATCGTCGTTGCGCAGACGGATGCGCAGCGTCCGCGGCAGCGGCGGCGCGCCGTCCAGACTGGCGTTCGCCAGCGTGACGCGCCGGCCCACCGGCAGCAGGTCGACGCCGGCAACGGTGCCGGTGACTTCCACCACGCCATAAGGCACGTTAATCAGCGGCGGCTCGGCGGCGGCGCGGAATTCGGCGCGGGTGAAACCGAGCGCCGCCGCCAGCGCCATAGCGGCGGCGAAACGGGCGGGCGGCCAGCGCCAGCCCACTAGCAGCGCCGCCAGCGTGGCGACGGAAAAAGCCGGGCCGAGCCAGAGCGGCGGTTCCTGGTGAAGGCCAAAATAGGCTAAAATGGCGGCGGCCATGGCGACGGGCAGCCAGAGGATGAAGCGGCCACGCTCCGCCTCTACCCAGCCCGCCCAACCGGCGACCCATGCTGCCACCTTGCACCCTCCCGTTGCGGAGAAACTGCGGCCAAGTTCGCAGGGCGGCAAGCAGGTTTTCGTTCGCCCCGCTTTTCGTTCTCCAAGGCGAAATGCTAAACGGCGCGGATGACTGTCCGCACCCGTTTCGCGCCCTCGCCCACCGGCATGCTGCATATCGGCGGCGCGCGCACCGCGTTGTTCAACTTTCTGTTCGCGCGTCATGCCGGGGGCAAATTTCTGCTGCGGATCGAAGATACCGACAAAGCCCGCTCCACCCCGGCGGCGACGCAGGCGATTTTGGAGGGGCTGGACTGGCTGGACCTGAGCGCGGACGCGGCGCCGGTGTATCAGTCCGCACGAGAGGCGCGCCACCGCGAAGTGGCGCGGGAGCTGCTGGCGCGCGGCCAGGCCTATCGCTGCTACGCCAGCGCGGAGGAGCTTCGGGCGATGCGGGAAGCGGCGCAGGCGGAAGGCCGGCCGCCGCGTTACGACGGGCGCTGGCGCGACCGGAACGCCGCCGATGCGCCGCCCGGCGTATCCCCCGCGATCCGCCTGCGCGCGCCCAGAGACGGCGAGACGGTGGTCGATGATCTGGTGCAGGGCACCGTGCGGGTAAACAACACCGAGCTGGACGACATGATTCTGCTCCGCTCGGATGGCACGCCCACCTATCTGCATGCGGTGGTGGTGGATGACCATGACATGGAAATCAGCCACGTGATCCGGGGCGACGATCATCTGACCAACACCTTCCGGCAGATCCAGATTTACCAGGCGATGGGCTGGGAGCGGCCGGCGTTCGCGCATATCCCGCTGATCCACGGCGCGGATGGCGGGAAACTGTCGAAGCGGCACGGCGCGGTCAGTTTGCTGGAATTTCGCGAGCAGGGATTCTTGCCGGAGGCGCTGTGTAATTATCTGCTCCGGCTCGGCTGGGGGCATGGCGACGCCGAATTGCTCAGCCGCGAGGAGCAGATCGCGCTGTTCACGCTGGAAGGCGTGGGCCGCGCCGCCAGCCGGATGGATTACGCGAAGCTGACGCACATGAACGGCGTGTACTTGCGTGCGGCCGACGATGCGCGGCTTACGGCTGAGGTAGTGGCGCGGCTGCCGGCGCAATGCGAGGTGGCGGCCGACGCCGTGGCGCAAACGCGGATATTGTCGTTGATGCCGGGGCTGAAAGAGCGCGCCAAAACACTGGTCGAATTGACGGCGGCGGCGGCGTTCCTGGCACGCCGGGCGCCGCTGCCATTCGAACCGAAAGCCGAGGCGCTGCTGACGCCGGACGCGCGCGCCATGCTGGCGCGGCTGGCGCCGGTGCTGGACGCCACGGCGTTTTCCGCCGCCGGCATCGACGCGGCGCTGCGGGGGTTTGCGGAGGCCGAAGGGCTGAAACTTGGCCAAGTGGCGCAGCCGTTGCGCGCGGCACTGACCGGCAGCACGATGAGCCCCGGCATCGACGCGACGCTCGCGGCGTTGGGGCGGGAGGAAAGTTTCGCGCGGTTGAGGGCGGTTGGATAAGAAGAACGCAGGCGGCGGATGAGAGCAGCGTCTGGGCAAATCTAGCGCCGGCCGTTTGGAGGCGCGAATCTCTACCAAGCTCGTGCCGAACCCCGGATGTTTCACGTGGAATGTTGTGAACGTGAGCTGAACAACACTCTTGTGAAAAACAGACAGAAGGGTCACCCCGAGTTCGCCAAATCAGCTTTCATTAACTGTCACTCAGTGACATAATGCGTGTGTCACTGAGTGACAAGTGGAGATCAACGATGGCCCGAGCGGAAAAGGAAATGCGCCAGCGCCTCCGACAGGCTGCGTTGGAATTGTACCGCGATCAAGGCTTCAATCAGACGACTGCGGCGCAGATTGCCGCGCGTGCCGGCGTCACCGGGCGCACTTTTTTCCGGCATTTCGCGGATAAGCGGGAAGTTCTGTTTGAGGAAGAGGCTCTTCGCATTGCGTTGATTGCGGGGCTGTCTGCGGCGCCACGCACCTTAGACCCGCTCGACGCCCTGCTTTGGGCTTTCCGCTCGGCTGAGCCATTGCTGGAGGAGAACCGGCCTTCTGCCGACCTCCGCCGAGAGGTCATCGCCGCTACGCCGGCACTGCAAGAACGCGCGCTCGCAAAGGCCGCTGCTTTGACGAACAACCTGGCCGCCGCGCTTCGCCAACGCGGTATCGAGGATCGAATGGCGAGCTTGGCCGCGCAAGTCGGGATGGCAGCGTGCAGTCAAGCAGCCGAAGCTTGGAACGCTGACCAGTCGCAGCCTTTCGCTGCTCATCTAGACGGTGCTTTCGCCGATCTGCAAAACTTAACAAGCTTAGCTCGCCGCTCTTCTGCCTCGCCAATCAGGAAATGAAATGGTAGCGATCCTGATCTGCTCGCCGGATGCGCCCTGTTGCTTATCCATCAACCTCGTTCGTTCCCGATTTATGAGTTCACAGCCTAGTTTTCCGCAGCCGCACGTGGCGGCGGTTGCTCAGGGGCCGGCGCCAGTGCGATGGGCGGCGTGAGCGGGGTGACGGCGGCGACGGGCGCCACCGGCGCGACGGCTACCGTTCGCGCCGGTGGCGCGCCGGCGGTGGCGGCGGCGAGCGGCGGCTGGTCGCCGGCAATTACCGCGTTAAAGCCGGCGAGCGCGGCATCGACCTTGCCGGGCGGCAGGTCAATCGAGAGGACCGTGCGCGCCTCATCCTCCTGGTCGTCGGCGATCAGCGCCGCGGCGTAATCCTCGCGGATTTTCGGCGTGGCGTTCTGGCCGCTCGCCAGCGGCCCCAGGAATTGCAGCGCGGCCGGCCCGTTGCCGGCCAGCGCCAGGGACAGACCCAGATTGACTTCCGCCGCGGTCATCTCCGGATTGGCGATCAGCGCGTGGCGATAGGCATCGGCGGCGGCGGTGAACTGATCCTCAAGGTCATAGGCGATGCCGAGATCGTTATAGGCGGCGGCGTTGCCAGGATCGTCCTGTACGGCCTGCCGGAAGGCGAGCACCGCGTCCGGCGCGTCGGTCTTCAGCAGGCAGCGGCCGAGGCCGGCTTCCGCGGCGCCGCCTTCTCCGGCCTTCAGCGCCAGCTGGTAGGCCGCGGTGGCGGCCGGGCAGCGGCCGAGCGCGTAATAGGCATCGCCCTCATGCACCAGCGCGTCGGCATTGCCGGGATCGGCGGCCAGCACCGATTGCGTGATGGACAGCGCGAGGCCGGCGTCGCCGCCGGCGATGGCGGCGTCCGCGACGTTCAAGGTGCCGGGCCCCACCGCTCGCGGCGCGGGATTTCTGCTCGGGTCACAGCCGGCGAGCGACAGCATGATGAGCAAGCAAAGGCCGAGACCTTTTGACGTGGCATTTTTTGCGATCATGCCGGCCATGGGACGCGAAAAATCTTGAGGAATCATTTCGACCCGTGCATCGCGGACAAAACATTTATCATCGCCGGCCCGGCGACGATAAGAAATACGCAAGGCAGGATGAAAATGATCATCGGCAGCGTCATCAGGGTCGGCAGCCGCCCTGCCCGCTCCTCGAACTTCACCAGCGCTTCCTGCCGCAGCTCGGCGGAGAGCGTGCGCAGCGCCTGCGTCAGCGGCGTGCCGTATTGCAGCGATTGCGCCAGCGTGGTCGCCAGGCGCTTCAGCGTGTCGAGCCCGGTGCGGGCGCCGAGCGATTCCATGGCGCCCCGCATGTCCGCGCCGATCTGCAGCTCGCGCGATGTCTGGGTCAGTTCCAGCGCCAGGGCTGAGTTCAGCCCGGACATTTCGACCGCGACGCGCGCGAGGCCGGCCTCCAGCGCCAGGCCGGCATCGGCGCAGATGACCAGCATGTCGAGCGCGTCGGCGACGCCGGCTTCGACCTTCTGCAGATGCTTCTTGCGCATGTTGGTGGCGATGGTTTCCGGCAGCAGCAGCCCGGCCATGCCGCCGCCACCGAGTTTGAGAATGATCCAGATGCGCGAGGTGCCGAAATGCCGCAGGCAGAAAAACAACACCAGCGGCACCAGGAAAAACATCAGCAGCTTCGCGCCGATGAACAGGCCAAGCCCTCGCCCGCCGCGGAAGCCGGCGGTTTCCAGGGTCGCGTTCATGTCCGCCAGCGTCTTGCGCGAGAGCAGACCGCTGCGCGCGATCAGCAAGCCGAGCGCCGAGACGGCGCGGAACAGCACGCTGCCCTGCGGCTTCGGCGCGATTTTCATGTCCGCGCCATTGATCAATTCGAGCCGCGCCGCCAGCCGCGCCGAGCGGCTCATATCCGCCATCAGGTAGAACCCGCCGCCGATGATCAGCGCCAGTACCGCGGCGAAGCCGGCATAGCCGGCGTAAAGTTCTGCGCCGTGCACGGCTATTTCAGCACGTTGCTGATCATGAACTGGATCACGCCGAGGCCCATGCCCATCAGCAGGATTGCCGCGCCCAGTACGGATTCGCCGCTTTTGGTGGTGAACAGCAGGACCATGTACGGGCGCTGCATGACAAACAACGCGCCGGCCGCAACGAACGGCAGCAGCGACAGGATCATCGAGCTGGTGCGCGCCTCCGCAGTCAGCGCGTAGCCGCGGGCTTTCAGGCCGACGCGCTTGCGGATGACGTCCGCCAGCGTCTCCAGCGTCTGCGTGATGCCGCCGCCGGAGCGCGCCTGCAGCGTCAGCGCGGTCGCGAAAAACTGGTACTCGGTCATCTTGATGCGCAAAGCCAGCGCGCGCAGCGCCACGTCCAGCGGAATGCCGATCGAAACTTTATCGGCGAGAATGCCGAACTCTGATTTGGTCGGTTCCAGGCTGTCGTTGGAGACCGTGCGCAGCGCCTCGGCGATCGGGATGCCGACGCGCACGGAGCGCACGATGGTACTGAGCGCGTCCGGAAACTGCGCGAGCAGTTTCGCATTGCGGCGGTTGTTGAACCAGTTGAAGATGAACTTGGTCAGCACCAGCCAGACGATCGGCCAGCCGATCAGCATCAGCAGCCGCGCATGGCCGATCGGATGTTCAGCCAGAAAGATCACGAAGTAGCTCAATCCCAGAGCGATCGGCGGGATCAGCCACCATTTGATTGGGTAGGTTTCCGCCTGCTGTAGATCGACGCCGATCAGCCCCGCCGCTCTGGCTTTGATCTGTTCGGTGCGACTGACGGAGCGGGTCAGCGACATTCGTTCCTCGGCGGCGGCGGAGGGCCGCGCCACCGTGCGCAAGGCGTTCTCCAGCCGGGTCTGGTACTTGCGTCTTTGGCCGTGGGCCTGCACCACCGCGATCATCGCGCCACCCGCCAACAGCAGGAGCAACAGGATGGCGACCATCAGCCCCAGGGTCTGCTTGGCGGTCATTGGCCCGGCTTCACTCGATCGCGTCCAGCGCTTGCTGCCAGGCGCGGTCGAGCCCGAAATACAGCAGGCGCTCGGTGAAAGTGGAGCGGATACGGCTAACCTCGTAACGGCCGGTTAGCCGGCCTGCCGCGGTCTCGCCGGTCAGCTCGAATTTGAAGATGTCGTTGAGCAGCTGCGTCTCGCCCTCGATCCCGGCGATCTCCGTCACCTGCGTCACGCGCCGGCCGCCGTCCCGCTGACGTTCCACCTGCACGATCACGTTGACCGCGGCGACCACCTGGGTGCGGATCGCTTTCGGCGACAGGCCCATGCTGGACATCTGCACCATGTTCTCGATACGGGCGAGCGCGTCCCGCGTATTATTGGCGTGGATGGTGGACATCGAGCCGTCGTGGCCGGTGTTCATCGCCTGCAGCATGTCGAAGGCCTCGGCGCCGCGCACCTCGCCGATGATGATGCGGTCCGGCCGCATCCGCAGCGCGTTGCGCACCAGGTCGCGCGCGTTCACTTCGCCCTTGCCTTCCAGGCTGGCGGGGCGGGTTTCCAGGCGCACCACATGCGGCTGCTGCAGTTGCAGCTCGGCCGCGTCCTCCACCGTCACCACCCGTTCGGCCGGGTCGATGAAGCGGCTCATCGCGTTCATCATCGTGGTCTTGCCGGAGCCGGTGCCGCCGGAGACGATGATGTTCAGCCGGCAGCGCGCCGCGATCTCCAGAATGCGGGCGATCGGCGCGGTCAGCGAGCCGTAGGAGATCAATTTTTCAAAGTCGATCGGTTTTTTCGAGAACTTCCGGATCGACAACGCCGGGCCATCCAGCGCCAGCGGCGGGAGGATGATGTTGACGCGCGAACCGTCTTTCAGCCGCGCGTCCACCATCGGGCTCGCCTCGTCCACCCGCCGGCCGACCGAAGCGGCGATGCGCTGGCAGATGTTGGTGAGGTGCGTCCAGTCGCGGAAATGCACCGGCACCTGCACCAGCTTGCCGCTGCGCTCGACAAAAGTGTGGTCCGGACCGTTCACCATGATGTCGTTGATGCTCTCGTCCAGCAGCAGCGGCTCCAGCGGCCCGAGGCCCAGCATGTCGTCCACCAGCTCGGTGGCCAGGCTGCGCTGCTCCTTGCCGTTCAGTTGCACGCGCCGTTCGGTGGCAAGGTCGGAGATCAGCCGCTCCACCTCGATCAGCAGCCGTTCGGGCGGCAGCGAAGCGACGGCTGTGGCGTCCATGCGCGTCAGGCACAGCGCGCGCAGCTCCGCGACGTCGGCGCGGTGCGTCGCGGCGTTGCCCGCCGGCGCCGCTTTCGCCGCCGCGGCGCCGCCGAAGGCGCGGCCATTGCCGGCCCGCGGCGCGGCGGCGTGGCTGGGCGCCGCGGCCGGCGATGCCGCTACGGGCGGTCCAGCTTCCGGTTCGTTACTTCGCCGGCCAAAAATCGGCAAAGGCTCGGTCATCGCCGGCTCCGCGACCACACGCCGAGCCTGTTCAGCAGCCCGGTGAAACCGGCCGCCGCGCCGGCGCCGGCGCTGCCTTCCTCGCGTCCGGCGACGAAACCAGCCTCACGCGCCAGTTCGATGATCGGCTGGCGCAGCGGCCCGCCATTTGCGACCGTCGGTTCCCCGAAGCTCGCCGCCTCGTTGATCTGCTTGGGCATGTCCGGGATTACGATGTCGATTTTTACCTTCAGCGCCTCCTCGATCTGCTTGCGTGTCAGGCCGCCGGCACGGCCGTGCCGGTTCAGCACGATGGTGGGATTTTGCGGTTGCCAGGCGCCCTTCGGCAGGCCGAGCAGGCGCAGCGTGTCGCGCACACCGGCCAGCGTCGGGTCGGTCACGATCACGCGGTGGTGGGTGAATTCGATCAGTTCGCGGTAGTAGGGCGCCGGCAGAAACGGCACGTCCATGATGATGAAATTGTACCGCACGCGCAACGCCTCGATCAGCTTGCGGGCCGCGCCCGGCGCATAGTGCAGCGGCTCCGTCAGCTTTTCCTCGCTGGCCAGCACGTGCAGGCGTTCCGCCACCGGCGCTGCCGCCCGTTCGATGAAGATCGGGTCGATCCGCTCCGGATCTTCCAGCGCCATGCGCAGGCCCGGCCCGGTTTTGGCGCCCAGCAGCAGCGCGCCGGAACCCATATGCAGATCGGACTCGACGAATACGGTGTGCCGCTTCGCGATCACACCGAAATACCAGGCGAGGTTGCCGGTGATGGTGGTGGCCCCGACACCGCCGCGCGCGCCGATCACCGCGATCACGCGGCCGCCGCGCGTGGTGTCGCCGGTCGCGACATTACGGGAGATCAGCGGCGCGAAGTGGCGGGCGACGGCTTCGCGCGTGACGGGTTTGAAGATGTACTCCATCACGCCCATCGTGCGCGTGATGTGGCGATAGAAATTCACGTCGTCGGTATCGCCGATTACCAGCACCCGCACGCCGGGCTCCACCACGTCGGAAAGCTCGCCCAGCGCGTGCAGCGGCTGATCCTCGTTGGAGATATCGACGATCAGCACTTCCGGCGTGGTCAGCTTCGCCATCGCCGCGATCGCGGCGCGGACCGAACCGCGCCGGAACTCGACGCCGTTCACGGCGATGCCGACGAGGCCTTCGCGCAGCACCTGCTCGGTCGCGGCGTCCGCCAGGAAGGCGAGGACGGTGAGCCGGTCGGGCCGGCCGATGTCCCGCTCCCCCGGCGCGGCGGCGGCGACGGTTTGAGTCATGAAGGAAGCAAGAAGTTCTTTTGTGTAAAAAAGTACCAAAAAACTTTTGTTAGTCTGGGCTGCGGGTGTTGGCGTGGCCGGGGGGACCAAGCCAGACCGGCGACATTATTTTGCCTCCTGATTGCGTACAGGTCCGAGCACCGGAAAGCCGCTTTGCATGCCATCAACCGCGCCATGCTCAGTTGCCGGCGCCGTTTTCGCTGAGCGCTGGCGGCACGGTTTGTAATCCGGCGGCCGTGCCGGCAGCGCCGCCCAGCGCTTTATTCACGCCGGCCGCCGCGGCCACGCCGCTGGAAAGCCCGTCGCCCTGGCCAGCGAGAAGGTCCGACTTATCCGCCGCCTGCTGGGCAATGTTCTCACGCGCGACGCCGTTAGCCGACCAGTCGCCGGGGTTCTGGTAAGGATCGCCATAGCAGCCGCCAAGCGCGATACTGGCGGCCGAGACCATCAACACGGCCCGCCAACGCAACGGCCAGCCGGCTTTCGCGAAGCCACAGGTGGTCACTCTTGCCTCCGCAATGTTAGCTTCGCAAACCATCGGATTTGCAAACGGTTCATTGCTTCACTGCACCAGAAATCCGGCATCGCCAGGAATTTCCGCGCCCGCGGCAGTTCTGCCGCTATCCCGAAGCAACAATATCCGCTCCAGGTCGCTCGGCGGCGTCCAGCCGTTATCGGGCATCGCCAACTGCCCGGGATTATTCACCGGATTGACCAGATACGGCGTGACGGTGATCACCAGCTCCTCTTGCTGGCGGGCGAAACTGTCGCCCCGGAACAGCGCGCCAATTAGCGGGACTTCGCCCAGCCCTGGCACCGCGTTGTCGGTCTGGTTGCTGGTGTCTTCGAGCAGGCCGGCGATCGCCATGCCCTGGCCGCTGCCGAGGATCACGGTGGACGAGGCGCCCTGCACCACCAGCGACGGCACCACCACCGCATCGGTAGAACCGCCGACGGAGGCAAGGGTGACGGAATTGGCGTCGCTGATCTGGCTGACCTGCGGTGTCACCTGCAAAGCGATCCGCCCATCGGAAAATACTGTGGGCGTAAACTGCAGCTGCACGCCGTAATTCTTGAACTCGACCGAAGCCTCGCCAAGCGATTCCGAGATCGGGATCGGAAACTGCCCGCCCGCCAGAAAGCTCGCCTGCGTGCCGCTGATCGTGGTCAGTGTCGGCTCAGCCAGCACATGGGCGAGATTATCCTCGGCCAGCGCGTCGATCACGCCTTCTAGCGTGCCGCCCGGAAAGGTCAGCCCGACGGCGCCGGGATTGGTGCCGGAAATCGAGGGCGAGAAGGTGCCGGTGGAGCCGGCTAGGACAAATTTGCCGATGTTGAAGCCATCCGCCGCGGCGGAGCCCCAGTCGATGCCGAGCTGGCGCGTGATCGAGCGGGACATGCTGGCGATGCGCACCTTCAGCTCCACCTGGATCGGCTGCGCGACCTGCAGATTATTGATCACGCTGCCGTCCGGGGAAATGATTTTCGCCTGGTTCATGACCGCCGCCGCTTGCTCCGGGGTTTGCACCGTGCCGCTCACCATCATGCCGCCGGCTTCGGTTTCCGCCGTCACGGCCGCGCCCGGTGCCGCCAGCCCGGCCGGCGCCGCCACACGGTCGCCGGTGTAGTCGGAGGGTCCGACCGTGACGGTATAGCTTGCCACCGTGTTGCCGGCGGCGTCGGTTGCGATGATGGTGGTCTGGCCAAGTCCCTTGCCGAACACGAATAGCGAGGTCGGGCTCGCGGGCCGCACCTCGACCACCGAAGGATCGGCGGCGAAAATACTGGCGACCGGATGCGGCAGCGTCACGATCCGGCCGGAGCCTTTCGCGACGGCGATGCCGCGTTCGACCGGCTGGTACGGCGCGGCGGCGGGAGCGGCTGGCGGCGCGGCGCCCGGCGGCCCGGCGCCCGGCAGCCCGGCGCCGGGCGGTGCATTCGGGTTCGCCATCTGGCCAAACGACTTTGCCGGCAGCAGCAGCAACATCATTATCGGCAGCGCGCCCCACCGCGCAAAATTGCAACCCTTGGAAACGTGTGCTGGTTTTTGCATTAAAACTTGAAATCCTGGTCGCCGCTGTCGCCGTCAAAAAGATGGATGGTGGTGACCACCGGCGCGTCCGGATGCGCAGTGGTGAGCGCAGGTGAGACCTGGTTGGCCCAGACCGGCATTGGCGACCCTTGCGCCAGCGCCACGGCCGCGGACGGCGCCTGCGACGAGTGCACGACCAGCGACAGCGGCCCGAGATGGCCGGCGACCGCGCAGCGCTCGGCCTGATCCGGCGTTACTTCCAGCGTCACCGTGGTCGCGGGCGGCGCCGGCCTGTCGCTGCTGGCCGCGACCGTGCCCTGCACCAGCTGCTGGCCGGTGGCGATCACCCGCACATCCTGCAGCACCAGCTCGGCGGCGATGCGCTGGCCGATCGGCACGCTCATATCGTCCAGCGTCTGCGTCAGCAGCACGTCGACATGGTCGCCCGGCCAGATCAGCCCGGCAGCGCCGGAGATCGCATCGACGCCGATCGTGGTGGCGCGCATGCCGGGCGCCAGCACCGCGGCGAGAAAGCCGTGATCGCCGGGATGGATCACCGCGCTGTTCAGGATCGGCGCACCTTGTATGATCGGCAGGCGAATCATCGAGCCGACCAAGGCGGAGCGGTTCGCCGGCGTGTCGAGATTGGCGTCTTGCGGCGCCGCGGTCACCACCATCGCGGCCGCGGCGATGTCACCGGGTTGCAGCAGCGCGCCCGCTTGCAACTGGCCGCCGGCCACCAGCACCTGCTCGGTCGGCGCCGCCGCCGCCACCTGGCTGCGCTTGCTCTGGTTCATGATCGACAGGCCGAACACCGCGACGGCGATCAGCGCCACGATCAGAACGGCGAAAATTCCCAAGCGAAAAATCATGTGTCACCTAACGCTGAAACAGGACGGCAGAACCGCGAGCAGCGCGCCCGCGGCAATCGCGCAGGCGTAAGGCAGCGGCGCGCCGCGGCTGATCCTCCAGGCCTCGGCGCGCAGCACCCTGGCGCCAAAGGCGCCAGCATGACCGCGCCCGGCTGCCAAGGCGCGGGGTTTGCGCACGAACAGCCGCAAGGCGAGGTAGATCGCCGCCAGCAAGCCGCCCAGCACGACCACGTCGAGAAAGAAATTCAGCTCGGGGCGCGGCAGTGGCGGGATCAGCAGCGCGGTCGCGGCCCAGAGCTTGACATCGCCGCCGACCAGCCCAGCCGCCCAGGCGGCGAACAGCACCGCGAAGGTCCCGGCCGCGACCGCCAGACCGGCCGGCAGATCATGGTCGAGCAGCCGCAGCCCGATGCCGAGCGCCAGCACGCCGCCGGACAGCCAGTTCGGCACCGTCCGCGCCGCCAGATCGTGCAACGCCGCGTAGATCAGCAGGGCGCCCGCCGGGAGATACAAAACGTTCAGCACCGGATACGACCTCGTGCGCGGCGACCGGCCGGAGGAAGGCTGGCCCGGAGGATGGGCCTGGCCTGGCTGCCCGTTCCGGCGTGCGGCAAGTTTTTGCGCGGCTTGGTCATCAACCTGTTTCTTCTCGCTACTGAGCGTTATGGCTCACATTGAGCGCGTGCCGGCGTGCCGGAGACCGACGGCCAGCGGAGAGACGCGTCCCGCCGGCCGCTTGCCGCCGGCGTGCCGCCCGGCCGCCTGATTAGAGCTCGCCGGCGACCGAGTTGAACGTGTTTTTCGCGCCCGTGCCGATCGAGGTGACGGCGGTAATGATCACGACGGCGATCAAGGCCGCGATCAAGGCATATTCGATGGCGGTGACGGCCCGTTTGTCGACGTTGAGTTCTTGCAATTTCAAGGCGAGCGCGGAGCGCATATAGCTAACCAGCATGGTGAAGTCCCTTCAATGTTCAGCGGCCGGTGCGGCCCCGCTGTGTCACCAAAAGAGGGCAAACTAGTTAAACATCCTTTAATGATGCGACGATATCACATGATTTTCGCGTGCTTCGGCGTCTATGCATCGAGAACTTTCGTGGTCAGCGGCCAGACAGACATGATCGCCAATTTTCAATCGCGGATCGCGCCGAACGCCTAGGTCCAGTACAGGACTTTCGCTTCCGGCAGCCAACGTGCGATCGAGGCTTCGATCGCCGCGCGCATCGCCAGCATCTCCTCGCGCGGAAAAACATATTTGAGCGACCCGAACCTCGTCGTCTTCCGGCTACGCTGCGCCTCGTCCATCTCAAGGGAACTTCCGGGATACCATCCTGCCAGGACTTCCTTCGACTTTGGGGTGAAGCGGTGCGTGATCAGCTCGGCGGTCAGGTCGACGCCCGGCACGCCGTCCATTGCCGCGGCGACATCCGCGAACAATTGGTCATACGCCGCCGCCCAATCGGGCACGCGCATGATCGGCGCCACCGTCAGACCGACCGGATAGCCGGCCAAAGCCATCGCCCGCAGGGCTGCGAGGCGCTGCTTCATCCGCGGCGCCCCGCCCTCGTGCCGTTCCGCGTGCCGGGCGTTGACCGAAAAGCGCACGCGCGTGCGGCCGTGATGGGCCAGGCCCAGCAGCGGCCCGACCGCGTCGAACTTCGTCGTGAACCGCAGCTGCACCGGCGCCTCCCAGGCGCCGAACGCCGTGATGCAGCTTGCCAGGTGCCCGGTCAGATGCTCGAGCGCCAGCGGATCGGTGTAACAGGAACATTCGAACGTCGTGCCTTCATTGGCGCGGGCGAGCGAAGCGGACGTAACGGCGCCGCGCCCCACCGCGCCCGGCAACTCAGCCAAGATTTCGGGCAAGTTTGCATAGACGCGGATGATCGGCGGGCCGGCCAGCGATCCTGCCAGGTAGCAATACGAGCAATGCGCCGGGCAGCCCTCCGCCAGGTCGAACCGCCAATCGGCGGAAGGCGGGATCGGTTGCAGCCGCCGGCGGCTGGGGCTAGCGGTGATGACGGCGAGCGTGCGCTTGGCGTCGCGATACGCATCGGGCAGCCCGGAGAGCCGATCGGAGCGCAGTTGCACGACCTCCGCCCCCAGCCCCGCGGCATGTTCAACGATGGCGCGCCCCTCCGGCCAGCCAAGCGCGGCGGGTGTCACGAGCACTGACCGCGGAATCCAGGGTTGCGTCATGCGACCTATATCGGCGCCATCGCCGGCCATGGAAGGGGCCCGAAATCGTGCCGCTGGCTCACGAGGCTTACCCCATATAGGCGGGATGCCAGAAAATCCGATCGCCAATTCCGAAGACGCGGCGGAGACCGCGCCGCTTCTGAGCCTCAGCCTCGCATATCTGGCGATGGTGCCGCTTATCGCCGCTGCCTTGGCGTCACTTACGGTGGGGCGAGCACTGGCGGGTGAGCTTGCGCGGTTCGGTATCCTCTGGTCGGCGGCCTTGCTGTGCTTCTTTGCCGGCGTCCGGCGAGGTCTGAGCTTTCGCCAGGTCGGCGGCGCAACCTTCAGCCAGATCGCGACGATGACATGGCTCTTCGTGCTCGGCGTCGCCGCCCTGCTACTGCCCTACCCTGTCACGGCCCTGACGATCTTATTATTGGGGTTTTGCAGCATGTGGTTGCTCGATCCGGTCGCGGTGGAACGGCACGAGGCGCCGCGATATTTCACCCAACTCCGGCAAAAGCAGCTCGTGATCCCAATCTGCGGCATCGTAATTTTGATCGCTCGTTGCGTTTTATTGAAACGATGAGCAAAAGCAGAGGTGTTCTTCACTAAAACCGAACAGGAGTGGGCCATGAAGCGTTGGATATAAGGCCGTATGTCGGTCTGGCCGGCGTGCTGATCGCCGCCATGACCGTCGAATTCAACGACCAAGTTACCTCTCTGGCGCTGATCGATATCCGGGGCGGGATCGGCATCAGCAGCGACCCCGGCACCTGGCTTAACAGCCTGTACGCGGCCGGCCAGATCATCGGGATGGCGCTGTCCACATCGCTCGCCGTTGGCGTTACAATACGGCGTTTCGCCTTGTTCGCCTTCATGCTGTGCATGTCGATCACCCTGTTGACGCCGTTCTGCTCCAACCTCACGCTGCTCTTTTCGCTGCGATTTTTTCAGGGCTTTGCCGGCGGCTTGATCATCCCGTTGCTGCTCACGGTCGGCCTGCGGGTTCTGCCGCCGCCCATCCGGTTGTTCGGCCTAGCCGCGTACGCGCTCACCGCCACCTTCGCGCCCAATGTTTCCACCACGATCGCGGCACTTTGGGTGGACGTGTTGAACTGGCGCTTCGTGTTTTACCAGGACCTGCCGCTGTTCACTTTGGCCACGGTTATGGTCTGGTACGGCATGCCGCAAGACAAACCGCAATATGACCGCTTGAAGAAATTCGACTGGCCGGGCGCGATCCTGATCGCCATCAGCGCCGGCGCCTTCGTTACGGTGCTCGAGCAAGGCGACCGGCTGGACTGGTTCAACTCCAAGCTGATCTGCGTTCTTACGTTAATCAGCGTCGTTGCCATTCCGCTGTTCATCTTCGATCAACTGCGCGCGGAAGTGCCGCTGTTCGGCCTGTGGCTGCTCAAGCGCCGAAATTTTGCTTACGCAACGATCGCGCTGTTCGGTTTTCTCATCATCAGCCAGTCGGCCTCGACGCTGCCGATCACCTATTTGCAGGAGGTGCAGGGCTTTCGGCCCTTGCAGCTGTACCCGATCACGCTGGAAGTCGCGGTGCTGCAGCTTATGATGCTGCCGCTGATGGCGGTCCTGTTGAATCAGGCCTGGGTCGATGCACGGATCGTCAGCTTCATCGGCCTCGCCTGCATTCTCGGCGCCACGATCGGCGACTCTTACATCACAAGCTTCTGGATCAACGGCTCGCTGTTCTTCTGGCAGGGGCTGCAAACGATCGGCCAGCCGATGTTCATCATGTCGCTGCTGATGATGTCGACCAACACGATCACGAGCCCGGCCGAAGGTCCGTTCGCCGCCGCCTTCATCAATACCACGCGCGCCGTGGCGGAGCCGGTGGCGGTGTGGCTTACGCAGCTGATCATGCGCTGGCGCGGCCATCTGCATTCGGACCGCATCGTCGACCAGATCGGCCAGACCCGCTACGGCGTGATCCAGGCGCAAGGGCTGATCCCCGGCAACCTGCCGCCGTTGCTGCCGAACGGCCAGCAGCGCGCGCCTGGCGCGCTGAACGCCTTCATGGCGGCGGTACAGGCGCAAGTGACGGTGCTGACGATCAGCGACGCTTTCCTGATCTTCGGCGCGTTGACCGTGGCTTTGATGATCGTGCTTATCGTCGTCTCGGAGCGGACCTACCCGCCGCGCATCGTCATGGCCCAGAAGAAGTGAGAGTGAATGATGCCTGAGACTCCTGAAGACAAAAACGGCCAGCAGGAGGACAAGCAGGACGACAAGAAAGAAGCGGACAAGAAGGACGAGAAGCCGCTTTGGCCTTGGATCGTCGCCGCGATTGTCGTGATCGGCTTTATCATCGTTGTCCTGCTGATCATTTTTCTGCCCAGCCGCTATGTCTGGACGGACGACGCCTTCGTCATGGCGCATTACACCACGATCGCGCCCCGCGTCTCCGGGCAGGTCGTCGCGGTGGATGTCACCGACAACCAGGTGATCCGCCAGGGCCAAAACCTTTTGCTGATAGATGACCGGGATTACCGGACCGCGGTCGACGAAGCCTACGCCTCGCTGCAGGCGGACCGCGCGCAGGCCGGCGAAACTATCGGCGAGGTGATCCGCCAGCCGACGATGATCGAGCAGGCGCGTGCGCAGCTTGCTTCCGCCGCCGCGCAGTTGGAATTCGCGCGCGTGAACGACGCCCGCTACCACAGCGCCGCCGCGACCGGCGCCGATACCGAACAGGACCGCCAGCAAGCGGAGTCGCAGTTCCGCCAGGCCGAAGCCGCCGTCGCCGGCGACCAGGCTGCGTTGATCTCGACCGAGCAACAGGTGCCGGTGCTGCAAGCGCAGCAGCAGGCCGCGCTGGCCAATGTCGCCTCCGGGCAGGCGCGCCTCGCCCAGGCTAGGCTCAACCTCTCCTACACGCGGATCACCGCGCCGCTGGACGGCATGGTTGGCGAGCTTTCCGTTCAGGTCGGTAACTACGTCGCGCCCGGCGCCGCGCTGATGGCGGTCGTGCCGCTGGCCCAGGTCTATATCGAAGCGAATTACCGCGAATTGGCGCTGCGCCGCGTCCTGCCCGGCCAGCACGTGCGCATCCATCTCGATGCGTACGACATCTATCTGGACGGCGTCGTCAATAGCATTCCGCCGGCCTCCGGCGCCTCTTTCGCGCCGATCGAGCCGAACAACGCCACCGGCAACTTCACGAAAATCGTGCAGCGGCTGCCGGTGAAAATCGTGGTCACGCCGAACCAGCCGAACTTCAACCTGCTCCGTGTCGGCATGTCGGTCGAAACGACCATCGACACCGGCGCGCAGCGGGATCTGGGACATTAGTTTGCGGGTAGGCCTTGTCGTTGCGTTGCTCTGCCCCCTCGCCGCCTGCAGCGTCGGCCCGAACTTCGTGCCGCCGAAGCCGCCGGCCGCAAGCTGGCACGATCCCTCCGTGCAACAAGCCGCCGCGGTGACGGAGGCGAGCAACCCGGACCCGAGCTGGTGGCGGGCTTTCCACGACTCCATCCTGAGCGAACTGATCACCCAGGCGATTGCCGGCAACCCGGATCTGCAGGAGAGTTTGCTCCGCGTTGTCGAAGCCCATCAGAACGAGGTTTCAGCGCGTGCGGCCGGGCTGCCCAACCTCGACGCCAATGGCAGCTTCATGCGCAGCCAGGACGGCTACAAATCTCTCGCCGACGCGCTAGGGGTGCCGCAAACGCTCGACCAGCTGGCCGCACCGAACACGCGGTTCAACCAGCTCAGCCCTGGGCTCGGCGCCGCGAGCAGCGCCCAACTCACCAAATTGCTGAACGAGCTGGAAGCGCCGGTGAACGTCTATCAATACGGCCTCAGCTCGTCCTGGGAGCTCGACCTGTTCGGCCGCGTCCGCCGGTCGGTGGAGCAGGCGCGCGCGACCACTCAGGCGCAAGCCGAGGCCGCCAACGACGCGCTGGTGATGCTGGAAGCCGAGGTCGCGCAGCAGTATGTGCAGCTGCGCGGCGCGCAGAACCTCACCCTTGCCCAGCAACAGAACATCGCCGCCGCGCAGGCTTCGCTGACCCTTACGCTTCAGCGTCAACAACTCGGCCTCGCCTCGGATGTCGATGTAGACCAGGCGCGGACGGAATTGCTGTCGCAGGAGACCCAGCTGCCGGCTTACGAAAAACGGGCCGAACAGGCGATCGACGCGCTGGATATGCTGACGGGGCAGCCGCCGGGCGCGCTGGATGCGTTACTGGCCACGCCGGCGCCGCCGCCGGCGCCGCCACAACTGGTGGCCGTCGGCCTGCCCTCCACCCTCGCACGCCGCCGCCCGGACATAAGGGAAGCGGAAGACGAGCTGCATGCCGCCACCGCCGGCGTCGGCGTCGCGGTCGCCGATTTTTACCCCGACATTTCGCTGATGGGCAGCATTGGCGAGCGCTCCTACGTGACCGCCGATCTGCTCACCAGCTGGGCGGGTTTGTTTTATTCCGCCGGCCCCAGCATCTCCTTGCCGATCTTCGAGGGCGGCCGGCTCACCGCCCAGCTCCGCCTCGCTCATGCACGGCAGGCGGAGGCCGCGCTGAACTACCGGAGCACGGTCCTGAGCGCGCTGCGCGAGGTCGAGGACGGGCTGGTCGCCTACCGCACCGATGCGCTTGCCAGCACCCGCACCGCCGCGACCGTCGCTGCCGCCGCGAACAGCTTCGACCTCGCGAAAACCCGCTTTACGCTCGGTCTTTCAAGTTATCTGCAGGTGCTCGACGCGCAGCGCACGCTGGTCGCGGCCCAGCAACAGCTGGTGCAGGCGGACATGACCCTCGCCGGCGACATCGTCACGCTTTACACCGCACTGGGCGGCGGCTGGCAGCTTGGCCCAGATGCATTGCCGGCAACCCCGATCGCCGCGCCGCTGCCCATCCTGCCCAGCGCGCTGGACGCGGCCGCCGCGCATTGACGAGGTTTGGGACAGCGCTTGCAGATCCATCCCCAGGTCACCGACCTTTCCCGCCAGTGCAATACAGCTGCTCCGGCGCGTATTGCCCGACCGGATCCAGAAATTCCTTGACCCCGTGGATGCGGTCTGTGACCAGCACGGTAATTTTCTGCCCGCCGACGAACACCACGGGCTGCTGCGCGCTGGCATAGTCCTCATATTGATACAACCCGCGCAAACCTGGCTTGTCGACGCTGGCATCGATCAGCGCATCCATTGTCGCGTTGGAGTAATCGCCGTTATTCTGAAACGCTCCGGTGCGGAACAGGCCCTCGCCCGACGGGTAGGGGCTGAGATTCATGTAGATATACGCGCTCTCCCAGCCATCCGGCGGCCCGTCGATCAGTGCCACAAGCTGGTTGAACTCCATCTCGTGCACTTTGAGCTCGATCCCGACGGCCCGGAACTCGGCAACCAGCATGTTGGTGACCAGTTCGGATGCCGTGTCGCCGCTTTGGATGAGAAAATCGAACGACAGTCTTTTGCCGTTTCTCGCCATGACGCCGTCCGGCCCGGCGCGGAACCCGGCTGCGTTGAGAAGTGCGCGCGCCTTCGCCACGTCGTAGCCGACCGGGTAACGGCCGGCCTGCATCGCCGGCGACAGGAAATCCGGTGGGTCCGGCGGCACCGGGCCATAAATCTCGATGCCCTGGCCGTGATAAACCAGCGCGCTCAACTGCCGCTGGTCGATCGCGTCGGCCATCGCCTGGCGCACGCGCAGGTCGCGGAAAAACGCCACCGCGGGGTTTTCAAAATTGATCGAAATGAAATACCAGTTTTCCTGCGGGTCCATCTCCACGCGGTAAATCCCCTTCAGGCGCGCCGCGGCATTCCAGAGCGAAAACGGCAAATTCGCCATGTCCAGATCCCCGGATTCGACCGCTTGAAGTCCGGCTCCGTCGCTTTCGAGAAACCGGAACACCAGCCGGCTGAAATGCATTTTCGGCCCCTCATAAGCCGGGTTTGGCACGAACACCGCATCCTGACCCACCGCGAGCGATGATATTTTCAGCGGCCCGTCGACGACCCTAAAAAATTTCGGCGAACTCTGCAGTTGTTGGAGTTGATCGATCGTGTAGCTGTGCCAGTCGTGCTCCGGCAGCGGCGTCAATTGGCTCAGCCCGTTATAAATGAACCACTCGGCATTCGCCCGATGCGTCAGCGCCACCGTAAAATGCGTCGCATCTTTTACCGTCAGGCTTTGGATGATCCCGGGCATGCCGCCGCCGCCATAGCCGGTCCAGGTCTCGCCCAACTGCCGGATCAAAGCGAGCGTGTACGCCACGTCGCCGCTGCTCACCGGCACACCGTCCGACCAATGCCAGCGGCGCAAGGTCACCTGATAAGTCCGTCCGCCATCGGGCGATTTGATGGCGCTTGCCAGGCTGCGTGACCAATCGATTTGATGAAACCGGTTCACCCAGACCAGTTCCGGAAATAACAGCCATGCCGCCTGCTCGTTGTAGATCGAATCCACGAACAGCGGATTGAGCGACGTAATATCCTCGCTCGGGCCGATCCCGATCCCCGGCGGCAGCACCACCGCGCCGCAAGCCAGAGGATCCGCCGCACGTGCCGCCAGCCCCGGAAGAACCGCTAAAGCCAGACCGCAAACCGCCGCGCGGCGCCAAATCCCCATTCAAAATTATCCACCGAATGCGGTGGCGCGACAAGACGCGGCGGACAACACGAGCACGCCGAACGCCGTCTTCTAGCCCCGTGCTCTATCCGAAATTGTTCCGGACCTCCGGACGATACTGCAACTGTCCGCTGACTTGGCTCTTGGATGAATTCAATCTTCGGGGCTAATCGTTACCCGTAATCCGTCGAGCTCGTCCGTAATTTTGATCTGACACGACAGTCTCGATTCCGGACGCCGATGCATCGACGAATCAAGCAGATCGTTTTCATCCGCCGATAGCGGCGGGACGGCTGCCATGAATTGCTCATCCAGATAGACATGGCACGTGGCGCAAGAGCAGCAGCCGCCGCATAAAGCCAGAATCTCATCAACGCCGGCGTCACGTAAAGTTTGCATTAGCGACAGCCCGGTCACCGCGGCGATGCTCCGCTCGGATCCCTCTCTGGTCGTTACGATTATTTTTGGCATGCGGTACAAAGCTCCAGTCATACGAAAGCGGCAATCAGATCGGCCGGCACGCGATCCTGAGTCCTATTTTATCAACTGTCAAAAATTGGCTCGCCCTCATCCCGTCTCCTCCGCTGCGTTCAGCCGCGCCGCGTGCCACGCCAAATGGTCGGCGATAAAACTTTGAATAAACCAGTAGGAGTGGTCGTAACCTTCCTGACGCCGTAACGTCAGCTGCTGCCCGCTCGCGGCCGCGGCTTCGGCAAGGGCCGCGGGGTGCAGCTGGTCGGCAAGAAACTGGTCGGCCCCGCCCTGGTCGGCCAGAATGGCGCCGGGATAAGGTTGCCGCCGCATCAGCAATGACGCGTCCCAATTTTCCCAACGCGCCTTATCCGGTCCCAGATAATTGCTGAACGCCTTTTCCCCCCATGGCACGGCCACCGGATTGGCGATCGGCGCGAACGCCGAGACCGACTGATAGCGCGCCGGGTTTTTAAGGGCGATGATGAGCGCGCCATGGCCGCCCATCGAATGGCCGAAAATCCCCCGGCGCGCCGGATCGATCGGGAACGAGCTCTCGATCAGCGCCGGCAGCTCTTTGGTCACGTAAGAATACATTCGGTAATGACCGGCCCAAGGCACGGCCTCGGCGTCGACATAGAAGCCCGCGCCGGTGCCAAAATCCCAGCTTTCATCCTCGCCCGGTAGATTGGCGCCGCGCGGGCTCGTATCCGGAGCGATCAGCGCAAGCCCGTGCTCCGCGGCGAAGCGCAAAGCGCCGGCCTTGATCACGAAAGTTTCCTCGGTGCAGGTAAGCCCGGCCAGATAATACAGGCCCGGCACCTTGCGCTGCCGCGCCGCCGGCGGCACGAACACGGCAAATTTCATCACCGTCTTCGTTTCTACTGATTCGTGCCCGTAGAACCCGATCGTGCCCCCGAACGCCTGCTGCTCGCTGATCGTTTTTAGCATTTCGTCCTCATTCTTCGTCAGCGGTTCGGGCCTTCTATTCTGAAGCGGGCCTGCCAATGCTTTCCTCGAAAAGATCGAGCATCGCCCGCCATGACCGCTCATCCGCGCCGCGGTCGTACCGCATGCCCGGCATGCCGTACGTGTCGGCGCCCGGCACGGTGAATGCGTGCTGTATCCCGCCATAAAGGATCATTCGCCAATCGACCCCAGCCTCGTCCATCTGCGCCTCGAACGTCGTGAGGACGTCGGGGGGCACCATCGGATCGGCGGCCCCCGTCTGGATCAAGACCTTGGCCTTGATGTTCCTGTTGTCCTGCGGGCGCGTTGCTGGAAGGCTGGAATGAAAGCCGACGACCGCCGCCACCGCCGCGCCGCCCCTCGCGAGTTCAAGCACGGCCGCGCCGCCGAGGCAGTAGCCGATCGCGGCGACCTTGCCGGGATCCACACCCGGCTGCGCCAACAACGCCGCGAAACCGGCAGCGATGGGCTCCCGGATCAAGGTCGTGTCGGCAATCGCACTCCCAAGTCGGATTCTAACCGCGTCCGACGCCAGCACTTCGCCGTCGCCGATATAGTCGGCGCACAGAACAATGTATCCGAGGCCGGCCAGGCGCCGCGCGACCGCGCGCTCAAAATCGCTGACACCCGGCGCGTTGTGCGCCAGCAGGACCGCGGGTCCATCCGGCCGATCCGGCGTGGCGAGGTAGCCGACATAGCGCTGGCCCTCACGGCCCCGGTACTCCAATTCGCCGGTTTTCATATTTCATTCCTCTGGGATTCAGCGGTTCGATTAGGAGCTCGAGCGGTTATGGTGCGGGTGGTCGGGGTCGAACCGACACTCCTTGCGGAACCGGATTTTGAGTCCGGCGCGTCTACCAATTCCACCACACCCGCATCGAGCCGCTCGGCTCCCGTGTGGCTTCTAGCGCATATCAAGCGGGTTTGGGAGACCTGTTGAGCGCCGCACTTAGCGCCGGCTTGCACCTTGGGGACCGCTTGGCTATAGGCCGCGCACTGGTCCCGAATAGCTCAGCTGGTAGAGCAAGCGACTGTTAATCGCTCGGTCGTAGGTTCGAGTCCTACTTCGGGAGCCATAAATCGAAGGACTGATTATGAGGTTCCGAAGCATTACGTTGATGTCGTGCGCTGGGCTAATCGCTCTGCCGCCGCTCGCCTTCCGGGCGAATGCCGCCGGCTGTTTGTCGGGCGCGGTTGCAGGCGCGGTGGTCGGGCATGTCGCCGGCCACCACGCCGTGTTGGGCGCCGCCGGCGGCTGCGTTGCAGGGCACGAGATCGGCAAGCATCAAAAAGCGCAGCAAGCGCAACGACAGCAACTCGCCGCGCCCAAACCCCAGTAAGTTTTAAAGGCGCGGGAAGATCGCGCCCACTTTTTCCTGGTACCGCCGGTACGCGTCGCCTTTGCTGATCAGCATTGCCTCCTCCAGCGGCGGCACGCCGGTGGCGAAGTGCAGCACCGCGAACATCAGCGCCGGCGCCAGCAGTGACAGCAGGCTCCAGGGATTAGCCAGACTGATGCCGATCACCGGATAGGTAAACCAGCCAAGAAATTCGAACAGATAATTCGGGTGGCGCGACCAGGCCCATAGCCCGGCGTCGCACACCTTGCCGTGGTTCGCCTTATCCTGCTTGAACCGCTTCATCTGCCGGTCGGCCAGCCCCTCGCCAGCGATCGCCGCCACCATGATCAGCACCCCGAGCAGATCCCATATCCGAAAGCCCGGCCCCGGCTGGCGCGCCGCGAACAGGATGGCGATGCTGAGCAGCCCGGTCACGGGACCCTGCACGATCAGCAGCCGGAACATCTGGCGCTGAAATTGCGCGCCCGCCTCCTTGCGCATGGTGGCGTAGCGCACGTCCTCCGGCCCGCGCGCCACCCGCACAGCGACATAGGTGCCCAGCCGCGCCGCCCAGATAAACACCATCGCCGCCACCAGCGCGTGCCGCCAGCCAGCACCCGGCCCCGGTGCCAGCGCGGCCGCGGCGCAGGTAACGCCGGTGCCGTAGGTCCAGAACACGTCCGTCCAGCCGCCGTTATTGACTGCCCGCTGCACCACCCAGCCCACCAGCATCACGGCGGTCATGACGATGGCGATCGACAGACAAAGAATGATCATGCACGGGAACTCACGTTATCGTGTCGTCACGGCGCCGGATTTTCCGCCCGCCGCGCCCAACAGCTTGTTACGAAGCCAATGTGGAAGGGAAATCCGGGGATGAAAGGTTTGGGCATGCGCGCCACGTTGACATTCGGGTTACTGCTGCTGGCCGGCCTCGGCGCCACGTCCTGCGCCTCCAGCACGCCCGCCGCCGCTCCGGCGCCGGTGAAAACCGTCGACGCCGGCCGTTTCTACACCGGCCGCTGGTACGAGATCGCGCGCACGCCGATGAGCCTGACCGATGGCTGCGTCGCCGGCACCACCGACTATTTCACCCGGCCGGACGGCACGCTGGTCGACCGCGACGCCTGCCGGATGGGCACGCCGGATGGCCACGAGAAGGTCTACCAGGGCCCCGTCACCATTCTCGATCCCGGCGCCGACAACAAGGTCAGCGTGCGTTACACCGTGTACGGCTTTATCCCCGTCAGCCGGACCTATTGGATGCTCGACCACGGCGCGGACTACAGCTGGTTCATCGTGACCAACCCGGCCTTTGACATGATGTCCCTGTTCACGCGATCGCCCCGCCCCAGCGCCGCCGAAGTCGCCGCGCTGACGGCGCGCGCGCGCGCCTTCGGTTATACCAGCCCACTGGAATATCCGGCGCGGTTCTCGCCCGGCGAGCAGTAATATGTCGACCCCATTGGAAGGAGATTTCGCCGCGTGAACGCCATAGCGATGATGACCAACGCCGTTGAACGTCTGCCATTGCCGGACCGCGTCACCCGCCGGGGGATCGACCTGCTGGTCGACCGCACGCGGGCAAAACTGGACCGCGTGGATGGCGCCGCCGCCGAACGCGAATTCGCCGCGGCGATGGCGGCGTATCCGATCGCCGCGCATGCCGACGCCGCGAACCAGCAGCATTACGAACTGCCGCCGCAATTCTTCAAGTGGATCCTGGGGCCGCGCCGCAAATACTCCTGCTGTCTGTACGAGCACGCCGGCGCCACGCTGGCCGAGGCGGAGGAGCGTTCGCTCGCCGTCACCGCCGAACATGCCGGCCTCGCCGATGGCCAGCGCATCCTGGAACTTGGCTGCGGCTGGGGCTCGCTCAGCCTGTGGATGGCGGAACATTATCCCGCCGCGCAAATCGTCGCGGTGTCCAATTCGGCGCCGCAGCGCGCTTATATCGAGCAGCAGATCGCCGCGCGCGGCTTGCGCAATCTGCGGATCGTTACCGCCGATATGAATGACTTCGAAGCGCCCGGCCGCTTCGACCGCATCGTCTCGGTCGAAATGTTTGAACATCTGTCGAACTGGACAGCCGCGCTGACGCGGGCGCGCGGCTGGCTGGAGGACGAAGGCCGGCTGTTCATGCATGTGTTCAGCCATCGCGGGGTGCCGTATCGGTTCGACACGGCCGACAAATCCGATTGGATCGCCCAGCATTTCTTCACCGGCGGCATCATGCCGAGCCACGGACTGATCCGCCAGCTCGCGGTGCCGTTCGCGGTCGAGCAAGAATGGCGCTGGAACGGCGACCATTACCGCCGCACCGCCGATGACTGGCTGCGCAATTACGACGCCAACGCGGCGCCGATCGCGGCGATCCTGGGCCAGGTCTACGGCGCGAAAGCGCGGCTCTGGCAACGCCGGTGGCGGCTGTTTTTTCTGGCGACGGCCGGCCTGTTTGGCAATGATTTCGGCGAGGCCTGGGAGATCAGCCACTACCGGCTCCGCCCCGCTTGAGGAAATTTTTTCGGCAGCAGGCCGCCTATGGCGCGCATCCCGACCCGGCGACGCGGGCGATCAATCTGGTGGCGCTGGTGCTGGCCTGGAATGGACCGTTCTATCCGGCCTACGTTATCGCGCTGCTCGGGCGGGCGGGGCTGGGTTCGCTGCTCACCATGCTGGCCAGCCCGTTTTTCTACGCGGTGCCGTGGATCGCGCGCCGCCACGCCGGCGCCGGGCGGATTGCGCTGCCGGTGTTCGGCATTTTGAACACGCTGTACTGCGTGAAGCTGTTCGGCCCGAACGCCGGCATCAAGCTGTTTTTCATCCCCTGCATTCTGCTCACCGCTTTGTTGTTCCGCCGCGCCGAGCTTGCGCCGAGATGGCTGCTGATCGGCGCCGCGATCCTGCCATTCTGGCTGCCGGGGCGGATTTACGGCGCGCCGATCCTGCATTTTGGCGCGCCGGCTCTAGCCAAGCTCGCGGAGCTTAACCTGCTCAGCGTCGCCTCGCTCAGCGGTCTGATCGCCTTGCGGTTCGCCGGCGTGTTTCGCGAACTGGCGGCGGCGCCTGCCGGCCCCCCGGTCTGACAGCAAATGATTTGGCGCGGCACCCCGGTTTCGTGTAGCAGAACGGGGCTCTTTAGGTGATTAACCAACGCCGATGTCGCCGTCTTATACCGTACCACGCAAACTGGCAGATGCCGGTCCTGTCCCCGCCGCTCCCGCTTCGCGCCGGCAGGCCGTGGCGGCCGGGGCGGAGGGCGGCGGCGGCCGCCTGCTCTGCGCGATGCGGTACGGCGCGCTCGGCGCCTCCAGCCGGCTGCGCCTGGCGCAATACCGGCCCTGGCTGGAGCGGGCCGGAATCGCGACGTCCGAGCGGGCGTTTCTGTCAAACCGTTATGTCGAAGCGCTTTACCGCGGCGGCCGCCGGTTTGCCCCGGTGCTCGGCGCTTATTTGAGGGCGCTGGGCGCGCCGGCGGCGGCGCGCGGCAACGACGTGCTGTGGATCGAGAAGGAGTACCTGCCCTGGCTGCCGTACTGGCTGGAGCGTCAGGCGATCGGCGGCACGCCGTACATCCTGGATTTCGACGACGCCTGGTCGTTGCGCTACGAACGCGGCGCGGCGACGGTGCGTTTTCTGCTCGGGCAGAAATTTGCGAAATTGCTGCGCGGCGCGGCGCTGACCGTGGTCGCCAACCAGGTGCTGTATGACTGGGCCGCCGCGCAGGGCGCCGGCGAGCTATTGCTGCTGCCCACCGTCGTTGACCTCGCGCATTATCCCGCGGTACCCCCGCCGGACGGCGCCTTCACCATCGGCTGGATCGGTACCCCGCTGACCGCGGCCTATCTCGACGGCATCGCGGCGCCGTTGCGCCAGCTTGCCGCCGAGGCGCCGCTAAAACTGCTAATCGTCGGCGCGCCGGACGCCGACATTCCGGGCGTGCCTTGCGAGCATCTGCCCTGGGACGAGCGGACCGAAGCCGCGCTGATCGGAAGCTGCCACGCCGGCATCATGCCGCTGCCCGATGATGACTGGGCGCGCGGCAAATCCGGCTATAAGCTGATCCAATACATGGCGATGGGGCGGCCCACGGTGGCGAGCCCGATCGGCGCCAACCGGCAGATCGTTCTGGATGGGCAAACCGGCTTCCTCGCCGCCAGCGACAGCGAGTGGCTAACCGCGCTCCGGCGGCTGCGCGACGAGCCGGCGCTGCGCGCTGCCCTCGGCGCTGCCTCGCGCCGGCGGGTGGAGCAGCATTACTGCCTGGACGTGACGGCGCCGGTGCTGGTCGAGGCGGTGCGCGGTGTACTCAGATACCGGCGCGGCAGTAGCGGCTGACATAGCCCGCGAAGCGGTGCTGCAGTACCGCCGGGTCGATCGCGAAACGCTGCGCCGAATACGGCGCGTGCCGGGCGTAACCGCCGTCGGGCCGGGCGGCAAGTTGCCGGCCGATCGCGGCGGCGGCCGCCGGCGTCAGCCGCAGGCCGAACTGGGCGTAAATGCGCGCCACCGCGGCAAGCGGCGCCGCCGTGAGGTCGTCATAATGGATGTGCAGCTTGCGCTCGGGCGCGATATCCGAACGCTGGTCGAACGCGATCAGCCGTTCCGCGCCCTCGATCCAGCGCTGGCTGACCTGCGCGCCGACTTCCGCCGGATCGACGTTGTTCAGGAACGGCCGGCGCAGCACTTCGGTCAGATGCGCGACCGAGGCGAATACATCCACCGGATCGCGATGAACGATCACGAAGCGGGCATCAGGATAGACTCGCAAAATGGCCTCGAGCGAAAACGTGTGGTCCGGGCATTTCAGAAACCAGCGGCCGCCCACACCCTGCTGCAGAACCTGCAGGAAGCGCTTGTGAAATCTGAACCCTTCAAGGTCGCCGTGACGGTCGAGCCAGGCGAGGTAGCTCGGCACACGGAAGGTGGTGTCGAAGCGGAAGCTCTGGAACACATGCGCGGTGATCTCGCTGCATTCCTGAGGGCTATCGGCGGTGATGGGATGCGCCTCCGCAAAGCCGGGCGCCATGCCGGCGAAGATCCGCAGCTGCCGGTCCACCTTGCGGACGGCGCGATCTTTCGCCGGGTTGAAATGGCGCGGGCGCGGCCGGGGGTCGATGGTCTGCCAGTTGCGCGGCACCAGATTATCCGGGTCTTCCGCCAGCAGCGTGTGCAGGAACGTGGTGCCGCTGCGCGGCAGGCCGAGGATGAACACCGGCGCGGCAATTTCGGCATGGCCGAGCGCCGGGTCGGCCGCGTGCGCCGCTTCGATCAGCGCGGCGTTGCGCAACAGCCGGATCATGTCCCAGCGGATCATCAAACGGCCGCCAACGGACAGCTCTGACTCCGCCGCCAGCGCCGCCAGCAATTGGCGCAGGCCATCTTCCGCGGCCGGGCTGGGGCGAACGCCGGCGGCGCGGATCAGCCGGTCCGCATCCAACGTCCGTAGTGCCTTTGGAGCCAGCCGGTCGGCGGCGCTGAAGCCAAGCTTGAGCGCCTTGCCTCCGTACGCGGCCAGGCTTGGCATCAGTGCGGCTTGCGCTCGATCAGCTCGATCTTGTAGCCGTCCGGGTCTTCGATGAACGCGATGACCGTGGTGCCGTGCTGCACCGGCCCCGGCTCGCGCGCGATTTTCGCGCCCGCCGCGCGCAGCCGTTCACACGTCGCGTAGATGTCCGGCACGCCGAGCGCTAGATGGCCGAAAGCGCTGCCCAACTCGTAGCCGTCATCCTGGCCCCAATTATAAGTCAGCTCCAGCACGGTATGGTCGCGCTCGCCGCCATAGCCGACAAAGGCTAGCGTGTATTTGCCGCCCGGAACCTCGTTGCGGCGCAGCTCCTTCATGCCGAGCAACCCCGTGTAGAAACCGACGCTGGCATCCAGGTTTTTGACGCGCAGCATGGTGTGCAGATAGGTGAAATCGCTCATCGTCACTCCTGTTCAGGGCGAACGCCGAGGAGAAAGATCCCCGCCGCGTCCGCCGCGGCGATCATCGCCGTCCTGTCGGTCAAAATGGTGCCGCCGGCTTCGAATGCCACACCTTGCAGGCCGGCCTCCAGCGCCCGCGCGATGGTGGTCACACCAATGGTCGGCAGGTCGGCGCGGCGCTCCTGCCCCGGCTTGGCGAGTTTCACCAGCACGCCGCCCGGCCCCGGCCGCGTCACGGCCGGCACGCGGCTCAGCATGGCGTCGGTGCCCTCCACCGCTTCCACCGCCAGCACGATGCCCTGCTGCACCACGCAGGCCTGGCCGATATCGGCGGCGCCCAGCGTTTTCAGCACTGCGACGCCGCGTTCGACATCGGCCAGAGCGGCGGCGCTGGGACGCGCGGCGCCGAGCGGTCCGGCCGGCCCCAGAATGTCGTCGCAGATGTCATGCGCGCCGAGCACGCGGAAGCCGTCCTCATTCAGCACGCGCACCACCGCGGCGAGCAGCCCGTCATCCCCCGCGAAGGCGGCGCGGCCGATCTTGGCAAGGTACTTCGCACCTTCCGCGTCCGGGCGCAGCGCCAGGAGCGAGGGCCGTTTCACCGGCCCGATCATCACGACGTCAACGCAGCCGGCGGCTTTCAGCCCGGCGCGAATTCCGCCGATCGCGCCGAGCCGGAAGAATTGCTGCGGATAGCCTTCGATCAGCGCCGGATCGGCGAAGCCCTCGATCGCGGCGATGAAAACCTCCCGTCCGCTCGCCCGCGCCGCCGCCGCCACCCGCCCCGGCAGTACGCCGCCGCCGGCGATAATGCCCAGCGTTGCCGGCGCCGCCTGGTCAGGGACGTGGATGATCGTCTCGAAATGGTCCATGGACCCGTTGAACCGGTTCGCGCGGCGGGGTCAAGCTGCCGCTTCTTATGGCAGAAGCGCCAGCAGGATCAGGGTTGCCATCGTGGCGATGTGCAGAACGATGTGCAGCGTGTTCGGGGTAATGCCGTTTCGTTCCGGTAGAAAGCCGTGAGTTTGGCCGAACATCGTCCGGTAGCGCGCCGCCCGCGCCGGGTCCGGCGTGACCAGATAAGGCAGCCACCAGGCGCGCAGCTGACCCAGGAACAGCAGCGCGTAGGTGATCCACAGCCACCAGATCAGCCAGCCAGGAAAGCCCGAGGCGCAGCGGAGGCTGGCGGCAAGGCCGAAGGCGTAAGGCAGCGTGCTGATCAGCGTCACGCGGATCAATTTGGCGCGCGGGTCGGCTGCCTGCACCGCTCTCACATCGTTGAAGCTGCCAAGCGGGACCCAGTCGTGCAGCCCCAGAAACAGCACCTGAAACAACTGCAGCGCCAGCAACCCGCCGATCAAGGGGGACATGGGGCTACCGACGGGCTGCCATCACGCGGATCAGTCATCATCCCCGTTGGCGCGGGCCATGGTGGTGATCAGGCCGTGCCGGCTGGGTGCGGCGATGAACGCCAGAATTTCCGCGATGCATGGGTCGTCGCCATACTCGTCTTGCGTCGCGCCCACCCGATCCGCGAACACGCCCGGGCCGCCGAACAAAAACTTGTACGCGGCGCGGATGCGGTGCAGCCGCGCCTTGTCCAGACCGCGCCGGCGCAGGCCGACCATGTTGAGCCCGGTCAGGCGCGCGCGCGGGCCGAACACGAAGGCATAAGGGATCACGTCGGCGCCGACGCCGGTGACGCCGCCGACCATCGCGCCGGCGCCGATGCGGACGAATTGCAGCACCGCCGCGGCGCCGCCGATCACCGCGCGTTCGCCGATCTCGACATGACCGCCGAGCACGACGTTGTTGGACATGATCACGCCGTCGCCGATCACGCAGTCATGCGCGACATGCACCACTGCCATCAGCAGGCAATCGGCACCGATGCGCGTCACGCCGGCGCCGGTGACGGTGCCGCGATGGATCGAGCAATGCTCGCGGATCACGGTGCGCGGGCCGATCTCGGTCGCGGTGTCCTCGCCTTTGTATTTCAGGTCCTGCGGCGCCAGCCCCACCGTGCAGAACGGGAACAGCCTGGCGCCGGCGCCGACGCGCGTGCGGCCATCAACAGCGACGTGGCTGACCAGCTCGACGCCATCCTCAAGCACCACGTCTCGGCCGACCGTACAGAACGGCCCGACCTTCACGCCCGCGCCGATCGCCGCGCCCCGCTCAATCACCGCGGTCGGGTGGATCATGTCGCGCAGACTCGTCATGCGTTGTTCACCGGGCATAGGAATTTCCTCTAGGCGCTGGCCGTTTGTCTCGCCAGTCAAACATTATGTCTATTTATTGCTGACCAAGCCTCTGAAAATGCAACCGAATTAGGCATCCAGCGACTTTATGTTGTTGATGATCATCGCGGTCAGCCGCCCTTCCGCGACGATGGCGCCGCCGACTCGGGCGGTCGCGCCGAAGCGCCAAACGTTGCCGCGTTTGCGCTCCTTGATCACGTGAATCTGCAGCTGGTCGCCAGGAACCACCGGCTTGCGAAACTTCGCGGAGTCGACCGACATGAAATATACAAGCGGATTGGAGCCGGCGAGGCCGAGCGTGCCGATCACCAGCGCCGCCGCGGTCTGCGCCATGCTCTCGATGATCAGCACGCCCGGCATTACGGGATGGCCGGGAAAATGCCCCTGGAAGAACTCTTCGTTGAAGGAGACGTTTTTAATGCCCGTC
This sequence comes from Acidocella sp., assembly GCA_965199125.1. Taxonomy (GTDB): domain Bacteria; phylum Pseudomonadota; class Alphaproteobacteria; order Acetobacterales; family Acetobacteraceae; genus Acidocella. The sequence continues at coordinate 2,179,834 of OZ240683.1, read as the reverse complement.
GCGGAATGGTCATGCCGCACGTCGATCAGCCGGTCGACCATCAGCATCGGGTAGCGATGCGGCAACATGCCCAGGATCTCTTTGACGTCGATCAGCGCGCGGTCGATCGGCGGCAGCGCCGGGTTTTCGGTCAGGTCATTGGAAGGTGAAGCGTCATTCATGGCGGTTTGGATTCTTGCTCGGGGTTGCGTTTGTCGGCGCGGCGCGCGGCAAGCTTACGAAGTGTCACCACCTCCCGGAAGAAGGCTTTCGCCGGTTGCGCCGGCGCGCCCAGAACTTCCTGCCCCGGGGCCACATCGGCCATCACCCCGGACTGCGCGCCGATCCGGGCACCCGCGCCGATCGTCAGATGGCCGGTCAGCCCGGCCTGCGCCGCGATCATCACCTGCGCGCCGATCGCCGTCGAGCCGGAAACGCCGGCCTGCGCCACGATGACCGAAGCCCGGCCGATGCTGACATTGTGCCCAATCTGCACCAGATTGTCGATATGAACGCCGTCGCCGATCACGGTGTCCTGTGCCGAGCCGCGATCGATCGTGGTGTTGGCGCCGACCTCCACGCCATTGCCGAGCACCACCCGGCCGAGCTGCGGCACCGGGGTGAAGCCGGCCTTGCTGATCGCGAAGCCGAAGCCATCTTGGCCGATGCGCGCTCCCGGATAGATCACGCAACCGGCGCCCAGCAAAGCGTGCGAGATGGTGACGTGCGAGCCGATGCGGCAGCCGGGGCCGATCACCACGCCCGGCCCGATCACCGCCAGCGCGCCGATCACCGCGCCCGCGCCGATCTCGGCACCGGCGCCAACCACCGCACCCGCGCCGATCTCCGCACTCGGCGCGACGCTGGCGGTGGCGTCGATCTCCGCCGCCGGATGCGCGCCCGGCACCGCCGATGGGGCGGGGTGAAACAGCGCCGCGACCTTCGCCCAGCCGACATAGGGCTCGCCGGTCACGATAGGCTCGGTGCCCACCGGCATCCGGCTGGCGAAATCCGGATGCAGGATCACCGCGCCCGCGCGCGTTTCCGCCAGCAGGCCGGCATAGCGCCGGTTATCGAGAAAGCTTATTTCGTCCGGTCCAGCGCTTTGCAGGGGGGCCACGCCGGTAAACAGCCTGTCAGCCGCCGCCGTGGCCGCGTCGCAGAGGCGGGCGATCTCGCCCAGCGTAAAAGGTCCGGCGCGCCGGAAGAAACGTGGATCACCCGGCCTGGTCATCAGCACCCGGGCATGCGCGGCGCGTGGGCGGGCATGATTTACTGGCCGCCGTCATCCGCCTGGTCCTGCGTGTCCACATGCATGCCCGGCGTCACCACACTGGGCGGCACCGGCACGCTCGGCAGCAGCACGTTAAGCTGCGCGACGACATCGCCGGTGATGTCGAACTGATCGACATTCAGCGCCACCTGTTCACGATGCAGCACCAGGTTCATGCCATGCGCCTGCGCGACCTGGCGGATCACGGCGATCAGCTCTGCCTCGATCTGCCCGAGTGCCGCCTGGCCGGAATTCTGGATCGCCTGGTTGCGCAACTGGAACGAGGCCTGGGTGGTGGCGATTTCATCCTGCAGGGCTTTTTCCTTGGATTCGAGCTGCGCGTCGGTGAGCTTGCCTCGTTGCGCGACGATCCGCGCCTGTTCGTCCTGTATACGCGTGCGCGCGGTCCGCGCGTCGCCGCCGAGCGCTGCCTGGCGGCTCCGGATGATCTCCTGCACACCCTGCGCCGCGGTCGATTTTTGCATGACCTCGGGCACGCTCAACACGCCGATGACGGCGACGGGCGGCGGCGCCACCTTCGGCAAGGGCGGGAGTTGCGGGACAGCCGGCAGGCTCGCCTGTGTCTGTTGCTGACCCTGCCCATCTTGGGAGGCGTCCGGCGCAGCGTTCGGCCCCGCGGCGTCAGATACCGGTGGCGGCGCCGCGACGACGGGACGGGGCGCGCGATGCACCGGCGCCCGCGCGGGGCCGGGGCCAGCGCCCGAAGCGGGCGCGCTCGGCGGCATGAAATAGCCGGGAGAGGACTGCGCGAAGGCCGGCGCGGTGGCGCCAAAGCACAGGGCCACGCTCATGCTCAGCCCCAGCGCGGCTGCAACGGATTGACGCAAAGACATCACTTAGAACCTCGTACCAAAGGAGACGCGGAATTGCTGGATCTGATCGTCCTTCTGCTTCACGATCGGCTCCGCGAGCGACAGGTTGATCAGGCCGAACGGCGTGTTCCAGGAGACGCCGACGCCGGTGCCCACGCGCGGCGCGGAACTGTCCACGATCGGGTTGTTATCTACTTCGCGCGCCTGGCTCAAACTGCCGACATCGACAAAGGCGAAACCGCTGATGCCGAGATCGGGCGAGACCGGCAGCGGGAAATGCATCTCGGTGGATTGCGTCCAGAGCAGCCGGCCGCCAAGGCTGTCGCCGGTGGTCTTGTCGTGCGGACCAACGCCGCCATCGGCGAAGCCGCGCAATGAGTCGCCGCCCAGAAAGAAGCGGTCGATGATGCGGTCCTGGTAGCCCAGGATCGGGATCAGATCGCCGCCGGCGGCCGAGAACTTCAACACCCAGGCCTTGTTGCCGAAGACATGTTCGAGCGGCACGTAATATGAAAAATCCGGGCTGATGCGAACGTATTTGGCGCTGCCGCCGGCGCCGGCAAAATCCACCGTCAGATCGGCCTCCGGGCCGGAGGTCGGTGAGAGATCGTCGTCGACATAGTCGAAGGTCAGCGTCTGGCTGATCTGCGAGAGCGTCGAGACGCCGGCTTCGTCGGTGATGTAAATACTCGCCCCGGTCGCGACGTCATACAGATCGCGCTGGCTGAGCGTGTAGGTGAAGGACTGCCGGACATGGCTATTAAATCGGTAGCCAAGCCGCACGTCGCCGCCGATATCGCTTTCCGAATAGGAGTAATCCGAAGCGGCGGCAGTGTAGCTGTCGGTCACCGTGCGGAACAGATCAGCGCCGGCGATCAGGTTGCGGTCGAGAAAATACGGGTCGGTGATGCCGAGATTGATCTGCGTGCCGCGCTGCGCCAGCAGCGCGTTGATGCTGGTATTGACGCCGGTGCCCAGAAAATTGTTCTGCGAAAGCCCAGCATTGACCAGCGCGCCGAGGCTGGTGGAGTAGCCGCCGCCGAGCGAAAACTGCCCGGTCGCCTGTTCGGTCACCGCGGTGTTCAGGATCACCTGCTGCGGCGTCGAGCCGGTCGAGCTGGTGATCTTCTGGTCCTTGAAGTAGCCGAGATTCTTCAGGTTCGTGGTCGAAGTGTCGATCTTGCTCTGGTTGTAGGCGTCGCCCTCCGCCACCGTCAGCTCGCGGCGGATCACCTTGTCTTCGGTACGGGTGTTGCCGGTGATGTCGATCCGCTGGATGTAAACGCGCGGGCCGTTGATCACATCCAGCTCGACCGTAAGCGTATGCGCCGCCGGGTTGGTCTGTACCTGCGGATTGACCTGCGCAAAGGCATAGCCGAGGTTCTGCGCGCGGGTGGACAGCGCGGTGACGCCTTCGGCGAGCGCGTCGCCATCAAACCAGTCGCCGGCCGAAAGCGGCACCAGCCCGGCCAGAGCGCGGTCGTTCAGCGTGCGGATACCGGAGACGACCTTCAGGCTGCTCACCTTGTAGCGCGGGCCTTCGTAAAGATTATATGTCAGGTAGAAGGACTTGCGGTCCGGCGACAGCTCAGCATTGGCGCTGTTGATCGCAAAATCGGCATAGCCTTTGTGCAGATAGAACTGCCGCAGCAGGTATTCATCGTACTCCACCCGGTCCGGGTTGTAGGACGTGCTGCTGGAGAGGAACCGGAACCACGCGTCCTGCCGGGAGGAGACGACGTCGCGCAGCGTGCTCTGCGAGAAATGCGCGTTGCCGATGAAGGTGATGCGGCTGATCAGCGTCTGGCCGCCCTCGGTGCACTGGAACACCACGTTCACCCGGTTATCGGGAAGCTTGATGATGGCGGGGGTCACCGTGGCCGTGTAGTAGCCCTTTTTGGCGTACAGGTTGAGCAACGCCTGCCGGTCCGCCTCGGCCGCCGCGGTCGTGAACACCGCGCGCGGCTTCAGACTGATCCCGGCCTGCGCGTCCTTGTCCGTGAGCACCTTGTTGCCGGAAAACAGCACCTGCGCGACCGTCGGATTCTCCACCACGGCGACGTTCAGCGTGTCGCCGGCGCGGGTGATGGAGACGTCTTTGAACAGTCCGGTCGCGTAAAGCGTCTTCACGCTGTCATTGATGCGGTCGGGGTCGAACGGGTCGCCCGGCTGCACCACCATGTAGCTTTCGATCGTGCCGGTCTCGATCCGCTGGTTGCCGCTAACCGCGATCGCGGCGATCGTGCCCCCGGACAGGTTCGGGCCGGCGCCGCTGGGGTTGCCCGCCGTATGGGCCGCTGCGAAACCGGCCGGACCAGGCACCATGACCGGCAGGAGGCAGACAGACGCCAAGAGGGCCGCGCGCGCGCTGAGCAATGAACAACCTCCCGTTTCGGTTATACGAAAGCGCGTCCGCCCGGCCTTCAGAATCAACCCGTCCCCGCGCCGTTTGGCACGCTGGGCGCGGCCAAGCAATACACCGCTAGTCAGTCGCCAGTTGCCAGTCGTCCGTGGCAGTAAGCCGCTTGCGGCGGTGGCGGACCGACTAAAACTGGTTGACGACCCAACTGAGCGCGCCGAGGCGGGTCAGGTCGTTGACGGTTGTGAACACGAACAGGCTGAGCAGAACCGCGAAGCCGAAGCGCAAGCCCGCCTCTTGCGCGCGGCGCGGGATCGGCCGGCCATAGACCGCCTCGCCGGCATAGAACAGCAAGTGGCCGCCATCCAGAATCGGGATCGGCACCAAGTTGATCAGGCCGAGATTGATCGACACCATCGCCATGAACGACACCAGGCTGGCGACCCCCAATGCCGCAACCTGGCCGGACAGGCGGGCAATGCCGATAGTGCCGCTGAGCTGGCGCAGGCCCTTCTGGTGCACGATCAGGTTCCAGATGCCGTTGGCGGTGGCGCGCGTCACGTCCCATGTCTCGGCGGCCGCCGCGCCGGCTGCACCAACGGGACCGAGATGTTTCGTGACGGTTTCATCACCCTCGACGCCAAGGAAGCCGACCGTCTGACCCAGCTCGGCGCGGCTGCCGACATGCAGCATGGTCTGCAAGGTCGCGCCCGCGCGCTGGTAGCGCACCGGCAGCATGGCGGACGGCCGCGGCATGATCACGCGCTGCAGATCCTCAAAATCGCCGATCGTCCGGCCGCCGATGCTCAAAATCCGGTCACCGGCGTGCAGCCCGGCCTGCGCCGCCGGCGCGCCGGCCTGCACTTGGCTCAGCACCGGCGCCACCAATGTCTGGCCATGCCAGGCGAACAGGCCGAGGAACAGCACGAAAGCGAGCACCAGATTGGCGAGCGGACCCGCGGCGATGATCATCGCTTTCGAGCCAAGCGAGGCAGCCGAGAAAGAGCCGGGCGTGGCCGCAACCTCCGAGTCGTTCGGATCCGCACCCCAACCCTGCATCTTCACATAGCCGCCGAGTGGCAGCGCCGAGAGTTTCCAGACGGTGCCCGATCTGGCGCGGCGCGAAAGCAGCGTCGGGCCGAAGCCGATGGAAAACACCTCCACCACCACGCCGCGCGCCCGCGCCATGCTGAAATGGCCAAGCTCATGAAAAAACACCAGCACGCCGAGTACCAGCACATAAGCCAGAATGGAGCGAATCGTCTCGATCATCTCAGGCAGCCTTCGCGGCGGTGAGGCAGCTGGCGGCGGCGCGCGCCCGCGCATCGGTCTCGCGCACGGCGTCGAGATCGGGCAGCGCCGGCGCGCCAAATTGCTCAAGCACCGCCTCCACGATGCGGGCGATGTCCAGAAAACCGATCTGCCGGGCCAGAAAGGCGGCGACCGCGATCTCGTTGGCGGCGCTCAGCACCGTCGGCGCGCCGGCGCCGGCCAGCAACGCCTCGCGCGCCAGCCGCAACGCCGGAAACCGCGCTTCGTCGGGCGCTGAAAACTCCAGCCGCGATAAGGCCACGAGGTCCAGCCTCGGCGCCGTGGTCGCCAGCCGCGCCGGCCAGGCCAAAGTATGGGCGATCGGGATGCGCATGTCCGGGCTGCCGAGCTGCGCCAGCACGCTGCCGTCGCAATAGCAGACCATGCCGTGGATCACCGATTGCGGATGCACCAGCACCTCGATGCGCGAAGATTCCAGAGAGAATAGTCTTGCAGCCTCAATCACTTCCAGGCCTTTGTTCATCATGGTCGCGCTGTCGATGGAGATTTTCGCGCCCATGCTCCAGACCGGATGTTTCAACGCCGCTTCCGGCGTGATGGTCCGCATCTCCTCCAGCCGGTGGTTGCGGAACGGGCCGCCGGAGGCGGTCAGCACGATCTTGTCAATGTGCTTCGCGTTGCCATCCGCCATCGCTTGCAGCACCGCGTTATGCTCCGAGTCCACCGGCAGCAAGGTCGCGCCCGCCGCCGCCACCGCGCGAAGAAAAACATCGCCGGCGGAGACCAGCGCTTCCTTGTTGGCAAAGGCGATGGTGCCGCCGTGCCGCACCGCCGCCAGCGTCGGCTCCAGCCCGGCGATGCCGGTGATCGCGGACATCGTCCAGTCCACCGGCCGCGCCGCAGCCTCCAGCACCGCCGCCCGGCCGGCACCGCAGGCGAGGTCGGCTCCGGCCAGCGCCGCCCGCAGTTCGGCCAGCAGCGCGTCTTCGGCGATCACCGTGATCTCGGGGCGGAAGCGCAGCGCCTGTTCCGCCAGCAAGCCGACGTTGCGGCCGCCAACCAGTGCGACGCAACGATAAAGTTCAGGATATTCCGCTATAAGATCAAGGGTTTGCGTGCCGACGCTGCCAGTGCATCCAAGGACGGAGATCGTCTTCAACGCCATAACGGCAAGCCCCCCTGCACACCGAGTGCCAGCATGGCAGCCAGCGGCCCAGCAATCAAAAACCCGTCCACCCGGTCGAACAATCCGCCATGGCCGGGGATCGTGCGGCCGGAATCCTTCACGCCGAATTTACGCTTGATCGCGCTTTCCAGCAGATCGCCGCCTTGCGCCGCAACGCTTAATGCCAGCGCCGCCGGCAGCGCGTGGCCGTTGCCGCCGGCCAACACACACCCCGCCGCGGCCGCCGCCACCAGTCCACCGAACGCGCCGCTCCAGGTCTTGCCGGGCGAAATCAGCGGCGCCAGCTTGCGCCCGCCCAGCACACGGCCGGCGAGATAGGCGCCGGTATCGGTCGCCCAGATCACCGCCACCAGGAAAACGGTGTCGCGCAGCCCGGCCGCCGGCGTAAGCCGCAACCACACAATAGCCAGGCCGCCGATGCCTGCATAAGGCAAGCCGATGGCCGCCAGCCCGCCGGACCGGAAGCCGACCAGCACCATTGCCGCCGCCAGAACCGCGAGGCCCAACCACCAGCCGCCCGCCAGCGCCGCCGCCAGGGCCAGCACCAGCGCCGCCGGCAGGAGCAGAATACCGGCGCCGGTCAACATCCCCCACTCCACGCCAAGCGCCGCCAGCGCCAACGCGACCGCCGCGGCCCAGACCAGGCCGCCAAGCCAAAGTGCCAGCAAAGCCACAGGCGCCAGCACCGCCGCGGAAGCGAGCCGCAGCCCGAGGTCAGACCAGCGCCCCGCGATCGCCGGCGCGGCCAGAGGTTTAACCTGGGCGTGCGCCAAAACGCCGCTCCCTGGTCGCATATTCCCGCACGGCCCGGCCGAACTCGTCCGGCCCAAAATCCGGCCACAGCACATCGGTGAACAACAATTCGGCATAAGCCGCCTGCCAGAGCAGGAAATTGGATAGGCGCTGCTCACCGCTGGTGCGGATCAGCAAATCAGGATCCGGGAACCCCTGCGTCGTCAACATGCCGGCGAAGGTAGTCTCTGTCAGGTCCTCCGGCGCCATGCCGCTGGCGATCGCGCGACGCGCCGCCAGCACGATTTCGTCGCGGGCGCCGTAGGACAGCGCGATCACGAGATTCAGCCGGTTATTGCCCAAAGTGCGCTGCTCGGCCGCCGCCAATTCCGCCGCGATTGCGGCGCCGAACCGGCCACGCTCGCCGATCACGCGCAGTCGCACGCCGTTCTCATGCAACTCATTCACCTCGTTGCGCAGGTAATGCCGCAACAGGCCGGTAAGGTCGGTAATTTCCGCTTCCGGGCGCTGCCAGTTTTCCGAGGAGAAGGCGAACAGCGTAAGCCACTCCACGCCGTGATAGATCGCCGCGCGGATCGTGCGCCGCACCGCGCGCGAGCCTTCGCGGTGCCCTGCGGCGCGCGGCAAGCCACGCGCAGACGCCCAGCGGCCGTTGCCATCCATGATGATCGCAACGTGGCGGGGTATGGTGCTGGATGAAATCCCTTCCATCGGCGCGGCGTGTTCTAATGGTGCATCGGCGTGAGGCGACAGTGTGGGCCGGTGTGCCATCCGCGATCAAGCCCGTTCGGTTTTCGCGCGGCCTCAAACCTGCCTGATGTCCTTTTCTTTTTCAGCCAGGCTTTCATCGAGCCGCTTGATGAAGCCGTCGGTCAGCTTCTGCACCTCGTCGGACCAGTTGCGCTCGTCATCTTCGCTGATCTCGTGCTTCTTCTGCAGCGTCTTGATCTGTTCCATGCCGTCGCGGCGCACGCCGCGCACCGCGACGCGCGCGCCCTCGGCATATTTGCCGGCGGTCTTCGCCAGCTCGTTGCGGCGCTCCTCGGTCAGCATCGGCAACGGCACGCGGATCACCTGGCCGTCCGGCTGCGGGTTCAGGCCGAGGCCGCAATCGCGAATCGCCGCCACCGTGGCATTGACCATGGACCGGTCCCAGACCTGCACGGTCAGCATCCGGCTTTCCGGCACCGCCACCGTCGCCACCTGGTTCAGCGGCATCATCTGGCCGTACGCCTCCACTTTCACCGGGTCGAGCAACGCCGGGCTGGCGCGGCCGGTGCGCAGGCCGCCGAACTCGCGCCGCAACGTTTCCAGCGCGCCCTCCATGCGGCGGGTCAGATCGGTTTTCAGCGCGCTAAGATCGGTGGGCATGGGCTTGTCCTAATTCATCAAGGCGGGGAGGCTCCACGATGCGGGTGAACAGCCCCTCGCCGCGCATCACGGCGGCAAAGGCCCCAGGAGCGTGGATGTTGAAAACGATGATCGGCAGATTATTCTCGCGCGCCAGGCTGATCGCGGCGGCGTCCATCACGTTCAGGTCGCGCGCCAGCACGTCCAGATAGGTCAGCTCCTGGTAGCGCTCGGCACTGACCACCTTGCGCGGATCGGCGGAATACACGCCGTCCACTTGCGTGCCTTTCAAGAGCGCGTCGCAATTCATCTCGGCGGCGCGCAAAGCGGCGGCGGTGTCCGTGGTAAAAAACGGATTGCCGGTGCCGGCGGCGAAAATCACCACCCTGCCCTTTTCCATATGCCGCTCCGCCCGCCGGCGGATATACGGCTCGCAGATCGAGGACATCGGGATCGCCGACTGCACCCGCGTCGCGACGCCGCAGCGTTCCAGCGCGGACTGCATGCCGAGCGCATTCATCACGGTCGCCAGCATCCCCATCGAATCCGCCTGGGCCCGGTCCATCCCCGCGGCGGCGCCGGCGATGCCGCGGAAGATGTTGCCGCCGCCGATCACCAGCGACACCTGCACGCCCATCGCGATCACGCTCGTCACGTCGTTGGCGATCGCCAGCACGGTCTCGTTATCCAGCCCGTACTCGCGCTTGCCCATCAGCGCCTCGCCCGAAACCTTCAACAACACGCGCTTGTATTGCGGACTTGGTGTCATGAAGATCCTATGTAACGGCGGCGCAAAGTAACCGTCTCAACACTGCCCTACAATAGCTTCGCAAAGCTTAGGTTGTCGGCTCTTTCACGCCGTCGCCGGCGGGCTCCTTCACGCCGGCGGCAGCGGCAACCTCGGCGGCGAAATCAGACGACTCCTTCTCGATGCCCTCTCCCAGGTGGAAGCGCACGAAACGGGTGATCCCGGCGCCGGCTTTCTCAATAACCGCCTTCACCTTGCTTTCGCCGTCATGCACCCAGACCTGCTCCAGCAGCACCACGTCCTCATAATATTTCTTGATCCGGCCGGTGACCATCTTCTCGATCACGGCCTCCGGCTTGCCGGAGGCGCGCGCCTGCTCGGTCAGCACATTGGTCTCGCGCTCCAGCGCCGCCGGATCGACCTCGGTCACGCTCAACGCGTCCGGCCGCGTCGCCGCCACATGCATGCCGACCTGCCGGCCCAGCGTCTCGATCGCCTCATTCGCCGCACCCTGCAGCCCGACCAGCACGCCGATCTTGCCCAGCCCCGGCCTCAGCGCGCCATGCATATAGCTCGCCGCCACGCCGCCCGGCGCTTCCACCACCGCGACGCGGCGGATGTTCATGTTCTCGCCGACCGTCGCGACCAGCTGCACCAGCTCGTCCGCCACGCTGCGCCCGGTGCCCGGATACGCCGCCGCCTTCAGCGCCTCCACATCCTCGCCCGTGCCCAACGCCACCTTCGCCGCGATTTCAACGAATGCCTGAAACGCCTCGTTGCGCGCGACGAAATCCGTCTCGGCGTTGATCTCCACCATGGCCGCGCGGCCGGGCGCCAGCGCGATCCCGATTAACCCTTCGGCCGCCACCCGCCCCGACTTCTTCGCCGCCGCCGACAAGCCCTTCTTGCGCAACCAGTCGATGGCGCCCTGCATGTCGCCGCCGGACTCCACCAGCGCCTTCTTGCAGTCCATCATCCCGGCGCCCGACGTATCGCGCAGGTCTTTGACCATCGCAGCGGAAATTTCAGCCATAACTTGCTCCTTTAGAAAGAAGCGGGGCTCTGCCCCGCGCCCCGCTGGGCCTTAGGCCCCTATTAATTTAGCCTCACGCATATGGGTCCGGGGCCTTGGGCCCCGGCCGCGGAGGCTCTTACTTCACATCGTCACTTCGGCCGCCGGTTCCGGAATTGGCTCCATCATCGGCTCTGCCGCCGCGCCCAGATCGGCGCCGGAGGAGCCGAGTTCGGCGGAAATGCCGTCCAGCACCGCGCCGGCGATCAGGTCGCAGTACAAAGTAATGGCGCGGATCGCGTCGTCATTGCCGGGCACCGGGTAGGTGACGCCTGTCGGGTCCGAATTGGAGTCCAGCACCGCGATCACCGGGATGCCGAGCTTGTTGGCTTCCTCGACCGCGAGCTTCTCCTTGTTGGTATCGATGATGAACAGGATGTCCGGCAGCCCGCCCATATCCTTGATGCCGCCCAAAGCGCGTTCCAGCTTTTCCTTGTCGCGCGTCAGGTTCAGCACCTCTTTCTTGGTCAGGCCCTGGGTCTCGCCGGCGAGCAGTTCGTCCATCTGGCGCAGGCGCTTGATGCTGCCGGTGATGGTTTTCCAGTTGGTCAGCATGCCGCCCAGCCAGCGGTGGTTGACGTAATACTGGCCGCAACGCTGCGCGGATTCCGCCACGTAATCGGCGGCGGCGCGCTTGGTGCCCACGAACAGCACGCGGCCGCCGGCGGCGGTCACGTCGCGCACGGCTTTCAGCGCGCGCTCGAGCATCGGCGCGGTCTGTTGCAAGTCGATGATATGTACCTGGTTACGCACGCCGAACAGGAACGGCGCCATGCGGGGGTTCCAGCGGCGGGTGTGGTGGCCGAAATGCACGCCGCTCTCAAGCAGCTGGCGCAGGGAAACGTCGGGGAGAGCCATGGTTGTTCTTTCCTATAAGTCCGGTTGGTCCTCCGCGGGATCAGGCCCAAGATGGACACCGGACCCGGTTAGCAACCAGGAAAGGCACCCCGCGTGTGAATTATCGGCCGAAGCCGACGCGCGCCGTATGGCAAAACCGGCCTGGATTGGCAAGCCTGGGTGGTTTCACCGCCGGTTCGGCACCAGATGCGTCTCGATCAATTTAAGGAGACGAACATGGCGAAGCTGACAATGAAAGACGGCACCGAAATTTTCTACAAGGACTGGGGAACCGGGCCGGCGATCCTGTTCAGCCACGGCTGGCCGCTCTCCTCGGATATGTGGGACAACCAGATGATGGTGTTCGGCCAGCGCGGCCACCGCGTCATCGCCCATGACCGCCGCGGTTTCGGCCGCTCCGGCCAAAACTGGTCCGGCAACACCAACGAGCAGTTCGGCGACGACATCGCCGAGCTGATCGAGCAGCTGAACCTCAGCAACGTCGTCCTGGTCGGGCATTCGATGGCGGGCGGCGAAATCTGCAAATATGTCAGCCGGCATGGCTGCGAAAAGCTATCCAAAATCGTTATGCTGAGCACCGTGCCGCCGCTGCTGCTGCAGAGCGAGACCAATCCGGACGGCGTGCCGCAAAGCATGTTCGACCAGATGCGTGACAATGTGATGAAGGACCGCGCCGGCTTCTTCACCGAAATGCCGCCGATGTTCTTCGGCTTTAACCGGCTGCTGCATAAAAGCTCGCAGCCGATGCTGCATTCGTTCTGGGCGCAGGCGATGAGGGCGGGCGTGAAGCCGACCTATGACTGCATCGCGCAGTTTTCCCAGGTGGATTTTTCCGAGGACCTGAAGAAGATCACCGTGCCGACCCTGTTCATCCACGGCGACGACGATCAGATCGTGCCGCTGAAAATCTCCGCCGAAAAAGCCGTGAAGCTGGTGCCGAACGCGACGCTGAAAGTATATAGCGGCGGCAGCCACGCGATCTCACTCGTGCAGGCCGAACAATTCAACGAGGACCTGGCGGCGTTCCTATAGAGCCAGGCGCGCTCTGGCCGCCGTGTATTCGCGGCCGAGGCGGGCGACCAGCTCGGCGACCGGCGTGATGGCGCGCACCGCGCCGATGCCCTGACCGGCGCCCCAGATGTCTTTCCAAGCTTTAGTGGCACCTTCGTGGAAGTCCATCTGGGTGGGATCGCCAGCGGCGAGATTATCCGGGTCGAGCCCGGCGGCGGCGATGCTGGCGCGCAAATAGTTGCCATGCACGCCGGTGAACAGGCTGGAATAGATGATGTCGGCGGCGCTGGCGTCGACGACCGCTTGTTTGTAAGCGGCGGCGGCGTTGGCTTCGGCGGTGGCGATAAAGGCGGAGCCGATATAGGCGAAGTCCGCGCCGCACGCCTGCGCGGCGAGTATGGCGCCGCCGGTCGCGATGGCGCCGGAGAGCGCGACCGGCCCGGCGAACCAGGCGCGAATTTCCGCCATCAGCGCGAACGGTGAGATGGTGCCGGCATGGCCGCCGGCGCCGGCGGCCACCGCGATCAGCCCGTCGGCGCCTTTTTCAATCGCCTTATGGGCAAATTCGTTGCTGATAACGTCGTGCAGCACGATGCCGCCATAGGAATGGATCGCCTGGTTCACCTCCGGCCGCGCGCCGAGCGAAGTGATCACGACCGGCACGCGGTGTTGCACGCACAGCTCGAGATCGGCGCCAAGGCGTTGATTAGAGCGATGCACGATCAGGTTGACGGCAAAGGGTGCGGCGGGCTGGGCCGGATGCGTGGCGGTCCAGGCGGCGCGCGCCGCCGCGATCTCCGTCAGCCATTCGTCAAGCATGTGTTGCGGGCGGGCATTCAGGGACGGGAACGCGCCGATGATGCCGGATGTGCATTGCGCGATGACCAGAGCCGGAGCCGAGACGATGAACAGCGGCGCCGAGATCACCGGCAAAGCAAGCCCCGCGTTGAGTCCGGCGGCCAGCCCGGCCGCCGGCGCTGCCTGATCCACTAGCCGGCGCCGATCAGCACGCCAGTGCCGAACACCAGCGCGCCGCCAAGCGCTACCTGCAACGTGGCGCGCACCGGCGAGGTGTCCATGTATTTCCAGCGCACCCAGGAAATGATCGCCAGTTCCAGAATAACCACGGCAAAAGCCACCACCAAAGCGGGGCGCAGCGCCGGGATCAGGAATGGCAAGGTGTGACCAATGCCGCCGATGGTTGTCATCAGCCCGGTGATCGCGCCGCGAAAGATCGGCTTGCCGCGGCCGGTGATGCTGCCATCGTCGGACAGTGCTTCCGCGAAGCCCATGGAAATACCCGCGCCGATCGAAGCGGCGGCGCCAACCACGAAGGCGTCATGCGTATGATGGGTGGCAAAGGCGGCGGCGAAAATCGGCGCCAGGGTGGAGACCGAACCGTCCATCAGCCCGACCAGCCCGGGCTGCACGTATTGCAGCATGAAGCGGCGCTGCGCGGTGGCGTCCTCCGACTTCCGGGCTTTGCTGGTCAGGTTCTTCGTGGACAGTTCATCGGCGCGCTGCTCATGCACCTGCTCGGCTTCCGCGAGGTCGATCAACAGCTTGCGGATCGAGGCGTCGGTGGTGCGCGACGCGGCCAGCCGGTAGAAGCGCTGGGTTTCGCTTTCCATGCTCTCGGCCATTTTGCGGACGTCGTCGATGCCCGGCTTGGGCATCTGCCAGACGGCGCGGCGGTGGTTGCTGAAGCCGCGGATATCCTGCCGGCGGACCAGCGGGATGTGTTCGCCGAATTTCTCCTGATACAGGTCGAACAGCCGGTGCCGGTGCTCCGTCTCCTCCTCCGCCATCGCGATGAACACGTTGGCGGTGGCCGGATAATCCTCGCGCATCCGCTCCGCCACGTCCTTATAGATGCGGCCGTCTTCTTCCTCCGCGCCGATCGCCAGCGCCAGCACTTCCCGCTCCGAAAGCTCCGAAAAATCTCGCATACAGGTCTCCCGCACTTTGATCTTGCCGTTGAGCGGCCGCAGGTCAAGCCGCGCCGGCGCGCGTTGTGCGGCGGTTTAAATGCCGTCATATTACAACCGGCGAAGTCTGGGGGCGGTAAACAAGAACGATGCTGGATACCGTGCCTTGCGCCTGCGGCAGCGGATTACGGCGGCGGCGCTGCTGCGAAGCGGACCCAACCGCGCTGCCGGACCCTGCCAGCGCCGAGCTGCTGGAAGCGCAGGGCGCCGAGGCGACCAGGCTGTTCAACGAGAAGAAGCCGCGCGAGGCGGAGGCGCTGGCGCTGAAACTGCTTGATCTCGCGCCCCACCAGCGGGCGGCGCTGCGGGTGCTGTTCGAAATTCGCAAAAGCGAGAACAAGGCGGCGGCCACTGAGGCGCTGGCGCGGCGGCTGGCGGCGCTGCCGGCGGCGAGCGCCGCGGTGGAAGCGGCGGCAAATCTGCAATTGGCGCAGTTGCTGATCGCGCAAGGGCGGCACGCCGAGGCCGAGCCCTCGGCGCGCCGGGCACTGGTGCTGACGCCGCGCGACCCGACCGCGCATCACGTGATGGGCGTGGTGCTGACCGAAACCGCGCGGGTGACGGCGGGCGAGCGGCATTACCGGCGGGCGGCGGCGCTGCTGGGCCGGGAAGACGGCACGGTGATGGCGAACCTCGCCTGGAACCTGAAGTTGCAGGGCCGGCTGGAAGAGGCAGCTTCAGTATATGAGCGCGCTTTGCTGCTGCGGCCGGATAACAGCCGGGGCGTGGGCGGCTACGCGCAGGTGGCGCTGGGGCGGGGGGACGGCGCGGCGGCGGCGAAGATGCTCGACATCGGGCTGGAGCGCTGGCCGAAGGACCGCTCGCTCCGGTTGCTGCGGGCGCTGACCGATCTGCAGCATGGCGAGGCGCAGGCAGTGCTGGCGCGGCTGGACGAGCCGGCGGAGGCGCTGCTGCCGGCGGAACTGGCGGCGCGCGGCCAGGCTTTGGCGTTGCTGGAGCGGCCGGCGGAGGCGCTGGCCGCCTACGCGCTGGCAAAAAAGCTGCAACGCGAACGTTATAATCAGAGCTACCAGCCCGCGACCCTGACCGAGCAGGCGGCGCGCTACAAAGCTTATTTCACCGCCGATAAGGTGCTGAACATGCCCCGCGCGGCGGACATGGCGGGGCCGCTTCCAGTTTTTCTGCTCGGCTTTCCGCGTTCCGGCACCTCGCTGCTGGAGCAGATGCTGGCGCAGGTGCCGGGCATCGCCGCCGGTGACGAATTGGCGCCGGTCGAGGAACTGCTGCCGCTTGTGGCGCGGCTGGTGGACCAGGTGGAGGGCGCCACCGCAACCTATCCGGAGGCGCTGGACGATACGCTGGTGGGCGAAGGGCTGGACCTGCCGGCGGGCTTACGCGACCGCTACCTGGGCGCGCGCGCGGCGGCCGGCCTGAGTGGCGAAAACATGCGCTTCATCACTGATCGCAGCGCGGCTAATCCCTGGCATCTCGGGCTGATCAAGCTTTTGTTCCCCGAAGCGCCGATCATCCACGTGGTGCGCCATCCGCTTGACGTGCTGCTGTCCAATCTGAGCCAGGAGCGCAAGCTGGAGGCCAATTGCGGCGTCTCGCTGATGGCGCTGGCGCGGCATTACGACCTGGTTATGTCGATGATCCGGCACTACCGCGGGCAGCTGACCTTGCGTTACCTGCCGATCCGCTACGAGGAGCTGGTGGTGCATCCGCGCGAGACGCTGGTGCATGTGCTGAACAATATCGGCGCCGATGCCGGCCAGGCGCCGGACGAGGCGCGGTTAAGAGCAAACCCGTTGCCCACGCAGCGCCGGCTGCCGGCGCATATCGTGGCGCGGCAGCCGATCCATGACCGCGGGCTGTATCGCTACCGGGCCTACGAAGCGGTGGCGCCGAAACTCTTTGCCGAAGTGCGGCCGCTGCTCGACCCGTGGATCGAGGAACTCGGCTATGGCGGCGCGTCATGAGTGGCGCGATCGCAGGTGAGGCCGAGGAGACGCCGCTGCAGCCGGGCCAGCGGCGGGTCTCGCTGGCCGACGCGATCGGCGAAATCTCGGCGCTGGAGCAGGCCAGCAAGCTGGATGAGGCGGATGACCTCGCCAACCGCGTGCTAGCGGCGATGCCGGAGCACCCGCATGTGCTGCACATTTCAGGCATCGTGGCCTATCGCAAGGGAAGGATCGGCCAGGCGATCGAGCGCATGGAGAAATCCATGGCCCTGGCGCCGGAGGTGGCGCTTTACCCGCGCAATATGTGCGAGGTGTATCGCGGCGCCGGCCGGCTGGAAGACGCCAAGCGCGCCGGGCGGCGGGCGGTGGAACTCTCGCCGCAGGACAGCCGGGCGTATTTCAACCTGGCGCTGATCCATTACGAACGGCTGGAGCTGGATGAGGCGGTCGCGGTGGCCGACCAGGCGCTGGCGCTGGACCCGAATTTCGCCGAGGCGCATTTCGAGAAAGCCGAGGCGCTGCTGCTAAAAGGCGCGATGGCGGAGGGCTGGGAAAGCTATGAATGGCGCTTCAAGCTGAAACAGGCCGAGGGCATGCTGCCGAAAACCGACAAGCCGCAATGGGACGGCAGCCCCCTGCCCGCCGGCCGGCTGCTTCTGATCGCCGACCAGGGCTTTGGCGACTGCATCCAGTTCGGCCGGCTGATCCCCTGGGCGTGCGCGCGGGCGCCGGCGCCGGTGCTGGCCTGTTCCGGCGAGCTGACTGGGATTTTGCGGCAGCTGCCGGGCCTCGCCAAAATCGTCAACCGCTGGGAGCAGACCGGCGAATACGACGCGTATATTCCTTTGTCCGGGCTGCCGCGGCTGGCCGGGATCCGGCCGGATAATATCCCCTCGACCGGGAGTTACCTGACGCCGAAGCCCGAGCTGGTGGCGGAATGGGGGGCGCGGCTGGATCGGCTGGTGCCGAAAGGCTTGCGGCGGATCGGCCTGGTCTGGGCCGGCCGGCCGACGCATAAGAACGACAAGAAACGAACCCTGAAGCTTTCGCAATTCGCGCCGCTGCTGGCACGGCCGGATATCGCGGTGCTGACCGTGCAGAAAGGCGAGCAGATTTCCCAGGTCGGGGGCTATTACGGCCGCGCGCCGCTGATAAATCTGGGTCCCGACATCGCGGACTTCTCCGACACGATGGCGATCTTGAAAAACATCGAGCGGCTGGTGACGATCGACACCTCGGTCGCGCATATCGCCGGCGCAATCGGCGTGCCCACCTCCGTGGTGCTGCCTTACGCACCGGACTGGCGCTGGCTGCTGAACCGCGACGACACACCGTGGTACGATTCCGTACGGCTGTTCCGGCAAACCGAACCGTATGTGTGGACGGACGTGATGCAGCGGGTCGCGGAGGCGCTGTAACACTTGAGGCGGCCGCCTCCGACCCGTCGGCGTCTTCGCCAGCGCTTATGAACAAACGGATAATCGACTAGGTGCTTGGTCCACGGCTGGATCGCCGCGCTTCGCGCGCGATGACGATGTTGATGGTTCCGCGGTAATTCATCATGCTCTAACATTTTATTACGGCAACAAAAAGACTAGCAGGTCTCTCCCGTGGATAACTTCGTCTAATTCTTTTACTAACAACTTGTTAGAAATCGCTTCTTCGCCGAATGCTCCACGTGGAGCGTTCTAACGCCACGTTAGTCATCGCCGTACCAGCTCCGTCAGCACCCCGTGCAACGTGTTCAGCTCCTGCACCGTCACCTCGCCGCGCTCGAAGAAATGCCGCAGATTATGCACCATGCGCGGACGTTTCTGCGGGTTTTTCAGGAAGCCTGAGGCGTCGCATTCGCACACCAGATGGTCCATGAAATGATTTACCGCGGCTTTCGTGGCCACTTGCGTTTCGCCAGTCCTTAGAGATCGCGCCGGCAGTTCCGGGGTGCGCGCCAGCCACCATTCATAGCCGAAAATCATCACCGCCTGGGCGAGGTTCAGCGACATGAAAGCCGGGTTCAGGTCGTAGCGGATCAGGCTGTCCGTCTGCGCGATATCGTCGTTATCCAGCCCGGCGCGCTCAGGGCCGAACAGCACCCCCGCGCGTAAGCCCCGCGCGCCGGCCGCGACGCACTCCGCCGCGCCGCCCCGCGCCGTCAGCACCGGCTTCACGATATGCCGCGGGCGCGGGCAGGTGGCGAACACCCGGTGCAGGTCCGCCACCGCTTCCGCCACCGTCTCGAACACTTGGGCCGCGTCCAGGATGCGGTGCGCGCCGGAGCCGGTGCGCCAGGCGCGCTCGCCGGGCCAGCCGTCGCGGGGGGCGACCAGCCGCAGGTGGAACAAGCCGCCATTGCCCATCGCGCGCGCCACCGCGCCGATATTCTCCGCCAGCTGCGGCCGCACCAGGATCACAACCGGCGACGGCTCGATTGGCGTGAGGTCCGCGCCGCCATCGCGCCCGGTCATGCGCGTCGCCAGGACGTGCCGGCGGCGGTGTCCTCCAGCAGAATGCCGTCTGCTTCCAAAGTTTTACGGATCGCATCCGCCCGCGCGAAATCTTTCGCCGCCCGCGCGGCCCGGCGTTCGGCTATCAGCGCCTCCACCGCCGCCTGGTCGTTCGTGCCGTGGAACCACGCCTCGGCGCTGCTCTCAAACAAGCCAAGAACCGCGCCCGCCGCCAGCAGCCCGGCCACCGCTTGCCCATCGCCACCCGGCCGCAACGCCGCGTCGGCCAGCTGGTGCAGCCCCGCGATCGCGCCGGGCGTATTCAGGTCGTCGCAAAGCGGCGCCATTACCTCTTCGGGCGGATCAACCGCCGCCGCAACTCCGGGCGCGGTGGCAATTGCGCGGTAGAACCGGTCCAACTCCCGTTTCGCCTCATCAAGCGCGGCGTCGGTGAAATCCAACGTCGAGCGGTAGTGCGAGCGGATCAACAGAAGCCGGATCGCCTCGCCGGGTGCCCGCGCCAGCGCATCGCGGATCGTGATGAAATTGCCGAGCGACTTGCTCATCTTCTCGCCGTCAACAAGCAGCATGCGGTTATGCACCCAGACCTGCGCGAAGCTTGAGCCCGGAAAGGCGCAGCAGGATTGGGCGATTTCGTTTTCATGGTGCGGGAAGATCAGGTCGTCTCCGCCGCCATGAATGTCGAAGTTTTCGCCTAGATGCTTCCAGGACATGGCCGAACACTCGATATGCCAGCCGGGCCGGCCGCGGCCCCAGGGGCTGTCCCAGCCCGGCAGCTCGGGCGGCGAGGGCTTCCAAAGGATGAAATCGCCAGGCGCGCGTTTATAGGGCGCGACCTCCACTCGTGCGCCGGCGATCAGTTCCTCCGGGGCGCGGCCGGAGAATTTGCCGTAATCTGAATCGGTGCCGACCGCGAAGAGCACGTGGCCTTCCGCCTCATAAGCGAAGCCGCCGGCGACCAGCCGCTCGACAATAAGGATGATCTCGGGGATATGAGCGGTCGCGCGCGGTTCTAGGTCCGGGCTCAAATTGCCGAGTGACGCCATGTCCTGATGATAGGCCGCTGCGGTTACGGCGGTGACGGCGCCGATGCTTTGGCCGGTCGCCGCGGCGCGGGCGTTAATCTTGTCGTCGATGTCCGTGATGTTCCGGACATAGGTGACGCGCGGGTAGAGCCGGCGCAGCAGCCGGACTAGGATGTCGAACACCACGGTATTACGGGCATTGCCGATATGGGGGAGGTCCCAAACGGTTGGCCCGCACAGATAGATTCGCACGTTGTGTGGGTCGAGCGGCGTAAACGTCTCGGTCTTGCGGGTTTTGGTGTTGTGCAGGCGGAGCGGGGTCATCAGCGGCTTTTCGTCCGGGTTTCCGGCCGAAGCAAGGCCACATGGCGGCCCCAGGCGCCATTCAACAGGTCTTCAACAGGACACCGGCGCGGCTAGCTTCCTTGACTGGACTTACGTTGCCTCGGCTCGTTTGCCTAATTGTAGCGGATCGCGTCCTCAATATGTTCGATCGTTGTGCCATTAACGAGCGCGACGTCGAACCGGGTTGCGGGGCGGAGCCAGTTCTGGTTGTCCGCCATCGCCGCTTCAGCGGCGGCGAGCAGCCGAAGCTGCTGGCGCGGCTGCAGGACGTATGAGGCCGTCCCATGAGTTCGGCGCGCTTTTACCTCGATGAACAGTAGCGTGTCCGCATCCGCGACCACCAGATCTATTTCTCCGGCGCCGGTGCGCAGGCGCCGGGCCAAAACCTCATAACCACGTTCCTGCCAGGTTTCGGCAACCGCTGATTCGGCGTTTCGTCCGAACCGCTCCGCCACGCGGCGCGCTTCTTTATTGGGACGCAGACTGCCGGTAAAAGGGGAATTCATAAGCGTATTTTTGAGGAAAAAGGTTAACAGCAGGTATAAATATGGGTTGATACCGACTTAAGGCTGGCGCCAGGTCCCGCGCGGTGCTCCGGCAAACTCCTCGGCCACCGCAAGTCCAAGCGCCAGCAGCACTGGGCCGAGAAAAATACCAAGTGCTCCAAAAGAAATCGCGCCGCCTAGCACGCCGATCAGGGTCAGCACATAAGGCAACGCCGCACCACGGGAAATCAGCCAGGGCCGGACGATCGAGTCGGCGCCTCCCACCACGATAAAACAGTATCCGGCGAGCAACAGGCCAGCCAGAACATGGCCTTTTGTCAGCAAGAACAGGCAAAGCGGGACGTAAATCACGGTGGCGCCGGCCGGAATAATCGAAACGAGGCCGGCGAAGCTCGCCAGTAGCAGCGCCTGCGGCGCACGCGCGACTTCAAAGCCGATCGCGTACAAAACCCCTTGCATCGCCGCCGTGCCCAAGATCCCGAACACCACCCCGCGCACGGTCGTGGCCATCAGGCCAAGAAGATGCTCGACCCGTGCTTCATCCATGATCCGAACCAGCAACAGGCGGATACGGCCGACGATCTGCGGACCCGAGAGAAAGAAGAAATAGCCGATGAACAGCGCCACCACGATGCCGATCAGGCCATGTGTGAGCGCCAGGATAAGCCGTAGTCCGGAATGGGCGCCGGCCGCCAAAATCGGCTGCAGATCGCTGCCGGCGCCGCCCAGGTCATTGGCTGAGCCGTTCCAAAGATCGGTGACGACCGATCCGAGCACCGGTATCCGGGCAAGGAAAGCCGGCGCGGGCGGCAGCCCGTTCAGCATCGCGTCGTGCACCCAGCCCTGGCTCTCGCGGGCCTCTCTGGCGGCGATCAAGCCAAGATGGACCAGCGGCACCAGCAGAATGCCCGCGATGACGATGGAAAGCAGCAGCGCCGCGAGGCCCGGGCTGACGTAGCGAACGCACCAAGCGTAAAAAGGCCAGACGCAGTAGACCAGGATCGCGGCCCAAAGCATCGCCGGCAGAAACGGCACCAGCACAGCGAAACAGCCGAGACCAAGCGCCGCCGTAAGCGCCAGCAACAAGATCCGTTCGTATCTCATGGCCGGTTGATGCACGACAAGGCCGCAAAGCGGCAAGCATTCGCATCACGATTGCGGCATGGTTGTATTTGTGGGCAACTGATGTAGACAGAACAGCAGGCTTCGGATCGCTTTCTGAGATTTGGTCCGCTGATCGAGACTGGTCGCAGCCATTGATTGTGACCTTTGGAGATGGATAATGAGATTCAGCGAGATTGGGCAGCAATTGCGCGCCTACCGGATGGAGTCGGGGCTCAAGGCGGAGGAAATCTCAGCCAGGCTCGGCGTCTCGCGGGCAGCGTTATACCGCTACGAAAAGGGCGAGGTCATCAAGCTCGACACGGTGAACCGCCTGGCGGAGCTGCTGAAAATCTCGCCGCTGACCTTGCTTGGCATCGGCGTCGAGTACTATTCCCGCCCCGTGGGGTATGCCGAGCGGCTGCGGCAGATCGAGGAGACGTCCGACCAGATCCTCCAGGTGTTCGGGCCGGTCTGTTACCTGATCACCTCCGATCAATACGATTCGGTGCTGGCGCAGATTTTTGAGGCGCAGGCGGAGCAGATGGGACCAGAGCGCGGCATGGCGCGCGCCGCGGCCGAGCAGCTTCTGGGCGTGATGATCTCCCGCAAGCGGATGTATGCCAGCCGCAAACCGTCGATCATCGGTATTCTGACCATTGGCTCCATCCAGAAATTCCTGGCCGAGGGAGTCGCCGGCGGCGTGGAGGTTGGCGAGTCGCTGCGTGCGCTGGCGCGCGAAGAGGCTGCGCGCGAAATGGAGCTGATCGCTAAACTGATGGAGAGCGAGCCGATCGGCCTGCAACTCGGGCTGATGGCGTCCGGCGAACCAAATGGGCCGTTCACGCTCCTACGCGGGCGCGAGCGCGCGACGCTAGCGGTGAACCCTTTCGCACCAGACGCGTCGCCCGGGATACAATCAGGGGTGGCAATGATCACCGGCGCGGATGATGCGGTCGCCGCGCATCAACGTACGTCCGAAACCTCCTGGCGCGAGGCCATAAAAGGTGCTGCCGCCGCCGAGCGGGTAAGGGCGCTGATCGCCGCCGCCGGCGGCTGATGCGCGCGCTCATCACTCCGGCCGAAGCGCGCGCGTGGCGCGACGGAGACAGGGTGATCTTCGATGCGACCTATTATCTGCCGAACGAGGATCAGGATGCCTTCGCCCTTTTCAAGGTGGCGCATCTGCCAGGCGCGAGATTCTTCGATCTTGACGCGATCTCCAATGCGCGGAGCACGTTGCCGCATATGCTACCGCAGCCGGAAGAATTTGCCCGGGCGGTCGCGGCCGAGGGCATTGGTGATACCACTGAAGTGATCGTCTATGACCAGCGCGGGATTTTCTCGGCCGCCCGGGCCTGGTGGATGTTTCGCGTTTTCGGGCATGATGCCGTCAGCGTGCTGGACGGCGGCTTGCCGGCCTGGATCGCCCAGGGCGGCGCAGTCGAAACGGGCATCGCCTCCCCCGCGACCCCGGCTCGGTTCACGGCGCGGTTCCGGCCGGAGATGGTGTGGTCCCTCGACGACGTCATGAACAACCTGCGCACCAAGGATGCGACGTTGCTCGACGCGCGGCCGGCCGGCCGGTTTGACGCCTCGGTGCCGGAGCCACGCGCAGGCATGCGCGGCGGCCATATCCCCGGCGCCGTCAGCCTGCCGTTCACCGAGGTTCTGCGGGACGGGCGGATGCGGCCGCCGGATGCGTTGCGGGCGCGCTTCGGGGCGCTCGGGATCGACGGCAGCCGGCCGGTGGTAACCAGCTGCGGCTCCGGCGTCACGGCGGCGGTGCTGAATCTTGCGATGGTGTCGGCTGGACTGCCGGAGCCAGCGCTTTATGACGGATCATGGTCCGAATGGGGCGGCCGGGCGGACACACCGATCGAGGTTTGAATGGCGGATAAGTTTGCGACGCGGCTGGTGCATGGCGGGCGCGCCGGCACGAAGGCCTATGGCTTCGTCAATCCGAAATTGGTGCGTGGCTCGACGGTGCTGTACCCGGATGTCGCCACCAAACGCGCCATCGGCAAAATCCGGCTGGAGCAGATCGAGCAATACGGGCTGTACGGTACCGAAACGCATTTTGCGCTCGCGGATATGATCGCGGAGATCGAAGGCGGCCGGCATTGCGTGATCGTCGGCTCCGGACTTGCCGCCATTACCGCGCCGCTGCTGGCCTACCTGAAAGCCGGCGATCATATGCTGATGCCGGATTCCGTGTACGGGCCGAGCCGGAATTTCTGCGATACCCTGTTGCGCCGCTTCGGCGTCGAGACGGCCTATTATGATCCGATGATCGAGGAGGCCGGGGCACGGGCGCTGATGCGGCCGAACACTGCCATATTGTTCACCGAAAGCCCCGGCAGCCACACCTTCGAGGTGCAGGATGTGCCGATGCTGGCGCGGGTCGCGCATGATGGCGGCGCCAAAGTGTTCATGGATAACACCTGGGGCATCCATTATTTCCAGCCCTTCGCACAGGGCGTCGACGTGTCGATCCAGGCGCTGACCAAATACGCCGGCGGTCATTCAGACCTAGTGATCGGCGCGGTGACGGTGAACACGCCGGCGGACTGGGAATGGCTGCGTCTGGGCGTGCTGGAGCAGGGGCATTATGCTTCGCCGGATGATTGCTGGCTGACCATGCGGGGTCTGCGCACCTTGGGGCTGCGGCTGGCGGCACAAGGCGCGGCGGCGCTGCATTTGGCGGAGTGGCTGGCCACGCGGCCAGAGATCTCGCTGGTGTTGCATCCCGCTCTGCCGGGCTGCCCTGGACACGAATTTTTCAAGCGCGATTTTACCGGTGCCTGCGGGTTGTTCGGCGTGGTGTTCCAGCCGGACTACGATGACGAAGCGGTGGTGGCGATGATCGACTCATTGCAGTTGTTCGGCATCGGCGCGAGCTGGGGCGGGTTTGAGAGCCTGGCGCTGCCGAGCACCGGCACGATTAGACGCAGCGCCGGCACTGGCGCGTTCGGCGGCGAGATGGCGCGGTTTCAGGTGGGGCTGGAAGACTTGGGCGATCTGAAAGCCGACCTGGAACAGGCGCTGGCGGCGATGCGCCGCCACCGCGGCGGATCAGACGCGCCAGAAGGTGATCACGAGACCTCCGGAGAGAATGAGTAGCCCGCCCAGATAGATCGGCAAGCCGGGACGCTGCCCGAAGGCCAGCAGATTGATCAGCTGCGCCACGATGAAGAACAGCACCACGTAAACGCCGAGCAACCGGCCGAAATCCCAGGGCGGCAGGTTGACGGTGACGCCATAGCTGAACAGCACGGCGGCGGCAGTGGCAAAGAAGCCAGCGCGGCTGGCCAGCGATGGCCCGCGCAGGCCAAGCCGCGCCAGCGCGTCGCCCCCCGCCTCAAGCCCCGCCGCCACGGCGAGCAGAGCCAAGATTGAAAAATTCCCCAGCAGCGGCCTCAACATGCATCTAATCTCGCCTGCGGTTGGAGCAGATCGCTCACCGGCCGGCAACTACGGGGGCGTAGGAGCCCGTCTTGAAACTGGCTCTGGTGAGTCAGCTGGGGGCGCCCCGCCTGGGGCGGCTGTCGAAAACCGACGCGGAACGTACTTTGAGTACGCGAGCATCCGCAGGCGGGGGGCCCGGAAGCGCAGACAGATGCCTCAGATGGCCGCCAGAGTAGAGTTTACAGACGGCCTCCCCTCAGGCCGGCTTATGGACGTAGGTGACCGGCGCCTCCATGGTTTCCAGATCATGCTCGATCCCGATCAAGGTCTGCGGCTGCCTGGTTTTGACGACGAAGAACCACGCCAGGCCGATCAGCATGTAAATCACGAAGCCATAGGGAAACAGATTATACGGCGCTGCCGGCACCGGGAAGACGCTGCCGAAGAACGCCAGCGCCATCGCGATCGCGCCGGCGGCGCCGAGGATCACGTCGCCGGTTTTAAGCGTCTTTTCCCGGTACAGCAGGATCGGCGCGCAGATCGAGCACATGAAATAGACCAGGATAAAGCCGAAAGTGGCGATGGTGCCGAAATAACCGACCAGATTGGTCTCGCCCCGCTTGTAGAAGGCGATGCACAAAACGGCGTTCAAGATGGTGCCGACCGCGAGCGCCAGATGCGGCGTCTGGTGCTGCTTGTGGATCAGCCCCATCGAGCGATGCACGAACTGATAGCGGCCGAGCGAGAACAGCATCCGCGAGAAGGCGTTCAACTGGCCGAGCGAGCAGGCGAAGCAGCTGATCATCGCGGCGAAGTAAATGAACGTGGTGACCCAGGAGCCGAGGCCGGTGGAGATGTCGTTCAGTGGCGCCGCGCTGGCGCCGAGCTTGGTGGCATCGTCGCCGAAGCCCATCACCACGATCCAGGTCGTGCCAATAAAGAAAATGCCGACGACAATCGCGGTCGCCACGATCGCGCGCGGCACCACGACTTCCGGATTGCGGATTTCCTTGCTGAGCGTCGCCGCGCTTTCGAATCCAACCCAGGAGAAGATCGCGAACACGATCGGCGGCCCGATATTGCTGAATGACGCACCGGTGAGATGAACCTGCTTAGGATCGATTTCGAAGCCGAATTTCTTCCAGACGATGAAGCACACGATCAGAATGGCGGCGACCGAAAACGCTTCCAGGGTCAGACCGAAGCGGGTGGAGAATTTGACGTCGCGATAGGCCAGCAGCCAGATCAGCGCCGAGACCACGATGTAGATGATCGGGTTCGGCACCACGGTGGTGATGCCAATCGCGGCAATAAAGGCTTTAAAGAACAAGGATGTCGCGACCGTGAGCGCGACCGAGGTGAACAGGTAGGCGATCAGCATCGCCCAGCCGGAAAGCAGTCCGTAAGACGGCCCGAGGGTGCGCGAAACGTAGATGAAGAACGACCCGGCGGCCGGGATGCGTTTCGCGAGCTTGGCGATGTTCAGTCCGACGATGACCACGCCGATCGTCGCGAGCGTATAGACCAGCCAGGACGCCGAGCCGGCGAGGCCGCCCACCACCGCGACGCCGAGGGCAGGCGTGAAGGTGGGCGAGAGGCTGCAGACCGACTGGCCGACAGCTTCAATGAAAGATAGGTTGTTCTTGCGTAACTCGGACATGGCTCACCTCGCGGCTAAAGACTCGTGGTGTTGATGAGCAAGTCGCGTGCCAACGGCTTTGTCGTAAAGAACCTATAAAAAAGGTTGCCCATGGTTCGGCAAGATTAACTTTTGTGCTTTAGATGCACAGAAATAACCTCTTGAGTAAACTTTCGTGCCTGACAGTTATCACGCGATATGGTTCAGGACGTACACCCGCAGTGCGGAAGCGAGCCGATCCTGGGGTGCCCGGGCTTCGTCGATCCTGGCGATCAGGGCGGCCAGGTTAAGGCCGGCGCTGGCGGCGAGGCTGTCGAGGACGGCCCAGAATTCCGGTTCCAGGGCGACGCTGGTGCGGTGGCCGGACAGGCTAAGGCTGCGTTTTTCCAGCATTCATCCCGATCAGGGCGTATAGCAGCGCCGGCAGGAACGCGAAGGTGGCGATCAGCACCGCCGCCAGGCTGAGCAGGAGCAAAAGGCCCATGCTGGCGGTGCCGCGGTCATGTGAGGCAGCAAGCGTGCCGAAGGCGGTGCCGGTGGTCAGCGCCGAGAACAGCACGGCATGGGCGGTGGCGGAGGACAGGAAGCGCCGCATGCCCGCGCGGTAGTTCATCACGAAGTATACGTTGAAAGAAACGCCGACGCCGAGCAGCAAGGGCAGCGCGATGATGTTGGCGTAGTTGATCGCCACACCGGCGAGTTTCGCGAACAGCGCGGTGAGCAGCGCGGAAAGCGCCAGAGTGGCGAGCACCAGCGCCATGTCCTTCAGGTTGCGGAACACGACGAACAGGATGATGGCGATCGCCAGCGTGGCGAACAGGGCGGCGGCGCGAAACGCGCCGAGGATGGTATCCGCGCTGGCAATGGTGGTGATAGCGGGGCCGCCGGTTTGCGGGGCGACGGCGCGCACGGCGTCAGCGAAGCGGCGCAGGCCGGCGGTGGATTGCGCCGCGGCGGTAGGCAGGGCTTCGACGCGAACCTGGCCGCCAGGCAGGAACCAGTCGCGCGCGATCTCCGGCGGCAGATTGGCGAAGGTGATTTCGTGGGGCGAGAGGCTGGCGTTGAGCTGGGCCAGCTCGCGCGGCAGGAAGCGGGTGACCGCCGCGTTCATGGCCAGGATCCGTGCGTCCGGCGCCGTTTGCAGCTGGTCCATGGCGGCGGCGATGCCGAGTAGTGGCGAATCGGCGGGCAGCTGGGCGCGCACTTTCAAAATGCCGCCGGCCGCCATTTTCATCGAGAGACGGATATCGGCCGCGGTCGCCGGAGCGGCGGGAGTCGCCGGGCCGGCAAGCGTAGGCGCGAGGATGTCCTGCGCCTGCGAGATCATCGCAAGCTTCATGGTCTGCTGTCCGGGCACGAAGGTAGCGCCGGAGAGCACGCCCTGCACCTCCGGCAGCTTGCTCCATTGCGCGGCGAGGGTGTTTGCCGCCGCGAGATTGGGAACCAGAGCTTCCGCATAGAACGGGTTGGTCGCCGGGCTTTCAAGCAGGCTGTTGAGCGTGCGCATGCTCTCCGTGCTCGGGTCTTTGGTGTCGAGCGGATTGGCGTCGAACCGCAGCGTCACGGCGGCGAACGCGCCGGCCAGTGCCAGCGCCGCGAAGCCGATCAGCACCGGGCGGTGGCGGCGGATCAGCAGGCTGTCGAGCTGCCGGCCGAGGGGCAGGCCGATCGCGGCGAACTCGGCGCTGGGATGGAACAGCCAGAGCAGCGCCGGCAGGAAGGTGATGGTGCACAGGAACGCGATGCCCATGCCGGCGCCGGCGATGATGCCAAGCTCCGCGACGCCGACAAAGGAGGTGGGAGCGAAAGACAGGAAGCCGCAGGCGGTGGCGGCGGCGGCAAGCGCGATCTGGCCGCCAGCTTGGCGCCCCGTCTCCGGGATGGCGATCGCGAGGTCAGGATAGGCGTGCCGCACGTCGCGCAAGCGGACGCAGAACTGGATGGCGAAGTCGACCGCGAGGCCGATGAACAGGATCGCGAAGGCCACCGAGATCAGGTTGATGACGCCGATCGCGAAGGCGGCGAAGGTGATAGTGAGAACCAGGCCGAGCAGCAGGGTGCTGAGGATCGGCACGATCAGCCGCCAGTTACGCAGCGCCAGGTAAAGCCAGAGCGAGATCAGCGCGAGGCTGACGACGCCGCCGGCGATCAGCCCCTGGGTCAGCGACGCGAACTGCTCGTCGGAAAGCGGGATCTGGCCCGTGTAGTCGACCGTGACGCGGCCAGCGGCCACATCCGGCATGCCCGCGGCGATTTTCATCAGCGCCGCCGTCGCGACTCCGCCGGGCTCCAGCGCGCCTTTTTTCAGAACCGGGTGCGCCAGCACGAATTCAGCATCGCCGGCGCCGGTATTTCCGAGCAGCTCCTGCCAGGACAGCGGTTGCGGATGGCCGGCGGCGGCCTGCCGCAAAGCGGCTTCGACGCCGCGCAGGGCCGTGTTGTACGGCGTGAGGTTGGCCTGGCCGGATTTTACGCCAAGCGCGATCAGCGACAGGCCGGAAAACAGGCCGCGCGCCGAAGGGTCGGACGAGAGCTGGCCGAGGAAAGGCTGCGCGGCGACGATCGAATTCAGCAGTTTCGCGAGTTGCGGGACCGGCAACAGCAACAGGCCTTGATGGCTGAAAAAGGCGGCGCCCGCGGGATAGGCGGCGTCCTCGAAATTGACCTTATCGGCGGCTAGCCCGGTAGCGAGGGCCTGCGCCGTCTCCGCCGCTTCCTCCGGCGTAGCGCCGCGCACCACCGCCACGATCAGGCTGTCGAATTGCGGAAAATTTCTGTTTTCGGCGATCTGCGCCTGCCGCCAGGGCAGGCTGCTGGCGAACAGGCGGTCGGTATCGGTGTCGATCCGCAGGTGCCGCGTGGTGAAAAACAGCCCGGCGGCGCCGAGCAGGAGGGCCACCAGCACTGTGAGCGCGGCATGGCGGCGGCTAATTGCGACGATGGCAACGATAAAGCTCAGCATTCGGGCGGAGCTAGAGGTTCCAGCCGGCTAGAACCATGCGGCTGTAAATGTCGGTCAGCACGAACTGCAGAGCCTCCAGCAGCAGGATGGCGATGATCGGCGAGATGTCGATATTGCCGAAATAGGGGATGAAGCGGCGGATGAGGCTCAGGAAGGGTTCGGTCAGCCGGTTCAGGAAGTCGGCGATGGTGTACACGAAACGGCTGCGCGCGTTGATCACGCCGAAGGAGATCAGCAGGTTGACGACCACCGCCGCGATGATGGCGAGCGTGTAGAGGTGGATCAGCTCACTGATCAGCCAGTAGACCGCGAACAGCATGGGTTTCCTCGATTGGCGTTGGCGCGTTCAGTAGCGCATCGGTCGTCAGTTGTCAGTGGTCAGTCCTCGGTGCCGGGGCGGCTTGACTTCGCAAGGCATTTGGTTGAAGCCGCGCGCCGGATGGGCCCGGTTGCGCTTCAGCCTGGTTGCACGGTTTGGGGCTGTAGCTCAGTTGGTAGAGCGCGTCGTTCGCAATGACGAGGTCTGGGGTTCGATTCCCCACAGCTCCACCATTTATGAAGAAGAGGGCGGCCGATTCAGACTTTGCGCAAGAGCGCTACGTCATCGGGACGTCCGCAGCTGTGACTCGACTCCGCGCGCTGTGTCATCAGGACGCCCGCGCCTGCGACCCCAAGCTAGCCCGGCGCGCTTGAAGTGACCGATCCGACGCGGGAAGCGGCCTACGCGCTGCTGGAGGCGGTGCTGGTGCGGCATGTTTCGCTGGACGCGGCGTTGGACGATCTGGCCCCCGCCGCACCGCGCGATCGCGCGGCGGCGCATCGGCTGGCGGCGTCGGTGCTGCGCCATACCGGCACGCTGGACGCCGTGCTGGAGCCGTTTTTGCGGCGCGACCCGCCGGCGCCGGTGCGGCAGGTGCTGCGGCTGGGCGCCGCGGCGTCCGTGCTGCTGGACGCGCCGCCGCATGCCGCCGTCGGCACCGCCGTCGATCTCGCGAAGACGCTCGGCCTAGCGCCGTTCGCCGGGCTGATCAACGCGGTGCTGCGCAAGGTCGCCGCGGCCGGCCCGGCGGCGTTGCAAGAACTGGATATGCCGCGACTCGACACGCCGGGCTGGGCCTGGGCGAGCTGGGGGAGCGCCGCGCGCGCGATCGCCACCGCCAATGCCGGCGAGGCGCCGCTCGATCTGTCCGTGAAGCCGGGCGTGGACATTCCGGGCCTGGTGTTGCCCACCGGCTCGGTGCGTTTGGCCGCCGGCACCGAGGTGGCGGGGCTGCCGGGCTACGCGGCGGGGGATTTCTGGGTGCAGGACGCGGCGGCCGCTTTGCCCGCCCGGCTGCTGGCGGCGCGGCCGGGCGAGCTTGTGCTGGATTTATGCGCAGCACCCGGCGGCAAGACCGCCCAACTCGCGGCCGCCGGCGCGAAGGTGACGGCCGTGGAGCGCGACCCGGCGCGGCTGGGCACGTTGAAGGGTAATCTGGCGCGGCTGCGGCTGCAGGCGGAACTAATCGAGGCTGACGCCACTATCTGGCGGCCGGCACAAAAATTTCCGGCGATCCTGCTGGATGCGCCATGCAGCGCGACCGGCACGATCCGCCGCCATCCGGACCTGCTGCATCTGCGCCGGCCGCGCGACGTGGCGGCCTGCACGATGTTACAGGACCGGCTGCTGGACGCGGCGGCGGCGATGCTGGCGCCGGGCGGCCGGCTGATCTACGCGGTCTGTTCGCTGCAGCCGGAAGAAGGCGCGGCCCGGGTGGGGGCCGCCTGCGCGCGGCTCGGGCTGCGGCGGCTGCCGCTCGCTTTGCCGGAACTGCCGGAGGCGGTGACCGAGGCGGGCGATGTACGTACCCATCCCGGCATGTGGCCGGAGCTTGGCGGGATGGACGGGTTCTTTATCGCGCGTCTGATCTCGCCGGCGGGCTAGGAGACCAGCCGCGCGTAGCCGCCGCGGGCCGCGGCTGGCGGTTCCTCGCCCAGCGGCGGCAGGCCGCGGCTGGCGAGCAGGTTGGTGAGTTCGCGGATCACCGGAAACACCTCCTGGTTCCAGTTCGCTCCCTGAGCGTCATGCGCCGCCTGTTCGGCTTCCACGATCCAGCGGTCCTCTTTAAAAATACGTTCGGTGAACAGCACCAAAGCCGGCCAGCCGATGTCTAGGCCGAGGCGGCCAAGCCGGCTTTTCGGGCGGTGGATCGAAAGCAGGCCGAAGGTGCGGACGGCTTTCTGCTCCGCGTCCAGTGGCACGTAGACGATCCACAGGTCCATCACCGGCGCGTCGCCGCCGGCGGGGACGATGCGCAGAGTTTGATAAGGGTATTCGGTGCGGATGGTCATAAGGTCACGGTCGTTGACCTCGGCGCCGCGGCGGCCGCCAAACACCGCGGCCTCGCCCAGCGGCTGCTTGCCGCCGGTGCGGGCGAAGGTATATTTCACTTCGAGCCATTCGTCGCCGAGGCTGCGGCCGAGATACCGGGGGCGGATCTGGCCCATCTGCCGGCGATGCAGGAACTGGTGGTTCATGTCCATCAGGTTCTCGTGCATGAAGCTGTAATGGCAGGCGATTTCGCGGCCGAAGCGGCGGGTTTTGTACGCCGGGTCGGTGGCGGCGGCGAGGTTGGGGAAGCTGCCCTCGGCCTTCGCGGGATCGCCGGGGAAGATGAAGATCAGCCCGGCTTCCTCACGGCATGGGTAGGACTTCACGCCATTCGGCAGCTTGCCTTTGCCGAGATACGGCACGTCGATGCAGCTGCCGGAGCTGTCATAGGTCCAGCCGTGATAGCAGCAGCGGATCGCGCAACCCGTGACGACGCCGGCATCCAGCGGCACCTGCCGATGCGCGCAGCGATTTTCCAGCGCGAAGGCCGCGCCGTCTTTCGGCCGCACCAGCACTACCGGCTCGCCGGCGAAACGCACGGCCAGCGTCTTGCCGGCGTGCAGCTGTTTCGACCAAGCGACCGGATACCAGTGGTCGGGGTGGATCCGCATCCGGCGCGCGTCCAACCGGGTGGCGCAGGGCGGCGGCACTTCCGCCGTGTCATCGGTGTTGAAAACGTTGGTATCCATACACGGGTTCCTACTGGCGCGGCTATTAGTCCATCTTGGCAGCTTCGCGCACGCCTGAACATGGTGAAGCGTCAGCGGATTGCGCTAGCCCCCTGCCCTTTCTGCATTTTTCGCGCTAGCTTTCGAAAATGAACGAGATGCGGCCGGTCACGCCGGAGTTGCACAGGCTGGAGGCTTTGGCGGCGGTCGAGCAGAAGCTGCTCTGGCTGGCCTCCTGGATGATCCATCAGGCTAACCATGTCCGGCCGAATCGGGATGGGTTGAAGGTGGGTGGTCACCAGGCCTCCTGCGCATCGGTCGTCTCGATCATGACGGCGCTGTATTTCGATTGTCTGCGGCCGCAGGACCGGGTGGCGGTGAAGCCGCATGCCGGGCCGGTGCTGCACGCGATCAATTACCTGCTCGGCCGGCAGAACGTGGCGCAGATGCAGGCCTTCCGGCAGCTGGGCGGCGCGCAGGCCTATCCCTCGCGGGCGAAAGATGGGCCGGAGATCGATTTTTCCACCGGCTCGGTCGGGTTGGGCGTGGCGCTAACCAGCTTCGCCTCGCTGATCCAGGATTATGTCGCGGCGCGCGGGATGCTGGCGCCGGAAACAGCGCGGGGCCGGCAGATCGCCATCGCGGGCGATGCGGAACTCGATGAAGGCAATATCTACGAGGCGCTGCTGGAAGGCTGGAAGCACGACGTGCGGGACGTCTGGTGGGTGGTGGATTACAACCGCCAGAGCCTGGACAGCGTGATGCCGGACCGGCTGTTCGGCCGCTTCGAAGGCC
Organism: Acidocella sp.; assembly: GCA_965199125.1. GTDB lineage: Bacteria > Pseudomonadota > Alphaproteobacteria > Acetobacterales > Acetobacteraceae > Acidocella. Next base: position 2,145,945 of record OZ240683.1, on the reverse strand, counting down.
TGTTCCGCGACATGGGATGGCGGGTGGTGTCGCTGAAATACGGCCGGCGGCTGGAGGCGGCATTCGCGCGGCCTGGTGGCGCCGCGCTGCGGCGCTGGGTGGATGAGTGCCCGAACAGCACCTACTCGGCGCTGACCTTCCAGGGCGGCGCCGCCTGGCGGGCGGCGCTGCTGGCCGATCTGACGCGGGCGCGCGGCGTGCGCAATATCATCGATCCGCTGAGCGACGCCGAGCTGGACGCGCTGATGAGCAATCTTGCGGGGCATGATCTGGGCGTGCTGACCGACGCGTTCCGGGCGGCGGCGCTGAGCGACCAGCCGACCTGTTTTCTCACTTACACGATCAAGGGCATGGGGCTGCCCTTCGCCGGGCACAAGGACAACCACGCCGGCATGATGACGGTAGACCAGATGGAGGTGTTCCGGAGCAACATGAACGTGCGGCCGGGGCATGAATGGGAGCGCTTCGAAGGCCTGGCGCAACCTGCGGCGGTGGAGCGGTTCATCGCGGGGGTGCCGTTCGCCGCGCCGTTGACGCCGACCGGCCGGCAGTTGCCGGCGGCGGCCGTGCCGGTGCCTGCGGTTCTGCCGCAGCCGAAAATCATTGGCCGTCGGATGAGCACGCAGGCCGGGTTTGGCGAGATTTTGGCTGAGATCGGCCGCGGCCAGGGCGAGAGCGCCGCGCTGTGCGGCCGGATCGTGACGATGAGCCCGGATGTCGCGGTGTCCACTAACCTGGGGCCTTGGATCAACCGGCGGGGCGTGTTCGACCGGCATGTGCGGGAGGATGTGTTCCGCGATGCCAAGCTGGCCAGCGCGCAGCGTTGGGGCTCTAGCCCGGAGGGGCAGCATATCGAGTTGGGAATCGCCGAGCAAAACTTGTTTTTGCTGCTCGGCGCGGCGGGGCTGAGCCACGACCTGAACGGCGCGCGGCTGCTGCCGGTGGGCACGGTGTACGATCCGTTCGTCAACCGCGGGCATGATGCGCTGTTCTATGCGTGTTATCAGGATGCGCGGTTTCTGCTGGTTTCGACGCCGAGCGGGATCACGCTGGCGCCGGAGGGCGGCCAGCATCAGGCCACCAACACGCCGCTGCTGGCGATGGTGCAGGACCGGCTGGCGAGTTTCGAGCCAGCCTATTGTGACGAGCTGGCGATTCTGTTGCGTCACGCCTTTAACTTTATGCAGCGTCCGGAAGGCTCGGCGGTGTGGCTGCGGCTGTCGACGCAGCTGCTGGTGCAGCCGGAGCGGCAGCTGGATGCCGCCGCGGTGGTGGCCGGCGCGCATTGGGTGGCCCCGCCGGCGGCCGGCGCGGGCCTGGCGATCGCTTATCAGGGCGCCGTGGCGGGCGAGGCTGAAGCGGCGTTCGCGGAACTGCGGGAAGAGCTGCCGGGCGCCGGACTGCTGGCGATTACAAGCCCGGACCGGCTATATGCGGGGTGGCGGGAAGCGCAACGGCGGCGGCGGCGCGGCGAGACAGCAACGTCGCATATCGAACAGATACTGGCGCCGCTGGCGCCAGGGGCAGCGATTGTTTCAGTGCTGGATGGCCATCCAGCGGCGCATAGCTGGCTGGGCGCGGTCCGCGGGCAACGGGTGATGGCATTGGGGCCAGACCATTTTGGACAATCCGGAGATTTACCCGATCTTTATCGCGAGTATGAGGTCGACAAGGCGGCGATCTTGGACGCTTGCGCGGAGGCGCTGCTGGGACAATGAAGCCCCCGAACGAGGCTGGGCCTCGAACGGGGCCTCTGCTTTCGATCAGGGGGTTTTGGTGGTGGAACTGCCGCTGCCGTTGACCGTGCTCTCGGTTGACCCGTTCGACATCGATCCCGACGTGCCGGTGGTCGCGGAGTTCTTACCGGCTGCGGCATTCGTTCCGGAGGTGGGTGAAACGGCGCCCGGCGCCACGCCCGTTGTTGTGGGGGTGCTGCCACCGTTGCCCATGGTGGATTCGTTGGACGTCGTACCGGTGGCCGTGCCACCGCTGCCGGTGGTGACCGGCGAGGTCTGGGCGGCCGCGAATGACGGCGCGATGATCGACAGCGCGAAGATGCCGGCGATGAATTTGGAAGAGACGTTTTGCACTGGGTTCTCCTGAAGGATGATCACATCCTGCTTGTGCCGCTAGATTTGGGCCTTTTGGTGTCGGCTGCGATGAGCCCTACGTGAAACTTTGTTTACATAACAAATTGTTGCGTGCGGCAAACGGCTCTGGACAGGCTACTTCTCCCAAGCCATTTCGGGATTAACTTCAGGAGCCGGCATGACCCGCACCGTGTTAGCCAAGCCGCGGAGGCCAGTGGCGCCAGCAAGGCGCCAATGAAGCGAGAGCGGGTCATTCATCCGTGGCCGCTCCGGGTAACGCATTGGCTAAATGTGGCAGCGATCGTGATGATGATCGGCAGCGGCTGGCAGATCTACGATGCGTCACCGCTGTTCGGGTTCACCTTTCCGCCTTTGATCACCATCGGCGGCTGGCTAGGCGCCGCGATTGCCTGGCATCTGGCGTTCATGTGGCTGCTGGTGGTCAACGGGCTGGTGTATGTCATCTGGGGCGCCGGCAGCGGGCATTTTAGCAAACTATGGCCGCTTTCGCCGGTCGGCGCGGCGCGGGAGGCGTTGCTGGCGCTGCGGCTGCAACTGCCGCACCGACGCGGTGTTTATAACGCGACGCAGCGGCTGCTCTACGCCGGCGTGCTGGCGGCGGGCGTGGTGATCGTGATTTCCGGGCTAGGCATCTGGAAGCCGGTGCAGCTCTGGTTTTTCACCGATCTGTGCGGCGGGTATTTCATCGCGCGCTACGTGCATTTTTTCGCGATGGCGGCGATCGGCGCGTTCGTGGTGATCCATGTGGCTCTGGTGCTGGCGGTGCCGAAAGTGCTGCCGCCGATGATTACGGGCGGGCGGTTGGAGCCGTGAAGCTGGACCTGAACCGGCGGCGGCTGCTGGCACGGGCGGCGGCGCTGGGCGCGGTCTCGATGCTGCCGGGGTGCAATTACACGGACCCGGCGAATCCGGACCTGGCTGACCGCTTCCTGCAAATGATGGCGAGCTGGAACGACAAGGTGCAGGCAGCGTTGTTCAGCCGGAGCACGCTGGCGCCGACCTTTGCCGCGTCGCGGATTACCAACCCGCCGCGGTTCAATGCGTTTTACGACGTCTCCCAGGCGCCGGTGGTGGATGAGGCGAGCTACCGGCTGGAGCTGGGGGGGCAGATTCAGGACAAGCAGGGCTGGACGCTGGCGGCGCTGCGGGCGCTGCCGCAGGAGGAGCAAATAACGCGGCTAATCTGCGTCGAAGGCTGGCGGGTGATCGGGCAATGGGGCGGCGTGCGCTTGAGCGATTTTCTGCACCGGGTGGGCGCGGATACGACCTGCAAATACGTCTCGTTCAAATGCGCGGACGGATACTATTCCAGCATCGACATGGCATCGGCGCTGCATCCGCAGACCATTCTGGCGTTGAGCTTTCTGAACACGCCGCTGACGCCGCCGTTCGGCGCGCCGGTGCGGTTGCGTATTCCGACCAAGCTCGGTTTCAAGAACCCGAAATCGCTGATCTATCTGGGCGTCGGCAACGTTTATACGGGCGGATATTGGGAAGACCAGGGGTACAACTGGTTCAGCGGTTCTTGAACGCATTACCATCGGCAAGGCACCGGCTTTCCCGTCACGCCCTGAATGCTGCTTTGACAAATGCGATGACGAACGCGATGATCGTGTCGGACGTGCGAAAGTCACTGCCCGGTAGGTAGTCCGGGTGACGTTTGTGTTCGTACAGCCTACACGTCTATCTCAGACGTGGGCAACCTGTACGTCCTTTCCCTGCTTGAGGGAGAGGAGTGTGTTGTGGAGACAGCTAAATACATCATCGCGTTTGTCGCGGTGTTCAATTATGGTGGCGTGGTCGCGGATGCGATTATACCGGCAGGCGCCAGGCAGCACCTTTTCAATCCTCGCTGGCCGCCCCATGCCAAGTTTCACAATGGGCAGACGATGCTGATGGGGATTTGCAGCGGATCACTGGCGCTCGCCATCCTGTTCGGCTCACGGCCGCTGACGCTTCCTTTGTTCTTGATCGCCGCCGCGGTCGCGGCAAACTACTTCATCGCCATGGCGTTTGCCCAGGCGTTTCCCGGCACTGCCTGGTCCGATCCCGAGTTCCTTACCGGCAGACCCAGCCCGTTGGGTTTTGCTCCTCAACAGCTTGTCTCCTACGGGCTTTGCACCCTCGTGTTGATCGCGGTCGCCCTCGCCTTCGCGGCGCATTAGCCAAAGCCGCCACCGGCCGGCTGATTGACCGGCCCAGCGCGCCGGGCCAAGCAGCGATGATGAAGGGGTTCTGGGGTCGGCCGGCTGGCGCGGCGCTGCTGGTGGTCACGCTGGCGGTCATCCTGCGGACGCTGTTAGCGGCGAGCACCGGGCTTGGCATCGACGAGAGCTACATGGTGGCGGCAAGCAACCGCTTCGCCGCCTCTTATTTCGACCATCCGCTCGTGTCATGGTGGCTGGAGTTGGCGAGCCGGCGGTTGTTCGGCAGCGAAGCGCCGCTCGTCGTGCGGCTGCCGTTCATCGCACTTTCGGCGGTGTCTTCCTGGCTGTTGTACATCCTGACGCGGCGGCTTTATGGCGCGCAGGCGGCATTCTGGGCAGTAGCGGCGTACAGCATTTCGCCGGTGTTTTCTATGGCGTTTGGGTGCTGGGTCCTGCCGGATGGGCCGCTGGACGCGGCGCTGCTGGCCGCGACTTACGCGCTGGCGCGGGCGCTTGGGGTGGCGGAGACGGCGCGACGGCCGGAGCCCGAGTGGTGGCTGGCGGCGGGCGGGTTTGCCGGGGTGGCGCTACTATCCAAATACAGTGCCGTCCTGACGCTGATCGGCGCCGGGTTGCTGGTGTTAAGCGACCCGTTGGCGCGGGCGGAGCTGCGGCGCTGGCAGCTTGCGGCGGCGGGTCTGCTCGTGGCCTTGTCGCTGACGCCGGTGCTGGTTTGGAATGCGGCGCATGGCTGGCAGTCTCTGCACTATCAGGGCAGCCGGGCAGCCGGGCTGCGGCTGCATCCGCTGGCGCCGTTCGGCATCTGGGGCGGCGAAGCGCTGTTTGTGCTGCCCTGGCTATGGCTGCCGATGGTCGCGCTGCTGCTGCGCGCGTTACGGCGCGGGCCGGCCGAGCGGCGCGGCTGGCTGCTGGCGATGCTAGCGGCACCGCCGATCCTGCTGTTCGCGCTGGTCGGCATCTGGTCGTCGACGCGAATTCTCTATCACTGGGCGTCACCGGGGTATCTGCTGCTGTTTCCGCTGCTGGGGGATTGGGCGGCAGGTTTCCGGCCGCGGCTGCGCAATGCCGTGGTGGTTGTCAGCGCCGGGCTGCTGGCGATGGCGGCGTTGCTGATTGCCGTGGAGATCAGCTTCGGCGTGGTGCCTGCTCTCGATCTTGTATTTCCGCCCGGCAAATCGCCGTTGTTGCAGGCGGTGGATTGGGACTCGGTGCGTAGCGAGATCGACGTGCGGCACGTGGGCGGGGTGGCGGCGCTGCGGTGGTACGATGGCGGCAAAATCGGTTACGCACTGCGCGGCGATGTGCCGGTGACGGTGTTCGGGCCGGAGCCGCATGAGTTCGGGATCGCGACGCCGCCGGCGGCGCTGCAGGGCCGCGACGTCTTGATTCTCGCTATGCCGGGCGACGTCAGCCAGATCACCCGGCGGTACGCGCCATATTTTAAAAGCCTAGAGCCGGCGCCGGCGCTGACGGTGCTGTTCCACGGCCAGGTGCTGCTGGTGATCCCGGCGCTGCTGGGGCATGACCTGCTGGCGCCGCCGCCGTAAACTGGCGGAGGGGATGGGATTCGAACCCACGATACGCCTTGACAGCGTATAACGGTTTAGCAAACCGCCGCCTTCAGCCTCTCGGCCACCCCTCCTTAAGCGCGCCCGTTTCCGGTCGACGAAGGGTTCTAAGCACGCCCGGCCTGAAGGTAAAGACAAGCGTGTTTTGCGTCGCAGCATGAAATTTGCTGCAGTGCAAAATAATCCTTGCATCAGTCCTCTGAGTTAACTATAACTTGTGTCGCAGGATGAGTATCTCTCCTGCTTCTTGGACGTTTCCTCCCTAAACTTGGCGGCGCTTCGGCGCCGCCTTTTTTTATTCCGCCGCGATCGGCATGATGTCGCCGCCGAGCAGTTCCAGGGAAGCCCTCAAGATCGTCTGAACGAACGTCTCAAGCTTATCCCTTAAGATATTGAAATCTTTCAGTTTAGAGAAAACTGCTTCGTTCATGTACAGCCCACGAGCTAGCTCTAGCTGAATGACGTGGACGCCGTTCCGCGGCTGGCCGTAATGGCGCGTGATGTACCCGCCGGCGTAAGGGTCATTGCGGCGGATGACAAAACCGATCTTGTTCAACTCGTTCTGCATGAAACTTGTGACTTCCGGCGCGCAGCTGGTGCCGTGGCAGTCGCCGAGCACGATGTCCGGCAGGGCGCCCAGGCGCAACCCCATGCTCGGCATCGAATGGCAGTCGATGACCAGACAGGCGCCGAACTGCGCGAGCGTTTCCTCGATCAGCTGCCGCAAAGCGGCGTGGAAGGGCTGCCAGCATGTGGCGATACGCAGCTGGGCGTCGGCAAAACGAAGTTTGCCGGCGTAAATTTCCTCGCCGCTGCCAACAATCCGGGCGATCGTGCCAAGGCCGGCGCTGACCCTGGGGCTGACCGTTTTTACATAATCCGGCAGGCGGCCGGCGAACATTTCCGGGTCAAGTTCCCAGGCCTCACGATTGACGTCGCACCAGGCGCGCGGAAAATCCGCCGCCAGCAGCGGCGCGCCGAGCGCGGGCGCCGCGCCGAACAGCTCCTCGACGAAGCTGTCTTCGCTGCGGCGGATAGTCATCGGGTCTAAACGGCTGGCGGCCAAGAACGCCGCGTCGTAGCGGCGGCCGGAATGGGGTGAGGTCAAAATCACTGGCGCGCTGTGCGACTCCGGCCGAAACAGTAGGATGCCAGAATCTGGCTGATAATTTTGCGGCGCCATGGGTCATTGAAACAGCAAGACCCGTCAGCAGCAATAGAAGAGTTAGACCACCGCACGGCCAAGCAGCGCGCGGTGCAGCCTGGTGGTCATGGTCGCGACCCGGCGCGGCGCCAGCGCCAGGACGACGGCGGCAAACACCAGGCTGGAGATGCTGAGCGCGGCGGCGAGTTGCTCGGACACCGGCAGGCCGGGCGCCTGGGCGAGGGCGAAGGCGGCGGCCAGCCGCGCCGCCACCAGAGCCGCGCAGGGCAAAGCGAGGAGGCGGAGCAGCGGCAGCACGGAGCGGCCGAGCCCCAGCCGCAGCGCGAGCAAGACCAGCGCCAGCGCAAGCGCGCCGCGGCCCACCAGCGCCCAAGCCAGGACCGTCAGACCATAGGGTGCGGCGAACCAGGCCGCCGCCATGATCAGCCCGGCATTGGCCCAGGCGAACAGCGAAACCAACTGGGTGCGGCCGGCGGCGGTGAGCAGCGGGTTGATCACGCCGTACAGCGCGGTGACGGGCGCCATCAGCGTGAGGATGGCGAAGACCGGCGCCGCGGCGGCCCAGTGCGAGCCGAACATCAGCAACACCAGCGGTTTCGCGGCGGCGCCGCAGACGGCGGCGGCGAAAAAGATCACCATGGAGAGCAGGTCCAGCATCTGCCGCGTTGCCTCGAACCGGCGCTGCGGGTTTTCGCGGACCGCCACGAACACCGGCATGAGAACTTTGTTGGCGGGCAAGAAGGCGATTTCCTGCAGCACTTCGGCCAGGCGCTGCGCGATCCGGAAGCGGCCCAGCATGGCGACGGGCATGCGCAGGCCCACCAGCATCACGTAGCCGGTGATCGAAATGTAGTCGACGAAGGCGGCCTGCATCAGCGGCAGCGAGAACCGGAAACTGGTTTTCAGCGTGCTCCAGGAGGGCGGCCGGGGCGGCAGCCATTTGGCGATAATCGAGGCGACCACGGCGTAGAAGAAGATGCCGACCATGCGCTGGTAGACCAGCGCCGCCACGCCATGGCCGGAAAAGGCGAAGGGTAGCGCCACCAGGCCGCCGCTGATCGTGCTGCCGAGCGAGATCAGCCCTAATGCCCGGAACCGGAACGCGACCGCGAGGCGCGCCGAGGGAACGATGAGGAAGGACGTAAGCAGGATGTTCAAAGCCAGCATGCGCAGGATGATGACCAGCCGGGGCTCGGCGTAGAGCGAGGCGAGCCAGGGTGCCGCGACGAACAGCACCACCATGAAAGCCGAGGAAGCGATGGTCTGCGACCAGAAGGCGCCGGCCTCCACGTCGCGGTTGCCGGCATAGGCCTGCACCTGCTCGCCGGCGCCGCTATTGGCGACCATGCGGGCGAGGTCGGAGATCGCCGAGCCGATCGCGATCAGGCCAACCACGGACGCTGGAATGGTGCGCAACAGCAGGCCCAGGATCAGAAAGCCGAAGCTGCGTTCCAGCACCACGGTGGCGAAGTTCCACGCCGCCCCGCGCGCCGCTCCCCGAGCCAGATCCATGATGCTCCTTTCGCAGTCCGGCAGTAACAGCAACGGTGTCTAGCACAAGGGGCGCGTGCGAAAGCGGGGATTTCGATTGTATCGCTGATCGGGGCTAAGCTTGCCCGGCGGCGGCGGAAAGCCGCACAACGGCCGCAACGCATAAGGAAGAAAGCACGGGTCATGCGGGTCGCCTGCGTCGTTATGCAGCGCGACGAGACGCTGTGCCTGCATCCTTGGCTGGCCTATCACGGCTATTTGTTCGGCTACGACAATCTGTTTGTGATCGACCACGGCTCGGATGATCGCGGGGTGCGGGAGACGCTGCGGTTGTTCGAGACGCTGGGGGTGCATATGCAAAGGCTGCCGGCGAGCGCGGATTACACACAGAAGGGTGCTGCATCTCCAGCGCCGAGCTGGCCCTGCCGACACGTCTGGTCTATGCGCATTTTCATCACAAGCCTTACGCCATCCAGATCCAAATGGCGCGTAAAAAGTTGCTGCCGTTCGTTGATGTGAACGACCGGCCGGCGCTCGACGCATTTGCGGGAGCGGGTCGCCATCTAGTGTTGCATCTGCTGAAATCAGAAGCCAAATACAACGCGATCATGACGCCTGACGCGCGCTCGATCAAATTCCCCGAGCTTGCCGCGTTGTTTGAGCGGCTTGGCATCGACTCAGGATTTTTGCGATCCATAGAAAGTCGTGGATGCCGGCCTTCGCCGGCATGACGAAGTTCGGCTACGCGCTTTTCGCCATGATCTCGTCGGCGATGTTGCGCGGCACCGGGTCATAATGGTGGAACTGCATGGTGAAGCTGGCGCGGCCTTTCGTCATGCTGCGCAGATGCGAGATGTAGCCGAACATTTCCTTCAGCGGCACATGCGCCCGCACGATCACCGTGGAGCCGGAGCTTTCCTGGTTCTGGATCTGGCCGCGGCGGCGGTTGAGGTCGCCGACCACATCCCCGACATGGTCTTGCGGCGTGGTAATCTCCACGTCCATGATCGGCTCCAGGATGATCGGGCCGGCCTTCTTCATGCCTTCGCGGAAGCAGGCTTTCGCCGCGATCTCGAAGGCCAGCGCGGAGGAGTCCACATCGTGGTACTTGCCGTCGATCAGCGTGTACTTGAAATCGACCGTGGGGAAGCCGGCGAGCACGCCGGTATCGGCCTGGTTGCGGATGCCTTTTTCTACCGCTGGAATATATTCCTTGGGCACGGTGCCGCCGACGACCTTGTTCTCGAACAGCACGCCGTCGTTGCGCTCCTGCGGCTCGAACACGATTTTCACCTCGGCGTACTGGCCGGAACCGCCGGACTGTTTTTTATGCGTATAGGTCTCGGTGTGGCTGCGCGAGATGGTCTCGCGATAGGCCACCTGCGGCGCGCCGATATTGGCGTCCACGCCATATTCGCGCTTCAGCCGGTCAATGATGATTTCCAGATGCAGCTCGCCCATGCCGGAGAGGATGGTCTGGCCGGTTTCCTGGTCGGTTTTCAGCCGCAGCGAGGGATCCTCGCCGGCCAGCTTCTGCAGGCCGAGGGTCATCTTCTCCACACCCTCTTTGGTCTTCGGCTCGACCGAGATGTCGATGACGGGCACGGGGAAGGCCATGCGTTCCAGGATCACCGGGTCCTCGGCGGCGGCCAGCGTGTCGCCGGTGCCGGTGTCTTTCAGGCCCACGAAGGCGGCGATGTCGCCGGCATGGACTTCCTTGATCTCGGCGCGCTTGTCGGCGTGCATCTGGAACATCCGGCCGATGCGTTCCTTGTGGTCTTTCGTGGTGTTCATCACCGTGTCGGAGGATTTCAGCGTGCCGGCATAAACCCGCACGAAGGTCAGCGTGCCGTATTTGTCGTTGATGATCTTGAACGCCAGGCCGGCGAAGGGCGCGTTGACATCGGCCTTGATACGCCGCGCGTTGGGGTCGTCCTCCTCGCCTTCCAGCGCGGCGACCTTGATGCCGGGTACGTCGACCGGCGAGGGCAGATAATCCAGCACCGCGTCCAACAGCGGCTGCACGCCCTTGTTCTTGAAGGCGGTGCCGCACAGCACGGGGCGGAAGGCGCCGGTGATGGTGCCGGTCTTGATCGCGCGTTTCAGGGTTTCGACCGAGACATCGCCTTTGTCGAAATACTCTTCCATGCCGGCGTCATCGACCGAAAGCGCGGTGTCGAGCAGCAGCTGGCGGTATTCCGCTGCCTGCGCCTTCAGGTTCTCGGGGATTTCTTCATCATGGAATTTCGCGCCGAGCTCGCCGCCTTCCCAGATGATCGCCTTCATCTCCACCAGATCGACCACGCCAAGGAACGTGTCCTCGATGCCGATCGGCAGCTGCAATGGCAGCGCGATGATGTCAAGCTTTTCCTTCAGCGTATTGAAGGCGCGGAAGTAGTCTGCGCCGGTGCGGTCCAATTTGTTGATGAAGATGATGCGCGGCACGTTATAGCGGTCCGCCAGACGCCAGTTGGTTTCTGATTGCGGCTGCACGCCGGCCACGCCCTCGATAATGAAAATCGCGCCGTCCAGCACGCGCAAGGAACGGTTCACCTCGATGTTGAAGTCGATATGGCCGGGCGTGTCGATGATGTTGATGCGGTGGTCTTTCCACTCGCAGGTGACGGCCGCGGAGGTGATGGTGATGCCGCGCTCCCGCTCCTGGTCCATATAATCGGTGGTGGTGTTACCGTCATGCACCTCGCCGATCCGATGCGACACGCCGGTATAGTACAGGATGCGCTCGGTCGTGGTGGTCTTGCCGGCGTCGATATGCGCGGTGATCCCGATATTTCGGATCTTGCCAAGGTCAAAGTCAGCCATCGAAGCCTCCACGATATCGGGGGTCATGAAAAAATGCGGCGCCACCCAGAGGGCAGCGCGCGATAAGCGGGCTTTTGCGGCACCGGGCCGTTTTTGGCAAGCCCAGAGCCCCCGCGAAGCCGAAATGGGCCTGATGTGGGCCGCTTATCCGGCTCCTAAGCCCGCTTGCCCGGAGCCGCGTTCCCCGCCTAACAACGCCCATGCTCGACCTGCTTCTGTTCCGCATCGTCCGCGGTCGTCCGCGCCTGTTCACCGGGCTTGGCATCGGGCTGCTCTGCACGCTCGCGCTGACGCCGGTGCAGTCGTGGGCGATCCGCTGCGTGGTCGGCTGGGACATCGGCAGCGCGATCTTCATCGGCCTGACAGCGATTACGGTCTACCGGTCGGAGGATTCCGATATCAGCGCCGACGCGAAACGGCAGGAAGAAGGCGAGTGGACCTTGTTCGGGCTGACGCTGTTCGGCTCCATCATGAGCTTTGTGGCGATCTTCCTGTTTTCCGGCGCCGCCAGCCATAAGCATGACCGTGGCGGCTATCTCGCCTTTGTCATCGTCACGCTGGCGCTGTCCTGGCTGATGACCAACGTCACCTTCGCGTATCGCTACGCGCATGAGTACTATTCGCGCGACTGGGGCAAGGCCGATCCGGGCGAGATCGAGCGCGGCATCCAGTTCCCGAAAGACGAAAAGCCGGACTACGCGGACTTCGTGTATTTCTCTTTTGTGCTAGGCATGACCTTTCAGGTTTCCGACTGCAACGTCACGTCCAAAAAGCTGCGGCGGCTGGCGACGTTGCATGGCCTGGTCGGCTTCGTGTTCAACACGGTGATCCTGGCACTCTCGGTCAACATCGCGGCTTCGGCGCTTTAGGCAGCTGGCTCGCCCTGTATGGGTTCTATTCCCTGTGCCGCGATCAGCGCGGTGGCTTCGGCAATCGCCTGCTCCAGCAAAGGAATTTCGGTGCCCTTGGCGACCAGAGCGACGCCGCCGGTGTGGTTGCGCCGGAACGGGTAGCTGCCGAGATCGACGCTGGGAAAGCGCTCCTGGATGGCGGCGAGTCCGGCGGCGATCCCGCCCTCCAGAAGTCCCATGCCGTACACGGCGCGCATGGTGATGGGCGTGCCGCGCGGCAGGCTGGGTTCCAGCGCGTCGAACATCGCCTGCATGATGTTCGGCACGCCGGCCATGACATGCACGTTGCCGATCGAGAAGCCCGGCGCCAGCGAGACGGCGTTGGCGATCGGCGTGGCACCTTGGGGAAAGGTCGCCATGCGTTGCCGGGCGGCGTTGTAGCTGTCGCCCATCTTTTGCTTCATCAGGGCGTCGGTTGGCCCATGCACCACCCAGGGCACGCCGAACGCCGCGGCAACACATTCGCTGGTGATGTCGTCGTGCGTCGGGCCGATGCCGCCGGTGGTGAACAGCTGGTCATAGGCGGCACGCAGTTCGTTCACCGCGCCGATAATCCGGTGCGGGATGTCCGGCACCACGCGCACCTCCGCGCACACGATGCCGAGCGCGCCCAGACGTTTCGCGATGAAATTGATGTTGATGTCCTGGGTGCGGCCGGACAGGATCTCGTTGCCGATGATCAGGATCGCGGCGGTTGGATTGGTCATAGGAAATCTCTCAGCATCGGTATGAAGGGCCGGTCGGCGGGCGGCATCGGGTATTCCACCAGCCGGTCCGGCGCGACCCAGGCCAGCGTCTGGCCTTCGCGCGCGGTGGGCTGGCCGGACCAGCGGCGGCACAGATAGAGCGGCATGAGCAAATGAAAGCCGTCATAGGCGTGGCTGGCGAAGGAAAACGGTGCGACATGAGCCGGATCGACGGTGATGCCCAGCTCCTCGTTCAGTTCGCGCACCAATGCCGCCTCCGGCAGTTCGCCGGGGTGCAGTTTTCCGCCCGGAAATTCCCAGAGCCCCGCAAGCTTCTTGCCTTCAGGCCGGCGCGCCAGCAGCACACGGCCGGCGGCGTCGACCAACGCGCAGGCAACGACCGTGAGCAGATTTGCCGCGAGCCTGCTCGCCGGCGCCGGTGCGTCGCGCGTGATCGCGAGATGCAGGACGGGCAGTTTGGTGCCGGGTCGGCACTGGAACGCCTGCAGCCCCTGCCCCACGCGCCGAAAGCCGTTACGCTGGAGGATCGCGTGTGAGGCTTCGTTATCGGCGGCGATCGTGGCGGTGATTTTTTCCACCGGCAGTTCCGCCATGCCCCAGCTGACGAGCCGGGAGGCGGCCTCCTGCCCGAAACCCTGGCCCCAATAGGCGCGGCCGAGCCAGTAGCCGAGATCGGCGGCGGCGCCGTCGCGCGACAGCGCCAGGCCGGCGCAGCCGATCAGCCGGCCGGTGGCTGCTTCGATCAGCCCGAACTGCTGAGCGCGGCCGGCGGCGCGATCGGCGGCGGCGGCGGCGATCCACTCCGCCGCCAGCGCGGCAGGATAGGGAAATGGCGCGTCGGGCAGCCGGCGGCAGATTTCCCAGTCGTTGATCAGCCGATGCATCGCCGGCGCGTCCTGCTCGGCCAGCGGGCGCAGCAGCAGGCGTGCGGAGGCGAGCCGCGGACCCGCCTGGTTTGCCGGCGCCGCTTGGGCCAAATCATAGGAATCGAACAGGTCGGCCATGGGTGCGGCCATGGATAGCGCGCAGTTGATCTTCCCGCCAGGACTTGGCAACGATGCCGCGCAATGAACGCCGCGTTCCAACAAAATGCCGAACTGGTCGCCGCGGCGGCGGCGCGCGCGCGCGCGGCGAGCGCGATCCTGGCCCGTGCGCCGGCGGCGGCGCGTGACGGGGCGTTGGTGGCGGTGGCGGAAGAGCTGCTGGCCGCCGCGCCGGCGATCCTGGCCGCCAATGCGGAGGATCTGGCGGAGTTCTCCGGGAGCGGCGCGTTTGCCGACCGGCTGCGACTCGATGCCGGACGGATTGAGGCAATGGCGCAAGGTGTGCGGGCGGTGGCCGCGCTGCCCGATCCTTTGGCGCGGACTCTGGCGGAGTGGACACGGCCAAACGGGCTGGTGATCAGCCGGGTGCCGCAGCCGCTCGGCGTGATCGGCATGATCTATGAAAGCCGGCCGAATGTCGGCGCGGACGCGGCGGCGCTGGCGATCAAATCCGGCAACGCGATTTTGCTGCGTGGCGGCTCGGAGAGCTTCCGCTCGGCGGGCGCGATCCATGCCGCGATCGGCGCCGGGCTGCGCGCCGCCGGTCTGCCGGAAGCGGCCGTGCAGATCGCGCCGACCACGGACCGGGGCTTTGTCGCCGCCATGCTGGGCGCCAGCGGCTTGCTTGACGTGCTGATCCCGCGCGGCGGCAAGTCTCTGGTGGAGCGGGTGCGGCGCGAGGCGCGGGTGCCGGTGCTGGCGCATGCGGAGGGGCTCAACCACACCTATATTCACGCCGCCGCGGATTTCACCATGGCGCGCGGCATTCTCGCCAATGCGAAGATGCGCCGCACCGGCGTTTGCGGCGCCACCGAGACGCTGCTTATTGACGCCGCGATCGCGGCGGACTTGCTGCCGGCGCTGATCGGCGATCTGGCGGCACTCGGCTGCGCGTTTCGAGCCGACGAGGCCGCGCATGCCATCATCCCCTGGCTCGACGCGGCCGGCGCGGAGGATTTTGACACTGAGTGGCTGGACGCGATCCTGAACGTGAAGATCGTCGCGGACGTGGATGCCGCGCTGACGCATATCGCGCGGCACGGCAGCGAGCATACCGATGCCATCGTGACGGAAAACGCCGAGGTCGCGGAGTATTTTCTCGCCCGCCTCAACAGCGCGGTTGGACTTTGGAACGCTTCGACGCAGTTCTGCGATGGCGGCGAGTTCGGTTTCGGCGCGGAGATCGGCATCGCGACCGGGCGCATCCATGCGCGCGGCCCGATCGGGCCGGAGCAGCTCACCACGTTCCGCTACATCGTCCGCGGCGCCGGCCAGGTACGTCCCTGAAGCTTTGGGCGTTTCCATTCCCCGCTTCGGCCATCGCGGCAAGATCAAAATCGGCTTGCTCGGCGGTTCGTTCAATCCGGCGCATGAGGGGCATCTGCATGTCGCGCGGCAGGCGATGGCGCATGCGGGGCTGGACCAGCTTTGGCTGATGGTCTCGCCCGGCAATCCGCTGAAGCCGAATGACGGCATGGCGCCGTTTGCGCGGCGCCTGGCTTCGGCCAGGCGGATCGCGGACGGCAGGCGGATCATTGCCACGGATATCGAGAGCAGGCTCGGCACGCGTTATACCGCCGATACGATGCAGGCGTTGCGGCGGCGGTTTCCGCGCGTGGAATTCGTCTGGCTGATGGGCGCCGACAATTTGTTGCAACTGCCGCGCTGGGGGCATTGGCTGCGGATCATGGCGGCGATGCCGATGCTGATCATTCCGCGCCCGGGGGCGACACGGCGCGCCTTGGCCGGGCGGACAGCGGCGCGTTTTCGGCGGAATCGCCTTGGCCCGCGGGCTGGGCTAATGCTCGCGCGAGCGCGGGCGCCGTCTTGGATTCTTTTGCCGGTTAAGGAAAACGCCGCTTCCGCCACCGCCTTGCGAACCGCCGAAGGAGCCGCGCCATAGTTCGACCGCCCACCCGCACCACCACGCCGCGCGCCGCCCCCGCCGGCCCGCGCAAGTCCGCGAAACTGCCGGCGGAGGCAATCCCGGCGATGCCGGGCACGCCGCGCAAAAAGGCCACGATCGCTGGGCCGCGGAGCAAAAAACCGGCGGCGGCGAAGGCGACGATGCCGGAGCTGGACCGCATGCAGAAGATCATCTGCGAGAGCCTGGAAGACGACAAGGCCGAGGATATTCTGGCGATCGACTTGGCAGGCCGCGCCAGTTTCGCCGACCGCATGGTGCTGGCGACCGGCCTCGCCGACCGGCAGATTTCCGCGATGGCGACGCATCTGGGAGAGAAACTGGCGGAAGCGGGTTTTCCCAAAGTCCGGACCGAGGGCGCGACCGGCACCGATTGGGTGCTGATCGACGCCGGCGACATCATCGTGCATCTGTTCAAGCCCGATGCACGCACCCTGTACGCGCTGGAGAAAATGTGGGGGCCGGATCTGGACGAGGCTCCGGAGCCGGGCGAACCGGGCGGGTAGATGCGCCTGCTAGCGGTCGGCCGCGGCCGCCGCGGTCCGGAGGCGGGGATTTTCGAACGCTACGCGGCGCGCATCCGCCCTGCCCTTACCCTGGTGGAATTCGGTGATGGGGTGGGAAATCCGGCGGAGATCAAGCGCCGGGAGGCAAGTGCCTTGCTGGCCGCGCTGAGCCCGCAGGATTTTGTCATCGCGCTGGATCAAGGCGGTGATGCGCCGGACAGCGCCGAACTTGCGAGACGGCTCGGCGGCTGGATGGAGAGCGGGCGGCGGCTGAATTTCATAATCGGCGGCGCCGAGGGGCTCGACGTGGCGGTGCTGGCGCGCGCCGAGGTGCTACTGTCGCTCGGCAAGTTGACTTGGCCGCATATGCTGGTGCGGCCGCTGCTCGCCGAGCAATTATATCGTGCACAGACAATTCGAGCGGGGCATCCTTATCATCGCGCCGGACGGCCCTGAGCCGGGACTGGCGGTGCCAGACGCCCAGCTTTAAGTAACGCGCATGAGCAAGAAACCCACGATGCTGGTGATCCTGGACGGCTTCGGCTGGCGCGAGGCGTCAGAAGATAACGCGGTGGCGCTGGCGCGGAAGCCCAATTTTGATCGGCTGTGGGCAGAGTGCCCGCACGCGTTCCTGACCACGTGCGGCCGGCCTGTCGGGCTTCCGAACGGGCAGATGGGCAATTCCGAGGTTGGTCATCTGAACATCGGCGCCGGGCGGATCGTGATGCAGGAACTGCCGCGGATTGACGCCAGCATAGAGAATGGTTCGCTCGCTGAAAATGAGGTCCTCACCCAGCTGATCGAAGCGGTCAAGGGAACCGGTGGCGTGTGCCATTTGATCGGCCTGCTGTCGCCAGGCGGCGTGCACGCGCATCAGCACCACGCGATTGCGTTGGCCAAAATCCTGACCGCTTCGGGTGTCCAAACCATGATCCACGCCTGGACCGACGGCCGTGATACGCCGCCCGAAAGTGCCGCCGGTTTTGTCGAGGATTTTGAGTTTGCGCTGCCGCCGCACGCCCGCATCGCCACGCTGGTGGGCCGCTATTACGCCATGGACCGCGATCAACGTTGGGAGCGGGTTGCCGAGGCGTATAACCTGATCGCCGAAGGGCAAGGAACCCGCTTTGCAAGTGCCACGTCGGCGATCATTGCCAGCCATCAGGCGGGCGTAACCGACGAGTTCATCAAGCCGGCCGTGATCGGCGATTATACCGGCGTGAAAAGCGGCGACGCTTTGCTTTGCTTCAACTATCGGGCCGATCGTGTTCGCGAAATCCTCGGCGCGTTGCTCGAATCGGACTTTGATGGCTTCGCACGTAAGGCACGAAGCTTTTGCGCCGCCGTCGGCATGACGGCTTATAGCGACGCGCTGGCGCCGTTGATGACGACGTTGTTTCCGCCGCAGCCGATGCAGGAACTATTGGGCGAGGTCGTCGCGGCAGCCGGCCTGACGCAGCTGCGCATGGCGGAGACCGAGAAGTATCCGCATGTGACATATTTTCTGAACGGCGGGCGCGAGGCGCCGTATCCGGGCGAGGATCGCGTCATGGTGGCGTCGCCGAAAGTGGCAACCTACGATCTGCAGCCGGAAATGTCGGCGCCGGAACTGGCGGAAAAGGCGGTCGCGGCGATCGAATCCGGTAAGTATGACCTGATTATCCTGAATTTCGCGAACCCGGACATGGTCGGCCATACCGGCTTGCTGGCGGCGGCGATCAAGGCGGTGGAGACCGTCGATGCCGGCCTGGGGCGGATTGCCGACGCGGTTGGCCGGGTTGGCGGTGCTTTGCTGGTGACGGCCGATCACGGCAATTGCGAGACCATGCGCGATCCGGAGACAGGCGGCCCGCATACGGCGCACACGTTGAACCCGGTGCCGGTGTTGCTGCTGGGCGGCCCGGCTGGGGTGAAGCTGCATGATGGCATTCTGGCCGATCTGGCGCCGACGCTGCTGGCGTTGCTGGAGCAGGAGCAGCCGGCGCTGATGACGGGCCGCAGCCTGATGGAGATGTCTGGTTAGGAAACATCCGTCCGGAGCAAAATGGCCGGCGCGTTTGTTTTTGGCGCTGGTGTTGGCATTGCCGGTTCTCGCCCATGCGGTGTCGCACAAGCTGGAACAGACACGGGCCGCGTTGTTGGCGGCGGAGCAAAAAACCGCGGCGCATAAGGCTGCCGCCGCAAAAGCCAAAGCGCGGGCGGCTGCCGCTGCGGCCCAGGCGGCGGTTCTGGCCCAGCGCCAGGTGAGCGCGGCGGCGGCGCTGCGGCTGCTGGAAGACCAGACGGCGCAATCGGCAAGCGATTACGCGGCGTTGCAAGGCGAAAGCGCGGCGGCGGCGCAGGCTTTGCAACGCGATGCCGCGGCGCTGGCCGCGTTGCTGCCGGTGATGCAGCGCCTGTCCGCCGCGCCGGCGGCGAGCCTGCTGGCGGTTCCGGAATCGCCGGCGGATGCGGTGCGCGGCGTGATCGTTTTGCAGGGCATCGCCAGCGAAATCGAAGCCAAAGCCGCAGCCGTGAAACAGCAGGTGGCACTGGTCGCCGTGTTGACCAGCCGGACCGAAGCGCAGGAGACAAAACTGGCGGCGGCGGCGGCGGCGCAACAACAGGCCGAGCTGGCGCTGAACCAGCAGGTGGCCTCGGCGCAAGCGGCGGAGATGGCGGATGCGCAGACCGCGCTGCGGGAGACCGCCGCCGCAATCGTGGCCGACCGCAGAACGCGCGATCTGCAGAACGTAATAGACCGCCTGCGCGCCGCGCCGGCGCCGGCCGCGCCGCCGGTCGCACCGCCAACCGGCAAGGCACCAGCCGGCGCGCCGGTGGCGGGGCAGATCGTGGAACGGTTTGGCGATACCACCGTCGCCGGGCCGGCGCAGGGTGTAAGCTATCGCGCCGCCCCCGGCGCCAGTGTCGTGACACCCTGCGCCGGCGCGGTGAAGTTCGCGGACCACTTTCAAAGCTATGGTCTGGTCGTGATCATGGATTGCGGCGCCGGCTACTACGTCGTGCTTTCCGGCATGCAACATCTGGATGTGGCGGCGGGCGAACAGCTGGCGCAGCGCCAGCCCGTGGGCGAAATGCTGGGATTTGATCCGCGCGCGCCGGCGCGCCAGCCGGTGCTGTATGTCGAGCTGCGCCATAACGGCATCCCCGTCGACCCCGCTGCCTGGCTCGCCGGCGGCGGCTCTGGATAAACCGGAAACTATGTTATCTAATGCCCTGACGGCCGGATCGCGGCTGGAGTCGGGCGTGAAGGACGTGGCGGATGAAATTGCGTAGCGGCTTGTTGCTGAGCGGGACGTTTGCCGCGGGGCTGGTGATCGGCGGTGCGGTCATGCCGCTGCGTTTTGCCGCCGGGCAGGATGCCTCGTCGGACAGCACCTATCAGCAGCTCAGCCTGTTCGGCGACATTTTTGAGCGGGTGAAAGCCAATTACGTGATCGATCCGCCATCCGACAAGCTGGTTTACAACGCGGTCAACGGCATGCTCTCCGGGCTGGACCCGCATTCCAGCTACATGAACGCCAAGCAGTATGCCGACATGCAGGTGGAGACCACGGGGCAGTTCGGCGGCCTGGGTCTTGAGGTGACGCAGACCAGCGGGTTGCTGAAAGTGATCAGCCCGATCGACGATACGCCCGCATCGCGCGCCGGCATCAAGCCCGGCGACATCATCGTGGACATCGACGGCCATTCGACCGACGGGCTGAACCTGGACGATGCGGTGGACAGGATGCGCGGCGCCGTCGGCAGCCAGATCAAGCTGACCTTGAAGCGCAGCGGCATCGACACGCCGGTTAACGTAACGCTGACGCGCGAGATCATCGAGATTCAAGCGGTCAAGGCTAAGCTTATTCCGACCGCGGCGGGCGAGATTGGTTACATCCGGCTCTCCAGCTTTTCGGAGCAGGCCGATGAGGATTTGCGCAAGTCGGTGAAGGCAATGCAGGCGCAGGCGCATGGCCCGCTGCATGGCTACATTCTGGATATGCGGGATAATCCCGGCGGCCTGCTCGACCAGGCGGTGGCGATCGGCGACGATTTTCTGAACAGCGGCGAAATTGTTTCGACGCACGGCCGGCATGATCAGGACGATCAGGTTTGGTATGCGCAATCCGGCGATGTCACGGATGGCGCGCCGATCGTGGTGATGACCAACCAGGGCACCGCCTCGGCCGCCGAAATCGTGACGGCGGCGCTGCAGCAGAATCGGCGGGCGTTGGTTCTGGGCATGCCGACCTTTGGCAAGGGCTCGGTGCAGACCATCGTACCGATCCCGGATAATGGCGCGCTACGGCTGACAACGGCGCTGTATTATACGCCGTCCGGCAAGTCGATCCAGGATTTCGGCGTGACGCCGGATGTTAAGGTGGACGATACCCGCGCCGGGCAGGATGAGTTCGCTTCGCTGCGGGAAAGCGATCTGCTGAATTCTTTCACCAACCCGACCGGTCAGACCGCGCCGCCGCTGCCGCCGGCGGTGCCGTTGCCGGCGGTGGTGAAAACCATTCCCGATAAGCCGCCGGCGAACTGGCCGGCTTTCGATCTCACCAAACCGGCCACCGACTTCCAGCTGCAAATGGCTCTGAAGCTGGTGGATGCGATGACCACGCCAGGTGCCAGCACGGCTTCGAATTGAGTGGCTGATCTGCCGTACCGGCTGAACGTCGGCGCTGTCGTGTTCAACGCCGCCGGCGACGTGCTGGTGGCGCGCCGGGCAAATCTGCCGGCGGCCGAGGGTGCGCCCGGCGGCTGGCAGTTGCCGCAAGGCGGCATCGATCCGGACGAGGATCCGCGCGGGGCCGTCGTCCGGGAGTTGGGAGAGGAGATCGGCACGTCCAATGTGCGGATCATCGGTGAACATCCGGAATGGCTCAGCTACGATTTTCCGGAAGATCTTTTAGGCAACGCTTTGAAGGGCCGTTACCGCGGACAACGGCAGCGATGGTTTGCGCTGCGGTTTCTGGGACAGGATAGCGAGATCAGGTTGGACGCCGATCCTCACCCGGAGTTCGACGCCTGGCGTTGGGCGCCGCTCGCCGAGCTGCCGGCTCTTGCGGTCCCGTTCAAACGCACAATCTACGAAATTCTGGCGCGGGATTTTGCCCGCTTCACCACCAGCACCGACGTTCAGGAGCCGCTCCATGATGAAGCTGACCGCCGCCGACGGCCATGAGTTCCGGACCTTCGAAGCCGGCAATGTCAATGCGCCGCGCGGCCTGATCGTGGTGCAGGAGATTTTCGGGGTGAACCACCATATGCGGACGGTTTCCGAACGGCTGGCCGGGTTTGGCTACAGGGTGTTCTGCCCAGCGCTGTTCGACCGCGCGGAACGGGGCGTCGAGCTTGGCTATACCTCGGAGGATATGCAGCGTGGTGCGGCGTTGCGATCGCAGATTCCGATGGAGGCCGTTCTCAGCGATATTGACGCCGCGGCGGCGGCGTTCCACGGCAAGCCGGTCGGCATCATCGGCTATTGTTTTGGCGGCACGGTCGCGTGGCTGGGCGCCACCCGTTCGCACGCGTTCAAGGCGGCTGTCGGCTGGTATGGCGCCGGCATCGCGGCCGTTAAAGACGAGACGCCTCATTGCCCGGTGCAGCTGCATTTCGGCGCGCGGGACGCGCATATTCCGATCAGTGATGTGGAGGCGATCAAGGCTGCTCAGCCGGACGTCGAAGTGTTCACCTATGATGCCGGTCACGGCTTTGGCTGCGATGAGAGACCGAGCTACAGTGCTCCAGATACCGAGCTGGCCGAGCTGCGCAGCCTCGCCTTCCTGGCTGAACATCTGCGCTAAAGTAAGATCAGCGTCGCTGCCGCGCCGCCGGCGAGCAGCCAAAGCGGATGGATCCGCGCTCGCCAGGCCAGCACCGTGATGATGCCCGTTATGGCGAATGTCAGCAGGGTCTGGTCGGCCTGCCGCACCAGCACCCAGGCCGCGGCCAGCACCAGCCCCGCCGTGATTGGGAGGATCGCCGCCTGCGCCACGCGCCGCCATCGTCGCTCCCGATGCCGGTCCCACAGACGCGACGCCAGCATGACCAAGATTCCAGCCGGCAGGATGATCGCGAGGCTGGCGACCAGGCCGCCCCAGATACCGGCGACCCGCGCGCCGATGAGCGCGACCACCAGCATGTTGGGGCCGGGCGCTGCCTGCGCGATGGCGAAAAGCTGGGCGAATTGCTGCGGCGTGGCCCAATGATGAACGTCCACCACCTGCCGCGCGATCGCCGGCAAGGTGCTGTTCACGCCGCCGACCGCCAGCAGCGACAACTTGCCGAACATCAGCGCGAGCGTGAGCAACATACTCATCGCCGCCACAACGCGAGGCCGAGCGAGACCGGCAACAGGATGAGCATGGTGATCGGCAAGGAAAGATGCGCGACGATCACCAGGCCGAATGCCAGCGCCGCCACCGGCAGGTTGGCGCGTTTCCTGAACGTCGGCGCGGCGATTCTCAGCGCGGTTGCCGCCACAAGCCCGGCCGCCGCCGCGGCGAGGCCGGTGAGCCCATGGCGCGCCAGAGGCAGGTTGCCGTAGCGCGAATAGACCTCGCCGAGCGCGAGGACGATCCCGATCGGCGCCGCCAGCAGCCCGCTGACTGCGGCCGCCGCGCCGCCGATGCCTCTGTGCCGGGCGCCGAAGGCGAAGGCGATGTTGACGATGTTGGCGCCCGGCATGAACTGGCACAGGCTGAACAGGTCCGCAAAAGCCTCCGGCGTCAGCCAGCGGCGCTGCTCGACCATCATCCGCCGGGCAAGCGGCAAGACGCCGCCGAAACCGAGGATGCCGGCCTGGAAAAAGCCGGTGAATAAAGCCGCATAGCCGAGTTTCACTTGTTCAACGGGCGCGGCCATTGCCACTCAGTATGCCGCGCGCCTTGTGGCGGCAAATTGCGCGCGCGCGGCAAATGTCACGGAACTGCAATCGAAACCCCGTCGCCTTTGCCGCTGGCTTCAATTAGATGCCGCCTCGTACGCGCGCGCTGCATTGCGCGTGCCGCATGCGACAGGGACTTCAACAAAGGGAACCAAACGTGATTTCTTTCAAAAATTGCCGCAGTGCCTTGTTGCGCACGGCCGCCGCCGGTGTGGTGCTGGCGGGACTGGCCGGCTTCGCGAGCAAGGCTCAGGCGCAGGTGGACGTACCGCTGGTCGAAAGCGGCTCCAGCCTGCTCTACCCGTTGTTCAATCTCTGGGTCGCCGCTTACTCGGCGGATCATCCCGGCACCGATATTACCACAACCTCCACCGGCTCCGGCGCCGGTATCGCGCAAGCGATCAAGGGCTTGATCGATATCGGCGCTTCCGACGCCTATGTCTCCAACGCGCTGGTCAAGAAAAATCCGACCATCCTGAGCATCCCGCTCGCGATCTCCGCGCAGACGATCAATTACAATTTGCCGGGCGTTAGCACGCTGAAATTATCCGGGCCGATCCTGGCTGGCATTTTTTCCGGCAAGATCACCAGCTGGAACGACCCGATGATCGCGGCGGCCAATCCTGGCGTGACGCTGCCGAGCCACACGATTATTCCGATCCATCGCCTCGACGGTTCCGGCGACACCTTTATTTTCAGCCAGTACCTGTCGAAATCCACGCCATCGTGGAGCAGCAGCGTCGGTTACGGCACGACGCTGTCCTGGCCGGCGATCTCTGGTGAAATCGGCGCGAAAGGCAATGCCGGCATGCTCGCCGCCGCCGCCGCGAACCCTTATTCGGTGACCTATATCGGCATCAGCTACGCGGCTAAAGTTGCCGCCGCGGGCCTTGGCACCGCGCAGTTGCAGAACGCCGCCGGCAACTACGTTCTGCCGACGCCGGATAGTATCGGCGCCGCCGCGAACAGCGTGACTTCCACCACGCCGCCGGATGAGCGGATCAGCATGATCTTCGCAGCCGGCCCGAACGCGTATCCCATTGTCAACTACGAGTACGCGGTGGTGAACAGCACGCAGCCGAGCGGTCCGGTGGCCGAGGCGATTCGCAGTTTCCTCACCTGGGCGATCACCGAAGGCAATAGCGCGAATTTCCTTGACCAGGTGAAGTTCCTGCCCTTGCCGCCGGCGATCCAGGCGCTGTCGACCACGCAGATCAACAAGATCCAGTAAGTCCGCAAGGTTCAGCCTTTCCGGCTTCAGCCGGAAGGGCTTTTATTGGTCCTGCATGAAAATTCGCCCGTTCCGCCTCACTTTGTTGAGCCTTAGCCTGTTGATCCCGGCCGCGCTGTGCGCGGTCGTGCTGTTTTTGTTGATATTTTCGGCGCAGGCGATCAACTTTAACGGTCTTGGCTTCGTGTCCCGCATCACCTGGAACCTCGGCGACCTGTATGGCGACCCGGTGACCACGCGCGGCGTCGTGGTGCCCAACGGCGCCAGCTATGGCATTCTGGTGTTCGTTTGCGGCACGCTGCTGAGTTCTTTCATCGCGATCTGCATCGCGGTACCGCTGAGCATTGGCGCCGCGATTTTCCTGTCCGAGGCTGTACCGCCGCGCATCCGCCCGATGCTGTCGCTGTTGGTGGAGCTGGTCGCGGTGGTGCCGAGCGTGGTGTTTGGTCTGTGGGGCATTGCCGTGCTGGTGCCGTTCATCGGGCATGTCATGGGGCCGGGCTTGTCTGACACGCTGGGCTTCATACCTTTTTTCGCCGGAGGCCATAGCGGTGGCGGCTATGGTCTGCTGGCGGCATCCGTCGTGCTGGCGTTGATGATCACGCCGATCATCGCGACCACCCTGCTCGACGCGCTGATGCAGGTGCCCCGCGAGAACCGGGAATCCGCGTTTGCACTGGGCGCCACGCATTTTGAGGTTGTTTCGAAAGCAATGTTGCCGATGGTGCGCGCGACGTTGATTGGCGGCATCGTGCTGGCACTCGGCCGCGCGCTGGGTGAGACGATGGCGGTGCTGATGGTCTCCGGCGGCGGGATCAACATCCTGCCGACGTCGTTGTTTTCGCCGATCTCCACGATTGCCTCGTTCATCGTCAGCCAGCTGGACAGCGCCGAAGGCGACTCGACCAACATGGCGGTCCGGTCGCTAGCTGAGATCGCGCTGGTGCTGTTCATTATCACGCTGATTACCAATGCCGGCGCGAAACTGCTGGCGTCCGGGGTTCTGAATAATGTCCGCCACCGCAAGCACTAGCGCCACCACAACGCGGCCGGCGCGCGGTATGCGGGAGCTGCGCCGTGCGGCGGCCAGCAAGCTTGGCTGGATCGCCTGCGGCGTCGCGCTGTTGCTGGTAATCGGGCCGTTGCTCGATATCGTCTGGGTTGTCGCCTATAACGGCATTTCGGCTTTTTCTCCGCGGCTGTTCACGTCCTCGACGCCGCCGACCGGTGTGGGACTGTGGAATGCCATCGAGGGGACCGCGGTCATTTCGATCGCCGCCATGGCGCTTGCTGTTCCCATTGGGATCGCCGCCGGCATCTACCTTTCAGAATATGGCAACAACCGGTTGGGGTCGACCATCCGCTTCATGTCGGATGTGCTGACGGGCACGCCCTCCATCGTGTTGGGATATTTTTCGTACATCGTGCTGGTGGGCGGGCTTGGCTGGGGCCTGGCGGCGCCGGCGGGCGCTGTGACCGTCGCCATCCTGATCGTGCCGTACCTCGCGCGCATCACGGAATTGGCGTTGCGCCAGGTGCCGAACACGATGCGGGAAGCCGGCTTCGCTCTCGGCGCCAAGGAAACATCTGTGATATTTAAGATCATCCTGCCGAGCGCCCGTTCCGGCGTGATCACCGGCGCGTTGCTGGCGCTCGCCATTTCGGTCGGCGAAACAGCGCCACTGATCTACACGGCCGGGTTTTCGAGCTTTCCGCTCAACCTGCATCATCCGGTGCACAGCTTCCTGCACAACCAGATCGGCTATCTGACCTATGTGATCTGGAGTTTCATTGAGCAGCCTGATGCTGCATCCCACGCGCTCGCGTTCGCCGCCGCCTTCATCGTGATGCTGTTCGTACTGATCATCAATATTGGCGTGCGGCTCGCGGTGCGGCGAACCAGATTTGTCTAAGACGCGCTATTTGCGCAACAGGAAACCCAAGGCAAGCCCAAGCCCGCCGACGATGGCCAGAGCCGTCAAAGGCTGATCCACGACGTTATCGCGCAAGTCTTCCGCAAGGGATCCAACCATCTTTTGCGCCTTCCCGGCAGCCTGGTTGAGTTTACCTTCAGCTTGCGTTTCGGGATCTCCCGTCAAGCCGCCAACCGCGTCCTGCACTTTACCGCCAATGTCGCGTGCCGTGCCCTCAACCTCGTTTTCGTCAACCATCAGCTTGTCCTTGACCCAGGTTAGGACAGTCTATCTGGCACGGAACAACTAAACTTAAAGACCTTGCGCAAGCGTTCTTAACCAAAAGTTTGTCCAGATGGTTATTGCAGGAAGCCCCACCGTGCCGTTGCGGGCTCGGCCTCCGCCCATCGCCAGCTGCCATTGGCTTGCTGACAGGCGGTGGTGAAATAGATGCCACGATGCGCGTCCGGACGTTTGCCGCTGATCACGGTGAAGGCGACCTCCTTGCAGCTGGTCAGAGGGTTGGCGATCAGCCGGGTGACGGTGACATCGCCGTGCTCGCTGCCGATGGGAAAGGGGTAGCTGATCTTCCAGGGCGCGGTCTGGCCCGGCTGCATCTGGCCAACGACGGTGGCGATGTTGTCCTGTTCGCCAGCGTGGACCTGGCGCGAGAGGTATTTCTGCAAGGCGGTGACCGCGGCCTGCGTGCCGATGCCGGCGGCGTAACCGATCAACGGATTAGCGGTGACGCCGCCGAGGCCAAGACCCACGGCGGCGCCGCTGATCGGCCCCGCGCTGTTGACCGCGGCGTTGGAGACCGCGTCGCTGCACCCGTTCAACGCGGCGAGTAGCGGCAGCGCAAGAAGGATATTTCGGCCGGCCTCCGCGACTCGTCGCAGTGTCATTGCAGCGCGCCCCAGCGCGCAGTCGCCGGCTCCGCCGTTGCCCATTTCCAGGCGGCGCCGTCGAGGCACACGGTGGCGGTGTAAAAGCTCCGCTGTGGCTGCTTATGCGCCACGGTATCGACCGAAAACACGATTTCCTTGCACTGAAACGCGATCGGGCCACCGCTTGACAAGGCCGGAGTCAGCTCGCGTGTCACCGTTAGTTCGCCGTGCTGATCGTCCTCGACGGGGACTTGGTGATCGACCCGCCACGTCCCCACCGCACCGACTGGCACGTTACCGGCAGCTCCGGCAATCGCATCTTGTTCGGTGGCGTGCACGCGCTTTTCGAGATACTGCACGCCGGCGATGGCCGCCGCCTGCGTGCCGAGGCCAATGCCGGCGGTGATCGCGCCGTTTGTGGTCAGCGCGTTGGAGACCGCGGCCGCGCTGACGCCGGCGCCGGCGCCGGCGCCTTGCGTCAGCAGCGAGCTACAACCGCCAAGAAGTAGCAATAGGCTGGCCAGGGCAAGGAAACGCGGAAAAGAGAAAGCGGACATGATTTACCCAATGCAGCCGAACACCCGCGCCTAATACGCGACTGCAACGCCCGTGCAAGCGCGTTAGACGCAAGTTGTGGAGGTTGCGCGCCATTAGTTTTTGCGGTCGTATCGCGTTTTTGAGGTTGCTCTATTGAAAATCGCCCAGATCGCGCCGCTCGCCGAAAGTTGCCCGCCCCGGTTGTATGGCGGCACGGAACGGATTGTTTCCTATCTCACGGATGAGCTGGTTGCGCAGGGTCACGAGGTGACGCTCTTCGCCAGTGGCGACTCGATCACCGGCGCGAAATTGGTTCCTGGCTGCGACGTCGCGTTGCGGCTGAACCCGGCAGTGCTCGATCAGATGCCGTATCATGTCATGATGCTGGACGAGGTGCGGCGGCGTGCGGACGAGTTTGACGTTTTGCATTTTCATCTGGATCTGCTGCAATTTCCAATGATCCAGAGCTTTGCCGACAAGACCGTGACGACGCTGCATGGACGGCAGGATCTGCCGGATCTGAAACCGTTTTACGCGGCGTTCTCGAACATCCCCCTGGTGTCGATCTCGTATGAACAGCGGCGGCCACTTCCGGCGGGGCTGAATTGGGCTGGTAATGTTTATCACGGCCTGCCGGACCAACTTTTGCGGTTCTCGCCGCATGCCAACGGCGGATACCTTGCCTTTCTTGGCCGCATTTCGCCCGAGAAGCGGCCCGACCGCGCGATTGACATCGCCGTACGCGCCGGACTGCCGCTACTGATCGCGGCAAAGGTGGACAAGGTAGATCAGGTTTACTGGGACAGCGTGATCGAGCCGATGATCAAGGCTCATCCGAACGTGAAATACATCGGCGAAATCAACGAACATCAAAAGGCTGAGTTCCTGGGCAACGCCATCGCCCTGCTGTTTCCCATTGATTGGCCGGAACCTTTCGGTTTGGTGATGATCGAGGCGATGGCGTGCGGAACGCCGGTTGTTGCGTTCCGCGCGGGCTCAGTCCCCGAGATAATTAAAGAAGGCGTGACCGGCTTCGTGGTGAACAGCATGAGCGATGCCGTCGCCGCGGTTGACCGGGCCGCGAAGTTGGACCGTGCCGAAGTTCGCGCCGCTTTTGAGCGTCATTTTACTGCGCAGCGCATGGCGCTGGACTATCTCGACATCTACGGTTCACTGCCGGACGTACATGGTTTTGTTCCGCATGTTGCCGGCGGATCACAACGGCCAGCCGCCGCGGCAAGCGCCGCCGCTTTGGAAGAATATTACGTTCCCGCATCCACCTCGCTGCAGGAGCGGCAACTGCGTACGCTCAAGCAAGACGATATGTTCGCGGTGTTCGACCAGAACGGGGATACTCTACCCGACCCCGGCAACCCGACCGGGATTTATTACCGCGACACCCGCTACCTGTCCCGGCTTTCTCTCATGTTTGATGGCGCCCGGCCAATTCTGCTCAGCTCCACACTGCGCGACGACAACGCCACTTTGACCTGCGACCTGACGAACCCCGATCTGTACTACAAGAACGGTAAATTGGCGTTCGGGCATGACCTCGCCCATATCCGGCGTTCCCGATTCCTGTGGAATGCAACATGCTATGAGCGGATCGCGATTCGTAACTACGATGACATGCCGCGGGCAATACGCATCACGATTGGTTTCGAGGCAGATTTCGCGGATTTGTTCGAAGTGCGCGGCACCAAGCGAAGCGTCCATGGCACGATGGAGCGGCCCGATGTCAGGCCGGCGGGCGTGATGCTTGCTTACCGGGGCCGCGACAACAAGTTACGCAGAACCGCCGTGGGATTCGATCCTGCTCCGGATCGCCTGACCGGCAGCGAAGCCACGTTTCAGTTCAGTCTGCCGGCTGGCGGAACGAAGCTTATTTTCGTTGAACTGCGCTGCGACCCGGAGGGGGAAATTTCAGCCGCTGCAAGCACGTTCTACCTCGCGCTCAGAAATGCCCGGCGGGCGATGCGCGTCTTGTCGTCGCGCGCCGCTTCGGTTGCGACCTCCAACGAGATTTTTAATGAAGCGGTGCGGCGGGATGTTTCCGATCTTTATCTGTTAACCACGAACATGCCGCAAGGGCCTTACCCTTATGCCGGCATTCCCTGGTTCAGCACCGCGTTTGGGCGCGACGCGTTGATCACGTCCCTGCAGACAATATGGCTTGATCCCACGATTGCCCGTGGCGTGCTCGGCTACCTTGCCGACAATCAGGCAAGCGCCACGGATCCCATTGCCGATGCCGAACCCGGAAAGATTCTGCACGAAGTGCGGCATGGCGAGATGGCCGAACTCGGTGAAGTTCCGTTTCGCCGTTACTATGGCAGCATCGACTCCACACCGCTTTTCGTGATGCTGGCCGGGGCTTATCTGAGGCGCACCGGGGACCTGAATTTCCTGCGCCGGATCTGGCCGAATATCGAACGGGCGCTGAGCTGGATCGACAAGGACGGTGACCGCGATGGCGACGGTTTCGTCGAATATGGGCGCCGCACGGCCGAGGGACTTGCCAATCAGGGCTGGAAGGACAGCCAGGACGCGATTTTTCATGCTGACGGAACGCTGGCGCGCGGCACGATTGCGCTGGTCGAAGTGCAGGGATATGTCTATGCAGCCTGGCGCGCGGCGGCGCAGATTGGGCGACAATTGGGCCATGTCGGCCGGGCGCAGGAGCTGGAAGATAAAGCCGAGCATCTCCAGCAGCAATTTGACGAACGATTCTTTGACGAAAGCCTTGGCACCTACGTACTGGCGTTGGATGGCGAGAAAAAGCCGTGCCGCGTGCGCAGTTCCAATGCCGGTCATGCTTTGCTGACGGGCATCGCTTATCCAAAACGCGCTGCCGCCGTTGTTCAAACTTTGATGGCCGGATCTTCATTTTCCGGTTGGGGTGTGCGCACCATTGCGTCGACCGAGGCCCGCTACAATCCCATGAGCTATCATAACGGCTCGGTCTGGCCGCATGACAATTCGTTGATTGCAGCAGGATTTTCCCGCTACGGCTTCAAGCAGGAAGCGGCGCGGATCTTCGAAGGTTTGTTTGCGGCCTCCATGTATATCGACCTGAGGCGGCTGCCGGAATTGTTCTGCGGCTTTCCACGCCAGCGCAGCAACGGCCCGACATTTTATCCTGTTGCTTGCTCGCCGCAAGCTTGGGCTGCGGCCACGCCGCTGTATCTTATTCAGTCTTCGCTGGGGCTGGGATTTAACCCGGACAAATCGGAGGTGATTTTCGACATGCCCGTATTGCCGCAATTCCTGGAGGAGATCACGCTGCGGGGCTTATCGGTGAACGACGCTTCGGTTGATGTTTCATTGATACGCGCACAATCCGAGGTAGCGGTGACGGTCGTCGGCCGACGCGGCAAGCTACGAGTACTGACAACCAGTTAGTCAATGCGCGCGTTAAGTTACCCGAATGATTGACCGGTCTAGATCGCGAGTGTCAGCGGCCGCTCCGCCGGTACATCGCGCGAGGTTTTGACTGACGGCTTCTGGTCCAAGGCGCGTGCAAGCGCTTGAATTACGGCGTCAAAGGAGAAGTTGGTTTCGATCATGTCGAGGCCGGCTTGTGCCACGATCCTGTAGAGTTTCTTGTCTGAATACAGCGTCAGCAGTTTACTCGAAAATTCTCGATCGTCGCCAATTAGCGCATTCAGGTCTGGCTCGAGCGGAAGGCCTTCCGCGGCGATCGTGCTCATCACGCAGGGAACACCCGCGGCCATGCTTTCCAGCACCTTGCCTTTGATCCCAGCGCCGAAGCGCAGCGGCGCAACGGTCAGCCTGACGGAGCGTAGCAAGGCGCGTAGATCCTGTTGATGGCCAAGATGAACAATACGGGGGTCAACCGACTGAAAGAAGTTAAGCGGCCAGTCCGGGCCAACAACCAGGCAGCGGATCAAGGGGTCCTCTTTCCAGACCAGCGGCATCAGTTCGCGTACGAGCAGCATGACAGCGTCCAGATTTGGGGCATGGCCGGCGCCACCAATAAAGGCGACGTCCCGGCGATTACGTCCAGCGCCTGCCGGGGTTTGGAGTGCAACCGACCAAGGCACGAGATGAACATTTGCAAAGGGCGCCTCGCGCTTCAGATAAGCCGCTTCCGTCTGCGAATGGGTGAGGACGGCATCAGCAAGCTGCATGGCCCAGAGCTCGGAGGCTTTAATCGAACGCGCTTTGAAAGCGAGATCCGGCCGGCGGCAGACGTCGGCTTGCCGCGCCAAACGAAGATGGTGGAGGTCAGCGACCGCGAAGATGACTTTGGCGCCGCGCGCGTGCTGACGAACCAACACGCCGTAAGCCGAAGCAATGGCGAGCCGATGCAGATACACTGCGCTTAAGCCTTCCGCCGCCAGGCGGCGAATGATCGTCTCCGCCGCTTCACCGTCTTGGCCGTAGCAAACCGCGCCGAGTTCCTGCAGAGCGCAAAGTCCGGCCGCCTCCTCCATGTTTTTAGAAATGCCAGAGGTTGCGCAGAACGCGACCCGGTAGCCGAGCGACTGAAACGCGCGGACATGGCTCATAATCGCGTTGGAGCCCGCGTCTAAAGTAACGGTCGGCCATTTATTATCGATCATCAGAACCACTGGTAAACCCGGGCTCTGCTTGCCGGCTCGCGCCGTTTGGTGCGGCGCCTCCGCGCCCTGCCGGATTTGCCTTCCGGCCGCTTCCAGATATTTGCCAAGGTCGACGATGTCCCGATCCGAACCCGAACCGTTGACGGCGGCATCGATCAGCGTTTTCAACCCGCCGGTTCTGAGTAGATCATGGGCAATGGCCGGATCGAGCACGACCGGCGAGCCGGTCAGGGGCACGGCGCCGCCGATCGGCACGACGCTGATTTCATGCCGCAGAAGAGCCGGCAATGGCGCCGGCAGCGTGACCTTGAACCCGCACCTGCCGTTGCCGAAGCCAGCGGCCCGTACATCCGGACGCATGATATTGGCGACTGTCCGCGCCAGCAGAGCGCCGCGGTTGTAGATACCTAAGCTGACAGGCAAATTTGGCTGCGCCGGGGCGCAAACCCAGCCGGTGATCGATTGCCGATCCACCGATTCCAGAAAACCAATGATGGCGTCGGAGACCTGGTCCAACAGAAGCCCGGCACGCAAAGCGATCTTGCGGCGCAAAGCTTCGAGTTCAGCACCAAATTCCAGGCGCGGCGCGCATAAGACCACACTTGCCGCCCATCCCAGCGGGTAGAGGCGATAAAACTCATCCGCATTCTCAAACATCTTGCGGCTATCATGGTCGATAAAGGTCTCGGCCTCCGCACCATTGGCGAATACCGTGTCATGCTGGTCCATTTCGATGTGGTAGTAACGGATTGTCTTGATGTCCGTGCAAGACACTACCGAAACGCCGTTGATCAGGGCGCCGGCGGGCACCAGGAAGCCGCCGATGAGAACAGCGTGGCGCGGTGACAGATACAAATCCTCCGCTGGTATATCCGGCGCCAGCGCACCCGCCTTGATCAATACGGGTATGATGTCGGGATCGTCGGCCAAAGGCGCGCGATACGATCTGCGGCCGATCCACTTCACCGGTTTCGCGGCGCCCGTGCCAGTTAGGACAAGGTCCCCGAGCTTCAGCTCCTCAACCAGTGCCTGCCCATGCGGGACGGCGATACGGGTTCCGGCCAGAAAACAGGGCACCGAAGATTCGGTGACATCGGTGCCATTCAGCCCGTCGCTGGAGATATGGAAATACTCGTTACCGAAGTACTGCTTCGGATCGAGCTGCAACGTCGTTGTTTGGGTACCGACAATCTCCAGCACATTATTCGTTGTCAGGTAGGCGCGGCCGGCCGGATCGTAGGCGTCGTTCGTAAGATCGATCATATCGCCGGGCGCCATCCCGGCAATTTGCGAGGCGAATTGGCTTGCGTCGCCGATTGCCAGTTTGGCGTCGGTCCCGGCGAAGGAAATCGTCTGCGCAGCCGCAATCGCCCCGTTTAGTATCAGATTGCCGCCAGCTTCGAGCTGGATGTCGCTGCTCGTGTTGGACATCGTGCCCTGGATCGTGAGGCTTGCCTGCTGCGTCGGGTTGCCACCGACAATAATGCCCTCAATCACCGCATTGGAACCCAGAACCAGAACGTCGTTGCCCCCTTCAAAGTAAATCGCGGTTCCGCCGGTGCCGGCGATCGTGCCGTAATTGAAGATCGTCGTCGCGATGTTCGTATTGACGACGATGCCTTTTTTGCCGGTTATCAGCCCGTCATTTGTGATCGTGGAAGATCCGGATCCCGTACCGTTCAAGACAATTCCGTCGTTGCTGCCCTGGATATTTGCGCCACTCGCGTTTGTGATCGTGCCGTTCCCTGACAAAGAGATACCGTCTCTGCCGGATTGCAAACCACTCAAGCGGCCGCCAATGCCGAGAATGCTGCCGTTGTTAGAGATCGAGCCGCCATTGCCCAGATCCGCGCCGTCAATGTAGCCGGAGATTATGGCTCCGGAAGAATTCACAATTTTGCCGCCACTTGCCAGATCAACGCCGACGATGTGCCCGGTATTCTGGACGTAACCAGCGTCCTGCGTGATCACCACGCCGAAGCTGGCATTGCCGGTGGACAGATACCCGGCGTTGGTTACCGTGCCACCACTGAACAATTCCACGCCGGAAATGGAGCCCTGGTTCGTTACCTGGCCGATCCCGCCGGCGATCGCGACGCCCACGACATCGCCGCCCGTGAGGTTAGCCGT
Source organism: Acidocella sp. (assembly GCA_965199125.1). Taxonomy (GTDB): domain Bacteria; phylum Pseudomonadota; class Alphaproteobacteria; order Acetobacterales; family Acetobacteraceae; genus Acidocella. Next base: position 2,111,367 of record OZ240683.1, on the reverse strand, counting down.
CGCACCGAGGTTCAGGACAGTACCGCCCGCCGCGAAATAGACGATATTCCCGGTTGCGCGCGAGATCAGGCCCTGATTCGTCAACGTGCCGGTTGTAAAAGAGACACCGCCGAACACGTCGCCCGAAGTTTCATTGATGATGGCACCCGAGCTGAGAATAATTCCTGCGCCGCCACCGCTGATGACGCCGGCATTGTCGATCGTGCCGGGGCCAAACAAAGCGATGCCAGACGCGCCGGAAATTACGCCTGCATTGGTGTTGGTAATGTTCCCGCCGGCGGCCAACGAGACGCCGAAGACTTCGCCTGCGATTTCCCCCGAGTTTATCAAGCTGCCGGGGCCGGATCCTCCCACCGCCGCGGACCCGGCGGACGTGATGGTCCCGGTCGAGGTGACCGAGGTCGGCTCCGTCAGCGTAACGCCGGTTGTGATAACACCGGAGATTGTCAACGAGGCCATCAACTACTGCCCCCAAAACTGGCAGGTTCAACATGAACCGGCAGGCGTGCCACGCGTGCGCCTGGCTGCACAATTCTACTTTAGCGTGTGGAAGCGAGTCACTGCAAGGCGATTCAACCTCAGATTGACTTTTTTTCTATCGAGCTGAGGCGGAAGGTGCATAATCTCTTATTTCCTGATCTTGATGATGAGAAACAGCGCCTGGATCTGTTAAACCGCCATGAGATGAATATTGAGCGTACAGCCAGATGCAGCTTTGAAGGAAACGGATGCTGACCTTCTACCCGGTGCCGGCGACAACAGGCCGGATATTGGAATCGCCTGTATGGGACGCGCGAGAGAGCGCCATCCTTTGGTGCGACATCCCGGCGGGTAAGATATTCGAGCTAAAACTGGATGCTGGGGCTATCGGCCACGGTGCACGCCGTTCCTGGAGTTTCGACGGTCCGGTCGGCAGCTTCGGGCTCGCGGATGATGGACGGCTTGTCGTCGCCTGCGGCCGGTCCGTGTTCTGGCTTGATCGAGATACCGGCGCTATCAGCTTGCTCGCGCATGTTGAAGATGATGGTTCTCCGACGCGGCTTAACGACGGTAAGGTGGGTCCAGACGGCGCGTTCTGGATTGGGTCGATGGACGATACCGCCGCCAAGGCGCCAGTGGGCGGGCTTTACCGCGTTCTTGCTAACGGCAAAGTCGAGCGAAAGGCTTCGGGGATCATGACGTCGAACGGACTTGCCTGGTCTGCTGACGCGGCTTGGATGTTCCATGCGGATTCCCGCGGGCCGGTCATCGACCGCTGGGACTTCGATGTTCAAACCGGAGCGATCGCCGGCCGCCAACGCATCGCGACCTTGGACGAAGCGTCCGGCCGGCCTGATGGGGGCGCCACGGACCAGGGCGGCGTTTATTGGAGTGCCGGAGTCTCGGCTGGCCGGCTGAACCTTTTCAATTTTGAAGGTGCCCTCCTTGGCATCCATCCGTTTCCTGTGCCGGCGCCCACCATGCCATGTTTTGGTGGTCCCGATTTACAAACCCTGTTCGTGACGTCGCTTCGTCGTCCGGTGCCGGACGAAGAAGTGCGGGACGATCCATTATCCGGCGCGATCTTTTATGCCCATGTGGAAGTACCGGGTGTTGCGATCAGCCGGTTCCAATCTTGTTAGTGATCGTGTGCTCATCTGACGTCAGGAATGATCCGCTTGACTCTGACATACCAGCGGATCAGGCGGTGCGTCCGCGCCGGCTCAATGCTTCCACCCTGGCAAGCAGTTCCGCAAACGCGAATGGCTTTGCCAGATAATCATCGCCGCCGGCCTTCAATCCGGAGACCTTATTCGTGGATTCGCCCAATCCCGAGAGGATCAGCACCGGTGTGTCGTTTTGTTGCCTGCGCAGGTTTGAGATCAGCTCGAGCCCGTCCATCGCGTCCGGCAAAATCCGGTCCAGGATAATGACATCGTATTTTTCCGCCGAGAAACGCTCGATTCCGACCTGCGCGCAGTCGGCGTGGATAACGTTGTGACCCTCTTCCCGCAGACCTTTGATCACGAAGCCGGCGACATTTTTGTCGTCTTCGATCAGCAAAATTCGCAAACCACATCCCCTAAACCCAGGCGTTTTGCCGCGATCGCTAAAGCGGGACCTTGTCGCCCGCTTGATCGTCAAGGTCAATGGCGCGCCGCGGTTGCGAAAAGCTTAAGATTCTCCTTGTGCGCTCAGTAACCGTTGAAGCTCCATAGCCTTGCCCCAACTCCCGCCGGCCCTATCTCCTGACAAAGGAGACCGTAACGGATGGCCAAACCCTCGCGCGCCGGCAAACCGCCAAAGGCTAAGCTGGCAGGCGCAGCTCCCACCGGCGGCGGACGCAGCCTGTGGTCGGGCCAGCTGCGCCTGGCGCTCGTATCGGTTCCCGTGCAATTGATCTCCGCGGTCAAAACCGGCGCCCGGCTCGCCTTCCACCAGATCGACAAGGAGTCCGGCAAACGCATCCGCTATGAAAAGGTGGCGCCCGGCATCGGCAAGGTTGAAGCGGACAACATCGTCAAGGGCTTCGAGATCTCAAAGGGTCAGTACGTCTTTATCACCGACGAGGATCTGGACCAGGTCAAGGTGGAAGCACGGCGGACGATCGATTTGATGCAGTTCGTGGATCACTGCGAGATCGACCCGATCTATTTCGACAAGCCTTATTACGTGGTGCCGGACGGCGAGCTGGCCGAAGAAGCTTATGGCGTGTTGCGGGACGCTCTGCGCGCGACCGGGAAAATGGGGCTCGGGCAGTTCGTGATGCGCGGCCGGGAGTATGTGGTGGCGCTGAAACCGTGCGGCGCCGGCATGATGCTGGAGACGTTGCGCTTCGCCGACGAGGTGCGGTCAGCCGCGCCGCTATTTGCCGATATCGGCGAGGACACGCCGAACGAGGAGTTGCTCGACCTTGCCAAGGAGCTGATCACCCGAAAGGCCGGGAAGTTCGAGCCTGGCAAGTTCCATGATCATTACACCGAGGCGCTGCGGGCGATGATCGACGCCAAGGCGAAGCACCAGCCGGTAGCCGTGGATGACGATGCCGGCAGCCAGAACCGGGGCAACGTGATCGACCTGGTTGAAGCGCTGCGCCGCAGCGTGCAGGATAACCAACCCAAAGCTTCAGCCAAACCGCCTGCCGCCAAAGCCAGTACCGACAGCGCCGCCGCGAAACCGCCACCCAAACGGGCACGCGCGAAATAATGGCGTTAAAGGTGGCCAATGACACGTTGGAGACGTACCGCGCCAAACGGCGGTTCGAACAGACGCCGGAGCCGCGTGGCGAACCCAAGGGAAAGGCACAGGCGGGCGCCGCCTACCTGATCCAGAAGCACGACGCGACCCGGCTGCATTATGATTTCCGGCTGGAACTCGACGGCGTGCTGCTGAGCTGGGCCGTCACCAAAGGCCCAAGCTACAACACGAAGGACCGGCGCCTGGCGGTGCGGACGGAAGACCATCCTCTTGAATACGGCAGCTTTGAGGGCACGATCCCGAAAGGCAATTACGGCGGCGGCACCGTGATGCTGTGGGATGTCGGCACCTGGGAACCGGTTGGCGACCCACGCCAGGGGCTGGAGAAAGGCAAGCTTGTGTTCCTGCTGCACGGCAAGCGGCTGATCGGCCGCTGGGGCCTGATCCGCATGAAGCCGCGCGAGAAGGAGCGCAACGAGAACTGGCTGCTGATCAAGGAAAGCGACAAGTACGCCAACACGGAAGCCGATCTTCTGGAACGGCAGATCACCAGCGTCACGACCGGCCGCGACCTGGCCGCAATCGCCGCCGGCACGACGCCGAAATCACGTGCGGCGAAACTGCCGGAGTTCGTTGAACCGATGCTGGCGCAACTGGTCGAGGCGCCCCCCGCCGATGACGGATGGATCTACGAGATCAAGTTCGACGGCTACCGCGCGCAGATCGCGGCCAATGGCGGCGAAGTAAAAATCTACACCCGCTCCGGCCTTGACTGGACCGAAAAGTTCCCGGAGGTCGCGAAGGCCGCGGCGGCGTTGGACCTGAACGGCGCCTTGATCGACAGCGAAATCGTGGTCCTGGACAGCGAGGGCCGCAGTGATTTCGGCGCACTGGTCACCGCGTTGGAGGCCGGGCGGGGCCAGATGAGTTGCTTTGCCTTTGATTTGCTCCGGCTCGCCGACGCCGATCTGACGCAACAGCCGCTTATTGCGCGCAAAGCCGCTCTGGCAAAGATCCTGGGAACACCCGGACGCGACGCCGTGATCCAGTACAGCGATGAAATTGCGGCGCCAGGCAAAGGCGGCGCCGCCAAGCTTCTTGCCGCCGCTTGCGCCCGTGGCCTGGAGGGCATTATCGCGAAACGCGCCAATGCGCCTTATCGCGCCGGGCGGCATGGCGGCTGGCTGAAAATCAAATGCCGTCATGAGCAAGAATTTCTGATCATCGGCTTTGCCAAATCGGACAAGGCAAGAGCTTTCTCTTCGCTCTTGCTTGGGCTCCGGGAAGGTGAGGCCATCCGCTATGTCGGCCGGGTCGGCACGGGCTTTAACGAGCACTCCCTCGCGCGGCTCGCGGCCTTGAGAGACCGGCATCAAATTGACAAACCGGCGGCGGAAGACATTCCCGCGCCAATGCGCCGCGGCGCGACCTGGGTGGAGCCGGTGCTGGTGGCGGAGATCGCCTTCGCCGGCTGGACGCGCGATAACAACGTGCGGCATGGCGCGTTTCTTGGCCTGCGCGAGGATAAGAAGCCGGCCGAAGTGGTGAAGGAAGTACCGAAAAAAGCAAAAGCGATCATGGTCAGCGATCGGCCGGAGCTGGAGGGCGTGCGGCTCAGCCATGGCGAGAAGGTGGTCTATGAAGACGCCGGCATCACCAAGCTGGAAATCGCCAGCTACATCCAGCAGGCCGGCCCGCTGATGCTGCCTTACGCGGCCGGCCGGTTCATCACACTGGTGCGGGCGCCGAGCGGGCCGGAGCAGAAAACCTTCTACCAGCGACATCCGCACGCGGGCTTCGGCGAGGCCTGGCTGCACGCCCGCTTCCAGAAAACCAAGGGCGACAGCGAGGATTATATCTATTTCGAAAAGCCGGTGGCGCTGGTGGCGGCCGTGCAGATGAACGTGCTCGAGTTCCACATCTGGGGCAGCAAAGTGGACGACCTCGAAAAGCCCGACCGCATCGTCTTCGACCTCGACCCCGATCCAGGGGTGGATTTTGCCACGGTGAAAGCGGCGGCGGTCAGGCTGCGGGACGTGCTGGAGGCGCTGGGCCTGCAGAGCCTGCCGCTGCTGTCGGGCGGCAAGGGCGTGCATGTGGTGGTGCCGGTCAAGCGCAAATATGACTGGCCCGTGATCAAGGAGTTTTCCAACAAGCTCTCTTACCGCCTGGCCGCGGATGCGCCGGACAAGTTCGTCGCCACCATGAGCAAGGCGAAGCGGACCGGCAAAATCTTTATCGACCATTTTCGCAATGAACGAGGCTCGACCGCCATCGCGCCCTACTCACCCCGCGCCCGTGCCGGCGCGCCGGTGGCCTGGCCGCTCGACTGGGCAGGGCTCGCTGCCACGGCGGCAGCCAATGCGGTGTCATTGCGCGACGCCGCCGGCTTGATCGCCACCGGCAACGCGGCCTGGCCGGGCTATGGCAAAATCAAGCAGGACCTCAGCGTGGCGGCGCTGCGGGCGCTCGATGTCGCCTTCTGAGGTCTAACCTTTTATAGCGGCGGCATGACCAGCCGCGTTATTCCCGTCGCGCCCTTCGTCCTGGTGGTTTTCGGCGCCACCGGCGACCTGGCGCGCCGCAAGCTACTGCCGGCTTTGTTTCAGCGCGATCTCGACGGCCAGTTGCCCGACAGCGCGGCGATCCTCGGCGTCTCCCGCGGCGCGATGGCGGCGGAGGATTATCGGGCGATCGCCAGGCAGGCAATTCTGGACCATGTTCCGGCGGCGGAATTTACCGAAGCGGATTTGGAGCGGTTTCTCCATCGTATTCTTGTACGTTCGCGCGGACGCTGATGGGGATGGCGGCTGGGATCAGCTTGCGGCGGCGCTCGGCGCCTATCATGAGTTTATCAAAGTCTTCTATTTGGCAACGGCGCCCGGATTGTTCGGCATGATCTGCGAGCGATTGGGGCGTTTCGGCCTCGCTGGGGAAAACGCGCGCGTGGTGGTGGAGAAACCGATCGGCAAGGACCTCGCCTCGGCAACGGCGCTGAACGAGCAGATCGGCCGGGTGTTTCCGGAAGACCGCGTGTACCGGATCGACCATTATCTGGGCAAGGAAGCGGTGCAGAACCTGATGGCGCTGCGTTTCGCCAATGGCTTGTTCGAGCCGCTCTGGAACGCCGCGCATATCGACCACGTTCAGATCACGGTCGCGGAGAGCCTCGGCGTCGAAGGCCGCGCCGGCTATTACGACACCGCCGGCGCACTGCGCGACATGGTGCAGAACCACATGCTGCAGCTGGTCTGCCTGGTGGCGATGGAACCGCCGGCGAAGCTGGACGCCGACGCCGTGCGCGATGAGAAACTGAAAGTGCTGCGCTCGCTGAAGCCCATCGATACCGATGCGCTGTGCAGCCACTATACGGTGCGTGGTCAATACCGCGCCGGCGCCTCCGCCGGCGGCGCGGTGCGCGGCTATCTGGAAGAGCTGGGCGACCTATCCAGCGTCACGGAAACTTTCGTTGCATTAAAGGCGGAGATACTGAACTGGCGCTGGTCGGGCGTGCCGTTTTACTTGCGCACCGGCAAGCGGCTGCCTGAGCGGGTATCCGAGATCGTCATCGCGTTCCGCCCCATCCCGCACTCGGTGTTCGAACCTGCAGCCGGGCCGATCATGGCTAACCGGCTGGTGATCCGGCTGCAACCCGATGAGGGCGTCAAGCTCTGGCTGATGAGCAAAGACCCGGGGCCGGGCGGCATGCGGCTGCGGCAAGTGCCGCTCGACATGAGTTTTGCCAACGCGTTCAAAGTCCGCAATCCAGATGCCTATGAGCGGCTGGTGCTGGATGTGGTGCGCGGCAATCAAACCTTGTTCATGCGGCGGGACGAGGTGGAGGCCGCCTGGAGCTGGATCGACCCGATCCTGCAGGTGTGGAGCGCCAGCCGCGACACGCCGCGTGGCTACACCGCGGGAACGTGGGGCCCCTCGGCGGCGATCGCGCTGATCGAGCGGGACGGCCGCACCTGGGCGGAGGGGAGCGGTGCAAGCTGATTCTGGGCAGGCGGCTTGAGGATGGCGAGGATGTCAGACCGCGGGTCCATGGCAGTTCCGTACGATTGCGAAGCAATCAAACGCGACCAGGTATAGGCCTGCCTTACGCCGCAACTATCTTCAGCATCTATAGATTGGAGCTTGCCCCGTGATCGTCGTCACCACCCCAACCGGTAACATCGGCCGTCACGTCGTCCGGCATCTGCTCGATGCCGGCGAGGCGCTGCGGCTAGTCGTGCGCGATGCGGCCAAGCTGCCGCGGGAGGTGCGCGATCGGGTGGAGGTGATCGAAGGATCTCACGGCGATGCCGGCGTGGTCGATCAGGCGTTCCGGGGAGCGGACGCGGTGTTTTGGGTCTGCCCGCCCGCGCCCGCGGCGACACCCGCCGCCGCGACGGTCGATTTTGCCCGGCCGGCTGCGGAGGCGATGCGCCGGCATGCCGTTCCCCATGTCGTCGCGGTGACGACGCTCGGCCGCGACACAGCCTGGCAGGAACGGGCCGGCAACGCCACCGGCTCGATCCACATGGTCGATCTGTTGCGCGGGACCGGCGCTGCCGTTCGCGGGCTCGCACTGCCGGCATTCATGGACAATGCGCTGCGGCAAGCGGATGCCATCCGTCAGGGCAAGATGGCCGGCCCGATCGCCCCCGACAAGAAACTGCCCCACACCGCCACGCGCGATACCGGCGCTGCCGCCGCCGGGCTTCTGATCGACCGTAGCTGGTCCGGGCGGGAGGACGTGCCGGTCCTCGGTCCCGAGGAGCTTTCCTACGCCGACCTGGCGGCGATCGTCTCGGAGGTCATCGGCCGGGAGGTCCGCTATGAGCATCAGACATACGAAGCCTACAAGGAGGCCGCGATGGCACGCGGGCTGACCGATGCCTTCGCGCAGGGCTTTGTCGATATGCTGCGCGCAAAAGAGGAAGGCATGGACAACGTGGCGTCCCGCGCGACCGCCATCATCGGGCCAACCAGCTTCCGTCAGTGGGCGGAAGAGGAGTTGAGGCTGGCCATCGCCGATTAGGTCAGCATCTGCCAGCAGCGGGACGATGCATGCGCTGATGCCGGGCTCAGCCACGATCTCTCCAAGGCCGAGGGACGACCAAGAAGTACGCCGGCAAGCTGCTCGACCACCTTGGCCCGCTGCAAGGCGGTAATTCGTGAGGCAGCAACATGACGCATTGCTGAGGGCGTGCAGACGTGACCCGAGCGAGAGTCGTCACGGCCCTTGCACAACCGCGCAACCCCCTCGCGGTTATGATGTCGGCGCCGATCCTATATAGACCAGACACTGCACCAGAGGGCCTCATGGTTCATCAAGTTCTTCGCGACGTCACCGACCGCATCACGGAACGCAGCGCGGCACGCCGGCAAACCTACCTGAAGCGCATTGACGGCGCAGCCGCCGCCGGTCCGCGCCGGCGGGCGCTGGGCTGCGCGAACCAGGCGCATGGCTTTGCCGCCTGCGCGCCGGGCGACAAGGCAATGCTGCGGGCCGGCGATGGCGGCAGCCTCGGCATCGTCACCGCCTATAACGACATGCTGTCCGCGCATCAGCCGTACGAACGGTTTCCCGGCCTGATCCGTGAAGCGGCGCGGCAGGCCGGCGGCGTCGCCATGGTCGCCGGCGGCGTGCCGGCGATGTGCGACGGCATCACGCAGGGCGAGACCGGCATGGAGCTGTCGCTGTTCTCGCGCGACGTGATCGCGCTCTCCACGGCCGTCGCACTTTCGCACCAGACCTACGACGCGGCCGTGTTCCTCGGCATCTGCGACAAGATCGTGCCCGGTCTGATCATCGGCGCGCTCTCCTTTGGGCATCTGCCGGCCCTTTTCATCCCCGGCGGACCAATGACCTCCGGCCTGCCGAACGCGGAGAAAAACCGCATCCGCCAGCTCTATGCCGAGGGCAAGGTTGATCGCGCGACGCTCCTGGAATCCGAATCGCAATCCTACCACTCGCCGGGCACCTGCACATTCTATGGCACCGCCAATACCAATCAGATGATGATGGAGATCATGGGCCTGCACCTGCCGGGCGCAGCCTTCATTAACCCCAACACGCCGTTGCGCGACGCGCTGACCAACGCGGCGGCAAAACGGGCGCTGGCGATCACCGCGCTGGGCAACGAATACACACCCATCGGCCGCATGTTGGACGAGCGCAGTTTCGCCAATGGTCTGGTCGCGCTGCACGCCACCGGCGGCTCCACCAATCACACGCTGCATCTGATCGCGATGGCGGCGGCTGCCGGAATTCTTCTAACCTGGGACGACTTTGCCGACCTCGCGGCGATCACGCCGCTGCTGGCGCATATCTATCCGAGCGGCAAAGCGGACGTGAACCAGTTTCACGCCGCCGGCGGCACCGGTTTTATCGTTGGTCAGTTGCTGCAATCCGGGCTGTTGCATGAAGATGTGCAAACGGTCAGTGGTTTGGGGCTGCAGACTTACGCGGCGGAGCCATTTCTGGATGAAGACGGCGGCGTCGTTTGGCGCGCCGCGGCGGCGGAAAGCGGCGATGACAGCGTGTTGCGCACCGTCGTGGCGCCGTTCCAGCCGACCGGTGGCTTGAAGGTGCTGGATGGCGAGCTTGGCCGCGCCGTCATCAAAACCTCCGCGGTCGCCGTGGAACGGCATCGTATCGAGGCGCCGGCGCGGGTGTTCCACGACCAGGAGGCTTTGCATACCGCGTTCAAGGCAGGCGAATTAAATCGCGATGTCGTGGCCGTGGTTCGGTTTCAGGGGCCGAAAGCGAATGGCATGCCGGAACTGCACCGCCTGATGCCGCCGCTCGGCGTGCTGCAGGATAAGGGTTTTAAAGTCGCGCTGGTGACGGATGGCCGGATGTCGGGCGCTTCCGGCAAAGTGCCTTCGGCCATTCACGTCACGCCGGAAGCTGCCAGCGGTGGCCCGATCGCCAAGATTAAAGATGGCGACATGATCCGCCTGGACGCGCAAGCCGGCACGCTGAACGTTCTGGTGGATGCCGCCGAATGGGCCGCGCGAGTGCCCGTAACGGCAGACCTGACGGAGTCGCAAAACGGCTGCGGGCGCGAATTGTTTTCGGTGTTCCGCGACGTGGTCGGCACGGCGGATACCGGCGCCTCGATCTTCGCGGCTCTGGCCGCGTGAACGCCGAGCTGGAGAAGCTGCTTCGGCTCGCGCCCGTGATCCCGGTGGTGATCGTCGAGGACGTGGCGCAGGCGGTGCCGCTCGCGCGTGCGTTGATTGCCGGCGGCCTGCGGGCGATCGAGATCACGCTGCGCACGCAAGCGGGGCTGGAAGCGATCCGGGCGATCGGCGCGGAGGTGCCGGAAGCCGTGGTCGGCGCCGGCACGGTGTTGACGCCGCAGCAAATGAAAGACGTGATCAAAGCCGGCGCGCAATTTATCGTTTCGCCCGGTGCCACGCCGACGATGCTGGACACCGCCGCGGGCGAAGGTGCGGGGCTGCTCCCTGGTGTAAGTACCGCCACCGAGGCGATGCTGCTGATCGAGCGTGGCTACAAGTTCGCCAAGTTTTTCCCGGCGGAGCCGGCGGGCGGCGCCGCCTACCTCGCCGCGATCGCGTCGCCCCTGCCGCAGCTGATGTTCTGCCCGACCGGCGGGATCACGCTGGAAAGCGCGCCGCGCTACCTCAAACTGCCGAACGTCATCTGCGTCGGCGGTTCCTGGATGGTTGGCCGGAGCGCGATCGCCGCCGGCGACTGGTCCGGCATCACCGCGGCCGCGAAGGCGGCGGCGGGGCTGCGTGGGCCGATATCGGAATAGACAAATGTCATTCTTTGGTGGCAGGCTTGGCGGCATGGAGGTCTCATGAAGCACACGATCACCGGCACCACGATGCCGGTTTTGCAAATTGGTCTGGATGCCAATGAGGTCATCATCGCCGAACCCGGCGAGTTTTCCTGGATGAGCGATAACGTCCAGCTTTACACCACGACGCAGACCGCGGGAGCCCGTGGTCTATTCGGCGCGATCGGGCGGGCGCTGAGCGGCGGCGGACTTTTCATGACAGAGTACCGGGCAGTCGGCGCGCCTGGACTTGTCGCCTTCTGCGCAAAGATTCCAGGCAGCATACACCAGCTCGATGTGCCCGCCGGCCATTCATACATGATCCACAAGCACGGCTTTCTGTGCGGCACGCCCGGCGTGAATTTGTCGATCGGGTTTCAGCGGCAGCTCGGCGCGGGGTTGTTCGGCGGCAACGGCTTCATCCTGCAGCGTCTGTCAGGCCCCTGCACCGCCTTTGTCGAGCTTGGCGGTGAAAGCGTGGTTTACGATCTCCGACCGGGCGAATCTATCCAGGCGCATCCGGGTCATATCGGCATGCTCCAGGACAGCGTAAACTTCGACATGGTGTTCATGCGCGGCATTCGGAACGCGCTGTTCGGCGCCGACGGTTTGTTCATCGCCCGATTGACGGGGCCGGGGAAAGTTTGGCTGCAAAGCCTGACGGTGCCCAATCTGGCGCACGCTCTGTCACCTTACCTTAGCGGCGAGCAAACTGTTTCCACGGCGCAAGGCGTCACCGGCGGCATGATCGCCGGCAACATTTTGGGCGATATTTTCGGCAGAAATTAGAACTTGCCCGGCAAAGACCGGGCAAGTTCCGTTAATTCAAGGCGTGCTGCCGCCGCCGACCGTGCCGCCAGTGCTTCCGGCGCCGGTCGTGCCGCTCCCGGTGGTATTACTGCCCATCGTGCTGCCGCCCGTATTGCCGGCAGCTGAGTTCCCCATGGCGCCGGACGCGCCGGAACTCATTGAGCCGCTTCCCATGGTGCTGGTGCCTGTGCCCATGGAACCGGAACCGGCGGTGCCGCTGCTGCCCATGCCCGATCCCGTGCCCGTGCCGGCGCCCATTCCCGTTCCTCCCATTCCGCCGCCACTGCTCATTCCGCCGCCACTGCTCATTCCACCGCCGCTGCTCATGCCGCCACCGCCCGATGCGCCGCCGGCGCTCTGCGCAAGCGCCAACGCAGGACACATCAAAGACATCGCCAGCATCGCTGCTATTCCACCACGCAACATTTTATTCTCCCATTCAAGTCTCAGTTTAAGCGAAGGAGATGTGGGATGCGGCCGGTCACAGACCATGCTTCCTCTTTAACCGCATGATGTGAAGACCGTAACTTGCCGATTCTTGTTAAAGCAGCCGCTCAACACGGAGACATCGAAGCACAGGTAACGGTCTTCATGTTCAAACGTACCGGCTGGACGGCGAGCAAGCCAAAACGCGATAAGGCCATCATCGCTATCGGCGCTCGAGGCGCTACGTCATCGACATGAAGTTACTCGCGGCCTGAGCGACCGGGCCGCCTCACGGCGGCCCGGCGATCTTCAAGCGAAGTAGCTGTCGTCGAGCAGCATGTCTTCGAAGAACGCGCCATATCCCGCCGTCGCATGACGGATGTGGATTTCCAGCACCCATAGCAAAGCAGACGGCTTGAACTCCACGTCCGCCATCGGCCCGGCATAAACCGCCTCATGCGGAAAATCCGAGAGGCGATGGCCGGAGAGATCCATGTTGAGCTCCCAACCCATCGCCAAGGCTTCGGTGGCGGCAAAATCGTAAAGCTCCTTGCCGCTCATGCCCGTGCTTTCCCACTTATGCCGCACGGTGTGGAACAGCGTGCGGGCATCGGCCGCGCATTTGGCCTTCAGCGGGTCGTCGCCGAACACGAAAGTGTCCCCGCCATCACCTTCCCATTCTTCCCAGACCGGGCCGATATCGATGAGAAAGATGTCGTCCTCTTTCAGAACGATGCCCGGATCGGATAGCGCGCCGAAGGTTTTCAGCGTGTTGGTGCCAAAGCGCACATACACATCGTGCCAGCCGCGCACCATGTCGTTTTCCGCCAGCAGGTCTTTCGCCTTCTGCACGGCGTCTTCTTCCACCATGCCCGGCTTCACGAAGGCGGCGATCTGATTGATGATCGCACGGGTCTTGCCGCGCATTTTCAGCATCTGCTCCTTGGTGAACGCCGGACCGACGGCTTCCAGTGTCGCTTGTTTTTCCATGACGTCGCTCATGATGATGTCTCCGTTAAGGTTGTTAAAATGCTTCGTGTCGGCGGCGGATCGACTATGAAGGCCAATCCGTCATGCGCGTCGTTGAGGACGATTTGGCACGCCAAACGATGATTCGCGGCCCCTGCCCTCAACACCCGCAGCAGCCGTGCCTCTTGCTGTGATGGCGGCGTCAGGCGTTCGAGCCATTCCTCCGCCACCGAAATCCTGCAGGTGCCGCACATCGCGCGGCCCCCGCAGACGCTTTGAATTCTCCTCTCCGCCCGCCGCATGGCGGAGAGGATCGTGTCATCAGGCTCGGCGGACAGTTCGCCGCCATCGGCAGAGATTAGCACTCAGGCATCCTGAGCCAATTCCGGAAAGCCGCGGCTGGCGATCAGCAGCCGGCGGTTTTGGATGGCGATCCAGATGCCGCCGATGATGAAATAGGCGGCGAACATATAGGGGAAGTATTTCACCGGCGCCGGCGGCACCGGATAGACGCTGCCGATGGTCGGCACCATCAGCAAGATAACCGAGACCACGGCAAGGACGACGTGCCATGGTTTCAGCTGTCCCAGCGACTTCACATAAAACGGCGCCGCGATGGAGACGAGAAGGTAAGCGACGATGAAACCGAAGGCGGCCAGCGTGCCGGCATCGTTGAACATGTCGCCCACCGCCATGCCCTTGGCCAGGCAAATCGCCGGCAGCCCGAAGGACAGCGCCCCCATGATGAACACCGCGACATGCGGGGTCTTATTGATATGATGTGAATCGGCGGTGAATTTATGAAACAACCCCTGCTGGCCCATAATATAAATGATCCGCGACCCGGCATTGAGACAGGACAGGTTGAGCGCGAAGAAGCTCACCATCGCGCCCACCGAAATCGGGATCGCCAGCCACGGCAGATGCACCAGGCCCGCGATGGTGTTCAGCGGCGCGGAGAGCTGGTCCAACGTCGGCTTGGTGCCATTTGTCGCCTGGATTTCGACGTAGGTGACGAAGATGAAAAACACGCCGGCGATGATCAGGCTGACGATCACCGACCAGGGAATGGCTTTGAGCGGGTTGCGGGCTTCATCGCCGAAGGCCGTGGCGGATTCAAAACCGACCAGCGAGAATACCGCAACCACGACGCCGAGGCCGAGCGTGCTGATATTCAGGCTCGGCAGCGCGAATTGCGTGGTATCCACTGAGAAGCCGTGGAAGGCGAGTGCGATCAGGCACAGCACCGTGATGAACGCCATGGAAGCCGCTTCCAGCACCAGCATGACTTTCGCGGAGAGCGCCACGTTCTTCCAGGCCATGTAGCCGGAAATGGCGATGCAGACGACGAACAGCACAATGGCCGGGCAGTTGATGCCAACCATGCTGAACAGGGTCTGCGCGAAGGTGGTGAAACCGTTGAGGCCCGCATCGGAAATGCCGAGATAGCACCAGATCAGCGCCCAGCCGCCGAGGCCCCCGACGACATTGCCCAGGCCCTTGCAGATATACTGGTACATCGAGCCCGAGCCGGCGAAGCGCGAGGCGAACTGGTTAAGGTTAAGCGCCACGAAGAGCAGCATTACGGTGCCGAGCCCATAAGACAGCCAACTCCAGGCGCCGGTGGTGCCGTACATCAGCGGCACGATGAGCGCCGCCGTCATGGTGGGGGAAATCAGGGCGATATTCTGGGCCAGCAATTCCAGCGGGCCAAGGGCGTCCTTCTTCAGCGCCTTCACAGGCGAAATTGGCGGAGCGGTCATCGCGGCAATCCTTTTCTCTTGCCGTTGGCTGCGGCAGGTTTGTGATAGGATCCGTGTGAATTTTTGGCGTTGCTCTTCCGGCAGGCTTAGAATTACATGAGGAGGTGGATGATCCGTAACCTCCAGTTTCGATAAACCAGGGGGTCCAGCGCGGAAAGGCTATTGATAGGGAATATGCCATGCTGCGGCCGTGGGACTTGCGGATCGTGCTGGACCGGGGCGGCGGCGTCCCGGCCTGGCAACAAATCGCGAACGCGATCATCGAAGCCGTGCGCGCCGGCCGGATGGCGCCCGGCACAGCCCTGCCCGGCACGCGGGAAATGGCGGCGCGGGTCGGCGTCAATCGCAAGACGGTCCAGCAATCTTACGATGAATTGGTCGCGCAAGGCTGGCTGACGGCGGAAGCGACGCGCGGCACCTTCGTCTCCGCGAAACTGCCGGTTTTTGACCCGCAAACGACCAGCGCCACACCGGCGGCGCCCATGGCGGCACTGGAATTGCGCGGCGCGGCGCCTGAACTCACCATCACCCTCGGCGCCCCCGGCGTGCTGAGTTTCGACGATGGCGCGCCGGACACCAGGCTGATGCCGGCGGAGCTGGTGGCACGGGCCTGGCGCCGGGCGCTGCTGGAAGCGTCTCGCCACAACCGGCTGGGCTATGGCGATCCGCGGGGCTCGGCAGTGTTGCGCGAGGCGGTCGCCGGGATGCTACGGGCGGACCGCGGTCTGGCCTGCACGGCGGATAATATCTGCATCACCCGCGGCAGCCAGATGGGCATCTGGCTAGCTGCCAGAATACTTACCGCACCGGGCGACGCCGTGGTGATCGAGGCTCTGAGTTATCCGCCGGCGCGCGAGGCGTTTCGCGCCGCCGGCGCAAAAATCCTGAGCATCGGGCTGGATGAACAAGGGCTGGAGCCGGAGGACCTGGCGGCGCATTGCCAGCGCGAGCAGATCCGCGCCTTATATATTACGCCGCACCACCAGTTCCCCACTACCGTCGTGCTGCCGCAGCAGCGGCGCATCCAGCTGCTGGCGCTGGCGGAGGAATTCGGCTTCGCCATCATCGAAGACGATTACGACCACGAGTTTCACTTCGCGCACCGGCCGATGCTGCCGCTGGCCAGCGTGCAGGGCTGGGGCCGGCTGCTCTATATCGGATCGCTGTCGAAGCTGCTCTCGCCCTCTTTCAGGATCGGCTATCTCGTTGCGGCCGAAGCGGTGGTGGAGCGGGCCGCCGCGGAGATTTGCATGATCGACCGGCAAGGCGACCCGGCGACCGAGGCCGCGATGGCTGAGCTGATCACGTCCGGCGCGTTGAAAAGCCACACACGCAAGGTGCTGCGGGTTTACGCCGCGCGGCGCGCCTGCCTGGCCGATGCGCTGATGCGTGATTTTGGCGAGGATGTGAGTTTTGTTCTGCCCCAAGGAGGGCTGGCGCTATGGGTGCAGTTCTCGCCGCGGATCGATCTGTCAGCCGTTGCCAAAAACGCTTTGAAGCATGGGGTGCAGATTGTCCCGGGCCAGGTGTTTGCAACAGATTCATCTAAAAACAATGGGTTGCGGCTTGGCTTTGGAAGCATGAATGAGGTTGAGCTGCAAGCGGCAGTTAGACGGTTGAAAGCGGTAGTGCTTGACACTTGAACCGCTTTGGCTAGAACAAAGCATGAACACTTTTCAGGCCATTAATGCTGATGGCGCGGCGGCGACTCTGCCCGCTGGTTTTCCCGCGCGGCACGCGGTGCACGAATTACGGGCGCCCGAAGCCTGCCCCAGCCATGCCGTGTTTGCCGCCATGCTGCTCGCAAACGTCGCTTTAAGCGTGCCCGTGCTCTGGGTTGGGCCGAGCGCCGGCTTGTACCCGCCCGGCCTCGCCTGGCTGGGATTGGACCCGGCCCGGCTGCTGTTTGCCCGGGCGAAGGACGACGCGGAGAGCCTCGGTACGTTGGAAGTGGCGCTGAATGGCGGCATGGCGGGCGTGGCCGAAGCAAGGGCGCTGTCCCGGCTGGCGGCGCGCCGGCTCGCGCTAGCTGCCAAAAAAGGCGGCGGCATCGGGTTTTTGCTCCGCCATGCGCCCCGGTATACCGCCCTGGATTCCACGTCTCCCGCGACCCGCTGGCTGATCACACCCGCACCAAGCCTGACGCCTAGCCCTGGGCTCGACATGCCCTTGCTGCGTGCCGAACTGCTTTACGCCAAAGGCGGTCAACCGGGGGTGTTTTTCCTTAAAATTCAATCCGGAGAAACTCATGGCTCAGAACCAACAGCGCCGCCTGCTCTCGCTCTGGTTCGCGACACCGCCACGAAACTCAGCAGAACCGGCCGCCGCCGCACCGCATGAGGCGCTGCAGTTGGCGCTCTGGTGCCAGCTCTTTTCGCCCCTGACCGCGGCCGATCCGCCGGACGGTGTGCTGATCGACATCACCGGCTGCGCCCATCTGTTTGGCGGCGAGAGCGGGTTGCGGGCCCGGCTCGGCCGGCGGCTGCCGGAGGCGCGCATCGCCATTGCGAACACCGCCGCCGCGTCCTGGGCGCTGGCCCGCTATGGCAGCGCGGAGGATGAAGATCTAGCGCCGTTGCCGGTTGCGGCTTTGCGGCTGGACCCGCTGACCGTGAGCCGGCTGCGCCGCGTCGGCATCCGCCGGATCGGCGAACTGGCCCGCCTGCCCAGAGCCGAGCTGACGGCGGGGTTTGGGCGCGGCCCGGTGTTGCGCCTGGCGCAAGCATTCGGCCAGGCGCCGGAGGAGCTGCGCTTCATCACCGCGCCGCCCGATTGGCGGGAAATCGAGCATTTTGCCGAGCCCATCCTGACGCCGGCGCAGCTTCTGGCGGCGCTGGCGCGGCTGACCGATCGGCTCTGTCGGCTTCTGGCGGCGGCAAGCCGGGGTGCGACATCTCTTATCGCCCGCTTCCACCGGATCGATTTGCGATGCCCGGAAATCGCGCTGGGCTTCGCCGCGCCCTGCCGTGACACCATGCAGATTGGCCGGTTGCTGAAAGAGAAGCTGGCCGGCATTGATCCTGGCTTCGGCGTTGAATCGATCAGCCTCACCGCCGATGACACGGAAGCGCTGGCGCCGGCGCAGCGGGAAATGGAGGCGCCAACACCGGATTACAGCCGCCCCATCGACACGCTCCTGAACCGCCTGGGTCCCGAGCGGTTATGGCACGCGGCGCCGCATGAATCGCATATTCCGGAGTTTTCGGTGCGGCGCGCGGCCGTCACAACGCCGGCGGCGTCCTGGGACAAGCCGCGCTACCCGCGCCCCGTGAAATTGCTGCTGCGGCCTGATGCGATTACCGCGATCGCGCCGGTGCCAGACGACCCGCCCGTGCAATTTTCGTGGCGCGGCAAGACGCACCGCATCCGCCGCGCCACGGGGCCGGAGCGCATCGCCCGCGAGTGGTGGCGCCACGATGCCGATCCACGGCGGCCGGAACCGGAGCGTGTCCGTGACTACTACGCGGTCGAGGACACCGAGGGCGCGCGCTTCTGGGTATTCCGCGCCGGGCTGCATGAGGGGACAATTCCAGCCCGCTGGTTTCTGCACGGGTTTTTCGGATGAGCTATGCCGAGTTATTGACGGCGAGCGCCTTCAGCTTTCTGGAGGGTGCCTCGCATCCGGGAGACCTGGTCGGCCAGGCGGCGCAACTCGGCTACGACGCCATCGGCATCGCCGATCTGAACACCGTCGCCGGCGTGGTGCGGGCGCATGTGGAGGCTTTGCGGAAAGGGTTACGGCTGCTGGTCGGCGCCCGGTTGCGGCTGACCGATGCGCCGGACCTGGTATGCTATCCGGAGGATCGCGCCGCATGGGGCCGGCTTTGCCGGTTGCTGACGAAGGGCAAGATGGCCGCGCCAAAGGGTGCGTGCGTCTTGAGTTTCGCCGATGTGCTGGAACAGGCGGGGGGGCAGGTTTTCATCGTCGTGCCGCCGGAGGCGCTGGACGACACATTCGCAGCGTGGCTACGCGGCGCGGCGGCAAAATTGCGCGGCCAAATCTACCTGGCGGCGGTCCGGCGCTACGCCGCCGATGACGAGGCGCGGCTGTACCGCCTGCTTTACCTGGCGCAGAATTCGCGGCTGAAACTGCTCGCGGCAAACGACGTGCTGTACCACGTTCCCCAACTGCGCGCGTTGCAGGATGTGCTGCGCTGCATCCGGCATGGCTGCACCGTGCAGGATGCAGGTTACCTGCTGGAGCCACACGGCGAACGGCATTTAAAACCGCCCCGGGAAATGAAGCGGCTGTTCGCCAAATACCCGGAAGCGATTGCGGCTCAGCAGGAAATCATTGCGCGGGTGCATTTCTCGCTCAAGGACATTTCCTATGAATACCCGGACGAGCCGGTGCCGCCCGGCCTGACGCCGGATGAGCATCTGGCGAACCTCACTTGGGCCGGCGCGCAACGGCGTTACGGCGAAGCCATCCCTGAAAAAATCCGGGTGATCCTGGAGAAGGAATTGCGCATCATCGCGCAGCTCAATTACGCGCGGTATTTTCTCACCGTCGAGGATATCGTGCGCTATGCGCGGGCGCAAAAAATTCTTTGCCAGGGCCGTGGTTCGGCGGCGAATTCAGCGGTCTGCTACATGCTGGGCGTCACCGCCGTCGACCCGGCGGAAAGCGATCTGCTGTTCGAGCGATTTATCTCCACCGAGCGCAAGGAGCCGCCGGATATCGACGTCGATTTCGAGCATGAAAAGCGCGAGGAGGTGATCCAGTATCTGTACAAGCGTTATGGCCGCCACCGCGCCGCCATTGCCGCCACCGTGATCCACTATCGCCCCAAATCCGCGATCCGAGAGGTGGGCAAGGCGCTCGGCATGGCCGAGCCGCTGGCGGCGGCATTGGCAACACAAAGCTGGGGCCCTGATGAAAAACCCTGGTCCGCCGACCGGCTGCGCGAAGCTGGACTCGACCCGGACGAGCCGCTGATCGCCCGCACGGTCATGCTGGCGCATGAGTTGGTAAACCTGCCGCGCCATCTCTCGCAGCATGTCGGCGGCTTCGTGCTGACGCGCGGCCGGCTGGATGAAACTGTGCCGATCGGCAATGGCGCGATGAAGGACCGTAGCTTCATCGAATGGGACAAGGACGATATCGACGCGCTCGGCATGATGAAAGTGGATGTGCTGGCGCTCGGTATGCTCACATGCATCCGCAAGGCTTTTGCAATGCTGCACATCGCCGACCTCGCCGATGTGCCGGCCGAGGACCCGGCGGTATACGACATGCTGTGCAAGGGCGATTCGCTTGGCGTGTTTCAGGTGGAAAGCCGGGCGCAAATGAACATGCTGCCGCGCCTGAAGCCCCGCGAATTCTACGACCTGGTGATCGAGGTGGCGATCGTGCGGCCCGGACCGATTCAGGGCGACATGGTGCATCCTTACCTGCGTCGACGGGATGGCAAGGAGAAGCCGGATTACCCGACACGTTTGAACGGCCAGCCGAATGAGCTGGAGGAGGTTCTGCATAAAACCATGGGCGTGCCGTTGTTCCAGGAACAGGCGATGAGAATTGCCATTGTCGCGGCGGAATTCACGGCGGAGGAAGCCAACGGCTTGCGCCGCGCGATGGCGACCTTCCGACATGTCGGCACGATTTCGAATTTTGGCGAGAAGATGATCGGCAACATGGTCAAACGCGGCTATGAAAAGCAGTTTGCCGAAAACTGCTTCAAGCAGATCGAGGGCTTCGGCAGTTACGGATTTCCTGAGAGCCACGCGGCAAGTTTTGCCAAGCTGGTGTATATTTCGTCCTGGATCAAATGCCATCATCCGGCCGCCTTCGCGGCGGCGCTGCTGAACTCCCAGCCGATGGGCTTTTATGCGCCGGCGCAAATTGTTCGCGACGCGCGCGAGCATGGCGTGACGGTGCTGGACGCCGATGTGAATGCCAGCGACTGGGATTGCACGTTGGAGGATGGTGGCGTCCGGCTCGGCCTACGGATGATCGACGGCTTTCACGCAGACTGGTGGACAACGATTTTGGAAAAACGCGGCGCCGGCTTTGCCGATCTCGCCGCCTTGGCCGCCGCCGGCCTGCCGCGCGCCGCACTGGAACATCTGGCGGGGGCGGATGCGCTGCGCGGTATTTTGCTCCCCCGGCGCCTTGCGCTGTGGCGTATTGCCGGGCTGGAGATGGCCGCCCCTGCCCCGCTGGCCGCCGGCCGCCGCTTCGCCACGCCGGACCTGCCGATCATGAGCCAGGGCGAACATGTGATCGCGGATTACCGCGCTACCGAGCTTTCGCTCCGCGCCCACCCTTGCGCCCTGCTGCGGGACAAATTCATCGCCGCCGGCGCCGTCACCTGCGCCGCCGCGGCTGCTGCCAAAAGCGGCGCCCGCCTGCGCACCGCCGGCATCGTCACGGTCCGCCAACGCCCCGGCACCGCCAAAGGCACGATTTTCATGACGATCGAGGATGAAACCGGCATTGCCAACATCATTATCTGGCCGTCGCTGGTGGAAACGTTTCGGAACCAAATCCTCGGCGCCGCTCTGGTCATTATCGAAGCCCAGGTGCAGCGCGGCGACGAAGGCGTCACCCATCTCATCGCCGAACGCCTCGCCGACCGCACGCGCTGGATCGCCGGCCTGGACACGCCCCTATCCCGCGCCGACGAAATGCCCCGCCACCGTCCCTGGGGGCACCCGCGGCAGGAAAGGGTGGTACGGAAAAGCCGTGATTTTCATTAGGTGCCGGCTAAGGGAACAGGTTGATGTCCCGCTTCAATAACGTCCAACGCGCTAGCCTCTTTTAACCCCACCCCCGTCAGCTGCCGCCGCAGCGCCTCGCGCATCAGCCAAGCCAGCATGTCCGCCGCGGCGTCGTACGACAGGCCGCCCTGGCCGTGGATGTTGGAGATGCAATTGCGAGCGGAATCCCGGCAGCCGCGTTTCGGGGCATAGGTCAGATACACGCCGAGGCTCTCCGCCACGCTCAACCCCGGCCGCTCGCCGATCAGGATCGCGCAGAGTTTCGCGCCCAGCCGCTCGCCGATATCATCGCCGATCGCGACCCGCGCCTGCGTCGCGATCACCACCGGCGCCAACCGAAAATCTTTCAACCGCGCACGTGCGGCCTCCAGCATCGGCACCGCGTTGCGCATCACCGCGGTTGCGGACAGCCCATCCGCGATCACGAAAACCGCGTCATAATCGCCCGGCGCCAGCGCCGCTTCGCTCTCCGCGCTCAACTGCCGGCCCAGATCGGGGCGCCGCAGATAAACCTCCCGGCTCGGCGCGGAACTCCGCAGCTCGATCACTTCGCCGCTGATCGCCGCTTTCAGCGCCGCCGTATCCAGCGCGGTATGCACCGCGTCGCGGGCTTTCGCATGCGCCAGTTGGAACTCCAGCACATCGCCGATCGGCATCGCATCGCCCACCCGCCCGAGGCCGATCCGCGCCCGCGTCGCCAGCCGCATTTTCGCCCATGGGTCTATAACGGGTTCAGGCGGCATCCGCGCCGATCAGCCGTTGCAAAATATTGTGCTGCGGTCCCGGCACGCGCATCCGCCCCCCCCGGTCCACCATGTCCATCTTCTCCAGCCACGCCTCAAATTCCGGCGCCGGCCGCACCCCAAAGGTTGAACGGAGAAACAGAATGTCGTGATAGGACAGGCTCTGATAGTTCAGCATCACGTCGTCCGCCCCCGGCACCGCGATCACGAAGGTCACGCCGGCGGTGGTCAGCAGCGTCATCAGCGTGTCCATGTCGTCCTGGTCGGCCTCGGCGTGGTTGGTGTAGCAAACGTCGCAGCCCATCGGCACGCCCAGCAGCTTGCCGCAGAAATGGTCCTCCAGCCCGGCCCGGATGATCTGCTTGCCGTCGTATAGATATTCCGGGCCGATAAAGCCGACCACGGTGTTGACCAGCAACGGCTGGAACGCCCGCGCCACGGCATAGGCCCGCGTCTCGATGGTCTGCTGGTCCACGCCAAAATGCGCGTCCGCGGACAAAGCGGCGCCCTGCCCCGTTTCGAAATACATCACGTTCTGGCCGACGGTCCCCCGCTTCAGTGCCAGCGCCGCTTCCTGCGCTTCCGCCAGCACGTTCAGGTTGATGCCAAATCCGGCATTCGCCGCCTCGCTGCCCGCCACCGACTGAAACACCAGGTCGACCGCGCCGCCGGCATTCATCACCTCGATCGCGTTGGTGACATGCGTCAGCACGCAGGTCTGCGTCGGGATCTCGTAGCGCGCCCGGACACCATCCAGCATGTCGAGCAGCGAGAGGCAGTTCTGCACGCTGTCGGTCGCCGGGTTGATGCCGATCACCGCGTCGCCGGTGCCGTAAAGCAGGCCGTCCAAAGTGGAGGCCGCCACCCCGCGCAGATCGTCGGTGGGATGGTTGGGCTGCAACCGGCTGGACAGCCGCCCGGCAAGGCCCAGCGTATTGCGGAACTTGGTGATCACCGAGCATTTGCGTGCCACCGCGATCAGGTCCTGGTTGCGCATCAGCTTGCTGACCGCCGCCGCCATTTCCGGCGTCAGCCCCGGCGCCAGAGCGGAAAGCGTTAGCGTGTCGGCCTCATAAGACAGCAGCCAATCGCGCAATCCGCCGACGGTCAGATGCGAAACCGGCGCGAAGGCGGCGGCGTCATGGCTGTCGATGATCAGCCGTGTCACCTCATCGGTCTCGTACGGGATCAGCGCTTCCGACAGGAACAGTTTCAGCGGCAAATCGGCGAGCACGGCCCGCGCCGCTACGCGTTGCGCGTCGCTGGCGGCGGCCAATCCCGCCAGTTCGTCGCCTGACCGGCGCGCCGAAGCACAGGCCAGAACGCTCTTCAGATCATCGAAACGGTAAGTCTCGCCGCCGAAGCTGCCCGAAAAACTGCTCATGCGCGATCAAACAACGGACGTCGCCCCTGCGCAATCAAAAGCTTCGCGCGGGAAACGACAGAGACGGCTATTCGGCCGCCTTGCGCCTATCGATCTGGTTCTGCATGGCGGTCAGTAACGCCGAGACCTGACCGCCATTGCTGGTGATCACGGAGGCATAGTCGTTGCGCGTGGTGATCCGCAGGCTGGTGCCGGCCACGATCACGTCCACGATCTTCGGGCTGCCGCCCACCTCATCCACCGCCCAGCCGACATCCGCACTCGGCTGGCCGGGCCGGGTGATCGTGGTGTCGACCACTGTATCGTTGCCCATCGGCGCGCTGCCGTTAACGGTAAAGGTAATGCCCTTGAACGCCTGGATCTGGTTGGTAATGGCAAAGGACAGCGTCTGGTGGAAAAGCGTCAGGTATTGCGCATGCTGTGCGGGCGTAACGGCGCTGGTATAGCGGCCCAGAACATAATCCCCCACCTGGTCCACCGCGACGATCTGCTCGACCAAACTGTGCAGCTGGTCGGCCTTGGCGGCGTCGCTGGCGTCGCTGTTCACCACCGCGACCAGCTGCTGGCCGGCCTGAGTAATGAAAGTTTTAGCGGCGTCAGGCGGAACCTGCGCCCGCGCCAGACCGGCGGTGCCCGCGAGCAAAGCCGAGGATGCCACCGCACCCAGAACGAAACGGCGAAGAAACATCTAGGAAATCCTTCTTGAAAAGGCCGGCACGTCCAGCAGCCCGGCTCAGTTACTTCTGCGCGGCGCTGGGGAACCAATCCGGCGGCGTCAGCACATTGCGCTGGTCAATCTGCTGCAGCTGTGAGTCACGAACCTGACGATAAAGGCTCCGAAATGTGGCATAAGGATCAAGCGCCGTGGCTTCGACCTGATCGACCGGCTGCAGGAACTGAGCCCTGGTGTTCACCAGGCGCAATGCCGTCTCCGAATAGCTGAAGATATTCAGCGCCTCGCTCTCCGGCGCCACTTCGATCGGCGTCAGGAAAAATTCCACGGGGATTGAGCCCGCGTCACGCACCCCGGACGGACCAAACACCGGCAAATACAGGTAAGGCCCCGGCGGCACGCCCCATACCGCGAGCGTCAGGCCAAAATCTGTGTCGGTCTCCTGATATCCGATCGCGGTTGCCGGATCGAAAATGCCGCCGATGCCGATCGTCGAGTTAATGAAAAACCGTGCCATCGAGGTGCCGGCGTCGCGGGATTTACCTTCGAACATGAAGTTTACCATCCGGCCGGGCTCGGCAATGTTGGTTACAAAATTGCCGACGTGGTTGCGTATGCCCTGCGTGGTGATGGCGACGTAGCCTTTAGCAATCGGCTTGAACGCGTAGCGGTCGATCTTGGTGTTAATGTTGTAGAAAACGCGGTTGGTCGGCTCAAGCGGGTCGTTCTGTTCCTGGTAGGCCTGATAATCCGCGGTATCGGTTTTCGGTGGCGGCGTCGCGCAACCGGCCAAAGCCGTCAAAAGCGCCAACCCGGCTGGGAGCACCAACCTCCACGTTCTGCCGGTGCCCGACCTCGCCGCCTTAATCAACCGCACTACAAGTCTCCTGTTTCGATACGCTCAAAAACTGAATGGTATGTACCCTTTATTAACGCAGGTTCAACCTTGTCGCCATCGACCGTCGCAGCGGCGGACCGTCCGGCGTCTCCCGCTCTTGCGAAACCGCGCGTCTCCTGCCACCTGAAATCCGCCATGATCCGCTACCTGGAACTGCCGTGACCCATTCGCCCAACCGGGACGCGCTTGAGCGCTGGGTGAGCGGCGAGCGCGTATTGCCGCTGCCGGGACGCGCAAACGCCCCGCCACCGGCGATTTCCTTCGAGTTTTTTCCGCCGAGAACGCCGGCGCTGGAGACCCAGCTCTGGGCGGCGGTCGAGCGGCTGGCGGTGCTGAAACCCCGCTTTGTCTCGGTCACCTACGGCGCCGGCGGCAGTACGCAGGAGCGCACCCACGCTACCGTTCTGCGCCTGCTGCGGGAAACGCCGCTGACCCCGGCGGCGCACCTCACCTGCGTCGGTGCGACCCGGGCGGAGGTGGACAAGGTGGCGCGGCAATACTGGGAAGCCGGCGTGAAGCACATCGTCGCCTTGCGGGGCGACGCGCCCAAGGGAGAAAGCTACGCGCCCCACGAAGGCGGCTACCCCTTTGCGGCCGATCTGGTGAAAGGTCTTAAACAGGTTGCGGATTTCGAAATAACCGTCGCCGCTTATCCCGAGATCCACCCGCAGGCGCAGAGCCTGGAGGCGGATCTCGACAATCTGAAGCGCAAGCTCGACGCAGGCGCCACCCGCGCGATCACCCAGATGTTCTTCGACAACGCGACCTTCCTGCGCTTCCTGGACAAGGCGGTGGCGGCCGGCATCACCGCGCCGATCGTGCCCGCGATCATGCCGGTGTCCAACTTCGCCCAGGCCGCGCGATTCTGCGCCAGCTGCGGCACTATCGTCCCGGACTGGATGGCATCGCTGTTCGAGGGGCTGGACGATGACGTGGAGATCCGCCGGATGGTGGCCGCGGCCACCGCCGCCGAGCAGGTGCGCACGCTGCAGGCCAACGGGATCGACGAGTTCCATTTCATCACGCTAAACCGGCCCGACCTGGTCTATGCCATCGCCCGTATTCTGGGTGTAAAACCGGCGGCGTGACCAGCTATCTTGACGGGCTGAACCAGGCCCAGCGCGACGCGGTGGAGGCGACCGAAGGCCCCGTGCTGGTGCTGGCGGGTGCCGGCACCGGCAAAACCCGGGTGCTCACGACGCGCTTTGCGCACATCCTGCTCAGCCGCCGGGCGTTCCCGAACCAGATCCTCACCGTTACCTTCACCAACAAGGCGGCGCGTGAGATGCGCGAGCGTGTCGCCAAAATCCTGGGCCAGCCGGCCGAGGGCCTCTGGCTCGGCACCTTTCATGCGCTGTCCGCCCGCATGCTGCGCCGCTACGCCGACCGCGTCGGCCTGCAAAGCAATTTTTCGATTTTGGACTCCGATGACCAGCTGCGTCTGCTCAAGCAGATCATGGATGCCAACAAGGTCGACCTGAAACGCTGGCCGCCGAACGCGCTGATGGCGCAGATCCAGCAATGGAAGGACCGCGGCTTCCTGCCGGCGGACATCCCCGCCGATCAGGACAGCGACTTCGCCAATGGCCGCGCTCGGCAGCTTTACGCGTCATACCAGTCACGGCTGAGCACGCTCAACGCCACGGATTTCGGCGATCTTCTGCTGCTGGCCACCAATCTGCTGAAAAACGACGCGGAGGTGCTGGCGCATTACCACCGCGCCTTCCGCTACATCCTGGTTGACGAATATCAGGACACCAACTTGGTGCAGTATTACTGGCTGCGGCTTCTGGCGCAGAGCCACAAAAACATCTGCTGCGTCGGCGACGACGATCAGAGCATCTATTCCTGGCGCGGCGCCGAAATCGAAAACATTTTGAAGTTTGAAAGGGATTTTCCGGGTGCAAAAGTCGTCCGGCTGGAGGCCAATTACCGTTCCACTGCGCCCATCCTCGCCGCCGCCTCCGGGCTGATCGCGCATAACGAAGGCCGGCTTGGCAAAACACTGCATCCTGGCCGCAACGACGCGGACGGCGAAAATGTCGAGGTGGTCGCGCTGTGGGATTCCGAGGAGGAAGCCCGCGTCGTCGGCAACCGGGTCGAGACCTATCGCCGCTCGGGCGAGAGCCTTGCCGAGATGGCGATTCTGGTCCGCGCCGGCTTCCAGACCCGCGCGTTCGAGGAGCGGATGATCACCCTCGGCCTGCCCTACCGCATCATCGGCGGCCTGCGCTTCTACGAACGTGCCGAAATCCGCGACGCCATCGCCTATCTGCGCGTGCTGGCGCAGCCCGCCGACGATCTGGCCTTCGAGCGCATCGTCAACACCCCCAAACGCGGCGCCGGCGATACCACGCTGCGCACGCTGCACGACCGCGCTCGCACCGCCCAGGTCTCGCTGCACGCCGCCACCGAACAACTGCTGGCGGAAGGCGCGCTGCGCGGCAAGGTGAAGGAGTCCCTTAGCACCCTGATCCGCGACTTCGCCCGCTGGCGCGTGCAACTGCCTAAAGAAGGCCACGTCGTCACGCTTGCCACTCTGCTCGACGAATCCGGCTACACCGCAATGTGGCAGGCCGATAAATCGCCGGAAGCGCCCGGCCGGCTGGAAAACCTGAAAGAACTGGTCCGCGCCATGGCGGATTTCGACACGCTGCAGGGCTTCCTCGACCATGTCTCGCTGGTGATGGAGAACGATGAGCGCAGTGACGATGCCAAGCTCAGCATGATGACGCTGCACGGCGCGAAAGGCCTGGAGTTTGACACGGTGTTCCTGCCCGGCTGGGAGGAAGGCGTGTTCCCCAACCAGCGCGCGCTCGACGAGGGCGGGACGAAGAGCCTGGAGGAAGAACGCCGCCTCGCCTATGTCGGCATCACCCGCGCCCGCCGCCGCGCCATCATCAGCCACGCCGCCAACCGCCGCATCTATGCCAGTTGGCAGTCCAGCATCCCCAGTCGCTTCATCGCGGAACTGCCAGACGAGGTTGTGACGAAGAGTGGTTCCGCCGCGATCCAGCAGGCGGACCGCCTTGCCGCCCCCGTGCAATTTCCGCTGCTCGCCCGCCGCCCGCGCGAGACCGACATTTGGGAACAGCCCGCCCGCCCCGAACGCGCGCAGAAAATCCCGGTCGGCGCCCGCGTCTTCCACCAGAAATTCGGCTATGGCCGGGTGGTCGGCGCGGATGACGACAGGCTGGACATCGACTTCGAAACCTCCGGCGAAAAGCGCGTGCTGGACCGCTTCGTGGAGCGCCACGATGCTTGAGCGTGGCGCGCGGGAGATGCTGGACAGCGTCGTGGTAACGGTGCCGGCAGCGGCGCTGGAACCATTCGAAGCGGCGCTGAGCTCAGCCTGCCGCGCCGTCTCGTTCTTTCACGACGAAGCAAACGACCTCTGGAACCTGGAAGGTGTAAAGGAGCGCGGCGCGTTCGAGCCGGAACTGGCTGCCGGCATCGCCGTCGCGGAGCTGCTGACCGGCCATTCGGCGGAGGTAACACGGGGCCAGGTTCCCGCCGGCGGCTGGCTGGCGCGCAATCAGGCGTCGTTTCCGGAGCAGAAAATCGGCCGCCGGTTCGCTGTCCGCGGCACGCATATCGCGGCGGCGCGGCTGCCGGGACGGATCACCATCACGCTGGACGCCGGCCTCGCCTTCGGCACCGGCGAGCACAATTCGACCCGCGGCTGCCTGTGCGCGCTGGAACGGATTGCCTACCGCAAGCCGCGGCATATCCTCGACCTCGGCGCCGGCTCCGGCGTGCTGGCTCTGGCCGCCACGAAACTGCTGCGCCGCCCGGTGCTGACTACCGACATCGACCCCCGCGCAACCCGCGTCGCCGCCGCCAATGCCCGGCTGAACGGAATCGGCCGCTTCATTACGGCGATCCAGGCCAGGGGCTGGGCGAGTAAAACCATCGCCCGCCGCGCGCCCTACGACCTGATTTTCGCCAACATCCTGGCCCGGCCGCTTTGCGCGATGGCGCATGAACTAGCGCGACACCTCGCCCCCGGCGGCACCGCAATCCTCGCCGGCCTTCTCAACGGCCAAGCAAATTGGGTAATCTCGGCGCATCGCCGCGCCGGCCTGGTCTTGGAACGCCGGCTGACTGACGGCGCCTGGACCACGCTGGTGCTCAGGCGCAGCCGATGAACCATTTAACTCCGGCCGCGCCGCGCCACCTGCGGAATTTCTTGCCGGCTCACGCCGATATCGGCCAGCTCGCGGTCCGAGAGCGCGTTAAGCTCTGCGGCAGCCAGCCGCCGCCGCCGCCATTCCGCCCACGCGCCCAGCATGGTTTTGTGCCGTGGCGCATCGGTGAAGCCCGCCTGTCGGGTGAACAGCAGCCCACTCAGCCGGCTGCCGACTTTTGCAGGGGAAAAAAGATTGGTAATCGTCGTCATGATAGGCACCCGTAAAAACACTGATGATGGCCGGTTCGGTATGACGCAGCAGCATCATCATCGCGTTCCGTATACGCTTCCCGCCGCGCTTCAGGTCGAGCCGGCACGCCAGGACAGCCGCGCGCCAGCCGCATGTCTAACGGCAGCGACATGACATCAGAACATGGCGCCCGCCTCCGCGCCCTTCGTTTGGCACTCGCCGCGCAAGGTCTCGACGGTTTTCTTGTGCCACGGGCCGATGAACATCTTGGTGAAAACGTCCCCGCGAACGCCGAGCGCCTGGCCTGGCTGACCGGCTTCACCGGCAGCGCCGGTCTCGCCATCGTGCTGCCGGAAACCGCCGCGGTGTTCTCCGACGGCCGCTATACGTTGCAACTGCAAAACCAGACAGACGGCGAACTCTGGCAGCGCCAGCACATGATCGAAATCAAGCCGGAGCTCTGGCTGAAGCGGCACGCGGCTGGCCTACGTATCGGTTACGACCCCTGGTTGATCTCGGCGGACGCCTTGAAGCGCTTCACCGGCGTGCAGATGGTGCCCGTCAGTCCGAACCCGATCGACGAAATCTGGACCGATCGTCCCGCCCCGCCCGCCGCTCCGGCGGTGCCGCACGACTCAGTTTTCGCGGGAGAATTAGCTGCCGAGAAGCGCGGCCGCCTCGGTAACGTCCTGGCCGAAGCCGGCGAGGACACTGCCTTGCTGACAGACCCGGCCTCCCTCGCCTGGCTGTTCAACCTGCGCGGCGGCGATGTGGAGTTCACCCCCGTCGCCCTGGGCTATGCGCTGCTATTCGCCGATGGCGCCGCCACCTTGTTCATGAACCCGGCGAAACTTTCACCCGAGACCCGTGCCCATCTCGGCAACCAGGTGCGGATCGAAGACCCTGCCGCCTTGCCCGCAGCCTTGACCGAGCTGTCCGGCAAAACCGTGCGTTATCATCCGGCCAGCATGCCGGTCTGGTTCAAAACCACCATGGAAGCCGCCGGCGCAAAGCTATCCGAAGCGCCCGACCCGGTGGCCTTACCGCGCGCTTGCAAGAACGCCGCCGAACAGGAGGGCATGCGCGCCGCGCATGTGCGGGACGGCGTTGCCATGGTGCGTTTCCTGGCTTGGCTCACCGAGGCCGCGCCGGCCGGCGCCGAGACCGAGATATCCGCCGCCGCGGCGCTGTTCAACGCCCGCGCGCGCGGCGAATACTTCCGCGGCGAGAGCTTTCCGGCGATTTCTGGCGCCGGCGAAGACGGCGCGATCATCCACTACCGGGTCACACCTGAAAGCAACCGGCCGATCAAGCCGGACGAAGTGTATCTAATCGACAGCGGCGGCCAGTATCTGGACGGCACCACCGACATCACCCGCACCGTCTGGACCGGACCATCACCCGTGCCCGCCGAGATTAAAGCACATGTGACCCGCGTGCTGGCCGGCCATAGCGCGCTCGCGACCATCATCTTCCCCGAAGGCGTTGCGGGCCCGCATCTCGACACCTTGGCCCGCCAGGCGTTGTGGCAGGCGGGACTGGATTACGACCACGGCACTGGCCACGGCGTCGGCGCTTATCTATCCGTGCATGAGGGGCCGGCCGGCATCTCCCGCGCCGCGGCGCCAGTTCCGCTCGCGACCGGCATGATCCTTTCCAACGAGCCAGGATTTTACCTCCCCGGCCATTACGGCATCCGCCTGGAAAACCTGCTGCTGGTGCAGCCGGCAGAGTTTGCCGCCGCCGAACGCAAGTTCCTGCGTTTTGAAACGCTGACGCTGGCACCCTTCGACCGCGCTCTGATCGAACCCACTTTGCTCGCGCCGGCAGCGCTGCAATGGCTGAACGACTACCATGCGCGCGTCTTCACAACACTCTCACCGCTGCTAAGCGCCGCCGAGGATGCGGCCGTCCTGAGTTGGCTGAAGACCGCGACGGAGCCGCTCGCCTAGTTAATCGTTGACCACGCTGCCCGATTTGCCGCAAAATTACCGCGACTCCTTACGATGTCGTCGCAGTTATAGGTGGACCACATGCGCCTGTTCGTCGCCCTCGATCTTCCCTGGGAGATCAAAGAGGAGCTGAGCGATCTCTCCTGCAACCTGCCCGGCGCCCGCTGGGTGCCGACCGAAAATTTCCACCTGACGCTGCGTTTCATCGGCGAAGCCAGCCGCTTGCAGGCCGAGGAGATCGACTTGGCGCTGGCGAGCCTGCGCGGCCGCAGCTTTGCGTTCACCCTTTCCGGCCTCGGCTGGTTTGAAAAAGGGGGCCGCGTCTCCTGCCTCTGGGCCGGCGTGGAGCGGAGCGAGGATCTGGCGCGGCTGCAAGCCAAAGTGGGCGCCGCCTTGCACCGCATCGGCCTGGCCCCGGACAAGCGGCGGTTCACGCCGCACGTGGCGCTGGCTCGCATGGACAGCCCCGTCAGCCCGACGCTAGCCAGCTTCGTGCAAGCTAACAACCTGTATCGTTCCACGCCAATCCGCGCCGATAATGTGACCCTGTTCAGCTCGTTCCTCGGCAAAGACCAGCCCACCTACACTCCGGAGGCCGAGTACGCGCTGGGTTAGGCCGTCGCAGCGATTAGGCTGCCGCCGGTCAGGCGCCAAATACGGTCGAGCTGTTCCACGCCGGTCAGGCGGTGCACGATCAGGATCAGAGTGCGGCCGGCAATGGCGCTATTGAGAACCTTAAGAAATTCCGCCTCCGTCGCGGCGTCGAGGCCGGCGCAAGGCTCGTCGAGCAGCAGGATCGGCGCGGCGGAGAGCCAGGTGCGAGCCAAAGCAAGGCGGCGGGCCTGACCGCCGGAGAGCGTGTTGCCGCCTTCGCCCAGCCAACTATTCAGACCTTCCGGCAAGGCGTGGATGGTCTCGGTCAGCTGCGCCGCCTCCAGCGCCGCCCATAGCCGCGCATCGTCGGCCATGGGATCACCCAGGCGCAGATTATTACGGATGGTATCGGCGAACAGATGAGTCGCCTGCGACAAATACGCGATCCGGCCGCGCACGGCCTCGGCCGGCAGCGCCGCGAGATCAACGCCGCCGAGCCGGATGCGTCCGCTCCCCGGCGCGATCAATTTCAGCAGCAGGCCGGCGATCGTCGATTTGCCCGCGCCGGACGGCCCCAGGATCGCGGTACGCGAGCCGGCGGGAAGTTGCAGGGACAGGTCCTCGAACACAAACGGCCGGTCCGGCGCGTAGCGGAAGCTGACATGCTCGAAGGCGACGGCGTGGCTTGCGGGCAAGACCGCAGGGGCAATCGGTTCGGCGACCGGCGGTCCCGCAGTCGCGGCGCCGATAACCCGCGCGGCGGCAGCCTGGGCCTGACCAAAGGCAAGGCCGGCTCGGGGCAATCCGAGCACAGCCTCGAACGCGCCGATGGCGACAAACACGGCGATCATTGTGGCAACCGGCGCGTGCACGTCGAGGCCGAGCAAGATGGCCAGCAGGATGCCCAGTTGAGCGATGAAAAAGCCAAACGCGTTGAAGCTGCTTGCCGAACGCGCCAGATCGCGTTGCGCGGCGAGCAAATCGGCTTCGCGCGCCTGCACCGTTGCCAGCATACGGCCCTCGGCGCCGAACAGCTTGACCTCGCGCAAGCCGCTCAAGGCGTCCAATATCGCACTGCGCAAGGCGGACATGGCGACGCCGGACCGGCCGGCATTTCGTGCTGAAAAGCGAGCGGCGGCGAACGGCATCGCGTAGGCAATGCCTGCAAAAGGCAAAAGTACCACCAGCGCCCCGACGTTTTCCCTTAAGAGCACGAAGCCCAGGACCGGCAGGATCAGCAGCGCGCCCAGCAGCGGCACAAAAATCCGCAGATAAAGGCCGTCCAGCACCTCGACATCGTTGACTAGCCGCGACAAGGCGTCGCCGGACCGGCGCATGCCCAGCCCGCCCGCGGCGCTGCCCGCGAGATGGGTGAAGAACCAGATGCGCAGGACGGCCAGCGCGCGGAACGTCGCTTCGTGCGTGATCAGCCGCTCGGCGTAGCGCAGGACCACGCGCGCGGCCGCGATCAGCTGCAACGCCAGTGGTGCGAAGATCGCGCCGCCCAGCAGTAGCGCCGCGATGGCGCGGCCGGCATTGCCCATCAGCGCCAGACCTGCAGCGAGCGCGCCAAGCGACAACAAGGCGCCAGCGGCGAGCCAGACCGCCTGGCCGCGCCACAGCCGGAAAACAGCGGCGACCGCTGTCGCGGCGACCGCTGTCGCGCCGACCGCGTTCACGCAACGCCTCGGAGGCGCGCATGATGCAGCGCATCGAGATCGAGGCGGCGGGCACCCGCATCCTTGGCGAATTCAAGTGCTTGAATGGCGTGGCTGGCAAGAACGACCGTGCGGCCCATGGCGAGCCGGCGGATCGAGGCAAAAATCTCGCGCTCGGTTGCCGGGTCCAGATGCGCGGTGGGCTCATCAAGCAGCAGCAACGGCGCATCCTTTAAAAACGCCCGCGCGATAGCGATCCGCTGCGCCTGTCCGCCGGACAGGCCAAAGCCGGCCTCGCCAATCCGCGTGTCCAGACCCTCGGGCAGATTTTCGATCAACTCGGTCAGGCGCGCGCGGCGCACCGCGAGTGCGAGGTCCTCTTCACTGGCTTCCGGCCGGGCGAAGCGGATGTTTTCCGCGATGGAACCGGCAAAGATCATCGGCCTCTGACCGATCCAGCCAAGCATGCGGCCGCGCGCCGCGGGCACCAGCGTGGCCAGCGGCGCACCGTTGATCGTCACCTGGCCCTCATCCGGCGCGATGAAGCCCAGGATCAGGTCGATGATGGTCGACTTGCCCGCGCCCGACGCACCGGTAAGCAGCAAAATCTCGCCGGCGTTGACGCGAAAAGACAGGTGATCGAGCACAGGGCGCGCCGGATCGTGGGCAAAAGAGACGTCCTCAAAAGCCAAGGTGAGACCCTGAGCGGCGACATTGCGGATTTCCGCCGGAGCCGCTTCGGCAGGCGCATCCGGCAGTTGGGCCAGATCCTCGCCCGCCGCTTCAGCCGCCATCCGATCCTGATAAACCGCCGCATAACCGCGCAGCGGCGCAAAAAATTCTGGGACTAGGAGCAATACAAACAATGCTTTGGGCGCCGTTGCTAAAGCGAAAAACGAATCCGCAAAGCGAAGCACGATCAGCACCAAAGCGGCCGCGGCGGCAAGGTCGAGGGCGGTGGAGGACAGAAATGCCACACGCAGCACGCGCATGGTGCGCACCCGTAACTCCGTGGCGGCGCCCGAAAGCGCCGCCGCCTCATCCACCGTGCGGCCGGCGAGGACTATGGTGGAAATGCCACGAATGCGATCAAGAAAACGCACCTGCAGGCGAGTCATGGCGACGAACTGGCTTCTGGCGGCAAAGGCGGCGCCGATGCCGGCCACCGCCATGGCGAAAGGGACCGCGAGACCCGCGATGCCCAATATCAGCCCGCTGCGCCAGTCAACGAGAAATGCCGCAAGGCCGACCAGCAACGGGCTGATGACGGCTAGTTGGGTCGCCGGCAGCCAGCGCGCGTGCAGACCCTCCAGAGCTTCCACCCGATCGACCGCGGTCGCGGCCAGTTCAGCTGAATGGCGGCCGCGCAAGCCGGCGGGGCCGGCTGAAAAAAGAGCCGCGAGCACGCCGTTGCGCAACCGCCGCCGTGCCGCGGCGCCGCGCTCAAAGCCGATGCGTTCGGCGCGCCATTGCAGCGCCGCGCGCGCGGCGGCGAGCAGCACGAAACCGCCGGCACATGCGACAACCGGTATGTGCGCGACGCCCAGCACGGCCGCCAACAGCAGAGCGGCGCAGCCGGTCTGGCCGATGCCGCAGATCGACTGCGCCGCGCCGAGCACCACGGGCAGCATGGCGCCGCGCCGGCCGCGCCGTATCTCCGCTTTCACCCAGGCTCCGGTTTGCGCGCGACTCGTTTTAGCCATGCGGCTGTTTACGCTGTCGCCCCTGCTGTGCACAACGCTGGCTGGACGCGGCAATGGGAATCGTTGAAACCGCCGCCCATGCTGATCGCCCGCACGCTGCCCGAACTGCGCGCCGCCACCGCGGGCGCCAATGACATCGCTTTGGTGCCCACAATGGGCGCGCTGCACGCCGGGCATCTGAGCCTGCTGCGCGCGGCCAAAGCGGACGGCGGCCTCAGCGTGGCCTCGATCTTCGTCAACCCGTTGCAGTTCGGGCCGAATGAGGACTTTGCCGCCTACCCGCGTGACGAGGCCGGCGATCTGGCAAAACTGGAAGCGGCAGGCTGCGGCATTGCCTGGCTGCCGGACGCGGCGGCGATGTATCCGCCGGCCGCCGCCTGCACGATCACGGTGGCGGGGCCGGCGGCGCGCTGGGAGGGTGAGCAGCGGCCCGGACATTTCGCCGGCGTCGCGACGGTGGTGGCGAAACTGTTCGGACAGGTGCGGCCGGCGCGGGCCTATTTTGGCGAGAAGGATTGGCAGCAGGTGCAGGTGCTGCGCCGGGTGGTGGAGGATTTTCTCCTCCCGGTGGAGGTGGTTGCGGTGCCGACGGTTCGCGAGGCGGACGGCCTGGCGCTGTCATCGCGCAACCGTTTTTTGCAGCCCGGCGAACGTGCCGCCGCGCCCGTGCTGCACGCGGCACTGCAAGAGGCCGCCGCGGCGCTGCGGCCAGGCCAGGCCGCAGCCTGCGCGCTGCATGAGGCGGCGGGTAGAATAAATCGCGCGGGGCTGGCGGTGGATTATCTCGCGCTGGTGGATCCGCACACGTTGGAACCGCTCGACGTGAGGACGGGGCCAGCCCGCTTACTGGCGGCGGCGAAATTGGGCGCCGTCCGGTTGCTGGATAACGTTCCGGTGGGCTGATGGTTTGGTCGGAGCGGCGGGATTTGAACCCACGACCCCTTGTCCCCCAGACAAGTGCGCTACCAGGCTGCGCCACGCTCCGACCGTGGGGCAGGCTGTAGCAAGGCAACCTCAGGCTTACTAGTCCAGCAGGCGGCGCAGCTCTTCAAGCGATTGCAGCGTTTCCCGGAGGATGCGGCGCAGGCGCTCGGCTTCCGGGTCGAGCTTATGGCGCAGCACCACCCGGGCCTGCGTCGGCCGCAGATTATCCGAGCGCATCGGCTCCGCTGGCGGAACCAGCCCTGGCATCGGCAATTGCGGCGCGCCTTGTCCGATCGGCGGAGGCTTGCGGATGGCGACGATCTCAACCCCGACATTGTCGCGCTCGATTTCCGCCGCCATGCGCTCCTCGGGCGAGGCGGGCGGGATGTTTTCCTTCAGCGCGCCGCCGCCCTCGCGCAGCAGGCGCTGCACGCCCTTGATCGTGTAGCCTTGGGTGTAAAGGAGGTCAGCGACACGGCGCAGCAGCAGCACGTCTTCCGGGCGGTAGTAGCGCCGGCCGCCGCCGCGTTTTAGCGGCCGGACCTGCGGAAACTTGGTCTCCCAGAAGCGCAGCACGTGCTGCGGCACGTGCAGCTCGTCCGCCACCTCGCTGATCGTGCGGAACGCGTCGGCGGTTTTCCGTGGCCGCGCACGGGCGCCTTCGGCAACGGGTTCGTCCAACTCGCCGCCGATCTCAGCGCCATCATCGGCACCGATCATCGCCTGCCGCCCGTCACTACGCTCAATTGTTGCGGACCGGCGGCGGTATGTTCACGGCTTCCCGCAGCATCTGGCTGGGCCGGAACACCAGCACGCGGCGCGGCATGATAGGCACTTCCACGCCGGTTTTCGGATTGCGGCCCACGCGGCGTCCCTTTTGCCGCACAGAAAACGTGCCAAAGCCACTGATCTTAACGGACTTCCCTACCGTAAGCGCGTCGGCAATCCGGGTTAGCATCGACTCCAGTAAATCGGCCGACTCATTACGCGAAAGACCGACCGTCGCGTAAATCGCTTCAGTCAGCTGAGCCCGCGTCAATGTGTTCATTTTACAAGATTAGCAGGACGCGCGGGACGGTCAAGAATAACGAACGGACTAGAAACGGATCAGCGCGGAACCCCAGGTCAAGCCACCGCCGAGTGCTTCCAGCAACACAAGCTGGCCCGGCTTGATCCGGCCGTCCTCCACCGCCTGCGCCAGCGCCAGCGGAATGCTCGCCGCGGAGGTATTCGCGTGCTGGTCAACCGTGACGACCAGGCGCTCCGGCGGCAGGCCCAGCTTGCGGCCCACGCCGTCGATGATCCGGCGGTTCGCCTGATGCGGCACCAGCCAGTCAATATCTTGCGAAGTCAGATGATTAGCCGCCAAAGCTTCGGACACGGCCGAAGCCAGAAGCGTGACGGCGTGGCGAAACACCTCGCGGCCGTTCATCACCAGAAAGCCCGATTTATCAGGTTGGCCGACCGCGCCGTCGACATAAAGAATATTTGCGAGCGAGCCGTCGGCGTGCAGATGGGTGGACAGCACGCCAGGGGCGGAGTCGCCGCCGGCTTCGCCCTGCAACAGGACGGCGCCGGCGCCGTCGCCGAACAGGACACAGGTCCCGCGGTCGGTGAAGTCGAGGATGCGGGAATAGACCTCTGAGCCGATGACCAGGACGTTGCGCACCTGGCCAACACGTATCATCGCGTCCGCCATTGAGAGCGCGTAGATGAAGCCGGAACAGGCAGCGGCGAGATCAAAGGCAAAAGCGCGCGTGGCGCCGATCGCGGCCTGCACATGCACGGCGGTGGCGGGAAACGCCTGGTCCGGAGTCGAGGTGGCAAGAATGATGGCATCCACCGCATCGGCGGCGACACTTGCCTGAGCCAACGCCTCGCGCGCCGCCGCCGCGCCCATGAACGCGCAGGTCTCATGCGCCGCGGCGAAATAGCGCTGGCGGATGCCGGTGCGCGCGGTGATCCACTCGTCCGAGGTCTCGACCTGCAGCGCCATCTCGGCGTTGGTCACGCATTTCTCCGGTAGATACTTGCCGACGCCGGTGAGGCGGGCGCGGAGCATGGGCGCGAGTTCAGACATCGCTGCCGTGCAAGGCCGGATCACCGGGCGTCTCGCCCGGCAGGTCGCCGGCGAGGATCGCGCGGTCCATCGCGACCAGTCCATCGGCGATGCGCTGGTTAAAATTGTTCACGATCATATCCATCGCGACATCCACGGCATGAGCAAAGCCCTCCGCGTCCGTGCCGCCATGCGATTTAACCACCACGCCGTTCAGGCCAAGCAGGACCGCGCCATTGTAGCGGCGGGGGTCGAGCCACTCCGCCAGGCGCTTCAGGCCGCCGCGCGCAAAAAGATAACCGATGCGGGCGAAGGCGCCGGAGGTAAACACGCGCTTCAGCAGGTCGCGCACCAGCTTCAACGCGCCCTCGCCGGTTTTCAGCGCGACGTTTCCGGTGAAGCCGTCCGTCACCACCACGTCGACGGTGCCGGCGGCAATGTCATGGCCCTCGATAAAGCCGTGGAACTGCGCGGCGATCGGACTTTCGCGTAAAGCCGTGGCGGCGGCGGCCAGAATTTCGTCGCCCTTGCCGACTTCGGAACCGATGTTGAGCAAGCCGATGCTGGGCGCCGGCAGGCCGAGCACGATTTTCGCGAACATTTCGCCCATCATGGCGAATTCGACGAGATTGCGGACGTCATAAACCACGTTCAGGCCGAGATCGAGCATGACCACGTCGCCCTTGGCGGAGGGCGCAATCGCCGCCATCGCCGGCCGGTCGATCCCCTTCAAAGTTTTCAGCACGATTTTAGAGAGCGCGAGGAGTGCCCCCGTATTGCCAGCGGAAATGACACCCGCCGCTTCACCGGCCAGCACGGCGTCAAGCGCGCGGCGCAACGAGGAGTCGCGCACCCTGAGCGCCGCGGTGGGCTTCATCTCGCTCGGAATCAGCGCGCCGGCATGGCGGAGCGTGGCGCGGCCATGCAGCCGCTTGGTGCTCGCCAGCAGCGGCGTCAGACGGGCTTCATCGCCAAAAATCAGGAAGGTCGCCTGCGGGTGGCGAATGGTGGCGATTTCGAGCCCGTCAATGATCGCGGCGGGCGCGTTGTCCCCACCCATCGCGTCAACGGCCAGAACGTGCGTGCGGCTCATCCCATCCTCTGGATCAATCGCCGACCGGATCGTCTGGCCCAGGATTGTTTGGACTATAAAGCGTCACCCCGACTGTTAAAAGAACGCAGCCGCGCACTTAGACTAGGCGCGGATGACGTCCTTGGCGGCGTTGCCGGAGCCGACGACCTCGCGGTTATCATAGTGACCGCAATGACTGCACACGTGGTGCGGGCGCTTCAACTCGCCGCAGTTGTTGCACTCGGCATGGGCCTCGGCGCGAAGCGCCAAATGGCTGCGGCGCATGCCGGCGCGCGACGGGGAGGTTTTGCGTTTGGGTACGGCCATGACGGAGAACGCCTTGAAAAACTTGTTGTTGAAAGGTGGCGCGGCGTAGCAGAGCCCCGGCGGTGCCGCAAGTCAGCCGTCAGTCGTCAGTTGTCGGAGTTGGACAGGCGGCGGGTGGCCAGGGCGGCGAAGGGGCGGGGGGCGTCGCCGGGGTTAACGTTTGGGAGTTCGGCGCCCGGTTTACGGGGATAGGGATCAAGCGCAAGCGCGAGTTGCTCGGCCAGCGCGGCGCCCAGATCTATTGTATCGCCGTTGTAAGGCAGCTCGTCCGGGGCGTTCAGGGTG
This sequence comes from Acidocella sp., assembly GCA_965199125.1. Taxonomy (GTDB): domain Bacteria; phylum Pseudomonadota; class Alphaproteobacteria; order Acetobacterales; family Acetobacteraceae; genus Acidocella. Next base: position 2,071,049 of record OZ240683.1, on the reverse strand, counting down.
TCGTCGTCCAACTCGGCGCTATCGGCGACTTCGCTGAGTTGGGCGGCGGGGATGAAGCGCAATGCGCTGCGTTCATTGAGATCGGCCTCGAACGGCTCCAGCGTGACGACGCAGATCTGCGTCACGCGGGCGCGCAGCGCCAGCTCCGCGGCGATCACGCCGCCCGCTTCCCGCCGGAGTGAAAAGTCGCCGCGCAGGCTGGCGACCGCGGGCAGTCCAAAAGCGGCCGCCAAGGCGGCGCGCGCCGCCGAATCGGCGATCACCGTCTCCTGGTGCGGGGTGTGGCCGATCTGGCCGACGCGGACGGGGTGGCTGAGCATGTCTTGCATCCGCTCACTATATTTTGTTTGATCGGGACCGCCAGAGCGCCGCCACCGGATGCGGATTGACAATTGGCGGTCGGCCGTGACACCGAACGCCGCGGCTTCCGAAGCTCGCCGTCAAGGAAGGACATCAGCGTGCGCTTTGCCCCGCCCGGTATCGTCAAGCGAATTCTGGTTTGCGCCGCGCTTTGTTCGCCGATCGCCCTGGCCGGCTGCGGGCTGTTCAGCGACGCGCCGCATTATCGCGGCGTTGCGGTCAGTCAGCATGATCTGGATGAATTGACGCCCGGGCAGGCTTCGCAAGCCGATGTGATGGCGCTGCTGGGGCCGCCGACCGTGCATGAACAATTTCAGGACAACAACTGGATCTATGTCAGCCAGATCACGAAAATGCGGATCGGCCAGACGGAGGGCGTGAGGCAGCAGCACGTGGTAGTGATGAGTTTTGATGACAACGGCGTCTTACAGCACATCACGCAAAAGGATCTCGGCGATGGCGTGAAGGTGGCCATGGATGGCGGCGAGACCCCGGTGCCGGGCGGCAAGGCCGGGTTCTTTCAGCAGCTGATCGGCGGTGTCGGCAGTTACAACCCCGGCCTTCTGGGCGGCGGCGCCAATGATACCAGCGGCAGCGGCGTCAGCGCGTTGGGTGGTGGCGGCGGCAGCGCGGGCGGCGGCGGTGGCCTTGGCGGCGGCGGTCTGTAGGCTTGCGCCGTCGTAATCTACTCGGCGGCCTGTCGCTCGGCGCGCTTGGGCCACGGCTCGCTTGCGCGCAATCTGCGCTCGGCGGCGCGGCGCCGTCTGTGCCGGCCGCTTCGCCCCCTGTCCCGGCTACCGACAGCCAAGCGCCCAAGCTGGACGATACCGTAGGCCAGTTATACCAGCGGATCGTGATCGCGCGCTGGGGCGATGGCGTGCTGCCAAACGCACCCGATTTCGATCCGGAGGCGCTGAACGACGCGCAGGCGGACACGCAGTTTCCGTATGACGGCGTGTTGGCCGGCCTGATCGCGCCGCCTCTGGCGCAGGACAACATTCCGCGGCTGGTGATGGTGCTGGCCAATCCGGACGCGCCGGCGCGCATGGTCTTTCAGGGCGGCATCGACCAGCCGGAGGTGGCCGGCCGGTTGCAAGGTGCCACCGTGATGAATCTGCAGTATTTGTCCGGCCGCTGGGTCACGGTGGATGGCGGCTACCAGTCGCGTCGCCTCTCCGACGGAACGCTGTGCCAGATTACCGGGCCGGCCGCGGCGGCGCTGGGCGCGACCGTGCAAGGCCTCCTGGCGCCGGCCTGCGGCTGCGCGGCGCCGTGGGGGAATGTGTTGCTGGCGGAAGGCGACGCGGCGCCGTGGCTGTCGCGACTCGCCAGCATCGGGCTTGGCTATAACGACCCGACCGACGCGCCGCGGTTCGGCTGGGTCGTCGAGCTTAACCCGCTAGACCCCGGCAGCTTTCCAATGAAGCGGACCGCGTTGGGGCGATTTCCGCGGGCCGGCATGGCCGCAACGGTGACGCCGGATGGGCGGCCGGTGCTGTTCATGAGCCAGGACGACCCCGCGGGGATGCTGTTCCGCTTCATCGCCGCCGGCAACGCCACGGGCGGCACCGCGCTGGACAGCGGCACGCTGGCGGTGGCGCAGATCGACGAGAACACGATCACCTGGATCGACCTCGGCACGGATGTGCCTAGCCTGGTGGGCATGCTGGGCGCGGCGCAGGCGGCCGGCGGATCGCCGTTCGACGCGCCCGGTGGCATCGCCCTCAGCACCGATGGCAGCGGTATTCTGTATCTCGCCTGCGGCGGCAATCCGGCGCGCGGCGTGGAGGACACGAATGCGCTGAACCCGCGGGCCGGGGACGGCAATGGCCACATCCTGTCGTTCCAGATGCCGGGCGGCAACCCGACGGCGAAAAGCTTTGCCGGCCAAATCGCGATCGCCGCCGGCAATCCGGCGACCGCTCAGTTTACGCAGTATACGCAAGGTTCGGCGGCCTGGTTCACCAAGCCGCGCACGCTGAACCTAGATCCGACGGGCCAGCTCTGGATCGGCACGGACCAAGCCGGGGCGGTGTCCGACACCGCCGACGGGCTGTTCGTGATGCAGACCGGCGGCCCGAGCCAATACCTGCTGGACATCGCCTATCTGGCGCCGGTCGGCGCGGCAATTGGGGGCGCCGCGTTCGACGCCAGCACACGCACGAATTTCAGCGTGGTGCGCCATCCGGGGGCGACGCCCACCGCCTCCTTTGACCAGCCCGCGACCCGCTGGCCAACGCTGCTGCCGGCGATGCCGCCACAGACGACCGTCATCGGGCTGGTCGGCAGCTGAGGTATTGATGCCGCTGATCCGCCGGCTGGCGGCGCGCGACCCGCTGTTCGAGCACTGTTTTCAAATCCGGCTGGAGGTGTTCGTGCACGAACAGAACGTGCCGCCGGAAGAGGAGCGCGATAACTATGACGACATCGCGCTGCACTTCCTGGCGATGGCGGAGGGCAAGGCGCTCGGCACCGCACGGGTGCTGATGAAGGACGACGGTGTCGCGAAAATCGGCCGGGTCGCAGTGTTGCGAGGCGCGCGCGGCCGGGGCCTGGGCGCGGCGCTGATCGCTGCCGTGGAAGAGGAATTGCCGCTGGCCGCTTGCTTTGCCCTGGACGCGCAGGTTCACGCGCTCACTTTCTACGAGCGGCTGGGTTACGCGGCGCGCGGCGAGGTCTTCATGGAGGCCGGGATCGCGCATCGGCACATGGTAAAGAACGGCGTGAAGCTGCCGATAGGAGTTTAGCGGGGCAGCATCTTTCCCGGGTTGAGCAGGCCGGCGGGATCGAAAGCCTGTTTCAGCTGCCGCATCAGCGCAAGCTCGACGGCCGATTTATGCGCCGCCATGCCGGTGAGGCGCATCTGGCCGATGCCGTGCTCGGCGGAGAAACTGCCGGCATGGGCGACCGCGAGGGCCTCGATCGCGCTGGTGATGGCGGTTCCGCGCGCGCCGAGATCGGCTAGCGTCTGGCCGGGCGGCGGCCGGATGTTGACGTGCAGGTTGCCGTCACCGATGTGGCCGAAGATGTTCGGCCGGCAGTCCGGGAACTTTTCACCGATCAGCGCCTCTACTGCCGTCACGGTGTCCGGGATGGCGGCGATGGGAACCGCGATGTCGTGCTTGACGGCGCCGCCTTCCGCCAATTCGGCGTCCGAGATCGCTTCGCGTAGCCGGACCAGCGCGGCGCGCTCGCGCTCCGATTGCGCGATTACGGCATCACCGGCGGCGCCGCTTTCCAGCGCCGCCGCGAGGATGGTTTCGAGCTGCGATTGGACGTCCCCCGCACCGTGGGCGGAGAGCTCGACCAGCAGATAGGCGGCGGCGTCGAAGGGCAGGTGCTGGTCCGGCAGGTGCGCGGCGCCGAGGTGCAAGGCCGCTTGGGTCATGAACTCGCACATGGTGAGCGCCGGGCCGGCGGCGCGCAGCGCTTGAAACACCAGCAGCGCCTGCGCCAGCGAGGCGACGCCGACCAGCGCGGTGGCGCGGCTTGTGACTTCGGGGAACAGGCGCAGGCACGCGGCGGTAATGATGCCAAGCGTGCCCTCAGCGCCGATGAACAACTGCTTCAGGTCGAAGCCGGTATTGTCCTTGCGCAGCGCCCGCAAGCCGTTCCAGACGCGGCCGTCCGGCAGCACAGCTTCAAGCCCGAGCACCTGCGCCCGCATCGAGCCGTAAGACAGCACCTGGATGCCGCCGGCATTGGTGGAGATGGCGCCGCCGATCTGCGCCGTGCCGTCGCCGCCGAAGCTGACCGGGAACAGCCGTCCGGCCGCCGCCGCCGCCTGTTGCACGGCGGCGACGATTGCGCCCGCCTGCACGGTGATGGTGTCGCCGACCGGGTCGAGGTTCAGGATTTTGTTCATCCGTTTGAGGCTGAGCACGATCTGCGGCGGCCCGAGGGCGGGGACGCCGCCGGCGACCAGGCTGGTATTGCCGCCCTGCGGCACGATTTTCGCGCCTCCGGCGGCGCAGAGTTTCACCGTCTTCGCAACCTCGGCGGTTGTGCTGGGCAGGACAACGCAAAGCGCCTGGTGCGCGTGGATGTGCCGCCAGTCTTCTTCGTAGCCCGCGCGCGCGGCGGCGTCGGTGATGACGGCGTTGGCGGGCAGCGCCGCCCGCAGCGCCTCAACCAAAGGCGCGGTTATTTGGCCGCCTTGTAGGCCAGCGCTTCCTCATGCGTCGCGACGCCGCCATGGGCGGCGGACCAGGCCATCGGGTTTTCCAGGAACTTGCGCACGCCGGACAAAGCGGCATCGGAAAAATACGGCTGGTTTTTTGCCGCCTCCAGCACGTCCCACCAGGTGCAGAGATGGTGCAGGGTTATGCCCATCTCTGCCAGCGTCTCAAAGCTGCCAGGGAACACGCCGTAGAAGAACACCACGAAGGTGTGGTGGCAGATCGCGCCGGCGTCGCGCAGCGCCCGGGCAAACTGGATTTTCGAGCCGCCATCGGTGGTCAGGTCCTCGACCAGCAGGGTGTTCATCCCCTCCGGCACCTCGCCCTCGATCAGCGCGTTGCGGCCGAAGCCTTTCGGCTTCTTACGGATATACGCCATCGGCGCGGCCATGCGTTCGGCGATCCAGGCGGCGAAAGGAATGCCCGCGGTCTCGCCGCCGGCAATCGCCTGGATGGTTTCGAAGCCGATATGGCGCGAGACCTTTTCCACCGCCAGGTCGCAAATCTTCGCGCGGGCGCGGGGGAAAAAGATGATTTTGCGGCAGTCGATATAGACCGGCGATTTCCAGCCGGAGGTCAGCGTGTATGGCTCCTCCGGGCGGAAATCGACCGCCTTGATCTCGAGCAGCAGCTTCGCGGTGGTCAACGCGGCGTCGCGGTCCCAGTCGCTCGCCCAGTCGATCCTCGCCGCGATCCGCGTACTGCCGGACATCTCCGCCCCTTGAGTTACACGGGTTTTCTATACCGGACGCCGATGTTAAGGAAGCCTTGGCCCAAGGTGGCGTGGTTCAGGAGAGCAGCGGAAGATGAGCAAGATCAAGGTAAAAACCCCGGTCGTCGAAATGGATGGGGACGAGATGACCCGCATTATCTGGGGCTTCATCAAGGACAAGCTGATCCTGCCTTATCTCGATATCGATCTGAAATACTTCGACCTCGGCATCGAGCATCGCGACGCGACCGATGACCAGGTGACGCTGGACGCGGCGAAGGCCAACCTGGAATACGGCGTCGGTGTAAAATGCGCGACGATCACGCCGGACGAGGCGCGGGTGGAAGAGTTCGGTTTAAAGAAAATGTGGCGCAGCCCGAACGGCACGATCCGCAACGTGCTCGGCGGCACGATCTTTCGCGAACCGATCATCTGCAAGAACGTGCCGCGCCTGGTGCCGCATTGGAGCGAGCCCATCGTAATCGGACGGCATGCTTACGGCGACATTTATCGCGCCGTGGAGATCAAGGTGCCGGGGCCGGGCAAGACGGAGCTGACTTACACGCCGGCCGATGGCGGGGAGCCGCTGGTGCTCAACGTGCATGACTTCAAAGGTCCGGGCGTCGCGCTTGGCATCCACAACACCAAAGAGTCGATCGATGGCTTCGCGCGGGCCAGCCTGCTGTATGGTCTGCAGCGCAATTTCCCAGTCTATCTTTCCACGAAAAACACCATCCTGAAAGTCTATGACGGGATGTTTAAGGACCGCTTCCAGGAGATTTACGAAACGGAGTTCAAGGAGAAGTACGACGCGGCGGGGCTGACCTATGAGCATCGTCTGATCGACGACATGGTGGCCTCCGCGCTGAAGTGGAGCGGCGGCTATGTCTGGGCGTGCAAGAACTATGATGGCGACGTGGAGAGCGACATCGTGGCGCAGGGCTTCGGCAGCCTGGGGCTGATGACCTCGGTGCTGCTGACGCCGGATGGCAGTGCGGTGGAGAGCGAAGCAGCGCACGGCACCGTCACGCGGCACTACCGGGAGCACCAGAAGGGCCGGCCAACCAGCACCAACCCGATCGCCTCGATCTTCGCCTGGACCCGCGGCCTTGCCTATCGCGGGCAGTTCGACAACACGCCGGATGTCACCGAGTTCGCCGAGACGCTGGAGCGGGTCTGCGTGCAGACAGTCGAATCCGGCGCCATGACCAAGGACTTGGCGATCCTGATCGGCAAGGACGCGCCATGGCTGACCACGGAGGATTTCCTGGACAGCATCGACGCTAATCTGAAAGCGGAAATGAAGGTTCCGGCTTAACCTGGCCTACTGAAACGGCGCCGGCAACGCGGCGGGTTTGGCGGAGGACAGGCTCGGCGCGTTCGGATTGGGCGCCGGCTGGTCGGGCGCCGGGAAGGCTTGCTGCCAGCCGCCGCCAAGCGCCTGATATAGCGTTACAAGGTCGCCCGAGAGGTTTGCCAGAGCCTGGGCCTCGGTTTGCTGGGCGTTCAGATAAGTTTGCTGGGCGTCCAGCACGGTCAAGTAGTCGGCGATGCCCTGGCGGTATTGATCTTCGGCGAGGCCAAGCGCGATCTGGCTCTGCTGCACGTCGACGGTCAGATCGGCCAGCGTCGTATGTGCCTGCGTGTAGGTGACCAGCGCGTTGTCCACTTGGTAGAAGGCGGTCAGCACGGTGCGCGCGTACTCGATCGCCGCTTCCTGTTGCTGGGCGCGGCGCAGCTTGAGCTGCCCGCGCAGCTGGCCACCCTCAAAGATCGGCAGGCTCAACTCCGGCCCGAACGCGTAGGTGATCGCGCTGAATTCGTTGAGATTCTTGGATTGCAGGGCCTGCAGCGCGACGGAGCCGGAGAGCGACAGGTCGGGGAAGAACTGCGCGACCGCGACGCCGACTTCGGCGGTGGCTTCATGCAAGGTCTGTTCGGCCTCGCGCACGTCCGGGCGGCGGCGCAGCAGGTCCGAGGGCAGTCCGACCGGGACCTGCGGCGGCGTCAGCGGCACCGGCGCCGCCGTGACCAGCTCGGCCGGCAGAACCTCCGGCGTGACGCCAAGCAGCAAGCCGATCTGGTCGATATAGGCGTCCCGCTGGGTGATAAGGCCGGGAATTTGCGACTCGATCTGCGCGGCGATCGCGCGGGCGTTCGCGACATCGAGCGAGGTGGTGAGGCCGGCCTGCTGGCGCTCCACCGTCAGATTGACCAGCTGGTTGGCGGAGGTGAGGTTGCGCAGGGTGATGCCAATCACCGTTTCGACGCCGCGCAGCTGGATGTAATTGCTGGCGACCTGCGCCTCGACGTTTAGCAGGCTGGCGCGGCGCGCTTCTTCGGAGGAGCGGGCGGCGGCGACCGCGGCTTCCGCGGCGCGACGGTTTTTGCCCCAGAGGTCGACGTCGTACATTGCTTGCAGGCCGTATTGATAAAGATCGAGCGGCTGAATGGAGCTGCCGGGCACGCCGCCGCCGCCGACCGTCCCGGCGCCCCCATTGGCAATAGCAGCGGCGCTGTTGGCGGCGCCCGAGCTGCCGCCCGTGCTGCCGCCGCCGCCAAAGGCCGTGAAAATCCCTTCCTTGCTGGGGCCTTCGCGGGTGTAGGAGGCGGCGCCCGAGAGACTTGGATATAAGGCCGCGCCGGTGATCTGTGCCTGCGCCTCCGCTTCGACCAGCCGCTCGGTCGCAATTTGCAGATCCAGATTTTGCGCGACCGCCTGATTTTCGAGTTTGGTCAGCTCCGGGTCGCCGAAGCTGGTCCACCATGACGGGTCCACGGAATCGCCGGTAACATAGGGTAAGTTGCTCGCCGGCGCGTCAGTCAGGTAACGCGCGGGCGTGGCGGCGCGGGGTGAACGGAAATCCGGACCCACCATGCAGCCGGACAGCGCCAGCAGCGCGATGGCGGGGCCGAGCCTGGAAATCGAGGATCGCGGTCGTGCGGGCAACATTTGCTCCTATGCCACCCGCCTGGGGGGCGATTTCAGTAGGACGATAACCGGCGAGACTCGTGATGATGAAAGACGGATGTCGAGATCGAAGAGAAACACGCGCCGTGTCTGCACCAACGGCGCGTTACGGGAAATGGCCTGATGGTGCGGGCTGCCATACGGCGCGGTCGAGTCAGCCGGCCGGTTGCGGAACCTGTGCCGCCCACCACCGGCCGGCCGTCGCGGGTGATGCTGCCCTCGATGTTGCGGGGCGGATCGATCAGCCCACGGCCAAGTTGGTTAATGAAGTCGTTTTGGGAGCAGCGAGTTTTCTAGAGGTGGTCGTAAATAACGCCGCCATGAGCCCGACGCAAACACCTGATAGCATCTAACAATATATTTGCTTTGAAGACAGCCTGTTAGCTGGTCTTTCTTTCTTGAAATCGGGTTTTTCTAAACATTTGCAATCATTAACGAAAAAATCTTGCAACTCAATTTTAAAATTACCATAGTTTTCCATTAGAAGTTGTAGAGCGGGTTGCGATCGTTTTAAAATTGATGTGGGTCAAAAAAATCTAAATGCGTAACAAAGGAATTAATAATGGGAGCAGCAACAAGCCTGGATGCAATCATCCGACACAAACTACGGTCCTGGCCGCAACATCCGCCCGGCCTGGTGGATCCTGATACCGCCGCGCGAGGCGCCTGGCTACGTGGCCGCCCTGGCCGCGCCGACGAAGCGGAAGATCCTTACCTGAAATCACCGGGCAGCAATCGGTTGCGGACCGTACCGGATGGTCTTTGGCTTTGTTTCGGCGGTAACGCGCAAGATCCTTATGTCGATTTGTTCGGTATTATGTGGCACCCGCCACCACGGCGAACCTACGGAAAATACAGGACTTTCCTACCTCAAGGAGCCTGGCTGAGTAGGGAGGCGCGCTGTGCGCGTCATTGCGGCGGTGGCCGCTCTAATCGGAATAGTTGCTGTTTGGAATGGGGCAGTCGCTAATGTCGTTCCCAGCGGCGGACGAAACTATGAGACAAATGCCGGTTTTGTGGGGCACTCCAGTTTCATCGAAATAATCAACCCTGGCAATTATCCAAAGCGGGACGTTCCGGTCGTATTGAACGGAAACGGGAGGAACCCGGAAAGACATTGGAACATTTGGCATCATGTCAATGCTCTTAAACTTGCAGTTGTCAGTGCATGGCCCCTTGGGAATAACTGGCAAAGTGCCGTCGTCTATCCAGTAGGAAACATAGATGCTGGCATGAACTGCGGGCGACGTTCCACCATTGATGATGGTGAAATATACCGCTTGAGAATCATGGATTGGCAGAATGCCGTTAAAACCAACTTGCGGCCTGTCTGCCGCCTTCATTTCTTTAAGTTGGCCTTGCATTACGAGTTGCTGGCCATTCATGGCGCAGAATTGCAAAATAGCGGCGACAAACAATCCCGCCGTGAAGAAGCCGACAACCTTAGTCCAAACGGCAACATCCCGGTCAAAGTTATTTTTGGTTGGCTCGGAGTCCTGGGCGGATACGCCTGTAGTGTGTCGGGAGTTTGGTGGTTCTGTTTTTGGTGTGATCGGCGTGCTTACTGGATTTTCGGGACGCTCTCTTTCGCTTCCGCTATTGTCTTGGTCTGGAAAAGTGCCGCGTTGCTGGATGTCAATTAAAGGCTGGTCAGTTGAATCCCCTCCAATTCCAGCGCCGCCAGCGCTGCCAGTAGGAACGTCGCCGCTATTGTCCCCCGGCTGAGTTTGTTCGCTATCGATGCCTCGGTTTCCTTCAATCCATGACCTTCTAGCCGTTTAGCAAGCTCGCCGTAGGTCACGCCAGCGCGTTTCATTTCGGCTTTGAGGAACCGCGCCGTTTTATCCGCCAGCTCCTTTTCTGTTGCCGCTAACCCCACCATATCCTCCTAACGACAAAAACCTATCATAATTGATATATTCTTGTTGAAAAGGGTAGCAGCCTATCATATTAGATATGACATAGTCATCTCGAAAACGGTAGGTCCATGTCTCAACACTTCCTCCTTTCTGCCCGCGCCCGGACCCTCTCGCTGGTTTCCGTGCTGCGTATGACGGACCTGGAAGCCGAGACCATGTTCCGGTCGATTCGCTGGGCTGCGACCAAGGGCAACGCCGTCTGCCCGCATTGCGAGTGCCCTACCGCGTATGAGTGCCGCCGCCCAAACGGTGCGCTGCGCTTCCGCTGCAAAGCATGCCGCAAGGATTTCAGCATCACATCCGGCACGCTGTTCGCGTTCCACAAGATGCCGCTGCAAACGTACCTGGCAGCCATCGCCATCTTCATCAACGAGGTCAAAGGCAAGTCCGCCTTGGCGCTCTCGCGCGACCTGGGCACTCAGTATAAGACGGCCTGGGTACTGGCGCACAAGCTCCGCGAGGCAATGGCCGCCGAGATTAAGGGCCGTGTTGTGGGCGGCTTGGGCAAGATCGTGGAGGTTGATGGCGGCTATTTCGGCGGCTACATCAAGCCGTCGAATGAGCGCCGGAACCGGGTGGATCGCCGCCTCGCCCGCAACCAGAACGGCAAGCGCCAGTGCGTTGTCATCATCCGCGAGCGGGACGGCCAGACGCTCCCCGGCGTGTTCGGTTCGGAAGGCGAGGCTTTGAGCTTCATCCGCAATCGGGTCGCTAAAGGCACGGAGTTGATGGCTGATGAGAGCGGGGCCTGGAATGACCTGCACGCCCATTACGCGATCAAGCGCATCAACCACCAAAACGCCTATAGCCTGGACGGGGCCTGCACCAATGGCGCTGAAGAGTTCTTTAGCCGGATGCGCCGGGCAGAGATCGGCCACCATCACCATATCGCCGGGGCTTACCTGATCCGGTACGCCCAAGAGGCTTCATGGCGGGAGGATAACCGGCGCGTGGATAATGGGGCGCAAGTCACGCACGTTGCCGGGCTGGCGCTGGCGAACCGGCCCAGCGTGGACTTCTGCGGGTATTGGCAGCGGAACGCAACTAAATAGAGCAGTGACCAAGTTGACGATCTACAAGCGCATCCGTCAAAATTAATTTTGCAGTTTTAGCGCGCAGGTCCAAGCCCTTGAACAGCAGAACGGGCAGGCAAAAAACTATAATTTCTGCCACGCACACAAGAAAAAACAGCGGATTAGCAGCAGCAATAGAAACCGAGTGCATGCTGGAAAACTTTTCGAAGTCGGCAGCCACTTCGGCGGCTGGCGGCCTGATATCATGTAGTGAGACGCGGCCCATCGCAAGCCTAATTGCAAACATAGGCACAGCAAAAGCCATGACAATTGCCACTTGAAAATCGTACGCGTCCCGAAGCATCGCCTTTACCACAAACGTGTAATCGTCACCAAGGCGTTTGCTTTTAACAAGTTCAACGCCCAGGCGAGCCATGTCTAATCGCTTGGGCTGAACCGAGGTTGCAATAACTCGCATTACAACCGGGTAAAGGAATGGAGCGGCTACAATGCCATATAGGAGGGTGATACTGTGGGTCATTTCGCTCCTTTAGGTACCACGGAAGGCTATTTTAGTTGACTCAGGTAAGCACATAGCAGCAAAGCTTGCAGAAAGTTAAGCTATATTAATTTGTCTGTAATATGATGATACTCTCGCTTTAGCTCCGAAACACGCTTATCCCAGATCGTCTCGGCAAACACCAAGTAGACCAAAATCAATAAGCCGCCGTAAATATTGTGCTTCTTCACCCAGCTCACGATCGTATCGCTAAAATCGAAATACCACGCCAGAAATTGAAAAATTGCGCCTCCGATGGCGAGGTTCGCACCGGCACGCGCAATCAACTTTCTTGTTTTATCGATGCGCGTCATTTCTTAAGCTAATAGACACTATTCGAGTCGTCACACGTATGGCTGACACATAAATGGGCCAAGCCTCCACCGCGCCGAACTGCCCCACCCCTCCAAAACCACCAGCCCGCGCCCGCGCATAACCGCCAGGGCACAGGAAAGCCGGTGCGCCGTATGCTCCCGCGTCCACTTATCCGGCAGGTCTAGCCCCTTCATGGCCAGCATCCGGGCGCAGATCGCGCGCATGGACATGGGGCCGTTCGCCTCGCGCAGCACGGCCAGGACGAAGCGCGTAAACTCACCACGGGCGAAAACCGGGTTCGGCTTCCGGTGGCGTCCGGCCAGGGGTAGCTCCGGTGCGATGGCTCGGATCGCGGCCTCAGTCTCGGCCAGTTTGGCGTGAAGCTGGGCAACCTGCGGCTCTAGCTTCCGAAGCTGGCGGTGGATGTAAACCCGCTTGCGGCGCAGGTTCATCAAGTCCATATTCTTGTGCGGCATCCCGGAATTGTAGACGGGACCGCCGCCCGGCTTCATCTTCTACGTGGTGGCGGGTGCTACATAATACCGGATTTGTTCGTGATCGAGGCGTGCGGATCGTTCACGAACCTGCTCGATAAGCGATCGCGGTTCTCACCATCACTGCAGTCCATGCTGGCCGTTTGTCCGGTGCCTTGGTTGCTCGGCGATGTCTCGCCCCTGCAGAAAACGCCGCGTTGGCACCATACCGGGCTTCTGAACACCGCGCCGGCGGTGCCGCTGACGATTCCGGTGCGGGGGATAAGGGTGATGTACGCCTTGCGGCCCCGGCACTATGAGGGTTTCGCGGCAAGCCAGATCCCGCACGCCCATGAATTCTTTGCACCGGTCACGGCGCTGCTGAACCCCGAGAGCTGGCAGCATCCGGCACTACGGGCGTTTATTGCGCGGACCTCCATCCGGGCCAATTTCTGGGATGCCGCGGAGGCGGCGGCCTAGAGTCAGTTTCAAAAGTCGCTTGGGAAGGTCAGTACGCGAGCATCGGAGCGCAAGGAAATCGCTGAGGCGGGGTACCCGCCGGCCGGCCGCCGAGTAGACTTACGAATAATCCTTAGTCGGACGGGAGATTAGGCCCGTAGGCGGCGGCGAACTGGCGGATCGCCGCCACGATCTCATCGTCCGAAAGCAGGACGGGGCCGCCGGCGTCCAGCGAGAGGAGGAAATGTTTCGCGAGAGCCTCCAGTTCGACAGCGGCGTCCATGGCGGCTGCGATCGTCGGGCCAGTGACCAGGCAGCCGTGATTGGCCAACAGGCAGGCGGAGCGGCCGCGGAGCGCGGCCAGCACATGTTTCGATAATTCTTCCGTGCCGAACAGCGCGTAGGGCGCGCAGCGGATGGGCGCGCCGCCGAAGCGGGCGATCATGTAGTGACAGGCGGGGATTTCGCGCCGCGCGATCGCGAGCCCGGTCGCGTAGGGCGCGTGATTGTGGATGACGGCGCCGACCTCCGGCCGCGCGCGGTAGATATCGCGGTGAAAGCGCCATTCGGAGGAAGGGCGGTAACGGCCTTCAACCATGCCGTCTTCGAGGCGCATCCGCGGGATCATCTCCGGCGTCAAATTGTCATAGGGTAAGGCCGAGGGTGTGATGAGCATGGCGTCCCCGGCACGCAAGCTGAGATTGCCGGCGGTTCCCGGGCTAAGCTCCAACGCCTGCATCCGGCGCGCGGCGGCAATAAGCGCCTGACGTTCTGACATGAAATTGTTCTACCGGCGCGCAGTGATCACGAATAGAGACAGGCGGGCGATTTTGCGCTGGTATGGCAACAACCATGAATAGAGCGAACAGGCGCGAACTTCTGTTGTTTTCGATGGCGTTGCCGCTCGCGGGCTGCGCGGCGTTCGGTGCGCCGGGCGCCGGCCTGCCGGGGCTGCCGGCCTCGCCCGCCGGACCTTATCTGCTGGGACCGGGCGATGTGCTGACCGTGCGCATCTACGACCAGCCGCAGCTCTCCGGAGATTTTACCCTCGACGATAGCGGCATGATCGACCTGCCGCTGCTGGGCCTGCTGCAGGCCGGCGGGCGGAGCACCGATGCGGTGTCGGCCGCCATCGCGGACAGCCTGAAACGGAAACACCTGATTCTGGATCCAAGCGTCGCGGCGGAGATATCGCACTACCGGCCGTTCTACATTTTGGGTGAGGTCAATACGCCGGGCCAGTACCCGTACCGGCCACGCATGACGGTGCTGACGGCGGTTTCCATTGCCGGCGGCTTCACCTATCGCGCGGTGCAGGATTATGTCGGCGTTACCCGTGATGATGGCAGTGGCCCCACGCAGTATCGCGCCAGCGGTTCCGCGCTGGCGTCGCCCGGCGACGTGATCACCGTGTTCGAGCGTCGATTTTGAGCACGCCGCACCTTAAGAGCGGAAGGTGATCGCGTGTCCAATGGGCGTGCCTCGGACCTCGCCGTCGCGCATCACGATCCGGCCCCGGATGATCGTGGCGTTTGGCCAGCCGGTGACGGTGACGCCGTCGAAGGGCGTCCAGCCGCAGGGGCTGGCGATCCAAGCGTTTTCTATGGCGCGGCGGGCGGACAGGTTGACGATGGTGAAATCGGCGTCGTAGCCGGCGGCGATGCGGCCTTTGTTGACGGCGCCGTAGATACGGGCAGGGCCGGCGGCGATGAGGTCCGCCAGACGCGTCAGTGACAGTCGCCCGGCGTTGACCTCGTTCAGCAGCATTGGGACCAGCGTTTGCACGCCGGTCAGTCCGGCCGCGCAATGGGGCCAGGGCTTTTCCTTGGCGGCGCGGGAATGCGGGGCGTGGTCGGAGCCGATCGTGTCCACCGTGCCGTCCGCCACCGCCGCCCAGGCGGCGTCCAGATGGCGGGCGTCGCGGATCGGCGGGTTCATCACGCCATAGGGGCCGAGGCGATCGTACACATCGGGTGCGGATTGCACGAGATGGTTGAGCAGCACCTCGACACTGGCGAGGTCGCGGAAGTCTTTCAGGTAGTCCAGCTCTTCGGCGGTGGAGACGTGCAGGATATGCACGGGGCGGCCGGTCTCGCGGGCCAGGGCCATGATTCGGCGGGTGCCGAGGAACGCGCATTCGACATCGCGCCAGACCGCGTGGTCCGAATACGGATCGCCGGATTTGAACAGCGGCTTGCGGTCGCGCAGGCGGTATTCGTCTTCAGAATGAAACGCGACGCGGCGGCGGCCGGAGCGCAACACGCGCTCGATGCTGGCGTCGTCCTCGACCAGCAGGTCGCCGGTTGAAGAGCCGGCGAACACCTTGGTCGCGCAGATGCCGGGCAGCGTTTCCAAGGCGCCCAGCGTGTCGGCGTTTTCCTTGGTGGCGCCTGCGTAGAGGCCGACATCGCACCAGGCGCGGTGCGCGATGCTGTCATATTTGGCGGTGAGGGCGGCGATGTCGGTGCCGGGCGGCGTGGTGTTCGGCATGTCGAACACGGCGGTGACGCCGCCGAGGATGGCGCCGCGCGTGCCGCTCACGAGATCTTCGACGCCGGCGATGCCCCCTGCCCCGCCGTCACGGAAATGCACATGCGGGTCGATCACGCCGGGCAGCACGTGCAGATGGGCGGCGTCGAAGACCTCGGCGGCGGGGCCGAGGTTTTTGCCGATCGCGGCGATCCGGCCGGCGCGGATGCCGAGATCGGCCTCGGCAATGCCCCAGGGCAGGACGACGGCGCCGTTTTTCAGCAGGAGGTCGAAGCTCATGGTCTTGTCTACCGCGTCGCCAGCGTCTCGAACACATCGCCCGCCGGCGGCAGGTTCAAAATGTGCCGGCGGTGCCAGAGGGCGACGAATAGCAGCAGCCAGGCGGCGAAACCGGCGCGCTTTTCGGCGGCGCGGTCGAACAGCGCGGCCACGCGGGCGGGATCGGCCAGTTCCGCGATGATCGGCTGCGCCGCGACCAACGGGCCGAGGCGGCGGCTTGCACCTGCGATCCAGGCGCCGACGGGAACGTCGAAACCTTGTTTCTTGGCGAAAGGCCGCGCCGCCGGCAGGTGTTTTTGCAGCCAGAGGCGGAGCAAATACTTGCCCTGCCCGCCATGGCTCAAGAGTTTGTCAGGGAGCGAAAAGGCGAAGCGCGCCACCTCCGGATCGACAAAAGGTGTGCGGCCCTCGACGCCGTGCGCCATCAGGCAGCGGTCCAATTTCAGCAGCAGATCGTGCGGCAGCCAGCCGGCGAGGTCGGCGCGTTGCGCGGCGTGCAGGCGGGAGCGGTCAGTGATGCCGCGCTCGCTGGCGGCAACGCCATCCCGCCAGCCGGCTGGCGTTTCGCGCAGCACGTCAAGGCTGTCGAAAATGCCGCGCGTCCGCATTTGTTTTGCAAAAAACGGCCTGGCGGCGGCGCGGTAGCGGCCGTAGCCAGCGAACATCTCGTCGCCGCCTTCGCCGGACAGGATCACTTTAATGTCCTGACGGGCGCGGCGGGCCAGGAACCAGCTGGGGATGATGGCGTAATCGGCCGCCGGGTCGTCCATGGCGGCGACAATCTCCGGCAAATGCCGCCAGACTTGCGCTTCGGTGATCTCGACCCGTTCATGCCGCGCGCCCACGGCATGGGCGGTCGCGGCGGCGGCGGCGCGTTCGTCGGCCACGCCGGGAATGTCGAAGCCGGCGGTGTAGGCGAGCACCGGCCTGGTGTTGAGGCGCGCCATCATGGCCAGGATCGCGGCGCTGTCGATGCCGCCGGAGAGGAACATGCCGTAGGGCACGTCGGCGCGCTGGTGCAGGTCCACCGCGTTTTCCAGCACCGCGTCGAGCGCCGTGACCGCCGAGTCCTCGTTCGGCGGCGGCGGTGGTGGGGGCTGCCAGGGGGGTATGGTGGTGGTGGCGGTGATCTCGCCGGCGCGGATGGTGAGGGTTTCGCCAGGTGCAACGCGGCTGATGCCAGCGAAAATGCTCGCGGTGGTGAATTGCAGTTGCAGCAGCTCGGTCAGCCGCGCCGGGTCTAGCGTGCGAGGCGCGAGGCCCGCGCCGAGCAAGGCCTGGGGTTCAGAGGCGAAGGCCAGGCCGAGCGGCGTTTCGGCGATGTAAAGCGGCTTCATGCCGAACGGGTCGCGCGACAGCGTTAGCGTCTGGAACGCCTGGTCGTGGATGGCGATCGCGTACATGCCGCGCAGCGCCTCCGCGTAACCGGCGGCGCGGCGGGAAAACAGATGGAGCGGCGGCTCGCAATCGCTGTTGGTGACGCAAGCGACCGGCAACGCGGCGCGAAGTTCGCGGTAGTTATAGATTTCGCCGTTGGCGATCAGCGTCAGCGGGCCGGCGCGCAAAGGTTGGTCGCCGGTGGCGAGGTCGATGATGGCGAGGCGGGTATGGACCAGCGCGGCACCGGAGGTGACGAACTCGCCCGCGCCGTCGGGCCCACGATGGGCCAGGCCGGCGGCGAGGGCCGCCAGGGTTTCGGCGGCGATCTGTTGGCCGGGGCGGAGCGAAATACCGGCGATGCCGCACATCAGCGCGTGATCCGGCGCAGCAGGTCGAGCCAGGCGGCGGTGACCACCGCTTCGCTGAATTCGGCCTCGAAACGCTGGCGGCCGGCGGCGGCCAGGGCCGCGCGCGCGGCGGGGTCAGCGATCAAAATGCGGGCGGCGGCGGCGAGCGCCGGGGTATCGTTGATCGGAACTAAAATGCCGTCCTGGCCGGGGCGGATCAGCTCGATTGGGCCTTCGGCGCGGGCGGCGAGGACGGGGCGGCCGGCGGAAAAAGCTTCCAGGATCATGTTGCCGAGCGGTTCGTGGCGGGAGGAGCAGACGAACAGGTCCGCGGCTTTCAGCAGCGCGCCGGCGTCGCGCCGCCAGCCGGGCAGGAAGACGCGGTGGGCGAGGTGGAGGTCGCTGATCAGCGCTTCTAGTTTGGGCCGCTCCGGGCCTTCGCCGGCGATGACGCAATAGGCTTCGGGTAACGTTGCCATGCCGCGGATCAGCAGGTCGAAGCCTTTCACCTTGTGCAGCCGGCCGAGGCCGAGCAGGAGCGGCGCGGCTTCCGGGACACCCAGTTCGACGCGCGACGCTGGCGCGGTTTCAGTAAAATCCTCGACGAAGTTGGGCAGGTAGTGCGCGTTTTCGGCGGCAACCCCGTGGCCGCGCAGATATTTCACGATGCCGCGGGTGTTGCCAACTAGATGGCGGCAAGCGCGGAAATATTTCAGGTCATAGTAGCCGCCAAGCCGGCCGATATTGATCCAGGGACCGGACGGCAAGTGGCTGGCGGCGCGGCTCATCCAGGCGATCGCGACCTCGGTGCCAAAGGCCCGCAGGGTCGTGCGCAGCTTTGGCCGGGTTAAAAGGTCGAGCCGGCCGCCAAACGCGAATTGCGCGGGGTGCAGGCCGCCGGTTCGCAGCCGGGCGGCGCGGGCCGCGTCACGGCGGATCAGCGGCAGCACGTTCTGGCCGGCGGCGGCCAGCGCCAGGCTCATTCGCTCGAAAAACAATTCGGCGCCGCCATCGGGGGCGCCGGCCATGATCTGCGCAATCTTCAAAATAGTGTCTGCGCGGCGGCGAGCACGCTGGCGACCGTGAGGCCGCCGATGGGCGCGGCGCCGGGGGGTCCGGGCGCCACAGCGACGGCGGTGCGGCGGCCGGCCGGCGCGTAGGCGGCGGCGGAAGAGGGACCGAACAGACCGAGCGTCGGCGTGCCGGCGGCGGCGGCGATGTGCATGAGGCCGGAATCGTTACCGACGAACAGCACCAGCCGCTTCATGCAGGCGGCGACCTCGGCCAGGCTCAACTGGCCCACGGCGTCGACGGCATTTGGCAGTGCCTCCAGCACCGGTGCCGCGGCGCGGCGCTCGGCGGCGCCGGGACCGGCAAAAATCACAGGCCGGAGGCCAGGCCAGCGGGGCGCGAGGGCATGAAACACTTCGACAAAACGCTCGGGCGGCCAGATTTTGCCGGCCCAGTTGGCTGTGGGGCCGAAGCCGATGAGCGGCCTCACGGCGAGCGGGCCGGCGCCGAGCAAGGCACCGGCACGCGCCTCGTCCGCCAGGCTGGTCCAGACCACGGGCAACGGCGGCGGCGCAAGGCCCATTGACGCGCCGAAGGCGGCATAGCGCTGGCCGCCGCCGGCCGCGCGGACCAGAAAACGCCGCCGTGCGACCAGAAAGAGTGCCATCGCCGAGCCGCGTACATCGATGATGCAATCCCAGAAGCGGCCGACCAGGCGAGCCCAGAGCTTAAGCCAGTGCAGGTCGTAGCGCAGCTTTTCAAACACGATCAGCCGCTCCAAGCCGGGCAGCCGCTCGAACACCCCGGCGGCCGCGGCGCCGCAGGCGACGGAGATGCGCGCTTCCGGGTGGCGGAGGCGCATGTGCTCCAAGACCCCCGAAGAGATAACGGCGTCGCCGATGCGCGAGGAGGTGATGAACAGGATACGCATGGTCGCGGGCTTTAGCATGGCTTGTGGTGCCGTGAGCAAACGCCCAGATTGCGGCGCATGGCGATGGTCGCGGAACTGCCGGCGCGCGGGGTGATCGAGGTCGCGGGCGCCGATCGCGTGAGCTTTCTGAACGGCCTGGTTTCCAATGACGTGGCGCGCGCGGCGCCGGGGCAAGCCGTATGGGCGGCGATGCTCACGGCTCAAGGCCGGTATCTGGCAGATTTCTTTATCTATTTCGATGGCGAGCGGCTGTTGCTGGAGACACAGGCAAACGCGGTGCCGGGATTGATCAGCCGGCTGAACCGGTTCCGGCTGCGCGCTGCGGTGCGGGTTTCAGACGTGTCCGATGGCTTCAGGACCTACGCTGTCTGGCACGGCATGCCGCCCGAAGTGCCGCTAACCGCCCCGGACCCGCGGCTGCATGAGGCTGGCTGCCGGCTGCTGTGCGACGGCGCGTTGCGCACCACGGCGACGGCCGATGAATACGCGGTGTTCCGGCTCGGCCTGGGGCTGCCGGACGGGCCGCCTGATCTGGAGCCGGAAAAGACGCTGCTGCTGGAGGCGGGATTCGACGAGCTGGACGGCATCGACTGGCAGAAGGGCTGCTACCTGGGCCAGGAGCTGACGGCGCGCACCAGGTATCGCGGCCTGGTGAAGCGCAGGCTGGTGCCAGTGACGGTGGCGGGCGCGTTGCCGCCGGCGGGTACGCCGGTGCTGAGCGAAGGGATGGAGGTGGGAACCGTTCGGTCCGGCAGCGGCGGCTTGGCCTTGGCGACGCTGCGGCTGGACGCGCTGAATAAGGCCCTGCACGCCGAGGGCGTGGAACTGTCGCCGACCATTCCGGCCTGGATGAAGCTGCCGGCATGAGGTGGGTGGTGCTGGTGGTAGTGCTGGCGCTTGCGGGGTGTTCCCGCCCCCTGCCGCCGGTGGGATTTGCCGGCAGCGGACCTGATTTCGACCCAGTTGCGTTTTTTACCGGCCACGTCACCTCCTGGGGCGTGCAGGAAAACTCAGCCGGCGCGCCGGCCGCCATCGTCACCACGGATTGTGAAGGGACGAGCACCGCGGCAGGCGCGATCCAGATGGTCCAGGTGCTGCATATAGGATCATCGAAACCGCAAACCCGTATCTGGCACCTGCGGCGGGTCAGCCCGACGGCTTATGTCGCGACCGCGAACGATATGGACGGCGAAGCGGACGCGACCGTCTCCGGCCGCGCATTGCACTGGCGCTGGATCCTGCGGGCGCGTCCGGGCAACCTTCTCTTGAACGTGACGATGGCGCAGTGGATGTACCAGATGGCGGATGGGGCGGTGGTGATCCGTACGGTGGTTACGAAGCTCGGTTTCAGGATTGCGCAGGTGACTGAACAGTTTGAGAAACAGCCGGGGTGAGCGGCGGGTAGAGGTATTTAATCGAGATTGCGATCAAGTTGACGATGTTGGCCGAATCTTTCAAGAAGGCGAAATCGGTTAAGGAGTTATGCCGTGTCGGATACTCGCGGCGGCATGAATTCTCGGTCTCTAGACTACTATCTTCAGTCACGATGAATGCATCCATGGTTTTTGTCTGCTTGACGCAGCAGCCCGTCCGACCCTTCATGATGCTCCTTCCAATGAATATCGGTTGTTTGCCGCCAACGGGCTCATCGTAATGAAGAAGATATTCGTCCATTGCGGCATTCATAAAACGGGTACGACCGCCCTACAGACCGCCTTTATGCAAAAATCAGGCGTCCTGCGGCAACGTGGTATTCTCTATCCAAAAACCGGCCGGTTGGACACGCTCGGCGGTGGTCACCACAACATTGCTTGGGAGGTGTCACGCGATCGGCGCTTCGTGCCGCATCTTGGTGACATCGCAAAGCTAGTCGAAGAAATCGAGGCCTTTCCGGGAAATGCCGTTCTCTCAAGCGAGGATTTTGAGTCGGCCCTCCTTAACTCGAGCATGATGCGCAATTTTATCCAGCGGCTAGGCGCATGCAACGCCGAAATCTACATCGTCTTCAATATTAGAAATCAGCTTTCGTATTGCCAATCCCTTTTCGCGGAAAATCTTGGACAGAATATCGGCGAGGAGTACATGCGGTATGTCGACGAAATTACGCGGAATGGCCATTTCCGGATTAAGGAATGGGTGTTTCACTTCGACTATATGGCTTTGATCGAATCTCTCAGCTCGTTGCCGGCCCAGCTCATTGTTCGAAATTTCCATGCGCTAGTCAAACAATCCAGCATAGCTGATTTCCTTGATTTGATTGAACTCGACGATGAGAATTTCAAGGAGCATATCGGATATCGTTCCAACGAGCGGCCGCCGCTTCTGGATGCCATAAAAAATTTTTGCGTGAATCGATTCAACCGGCCGCCGGGCGATCGGGAAATTATGTGTATAAGAACGATAACCGGAATGATCGGCGGCCGAAAACTGATCAACCTTCCATCAACAAAGACAATGTTTCGCGACGCCTTTATGGAAGGAAACAGGAAAATTTGCGAGCAATTCGGCTTTGCTGTTGATGGTCTGGACTTGCCCGTCGGCTCTTCCGAAACCGGCGTCTATTACGAGAGGTTGTTCTCTTTCGAACTACAATGCCTCATTTTGAAAATGCGCAATCTGATGATCGCAGGACAACGGCAAGAGGCGGAACGATCAGCGGAAGCATTCGTTGCCGCCGCCACGGCGTGATCGCCAACGCATGATTGCAGGCTGTCGTTCCTACAAACCGGCCGCATCCAACATTGCCGAAAGTTTTGCCGGTTCTACGGAATATTCATTAAGACCCGCCGGCTTTTGCGTGAGAACGGGGCCGAAAATCTCCGCGTAATCGCCGCGTTGCCCGCACACGTCCCAAAAAAAAGGGTCGGGGAAGTCGGCAGGCGAGAGCACCATCGTTTTCGCTCCCGGAGCGCAGAACATACAGTTGGTCAACGCGGCGCCCTTGGGGCCAACAATCATGGCAGCTTCAGCGAATAGTCTTACCTGATCGAGCAGAGAAAATTTCTCCGGCTCGACCATCTCAAACCCGCGTGCCGCGCACAGCTCAAATAATTCGGGTTCATTGACGACGCGCCGCGTCGCCGCACCACGGCGTGAAATGAAAATTTTTCGGCGTGGTTCAATCTCGCCGAGGGAAGTCATAAAGGCGGCGCGCACACGGCCGAGCGCTTCGGGCAATTTGAACAATGGGGGGACGTGCGGCGGAGTTACGTAATAAAGTTCGTTAAACCGCCAGATTTTTGCATCCAGATGTTCCAGCACTTTGGCACCCGGCACCAGCTGATTGATAGTCTCCCGCACAACCGCGCGCATCTTCGGGCCTGAATACTGGCCAATCACGACGGTCAAACTCTTCGTCCCAATGATTTCCGCGGCCATTGCCAGCACGGTCGCCCCATCCACCAGCCAGTGGCCGTAATTGGCGTACCAGGGCCGCTTTACCAAAATACAAGGCGAGTCGATTTCTCGATCCACGCGGTTCGGCAGCGTGTAGGTATCTGTACCCGCCGCGGTAAGCCCGTCAGGTGCCTTGCCGCGCGCGGTAAATTCAACCACGCTTTCTTTCAACATATGGTTGTCAGCAGTAATTACCGCGCCCTGCCCGGTGATCCGCGCCTGTGGCAGCGTGACCAGCCGCACGGCCTGATGGTTCTGCTTCAATACCTTGAAGTACTGGTCTATCGCCGCCCTGGTGGTGCTCGACGCAAATTCGGTATCAAGAAAGAACGGTGCACGCCGGCTATAAACGCCGTCTTTTGCCAGAATTACAGGCGAAAGCCCCATTGCCGTTAGTGGCGATAGCGCAACGGTCTTGACCTCTGCCGAAGGCTGTGCCGGCTTCGGTTGGGTCTTGAACGGAAACCTCACGGCACCCGGCTGATCATTGAGACCATGTTCTTACCTAACCGACTGTCGTAAAGCGCCGCCCGGAACGGATCCCGATACGCTTCGGCGCTTTTCGGGGCAGCCGATTGTGCCGCTTGATGCGGAACTCCTTCCACCGACGCGCCCACTAAAGCTCCGCCGCGTCGAGCATTTTCGACAGCCTGGCAGGCTCAATGGTAAACTCATTCAGTCCCGCCATTTTTTTGGTGACAACCGGCCCGTAAATCTCGGCATAGCCGCCGATTTGACCGCAAATATCCCAAAAGAAAGGATCGGCGAAGTCGGCCGGAGACATGACCATGGTTTTGACGCCGGGGGCGCAGAACAGGCAGTTGGTCAGGGCCGCGCCCTTGGCGCCCACGATCGCCGTCGCTTCGGCAAAAAGCTTCGCTTGTTCCACCATGGAAAGCTTTTCCGGCTGGACGAATTCGAAACCGCGCGCCGCGCAAACCTCGAACAGCTCCGCCTCATTCACCACGCGGCGGTTGCCCGCCGTGGCGCGTGAGATGAAAAGTTTCCTGTGCGGCTCGACTTCGCCGATGTTAGTCATGAAAGCGGCGCGCACGCGCCGGAGGGCTTCCGGCGACTTGAACAATGGCGGCACGTGCGGCGGCGTCACGTAGTAAAGTTCCTTGAACCGCCAAACCTCTTTGTCGGGATGCTGCAGAACCTTGGCATTCGGAGCAAACTGGCTGATCGTATCCAGAACAATCGAGCGCATCTTCGGGTGCGGGGTATGGCCCACGACCACGGCCAGTTGTTTGGTCCGCACCGTCTCGGCGGCCAAAGCGAGCACCGTTGCGCCGTCCACAAGAAAATGCCCGAAGTTCGCGTACCAGGGCCGCTTTACCAGAATACAGGGTTCGTCCACCTCAAAGTCGATCCGGCTCGGCAGGCTGTAGCCGCCGGAACTGGTGGCCATCAGCCCATCGGGCGGCCGGCCGTGTGCGGTAAACTCGACCACGCTTTCTTTCACCAGGAAGTTGTTGCGCGTGACAACCGCACCTTGGCCGGTGACCTTCGCTTCGGGCAGCGCTACCATCCGCAGGCTCTGATGCTGCTGTTTCAGCGCTTTGAATAGAAAGCTGCACGACGCCTTGGTGCTGAGCGAGGCCTGCTCGGTATCCAGAAAAAAGGGAGCATTGCGTTCGTAAACGCCACTGGGAGCCAGCATCCACGGCAAGGCGCTGATCGCTGTTGAACGCTTACCGTCCTCAGGATTTACGATGCCGGTTAATGTGGAAAGGGTAACATTTGTAAATTCGGATGAAGCGGATATTTCAGCCTGCACGGGTGGCGGCGACTGGCTCACGGCATGTCCCTGATAATCGTCATAATGTCCTCGTTCTGCGTCCTACCGGCGCGGCATATTGCGCCGAACGCAGTAGAAGGCAAATCTGCCTCAGAGGTCTAAGTAGCTGTTTATCTCAATGTAACCGGTGCATTAAGATGTAACGGAAGCACCGCCCGGCTGCATAAAGCACAACAGCTTTTTCGTCAGTGTAAACAGCTTACGCCAACTCACGGGTTCTTATGCCAATTAACGACCAGTTCTCCGACGGAAGACGGCCTTCTTTGAAGCCGTCACGCTCAAAATGCTGGACTGCCGAAGCAAAGGCGCCGGCTTCGATCGCCATCGCCACGTCCGGATACTCCTCCAAGTACCAGCGTTCATCAACTTTTATCAGCCGGGGAAACCGATCTTCAAAGTAGCCAGCGTTGATGTAATGCGCGCGGGCCGACTGTAGAGCGCCGGATTTCACCGCGTCGTCGACATCCCGGTAGGTCTTGCGGTACCAATCCTCATCTACCTCGATCTGGGCGACCATCAGGCGCAACAGCTCCATGAACTTGCTTTCAAGAAGCTCCACATAATGGCCGCTTCCCGAGCCATCGGCGCTGGTCAGATAGCTGTAGGAACGCATATTCATCCTTCAGGCCGCGGCGGCCGCTTTTACACCTCCTGTACATTAACACCGACTTTCTGCTAAGCAATGCTAAATAGCGGCAATTTCTGGTATCGGCCATGGTTCCGCAATTGCCGAGCGGCCTGCAGATTGATTTCCCCATAATCCTGTATAACGTGGGGCGGACCATCGTTAAGAGGCTCGCCTGATCTGCCGCCCGGGTGCAGGTTGAGCGGCGACTACGGCGGCGGGCTGCTGGGGTCGTTCGTGCCGGAGCAGGTGGGAGGTTCGGCACGGATGGCGATCAGAGGCTATGTGGACGGCATGATCGGGGGCTATGTCACCGGCTGGGCCGTGGCCGAACCCGATAATGGCAATTGCGAGATCACCGTTCTGGATCCTGGCGGCGAGGTGATCGCCAGAGGCCGGGCTTCCCGGCATCGGCCTGATCTTGCCGTTCTAGCGCTTGGCCGGACCTCGCTGGCGTTTCGCATTGCCGTAAATTGCCCGCAGGAGCGGCAATCGTTGCGTGTGCTGGCGGACGACGTTGAGTTGCGCGGCTCGCCGGTGCCGGTCGGCGGCGGCCTGTATGATAGTGACTGCGGGATTGCCGGCGGCACCCTTACCGGCTGGATCACAGAGCGTGTTACGGGTTTTGAAGCGCCGATGATCACCGTCATCAACCAATATGGCGCCAAGGTCGGGGAGAGCCCGTCTTTGCTGAACAACAGCGACCCCGATCCTTTTTCCGTGCAGGCCCGTTTTTCGATTCAGTTGGCTGATCAGTGCTTTGGCGCCGGGGAAATGCGGCTGGATTTGCTGGCAAATGGCCAGAAATTCAGCCAGCGCAGTTGTAACCTGCAGATCGCCGGTAATCTTGAAAATGTCACGGCAGAGACATGTACCGGCTGGCTGCTCTCGCCAGACCAGCCGCAGCGTGCCTTTGAGATCAACGTGTACCGGGACGGTGTACTGGCAGGCACGGCGACATGCGATATCGCGCGTGAAGATGTGCGCGGCCAGTACCCGAACTGCGGCACGCCGGGGTTTTTTATTACTTTGCCGAAATTGAAGTCCAGCATTCTGCACGCGACGACGATATCCCTGCGCTTCCCCAACTCCGATGCCGAACTTTTTGAAGGGCCTTACGTGATCGGCAGCCGCCCGGCGGCGGTGGCGGCGGCGCAACGCGCGGCGCAACTGGGCTATAAGGGCCTGACCGGGATCGGCGCCGTGGAGCGCGCCGTGATCCAGATGGCGTTGAGCGAATTCCTGGAGCGCTCCCGGGCCGGTGGCGGCTTTGTCGCAAGTCTGCAGCCGGACCCGATGCTGCCGCCGGGCAGCCGGCCGCGGATCACGATCATTATTCCGGTCTACCGTGGCGTCGAGGTGACGCGCAATTGTATTCTCTCGGTTCTGGCACATCGCAATGCCGTGACGGACCAGGTCGTGCTGGTCAACGACGCGTCTCCGGAGCCTGAAATGGCCAAAATGCTGGGCAGCTTTGCCGGCCAGCCGAATCTTTGCCTGATGACGAACGAGCAGAATTTAGGATTTGTTCAAACAGTCAACCGTGGCCTCAGTTTTGCCGCCGGCGGCGACGTGTTGTTTCTAAACGCGGATACGGTGCTGTTTCCCGGCGGCTTAGATGAGATTTGCCGGGTGGCTTATGCGGCCGCGGAAATCGGCACCGTAACCGCGATGTCCAACAACGCCACGATTTTCTCCTACCCCCATCCCTCGCTTTGCAAGGAACGGCTGCCGGATATCGGCTGGCCCGATCTGGCGGCGGCGGCGCTGGTCGCGAACGCCGGCGTCGTGGTGGACGTGCCGACCGGCCACGGCTTTTGCATGTTCGTGAAAGGCGAGGTGCTGCGCCGGACCGGGCCGTTGGATGAAGGTTTCGGACGGGGCTATGGTGAGGAAAACGATCTTTGCCAGCGTGCCGCCGATCTTGGTTACCGTCACGTCGCGGCCGGCGGCGTGATTGTGGAGCACCGCGAAAGCATCTCTTTCGTCGGCGAAAAAGCCAGCTTGATGGCCGCCAACCTGCCGAAGCTGAACAGAATGTACCCGGAATTCACGCCGGTGATCATGGAGTTTGAGCGCGAGGACGGGCTGCGCCGCGCCCGCTGGGCGCTTGACAAAGTGCGGCTTCGGCGCGCCGCGGAGGCCGGCGCCCGCTTTGTTCTGGTGGTGAGCAACACCCATGACGGCGGCACGATCAAAGCCATCTCGGACATTGAGCGGATTTCGGAAAACTACTGGGGCGCGGTGAAACTTAGCCTACTGGCGCGGCCCGATGGCTTTCTCGAGTTGAAATGCGATGCCCCTAGCCTGCTCGCGATCTTCGCGCCGCGGGAGGTTGAGGAGCTGTTCGACGTGCTGAGCAGCGCGAAGCCAAAACAGGTTTTTGTGCACCAGCTCCTGGGTTATCCCGCCTCCTTCATCGACAGCCTGGGGATTTGGGCAAACGCCCTGCACACCGTGTACTACTTACATGATTTCTATCCGATTTGCCCACGTGTGACGATGATCGACGCCGTCGGCAGGTTTTGCGATGTCGCGGATGCGCAGACCTGCGCCCGCTGCGTGCAGATGGATGGCGCGCATGCAACATCGAAGCTGACAGAGCTGACGCCGGCGGCGCACCGCGAGCTGTTCGGGGATTTACTGCATGGCTTCCGTCATGTTGTGGCGCCGTCCGCCAATGCGGCCGGCTATGTTCAGCGGGTGTTTCCGGAACTTGCCATACAGCCGGTGCCGCATCCGGAACCGGTGGAGCAGGTGGTCCCAGCCGCGCGCGCCGGGGGCGACGATGAGGTGGTGCTGATGGGCGCTATCGGCACCCATAAAGGATCTGGCAAATTGCTCGAGATCGCGCAGCGGGCCCGCCTGACACATCCGCATCTGCATTTCCGGGTCATCGGTTTCACCAATATCGACCGGCAGTTGAGCGCGGTCGGCAATGTCACCATCACCGGCCGTTACAAGCCGGAGCAACTGCCCGGTCTGGTAGCGCAGGCGCAGGGCCGGCTAGCGCTGTTTCTGCAATCATGGCCGGAGACGTACTCTTATACTTTGTCGGAAGCGGCGCAATACGGTTTCATCCCGCTCGTTCCGGATATCGGCGCGCCGGCGGCGCGGGTGCGGGACGCGAAGTACGGGATCGTGTTTCCTTTCCCCGTTAACGCGGAGCAGGTTCTGGGCGTGATCGAAGACGTGCGGACCGGCAGGGTGAAGCCTTTTGCAAAGGGGGTGACGCCTGGGCGGCTGTTGCCCGACGAGGACGACATCGGCAAGACCCGGCAGATCCTCGGTCGCGCGGAGGTGCGGGCGGCGGCTGTCGCTCTGCAGGCCTGATCCGCTGCTTCGCGTTCCACTTTAATCCTGAGCACGGCTCGCCGGCGCCAGTCGAGGCTAGCTATAGCGGCCGGGCGGCCTCACTTACCATTCAAAGGAGTTGCCTTGGATTTTGACCTATTTGTAATCGGCGGCGGTTCGGGAGGCGTGCGTTGCGCGCGCATCGCGGCTCAGCACGGTGCTCGCGTGGGCATCGCGGAAGCGCGGTTCTGGGGCGGCACCTGCGTCAATATTGGCTGCGTGCCGAAAAAATTCATGGTGATGGCGGCCGAATACGGTATGAACGCCGCCGACGCGCAGAGTTTCGGCTGGGACGTAAACCTGGGCCGCCATGACTGGGCCACGTTGATCGCCGCCAAGGATAAAGAAATTGAACGGCTGAACGGCATCTATCAGCGTCTGCTCCATCAGGTCAGCGTGCAGACGTTCGAGGAACGCGCCGTGTTTGTCGACGCGCACACGATAGCGGTAGGTAACCGGCAGGTGACCGCGGAGAAGATCGTGATCGCCACCGGCGGCCATGCCCAGCGGCTGGAGATCCCGGGCGCCGAACACGCGATCATTTCCGACGACGCCTTTTACTTGAAGGAAATGCCGCAGCGCATCGTCCTTGTCGGCGGCGGCTACATCGCGGTTGAGTTCGCTGGTATTTTTGCAGGGCTCGGCGCGGAGACGCATCTCATCTACCGGCAGCCGCTGCCGTTGCGCGGCTTTGACCGCGATCTGCGAATCGGCGTGGCTGGCGCTTTACAGGCGAACGGCATCATCCTGCACCCGGACACCAAGCCGGAGAGCATCGTCTCCGAGAACGGCAAATGCCAGGTAGCGCTGTCCGATCTCACCGTGCTCGACACCGACCTGGTGTTTTTTGCGACAGGCAGAAAGGCGAACACCGCGGGACTGGGGCTGGAGACGGTGGGGGTAAAAACCGGTGAAGCCGGTCAAATTCTGGTCGACGAAGGAATGGCGACCTCGGTGCCCGGCATTTATGCGCTGGGCGACGTGACCGACCGGCTGAACCTGACGCCGGTCGCGACGGCGGAAGGCCATGCCTTGGCTGACAGCCTGTTCAGCAACAAGTCGCGCCGGATTTCGCTGGAGAATGTGCCGACGGCGGTATTTTCAATACCGCCGATCGGTACTGTGGGCGTGGCCGAAGACAAGGCGCCGGCTGACGCAAAAGTTTACCTGACCAAATTCACCCCGATGCGGCACAACATCACCGGCCGGCCGCGGCAGACTATCATGAAGGTGATCGTGGATGCGATCAGCGACCGGGTTCTGGGCGTGCATATGCTGGGGGAAGACGCGCCCGAGATTGTGCAGGGTCTGGCGGTCGCGGTGACGGCCGGCGCCACGAAAGCGGATTTCGACCGGACAATCGGGATTCATCCCACCGCCGCCGAAGAGTTCGTGACTTTGCGGACGCAGACGAGGGTGGTGGGAGACGAAGTGTCCTGAGAAGCGCGGTAGCGCCGTGAACATTTTCGCGCCATAAGGCCCATCAAATGTGCGTTCGGAGAGCTTATGGATAGCATCACGCCAACCGGCACCCGGCCTGGTTGGACGCCTGGAAGCTGGCGGGAGCAGCCGATCCGGCAGGTTCCAAGCTATCCGGACGAAGCCAGGCTCGACGCCATGGAAGCGCGGCTGTCGCGCTTTCCGCCGCTGGTATTTGCCGGCGAGGCGCGGCGTTTGAAGGCAGCGTTGGCGCTGGCGGTGTCGGGCCAGGCCTTTGTGCTGCAAGGCGGCGATTGCGCGGAGAGTTTCGGCGATTTCACCGCCAACGTGATCAGGGACACCTTCCGCGTGCTGCTGCAGATGGCGGTGGTGTTGACCTTCGGCGGCGCCATGCCGGTGGTGAAGCTGGGCCGGATGGCGGGGCAGTTCGCCAAGCCGCGTTCGTCCGACATGGAAACCATCGGCGGCGTCTCGCTGCCTTCCTATCGCGGCGACATTATCAATGGGCCGGAGTTTTCGCCGGAGGCGCGGATCCCCGATCCGCAGCGCATGGAGTTCGGTTACTTCCAGTCCGCCGGAACGTTGAACCTGCTGCGGGCCTTTGCCTCTGGCGGTTACGCGGATCTGCATGAAGTGCATCGTTGGAACCTTGATTTCGTGCAGCGTTCGCCGCTGGCGGCGCGTTACCGGGATCTGGCGTCACGGATCGACGAGACGCTCAGCTTCATGGCGGCCTGCGGCCTGACCAGCGTTTCCGCGCCGCAGATCCGGGAGACGGATTTCTATACCAGCCACGAAGCGTTGCTGCTGCCCTACGAGCAGGCACTGACGCGGGTCGATTCCACTTCCGGCGACCATTACGCCTGTTCCGCGCATTTTCTTTGGATCGGCGACCGTACAAGGCAGTTGGACGGCGCCCATGTCGAGTTTTTGCGCGGCGTGAAAAACCCCATCGGCATGAAAGTCGGGCCAAGCATGGCGGGCGACGAACTGCTGCGCCTGATCGAACGGCTGGACCCAAATAACGAGCCGGGCCGGCTGACGTTGATCGCGCGAATGGGCGCCGATCAGGCGGCGGAGAAGCTGCCGCCGCTGCTGCGCGCGGTAAAACGCGAGGGCCGCCGCGTGTTGTGGCTGTGCGACCCGATGCACGGCAACACGATCGCGACATCCTCGAAGGTGAAAACCCGGCGTTTCGACTCCATCCTCGGCGAGGTGCTGACGTTCTTCGCGGCGCATGAAGCGGAGGGGACGGTGCCGGGCGGCGTGCATGTGGAGATGACCGGGCAGGATGTTACCGAATGCGTAGGCGGCGCGCGCGGGCTTTCCGAAGCCGATCTCGGCCAGCGTTACGAGACGTTTTGCGACCCGCGGCTGAACGCCGAGCAGGCGCTGGAGCTGGCGTTCCAGATCGCCGAGGCGCTGAAAGCGGGCCGCGGCGACCGCAAAGCAGCACGCAGCCAATGACCCCGCTGCCGCTCGCCGAAGCCGATATCGCGGCCCGGACCGACACCTATTTCAACCGCACGCGGTCGATCGTGCAGAAATTCGGCAGCGCGCGGGTCACCTATGCGGTGTTTCTGCGCCGTCCGGTGGTCTCCGCGCCGGCGCTGATGATGGAGTGGCTGCGCGCCGTCGCGGCGCAACGTGGCACGGAGTTTGAAGTTGATCTGACCTATCCGGAGGGCAGCTGGGTAGGCGCCGGCGAGCCGCTGGCCTACATCACCGGTGATTTCGCCGCGCTGGCCGACCTGGAAACGATTTTCCTGCAGAAAATTGGTGCCGCCTGCGTCGCCGCGCATAACGCCTTTCAGATGTGCGTGGCGCTGCCCAAAGCCAGCTTCCTGGCCATGGATGCGCGTCATTGCGCCGGCGGCGACATGCAGGAAATCATGGCCTACGCCGCCGCCGTTGGCTCCCGCGCCGCGCAACGCGAGGGGGCGCGAGGATTCATTGGTAACGCCAACGACTGGACGGCGCATTATTTCGGCGCCAACGCCGGCTATGGCACGATGCCCCATGCGCTGATCGGTTATGCCGGCTCGACGGTGCGGGCGGCGGAAATGTTTGTGGAGACGTTTCCGGATGTCGATCTGACCGTTCTCGTGGATTACTTTGGCCGGGAAGTCAGCGATGGGCTGGAAGTCTGCCGGCGCTTTCCGGAGATGGCGGAAGCCGGCCGGATGGCGGTACGGCTGGATACCCATGGCGGGCGGTTTCTCGAAGGTCTCGACCCGCAGGAAAGCTATGGCGTGCTGGAGCGGCATGCGCCGGGCGCGATCCGGCGCTACCGCAGCCAGTCCGAGTTGCGTTACCTGATCGGCACCGGCGTGTCTTCCGCGGCAATCTGGCATATGCGCGAGGCGCTGGATGAGGCCGGCTTTCCGGCGGTGAAGATCGTGGTCAGCTCGGGCTTCGGCGTGGAGAAGTGCAGCGTGATGGCCGACGCGCACACGCCGATCGACGTGGTCGGCACCGGCAGCTTCATTCCAGAGCATTGGAGCGAGACCTACGCCACCGCCGATATCGTGGCTTATGACGACCGAGCGACGGTGAAAGTGGGCCGCGAGTTTTTGCTCCGGGATAGTCATCGGTCTTCAGAGGTTCGTCATCAATAGCTTGGCGTTTTAATGGTGTTGCCCCCCTGCCCTTTCCTTTGAAATAGGGTAAGAAGCTCATTGGCCGCCAATGTGCAGGCCGCCGTTCAAAGACTCGGGCCATACCCGGTGCGCTTTCACAAGGGGTTGCCTGATGCCGACGCCGTATTCCGCTGAAGACCTCGAGCAGGTGTTCGACGCCAAGATCCTGACCAGAAGCCGCTTTCTGGCGGAGATGACGGATGTCGAATTGTCCGGCGACACCATTACCGGCACGGTCAATCTGCAGGCGGTGACGCAAACGATGAAGATCACGCCGGCGGCGTTCGGGCAGCGCGTATCGTTCGCCGAGCGCGAATGCAGCTGTGGCGAGCCGAAATGCGTGCATCTGGCGGCGACCGCGCTGAAGGCGCTGGAGCGGTTTCCGGCGCTGCGCAAGGCACAGGCGCGGTCGATGCTGGACAGCATTGTGATCCCGGCGAGCGAGCGGACGTATCAGCCGCCGGCGCGGCTGCGGCCGACCGGCCGGCGGGCTCGCCCCGCGGTGATCGCGCCGGCGGCGCCGGCCGCGCCCGATCCTGGGGCAACCGTATTGGAGCGTACCGCGACGCCGGTGCTGCGGTTGCGGCGGCTGCTGGGGCCGGATGAGAGCGGGCGGCAGCGGATGATCGACGCGCTGACGCTGGACTTTGACTATGAGGGCGTGCGCGTCGACGGCGCGGATGAGAGCCAGTTTATCCGCGTGAAGGGCACCGGCGGGGGCGCGTTCATCCGGCGCAATCCGGAGGCCGAAGCGGCGGCGCTGGACGTGCTGCGCCCGGACGGCTTCGTGCAGATGCGCGTGGCCGATGGCAAGTCGGCGCGCGGCCAGCGTGTGCTGGTGTTTCACGGGCCGGACTCCGCCGCGCACTGGCACCATTTCGTTGCGGTGCGCGTGCCCGAACTGCAGGCGCAAGGCTGGCAAAGCACGATCGACGATAATTTTGGGCCGCGCCTGGCGGAAGCAGTCGGCACCATCGACGTGCAGGTGGCCGATGCCGAGAAAGGCAGCTTTTCGCTCGAATTCGCTATCGAGATCGACGGCGAGCGGCATCCGCTGCTGCCGATCCTCGAACACCTGCTGGCGCGCGGCGGCATCGACGCGGCGCAGATCGTCGGCGATGACCTGATCACCAGCATCGATGACGGCCGCGTGCTGAAGCTGCCGGCGGAGCGCATCCGCCGGCTGCTCTCGGTGATGGGAGATTTGATCGAGGCGGCGGGGCGAAGTGCCGAGAAGACGCTGACGCTGCCGGTGGGTGCCGCGGCGACGGTGCTGGAGCTTGAAGACTTCCTGACCACCAGCTGGAAGAATGCCGCGGCGATCGAGGCGTATGTCGACCGGTTCCGGGGCGAGCCGGAGATCGCGCCGGTGGACTTGCCGGAGAATTTCATTGGCGAATTGAGGCCGTATCAGCAGCATGGCGTGGATTGGCTGCAGCATCTCGCGGGCCATGGCCTGGGCGGGTTTCTCGCCGATGACATGGGGCTGGGCAAGACCGCGCAGACCATTGCGCATCTTTGCGTGGAGTACGACGCCGGGCGGCTGACCGCGCCAGCGCTGATCGTGGTGCCGACCAGTCTGGTCGCCAACTGGACGGCCGAGCTGATCAAATTCGCGCCGCATCTGCAGGTGGTGGTGCTGCATGGCATGGAGCGGCATGAGCGCCGCGAGCAGCTGGACGGCGTGCACGCCGTGATCACCACCTATACCGTGCTGACCCGCGACATCGAGGCGATGAAGGCGCTGCCCTGGCACATCGTGGTGCTGGACGAGGCGCAGGCGATCAAGAGCCCGGAGGCGCGAGCGACGCGGGCGGTGTGCCAATTGCCGACCACGCACCGGCTGTGCCTGTCCGGCACCCCGATCGAAAACAACCTGGAAGAGCTGTGGTCGCAATTCGCCTTTCTGATGCCGGGGCTGCTCGGCGACCGGCGGGGTTTTGCCAAGCGGTTCCGTACGCCGATCGAGAAAAACAACGATCCGGTGTGCCGCGCGCAGCTGACGCAGCGCATCCAACCCTTCATCCTCCGCCGCACGAAAACCGAGGTGGCGACGGAGCTGCCGCCGAAACATACGATCCTGCGGCGGATCACGCTGGCGGCCGATCAGCGGGAACTCTACGAGACCATTCGCGGCACATTGTATGAGACCGTGCGCGAACAGGTAGCGGAACGGACGCTGGCGCAAAGCCGGATTATCGTGCTCGACGCGCTGTTGAAGTTGCGTCAGGCCTGTTGCGACCCGAGGCTGGTAAAGCTGGGCGCGGCGCGCGGGGTGGAAAGCTCGGCCAAGCTTGAAGACCTGCTGGAAATGATCGGCGAGTTGATTCCGGAAGGGCGGCGCATTCTGCTGTTCTCGCAGTTCACCTCGATGCTCGACCTGATCAAGCCGCGGCTGAACGAGGCCGGCGTGAAGTTTGTGGAGTTGCGGGGCGATACGCGGGACCGGGCGGCGCCGGTCCGCGCGTTCGAGGCAGGTGAGGTCCCGCTGTTCCTGATTTCGTTAAAGGCGGGCGGCCGGGGGCTGAACCTCACCTCCGCCGATACCGTGATCCATTATGATCCGTGGTGGAATCCCGCCGTTGAAAACCAGGCCTCGGACCGCGCGCACCGGATCGGCCAGACCAAATCGGTGTTCGTATACAAGCTGATCGCGGTCGATACCGTGGAGGAACGGATCCTTGAACTGCAGCGCCGCAAGGCTGAGCTCGCAAGCATTGCCTTTGCCGACACGGGTGGCGTCGCGTTTGACGCGGAGGATATCGATTTTCTATTTGGCAAGCCGCCGGAACGCGAAGCTGCTTGATCTGGTCGCCTTGAGGTCACGGTGCGGCTAGATTAAGAAATCCGGAGCTTTGAGCCCGGAGACGAAGATCAATCGCCTCGCCGTCATCTGCGTTGTTTTTGTTCTGGCCGCGCCTTGCGCCCTGCACGCTCAGACCGCCGTGCAGGCCGTGGCGTTGCGGCCAGCATTTTGGCGCGCCAGCATTGAAGTGGCGGCTTCGGTCGATGCCGAGCAGAGCGCCGCTCTGGCCGCGGAACGCGGTGGGCGCGTGGTGGCGGTGCTGTTTAAGTCCGGGCAGAATGTTCCGGCCGGCGCGGTGCTGGTGCAGCTGGACGATGCGCCCGAGCAGGCACAGCTGTCGTTGGACCGCGCACGCCTGAACGAAGCCGATCAGACGGCGGCGCGGACAGCGAAACTGATGACCATCGCCGGGGCTAGCCAGGCAGCGCTGGAACAGGCCGAAGCGGATGAGGCGGAAGCCCGCGCGCAGGTGAGCCTGGATCAAGCGGATTTGCAACAATTGCAGATCACCGCGCCGTTCGCGGGCACGCTTGGCATTCGCAAAGTGGCGGCCGGCGACTATGTGCAGCAGGGGCAGACGGTGGCGGAAATCGCGCAAAGCGCCCCCCTGCGCGTGCTGTTTTCGGTGCCGCAGACGCAGGCTGGCGGCCTCGCCGTCGGCGATCCCTTTACGTTGACATTGCCGGCGCAGGACAGCGGCACGATCAGCGCTGCGGGCAGACTGACCGCACTCGCCCCCGCCGTGGATGCGACGACGAATGCGCGCGACGCGGAAGGGAAGGTGAACGGTCCGGAGACGGGGTTGCTGCCGGGAATGTTCGGCAGCGTGACGCTGCAGATCGGCGCGGCGCAACCTGGCTTCGCCGTACCTCAAACCGCGCTGAACGACGACGCGCTCGGCCGTTATGTCTTTATGCTGACGCCGGGCAAGGGCGGCACCTATACGCTGCGGGCGGTGTATGTGACACCGCTTGGCAGCCTCGGCGGCGACGCCGTAGTCGGCGGCGCCGGGCTGGCGGCCGGCGAACGGGTGGTAGCGGTGGGCGGCTTCAACCTTGCCGATGGCGCCAGCGTCACCACCCAAACCCCGTGAACGCGGCATGAGCAATCCGTGGGCGGCACTGCTACGCCAGCCGGTGCTGATCGCGCTTGGGGCCGCGGCGCTCGCGCTGTTCGGTCTTGCCGCGGTGCTGAGCCTGCCGATCCGCTCCAGCCCGATCATCCCCTATCGGCTGATCGACATTTCGACAAATTTTCCGGGCGCCGATCCTGCGACCATCGACCGTTTCGTAACCCTGCCTCTGCAAAGTGGCTTGGCGGGCCAGCCGGGGATTCGTTACGTGACGGGCACATCGATCTCGGGCAATTCCGATATCAACGCTGTTCTGGCGGATGGCGCGGCGCCGGACACGGTGTTTGGCGAGGTGCTGGCGGCGGTGAACGCCGCGCGCGGCAATCTGCCGCCGGCGATACAGCAGCCGAATATCAGCCTGGTCGGCGACGACAATGCGAACCAGGAGCTGAACATCAATGTGATGTTTCCGCCCAGCCTGTCGCTCGCGGATGTTACGGCTTACGCCACCGCGAATATAGTGCCGCGCCTGGAGACGGTGCCGGGCATCGGCCCTGTGATGCTTTATTCCGGCAATCCGTCGCTGCGCGTGCATATGGACCCGTTGCGGCTGCAGGCGCTGGGCATCGCGCCGGGCGACGTCGCGCAAAGGCTGACCCAGGCAAGTGAAGTGGACCCGATCGGCACGTTGCGCGACGGCGTGGCCGCGACGCAGGTAAATCGCGGCAGCGACCTCGAAAACCCGACCGGATTCGACGCGCTGCCGGTGACCACCCGCGATGGCGTGACAATCCCGCTCCGGAGCATCGCAGCCACCAGCCTCGGCTTTAATCCGGGCTCCGACGTGGCTTTCTGGGACCGGCAGCCGACTGTTTATATCGCCGCCGGCATCGCGCCGGCCGGCAATATTCTCGATGTGGCGCGCCATGTTCGGGCCACAGTCGCGGCAATGCAGCCAATGCTGCCGCCGGGCGTGCAACTGCTGATCACCTATGACGAATCCACCTCCGTCAGCGAATCATTGCGCGATCTGGCTTTTACTTTGGTCATCACCATCCTGCTGGTGGGTGTGATTATCCGCCTGTCCCTTGGCACCATGCGGGCGGCGTTGGCGCCGTTCCTGGCGCTGCTGCTGTCTCTGCTTGGCGCGGCGGTGGTGATGCAGGTGACCGGCCAGACGCTCAATTTGTTCACCATCATCGCGCTCGTGCTGGCGGTGGGGCTGGTGGTGGATGACGCGATCGTGGTGGTGGAGGATGTTTTCAGACGCGTGCAGGAGGGTTTGACGCCGATGGAGGCGGCATCGGCCAGCGTGACGCGGCTGGCCCCGGTACTGGCGGCAATTTCCTCGACGCTGGTCGTGGCCTTCTTGCCGCTCGGTTTCCTCTCCGGCCTCACCGCGGCGCTGTTCCGGCCGTTCGCGCTGGTGTTGATCTCGGCGTTTCTGCTGTCGCTGCTGATCGCGCTCACCGTGGTGCCGTATATGGCGATGTGGGCGAGCCGGACCTATTGGCATTCCTCGCGGCGCAGCCTTATCGACACCTTGCGAGACCTGTATGTGCGGCTGCTGACGCCGGCGCTGCGCGTCACGCCGCTGATCGCGGTCGGCGTGGCGATCGTCGCGTTCGGCTGCCTGGTGTTGCTGCGCCAGGCGCCGCGCAACCTGCTGCCGGCGGCCGATGGGCTCGGCGTCAACGTGATAGCGGGCGTACCGAATGGCGCCTCCATCAAATACGTTCTGGATCAGATTGCCCAGATGGAAACGGTGATGCACAAAACCTATCCGGACATGCCGGACTGGATGGTGGGGTCCGAGCAGAGCAGCCAGATCTTCGGCGGCTATACTTTCGATACGCCCGAACAGGCGAAACGCGCCACGCTGACGCTGGCCAGGTCGCTGGGCACGATCAACGGCATCTCACCTTATGTGTTTCAGGATAGCGGCATGCCGGGTGCGGAGGATCTGCCGGTTTCGGTAAATCTTTCGGGGCAGGCGGGTGTTGCCAAACTCTACGCGATGGCGACGAAAGTTCAGAACGCCGCGCGCGCCAGCGGCGACTTCAACTACCTGAACGCCAATCCCGGCCAGCCGCTGTACCAGGTCGATCTGCAGATCAACCGGCCGCTTGCCGCGCGCCTGGGTGTTACGGACGATGCGATCGCTAACGCGCTAAGCGCCGCGTTATCGGGTGGCACGCTGGGCCAGGTGAGTATTGGCGGCAATTCGCTGGATGTCGTGACTGAGATGCCGGCCGAGGATGGCACAGCGATGCTTCAGGCGCTGCCGGTAAAAACCGGCAACGGCGCGCTGATCCCGCTGGGCACGGTAATTTCGCTGGTCGGCCGGGAACAGGCTGCGGCACTTGGCTCCTGGCAGGGGCTGCCGAGCGTCACGATCCAGGCGCAACCCGCGGCAGGCGTTTCGATGAGCCAGGCTTTGCGGGTTTTGCAGAATGAGTTCGCGGCGCTGGGCGCGAGGGATGCCAGCTTCGGCTATAGCGGGCCTTCGGAGATTTTTCAGGATTCCGAACGGCAGAACAGCAAGCTGTTCGGCTTGGGACTGATGGGGCTGTTCTTTCTGCTGGCGGCGCAGTTCCGCAGCCTGCGCGACCCGTTCGTGGTGATCACCACGGTGCCGCTGGCGAGCCTGGGGCCGCTGGTGTTGTTCGTCGCCGGTGGCGCCACGCTGAATATCGTGACCGAGATCGCGCTGTTGACCGTCTGGGGGCTGATCGCGCGGCAGGGCATTTTGTTCGTGCAGATCGCGCATGAAGGCCGCGCCCTGGACCTGCCCGTGCGCATGGCGGC
Source organism: Acidocella sp. (assembly GCA_965199125.1). Classification (GTDB taxonomy): domain Bacteria; phylum Pseudomonadota; class Alphaproteobacteria; order Acetobacterales; family Acetobacteraceae; genus Acidocella. Next base: position 2,031,711 of record OZ240683.1, on the reverse strand, counting down.
GCTGCGGGCGGCCCGGTTACGATTCCGGCCCATTCTAATGATCACCTTGGCGCTGCTGGGCGGTGCGGCGCCGCTGATCCTGGCAAGCGGGCCGCAGGCAGTGATCCGTTACGATCTGGGGGTGGTGCTGGCGACGGGCATGGGCAGCGGCTTTCTGCTATCGTTATTTGCGGTGCCAGCGATGTATTGTCTTCTGCACCGCGGCCGCGATGCTTAAATGGCGCTGGCCGTTGCTCGCTCTTCTCTCCGGTTGCGCGCCTCATCTACCGGCGCCGGATATCGCGGTTACGACAAACGGCTACTTGCCGGGGCCGCTGACCGCGGCAACTCTAATCGACGGAGCGCCGGCGCCGGCCTGGTGGCATGATTTTCAAAGCCCGCAATTGGACGCGCTGGTCGCCGCGGGACTAGCGGCCAGCCCGACGCTTGGGCAGGCGGAAGCGAATCTCGCCGCCGCGCAGAGCGAGGCCGTTGCCGCGAATGGCGCGTATTTGCCGCAGGTGAGCCTTAACCCAAACGACACCAGACAGTCCTACCCGACCGGGCCGAACGCCACGCCGGCTTTCACGATTTACAGCCTGGCGGGAACGATCAGCTACGATCCGGGCCTGTTCGGAGCCCGACATTACACCTACCAAAACGGCGCGGCGCTGGCGGCGTTTCAGGAGGCCGAGCTCGACGCGGCGAAGCAGGCGCTGATCGGCAACATCGTGGCGGCGGCGATCGGCGAGGCGGCGGCGCGCGAGCAGATCGCGACCACCGAACAGATCATCGGCGACGAGCAAAGCCTGCTGAAGCTGCTGAACGGCGAATTCGCGATCGGCGCGATCGAACAACTGAATGTGTTGCAGCAGCAGAGCGAGGTTTTGGCGACGCAGGCGACGCTGCCGCCGCTGCAGACGCAAGCGGGTCAGCTGCTGGACCGCCTGGCCGTGCTAACCGGCCGGATGCCGGCGGACTTGGCGGCGACCGGGATAACGCTAAAGAGCCTGGCGGCGCCCGCGGCAATCCCGATCTCGCTGCCTTCCGCCTATCTTGCCAACCGGCCGGACTTGCGGGCGGCACGGGCGCAGGTGGCGGCGCAAGACGCGGCGCTCGGCGTAGCGGTCTCGCATCTTTATCCGGACCTGACGCTGACCGCGACCGGCGGTTACGCCGCCGAAACGCTTGGAGCGTTGTTCAACACCAGCTCGGCATTATGGACTTTGGCGGCTAACCTGCTGGCGCCGCTTTACGACGGCGGGATTTTGCACGCGCGCCGGGACGTGGCGGAGGCGCAGTTGCAGGGCGCGCTATGGGCGTATCGCGGCGCCGTGCTCAACGCGTTCGGGGAGGCGGCGGATGCCTTGCAGGCCGTGCAGAATGACCGGGTGGCATTGGACCGCGCGGAGGCCGCCGCGCAAACGGCGAACGCAGCGTATCAGCTGGGCGCGGCGCAATTCCGCTTTGGTGCGACCGATTACACCACCGTGTTGAATGCCGAAGAGGTGGCGGTGCGGCAGGCTTTGGCGCTGACGCAAGCGCGCGGCACCCTGCTGCTCGACATTGCCCGGCTGCGAACGGTGATGGCGGCGTAGAAGATGGGGCAGATCGTCTGGCTCGCTTCCTACCCAAAATCCGGCAACACCTGGCTGCGCGTGTTCCTGCACAATTACATCATGCAGGCCAAAGCGCCGCATAGCATCAACGCGCTGATGGCGTTTTCCGCCAGCGAAGCGCACGCGGCTTTCTTCCGGCCGCATGATGCCCGCCCGGCCTCGGCCTATGCCAACGAAGACGTGCAGCGGATGCGCCCGCTGGTCCACCGCGACTTGACCCGGCTGCACGAAGATCTCGTCTTCATCAAAACTCACAACGCGGCGTTGAACGTGCACGACATCCCGCTTTGCACCTGGGAACTGACCGCCGGCGCCATCTATCTGATCCGCGACCCACGCGATGTCGCCGTTTCCTACAGCGCTTATACAGGCCGCACCGTCGATAAAATTATTGACTTCATGAGCCGCGACGGCGCCGCCAACCGCAGCACCGACACGCAGGTCTTCGAACTCTTGGGCACCTGGTCCGGCCACGTCGCCTCCTGGCTGGCGCGCCCGAACACGCTCGTGTTGCGCTACGAAGACTTGCTCGCAACACCGGAAACAAGTTTCGGTAAAATCATCGCCTTTCTCGGCGACGGGCCGCCCGAACCCGAGCGCCTGAGCCACGCGATTGCCTTCAGCAACTTTGCAACGCTTGCCCAACAGGAACGGCATGAAGGTTACATCGCCCGCGGCCCCAACCCGGCGCCCTTCTTCCGCGAAGGCAAAGCGGGACAGTGGCGGGACATCCTCACACCGGCACAGGCCAGGCGACTCGAAATAGACCACCGCAAGATAATGCGGCGGTTCGCGTATTTGGACGGATAGGAACCGGCTTTGACTTGTGGTTAAGCCACCGTCTCCAGAGGCATTTCCCTTGACTCAAATACAGCCGTGCTGACGAAGCGATAGTTCGCGGTATCCGCGAACAGGGTACGCAAGAGGCGGTTATTCAGGCCGTGACCGGTGCAGCGGCCAATGAAACGGCCGATGATCGGGGCGCCGGCCAGGGCCAGGTCGCCCACAACGTCCAGCATTTTATGCCGCACGAATTCGTCGCGCCAACGCAGTCCTTCCGGGTTCAAGACTTTCGGGCCGTCAACGACGATTGCGTTGGCGAGGCTGCCGCCTTTGGCAAGTCCTGCTTCACGCATTGCCTCCACCTCCTGCACCAAGGTAAAGGTCCGCGCGGCAGCGAGCTCGGCGACAAAGTGATCGCGATCGAACTTCAGATTGATTGCCTGTGCGCCGATCGCCGCGGCGGGAAAGTTGATGCCGAGAGACAGATCAAATCCCATGCCGCCGTCGCGATGCGGACGAAGCTCGGCAACGGCATCGCCCTGCTCCACCCTGACCGGCTGCAGGATTTCGATACTGTCCTGCACGCCGCCGCGGGTGACAACGCCGGCGCTTTCGATGAGAAACAGAAACGGCGCCGCAGAGCCGTCAAGAATCGGTAATTCCGGCCCGTCGATCTCCACGACCAGATCGTCGATGCCGCATGCGCTCAACGCTGCCATCAGATGTTCAATGGTGCCGACGCGCGCATCCTGCCGCTCAGGCAGCCCCACCATGGTGCAAAGCCTGGTGTCCGACACAAAGTCGAAACGCGCGGGGATCTTAACGTCGAGATCAGTGCGGTAAAACACGATGCCGTTGCCGATGGCGGCGGGGACAAGACCCAAACGCACGTCCACGCCGCTATGCAAGCCACGGCCCACGCAGGTGATCGGCGCCTTCAATGTCCGCCGGCCCGATGCCAGGCCAGCCGCTTCATATTTGTTTCTTAAAGAGGACATTTTGCCGAGATTCCATTCGTGATGCGGTGCACCCTAACCGTTGACAAAAGCTTCATCCAGTAAATCATTATTTCGGAATATTTCCGTATAAGCCTTTGTTTATTAACTATGTTTCTGGAACCGTGTCATGAAATCGGCGGTAGTCGATCGAGAGCGCCTGTCGATCCTTGAATTCGATCACGTCGACGAAACGTTCGCCGAAACGAATCTGCTCGATGCCGTAAATGTGCCGCGTGTAGATCGCGGCGTTCAAAGTGTCATCGGTGCCGCTGAGCGAGCAGATGATCACGATGCCTGCTTGCCCGAGCGCGCTTGCGTCCAGACCGGAAAACGGACTGTCTTCCGTGATTTTGTGCATGACCAGCCAACTGAGCGCGAAAGCCGGGGACGTATCGCGCTCAAGCTTCAAGCCGACCATGCGCCGCAGGATGCTTTCATGTTCATCAACCTCGTCGCGAACGACCGTCACGGTAATCCGCGCCTCGGCAATCTGGTTGCGCCGTTCGTTAACCAGGCGGAACATCAGAGTGGGCGTGCCCTGGTAGCGGTTGATCACGGCGACATTGCTGAACAGCACGCGGGGGCGCGGCCGGGAAATACGCGCGAACAGCACGCCGGTTGCAAGCGCCGTGCCGAGCAGGCCAAGCAAAATCTCGGCGACTGAAACAAGATTAGCGAGCAAAGACACCGGATAGGTCGCGCCGTAGCCGGTGGTGGAGAGCGTCTGCACCGAGAAGAAGAAAGCGCCGGCAAAACCACGCGCGCCCGCGCCGCCCAGGCCGCCCGTGATCACGTAAATCGTCGCGAAAATGACATTGGTGACCAGGAACGCCGCCGCCAGCCACGCAAGCAAGCCGCTCAACCTGACCGTCATCAGAGCATGATAAAGATCACGCAGGCCGTACCGCGAAATCCCCCGCCGCTCGATGTCCCGGAGTGCTGAAGCCGAGAGCGGCGGCGCGTCTTCCAGGGTCCGGCGGCGGCCTATCACGTCACTGCCGCGACGGCCGGCGCAGCTTTATGAGCTGGAGCGGCGCAGGAACGCCGGTATTTCCAGCCCAATTTCATCGATTTGCGCCGACCGCACCGTGGCGCGATTCGGCTCGCGTGCCGGCGCGTCCGCTGCCGGGGGCTGCGGGACGGGCGCCGGCGCTTCGGGGCGCGGCGGGGCCGGCGCCATCACCGGCTCCTGGTGTGCCGGGCGCGCCGGAGCGGGCGCCGGCGGCGCGCTGCTGCTAAACACGCGGCTGAACAGACTTGGACGTTTCACAGGTTCCGCCGCCGGCCGCTCCGGATTTGCGACGCGCAAGGCCGGCACAGGCAGCGCCACTTTTTCCACGGGCTTATCAGCCTCGGCAGTGTGGAACTCAGCGGTCCGCGCCTCAGCCGCCCGCGTCTCGGCCTCCGGATATGCGGCCGAAAGCAGGGGCTTGGTCGGCGCCTGCGGGATATAACCGGCGCCCTGCCCGCTCGCCATCGCCGGAGCGGCGGCGGGTTCGGCCGCGCCGCCATGCACCATCTGCAATTTCGGCATATGCGAGACCTGCGGGGCCGCGCTATCAATGCCGGTCGCGACGACCGAAATGCGCATCCGCCCGCCCAGCGTTTCATCCAGCGCCATGCCGACCATGATGTTCGCGTCCTCGTCCACTTCCTCGCGTATCCGGTTGGCCGCCTGGTCGATCTCGAACAAGGTCACATCCGAACCGCCGGTGATGTTGATCAGCAGTCCGCGCGCGCCCTTCATATTGGTGTCTTCCAGCAGCGGGTTGCTGATCGCGGCTTCGGCGGCGCGGATCGCGCGTTCGTCGCCATCGGCTTCGCCGGTGCCCATCATTGCCTTGCCCATCTCCAACATCACGGAGCGGATGTCGGCGTAGTCGAGATTGATCAGCCCGGGCAGCACCATCAGATCGGTTACGCCGCGCACGCCCATGTACAGGACGTTGTCGGCCATCTCGAAAGCTTCTTTCCAACCCGTGCGCTCGTTGGCGACCTTGAACAGGTTCTGGTTGGGGATCACGATCAGCGTGTCGACATAGGCCTGCAATTCCGCGATGCCTTCCTCGGCGAGGCGCATGCGCTTGCGGCCTTCGAAGGCAAAAGGCTTGGTGACGACGCCAACGGTTAGAATGTTGCGCTCGCGCGCCATGCGGGCGATGACGGGCGCGGCGCCGGTGCCGGTACCGCCGCCCATGCCGGCGGTGATGAACACCATGTGGACGTTTTCCAGATGCCGGGCCAACTCATCCGCCGCCTCGTCCGCCGATGCTTTGCCCACTTCCGGCCGCCCGCCGGCGCCGTTGCCCTGGGTGATATGCGGCCCGAGCTGGATCCGCCGCTCCGAGCGCGACAGTTGCAGCTGCTGAGCGTCGGTATTGGCGACGATAAAATCGACGCCAGGCAAGTTCAGCGCGATCATGTTATTGACCGCGTTGGTGCCGCCGCCGCCGACGCCGATGACCGTGATACGCGGGGTGAAATCGGTGTGCGAGGTTTTCTGAATCATCAGGTTCAAGGTCATCTTTTGTCTCCTCGGAGAGTCATCGGTAAAGAACGCGTCGTTTTCTTGTCAAACAAGAAGTTGGCGTGGTGGAATGAGTCGAGATCAAAGCCGGTTCTTTAGAAAGTTGACGAGGCGGCCAAACGTTCCGCTGGTGCGTTCGGCCTCAAAATCGATGTCATGCATCGTCTGACCGTCGCCGGTGGCGAAGGCGAGCAAGCCGACCAGAGTCGAAAAATTCGGCGCCGTGGCGGAATCAGGCAGGCCGATCATGCCGTTTGGTTTGCCCAGCCGGACGTTGCGGTCCAGCATCTGCGCCGCCAGTTCCCGCACGCCGCCCAGCTGCGAGGCGCCGCCGGTGAGCACCACGCGGTTGCCGCCGGCGCGGCCGAGGCCCGCGGTGTCCAAACGATCCCGCACGAGTTCGAGGATTTCCTCCACGCGTGGCCGGATCACGCTGATCAGCAACGAACGCGGAATTTTTGCGATCTGATGTTCGTCCTCCCCCACCTGCGGCACGGGAAGTAATTCACGTTCATCATCGGGGCTGCCTTGCACGTTGCCGTACAAGGCTTTCAGCCGCTCCGCATGCGCAACCGACGTCGATAGCATGCGTGCGATGTCATTGGTGACGTGCATGCCGCCGAGAGGTAGTTGCGCAGTGTGCAGCACCTGGCCTTCGGCAAATACCGCGCAGCTGGTGGTGCCGCCGCCCATGTCGATGACCGTAGCGCCCAACTCACGTTCATCGCCCACCAGCGCGGCCAGACCGGAGGCCAAAGGGGCGGAGACCAATGCCGCAACGTCGAGCTCGCAACGCGCGAGGCAGGCAACCATTGTACGCAACGCGGTGTTAGCGGCATCGACAACATGCAGCTGGGCCGTAAGGGTTTGGCAAAACAGACCGCGCGGGTCGATCACGCCGGGGGTGTCGTCTGCCGCGAAGCCCAAGGGCAGCGCGTGGATGGTTTCGCGCCCCTCGGCGGCGGCGCGGCCGCGGGCTTCGCGCACCACGCGTTTCACGTCATCGGCGTTCACCGCGCGGCCATCCACCGGCCACTGCACGTTGAACAGCCGGCTTTCCGGCTGGCCGCAAGAGAGGTTGACGAAGACCGACTTCAACCTTGTGTCGGCCATGTCTTCGGCGGCGCCGACACAGGCGCGGATCGCGCGTTCCGCGTCCTCCAAGTCGACGATGCCGCCGGATTTGATCCCCCGCGCCTTTTGCCAGCCAAAGCCGAGCGCGCGCAGCCGGCCATCGGATTCCGCGCGGCCGATCAGGCACGCGACTTTTGTCGAACCGATGTCGAGCACGCCGAAGGGACCCGAACGTACCGCGCGGGGCAGCGTCCGTTCATCCGCCAGCGGCTTGAACGGACGGTCGGCAGGCGGGCGGCGCGACAGGTCATTCATCGGCGTTGGTCCACAAGATAGAGACGATCATGTGCGGCTCGCTTGCGTGCGCGCTGGGCCGGCGCCCGCGTTTGGTTGAACCGGCGTCGGAGCATCTGGCGACGGGTACGGCCGCACCACCATCTTGCCCGCGAAACGCAGGTCAATGACCTCTACCGGCCGGTCCAGCAACGCCATGCTGGCCTGCAATGCCGCCAGTTGCGCGATGGCTTTTTGCTCGTCGTCGGCGGGCAGTTTAATGAGCGTGTCGTTCTTGAGGATCAGGTTCCAGCGCAGTCCATCGACGCGCTCCGCCGCGGCAACACGGGGTAATACGCCCGGAGCGCCTTGCAGTTCCGAGATCAGGCTTTGCGCGTGAAGCGGCGCGTCGGCGCCGGCGAGCAGCAGCAGCGATGGATCGCGCCGCTTGGCCGCGGCGGCGTCCTGATTGGAGATCACGTTGCCTTGCCCGTCGATCAACTGGAAGGTTTTTGAAGAATCGGCGCTGCCGGTCTGCCAGATGGCAAACCCGTTCCGCTCCTTGATCGTTACGATCAAGGTGCCCGGCAAGGCGCGCGTGACGGTTGCCGTTTGCACGGGGCCGAGCTGTTCCAGCCGCGCCTGCATCGCCGCCAGCGACAGCGCAAAGATCGGCTCGCCGGCCTTGATGCCGATCGCGGTGTCGATCGCCGCCGGCTTTGTGGTTTCGGCGCCGATGATCTGGATGTCGGTAACGCGGAAACCGGCATAACCCGCAAGCACCGCCAGACCATGGCGCACGCTGCCGACCGGGCTGATGACGGGACCTAGTTTCGGGATCGCCCGGAACAATTCGGCGCCGCCGGCCAGCGCGATCAGGATGACGCAAATCCAGATTCCGGGACGTAGGCTTCTGCGCAGGCGCCGAAAGAATAGCGCGCGCGCCGACAGCCGGTCCGGCAGCGTGGCGGGCTTCTTTGCGGGCCGCCGGGCCGGCGCCGGCCTCGCCGGCGTCAGCGCCGCCCGCGCCATTGGCTTGGTGGCGGTTAGACGCGGCATGCGGCGCGCTCCACCATCCAGGCGCACAGGGCGGGAAAGCCCATGCCCATATAGTTCGCCTGCTCCGGCAACAGCGAAGTCGGCGTCATGCCCGGCTGCGTGTTGACCTCGAGCAGCACCAAGCGGCCGGTCTCCGGATCGTATCGAAGATCCGCGCGTGTCGCACCCCGGCAGCCCAAGGCGCGATGCGCGGCAAGGGCTATATCCATCGCGCGTTCGGCGATTTCGGCCGGCACCTCGGCCGGCACCACATGCCGCGAACCGCCGGCGGCGTATTTGGCGTGGTAGTCGTAGAATTGTTCCGTTGGCAGGATCTCAGTCACGGCCAGCGCCCGGTCTTCCAGCACGGCCACCGTTAGTTCGCGGCCGGGGATGTATTGCTCGACCATGGCCGCGCCGAAGCGCCAGTCGCGCACGATTTCCGCACCGCGATTATCGCCTGGCTGCACGATGGAAACGCCGACGGAGGAGCCTTCATTGACCGGTTTGACCACATAAGGCGGCGGCAACGGGTCGTGGTCGGCGAGTTCCGCGATGTCGATGATCCGGTGCGGCGCGACCGGCAGGCCGGCATGGGCGAACACCGCTTTCGCCGCCGCTTTGTCCATCGCCAGCGCGGAGGCGCGGACGCCGGAATGGGTGTAGCGGATGCCGAGATAATCCAGCACGCCCTGGATCGAGCCATCCTCGCCGAAGCGGCCATGCAAGGCGTTAAACACCACATCCGGCGCCGGCGTCAGCGCCGCGACCACCGCCGCCAGGTCCGCCGTGACGTCGATTGGCGTGACCTCGAAGCCGGCCGTTTGCAGCGCCGCGATCACTTGGCGGCCGGAGTTGAGGCTGACCTCGCGTTCGGCGGAGATGCCGCCATGCAGCACTGCGACCCGGATTTTTTGCTCCCCGGTCATGCCGCCACCGCTTCGCGCGCCGCCGGCACGCCGATCCGCTTGATTTCCCAACGCAACGAAACGCCGGAGGCGGCGGCGACACGCGCCCTCACCTCCTCACCCAGGCCTTCAAGGTCCGATGCCGTGGCGCCGCCATTGTTCAGCAGGAAATTGCAATGCAGTTCGGAGACTTGCGCGGCGCCGCGCCGCAAACCGCGGCATCCGGCGGCGTCGATCAGCTCCCAGGCTTTTTGCGCCGGCGGGTTGGCGAAAGTGGAACCGCCGGTGCGCGCCCGCGTCGGCTGCGTCGCTTCGCGGTTTTTGCGTATCTCGGCCATGCGTACGGCGATCAGCGCAGCGTCGCTTGGACTCGCCCTCAGCCGTGCGGCCGTGACTACGCCGTCCGCCGGCAGATTGGCATGGCGGTAAGACAGAGCCATTTCCGAAGCGGTCAGCCGCAGCACTTCGCCGGAGCGGGTGACGAGCTCCGCCCAGTCCAGCACGCCGGCAATGTCGCCGCCATAGGCGCCGGCGTTCATCGCGACGGCGCCGCCGATGCTACCGGGGATGCCGGACAGGAATTCGAGGCCACCGAGCGCGGCGGCGGCGGCATGTTCGGCGACAGTCATATCCAGCGCCGCGGCACCGGCGATGATGCCATCGGCCTCCACGACGATGTCTCCGAAGCCGCGCGCCAATTTGATCACCACGCCCGGTATGCCGCCATCGCGGATGATCAGGTTGGAGGCGGCGCCAATCACCGTGACCGGCATCTCCAGCGGCAGCTCACGCAAAAACGCCGCGAGGTCGGGCACGTCCGCCGGACGCACCAGAAACTCCGCCGGGCCACCAACACGAAACCAGCTGGCCGGGCCAAGCACCGCCGCCGGCTGCACACGGCCGCGGATGGTAGGCAACATCGCGGCACTCATCGCAAAGCCGTGGCGCGGCGGGAGGCGCCCTGCAGTTCCTGCAATGCCGCCGGCAACGTATTGGCCCAAGCGGTGATATTGCCGGCGCCGAGACAAACCACGAAGTCGCCATGCCGCGCTATGGCATGCACCATGTCCGGCAAATGCGCGGGATCGGTCAGCGGCACCACGGAGCGGTGGCCGCGCGCGCGCAGGCCCTCCACCAGCGCATCGCGGTCGACACCTTCGATCGGCGCCTCACCGGCCGCGTACACATCCGCGACGATCACCGTGCCGGCGTCGTTCATGCAGGTGCAGAATTCCTCGAACAGCGATTGCAGCCGGGAGAAGCGATGCGGTTGCACCACCGCCACCACGTCTCGCGCACCGGCCTGCCGGGCGGCCTTCAGCACCGCGGCGATTTCTACCGGATGATGCCCGTAATCGTCGATAACCGTGATCCCGCCGGCATCGCCGGTTTTAGTGAACCGCCTCTTCACGCCCGAGAACTTCGCAAGTGCCTCTTTCAGCTGCGTTTCGTCGATCTCCATTTCGGTCGCAACCGCGATGGCGGCGAGCGCGTTTTGCACATTGTGGTTGCCGAGCATCGGCAGCTTGAACGGCCCCATCCGCCGGGCGCGGCCGGTCGCGCGGTCGGCGAAACGCACGTCGAAGCTCGCGCCCTCTCGGGTCGAGACAATCCGTTCCGCCCGCACATCGGCCTGCGGTGAAAAGCCGTAGGTGATGATGCGGTGATCGGACAGCGCCGGGATCATCTGCTGCACCGCCGGGTGGTCGATGCACAAAACGGCAAAGCCATAGAAAGGGATGTTGGCGACGAACTGCCGGTAACCGGCCTCCATCGCTTCGCGCGAGCCCCAGTGGTCCAGATGCTCCGGATCCATGTTCGTGACGATGGTAATGACGGCGGGAAGGCGGAGGAAGCTACCGTCCGACTCATCGGCTTCTACAACCATCCAGTCGCCGGCGCCGAGGCGCGTGTTGCTGCCATAAGCGTTGATGATGCCGCCATTGATCACGGTCGGATCAAAGCCGGCGCCTTCCAGCACCGCCGCGACTAGGCTGGTGGTGGTGGTTTTGCCGTGCGTGCCGCCGATCGCGATCGCCCACTTCAGCCGCATCAGCTCGGCCAGCATTTCGGCGCGGCGCACCACTGGGATGAGTTTCGCACGCGCCGCCACCACTTCCGGATTATCCCGCGGCACGGCGGTCGAGATCACCACCACCTGGGCGGCGCCGATATTGGCGGCGTCATGACCGATGACGACGGGGATCCCGGCTTGTCGCAGACGCGCCACGTTCGCGCTCTCGGCCATGTCGCTGCCCTGCACGGCGTAGCCCAGAGTATGCAGCACCTCGGCGATGCCGGACATGCCGATGCCGCCAATGCCGACGAAGTGGATGGTGCCGATGGATAGCGGCAGGGCCCTCATGCGCGCGCTACCTTTGCCATCATGTCCTGCACCAGCGCGGCCAGGCGCTCCGCCGCATCAACCTTGCCAAAGCCGGCGGCCGCTGCCGCCGCGGTTTGCAATTGTTGTGGCGACGCCAGCAGCTCCTCAATTTTTTCTGCGAGCACTGCTGGCGTCAGCGCAGCCTGGTCCATGCGCCAGGCGCCGCCGACTTCGGCAAGCGCATTGGCATTGGCGCGTTGATGGTCATCGATCGCGTTCGGCAACGGGATTAAAATCGAGGGCCGGCCGGCGACGCCCAGCTCCGCGACCGTTGAGGCGCCGGCGCGCGCGATCACCAGCTGGGCCCGCGCCAGCCGCGCCGCGACGTCGTAGAAAAACGGCGATAGATCCGCCTCGATGTCGGCATCTCGAAACACGTTCCGTGCGTACGCAAGGTCCTCCGCCCGGCATTGCTGCGTGACGCTGAGCCGCGTCCGCAAATCCTCCGGCAGCAAAGCCAGCGCCGCCGGGATCAGCGTGCCGAAGATTTTCGCGCCAAGCGAGCCGCCTAGGACCAACAACTCAATCTTTTGCGCGGGCGGAGAATAATCCTGTCCGCGCAGCGCGGCGATCGAGGGACGGACGGGATTTCCAAATACCTCCGTAACGACTTGGTTCGGCAGCTTAGACGTGTTCGCAAAGCTCAGTACAAGACGATCGGCGAAACGCGATAGCAGCCGGTTGGCGCGGCCCAGCACGGCGTTCTGCTCGTGCAGAATGATTGCGGGGCGCCGGCGGAGAAGCCGTGCCGCGAGAACCGGCGGCACCGCGGGATAGCCGCCGAATGCGACCACCGCCCCCGGCTGTAATTCCTGTAGGATACCCCGCGCCTGAGCCACGCCGCGCAGCAATGCCAACCCACCTTTCACGGCGCGCCCGGCGCCGTGTCCGGCGAGTCCGGCGCCGGCGATCACATGGCGCTCAGTGTTCGCGAAGACCGGCGAGGCAAGGCCGCCGGAGCGCGAATCGGTCATCAGCACCACACGTTCGCCGCGCGCAATCAACGCCGCCGCCAGCGCTTCGGCTGGGAAGAAGTGGCCGCCGGTCCCGCCGGCGGCGATCACGATCGGCTGCACCCTGGGGCCTCTCATACCGGATCGCTTTGATGGCGGCGCCGCGTCAGCGCCAGCAGGAAGCCCATCTGGATCGAAATTGCCAGCACCGAGCTGCCGCCATAGGAAATGAACGGCAAGGTCATACCTTTGGTCGGGATCAGTGACAGCGACGACGCCATGTTGACGAATGCCTGCAAGCCGAAGCCGACGATCAGGCCGCCCGCCGCCAGGATCACGAACAAATTGGTCTCGCCCAGCAGCCGCAGCATCGCGCGCAGCACGATGGCGCCGAAGACGATGATGATGAAGGTGCAGAAAAACAGGCCGAACTCTTCGCCGGCAACCGCGAAGACGAAATCGGCGCGGGCATCGGGGAGGAAGTGTTTTACCTGACCTTCGCCCGGCCCCAGGCCCAACATGCCGCCATTGCCGAAGGCGGACAGCGCGGTGAGCGCCTGATAAGCGGAATCATGAGTCGGGTGCAGGAACAGCATCACCCGGCTATGCACATGCGCGATGAACAAAAAGGCGCAGACGCCGGCGACGACGACCAGCGCGGCGGCGACGCCAACCCATTTCAGCTGCATACCATCCAGATAAAACTGCGCGAACACCACCATGGTGAACAGAAACGTCATGCCGATATCTGGCTGCATTTTTAACAACGCCGCCGTCAGCAGGAACATTGCCAGCGCCGCGCGCTTGCCCGGAAACCCCGGCGTGCGGCGCGACTCCGCGATTAGCCAGCCAGAGATAATGATGAAAGCGGGACGCAGAAATTCACTCGGCTGAATCGTGAAGCCTGGCAGCGAAATCCAGCGATGCGCGCCATCCACCTCCATGCCATGCGCCAGGGTAAAAGCGGTCAGGAGAAAGAACACGATGCCCATGCCGAGTGCGGCTAGTTTCACTTGCCGGAGCGAGAGCATCGACATGCCGAGCAGCGTGGCGCCCCCAAGCGCAAGGAAGACGATCTGCTTGATCATTGCCAACGTGTGCGGGTCGGTCAGGCGGAGCGAAATGCCGGGCGTGGCGGCCAGCGCCAGCACATAGCCGATACCGATCAGCACGCCGAGCGCGAGCAGCGTGAAACGGTCCACGCTCCACCACCAGCGGCCGATGACGGAGGTGTCCGCGCGCGAGACCGCCGGCATTATGCGGCCTCCCGGATCAGGCTGGCAACGCAGGCGACGAAGCGGTCCCCGCGCTGCTCGAAATTCTCGAACTGGTCAAAGCTCGCGGCGGCCGGCGAAAACAACACGATCTCGGCGCCGCTGCGTTTTGCTTCCGCGAAGGCCAGCGGTGTCGCCGCGTCGATGGTTTCCACCACATCGTTGGCGACGTCATGCGCGCGCAACGATGCGGCAAAGGCGGGCGCGTCGCGGCCGATGAGATAGGCTTTCACGATGCGCGGAAATAGCGGCGCCAGCGCGTCGATGCCGCCGGATTTCGCGACGCCGCCGGCGATCCAGACGAACCGGTCATAGCACGCCATGGCGACGGCGGCGGCGTCCGCGTTGGTCGCCTTACTGTCGTTGATGAAGCGCACGCCGCTGATCCGCGCCAGCTCCGCTTGCCGATGCGGCAGGCCGGGATAGCTTGCAATGCCTTCGGCGATGGCGGCGGCGGGTACACCTAGCGCCTCGGCCATCGCCGCCGCCGCCGCCGCGTTCTGCACGTTATGCCGGCCGGGCAACGCTTTCGCTTCCTCGACCTTGAACGTTTCGCTGGAGATACGAACCACGCGGGGAGCCCGCCTCGCCAATTTTTCCGTCATCGCGCGACTCAGCACATCATCCACACCCAGAACCGCCACGCAGCCCGCATCCTGATTCGCAAAAAGCCGCAGTTTCGCCGCGGCATACCCATCCATGTCGCCATGGCGGTCCAGATGGTCGGGCGAAAGGTTCAGCATTGATGCGACATCGAAGCGGAGTGTCGCGATTCGCTCCAACATATAGCTCGACATTTCCAGCACATAAACGCCGTAATCCGGCAGCAAGGGCAGCGAGAGCGCCGCCGGGCCGAGATTTGCCCCCGCCACGTTCGGTATGCCGGCGACGGTCAAGATATGCGCCAGCAACGCGGTGGTGGTGGATTTGCCGTTGGTGCCGGTGATCCCGGCGAACCGGGCTTTGGAACCCGCCGCCCGTACGGCGCGGTACAGCAGCTCCGCGTCGGTCAGGATCGGCACGCCATGCTTAATGGCCCAGGTCGCCGCCGAATGCGGCTTCGGCAGCCTATGCGGGATGCCGGGCGAAAGCACTAGCGCATCCACCGGGCCCGTGATTTTCTCCGGCGGCAGCAGCGTGAGGTCCGCGGCCGCCGCGCGGGCAGCCGGGCCGTCATCCCAGGCAAACACCTCCGCGCCCATGGCGGTGAGCGCCGCCGCCGCCGGCGTGCCGGCCTTGCCCAACCCGACCACGGCAAAACGCTGGCCGGCGAAGACCTTGCCGTAGCTCATCGGATTTTCAACGTCGCAAGGCCGACCAAGCCCAGGATCATCGAGATAATCCAGAAGCGGATCACGATGGTCGGCTCCGCCCAGCCCTTCTTTTCGAAATGATGGTGCAGCGGCGCCATCAGAAACACCCGGCGTTTGGTGCGCTTATACCAGAACACCTGCACGATCACCGACACGGTCTCCACCACGAACAAACCGCCGACAATCGCCAGTACGATCTCGTTTTTCGTCGCGACCGCGACCGCGCCGAGCGCGCCGCCAAGCGAGAGGCTGCCGGTATCGCCCATGAATACCGCGGCCGGCGGCGCGTTGAACCACAGGAAGCCGAGGCTGCCGCCGATCAGCGAGGACAGAAACACCGCGAGCTCGCCGGTGCCGGGCACGTAATTCAGTTGCAGATAGCCTGCAAAAATCCGGTTGCCGACCAGATAGGCGATCAAGGCAAACACCCCGGCGGCAATCATCGTCGGCACGATCGCGAGGCCGTCCAGACCGTCGGTAAGATTTACCGAATTCGACGCGCCCATCAACACGAACATGCCAACCAGCGGGAACGCCAGGCCGAACGGGATCATCACGTATTTCAGCACCGGCAAAGCCAGTTCGCTGCCCAGCGGTGCCGGCATCAGCGCCAGAATCCAGATCGCGGCGGCGAGGCCGATGCCGGCCTGCACTACCAGCTTCAGCCGCCCCGGCACGCCTTTCGTGTTGCGCCGCGTCAGCTTCAGGAAGTCATCGGCGAAACCGAGTCCGCCATAGCCGAAGGTAACCAGCAGCACCGCCCAGACATAACCGTTTTCTAGGTCCGCCCACAGCAGAGTGGAGAGGCCAAGCGCCAGCAGGATCAGCACGCCGCCCATGGTCGGCGTGCCTTTTTTCTCGATCAGATGCCGCTCCGGCCCATCCAGGCGGATCGGCTGGCCCTGCCGCTGCAGCCGCTTCAACATCCGGATCAGCCGCGGCCCGAGCCAGAAGCTGATCACCAGAGAAGTTAGGCACGCGCCGCCGGCGCGGAACGTGATGTACCTGAACAGGTTGAAAAAATGCACGGTGCCGGACAGCGGCAGAAGAGAAAGATAAAGCATCAGGCGGAGCTGTCGAGAATGGAGACGACATCGCGCATGCGGCTGCCGTAACTGCCTTTCACCAGCACGGCGTCGCCGCCGCGCAACGCCGCCTTCACGATTGGCGCCAGGGCGGCGGCGTCTTGCATATGCGCGCCTTGCCTCGCCGGGCTGAGCGTATCGAACAACCGGGCCATCATCGGGCCGGCGGTAAAAATCAGGTCGGCGGCTTCGCTGAGCGGATCATGCAGCGAGATGTGCTCGGCTACCGCCTCGTCGCCCAATTCCAGCATGTCGCCCAGCACCGCAATGCGCCGCCCCGGCTGCAGCGCCAGCACGGAGAACGCCGCGCGCATCGAAGCACCGGAGGCATTGTAGGATTCGTCCAGCAGGATTACCGCGCCATCCGCCGCCTTGATCTGCCGGCGCAGGCCGCGGCCGGCGACGGGTTCGAATTCGTCGAGCGCCTGCGACGCCAGCCCAGCATCGAGGCCGAGCGCGTGGCAGGCGGCCAAAACCGCCATGGCGTTGCTGGCCATGTGGCGCCCCGGCGCGTTCAGACGGAACCGCACGGCCAGCCCGGCGACACGTCCGGTGACATCGCAGCCTTCGGCGTCGCTCGCCGCTTCCAGCAACCGCACATCCGCTTCCGCGCCGGCGCCGAACGTCAACACCCTGGCGCCCGGCGGCACGCTGCGCGCCAGAAGCTGAAGATGCGGCGAGTCCGCGGGCAGCAACGCCACGCCGCCGGGCGGCAGGCCGAGGGAAATGGTAGATTTTTCGGCGGCGATCGCGGTTTCAGAACCCATCAAGCCCAGATGCGTACGCTCGACATTGGTCACGATCGCGACATGCGGACGGGCGAGGCGCGCCAGCGGCGCGATCTCACCCGGATGGTTCATGCCGATTTCCAGCACGGCGAAAGCCGCGTCCGGCGGCAAGCGCGCCAATGTCAGCGGCACGCCGATATGGTTGTTGAAGGACGCCTCGGCCGCATGCACCGTGCCGAACCCGCCGAGCGCGCGGCGCAGCATTTCTTTCGTCGTGGTCTTGCCCACGCTGCCGGTTACCGCGACGACTTTTGCGTCCGCCCTGGCGCGGGCAAATGTAGCGAGCCGGGTCAGCGCCGCCAGCGTGTCGTCGGCCAGCAGCACCGGCCCGGCGGCGGCGACTTCACGCGAAACCAACGCTCCTGCCGCGCCCCTTGCGAAGGCTTCGTCAACGAAGCCATGTCCATCCCGTTCGCCTTGCAGCGCGACGAACAGGTCCCCCGGCGTCAGAAGGCGCGTATCGATTGCTACACCGTTCGCGGCAAAGCCGGGGCCGGCTGCGCCCATCGCCATGGCCAGGTCGGCCGCCTCCCAGAGCGGCGTCACGCGGCACCCGCGAGGTCGCGTAGCACGGCCGCGTCATCGAAGGGCAGCACCGTCGCGCCGACGATCTGTCCCTGCTCATGGCCTTTGCCGGCGACCACCAGCACATCACCGGCGCGCAGCATACCCAGGCCGGCGGCGATGGCGGCGCGGCGGCCGCCAATCTCGATCGAGCCGGGCGCGGCGGCGCAGACCTGGGCGCGGATCGCGGAGGGGTCTTCGCTGCGGGGATTATCGTCGGTGATCACCACGATATCGGCCCGTTCCATGGCGGCCGCGCCCATCAGCGGCCGTTTGCCGGCGTCACGATCGCCGCCGGCGCCGAACACGATGATCAGGCGGCCGGACGTATGCGGGCGCAACGCCGCCAGTACGCGCGCAATGGCGTCCGGCGTGTGCGCGTAGTCGACATAGGCCGCGGCGCCATTCGCCAGTATCGCCGCCCGCTCCAGCCGGCCGCGAACGCCGGCGAGTTGAGGCAGGAAGCGCCAGCTGTCCGCCACGCCGACGGCTTCCGCCAGCCCAGCCGCGAGTGCGGCGTTATCCGCCTGAAAACGGCCGGGCAGGTTCAACACAGCTTGGTGGCGCCGGCCGCCGACCGCGACGATCAGTTCCTGCCCCTCCGGTAGCGGCGTGGCCATCACCTCGACCAGCCGCAGATCATGGTCATGCGCCGTCGTGATCCGGCGCAACGCCCCCAGCGTCTCCGACTCCAGATCCGCCATCGCCAAAACTGGCGCACCGGGGCGCAGCAGCGTGTCGAACAGCCGCAATTTGGCTTCGCGATAGGCCGCCAGGCTGCCGTGATAGTCCAGATGGTCGCGCGTCAAGTTGCTGATGCCGGCGGCCGCAAAATGCAGCCCGTCCAGCCGGCTCTGCGCGAGGCCGTGCGACGAGGCCTCCAGCGCGACATCGGTGATGCCGGCCGTCGCGAGAGCGGCGAGGGAGTTTGCCAGCGTTACGGGATCCGGCGTGGTCAGACTCTCCGATGGCGGAAGATTTTCGGCAATGATCCCGAGCGTGCCGACGGAGGCAGACCGGCGGCCGGCCAACGTTAAAATCTGCCGCAGGAAATCGACCGTGCTGGTTTTGCCGTTGGTGCCTGTCACTGCGACCAGCCGTTCCGGCAACGGACCGGCCAGTTCGGCGGCGATCCGCGCCAGGCGTTGGCGGGGCGCCGGATCGGTCACCATCGGACGCGGCGGCACGCCCGGCGGCCATACCGTCCCTTCCGGCGCCAGTACGGCAACGGCGCCGCGCGCCACCGCGTCGCCGATAAAGGCGCGGCCATCGGCCCGGCCGCCGGGAAGTGCCACGAACACGAAACCCGGCCGCACCGCGCGGCTATCCGCCGTAATGCCGCTTATGTTCATCCGGACCAGCTCATCGATTGGCAAGCTGCGTAACCGCCATCATGCCATGGCCGCCATGCGCCGCCGAAAGCCGCGTGTCGGGGCGGCCGGAACTAGCCGGCATCGCCGCACCGGGCGGCCGTTCGCCCAACAGCTCATACGCGAACATGTTGGCGCCCGGCGGCAGCGGGTGGCCTGGCCCCAGCGCGATCTCACCAGGCGGCGGCAGCGGGTCCATCGGCATGCTGAGCGACGCGTCGAGTGCCGCGAGTTCGTCGCCCGACGCCGGCAACACGCCCAGCATCGGCCCGATCCGCGCGATGATCCGGCCCACCGTCGGCGCCGCGATCGCGCCGCCGGTGGTAAAGCCGCCGGTCGTGGCATCGGCATGCGGTTGCAGCACCAGCACGTAGATCACGTATTGGGGGTTGTTCATCGGAAACGCCGCCATGAAGGAGGCGTTGTTGGTATGCTTCAGATACGCGCCGCTGGGTCCCACCACCTGCGCCGTGCCGGTCTTGCCGCCGACCACGTAACCCGGCACCTGCGCCTTCACCCCGGTGCCCGACAGCACCACGTTGGTCATCATCTTCCGCATGATGTCCGACGTGCTTTGCTGCATCACCCGCACGCCTACCGGCTGCGGCCCATTCGGATCGACCGCCAACAGAGTCGGCTGATAGCGGATGCCGCCGTTGACGATCGGCAACACGCCAGTGATGAGATGCAACGGCGTGACCGCGATGCCGTTGCCGAACGAGACTGTCATCGTGGTGGACAGGCCCCAGCTCTTGATCGACGGATAGATCGGCGGTTGCGCCTCCGGCAGCTGCACCGGCAGCTTCGCAAAAAAACCCTGTTTGGCGTACCAGCTCTGCTCGATTTTGGGACCCAGGATGGTGGCGATGCGCGAAGCGCCGATGTTGGACGAGACGTTGAGGATTTGCGGCACCGCCATCCAGGTATGCACCGGCTCAAAATCGGTGATGGTGAAGCGGCCGACATGTAGCGGATGCGAGGTGTCGAAATAATCCCAGTAATGGATAAGCCCTGAGTCTAAGCCCATCGAGATGGTCTGCAGCTTGAACACGCTGCCGGGCTCGTAATCGCCGGTAACGCAACGGTTGAAGCGATCATTTGCCGGCGCCGAACCCAGCGTCACCACGTCATAATCCGGCAAACTTACCAGCGAGAGGATTTCCCCGGTATGCGCGTTCATCACGATCGCGCAGCCGCCCGGCGATTTGAACTCTTTAACGGCCGCGGCCAGCTCGTCATGCACGATGCCTTCGATCCCGATATCGATCGACAACGCCAGCGGCGCCGTGTTGCTGTCCAAGCGCTGGTTGAAGAACGCTTCGACACCGGCGATGCCAACGCCCCCGATGTTGACGCCGCCGAGGATATGCGCGCCGAGATCGCCCTCCGGATAATGCCGCTTGTCGGTGTTCTCAAAATACACGCCGGGAATGCCGAGCGTGTTGACGACCAGCTCCTCGGCCGGCGTCAGCTTGCGGTCGAGGTAGACGAAGCTTTTGCCTGAGCCGAGCTTTTTGGCGGTGGCGGTGACATCCAGCCCCGGCAGCACGGCGCCAAGTTTTTCCGCCGCGTCAACCGGGTCGGTCACCTGTTTCGGGTCGGCGAACAGTTCCGCACCCGGCAGAGATACGGCGAGGATGGTGCCGTTGCGGTCGGTGATGCTAGCGCGGCCGGGCGGCGGCGGCGTGACATCCAGCACCGGCTGCATGGCATTCAGCACCGCCTGCGTCGGCAGCACCGGGTGGATGATGGTGGCATAGGTCAGGCGCAAAGCGAGCACCGCGTAAAGCAGGGCAAACAGCCCGGCGCCGACCACCATCCGCTTATGCGCCTTCTCCATCCAGGAGCGGCGGTCCAGCTCGCTGCCGGTGATGTGTACATGCTCCATCAGCGGCACCGCGCCGCGCTCCGGCGCGCCGGCCAGACGCGACGGCGCTTGTCTGCCCGCCCGCCTGGACAAGGGCGCCGGCGCTTCCGGGCGAAAATTCAGAGTCAATTATCGGTCCCGAGCGGCTGCGGGGGGGCCAGCGCGTCCTGAGCCATGCCCAACATCGAGCCTCCCGTGGCCACCGCGCCGGCAGAGGCATTGGAGGTAGGCAGTGGCAATCCCGAAGAGGCAGGCGCGCCAACCGAGACGATTTGCGCGGCGATCGGCTGCGCACGCGGCAAACTTGGCATTACGTCGCTTTGCGACGCGATGAAGGAGGGCGGCGTCACGTTCTGCGCGAAACGTGTTGGCGTCGCGCGCGGCCGGCGCACTGCCACGTGCGGCAACGACGGCGCGAGACCAGCGGACGGATCGGCGGCAGCCAACTTCGTGATCGGGCTTCCAAGATTCTGCGGCGCCAGCTCCGCCGGCGCGATGTCCGGCGGCATTTGCGGCGGCGGCAGCGGCAGGCCGTTAGCGGCAAGCGTCACGGAAAACGCGCTGGTGTCGGGCATACTCTGATCGGGCGACGGGGTGCCCAAGTCTGCCGGCATGGGCTCTTCCGGGTTAGGCTCCGGCGCGCCTACGCCCGGCGATGGCAGGTCCTGCCGCAACGCCGCCAGCGTCACCAGCTGCGCCGGCCTCATCGGCTGCAAGGTGGTGAACTGGCTGGCAAGCTGGCTGAGCCGCGTCGGATCGATTTCCAGCGCCCATTGAGCTTGCAGCACGCGGATACGCTGACCGTCGAGCCGGGACTGCTGCGCCACGGCCGCCAGTTGATCGTCCAGCAACTGAGCCTGATGCTTGACTGAGAACAAGTAAGCGCCCGATGCCGCCGCCAGGATCATGGTCAGCAAGGTGAACGGCCGGATCATGCGGCAAGCCTTTCAATGGCGCGCAGCTTGGCACTCCTGGCGCGCGGATTGCGCCGGGTCTCCGCGGGTGACGCGATTTGCGGCGCCGCGGTCAGCAGCTTGAAGCGCGGCGGCGGCGGCGGCGCCAAGCCGGCCGGATCGTGGCGCGAAGCGCCGGCGGCGCGTCCTGCGGCGCCCAGAAAAAAACGTTTCACGATCCGATCCTCCAGCGAATGAAAGCTGACCACGACAAGCCGTCCGCCCGGCGCCAACAAATCCGCCGACTGCTGCAAGGCGGCTTTGATGTCGGACAGTTCGTCATTCACCGCGATCCGCAGCGCCTGAAAGCTTCTGGTCGCCGGGTCGATCCCCGATTTGTCCGGTCTCACAACGCTCCGTATCACGTCGGCCAGATCGGCCGTCGTCGTAAACTCCCGCGCGCGGCGCCGCTCGACGATCGCCTTGGCGATCCGGCGCGACGCCTTCTCCTCGCCAAACTGATAAAGCGTATCAGCGAGCTCGGATTCGGACATAGCGTTGATTAGCGCGGCGGCAGTAATTTCACCGCCACCCATCCGCATGTCGAGCGGACCATCCGCGCGAAAGCTGAAACCGCGCGCCGGATCGTCAAGCTGGTAAGAGGACACGCCAAGATCGAACACCGCGCCGTGCAGTGAGTTAACACCCTGTGAATGTAACAACTCCAAAATCTCGCGGAACCTTCCTGCCAATAGTTTCAGCCTTCCGGAAAATTCAGCTGCCAGCGCAGCGCCCCGCGCGATTGCCGCCGGGTCGCGGTCGATCGCCCACAGCGTGCACCGCGCAACGTCCAGAATCTTGCGCGCATAGCCGCCGCCGCCGAACGTGCCGTCCAGGTATACGCCGCCGTCGCGCGGCGCCAGCCAGGCCACCGCTTCGTCGCGCAGCACGGGGATGTGGGTGAGCGCGTTCATGCCGCGGCGCCACCGTTATTGACCTGCGACAGAGTCAGGCCGCGCAGATTGGCGCGCGCCCGCGCCGTCTCCTGAAATGCTTTTGCCGCCGCCGGCTCCCAAACCTGGAAAATCCGGCCGAGCCCGATAAACACCACAGTCTCGCCGAGACCGGCGTGCTCCACCAGGTCCTCCGGCAGGATCACGCGGCCATCCTTATCGGCCACAATCTTGCAGGCGCGGCCGTACAGGCTGAACGCCATGTCGTCGTGATCGGCGCTGAACAGATCGAGCCCCTGCATCGGCCTCGACAACGCCTCAAATGCCGAAACCGGCCAGGCCTCAATGCACGGATGATTATGTGAAGGCCGCAGGATAAGCGCGGGCTCGCCATCCAGGGCTTTCAGCGCCGTCCGGAACGGCGCCGGCACCGAAACACGGCCTTTCGGATCGAGCCGGTTCTGGTGCGTGCCTAAAAACTGGCTCATCGGCGGCGGGCATTCCCTGCGTGGCGGCAACTTCGGGCGAAAGTGGACGGGCATGGGTTATCATGGATTTTTATGGGTAGCAAAGACTTTCGGTGAATGATCTTCAAGATATTCCGCCACCGGATCATCATTTTCATAGCAGTTACCTGAAGAGTTGCGGATTATGTTTCTGGTTTGTTCTTGTGTTGATAGACGCGAAAATATCCAGACGGTCTGTAAGCCGGGTTCTGTACGCGCCTCGCGGCACGTGGCGGCCATTCCTCTGGGACGCGCCTCGCGGCACGCCTCACGCGACCAACCCGGACGGCGGAGCGGAAAGCTCCTGCCTGCCTGCGTCGCCGCAAGCAGCATGCCGCCCCTATTCGGTCTTGCTCCCGGTGGGGTTTACCCTGCCGATCCTGTTGCCAGGATCGCGGTGCGCTCTTACCGCGACCGTTTCACCCTTACCTGCCAGGCCGAACCTGACTGGCGGTTTGTTTTCTGTGGCACTGTCCCTGGGGTCGCCCCCGCCGGCTGTTAGCCGGCACCGTTTTTCCGTGGAGCCCGGACTTTCCTCCACCGATGTGCGAACACCGGCAGCGGCCGCCCGACCGTCTGGATGGCCGTTCCCTGCGCGCCTTTACCCCGCCGCGTCAACCAGCGTCGTTATGGCAGCGGCCCGGGCGGCGGTCGCGGCGTCGGCACGCCCCGTCACCGTCATTGGCATGAAGTGGCGCTGGAACGCCGTAATGACCGTGGCTTGCGGCATCGCCGGATCATAACCGATCGCCTCAAGATCAGCCTCGAAAGACGCGGACCGCGCTAAATCCTCTGTCCAGACGCCGATCCCCTGCCCCGCCAGCCAACGCCAATCAAATAACTCGCCGGGGTCCTGCTTGCGGTCCGGCGCGATGTCTGAGTGGCCGACGACGTTGCGCGCCGGTATGGCGTGCCGGCGGAGTATGCCGTGGCAGAGCCGTGCCAGGCTGGTCATCTGCGCCGGCGGGAACGGCCGGTAGCCCCATTCATGCCCCGGATTAACGATCTCGATCCCGATCGAGCGGTCGTTCAACTGTCTGACCCCGCGCCAGTAGCTGACGCCGGCATGCCAGGCTCGGCCGGCTTCCGGGACCAGCGTGTAGACCTCGCCATCTTCGTCCAGCAGATAGTGCGCCGAAACTCTCGCCGCCGGATCGCAGAGCCGCGCGAGGGCCGCGGCCGCTGTCTTCATGCCGGTGTAGTGCAGGACCAGATGGTCGACCGTAACGCCCGGCGGCCTCTCATCGCGGTTCGGGGACGGCGCGTCGATCACGTCGTGATCGCGATTCGTGTCGATCACGCGCCGTGATCGCGTTTTATCACGTCGTAGGCGGCGTTGATGCGGGCGACCTGTTGCGATGCCGCCGCCACGCGTTCCGGCGTTTCGCCGCGGGAGGCCAGGCTATCCGGATGGTTCTGCCGCACCAGCACCTTCCAGCGCGCGCGCACCGCTTCGAAGCTGGCGCCGCGCTCGACGCCCAGGATAAGGTACGGATCTTCCGTGCCGCCTACCCAGCGGCCGCGTCCGGCGCGCTGCGGACTCTCCGGATCGACCCCGAAGTGAAACGCCACCTGGCCGAGGAAATCCGCTTCCAGACGGTTGATCGGCCCGTCGGCGCGGGCGATGTGGTGCAGGCCGGCCAGCACCTGTTCCAGCACCGCCCGATCGTCGGCATAAGCGTGGCCGAGTTGCGCGGCGTAAGCCTGGAAGCCCTCCGCCGAGCCCCGAGACGCGTCGAAAATACGGCCGATCTCGGCGACATTGCCCTCGGCGATCGCGAAGGCCTGACGAAACGCGCCGATCTCGGCGCGGCTCACGGCGCCGTCGCATTTGGCCAGCTTGGCCGCCAGCACGGTGACGCCGATCGCGAACAGCTGGTCGCGCCGGCCGAGCAAGGCCGCGATCCGCGCCGCGTCGAACGGCAAGGCGGTGCCGAGCCGCCAGGCGACGCCGCTAGTGACGCTTTCATCGGCGGCATGGCCGATCGCGGCGCCGAACAGCGCGCCGACCGGGCCGCCCATGGCAAATCCGGCAACCCCGCCCAGAAGCTTACCCCAGTAGTTCATGCGCAGTGCCTAACATGGGGCCACACTTGTACCCAACCGCGCAATCGGACATCAACCGGCCCGTAAACTTGCGGCGCGGGGCAAATGACGGGCTGGCAGTTCTGGATTGATCGCGGCGGTACCTTCACCGACATCGTCGCCCGCGACCCCGCCCAGCGGCTGCATACGCGCAAATTGCTGTCCGAAAATCCGGGCCATTATGCCGACGCCACGATCGCCGGCATCCGCGACCTGCTCCGGCTTTCGCCCGGCGCGCCCATCCCGCCCGATCTGATCGACCACGTCAAAATGGGAACAACCGTTGCGACCAATGCTTTGCTGGAGCGCAAGGGCGCGCGCACGCTGCTGCTGGTCAACCGCGGTTTTGCCGATTTGTTGCGGATCGGTACTCAGGCGCGGCCGCGTCTGTTCGATCTGGACATCCGGCTGCCCTCGATGCTGTACGAACAAGTCGCCGAGGTCTCCGGCCGTGTTGCCGCCGATGGCAACGTGATCGAACAGCTCGATCTCGCCGAAGCTTTGCAGACGTTACGACGCGCGCGCGAAGGTGGTTTGGAGACGGTTGCGATCGCGCTGATCCATGCCTGGAAATATCCCGAGTTTGAACGGCAACTCGGTGCGGCTGCGGCGGACGCCGGTTTTGGGAAAATCTCGCTGAGCCATGCCATTAGCCCACTGCTCGGCCTGGTGCCGCGCGGCGACACCACGGTGGCCGACGCTTACCTTTCACCGGTCCTGCGCCGCTATATCGACAGCGTGGCCGCCGGACTGGGCGGTGCAAAATTATACTTCATGCAGAGCCATGGCGGGCTCGCCGCGCCGGCGCACTTTACCGGCAAGGATGCGATCCTGTCCGGGCCGGCCGGCGGCATCGTCGGCGCCGCCCGCACCGCCGGGCGCAGCGGCTTCAGCCGCATCATCGGATTCGACATGGGCGGCACCTCGACCGATGTGGCGCTGTACGACAACCGGTTCGAGCGCGTGTTCGACACGGAGATCGCCGGCGTGCGGTTGCGCGCGCCGATGCTCGCGATCAACACCGTCGCCGCCGGCGGCGGTTCGATTTGCAGCTTCGACCAGGGCCGGCTGCGCGTCGGCCCCGCCAGCGCCGGCGCGCATCCCGGACCCGCTGCTTACCGTAACGGCGGCCCGCTTACCGTCACCGACGCAAATGTCGCCATCGGCAAAATCCAGCCGCGGCATTTTCCGGCATTGTTCGGACCGCAAGGCGATGCGCCGTTGGACGCCGCCTGCGTTCACCAACAATTCGATGCCCTGGCGAGCCATGTGGCCGCCGCGACGGGGGTTCGACGCGATGGCGCCGAACTCGCGGCGGGTTTGATCAGCATTGCGGTGGCCAATATGGCGCACGCCATAAGGCAAATCACGGTCCAGAAGGGCCGCGATCCGGCGGACTTCGTGCTGGCATGTTTCGGCGGCGCGGGCGGTCAGCATGCCTGCCTGGTGGCCGACGAGTTGGGCATGGACACCGTGTTTATCCATCCGCTCGCCGGCGTGCTGTCGGCATACGGCATCGGCCTGGCCGATCTGCTGCTGATCCGCGAGCAGGCGGTTGAACAAGTTCTTTCCGCAGACAGCGTTACCGACTGCTCCGCGATCGCGGAGAAGCTGTGCCAAGAGGCGGTCGCGGGTTTAATCGCCCAGGATGCCGATCCGGCCACCATCAAGGCAAAGCGGTTTCTGCACCTTCGTTACGCCGGCACCGATGCGGCGTTGGCTGTGCCATTTACCGACTTAATTGAAATGACTGCAAATTTTGAGGCTGCGCATCGCCGGCTGTTCGGCTTCGTCACGCCGGAAAAGCCGCTGGTCGCGCAGATGGTTTCGGTCGAAGCCGCCGCGCCCGGCGCAGCGGTCGAGGAAGCCGAGTTACCGGTGCGCGACGCGCCGCTGCGCGCCTTGGAGACGGTTCGCTTTTTTACGGACAGCGCGTGGCATGATGCGCCAGTTTTTGAACGTGAAGCGCTGCGCGCCGAGGATATTATACCCGGCCCGGCGCTGATCCGCGAAGCCATCGCGACAACCATTGTCGAGCCTGGATGGCAGGCGAGCGTCACCCACCGCAACCACCTGATCCTGAAGCGCGTTCAACTGCGCCCGGAAACTGCCGTAGTTGACGCGCACCGTCCGGACCCGATGCTCCTGGAATTGTTCAACAACATGTTCATGGCGATCGCGGAACAATGCGGCGCGGTGCTGCGCAACACGGCGCAGAGCGTCAACATTAAGGAGCGGCTGGATTTTTCCTGCGCGATTTTTGATGGTGTCGGCGGCCTGGTTGCCAATGCGCCGCACGTGCCGGTGCATCTTGGCGCGATGGGCGCCAGCGTGAACGCCGTGCTGAACGCGCGCGCCGGCAGCTTGCGTCCCGGCGACGCCGTGGTCCTGAACAATCCTTATGCCGGCGGCACGCATCTGCCGGACCTTACTCTGGTTACGCCGGTATTCGATGAGACCGGTGCCGCGATCCGTTTCTTTGTCGCGTGCCGCGCGCATCATGCCGATATCGGCGGTCTGACGCCAGGCTCGACGCCGCCGTTTTCGCATCGCCTCGAAGAGGAA
Organism: Acidocella sp.; assembly: GCA_965199125.1. Lineage (GTDB taxonomy): Bacteria > Pseudomonadota > Alphaproteobacteria > Acetobacterales > Acetobacteraceae > Acidocella. Next base: position 2,003,910 of record OZ240683.1, on the reverse strand, counting down.
GGCGTGGTGATCGACGATCTTCTGATCCTGGCGGACGGCGCATTTCAGGAAGCGACGTTTCGGGACGTGCTGACATCGGCGCGCTACGCGGCGCGTAACCCGGACCAGAACATTGCGGATATGAAAGCGCAGATCGCCGCCAACGCCACCGGCGTCGCTGCCTTAAGCACGCTGATCGGCCGCCACGGCTGGGATGTGGTGGCGGCTTATATGCGGCATGTCATGGATAATGCCGAAGCCGCGATCCGCACGGTGATCGCGACTCTGCGCGACGGCGCGTTCGACTACACCATGGACAATGGCGCGGCGCTCAAAGTGAAGATAACCGTCAATCACGCGGCCAGAGAGGCCACGATCGATTTCACCGGCACCGGTCCCACTGACGCAGGCAATTTCAACGCGCCGCCCGCGGTTACCAAAGCGGCCGTGCTTTACGCTGTCCGCTGTCTCGTCAACGCCGATATTCCGCTGAACGAAGGCTGCCTGAAACCGCTTACCATCATCATTCCGCCGGACACGTTCCTCTCGCCGGCGCCGGGCGCCGCGGTTGTTGCCGGCAACACCGAGGTGAGCCAGGCGGTCACGGCCGCTCTTTTCGGCGCGTTCGGCGCTTGCGCTTCGGCCCAGGCAACGATGAACAATTTTTTGTTCGGCGACGCCACACGGCAATACTATGAGACCATCTGTGGCGGCGCCGGGGCTGGCCCAAGTTTTGCCGGCGCGTCCGCCGTCCACACGCACATGACGAACACGCGGATCACCGATCCTGAAATCTTCGAGCTGCGCTATCCGGTACACCTGGAAGCATTTTCCATCCGGCGCGGTTCAGGCGGGAACGGCGCGTTCGCCGGCGGCGACGGCGCCGTGCGCAAGCTGCGCTTTCTGGAACCGATGACCGCTACCATCGTCGCCTCGCGCCGCACCCTGGCGCCTTTTGGTCTTGAGGGCGGCAAGCCAGGCGCATCGGGCCGGCAGTGGATCGAGCGCGCTGACGGCGCCATCGAGGAGCTACCCGGCAGCGCGCAGGCGGAGCTGGCGGCCGGCGATGCTTTTATCATTGAGACGCCCGGCGGCGGCGGCTTCGGCGTCGCGTGAGCGCGCGCCGGAACCTGCTCTGGGTCGTCCCTCTACTTGTCATCGTCATGCTTGCCGGGATCCTGATCGCATTGCCGCGCTTTGTTGCGTCCAACGCGCATCGGCACACGATCGAGGCGCTTGCCTCGTCGCTGACCGGGCGGCAGGTGCATATTGCCGGCAATTTGTCGCTGGCACTGCTGCCTGCGCCGCAATTGATCGCGGGCGACGTCAGCATAGGCGGTCCGGCTGAGGAGGTCATCACAGCGCGCTCATTGACGCTGGACATTGCGCTGCCGGCGTTGTTGCGTGGGCAACTGGCGGCGCGCAGCCTGACGCTGCAATCACCGCGCATCATGTTACCGTGGCCGCTGCCAGGCGGCGCCGCGACCATCGTCCCGCCGCCCTGGCTCGCCGCTTTGCACGCGCAGATCAGCGATGGCACGGTCAGCATCGGCGCAGTCATGGTCACTGGCGTGAACGCGGATATTTTTACCGCCAAAGACGGTGCTTTGTCGGTTTCCGGCACCGGCCTTTTTAAAGGCGCGCCATTGACTCTGAGCCTTGGACTTTCGGCGCCCGATGCCGCCGGGCGCGCTGCCTTGGCGATCGACAGCCGTGTCCCCGATGGCACGTTGGGGGGTCATTTTTCAGGCGTGCTGGAGGGCAACAGCGCCGTTGCCGGACATCTGAACGCAAATTTTCGTCTACCGGGAGCCGCCGCTCCGGGAGCCGCCGCTCCGGGAGATACTGCTTCTGTCTCGGGCAGCGCCAACATCGACGCGAACGCGCAAAATGTTATGGTGACCGATATTCACTTAAGCCGTGATGACGCAACCCTGATCGGCAGCGCGACGTTCGACCTGAAAAAGCCAGTTTTTGCTCTCGATCTTAACGGTAATAATCTCTCCGCCGCAACGCTTTTGCCGCTTTTGACGCCTGGCAGGGTCGGACTTCCGGGGCGCCTCACGCTTTCGGTGAGAAACCTACAACTGCCGGCCGGCGCGCTGCCGGAAGCCGAGATGCAGGCAGTTTTCGGCGCCGAAGGCATCGCGTTGAACCGCCTGGAGGGGACGCTGCCGGGCGGCGGCACGGTCAGCATCAGCGGAAAGATCGATGCTTCCGGCGGCGTGACGGCACAGGCCGCGGTGCAGGCCGATGATATTTCGTTGCTTGCCGCTGCCTTTGGCGATGCCGCGCTCGCACCATCGCCTTGGCGGCAGCTCAGGGCGCAGGCGGCGCTGCGCGGCAACCGCGACGATCTGAACGTGACGGATCTACGGGCAAATCTCGGCGCCAGCCGCGCCACCGGAAGCCTTGTATTAAGGCAAACCGATGCCGGAATGACCGCGCAGGGCGCTCTACATTTCGACCGCATGGATCTGGCCGCCATGGCCGCTGTGTTGCGGGACGTCCGCCTGATGCCCGGTCTGGTTCTGGCCGGTGAACTCTCCGCCGACCATGCGAATTACGGGCAGTTGCAGCTTGGCCGGCTGTTAATGGATGCCGAAATTTCCAAACAAGTTGTGGTTCGCCGCTTTTCCGCGGCGGTCTATGATGGCGTGGCAATCGGCAATCTGATGCTGGCGCCGGACGCCACGCTCATCGCGGCTCAGGGGCGGGTGGCGGTTCCATCGGCGTCTCCACTGGCGGCGCTGTTGCCGGAAACGGCCGCGGCGCCGGCAGTGCTGTTTCATGCGCCGCTTAACCTTTCGGCGGCGGCGGCGGGCAGGCCGGGCGCGCTGGGCATCAGCGCGGTCGGCAATCTCGGCGATATCGTTATCACCGCGAATCCGGTCATCGACATTCCGGCGCGGACCGCTTTCGGCGCCTTGACGCTGCGGCATCCGAACGCGATCGCGGCACTCAGCACCCTTGGCATGAAGGCCGGCCTGGCTTGGCCCGGGGCGGGGTCCATCGCTCTGCGCGCCGACATGCTGGTCTCGCCGACGCAATACGGTTTGCCGGACTTTGTGCTGTCTTTCGGCGACCTGACCGCCGGCGGAAAGGTCATGGTCGCGGCCAATCATGTCACCGCGGACATCGCGGCGGATACGCTGGCCCTGCCGGCGTCGCCGCTGCCCACGGCACTGCCCTGGACCAGGATGACGGATCAGATCAACGCCACGCTGGCCGCGAACCGCGTCTGGTTTGGTGGCCAGCAATTTTTGGGCGCGAGCGCCGCGACGCTGACGATGACGCCGGGCCATTTGAATTTCATGATCAACCGAGCCGCGCTTGGCAGCGGCAACCTGAGCGGCGGCTTGAGCGCCACCTTCGGCCCCGGCCTCTCGGCGGCCGCTGGTCATTCGGGCGCGAGGCCGCCGGCTCCGGCGCTGGCTCTTGAACTGAGTCTTACGAATGTCGACGCTGCCAGCTTTGCGCTGCCGATCCCGTTTCCCTACACCATTCCGGCTGGATCCTTAACCGGCGGCGCCTCGCTCACTGCCGGTGGCTTCGCGCCGGCGGCCTGGGCGGCTACTTTGGGCGGCAGCGCTGCTTTGAGCGCGGTCAACGGGCAACTCAATGGCTTTGACCTGGCGGCATTTCGCCAAGCGCTGCAGAGCCCCCAACAAGCCGGTTGGAAACAAGCGGCAAGCTCAGGCGTCAGCGGTTTCACCCAACTCGCGATCAACGGCATGTTTGACCACGGCACATTCAGCTTGAAAACCGCCGGGCTTCAGGGACCGGACGGAAGCGCCGCCGCCACCGGCAGCATCGACCTGCCGGACCGCGCGATTGCCGTGCATATCACCTTGTCGTCGAGCGGCACCCCCCCGGTCAGCAAGACGGTTACCAGCGTCGGCAGCTGGGCCGCGCCCCAGAAGGTGCTCGCCCCGTCATCGTAAAGGGCTAGCGTTGCTACCGTTCCGTGTCGTCGGCTTCCGGCTGCACGTCGAGATCGGCGTCGATGACGTCGACATCGTCGTCGATATCTTCAGAATCCTCAAGGATGTCTTCATCGGCCTCGTCATCCGCGACTTCGACATCCACTTCATCGGCATTCGCGGGCACCGGCTTGACCACCTTCTTGACCTCGTCCGGCAGCGGCGCCGCGCGCTTCAGGCGCGGCTGTTCCGCAGGCTGCTCGGTCGCGCATTTCGGGCAGATCGCCGGCTGTTTTCCAAGGTCGAAAAACCGGGTGCCGCAGGAGACGCAGCTATGTTTTTCACCAAGTTCGGGTCTGGCCATTGGCCCTCCATCAACGCCGGATTCAACCGCGTGTTTAACGAGCGCGGCGCGATGCCACGCCCCGCCCGCTATGTCAAACCGCCGCAATCATGCTAATCGCGGCACATGAACCAGCTGCAGTCCCAGCCGCAATTCCGGCCGCTTCTGGCGCGCCGGCCGGCGGCTTCGCTGGCTGGCGCGATCACCGTTCCAGGGGATAAATCGATCAGTCATCGCGCTTTGATGTTCGGCGCTCTGGCGGCCGGGACAACCCGCATCGCCGGACTTCTGGAAGGCGAGGACGTGCTGCGCACGGCGGCGGCCATGCGGGCACTTGGCGCCGAGATCTGGCGCGAGGGGCAGGACTGGCTGGTGGCGGGGCGCGGGATCGGCGGGTTGACCGCGCCTGAGGACGTGCTGGACATGGGTAATTCAGGTACCGCGGCTAGGCTGCTTTGCGGAATTCTAGCGAGCCATGATCTGTTCGCCTTGATGACCGGCGATGCCAGCCTGCGGCGCCGGCCGATGCGCCGCGTGATCGAGCCGCTGCGCGCATGCGGCGCGGTGTTTTCCGCGCGGCCGGGCGGTTGCCTGCCGCTCGCCGTTCAGGGCGCGGCCGACCCGCTGCCGCTCAGCTACACCTTGCCGGTCGCTTCCGCACAGGTAAAATCGGCCGTTTTGCTGGCCGGCCTGAATGCGCGCGGCGTTACCGAGGTGATCGAGCCGGTACCGACCCGCGACCATTCCGAAAACATGCTGCGGCATTTCGGCGCGCGGGTGATTGTCACGCCGCACGGCGCCGGCGGCAACCACATCCGTCTGACCGGCCAGCCGGAGCTGCATGGCGCCGATATCGCGATACCTGGCGATCCTTCCTCCGCCGCCTTCCCGTTGGTCGCGGCGCTGCTGGTGCCGGGCTCCCGCGTTACCGTCGCGGCCGTCGGCCTTAACCCGCTGCGCACCGGCCTGTTCACGACCCTGCGGGAGATGGGCGCGGCGCTCGAAGTGCGGAACACCCGCACCGAGGGCGGCGAATTGGTCGGCGACATTACCGCCGAAACCACCAGGCTGACCGCCATCGACGTGCCGGCGGCGCGCGCTCCCAGCATGATCGACGAATATCCAATCCTTGCCATCGCCTGCGCCGCGGCAGGCGGTGCCTCCCGCCTGCGCGGCCTGCACGAGCTACGGGTGAAGGAGAGCGACCGCCTTGCCGCCACGCTCGCCATGCTGCACGCCGGCGGGGTGGACGCCGAAATCGAAGGCGACGACCTTGTCATCCAAGGCACGGCAACCCCGCCCGGCGGCGGCGCGGTCGCGACCCAGATGGACCACCGGCTGGCGATGAGCGCGCTGGTCTTCGGCCAGATCACCGCGGCGCCGATGCGGATCGACGACGCCAGCTTCATCGACACCAGCTTCCCCGGCTTCACCGCGCTGATGCGCGGGCTGGGCGCCAGCATCGAGCCTCTCAACTACTGCGGCTCGCAACGCGCATGATTATCGCCGTGGATGGTCCGGCTGCCGCCGGCAAGGGCACGCTGGCCCGGCGTATCGCCGCCGTGCTGAACCTGCCGTATCTGGACACCGGGCTGCTATACCGCGCCGTCGGCCGCCGCGTGCTGGACGCGGGCGCCGACCCGGCCGACCCCGCGGCCGCCATGGCAGCCGCGCGGGCGCTGCGGGAGGCTGACCTTGACCGGAGCGATCTGCGCGGCCCGGACGCCGACCGGGCCGCGAGCCTAGTGGCGGCCATCGCGCCGGTGCGCGATGCGCTGCTCGATTATCAGCGGCGGTTCGGCGGCGCGCATGGCGCGGTGCTGGACGGCCGGGACATCGGCACAGTGGTGTTCCCCGACGCCGACATCAAGCTGTTCGTGACCGCCAGCATCGCCGCCCGCGCCCGCCGCCGCCACGCGGAGCTGCTGGCAGGCGGCAGTGACGTTACACTGGAAGCGGTGCAAGCGGAGCTGGCCGCGCGCGACGCCGCCGATGCCGGCCGGGCGGCTGCGCCGCTGAAACCGGCGGGCGATGCGACGTTGTTCGACACGACGGCGATGGACGCGGATACCGCGTTTGCCGAAGCCGTCCGGCTTATACGGGAGCTGGTGAAGGTTTGAACCGTCATCAATGAGCCCGGAAGCAGAGTTTGTATTAACTGACCAGGCACGCAGAGAGTCGCTGCAAAGTTGGATAGGCGCGATCGAAGCGATCAAGGTCCTGGATGAGAAGCCAGATACGACGCTCAGCCAGTTATTTAACGAGATCGCCGAAATTCATGGCGAGCGCTTAGCCTTGCTGGGCGAAGACGACACCCTCAGCTACCGGGAGCTTGCGGCCCGTTCGAATCGTTACGCCCGTTGGGCGCTGAATCAGGGTTTTGACGCCGGCGACGTGATTTGCCTGCTGATGCCGAACTGCCCCGACTATGTCGCGATCTGGGTTGGGCTGACGCGGGTGGGCTGCGTCGTGGCGCTGCTCAATACCAATCTCACCGGTGACGCGCTCACGCATTGCATTCGCGCCGCGCGGTCAACGCGCCTGATCGTTGCGGGCGTTTTGCTGCAGCCAATGTTGAAAATCATCGAGAAGCTTGCAGCCGAAACGCAATGTTGGGTCCACGGCGCGGCGGACTCAGCCAATGAAAGAATCGATCAACATATCGCTAATCTTGACGCCACTCCCGTTGCCGTTCCCGTCGCGCGCCGGCCTTCCGCGCAGGACACCGCGCTCCTCATCTACACTTCGGGCACAACCGGCTTGCCAAAAGCGGCGAAAGTAACGCAGCGGCGGCTAGTGGAATGGAGCACCTGGTTTGCGGGGCTGATGGGCGCCGGTCCGTCCGACCGGTTATACAATTGTCTGCCGATGTATCACAGCATCGGCGGCGTGGTCGCGGTGGGATCGATGCTGGTGGCGGGCGGGTCCGTCCTGATCCGGCAGCGCTTCTCGATCAGCCGCTTCTGGAACGATGTTGCGGACGGCGAGTGCACGATCTTTCAATATATCGGTGAACTCTGCCGTTATTTGGCGAACAGCGCGCCCGATCCATGGGAAACCCGGCACCGCTTGCGGCTGTGTTGCGGGAACGGCCTGCGCGGCGATGTCTGGCAGGTTTTTCAGAAACGGTTTGAGATACCACGCATCCTCGAATATTACGCCTCGACCGAAGGCAATGTGTCCTTGTATAATTGCGAAGGACGTCCGGGCGCGATCGGCCGGGTACCGGCTTTTCTAGCTCATCGGTTTCCCATCGCGTTGATCAGGTTCGATGAAGATTCTAGCACGGTGCGTCGCGATGAAGCCGGTTTTTGCATGAAAGCCGAAGCCGGCGAAGCCGGGGAAGCGATCGGCCGGATCGCAGGCATTAAATCCGCGTCCACCCAACAATTTGATGGCTATACCGATGCGGAAGCCTCCGGCGCAAAAATCATCACCGACGTATTCGCGCCCGGCGACCGATGGTACCGGACCGGTGATCTTTTGCGGAAGGATCGAGCGGGCTATTACTACTTCATTGACCGGCTGGGCGACACGTTCCGCTGGAAAGGCGAAAATGTCTCGACCGCGGAAGTCGCCGCCGTGGCCGGCAGTTGCCCGGGTGTTGCGGATGCCGTGGTTTTCGGCGTCTCGGTCCCGGGTTACGAAGGCCGCGCCGGCATGGCCGCGATAACTGCCGGCGCGGGCTTTTCACTGGGTGCGCTGCGGGACCATCTTGTTCTGAAACTACCTGATTATGCCAGGCCCGTATTTGTCCGCGTCTGCCAGGCGATCGAAACGACCGGTACTTTCAAATTAAAGAAGGACCGGTTGCAAAAGGAGGGTTTGGAGCCCTCGACGGCATTCGACATTGTCTGGATCTATGACCGCTCGCGGGAGTGTTTTAATGAGTTTGACGCCGTTCGGCGAAAGCAACTCGCTGATGGCAGTCTTCGCCTGTAACTTCAGGCGGTATTACCGGCGTCAACCGTTATCTGCGTGCCCGTAATGTTTCGTGCTTTGTCACTGAACAGGTAGTCGACGGCGCCGGCGACATCTTCGACCTCCGCCATGCGTTTCAGGGCGCTGCGGCGCGCGATCTGATCAAGTTGGCCCGGCTTCAGCTCATTGGTCATCTCGGTGCTGATGAAACCAGGCGCCACGGCATTGACGGTAACACCGAGCGGGCCAAGCTCACGCGCCAGCGAGCGTGTAAATCCCACAAGCGACGCTTTCGTCGCGCTATACACGGACAGACCGCTATAGCCGGTGGCGGCGACTACCGACGACAGATTGACAATACGCCCGCCCTGCCCCGTCATCATCGAACGCGTTACATACTTGGTCAGCGCGATCGGCGACAATACGTTCAGCCGTAGCAAACGCTCTATGGCAGCGTCCGGCATGGTGGCAAGCACGCCGCTGGTGCCGATCCCGGCATTATTCACCAGGCCGTACAGGCCGCCAAATTTTTCTCGCAGAGCCTTTACGAAATCGGGAATTGCCGCGATCTCCGAAAGATCGAACGGTTCAAAATGCAGAGCGCCTTTACCACTGGCTGCAACTTCGGAGATTGCCGTTTCAAGCTGTTCTGTTGCGTTACGCGCGATTGCGATGACGCAAAATCCCGAAGACGCAAGCTTGCGCGCGATCCCAAGGCCAAGACCACGGCTGCCGCCGGTGACGACAACGTTATGCAAGGGCGCGCTGCAGTTTACCCGCGGCCGAGATGCTAAGCGCCTCCACCTGATACAGCATCGCCGGCACCTTAAAGGCCGGCAGCATGCGCCGGCAGGTGTCCAGAACCTCGTCCCGCAGCAGCGCGAAAGGGGGCACCTCACCTTGTCCGTTCGGCCCCACGACAATGTCAGCGACGACAAGCGCGCCGGTGATGCCGCTTGACCGGCCGCGGACGCGGGATATTCGGACCGCGGGATGCAGGTTCACGACCGCCTCAACTTCCTCCGGATGCACCTTTTGACCGCCGACATTGATAATGCCTTCCCGCCGGCCGGTAAAAAAATATCGGTCGCCGCGGCGCTCCACCATGTCGTTGGTGTCGACGAAACCTTCCGCGTCCGCGATGGCGGCCGGCGCATGAGCATAACGGGCGGCGATGCGCGGCGAGCGCACAAGCAATGAACCGTCGCGCACCCGCATCTCCACGCCGTTAGGTGGCCGCTCAAGAAGCGAGATCGGGAAGCCCGCAAGCCCATCATCCACGTCGAACGCTACGCCGGCCTCGGTAGAGGCAAAAGCGTGGACAATGCGCGCCTTGGGAAACACCTGTTTCAGCTGGTTCAGCACCGCTTGGTCCGCAACCTCGCCCGAGAGACGGATGTAGCTTGGCGAAATCCGGCCAATCTCCGGGCTCATCAAGGCGCGGCGCCAGTGCGATGGCGTGCCCGAAATATGGGTAACGCCTGCTTGCCCGGCGCGCAGGAGAAAATCCCCAACCGCCTCGTCAGGATCGGACAGCATGAGGGACCCGCCGCCCAACAGCGCCCGCAGCAGAATCTGCATGCCGCCATAGCGCCGCACGTCGTAGAACGTGCTCCAGACAAGGTGTGCGGTCGGCGCCGCCTGATGTGCGCGTTTGCCTGCCAGGCTGCCAAGGGTGTGGACCACCATTTTTGGACGGCCGGTCGTCCCGGAGGTGAACAGCAACCATTCCGTGCGCACATCACGTACGGGATTGCCGGCCGGCGGCCGAAGCTCAAGGCTGGGACGCGCAACTTTGATATCGTCCGGCACACCGTCCGGTACGGCTGACGACGTGTCCAGGAGCAGCACATCGGCTTCCGCCTCGGCAAGTAGGGCGGCGGTATGTGACGGGGCCAGACCCGTTGGGCAAAGCACGATACGGCGCGCGACACCGTCCAACGCCAAGGCCGCCAGCACCGCAGGCAGTTGCCGCGCCGTCATCAGAAATACGCATCGGTCTCGGCATGTCTCGACGTTGAAGGCTGAGTCACCTTTGGCTAAAAGCTCGCCGAGCGAGACTCGCAGCCCCGCATCGGCAACAAAACGTTGGGGAGATAACCCTGCCGCGGCGGCTAATTCCGACAGCGACGCTTCAGCGTGCGGCATTTTCGTAAAGTTTTACAAAATCTCCAACCGTCACTGGAAACTCGACGTCTTCAGCGCCTGAAAATGGGTCCAGCCCCAGCTCGTCATCCAATCCGGCAACGATGACGGCGATGCAAAGTGAATCCAGCCCGGATTCCATCAGCGGCAGGTCATCCGAAAGCGGCGCCAGCTCGATCGATTGCTGCCGCGCCACGTCACGGATTTTTTCGATAATGATGGCGTGGAGAGAGGCGACTTGCGCCTCTCCCGTATCGGTGAGGATCATGATAAATTCCGTTTTAAGATATTGCGGCTATGACGACGCGGCCAACAGTCGCGGTGTGAAATCTACAAACAATTGCAGAAACGCCGACCAGAAATCGAGAACGCTTTCATCCGGCATCAGATGACGGCTCAGGCTGCCATGGCCTTGCTCGGGATCGCTGTCGAAGCGGATATGTTCGGACAGAAAGAAGCGGAACGCCCTTAACGCGGGGTTCTCGAAATCTGGCGCTTGAAGAATTGCGGTGAAGACCCGTTCCAGGCCGCCGTCCTCGTAGCTGGAGATGCTGAGCGCGCGGGCGACGGGGTCCAGGCCGCGAATGTGAGCGAGATAGCGGTTGCCACGTTCAGTAAATGTATTGCGCGCCTGATCGGAAACGGGGCTGAGGCGTAATAGCCGCCGCATGAATTCGTCATGGTCCATTTTCTCGCCCAGGGCGGAGACTTGCGGGAAGGGCGACAGGTTGCTGGTCGCGCATTCCTCTCTCTTCAAACGCGCAAGATTTGCGTCCTCAGGATACAAATCGCAAGCGAGTTCCAGATTTTCTCGGAATTGAACTGAGAAGAAGTAGTAGGCCCAGGCCGCCGAAAGCATCTCTTCTTCAGACAGAGCGGCCCAGTTCAGGTCACAAATTTGGAATATGACATCCTGGTATGTGCATGATTTTGAAGCTTCTAACACTAGCATCGCCGCGCCCTTATTTTGGAACCTGTTCACAACGTCGCCGCACGCTTAGCGGGCGGACTGACGAGGCTGCGGCGAGATCAGCCACAACCTAGACAGACCATATCCTTATAAAAAATAAACCACAACATGTTTTTTTAGATAAAAAAGGAAATAAGTCTACAGCTCCTGGAGGCTGGTATTCTTATCAAAATGGAATATTTACAATAATATTCTAACCTTAAAGTTGATTCAGGGAAATCCAGCTTTATTTTCCAGCTTATCCGTAAAATTTCTAAAAAAAAATAATTTATAGAAAAAATTGTGTGTAAGCTTGTATCATCTGTTATGAGTGTGCAACTTGCCGTTGCTCGGCCTGAAATCGGAACTGAAGTTTGAGGACATGTTTATGAGGGCGGAAACTTTAGCGATCCACGGCGGCTATGACGGCGATCCGACGACCAGGGCTGTGGCCGTGCCCATCTATCAGACAGCGGCGTATGAGTTTGACAGCGCCGAACACGCCGCGGCGTTGTTCAATCTTGAAACGGACGGCTACCGCTACAGCCGTATCAGCAACCCGACCACCGCGGTCCTGGAGCGACGTCTGGCCGCCCTGGAAGGCGGCGTGGGCGCCGTGTGCGTCGCCTCCGGGCAGGCGGCGCTCCATAACGCCATCCTCAGCCTCGCTGATCGCGGCCGGAACCTTGTCACCGTTCCGGAGCTCTACGGCACGACGCACACCTTGTTCAGTCACGTGCTGCCGAGGCTCGGCATTACCGTGAGGTTCGCCCGCAGCGAGCAGCCCGCGGATGTCGCTGCGATGATCGATGGCGACACAATCGCCGTGTTTTGCGAAAGTATCAGCAATCCGGCAGGCAATGTCTGCGATCTGGAGGCTCTGTCCGATACGGCGCACGCTTTCGGCATCCCCCTTATCGTCGATAATACGGTGGCCTCGCCGATTTTGATGAGACCGATCGATTTCGGCGCCGACATCGTTGTCCACTCGCTCACGAAGTTCCTGGGCGGTCACGGCACGACCCTTGGCGGCGCGATCATCGACAGCGGCAGGTTTCCATGGGCGCGGCATCCGGAACGCTTTGCCGTGTTGAACGAACCGGATGCATCTTATCACGGCCTGGTTTACGCCCAGCATTTCGGACCTACAGCATTTATCGAGCGTTGCCGCAATTTTGCGCTCCGGACCACGGGCGCCGCCTTGTCGCCCCTGAGCGCGTTCCTGCTTTTGCAAGGCGTGGAAACGGTGGCGCTCCGGATAGACCGCCACGTCGAGAACTCCCGCAAGGTCGCGGAGTTCCTGCGGCGCGACCAGCGCGTCGCCTGGGTCAACTACGCCGGCTTCCCTAATAATACGAACTATCAGCGCGTGCAGAAATACCTCGGCGGCAGGGCCTGTTCGTTACTAACCTTTGGCGTAAAAGGCGGCGCTGAAAACGGCGCGGCATTTTATGACGCTCTGACTTTGGTCAAGCGGCTGGTCAATCTCGGCGACGCGAAATCCCTCGCGTGCCACCCTGCCTCAACCACCCATCGGCAAATGACGCCGGAAGAGCAACGCAATGCCGGCGTCACGCCCGAAATGATCCGGCTAAGCGTCGGCATCGAACATGTGGACGACATTATCGACGACCTAGACCGCGCCTTGGAAGCCGCGCAGGGGGGCAGGTTGCAACTGCTCGAAGCCGTTGCGTGACAGTATCGAGGCTCAGGAGCTAATCCAACCCGGCCTTGAAATGCCCGGCAAGGACCTCGTAATCGGCCTAGTCAACATCATGCCGCCGCAGGCGATGCAAGCGACCGAACGGCACTTCAACACGCTGCTGCGTAACGGCATTGGGGCGAGGGGAGTGCAGATCAAGCTTTTCACATTCCAGCCGAAAGACGTTGCACTGCGTCAGAACGATGAGGTCGCTTATCAGGGCATAGACGCCCTTTCGAATTCCAGCCTTGACGGACTCATTGTGACCGGTACTGAGCCAAGCGCGGCCACGATGACCATGGAACCGCATTGGAAACAGCTGGCCGCTCTCGTGGATTGGGCGGCGGAATGCACGATCTCAACAATCTGGTCGTGCTTTTCCGCGCATGCGGCAGTTTTTCGTCTAGACAAGATTGTCCGTCAGGCGCTGCCCGAGAAATTATCGGGTGTGTTCGAGTGCGTTCAGCATTCCGAACATGCCATAACCTCGCAAATGCCGAAGCGATTTCTCGTCCCGCACTCGCGATACAATACGCTCAGCGAGGACATGCTGAACGAGGCGGGCTACACGATCCTGTCCCGCTCCGCGCGCACGGGACCCGACATGTTCGTGAAACGGCATAAGACCAGCGAGTTTCTGTTCTTTCAAGGCCATCCGGAATATGGCCAAAGCACATTGCTGGGTGAGTACGCCCGCGATGTCGCCCGGTTTGCGGCAGGCCGCAAAGCAATACCTTCAGACTTACCGGAAAACTACTTTGAAGAAGACTCGGCGGCGGCGTTGCGGACCTTGACGAACCGGCTGCGGTCCGACCGCAGGTTGCTTGACGTATTCAACTGGCCAAGCTTGAAAATGGTTGATCCCAGCTGGGAGCCGCCGGCTCGCCTGCTTTATGCCGGGTGGCTCTCTTATATTGCCGAACGAAAGTCGATCTGCGTCAAGCTGGCGGCATGAGAGATACATCTCTCGAAGCCGTGGCCGGTCCTGCCGCCCCGCTTTTTCCTTCGCCGCAAGCGCGTCTTCTTTGGAATGATGAGCTAACTTCGATGCTGGCTGGTGCCGAGCAACGCGTTGCGCGCGGGCCGGTCGCGCCGACCATCGACGTTGATGCGTTTCGGTCGGAACTTTTGGAGTTCGATTTCCAGAACCCGCGTGAGCTTTCGCAGCTGCTGGCGTGGACTGTTGCACGCATGGAGACCGGACTGGTTCATCTCAACCATCCACGATATCTCGGCCTGTTCAATCCGGCGCCGAGTTTTCCCGCGCAATGCGCGGACCGGATCGCCGCCTCCTTCAACCCGCAACTGGCGTCCGCCTCCACCTCCCCTGCCGCCGTCGAGATCGAGGCGCATATCGCGCGCGAAGTCGCACGGCGGGCTGGGCTTGGTCCTGCCGCCGTCGGGCATTTTACCTCCGGTGGCTCCGAAGCTAATTACACCGCGTTGATCTGCGCGCTGACGCAGGCGGAGCCGGGATTCGCGGCCACCGGCAGCCGCGCCTTTGGCGGGCAGCCGGTATTCTATATTTCGGCCGACAGCCACCTCGCCTGGATCAAAATCGCGCACCAGGCGGGCATCGGCCGCATGGCCGCGCGCCTGGTACGAACCGACGGCCAGGGCCGGATGAGTCTCGAAGCGCTGAGTGAAGCCATCGCGTCGGACCGCGCGGATGGCGCCGTGCCGGTCATGGTCGCCGCGACTGCCGGCACGACCAATGCCGGCATGATCGATCCGCTGCCGGGCTGCGCCGAAATCTGCCAGCGCAACCGGATCTGGTACCATGTCGACGCAGCCTGGGGGGGCGGCGCCATCGCATCGCCACGGCTTCGCGGACATCTGCAAGGCATCGAACAGGCTGACTCCATAACGATCGACGCCCATAAGTGGTTTGCGACCACCATGGGCTGCGGCATGTTCCTGACCCGCCGCGCGGCGGCCCTATCAGCTTGCTTCGATGTGGCCGCGAATTTCATGCCGTCCCACACGCCCGCGCTGGACCCTTACGTTACAACCGCGCAGTGGTCGCGCCGTTTCATCGGGCTACGTTTATTCCTGTCGCTCGCCGCCGGCGGCTGGACCGGGCACGCCGCGCATGTGGAGCATAGCGTGGCGCTGACGCGCATGCTGGAGGACAAGATGAAACAATACGGCTGGTCCATCATGAACCGGTCTGAGCTGGCGGTTGCGTGCATGCAGCCGCCAGCAGACTCCGCTCCGCCCCGTGAAATCGTGCGCCGCGTTGTCGCTTCCGGACAGGCATGGGTTTCCGCCGCAGTGTTCGAGGGCAGCGACGTGGTGCGGGCTTGCGTCACGAACGGCGAGACTTCAGCCGCCGATATTGCCATTGCCGCGCAAGCTTTGGAGCAGGCCCGCCATGCTGACTTTTGAAACTAATGAAGCGCTGGATGCGCGCGATGCCTTTGGCACGGGGACACCCTATGCAAAAATCGTTGCAGGCGCGTCATCCACGGTCGACGTGATTTGGACGCATGCGAATGTGCCGGCGGGAACCTTCAGCCTGGAGCGGACGGGAGCGCGCATCAACACCAAAATCTTGCTCAATATGAAGGGCAACGACTGCTATCAGCGTGGCGTTCCAGGCATCTCGGACAGTATCAAGGGCGTTACTGCGTGGCTCGACCAGACGATTTCCGGCCTCGGCGCCACGCATGTGCGTTCGATCGGGATCAGTGCCGGCGCTACGGCGGCGATCCTGTTCGGCCACGCGCTTAAAGCCGACACGGTGATCGCGGTCTCTCCCGAAATCCAGCTCGGCATACCCGGCTATCGCAGCCATGACTGGAACGCCGCGAAGGTGTATCCGGTCAGGAACGTCACGGCCCTGGCACGCGGGTTAGAAAAAAAGCTGAGCGTGGTTTTTCCGGCCTGGGACATTTCGGACTTCCGGCACATCCACGCGGTGATGCGCTCCTGCGACGCCGACATTTCGTTCGTGCCCGATATGCATAACGGCTCAAAAGAGTTGAATTGGCGACGCATCGTAGCGGCGCCGGGCGCGGTAGATCTTCGGAAAATGGCAGTTAATGGCACTTATAATTGGCGGTTCGACCTGGATGATGTCTGGCAAGGCGTCGCCGGCTTTGAAGCGATTGGGCGATCGGAGGTTTTTGCCGACAGGATGCTTTCGGCGCTGCTTCAAAAGGACCCAGAAAACCCCGGGCTTTGTTACCACGGCGCCTTAGCCCGCGCTGTCCTCGGTGATCTGGCCGCGGCGCAAAGCTTGTGGCTCAAGGCGGCGCCGGGTCTCGCGACCACTCAATCCGCGATCGAGAAACGGTGCGGCGAATACAACAAGCTTTTGCCAGCCGAGTCCTATGAGCGCGCGCTGAGCTTCATCACGGAGATGGTCCGAATCTGCCCGCCGATCCCGGTCAAGCCAAACGCGAACGTGATGTCCGTCTGGTGATCCGGCGCCGATTACGGGCGGGACCAGCGGCAGTAGAGGTCGGTCAAGTGGCAGATGAATGAGACGATCAACGCAAGCGCGGACCATTGCCAAGGCTGACGCATCGCGATCGCCGCCCACGCAAGCAGTAAAAAATCGCCGGCGAGCAGGTTTGGCAGGAAGGCGACGATGGCAACGCCGCGACCGGTCGCCCGCCGGTAGAGGACCAGTGCCGCCGCTTCAAAGAAGGTTAGTAATAGGATCGCAACGGCAATTTTGCCTGACGCTAACAACTCCTGCATTTCAGAGAACGTTTGAAGGTTGAACAGCACGGCGATTCAAAAGGATCATAGATCGCCCGACAGGCAAAGCCGAAGACGGCGAGCGACCGTTGATTGGTCTCCACTCAATTGCGCGTTGCTGCGAAGCATTTTTAAGAAGTTCGTTTAACGAGCACAGCGATTTCGTTGCGGCGTAGGCCAGGGATCGTCCAGGGCGGGTCATAGAACCAGGCAACGGGGGAATCCTGCGGCTGCCAGTTGCTCTTGGATAGCGCCGTCAGCAGTTGCCCCGCGGCTCGCGCGACCCGCTGCGCGTCGGGAATGCCGGAGAAGCGCCAGACACCAAACGTCTGCGCCGGTGCCTCGCCAATGATGATACTGGGATCGACCGGTTTCGGCAGGTTGGATCGCGTGTACTTTGCCGGCATGAAAAAGCTGATCGTCCAGATCCCGGGGCTTTGCTCGGCCTGCGTCACGGGCTGCGTCATCGCGATCTTGCCGCCTTTGGCCACCGCCTGGACAACCGGAGCGGTCATGCTGATCGACGTGTCGGTGGTATTCGCACCAAAGATATAACGCGCGAGACGCGTAAAGCCCTGCGAGCGCGTCTCGATTTCACCACCCTTCAGGGTGACGCTGGCGGTGAGACGCGGCGCGTACTGCCTGATCTGCACGCTCCCAACCGTCGCCACAAGCTTGTACTGTGGCTCCTCCGTACCGCTTCTGATGCCAACGACCGAACATCCCGCCAGCGCTAGCGCCAATACCGAAGGCAAGAGCTTCAGGGCGCCGTGCCTCCACCCGAAACCGGCGGCGCACCCGGTGTTTGCGTCGTCTGGCCCGGACTCATCTGGGCCGGACCAACTGGCGGAGCCGCCCCTGGATCGCCGGCGGCCGCCGGCCCGGCAACGGTGCCGACGCCCTCCAGTGCCGCAAACTGCGGGGCCATCGCCGCGCCGAACAGCGGCTTATACACGCCCTGATGACACGTCCCGCAGTTTATCTTGGCCACGTCGCCTCGAGGCCCAAGCTGGCTCGCCGGAAATACCGCCGTCAGCGGCGTCATATAGTTCAGGTTGAGGTCCCGCACCATCGCTTCGGCGTAAAAGGCGGTGACGCGTTGCGGGCTGCTCTCGCTCCAGCTGTCGAAGGAACGGCTGTTATGGCAGAACTCACAGCTCACGCCGAGCTGCTGCGAGTATGTCATCATCAGCGCATACGTCCATTCCGTTTGCTTGATCGAATGCGCGTTGTCCATGGGCAGCGCGGTATTGCCGCTGACGCGAATGCCCGCGCTGTTCAACAGAAACGGCGTGTATGGATCGCCCGGCAGCGTCGAATCATTAATATCGGCCGCAGGCAAGTTCTGGCCCATGTTGGATTCCGCCAATCCCGAAGAGGGACCAGGGGTCGGCCCGCTGAACCAGATCTGGCTGGGCACCGGATTGCCGCGGTGGCAGGTGTAGCAGGTGACGCCTACATTATCCACGTGATCCGTGTAAGCCTTGTTCACGGCGATCGTCATCTGCAGCATGCGCCTGGCGACGACCTTCGTGTATTTCGCGTCGGAGGCGAAATTTCCGGCGACATGGCAGTAGTTGCAGCCCTGCGTGGGAGACACCCAGGTCGTCATCGACACCATGAGCCGCCCGAAAGCGCCGCTGCTGACATTCTTCAGCACCTGCACATTCTTGTACACCGAGCTCGCCGGCGGCCCGGCATTGATCACCGGCAACATCGGCGGCGCGGCATTGATTCCGAGCGCCACGGCGACCTGATGCGGGTTATAGAGGATCTGCATCCCAGTTCCACGATACCCGGTTGGTATCACGTCAACCGGAGGCCGCGTGGAGGTGAGCAGGACCACGAGGCTTAACGCGAACGTGCCCATCAAGGCGAAACCCGCGAGTGCCAGGCGCTTCATGGCCGCGGCCCCTGTAAACCGGCGGGATCGGCCACGGCAGAGGGCGGATACAGGCCCGGGTAATGCGGCGCGACGCCGTGTTTCACCGCCCAGAGGAACCAATTATCGACGACAGTGCCGGTCAGCAGAATCCCAATCCCGCCGGTAATGGGCGTTAGCACGGCGAACCACCAGGCCCAACGATGGATCGACTCATAGGTTGCGTTGAAGCCCATCGTCCAGCGCCAGAACAACCCCGCGCGCTCCGCCGCCGTTCCCCGATCGATCGTCTGTTCCACCTCCTTGTCGCCGCCAAATCTGCTGACCGCGAGAATAGTGGCCGCATGCATGGCGAACAGCAGAACCGAGCCGTACAGAAACACGATCGAAAGCATATGAAACGGATCATAATAAAGATTGCCGTAACGCAGCGAGAACGCGACGGTCCAGTCCAGATGCGGGAAGATGCCGAAAGGCGGCGCTTCTCCAAAGCTGCCCATCAGTACCGGTCGGATAATGCCGAGCACGAGGTACAGCCAGATCGCCGCGGCGAATGCCCAGGCGGTATGCGTCCCGAGCTGCAGCTGGCGGGCGCGGCGATAGATCCGAATGTTCCAAAGGATCAGCGATGTCGTCAGAAAGAAGCCGGCCATCAACCACCAGCCGCCCTGATTGAGCGGTGGCAGATGCAGACCGTTGGCCGGCGCCGGCGGCTCCAGACCAAGCCAGGGAAGATCGCGGATAAACAGGATAATGTTCCAATTAACCGAAGACCACATGTTCAAGCCGATGATCTCGAAGGCGATAAAACCGCAGACCAGCGAGGCGACCCCGAGCGTGCCGAGATAGATCGGCCCCACCTGCGAGTTGCCCATCAAACCTAAGACATAACTGGCTATCGGTTTACCTTCACGTTCCCACGGCCCGCGGGGGATGGGCACGCCATCGTGCAACGGTCCGCGGATCTGCACGCGGGCAAAAATGTTTTGATACTCGGGCATAAGAAGCTCCTTTACCGAAGCGTTTGCTAATAATGTATCGACCAGATCGGCATGTTCAGCCACCAGGACCACCATTGCGGCCAGCCGGCGGTCCAGAACGGCCCGCTGATCAGGATGCACACGGCGCTGAAGAAGCCGGCGCCGAGCGCCAGAAAGAGGCCAAGCCGGTGGATCCCCAATGTGCCGATGGAATAGCCGATAATGTCACGGAAATACGTGTCCTCGTGTTCCGCCGTCTTTACCTCCTCGCCCGGCTTGGGGTTGATCGCGGAGAGCACGAGCGAACCGTGCAGAGACAGCGCGAAGGTCGTGGTAAAGAACAGCGTCACCGCGATCATATGCGCGGGATTATATTCGAAGTTAAGATAGTTGTAGCCGGTGTTCGAAACCCAATCGAGATGGCTCATAATCCCGTAAGGAAATCCCACGCCCCAGGCGCCCATCAGCAAAGGCCGAATGATTTCGAGGGATACATAAGCAAATATGGCGACAGAATAAGCAAAAGGTATGTGCAGCCCCATGCCGAGCTTGCGCGAAATCTCGACTTGACGGAGCGCCCAGGAGGAAAACGCGCCGGTCGCGCAGATGGTTATGATCTGCCAAAGGCCGCCTCTATCCAGCGGCGCAAAGGCAAGACCGTAAGTGACGTCCGGCGGCGCTATGTTGATCTGCCAGATATTCCAGGTGCCGCCCAAGGCCGCGCCATAAATGATCAACCCGGTCCCGACGATGGTGAAAAAAATCGTCGTGACGCCAAAGAACCCGACATAGAAAGGCCCGACCCAGAAATCAAAAAGATTGCCGCCGACCAATGTGCCTCCGGCCACGCGATATTTTTTTTCGAATGTGAGCATCGCCATCGGCGTCTTCCTTATGTCTCGGCCTGGATAAAAAAATGTGGAGGCTGCCGGAACGTCGTCACGGCTCCGGCAACCTCCTGGTGGTTCACTTCGGCGCTGGGAGTGATGACATTTGTCCCGCCGGTTGCACGGCGGCACCTCCACCAATCCAGTCGAAGCGCGGCGTGCTGAGCAGAATAAAGTGGATCAGCAGCGCCAGGGTAAACAGAAACACGAACAGCGCGACAAGCGCGCGCCGCGGATCGAAAAGCAGCCATATGCGATACATTGTCTGCTCCCTCTAGGTTAGCGCACTGGCAAGCTGCGCCAGCACGTGTTGCGTCTGCGCCATCGCGAGCTGCGAATGGGTCAACAGCATCGAGGTGCTGTAACCATTCGGACCCGGAATCCAGGGACGCCAGGACCAGACCAGGAAGTGCGCGATGATCGCGATGACGGTAAAAGCAATGAAGCTCACAACGAAAATCTTGTGAAACTCTTTCGCCTCGGTTTCGGTGAGTCCGCTGAGCGAAGTTTCCCCCGTCAGCAGAGGGTCCCTTGGTGGTAACGTGGTAGACATTGACAAGGTATCCTTACCTTGGGCGGCGCGGCCGGAACCGCGAAACCAGGATCGCGCGCACCCCGCGCGAGGGACGGGCCGTGCCGAAGCACGACCAATTCGGGGACGTAAAAGCGGGTGTCCGTCTCATGCGAGCTGCCGGGACGAAATCGCCGCGGCGACATGCGCGGCGGTCACTTGCTCGCCGCCCTCCACCCGGGCGCAACGTTCCGCTGCATCGCGCAGGCGTTTCGCCGCGGAAATTCGTACCAGATACGGTTCCGTCTCCAGCTGATCATCGAGCGCCTGCAGCGCTTCTTCACTCCATGCCTGCATGGATGTCGGCCTGGCCGGCGTCGGATCGATCCGGTCCATGTCCGTGCCGAGCGGCAGAATGTTGAACAGCGCGTCGAATAAAGCGTTGCAGTATTCCTGCACGACATAGGTGGCGCCGGCATAGCCCATGAACGGCGTGCCGGTGGCGCGACGAATGATCGCGCCCGGAAACGAAGCCGGAATATACATCGCGCGATTACCGAGCTCGGCCACATACATCCGTTCGTTAAACGAGCCGAACATCACCAGCGGAGGCTTGGTTTTCATCGCCGCGCGCACGGCGTCATTATCCGGCTTTACACCCGGCTTGCGCGCAAAGGCAAAGGTGCAGGGAATGCCGAGATCGTCCGAAAGCAGCCGTTGCAGACCGCGCGCGTAGGTTTCGGTCGCCACCACGGCAAAGGATGCCGTGGCAAAGAAATCCTGCGTCACGCTGCGCCACAAATCCCAGATCGGCTTGATCGTAACCTCTTTTTCCTGGGCGATGAACGGCTCCGGATCGAGCCCGGTCAGCTCTCCGAGTTTGCGCAGGAAGTTGGTGGTGGCGAAAATGCCCATCGGCGCGTGCAGATAAGGCTTGCCAAGCTCTTCACAGAGCTTGCGGCCGAACTCGCGGTAGAGACAGATATTCACATCCGCGTCGGCGAGCTTGGGGATGTCCTTGATATGCGTACCCAGCGGAAACACCGCGTTCACCTCGCAGCCAATGCCTTCGACGATGCGGCGGATCTCGGCGAGGTCCGATGGCATGTTGAACGTGCCATAGATCGGCCCGATTAGATTGACGCGCGGCTTGCCCGGCGCCGGGGGCTTACGCTTGGTTTTGGCGTTGCCGAATTCGTTCCACAGCCAAACCATCGCGCGCTCGGCGCATTGCCACTGGTCTTCATCGATGGTGCGCGGAATGAAGCGGCGCAAGTTGGAGCCTTCCGGCGTCACGCCGCCGCCCACCATCTCCGCGATGCTGCCGGTAACCACCACAGCGGGCATTTTCTGGTCGCCAATCGCGGCCGCGCGGCGCATCGGCCCCTCGGTGCCGGTACTGGAGAGATTCTCTTCGGAGAGCCCGGTGACGACGATCGGCAATTCATGCGGCGGCAAGGCGTCGGTGTAGTGCAGCACCGCCGTCACCGGCAGATTCTCGCAACCTACGGGACCGTCGATCACAACCCGTAGCCCCTTCACCGCGGTGAAGGTGTAAACCGCACCCCAGTAGCCGCCCGCGCGGTCATGGTCCTGAACGAGCATCAGGCGGCTCCGGCAGTGGCAGGGGTGAAGAAATCGACCATGCGGGCAAAGCGTTCCCGGCCGGCGGTCTGCGCCGCGACGATAGCCGGCAGCGCGCTGGCGCCGGCGGCGCCAAACAGCGGCCGCGCGGAGACCATGTTGGTGAAATACACCGCCGGGATGCCGCGTTCTTTCGCCGCCTGAACCAGCGGCGTGGTGCCCAAGGCCAGATCCGGTTTCACGTCCAGCATCGCGCCCACATCCTGTTCCAGCGAAGCGCGGAACTGGACATGGGTGCCGCGCGCCTCCAGCCACTCGCGGTCCGCCGCACTCCATTCCGTGCGCGGCAACGCGGTGCCGACATAAGGAATTGCCGCGCCTGCTTCCGTCAGCAGCCGCGCCACCAGCAGCTCCGAGCCCTCATAGCCTGACACCACCATGCGGGCGCTGATCCGGTTCGCAGCCAACGCGGCGGAGATCGCCGGTAGCGCTTTCGCTTTGGCCGCATCGATTTCAGCGGCGCCGGCGCCGGCTGCTTGGCCGATCGCCTCCAGCCACGCCGCCGTGCCGTCTAGGCCGACCGGCGCGGAGCCGACGACGGGCCGGCCTGCCGCGGCAAATTCGCGCACCGTCGCAGTGTAAAACGGATGCACCGCGGCGGCGACCGTGCAATCCAGCGCGCCGTACAAATCGCGCCATTCGCGCGCCGGCATCTGCGGCGCCAGGCTGAGCCCCATCGGCGCGAGCAACGCCGCCACACCTGGCGGGTCAGCCGGAAACAATTCGCCGATCAGCGACACCCGCCGCCCCTCGGCCACCGGCCCGCGCGGCCGCGCCACCGCGCCCCGCTCGGCCTCCGCGCGCGCGTAACGCAGCATCGCGCCGGCCAGCACGTCCTTGGCCTCCGCATGGGTCGGCACGCCAAATCCCGGCACGTCGATGCCGATGATGCGCACGCCGTCGATCTCTTTCGGCAGCAAATCCAGCGGCACGCCGGAAGCGGTCGGCACGCACAGATTTATCACCACCACCGCGTCGTAATCCGCTGGACGCGCCGTCTCCCGCACCGCTTTGCGGATGTCCTCGAACAATTGCCCGGTGACCAGCGTCTCGGAGTCGAACGGTACATAGCCCACGCTTCGGCGTGCACCGTAGAAGTGCGACGTAAAAGTGAGCCCGTATACGCAGCACGCGGAGCCGGAAAGAATGGTGGCCACACGCCGCATCCGCAAACCCACGCGCAGCGAGCCGAACGCTGGGCACATGGATTGCGGCTGGTCATGCGGCCCCTGCGGGTAATCCGCCGCCAGCTTAGCCAGCATGTCGCTCTTGCCGGCCGCCTTAGCGGCTTCGATCATCGTCGCTTTGCCGCCGTGGCATCCGGCCTCAGCGTTTGCGGCAGGAGCGATCGCGCCATCCATGCTCAAGCGCCCTCGTACACAACTTCGAGCGATGGAATTTCCACATGCTCAACCCCGCACATATCGGCGAAGGTTGCCGGGTCCAGCACCACGTCACGTCCCACCGCGTCGCCCTTGAACAGGCCGAGCAGCTGATCCTGGCTCAGCGGTTTCGGCCGTGTCGGCGGCGCTTCGGCGACCGCGAGGCCAAGCTCCTCAAATAAGCTGCCCCACTGGCTTTCCGAGGTGCCGATGATTTCGTAATTGGCGCTCTTGCGGCGGATGTCTTCATTGGCGGGAATCGCCGCCAGGATCGGGATGCCGACCACGTCGCAAAACGCCTGCGCCTCGCCCGTGCCGTCATCCTTGTTGATCACCATGCCGGCGACGCCGACATTGCCGCCGAGGTTGCGGAAGTAATCCACCGCCGAGCAAACGTTGTTTGCCACATAGAGCGATTGCAGATCGTTCGAGGCGACGACGATAACTTTCTGGCAAAGGTCGCGTGCGATGGGCAGGCCGAAGCCGCCGCACACCACGTCGCCCAGGAAATCCAGCAACACGTAATCGAAATCCCAGTCCTGGAAACCGAGCTTATCAAGCAATTCAAAACCGTGGATGATGCCACGCCCGCCGCAGCCGCGTCCAACCTCCGGGCCGCCTAGCTCCATCGCAAAGACGCCGCCGCGCTTGAAGCAGACATCGCCGATCACCACAGCCTCGCCAGCCGCTTTCTTCTTCGACGAGGTTTCGATGATCGTCGGGCAGCTGCGACCGCCGAACAGCAACGAGGTGGTGTCGCTTTTCGGGTCGCAGCCGATCAGCAGGACGCGCTTGCCCTGTTCCGCCATCATGTAGGACAAATTGGCGAGCGTAAAACTCTTGCCAATCCCGCCTTTGCCGTAAATCGCGATGATCTGCGTTTTCTTCGGCGGCTTCACAGCCGACTCGGCGCTGATGTCCGGAAGAATCCGGCCGGGTGATGCGTTCATGAGCAAGCTCTCCAATCCAAAATCATTTTCAGGCAGTCGGGCGTTCCGAAGGCGGTTTCGTAAGCCGCGCCCGCTGCCTCCGGGCCGGAACGGTGGGTAATCAGTCCGTGCAAATCGAGCGCGCCGGACTCAGCCAGCGCTTTGACCGCAACCAGATCGGCCGGCTGCCATTGCGCGGCGATGCGCAGGCGCGCCTCCCGCATGAAGGCCGGCGCGAAGGCGAAGCTCAGCGTTTTCGAATAGAAGCCGGCCAGTACGATTTCGCCGCCCGGCGCCATGCGGCCGATCAGCGTGTCCAGCAGGCTTGCATCGCCGCTGGCGTCGTAGATGGTTTTGTAGTCGCGCCGCGGATCGGCTTCCGGCGCGCAAACGGTGTAACCTGAGGCGCCCGCGCACCGTGTCTCATTATGTTCCCACACGGTTGGCGCCCCGCCCGCGAGCACAGCGATCCGCGCCAGCAGCCGGCCGAGCGTGCCATGACCGATAATCAGATCGGGTTGCGCGGCGCCGTTCGCGCTGGCGTGAAAGGCGGTTGCGGCGAGCGCCAACAACGTCGCCCGCTCACCCAGCGCCGCATCGACCGCCAAGGCGCGGCTTTCCGGAACAACGAGTCGCGACGCCGAGGCGCCGAACAGGCCCCGCACCGCGCCGAAGCAATTCGCGCCCGGCACAAACACGAAGTCGCCGATACGGCGGCGATTCGCCCCAGCTGCATCCACGATCTGGCCAACAGCTTCGTAGCCCGGGACCAGCGGATACCCCATGCCCGGAAATGCCGGCATCTCACCGGTCCAAAACAGCCGCTCAGTGCCCGTGCTGATGCCGCTGAACGCCACCGCCACGGTGACATCGGCGGGACCCGGTTCCACGAGCGCCAGAGCGTCACGTTCTACCTGTCCTGGTCGCGTGAAGATGATCGCCTGACTTCTCATTGCTTTCCTTGGGTGGCGAGATTCTGGCCCAGTTAGTGTCAGTTTAACCTTACACAAATTTCTGTCAAGAAAAACTTACAGCGGATGTGTCGTCAGCACCCGCGCCAGCATGGGCTGGCTGACGGGCAATTCGCGCGCGGTTGTGAAACCGGCTTCGTGCAAGAGATTTCGCAGCTCCGTCGGACGGCGCGGGCGGCCATTGCCCATCGCGAGCAGATAGAACCCGAAATACGCCTCCCCGACCCGCGGCGCGCCTGTGGTTCCCGCCATCGGCTCGGCGATCAGCAGCACGCCATCGGGCGGCAGCACGGCACGCGCCGCCCGCAAAATCCGCAGCACCGTTTCGTCGTCATTATCATGCAGAACCCGGATCAGGGTTATGATGTCGGCGCCCGCTGGCAGTGGATCGCGGTGAAAATTGCCGCCATGGGCCGAGGCTCTGGACGAAAGCCCCGCCGAGTCGAAGCGCGCCGCCGCCAGCGCCACCACCGCCGGCAAATCGAAAAGTTGTAGGCGCAAACCGGGCGCCCGCGCCGCTACGGCGGCTAGAAAGCTGCCATCGCCGCCGCCGATATCCAGCAGGCAACGATGCCGCCGGAAATCATATGCCGCCAGCACCTCTGCCGCGATCATCGGCTGCGAATCGGCCATCAGCTTGGAATACGCCGCGGCCTGCCCTTCCCCCTGATAAGGCCAGAACTGCCGCAGCGCCGGGCTGGTCTCGCCCCGCAGCAGCGCCACCGGGTCCGCCATGTCGGCATAGAACAGGCGATGATGGCGGATCATCGCGACAGCGCCGGGGTTGCCGCGCAACGCCGCGCCCAGTGACCCCAATCGAAACGTGTCGCCGGCGGCCCGCGCGAGCAGCCGCAGCGCGCATGCGGCGTTCAGCAGCGTCATCATCGCGGCTTCAGGCACTTGGAGTCGCGCCGCCAGAACCTCGCCCGAAAGCGGCCGCGCCGCGACGGTCTCAAACAGGTCAAGCTCCACGCAAGCGACGAGCACCTGCGCGTAAACGAATCCCGCGCAAAGATCGAACAGCGCACGCGCCTGGCCCCGCGCTACCCGCCGCGTCAGCGGAAACCGGGCAGCCGCCTGTTGAAACCGCGCACTGGCCACCAGGCGGTCCCGCAGGCGCAGCAGAAAACTCAAAATTCAGGCCGCGACGCGGCTCAAGCTCTTTGGCACCAGCCGTTTGGCTTCCTGAGCGATCAGGCCGCGTAGCGCCGCCGCCCCAGCGCATTCAGGCACCGAAGCGGCCGCCGCGTCCGAGATGGTTTCCAGCAGATCGAGCGCGCCTTGAATGCCATAGCTCCGAACCGCGCTCGGCCGATTCAGTGCCTGATCCTGGCCGACCGGCTTGCCGCACTCCGCCGGATTGGCAACGGCGTCCAGCAGATCATCCGCGATCTGATAGGCTTCGCCCAGCGTCTCGCCCAGCGCCCGCCAGGCCAGCGGCTCCGCCCCGGCGGCAGCGGCGCCCGCCACTGTGGCGGCGGCGAACAGCGCGCCGGTTTTTGCCCGCTGATATACCGCAAGCTCGGCGGCCGGCTCGCTCTCCCAGGCCTGACCAGCGGCGATACCGGAGGGCATGCCAACCGCCTGCGCCACGGTGATGACCAAAGGCCCCAGCCGTGCCGGTACCGCCGCGGCGCCTAAGGCGAGCAACTGAAACGCCAGGACAATCAGCGCATCCCCGGCCAGCACCGCCAGCGGCGCTCCGAAGGCCGCGTGCACCGAAGGCCGCCCGCGCCGCACCGCCGCATTGTCGAAGCATGGCAGATCGTCATGCACCAGCGACGCAGAGTGCAACAATTCGATTGCGCAAGCCGCGGCATCCGCCGTTGCCGGGCTATCATCGCCGCAGGCGGCGGCGACTGCGAGGCAAAGCCGGGGCCTTACTCTGGCGCCGCGTGGAAACACCGCATGGCGCATCGCCTGGCCAAGCAAAGGCGGCGCCTGCGGCGTAAGGACGCGGGCAAAAGCCAATTTCAAGCCATTTTCGATGCGGGAGGAAGTGTCCATCTGCCGACCTTGTGTAAACTTTTGTTGTCACAATTAAGTGCATAAAAGTTGACACTTGGTCAAGGAAAATCATAAGTGGCTCATGGCTCCTCGAAGCGTCGTCGTAATTGGAGCGGGAGTCGGCGGGCTTGTCGCAGCCTTGTTGCTCAGCGTCTCCGGCCTGCGCGTCACGGTGTGCGAAACCGCCGCGGTTCCTGGCGGCAAGCTCTGGCAGGCCGAGGTCGGGGAGGCCCGCATCGACGCCGGACCGACCGTGTTCACGCTGCGGCAGTTCTTCGAGCAGATCTTCACCGCGGCCGGCGCGAAGCTGGACGAGCATCTGGCGCTGGAGCGGCTGGAACTTCTGGCACGGCATTTCTGGGAGGATGGATCGCAGCTTGATTTGCTCGACGATCCCCTCCGCAACGAAGCCGCGATCGCCGCTTTCGCCGGGGCCGAGGCCGCACGCGGCTACGCGCGTTTCAGCCGGCGCTCAAAGCAGATTTTTGAAACATTGGACTCGAGCTTCATGCAGGTCCAGCAGCCTGGCCTGTTCGGCCTGATCCGCAACGCCGGCACCGGCCTGCGCGGCATCTCGCCGTTCAGCAGCTTGTGGAGAGAATTGGGCCACTACTTCACCAACCCCAAGCTCCGCCAACTTTTCGCGCGATATGCGACCTATTGCGGTTCCTCGCCATTTGATGCGCCGGCCACGCTGATGCTGGTTGCTCATGCCGAGCTGCTCGGGGTCTGGCGGGTCAAAGGCGGGATGTTCAGTCTGGCGAAAGCGCTGGAGGGCTTGGCCGTCAAACATGGCGCGGTCTTTCGGTTCAACGCGAAAGTATCGGAGATCTTGGTGCGCAACGGCCGCGCTGGCGGCGTGCGTCTTCAGGACGGTGAGATGATTGCTTCCGACGCGGTGATCGCAAACGTCGATCCCGCAGCGCTCGCGGCCGGACAGTTCGGCGCGGCGGCGCAAGCCGCCGTCGCCGCCACCATGCGCGGCGCGGCACGTTCGCTCTCCGCCTTGACCTGGGCGATCACCGGACGAGCAGAAGGCGTGGCACTCGCGCATCACAACGTGTTTTTTGCCGAGGATTATGCGGCGGAGTTTATGGCGATCAGCCACCAGGCGCTGCCGCCCGACCCGACAATCTATCTCTGCGCGCCACGGCCGGGCCAATTCTTCTGTCTGGTCAACGCGCCGGCGGAGCCTGAGGCCGGTACGGCACGTGCCCCGAATGTCGAAGAATGTTTCGGGCGCGTCACGGCAAAGCTGGCCCGTTCGGGCTGCCGGCTGCGGCCGGACGCGATGCAGATCACCGCTCCACGGCAATGGGCGCAACGTTTTCCCGCCACCGGCGGCGGTCTGTACGGCAGGGCGCTGACCGGCTGGCGCGATTCCTTCGCGCGCCCCGGTGCGCGAACCAGGCTTCCCGGCCTGTTTCTCGCAGGCGGCGGCGTCCACCCCGGCCCCGGCCTGCCGATGGCGGCAACCTCCGGCAGATTGGCGGCAGAATGCGTTTTAACCGCGACGTAAAGGCAGGCGGCTATGTCTGGTGGTATATCGACGCCATCAGCGATGACGGCCAGAACGCGCTGACGCTGATCGCATTCATCGGCAGCGTGTTTTCGCCATATTATGCCTGGGCTAACCGCAAGTCGGCGGCCGACCCGCTGAATCACTGCGCGATGAATGTCGTGCTTTACAACAAGCGCGGCGGCTATTGGGCGATGACCGAGCGGCGGCGAGCATCCGTCAGCAGATCGCCGGAAATGCTGCGGATTGGACCAAGCCGTCTGGAGTGGGACGGCAACGTCTTGAGCGCCCGCATCCACGAAATCACGGCGCCCATTCCGCGGCGGTTGAGCGGCACGCTCCACGTCACGCCATCCGCTATACATACTGAAAGCTACGCGCTGGACGACGCCGCCCGTCACCGCTGGCGCCCGATCTCGCCGCTGTCGCGGATCGAGGTAAATTTCGAGCGTCCCAGTCTCTCCTGGCAAGGTGCGGCTTATCTGGACAGCAACGAGGGCGATGCGCCGCTGGCGCAGGATTTTCTCGATTGGTGGTGGTCGCGCACGCAGGACGGCGAGGTGCTGTACGATGTGCAGCGGCGGGACAGTTCGACAAAAACGCTAGCGCTGCGGTTCCGTGATGGCCAGGCCGTTGCGTTCGCGCCGCCGCCGCGCCGGGACCTGGCCCAAACCCTCTGGCGCGTGCCGCGCACCATACGCGCGCCCTCAGCTTATGACGTCAGGATCACGCGAACTCTCGAAGACGCACCATTTTACTCACGTTCTTTAATCGAAAGCAGTTTCGAAGGGCGAAGCCAACTGGCCGTGCACGAGTCACTTTCGCTGACGCGGTTCGCCGCGCCATGGGTTCAGCTCATGCTGCCCTTCCGGATGCCCCGGCGATGAGGGCGGTTTCTTGCTCCGCTTCAAATCCCGGCTAATCGAGATGAATTGCTGGATTCCGATGCCCAGCACGACGAAGTCCACCACCGTCCAATCCAGCAGCA
Organism: Acidocella sp.; assembly: GCA_965199125.1. Taxonomy (GTDB): domain Bacteria; phylum Pseudomonadota; class Alphaproteobacteria; order Acetobacterales; family Acetobacteraceae; genus Acidocella. The sequence continues at coordinate 1,973,540 of OZ240683.1, read as the reverse complement.
CACCGAGATGATTGGTCAAGCCAGGCTCTTCCGCGGCTGCGCCTGGGCAAGACGCTGGCTGCGCTCCAGCCGTTCGAACATCGTCACCAGCTTTTCAAAAGTGCGTGGCGGTGGGGTCCGCACGTCATCGGCGCGGGCATCCTGCAGCAGAAACATGTTGGCGGTCAGGACCGGCGCCACCGGACCGGCTTTGGCCGGCCGCCAAGCGGCGGTCGCCGCCAGCGCCAGGCGCAGCTTGCGCGCGGCCGGCACGCGCGCCCGGCGCGAGATCGTGTCATAATCCGCCAGCGCGATGTCATCGCCGATCGCGGCATAGATCAACCGGGCCGCGTTGATCCCGATCCGGCAATCCATCGGCAACCGCGCCAGGCCTGAGCGCGCCGCCGCGTAAACGCTGTCGGCTTCGTTTAACAGGCGTTTCACGACCCCGCCAAGCGGCGCCGAGAAACCAGGCTCATGCAGAAGTTCGCCGACGTCGATGTCCGCCTGCCGCAACCAGTCCAGCGGCAGAAACACCCGGCCGGCGCGGGCATCCTCACCGACATCCCGCGCGATGTTGGTGAGCTGCATGGCGATGCCGAGATCGGCGGCGCGGGCCAGGCTGCCGGCGTCGCGCACGCCCATCACCATCGCCATCATCACGCCGACCGCGCCGGCAACCCGCGCCGCGTAATCGAGCAGCGCCGGAAAATCCTGGTAACGGCGGCCGTCCGCATCCCAGGCAAGTCCCTCGATTAAGGCCAACGGCAGCGCCTTTGGTATTTCGAAAGCCGCGACCGTGTGCATGAAGGCGCGGTCGATCGCGCAATCCGCCGGCCGGCCGGCATAAGACGCATCCAGCCGTTCCCGTAGCTCAGCCAGCGCCGCCACTGGATCACGGCCCAGATCGACCGCGTCATCGGCCACGCGGCAAAAGGCGTAAAGTGCCGTCGCCGGGTCGCGCACCCGCGCGGGCAATAGCAAGGACGCCGTGAAAAAGCTGCGCGAGCCGCCGCGCAGCAGCGCGCGGCAAACCGCGAGATCGTCAGGGTCAACGAAAGGTTTCGGCATTCGGCACAACCTCATCAAGCACACGCGCCGATGACAACACGCCCGGCACGCCGGCGCCAGGATGCGTCCCGGCGCCGACCAAAAACAGATTTTCAACCTCTTCGGATTTATTATGCGGCCTAAACCAGGCGCTCTGCATCAGCCGCGGCTGCATGCCGAAGCCGGCGCCGTGCAAGGACAGGTAGTTCTCCTGAAAATCCAGCGGCGTCACGACCTTCGAACTGATGATGCGCTGCCTCAGGCCAGGCAGCACGCCGTTATCAAGGCTGGCTTCAATCGCGGCCCGATAGGTTTCCGCATGCTCCGTCCAATCGGTCTTGCCGCCGAGATGCGGCACCGGCGAGAGCACATAAAATGCGTCGCATCCCGGCGGCGCCAGAGCGGGATCCGTCGCGGTCGGGCGATGCAGATAAAGCGAAAAATCGTCCTGCAAAATCTTCCGGTCGAAAATGTCGCGCAGCAATTCGTCGTGCCTCGGCCCCAGCAGAATCGAATGATGCGGAACCTCTGGGAAGGTGCGGCTGGTGCCGAAATACCAGACGAACAGGCCCATCGAGAACTTGGTCCGCTTCAGGCGCCTCTCGGACCACCGCCGGCGGCGCCTGCCGGGCAACAAATGCTGATAAGTCCAACCGGCGCAAGCATTAGACACCACGATCGCGGCCGGAATGCGTTCGCCCGATTGCAGCCGCACGCCCACCGCCTTGTTGCCCTGCAATAGGATTTCCTCAACCGTGGCATCGGTGCGCACCACGTTGCCCTGGTCTTCGATCAGCCGAACCATGCCCTGAACCAGCGCCCCCGTGCCGCCGACGGGAAAATGCACGCCAAATTTACGTTCCAGATGCAAAATGAGGCAATAGATCGCGCTGGTGTTCAGCGGATTGCCGCCGACAAGCAACGCATGAAAACTGAGCGCGATACGCAGCCGCGGGTCCCGCACATATTGGTTCACGAGACCGCTTACGCTGCGATAGCCGGACAGGCGAACGAGGTCCGGCAAAATCCGCAGCATGTCGCGCCAGGAGCCGAAGGCTTTGTGGCCAAGCCGCTCGAAGCCGATTTCATAGATGCGCGCGCTGAGCGCCATGAACCGCTCGTAGCCGGCGAGGTCGTCCGGCGCGAACCGCGCCACCTGTTCATGCATGAAACGGGCATCGCCGGTACACTCGAAGGTCGAGCCGTCGTTGAACCAGATGCTGTAAAACGGCGAGACCGACTTCAACTCGACGTCATCGGACAATTTGCGGCCGGCCAGCGCCCACAAATCTTCAAACAGAAACGGCGCCGTGATGATCGTCGGCCCCGCGTCGAATACAAAACCATCTTGCCTGTACACGCTCGCGCGACCGCCGGGTTCGGACAAGCGCTCCAGCACTGTTACCCGAAACCCCCGCGCGCCGAGCCGTATAGCCGCCGCCAGACCACCGAAACCGCTGCCGATCACCACGGCATGCGGCCGAAAATCGCTCTGGCCGCCGGCAGTCGACGTTATCGTTGGATGCAGCGCGTTCATGCCGCCTGAGCCTTTGCGAAATCAATCATTAATGCCGCCGTCTCCGCTGGCCGTTCCTCATGCGCGAGATGGCCGAGCTCCGCCAAACGTATCAGCTTCGCGCCCGGCACCAGCCGCTGCACCCGCACGCCGTCAGCGGGCGGTATCGAGCGATCATTATCCCCCACCACCATAAGCAGCGGCGTCCGCAGCTTTGGCAACGCCGCGGCCAGCGCGGGCAAGTTCCAGTTTGCCATCATCTCCAGCGCGGCGCCGGCATGGCCGCTATCGCGGGCCAGGCGCGCGTAATGCTTCACGCCGTCGGCGTCGATGCTGGAGCCGGTGCGATCCAACAGCCGTTCGACCACCTTCGGATCGGCCGCGTGCAGCGAGAACAGCATCGGCACCAGCCGGCTACGCGCGACCAAACGGGCTAAGGGCGCGAAAACGCCCGCCCCGTGACCCTCGAACGGCAACAAGGCGCCGTTCAGACTGATCAGCGCCGACGGGCTGATCAGTCCGTTCAGACACATTTCCACCGCGATCGCGGCGCCGGCGGAATGGCCGGCCACCGCAAAGGGCTGCATTTTGAGCCTGGCCAGTAACGCCGCCACGCCCCGCGCCATGCCGGGCAGCGACATCTGGCCGGCGGACGGCCGGCTGGTGAAACCGTGCCCAGGCAAATCGGGCGCGACCACCATGAAGTGCTCGGCGAGCAGAGGCAGCATGGCGCGCCAGGAATGCGTGGCGGCGCCGGTGCCATGCAGCAACAACAGCACCGGCCCCTGCCCGGCAATCTGCACATGCCACTGCATTCCATCGGCCTGCACAAACCGGCTGTATTGCCGGTTCGGCCAATCCCGGCCGTCGCGCGCCCAGTTTAGCCCGCCCCGCGACGCCGCGGCATCGGGCGTACGGGCCGCCGGCGCGGCGGCCGCCGGCAGATCACGCGGCAATGCGACCATCTGTCCTCTGCTGTTGCTGCACCGCCCGGCTCAAGCCGGCCGCATCGGCATACGGTAATGCCAAATACCGTCCGCCCATCGCCGCCGCCAGTTGCGACACAAAAGGCTGCGGCCGCGTCGCGGTATCGACGACCAAGGCAAGAACATTGGCGGTGCGGCAGGCTTTGGCCGCGGCCAGCGCATCCGCCGCCGCCGCCGCTCTGCCAGGCTTGCCATCGCGGCCAATATTCGCGCCGCCATCGGTCAGCAACACCAGCAACGGCCGGTGGCCTTTGCGGCGTTCGCTCTCCGCCATCTCCAGCGCCGCCGCGATGCCGGTAGCGAGCGGCGTTGGCCCGCCACCCGGCAGCGCCGCCAAAGCTCGGCGCGCCCGCGCCAGCGCATTGGTCGGCGGCAGCAGGCATGTCGCCTCCCGTCCGCGAAATGCCAGCAGCGTCACCTGATCCCGCCGCACGTAGCAATCCGCCAGCAGCAGTTGGATCGCGCCCTTCGCTTCGGCCAGCCGATTGATTGCGCTGGAGCCGGACGCATCGACCGCAAACACCGCAATGGTTTTGGCTTGCTCCTTGAAGCGCTTGATCCGCAGGTCTTCGCTGCGCACGGCGATGCGGGCATCCAACCCCGGCCGTTTGCGGACAGCCTGCCAGGGTGCGGCCGCGCGCAGCGTTTCGATCAGATCGAGTCTGGCCTCGCCGTCCAAGGAACCGCGCCGCGACCCGGCTGGCCGGCCACGCTTCAGGCTGACCAGATCGCCATCCGTGCCAGCGCCCCGCCGCAGCCGCCGCTGCCCATTGCCAGCGGCCAGCATGGCGAGCAGCGCCGGCGGCAGCACCGGCTGCACCGCCTCCGCCACCATGTCCTCGGGCACCTCACCTTCACCTTGCTCCGCCTCATCCTCCGCCCGGTCTTGCGCCTCGTCTTGTTCCTTTTCGGGCTCTGGCGGCGGCGGAGACGCCGGGCTTTGCGTCGCGCGCGGCACCAGCACCAGCCGCGCCGCTAGTGCGATATCATCTGGCTCAATGCGCGCGCCGCCACGCAAGCAGGCCGCCGCCCGTGCCGCCCGCACGGCGAACAGCGCGGCTCTGATTGACCCCACGCCAAGCGCCGCGGCGGCGGCGCAAAGCTGGCCGATCGTCTCATCCGGCACGTTCACCTCAACCAGCATGGCGCGCGCCGCCGCGATCTTCTCCCGGCTCGGCCATGGCTCATGGCCGCCGGGCAACGACGCCACCGTGAAAGCGAGCCGCTCCAGCAGAACCGCCGGCGGCGACTCGTCTTCGTTGCCTTCATCCAGCGCCAGCACCGCAAAACCGCCGCCGCGCTCAATCACGGCGGCCAGTTTTGCCGCCATGCCGGCGGCGATGCGCTCCGCCATCGCCAGCAGCACCACCCCGCCTTGCACATCCGCGAGCAATCCCCGCGCTACCACGGGCCGGCCAGCCTGCAGCGTCGCCGTCAGATCAAGGCCGCCAAACAGCCGATCATCGGTCACGTGCAGCGGCACCTTCCGCACCCGCGCATCCGCGGGAAACAGTCCCGTTGCGTGCCCGACATACATGTCCCGCAGCGGCCCGTTCCAACACCTCAGCTGCATCCCGCCGAGCCCCGCCGGATCGACCGCCAGCAGCGCCGCCGCCCAGACTGCGTCCGTGTACACGTTGGCCGGTGCCGGCCGTTCCGCGTTCCAGTTCGGATCGAACGGGCTCACGCGCCGAACACCTCCGCGACCACGCGCTCCACCCGCGTGCCGGCCAGGCTGTCATCCAGCGGATCGCGGCGCAGCCGGTGCCGCAGCGCCGATGGCGTCATCCGCCGCAGATGCGTGGCATCAACCGCTTCCGCGCCCTCGAACGCTGCCAGAGCGCGCGCCGCGCGCAGCAAGGTCAACTCGCCGCGCAGGCCGTCCGTGCCAAGCGCGATGCAGATCTGCGCCGCCTGGCGCAGCACCTCATCCGCCACCGCAATCTCCGGCAGCCTCTGCCGCGCCGCCACGATCCTCTTGCGCAGCAATTTTTCCGCCGCCGCATAACGTTTTGTGAAACCCGCCGGATCTCGATCGTAATCATCGCGGCGGCGGACCACCTCAATCCTTGCGTTAATCTCCGTCGGGGTCCGCACCTCGATGCACAGGCCGAACCGGTCAAGCAACTGCGGGCGCAGTTCGCCTTCTTCCGGGTTGCCGCTGCCGATCAGCACGAAGCGCGCCGGGTGGCGCAGACTCAAACCCTCCCGCTCCACCACGTTCTCACCGGACGCCGCGACGTCGAGCAGCAGATCGACGATATGGTCTTCCAGCAGATTGACCTCGTCAATGTACAAGAACCCGCGATGCGCGCGCGCCAGCAGCCCCGGTTCAAACTGCTTCACCCCGTCGGCCAGCGCCCGTTCCAGATTCAGCGCGCCGACGACCCGGTCTTCGGTCGCGCCCAGCGGCAGATCGACCACCGGAACCGCGGCGCGGCTCACCGGCAACTTGCCGATGGCATGACGCTCCCGGCACGACTCACAGAGCGCGCCTGCATCGCCGGGGTCGCAACCAAAGGCGCAGCCCGTGACCACCGCCATATCCGGCAGCAAGGCCGCCAGGGCCCGCACGGCGGTGGATTTGCCGGTGCCGCGATCGCCGAACACTAGCACCCCCGCCAGCCGCGGCTCAATCGCCGCGACCACCAGGGCCAGCGCCATGTCATCCTGGCCAACAATCGCGGTGAAGGGAAAAACCATTTATCCAGCCTGTTCAAACGGCGCGTTGAGCCGCACGATCGTATAGTTGAGAAAGGACGCGAAACTGACCCAGAGCAAATAGGGCAGCAAATAAAGCCAGGCCAAACCAGTATAGATCGCGAGCACCACCATCAGCGCCGCGATCGAGAGCCATAGGAAACCAACCTCGCGCATAGCGAAATCAGGCCGTTTCATCGCAAAAAAGAACACGCTCCAAAGCACGTTCAACACGCCGTTTATCGCGAACAGAGAGAGAAGCACCGCGGTGGCCGCGCTGTTCGGCATGGCGTGCCAGCCGACCACGCCGGCAATCGCCGCGCAGATAAAGATAATCGTCCAAGCCGGGCCAAACAGCCAGTCCGGCGGCTGCCAGGGGGGCTTGCGCAAATTCCGGTACCACGGCCCGATATCGGTAAAAATTTGCCCCGCGAAGGCGACAGCGGCAGCCGACCCCGCGGCGATGATCGTAGGTGCCCAATGATGTAAAAATCCCGTCAAACCCTGGCGCCGGCAGCTAGTGCGAAGGCGCAGATCAGCATGCCGATGACATAGAGTGTTGTGCCAGTCGAATTATACCATGGTGCGCGCTCACGCGGTTTCTCCAACAGGCGGCGCATCAACAGGGTTTGCGCCACGACCAGACCAAACACGGCCAGGGCGGCGTAACGATGATGCCACCCCAGCATGGCGCCAATCACGCCGAATTGCGGCAGCAGCATTGCGACGCACGCCATCAGGCCCGCGCCGCGCACGCCGAGCAGAACCGGTAGAGAGTTAATGCCGATGGCGCGGTCGCCCTCGATCGACTTGAAATCGTTCAACGTCATAATGCCGTGCGCGCCGACGCTGTACAGCAGCGCGGTGATGATGATCCCTTCGCTGGGTAGCGCGTTCGTCATGATCGCGGCGCCGGTAAACCAGGGCAGGCCCTCATAGCAGATCGCAACCGCGGAATTGCCCCACCAGCCGTTGCGTTTCAACCGCAAAGGCGGCGCGCTGTACGCCCAGGCCAGAAACAGCGCCATGACAGCGGCGGCGAAACCCCACCGGCCAAGTCCCGAGGCGAGCACGAGCGAAACACCGGTCCAGCCGAGGCCGATATACAGCCCCCAGCGCCCCGGCATCCGGCCGGACGGGATCGGGCGGCCCGGTTCGTTGATCGCGTCGACATGGCGGTCGAACCAGTCGTTCACCGCCTGGCTGGTGCCGCAAACCATAGGTCCGGCCAGCAACAGGCCCATCAGGATCACCAGCCAGTGCGCGGCCAGTAGCTGTCCCGAGGAAACCACGCCGCAGAAAAATGCCCAGATCGGCGCAAACCAAGTAACAGGCTTCAGCAGCTCCAGGCACGTCCGCAGCGCCGGAACACGTAACGCCGGCCCGCTAAATTCGTTGATCGTCTGAGCCATTTTCCGGTCCAGTTCCACCGCGTCTCCTTTTTTCAAGCCATCACTCGAGGCCGATCGTCTCCGCTTCCAATAAGCCATGCCGGCGCATTTTTACGTACAGGCTTTGCCGGCTCAAGCCCAGAACCTCGGCGGCGGAGGCGCGATTGTCGCCCGTCATCGTCAGCGCGGCCTCGATACTCAGCCGCTCGATCACATCGGTTGCCTCCCGCACAAGATCTTTCAGAGACACACGCCCGATCAGCTCAATAATTTGCTCGAGCGACTTTGGAAACGTCCGCTGTTGCGACGCCGGCTGCGCCATGACCCTTTGATTGATCACGCGAATGGCGAAACCATAACTCGGCTCGCCGCTGTTCATGACCGCGCCCGCCGAGATTTCCACGTTGGCCTCCGCGCCGAATTCATCCCGCAAGATCGTGGAAAACAGTCGGACGGTACCATATTGCCGAAGATTGTTCAGCAAAACGCCAAGGTCGATGCCGGCGCGCCCCAGCCATCGATCCAGCGACTGGCCCCTCGCCTGACTGTCATTATGAAGTTGCGCCATTTCCAGGAAGGCGTCGTTCGTGGCGATAATCAGCCCGTCGTGATCGGTCACCACGAACCCGTCCGGCACACGCTCCACGAGCTTGAGAAGCGTCGCCTTACTCTCGGTCAGCAACTGCGCCGGATCCTGCGATGAGCGCACATCGGACAGCCGCAACAGCACCAGCTGCGTGCTGCCCTGCCGGAACAGGAACGCCGAGGCGTTCATGTCGATCTCTGTGCCGAGCCGGCGAAACGGCATGTCGTCGGCGCGCCCGGAAGCCTGCACGCCCGCCAGCATCGCCTCGATCGCCGGCACGTTGGCGGGCTCGATCAGTTCATTCAGATGAAGGCCGATGATTTTGCCATTGAGGCCAAGGATCTGCCGGGCCGCCGGATTGGCCTCAACGATCTTCCGGCTGGCGGAGTCGACGATCAGCACCGGCTCCGGCGTCATCTGGAACAGAATCCGATAGCGCGTCTCGATGTTGCGCATCCGGGCGTGATCGCGCTCAAACGACTGCTGAACGTCCACGACACGCTGCTGCAACGCCGCGAAGGCCCGCAGATCGCGTCCCAACGCAATGACCTGGCCGCTTTGACCCACTGGCAGCACCGAAAACAGCACGGGAATATCGGCGCCGCGCTGCGCGCTGTAATTTACCTGCCGGCCATTGCGAAGCGATTTGCCATGCACATCGCGCAGCATCTCGTCGATCTTGACCCGGCTCTCGATGGTGACTGAATCTCGCCAGGGCTTGCCCACCCAGTGGTCGTGCTCGGTAAACTCAAGCGCCAATGCCTCGCTCTGGAACGCCGAGTCGCGGACGATGCCATCTTGGTCCAGAATCACAGCGATATCCGCGGCGGCGGCAATGAGCACCGCCGCGGCGTCGGCATCGATCCCCGTCAGCCACCGGCTTGGCGATTTGAAGGCCTTCATGATCACTCACTCTTTCAGCACCATGACGGCTAACCCTAACTATAAGGGCGCCAGCCTACGTCACCTTTCAATAGACTGGTTTAATTGAACCGTCATGGAGCTTTGAAACAATAACTCGACCTTGGCGACCGCCTCGATGGCGTCCGCCGCCGTCGCATTGGCGCCCAGAAACCTAACGCTCTCTGAATTCCGCTGGATCGCGTCACCTCCCAGCATCAGGTACACGCGCGCGTTGCAGGATGCCGTTCTAATCGCCCGCAGATAAGAGGCCAGGCCTTTCATGGCACGGTCGGATGATACCGAAAGTCCCACGACGTCGAACCACTCATTCCGCACGAGCCGGAGCAATTTGGACCGGGTCACAGCGGGGCCGGAGCGCACGCACCAGCCGTGCTCGCGAAACGCATCGGCGACCATTGCGACACCAAAACTATGCTGCTCACCGGGCGCCGGCAGCAATAGAATCCTGTGTTCGTGACCATTCAGCAGAACCTCATCCAGATCCGGCGTAGCGGTTTCCCTCATGATCTGGTCGAGACGGTACACGCCCAGGGTCACGGTCATCAGATCACATGTATCTTGATCCCACATCTCGCCAAGAAGGCGCGCCGCCGGCGTTAACAACCTGTGCAGCAACGCATCCCGGCCGCCGCATTGCACGATCACCTGATCAGCAACCGCGCGGATCTGTTCGATGTCGTCAGCAATGATCAGATCAACAAAGCCGGGTACGTCTAGCCCTGGCTGGGCGACAGTTTCGGCGTGCTTGGCAGCATTTTCAGGCCCCCTTGTTCGGGCCGAAATCAGCCGCGGCAGAATCTCGGTCTTGATCATGGTGGCCAGCAGAGCCTCCCATGAGTCCGGCTTTTCCCGGGCTGCCTTGTTCTGACTTACCTCGCCGCCGCTTCTGGTTCGAGCGGCCGGCGGAGACTGTTCAAACGCCATGGCTGTCACGTGATCCCAGCTGATCACGTCGCCACGGTCTGAAGAACGAAACGAGATATCCATCTGGGTTCCCCTGTTTCAGGTCCGACAATGTGGCATTCGTTCCTGGCTGTCAACTTTTATTGACGTACAAAAAACTTGACACCAGTTGGAACGATGGTAGGCTTGATGGAAGCTTGTCGGGAGTAAATCGGGATGCAGCGGCAGATCTACCCAAGATTTCCGTACGAAAAGCTCTGTTCATCCGGCCAATCAAGGTTTTTGGGTTGTGTCACGACGCCACGGAGCGTTCAGGATAAAGGCGTGTCAAGCAATGTTTACTAGAATGTTTGATCGTTGGGTGGCTTCTATCGACTGCTGCCCCTGGATCGGCCACGCCCATGGTCCGCTACAGCATTTACCAGCAATAAAGAAGGCCCGGCCGCCTTACCTGTACAGTCCCGTGGAGCGTCTCCGGCGGGACGCGTCGCCCTGGACGCTGGTGCAGGGGATACTGGCGCCCATACAATTTCTGGCGTTCATCGTCAGCCTGACGTTGGTCGTGCATTATCTTCTGTCAGGGCACGGGCTGCAGTGGGCGACGGACTCCGTGCTGGTCAAAACCGGCTTCCTGATCCTCATCATGGTAACTGGCGCGATCTGGGAGCACGATGTTTTCGGCCAGTACCTGTTTGCCCCCGCGTTCTTCTGGGAAGATGTTTTCAGCTTCCTGGTGATCGGCTTGCACAGCTTCTACGTGGTCGTACTGATCACCGACAGCGCCAGCCCCCGCACCCAGATGCTGATCGCGCTCGCCGCCTATGTCAGCTACGTCATCAACGCCGGGCAGTTTCTGATGAAACTCCGTGCCGCGCGGCTGGAAAAGGTTCCCGCCCCCGTCGTCGGACAATTCGGTTGAACGATTTGACGCCCTCCCGCGCCGCGGACGTTGGCTGCTCAACCGCCCCGGTGCTGCGCGAGCGTGGTCAGCGCGAAGTGTTTTGCGGTCTTACCGGCATCGTCTGGCTGCACCGGCGGATCCAGGACGCGTTCTTCCTGGTCGTCGGCTCCCGCACCTGCGCCCATCTGCTGCAATCGGCCGCTGGCGTGATGATTTTCGCGGAGCCGCGCTTTGCCACCGCCATTATCGATGAGCGCGACCTCGCCGGTATCGCCGACGCCAATGACGAGCTGGACCGGGTGGTCACCCGGCTGATCGAACGCCGCCCGGAGATCAAGCTTCTATTCCTGGTCGGCTCCTGCCCCTCCGAAGTGATCAAGCTCGACCTCTCACGCGCCGCCATCCGGCTGAACCGGCAATTGGCGCCGAATTTGCGGGTGCTGTCCTACTCCGGCAGCGGCATCGAGACGACCTTCACCGAAGGCGAGGACGCCTGCCTCGCCTCGCTGGTCCCGGTGCTCCCCGCTGCCGCGGCCGATCAGCCCGGGTTGATGGTGGTAGGCACGGTTGCGGAAGTCGTGGAGGATCAATTTCGCCGGCTGTTCGCCGCCCTCGGGATTGCCAACGTCACGTTCCTGCCGCCCCGGCAGGCAGCCGATTTGCCGCCGGTGGGGCCGTCCGTCAAATTTTTGCTGGCGCAGCCGTTTCTCGCCAACACGGCTTTGGCGCTGGAGCGGCGGGGGGCGACGCGCATCGCGGCGCCGTTCCCGCTGGGCGTCGAGGGTACAACGGAATGGTTCGCCGCCGCCGCCTTGGCGTTCGGCATCCCGGCTGAAAAAGTCGCTGAAGTTCTCGCCGGACCGGCCGCTCGCGCCCGTGACTCTCTGGCACGGCAGCAGGCACTCCTGCGCGGCAAGAGGATTTTCTTCTTTCCCGATTCGCAGCTGGAAATCCCCCTGGCACGCTTCCTGTCGCGCGAACTTGGCATGGAGCTTACCGAAGTCGGCACGCCCTTCCTGCACCGCGAACTGCTCGCGGAAGAGCTGGACATGCTGCCCGCCGGCACCTTCCTGTCCGAAGGCCAGGATGTGGAGCGGCAGCTCGACCGGTGTCGCGATCTCGCGCCGGACATCGTGGTGTGCGGCATGGGCTTGGCCAATCCGCTGGAGGCCGAGGGCTTCACCACTAAATGGTCGATCGAGCTGGTGTTCACGCCGGTTCAGGGCTTCGACCAGGCCGCCGATCTCGCCGAATTATTCGCCCGGCCGCTGCGGCGCCGCGCCGTGCTGAAGGTTTAAGAGAATGCAGCTCTCGCTCTGGACCTATGAAGGCCCGCCGCATATCGGCGCCATGCGGATCGCGACCGGCATGCGCGGCGTGCATTACGTGCTGCACGCGCCGCAGGGCGACACCTACGCCGACCTGCTGTTCACGATGATCGAACGGCGCGACGCGCGGCCGCCGGTTACCTACACCACGTTCCAGGCCCGCGATCTCGGCGGCGACACCGCGACCTTGTTCAAGAACGCGGTCGCCGAAGCCTATGCGCGGTTCAAGCCGGACGCAATGCTGGTCGGCGCCTCCTGCACCGCCGAACTGATTCAGGACGATCCCGGCGGTCTCGCGGCCGCGCTCGATCTGCCGGTTCCGGTGGTCGCGCTCGAATTGCCCGCGTATCAACGCAAGGAAAACTACGGCGCGTCGGAGACCTTTTATCGTTTGGTGCGCGCCGCCAATGCTGGCCGGGCCGCGCCCGCACGTACCGAAGGCGCGACGCCCTCCTGCAACATTCTGGGCCCAACCGCGCTCGGCTTCCGGCATCGCGATGATGTCGTCGAGATCACCCGGCTGCTGGTCAAACTCGGCGTCACCGTAAACGTCACCGCGCCGGCGGAGGCCAGCTTCGCCGACCTGTCCCGCCTGCCGGAAGCCGATTTCAACATCGTGCTCTATCCGGAAACCGCCCTGGCCACCGCGCTCTGGCTGGAGAAAACCTACGGCCAGAAATACGTCAACATCGCGCCCATCGGCCTCGGCGCCACGAAGGATTTTGTCGCCGCCGTCGCCGCGCTCGCCGGCATCGACGCCACCAAATTCCTGGCCACGGAAACCTCCCGCCTCGCCTGGTATTCGCGCTCCATCGACTCGACCTACCTCACCGCGAAACCGGTGTTCATTTTCGGCGACGCGACCCACGCCGTCGCGCTCGCCCGCCTTGCCACCGAAGAGCTGGGCTACAAGGTTGTCGGCCTCGGCACCTACTCCCGCGAATTCGCCCGCGAGGTCCGCGCCGCCGCGAAAACCTACGGCATCGAGGCGCTGATCACCGATGATTATCTCGACGTGGAAGCCGCGATCAAGGCCAGCAACCCTGCCCTCGTGCTCGGCACGCAGATGGAGCGCCACATCGCCAAACGCCTCGGCATCCCCTGCGCGGTGATCTCGGCGCCTGTCCACGTGCAGGACTTCCCCGCACGCTACAGCCCGTTCATGGGGTTCGAGGGTGCGAACGTGCTGTTCGACACGCTGACGCATCCGCTGATGATGGGCCTGGAAGAACACCTGCTCGGCATGTTCCGCGAAGACTTCGAGTTCCATGGCGAAGCGGCGCCGTCCCATCTCGACAGCCAAGCCGCGCCGCCGCTGGCGAACGTGGTGCTCGGCACCATCTGGGACGCCGAGGCCGAACGCGAGCTGCGCAAAATCCCGTTCTTCGTGCGCGGCAAAGCCCGGCGCAACACGGAACGCTTCGCGGCGCAGAATAACCTGCCCGTCATCAAGCTCGACACGCTGTACGACGCCAAAGCCTATTTCAGTGGAGACGCGGCATGAACCGGATCGTCGACGAAGCCAAGCTGGTGGCAAAACTGCAAGGCTCCAGCTGCGCGACCTCTTGCGGAGACGGCGACGGCAGCGTGCAGGTGGCACTCGACCCGGCCTTGCAAATAGGCGGCGCGAAAGTTTTTGCCGTGTACGGCAAAGGCGGCATCGGCAAGAGCACAACCTCATCCAATCTGTCCGCGGCGTTTTCGAAAATCGGCAAGCGCGTGCTGCAGATCGGCTGTGATCCGAAGCACGACTCCACCTTCACGCTGACCAAACGCCTGGTCCCCACCGTGATCGACGCGCTGGAAGCGGTGGATTTTCATCCCGAGGAACTGCGCGTCGAAGATTTTGTCTATGAAGGCTATGGCGGCGTGATGTGTGTGGAAGCCGGCGGCCCGCCCGCGGGCACCGGCTGCGGCGGCTACGTCGTCGGCCAAACCGTGAAGCTTCTGAAAGAGCATCATCTGCTCGAAGACTCCGACGTGGTGATTTTCGACGTGCTGGGCGACGTGGTGTGCGGCGGCTTCGCGGCGCCCCTGCAGCACGCCGAGCGCGCCGTGATCATCACCGCCAACGATTTCGACTCGATCTTCGCGATGAACCGCATCGTCGCCGCGATCGCCGCGAAAGCCAAAAACTACGCGGTGCGGCTGGGCGGCGTGATCGCCAACCGCTCCGCCGCCACCGACCAGCTCGACAAATACAACGCCGCCACCGGGCTTTCCACTTTGGCGCGCTTTCCCGACCTCGACATCATCCGCCAGAGCCGGCTGAAAAAGTCCGTGCTGTTCGAGATGGAGGACTCCCCCGCCTTGCGCGCGGTGCAGGCCGACTACATTGGCCTCGCCGAATCGCTTTGGGCCGGCGTCGCGCCGATCACCGCGGTGCCGCTGAAAGATCGTGAAATCTTCGACCTTCTGGGGTTCGAATGATGAGCAGCGCGACCTATGAGCAGCGGCGCGGCCAGATCGAAACCTATTTCGATCGCACCGCCGTCGCCGCCTGGGCGCGGCTAACCTCCACCGCGCCGGTCGGCCGCATCCGCGCCACGGTGCGCGCCGGGCGCGATGCGATGCGCGACAACCTGTTGTCCTGGCTGCCGGCGGACCTGACCGGCATGCGACTGCTGGACGCCGGCTGCGGCACCGGCGCGCTCGCTCTGGCCGCGGCGGCACGGGGTGCCTCGGTGACCGCCATCGACCTTTCGCCGCAGCTTGTTGCTTTGGCGCAACAACGTATCGCCGGCGCGCCGGAAGCCAACCGCATCACCTTTCATTCCGGCGACATGCTGGACCCAAAGCTCGGCCGCTTCGACTACGTGGTGTGCATGGACTCCATCATCCACTACCGCGCCGCCGACGCTTGCGCGGCGCTGGAACAGCTCGCCGCGCGCACCGACCGCGCGCTGATGTTCACCTTCGCGCCGCGCACCGCCTTGCTCGGCGCCATGCTCGGCATCGGCCGGCTGTTTCCGCGCGGCGACCGTTCCCCCGCGATCGAGCCGCAAAGCGAAAAGACCTTGCGCCGGGCGATCGCCAGCCGGCCCGGGTTCTCTGGCTGGCGCGCCGGCCGCGACGCCAGGGTGTCCTCCGGCTTCTACATTTCCCACGCGCTGGAGGTGACGAAATGCTAGACACCAGCAAGCTGCTCAACCCGACCGGCAAGATCAACGCGTTCTGGCGCAGACTGGGCAAGGGCATGTTGCCGTTCGCGGATGTCATCACCGCGGAGCTGTCGCTGCCCCGGCTCGTGCGGCTGGCGCTGTTCCAACTTTCCGTCGGCCTCACCGCGGCCCTGATCCTCGGCACGCTCAACCGCGTGATGATCGTGGAATTGCACCTGCCGGCCTGGCTGGTTTCGGTGATGATCTCGCTGCCGCTGGTCGCCGCGCCGGCGCGCGCCGTGATCGGCTTCAAATCGGACCAGCATCGCTCCTCTTTCGGCTGGAAGCGCCTGCCTTACCTGTGGTTCGGCACGATGATGCAGTGGGGCGGCTTGGCGATCATGCCGTTCGCCCTCATCGTCCTGTCCGGCGACAGCCACGCGCCGCATTTCGTCGGCCCGATCGCGGCGGCGCTGGCCTTCCTGCTGGTCGGGGCCGGCATGCACACGGTACAGACCGCGGGCCTGGCGCTGGCGACCGATATCGCGCCGGAGAAGTCCCGCCCCCGCGTCGTCGGCATGCTGTGCGTGATGCTGCTGCTCGGCATCTGCATCGGCGCGCTCGGCTACGGCGCGTTGCTGCGCCACTTCAGCGAGTTGCGGCTGGTGCAGGTGGTCCAAGGTTCCGCGGTGCTGGTGCTGTTCGTCAACGGCTACGGGATGTGGAAACAGGAGCCGCGCCGCGCGCCCAGCGCCGCGCCGGCGGCACAGCTGGACCTGACGGCAGCCTGGCGCGGCTTTCGCGCGCAGTCGCAATCCACGCGCCGGCTGGTCACCATCGGCTTGGGCACCATGGCGCTCTCGATGCAGGACATCCTGCTGGAGCCTTACGGCGGCCAGATCCTGCATCTCACGGTCGGCCAGACGACGTCCCTCACCGCGGCGCTCGCCGGCGGCGGGCTGACCGGTCTGGCCTTCGCCAGGCGCCGCCTGAGCAATGGCGCCGACCCGTTTCGCCTCGCCGCAACGGGCTTGCTGGTCGCGCTGTTCGCCTTTGTCGCCGTGGTGCTTTCCGCACCTTTGGGCGCGCCGCCGATGTTCGCGATCGGGGTGTTCATGGTCGGCATGGCCAACGGGCTGTTTCTGGTCGGCACGCTGTCGGATGCGATGGCGCGCGCGGTCGATGGCATGGCGGGCCTGGCGCTCGGCGCCTGGGGTTCGGTTCAGGCGGTTGCCGCGGGTTCCGCGATCGCGCTGGGCGGCATTCTGCGTGACAGTGTCGGCACCTTCACCGGCAGCGCCGTCGCCGGTTACGACGCGGTCTACACGCTGGAAATCGCCTTGGTTTTCGTTACCCTCGTCGCACTTGGCCCTTTGGTGCGCGGGCGGATGCGGGACAATCTGTCCCCAGTTGGGCCGGCCATAAAAGTATAAGAGGTCGATATGCACATCGCAGGCGCCATTACCAACTACATCGATATCGCTCAGCTGACGCTTTACGCGTTCTGGCTGTTCTTTGCCGGACTCGTCATCTATCTGATCCTGGAGAGCAAGCGCGAAGGCTTCCCCCTTGTTACCAACCAGCCCGGCGTGCGGCCAGAAGGCTTCTTGCCGATGCCAAAGCCGAAGACGTTTATCTTGCGTGACGGCACCACACGGTCCGCGCCGCACAACGAGCCGCTCGAGGTGTTGAACGCCCGGAACTCCGCCCCGTGGGATGGCGCGCCGATCGAGCCGCTGGGCGACCCGATGCTCGATGCCATTGGCCCGGCCTCCTACGCGCAGCGACTTGACGTGCCGGAAAAGACCTATGAGGGCGAAAACCGCCAGATCCCCATGCGCCTTGCGCCGGAACACTGGATCGCCGAGGAAGATCCGGACCCTCGCGGCATGAACGTGATCGCGGCGGATGGTCTGGTGGCCGGCGTTGTAAGCGATCTGTGGTTCGACCAATCGGAGGCGCAGCCAATGTATCTCGAAGTCGCGCTGCCAGACCCCGCGACGCGGCACGTACTGGTGCCGATGCAGCTTGTGCGCGTCAGGGTGGCGGCGCGCGGCGGCAGCGTGAAGGTGCGCTGCGTCACCGCCGCGCAGTTCGCGACCGCGCCGGTGCCGGCGAACCCGGATGTCGTCACGGCACGCGAGGAAGACCGCATCCAGGCCTACTTCGCCAGCGGCCAGCTCTACGCTTTGCCATCGCGCCTGGGGCCACTGATATGAGCCGCTTCAAGGGGAAACCCATCCAGGGCCTGCCGGGCAAGCTGCCGGCCGGCGAGGAAATTCTGTGGCAAGGCAAGCCCGGCGTCCTGGCGCTCGATCGCTACGTGTTCCGCGCGCGTTTGGTCGGAGTGTATTTCGCCGCCCTCATCATCTGGCGCGTTGGCGGTTCCCGGGCCGCGGGGCATTCAACCTTGTACGCGCTTAATTCCGGCGTCTCCAGCGTGCTGCTGGCGGCCGCCGCCATCGCGTTGTTCAGCTTGTTCTCCTGGCTGATCTCCCGCACCACCACTTACACCATCACCGGCCGCCGCGTCGTGATCACCTACGGCATGGCGCTACCGAAATCGCTGAACCTGCCGTTCAGCCGCATCGAGGCGGCGGATCTGCGGCTGAACGCGAACGGCACCGGCGACATCGCGTTGCGCGTGGCGCCGGAGGCGCGGATCGCTTACCTGCTGCTCTGGCCGCATGTCCGCTCGGCCAAGGGCGGCAACCAACCGGTCCTGCGTTGCCTGGCCGAACCAGAAGCTGTTGCCCGCACGCTGGCTGACGCAATTCGCGCCAGCCTGAAGCGTGGCGAACATGTCGTGGTTAACTCCCTCACCGCTTCCGAGGCCGAAGCGGACAGCGAGATCGCCGAGGCCCAGGCGGCATGAACGCCACCGCCGCCACGCCGTTTTCGCGTCTTCCCCTGGCCGTCACCATTCTGGTGCTGAGCCTGGTGCTCGCCGGCTCGGCACTGTCCCGCTTGACCGGTTTCGCCAAATCGCAACAGCTGCCGCCGGTTGTCGCCAGTGCCAGCCTCACCTTCACTGATCTGCCCGATGGCGGCGTCGGCGTGCGTGACGCTGCCACGGGCAACACGATCGCGCGGATCGCCGCGCGCGACGACGGCTTTCTGCGCATGACCTTGCGGCTGCTCGTCGTTGGCCGGCAGCGGGACAATCTGGGACCGGAAAAGCCGTTCCGCCTGGACGAATTGCAGGGCGGAAGATTGGAGCTCACCGACACCGCGACCGGCCAGCAATTGGAATTACTGGCGTTCGGCCCGTCCAACACCGCCGAGTTTGCGAGCCTGCTGGCCGCCGCCCAGGCCGAGAAAGGGCCAGCAGGGTCATGAACCGCGAGATTGATCTAATCTGCCTGCTCGACATTGAACAAACGCAGGACAGCTTCCACGCGCATGCGGTGCCACAGGATGTGGATATTTTTCCTGGCGACATCATCATAGTGCACGATGCGCCCGACAATATCGCTTTCGGTGAAAAACTCGGCGGCACGCGCAAGGCGACGTTGCGGCGCGCCGGCGCTCTGGCCGGTCTGTGGACCAGATTTTCATCCATCTTTCAAATAAATGAGCTTTACGAGGTCGGGTTTCAGCCGATCGCCGATGCTCCGAGCCCGAAAGGCTAGCGCATGACCGAAGCCGCACCCAACCAGCAGACCAAGCTCGCCCAGACCAACACGGTGCTGAGCCCGCGTTTCTACACTACGGATTTCGCGGCGCTGGATAAGGTGGACGTCTCCGGCGTGCGGGAGAAATGGGACGCGCTGCTGGCGGAATTCAAGGCCGACCCGAACAAGGGCCATTTCATCCGCAACGCGGATTTTGACGTAGACCTCGACGCCCTGCCCGATGATCTGCGTGCCGAGCTGCTGGATTTTCTGGTCAGCTCCGTCACCGCGGAGTTTTCCGGCTGCGTGCTGTACGCGGAAATCCGCAAGCGCGTCAGCAACCCGGACCTGAAAGCCTTGTTCGGCTATATGAGCCGCGATGAAGCCCGCCACGCCGGCTTCATCAACGACACGCTGCGAGACTTCAACATGAAGGTCGATCTCGGCTTCCTGACCCGCGCGAAAAAGTACCATTTCTTCCAGCCGAAATTCATCTTCTACGCGACCTATCTGTCGGAGAAGATCGGCTACGCGCGCTACATTTCCATCTACCGGCAGCTGGAGCGCCATCCGGACCGCCGCATCCACCCAATCTTCAAATGGTTCCGCGAGTGGTGCAATGACGAGTTCCGCCACGGCGAGGCTTTCGCGCTGCTGATGCGCGCCAACCCCTGGATGCTGACCGGCATCAACAAGCTCTGGATCAGGTTTTTCCTGCTCGCGGTGTTTGCGACGATGTATGTGCGCGACCATGCCCGCCCGGTATTTCACGCCGCTCTTGGCCTCGACATCACGGCCTATGATTATCAGGTGTTCCGCATCACCACGGAAATCGCGAAGCAGACCTTCCCGGTCAGCCTCGACCTGGATAGTCCCGTGTTCCGGGCCGGCATGGAAAATTTCCTGGCGATCGCCCGGCAGATGGCGGAAGTGAAAGCCAAAGGCGGCGTCTTCGCCAAACCGCGCGTTCTGGCTTTGCAAGCGCGTGCCGCGCTGACTTTCGGGCGGCTGTTTCTCCTCCGTCCGAAAATCCATGCTTTGCCGCAGGACGTGCGGCTGGCGCCTAGCTGGTAAGGAACGCCTGTATGTCCGCTTACATTCTCCCCGGCATCTTCGCGCTGTTCGTCTGGTGGTTCAGCACCGGCGCGATCATTTACCTGGACAACTTGCCGCGCAAAACCTTTCGCTACAGCCTGGCCGGCGCCACCGTCGTTTCGCTTGGCTGCCTCTGGGGCATCGCCGCGACCGCGCACCACACCAGCATTGCCTCCGCCTACGAGGCGTTTTTCTTCGGCCTGTTCGCCTGGGGCTGGCAGGAGATCAGCTTTTACATGGGCTACGTCACCGGGCCGCGCAAAGCCTCCTGCCCGGAAGGCTGCAGCGGCTGGGCGCATTTCGTCCACGCGGTGCAGACCAGCCTGTACCACGAACTCGCGATCATCGGCTCCGCCATCGTGATCGTCGCGCTGACCTGGCACCAGCCGAACCAGATCGGCATGTGGACCTTCATGGTACTGTGGTGGATGCATCAGAGTGCCAAGCTCAACGTGTTCTTCGGCGTGCGGAACCTGAACGAGGAGTTCCTGCCGGAACACCTCACCTTCCTGAAGAGCTTCCTCAAATCGAAGCCGATGAACCTGTTCTTCCCGTTCTCCATAACGATCTCGATGGTGATCGCGACGCTGATGTTCGAACACGCGATCCACGCCAAAACGGCCTTCACCCGCTCCGGCGAGACCTTCATCGGCGTCATGATGGCGCTGGCGATCCTGGAGCATTGGTTTCTGGTCATCCCGCTGCCGGCCGGCAAACTCTGGCAATGGGGCCTCGCTTCCCGCAAACCGACCAAGGCGTTCGAAGTGGAAATCGTCGCCGGCTTCCTCGGCGCCGGCAAAACCACCTTCATGCGCCGGCGCCTTGCGGAACTCGCCGCCGCCGACCAGAAAATCTCCGGCAAAACCGTGGTGCTGGTCAACGACTTCAGCTCCGTCGGCATCGACGGCTCGTTGCTCGACAATCAAGGCGCGGACGTGGTGGAACTGCCGAACGGCTGCATCTGCTGTTCTCTGCGCGACGACCTGGCGCGCCAGCTGGAAGATACCGTGGCGCGCTGGACCCCGGACCGCGTGCTGATCGAGCCCTCCGGCGTGGCCGACATCGCTTCGCTGATCGGCGTCATGCAACGTCCGGCGCTGCAACCCTTCGTCAAATCCCTCGCCGTCACCACGGTGATCGACGCCGGCGCGTTCCTCGCCGATTATGCGACGCTGCCGGCGCATTTCGCCGCGCAGGCGCGGCTGGCGGCGACGCTGGTGATCAACAAGGCCGATCTGGTCTCCCCCGCGGAGCGCATGGCGGTGGCGGAGACGCTGCGCCGGCTGAACCCGGCGGTTGCCATCGTTACCGCCCGCTACGGCCATATCGACGCCGAGCCGCTGCCCTTGCCCCGGCTGGCGCTGGTGCATGACCATGATCACGCCGCGCACGGCCACGAACATCATCACGACCATGACGATGAGTCGCGCCAGCATGACGAACACAACCACGACCACGCCGCCGACACGCTCGGCTTCACCTCCTGGAACATGCAGCTGGAACACCCGTCTGAACCGGAGGCGCTGCAGGCCCTGCTGGAAAAAATCGCGCATGGCCGCCTGGGGGACATCGCGCGCGTAAAAGGCCTCACCCGCTCCGGCCGCGGCTGGCTGCATTTTGACGTGGCGGGCGGCCGTGCCAGCATGACCGCCTTTGCCGCCGGCGGCGGCGAGACGGCGCGTGTCGTGGTGATCGGCCGCGATCTCAACGAACCGGCACTGCGGGCGGAGTTCATCGCCTGCGCCGGAAAGCTTGCTGCATAAACACGAAACGAAAGCAAACGGGGGCGTCATGAATTACGAAGCATTCTTCCGCGGCCAGTTGGACACGTTGCATCGGGAAGGCAACTACCGCGTCTTCGCCGATCTGGAACGCGTCGCGGGCGCCTTCCCGATTGCCAATCAGCACGCGCTCCGCGGCGAGCGCCCGGTCACCGTCTGGTGCTCGAACGATTATCTTGGCATGGGCCAGCATCCGGACGTGCTGGCCGCGATGCACGCGGCGCTGGACAAATGCGGCGCCGGCGCCGGCGGCACCCGCAACATCGCTGGCACCAACCACTTTCATCTACTGCTGGAGCGCGAGCTCGCGGATCTGCATCACAAGGAAGCGGCGCTGCTGTTCAACTCTGGCTATATGTCGAACTGGGCGACCCTCTGCACGCTCGCCGCGCGCATGAAGGGCTGTGTCGTCCTCTCGGACTCCGGCAACCACGCCTCGATGATCGAGGGCATCCGCCACAGCCGCGCCGAATGCGAAGTGTTTGCGCATAACGATATGGCCGATCTGCGGGCCAAATTGGAGCAGCTCGATCCCTCGCGGCCCAAATTAATCGCGTTCGAATCGGTGTATTCGATGGATGGCGACGTCGCCCCGATCGCCGAAATCTGCGACCTCGCCGACGAGTTCGGCGCGATGACCTATCTGGACGAGGTTCACGCCGTCGGCATGTACGGCCCGCACGGCGGCGGCCTGTCGGATCGCGACAATCTCAGCCACCGCGTCACCATCATTGAAGGCACGCTGGCGAAAGCGTTCGGTGTGATCGGCGGCTATATCACCGGCTCGGTCTCGGTGTGCGACTTCATCCGCAGCTACGCCTCCGGCTTCATCTTCACCACCGCGTTGCCGCCGATGGTCGCGGCCGGCGCGCTTGCCTCGATCAGGCACCTGAAAACCAGCTCGGCCGAGCGCACCCGCATGCACAACCGCGTCGCCGTGTTGCGCGCCGCGCTGGACGACGCGGGCGTACCGCATCTGGCCAATCCCAGCCACATCGTGCCGGTCATGGTCGGCGATCCGGTGCAGTGCAAGAGCATCAGCGACCAGCTGCTCGACCGCTTCGGCATCTACGTGCAGCCGATCAACTACCCGACCGTACCGCGCGGCACGGAGCGTCTGCGCATCACGCCGTCGCCGCTGCATTCGGACGCCGATATTTCCAAACTCGTAAACGCGCTTTCGATCATCTGGTCGGAACTTAGTATAAGGCGGGCCGCGTAACATGGACCTTTCACGTCTGCCGGTCGCCGAGCGCGCCAGCTTCTCCCCCTTCATCCAGGTCGCGCCGCATCAGCGTAAGCTGCCGCTCGTGGTCGGCACCCGCGGGTCGCCGCTGGCGCTGGCGCAAACCAAAAACCTCATCGCGCATTTGCAAAAAATCTGTCCGGCGCTGAACGGACCGAACACGGAGCAAAAGATCATCCGCACCACCGGCGACGCCAGCCAGGCTTCCGGCTGCCGCCTCGCCGATATCGGCGGCAAGGGGCTGTTCTCCAAAGAGATCGACGAGGCCATGCTTGCCGGCCAGATCGACATTGCCGTGCACAGTCTGAAGGACCTGGAAACGGTTTTGCGGCCCGGCATCGTGCTCGGCTGCGTCCTGGCGCGGGAGGATGCGCGCGACGTGCTGATCACCGGGCCGGACTGCGGGCCGCCGGACGTAAGCGAGCCTTGGGCTTGCCTGCCTTACGGTAGCATGATCGGCACCGCCTCCGTGCGCCGCCAGGCGCAGCTTTTGCACGCCCGGCCGGATCTGCGGGTCGGCGTGATCCGCGGCAATGTGCAGACGCGGCTGGACAAGGTCGCGCAGGGGCAGATGGGCGCCACGCTGCTGGCTTATGCCGGCCTGCGCCGGCTCAACCTCGCGGACCGCGCCTCGGTGGTGATCGAGCCGGAGATCATGGTCCCCGCCGCTGGACAAGGCATCGTCGGCATAACCGTGCGCGAAAGCGACACCATGATGCGCGAGCTGCTGGGCGCGATCGAGGACCGCGAAGCCCGCGCCGTCTCCACCGCCGAACGCGCGATGCTGGCGGTGCTGGATGGCTCCTGCAACACGCCGATCGGCGCCTATGCTTGCATCCGTTTCGACGGCACCCTGCACCTCACCGGTCTGGTTGCCAGCGTCGACGGTTCTTTTCTCCTGAAACGCAATCTGTCCGGCGCGATGACCGATGCCGCCTGGATTGGCGAGGAACTGGGCGCCAGCCTGAAACAAGACGCGCCATCACGCGTGTTTGCATAAACGCTTTACGGCGGCGCGCGCCACACCTAACTTCCAGCCGTCCAAACGGGAGAAGAACATTGATTAAAAACATTTTCGGCCTGGCGTCGCGCCGCAGCGCGTTAAAAACCGGCATCGCGGTGGCCGCCGGCACCGGCGCCGCCCTGCTGGCGCCGCGGGCAAAAGCACAAAGCGCGAAAGCAGATCCGGCGTCCGTCGCGTATCAGACCAAACCGAGCAACGGCCAACAATGCAGCGGCTGCGTGCAGTTCATCACGCCCAATGCCTGCAAGATCGTTTCCGGCTCGATCGCCCCGGCCGGCTGGTGCGAGCTGTACTCACCCGCCAGCAGCTAAGAGACTATTCATCGCGCCGTTCAGGCGCGGGCGAGGCCGGTCAGATGCGCGATGTTTTTCAAAAATATCCGCATATGCGCGGCTGGCTTCGCCCGCACCAGGGCTTTCTCCATATAGGCGGCCCAGGTCAGCGACTGCACGTCGCGGTCGCCGCAGATCCGCACGAAGCGCTCCCGCCGATTGTCGTTTGAGTACCAGAAGCGCTGCATGATCCCGAGCATCCGGAACACATTGCCGTGCTCCCGCATAAATCGCTTCCGCGCCCCGCAAAGCGCCTTCACCTTGCCAGTCGCGAGGCAATTTTCCGCCGCTTGCCCGGCCAACTGGCCGCCCAGCATCGCGTAATAGATGCCCTCGCCCGACGCCGGCGCGACCACGCCGGCGGCATCCCCGGCCAGCAGCACGTCCCGGCCATTATCCCAGCGCCGCAACGGCCGCAGCGGCAGCGGCGCGCCCTCGCGCCGGATCGTCTCCGCCTCGGCCAGGCCCGCTGCCTTGCGCAGGCCACCCACCGCCTCGCGAAGGGCAAAACCCTTCTGCGAGCTGCCGGTCCCTACACTGGCGGTATCACCGTGGGGGAACACCCAGCTATAGAAATCCGGCGACAGGTCGCCACGGTAATGGATTTCGCACCGCTCCGCGCTCCAGCCAGCCTCGCTCACCGGCGGCGCCTTAATGATCTCGTGATAGGCAAACACGAAACGGATGTCTTTGGCGCAGGCGATTTCCTGCCTGGCGACGGCGGAAATCGCGCCGTCGGCGCCGATCACCAGCTTCGCGGACACCGCGGCCTCCGCGGCAGCAGGGTCCTTGCCCGGCCGATAATGCACGGTGGCGATCCCCGGCGCCGGCCGGCTGATCCGCAGGAACGTGCCGGTGCAGCGCACCGCGCCGGCCTCGGCGGCCCGGATGCGCAGATACTCGTCGAATGCGTCGCGATCTACCATGCCGACAAAGCCATTCTCGATCGGCATCATCTCGGACCTGCCGGACGGCGCGAACATTTGCGCCGAGGTCGCGTGCGCGACCAGCAGTTCCGCCGGAATTTTGAAGTCCCGGATCAGCCGCGGCGGGATCGCGCCGCCGCAGGGCTTAATCCGCCCGGCCTTGTCGAGCAGCAAAACCCGCCGGCCGCCGGCCGCCAGCGTCTCGGCGGCGATCGCACCCGCCGGGCCGCCGCCAACCACCACCACGTCGAATACCTGGTCAGACATACGGACCTCCTTGTCCAGAATGTCGCCGAAGCGTTCAAGTGTCAAGAAATATTGACGTAAGTTTTGGTTGACAGTTGTGCTTCCGGACGCCTAGCCTTCGCATAGTTGGAGGCGCTGACTTTGCAAAAACCATCCTCATCCTGCCGTCTCGCCATTGTAACGATGGACGGCCATTTGTCCGGCGCGGTGGCCGCGGCGGAAACCGCCCTCCAGCAGGACTTCCCCGGCCTCACGCTCGAATTGCATTCCGCCGATCAATGGGCCGCCGAAAAACCCGCTTTAGCGTCCTGCCTCGCCGCCATTGCGGAAGCCGACATCGTGATTACCACGATGCTGTTCCTGGAAGACCACACTAAACTGGTCGCACCCGCGCTGAAAGATCGGCGCGAACGCTGCGACGCGATGTTCTGCGCGCTGTCCGCCAGCGAGATCGTCCGCAACACACGGCTCGGCAAACTCGACATGGGCAAGGAGGCCGGCGGCGCGCTTGGCTTCATCAAGCGGCTGAAGGACTCCGGCAAGAAGAAAGACGGCGGCGGCACGGCGGGCGAGCGACAGATGCGGATGCTCCGCAAGCTCCCAAAGCTGCTCCGCTTCATCCCCGGGACCGCGCAGGATCTGCGCGCTTATTTCCTCGGCCTGCAATACTGGCTTTCCGGTTCGTCGGAGAATCTGGAGAACCTCGCGCGGCTGTTGATCAGCCGCTATGCCGCCGGCCCGCGCTTGGCCCTGCGCGGCATGAAGCCGCCGCCGCCGCCGGTGGAATATCCGGAGATCGGCCTGTACCACCCGCGCGCGCCCGGCCGCATTGTCACCGAGCGGTCCGCCCTGCCCGTTCTGCCGGCAGCGCGCGGAACGGTCGGCCTGTTGCTGATGCGCTCCTACCTGTTGGCCCACGACACCGAGCATTATGACGGCGTGATCGCCGCGATCGAAGCGCAACATCTGAATGTCGTGCCGATCTTCGGCGTCGGTTTGGACCAGCGCAGCACGATCGAAAAATACTTCCTCGACGCGGACAAAACCACCGTGGACGCGGTCGCGTCGCTCACCGGTTTTTCCCTGGTCGGCGGCCCGGCCTATAACGACTCGCAGGCAGCGGAAACAATTTTGGCGCGCCTGAACGTGCCCTACGCCGTCGCCGTTCCGCTAGAATTTCAGAGCATCGACTCCTGGGAAGCGGATGCGCGCGGCCTGCTGCCCTTGGAAGCCACAATGATGGTCGCGTTGCCGGAGTTGGATGGCGCCACCACGCCGATGATCTTCGGCGGCAGGAGCGACTCCGGCTCGGCGCTGGAACGCCGCAAGATGCGCGTGCATCCTGAGCGGGCGACCATGCTGGCGAAGCGCCTGGCCAACCTGGTCTCGCTGCGCAACCGCCCGCGTGCGGAGCGGCACATTGCCATCGTGCTGTTTAACTTTCCGCCGAACGCCGGCGCCACCGGCACGGCGGCTTACCTCTCGGTGTTCGCGTCGCTGTTCAACACGCTGAAAGCCATGGCGGCGGCCGGCTACAAAGTGGACGTGCCGGCGGACGTAGACACGCTGCGCGACGCCATTCTGAAGGGCAACGCCGCGCAGAACGGCACGTCCGCGAATGTCGCCGCCCGCGTTCACCGCGACACGCATATCCGCCGCGAGCCGCATCTGGCCGAAATCGAAAAAGTCTGGGGTCCTGCGCCCGGCCGCCAACAGACCGATGGCAGCTCTCTCCTGATCCTCGGCGCCTATTTCGGCGAGGTCTTCGTCGGCGTCCAACCGGCCTTCGGCTACGAAGGCGACCCGATGCGGCTGCTGTTCGAAGGCGGTTTCGCGCCGACCCATGCCTTCTCGGCCTTTTACACCTGGTTGCGCGAGGATTTCCGTGCCGATGCGGTGCTGCATTTCGGCACCCATGGCGCGCTGGAATTCATGCCGGGCAAACAGGCCGGGCTTTCCGCCAACTGCTGGCCGGAACGGCTGATCGGCGCCCTGCCGAATTTCTACCTGTATGCGGCCAACAACCCGTCTGAAGGCATGCTAGCCAAGCGCCGCGGTTCTGCCACGCTGATCAGCCACCTGACCCCGCCGGTCGCAGCCGCCGGGTTGTACAAGGGCCTGGCCGAGCTGAAAACCACGCTCGACCGGCTGCGCGGCCTGGCCCCTGAAGCTCCCGACGCCGAGCGCGCCGCGTTACAAGAGCTGGCGCAAGCGCAGGCCCATACCGTCGACCTCGCGCCTGCCACTCCCGCTTGGGGTGCTGCCGCCGACCTTGAAGTCACGCACCTGACCGAGGCCCTATTGGAGCTGGAATATACGCTGATCCCGGAGGGACTGCACGTCGTTGGCGCGCCGCCCAGCGCCGCCGCCCGCGCCACCACGCTGGATGCCGCCGGCATCTCCGACCCTGTGGAGCGCGCCCGCATCGATGCGCTGATGGCAACCGACAGCGAACTCCCGGCGCTGATCGCGGCGCTTGACGGCGACTATATCCGCCCCGCGCCGGGCGGTGATTTGCTCCGCAACCCGGCGGTGCTGCCGACGGGGCGCAACATTTACGGCTTCGACCCGTTCCGCATGCCCACCGCCTTCGCGGTGCAGGACGGCGCGCAGCAGGCCGAACGCCTGCTGAAACGCCATCTGGATGATACCGGCGCGCTGCCGGAAACCGTCGCGCTGATGCTGTGGGGCAGCGATAACCTGAAATCCGAAGGCGGCCCGCTCGCCCAGGCCTTGCATCTGCTCGGCGCCGCCCCGCGCCGCGACTCCTACGGCCGGCTGGCCGGCGCGGAGCTGATCTCCTTGGCGACGCTCGGCCGGCCGCGGATCGATGTCGTCGTCACCCTGTCCGGGATTTTCCGCGACCTCCTGCCCTTGCAGACCAAGCTGCTGGCGGAGGCCGCGCTACTTGCCGCTTCAGCCGATGAGCCGGTGGCACAAAATTTCATCCGCAAGCACGCTCTGGCCTACCTGCAAGCCAATAGCAGCACTATCGAGGAAGCCGCGTTGCGGGTCTTCGGCAACGCTGAGGGCGCGTACGGCGCCAATGTCAACCAGCTGGTCGAGGCCGCGTCCTGGCAGAACGAAGACGAACTCGGCAAGACCTATCTGCAACGCAAAGGCTTTGCTTACGGCGTCGATGGCCGCCCGGCTCGTCATGACGGCGTGCTCGGCCATGTGCTCGGCACGGTAGAAGCCGCCTACCAGAACCTCGAATCCCTGGAGCTCGGCGTCACCAGCGTCGATCATTACTTCGACGGCCTAGGCGGCCTGTCCAGCGCCATCGGCGCGATCCGGAAGGAAAAACCAGCGGTCTATATCAGCGACCAGACCCGCGGCGACGGGCTGGTGCGCACTCTGAACGAACAAGTGTCGCTGGAAATGCGCACGCGCACCCTCAACCCGAAATATGTCGAGGAATTGCTGGTCCACGGCCATGAGGGCGTGAAGAGCATCGAGGCGCAGGTCACCAACACGCTCGGCTGGTCGGCCACCACCGGCGCCGTGGAGCCCTGGGTGTACCGGCAGATCACCGAAACCTTTGTGCTGGACAAAGCCATGCGCGACCGCATCGCGGCGCTGAACCCCACCGCCTCCTCGCGCCTGACCAACCGCCTGCTCGAAGCGCAGGAGCGCAGCTACTGGTCGCCGGACCCGGACATGCTGGCCGCCCTCCGCGGCGCCAGCGAAGAGCTGGAAGATCGCCTGGAGGGGCTTGAGCTGGCGGCCTGAGTTACACCTCGCCGCCCTTTCCGACCATCTCCGAGGCGATCGCGCCGTGATTGAGCACGGTGACCATCACCACGCCACCAAGTATGTTACCGGTCAGGGTCGGCGCCAGAAAGCTGCTGAAATACCCGCTTAAAGTCGTGCCGCCCGTCAGCACGTCGTAAGCCGCCTCCGCCGAACCCGCGACGATGTGCGACAGATGCGCCAGCGCCACCACATAAGTGAAAATCAGGATTGTGAGCAGCCGCGCCGCCTGCGCGCCCGGCAGCACCCAGACCAGCAGCGCGATCAGCCATCCCGCGAAAAACGCGCGCAGAAACGTTGCAAAAAACATCGGCGGCACCGAACCTTTCGCCAGTGACTGCAGCGCCTGCGTCACATCCGGAGCGAACACGTTCGGCAAATGGATGATCTCCGCGAAGATCCAGGTGCCGATCAGGTTGGTGACCAGCACGATCACCCAGAGCCTCGCCACGTTGAGCAAGGTTTTCGAGTCCCGCTTGTCGATAAACGGCAGCACCGCCGTCAACGTGTTCTCGGTGAAAAGCTGCTGGCGGCCCAAGATGCAGATCATGAAACCGATGCCGTAGCCAAAGCTTTCGATGGTATGGCGGGAGGCATTGTCCGGCAGACCGGCGCGCAACAGCCCCTCGGTCAAAAAGGAAAATCCCATGGATAAGCCGGCGGCCAGCCCGGACAGGCCAAGCGCGCCGCTGGTCCGGGACAATTCCTGCTCGCCGTCCTGCCGGATGATCTCATGGATCACCAGCGCCCGGGGCGCGGCGTGTTTGGCCGCGAGATCCTGGTCGTCGGCGCTTAAATGCGGCGATCCGGTGCCTTTCTGTTCGTTTCCGGCGTCGGCTGGTTCTGTATCCATAAATACCCCGGCTCTTTGTTTTGAATGACCGCCAAATCTATCTCCCGGCTTCAAAAGTAAATCAAACGATGCAAAATTGCCCAATCGCGGGCGCCATGAAGTTGAAAGCCGTATAGAACAGTCTACATGCGACTCTAACGCCGGATTAAACCGGCTCGACGTTGAGGGACACGGTGAAGACAGACAAGAAATCCCGCATCTGGCGCCGATGGCTTATCGCGGGGATGCTAATGCTTTGCGGATCCGCCGCTTCTTATCAAATCGTTTATGTGGCCAACGCCAGCGCCGGCGACGATGCCGCGGCGGCACCGGCCGGTTCCTCATCCCAGTCCTTATCCATCCAGGCTATGGCCGCGCCGGGTATGAGCGGCGACCCGGTTGCCGAGCCGGTCAGCATGCCGTCGGACCCGCAACAGGCCCAGTTGATCGCCCGCGGGCGATACCTCGCAGTCGCGGGCGATTGCCAGTACTGCCACTCCATCCCCGGCGCACCGCCCTACTCGGGCGGCCTGTCCATGGGTTTGCCGATCGGGACCGTGTACACGCCCAATATTACGTCCAGCAAAACCTACGGCATCGGCAATTGGTCCGACCAACAATTCTGGAACGTGCTGCATTGGGGCATCGAACCCGGTAGTTCGTTGTTGATTTTTCCGAAATACGTCTACCCGTCGATGCCTTATGATGCTTATTCGAAACTAAGCTATGACGATGTCAGGGCGATCAAGGCCTATCTCGAATCAATCGCGCCAGCCGAAATTCCAAGCCGGCCGCCTGCCATTCCTGTCCCCCTCAACATGCGCGCGCCGTTGCTCGGCTGGCGCATCCTGTTCTTTCATCCGCAGCCGATCGTTTACGACCCCAGCTGGAGCGCTTCGGTCCGCAACGGCGCCTATCTCGTGCAGGCGCTCGAGCACTGTTCCGACTGCCACACGCCGCGCAACATTCTGCTGGCGTCGGAGACCGACCGCTTTCTCGGCGGCGGCCATATTCCCTCGCAAAGTTGGTATGCGCCCGACATCACGTCCGATAAGCAGGATGGCGTAGGCGGCTGGCCCGCGGCTCAGCTGGTGCAATATCTGCATGACGGCGGCAGTCTAGGCGCCGGCAGCCCCTATGGCCCGATGAAATACGTGGTCGATGACAGCCTCAGCAGAATGCCCGTCTCCGATAGCCAGGATATCGCGGCGTATCTGCAGACCGCTGTCGGCCCCCAGCAAACGCCTCATTTGCAAACCGCTGACAATACCATGATGAGCCAAGGCGCGCAGGTTTATGCGACCAATTGCGCGCGCTGCCATGGTGCGAATGGCGAGGGCGTCACGAACAACTTCCCCAACCTCGCGGGCAATCAGAGCGTTTGGAATGGCCCATCGAACGATCTGCTCAGCGTGGTAATCGGCGGGTTCGACCCTTGGCATAACAATCAGTCGTCGATGCCGGCGTTCCGCGCCGTGCTGAGCGACAATGAGATTGCCGCCGTGGCTAATTATGTGCGGACCTCCTGGGGCAATCCGGGCGTTGCCGACGCGACTGGAGAGAATGTCGGCGCTTTACGCCCCGAGGTCGCGAACGTGGTCTGGCTGGACACGGCGACGACGCAGGTCCAGTTTTCTAGCGGCACGGCATTCGATGACATTTCCGGGAGCTTGACGCGCGATGCAAACGGCGAGAACTGCCAGCTCGACCTTCATCTGTCCGCCACCGCCACCGCACCCGGTAATGACGGCATCAGGCTGTACGGCGCCTGCGCCAATGGCGGGGCGAAGCTGAACGGTTTCGCGACGGAAAACGGCCACACCGAAAAGATCTCGCTGAATGTATCCAACACAGCTTCAGGTAGCAGACTCCTCGCAGTCACGCTGAACGGGCCGATCGGCACCGACACGATCAACGCGCGGATTTCAATGGTGACGCCAAATGAGTGATGAAATCTTTAGGGCGTCCCGCCGTCAGCTCTTCGGCTTGTGCGCGGGGCTGACCGGCATCATGGTCGAAGGCTCCGCGGCCAAAGCGGACACCGGCACTGCCGCCGCTCAGCTTCCCGCTCTTTCAAAAGCTTCGGTTGGGTATCGCGACGTGCCCTACAACGGACAGGTCTGCGCGGCGTGTATTTATTTTATTTTCAAGCCATCCGCTGGAAGTGAGATTGCCAGCCGATGCCAACTCGTGGCTGGGCCGATCGCGCCGGCCGGCTGGTGCCAGGTTTGGTCACCAAAAGGGTAAACAAAAAAGGGCGGCCGAAGCCGCCCTTTTCTTTAGGCCGCTTTCGAAAGCTCAGCGGGAGCTGCGTCGGCGGTGATCGTCTTCGAGGTGGCAGCAACGGTGCTGATCTCGATCCGGCGCGGCTTCAGAGCCTCCGGCACTACGCGCTTGATGGTCACGTTAAGCATGCCATTGGCAATCTCCGCGCCTTCCACGACCATATGGTCAGCCAGCGCGAAGCGGCGGGAGAAGGCGCGCGCCGCGATCCCGCGGTGCAGGAACTCGCCCTTGGTCTTCTCTTCGGCAACGCGGCCGGAGACGAACAAGGAATTCTCCTTCACCGTCAACTCGATGTCGTCAGCGGAAAAGCCCGCCACCGCGAGTGACAACCGGTAAGAGTCATCACCGGTCTTTTCAATGTTATAGGGCGGGTACGCCGCGGAATCCTGCGGCAGCGTATCAGCCAGCCGAGCCAGACGATCAAAACCAATCGCGGTGCGGAACAGGGGCGTCAAATCATAAGCCATGAAAAACCTCCTAAATAAACAAGCAAGGTCAAATTTTCCCGGTCCCCGAAGGCCAACCGGTCAACGTAGCGCCGATACCCTCAGGAGGCATATCGACAGCATCATTATAAGGATTTCTGCTCGCGCTTCAAGATTTTCGGGAGGATTTAGACGTGAAAACTTTCGCCGCAGCCACACCTCCCCTTCTCGTTCGGGTTCTCGAAAGTGAACCCCGCCGTCAGCCGATCCGCCCGGTAATCCATCGTGGTCCCGATCAGGAACAGCGAGGCCTTCCGGTCGACCAGCACGGTCAGATCGTGGCTATTCACCACCTCATCCTGCGGTCCGGGCGCATCCACCCAGTTCATCTCATAGGACATGCCCGAGCAGCCTTTGGTGGAAACGGAGATCCGTAGCAGCCGCCCGGCCTCCCCGCCGGCATAAAGGCTGCCCAAGCGCGCCGCGGCCGCCTCCGTCAGCTGCATCAGGGGCGGCAGGGCGCGGCGGGTTTTCGGGGTTGTCGTCGTGGTCGTGCTCATCAGTTTCAGCCTAAAACATGTTGAGAGAAAGCCGGGCGTCTTCGCTCATCCGCGACGGGTCCCAGGGCGGGTCCCAGACGATCTCGACATCCACTTGCCCGACCCCGTCCAGCTTCGCGATCGCGTCACGTACCATCTCCGGCAGTTCCTGCGCCGAGGGGCAGGCCGGCGCGGTCAGCGTCATTTCCACCTTCACGTCGCTGGCGGCCGCGATTTCCACCGCGTAGATCAGCCCCAGCTCATAAATATTCACAGGTATTTCCGGATCATACACCGTCGCGATGGCGCCGATCACGGCATCCTCGGTCAGGCGGGGCGGGGTCTCCCCGTCCGGCGTCCAGCTGGTGACCGGCGTCATGTGAGCCTCCTGGTCATCCATCGTTCTGCTCCTTGTCCAGCGCCTTAGCCAGGGCGAACCAGGGCAAGGTCGCGCAGCGTATGCGGGACCGATACGCGAAAACGCCGGCCAGCGCATTCAGATCATGCAGAGATGGGTCCGGCGTCCCGGTCGTCACAACCGCCTCGAACGCGGCCCGGAGCTGCGCTATGCGCTGCGCGCCGGCGCCTCGCACGGCCTCCGCCATCAGGTCGGCGCTGGCGGTCATGATGGCGCAGCCTCGCGACTCGTGAGCGATCTCGGCGACGTTGCCGTCCTTGAACCCAAGGTAAATATGCGTCCGGTCGCCGCACATGGGATTATCGCCCGCGGCCTCCGTGTCGAACGCTGCCGGCCTCCCGCCGAAACGTGGCGCGCGGGCGCGGTCCATGATCAGCGCCTGGTAAAGCTCCGCTGTGTCCTGCATCAGGCGAACACCTGCTGGACCCGGCGCAACCCGGCTGCCAGCGCGTCGATCTCCTGTTCCGTCGTGTACAGCGCGAAGGAGGCGCGGGCGGTGCTTGTCACGCCTAGCCGGCCCATCAGCGGCTCGGCGCAATGATGCCCGGCCCGAATTGCGATGCCCTGCCGGTCCAGCAACGTCGCGATGTCATGCGCGTGCACATCGTCCATGAGGAAGGAAATCACGCCGCCCCGATCCTGCGCCGTGCCCAGAACCCGCAGACCCTCGATCCGCGCCAGCGTCGCCAGCGCATGTTCGGTCAAGGCGCGCTCATGCGCGGCGATGGCCGGCATACCCACAGACTCCACATAATCGATCGCGGCGCCGAGGCCGATCGTCTCGATGATCGCCGGCGTCCCGGCCTCGAACCGATGCGGCGGCTTGGCCCAAGTCGAACGCTGGTAAGACACGCTGGCGATCATGTCGCCGCCGCCCATGAAGGGCGGCATGGCGTCTAACAGTTCCGCCTTACCGTACAGCACGCCGATGCCGGTCGGCCCATACAGCTTATGACCGGAGAACACGTAAAAATCCGCGTCGAGCGCTTGCACATCCACCCGACGGTGCACCACCGCCTGGCTGCCATCGAACAGCACTCTCGCGCCCCGCTCATGCGCAAACCGCGCCAGCCGCTCCGCCGGCGTGTAGGTGCCGAGCACGTTGGACATCTGGGTGATCGCCAGCAGTTTTGCTTCGCCGTCGGCGAACGCCTGCTCCAACGAATCAAAATCGATCTCGCCACTATCGGTGATTTTCACGATGCGCAGCTCCACGCCATGTGCGTCACGCAGCATCTGCCACGGCACCAGATTGGCGTGATGCTCCATCTCGGACACCACCACCGCGTCGCCCGGCCGCAGCACCGCACGCCCATAAGTCTGGGCGACTAGGTTGATCGACTCCGTGGCGTTTCGGGTGAAGACGATCTCATCGCGGCTGCCGGCGTTCAGGAACGCTGCCACCTTGTCACGCACGCTTTCATAAGCATCGGAGGTCCGCTCGGACATCCAATGCAGCCCACGATGCACATTGGCGTACTGCCCCTCCATGCACGCCACCATCGCGTCAATCACGGCGCGGGGTTTCTGCGCGGAGGCGGCGCTGTCCAGAAACACCAGCGGCTTGCCATAGACCTTTTGCGACAGGATCGGGAAATCCGCCCGGATCGTGGCAATGTCAAAAACCTCAGATTCGATAACTTCGCTCATATCCGTCCCCACCAGCCTTCGATCGCGGCTTCAAACATTGTCCGCGCCTCCGGCTGCGTCACCACCTCCAACGCCTCGGCCAGAAACGCCCGGACCAGCATCGCCTTTGCCTGTTCGTCAGGAATGCCGCGGCTGCGCAAGTAGAAAATCTGTTCCGGATCGAGCGCGCCAATGGTCGTGCCATGGCTGCACTTCACGTCATCGGCAAAAATCTGCAGCTCGGGTTTGATATCCATCTCAGCCATCGGCGAGAGCAGCAGCGCCTGCGTCATCTGATAGCCGTCGGTCTTCTGCGCGATCCGGTCGACCTCGATCCGCCCCTGGAACACGCCGCGCGCCTGCTCCGTCAGCACCGCTTTCACCGTCTGGCGCGACGCGCAACTTGGCGCGCCATGCGTGACGACCGTGGTAAAATCGCCATGCTGCGTCCCGCGCAACAGCTGCACCGCGTTCAGCTGCGCCCGCGCCCCAGGCCCCAGCAGCGACACGTGATGCTCCGCCCGCGCCAGCCGCGCGCCCAGCATCGCGGTCAAACTCTCATACGCCGCGCCGGCCGCGATTTTCGCCCGGATGGTGGCGAGGTGAAATGATTCTCCGCTCTCATCCTGCAGACGATAATGCGTCAGCGCCGCATTTTCATGCAGCGCGATGTCGAACACGGGATCATGCCAATACACACCCGGCTGACCCACCGCCTGCTCGATCAGCGTCAGCTTCGCGCCGGCGGCCAGCGTGATCCGGTGCCGCAAGTGAAACGCCGCCGGCACGTCGGTATCGGCGTAACATAGCACCACCATCACCCCGGCATCGGTATTTTCCGGCACCGCCAGCGTCACGCCATCTTCGGCATGTTCCGCGTTGATGTTGGGCAAAGCCAGCGTCGAGCCCTCAGCAACCGTCACAAACGGGCGGATGAAAGCAGGCGGCGCCGAACGCGCCGGATCATAGCGGCCGTTGACAAAAACCAGGCGCCGCAAATCCGTGGCTGGCAACTCCACTGAACGAGGCTGCGAAGCCGTGGCGAAACTCACCCCAGCCAGTGGCCGCAGGTCCGTGTACCGCCAGGCTTCCAGCTTACGGGTGGGCAGCGCCGTCATCTACGCTGCTTCCAATCCAACGTAACCATGCGCTTCCAGCTCCCGCGCGAGCTCCGGCCCACCCGAACGCACGATCCGGCCGGCCGCCAGCACATGCACATGATCCGGCACGATATGATCCAGCAGTCGCTGGTAATGCGTGATCACTAGCGCCGAAAAATCCGGGCTCCGCAGCGCGTTCACCCCGTCCGCCACGATCTTCAGCGCGTCGATATCAAGCCCGGAATCCGTCTCGTCCAGAATCGCCAGGCTCGGCCTCAGCAGCGCCATCTGCAGCACCTCGTTGCGTTTCTTTTCGCCGCCGGAAAAACCGACATTGACGTTGCGTTTCAGCATGTCGTCCGGCATTGACAACGACTTGATCGCCGCCCGCGCCAGTTTCAGAAACGACACCGCGTCCAGCTCCGCCTCGCCGCGCGCGCGGCGCACGGCGTTCAGCGCGGTCCGAATAAAATTGGCGTTGCCGACGCCGGGCAGCTCGACCGGGTACTGAAACGCCAGAAAAATCCCTGCCGCCGCCCGCGCCTCCGGCATCAGCGACAGAACATCTTCGCCGTTGAACGTCGCGGTCCCGCCACTAACCTCATACCCCTCGCGCCCCGACAGCACATAAGACAAGGTCGATTTGCCGGCGCCGTTCGGCCCCATGATCGCGTGGATTTCACCATCCGGCACCGTCAGCGTCACGCCGCGCAGAATTTCCTTTTCACCGATCTTCGCCGACAGATCCTTGATCTCCAGCATCTCAGCCCACCGAGCCTTCCAGCGAAACCGCCAGCAGCTTCTGCGCTTCCACCGCAAACTCCATGGGAAGTTCCTTCAGAACATCCTTGCAAAATCCGTTGACGATCAGCCCGACCGCATCCTCTTCCGAAAGGCCGCGCGATCGGCAGTAAAACAACTGGTCTTCCGCGATCTTGGACGTCGTCGCCTCATGCTCCACTTTCGCCGAGGCGTTCCGGCTCTCGATATATGGCACTGTGTGCGCGCCGCATTGGTCGCCGATCAGCAGCGAATCGCATTGCGTATGGTTCCTGGCGCCGGTCGCGCCGGGCATGATCTTCACCAGCCCGCGATAGGTGTTGTTAGAATGCCCTGCCGAAATCCCCTTCGAGATGATCGTCGAGCGCGTGTTGCGGCCGATATGGATCATTTTCGTGCCGGTATCGGCCTGCTGATAATTATGCGTCAGCGCCACCGAATAGAACTCGCCCACCGAACCGTCGCCTTGCAATACGCAGGACGGATATTTCCAGGTAATCGCCGAGCCGGTCTCCACCTGCGTCCAGGAAATCTTCGAGTTTCTGCCCCGGCACGCGCCGCGCTTGGTCACGAAGTTATAGATGCCGCCCTTGCCGTTGGCGTCGCCCGGATACCAGTTCTGCACGGTCGAATACTTGATGCTTGCCTCATCCAGCGCCACCAACTCCACCACCGCGGCGTGCAGCTGGTTTTCATCGCGCATCGGCGCCGTGCAGCCTTCCAGATAGGACACGGCGGCGCCGGCCTCGGCGATGATCAGCGTGCGCTCGAACTGCCCGGTATTTCGCGCGTTGATCCGGAAATAGGTCGACAGCTCCATCGGGCAACGCACGCCCTTGGGGATGAACACGAAGCTGCCGTCGGAGAACACCGCCGAATTCAGCGCCGCGAAGTAGTTATCGGCCACCGGCACCACGCTGCCGAGATACTTCCGCACCAGCTCCGGATGCTCCCGCACCGCCTCGGAGATCGGGCAGAAAATAACTCCCGACTTCGCCAGCGTCTCGCGGAACGTGGTAGCGACGGACACGGAATCAAACACCGCGTCCACCGCAACATTCGCCGACGCCAGCCCCGCCGGCACAACGCCCGCCAAAGCCGCCCGCTCGTTCAACGGAATGCCTAGCTTCTCGTACATCTCGAGCAGCGACGGATCGACTTCGTCCAACGATTTCGGCGCCGGGCCGGCCGGCGCCGCGTAATAATAAAGATCCTGATAATCGATCGCCGGGTAATCCACCCGCGCCCAATCCGGCTCCTCCATCTTCAACCAGGTGGCGTAGGCTTTCAGCCGCCACTCCAGCATCCACACCGGCTCGTTCTTCTTCGCCGAAATCAGCCGCACGATATCCTCGCTCAGCCCTTTCGGGAATTCATCCATCGCGATCTCGGTCTCGAACCCGTATTGATAGGTCCGGCTCGCCAGCGCGTCGATCGTATCTTGGGTTTCAGCTACGGCAGGCATTCAAACCTCAACTTTCAACACGGCGGC
The DNA here is from genome assembly GCA_965199125.1 of Acidocella sp. GTDB lineage: Bacteria > Pseudomonadota > Alphaproteobacteria > Acetobacterales > Acetobacteraceae > Acidocella. The sequence continues at coordinate 1,934,657 of OZ240683.1, read as the reverse complement.
TGCCGCGCTTGGGACGCGGAACGCCCGCGGCACCGTCGCCTGTTCCATATCGGCCAATGAAATCGATGTCAGCGCGTCCCGAATCGCGTCATTCACCGGATCCCAGCGGCCCGCCATTGGGCATAGAGAATGGGTCGTGCAGTTCACGCCGCCATCCACGCAAGAGGTCAGCGCAATCGGCCCGTCGATCGCGACGATCACGTCGGCCACCGAAATCTCTCGCAACGGCCGCGCCAGCCGATAGCCACCGCGCGCGCCACGTTGCGACGTCACTAGGCCCTGCCCAGCCAACGCCTTTAAAACCTTCGCGATCGTCGGCTCTGGCAAGCCAACCGCGGCGGCAATACCCGGCGAGGTTTCGCCCGTGCCGCCGCCCAGCCTGACCAGCGCCACCACGGCATAATCGGTCAAGCGAGATAATCGTAGCATCGCAACTCCAAACAGGACGGCAACAGTCCGGATTAAATGGCCTACAGCCAAGGCGCCGTCAACCCGCTTTTGACTAAAGAAATTTTGCCACCAGCTCCGGCACATCGCTCGGATGGCGGGCGGTGGCATCACCCTCGGCCGCGCCATACCCCCAGGCGGCAAAGATGAACGGCATCGTCAGGCCACGCGCCGCCGCCAGATCGTTGGCGTGGTCGCCGATCATGACGCCTTCCGCCTCACCCAGCCCAGCCAAGGTCTGGCCGAGATGGCGCGGATCTGGCTTGCGGTAGGCGCCGTCGCCGCCGCACACCACCTCAAAAAATTGCTCCAGCCCCAGCGCCGCCAGCACGTTGCGCGCCGCCTGGTCCGGCTTGTTGGTGCACACTGCCATTTTATGTCCGCGCGCCGCCAGAGCACTCAGCGCCGCCGTCACGCCAGGATAGGCCGCGGTCGCCACCGCCGCATTCGCCTCATAGTCTTCGAGAAATTCGTCTAGCTCGGCCGGACCGGCCACGCGCCCATGCGCCGCGAAGGCCCGCTCCACCTGCTTCGCCGCACCGTCGCCGATCATCCCGCGCACCGCCGCCGCGTCCAGAGGCGACAATCCCCGATCGGCCAGCAGCCGATTTAGCGACGCCCGCAGATCGGGCTCGGAATCGATCAACGTGCCGTCGAGATCGAAGATGACTGCGCGCATGGACATACTCCGAAACCACAAGTGAAGCACAACGCTTTGACATGGCGGCCGAGCGCCCGCTACCGCTGTCGTAAAGATCAGGAGCTGGCCGCCGGAATGTGTGGGATCGTGGGCGTGGTAGGCAAGGCCCAAGCCGCGCCTTTATTGTTGGATGGGCTGCGCCGGCTGGAATACCGGGGCTATGACAGCGCCGGCATCGCCACCTTGGTCAATGGCCATATTGAGCGCCGGCGGTCCGAGGGCAAACTCGTCAACCTGGCGGCGGCGCTGGAACGGCGGCCGCTGCCCGGCGTCACCGGCATCGGCCACACACGCTGGGCCACCCACGGCGCGCCCACCGAGACCAACGCCCACCCGCACGGCACCACCCGCGTCGCCATCGTGCATAACGGCATCATCGAGAACCACGCCGAACTACGCGCTGCCCTGGAAGCCCAGGGCCAGGAATTCTCCACCGATACAGACACGGAGACTGTGGCGCAGCTGGTCGACAGTTATCTTGGCCAGGGGATGGCAGCGGAGCAGGCCGCGCCCGCCGCCTTCGCCCGGCTGGAAGGCGCGTACGCGCTGGCCTTGATCTTCGCCGGCCGTCCGGAGCTGATGATCGGCGTCCGCCGCGGCGCGCCGCTCGCCGTCGGCTACGGCGAGGATGAGATGTATCTGGGTTCCGACGCCCTGGCTCTCGCCCCCCTCACCCGCCGCATCACTTATCTGGAAGATGGCGACTGGGTGGTGATCAACCGCGCTGGAGCGGTCTTCCATGACCGGGACGGAAGGCTGGTCGAGCGCGAGGTGAGACAGACGAAACTCACCGGCGCCGCGCTCGGCAAGGGCAACTTCCGGCACTTTATGGAAAAGGAGATGCACGAACAGCCGGTGGTAATCGGCGACGTGCTGCACCGGATGATCGATGCCGGGACACGCATGCCGGTGCTGCCGCCGCTGCCCTTCAACCTTGCGGACATCTCGCAGATCAGCCTGAGCGCCTGCGGCTCCGGCTACTACGCGGCGCTGACCGCGAAGTTCTGGCTGGAGAGCCTGGCGCGGATGCCGGCCGAAGCCGATGTCGCCTCAGAATTCCGCTACCGCGCGCCACCGATGCGCAAGCACGGCCTCGGCCTACTGCTCAGCCAGTCCGGTGAGACTGCCGACACGCTTGCGGCGCTGCATTACATGAAGGCGCAAGGCCAGAAGATCATGTCCGTGCTGAACGTGCCGGAAAGCAGCATGGCGCGTGCCAGCGACGTGATCCTGGACACCATAGCGGGCCCCGAAATCAGCGTCGCCAGCACCAAGGCGTTCACGGCGCAACTCACGGTTCTGGCGGTTCTTACCCTGGCTCTCGCGCAGGCCAAAGGCACGCTGACCGCGGCGCAGATCGCCCATCTGAGCGATGCGCTGCTCGAACTGCCGGCCAAAGCGGCGGAGGTGCTGGCGAACGACGCGCCGATCAAGGCGCTTGCCGCGCAAATCGCGGAAGCGCGCGACGTGCTGTATCTCGGCCGCGGCGCCTGCTTCCCCGTAGCGCTCGAAGGCGCGCTGAAGTTGAAAGAGATCAGCTACATCCACGCCGAAGGCTACGCTGCCGGTGAATTGAAACACGGGCCGATCGCGCTGATCGACAAAGCCGTGCCGGTGATCGCGATCTGCCCTTCTGGTCCGCTGTTCGAAAAAACCGCCTCAAACCTGCAGGAAGCGGCGGCACGCGGCGGCCAGATCGTCGTGTTCAGCGACCACGCCGGCGCCGCCAAGCTGAGAGCCATCGCCAGCTCGACGATCATCGTTCCAGACATCGATCCCTTCGCGGCGCCCATCCTGCACGCCATCCCGGTGCAAATGCTGGCATATCATGTCGCGCTGCTTAAAGGCACGGATGTCGATCAACCGCGAAATCTCGCCAAATCCGTTACGGTGGAATGACTCAAAACCGGGTGCCTGCTCCTTCACTATAGAAGTATAGCTGGCTAGTAGAGATATTTTAGTCACATCTTGTCGCACATGTCATCGATCTGAGCACGTGCGGAAAAAGTCTCAGAAAAAATAATGAATTCTACTAGACGTAGATGAACTGTTGCTATAGCGTCGTTTATGCTGCGCTGCGGCAGATCTCGAAAGGAAGCGATATCAAGTGGTTGAAGTCGAGCCAACCGATTTCGCAAAAAAGAAAGCTATTGGCTCTTTTCAGCCTGAGGTTGTAGACGGACGTGTGCAACACGTGCAGCCGCCACCGACTGGGCTCATTGGATATGTCGACCTGTACGGTTATCATTCCGTCATTGGGGGATGGTTTTTTGGCGGATGGATCCTCCATTCGGAAGAGCTGGACGATCGTTCGCATCAGGCCGTCGCACACTTCTCCACCGGCTCGGTAACCGATCACGTCTCCTCGCTGTTCTTTTCCCGCAACGACGCCGGTGAGGGCGCGGTGGGCTTTCTGGTGTTCCTGCGCGCGGCCACGCCCATAGAAAGCCCATTTCGTTGCCTGACCGTCGATATCGACGGCGTGAAACGTGACATCTACCCAGCGACGCCCGTGCAAAATCCATCTGCCGCGAAACTGCTGCAGCAGCTCCGGTTTATGATCTCTCTGGCGCGCGAAAGCGAACAGCGCCGTAACATGCTGGCGCTGCTGGACGGACCGCCCGACCAGGTCGGCCACGGCTATGTAGAATTTTTCGGCTACCACGCGATGGCTGGCGGCTGGCTGATCAGCGGCTGGGTAAGCCGCCCCTGGACGCCGGGCGACGCGCCTGGCGACATTCTGATCTCTTTCGAAAACGGCGACGTCGCGGGCAAGATCATTGGGACGTTTTTCCCGCGGCAAGAATTGCCGGATGGCGCCCAGGGGCTGCTCCTGTTCGTCGCGGCGCCGCAGACCTTCCTGGGTCCGCTGCACAGCATCAGCATGATCGCGAATGGCGTGCGCACCACCTTGCGGCCGGCGGACGCCGCGCCGCAGCTCCGCGAACCGGAGCTTGTCGCCAGAATGAAGTCAAATCTGGTGCTGGCGCCACCGGACCTCGCCCGCGACCAGTTCTTCAACCTGATGACCCGGCGCCCCTACACCGGGGAGGACACGCTCGACGCGCTCAGCCCGAACGTGTCGATTTACTTTGATGAGGCGATCAGGTGCGGCCCGAACGGCTTGGCGCTGGTCGGCTGGCTACTCGCCAGGCCGGGAGAAATCCGCGAACTGCGAGTCCGCTCCGGCGCGCGCAGCACCGTGCTCGATATGTTCGCCGCGATCAAAATCGATCGTCAGGATGTGCTGCAGGAATTTATAAAATACGGCTTTGACGATCCGGCCTGCGGGTTTGTGGCTTATCTGCCGGACGCTTTGGAGCCAGAGGGCAAACTTTACGTCGAAGTCGAAACCCACCGGTGCGAGATCGCTTACCGCAACATCAGCAGCACCGGCCGCGCGGGCATGTCCGCGATCAAACAATTGCTCGGCATGGTGGATGTTCGTTTCGGTGAGATGCGTCCGGCCTTCGACCATGTTCTTGGGCCCGCCGTGCAGGCGCTGAACATCGCCCGCCTTGCCACGCCGCCGGTCGCGCAGGTGGTCGAATACGGCGCCACGCCGAAAAACCCCGTGTTCTCCGTCATCGTACCACTTTATGGGCGCATGGACTTTGTAGAGTACCAGCTGGCTTTGTTCTCCGCGCGGCCGGATCATGAGAACACCGAGTTCATCTACGTGTTGGACGACCCTTCAAAGCGTCGCGAGGCCCAGGTTCTGTTTGCCTCTATCTATGAGAGGTTCCTGATCCCGTTCCGCGCCGTGCTGCTTGACCGCAACGTCGGTTTCGCGCCGGCCAACAATGTTGGTCTTGGCTATGCGCGCGGCACGTTCGTCGCCTATCTGAATTCGGACGTCTTTCCGGGCACGCAGAACTGGCTTGAACAGCTTTCATGCCGCCTGATTGAAGACCCCAAGCTCGGCGCCATCGGACCGCTTCTGCTGTTCGAAGACGGCTCGGTGCAGCACCGCGGCATGTTCTTTGAGCGTCTGCCGGAATATGGCGACTGGTATTTCTGCCAGCACCTGGACAAAGGCCTGCGCCACTCCGGCGATGCGTCGGTCGAGAGGTTTCTCAGCATCACCGGCGCCTGCATGGTGATGCGCCGCGAGCTTGCGCTTCAGGTCGGCGGCTTCGACGAAACTTACGTGATCGGCGACTTCGAGGATTCCGATCTATGCCTGAAACTGATCGCGCTCGGCTATGAATGCGCGGTCGATCCGGACGTCCGCTTGTACCACCTGGAACGGAAGTCGCAGAGCAGCGCCGCCCTGACCTGGCGGTCCAATCTGACCGCCTATAACGCCTGGCAGCATGAACGGCGCTGGTCCGACATCATATCCGAGAAGCAAGGCGCGACCTATGCAAGGTCCTAACCATGAATAACTGGCTGCCTCAGATCCTGGACATTGCCGGGCAATCTCGGCGTACCGAACGCTTAAGGATCCTCATTGCCTCGCACAGCCATCCGGAAGTGTCGAACGGCGGCGCGGAGATCGCCGCGTTCCAGTTGTTTCGCGGTTTGCAGGAACGTCAGGATTGCGAAGCCTGGTACCTCGGCTGCGATCGCAACGCCGGCACCGATAAACCGGGCGCGGTCCTTAGCCAGCCGTTTTCAGGCTCCGAATATCTTTACTCTACCGGCGCGTTCGACTGGTTCAAGTTTGCCAATCGCGATCCGCGTTTTCGCGCCGAGATCGAACGCCTGTTCATCGAATTAGCGCCCGATGTTGTGCATTTTCATCATTACATAAACTTTGGCGTGGAGGTGTTCCAGCATCTGAAGCGCGTGGCGCCGCATTGCAAAATCGTCTTGACGCTGCACGAATATCTCGCGCTGTGTAACCATTACGGTCAGATGGTCACGAAGGGCCACCACAATCTGTGCTACCAGGCGACGCCGGCGCGCTGCAACCAATGCTTTCCGGAGTTCGCGAAATCTGACTTCTTTCTGCGCAAACTCTACATCGACAGGTTTTTCAGTTTGGTCGACACCTTCGTTTCGCCTAGCGAGTTTCTCGCCGAACGCTACATCGCCTGGGGCATTCCGGCCGAGAAGATGGTGGTGCTTGAAAACCTGATGCCTCCCGCGGCGCCGGCGCCGGTCATGAAGCTGCCAGCCGATCGTACGCTACGCATCGGCTTCTTTGGCCAGATCTCGGGGCTGAAGGGCATCGACATTATTTTTGACGCTGCTGCCGCCTTGGAGAAGGACAAAGTCGGCGAGGTCACGTTCGAAATCTTCGGCGACTACCGTGGACAACCTCCGGAATTTCAGGCGGCGTTTCTCGAGCGGCTCGCCAAGGCCGGCACCAACATACGCTTCAACGGCCCATATGACCGCACCCGCGTCAATCGCCTCATGCAGTCGGTCCACGCTATCCTTGTTCCTTCCGTCTGGTGGGAGAATTCGCCCGTCGTCATTCAGGAAGCGTTGCGCAACAAACGCCCCGTGATCTGTTCTGACATTGGCGGCATGGCGGAGAAAGTTCGCGAAGGCATTGACGGATTTCACTTCTCGGCCGGCAACGCGATCGCGCTGGCCAGCCTGATCAAACAGATGGTAGATAATCGCGACATGCTTTCCAACCTCGCCTCCGCGATGACTGGCGAGCCCGCCTTGGTCTCGGATGTCGAAAACTATATCGCCGTGTACCGGGGCATTACCCTGAACGACGCGAGTAACAACGTTCTCACCGAAAAACGCTAAGCTTTTTATTGTAAATGGAGAACGGGTCAGATATGAAAAAACAATCCCGGCTGCAGGCTTTGCTAAGCAAGCCAAGCGTGAAGCCGGCTGAACATCGCGAGACGCTTCCCATAACCTTGAAAAACTTAAGGATGCCGCTGATGATACGTGGTTCGGTTGATGTCGTGACGCCCACCGAAGTTCGCGGCTGGGCCTACGCTCCTGATAGCCGAGAACCGGTCCGCGTGCAGGTTCTTCTCAACCAGGAAATCCTGGGCGAAACCATCGCGGATATCCACCGCTCGGATCTCGCTGCCGCCGGCCTCGGCAACGGCAATAGCGGCTTTGCGATACAGCTGTTCCGGCAGATCGATCCGCTTTATCTGCCGTTCCTCGTCGTGAAAATGAATGGCGGCGACGCTGAACTGCCGCGCGCACCCACGCTGGGCTTCAAGGATTTTTTCAACTCTCTCTACGTTACCCATCCGACCGCCGGCCGGCAACGCAGCGTATTCGGCGGCCTGTGGACGGACCGGACGGACGCGGCGGCGCTGTTGCGCGGCAAGATGGAAATCGGCCAGTTGTCGACGGAAACCGCCCGGACGGTTGAAAAACTGATCTACAGCGGTTTGTCCATCATCCGCCTGCAGTCAACTCCGGAGCAGTCCGGCTGGGCCAACTCCAGCAGCGACCAGGTAGGGGAATTACTCGAAGAGCCCAGCCTGCTCCTGCCGCTACGCGCGATCCTGGAAGATAATCCGCTGGTCGTGGAAACCGCCGTGGTAGAGCACTCCGCCGCCCGGCTCACGCAGCCAAGTTCCGCAGCACCCTCGACATCGCCGGCGGAATGCGTGGAAGTTATCGTGGCGCTCGGCGAGGGCGTGGTTCTGGAAGTGGTGCGGGAAAGCCACCGCCTGCCGGAATTCAGCACCAGCGGCCGCTCGCGTTGGACCAGCGGTCTGGCGGATGACGTTCTGGACGTCGTCGCCGTCAACGGTCTGCTGGACCGTGAAGAGCTGGCCCATGGCACGGCGGCGATCGTCGGCCCCGGTACGATCTACCGGCTGCGTTGCGAAGCGGGCGCCGCGGCGGCGCGCATCCTGTGCCTGCCGGCGCGCGGCCTGCCGGTCGCTCTGGCAATCGCGGAGGAGCGCACGGACACGCTGCATGACAGCGGCATCAGGGTTCTTGCCTAACCCACCGGCGTGAAGGAAATTACTTTGTCAGCTGCCCTTGCCCAACGCACCCAAATCGAGCTCGACCAATCCGCCGCGTTTTCAGCCGGCCGCAGCGTCGCGCGGACGCTGGAGCTGGAACAGAACGGCCTGAACGCCATGCGCCTGGCGCTCGGCGACGGTCTGGGGGACGCCTTCGCCCGCGCCGCCTCCGTCATCGGTGGCATCACCGGCAGCCTGATCGTCACCGGCATGGGGAAATCCGGCCATATCGGGCGCAAAATCTCCGCCACCCTCGCCTCCACCGGCACCACCAGCCATTTCGTCCACCCCGCGGAAGCCAGCCATGGCGACCTTGGCATGATCCGCGAGAATGACGCGGTGCTCGCGCTGTCCTGGTCCGGCGAAAGCCCGGAGCTGGCGGACATCGTCGCCTACACCCGCCGGTTCGACGTGCCGTTGATCGCCATCACCTCCCGGAGGGACAGCGCGCTCGGCAAGGCGGCGGACATCTGCCTGTGCCTGCCGGTGGCGCAGGAAGCCTGCCCCAACGGCCTCGCCCCCACCACCTCCACCACCATGCAGCTCGCGGCGGGGGACGCGCTGGCGGTCCTGTTGCTGGAACAGCGCGGCTTCACGGCGACCGACTTCAACCGCTTCCATCCCGGCGGCAAGCTCGGCACCCGCCTGCTGCAGGCCGGCAAGCTGATGCATAGCGGCGAGGAACTGCCGCTGGTGCCGCTCACCGCCAGCCTGTCGGATGGCATTGTCGAGATGACCTCGAAGCGCTTTGGCATCGCCGGCGTGGTGGACGAAGCCGGCCGCCTGATCGGCGTGCTGACCGACGGCGACCTCCGCCGCGCCTTCAAATCCGGCTTCGTTGACCAGCCGGTGGCCAGCGCCATGGGCAAAACCCCCAAAGTCGTGCCGCCGGACACGCTGGCCGTGCAGGTCCTGGCACAAATGAACGACACCAGCGTCACCTGCATCTTCGTTGTCGAAGCCGAAAAACCCATCGGCCTCATCCACATCCACGACCTGCTGCGCGCGGGGGTTATCTGAAGCGACCGCGACGGACCACGACAGTTGAGAGACAAAATTGCAATATCTCGAAGCATTCCAACAATGGATCAAGAAACTAGCCAAGCTCGGTCTTGCATTCTTGCAATACTTTGAGCCGACCAGAAAGGTTGTTGAGGATGAACAAAACGCGGTGCCGGCCGAACCCGTTCCCGGTGGTTCAATAACATCGTCTGAACCGCAACAAATTGCCGACGTAAAATCCTTGGTTGCCGAGATAAATAAGGCTGTCGCCGAACGCGATTGGGTTCAGGCTGATCTGAAAGCGGCAACCTTACGAAACCATGATCCGCTGAATAGAACCGGATGGCTGATGGGTTCGGTGGCGCTCCGTGAAATGCGCCGGTTTGATGAAGCGGAAGCATTGCTGCGGGAGCGGTTGGCCGCCTTTCCCGATGACCGTCAAATACTCGAAGGCTTCGCTTTACTGGCTCAAGTACGGCGCGATTTGCCGGAGGCTGTTTTGCGTTGGCAAAGTCTCGTCGCTGCTGTTCCGGATCATTTAGCCGGCCATCAAGGTCTGATCTCCGCGCTGCGTGAAAGTAAGCAGTTCGATGACGCAGAGGCCGCTCTATCGTCAGCTCTTGCAAACTTCCCATCGGCCATCGGGCTAATGATGGAGAAAGGACGGCTTGCATCTTCACGAAGGGATTGGATCGGCGCGGCCGAGGCTTGGCACGAAGTCGCCGAACTCAAGCCGGATGGGCTACAGCCGAAGCTCGAGATCGCCGACATTTTGCTCAATCAAAAAAAATACGATGAGGCGGCGGCTCTGCTTGCCGCCGCCTCGCAGCGGTTTCCCGATAATGTAGAGATTGGCATTCGCGAAGCTCAGCTGGTTAGCCGGCGGCGAGACTGGCAAAGCGCCAAAACGCTTTGGCAAAAACTTGATGCATCCTTTCCAAATAATCCGCGGATCCTGGGCGGTTTGGCGGAAGCGCTCTGGGCCACGAAAGACGAGGAGAGCCTGGTTCCGACGCTGCACAAGCTGATGGCTCTGCAACCGGACAACGTCGTGGCGACGATACTATTTGCCCGCTATGAGATGTGGCAAAATCGCGCCACGGACGCCGTAAGCCGGCTTGAGGCCGCGTGCCGGAAGCTGCCGGATAACAGGATGCTTCTGGCGACTCTAAGCGATGCAAGACTGCAAGCCCTGGCAACTGATAACGCGGAAGATGCTGGGCCGATGGCACAGGCCGCCGCCACAACACCGCAAGCGCGGGAATATAGTTCCGAGAACTTGTTCGAGCAGTTCGAATCACTGGGCGGTGGTTGCGAATTCGGATTGGTGCAGCGGCAATTTGGCGCCGAGCCGCTCGGGCTTCTCCGTTGGGCCTCGATTTCCCTGGAAGGGTTGACCTGTATGCTGGAGGCACGCTTTGCCGGTGTCGGAAACATCGCCCAGACGTCGATACACCCGGATGGCCAGAACTATGCGCTGATTGACCGCCTTTATAACTTCGGCATGCAGACGTTTATCAGCATCACGACCGAAGATGAGAAGACGCTGCTGCCGAAGCTCTGCAATCGACAAAAGTTTCTGGCTCGCAAGTTTATCGAGGATTTGGAGAATGCTGATCGTATCTTTGTCTATAAGTCTGTCGAAACCTTTGAAGATGATGATGTTTTCAGGCTTTGGACGGCGCTGCGCAGCTACGGCAACAACGCGTTGCTGGTCGCGCGGCTTGCAACGGCGGACCATTCACCGGGAAGCCTTCAAATACTGGAAGACGGTTTGATGATTGGGTTCGTGAGCCGATTCTCCAATACCGAAATTGCGGTAGAGGACTGGAATTCTATCTGCGCCGAGGCCGTGAATCAGTGGAATTACTCTCGTCAGCACGCCGAAACCCTGGCGGCCGAAAACGCATGGGCTTAAAGACCGCTAATCCAGTTTTCGTTGATCTTAACACGTGTTTGTCGCAACTATCCCTGTTATAACTACAGAGACGGCATACGACTGAAATCTGTTCGGAGGCTAAAATGCTTTATGGTACCGAAACGAAACTACGAGACAAATATGGTGTTGTAGAATCCTTTGACAAAGGATTGTCTGAGGCCCGCCGCTACACTGATCCGTTTCTACTGTATGATTTTTCACCCTTTTCTCCAGAGGTGTATGATCTTATGGTAAAGTATCTGCCCGATGCCTCGGAATATTTTGATTTGCAGCATCCCGATGCGAAAAGGCCTGATGGCACCTACGCCAGGGGCAGATGGCCGCTGCAAAAACATCGCATCGCGCGCCTGGCCGGCGAGCAGCGCGAGTTCTGGACCGAGATGTATGAGGTGCTTCGGTCGGACGAGCTGTGCAAGGTTTTCAAAAACTGGCTGGCGCCGACATTGATCGAGCGTTTCAAGTGTCCGCTGGATGAAATTCCGTGCTTCCCCGCGCCGCAATTGTTGCGCGATACTCACGGCTATAAAATCGCCGTTCATGCCGACACGGAAGGAAAAGCGATCACCACGCAATGGTACCTCCCCGCCACCAATGACCAGGCGCATCTCGGCACCCGCGTGCACCGCAAGCTGCCATCCGGACAATTTGAAGAAGTCAGACAAGTCGAATTTCGTCCAAACCGCGGCTACGCTTTCGGCGTGAAGAACGACTCTTTTCACTCGGTGATGCCGATGGCTCCGGAGGACGGCGTTAGAAATTCGCTGATTATGTTTTACTATGTCGACGACGTAACGCCACCCTGATTTGCAACATGCAGATGATAGAGCAAAATCATCTTCGATGCTTTTATGGATCAGGCAATGGAAATCCGGCCAGACCGTCCAGCGTTACTTGCTCATTTTAATGCAATGAGGCGCTAGGGGCACTGGTTTTGGCTCCATTGGAGAGACTTGTGCGCCCCTTGACCAAGGGTGCGATCTTTCCCAAAAGAGAGAAATGTTAAAAAAGCAGTAAACAAATGGCGGAGGTTACATCCTGCATTTTCCTCACCATGCCCACCAGCGGCACAGGCTCTCTGTGGCGGCTGCTCTCCGCCATCGCTCGCCCAGCCTATGAACCGATAAAAATCGCCGAGCAATACGAGGCCGCCGGCCGGGGCAAGGAGCTGGTGAGCTGGCAGCCGGAACCGACCGGCAAAATCTACATGTACAACACCCCGCATTACGTCAACCCGGCCTTCGCCGACCTGAAATTCAAGCTGATTACCAACTTCCGCGACCCGCGGGACCTCGCCTGCAACCAATTCCACTGGTCCCAGTCCCATCCCATGCCCAACCGCACGGAAGAGGAAATCCAGGCTCACCGCGCCAACATTCTCGCAGCCGGCATCGACGCCTTCGTCCTGAAAACCGATAATAACATCCTGTTCCGCTCGCTCCGCGCCCTCGACCAACGGGTGCTCAAACCCGGGCCAGAGACGTTGAACATCTCTTACGCCCAGCTCTGCCTGGACTTTGACGAGATGGTCGCCCGCATCATCGCCTTCCTCGGCATCGACCCCGCCGGCGTCCGCCGCGACCAGATCGAGCTGGAGCGCACGGTCAACCTGAAACACAACCCGAACTGGATCGGCCAGCTCTGGACCGGCACGGACATTATGCCCGGCCGCCACCGCGGCGAGCTGAAGCCCGAAACCATCAGGGCATTGAACGACAAATACCGCGACAACCTGCAGTTTGTGCGCGGCCTGGAAGTCCCCCGCCTGCGCGCATACCTCGCCACCGAAGCGGAACAGGAGGAAATGAACCGCGTCGCCGTGGGCCGCCAGGACCAGCTTTTCCTGAAAAACGACGCGAACAACACCATCGGCCAGGTCACCGGCGAAACCCGCCTGCCGGAACGCGAGTTGCTGCGCATCGGCATGTCGCATCGCAGCCGCCAGATTTTTGGCGCGGAGGTCGCGGGCTTTGCGTACGGCCACGCCATCATCCCGAGCAAGGAGGTCGCCCACCGGGCCGACCTGCCGGAGGAGATCGTGTTCGAGCAGCACGGCCCCCGCCCGATCATGCAATACCTCGCTTCCCCCGCCGCCAAACTATGGCAGCCATTTTATGACGCCGATCTACTCACCCCGAAGGGTACCAAGCGCTACTTTCCCAAGACTGATACCCATTGGAACCATGAAGCCGCCATGCTTTATTTCGGCGCGTTTCTCCGCCACGTCATGCCTTCCCTCGCCCCGTTGTTCGACGCGGTGCCGCTCCGCCGCTTCCCCTCCGAACAGCGCGGCGACCTCGGCATGAAGCTTGAACTGCCGGCGGAACCGATCGAGATCGTGGCGGTGGAGCGTTCCGGCGCCCGCGCGGTATTTGAAAACGGCATTAACAACGAAGGCTGCGTGCGGCTCTACCGCAACGACCATGCGCCGTTGCAGAAAAAGCTTTTCGTCATGCACGACAGCTTCACCTCCTGGCTGATCCAGAACATCTCCGCGGTGTTCCGGGACGTGCTATTCTTCCACGGCACCATCTTCGATTACGATTTCATCAATAAATTCCACCCCGATCTTGTGCTTTGCCTGCAGGCCGAACGTTTCTTCGTGCGCGCGCCGGAAACCGGCGGCGACATGTTCGCCTTCATCGCCCAGCAGGAGAAGGAAAAATCCGCCCGCATCCACTTTGCCGACTTGCTCGCGACATTTTAGTTATCAGGCGCCTCCTGGCGGCGATCCTCCTGGCCGTCTGCGCCGCACCTCTGGCACAGGCCCAAGCGGAAACAGGCGCGGTCAAAACCTTCAACGTCCAACAGTTCGGCGCGATGGCAGACGGCAAAACGGACGTTCAGCCCGCCATTGCTCAGGCATTGGCCGCCGCGGCAAGCTGGACCAATCAAACTGCCGGTAATCGTGCCGTCGTGCTGTTTCCGCCCGGCACCTACAACCTCACCCAATATCGCGCGATCTTCGCCATCAACCTGACCGGCTTGCACGACATCACCCTCACCGGCGACCCCACGCCGGACGAAGCGGGCAATTATCGGACTAAGCTGATCGGCGCTCCGGCCGCGTATAACGCTGCCCGGAACACGCCACTCTACAACAGCTTTTTTAACGTCTACGGCGCGCGCAACATTATCATAGAAAACTTCTACCTGGATAAGCAGGCGCCTTACTTCGTCCAGGGCACGGTCCGCGCAGCGGATGCGAACGCACATACCATCGACGTTACGGTGGCGCCCGGCTACCGCGACTTCAGCGACCCTTATGTCGCCCATCTGCTCAAAATCATCTGGTTTTTTACCGGCCCCGACCGCGAGATCTGGGACCACGGGGCCGCCGCCTGCGCGCCCACAACACCCAGGCTCCCGTTGGATTACGGATGTTACGGCACTCATGTTTTATCGCACCAACTGCTTAGCCCAAACCTTTGGCGCCTGACGCTCGATAAACCCCCCTCGTCGGCCGATACCGACCAGCCATTCGTGATCTGGAACAACCTCGGCTGGCAGCCGGGCTTCATGGTCGATCATTCTGAAAACGTGACCATTCAGAACATTTTCTACACCGGCGGCGGCCCCGCGGTCCACATCCAGTTCAGCGACGGCGACAACGTGATCAAAAATGTTCGTGTCGACATTCCGCCCAACTCCGGCGCCCTGTTCGCCGCCACCAGCGGCTTCAACGGCGGCAGCAATCGCGGCACCATCACGCTGGATAACGTTCATGTCGCCCATGTGGACGACGACGCCTTCCACTTTTCCGCCAGCACCTACTTCCCGGTGCTGAACGCCACAGCCGCCGGCGACCATCTGCGCCTCGCGCTTTGCTATGACGGCAGCTTTCAGCCTGGAGACACTGTAGCACTTTGGAACTGGAGCGAGAAACACGAAGTTGCCCGCGCCGAGATAACAACCGCCACCATCGTAAAGGACAGCGATGCGACGAATTTTCCCCGCACCTGCGACATCACGCTGGACCGCGGTCTGGGCGCGATCCACAACATGCGCACGTACAACCCTCGCCGGCTGGGCCTGGAAATGGACGAGAACGACCGTATCCTGAACCTGTCCTTCCACCCCCAGCTGACGGTGGAGAACTCTTATCTAAGCTCCATGCGCGCCCGCTGCGGCATCATTCAGGTCAGCGCCACCTTCACCGACAATATGTGTGAAAACACCGCCTTGGCCGGCCTGCTCGTCGGCCCAGAATTCGGCTGGGGCGAAGGCTACTCGGTGAACCACGTGGTAATCCGCAACAACACGTTTCGCAATATCGGCGGCACCGCGATCTACATTGCCAACATTGCGGACAGCTCGCACGCCTTATCTTATGATGAAGTGACGGCACCTTCGGCCAGCACCAACATCTCGCAAAGTAATACGAACATCGAAGTTACGAGCAACCAGTTTGCCGACCTCGGCGCCTTCCAATATGGCGTCATGGGCATGCGGGGCGCGGCTGTCACCGTCCAGAACGCCAAAAATGTCAGCATCCAAAGTAACCTTCTGGACCCCGCGAGCACCAGATACAGCGACACGAAAACGCCCATTGTGGTCGCGCCCGCCAGCACCAGCGGCATCGTCGTACAAGGCCAACCCTGAGAACCCGCACGAAGTCAGACGGGCATCAAATGCCGCTTGCGCTTCGTAATATGGTCATACGCCATTAAATTCGCCACGAGCGCCTCGAAATCCCTGATCGCGATCATGTTCGGCCCGTCCGATGGCGCGTTGTCCGGGTCCGGATGGGTCTCGATGAACAGCCCCGCCACGCCCACCGCCACCGCCGCTCGCGCCAGCACGGAAACGAACTCCCGCTTGCCGCCGGAGGACGTGCCCTGCCCGCCCGGCTGCTGCACCGAATGCGTGGCATCGAAAATCACCGGCGCGCCGAAACCCGCCATGATCGGCAGGCTGCGGAAATCCGAGACCAGCGTATTGTAGCCAAAGCTGGTGCCCCGCTCCGTCGTCATCACATGGGGGTTGCCGGCTTCGGTTATCTTCGCGATCACGTTCTGCATGTCCCACGGGGCCAGGAACTGCCCCTTCTTCACGTTCACCACGGCGCCGGTCTCCGCCGCCGCCACCAGCAAATCCGTCTGCCGGCACAGAAACGCCGGGATCTGCAGCACATCCACCACTTCCGCCGCCACCGCGCATTGCTCCCGCTCATGCACATCGGTCAGCAATGCCAGCCCCAGCCGGTTGCGGATGTCGGCAAAAATATCCATCGCCGCCGCCAGCCCCACGCCGCGCTTGCCCTTGCCGCTGGTCCGGTTGGCTTTGTCGAACGAACTTTTGAAAACCAGCCCAATGCCCAGCCTGCCGGCAATCTCTTTAAGGGCACTGGCGCATTCGAACGCATGCGCCGCACTTTCTATCTGGCAAGGACCCGCGATCAGCGCGATCGGCAGATCATTGCCGAAACGAACGTCGCCCGCCGAAACAACCGCGTCCAAATCCGCCACGTCAGTCCTAACTCGTTGCAGATCGAATAAACTCTTTTTGCAACGCCGGCGCAACCGGCCACCACAACCTCAGGCCGCGTAGGACCCATCTTACACATCCAGCAGACGCTTCGCCTCGGCAAAATGCGCCCCGGCAAACGTTCCGCCATCATCCCATTCGCGCGCGGTCTTCTCCGCCACCTCGTCGGACAACACGGCGAGCGGCTGGCCCGAGCCATAAGCCAGCATCAGCGTGCGGCACGCCCGCTCCACATGATACAAGGTGTCGAACGCTTCCGCGACCGTCGCGCCCACCACCAGCACGCCGTGGTTGCCCATCATCAGCACGTTTCGGTCACCCAGTGTCCGCGCCAGCCTCGCACCTTCCTCCGGCGAATTCGCCATCCCCGCAAACCCATAATCGATCGCAACCCGGTTGAAGAACCGCGCCGTGGTCTGATCGATCGGCAAAATCCGCGGATCGGCGAGGCAAGAGAGCGCCGTCGCATAAGGCGGATGAACATGCAGAATGCAACGCGCGTGCGGCAGCAACGCGTGTATGGTGCCGTGGATCGCCCAGGCCGTCGGGTCCAGGGGCGGCAGCGCGCGCAGATCCGTCGCGGCGGAATCCAGCAACACTAAATCCGACGCCCGCAGCCGCGAAAATGCCGCCAGCGCGGGTTCATCAAAAAATGCCGCCCATCCGCGGACGCCGCCACGCTGAAATGGTTCGCCACCGCCTCATGCCAGTCCATCTTCGCTGCCAGCCGAAACGCCGCGGCCAGATCGATCCGCAATTGCCGCTGATCCAGGCCGGCTTGCGGGCTCACGATATCCATCTCGTCGTCCTTCTTGCCACTGGCCGTCAGGCTGAAGTACCGGCATTAACGGCCGCCAGCACCACCGCGCCATAACGGTCCAGCTTGCTCTTGCCCATGCCGGCTATTTCCCCAAGCGCTTGCAAATCCTTTGGCCGCGCCGCCGCGATCGCGAGCAGCGTCGAGTCATGAAAGATCACGTAGGCCGGTACGCTCTGCTCGCGCGCCAGCCGCATCCGCTCGGCCCGCAGCGCTTCGTACAGCGCCGCCGCCGCCGGCTCCAGCGCGCTTTGGTCCTTCTTCTTCAGCGTCGCGGACAGCGCCGCCGCCTGGTCGCGACGGAAATGCACCTGCTGCTCACCGCGCAGGACCGCCGGCGCGCCGGCGCCGCCTTTCAGCGCGCCAAACGCCTCGTGATCCACCTCGATCACACCTTGCACGATCAGCTGGCGAAACACCGATCCCCAGGCCTTGCGGTCCAGCTCCTTGCCGACGCCAAAGGTCGGCAGCTTGTCGTGGCCGAACCGGGTGATTTTCTCGGTCGCCACGCCCAGCAGCACATCGATCAGATGCCCAGCGCCGAAGCGCTGGCCGGTGCGCAGCATCGCGGAAAGCGCCTTGCGCGCCGCCGTCGTGGCGTCCCAGGTTTCGCTCGGCGCCAGACAGCTATCACAATTGCCGCATGGCTCCGTCATGGTCTCGCCGAAATGCGCCAGGATCGCCTGGCGCCGGCAGGCGGTGGTCTCGCAGACGCCGAGCAGCGCATCCAGCTTGCCGCGCTCGATACGCTTCACCTCCGGCGGCGAGCCGCCTTGCTCGATCATGCCCCGCCGCAGCACCAAGTCCTGCATGCCGTACAGCAGCAGCGTTTCCGCCGGCAGCCCATCCCGCCCGGCGCGGCCGGTTTCCTGATAAAACGCCTCCAGGCTGCCCGGCAGGTCCAGATGCACGACAAACCGCACATCCGGCTTGTCGATCCCCATGCCGAAGGCGACCGTGGCGACCAGCACCAGCCCCTCTTCCGCCAGAAACGCGTCCTGATGCCGCGAGCGCAGCACCGGGTCGAGTTTCGCGTGATACGGCAGCGCATTGACGCCGGCGGCCTTCAGGGCCGCCGCCGTCGCCTCCACGGTCGCCCGGCTGAGGCAATACACGATGCCGCTCTCGCCCTTATGCGCCGCCAGAAATGTCAACAGCTGCTTCAGCGGCGCCGCCTTCGGCACCACGGCGTAGCGGATGTTGGGCCGGTCGAAGCTTGCCAGAAACAGCCGCGCCTCATCCAGGTTCAGCCGGCGCCTTATATCCTGGCGGGATTGCATATCCGCGGTCGCGGTCAGGGCGATGCGCGGCACGCCCGGAAACCGCTTGCCCAGCGCCGCCAGTTGCAAATATTCCGGCCGGAAATCATGTCCCCACTGGCTGACGCAATGCGCCTCGTCGATCGCAAACAGCGCGATTACGGTTTCGTCGAGCATCTCCAGCATATCCGGCATCATCAGCCGCTCCGGCGCGACATATAGCAGATCGAGCCGCCCGCCGCGTAGCTCAGCGCGCACGGCGCTGCGTTCGGCGGCGGTAAGGCTGGAATTCAGCGCTGCCGCGTTGATGCCAAGCTGGCGCAGCGCCGCCACCTGGTTGCGCATCAGCGCGATCAGCGGCGAGACCACGACGCCGACGCCGGGGCGGCACAGCGACGGCAGCTGGTAGCATAGCGACTTGCCGCCGCCGGTCGGCATCAGCACGATCGCGTCGCCGCCGGCGATGACGTGAGAGACCACCGCTTCTTGTTCGCCGCGATAGCCGGGCAGGCCGAACACCGTGTGCAGCACCTCGTCCGGCGCCATCATCCGGCGTGCGGACCGAAGTTGTATCGCACCATCCATGCTCCGTGGTTACAGGCCCCGCGCGCGCCGGCGCAAACAGCGCGCCGTTAGTTGCGAAACCGCATCGGGTCGATCGCCGCGATGATCGCGCCGGCTGGGCCGGGGTCGGCGCCCGCCACCATCGCGGCCGTCAGCGCGGCAGCGGCGGGGGCGGTCTGGATGCCGTAACCGCCCTGCCCCACGCACCAGAAAAACCCTTCCACCGCGTTGTCGTAGCCGAACGCCAGCGTGCGGTCCGGCGCGAAGGTACGCAACCCGGCCCAGCTATGCTCGACCCGCCGCACTTCGATGGCCAGCGCCTGCTGCATCCGGTCGATGCCGATCGCGACATCCAGCTCGTCCGGCTGCACGTCCTGCGGCTCCATCGGCGTCTCGTCGCAGGGGGTGACCATCAATTTGGAACGCGCTTCCGGCCGCACGTACCAGTCATGCCCGGCGGATTGCACCATCGGCCAGCCAGTGACCTCATAGGGCGCCGGGTCGATGATCGCGGCGGTGCGCCGGCACGGCACCAGGCCGAGCGGCGCTAGACCCGCGATCTGCCCCACCTCATCACCCCAGGCGCCGGCGGCGTTGACCACAATCGGCGCGGTGAACACGCCGCCATCGCTGACCGTGACGTGCCAGAGACCGTCCTTGCGCTCGATCCTGCCGGCGCGCGCGCGCAACGCCAGCACGCCGCCGGCGGCGCGGGCGCGGCGCAAAAAGCCTTGATGCAGCGCCGCCACATCCATGTCGAAGGCGGTTGGCTCGCGCGCCGCGCGCACGGCGTAGCCCTCGATCAGCGCCGGCACCAATGCCTTTACCTCGGCCAGCGGCATTTCCTCAATGCCGAGATCCTGCGCGATCAGCGCGTCCAGCGCCGGAATTTGGTCCAGCGGCGCCAGGTAGATGATCGGCCGCGCGAAATGCAGCGGCACGTCGCCCATATCCACCGGGGGTTTCAGAAAAAAATCGCGCGACAGCCCGGTAAGCACACGCACTTCCGGCGGCCCATAATTATGGATCCAGATCGCGGCGGAGCGGCCGGTGGTGTGGTAGCCGGCCTGTTCCTCCGCCTCCACCAGCGCCACGCGATGGGTGGCGCCCAGCGCCGCGGCCGCGCCGGCGCCGACGATCCCCGCGCCGATCACGATGACGTCGTACCGGCTCATGGAAGAAACTCTTCCAGCGCGGCGATCACCGCGCGCGGTTGCTCAGCGTGCAGCCAGTGGCCGGTATTATCGATGGTTTGGCGAATGGCGTTCGGGAACAGCCGCGCGATCGAGGCATCGGCGGCCGGCCCGACATAGTTCGAATTGCCACCGCGCAGGAACAAGGTCGGCCCGGTGAAGGGCGCGGCGCCCGGCGGATCATTCCAGGCCATCAGCCCGTCGCTGGCGGCGGCGATCTCCGTCAGCCCCATGCGCCAGCGGGGGCTGGCGCCGAGGATGAGGTTATTCAGCAGGAACTGCCGCAGCGGCGGCTCCGGCACCGCTTCGGTCAGCGCGGCCTCGGCCTGGTGACGGGTCAAACGAGGCGAGAGGGGAATTTCCTGCATCGCCCGGATATAAGCATCGAAGCCGTGGTGATAGGAAACCGGCGCGATGTCCATCACCACCAGCCGCGCGGCCAAGGCCGGCTGCGTGAGCGCCAGGGCCATCGCAACTTTGCCGCCCATCGAATGACCGATGATGGCGGCTTGGCTCAATCCGGCCGCCGCCATCGTCTCCGCCACGTCTTCCGCCATCGCGGCATAATCCATCGCCGCCGCGTGCGGGCTGTCGCCGTGGTTGCGCAGGTCCAGCGAGATGACCGGCGCCCGTAGCGCCAGCGCCCGCGCAATTTGTCCAAGGTTCTTGGCGGTGCCGAACAGGCCGTGCAGGAGCAGTATTGGCGGGCCGGCGGCCGGCGGACCCGCGCCGGCGGTCAGGGCATTCAAAATCATCGGCTTTAACTATCCGACGGCCGTGCCCATGGCGTCAATTCACGCGGCGGTTGTAGGCTCCAAACATGATGCCGATCACCCTGGAGCTTGGGCTGCTGGCGCTGCTCTGCGCGGTGGGCGTTTCCGCCTGGGCGCCGGCCGCCGCCACAGTACTCTGGATTCTGGCGCTGGAAACTTCGCCCGACGAGTGGCTGGCCGGCCTGGTCGGCGGGCATGAGACGATCATCGCGGCGATGAAGGCGGCGGGGCTGCTGCTGGCGCTGGCCATGGGCTTGCGTTTCGGCGCGCGGGCGGACCGCTACAACCCGGCTTTCGCTTTCGCCGTCATGTTCGTGGCCGGGCTGGTGCATGGGCTGTATCCGGGTCTCGACCTCACCGGTAGCCTCCGATCTCTGATCGGCTCCGCCGCGCCGTTTCTGTTCGGCTTCGCGCGGCTGCCGCCGGGCTGGCGGCGCGCGGTGATCGGCGCGGTGATCTACGGCCCGGCCGGCACCGTGCTGTTCGGCGCGCTGCTCGCCGCCGCCGGGCTGCACCCGATGTACGACCTAGAACAGGGCGCGCTGCGGCTCGGCGCCTCCGGGCAGCCGCCGTTCCTGGCCGGTTTTACGCTGATCGCGGTCTATGCCGGGCTGCTGGAATGGGTCCGCGGGCGTGGCGCGCGCGCGGCGCCGATGCTGGCGGTGAATTTTTTGATTTTGGTGCTCACCGGGGCGCGGGTGCCGCTCGCGCTGGCCGTCTTGCTATTGCTCGGCGTGCTGCTGTGGCGGCGGCAACTGGTTGCGCTGATCGCCGCCCTCGGCTTGCTGTGCCTCGGGCTGGTGTTCGCGGGCAGCCTGCATTTCATCCGCGTGGTGGACCTGCTGCAACTGGGCGAGGCTACGGACCTGTCCAACCCGGGCTGATCTGGCCGATTTTCCTGAACGCGATTACCGCCTCGCCCTGGCTCGGCTGGGGTGTCGGCGCCGGCAAGGTGATCGTGCCCGTCACTTCCGGCCTCGACCAGCTGGTCGGCACCAACGCGGCGCATGACGAGTATCTGCGCATTGGCGCGGAAGGCGGCGGGCTGGGGCTGGCTTTGCTGATCGTGCTGCTTACGCTGTGGGTGGTGCGCGGCAGCCGGCTTCTGGCGCCCGGACCGCGCTGGCTGATGCGCGCCGTGCTGGCTGCGTTCGCGCTGCATTCGGCGACGGATAATACTTTGATCGCAACGACAAGCAGTGTGTTATTCATCTGGATGAGCGCCGTCTTCGCAAGCGCCGAGGACCCAGCTACAGAGGCCGCATGACCCTGCTCCGCCGCACGCTGTTGACCGCGTTGCCGTCCGCCGGACTGGCCTTGCCGGCGTTCGCGGCGGTCCGGCCGCTGGCGATGGTAATGAATTCGGGCGAGGCCTCCGTCAGCATTATCGACATGACCAGCCGGCAGGTGGTCAACACCGTGCCGACGCTGCGCGAGCCGAGCCATTGGGCGCTCTCGCCGGACCGCTCGAAGCTTTATATCGCCGATGCCAGCGGCAACTCGCTGTTCATCCTGGACCCGCAGACCGGCGCCGCGCTCGGGCACCGGGTGATCGCCGACCCCTATCAGCTCGGCTACACGCCGGATGAGAAATACCTGGTGGTCAACGCGCTCAGGCTAAACCATGTGGATGTTTATGACGCGGGGACGCTGGCGCTGGTGAAGCGGTTTTCGCCCGGCGCAATGCCGAGCCATCTGGATTTTTCGCCAGACGGCAAATGGGCGTTCTGCTCGTGCCAGGGTGGCGACACGCTGTTTTCCTTCGACATCGGCACGCTGGCGCCGCGCTGGACGGTGAAAGTGGGGCCGACGCCGGCCGGCGTGCTGTGGCTGAACGGTCGCGTGTTGGTCGCGATCATGGGCAGCGACCATGTTGTGGAGGTGGACCCCGCCACCGGCGCGCTAGGCCGCCGCGTCGCCACCGGGCAAGGCGCGCATAATCTGTTTTTGACCGAGGATGGCGCCACGCTCTACGTCTCCAACCGCCTCGGCGGCTCGCTCACCGCGCTGGACCCGGCGAGCCTGGCGGTGCGGCGGACCTACACCCTGCCCGGCGGCCCGGACGACATCGGCATCGCCCCGGATGGCAAACTCTGGGTGGCGCTGCGCTTCGCTGAGACGGTGGCGGTGCTGGACCCGGCGTCCGGCAGCTATGACAGCATCCCCGTCGGCCGCTCGCCGCAT
Source organism: Acidocella sp. (assembly GCA_965199125.1). GTDB lineage: Bacteria > Pseudomonadota > Alphaproteobacteria > Acetobacterales > Acetobacteraceae > Acidocella. The sequence goes on along the minus strand of OZ240683.1, from coordinate 1,911,387 downwards.
GGGATTTTCCTGAACACGGAGCTGCGCAAGCCCGGCCGGCTGACGGCGGAGGCGCTGTGACCGATGTTCCTTGACCGCTTTTTCAGCATCATCGCCGGCTGGCTGGACCAGCATCTGATTCTGCCGGTGCTGTACCGCTTCGGCTGGATGGCCTGGGAGGAATTGTCCTTCGACTGGGCGCTGATCTGCGTGTACGGCCTGTTCGCGGTGTTGGTGACCTACGCGGTGTGCTGGCCGCTGGAGGCGGCGTTTCCGGTGGAGCGCTGGGCCAGCCGCAAGGCGGTCGCGGTCGATGTGTTCTACACGCTGCTCTCGCGGGTCGGCGTGATCCCGATCGTCAGTTTTCTCCTGTTCTACCAGGCGCAGGTGTTCTTCTCCGGCGCGCTGGTCGATCATGGCGTCATCCCGCCAACGCTGGAGACGCTGGTCCCCGGGCTGTTCGGCCACCCGCTGGCGACGTTCGTGCTCTACGCGCTGATCCTGGATTTCGCCGATTACTGGCGGCACCGGCTGAGCCATTCGGTGCGCGTTTGGTACGCGCTGCACGCGCTGCACCACGCGCAGCGGCAGATGAGCTTCTGGTCGGACGACCGCAACCACATCGCGGACGAGCTGATCTCCTTCGCCTGGTTCTTCGCCGTCGGCCTCGCGATCGGCATCCCGCCGCTGCAATTCCCACTGCTGATTTTGGCTCTCCGCTTCATGGAGAGCCTGAGCCACGCCAACATCCGGCTCACCTTCGGCCGGATCGGCGAACGCCTGCTGATCTCCCCCCGCTTCCACCGCCTGCACCACGCCCTCCGCGCCGCCGGCCGCACATCCTGCAATTATGGCGCGGTGTTCCCGTTCTGGGACATGATGTTCGGGACGGCGGATTTCTCGGCCGTGTATCTGCCGACGGGCGACGCGCGGGCGCCGGAAGCACTGGCCAGCGGCGGGTACTTCGCACAGCAATGGGCGGGGGCTAAATTGTTGGCAAAGGCATTGAAGCGCGCCTAGCGTTTGTCGGGATGCGTCAGTGTGTTGTCGGCGAATCGCGGCAGGTCGTCGTCGATCCGCAGCCAGCCAAGCCGGTCGGCTTCGCACATGTGCAGCCGGGGCTGAAACGACGGCAGCGCGGGCGCATCCAGCGTGGCTGTGTAAACACCGGTCATCCCGGTCATCGCGGGGCCGTTATAGAAAAGCTGCGATCCGCAGTCTTTGCAGAAGCGCCTTGTGCAAGCGGCGGAAGATGCATAGTCGCGCGGCGTACCGGATAATATGCGAAACGCTTCGTTCCTGACCAAAGCCCAGGCGACCACAGGCGCGCCATGGGCGTGGCGGCACATGGAACAGTGGCAGTATCCGGCGTCGAACACGCCATTCGGATAAGCCTCGTATCTGATGGCGCCGCACAGGCAGCCGCCAGCTTGCCATGCTGAATTGCCGGATGAGGTTGTACTTCTAGACATGCGATGGATCGTAAACCGATCGTTCCGCCAGCCCTAGACGAAAGTTGGTGCGAGCTGACGGAATACGGGCTGATTTGTTGCAGAGGTAGCGGCGCGGTAGACACGACAAGTCGGATGCCGGCCTTCGCCGGCATGACGGGCGGGGGCTGGCGGCGTGATTAAGGACGTGAAGAAAGTCGTGCTGGCCTATTCGGGTGGGCTGGATACGTCGGTGATTCTGCGGTGGCTGCAGAACACCTACGCTTGCGAGGTGGTGACCTTTACCGCCGACCTCGGCCAGGGTGAGGAGCTGGAGCCGGCGCGCAAGAAGGCCGAGATGTTCGGCATCAAGGACATCTTTATCGAGGATCTGCGCGAGACCTTTGTGAAGGACTTCGTGTTCCCGATGTTCCGTGCCAATGCGCTGTATGAGGGGCAATACCTGCTCGGCACGTCGATCGCCCGGCCGCTGATCGCGCAGCGGCAGATCGAGATCGCGGAGCTGGTCGGCGCGGATGCGGTGGCGCATGGCGCGACCGGCAAGGGCAACGACCAGGTGCGGTTCGAACTGGGGTATTACGCGTTGAACCCGAACATAAAGGTGATCGCGCCGTGGCGGGAATGGGAGCTGACCAGCCGCACCCGGCTGTTGGAGTACGCCGAAGCGAACCAGATCCCGATCACCAAAGACAAGCGCGGCGAAGCGCCGTTTTCGGTGGACGCGAATCTGCTGCACTCCTCCTCCGAGGGCAAAATCTTGGAAGACCCGGCGGTCGAGCCGGACGAAGCCGTCTACCAGCGCACGATCAGCCCGGAGGCGGCGCCGGACCAGGCGACGGTGATCTCCATCGAGTTTCATCAGGGCGACGCGGTGGGGATCAACGGCGAGACGCTGTCGCCCGCCACCATCCTGACGCGGCTGAACGAGTACGGCCGCGCCAACGGCATCGGCCGGCTCGACCTGGTGGAAAACCGCTTCGTCGGCATGAAGTCCCGCGGCGTGTATGAGACGCCGGGCGGCACGATTTTGCTGGCGGCGCATCGCGGCATCGAAAGCATCACGCTGGACCGCGAGGCCGGGCATCTGAAGGACAGCCTGATGCCGCGCTACGCCGAGCTGATCTATAACGGCTTCTGGTTTTCGCCGGAGCGGCGGATGCTGCAGGCGGCGATCGACGCCAGCCAGGCATCTGTCACCGGCACGGTGCGGGTGAAGCTGTATAAGGGCAACGCCACGGTGATCGGCCGGGAAAGCCCGCACTCGCTGTATTCGACGCGGATGGTGACGTTCGAGGATGACGCCGGGGCGTATAACCAGCAGGACGCCGCCGGCTTCATCAAGCTGAATTCGCTGCGGCTTCGGCTGGGCGCCGCGATCGGCCGGCGCGGCGGCGCGCTTTAAAGTGCGGCGGCCAGGACGCAAAAGCCGACCACCGTGATCGGCGGCGCCTTCGCCCAAATGAGCGCCAGCAAAGCGAGCAGCGCAATCGTGGCGTCGGCCATATCGTGGAGGGGGCCGAGGCGGATGAGGTTCAGCAACGCATAGGCCAACAAGCCGACCACCGCGGCGTTGACGCCGTTCAGGGCGGCGGCGCAGGCGGGGTTCTGGCGGATGCCGTGCCAGTAGGGCAGCAAGCCGGCAGCCAGCAGCAGGCCGGGCAAAAAAATCCCCATCAGCGCGATGGCCGCACCTGCAAAACCGCCGGGGCCATGGATGGCGAGCGCGCCGAGGAAGGCGGCGACGGTGAACAGCGGCCCGGGCATCGCCTGCGCCGCGCCGTAGCCAGCGAGGAACAATTTTGGGCTGACCCAGCCTGGCGCCACCACGGCGCTTTGCAGCAACGGCAGCACGACATGCCCGCCGCCGAACACCAGCGCGCCGGTGCGGTAGAACGCCGCGAACAAAGCCAGGCTCCCGCCGCGCCAGCCGGGCAGGCAAAACAAAAGCAGGATGAAAAACGACGCTAGGCAAAGCTTCGCGGCACGGCGCGATACGGCGGGCGTGGCGGCGTCCGGCGCCGGCGGGAGGGCGTGACGAGGCAGAAGCAATCCGGCCGCCGCGCCGCCGAGCAGCACCGCGAGCTGGCCGGCGAACCCCGGCACCAGGAGCAAAAGGATCACCGCCGCCAGCGCCAGCAGCCGCCGGGACGGGTCCGGGCACAGGCCGCGCGCCATGCTCCAGACCGCCTGCGCCACCACCGCCACCGCGGCCAGCTGCAGCCCGTGCAGCACTCGGCCGGCCAGCGCCGAACGGGTAAACCAAGCGGCTGATTCCGCGACGCCGAACATCAGCAGCGCCGAAGGCAGGGTAAACCCAACCCAGGCCGCCAGACCGCCCGCCCAGCCGGCGCGTTGCAGCCCAATGCAGAAGCCGGTCTGGCTGGAGGCCGGGCCGGGCAGGAATTGGCACAGCGAGACGATCGCGGCGTAGTCGGCCCCGGTCAGCCAGCCGCGCTTTTCGACAAAAGCGCGGCGGAAGTAGCCCAGATGCGCCACCGGACCGCCGAACGAGGAGACGCCTAGCAGCAAGAATGTCCGCAGGACCTCCGCCGGCGTGCCTGTATGCTTCAAGCTTTGGGCGGCGTCAGCATATGGCCGAGCTTCCGGCCGCCCAGGATATGAACGTGGTAATGCGGCACTTCCTGGTGACTGTCCGGGCCGATATTGGCGATCAGCCGGTAGCCGGCTTGCGCGACCCCCACCCGCTTGGTCACCAGCGCCACCGCCCGGTAGAACCCGGCGATCTCCTCCGGCGCCGCCTGGGCTGTAAAGTCCACAAAATCGAGATACCGCCCCTTCGGAATCACCAGCGCATGCACCGGCGCCTGCGGGTTTACGTCATGAAAAGCCAGCACGGACTCATCCTCGTAAATCTTGCGGCACGGGATTTCGCCGCGCAGGATTTTCGCAAAGACGTTGTTGTCATCGTAGGGCAAAAGAATAATCCTTAAGAAGAAAGAAACGCTTTTTGTAAAAAGCGCGCAAAAATTTTTTATAACTCAAGTATTGGGCGTTGGCGGCGACACGCACTAGCCCAGATTAATGAAGTTTTTTGCTACTCCAGGCGGGGCGCCTTTTTGTTAACAGAAGTAGTTCTTGCTTGCCTTCTTCACGGGATTTTTGTCGTGTCGCTTCTGGCCAGGTATGGTTTCCGCGCGGCTTTCTCTTCAATACCGCTGATGTTTTCGCGGCGGGCCAGCTCGGCCCAGATTTGTTCCGGGCGCAGGCCGGCGTCCACCCAGATGACCAGCAGATGGTAGAGCACGTCAGCGCTTTCGCCGACCAGCGCGGTGCGGTGGCCGCCGACGGCTTCGATCAGGCATTCCACCGCTTCCTCGCCGAATTTCTGAGCGATTTTCGCGGTGCCGCGGCTGAGCAGGCGGGCGGAGTGGCTGACGACAGGGTCGGCGTCTTTACGCGACAGAATGGTGGCCCAGAGCCGGTCCAGAACGCGGGCATCGGTCGCGCCGGAGGGCGGCGGCATCGCGATGGCCGGGACGCGGCCGCGCAGGCTGGCGGCGCCCAGGGATTTTGCTTTGGGCTTGTTTTTGGCTTTGGATTTGGGCTCGGCCGGCGTCCGCCTCGTGACTTTCTTCGCCATCAGACTCTCATGCGACTCCGGACGGGCCGAGTATTGCCCGCTGCCGGCGGACCGGCAAGTTGGCGGCGCGCAACGTGTCCTTTACCTCATCTATACTGAAGGTGCCGAAGTGAAACACCGACGCGGCGAGCAGGCCGGTGGCGCCGGCTTGCGCCCCTTCGACGAAATGCTCAAGCGTGCCGACGCCGCCGGAGGCGATGACCGGCAGGCGAACCGCGCCGCAGACCGCGCGCAGCAGTTCGAGGTCGAAGCCGGCGCCGGTGCCGTCCCGATCCATCGAGGTGAGCAGGATTTCGCCGGCGCCGAGCGTTTCGACCCAGCGGGCCCAGTCCAGCACGTCCAGCCCGGTATTGTGGCGGCCGCCATGGGAGAACACGTCCCACCGTCCAGGCTCGGCCTGGCGCGCGTCGATCGCCACCACCACGCATTGGCTGCCGAATTTTCGCGCCGCCTCCGCCACCAGTTCCGGGCGGGCGATGGCGGCCGAGTTGATGCTGCACTTGTCCGCACCGGCCAGCAGCAGGCGGCGCATGTCGTTGACCTCGCGGATGCCGCCGCCGACGGTGAGCGGCAGGAACACGCGCGCGGCGGTGCGGGCCACCACGTCCAGGATCGTGTCCCGCGCCTCGACGCTGGCGGTGATGTCTAGGAAGGTGAGTTCGTCGGCACCGGCGGCGTCGTACAGCGCCGCCTGCTCCACCGGATCGCCCGCGTCGCGTAGCGAGACGAAATTGACGCCCTTCACCACCCGGCCGTCTTTCACGTCCAGACAGGGAATGACACGCAGTTTCAGCATACGGCGGGGCCGGCGGCGGCCAAGGCCGCGGCAGCGTCGAGCTGGCCATTATACAGCGCGCGGCCGACGATCGCGCCCGTGAGATTGGGCGTGGCGGCGGCGGCCTGTTTCAGTGCGTGGATATCCGCGAGGCCGGCGACGCCGCCGGAGGCGATCACGGGGAGATGGGTGCGGCGCGCCAGAGCGATGGTTTCTGCCAGGTTGAGCCCGCTCAGCATGCCGTCGCGTGCGATGTCGGTGTAGATGATCGCCGCGATGCCGGCATCCGCCAGCCGCGCCGCCAGCGCCTGCGCCGTCAGGCTGGTGGTCTCCGCCCAGCCTTCCGCGGCGACCAGGCCGGCCCGCGCGTCGATGCCGACGACGATCCGGCCGGGGAACTTGGCCGCCGCCTCGCGCACTAGCGCCGGGTTTTTGGCGGCGGCGCTGCCCAGGATGACGCGGGCGACACCGGCGGCGAGCCAGGTCTCGATGCCGGCGAGGTCGCGGATGCCGCCGCCGAGCTGCACGGGGACCGGTACGGCGGCGAGGATGGCGCGCACCGCCGCTTCGTTCACCGGGCGGCCGGCAAAGGCGCCGTTCAGATCGACCACGTGGATCCAAGAGAATCCGAGCCGCACCCATGCCTGCGCCTGCGCCGCCGGATCGTCGGCATAGACGGTCGCGCCATCCATCACGCCGCGCTTCAGCCGCACGCAGGCGCCGTTTTTCAGGTCGATGGCCGGGTAGAGGGTCAGGCTCATTTTTTCAGGGACTTGTAGTAGAAATGGCCTTTGATGGTCGCACCTTTCACCCGCGCATAGGCGGGGTGGGTGGCCCAGCGGACGAAGCCGGCGTCCTCATACAGGTTGATCGCGGAGATCTGGGTTTCCCGTACGTCCAGGTTCAGGATCTGGTAGCCGAGGCCGCGGGCGCGCTCTTCCACGCACTGGACGATCAGCCGGCCGAGGCCGTGGCCGCGGGCGTAGGGGGCGACGAAGTTGTGCATCAGGCTGGCGGCGAAGGCTTGTGCTTCGTTGTTCCGGGAGGGCCGGAGCAACTCGGCGGCGCCGTAGATCACGCCGTCCATGCGGCCGATGATCAGCTCGCGCTCCGGCACCAGCAGCACGCCCTTGAAGTACTGCTCCATGACCGCGGCTTTCGGCGGTTTGATCCAACCGAAGCCGCCGCCGTCCAGCGTCGCCGCTGTCGCGGCTTCGATCAGGGCCTGCAGGTCGCCGTCGTCGTCGAAACGCTCGATGCGTTCGGCCGATAGCGTGGCGGGCGGCGGCATGTCCTGTTTCACGGGTGCCTCTTGGCGCGGGCGGGTTTTGTAAGCAAGCGTGGGGAAAAACTGATACAGAACGGGTGGGTTGATATCAGTTTTTAATATCGCGATTCAGGGGTTCCACGACAGGAAGTTGCCGAGGATGGTGAGGCCGACCGCCTGGCTTTTCTCTACATGGAATTGCGTGCCGGCGCGGTTGCCGGTGGCGACCATGGCGGCGACGGGGCCGCCGTAATCGGTAGTGGCGAGGAGCTGATCGGGCGTGCCGCCGGACAGGGCATAGGAGTGGACGAAGTAGGCATGGTCGCCGGGGCGCAGGCCGGCGAGCAAAGGGTGGGCGCCGGGCGTGAAGGCGAGCTCGTTCCAGCCCATGTGCGGGAGGCGGAGGTTTGGCGTGTTGAGCGGCGTGATTTCGCCGGTGATCCAATTGAAGCCGGGCGTGATTTCGTGCTCCAGGCCGCGCGCGGCCATCAGCTGCATGCCGACGCAGATGCCGAGATAAGGCGCGCCGGCGGCAACCCGCGCGTGCATGGCCTCGGCCAGGCCGTCGATGGCTTTGAGCCCGGCGGCGCAATCGGCGAAGGCGCCCTGCCCCGGCAGCACGATGCGGTCGGCGCGGGCGACCACGTCCGGGTCCGAGGTGACGCTGATCGTGGCGGCGAGATCGCGGTGTTGCGCCGCGAGGGTGAGGCCGCGGGCGGCGGAGGCGAGGTTGCCGCTGCCGTAGTCGATGACCGCGACGAGCAGGTTAGCGTCCGATCGTGCCGGCTTGCCGGCACGTGAGTCGGCCGCTCGACATTACAGACGACCCTTGGTGGAGGGGATGGCGCCAGTGGCGCGGGAATCGGGCGTTATCGCCATGCGTAGCGCGCGGGCGACGGCTTTGAAGGCGGCTTCGGCGACGTGATGGGCGTTCTCGCCCGCCACGCGGCGGACGTGCAGGGTGAACAGGCCGTTGCCGGTGAAGGCGCGGAAGAATTCCTCGAACAGCTGCGTGTCCACCGTGCCGAGCATCGGGCGGGCGAAGGCGACGTCCCAGGCGAGGTAGGGTCGGCCGGAGAGGTCGATGGCAGCGTCCACCAGGGCCTCGTCCATCGGCAGGCTGGCCTGGCCGAAGCGGGTGATGCCGCGCTTATCGTCCAACGCTTTCGCCAGCGCCTGGCCGAGCACGATGCCGGTATCCTCGATGGTGTGGTGGGCGTCGATATGCAGATCGCCTTTGGCGGCGACGTCGAGGTCGAACAGGCCATGGCGGCCGAAGGCGTTGAGCATGTGGTCGAAGAAGCCGATGCCGGTCGCAATATGCGTCGCACCCGCGCCGTCCAGGTCCAGACGCAGGGTGATGTCGGTCTCGGTGGTTTTGCGGCTGAGGTCGGCGATGCGGTTCATGAGAGGGACGTAGCGCGGATGGGACGAGGCGGGAAGTGAGGCAAGTCGTGGATGCCGGCCTGCGCCGGCATGACCGTGTTCAGGTATTGATTTGTTCCAGCGCCAGGCCGCGCGTGCTGGGGCCGAAGGCGCCGATGATGATGATGCCGACCAGCATGGCGCCGCCGATGAACACCGCGACGGCGGGCACGCCGCCATTGTGCAGCAGCGTGCCGATCAACAGGCCGGCGAAGGCGGCGGCGAGGCGGCTCCATGAATACACGAAGCCGACGGCGCGGGAGCGGATGCGGGTGGGATACAGCTCCGCCTGATAGCCGTGATAGGCGTAGGACATCACGTTGGCGGCCAGCGTATAGCCGATGCCGAGCAGGATCAGCGTCACCGGCGAGGTGGCGAAGGCGAAGGCCGTCATCAGCACGGCCATGACCGCGAGGCCGCCGATGATCTGGATTTTACGCTCGATCCGGTCGGCGAACAGCGTGCCGAGCAGCGGGCCGATGGGCTGCGAGATCGCGATGATGAAAGCGTATTCCAGGCCGTGGGTGATGTTGATGCCGCGCGCGATCAGCAGCGTCGGCACCCAGGAGTTGAAGCCGTAGAAGCCGATGACCTGCGCCGCGTTGAACACCGAGAGCATGACGGTGCGGCCGCCATAGCCCGGGGCGAAGATCGCGGCGAGGCCGACCGGGCCGCTGCCGGCGCCGGCCGCGGCATAATCCGCGTCCGGCGCCACCGGCGGCAGCGCGCCGTGTTCGCGCGCGACTTTCGTCTCGATGGCGCTGACGATGGCGTCGGCTTCGGCGAGGCGGCCCTGGCCGGCCAGCCAGCGCGGGCTTTCCGGGATGCCGACGCGCAAGGCCCAGACGATCACGGCGCCGACCGAGCCGATCAGCACCACCCAGCGCCAGCCGTCCAGGCCCAGCGGTTGCAGCGGCACCAGCAGCCAGGCGAGCAGCGCGATCACCGGCACGATGGTGAACGTGATGAACTGGTTGATCGAGAACGCCCGGCCGCGCAGGGTACGGGGCATCAGCTCCGAGATGTAGGTGTCGATGGTGACCAGCTGCACGCCGAAGCCGACGCCGGCGATGATCCGCCAGATGTCCAGCCACTGGCCGGAACGCTGGAACGCCATGACGGCGGTGCAGACCATGTACCAGACCAGCGACCAGGTGAACACGGCTTTGCGGCCGAAGCGGTCCGCCGCCTGGCCCAGCGCCACCACGCCGAACCAGAGGCCGGCGAAGGTGGAGAACACGAAGGTGCCGAAGCCGGCGACCTTGATGGCTTTGAGATGGCCGAAGATGCCCAGCGAATGCGGCGTGAACAGGCCGGTTTTCATCATCCCGGGCGCGACATAGGCGGTGAAGAACAGGTCGTAGAACTCGAACACGCCGCCGAGCGAGATCAGCACCACGATGGTCCAGACCGTGCGGGAGGACGGCAGGCGGTCGAGCCGGGCGGCGATGTCCGCGGCGGTTGTTGTAGGCATGGCGATCCTCCCGTTTTGACGGGAGATTGCACGATTCGTTCCGCCCGGCCAGCGCGCGGCGCCCGCGTGGCTGCCTTGCACGGCTTGCCCGGCCATGAGGCCGATGCCATCTGCGTGACATGGAAGCAATAAACGACCCGGTCGGCTGGCATGGCACGACCATTCTATGTGTGCGGCGCGAGGCCAAGGTGGCGATGGCGGGCGACGGCCAGGTGAGCCTGGGCAACACCGTGGTGAAGGGCAACGCGCGCAAAGTGCGGCGGATCGGCAATGGCGCGGTGATCGCGGGCTTTGCCGGCGCGACCGCGGATGCGTTCACTTTGCTGGAGCGGCTGGAGACCAAGCTGGAGCGGTTCCCAAACCAGCTGGAGCGCGCCTGCGTGGAGCTGGCGAAGGACTGGCGGACCGACCGGTACCTGCGCCGGCTGGAAGCGATGCTGATCGTGGCGGACGCCGAGCGCAGTTTCACGCTGACCGGCAATGGCGACGTGCTGGAGCCGAGCGACGGGATCGTCGCGATCGGCTCCGGCGGCAATTTCGCGCTGGCGGCGGCGCGGGCGCTGATGACGGTGCCGGATTTGGGCGCCGAGGAGACCGCGCGGCGGGCGATGAAGATCGCCGCGGATATCTGCATCTACACCAATGAAAACCTGATTGTTGAAACACTGTAATGGACGCACCTGTTTATACGCCGCGAGAAATCGTTTCGGAGCTGGACCGCTTTATCATCGGCCAGGGCGACGCGAAGCGCGCCGTCGCCATCGCGCTGCGCAACCGCTGGCGGCGGCTGCAATTGCCGGAGGATATGCGCGAAGAGGTGGTGCCTAAGAATATCCTGATGATCGGGCCGACGGGCTGCGGCAAGACCGAGATCGCGCGGCGGCTGGCGAAGCTGGCGCAGGCGCCGTTCATCAAGGTGGAGGCGACGAAGTTCACCGAAGTGGGTTATGTCGGGCGCGATGTAGAGAGCATCGTGCGCGACCTGGTGGAGGCCAGCATCACCATGCTGCGCGAGCAGAACCGCAAGGGCGTGGAGGCCAAGGCCGAGCAGGCGGCGGAGGAGCGGCTGATCACCGCGCTGGTCGGCGAAGGTGCGGCCGCGGATACGCGGGTGAAGTTCAAGCGGATGCTGCGCGCCGGCGAGCTGGAGGACAAGGAGATCGAGGTCGCGATCAGCGAGAGCGGCGGCACGCCGATCGGCATGATCGACATGCCGGGGATGCCGGGCAATGGCGCGATCAATCTGGGCGAGATGATGAAGGGGATGTTCGGCAAGCCGGCGGCCAAGCGCAAGCTGCTGGTGCCGGAGGCGCGGCGGGCGCTGCAGCGCGAGGAGGCGGACCGGATGCTGGACACCGACGCGCTGACCAAAGATGCGCTGGCCCACGCGGAGAATAATGGGATCGTGTTTCTGGACGAGATCGACAAGATCTGCGCGAAGACCGAGAACGGCTTTCGCGGCGGGGATGTGAGCCGCGAGGGCGTGCAGCGCGACCTGCTGCCGCTGATCGAGGGGACGACGGTGTCCACCAAATACGGGCCGGTGAAGACGGATTATATCCTGTTCATCGCCTCGGGCGCGTTCCATGTGGCCAAGCCGGCGGATTTGCTGCCGGAGTTGCAGGGGCGGTTGCCGATCCGGGTGGAGTTGTCGTCGCTGTCGCGGGAGGATTTCAAGCGGATTTTGACCGAGCCGGAACATTCGCTGTTGAAGCAATATACGGCGCTGCTGGAGACCGAGGGCGTGGCGCTGAGCTTCGCCGAGGACGCGGTGGATGCGCTGGCGGGGCTGGCTTACGACATCAACGACCGGGTGGAGAATATCGGCGCGCGGCGGTTGAGCACGGTGCTGGAAAAGCTGCTGGAGGAGATCAGCTTTTCCGCGACCGACCGGAGCGGCGAGACGGTGCGGGTGGACGCGGCGTATGTGAACGAGCGGGTGGCGCCGTTGGCGGCGAAGGGCGATTTAAGCCGGTTCATTCTTTGACGCGCGGTCGGTGACGCCGCGCCGCGCCGGGGTGATCGCCGTGCTCGGCGCCGCGGCGGCGCTGGCCGTGGCGTATTGGGCGCAGGATGCGCGGGGGCTGGCGCCCTGCCCGCTTTGTCTGATCGAGCGCTGGCCGTACCGGGTGGTGCTTGCGCTGGGCGTGCTGGCGGCGGTGGCGCCGCGCCGGCTCGGCCGCGGGTTGCTGGCGGTGGCGGCGCTGGCGCTGCTGGCGGGTGCGGCCGTGGCGTTCCTGCATGTGGGGGTGGAGCATGGCTGGTGGCCGAGCCCGCTGCCGGAGTGCAACGGCGTGCTGACGCCGGGGGCGGCGCTGCCGGCGATCCCGGCGATCCCGTGCGACCGGCCAGTTTATTTGTTCCCTGGCCTGCCGTCCATGGCGGCGATGGATTTTTGCTACGCCGCGGCTTTCGCTTTGGTGTTGCTGGCCTATGTCTTACCCTCACCGAGGCGGTTCCGATGACAGACAGGCGCACGACCGAACGATTTATCCGCGTCGACCACGCCGGCGAGTATGGCGCGCAGCAAATCTATGCCGGGCAGCTGGCGGTGCTGGGGCGATCCCCGCACGCGGCGACGCTGGAGCATATGCGGGCGCAGGAGCAGGCGCATCTGGAGACGTTTTCCGCGCTGATCGCGCGCCGGCGGGTGCGGCCGACGGCGCTGCTGCCGTTGTGGCGCCTGGCGGGGTTCGCGCTGGGCGCCGCGACCGCGGCGCTGGGGCCGCGCGCGGCGATGGCCTGCACGGTGGCGGTGGAAGAGGCGATCGACGCGCATTACGCGGCGCAGGAGGCGGCGCTGGAGGATGACGAGGCGGGCTTACGCGACACCATCGGCCGGTTCCGGGCGGAGGAGCTGGAGCACCGGGATATCGGGCTGGCGAACGAGGCGGAGAAAACCGTGGGGTATGGGCTGCTGACCGCGGTGATCAAAAACGGCTGCAAGGTGGCGATCGCGTTGAGCGAACGCATCTAAAAATCCGCGCCGGCGCGATCTGTGCTAACAAAAGGCGCGGCGCCGGCAATGGCCGCGCGTGAAATAAATATCGGGGGGAGCGAAATGCCCGAACGACGGGAGACGGTCCGGGCGCCGCGTTTGCCGGGCGACCTGCAGCGGCTGGTATTTCAATTCTATGATCGCGCGGTCGAGGTGGTGATCCTCGGCGTGATTCCGCTGATGCTGATCGCCCTCGCTTTCGCGTTTATTCAGGCGGTGATCGGCACCGCGCATATGGTGCCGCTGATTTCGGCCGCCGCGTCGGACGATACGTCTTCGCCGGGCGAGGTGGCGCTGCGCATGCTGGTGAACCGCGTGCTGGACGTGGTGATTTTGATCGAGCTGTTCAACACGTTCATGGAGTACGCGCGGACGCGGCGGATACGGCTGTCGAATCTCGTCGACGTGACCATCGTGTTTGCGTTGCGGGAGATTTTGATCAAGCTGTACGCGCAGGTGTTCTCATCAGTGGATCTGCTGGCGCTGTGCGTGGTGGTGATCGTGCTGGTGGTCGCGCGCAGCGTGATCAATAGTTTTTCGAGCGAGCGGGAAACGGGACAGGAGAGGAGGCGGGGGCAGCAGGCGTGAAGGCGGCGCTGCTTGTTCTGTTGGTGCTGTGCGTGCTCGCGGCGGGCGTGGGGGCGTGGCTGTACACGCCTGATATCTCGGCGGGCGTGCTGCGGACGCGGTATCACGTGGGGCCGAATGATTTTGTCGAGGCGGCCGGCATAAGGTTGCGGGTAAAAGAGTCCGGGCCGGCGGGCGCGCCGGTGGTGATTTTGCTGCATGGGTTCGGCGGCAGTTTGGAGACGTGGGACGGCTGGACGCCGGAGCTGGCGACGCGGTTCCGGGTGGTGGCTTTGGACCTGCCGGGATTTGGGCTGACGGGGCCGGACCCGACGGGGGATTACGCGGATGCGCGGGCGGGGCAGATTCTGATCGCGTTGTTGGACCGGCTGGGGGTGGGCCAAGCGAGCCTGGTAGGCAATTCGCTGGGCGGGCGGATCGCGTGGATGTTCGCGGCGGCGCATCCGGAGCGGGTGAGCCGGCTGGTGCTGATCTCGCCGGATGGGTTTGCGAGTCCGGGGTTTGAGTATGGCAAGCAGGCGGATTTGCCGCTGCTGATGAAGGCGCTGCCGTATACGCTGCCGCGGTTCATGCTGCGGATGAATTTGGCGGTGGCGTATGCCGATAAGGCGAAGCTGACCGATGCGACGGTGACGCGGTACCGGGATTTTATGCGCGGGCCGGGCGACCGGGCGGCGATGCTGGCGCGGATGCAACAGGTGCTGCTGGAGCCGCCGGGGCCGACGCTGCGGCGGATCACGGCGCCGACCTTGGTGCTGTGGGGCGAGCAGGATGGGATGATCCCGTTTAGCAACGCGGCGGATTATGTGCGGGATATTCCGGGCGCGCGGCTGGTGGCGCTGCCCGGGCTCGGGCATGTGCCGTTCGAGGAGGCGCCTGCGGAGTCTCTGCCGCCGGTGATGGCGTTTTTGCAGGGAAAGTAAAAGGCATGACGAGTTGATGGGTGTTACTTGAACGCTTTGTCCCACACGACTTGGGAGAAGGCGTTGGTGGGCGGCTTGGTGATGACGGGAGTGGATTTGGTGGAGAGGAGTTCTTTTACCGTTTGGTTGTAGGCTGCCGGTTCGAGGTAGCCCCAGGGCGGGGTGCTGGGGATTAGCTTGGCGACTTCGCGCATCATGGTGATCTGGTGCTGGGCGGAGAGCGCGCCGGAGGTGTCGGCGGCGAGCAGGATTTGCACGGCTTCGGCCTGGTGGGTGCCGGCGTAGTCCCAGCCTTGTTTCGAGGCTTTCAGGAAGCGGGCGAGTTTGGCGACCATCGCGGGATCGGTCAGCGCGCTGCCTTTGACGTACAGGCCGTCCTCCAATGTCGCGACACCTTCCTGCTGGTATTTGAACACGATGAGCTGGCTCGGTTTCATGCCGGCTTCGATCAGCTGCCAGTATTCGTTGTAGGTCATGGTGGAGATGCAGGCGGCTTGTTTCTGTAAAAGCGGGTCGACGTTGAAGCCTTGTTTCAGCACCGTCACGTCCGGGTGGTCGCCGCTGGTGGTGAGGTTGAGTTTGGCCATCCAGGACAGGAACGGGTATTCGTTGCCGGCGAACCAGACGCCGAGGGTTTTGCCTTTGAAGTCGGCCGGGGTGGCGACACCGCTATCCTTGCGGCAGGTGAGTTCCAGGCCGGAATGCTGGAACACCTGCGCGATGTTGACGATGTCCAGGCCCTTTTCGCGCGCGGCGAGGGCCGATGGCATCCAGTCCACCACCACGTCGGCGCCGCCGCCGGCGAGGACCTGTTCCGGGGCAACATCGGGGCCGCCGGGTTTGATGGTGACGTTCAGGCCCTGGGCTTTGTAGTAGCCTTTGGCCAGCGCGACGTAGTAGCCGGCGAATTGCGCCTGCGTGACCCATTTGAGTTGCAGGGTCAGGTCGTCCGCAGCGCGCGCGGAAGCCGCGCCGAGTATTAGTGCCGCGAGGACCGCCAATAGAAATTTTTTCATGCTCGTCCCTTTAATCCGCGCGCTTGTGAAAGGATGGGTGCCAGAAGGTTACCACGCGTTCCGCCCAGGCGAGCAAGCCAAAACTGATCGAGCCGGCGAGTGCCGCGACGGTGATGGTGGCCCAGACGATATCGAGGTTCATGGCGGCGGACTCGGTGGAGATGCGGAAGCCCATGCCGCGCGTGGGGGTGCCGAAGAACTCGGCGACGACGGCGCCGATCAGCGCCAAAGTGGAGTTGAGTTTCAGGGCGTTGAAGATCATCGGTTGCGCGGCGGGCAGGCGGAGTTTGAGGAGGGTTTGCCAGTAGGAGGCGGCGTAGGAGTGCATCAGGTCGCGCTCGTAGGCGCCGGCTTGGGCGAGGCCGGCCTCGGTGTTGATCAGCATGGGGAAGACGGTCATCAGCGTGACCACCGCGGCTTTGGAGGGCCAGCCGAAGCCGAACCACATGATGGCGATGGGCGCTATGCCGACGATGGGCATGGCGCTGACCATGCTGGCGAAGGGGGTGAGGCCGCGTTTGAGGAACGGCGAGCGGTCGATGGCGAGGGCGGCGAGGAAGCCGGTGGCGCAGCCGATCGCGTAGCCGATCAGCACGGCGTGCAGGTAGGTCTGGTCGAAGTCGATGGCCAGCGTGCCGAGGTTGGCGGCGAAGGCGCGGGCGATGGCGGAAGGTGGGGGGAGCAGGATGAAGGGGATGTGCAGGCCGATGACCAGCATTTCCCACAGCCAGAGGATGAGCAGGCCGAACAGGAGCGGGGCGGCGAGTTTGCTGGGGCGGTCGTTGTGTCTGGCGAGCAGGATCAGCGCGGCGGGGGTGGCGATGAGGGTGCAGGCGGCCAGGATGAAAGCGAGTGTCGGCTGGTGCGCGAGCGTGGCGCGGGCGGCACAGCCAAGGGCGAGAGCGGCCAGGGTGACGAGCCAGCGTCCCAGATGTTCCGCGACTGGATTGCTTCCCCCGGCCTTCGCCGGGGTTCGCAATGACGGGGTAGGGTTTGGGGCCGTAACGTGCCGGATCACAGGCGGCCGCCGCGGTGGTGGCGGAGGGAGAGTTCGGCCAGGCGGATGGCGGCGATCAGGGTGAGGGCCAGAAGCGAGGCGAGGACCAGGGCGCCCCACATCATGAAAGTCTGGCCGTAATAGCTGCCGGCGAGCAGGCGGGCGCCGAGGCCGACCGTGGCGCCGGTGGGCAGCTCCGCGACGATGGCGCCGGTGACGGACAAGGCGGCGGCGATTTTCAGGCTGGGGAACAGGTAAGCGATGGCGACCGGCCAGCGGAGTTTGGTGAACACCTGGGCGTTGCTGGCGTTATAGGTGCGCATGAGGTCGAGCTGCAGGATGTCCGGCGAGCGCAGGCCTTTTGCCATGCCGAGCGCCATGGGAAAGAAGCTGAGATAGCCGACGATGGCGGCTTTGGGCGCGAGGCCGGTGAGGCCGATATTGCCCAGCGCGACCATTGCCATGGGCGCGATGGCGAGGATGGGGATGGTCTGGCTGGCGATCAGCCAGGGCATCAGCGAACGCTCCAGAAAGCGCGAATGCACGATGCCGGCGGCGAGCGCGATGCCGAGGACGGCGCCGAGCGCCAGGCCGGTGACCGCGGTTTCCGCGGTGTAGGCGGTTTGCAGCAGAAAGTTGCGGGGCGAGGTGAGCGGGTTGCCGAAAATGCTGGCGGCGAGGTTGCTGGCGATCTGGTCCGGCGTCGGCAGCACCGGGCGGTCCATCGTCCAAGTGGCGCGCAGGATGGCGGCGAAGTTATGCGGCCCGTCCGGGTCCATCAGGGCAGTGGCCTGCGGCGCGTTCAGAAAATAGGCGGCGATGTACCAGGCGATGAGGATGGCGACGAGGACGGTAGCGAACGGCGCGAGCCTAATCATAGCTGTGGCCTTCGCGGAGCGCCTCGCGGACCTGGTGGGCGACCGCGATGAATTCGGGCGTGTCGCGCAGGTCCAGCGTACGGTCCGGCGGCAGCTTGCTTTCGATGACGCGCAGCACGCGGCCGGGGCGGGGCGACATCACGACGATGCGGGTGGAGAGAAAGACGGCCTCGGGGATCGAGTGGGTGACGAACACGGAAGTTAGGCCGGTCCGCCGCCAGAGTTTGTGGACATGCAGGTTCAGGTTGTCCCGGGTGATTTCGTCGAGCGCGCCGAAGGGTTCGTCCATCAGGAGGAGCGAGGGTGCGAAGCTGAGCGCGCGGGCGATGGAGACGCGCTGCTGCATGCCGCCGGAGAGTTGCCAGGGGAATTTGTTGCCGAAGCCGGCGAGGCCCAGCAGAGCGAGATTGTCGGCGGCGCGTTTGGCGCGCTCAGCTTTCGGCATGTGCGCGAGTTCCAGCGGCAGCGTGACGTTGCGGATGACGTTGCGCCAGGGGAACAGAGCCGGCGCCTGGAAGACGTAGCCATAGGCGCGGGCGCGGCGGGCCTCGTCCGGCGTCTGGCCGTTGACGCGCAAGCTGCCGGAGGTGAGCGGGGTGAGGTCCGCGATGGCGCGGAGCAGCGTGGTTTTGCCGCAGCCGGAAGGGCCGATGAGCGAGACGAAATCCCCCTGCCCTACTGTCAGATCGACGTTCGATAGCGCGGTGACGGGCTGGTCTCTGGCATTGAAAACGATGTTGAGTTTTTCGGCTTCAATGACATTCATGCCACGGCGTTGGGATTGTTCGGGTGGTGCTTCCAATTCTGGTACGGCTTGCCGGTGGGCACATCGTGCATGGTGATGCAGGACTCGACCGGGCAGACATGGGCGCAGAGATTGCAGCCGACGCATTCGTGGCCGATGATTTCGTAAGCGCGCGCGCCGTTCTCGCGCAAGGCGGCGATGGATTGGTGGGAGGTGTCCTCGCAGGCGGCGTAGCAGAGGCCGCATTTGATGCAGAGCGACTGGTCGATATGGGCGATGGTTTTGTAGTTGAGGTTGAGGTCGTCCCAATGGACGTAATTCGGGATGGCGGCGCCCTGGAAGGCGCGGATATCGGGGTGGGCCTTGCCGTCCATCCAATTTGAAAGTCCATCGGTCATGTCATCGACGATGCGGAAGCCGTGATGCATCGCGGCGGTGCAGATTTGCACGTTGGCCGCACCCAAGGCGATGAACTCGGCGGCGTCCCGCCAGGTGGAAATGCCGCCGATGCCGGAGATCGGCAGGCCGCGCGTTCGGGCGTCGCGGGCGATGTCCGCGACCATGCGGAGCGCGATTGGTTTGACCGCGGGGCCGCAATAGCCGCCATGGGTGCCTTGCCCGTCCACCATCGGTTCCGGCGACATGCGGTCCAGATCCACGCCGGTGATCGAGGTGATGGTGTTGATCAGCGAGACGGCGTCGGCGCCGCCGGCTTTCGCGGCCGCGGCGGCGAGCACGATGTCCGTTACGTTCGGGGTGAGTTTGACGATGACCGGCAGGCGGCTGTTTTGCTTGCACCAGCGTGTGACCATTTCGACGTAGTCCGGCACCTGGCCGACCGCGGCGCCCATGCCGCGCTCCGACATGCCGTGCGGGCAGCCGAAATTGAGCTCCACGCCGTCCGCGTTGGTGGCTTCGACTTGTTTTAGAATCCGTTGCCAGCTCGGTTCATCGCAGGGGACCATGAGGCTGACGACCATGGCGCGGTCCGGCCAGTTGCGTTTGACGGCGGTGATCTCATCGAGGTTTACGTGCAACGGGCGGTCGGTGATCAGCTCGATATTGTTGAAGCCGGCGACGCGGGTGTTGCCATACGCGACGGCGCCGTAGCGGCTGGAGACGTTGACGACCGGCGGGTCCTCGCCCAGCGTTTTCCACACCACGCCGCCCCAGCCGGCGCGGAACGCGCGCTCGACGTTGTAGGCTTTGTCGGTGGGCGGGGCGGAGGCGAGCCAGAACGGGTTGGGGGAGCGGATGCCGGCGAAGCTGGTGGCGAGGTTGGCCATGTCAGCCGAGGAAGCCGTGGATGGCGGCGGCGGCACGTTTGCCGTCCTGCACCGCTTGCACGGTGAGGTCCGCGCCGGCGATGCAGTCTCCGCCGGCGAAGATGCCGGGTTGGGACGTGGCGTAGTTGTGCACGGCGATGCGGCCGTTTTCTAACGCAATGTCTTCGAGGCCGGCGAATTTCTGGCCGACGGCTTTCAGGACCAGATCGGCGTCGAAATGATCCCGGTCGGTGATGACGCGCAGGCCGTGCGGGTTTTGCGTGATGCGGTGGGGTGATGACCAGAAGCGGATGGTGACGCCGTGGGTTTGCGCCCAGTTTTGTTCATGCAGCGTGGCGGGCATTTGCGCCGGGCCGCGGCGGTACAGGATCGTTACGGTTTCGGCGCCGCAAAGCCTGGCCTGGGTGGCGGCGTCGATGGCGGTGTTGCCGCCGCCGATCACGACGACGCGGCGGCCGATGGGCAAGGTGGATTTGTCGGGCGTCTGGCGGAGCCGGGCGATGAAGGCGACGGCGTCTTGCACGCCCGGCAGGGTTTCGCCGGGAATGCCAGGCTGATTGGCGGCGGCCTGGCCGAGGGCGAGGAAGACGGCGTGGTAGTCGCGGCGCAGGGTGGCGAGGTGCAGGGTTTCGCCGAGGCGCTGGTTGTAGTGGAGGGAAATACCGCCGAGGCGAAGGATGAAGGATATTTCGCGGGCGGCGAAGTCGTCCGGCAGCTTGTACGCGGCGATGCCGTATTCGTTGAGGCCGCCGGGTTTGGCTTTGGCGTCGAACACGTCCGCCTGGTGGCCGCGGCGCGCGAGGGCGTGGGCGCAGGCGAGGCCGGCGGGGCCGGCGCCGATGACGGCGATGCGGCGGCCGGTTGCCGGCGCGCGGGTGAAGGGCTGGCGGCCCTGCGCCATCTGCCAGTCGGTGGCGACGCGTTGCAGCGCGCCGATGGCGATGGGTTCGTGGGATTGCGCCTCGCGGACGCAGGCGCCCTCGCACAGGATCTCGGTGGGGCAGACGCGGGCGCAGGCGCCGCCGAAAATATTCGCGTCAAGGATCTTGTAGGCGGCGCCGGCAAGGTTGCCGGTGGCGATGCCACGGATGAAGCCGGGAATGTCGATGGCGGTGGGGCAGGCTTCGACGCAGGGCGCGTCGTGACAGAAGTAGCAGCGATTGGCTTGGACGAGAGCTTGGGACGGGGAAAGCGGCGGATGGGCGTCGGCAAAATTCGCCGCGATCTGGGTGGCCGTTGCAACCGAAGCGTCCGCCGTCACATCCATGCGTGAATGTGCGGGGGTGGGGGAAAAACTGTCAACTCTATTCGACTTCGGCGGCGTTTTGTTGAAAGCTGGCGCGGGATCGGGAGGGGTGCATGAGTGTTTTGCTGCGCGGCGGCACGGTGGTGACGGCGGAGCTGAGCCGGCGGGCGGACGTGCTGTGCGAAGGCGGGGTGATCGCGGCGGTGGGGCTGGGGCTGGACGTGCCGGCGGGGGCGGAGGTGGTGGACGCCGGCGGTTGCCTGGTGATGCCCGGCGGGATCGACCCGCATACCCATATGCAGCTGCCGTTCATGGGCACGGTGGCGTCCGAGGATTTTTTCACCGGCACCGCCGCGGGGTTCGCCGGCGGCAACACCATGATCATCGATTTCGTGATCCCGGGGCCGGAGGAGTCGCCGCTGGATGCGTTCCGGACGTGGCGCGGCTGGGCGGAGAAGGCGGCGGGGGATTATGCGTTCCATGTCGCGATCACCGGCTGGAACGAGCGCGTGCATGAGGAGATGGGCATCCTGGCGCGCGAGCACGGCGTGAACAGTTTCAAGCACTTCATGGCGTATAAAGGCGCGTTGATGGTGGATGACGCGGTGCTGCTGGCCAGTTTCACGCGCGCGAAGGAACTGGGCGCGCTGTGCACTGTGCACGCGGAGAATGGCGACGCGGTGGCGTATCTGCAGCGAAAATTGCTGGCGGAGGGCGTGACCGGGCCGGAGGGTCATGCGGCCTCCCGCCCGCCGGCGGTGGAGGGCGAGGCGGCGCAGCGGGTGATCGCGATCGCCGGGTTGCTGGATATGCCGGTTTATATCGTGCACGTCTCGACCGAGGACGCCACGGCGGCGATCACGCGGGCGCGGGCGGCCGGGCAGCGTGTGTATGGCGAGGTGCTGGCGCAGCATCTGGTGGTGGACGAGCGCGTTTACGCGGATGAGGATTTCGCCCGCGCGGCGGCGCATGTGATGAGCCCGCCGTTCCGGCCGAAGCATCACCAGAAGGCGCTGTGGGCCGGGCTGGCGGCGGGCAATCTGCAAACGACGGCGACCGACCATTGCTGCTTCTGCGCGCCGCAGAAGGCGGCGGGGGTGGGCGATTTCACGAAAATTCCGAACGGCACCGCGGGGATCGAGGACCGGATGAGCGTGTTGTGGCATTATGGCGTGCGGGCGGGGCGGCTGACGCCGCAGGAGTTCGTGGCGGTGACCTCCGCCAATGCCGCGCGGTTATTCAACACGTATCCGCGCAAGGGCTCGCTGAGCGTGGGGGCGGACGCGGATTTGGTGGTGTGGGACCCGGCGGCGACGCGGGTGATCTCGGCGAAGACGCATCACCAGAATGTGGATTTCAACGTGTTCGAGGGGCGGGAAGTGACCGGGCTGGCGCGGAGCACGGTCGCGAACGGGAAACTGGTTTGGCATGAGGGGGCCATGCGGGCGGTGCGCGGGGCGGGACGGTATGTGGGGCGGGCGTGTTTCGATCGGTAGAAAGAGAAGCAGCGCTTTTTGGAAAAAGCGCGCAAAAACTTTTGTCAATCTGGGCCTTGGGCGTTGGGCGAGCCAGGCACCACGCTCCTAACTCCGCTCCAGTTGGCCTGGCGTTAATGTCAAATGCCTTGTGGTCGCGACCTCGGCGTCGCGGTGGCTGATGGCGACGATCGTGGTTTGCGGCAGGGCGCGGCGGAGCGCCGCCATGATTTTGTCCGCGAGCGGCGCGTCCAGGGCGGAGGTGGCTTCGTCCAGGAACAGCCAGTCCGGTTTGGCGAGCAGCGCGCGGGCCAAAGCGAGGCGTTGCTGTTCGCCGCCGGAGAGCATCTGGCTCCAGGTTTCGGTGTCGTGCAGGCGGGGCGCCAGGGCGGCGAGGTCCGTGGCGGCGAGCGCGGCCTGGACCGCGTCGTCGGAGACGCTGGTTTCCGGCAGCGGGTAGGCGACCGCGCGTTTCAGCGTGCCGAGCGGGAAGTATGGCCGCTGCGGCAGGAACAAAGCGCTGCCGGCGGGGCGGGTGACGGTGCCGGCGCCGAACGGCCAGATGCCGGCGATGGCGCGGAACAAAGTGGATTTGCCCGCGCCGGAGGGGCCGGAGAGCAGGATCGGCTCGCCCGGCGGCAGCGACAGGCTGGCATTGTCCAGCAGCTTGCGGCCGTCCGGCAAAGTGAGGGTGAGATTCTCGAACGTCAGCGCGGCGCCGGCATGGGCGAGCCGCGGACCGGAGAGCGCGGCGACGCGGGCGGCGGCGACGGCTTCGCGGAAGCCGTGAAGCCGGGAAATTGTGGCGCGCCAGCTTACCAGGTTGGGCTGGTTTGACTGATCCTGCGAGTAATATGAACTAACAAACCACGACAATGCGCCCTGGACCTGCCCGAAAACATTCTGGATTTGCGTAAGGCCGCCCAGCCCAAGCGTGCCGGCAAAGTAGCGCGGCAATGCAAACACAAGCGGAAAATAGCTCGAAACCTGATTGAAGCCAATCGTGAAAAAATTCAGCAAACGGGTACGGCGCATGATCGCGATCCAATTTGAACGCAGAAAAACAAAACGTCCTTTTAGACCGGTCGCCTCACTGTCCTCGCCTTTGGAAAGAGCGATGGCTTCGGGATTTTCCCTGATGCGTATTAAGCCAAAGCGGAAATCCGCCTCTACCTTCTGCTGCAGGAAAGACAGATTGATGAGCTTGCGTCCGATAAGATGCGTGATGATGGTACCGAACACCGAATACAACAGCGCGACCCACACCATGTAACCGGGGATGGTTATGCCGAACAATCTTATTGAGCCGGAGATCGCAAAGAGCACGAACACAAAGCTCAGCAACGTCACGAAATTGGAGATAAAGTCCAGCCCCAATGCGAGGGTGTTGGTCGTAAAGTCCCTGATGTCTTCGGAAATACGTTGATCGGGGTTATCAATATAACCAGCACCGGCCGGCGCCAGGCTAATCCCGAAGTAAGCGCGGTCGGCGAGCCAGGCGTCTATGAAGTGCCGCGTCATCCATTGCCGCCAGCGGATTTGCAGGAGCTGGTTGAGGTAGAACGCGTAGACCGCAATCACGATATAAACGCCGATGATGTAGACGAGGCCCGGCATGATCAAGCGTGAGTGCGGGATCAGAGCATAAAGAAATAACAAATGATAAGCCGCCGGCCCATTCATGGCCTGGATGTCATTGAAGAAGTCTCGGTTCCAGTAGGTGAGCAGGACACTGAAAAAAACCATCGTTAGATTCAACGCGATAATGGCGATTAGTAGACCACGCGCCACCCAGCGTTCTTCAGACACATAATATGGCCTAGCGAGCGCCCAACCCTCGCGAAAGCCTGTTGCGATACTGGTCATGGTTCCGCGCATTAGGTTTCGCTTTCAGGCGCCAGGCGCAGCCGGATCACGCCGCGTAGTTCTTCCGGGTCGATGGATTTGCCCTTGCGCAGGATTTGCAACCGGCCGGCCC
Source organism: Acidocella sp. (assembly GCA_965199125.1). Classification (GTDB taxonomy): domain Bacteria; phylum Pseudomonadota; class Alphaproteobacteria; order Acetobacterales; family Acetobacteraceae; genus Acidocella. The sequence continues at coordinate 1,887,285 of OZ240683.1, read as the reverse complement.
GCGCCAGGCGTTGCGCCGCCAGCCGCACGGGGGAAAGTTTCGCCCGCCAGCTATCGTCCTTTGGATTGCCCGCCAGCACCCGCGCCGCCTCGGCCGGGCAGATCGATTTGTCCACGCCGCGCGCCGCCAGGAGCAAAAGGATCGCCTGCGCGGCGGGGTCGGCGGTCGGATCAGACATAGGCGGGCAGATAAGCGGCTTGGCCCGCTTCGTCCAGCTTACGCCCGTTGCACGTCGCGGATGATCGGCAGCATCACGGCGATGGGATCTTCGGTTTCGGTGCGGATCACGGTCGCGGTCTGGTCGGTGGGCAGGCGGGGCAGGCGGCTGACGACGACGCGGGCGTTCGGCAGATGCGCGGTGAGGTCGGCGGCCAGCACTTCGCCGGCCATCTTCGCCATCGCGTATTCGGTCATCTCCGCCGGCCGGTCCTGAACGAACACGGTCGAGGGGTAGAACGCCGTCAGCCCATCCGGCGCGGCGGCGTGCAGGGCCCGGAAGGCTTCGTAAAAGCCGGTGACGTAGAAGGTGTGCAGCTCGGCATAGCGCGTTGCCACGAACAGCTCGGCCTTGCGCTGCGCGATCTGCGGCGTGGCGAAGTAATACAGATGCGTGGGGGCGGCGGGCAGCGCCGCCAGTTGCGGCGCCGCCGGGGCGCGGGCGTCGTACCGCATGGTCGCGCATTTGCCGCCCCAGGCGCGGATGCCGCCGGCGCAGGCTTCCGCGTCCGCCTGGCCCGCGGCGTAGGTGATGATCACCTCGGCGCCGCCGGCGGCGAGGAACTTCGCCGTTAGCTCGCCGAGGCCGCGCGAGCCGCCGATGACGAGCGCGGTGGCGCCGGCGAATTCGTCCCGGCGGACCAGCCGCGCCAGCTCGCCGATGGCCGCCTGCGCTGTGGGCGGCATGCGCACGAAGCTGTCGATGCTGCCCCAGACGCCGGCGCCCTGCACGGCCATCCGGGCCAGGCGGAAGCGCGGATCGACACGGGTGACGCGGAAGGCGAGCGTATCCGGCGGCGTCGCGGGGCATGCGTGCAGGGTGAGCGTGCTGTAAATTGAATGCAGGCCGGGACAGACCATGCCGACCAGCACGGTGGTGCAGAGCGCGGCGAGCAGCCGGGGCGCCGGCCACACCCGGGCGGCGTGCGGAAAGGCGGCGGCGACTTCGGCGGCGCCGGCGGCCGCGCCGACATGCCCCGCCAGCCCCTCCATCTGCGCCATTGTCAGGTCTTGGGCCTCGGCCGGCCGCGCCGCCGCGGTGCCGGCAACTTCCAGCGGGGCGGGAGCCACGCGTTCGGGGCCGAAGGCGAGGCTGAGGCGGAGCACCTCCGTGCCCTCGACCAGCGCGTCGATGATTGCGGCTTTGTCGGACATCTGGCTCAGCCGGTAATGCACCGTATCACCGACATAGGTGAGTTTGTTGAAGCTGACCTTCAGCGTCGCGACCGGCGGCAGCGCCGGATCATGCGCCGCCAGCAGGTCGAGCGCCCGGAGCATGCTGTGCACGCCATGCACCACTGGCGCCCCCGCCTGCGTCCGCCGCGCCGCCAGCGCGTCCATGTGCATGGGGTTGAAGTCGCCGGAGAGGGAAGCGAAGCAGTCCTGGTCCGCGGCGGTGAAAGTTGCCTCGCCGATCAGCGAGCCGGTGGGGCTTAAAAGTGGTGGAGAGGCCGAGCGGCCGTCCGGCTGGCGAAGGAGACGATGGTCATGCGGGTTCATCCGAGCTCTCAACTCAACGCGTCCACCGTTTCCCGGCGCCCCGCATGCTCAGCCACCCCCGCGCGCGCGGTGAAGGCCGTGACAATCTCAACGACTTTTTCCGAGATTCTATGATAGACTTTGCGGTCGAAGTGAGTCGAATCCTTTACTTCTGACTTGTCGTGTATGCACTCGCTGATGTCGAGGATGATCACATTTGAATGGCGATCGGAAGCCGCCGCCAGCCACTGGTTCAGCATGGTGTGGCGCTCCACGTCGCCCGGCTTGTGCCCCTCCCAGCCGGACAAGAAGATCACCGGCTTGGTCTCGCCGGCCAGCGTCAGGATTTTTTCGACGTTGTGCTTGAAGCGCGCGCGGTCGATCGGGCCGACAAACTCGAACTGCTCCCGCAGAATTTTCATGATCCTGCGGTGCTCCGGGTTCGGCATCATGTACGCGACCACCTCGTCGCTGAATGAGGTCAGGTCGGTCCGCCGGAAATCTAGCCTCTGGCCCAATTGCAGAGGCACTTCGGCGCCTGAGTCCCGATGCCGATAGAGCGCAAACTGGGAATCGGTCGAGAAGCTGAACATGAACACGTCGCTCTCGTCGGCCAGTTGTTCCAGCTTTGAGCGATGCTTGTTGAAGTCATAGCCCACCGAAGCCAGAGCTTTGACCGCGGCCGGCGAAAGACCCTCGACCGCGTAGCGCAAAAAGTTGGAATGGTCGTAGCGAAGCTGATGTCCGGCAACCAGAACATTATACTCGCCGACAACCTTTTTCGCGACCAGGCTGAGATAATGGCTGGCGGCGGTCAGCTCGCAGCCGCCATGCAGGAAAACGGAACCGAGCCGGATCAGGCTGGCATCGCTTTCAGCCTCGCCTTCTTCCTGGCTGTACCTGATCCAGTCAACATCCGCCGGCGCGTGAAGCTCGCTCAGCACGTCGCCCTTGATAACGATCGGCGGCTTGCCCAGCCTCGCGTACAGCCACTGCTCAACCCCCATGCCGAGGATACGGCAAGAGAAGCAATAGTGGGTCACGCCTTTCAGCAGCGCGTCATAGGCGTAGAATCCGCAGAACCCGTAATCGCCGTAATTGTCGACCACGCGCACCAGCCCGGTCTGCATCCGCCACGTAGCCACAAATTCCTGGCGGAATTTTGCACGCGCCTTCTCGAGGTTCTCGGGAAGACGCAGCTTGGTGAAGTTCAGCTGGTTGGTGCGGTTGATCAGCTCGATGCAACGGTCAATGTGCCGTTCCACATCGTGCTCGATGACTACGCGGATGTTGCTGGCGCGCAGGAAGTCGGTGTTGCCGCTGCCCGATGAAGCCTGGTCCCGGTTGCGCTTTTCAAGCAGCTTGTATTGCGCGAGGCGGCTCAGGCCACTGTCGCCCTTGCCTTTGAACAGGGGGTTGTCGAGCAAGGCCGGGATGATCTTTTCGTCGGCAATCTGCAAATCGGGTGTGATGTGTTTGGCCTCGGCCAGGTTCATCGGATTGTCGTCGATGAACATCACGGTGGCCGGACGCAGTTGCACTGCCTCGATGATCGCGGCGATCCGCGGTCCTTTCGAGGACCAGTCGATGCTGGGGAAGATAAAATACTCCCAGATGCCTTCCGCCTCCAGGATCGCGCGGATCGACGCGAAATCATTTTTCGAGCAGATGCTGCTCATAATGCCGCGTCGCGCCAGTTCGATTACCATGTCATGCGCCGATTTCTGGTACTGGTGGCCGCCCTCGGTGACCGTGCCGGTCCAAAAGGTCTCGTCCAGGTCCCAAATCACCAATCTGACCGGCTCTGTCATACTAAGCTCCCGAGGGAAACACACGTGATGAGGCTACACCGCAACCTATTCGGCTAGCAAAGATTTCGTTAAGCCTCAGGCGAAGATTGCTGAGTCCCAACGCCGATGCTCACTTCTCCGCGACTTGTGGACGCCGCCGTTATCATCGTTGCCACGGGCAGCTGAGCCGCCGAACACGCGCTACATTGCCGGCAAGTCCAGCGAGGCCGGAAGCAGCGGGTTCTCTACGCCTCGGACCGGATCAAACGCTGGGCTTCTACGGGCCGGCCTTGTTCTTCCAAGGAAATGGTTGCTCCGGGATCGGACGCTTCAGAAAATCGCACAGCTCATCCCAAGCATGGCCAGCAAATATGTCGAATTCGAGTAGCTTCGACTTCGGTTTGTCGTTGAAGAACGTTCGAACCCTCTCCGTATAAACGCGATATGCGGCTTCCGGGCTCTCATAGTTGAGGTACATGCTGCACATGACTCTCGCCAAGTCCGGTCGATAGCTTAAACTGCTTGGATTGGTTGCACGTTCCCGCGTTGTCGAAAAATCGGAAGCGCCAAAGACGAGATTGGCAAACCTAGTAAAGCTCTTTACCCACGGCTCCAGTGGACGAGTCGTGTAGATGAACCTCGCATTCGGGAACATATGGTAGAGGCTCTCGAACTGCATATCAATCGGCGCGTCCAACAACGCGTCAAAGATGAAAGCATCTTCATCCAAGAGAAGCGTCTGTGAGAACTGGTTGACGTAGTGCGCGGTGAGATAGCCCAAGGTCTGTAGTGCTGTTGTAAGGGAAGTTGTACCCGTTTTCGAAAGACCGATCCCGAAAATCTTTGGCGCCTCAAAATCCGGAAACGCGCGCGCCTTCAACACCTCGGCAACTCGTCCGAACTGCTCTTCGAAGTGTTTGAAAGGCTGAGATCCGGTAGCAAAGAGCCGAAGAAAACCATCATAATCCCGAAGCGCCAGTTTCAGTTGTAACCGCAGCGTGGCGATTCTCTGCACCTCGCCCAACGTCTTGCTGGTACTAAGTGCATCTAGCCGCCGCTCGATCGCCCGCCAACTGGTAAACCTTCGCTCCCACCGAGTTGTATCGGGAACGGCGTTAAAAAGCGCGGTGACTTCCCCTATGTCCCGAGCCGCTTCGAATGGTTCTGCATACTCCTCCGGTGCGGCCGACGCTCCTAAGGCCCAATTATACAGACGCAATCGAACCGGGAACAGCTGAGGATTTCCATGCTTTAGAAAACCTGTCCTGAGCTCCTCTAACGCTTGTTCTTTCTTGCCGAGCTTAAACAGAAGATTCGCATACGCTATGTGTACCTTCGGATTTCAGCACCGTCTCTTGACGAAGAGCGATTAACCGCTGGGCAGGCGTTATTTCTGGCTGTCGTTCCAAGGGTTTACTTTGCACGTCGTGTTCGACGATCACGCGGATGATGCTGGCCGGGTCCCATCTAAACCTCCAAGGGATAAATGGACAAAGTGTTACAAGGCAACAAAACGATTTGTAAAGTACTATCGCTGTTGCGCCGCTATTCAGCGTCACAACTCAATGTTCAAGGTAAAAACCGTACCGAATCTGCTCGGGATCAGCTTGTAAAGATTTGTTGCCACGGCGGGGCGCTTAAATGCCCAGCAACACCCGCAGCTCTTCCGGTGGGAGCGCCGCGCTGAAGTAGCTGCCTTGCGCTTCGTCGCAACCCAGCTGCTTTAAAACGTTGCTTTGGGCCTCGGTCTCCACCCCGTCGGCGATCACCCTGCAGCCGAGCGCGTGGGCTGCGTCGATCGCGGCGCGCAGGATGGCGGTGTCGTCCCGGTCGTGCCGCAGCCCGACGATCACCGAACGGTCCAGCTTCAGCGCGGTGAGCGGCATGCGTCTCAGCACGCTGAGGCTGCCGTAACCGGCGCCGAAATCGTCCAGCGCCACGCCGACGCCGAGCGCGCGGGCGGCTTTGACGCTGAAACCGGTATCCTCGTGATCGTCGATCAGCATCGCCTCCGACAGCTCCAGCTCCAGCCGTTCGGCGGCCAGGCCGGATTGGCATAGCGCCTCGATCACCTGTTTGGTCAGCTGGCCGCCGCGGAGCTGCCGGTGCGACACGTTGAGCGAGAGGCCGAAACCAGCCGGCCAGCGCGCCGCCTCCTGGCAGGCGGTGCGCAGCGCCCAGGCGCCGATCTCGTTGATCAGGTCGCTGCGCTCGGCGACCGGCATGAAATGCGCCGGCAGGATCAGGCCGCGGCGCCGGTGCTGCAGGCGGATCATCGCCTCGGCACCCCGTGGCCGGCCGGTTTTCAGATCCAGCTTGGGCTGGTAGTGCAGAACGAACCCGCCTTCCGCCAGCGCGGCGCGCAATTTAAGGATGACACGGCGGCGCAGCGCGATGTCGTCCCGGGCGGCCCGGGTGCGCAGCAGCTGGGCCATGGTGAGGCGGGCCGGATGCGGCGGGACCTGCTCGGCTTCAGGGCGTTGAGTTTCCGGCGTCCCCGGCGGCTCCGTCAGGTCATCTTGGTTCGGCATCGGGCGGTCCAAGGCGCATGCTGCCCAATACCCAGACTAAGCTTAATTCCGAGAAAACTTGGAAGGTTGAGCCTGCGCGCGGCTTAAACCCGCTCCGAGGACTCCGCCGGCGCGGCGAGACGGAGCGCGGCGGCCAGCCCGGCAAAACTCGTGGCGGCGCCGTAATGGCGTTCCACATAGGCCAGCGCCCGCGCGTCCTCGCTGCCCACGCCGAGCTGGCGGACGATCGCGGTGGCAAAACCAAGCTCGTTTTCCGCGGCGATAAAGGGTGCGGCCGGATCGGCGGCAAAGCCGCGCAGGCTGACCGGGGTTCCGACCGTGATCAGGCCATGGCGGGCATAGTCCAGCAGCTTGATTTTCAGCCCGGAGCCGACGCGCAAGGGGGCAATCGCCAGGCTGGCGCGGTGCAGGACGTGGCCGAGGCTGCCGACCCGGCCGAGGCGGTTCACGCCTTCCGGCACACGGCTCAAGCCGCCGCCGCAATCGCCGGCGATGTCCAGCGTGATGCCGCCGCCCCAACGGCGAAGGTGCGGCCACACGGCGCCCAAGAACCAGCGCAGGCCATCCAGATTGGGCAGGGTCGCGCTGCCGACGAAGACCAGACGGTTGGCGAGGCGGACAAGGCCGGGCGGCCGCGGATGGGGCACGGCCGGCATCGGCGCGGTGTAGATTTTTTGCGCCGGGCACATCGCGCGGATCATCTCCGCCTCCTCCGGCTGGATCGCCACCACCGCGTCGCCGGCGTTCAGCAGCTCGGCTTCGCGCGCCGCCGGCAGCGCCGCCGGCTGCACGCGGTAGCCGGCCAGCGTCAATGCCTGGTGCCGGCTGTGAAACACGTCCGTGGCAAGGATGACGCCGCGCCGGCGGGCGGCTTGCACCGGCGCCGCTTGCAGGATCGGCGCCCGGAAAATGGTGTCGACGATCACGGTGTCGGGCCGGGTTTTTTCCAGATAGGCGGCGCACCAGGCGGCCTGCGGCGCGGTGATGAAGGCGCCGAGCACGGCGTCCGTCGCGCCGGCGCCGGGTGCCCGGCGCTGCCGGCGCACACGCTCCGCGAGCCCGGCCGGCAGACGGTCCAGCACCCGCCGCGCCGCGATTTTGGCCTGGGCGAAGGGCGAGCGCGCGACCACCAGCCCGCGCCGCGCCGCCACCAGCGGGCCGGCGACGGGTGCGACGCCGTAACGCTCTACCGGCCAGGCGAGGCGGGCGCCGACCAGCAGGATGGTGACGTGGTGGCCGAGGCTTTGCAGCCAGGCGACGATCGCGTGGTTGAACGCCAGGTGTCCTGAAAGACTGGGCCGCGGCAGCTCGTCGGTGACGAAGACGAACCGCACCTAGTCAGGGACGCCGGCCTTCGCCGGCATGACGGAAAGTGAGCCGCCCATTGGCCTCACTGACAAATGACGACTGGAAATTGACGACTGCTAAGCAGCACGGTCGTGGGCGATGCCCTTTTCGGCCAGCAGCGTGTCCAGCTCGCCGGACTGGTACATCTCGGTCACGATATCGCAGCCGCCGACGAATTCGCCTTTCACGTAAAGCTGCGGGATCGTCGGCCAGTTGCTGAAGCTTTTGATGCCGTCCCGGATCTCCGGATCTTCCAGCACGTTCACGGTCTTGAACGGCACCCCCGCGTGTTTCAGTATCTGGATCACGCGGGCGGAGAAACCGCATTGCGGAAACATCGGCGTGCCCTTCATGAACAGCAGCACGGGGGCGGCGTCGATCTCCGACTGGATACGGCTGGTAACGTCCTGGCTCATATAATCTCCTGACTCTGGCCTTATTCCGGCGCCGAAGTTTGCAAGGCGAGCGCGTGCAGCGCGCCGCCCATGCGGCCCTGCAGCGCCGCGTAGACAAGTTGATGTTGGCGCACGCGGGACATGCCGCGAAACGCTTCGGAAACCACGGTAGCGGCGAAATGATCGTTATCGCCAGCTAAATCTTCGAGGCTGATCTCGGCATCCGGAAAAGCGGCCTTTATCAACGCTTCGATCTCGGCGGCTTGCATCGCCATCTGGGGTCGGGGCTCCTACGTCAGGCGAACCAGGCGGGGAAAAATCCCTCATGGGCCGCGCGCAGCGTCTGCAACGATATGGCGATGCGTCCCGGCAGTGTCAAATTGTTACCGCCGGAATGGCCGATATGTTCGGCCGGTATGGCGGCGGCGGCGGCCGCCGCCAGCAGCGCCGGGCCATCGGCCGCCGCCAAAACGTAGCGGGCCTGGTCCTCGCCGAACCAGAACGCCGGCGAGGAGGCATGCGCACATAGGTCCACGCCGGTATCGCCCGCCAGCGCCATCTCCGCGACCGCCACCAGCAGCCCGCCATCGGAGACGTCGTGGCAGGCGGCCACGGTGCCCGCCAGGATGCGGCCGCGCACGAAGTCGCCGTTGGCGCGTTCGGCGGCGAGATCCACGGTGGGGGGCGCGCCGGCTTCCTCGCCGCACAGCTCGCGCAGCCAAAGCGATTGGCCGAGTTCACCGCGTGTCTCGCCGATCAGGATCAGCTCCAGGCCGGGGGTGAGCGCGATGCCGACCGCCAGCGCCGCATCCGCGATCACGCCCACCGCGCCGATCGCCGGCGTCGGCAGAATGCCTTTGCCCTCGGTCTCGTTGTACAAGGAGACATTGCCGGAGACGACCGGGAAGTCGAGCGCGCGGCAGGCGGCGGCCATGCCGGCGATGGCGGCGGCGAACTGGCCCATGATCTCCGGCTTCTCAGGATTGCCGAAATTCATGTTGTCGGTCACCGCCAAGGGCGTCGCGCCGGTCGCGGTGATGTTGCGCCAGGCTTCCGCCACCGCCTGGGCGCCGCCGGCTTCCGGGTCGGCGGCGCAATAGCGCGGCGTGCAATCGGTGGTCAGCGCCAGCGCCTGAGCGTGGCCCTCCAGCCGCACGATGGCGGCATCCGCCGCGCCGGGGCGCTTCACCGTCTGGCCGCCGACCGTGCTGTCATACTGGTCCCAGATCCAGCGGCGCGAGGCCAGGTCCGGGCAGGCCAGCAATTTCAGCAGCGCCTCGGCCAGATCGCCCTCCGCCACCGGATTGCCCAGCGACTCCGGCTTTTCCGGCAGCACGTAGGGCCGGTGGTACAACGGCGCCCCGTCCGCCAGCGGCGCCAGCGCGATATCCGCCTCCACCACGCCGCGATGGCGCACCACGATCCGGCCGGTATCGGTAATGCGGCCGATCACCGCGTAGTCCAGCTCCCATTTCTCGATGATCGCCTGCGCCAGCTCGGCGCGGTCCGGCCGCAGCACCAGCAGCATCCGCTCCTGGCTTTCCGACAGCATCATCTCATAGGCCGTCATGCCGGTCTCGCGTTGCGGTACCGCGTCCAGGTCCAGTTCGATGCCGACGCCGCCTTTACCCGCCATTTCGACCGAGGAGGAGGTCAGCCCTGCCGCGCCCATATCCTGGATCGCCACGATCGCGTCGGTCTGCATCAGTTCCAGGCAGGCCTCGATCAGCAGCTTCTCGGCGAACGGGTCGCCGACCTGCACGGTCGGACGCTTTTCGGCGGAGTTCGCATCGAACTCGGTGCTGGCCATGGTGGCGCCGTGGATGCCGTCCCGCCCGGTTTTGGAGCCGATATACACCACGGGATTGCCGATGCCGGCGGCGGCGGAGAGGAAGATTTTGTCCTTGGCGGCGATCCCCACCGTCATCGCGTTGACCAGCGGGTTGCCGTTATAGGCCGGGTGGAAATTTACCTCGCCGCCCACCGTCGGCACGCCGACGCAATTGCCGTAGCCGCCGATGCCGCGCACCACGCCGTCCACCACCCGCTTCGTCACCGCCAGCTTCGGGTCGCCGAAGCGCAGGGCGTTCAGGTTGGCGATCGGCCGCGCGCCCATGGTGAACACGTCGCGCAAAATCCCGCCCACGCCGGTCGCGGCACCCTGATACGGCTCGATGAAGCTCGGATGGTTATGCGACTCCATTTTGAAGATCGCGGCCAGGCCGCCGCCGATATCGATCACGCCGGCATTCTCGCCCGGCCCGTGGATCACCCAGGGGGCGGTGGTGGGCAGCTGCTTCAGCCAGACTCGGGAGGATTTGTACGAGCAATGCTCCGACCACATCACCGAGAAGATCCCGAGTTCGGTGAAGCTGGGCGTCCGGCCCATGATGGTGCAAACTTTGCCGTATTCCTCGGCGTTCAGGCCAAAGGATTTTGCCAGTTCGGTATTAACCGGTTTCACGCCGCGGCCAGCGAGTCGAACAGCGGCTTGCCGTCCGTGCCGCCGAGCAGCGGGTCGACCAGGTCTTCCGGATGCGGCATCAGCCCCAGCACGCGCAGATTAGCCGAATAAATCCCGGCGATGGCGCGGGCGGAGCCGTTGCGGTTGTAGTTCTCTGAAGAGGCGCCTGCGGCGCCGGCAGCATACCGGAACGCGACGAGGTTCTCGCCCTCCAGCCGGTCCAGCGTCGCGTCGTCGGCGGTGTAGTTGCCGTCGCCATGCGCCATCGGCGCGCGGAACACCTCGCCTTGCCGGTAATGCGAGGTGAACACCGTGTCCGCCCGCGCCACCGACAGCCGCGTGTCCATCGACAGGAACCGCAAGCCGGCATTGCGCAGCAGCGCCCCCGGCAGCAATCCGGCCTCGGTCAAAATCTGAAACCCGTTGCACACGCCGAGCACGTAACCGCCGCGCGCGGCATGGTCCCGCACCGCCTGCATCACTGGGCTGCGCGCCGCCATCGCCCCGCAGCGCAGATAGTCGCCGAAGGAAAACCCGCCCGGAATGATCACCAGGTCCAGCCCGGCGAGGTCGGTCTCCTTGTGCCAGATCATCCGTGGCGGGGCGCCGAAACTTTGTTTTACGGCGATCGCCATGTCCCGCTCGCGGTTGATGCCGGGGAAGATGAGGATGCCTGCGCGCATGGCGCGTTCCTGCCGATGGCCGGCGTGCTTGTAAAGCGTGCTAAACTTGCGCGGGCTCGCCGGCGTAGTAGCTGTCGATGTCGTTGCCGTAGCTGGCCGAGGTCCAGGGATTGGCGTCATCGGCGGCGTGGGCCGGGGCGCCTTCCAGGGTCGTGCGGTCGATGTCGATCACGTAGCCGCCTTTCGCCTCGTCATAGGTCAGCAAATGCCACGGCAGCGGGTGCAGTTTCTCGCCGATGCCGAGAAACCCGCCGAAAGACATCACCGCGTAGGCGACCTGGCCGCGGCGCTTATCCAGCATCACGTCGCGGATCGCGCCGAGCAGATTGCCGGCCGGGTTGTACACGCTGGTGCCCTGCACCTTGTCGGCGGCGATCAGCGCCGCGGTTTCCTTCTCGCCGACGCTGGCTTCGGCGATGAACGGCAGGCCGGTGGTATCGCTCATGGTCGTGGTCCCTCCATAGTCTCCGCTATATGGGGCGCGGCCGGAACGCTTCGAGCCTTTCAGCCGGTTCTTGGCAGCGGCAGCCAGACGGTGAATGTCGTGCCCTTGCCTTCCACGCTGTCGATCACCAGCCGGCCGCGATGGCGGTTGACCACGTGCTTCACGATCGCGAGGCCGAGGCCGGTGCCGCCGACGGCGCGCGAGCGGCCCTTATCCACCCGGTAGAACCGCTCGGTCAGGCGCGGGATGTGTTCGCGCGCGATGCCGAAACCGTCATCGGTGACGGTGACGATCACGCCGGTCGGCTCGAACCTCGGGTCCGCGCCGGCGCGCGCCGCCGCCAGCCGGATCACGCCGCCCCGCCGCCCGTATTTGATCGCGTTGTCGAGCAGATTGGTCAGCACCTGGGCGAGCTGGTCGCCGTCGCCCGCGATCGCCGGCAGATCATCCGGCACCGACAGTTCCAGTTTCGCGCCGCTGTCGCGCAGCATCGGCTCCATCGCCGCGGCGATGCGTTCCAGCAGCGGCGGCAGGCGCAGGAGCCCCTCCGGCGGCTGGTGCTCGGCGATCTCGATGCGCGACAGGCTGAGCAGATCGGCGATCACCCGCTGCATACGCTGCGCCTGCTCGTCCATGATGCCCAGAAACCGCCGTTGCGCCTCCACGTCGTCCGCCGCCGGGCCGCGCAGGGTTTCGATGAAGCCGATCAGGCTGGCCAGCGGCGTGCGCAGCTCGTGGCTCGCGTTGGCGATAAAATCGGCGCGCATCTTCTCCAGCCCGCGCTCGCGCGTGCGGTCGTTGATCAGCACATAGACCGGGCCGCCGACCGGGATCACCGTGATGTCGAGGTCGCGCGGCACCGGCGCGCCTTGGCTCAGGCTTTTGCGCACGGGGGCGGCGAGCCGCGCGGCCTCCGCCAGCGCCGCGCGCATTTCCGGATGCCGCAGCAGCGCCGCAATCTCATAGCCGAAGGCGGCGGCGGCGCTGGCGTTGCGCCAGGTCACCTCGCCGGCGGGGTTCAGCTTCAGCAGCGGGTCGGGCAGGCGTTCCACCAGCGCGCGGTCGGCGGCGGCGCTGCCGAGCAGCAGCTCGTGGCGCAGGCGCTCGGCGCGGATCAAATCGACGGCCTGCCGGCCCAACGCGCTCATGCCTGGCAGCAGCAGCGGCACTTGCTCCGGCACCGGCTCCGCCGCGCGCAGCACGCCCAGCGATCGGCCGAGGCCGGCGATATCGCGGCCAAGCGCCAAGCCGGCCCCGCAGGCGACAACCAGGCACAGCGCGCCCGCGAGCAGTCCGGGCAGCGGCCGCAACTGCCCGAAACCGATCAGCAAGCCGAACACCAGCGCCGGCAGCGCGCCCAGCACCAGCATAAAGCAAAGGGCGGCCGGCCAGGCTGGCGCGGCAGGCCCTGATCTTGCCATCAGCTTGTCGGGGCGCTCACTTGCGCCGGCGCGGGGGCGGCGAGCACCGGCGCGCCGGGCGCGATCTGAAACACCGCGAGGCCCCGCAGCACCTGGCCGTCCGGCTCCAGCAGCAGCGCGCCGTTGGTGCCGGTGAAGCCGGAGGGGTTGGTCAGCACGGCGCTGGTATAGCCGCCCTCGCCGGCGGCGAGCTTCGCCAGCGCCGCCGCGTCGAACGCGACGTTGGCGATCGCCGGCGGCGGCGCGCCATAGGCCGCTTGATACTTCCCGGCGAAACCGGCGGCGGCGGCGGGATCGGGCGCGGCGTAGAGCGCGCCGTTATAAACCCCCTGCCCGGCCATCGCGGCGGCGAGGCTGGCCCACAGCGCCGGCCCGATCAGTTTCACCTGCGGCGCATTGACCGAATAATACGGCAGCAGCGTGGCGATCTCGGCCAGCGTGTTGCCGTCGGTAGCGCCGATGAACAGCGTGTCGAAGGCCGGCGGCGGGATCGGCTGGTGCTGCAGCTGCAGCGCGGTCGCCCGGCCGGCGGCGGTGTTGAGGTCCTGCGCCGCCTTGATCTGATCCTCCAGCGTCTGGCCGCGGTCGGCGAAGTCCGACATCTGGCGCACCGCCTGGTTGAGGCCGCCGAAATCGCCGGGGCTGTAATAGGTGATGGCGGGCGGCGTGGACGGCGGCGCGGCGGCTGCCGTGCCGGGCGTGTTCAGCACCGCGTCGTTCAGCGCGTCGCCGAGCGAGTGGCCGAACACGTCATCCGGCAGCAGCGCGGCGAAATGGGTGGCGCCGTTGGCGGTGGCGGCCTGCACCACGCGCCGCACCTGCTGCGCCGGCGTGATGCCGAGCGCCCAGACGCCGGGCGCGTCGATCCCGCTGTCATTGGTGAAGGCCAGCATGTTGACATGCGCGGCGGTGGCGATCGGCGCCACCGCGCGGCTCTCCGCGGAGGTCAAGGGTCCGAGGATAATGCCGTCGCCGGCGGCGATCGCGGCCCGCGCGGCGGCGGCGGCGGTGGCTGGGGTGCTGCCGGTGTCGCGGATATCCAGCGCGGGGGTAGCGCCGGGCGGCAGCGCCAGCTTCGCCGCATTCGCCAGCGCCTGGCCGGCCGGCGACATCGTGCCGGTCAGCGGCAGCAGCAAAGCGACCGGCGCGGCGGGCCCGGCACCTGTGGCGGACGACGGCGTCGTGCTATCGCCGCCCAGCGCCGGCAGAGGCATGACGCCGCCGGTTTGCGTTGGGGCTTGACCGGCGCAAGCGCCGAGCGCCAGCGTGGCCGCCAAAGTGCCGGCCAGGACCAGAGATGACCGAAGACAACGCCATCGGCGCAAAGCAGCTTGACGCAAGTACCGGGCCCTCTTCCACTGGTCGCCAAACCGATGAGGCGCCGGCCCTTGTGCTGGTTTCCACGCCGATCGGCAACCTCAAAGATGTCTCCGCCCGGGCGGCCGAAACCCTCGCCGGCGTCGACGCGATCCTGTGCGAGGACACCCGCACCAGCGGAATTCTGCTGAAAGCGCACGGCATCGAAACCCGGCTGATCGCGCTGCACGAGCATAATGAAGACCGGATGACGGCGCGGCTGGTGGCGGAGATGAGCGCCGGCGCCCGCTACGCCCTGATCTCGGATGCCGGCACGCCGCTGGTTTCCGACCCCGGCTTCCGCCTGGTGCGGGCGGCGATCGAGGCCGGGCTGGTGATCGGCGGCATCCCCGGCCCGAACGCGGCGGTGCTGGCGCTCACCCTCTCCGGCCTGCCGCCGCACCCGTTTCTGTTCGTAGGTTTCCTGGCCGCCAAATCCGGGCCGCGCCGCGCCGCCTTGCAGCGGCTGCGCCAGGCCGAGGCCGCCGGGCTTTCCGCCACGCTGATCTTCTACGAGGCCCCGCACCGCCTGGCCGAAACCCTGGCCGACGCGGCGGAAATTTTGGGGCCTCGCCCGGCCGCCGTGTGCCGCGAACTCACCAAACATTTCGAAGAAGTGCGCCGCGCCAGCCTGCCCGAACTCGCCGCGCATTACGCCGCCAACGCCGCGCGCGGTGAAATCACTTTGGTCATCGCCCCCGCGCCGGATGAAGCGGTGTCCGACGACATGCTGGAAACCTCGTTGCGCCAAGCGCTGCGGACGATGAGCGTTAAAGACGCCGTGGACGCCGTCACCGCCGCCACCGGCCTGCCGCGGCGGCGGGTTTATGCGAAAGCTTTAAGCCTAGAGTGAAGAAGCAGCGCTTTTTTGTAAAAAAGCGCGCAAAAAACTTTTGCGACTCTGGGCCAGGGGTATTAGCGGCGACACGGGCAATGACCTGGAGTGATGAAGTTTTTTTGCTTCCTTTTGTTCACAAAAAGAAGGCTGCTTCCTTCGCTAACCGGTCAAGAACCAGTACCTGAACAGCACATTCTCCAGCGCCGTCCTTCGCCGAAATCGGGGGCAGCGGATGGCGGGGAGGCGGGCGCGCAGGCCGCTGTTCAGGCCGCTTTGCACCAGCGCCAGGTCCGCGCGGGCGGTGGCGGTGAGGCGATCCGGATGCGCGGCGAGCGCTTCGACGTGCCGGCGCATCATGGTCATGAAGATATCCGGCCCGCGCTGCATCGCCGCGATCGCGCGGGCGGGCAGCGGGCGGGCCGAGCCGATCAGGTTGTTTTTATGCAGCCGGTACAGCACGCGCGGCTCCGGGTCGTAAAACACGATGCCGCCGCAGGCCGAGACCACGATGTAGCTCCACCAGTCATGCACGGTGCCTTCCGGGCTGCCAATCGCGCTGACCAGCTCGGCGGCGGCGCGGTTCATCACCAGCGTGTTGCCGTTGGCGATGTTCTGGGTGAGGCTGGCGGGAAATTCCGGCAGGTTCAGATGCGGCGCGGAGAGCCGGGGGTTGGCGAGGTGTTCGTCCACCAGCAGCTGGCGCCCGCAATACAGCATCGGCGTGCGCCCGGCCGCCGCGATCGACCCCGCCGCGGCCTCGAGTTTTTCCGGCAGCCAGACATCGTCCTGATCCGCGAACGCCACCGCCTCCGCGCCGCCGGTTTCCGCCAGCAGCCGCAGGAAGCTCGGCGTGGCGCCCAGATGCGGGCCGGAGCCGTGCGACCGCACGCAGCGATTGGCGCCGATTTCGCCGGTGAAATCGCGCATGATCGACAGCGTATCGTCGGAGGAGCCATCATCCCGCCAAAACAGGGTCCAGTTGCGGTAGGTCTGGCTAAGGAAGCTGTCGAGCTGGGCGCGCAGGAACTTGCCGCCGTTGAAGGTTGACAGCAGGATGGTGATGGAAGGCTGCGCTGCGCCTGCCGCCATCTCGCTCATGGCCGCGCCGGAAGCGGGGCGTCCATCGCCACCAGCTTTTGCACGATCGGGCCGAGCGAGACGTCCCATTCCGGCAGGCGGTGGCCGAACACCTGCGCCAGCTTGCCGCAGTCGAGCCGGGAATCCGCCGGCCGCTTCGCCGGCGTCGGCCAATCCGCGGTGGTGATCGGCGTGACGGCGGGCGCCGGCACGCCCAGCGGCGCGGCAAGTTCGAAGATTTTGCTGGCGAAGCCGTGCCAGGTGGTCTCGCCGGCATTGGTCGCGTGGTAGATGCCCCTGTAGGCGTCGCGCCAGCCGGTGGCGGCGATCCGGTCCGCGATGGCGAGGATGGCGGCGGCGAGGTCGATGGCGGCGGTCGGCGTGCCGCGCTGGTCCGCGACCACTTTCAGCGTGCCGGTCTTGCGCGCCGCGTTCAGCATGGTGCGGGCAAAGTTCTTGCCGTGCGCGGCGTACACCCAGGCAGTGCGCAGAATGATCGCGTGCGCGCCGCTGGCCAGGATCGCCGCCTCGCCGTCGCGTTTGGTGGCGCCGTATACGCCGGTCGGCCCGGTCGGGTCGGTCTCCACGTAGGGCGCGCCTTTTGCGCCGTCGAACACGTAATCGGTCGAGACGTGGATGAACGGGATGCCGGCGCCGGCGCAGAGTTCGGCCAGGCGCAGCGGGCCGGTATGGTTGCCGGCGGCGGCCGCTTCCGGATTGCTCTCCGCGGCGTCAACGGCGGTGTAAGCGGCGGCGTTGACCACCAACGCCGGCCGCGCGGCGGCGAAACAGGCATCGATGGTGTCCGGCTGCTCGAAATCGAACGCCGGCCGGCTGACCGCGACGAACGCCAGCCCCCGCTCGCGCGCCAGAGTTTGCAGCGCGTTGCCGAGCTGGCCGGAGCCGCCGGTGATGAGGATGGGCCCCCCTGAAAAAGAGCTGGTCAATAGGTGAACCAGCTGTCGCATTCGGCCAGCCGCGGCAGGATTTTGTCCTTGTCCGACAGCAGCGCCGCCTCCGGCGCCACCGGCCAGGGCAGCGCCAGGTCCGGATCGTTCCAGATCACCGCCCGTTCCGCGCCTTTGTCGTAATCGGCGGTGACTTTGTAGATCACCTCGGTGTTCGGCTCGATCGTGCAAAAGCCGTGCAGGAACCCGCCGGGGATCCACAGCTGCTGCCAGTTCTCGGCCGAAAGCGTGGCCGCGGCGTATTGGCCGAAGGTCGGCGAGCCGTGCCGGATATCGACCGCCACATCCCAGATCGCGCCCCGGATCACCCGCACCAGCTTGCCCTGGATGCTGGGCGCGGTCTGGCAGTGCAGCCCGCGGATGGTGCCGGCCTGGGTCGAGAGGCTCTGATTGTCCTGCACGAAGGTCTGGTGAAATCCTTGCGCCGCGAGCTTGGCGTGGCTCCAGGTTTCGGAAAAAAACCCTCTCGCGTCGCCGAATTTCGGCGGCGTGATCAACAGCACCTCGGGGATGTCGAGCGGTTCGATCTTCATCAGTGATGTACCCCATCCGCGATGTCCCGCAGAATGCGGCCGAGCTCGGTCTTGCCGATCATGCCGGCCCGTTCTTTCAACTGCGCCGCGTCGATGTAGTTCATCCGGTACGCCACCTCTTCCGGGCAGCCGACCAAATTGCCTTGCCGCGACTGGATGGTCTGCACGAAGGTCGCCGCCTGCAGCAGAGAATCCGGCGTGCCGGCGTCCAGCCAGGCGGTGCCGCGGCCCAGCCGGTCCACATGCAGCGTGCCTTCATGCATGTACATCTGGTTGAGGTCGGTGATCTCCAGCTCGCCGCGCGGCGAAGGCTTGATCGCGCGCGCGTATTCGGTGACGCGCTGGTCGTAGAAATACAGCCCGGTCACCGCCCAGTTGCTTTCGGGGTTGAGCGGCTTCTCGACGATGTCGATCGCCTTGCCGTCCGTGTCGAACGTAACGACGCCGTAACGTTCCGGATCGCGTACCTGATAGGCGAACACCGTCGCGCCCTCCGGCCGCGCGCCGGCGGCGCGCAGCAAGGTGGAGAGGTGGTCGCCGTGGATCAGGTTGTCGCCCAGGGCCAGCGCGCAGGCTTCGCCGTCGATCCACTCCGCGCCGATCAGAAACGCCTGCGCGATCCCGTCCGGGCTTTCCTGCTCTGCATAGGTGATGCGGATGCCGAGATGCGAGCCGTCATGAAACAGCCGCTGGAATTGCGGCAGGTCCGCCGGCGTGGAAATAATCAGCACTTCGCGGATGCCGGCCAGCAGCAGCGAACATAGCGGGTAGTACACCATCGGCTTATCGTAGATCGGCAAAAGTTGCTTCGAGGTTGCCTGCGTGACCGGATGCAGACGCGTGCCCGAACCGCCGGCGAGCAAGATCCCCTTGCGGATCATGCCGCGGCTCCCAGGCGCTGGCCCTGATAGGCGCCGCTGCGGATCGCCTGCCACCAGTCCTTGTGGTTCAGATACCAGTCGATCGTCACCGCGAGGCCTCGCTCGAAATCATGCGCGGCTTTCCAGCCCAGCGCGCCTTCCGCGAAACTCGGATCGATCTCATAACGATGATCGTGTCCCGGCCGGTCCCGCACATAGGTCAGCAGGCGCTCGCGCGCGCCGTTTGGGCTCGGCAACTTCTCATCCAGGATCGCGCAGATCGCGCGCACCACGTCGATATTGCGGCGCGGCTGGCGCGGGCCGATGCAATAGGTCTCGCCCGGCGTGCCGGTTTCCACCACTTTCAGCAGCGCTTCCGCGTGGTCGTCCACGAACAGCCAGTCCCGCGTGTTCTTGCCGTCGCCGTAAACCGGCAGCGGCTTCTCCTCGATGGCGTTGATCAGCATCAGCGGAATGAGTTTTTCCGGGAACTGCCACGGCCCGTAATTATTGGTCGTGTTGGAAACGATCACCGGCAGCCCGAAGGTGTGGTGCCAGGCGCGCGCCAGATGGTCGGACGCCGCCTTGCTCGCGGAATACGGGCTGCGCGGATCGTAGGGCGTGGTTTCCCGGAACGGCGGATCGCCATCCGCCAGCGCGCCGAACACTTCATCGGTGGAAATGTGATGAAAGCGGAATTTTTCCCGCGCCGCGCCCGCCAGCGTCGCGTAATAATCCCGCGCCGCTTCCAGGAGGACAAAAGTGCCGGTGACATTGGTGTGAACGAAATCCGCCGGCCCGTCGATCGAACGGTCGACATGGCTTTCCGCGGCCAGATGCATCACCGCGTCCGGGCGGTACCGCTCAAAACAGTCGCGCATCGCCGCGGCGTCGGTGATATCGGCCTTGATCAGCCGGTGGCGCGGATCGGTTCGCGCCGCCTCCAGCGCATCTTCGGATGCGGCGTAGGTCATTTTGTCGACGTTAATAATGTCGTGCCCGGTCGCGGAAATCGCCCGCCTGATCACCGCTGACCCGATAAACCCACAGCCGCCGGTCAGAAGTATTCTCATGCGACGCAAGCACCTCAGGTTCAACCAGATTGTTCGTCTATACCCAGACCTATCGCTTCCTTGCAACAATTGCTGCATCGCGGCGGGGCGGCGCGGCGGGTTTGATTGGGGCTTTGCGGCGGGGCTTGGGCACCGGTTTCGGGGCGGCTTCCGGGCGGTTTTCGAGGTATTTTGAGACCAGTTCCAGATATTCCGCCTGTCGCCGCCGTGCCGCCGGCGCAAGGCCGAACTTGTTGGCGGCAATGGCATGAATCCGGCCGATTTCCGCCAGATGCCGCGCCGGGTCCAGCCGTTTCGTCACGCTGGCGGCGTGGCGGCGATGGATGTTCAGCGGCTCCGCGACATAAACCACGCTGCCGTTCTGGCCGGCCAGCGCCTCCAGATACAGCCGCCAATCGCCCGCCACGCGCCAGCTTTCGATGTCGCCGCAGGCATCCAGCGCCGCCAGCAGCGCGTCGCGCCGCCACAGCACCGCGCTGACGTTCAGGATCAGGTTGCGTTCGGCGAGAAACTTGCGCGCGAACTCATCGGCCGCCCAGACGCCGGAGACGCCGAGCGCCACGGCATCCGATTCGATGAAGTAAGAGCGGTAACTGCGTGTTATCGTCGCGCCGCTCTGGTCGGTGGCTTTGCTGTCGGTAAAGGCCAGCAGCGGCGAGTCCGCCACCGCGCAAGCTTCGATCAGGCGTTCGAGGAAATGCGGCGCGCTCTCGTCATCGGCTTCGGCGAGCCAGATGTACTCGCCGCGCGCCGCCCGCGCCGCGCGGCGCCATTGCGCGAACACCGAGCCGGAATTGGTTTCATTGACGATCACGGTCATCTCGCGCCCGGCCGCGGCCGCGGCGGCGCGTCCGCGCGCCACGGAGTCGTCGGACGACGCATCGTCAAGAAAAAGAATTTCGCCGACCGGGTAGCTTTGGTCGAAAATACTGTCCAGCCGCGCGGCGATGTGGCCGGCATAGTTGTAACTCAACACGCAGGCGGTCACGGTTTTTAAGGCGGGCTGCGCCAGGCGTAACAAATTTTCGACATAGGCCGGAAAATCAAACTTTTGCGCCGCCAGCGCGGCCAATGCCAACCGGCGCCGCTCCAGCGCCGCATGGTCCGCAAGGCGCGCGATGCCTGCAATGAAAGCTTCCGTGTCGCCCAGCTTCGCCACCACGCCCGCATCGATCGCGCGCAACAGGTCCGGCACGCCGCCCGTCTCATCGAAGGCAACGCACGGCACGCCGGAGGCCAGCGCTTCCAGCACCGTCGTCGGCAACGGGTCCTCGCGCGAGGTCAGCGCGTAGATGTCGGCGGCGGAGAAGTACTCGGCGATCGCGTCGGTGAAGCCGATGTGCCGGAACGCGCCGGCGGCGGTGGCGGCGTCGATCTCCGGACCGAAATACGTTTTCAGCGTGAAATGGAGTTCGCCCACCCACACAAACAGGATGCGGGGCCGCCGCGCCGCGAGCGCGCGCGCCATCTGGATAAACAAATCGAAGCCCTTGCGCAGATCGGCGAAGCCGACGCCGAGCACCAGAAAATCCCCGTCCGCGACACCCAGCGCCTTGCGCGCCCGCGCCCGCGCCGCGGGGTTAAACCGCACATCCAAGTAATTGCCCTGCGGCAGGATCACGCCGCTCTCCGCTGGCAGATCGACCGCGCGGCAAAACGCGTCCCGCACATAGGCGCTGGAAAACACCAGGTTGCGCGCCGCGGCGCCGCCCAGCTTCGCCTGGATTTCCAGATTATATTCTTTCAGCAGCCGCGGCATTTCATGCACCAGCAGCGTCGCCGCGAAGCCGCGTTCCTCCAGCCACGGCACCACCCTTGCCGAGGCCGCGCTGTTCACGATCGCGGTGCGGATGCCGGCCTCGTGATACTTATCCAACAAATTGCCGATGATGGTCTTGTCATACGCCACGCTCACCTGCGCGGTCTCGTAATACTTGCCGAGCAGCGGCCCGACGCCAAGCAGCAGCAGATGCACGGTGATGCCCCATTGCCGGCGCAGCCGCCGCGCGATGTGCAGCAGCAAAAGCTGTGAACCATGCGGCTGCGCGTCATGCCCGATCAGCAAAATCCCCGCCGGCAGATCGGCCAGATCACGCGCGCAGAGCGCCCGGCCGGTGGCGTTCAGGAATGCCGCGCCGTAATGCAGGTCGGGCTCCAGAAACGCGCCCTCCGCCCATTCGTTCCAGGCGTTCACGCAAATAAGCTTCTCATCGTGGAACGGATTTTCGGCAGCGTAGCGCACCAGCTTTTCCAGCCAGGCCTGGTACTTCGCCGGCGTCGCGCCATGCAGCACCAGCCCCTGGCCCTCGCGGCGCGGATCGTTATCCCAGCCCGGCACGATGGTTTTGATCAGCGGAAATTTCGGCGGCGGCGTGGCCAGCGACACCTCGGCGATATCCTGATACTCATAGACCGCGGCGGTGAAATCCGGGTCCAGCACGTCCAGCTTGTTATTGATCTTCTCGGCTTCCGGGCTCAGCTTATGCGGCGGAAACTCGATCGCGCCGTCCAGCCCGTACGGCGCCGGATCGTAATCCCCCAGGCTTTGCGCGACGATGATCACCGGGTCTTCATCGTGTTGCGCGCGGAACATCTCGCGCCACAGCCGTATCCGCCGCGCCGCGTCCGGGATCAGCGACACCCGGTAGATCATCAGCAGCGGCCGGCCCTGCACACGGATGTAACGCGCATCGGCGAACAGCCGCGCGAACGAGGCGACCAGCCCCTCGTCGTCCCGCTCCCGGTACTCCTGCGCTATCAAAACCTCGCGCTCCAGCCCGTCCCAGCGCCGGGTCCAATTCTCGTTCGCCCACATCGCGCAGAACGGAAAGTCCAGCGTGGGGTCGTTCAACAACTGTTCCAGCGGCTTTTCCAGCAGCCGATGGCCGTTGAACCAGTAAGTATAGAACACGAAGCCGAACAGCCCGGCGCCCTTCGCCATCTCGATCTGCCGGCGCAACGTCTCCGGATCGTCCATCGAGTAGAAGCCGAGATCGCGCGGCACGCGGGGCTGCAGATGCCCGACATAACGCGGCAACGCCCGGCCGAGATTGGTCCAGTCGGTAAAACCCTTGCCCCACCAGGCGTCATTCTCCGCCACGTGATGGAATTGCGGCAGATAATAGGCCAGCAGCTTGGCGCGACGCGCCGCGTTGGCCGGCACCGGCCGGAACTCCTCGAACGCCGCCGCCGGCCGGGTGGCCAGCCGCACGGCGCCGGGGATCAGCTTCTCATGCTCCGGCCGCACCGGCTGGAACGCGTCATCGTCGCGGTGCGCCAGATAATGCAGCAGCGGGTTCTGCCCGCCGAGCAGCGCCGCGTAGCGGTTCATGTAAAACTTGATGTCGAAATCCGGCGCCGGGTCGCGCAGCTCCAGCGGCCCGAAGGCCAGGAAATGCTCGAACGGATCGGCCTGCGCGGCCGCCACGTCGTCATTGTTCTCCAGATACCAGGCCGCGTTGAACAGCGGCACCGGGTTCACCTGGCCGGTCAGCCGCCGCTCCAGATAATGCCGTAAAGCCGGGTCCTTTGGCCCCAGCCCGTAAGCCTGCCGGTACCAGGCAATGTGGAAATTGGGCGACGGGTCGCGGTTTTCCTGCTCGCCCGCCATCGCGTAATGCACCAGCGGGTTGAGCCCGACCGCGGCGATGTCCGGGTTGCGGCCGAGGTAAAACGCCGGGTCGAAATACGGGTTCGGCTGCGCGCCCTCGCGCCAGCCGGTCCGGCAGAAATGCGCGAGCCCATCCTCGCCGCGCGCCGCCACCTCCGGATGGCGCTGCAGGTACCAGTCCGAAAGGAACAGCCCGGACATGCGGATCGCGGCGATTTCGGCCTTGATGATGTTCTCAGACACGCGCCACGCCCCACCCTGTTCGGCCGCTTCAGGCCGCGCATCATGGCGGCGTTTTCGCCGTCTTGTCTATTCCGCCGGCGCGGCGCCCGCCGTGACGGCTCCGACCGGAGCGACCCCCGCCTGCACGGCCGTCCCCGGCGTCACCGCCGGCGCGTTCGCCGGCCGGCGCATCAGCAACAGGCACGCCGCCGAGGGGAACAAGGAGATCAGCACCAGCTTGTAGTCGTCGATGTAAGCGATGATCTGCGCCTGCGTGGTGATCATCGTGTCCAGCAGCGTGGCGCCCCCGGCCTGGCCAGGCGCCAGCAAGCGGGTCACCGCGCCGCCGCCCTGAAACGTGCGCGCGAACGGTGTCACATACTGCGTCAGCACCGCATGCTCGACATGGGTCTGCCGGTCCAGCACGGCGGAGGTGATGGAAACGCCGATGGCGCTGCCGACGTTGCGCACCAGGCTCAGCAGGGACGAAGCCTGGGTCCGGATTTCGGCCGGCATGGTGTAGAACGCCACCACCTGCAGCGGAATGAACACGAAGCCCAGGCCCGCGCCCTGCAGGATCACCGTCATCATCATGTTGAGTTCCGGTTCCGCCGGCGTCCAGCCTTCCTGCAGATAGATCGAGCCGCCCAGACAGAGATAGCCGGCCAGCATGATCAGCCTGGGGTCCACCCGGTTGGTCAGGCGTCCGGCGATCAGCATCGACACCATGGTGCCGATCCCGCGCGGCGCCATCACCAGCCCGGCGGTCGCCACCGGGTAATTGCCGAGATTTTCCAGATACGGCGCCAGCAGCGCCGAGGTCGCGAGCAATGTCATGCCGACCCCGAACATCGTGATCAGCCCGGCCGTGAAGTTCCGGTCGCGGAACATCTCGCGCGCGAACAGCGGCGCCCTCGCCGTCACCATATGCACCAGAAACAGATAAAATCCGAGCCCGGCCAGCACCAGGCAGGTCACGATCGTGTAGGAACTCAGCCAGTCCAGTTCCTCCCCCCGGTCCAGCGCGATCTGCATCGCCGCCAGTCCCAGCGACAATGCGAGAAAGCCGATCCAGTCGAATTGCGGGGCGCGCCGGGCGGCGACCTTCGGCATCAGCAGCATCAGGCCGAGCACGGAGACGATGCCGAACGGCAGGTTCACGTAAAACACGAAGCGCCAGCTGTAATAGGCGGTCAGGTAGCCGCCCAGCGTCGGCCCCAGGATCGGCCCGACCATCACGCCCATGCCCCAGATCGACATCGCGGCGCCGCGTTGCGCCGGCGGATAGATGTCCAGCAGCGTCGATTGCGAGAGCGGCACCAGAGCGGCGCCGAACGCGCCCTGGATCAGCCGGTACACCACGATCTGGCTGATCGAATCCGCCAGGCCGCACAGCATCGACGTCACGGTGAAGCCGATCAGGCAGACGATGAAGAAGTTTTTCCGGCCGAACCGCGCGGTCAGCCAGCCCACCGGCGCGGTGCCGATCGCCGCCGCCACCACGTAAGAGGTCAGAACCCAGGTGACCTGATCGTAGGAGGTCGAAAAACTGCCCTGCATATACGGCAAAGCGACGTTGGCGATCGTCGAGTCCAAAGACTGCATCAGCGTCGCCACCATCAGACAGACGATGATCAGCACCCGGTGCGGCGCGGCGGTCGGATCGGGGTTCGCGGCCTCGGTCCCGGACATCAGAACAGGTCCGAAAAATGCCTGACGTGATGGGTGTCGATCGACACCTCGGTGCTCATGCCGTCACGCAGGGGCAAACCCGCGGGCCCGGAGGTGATTTTGATCCGCACCGGGATCCGCTGCACCACCTTCACCCAGTTGCCGGAGGAATTCTGTGCCGGCAGCAGCGAAAACTCGCCGCCGCTGGCCGGGCTGATGCTCTGCACCACGCCTTTCCACGTTTGCCCCGGATAGCTGTCCACGGTGATGGTCGCCGCCTGGCCGGGGCGGACCCAGGTCAGGTCGCTTTCCTTCGGCTGCGCGGTGATCCACACATCCGTGTCGGAGACCAGGCCGAAGGCGGCGGTGCCGGCGGCGAGGTACATGCCAGGCTGCAGCTGCTCGGTCTGCGTCACCGTGCCGGAAAACGGCGCCCGCATCATGCTGTCGGCCAGATCGCGTTCGGCGTCCTGCAGCTGCGCCTCGGCGCGCTGATATTCCGGCACGTCCGCGACGGCGATGTTGGCGTCGCCGCTCAGCTTGGCCAGCTGCACGCCGCCCTGGTCGGTCAGCTCGCCCAGCCTCGCCTCGTCGGCCTGCAGCTTGTAGCGCGCGTCGTCATACACCGCGCGCGTCACCCCGCCATTGCCGACCACCGAGGCGTAGCGGGCGAGGTCCGACTGATCGGTTGCGATCTGCACCCTCTGCGTCGCCACCTCGTCCAGCGCCTCGGCATAGCCGCGCTTGGCGGAAGCGACGTCCAGCACTGCCTGGCCCAGCTGCGCCCGCGCATCGGCCACCGCGGTCTCGAAGCTTGCCTGGTCGAGCGCGAACAGCGGCTGCCCGGCCACGACATGCTGGTTATCCCGCACGAACACCTGGCCGACCAGACCGGAAACGTCGGTCGACAACGATACTTTCGCCGCGTCGACATAGGTATCGTCCGAGCTGGCGTAGCGCCCGCCGGCCAGCCAGAACGCCGCCGACGCGACGATAACCAGGACCACGCCGCCGACCATCAGAATCGGGCGCAGCAGGCGCGAGAGGTTGGCGCGCCGGATCGCCGCCTTGCCGCGCGTGCCGGCCGGCGGCGTTCCGGCGGCCGCCCCCGGACTGCGCGCCACGGTACCGGTTTGGGACATCAGGCGCTCTCCTCGAATGGCATGGCCGGCTCCGCCGGCAGGGGCAGCTGGGGCCGCAACAGGTTGGACTTCATCTTCAACAATGCCGCGACCATGGTCTCGCGCATGTCCTCGTCCAGGCCGCGAGCGACCGATTCCTGCAGGTCGGACTTCAGCACCTTGATTTTGCTCAGCAGCGCGGCGGCGCCGGGGCGCAGATGCAGCCGCCAGACCCGGCGATCGCTGATATCGGGGGAGCGTGTCACCAGATCGCTGGCTTCCAGCCGATCGACCAGCCGCGCCACGGAGATCGGCTCAACCTCCAGCAGATCGGCAACCTCTTTCTGGGTGAGGCCGGGATTGCGCTCGAGCCGAAGCAGCAACGTCAATTGCGCCCTGGTCATACCAAAAACCCTCGCGCGTTTATCCGCGTCCACCCGGATCAAGCGGGCGACATCATGCAGCAGCATGAACAGATCACGGTCAAATTCCTGGCCCATAACGCAGATGATTATAAGCAGCGTTATGAAAAAGTCCAGGTTTTAGTGCGTTGCGGCGTGCAGCAGCGGCATGGCGCCCGACAATACGATCTGCACGCCGATCCCGGCCAGCAGGAACGCCGCCAGCCGCGCCACCACCTGCCGGCCGGTGCCGCCGAGCACGCGAGCGAACTGGTCGGCGGTGGTGTAGAACAGCCAGACCAGCACCGCCATCGCCAGCACCGCCGCCGAGGCGCCGGCGAAAAAAATCAAGCTCGGCAGCACATGGTCCGGCCGCTCGCTGCCCAGACTGATCGCAACCGAGATGGTGCCGGGGCCGGTGGTGAACGGCAGCGTCAGCGGAAAAAACGCGTACGCGCCGAGTTCGGCGGGGCCGCGGCCCATCTCGGCGGTCTCCGCGGCTTTCCGGTCGGTGCGGCTTTCCGGCGCGGACAGCATCTCGAAGGCACGGACGGAGACTACGATGCCGCCGGCGATCCGTAGCGCGTCCAGGCTGATGCCGAAAAAGCTCAGCACATAGCCGCCGGTCCACAGCGCGCCCAGCATCACGAAGGTCGAGTAGATCGCCACCCGGCGCGCCAGCGCCACCCGCTCCGCATGGGTCTGCGCCGCCGTCACCTCGTTGAAAATGATCGCGCCAGCGAGCGGGTTGACGATCGAGAACAGCGCCGGGAAGGCGAGCAGGAACGCTTCCAGCGCATCGCCCAGAACGCCGCCGAACCAATCGGGCACCAGATTCACCGCCGGATTTACAAAGCGGCGGTCACGGGTACAGCCGCCAGGTCTCCCAGCCGCCCTCCGGCCGCGCGGTGTAAATCCGCCGGTCGTGCAGGCGGTAGCGGATGTCCTGCCAGAACTCGAAATATTCAGGCGCGACGCGCCAGCCCGACCAGGTCGCCGGCCGCGGCACCTCTTCCCCCTCGAAACGCGCCGTCATCTCCGCCAGCCGCGTCTCGAAGGTCTCGCGGCTCGGCATCGGCCGCGACTGGTCAGACGCCCAGGCGCCCAGGCGCGAAATGCGCGGCCGCGAAGCGAAATAATCGTCCGCCTGTTGGTCCGAAACCGGTGTCACCGCGCCCTCGATGCGCACCTGCCGGCGCAGGCTCTTCCAGTGGAACAGCAAGGCGGCATGCGTGTTGGCGTGGATTTCGTCCGATTTGCGCGAGCCGAGATTGGTGTAGAACACGAACCCCCGCGCGTCGTAGGACTTCAGCAGCACCATGCGGGCTGACGGCCGGCCCTGACGCGTCGCGGTCGCCAGCGTCATCGCGGTCGGGTCGTTCGGCTCGCCGGCCTCCGCCTCTTCCAGCCAGGCCGAGAACAAGGCGAACGGGTCTTCGGGAAAATCATCCAATATATCTGCTCCGGCAACGGGATACTACTTCGAACGCGCCCGCGCGCGCGATATGGCCCTGCGTAACGCCGTGACATACTGTATGCCACCGGCAGGGACCACCGCCACGGGTTCCCTGCTGCCATGTGCCGCAGTTCACCAAGGGAGACACCGCCGATGCCCGACACCGCCCCTCAGCTTTCCGCCAAAGGCACGCTCATGCAGGGCAAGCGGGGCCTGATCATGGGCGTTGCGAATAACCGCTCGATCGCCTGGGGCATCGCGCAGGCGGTGGCGGCGCAGGGCGGCGAACTTGCCTTCACCTATCAGGGCGAGGCGCTGGAAAAGCGCGTCCGCCCGCTCGCCGCCTCAGTCGGCGCAGACCTCGTGCTGCCCTGCGACGTCGCCGACGACGCCGGCCTGGACGAAGCCTTTGCCGGCCTCGCGAAGCACTGGGGCAGCATCGACTTTCTGGTCCACGCGATCGGCTACGCGGATAAGAATTTCCTCCGCGGCCGGTTTCTGGACACGCCCCGGGCGGCGTTTCTGCAGGCGATGGACATCTCCTGTTATTCCTTCGCCGCCGTCGCCCGGCGCGCGGCGGCGCTGATGCCCAATGGCGGCTCGCTGGTCACCCTCACCTATCTCGGCGCCGAGCGCGTGATGCCGCATTACAACGTGATGGGCGTCGCGAAAGCCGCGCTGGAAGCCTCGGTCCGCTACATGGCGGCCGATCTCGGCGCCGACAGAATCCGCGTCAACGCGATCAGCGCCGGCCCGATCAAAACTTTGGCGGCGAGCGGCATCGGCGACTTTTCCTACATTCTGAAGTGGAACAAGTACAACGCCCCGCTGGCCCGCAATGTGGAGCTGGAAGAGATCGGCAGCGCCGGGCTGTACATGCTCTCCGACCTCTCGAAAGCCGTCACCGGCGAAGTCCACCACGTCGATTGCGGCTACCACACCGTGGGGATGAAAAACCCCGCCGCGCCGGACATCACCGTCGTTAGCGACTAGCCCCTTCCACCGTCATGCCGGTGAAGGCCGGCATCCACGACTTCTCTAACCACCCGCAAGGCTCTATCGCCCCGTTATGTCGCACAACACTTTCGGCCATCTGTTCAGGGTTACGAGCTGGGGCGAAAGCCACGGACCCGCGATCGGCTGCGTGGTGGACGGCACGCCGCCGGGCCTCGCCCTCTCCGAAGCCGACATCCAGCCGTATCTGGACCGGCGCCGCCCCGGCCAATCCAGATTTACCACCCAGCGGCAGGAAGCCGACCAGGTCCGCATCCTCTCCGGCGTGTATGAAGGCCGCACCACCGGCACGCCGATTTCGCTGCTGATCGAAAACACCGACCAGCGGTCGCAAGACTATGCGGAGATCGCGCAGAGCTACCGGCCCGGCCACGCCGACCTCGCCTATGAGCTGAAATACGGCCACCGCGACCCGCGCGGCGGCGGCCGCGCCTCCGCGCGGGAGACCGCCACCCGCGTCGCCGCCGGCGCCATCGCCCGCAAAATTCTGGGCGACGTCACCATTCGCGGCGCGCTGGTCGCCATCGGCCCCCACGTCATCGACCGTACGCGCTGGGACTGGGCGCAGGTGGCGCAAAACCCTTTCTTCTGCCCCGACGCGGTCGCCGCGGGGGCGTGGGTTGAGATCTTGGATGAGTCCCGCAAAGCCGGCTCCTCCCTCGGCGCCGTGATCGAGGTGGTGGCGGAACATGTGCCGCCCGGCCTTGGCGCGCCGCTCTACGCCAAGCTGGACGCCGAGATCGCCGCCGCGCTGATGAGCATCAACGCCGTGAAAGCCGTGGAGATTGGCGACGGCTTCGCCGCCGCCACGCTCACCGGCGAAGCCAACGCCGACGAAATGCGCATGGAGGGCGATGGGATCACTTACCTCGCCAACCACGCCGGCGGCATTCTGGGCGGCATCTCCACCGGCCAGCCGATCATCGCCCGCTTCGCCGTCAAACCGACCAGCTCCATCCTTACGCCCGTACGCTCCGTCAGCCGCGCCGGCGCGGAGGTGGAGGTCACCACCAAAGGCCGCCACGATCCCTGCGTCGGCATCCGGGCCGTTCCGGTCGGCGAGGCGATGCTCGCCTGCGTTCTGGCCGACCACAAACTCCGCCACCGCGCGCAGAACGGTTAAACTACTAACCTGAGCCGATGCCTCAGACGACGCCAACTCCCAAGACCCAGAATAAAAAAAGTTTTTGCGCGCTTTTTACAAGAAGCGCCGCTTACTTCCTTTTACCCCAACCGCCGGCCCGGCAAACGTCGCCGCGCCAGCCGTTCGCGGATCGCGTCCAGTTTTGATCCGCCGGTGCAGAGCGGCGCGCAACCTTCTGCCTCGCGGCGTTGCTGCATCAGGTCGGGGTGCAACAGCAGAGGTTCCGCGGCGTTGGTGAATACGCCGCGGTGGCCGGTGTCGAGGAAGCTTTCCGCCGCGGCGCCTTCGGCGAACAGCACGTTATGCGCGGCGAGTTCGACGTGGAAATAGCGCACGGACGTGGCGGCACCATCGCCGCGGATGGTGGTGGCGTTGACCAGGTCTTTCGCCGGCACCAGCACGCCGTCCAGATACAGCGCATGGTCGGGCGAGAGCACCAGGCGGCGCGCGGGCACGCCTTCCGCCAGCGCGTCGGGCTCGACGATGATCGGGCGCACCTGATCGGGGCGCGGATGGCGCGAAATGTCCAGGTCACGGTGGCCGATCCAGATGATCTGCTCATCCTCGCCGCCGCGGGTGATCACGCGGTCGCCGACCGCCAGGCGTTCCACCTCAACCTCGCCGGCGGTGGTGAGGATGCGGGTGCCGGCGGCGAAGCAGGCGTTGATGGCGACGCCGCCGACGTCGGTGATCATGGCGTTGACGGTGCCGCCCGAGATCATGCCGGCGAAAGACAGCGTCGTGTCGTTCGCGCTGGTGCCGAACAGGCCGGTGCGGATCTCGTCCAGGATCAGCGTGGCGGTGGCATCCAGCGTGTTCGGGTTGTGCACCTCGTTCACCACCGAGCCGTTCGGCATGATCAGATAACCGCCGGCGCCCTCCGCCGAGAAGGCGATGGCGTTATCGAAGGAGCGGTTTTCGGCGGCGGCGTTGGGGGAAAAGTCCAGCGTCGCAAACAGCGAGTCGACGTTGGCGATCAACACCTGGTCGGTCGTCGACAGGTTGGGGGAGGGCTGAAAGTTCCTGATCTCGCCGCCGATCGTGATCGAGGAGACGCTGGTGGTGCCGGCGGTGACGATCGTGCTGATGACGAAGTCCGGCGTGCTGACGATCAGTTCGCCGCTGACGGCCGGGCTGTTGATGAAGTCGATATTGGTGCCGCTGGTCAGCGGCGAGCTCAGGGTGAAGGTTCCCCCGGAAACGATCGTGTCGTCGGCCATGACACCCTCCCGCTGCAACGTCAGCTTGTGTTGTGTCCCTCTTCGTCAAGGGACTTCAGCTCGTCAGATGACTTAACTCTATATTAAGTTTACCTCGCCTCGCCAATACTAGAGCAAGATGAGTTATCACTCACCACGCTCTAGCCTTTTTCTTGCGAGCAATTTTATGGTTCTAGGACGTGATAAAGCCGCCGCCCAAAATGCGGGACTCCCGGTAGAACACCGCGGCCTGGCCAGGGGCGGCCAGTGCCGGCTCCGACAGTTGCAGGGTCGCGCCGGTCGCGGTGGCGTGGACGATAGCCGCGCGCGGGGTCTCGCGGGCGCGCAGCTTTACGGTGACGGACAGGGGCGCGGCGGGCGCCTCGACCAGCCAGTTCAGGTCGCGCAGCCGCACCTCGCGGGTCGCGGGGCGGCGCGAGCCAATGACGATGCGGCGGCGCGCCGCGTCGATCCGGCGGACCACCTGGGCGTCGCCGCCGGTTCCGGTGGCGCCGCCCAGGCGTTTGGCCTGGCCGACGGTGTAGCGGGCGATGCCCTGGTGGGCGCCGACAAGCGCGCCGTCTTCGTCGACGATGTCACCGGGCGCCAGCGCATCCGGGCGGAATTTGCCGACGATCTCGGCGTAGGAGCCGTTCGGCACGAAGCAGATGTCCTGGCTGTCCGGCTTTTCCGCCACCGCCAAGCCGAGAGCGGCAGCGCGGGCGCGGACCTCCGCCTTGTCGGCGGCGTGGCCGAGCGGGAAGCGGCAGAATTCCAACTGCGCGCGGGTGGTGGCGAACAGAAACCAGCTCTGGTCGCGGGCGGAGTCCACCGCCTGGTGCAGCTCAGCGCCGGCCGCGCCGTTCAGCCGGCGGACGTAATGGCCGGTGGCCAGCGCCTCGGCGCCTAGGTCGCGGGCCATGTCCAGCAGGTCGCCGAATTTCAGCTGCTGGTTGCAGGCGATGCAGGGCACCGGGGTTTCGCCATTGGCGTAGGCATCGGCGAAGGCGGAGATCACGCCGGAGCGGAAGCGCGCCTCGGCGTCCACCACGTAATGCGCGATGCCGAGCGTGTCCGCGACGCGGCGCGCGTCGTGGATGTCCTGGCCGGCGCAGCACGCGCCCTTTCGCCCCGTGGTGGCGCCGTGATCGTACAGCTGCAAGGTAACGCCGATCACCTCGTGGCCCTCTTCCGCCATCATGCCGGCGACGACCGAGCTGTCCACGCCGCCGGACATCGCCACCACGATCTTCATCCCTGGGCATTCCTCGTGGCGCTGGGCAGGCGCACGACCAGACCGTCCAGCGCCTCGGTAATCACGATCTGGCAGCCGAGGCGGGAGGTTTTCTCCAGGCCAAAGGCGAGGTCCAGCATGTCCTCCTCATCCTCGGTCGGCGTGGCGAGCTTGGGCGCCCAGGCCGGATCGACGATGACGTGGCAGGTCGAGCAGGCGAGCGAGCCCTCGCACGCGCCTTCGATGTCGACGTCGTGCTTGTGCGCGACCTCCAGCACCGACAGGCCGAGCGGCGCGTCCACCTCGCGGGGCTGGCCGTTGCGCTCGATGAACGTCATTTTCGGCATGGCGGTCCCTCTAAGGCCCGGCGGGGACGGCGGCAAGTTCGGCGCCGCGGCGTTCGGAACGCCGGGCGCGGGCGGCCATCGCGGCGTAGGCGGCGGTGAACGCCGGCACGCAGGAAGCGGTGGCGTTCCAGGGCAGCGAGACGCGGATCGCCTGCCCCGCCTGCGCACCGTAGCCCATCGCCGCCAGCACCGGACTCGCCGCCACCTTGCCGGAGGAGCAGGCGGCGCCCGCGGAAACGGCGATGCCGGCGAGGTCGAGCGCGATCAGCTGCGTGTCCGCCCGCACGCCGGGCAGGATGAGGCAGGCGGTGTTGGGCAGGCGCGGCGCGGCGCGGCCGGCGACGCGCGCGCCTTGACCGGCGCAAAACGCCTCGATCGCGTCGCGCCAGCCGGCGATCGCGGTGCCGTCATAGGGTTCGGCGAGCGCCGCCGCCATGCCGGCGATCGCGGGCAGAGCGGGCGTGCCGCCGCGGCGGCCCATTTCCTGGCCGCCGCCGGCGATCAGCGGCGCCAGGTTTTGGTCCGGCCGCAGGATCAGCGCGCCGGCGCCCATGGGACCGCCGGCTTTGTGGCCGGAGATGGCGATGGAGACCGCGCCGAGCGCCAGCCAGTCCTGCCGCACCCGCGCCGCGGCCTGCGCCGCGTCTACATGCAGAGCCGCGCCGTGCCGGGCGCAAAGTGCCGCGGCCATGGCCAGATCGTGCAGCACGCCGGTCTCGTTATTCGCCGCCATCAGGCAGACCAGCGCGCCCGGATGGGCCGCGAGCAGATGTTCAAGCGCTCCGGCGTCGATCAGCCCGTCCGGCATGACCGGGATGGTGGTCGCGCGGGATGCGGCGGCGCGCACGGCGTCATGCTCGGTGGCGCCGATCAGCACCGGCCGGCCGCGCCCGAGCGCCGTGACCGCCAAAGCGTTGGCTTCGGTGGCGCCGGAGGTGAAGACGATGTCAGCCGGGCGGGCGTGGAAGGCGGCGGCAAGAGCATCCCGGGCGTCTTCCAGGATGCGCCGCGCCGCCCGTCCGGCGCGATGCACGGAGGCAGGGTTGGCCGCCTGCATCGCCGCGCACGCGGCGTCCCGCGCCGCCGGGCGCAACGGCTCGGTGGCGTTGGCGTCCAGGTAGAGCATGTCTAGAAGATGCGGTCTTTCGCCAGCTTGGCGATCCGGTTCTCGAGGTCGGTCAGCTCGCTGCGCAAAATATCCACTTCGTGCAGCAGCGGGTCCAGGCAGGGATCATCCGGCGTGCCGTAGGCGTCGAACCGGCGTTTCGGCTCGGCCCGGTCGACCGGCCGGGCAGGAATCCCGACCACCGTGGTGCCAGGCGGCACCGAGGCCACCACCACCGCGTTGGCGCCGACCCTGGCGGCCTCGCCGATGGTGATCGCGCCCAGAACTTTCGCGCCGGCGCCAATGATCACGTTGTCGCCCACCGTCGGGTGCCGCTTGCCCGGCTCGGCGCTGGTGCCGCCCAGCGTCACCTGATGATAAATATATACGTCGTCGCCGATTTCCGCGGTTTCGCCGATCACGACTCCGAGCCCGTGATCTATGATCAGCCGGCGGCCTAGTTTCGCTCCCGGATGGATCTCAACCCCGGTGAGGAAACGGCCGATGTTGGACACCAGCCGGCCGAGGATAAGTAAATTATGCCGCCAGAGAAAGTTTGAGACCGCATGGATCCCCACCGCGTGCAACCCCGGATAGCACAGCAGAACCTCAAGATCGGAACGCGCCGCCGGGTCGCGCTCCCGGTAGGCTCGTATCGTCTCGCGCAAAAACATAAGGGGCATGCGACATTTCCGTAGGAAAGCGGGGAAGAGCAGTCTATATTAACGATCCTTAGGCGGGGTGACGCCACGTAACGATCATGAGTTAAAGGACAAGGTAGGTATCCGGACCGGACAGGTCAACATTCGCGAAAAAGATGTCGTGACGGTTAAATGAAAGACGCAGTAGAATGCCCGAAGTTATGTTTGCCGGGCCGGAAGGCCGGTTAGAAGGACGCTATCACCATGCCAAGGAGCGCGGCGCGCCGCTCGCTCTCGTGCTGCACCCGCACCCGCTGCATGGCGGCACCATGAACAACCGCATCACTTATTCGATGTACCAGGTGTTCCAGCGCCTGGGCTTTTCGGTCATGCGCTTCAATTTCCGCGGCGTCGGCCGCAGCCAGAGCAAGTTTGACGGCGGCATGGGCGAGATCAACGACGCCGCCGCGGCGCTGGACTGGATGCAGGCGCTGAACCCCGGCCATGGCGGGTTGTGGATCTCCGGCTACTCGTTCGGCTCCTTCGTGGGCATGCAGCTGCTGATGCGCCGGCCGGAAGTCTCTGGCTGGGTTAGCGTGGCGCTGCCTGCCGCCGGCTATGATTTCGGCTTCCTCGCCCCCTGCCCTTGCGGCGGGCTGATGATCCACGGCGATGCCGATGAGATGGTGCCGGAGGCTTCCGTGCGCAAACTGGTCGACAAGCTCAACCTGCAGAAGGGTGTGGCGATCGACTACCGGGTGTTCCAGGGCGCCGACCACGTGTTCGGCAACCACGCCGACAAGGTGGCCGAGGCGGTGGAGAGCTACGTGAGCCAGTCGTTGGCGCGAAAGCAGATGGCTTTGGCCGCCGATTAATATCGTCGTGCCCGCGAAGGCCGGCATCCATCACTTAACCAGCGCACGAGGCTTGATAAAGTCGTGGATGTCAGGCTGCGCCAGCATGACGAGCCTGACACCGCATATTCTTCTTTCGAATTGTCTATTGATGAAGTAGGCTAACTTCGTTACAAAGCGGTAAACTGCAGGGATGCCGCTATGAACGAGTTTGCTTTTTCGCGTCGCCGGGTTTTGCAGCTGGGGGCGGCATTGCCTCTGGCCACGCTGGCCGGCCCGGCTTTGGCCGATGCGGGCGACACCCTGCTCAACGTGTCCTACGACCCCACCGCCAAGCTGTATGCCGATTACAAC
Source organism: Acidocella sp. (assembly GCA_965199125.1). Classification (GTDB taxonomy): domain Bacteria; phylum Pseudomonadota; class Alphaproteobacteria; order Acetobacterales; family Acetobacteraceae; genus Acidocella. Next base: position 1,851,436 of record OZ240683.1, on the reverse strand, counting down.
AAGCTGTTCGGCGCGTACTGGGCGAAAAAGACTGGCACGACGCCGAACCTCGAATACTCGCATGGCGGCTCCGGTGCACAGGCGCGTGCCGTGATCGAGGGCCTGCAGGCCGACGTGGTGACCCTGGCGCTGTCCTACGACATCGATTCGATCGCCAAGACCGGGCTGATCGCGCCGAACTGGCAAAGCCGGCTGCCCGATGACAGCACGCCCTATACCAGCACCATCGTGTTCCTGGTTCGCGCCGGCAACCCGAAAGGGATCAAGGACTGGTCGGACCTGGTCAAGCCCAACGTCCAGGTGATCACGCCGAACCCGAAAACCTCCGGCGGCGCCCGCTGGAACGTGCTGGCGGCCTATGCCTGGGCGCTGAAGACCTATGGCGGCAGCCATGAGAAGGCCAACGCCTACCTCAAAGCTTTTTTCGCCAACGTTCCGGTGCTGGATACCGGCGCGCACGGCTCCACGCTCACCTTCACGCAACGCAATATCGGCGATGTGCTGGTCGGTTGGGAAAGCGACGCCTTTCAATCCACCCACCATGATACCGGCGCGTTCGAAATCGTGATCCCGTCGCTCAGCATCCTGGCGGAGCCGCCGGTCGCGGTGGTGGACAAGAACGCGGACCGGCACGGCTCCCGCGCGCTGGCCGAAGCCTATCTGCAATATCTGTACTCGCCGGCGGGGCAGGACGTGATTGGCAAGAATTTCTACCGGCCGCGCGACGCCGCCGCGAAAGCCAAATACACCTTGCAGTTCGCCGACGTGCCGATGGTGACGGTCGCGCAGTTCGGCGGCTGGTCGAAAGCGCAGCCGGAATTTTTTGGCGACGGCGGCATCTTCGACCAGGTTTACTCCAAAGGCATGTAAGTGGCCTCGGCCAGCCCTTTAGGCGTCAGCCTCGCCCCGGCGCGACGCTCCCCTCGGTTCGCCTGGCATAAGCCCAGCATCCTGCCGGGCTTCGGCGCCAGCCTCGCGATCACGCTGATCTGGCTTGGCCTGGTCGTCATCCTGCCGCTCGGCGTCATGCTGTGGTTCACCGCCCAGCTCGGCTGGCGCGGCTTTTTCGCCATCATTCTCCGGCCGCGCGTGCTGGGCGATCTCCGGGTCAGCCTCTCCACCGCGTTCCTCGCCGCCAGCATCAACGCCGTGTTCGGCCTGCTGATCGCCTGGGTGCTGACGCGCTACCGGTTCCCCGGCCGCCGCATCGCCGATGCCCTGGTCGATCTGCCTTTCGCGCTGCCCACCGCGGTCGCCGGCATCGCGCTTTCCACGCTGTACGCGCCGCAGGGCTGGATCGGCGGCTTGCTTGCGCCGCTCGGCATTTTCATCGCCTTCCAGCCGGCCGGCATCGTGGTCGCCATGATGTTTATTTCCCTCCCCTTTATCGTGCGGACCGTGCAGCCGGTGATCGAGGATCTGGAGGTGGAGCAGGAAGAGGCCGCGGCGCTGATGGGCGCCACCAATTTCGAGATTTTCCGCCGCATCATCTTCCCGGCCGTGCTGCCGGCGCTGCTGACCGGCTTCACGCTGGCGCTCGCGCGCAGCATCGGCGAGTACGGCTCGATCATTTTCATCGCCGGCAACAAGCCGATGGTCTCCGAAATCCTGCCGCTGCTGATCGTGGCACGGCTGGACCAGTTTGATTACGAGGGCGCGACCGCGATCGGCACGCTGATGCTGGGCGTTTCTTTTCTCCTCCTGCTCACGATCAATTTGCTGCAGGCCTGGGTCCGGCGCCGTCATGGGGGTTAGGGTCGGGCTCATCCTCACGGCGCTGGCCTTCATGGCGCTGTTTTTGCTGCTGCCGCTGGTGATCGTGTTCGCGCAGGCGTTTTCGCTTGGGCTTGGCAGCTACTTTACGTCGCTTTACGACCCGAACGTCGCCGATGCGATTTATCTGACCGTGCTGATCGCGGCGATCGCGGTGCCGTTGAACGTGGTGTTCGGCATTGTCGCGTCCTGGTGCATCGCGCGGTTCGACTTCGTCGGCCGCAACGTGCTGATCACGCTGATCGATCTGCCGTTTTCGATCTCGCCGGTGGTCGCCGGGCTGCTGGAAGTGCTGCTGTTCGGGCTAAACGGGCTGCTCGGCGGCTGGCTGCAGGCGCATAACATGCAGATCATCTTCGCGCTGCCGGGCATGATCCTCGCCACCACCTTTGTCACCTTCCCGTTCGTGGCGCGCGAGCTGATCCCGCTGGCGCAGGAACAGGGCAATGACGAGGAAGAGGCCGCGGTGACGCTGGGAGCGTCCGGCTTGCAGATTTTCTTCCGGGTCAGCCTGCCGAAACTGCGCTGGGGCCTGCTGTACGGCGTGCTGCTGTGCAACGCCCGCGCGATGGGCGAGTTTGGCGCCGTCTCGGTGGTGTCCGGCAAGATTTTCGGGCAGACCGATACGCTCTCGCTCGCCGTGGAATCACTGTATGAAAGCTACGAGGAGCAGGCCGCCTTCGCGGTAGCTTCATTATTGGCCATGCTGGCGCTGGTGACGCTGGTGCTGAAGGCGGCGCTGGAATGGCGGCACCGGGACGAATTGCACGCAACGCGGCGGAAGAAGGCAGCTACATGAGCATGGGGACATGAGCACTGCGATCGACATCGACGACATCAGCAAGAGCTTCGGCCCGCATCGGGTGCTGAAAAATGTCAGCCTGGCGGTGCAGCCAGGCGAGCTGCTGGCGCTGCTGGGGCCGTCCGGCTCCGGCAAGACCACGCTGCTGCGGCTGATCGCCGGGCTGGACCGGCCGGATGGCGGCAGCATCCAGTTCGACCGGGACGACGCGCTGCGGGCAAAGCCGAAAGAGCGCAACGTGGGGTTCGTGTTCCAGCACTACGCGCTGTTCCGGCACATGACGGTGTTCGAGAACATCGCGTTTTCGCTGCGCATCAAGCGGGCGGCGAAAGCCGATGTGAATGCGCGCGTCACCGAACTGCTGAAACTGATCCAGCTGGAAACGCTGGCTGGCCGTTATCCTGCGCAGCTTTCCGGCGGGCAGCGGCAGCGCGTGGCGCTGGCGCGGGCGCTGGCCAGCCAGCCGCGCGTGTTGCTGCTGGACGAACCGTTCGGCGCGCTGGACGCGGTGGTGCGGCGCGATTTGCGCCGCTGGCTGCGGCAATTGCACCAGGAGATGAACATCACCACCCTGTTCGTGACGCATGACCAGGAAGAGGCGTTCGACCTCGCCGACCGCGTGGTGATCATGCATGGCGGCGAGATCGTGCAGCAAGGCACGCCGATCGAAATCTACCGTGACCCGACCGACAGCTTCGTCCACGAGTTCCTGGGCGAGAGCAACAAGCTGCCCTGTTCCGTGCGGGACGGCGTGGTACGGTCGGCGGCCGGGCTGCACGCTACCGCGGACGCGCCGGACGGCCCCGCCGTCGCTTTCATCCGGCCGCACCACGTGATTCCCGCGGCCGACGCCACCGGCCCCTGGCGCGTTGCCCGCGTCTCGGCGACCGGCGCGCAGGCGCATGTGACGCTGCGCCGCGGCGATATCAACGTGGAGGCCAACATGCCGTCCGACATCCTGCTGAACTCCGGGCTGAAACCCGGCACACCGGCGCAGGTGACCTTCACCGGCGGCACATTGTTCAACGAGGACGGCAAGAACCCGGCCAAACTCGCCGTCACGAGCGGCAGTCTGGTCGACGCGGACTGACTCCCAGCGTGGCGCACAGCCGCGCCTCCAGCCTATCGATGCACAGTCGTATTATAGCCAAGCGGGCCGTTTGACTCCATCGGCTGGGCTGTCTGCTGATCGATGTTCTGCATTTTTTGCTGCATCGCCTGCTCCTGGGCCGCGGAACCGGGCGCGCAGCCTGCGAGAGGCGCCAAACCCAAAGCCATGACTACGGCAAGCAACCAAAAACGGTTCATTTTTCCCTCTATCTCCCATCCTGCCGCACCATCAGCACGCCGGCAAGGTGTTCGGGGTAAGCGGCCGTCTGGTCGAAGGGATTAAGCGATTTTCGCGCCCGCCATCGTCCAGTAAAATCCGGCGCAAAGCACCGCGATGGCCGCCGCGCCGAGAAAAGCGGGCACGAAGGAGCCGGTGGCCTGCACCACCGCGCCGGTGATGAACGGCGCCAGGCTGCCGCCGAGCGAGCCGCCGACATTCTGAATCGCCTCCAGCGTCGCCACCGCGTTGCTGGGCGCGACCACGGCGGCGAGCGCCCAGCCGCAGCTGGAGGCGACGTTGATCGCGAACAGGCCGGCTGAGATGCAGGCGATCGCGACCCAGAGATGCGCGGCGTAGGCGCCGGCGACGGTGAATATCGCGGCGGCGAGCAGCCCGACGATCACCGGCATGCGACAGGCGGTGCCGGCGGCGACGCCGCGCCGGCCAAGCCCGTCCGAGATTACCCCGCCCGCGACCGCGCCGACGAAACCGGCCGCCAGCGGCACGGAAGTCCATAACCCGGCTTTGCCGATGCTTAGGTGGCGGGCGGTTTCGAGGTAGCCGGGCAGCCAGGTGGCGTACAGCCAGTACACATAGACCACGCCGAAGAAGCCGAGGAACATGCCCCAGCTGGTGCGGAATTTCAGCAGCCAGAACAGCTGCGCGAGGCCGAGATGCTCGGTGCCGGCATCGTCCTCGGTGTGGATCGCGGCGATTTCGGCGGGCGAGATAACTTGCCGGGGTTCGCGGTAGAAGGCGATCCAGGCCAGCGCGACGGCGAAGCCTGCGGCGCCCGCAACCACAAACATCGCGCGCCAGCCATAGGCCAGCATCAGCACGGTCAGCAACGGGGGCGCCAAAGCGGGGGCGAGCGCCGAGGACGAGTTGAAGATCGCGATCGGCAATGCGCGGTTTTTCAAGCTGAACCAGTCGGCGCAGACGCGGGTGCCGCCGATATACATCGGCGATTCCCCAAGGCCGAGCGCCAGGCGGGCGGCCGCGAACTGGCCGAGGCCGGTGACGAAGCCGGCCGCGGCCTGAGCGCAGGACCAGAGCAGCAGGCCTGCCCCCAGCGCGCGGCGGGGCCCCCAGCGGTCGACGCCCAAGCCGGCCGGGATTTGCGCCAGGCCGTAGGCCCAGGCGAAGGCGGAGAGCAGCAGGCCCATTTGCCCGTAAGACAGATGCAACGACTGGCGGATTTGAGGATTGCCGACCGAAAGTGCGGCGCGGTCGAGGTAGTTCACGCAGCCGGCGATGACCAGGAGCGTCACGGCCAGCCGGCCGCGGCGCCGTGTGGCAAGGGACAGAATTGTGCTCACCGGAAGTTTTGGCCGATTGCGCGATCCTGGCTAGGTCGAGAGCTCACGGCCCTAATCCATCAAAAGCGTCATTGCGAGCAAAGTGCTGCTACAATCCAGACGTGCACAAGCGACCTGATCCGAGTGTTCCGTTTGCTTCCGGCTGGATTGCTTCGCGGCGCTCGCAATGAGGAGGGAGCGCGTAGCCTCGCCGACTTAGCCCGGCGCCGGGACCGCGCCGCCGAGGCCGCCCGGCATGTCCGGCCGAGGTGCGGCGGTGGGGACGGAGGCGCGGCGCTGGTCCGGCATCGGCTCGTCCACCACCTTGCGGGCGATTTTCTCGCCGCGCAGCACTGCCTGGATCTCGTCGCCGGACAGCGTCTCGTATTCCAGCAACCCTTTCGCAAGCGCGTGCAGATCGGCCAGCCGCTCGGTCAGGATGCGTTTAGCTTCGGAGTAGGCATGGTCGATGATCGACTTGATCTCGCTGTCGATCTCGCGCGCGGTGGCTTCGGATACGTTCTTGTTCTGCGTCACCGAATGACCAAGAAACACTTCCTGGCCGTTATCGCCATATGAAATCATGCCGAGTTTCTCCGACATGCCCCATTCGCTGACCATGCGGCGGGTCTGGTCGGTCGCCATCTTGATGTCGCCGGACGCGCCGTTGGAAACACGGTCGGCGCCGAAAATCAGCTCCTCGGCGGCGCGGCCGCCCATCGCCATGATCAGCTGTTGCAGCAGTTTCACCTTGCTGGTGGAGTAGCGGTCGCCTTCCGGCAGGCTCATCACCATGCCGAGCGCGCGCCCACGGGGGATGATCGTGGCTTTGTGCACCGGGTCGCACTCGGGCAGCGTGATCGAGCAGATCGCGTGGCCGCCTTCATGATAGGCGGTCATTTTCTTCTCGTCGTCGCTCATCACCAGGCTGCGGCGTTCCGCGCCCATCATCACCTTGTCTTTGGCGTGCTCGAACTCGCTCATTGCCACAACGCGCTTGCCGATGCGCGCCGCCAGTAACGCCGCCTCGTTCACCAGATTGGCAAGGTCCGCGCCGGAGAAGCCGGGCGTGCCGCGGGCGATGGTTTTAGGGTCCACATCGGACGCCAGCGGCACTTTCCGCATATGCACTTTCAGGATCTTCTCGCGGCCCAGCACGTCCGGGTTCGGCACCACCACCTGGCGGTCGAACCGGCCGGGACGAAGCAGCGCCGGGTCCAGCACGTCCGGCCGGTTGGTCGCGGCGATCAGGATCACACCCTCATTGCTCTCGAAACCGTCCATTTCGACCAGCATCTGGTTCAGCGTCTGTTCGCGCTCGTCATTACCGCCGCCGAGGCCGGCGCCGCGGTGGCGGCCGACCGCATCGATCTCATCAATGAAGATGATGCAGGGCGCGTTCTTCTTGCCCTGCTCGAACATGTCGCGCACGCGCGAGGCACCGACGCCGACGAACATCTCCACGAAGTCCGAGCCGGAAATGGTGAAGAACGGCACGTTGGCCTCGCCGGCGATGGCGCGCGCCAGCAGCGTTTTACCTGTACCGGGCGGGCCGACCAGCAAACAGCCTTTGGGGATCTTGCCGCCCAGGCGCTGGAATTTCTGCGGGTCGCGCAAGAACTCGACGATCTCCTGCAGCTCGCTTTTCGCTTCGTCGATGCCGGCGACATCCTCGAAGGTGATGCGGCCCTGCTTTTCGGTCAGCAGCCGGGCGCGGGACTTGCCGAAGCCCATGGCGCGGCCGCCGCCGGACTGCATCTGCCGCATCATGAACAGCCACAGCCCGGCAATCACCAGGATCGGGCCGAAAGAGAACAGGATGCGCACCAGCATGTTTTCGTTATCGCCGGGCGGCTTGGCTTCCACATGCACGTTGGCGGCGATCAGCTTGCCGACCAGCGCCGGGTCTTCCGGCGCGTAGGTCGCAAAGGTCTTGCCGTCGCGGGTGGTGCCGGTGACATCGTTGCCGGCGATCGTCACATCCTGCACCTGGCCGGAATTGACCTCGTTCAGAAAGCTCGAATAGGCGATCGGCGTCGCGTTGTTGCTTTGGGTGGAGGGCTGAAACACGTTGAACAGCACGACCAGAAACAGCGCCACCACAACCCAGAGCGCGATATTACGACCAAGATTATTCATCTAGCCCTTGTCCATTCCTCAAATGGCGCCGCGCGGCGCCGAGCCTGTTGCCTGCACGTGCAATCAATCAGACGGTTCACTTGGGCATTCTGCACTCATTTCCCATCCCGGCACAAACAAATTGCCGTCACGCTAAAAATGGATGGCTGGTGGCGGGCCGCGGCGGCGCGAAGACCGCCGGGGCGGGGAAGACGATGCCGCCGGCGGCGGGGCGCAGACAGGGCATCGCCCGCAGAACCACCGAAGGCAGGCCGGCGGTTTTTCGAAAGGCGGCGGCGTCCGCGCCGAGCGCGCCGAAACTGCCAGAGGGGGTAGAGGTGGTGAGGCGGAAGCGGTGATCCCAGAGCGCGCCGGGTTCGGCCGCCACGGGCGGCGCGCAGGCGGCGGCTTCGCGCGCCAGCAGCCAGCCATCGGCGGTTTTGATGATTTGCACGCCGCCGAGCGTTGCCGGCCGCAGCCGGGCAGCGAGCGCGGCGACCGAAGCCCGGCGCGGCGCGTGCTCCCGCCCGCCGATGGTGCGCAACAGCGCCGCCAGGGCCGGCGCGGGCGCGGCGCTGGCGGCGATGATCGCGAACCCTTCAGGGCGAACGATCACATGGTTCGCCATGAAGGTCGCGGCTTCGTGTTCCGCCGCGCGCCGGGCGGTGGAGTCGGCGGCGGGGCTGCCATGGCCGGCAGTCCTCAGCCGGACGCGTTCGAAGCGTGGATCGGCGTTCGACGGGTCTTCGATCCAGGCGATGCCGCGCAGCCGCAAGAACGCCTGGAGATTGGCCGGGGTGAAACCGAGCAGCGGGCGGAGCAGCACGACGTCCTCCCGCGCAGCCCAGGCGGCCATGCCCTCCGCGCCGCCCGGACCCCGAAGGCGCCGCATCGCCACGGTCTCGGCCTGATCGCCGGCATGGTGGCCGAGCAGCAGAAATACGCAGCCGGCCTGCCGCGCCGCTTGCGCCAAAGCGGCGTAACGCGCGGCGCGGGCGCGTTCCTGCAGCGCCGGGCCGGGCGTGCAACATAGTTGAATGATTCGCGTTGCCATGCCGCGTTCGTTCAGCCGCGCCGCGGTCAGCGCGGCTTCCGCGGCCGAGCCGGCGCGCAGGCCGTGATCGGCGATCAGCGCGATCAGCGTGGCGCCGGCCGCCGCCGCCCAGCCGCGCGCCAGTTCCGCCAGCGCGCAACTATCCGCCCCGCCGGAAACCGCCAGCGCGAAGCGCGGCGCGGGACCAAACGGCCCCAGCCGCGCCATCGCGGCTGCAAAAGCGGCCGCGCAATCGCTCAGGCGCGTTTGGCCGCGGCCAGTGCATTGTCCGATTGCCCGTATAGATGACGGAAAGGTTGCGGGTTGAATCCCATAACGCGAAACGACATGTCGAACTCCTTCACTAATTTATCCGGGCTTTGATGCGGCCGGTTCCGGTCCCGCTTTAGCTGCAATGCGCGCGGCGGCTGGCGGCGGCAATGCGGGTGGCCATGCCGGCGGGCGGCGTGGGAAACTGGCTGTTGAGCGAGGCCAAGGTATCGCAGGCGGCGGCGGGCTGGTGGATCGCGGTCAGCGAATTGGCCAGACCGAGCAGCGAGGCCGGCGCCTGGCTGCCGGCGCGGTCGCGGTTATAAGCGTCGTCATAGGCGATGGCGGCGTCCTGCGGCCGGCCCTGCCCGGCCAGCGATTGCGCCAGCAGATATTGCGCCTGGTAGCCCTCGGGGGTCGATTTGGCGGTGGCGAGGACGGCGCGGGCGGCGCTTTCGGCGCCGGTGTAATCGTGCTTGCTCAGCGCCAGCTCGCCGTTACGCAGGGTGGCTTTCGGCGACGCGCTTGCCGGCAACGCGGCCGGCGGCGGCGGAACGATCAAGGGGGCAGGACCGGCGGTCGCGCCGGAGGCACCGTTCGGCGTGGGTGCACCCGGCGTGGCGCCTGCGCCGTTGGTCATGGCGAATTTCAGGTCGCCGATTTCTTTTTCGGTGGCGTCGTGCTGCGTGTTGACCTGGTTTTGCAGCGTGTCGACTTCGCCGTTCAGCTGCTGCACCTGGGTTTCCAGCTGCTGCACCTGAGTCAGAAGGCTGGTCACCACGGTCGGGTCCGGCGCGGCGCCGGAGGCTGGCGGCGCGCTGTTCAACGCCGAGCCGCCATTACTCCCGCCATTGCCGCCGCCGGAGCTTTGCAGGCCCTGCACCTGTTGCTGCAGCTGCAGGATCTGGTTTTCCAGCGCGATGCCTTCCTGGCTTTGCACCAGCGCCTGACCATCGGCGGTGCTGAACGGCAGCATCGAGGCGAAAATCGCAAAAGCGAACAGATTTTGACGCATGCAAGCTTGCCCCTGGTCGGCACGGCCCTCCGTGTGGCGCACGGTCTAACGCGTTAACATGGTCAGGAAAAGATGCGCGGCAGCCGTCAAACGAGACCGGCGGCGTCTTCCACATCGGAAGACGCCGCCGGTTTGTCAGGCACGGACCCGGATGGGTTAGCGGCGGTAACCTTAGTGGCAGTTTTGGGGATTGAAACCCTGCACGGAGGTGATGGCGTTACGGTTCTGCTGGTACGACGCATCGTCGTTACCGGCGGCGACCGGGCAATCCTTGCCGTAAGAGATCGTCTGCAGACGCGATGCGGCAACGCCCTGGGCGACCAGATAATCACGGGCGGCGTTGGCGCGGCGCTGGCCGAGCGCCAGATTATAGGTCTCGGAGCCCCGCTCATCGGCGTTGCCGGCGATCATGATGTTGACGTTCGGATATTTCGAGAGCCAGGCGGACTGGCGGCCGAGGGTGGTATCGGCGTCATCGTTCAGCGTCGACTGGTTCAGGTCGAAGAACACGCGATCACCGACATTCGCGACCAGGTCCTGCTCACTGCCCGGCGCCGCGCCGGGGGCTGGCGTGGTCATGCCGCCCGTGCCGGTGCTGGTGCTCGCGGTCGGGGTAGAGGAGCAGGCTGCCAGCAAGGCGAGGCCAGCGAAAGTGCTAATAACTTTGAATTTCATCTAAAATCGTCCCTGTCGGTGAGGAATTTGATTACGCGATCACGACGATCACGTATGTGATTGGGCCTTACCGTGCTCCACCTTGGGGGGTCAAGCAGGTCTGACGTACAGTTTGTGTCTGATCGCCATATTTCCACTATCGTTCCGATTATTTTTCGGACTGTTGAAAAATTGTAACACAGCGGAGACGCGGATGCCGTTACGCCGCCGCGCGCTTGACTTTTAACGCCGGCCCTTGTCTGCCCGCCGCCGGAGCGTGCGAGGGTGAGGGTTTGAGACGTGGCGGATGATCTGGACAGTCTGGCGGCGGCGGCGCGGGCGGCGATCGGCGCGGCGGCGGATGCCGATGCGCTGGAGAGCCTGCGGGTCGGCCTCCTGGGCAAAAGCGGCAGCCTGACGCTGTTGCTGAAGGCGCTGGGCGGCATGGCGCAGGAGGCCAGGCGAAGCCGCGGCGCGGAGCTGAACGCGGTGAAAACCGAGCTGGCCGAAGCGCTGGAGGCGCGCCGCGCGGTGCTGGGGGCGGCGGCGCTGACCCGGCGGCTGGCGGCGGAGCGGATCGACATCACGGCGCCGCCGCGGCCGGACGTGGCGGGTGCGATTCACCCGATTAGCCGCACGATGGAAGAGGTGGCGGCGATCTTCGGCGCGATGGATTTCGTGCTGAAGGACGGCCCGGATGTCGAGGATGACTGGTTCAATTTCGGCGCGCTGAACATTCCGGCCCATCATCCGGCGCGGGCGATGATGGATACGTTTTACTTGCGCGGCGGCGCGGCCGGCAACGCGCCGCCGCCGGTGCTGCGCACGCATACGTCGCCGGTGCAGATCCGTACAATGCTGGAATGGGCCCGTGTGGCGGGCACGAGCCAGGCGGCGCCGGCGCCGATCCGCATCATCGTGCCGGGCCGCACCTTCCGCGCCGACCATGACGCCACGCACTCGCCGATGTTCCACCAGACCGAGGGGCTGGTGATTGGCCGGGACGTCACGCTCGGCCATCTGAAAGGCTGCCTGATCGATTTTCTGCGGGCGTTTTTCGATGTCGCGGATTTGCCGGTGCGTTTCCGCGCCAGCTACTTCCCGTTCACCGAGCCTTCGATGGAAGTGGATATCGGCTGGAACCGCAAGACTGGCGAAATCGGCAAAGGCGGTGATTGGCTGGAGATTCTCGGCTCCGGCATGGTGCATCCGAACGTGCTGGCAAATTGCGGCATCGATCCGCGCGCGTATCAGGGCTTCGCGTTTGGCGTCGGCATTGAGCGGATCGCCATGCTGAAGCACGGCATCGCGGACCTGCGGCTGTTTTATGAAAGCGATGTGCGCTGGCTGCGGCATTACGGCGCCTCGCCGCTGGCAGCCTCAAGTTTGCACGAAGGCCTGTCGTGAAGTTCACGCTGTCCTGGCTGAAGACGTGGCTCGAAACTGACGCGACGTTGGAGCAGATAACGGCGACCTTGTCCGCTATCGGTCTGGAAGTGGAAGGGGTTGAGAATCCGGCTGCCGCCCTGGCGCCCTTTGTCATTGCGGAGGTGATCGAAGCGGCGCCGCATCCGAACGCGGACCGGCTGCGGGCGTGCCGGGTGAATGCGGGCGGCGGCGAGGTTTCGGTGGTGTGCGGCGCGCCCAATGCGCGGACCGGCATGAAAGCGGTATTCGCGCCGCCGGCCGCGTTCATCCCTGGCAGCGGCATCACGTTGAAGGCGGGCGAAATCCGCGGCGTGGTGTCCGCCGGCATGTTGCTCTCGGTGCGCGAGATGGGGCTGGGCGAGGAGCATGACGGGATCGTCGAGCTGCCGGCGGCCGCGCCGGTGGGCATGGGCTACGCCCAGTGGGCGGGGCTGGACGACCCGGTGATCGAGATCGGCGTGACGCCGAACCGGGGTGACGCGCTTTCCGTGCGCGGCGTGGCGCGCGACCTGGCGGCTGCCGGGCTGGGGAACCTGATCTCATTTGCACCCGATGATATCATCGGGGGGCCGCCCAGTCGGATTGTCTGGCGCAACGATTTTGCCGCCGCCTGCCCCTGGGTGCTGGGGCGCACGGTCGCTGGTATCACCAATGGCGAGAGCCCGGACTGGCTGAAGCGGCGCCTCACTTCGATCGGGCTGCGGCCGATCAATGCGCTGGTCGATATCACCAATTTTTTCACAATCGATCTGGGCCGGCCGCTGCATGTTTTCGACGTGGACAAGGTGAGCGGCGGCACGCTGACGCTGCGGCCGGGCGCCGGTGAAACGTTTCTCGGCCTGCACGGCAAGCCGGTGACGGCGGCCGCCGAGGATTGCGTGATCGCGGACGATGCCGGCGTGCAGTCGCTCGCCGGCATCGTCGGCGGCGAGGCCACGGGCTGCGACGGGGGCACCACCAACGTGTTCATCGAATGCGCGTTGTTCGACCGGGTGCGGATCGCGCAGACCGGCCAGCGCCAGGGCATCCATTCTGACGCGCGGCAGCGTTTCGAACGCGGGCTCGATGTATCGCTCCTGCCGGCGGCGCTGGATGCAGCGACGGCGATGGTGATGGCGCTGTGCGGCGGCACGCCGAGCACGGTCAGCGCGGCCGGCGCGGAACCGGCCTGGCGGCGCGTTGCGACGCTGCGGTTCGCCCGGCTGGCGGCGTTCGGCGGCGCGGCGGTGGCGCCGGACGACGCGGTGGCGGCGCTGGAACGGCTTGGCTTCACGGTGGAACGGCGCGCCCCGGAGCATGTGACGCTGGCGGTGCCGCCCTGGCGCAACGACATCGCGCAGCCGCCGGCGCTGGACCCGTTTGCCGGGCTGGACCCCGCCGCCGCCGCCAAGGCGGCCGAGGGCGCGGCCGAGATCGAGCCGGAGGTGGATCTGATCGAGGAGGTGCTGCGGCTGCGAGGGCTGGATGCAATTCCGCCGGTGTCGCTGCCGCGGCTGCGCGCCGTGCCCGGCCCCGCTTTGCCGCCGGCAGCGGCGCGGGCGGCGCTGGCGCGGCGGGTGCTGGCAGCGCGCGGCATGTTGGAGGCGGTGACGTTCAGCTTCGTCGACCACGACACGGCGGCACGTTTCGGCGACGCGCCGGAGACGCTGCGCCTGGCCAATCCGATCGCCGCCGATTTGGACCAGATGCGCCCCTCCCCGCTCGCCACGCTGGCGCCGGCGGCGGCGCGCAATGCGGCGCGGGGGTTTGGCGATTTGGCGTTGTTCGAGGTGGGGCCTGCGTACGCGGAAGCCGGCGCGCAGTCCCTGGTTGCCGCTGGGATCAGGACCGGCGCGACGCCGCTGAGCGCGCTGGCGCCGGCGCGCGCGGTGGACGCGCTGGACGCAAAGGCGGATGCGCTGGCGGTGCTGGCGGCGCTGGGCACGCCGATGGAGGCGGTAACGGCGACCGCGGATGCGCCGGCGCGTTACCATCCGGGCCAGTCAGGCGTGCTGCGGCAGGGGCCGAAGACGGTGCTGGGCATGTTCGGCCGGCTGCATCCAAGCCTTTGCGCGGCGCTGGACTTGCCGGCCGGGACGGTGGCGTTCGAGATCTTTCTGGACGCCGTGATGGCGCCGAAGCGCCGGCGCAAGACGCCTCCGGCGCTGCCGCCGTTTCAGCCGATCCGGCGCGACTTCGCTTTCGTGGTGGATGCCGCCACGGCGGCCGACACGCTGCTCCGCGCCGCCCGCGGCGCCGAGCGTAATTTGATCACGGCGGTCATGCTGTTCGACCGTTATGAGGGCAAGAACTTGGCCGAAGGGCGGATTTCGCTGGCGATCGCTGTCACCATACAGCCGCGTGAGCAAAGCCTGACCGAAGCCGAGATCGACGCGGTGGCGGCGAAGGTGGTGGCGGCGGTAGGCAAGGCCATCGGCGGCGTTCTAAGGGAATAGTAAGAGGCCGATTCACGCCTGCGAATGCAAGCGTGTCAACCTCAGACGATCAGGCTCTAGAGCATGATGAGTAGCACTCATCACGCTCTGCTCTTGTTCTGGCGAGCAATTTTATGGCTCGGTTGAATCGCTTCGCGATTCAACTTCAAGCCATATTGCTCTAGGTAAACGCCCAGCGCAGGGTCTGCGCCACGCCGAAGGTGCCGGCGCGGACCAGCGGGCGTCCGAGCAGCGGCGCGGACAGGCCGTGCATGCGCCGCGCCCAGGCCGGCAGGAGGTCCACGCCGGCCTGCAGCGTCAGCGTCTGCAGCGGCTGCGCCATCCTGCTCGCCGCCGGCTGCGACAGCACCAGCTTCGCGACCTCGCGGGTGCGGGCGTCGCATAGCAATTGCGGGCGCATCGTTTCGATCAGCCGCTCGGCTTCCGCCTTGCTGCGCGGCACCGGGTCCGCGCCGAGCGCCGCGCCGATCTGCGCCATCTCCGCGAAATAACGGTCCTGATCGGCGGCGCCCATCGCCGGCTCCGCATAGCGGCGCCAGGCGGCGAGGAAGCTGGTTGTCTCCGTCACATGCACCCAGGCGAGCAGCGCCGGGTCATTCGCGGCATAAGGCATGCCGTTGGGCAACACGCCGGTCACGCGGTCGTGGATGCCGCGGATGCGGGACATCACCGCCTCCGCTTCGGCGCGGCCGCCATAGGTGGTGAGCGCGATGAACCGGGCGGTGCGGCGCAGCCGGCCGTGCATGTCCGCGCGGAAGTTGGAATGGTCCCACACGCCGGCCAGCACCGCCGGGTGCAGCATCTGCAGCAGCAATCCGGAGACGCCGCCGACCATCATCGAGGCGACATCGCCATGCACGCGCCAGGCTACCGCGCGCGGGCCGAACAGGCCGTCCGGCTGGCGCATCACCGGCGCCTCGCCGCGCGCGCGGTCGTTGAACAACGCCACCACCTCGGCGGCGATGGCGTTTTTCAATGGCTTCGTCAGCCGGGCGAACGGCAGCATGGGCAAGGCGCCGGTAGACTGTGGATAAGGCATCAGGCAGCGAATGTCGGTAGCCCCAAGGCGGCGGACAAGATGCCGCGCGCGTTTAGCAGTCCAGCGTGTTCTCCCGCTCCCACTGCGACAGATGCGCCGCGTACTCGTTCCACTCGGCATGTTTGAGTTTGGCATAGGACGCGACGAACGACTCGCCGAGCGCCGCCCGCAATGCCTGTGACACTTCGAACTTGCGGAGCGCGTCCAGCAGGTTCAGCGGCAGGCGTTTGGCATCGCGCACCGTGTGGCCCTCGGTGTACATGTTGATGTCCAGCCGCGGGCCTGGATCGGTTTTCTTGGTAATGCCGTCCGACCCGGCCGCCAGCAGCCCGGCCTGCAGCAGATATGGGTTGGTCGCGCCGTCCGCCAGGCGCATTTCGAACCGGCCCGGCTCAGGGATTCGCACCATATGCGTGCGGTTGTTGCCGGACCAGGTGACGGTGTTCGGCGCCCAGGTGGCACCGGAGGTGGTGCGCGGCGCGTTGATGCGCTTGTAGGAATTCACCGTGGGGTTGAACAGCGCGCACAGCGCGTCCGCATGTTCGATAATGCCGCCGATGAAATGGTAGCCGAGCTGCGCCACGCCGAGCTCGCCCGCCTCATCCTCGAACAGATTGCGCGCGCCGTCCCACAGCGAGACATGGGCGTGGCAGCCGGAGCCGGTGAGGCCGAGAAACGGTTTGGGCATAAAGGTGGCGCGCAGACCGTGTTTCTCCGCGACGGACTTCGCCATGAATTTGAAGAAAGCGTGGCGATCGGCGGTGATCAGCGCATCGTCATAGCTCCAGTTCATCTCAAACTGGCCGTTGGCGTCTTCATGATCGTTCTGATACGCCTCCCAACCGAGGCCCAACATGGCGTCGCAGATTTCCGTGATGACCTCGTAACGGCGCATCAGCGCGGATTGGTCGTAGCAGGGCTTCGCCGCGGTGTCGGCCGCGTCCGCGATCGCGGTGCCGTCGGCATTGGTGAGGAAAAACTCGCATTCCACGCCGCTTTTCATCGTCACGTTGGTGGTGGCCGCGTCCGCAATCACGCGCTTCAGCACGTTACGCGGCGCCTGCGGCAACGGCGCGCCGGACATCCAGAGATCCGCCGCCACCCAGCCGACTTCCCGTTTCCATGGCAGCTGCACGAAACTCTCCGGGTCCGGCAGCGCGAACATGTCCGGGTCCGCCGGCGACAAATCCAGCCAGGTGGCGAAACCCGCGAACCCGGCGCCGTTCTTCTGCATCCCCGCGATCGCCGAAGCCGGCACCAGCTTCGCCCGCTGCGCGCCGAACAAGTCCGTGTAAGAGATCAGAAAATACTTGACGCCGCGCTGCGCGGCGATTTCGGCGAGGTCAGAAGCCATAAGTAAATCCCAAAGAAGGAAAGCAGTACTTTTTTGAAAAAAAGTACCAAAAAACTTTTGATTGCTCTGCACCGTGCGCGTGGCAAAAGGCGGGCAAGCGGCACCGATTAATAAAGTTTTTTTGCTTTTTTTTGTTCACGAAAAGAAGTCCTTGCTTTCTTTTCCTGGAATCCACTTCGTCCCCGCCAGCGGCACCTGCGCCATCGCGGCGGCTTCGATGGTGAGCGCCACCAAGTCTTCGGGTTCCAGATTGTGCAGGTGGCTTTTGCCGCAGGCGCGGGCGATGGCTTGCGCTTCCAGCGTGAGCACGGCGAGGTAGTTGGCGAGGCGGCGGCCGCCGCGCACCGGGTCCAGCCGCGCGGCGAGCACCGGGTCCTGCGTGGTGATGCCGGCGGGGTCGCGGCCCTCGTGCCAGTCATCGTACGCGCCGGCGGTGGTGCCGAGCGCCTGGTACTCCTCTTCCCATTCCGGCGCGTTGTCGCCGAGCGCGATCAGCGCCGCGGTGCCGATGGCGACCGCGTCCGCGCCGAGTGCGAGCGCCTTTGCCACGTCCGCGCCGGAGCGGATGCCGCCGGAGACGATGAGCTGGATTTTGCGGTGCTGGCCGAGGTCTTGCAGCGCTTGCACCGCCGGGCGGATGGCCGCGAGGATAGGCAGGCCGACGTGCTCGATGAACACGTCCTGCGTCGCCGCTGTGCCGCCCTGCATGCCGTCCAGCACCACCACGTCGGCGCCGGCTTTCACCGCCAGCGCCGTGTCGTAATACGGCCGGCTGGCGCCGATCTTGATGTAGATCGGCTTTTCCCAGTTGGTCAGTTCGCGCAGTTCCAGCAGCTTGATTTCGAGGTCGTCCGGGCCGGTCCAGTCCGGATGGCGGCAGGCGGAGCGCTGGTCGATGCCCTCCGGCAGGTTGCGCATGGCGGCGACGCGGGGGCTGATTTTCTGGCCGAGCAACATGCCCCCGCCGCCGGGTTTCGCGCCCTGGCCGATCACCACCTCGATCGCGTCGGCGCGGCGCAGGTCGGCCAGGTTCATGCCGTAGCGCGACGGCAGGTATTGATAGACCAGCGTCTGGCTGTGGCCGCGCTCCTCCGGCGTCATCCCGCCATCGCCGGTGGTGGTGGAAGTGCCGGCGGCGGTCGCGCCCCGGCCCAGCGCTTCCTTCGCGTTGCCGGACAGCGCGCCAAACGACATGCCGGCGATGGTGACGGGGATCTTCAGATGGATGGGCTTTTTCGCGAAACGCGTGCCCAGCGTCACATCGGTGCCGCAACGTTCGCGGTAGCCCTCCAGCGGGTAACGCGACACCGAGGCGCCGAGAAATAAAAGATCATCGAAATGCGGCAGCTTGCGCTTCGTGCCGCCGCCGCGAATGTCGTAAATCCCGGTGGCGGCGGCGCGCTGTATCTCCGCGATCGACTGCGCGTCGAACGTAGCGGAACGGCGCGGCGGCGTGCGCGGGATGTTGGGGAGGGGTGAGTCGTTCATGACAGCCGCGCCGTCATTGCGAGCGCAGCGAAGCAATCCAGTGGGGCAGCAGGCAAACAATTCCGAATGTCCCGTTTGTTTCGGGACTGGATTGCTTCGCTTCGCTCGCAATGACGTTGAGGGTGCGATGGCTGCATCTTAGTACGCGCCCGCGTTATCGACGTGGAAATGATACAGCGTCCGCGCCGAGCCGTATTGTTTGAAGGCGGCGGCTTCAACGTTGGCGCCGGCGCGGCGGAGCAGGGTGGCGAGGTGAGTTTCGTCTTCCGCGGTCATCGGTTTTTCCTCGCAATCGGCGCCGAGGCTGGCGACGGTGCCGCGGACGAAGATTTTGGCTTCGTACAGGCTGTCGCCCAGCGCGTCGCCGGCGTCCCCCAGCACGACCAGCGTGCCGGATTGCGCCATGAAGCCGCTCATATGGCCGACGGAGCCTTTCACCACGATGTCGACGCCTTTCATGGAGATGCCGCAGCGGGCGGAGGCGTTGCCGTCGATGATCAAGAGGCCGCCATGGGCGGTGGCGCCGGCGGCCTGGCTGGCGTCGCCCCGCACATGCACGGTGCCGGACATCATGTTTTCGGCGACGCCGGTGCCGGCGTTGCCGGCGATTGTGATGGCGGCGCCGTCGTTCATGCCGGCGCAGTAATAGCCGACATGGCCGTCGATGGTGACGCTGATGGGGGCGGTGACGCCGACCGCGAGCGCGTGCGCGCCGCGCGGGTTCAGCACGGTCCAGGCGGTTTCATTGGTGTCGGGGCCGAGCGATTGCAGCGCGGCGTTCAGGCCGCGCAGGCTTTCCCGGCCGAGGTCGTAGACGACGCCGGCCGGCTCTTCCCGCAGCGCCGCGCTGTTCACGCAGCGCGTTCCCAGAAGTAAACTTTCGCCGGTTCCGGCTCGAACAGATGGGCGTTTTCGATGCCGGGCAGATCGACCAGCGCGCGGTATTCGGAACCGAAGGCGACGTAATCATCGGTTTCCGCCATCACGGCCGGCTTGCAGGCCACCGGGTCGCGCAGCACGCCGAAGCCGGTTTCGGTGCCGACGACGAAGGTGTAAAAACCATCGAGCGCGCCCAGCGCGTCGTGCAGCGCTTCGTCCAGTCTGGCGCCTTCGCGCAGGCGCCAGGACAGGTAGCCGGCGGCGACTTCGGTGTCGTTCTGGGTCTCGAAGCTGATGTGTTCGCGGATCAGCGCGCGCCGCACGTCGTTATGATTGGACAGCGAGCCGTTATGCACCAGGCATTGATCCGGCCCGGTGGAAAACGGATGCGCGCCGGCGGTGGTGACGGCGGATTCAGTGGCCATGCGGGTATGCGCGATGGCGTGGCTGCCGGACATTTCGGCGAGCCCAAAGCGCCGCGCCACGTCCCGCGGCAGGCCGACGCCTTTGTACAGCTCCATGCGCGCGCCGCTGGCGACGATGGCAAGCTCCGGATGCTGTGCGAGCGCGGCACGGACCTCGGCCTCCCGCGCGGCGGGGACGGACAGCACGGCGTGGTCGTCATGCGCGGTGACGGCGGCATCGAGCGCCGCGCCGAGTGCCGTGAAGTCGAAACCCGCGGTGCCGCGCAGGGTCAGCTTAACTTGGCCGGCGTGTCCGGCGCCGTAGACGGCGAAGCCGGCAGAGTCTGGGCCGCGGTCGGTCAGAACGGCCAGCATGCCGGCGGTCAATGCGCCAAGCTCCGGCTCCAGTGCCGGGTTTTTCAGGAACAAGCCGGCAATTCCGCACATCCGCGTGGACCTTTTAGTTCGCCTTGTAGTTACCGAGGCCCCGCTGGTTCGTCAACCGTCAAGAAACATCAGTTCTTGATGGGAAAGTTAAGTTTCACGCGCGTAGGTGATGATCGAGAGATACGTCATCGGCTGCACCACCAGTTTCTCCGGGCCGTGGGGGGCGGCGCTGTCGAACAGGAGGGCGTCGCCGGGGGTGAGGCGGTAGGATTGGTCGCCGTGGCGGTACATCACCTCGCCGGTCAGCATGTAGATGAATTCCGTGCCCTCGTGCTGGAAGGCCGGGAAGGGTGCGGCGTCCTGGTGCAGGGTGATCAGGTACGGCTCCACCACCACGGCGCCGCCAAGCGCGTGGCCGAGCAGGCTGTACTGGTGGCCGGATTTGGTGCCGCGCCGCTCGATGATCACGCCGGTGCCGGCTTTTACATAGGAGCAGTCGCGCTTTTCCTCGAAGGTCGAGAAAAACGTCGTGAGCGGCACGTTCAGCGCGCTGGCCAGGGCCTGCAGGCTGGCCAGCGAGGGGGAGATCTGGCCGTTCTCGATTTTTGAGAGCATCCCGCCGGACAGGCCCGCCGCCGCCGCGAGTTCCGACACCGTGATGCCAACCCGCCGGCGCAGCAGCCGCACCTGCACGCCAATCGCTTGTTCCAGGGTGAGATCGGAGACCGCCGCGGCGCCGGAGCCGGTGGTGTAGGGTTCCGCCAGCAGGCCGGCTTCGGCCAGAGCCTCCGGCAGCGGCGCCGTGATCAGCTTGGCCGGTTCCGGGAAGGTTTGGGCACTCTGGGCACGCGCCGCCATGGGTAAACTCCTTGGACCCCATTATGGCGCGAAACCCGGGCTTGCCAACCTGTTATCGAAAACCTGTCATGCCGCCGCGCTTGGTTGCCCTGCGGCGTGATTCGCGCGATTGATCCGCTTGCCCATAACCGGGACGACCCGGATCGGGCGATGTCAAGGAGACAACGCCTGTTTAATCACGTTATGGTCGGATCGAACGACATCGAGCGTTCGAAGCGTTTCTACGACGCGGTGCTCGGGGTGCTCGGCGCGGGCGAGCCGATACGCAACAAGGCGAATAGCGGGCATACCCGGCTGTTCTACCGGCACAACGGCAACAGCTTCTGTGTCAGCGAACCGATCAACGACGAGCCGGCGACGTTCGCAAATGGCAGCACGATCGCTTTCAAGTGCGATTCGCTCGAGCAGGTTCGCGCGTTTCACGACACCGCGGTCGCGCATGGTGGCACGTCGATCGAAGATCCGCCGGGCCTGCGTGCCAGCAACATCGGCGGGGTACATTTGGCGTATGTGCGCGATCCGGATGGCAACAAGCTCGGCGCCATCCATTACGTTCCTTAGCGTGCCGTCTTAGAGGCTGTTTGCCGAGCGGGCGGTCCGGGGTGTCGCCGGCTTATAAATGGTCCTGCTCCGGCGCCGTGCCCCGGTTCAGGACCGCGCCGTCATCGAAAGGCGCCAGATAATCAACGATGGTGTCCCGGTAGCGCGCCATGCCTTTATACTCCACCAGCTCCGGCGGCAGGTCGCGCAGCACGCGGTGCAGGCGGGCGGCCCATTTGCGGACGCGGACCAGTTCCTCCAGCCGGATCAGATAGCCGCGGATGCCGAACAGGATGGCGTTGCTGCGCGGCAGACGGGTGAGGGTTTGCAGCTCGACCCGCAGGCACATTTTTTCGCCGACGTTTTCCCGCGTCACGGTCAGCCGGTCCGGGCCCCAGAGCGGGTAGTTTTCCGGCGAGGTGTCGAGGCGCGGGTTGACGGTCAGCGTCCAGTTCAGCCGCCGCACGGGCTTGGCCACTTGCAGGCGGAGCAAATATTTCAGCGCGCGGTCGAACACGCCGAGTTCATGCGCCAGCGGCACCGGGCCGTGCCATTCGTGGAAGGTCATGCCGAGGTCGAAGTTCAGCGACCAGTCGGCCTGGCTCGTCACCATGCCGCCATCCATGAACAGGTTGTCGTCGCGCTGGTCTTGCAGCGTGAAGTCGCCCTGCACCTGGCGGGTGATGTATTCGAACGGCGGGTACGGCAAGGTGGCTGCGTCGCCGAAGGTGAAGGTTTGGTCGAGCCCGAGCGGGCGGTTCATCCAGCGCCAGGCGTCGCCGTTTTTGCTTAAGGTGAATTGCGCGGGGTAGTCGCGCGCGAGGTTCTCCATCAGCAATTCCAGCGTGTCCCACTCCGCGTCAATCATATGCGGCAGCACCTGGCAGCGCAGCTTGTCTTCCGCCAGCACCAGCGCGCGCTCTTCGCATTCGGCGACGTAGTGCTCGTCGAGATCGAAGAACGCGTCGTAGGCGGCGGTGGGGCCGGTTTGCACATGCGGTTCGATGTTGACGGCGTACATGTAGCCGTCACCCTCGAAAGGGAACGGGAAGCGCAAAATGGCGGCGTCGGAGTTACGGAACGAAAAATCGCCGCGGAAGGTCTGGGCCGGCTTGTCGATCAGGTCCATGGTCAGAAATCCAGTACCAGTTCGGGGGTTTGCGCGCGCGACACGCAGGTCATGATGAGTGTGTTGGTGGCGTGTTCGGTAGCACTCAGCACATGGTCGCGGTGGTCGGGGATGCCGGCCAGAACGGGGAGCGCGCATTCGCCGCAGGCGCCGCCGCGGCACAGGCTTGGGGCGGCGATGCCGGCGGCCTCGATGGCTTCCAGCAGGCTTTCGTCCTCGGCCACGGCCACGGTGATGCCGCTGCGGCGCAGGTGTGCTGCGAACGGCGCGCCGCCGGTGGCGCCGCCGAAGTTTTCGACGTGGATTTTCGCCTCCGGCCAGCCCAACGCGCGGGCGGCGTCCAGCACCGCTTCCATGAACGGGGACGGGCCGCACACGTAGAGATGCGTGCCGAGATGCTGCCGCGCCAGCAGCGCGGGGATGTCGAGCGCGTTGCGGCTGGTGTGCAGCGTGATGTTTTCGGCCGCCGGCAACAGTTGCGCGAACGCATCGGCCTCTGCGCGGCGGCAGATCTGGTGCAGCTCGAACTGCCGTCCGACGCGGCGCAAGGTCGGCAGATAGCTCAGAAACGGCGTGAGCCCGATGCCGGCTGAGATCAGCAGATGTTTCGCCGCTTGTTTGGCGACCGGGAACAGGTTGACCGGCAGCCCGACCTCCAGCGCCTGGCCCGGCGCGGCGTGGTCGTGCAGCCAGGCGGAGCCGCCGCGCGACGGCGCGACCCGCCGCACCACGATTTCGTAAGCGGCACGTTCTCCCGGCGGCGAGACCAGCGAATAGGCATTTTTCCAGGTCCGGGCGGGGCCGGGGATGTGCAGCATGATGTGCGCGCCGGCGGCGGCGGCCGGCAGCGCCGCGCCATCAGGCGACGCGAGCGTGATGCGCTTGATCGCCGGCGAGAGCGCCTTTGTTGCAGCGATGCGCAGCTTCATCCGTACAGCCGCTCCGGCGCCGGTACATCGCCTGGCACTTCCGCGTCCACCGCCACGCCCATGAACGCCGCGAGGCGGCGGGAGAAGTGGTCGCGCACGAACAGGTTCGCACCGCAAGCGAAACAAACGACGATGCTGGCGGTGACGTTTTCGAGGATGGTTTTGCAATGCGTGCAGTACACCCGCCGGCGCAGGCTGCCGGCATGGGTCAGAAAAATCTCGCCCTTGCCCAGCCCGGCTTGCCCGCCGATATTGTGCACGTCCCACAGGAACGGCTCCGTGCCGACGCCGTACAGCCGCAAGCCGACCGCCGCGCTTTGCAGGCGCGCGGGCAGTTCGATCAACCTCCCGCTTGCATTCAGCCAGATTTCAGCGTCGCCGGTTACGGAACCGGGCAGCTCTGGCAGATCGCTGACGATCAGGTGTCTTCGCCCGCCGGGGTCGAGGCGGAACGGCGTGTAGACCGGCCGGCTCTTGATGCCGGACATCAGGCGGCGGTGCGTTTCAGTTTATGCGGGTCGTCGAACGGCAGGCTGTGCGCCGTCGCCTTCACGCGCGCCTCGCCCACCGTCAGCGCTTTGCCATGCACGGCGCTGGGTACGTCGAGCCGCGCGATCGCCATCGACTTTGCCGTCAGCGTCGAGACCATCGGGCAGGTGACGACGCCGACGTGCGCCTTGCCGTCATAAACCGCGTCGCCGGGCGCGGCGGGCGCGTCGCCTTCCAATAGCAAGCCGAAGATTTTGAACCTTTCCTTGCCCTTCAAGCGGTAGTGTTCTTCCGCGCCGCGAAAGCCAGTTTTGCCGGGGCTTACCGTGAAATCCAGCCCCAGCTCCCACAATGTGTCGCCCGGCGCTTCATCCGCGAACGGATACATTTCGGAGTTGTCGTACGGGTAGAACAGCAGATAGCTTTCGGTGCGCAGCAGATCGAGCGCGGTGAAGGCGCAGGGCGTGATGCCCATTTCCTTGCCTTCGCGCAGGATCGTGTCCCAGATCGTGCCGGCATCCTCGGCCTTGCAGAAAATCTCATAGCCGCGTTCGCCGGTGTAGCCCGTGCGGGAGATCATCACGGATTTGCCGAACAGCGTCGTGGCGATGTGGTGGAAGTATTTCAGGCCCCGTATGCCGGGCACGTGGTTTGCCAGAAACTCCACCGCCAGCGGGCCTTGCAGTGACAGGTCAGCCAAGTCGTCATCGAACACCATGGCGACGTTGCGGCCGGTGACCATCGTACTCAGCGCCTGATGCGCGGCGCCGCTGCCATGCACCACGAACCAGGCATTCGGGCCGGTGCGGTACAGGATGCCGTCATCGGCGAACTTGCCCGCCTCGTTCAGGAAACAGGCATAGGCGGCGCGGCCGGGGGTGATTTTCGCGACGTCGCGCGTGGTGAGCGCGTCCAGCACCGCGGAGGCGTGGGCGCCGACCAGATGCAGTTTCTTCAGGCCCGAGACGTCCATCAGCCCGGCCTTGGTGCGGATCGCGACATGGTCGTGCTGCACGTCATGGCTGTAGGACCAGGCGGTCGGCATGCCATTCCAGTCTTCCAGCTTCGAGCCCAGCGCGCGATGCCGGTCCGCCAGCACGGCGGGGCGCCAGGAGCGTGTCATGCCGCGTCTTTCAGGTTCAGGCTGCGCTTGGCGGCGGTCAGCGTGTTGCGGAGCAGGCAGGCGATGGTCATCGGCCCGACGCCGCCCGGCACCGGCGTTATGAAGCCGGCGATGCCTTGGGCTTCGGCAAAGGCAACGTCGCCGACGAGGCGGGATTTACCTTCAGGCGTTTCGATGCGGTTGATGCCGACATCGATCACCGCCGCGCCTGGCTTGATCCAGTTGCCCCGGATCATCTCCGGCCGGCCGATCGCGGCGACCAGGATGTCGGCGGTGCGGCACAACGCGGGCAAATCGTGGGTGCGGGAATGGGCGATGGTGACGGTGCAGTTTTCCGCCAGCAGCAATTGCGCGACCGGCTTGCCGACCAGCACGGAACGCCCGACCACCACCGCGTTCAGGCCAGCGAGGTTCGGCAGCACGTCCTTCAAAAGTAAAATGCAGCCGAGCGGCGTGCAGGGCACCAGCCCGGGCAGGCCGGCGGCAAGGCGGCCGGCATTGATTACGTGCAGCCCGTCCACGTCCTTGTCCGGGTTGATCGCCGCGATCACCACGCCGGCGTCAAGCTGTTTCGGCAGCGGCAACTGCACCAGGATGCCATGCACCGCCGGGTCGGCGTTCAACCGCGCCAGCAGCGCCAGCAGCTGCGCCTGCGGCACCTCCGCCGGCAGGCGATGCTCGAACGAGCGCATCCCCGCCGCCGAAGTTTGCCGCGCCTTGTTGCGGACATAGACCTGGCTGGCCGGATCCTCGCCCACCAGCACCACCGCGAGGCCGGGCTGCAGGCAATGGCTGGCGCGCAGCCGCGCCACTTCGTCACCGATCTCGGCGGTCAGCCGCGCCGCGTGGGCTTTGCCATCGATGATCCTGGTGCCGATCACAACCCGCCTTTCCTGATCATTGAGACCTATCATGCGAATGCTCACGCGGTGAACACCACGGTTTTTTTGCCGTTCAGGATCACCCGGTTTTCCAGATGGTAGCCCACCGCGCGGGCCAGCACCCGGCGCTCGATGTCGCGGCCCTTGCGCACCAGGTCTTCCGGCGTGTCGGCGTGGGAAATCCGTTCCACGTCCTGCTCGATGATCGGGCCTTCGTCGAGTTCCGCGGTGACGTAATGCGCGGTCGCGCCGATCAGCTTCACGCCGCGGCCATGCGCCTGATGGTAGGGTCTCGCGCCTTTAAAGCCGGGCAGGAAGGAATGGTGGATGTTGATGCAGCTTCCGGCGAATTCGGCAACCAGCGTTTCGGACAGCACCTGCATGTAGCGCGCCAGCACCACCAGCGCCGCGCCGGTGTCCCGCGCCAGCGCCAGGATCTGCGCTTCCTGCGCGGCTTTGTTTTCTTTCGTGACCGGCAGATGGTGGAACGGGATGCCGGCTAGGTCGAGGCCGTTATAGGTGGCGCGCTCGTGATTCGAGATGATCGCGGCCGGCGTCATTTTAAGTTCGCCGATCCGCCAGCGGTACAGCAGATCGGCTAGGCAATGATCGAATTTTGAGACCAGCAGCAGCACGCGGCGGGGCGTTGACTGGTCCTGGATGGTCCAGTTCAGCGCGAAGCGGGCGGCGGCGACGTTCAGCCCCTCGCGCAAGGCGGCCTGGTCCCCCGTCAGGTCGAAGGCGATGCGGGCGAAGAACTTGCCGGTTTCGGGATCGTCGAATTGCTGCGCCTCGCGGATATCGCCGCCGGTCTCATACAGGCAGGTGGTGACGGCGGCGACGATGCCGGGGCGGTTGACGCAGGACAGAGTCAGCACGAAGCGGGGTTTAGCCATGAGGCACCTCGAAAGCATATTCGGCGGCCGCTTCGGCCAGGGCCTCGCCCAGTGCCTGGGTGAGGCTGCGTGCGCAGGCCAGCGCGAAACCGTCCAAGCCGTGGCGCCAGAGCTGCACGTTGATGTGGCCGGCGAGCGTGAGCGCGGTGGCGTCCGGCGGGAAGGCGGCGGGGTGCAGGTCGACCGGCACCAGTTTCGCCAGCACGTCGGCGGCGCACGGGCCGACGAGATGCAGAATGACGCGGCCGTGGCTTTGGTCCACCACCGCCGCGCGCCCGGCCGCCGCCTGCGCCAGGGCCTTGGCGAGGTTGATGCCGCCGATCGCGAGCCAGCTCTCGACGCCCGACCACGCCCAGGTGACATCGCCGTTCGCCACGACAAGCGGCGCCGTGGGCAGCGCGACGCCGAGCGCCTGGCCGAGCGCCGCCGCCTGGCCGTCGAACGCCGCGACGCCGACGATGCCGCATGGCGGGGCCATCGTCAGACTGACGCCGCCGTTCAGCGCCGGCAAGCTGGGGAGCCGCGCGTCAAGCACGCAGGCGGCTGCCTTCCGGATCGACGAACACCGGCGGCACGACCTCCGCCAGCAGGTCGCCGCCGCGGATCGGATCGTAAACGCGGATGATCTCGCCGTGCCGGGCCGGGCCGTGCTGCAACAGGCCGAGGCCGATCCACTGGTTGAGGCTGGGCGAGAAACAGGTGGAGCTGACATGGCCCTGATCGTTCGCCGCCGTAAGCGCCGCGCCGCGCGGCAGGAGATGGGCGCCGGCGCGCAGCCGCGCCGTTGGCTCGACCGGCTTCAGCCCGACCAGCGTCGGCCGCGCGGGATCCGTGAGCGCCGGGCGGGAGGCCAAGGCGCGGCCGACGAAGTCCTTGCGGGTGGATAACAACTTGGCCAGACCGAGATCATGCGCCGTGGTCCGGCCGTCCAGTTCGGCGCCGGCGGCGTGGCCCTTTTCGATCCGCAACACGCCAAGCGCCTCCGTGCCATACGGCGTGATGCCGTGCGGCGCGCCGGCGTGCATCAGCCGGGCCGCCAGCGCCGCGCCGTAATGCGCGGGCACCGCCAGCTCGTAGGCGAGTTCGCCGGAGAAAGACAGGCGGAACAGCCGCGCGCCCAGGCCGCCGCAGACGGTGACCGCGATCGCGCCCATATACGGCAGCGCCACGTTGGAAATATCGTAGGCCGGATCGATAATCTCCCGCAGCACGTCGCGGGAACGCGGGCCGGCGACCGCGAGTTGCGCCCATTGCTCGGTCACCGAAACGATCTGCACGTCCAGCGTCGGCAAGAGGACCTGCCGGCACAGTTCCAGATGTTGCATCACCTTCGCGGCGTTGGCGGTGGTGGTGGTCATCAGGTAGTGGCGCTCGCCGAGGCGCGTGGTGGTGCCGTCATCCATAACGAAGCCGTCATCGCGCAGCATCAGCCCGTAGCGCGCCCGGCCGAGGCCAAGGGTCTGCCAGCCATTGGTGTAAACGAAGTCCAAGAGCCGCGCCGCGTCCGGCCCCTGGATGTCGATCTTGCCGAGCGTGGTGACGTCGCAGATGCCGACGGCGCCCCGCACGGCGTTGACCTCGCGGGTGGTGGCGGCGAACCAGTCCTCGCCGGCCCGGGGAAAATACTGCGCGCGCAGCCAGAGGCCGGTTTCGCCGAACTTGGCGCCGAGGGCGGCGGCCCATTCATGCGTCGGCGTCAGCCGGGCCGGCTTGAATTTTTCGCCGCGATGCACGCCGGCCAACGCGCCAATGGCGACCGGCGTGTAGGGCGGCCGGAAGGTGGTGGTGGTGAGTTCCGCCACGCCGCGCCCGCTGAGCCCCGCCAGCACGCCGAGCGCGTTCATGTTAGAGGTCTTGCCCTGGTCGGTCGCCATGCCGAGCGTGGTGTAGCGCTTCAGATGCTCGACCGCGCCGAAGCCCTCGGCACGCGCCAGCTTCACGTCGCTGATGGTCACGTCGTTCTGGAAATCCACGAATACCTTGCCGCTCAGCTTGTCGGTCGCGGGCGGCGCGCCGGCGGCGGGGATGTTGCCGGCGGCGCGGCCGGCGGCGCTCATGCCCGGCGGCAGATCGCGGGGGATGAACACGCCGCGGGCTTCATCCCAGGCTGGTTTGTGGCCAAGATAGGTCGCCAGATGCAGGCTTGGCGTCCAGCCGCCGGACATCGCCAGCAGGTCGCAGCGCAGCCGCGTCAGCGCGCCATCCGCGTCGATGATCTCGACGCCGCCGAGGCGCTGGCGGCCGAAGGCGCGGCTTAAGGTCGCGCCGGTGAACAGTTGCGCTCCGGCCTGCGCCGCTGCCTGCCGCGTCGCTTGTGGGACCGTCCCGCGCGTGTCCACCGCGGCGGCGAGCGTGATGCCGGCTTTGCGCAGAACCGGAATGGTGCGCGCGGCGTCGTCGTTATTTGCGTATAGAACGGCGCGGCTGCCGGGGGCCACGGCGTAACGGTTGATGGTGGCGCGCACCGCGCCGGCCAACATCACGCCCGGCAGATCGTTGTTGCCAAAAAGCAACGGCCGCTCGATCGCGCCCGTCGCCAGCACGCTGCGCGCCGCCACGATGGTCCATAGACGCTGGCGCGGCAGATGCGCCGGCGGCGCCGCGAGATGATCGGTGACACGCTCGACCGCGCCATACGTGCCGCCGTCAAACACGCCGAACACGGTGCAGCGGGTCAGGACACGGATGTTCGGGTGCGCCGCCAGCGCCGCCACGTCGGCGGCCTCGCCCTCCGCCAGCGCGCGGCCGCCGAGTGCCGCGTTCTCGTCGCACAAAATTACCCGGGCGCCGCTTGCCGCCGCCGCCAGCGCCGCCGCGATGCCGGAGCGGCCGCCGCCGATCACCAGCACATCGCAGAAGGCGTGGATCTTCTCGTAATGGGCCGGATCGGGCTGCCCCGCGTTGCGGCCGAGCCCGGCGGCGCGGCGGATCAGCGGCTCGTACACCTTCTCCCAAAAAGGCGCCGGCCACATGAACGTCTTATAATAGAACCCGGCGGCGAGCAGCGGCGCTACCAGGCCGTTGATCGACAGCAGATCGAACTTCAACGAAGGAAAGCGGTTCTGGCTGCGCGCCGCCAGCCCTTCAAAAAGTTCCACCACCGTGGCGCGGGTGTTCGGCTCGCGCCGCGCGCCTTCGCCCAGCTCCACCAGCGCGTTTGGCTCCTCCGAACCGGCGGAAAGGATGCCGCGCGGCCGATGGTATTTGAAACTGCGACCGACCAGCGTTACGTCGTTCGCGAGCAACGCCGACGCCAATGTATCGCCTGCGTAACCACCGTAACGGCGGCCATCGAACGTGAAACCGACCGTCCGCGCCCGGTCGATCAAACCGCCTTGCGCAAGCCGCCGCGCCGTCACGCCGCGCTCCGGGCCGCAACCACGTCGGTGATCAAATGGCTGCGCAAATCCCGCGTGACCACCAGCCACGCATGACAACCGGCGGCGTGATACCACAGCTCGCGATGGACCCCGTTGGCGTTCTCCCTAAGATAGACGTAGTCGGTCCAGTCCTCGGCCACGCCATCAACAGGCCGCCGAACCGTGGCGTCGCCGTGATAGGCGAATTCCTGCAAAGCGCGTTCACCGCAGTAAGGGCAGGTTATGCGCATGAAAAAAAGCAGTCCTTTTTTGGAAAAAAGGACCAAAAAACTTTTGATTCCTCTGCACCGTGTGCGTGACGACAGCAGGGCAAACCGCACCGATTGATAAAGTTTTTTTGGTTCTTTTTGTTCACAAAAAGAACTGTTTCCTTCCCTTCCATCAATGTAAATTCGGCTGCGCGCCGACGCCTTTTTCATCCACCACGGCGCCGCGGGCGAAGCGGTCCAGGCGGTAGGCGGCAGCGACTTCGTGGGGTTCGTCGCGTGCGATCAGGTGGGCGAAGCACCAGCCGGAGGCGGGGGTGGCCTTGAAGCCGCCGTAGCACCAGCCGGCGTTCAGGTAGAGGCCGGCGACCGGGGTTTTGTCGATGATGGGGGAGCCGTCCATCGACATGTCCATGATGCCGCCCCAGTGGCGCAGCAGGCGGGCGCGGCCGAGCATCGGCATCAGCGCCATGCCGCCCTCGCAGACGTCTTCGATGGTCGGCAAGTTGCCGCGGCTGGCGTAGGAGTTGTAGCCGTCGATATCGCCGCCGAACACCAGGCCGCCTTTGTCCGACTGCGAAATATAGAAATGGCCGGCGCCGAAGGTGATCACGTTGTCGATCAGCGGCTTCACGGCTTCGGTGACGAAGGCCTGCAGCGCGTGGCTTTCGATCGGCAGGCGCAGGCCGGCCATCGCCGCGACCTCCGATGAGCGGCCGGCGCAGGCCAAGCCGATCTTGCCGGCGCGGATCGGGCCGCGTGTGGTTTGCAGAGACACGGCGCGGCCGGCCTCGGCGCGGCCGACCGGGATGTCGATGCCGGTGACCTCGCAGTTCTGGATGATGTCGACGCCCAGACGATCCGCCGCGCGCGCGTAGCCCCAGGCGACCGCGTCATGCCGCGCCGTGCCGCCGCGCTTCTGCAGCAGCGCGCCCTGGATGGGGAAGCGGGCATTGTCGTAATCCAGGTAAGGCAGCCGGGCGCGAAGCGCGCCGCGGTCCAGCAGTTCCGCGTCCACGCCGTGCAGCCGCATGGCGTTGCCGCGGCGGGCGTAGGCGTCTCGCTGCGCGTCCGAGTGGAAGATGTTGAACACGCCCCGCTGGCTGACCATCGCATTGTAGTTGATCTCCTGCTCCAGCCCTTCCCACAGCTTCATCGAATGCTCGTAGAACGGCAGGTTGCCGGGCAGCATGTAGTTGGAGCGGATGATGGTAGTGTTGCGGCCGATGCTGCCGGAGCCGAGCCAGCCCTTTTCTAAAACGGCGATGCGGCCGACATCGTGCTGCTTCGCCAGGTAGTAGGCAGTGGCCAGGCCGTGGCCGCCGCCGCCAACGATCACCACGTCGTAATTCGGCCGCGGCGCCGCGTCCCGCCAGGCCGGCCGGGCGTTTACCTGCCCGCGCAGGGCGCCGGCAAGGACCGATAAAAAGGAGTAGCGCGAGGCCAAGGTTAGGCGGTTCGCACTTTATCATCGTCATGCCGGCCCCGAGCGGTATGGCGATCCGAATACAAGGCGGCCCACGTCATCATTCTTGCCAGTTAATCATGTTGACGCGGAGGAATATCGGCGCGCGTCGCTTCTGTCAATTTGTTCGCGTCAGATTTCCACGATGCCAGGCAGGTATTGAAGCGCGTCCTCCTCGGGCGAAATTACGTAACCGCGCGGCGCGGAGACCACCAGCAGCCCCTCCAGCACGCTGACATGCCGATAATGCGTGTGACCGTGGATCCACAGCGCCGGCCGCGCCGCCACGAACTCCGGTAGCAAATGGGACCCGTAGCAGGGCGCGATTTCGCCGGTGCGGTTGCCAAGCACCGTGTCGCCGGGCGCATGATGCGTCACGATGATGTTGGTCGCCGCCGGGTCCGCCGCACGCGCCGCCGCCAGCGCCCGGTGCAGCCAGGCGCGCGACGCCTCATGGCAAGCCAGAGCGTCGACGGGATAAAAACGTTTTTGGCCATTCTGGATAAACCGATGGTCGTTCATCCGCGCCCGCGCCGCCGCCATCGACGGCTCGGGCGTGCCGTGCAGGGCGTAGTCCGTCCACAAAGTGCAGCCGAACACGTTCAGCGCGCGGCCGCGTATCTCGAACCGCGCCACGGCATTCTCAAGAAAGCTCACCCGCCCTTTGGTTTTGACAGTCGCCTCGCGCATCGACGGCAGCAGCGTGGCGAAATCGTGATGGTAAAATTCGTGATTGCCCGCCACCATCACCACCGGCGCGTTTAAGTAGCGCGCCAGCTGGTCGGCATACACCAGGCCGCGCAGGCCGTTATGAACATCGCCCGCCAGCACGACCAGATCGACGGGGCCGGTGCCGGCCAGCATTGGGCCGCGGGACGGATGGTCCGGCGCCGCGCGGTGGCGGGCGCGGAACTTTGCCCAGCCGGGGATCGGCAGCCGCCAGCGCTCCATCTCCAGATGCAGATCGCTCATGTACAGGATGCGGATCATCCGAACGCCCGCAGCACCATGAACAGAAACGCCAGCGCGAAGACCAGCGCGGCAAGCCGCCAGTAGCGCAGGTGGCGCGCGGCGGAGCGCCAGGAGGCGGTGGCCGGATCAGCCCCGCCGGCGACCAGCCCGTGCTGGAGAGCCGCCGCGAAGGCGCCGGCATCGGCGAAGCGGTCCGCCGGCGCCGGCGCCACCGCGCGCGAAAGGCTTTGCCCTAGCCAGGACGGCAGGTCCGGCCGCAGCCGCGCCAGCGGCACTTTCTCCCGCTGGCCGAACGGAAAGGCGCCGCCCGCAAACATGCGGTAGATCGTCACGGCCAGCGAAAACACTTCCGAGCGCGGGCCGGCGGCGGCGCCGTTGATCAGCTCCGGCGCCATGTAACGCAGCGTGCCGCCGGGCCTCGCGGCGTCCCGCGCGTCCAGCCCCGGCAGATAAGCCAAGCCGAGATCGAGCAGCAGGGTTTCGTTCTCGCCCAGCAGCATCACGTTGTCCGGCTTGATGTCGCGGTGGATCACCTCGATCGCCGCCAAATCCTGCACCGCTTCGCAGAGTTTCAGCGCGATACCGATGCCTTCGGGCAGGGACACCGGCGGCGCGCGGGTGAGGCGCGCCTCCAGCGTCTCGCCCTTGTACAGCGGCATCACCAGATAAAGGCTGCCGCGGCGCTCGGCGGGGATGTCCAGATAATGCGCGACGTTGCGGCTGCGGACGGTTTTACCGATCCAGGCCTCGCGCATGAAGCCGGCGGCGAAAACCTCATCCTGCAACATCGCCGGCAGCGGGATTTTCAGCGCGACCTCGCGCTTGCCTTCGGTGTCGTAAGCCGCTTTCAGAATTGTGTAGCGGCCCTGGTACAGCGTCTTGCCGATCTTGAAGCCGTCCCAGACGTCGCCCTCGCGCGGCGGCGGGCGCAACGGCAGGGAAGCGAAGTCCGGCGCGCCATCGGCGGCGGGCGGCCGCGCGAGCACGTCCAGCACCAACGCCGCGGCCGCGGCGCCCACCGCTTCATCCTGCCGCAACAGCGCGCAGAGCCGGGCCGTCAGCGCTTCGGCCTCGCCGCCGCGCGCCAGCAGGGCCAGCGCCCCCTGCCGGCTGACCGCGCCGATGCCGCCCAGCAGCACGTAGCGGTCGCCGGTTTCGGCGGCGTCTTCGGCAAATTCCGCCGAGAGTTGCGCATCCTGCCCCACCGCGCGCCCGACAGCCTGGGAGGCCGCGGCGGACTCCTCGTGCAACAGCGGCGTGACCTTACCGTGGCGCACCCGGAACAAGGCGCAGCAGCCGATCTGCAGCACGGCCAGCTCCCGACCGTGAAACAGCAGCGCGCTCAGCGATACCGGCGCCAGCCGCGCGCCCTGCCCTTGGCGCAGCTGCGAGGCCAGCCAGTCGTTAATGCCGGCCAGCACCCGGCGCATCGCGCGCTTCGGCCCCAACGTCGGCTGCGCGGAGAAATACCCCTCCGCCACCTCATGCACCACGATCTGCGCCGCGTCGCTGCTCTGCACGGCGTGTACCGGCGGATGCGCCCGCGCCATCACCGCCAGCACGCCCCGCTCCGGCCGGTCGAAAACATCGCCGGTATAGGCCGCGTAAAAGCTGGTGCCGCCATGGATGCCCGCGCCGGCGAAGCTGACGCCGATGCGCCAGCCCTGATGTTCGATGTCTCCGGTCACGCTGCTCACGCCGACCTCAGCGAGAAGCTCCTGGAACCCAGAGCACGTCGCCGGCGCCGGCGGCGTTGACGTGGCGGGACATCACGAACAGCAAATCCGACAGCCGGTTGAGATAGATCAGCGCCAGCCGGTTCACCGCCTCGCCCGGCTCCGCGATCAGCGTCACCACCATGCGCTCCGCCCGCCGCACCACCGCCCGCGCCTGGTGCAGAAACGCGCCCGCTGGCGTGCCGCCGGGCAAGACGAAGGAATGCAACGGCGCCAGCTCCGCGTTCATCCGGTCGATCTGCGCCTCCAGCCAATCCACCTGGGCCTGCACGACGCGCAGCTGCGGCGTGGCGGGCTCCTCGACGATCGGCACGCATAAATCGGCGCCCAGATCGAACAAATCATTCTGTATGCGCATCAGCACCGCGTCCTCCGCCGAGCCGGCCAGATACAGGCGCGCGATGCCAAGTACGGTATTCGCCTCATCAACGTCGCCATACGCCGCAACCCGGTGCGAAGACTTCGCCACCCGCGCGCCGTCGCCGAGCGAAGTTTCCCCCGCATCGCCTCCACGGGTGTAGATTTTGTCCAGTTTTACCATGGAAGGAAGCGGTTCTTTTTGTGAACAAAAAGAACCAAAAAAACTTTATCTTTCTGGGTCTGTGCCTCGATCGCCGCTAACGCCCCTGGCCCAGAGTTATAAAAGTTTTTTGGTACTTTTTTACAAAAAAGTACTGCTTGCTGTTTCATTATCATCCCCCAACCTGCGGCGTTTCCGCCACCGGCGTCAACGCGCCCTTGCCGTCGAACCAGGAGACGACGTTGTCCACCACCAGCTGGCCCATCAGCGCGCGGGTGTGGAAGGTAGCGGTGCCGACATGGGGCAGCAGCACCACCTGGTCCATCTGCAGCAGCGCTTCGGGCACGTGCGGCTCGCGCGCGAACACGTCCAGGCCGGCGGCGCAGATGGCGCCGTCGCGCAGTGCCGCGATCAGCGCGTCTTCGTCCACCACCGAGCCGCGGGCGACGTTGATCAGCACGCCGGTTGGGCCGAGTGCGGCCAGCACCTCGGCGTCGATCAAATGGCGCGTTGTAGGGCTGCCCGGCACCACCACGATCAGCGTGTCGACGGCGCGGGCTAGTTCCAGCACGCTCGCATATTGCGGGAAGCGGCTGAGCTCCGGGCGCGGCCGGCGCGCATGGATGGAGACCGGCAGGTCGAAGCCTTCCAGCCGCCGCGCGATCACCTGGCCGATCCGGCCCATGCCGGCGATGCCGATGTGCCGGCCGCGCAGCGAGGTGCCGAGCGGGAAGCTCTCGCCTTGCGCCCAGCGTCCGGCGCGCAGGTGGCGCTCCGCGCCGGGGATCCGGCGGATGGTGGCGAGCAGCAGGCCGATGGTGAAGTCGCCCATCTCGCCGTTCAGCACGTCCGGCGTGTTGGTGACCACGATGCCGCGCCGCGCCGCCGCCGCCACGTCCACGCTGTCATAGCCGACGGTGAAGTTGGCGATCAGCTCCAGCTTCGGCAGCCGCGTCATCAGCGCCTCGGTAATCGGCACCGCGCCCCGGGTGATCAACGCCCGGAACGTCGCGCCATTCGAGTCCGTCACCGCCTCGATGCCCGGCGTGTCGTCCCGGAACACGTCGAACCGCGCGGCCAGCGCCGCGTCCACTTTCGGGTCCATGCCGCCGATGCTGAGGACTCCGATTCGCGCGCTCACAAACCGTCCGTCGGCGGCATCTGCGGCATCATGTTGTGCTGTGCGCTGAACATGATGAACAAGGAACCGGCGATCAGCAGCGCCACCACCAGGATCATGAAAAAGAAGATCGTCGCGGTCCAGAACGGCGTAGATTTGCGGCTTAGATGCAGGAAGAACAGCGCGTGCACCGCGACCTGCAGCGCCGCCGCGCCGGCGATGACGAAAACCGCGCGCTGCGGCGTCAGCCAGTTCTCCATGACGCAGCCGAAGGCGGCGAGCGTCAGCAGCACCGCGAGGATCAGCCCGGCGATATAGCTGCCGTGGCCGCCATAGCCGACATCCGCCGCCGGGTCGTGACTTTCGCCGCTCACAACATGCCGTTCAGGTACACGAAGGTGAACAGGCACACCCAGACGATGTCCAAAAAGTGCCAGAACAGGCTGAATGCGAACAGCCGCCGCGCGAGCTGGTCCGACAGGCCGTGACGCATCAAGGTGATCTCGCCGATCAGCACCAGCATCCACAGCAAGCCGGCGGTGACGTGCACGCCATGCGTGCCGACCAGCGTGAAAAACGCCGAAAGAAACGCGCTGCGATCCGGCCCGGCATGGCGCGCCACCAGGTCCGCGAATTCCCGGATTTCAAGGACCACGAACGTGGCGCCAAGGCAGAAGGTGACCGCGAGCCAGAGCAACAGCTGCCCTTGCTTCTTCTGATGCAGGTTGACCATCGCGAAGCCGCAGGTCGCGCTGCTGAGCAGGAGTAAAACCGTTTCCTCCAGCGTCGTATTCAGGTCGAACAGCTGCTGCCCGGTCGGGCCGCCGGCGTATTGCGTGCGCTGCACGGCGAACACCGCGAACAATGCTGCGAACACCATGCAGTCGGTCATGATATAGACCCAGAAGCCGAACACGGTTTCCGGCTTGCTCCGCTCGAGCGGCCGCGCGGCGGTGGGCATGGTCAGACCAGCACTTTCGGCTGGTCCTGATAGCCGGTTTCCATTTTGGCGATGTCCTCGGCTTTCAGGATGTAGTCGTTATCGTCCTGATAGGCGCGCCAGATCAGCACCGCCACGATCCCAACCGCCGCGGCAATCGCCCCCCACCAGATGTACCAGATCAGCCCGAACGCCATCACGCCGCCAAGGACGCCGATAATAAATCCCGCCGGCGTCGATTTCGGCATTTCGATGTCCACGTAATTTACCGGCCCGTGCCTCGCCTCGTCGCCTTTGTAGGTCCAGAACGCGTCGATGCCATGCACGCGCGGTGTGATCGCGTAGTTGTAGAACGGCGGCGGCGACGGCAGCGACCATTCCAGCGTCCGCCCGTTCCACGGATCGCCGCTGACATCGGCGTACCGCGCGCGGTCGCGCACGCTGACGTAAAGCTGCAGGATCATCAGCAGGATGCCGATGGAGATCAGCACGGCGCCGCACAGCGCCATGATCAGATAAGGCTGCCAGGCTGGATTGTCGTAATGCTGCAGGCGGCGCGTCATGCCCATGAAGCCCAGAACGTACAGCGGCATGAACGCGACATAAAAGCCGACCAGCCAGAACCAGAACGCCGCCTTGCCCAGCCGCTCATCCAGCGTGAAGCCGAACACTTTGGGGAACCAGTAGTTCAGCCCGGCGAACATGCCGAACAGCACGCCGCCGATCAGCACGTTATGAAAATGCGCCACCAGAAACAGGCTGTTATGCAGCACGTAGTCGTTGCCGGGGATCGCCAGGATCACGCCGCTCATGCCGCCCAGGGTGAAGGTGATGAGAAACCCCAGCGTCCACAGCACCGGCACGGTGAAGCGCAGCCGGCCGCGGTAGATGGTGAAAATCCAGCTGAACACTTTCACGCCCGTAGGCACCGCGACGATCGTCGTCATCGTGGCGAAAAACGCGTTCACGTCCGCGCCGGAGCCCATGGTGTAGAAATGGTGCAGCCAGACCATGAAGGACAGCACCGCGATCGAGATCGTGGCATACACCATCGTGCGATAGGCGAAGAGCGGCTTGCCCGCGAAGGTCGGCGTGACCTCGGAGAACACGCCGAAGGCGGGCAGGATCAGAATGTAAACCTCCGGATGCCCCCAGGCCCAGAACAGGTTCACGTACATCATGGCGTTGCCGCCGAGATCGTTGGTGAAAAAATGCATGCCGGCGTAACGGTCCAGCGACAGTAGCGCCAAAGCCACGGTGAAGATCGGAAACGCCATCATGATCAGCGTGGAGGTGCAGAACGCCGTCCAGGTGAAAATCGGCATGCGGAAAAACCTCATGCCGGGCGCCCGCCGCTTGATGATGGTGACGAAGAAATTGATGCCGGTGAACAGGCTGGCGAAGCCGGAGAGCTGCAGCACCCAGATGTAGTAATCCACGCCGACGCCCGGGCTGTATGGCAGCTCCGACAACGGCGGGTAGGCGACCCAGCCGGTCTGCGCGAAAAAGCCGATGCCGAGCGAGATGTTCAGCAGCAGCGCCGCGGCGACCGTGAGCCATAGGCTGACCGCGTTCAGAAACGGAAAGGCCACGTCCCGCGTGCCGATCTGCAGCGGCACCACGATGTTGATCAGCCCGATGATGAACGGCATGGCGACGAAAAAGATCATGATCACGCCGTGTTCGGTAAAGAACTGGTCGTAATGATGCGGCGGCAGGAAGCCCTGGTCGCTGCCCTCCGAAAAGGCCTGCTGCAGCCGCATCATGGCGGCATCAGCAAAGCCGCGCAGCAGCATGGTCAGCGCCAGGATGATGTACATCACGCCGATCCGCTTATGATCGACCGAAGTCAGCCATTCCTTCCACAGGTAGTGCCATTTGCCGTTCCAGGTGATCAGACCGACCACCGTGACCGCAACCAGTATCTCGAACACGACGGCCGTCATTACGATGGCATTGGTGTAGGGGATGGCCTGCAGCGTCAGCTTGCCGAGCGGCGCGAAGTTGGCGAACATTTCTTACTCCGTCCGTTCGTCGGGCAGCTGCTTCGCCATGTTGCCGCGCGCCCCGACGATGTCGTCAAACAATCCGGGCGTGACGTGGCCGAAATAGCTCGGCGGCACGTTGGACTGGCCGCCGGTCAGAAACTGATAGCCCACGTCATCGAGCACCCCCGGCGCGGCACGCGCGCGCGCCACCCAGGCGGCGAAACCGGCGGTGCTGGTGGCGATGGTGGTGAAGTGCATTTCGGCGAAACCAGGCCCGCTGAAATTGGTCGAGTAACCGCTGTAGCGTCCGGGATTTTTCGCCAGCAGATGCAGTTGCGTGATCATGCCGGACATCGCGTAGATCTGCGTGCCGAGCTGGGGGATGAAAAACGAATTCATCGCCGCGTCCGAGGTGATGCGGAAATCCACCTGCGCGCCGGCGGGGATCGCCACTTCGTTGATGCTGGCGATGCCCTGTGCCGGGTAGATGAACAGCCATTTCCAGTTCAGCGACACCACGTCGATCACCAGCGCCGGCGAACTCCCGGCCAGCGGCTTATATGGATCGAGCGCCGTGGTGGAACGCCAGTTGGTGATGTTCAGGGCGAGCACGATCGCGAACGGCACGCTCCAGACCAGAAGTTCCAGCTTGCCCGATGCCGACCATTCCGGCGTGTAGTCGCTGTCCGTGGCTGTGGCGGAATGCCGCCCCGCGCGGTACCGCCACGCGAACCAGAAGGTCAGCCCGAACACCGGCAGCACGACGATCAGCATCAGCAAGGTGGTGATGACGAGCAGCGATACCTCGCGATTTCCAACCGGGCCTTCCGGATGCAGCACATCCATGTGCCCGCCGGCCAGGCTGCAGCCTGCGAGCAGAACCGCCCCGGCCGCCAGAAGGCCTGCCCCGTAAATTCCCCGTGCCCGCACCGCCGCCCCTTTTGGCTACGGAAGATAGATAAGGGGAAGCAGCCAAGCCGAAAAGGGGCTTTCGACCAACCGCGTTGTTCCTTAAAGCATCACCATGCATCAAGCACTTTCCCAACGGCCTTTCGGCCGCCTGCCCGGCGGCGAAGCGGCGCGGCTGTTCATCCTGCGCAGCGACAAACTTGTTGTCGGCATCACCGATTACGGCGCCCGCATGGTGTCAATCGAGGCGCCGGATCGGGCGGGAACATTAGGCCATGTGCTGCTCGGCTTCGACGACGTCGCGGCGTATGAGGCGGCGGGCGGCTCGTTCGGCGCGGTGCTCGGCCGCTGCGCCAACCGGATCGGCGGGGGGCGGTTCACGTTGGATGGGCGGGCGTATCAGCTCGCGGTGAACGACAACGGCAACACGCTGCATGGCGGGCCGCAGGGTTTTGCCCGCGCGCTATGGCAGGTGGAACAGGCGCTGGACGAGGCGTTACCCGAGCTGACGCTGCGCCTGGTCAGCCCCGATGGCGATCAGGGTTTTCCCGGCGCGCTGACGGCGCGAGCGCGTTATCGGCTGGACGGCGACACGTTGCGCCTCGAGCTGACCGCGAGTGCGGACGCGCCGACTATATTGAACCTCAGCGCGCATCCTTATTTTAATCTCGGCGGTACGGACGCGCCGGACGTGCTGGGCCACGAGGTTACCATCAACGCGCGGCGGTTTCTGCCGACCGATGCCAAACAAATTCCGCTGGGCGAGGCGGCGCCGGTGGCCGGCACGGCGTTCGATTTTCGCTCGCCGAAGCCGTTCGGCGCGCGCATCCGCGAGGCGGACCCGCAACTGCTGATCGGCCGCGGCTACGACCATTGCTTCGTGCTGGAAGCCGGCGCGACGGATTCCGCCGCGCGTGTTTATGAACCGGTGACCGGACGGATGGTCGAGGTGATGACGACGCAGCCGGGCCTGCAACTCTATTCCGGCAACTCGCTGGATGGTTCCGTAGTCGGGCGCGGCGGCCGCGCGTTCCGCCAGTCCGCGGGCTTCGCGCTGGAGGCGCAAAATTTCCCCGACGCGATCAACCATGACGGCTTTCCCTCGCCGATCCTGCGTCCTGGCGAGGCGTATCGCCAGGAGATCGCGTACCGGTTCAGCGTGGCGTAATTCGACCCGAAATCGTCATTGCGAGCGAAGCAAAGCAATCCAGCGGCGAAACGAACGAGACATTGGGCGTGAGTTGCCGGCTGTCTGGCTGAATTGCTTCGCTGTGCTCACACTGACGAGTGGACACGGACACAAAAAAAATGCCGGGCGTTTCCACCCGGCATCCGCATCGTTGGTCTTAAAGTTATCGGCTGTTGCCGCCGCGCTGGCCGAAAATCTGCAGCAGGAACATGAACAGGTTGATGAAGTTCAGATATAGCGTCAGCGCGTCGTAAACACTGCGCTTGCCCGCCATAGCCGTGCCGTAGGCGCCGCCATATTGCAGGTAGTTCGCCTTGATCCGCTGCGTGTCATAGGCGGCGAGACCGGTGAATATCAGCACGCCCAGGATGCTCACCGCGAAGTTGATCGCCGGCGAGTGCAGGAAGATGTTCACGATCATCGCGATCACGATCCCGATCACGCCCATGATCAGAAAGCTGCCAAAATTGGTTAGGTTGGTCTTGGTGGTGTAGCCGAACAGGCTCATCCCGGCGAAGGTGCCGGCGGTGATGAAGAACACTTCAGTAATCGAGGTCTGCGTATAGACCAGGAAGATGTTGGTCAGGCTGGCGCCCATCATCGCGCAGAACGCCCAGAACAAGGCCTGCGCCGCGGTTGTGGACAGCCTGTTGATGCCGAAGCTTAGCGCCATCACGAAAGCGAGCGGCGCAAAGATCGACATGTAAGCCAGGATCGAGGGCTCGCGCATCAGCTGGCCGCTGGCTGTCTGCACCACCGGGTAGAACGCGTTCATCGCGGAGGTGTGCGAAATTCCGAACGCGACGAGGCCGGTAAGCACCAGACCCGAAGCCATCCAGTTGTAAACGCGCAGCATATAGGCGCGCAGGCCCTCGTCCAGCACCGCCGTGCTGGCGGCCGCGCCATAGCCTGCCTGCGCGGTGCGGTAAGAGTTGCTAAATGGGTTGTAAGCCATGAAACCGGGAAGCTCCTGAAAGTGGCGCATCGCCACATACCGTATGATTCGCTTTTTTGGACGTTTTTTCAAGTGGCATCGCGAGCCGTCTTTCGGTTAGCGCCGCCACCAGCCTTGCTTCTTCTCCAACGCGGGTGCGCCTTGGCCGATGATCGTCGGCCGGAAGGCCGGCTCCGGAACCAGCACCTCCGCTGCGGCTGACATAGGCTCCGCCGGCGCAGCTTCTTCCGGCACGGCTTCCTCTGGCAAGACTTCCTCCGGCTCTGGCAAGGCTTCCTCCGGCGCCGGCTCGAACAGGGTCGGTTCCGCCTCCGGCGCCGGCGCCGGGCCGGAGGCGGGTTCAGGCGTGCCGGTCACCGCGGCGACCGTGTCCAAGGCTTCATCCAGTGCCTGACCGGGCTGCTCCGGCGCTGGCTGCGGCGTGCGCGCGCTGGCCTCGGCACGTTCGGCGGCTTCAAAGATATCCGCCAGATCGGCATAGACCGGCGTCGTGGTCTCGGCCGGCGACTCGTCGGCGCCGGTATCGCCCCCATCTTGGCCGCGGCGGCGGCGGCCGCCAAGGCCGCGGCGGCGGCGGCCCGATGTATCTGCGGCGCGAGCCGATTGGGTTTCGGGATCGCCGAGTTCGGCGTCCAGCACCTGATCAAAACTCGGGGGTTGCGCCTCATCCGGTTCCTCCGTCGCAGCCGGCGCGCCTTCACCGGGCGCCGCGCCTGCCGGCTGCGGCCCAGCCTCGCCGTTCTC
Source organism: Acidocella sp. (assembly GCA_965199125.1). Lineage (GTDB taxonomy): Bacteria > Pseudomonadota > Alphaproteobacteria > Acetobacterales > Acetobacteraceae > Acidocella. The sequence goes on along the minus strand of OZ240683.1, from coordinate 1,808,760 downwards.
CGGGCGGCGCTTGCCGCGGCGGCGGCGACGGCGGCGCTTGCGGTCCGCGTCCTCGCCCGCCGGTTCGCCCGGCGCGGTGGGCCCGTCGGCCGCGGCATCGCCCTCCGCCGGCTCGGTCTCATCCTCCTCCGCTTCCTGCTCGTCGGTGGCGTAAGAAGGCTCCGGCGCCTGACGCGGCGGCGGCGCGCTTGGCGCGGATGGGGAGGCCGGCGGCACGGCGATCTGCGCCCGCACTTTGTCGATCCGGAAATTCGCCGCGGTCAGCGTCGCGTCGCCATTGAAGGTCACGCGCATCGCGTATCGCGCCTCGATTGCCGCCAGCCGGTCGCGTTTATGATTGAACAGATACAGCGCGATTTCCGGCGGCAGATGCACCAGTATCTCGGCGGCGCGGAACTTCGCGCCCTCATCTTCGATCGCCCGCAGGATGTGCAGCGCGGCGCTGTCCGGGCTGCGGACATGGCCCATGCCGCCGCAATGCGGGCACAGCATCAGCGAGGCTTCCGCCAGCGACGGCCGCAGCCGCTGCCGGCTCATCTCCATCAGCCCGAAATGGCTGATCGCGCCGAGCTGGATGCGCGCCCGGTCGTTTTTTAGCGCCTCCTTCATCCGCCGCTCGACAGAGGCGTTGTTGCGCCGGACCTCCATGTCGATGAAGTCGATCACGATCAGCCCGGCCAGGTCGCGCATGCGCAGCTGCCGGGCCACCTCGTCGGCGGCCTCCAGATTGGTGCGCACCGCGGTATCCTCGATGCTGCGCTCGCGCGTCGAACGCCCCGAGTTTACGTCGATGGCGACCAGCGCCTCGGTCTGGTTGATCACGATATAGCCGCCGGAGCGCAGCTGCACGACCGGGTTCAGCATCGCGTCGAGCTGGTTTTCCACCTGGTAGCGCGCGAACAGCGGCTGCCCCTCGGTCCAGAGCTGCACCTTGCGGGCATGGCTTGGCATCAGCATCCGCATGAAGTCGCGGGCGGCGGTGAAGCCCTCCTCGCCGTCGACCATCACCTCCTCGACATCGCGCGTGTAAACGTCGCGGATCGTGCGCTTGATCAGGCTGGCTTCCTCGTAGATCAGCGCCGGCGCGGTCGATTGCATGGTTTTTTCGCGGATATCGTCCCACAGCCGGAGCAGGTACTCGCAGTCGCGGGTGATTTCAGGTTTCGGCCGGTTGGCGCCGGCGGTGCGCACGATCAGCCCCATGCCGGACGGGATGTCCAGCTCCTTCATCGCCTCTTTTAGGCGGCGGCGGTCGGCGACCGAGGTGATTTTGCGCGAGACGCCGCCGCCGGTGGGCGAATTGGGCATCAGCACGGAAAACCGCCCGGCGAGCGACAGATAGGTGGTGAGCGCCGCGCCTTTATTGCCGCGCTCCTCCTTCACCACCTGGATCAGCATGATCTGGCGGCGGTGGATCACCTCCTGGATTTTGTAGTTGCGGAGATAACGCTGACGCTGCCGGCGCTCCCGCGCCTCGGCAGCGTCATCGCCCTCGCCGCCCAGGCTCTCCGGCGGCGGCTCGGCCGGCTGGTCGATCTCGGTGACGGCGTCCTCCGGGAACGCATCCGCCTCCGAAGCCGCCGGCTGGTCGCTTCCGTCCTCGGCCGGCGCCTCAAGGGCCGGCGCGTCATCCTCCGGCTGATCGGCGAGCCGCTCCGTCTCCTCGGCTTCCGGCGCGGCAGCTTGCATGTATTCGATGTCAGTTTGGGCCGGCTCGGTCTCGGCCGGATCGGCTTCGCCTGATGCAACGGTGCTGGAACCGGCTGCGTCCGTTTCCGCTTCGTCCGCCTCACCGGGTGGCGCCGCTGAACGGATTTCGATCGGCCGGGCTTCCAAAGGCGCGGTGATTGTTTGGCCGGAGTCCGGCTCGGGCTTGGGCGCGCTTGGCGCGTCTTCCTCGGCCTCATCCTCCGCCTCTTCCGCGGCCTCCGCCTGCTCGGCCAGCAGCCGCTGCCGGTCGGCGACCGGGATCTGGTAATAATCCGGATGGATTTCGCCGAACGCCAGAAAGCCGTGGCGGTTGCCGCCGTACTCGACGAAAGCGGCCTGCAGGCTGGGTTCGACCCGGATTACCTTCGCTAAATAGATATTGCCTTTGATCTGCTTGCGGGTCGCGGTTTCAACGTCGAAATCCTCAAGCCGGTTGCCATCCAGCACCACCACGCGCGTCTCTTCCGCGTGGCTGGCGTCGATTAGTAGTTTTTTCGTCATTAAAAGGGGAACTCCGGGCGGCGGCCGCCGGCGCGCAAAGCGCCGCGACAAGCCTGTGAATGCGTGAAAGTGAGCGGTGGGAAGACCGGGAGGCGCCAAAGCTGGGGGACGTAAGTGCAGTCGGCGGGGCGGTCATCGGTCCTTGATCTCGTTGGGCGGACTCCAGGGTCCGCCGCTTTGGTCTTAAATGAAGGCTGCGCGGCGAGAACGGCCTTTGGCCGGCGGCGCGCCGATGCAAACCTTACCGTCCGTTGATGACCGAAATACCCCGGCACTGCAAGAGCCGGCTAATCGGCCGCCTTCAACACCGGGGCCGCCGGCGGCGCGGGCCGGCGGATCAAAAAGCCGGCGGCGCGGCCCAAAATGCCGGTCCAGGCCTTGTCGACCCAGACCAGCGGCAGCGCGCAGAGCAAAGTCAGCCCGACGCTGACCGCCGCCGCCATCGCGGCGCTGCCGGCCAGCCCCAGCCAGCCGACGCCGCGCACGAAGCTGGCGGCGCCCGCGGACAGCATGATCGGCCCATGCAGCAGATAGATCGGGAACGACAGCAGCCCCAGCCAGACCGCCCAGCCCTTAGAGAACCAGCGGCGGAGCAGCGGATTGCCGAGCAGGACCAGGATGATCAGCAGAGCGCCCAGATCCCAGACCAGATGGCTGGTGTCGCCATGCGGGATTACCGCTTTGATCGGCGCGTGGATCAGCAGCTTCTGCTCATAGGTGAAGCTGAACAGATACAGGCCCAGCAGCCCCATTCCGGCCGCCTGCCAGTTGTTCAGGCGCGGCAGCTTCTCCTCCGCAAATAGCATGGCGAGGATGGTGCCGGTCAGGAAGTCGGTCAGGTAGGTCACCGGATAGGTGCCGCCGACCGCGATCATCAACCCGAAAATCAGCGCCAGCCGCAGCGGCCAATTCTGGACGGCGAACAGCAAGGGTGCCATCAGAAAGATCGCGAAACTGCCGAACAGCTCGATCCGCATGGTCCAGAGCGGTGAATCGAAATGCATCCGGTCGGAGGCAAAGGCGTCGAACAGACCCTCTTTCGCGGCCTTCCAGAGCGTTAGGTGCTGCGCGTCCAGCGGCGCGTTGCCGTGCGTCGCCATCCAGCCGGCGCCGATCACCGCCGCCGCCTGCTTGTAGTAATCCTGGCTCAGCACGATCAGCGCCCAGGCGAACAGGCAGGCGATGGTGGTGAGCATCGCAAGACGCGGCCAGCGCTTCAGCATCGCCACCAGCACGCGGCTGACCCGGCGGTCTTTCGCAAAAGGCAGGCTGAGGATGAAGCCGGACAGCACGAAAAACACTGCCACCGCGGCGCCGCCGTTCAGCATGCCGAGCCCGAACTGCATCAGCGCGTCCCAGAACCCATGGCCGTGCGGCACTTTGCCAACGCCTTTTTCGGTGAAGCCGAGATCCAGGTGGTACAGCACGACGATGGCTGCGGCGATCCCGCGCAGTCCCTCTAGCGGCACCAGCTTGGCAGTCTTCGTTTCCGCGCTCCCAGCCATCACGCCGCAACATGCTCCCGCTTTTCGTCCGTTCAACGGCCTTGCATTGCGCAACGTACAAAGCGCCCGCTAAACACGGCTAGCTTTGAAAAGTGGATATTCTGTGTCTGACGCCGCCCTGCATCGTTACGATTTCGCCACCGCCGAGCCACATTGGCAGGCGGCGTGGGAACAGGCCGGCTGCTTCGCGGTCGAAGACGCGCCGGTGGCCGGCAAGCCGAAATACTACGTGCTGGAGATGTTTCCCTACCCCTCCGGCAAAATCCACATGGGCCATGTCCGCAACTACACGCTGGGCGACGTGGTGGCGCGGTACAAACGGGCGCGGGGCTTCGACGTGCTGCACCCGATGGGCTGGGACGCGTTCGGGCTGCCGGCGGAAAACGCCGCGCGGCAACGCAAGACCGACCCGCGCAGCTGGACCTACGCCAACATCGCCGCGATGCGGGAGGAGCTGAAACGGATCGGGCTGTCCTTTGACTGGAGCCGGGAGTTCGCCACCTGCGACCCGGCCTATTACGGCCAGCAGCAAAAACTGTTCCTGGATTTCTGGGCCGCCGGCCTGGTCGAACGGCGCCTCAGCGCCGTCAACTGGGATCCGGTGGATCAAACCGTGCTGGCCAACGAGCAGGTGATCGACGGCCGCGGCTGGCTGTCCGGCGCGCCGATCGAGAAGAAGACTCTGGCGCAATGGTTCCTGAAAATCACCGAGGTCGCGCCGGAACTGCTGGCCGGGCTCGCCGAACTGCCGCGCTGGCCGGAGCGGGTGAAGCTGATGCAGGAAAACTGGATCGGCCGTTCGGAGGGGGCGGAGATCACTTTTGCGCTCGCCCATGCCGCCAGCGGCATCGAAAGCATTACGGTCTACACCACGCGGCCGGACACGCTGTTCGGCATGTCCTTCCTCGCGATCGCGCCGGAACATCCGGTGGCGCGCGCCGTCGCGCAAAACAGCCCGGACGCCGCCGCCTTCCTCGCCGCCTGCGCCGCACGCGGCACCTCGGAAGCCGCGATCGAGACCGCCGAGAAAGAGGGTTTCTTCACCGGCCTCACCGTCCGTCACCCGTTCATCGCGGACGCGTTCTTCCCCGTCTGGATCGCCAATTTCGTGCTGATGGATTACGGCACCGGCGCCATTTTTGGCTGCCCCTGCGGCGACCAGCGCGACCTCGATTTCGCCAGAAAATACGATCTGCCGGTGCCGATCGTGGTCGCGCCCGTTTCCGGCGACACGCCGGACATCAGCCTGAAAGCCTATGACGGCGACGGCGTGATCATCAACTCGGATTTTTTGAACGGCCTGTCCAGCGCGAAAGCCAAATCCGTCGCCATCGCCCGGCTGCAAGCTACGGGCGCCGGCAAACGCACGGTGAACTGGCGGTTGCGCGACTGGGGCATTTCACGGCAACGCTATTGGGGCTGCCCAATCCCGGTGATCCATTGCCCTGCTTGCGGCCCGCAACCGGTGCCGGTGGCCGAGCTGCCGGTGGTCCTGCCGGCCAACGTGAACTTCGACCGCCCCGGCAACCCGCTCGACCATCATCCGACATGGAAACACGTCCCCTGCCCCAAATGCGGCCGCGCCGCCACGCGCGAGACCGACACCTTCGACACCTTCATCGACAGTTCCTGGTATTTCGCCCGCTTCACCGCGCCCGGCGCCATCACGCCCACAGACCTTGCCGCCGCGCGGCACTGGCTGCCGGTCGACCAATATGTCGGCGGCATCGAACACGCTATTCTGCATCTGCTCTACGCCCGGTTTTTCACCCGTGCGATGAACGCGACCGGCCATCTCGACCTGCGCGAGCCGTTCGCCGGTCTGTTCACCCAGGGCATGGTGACGCATGAGAGCTACAAGGACCAGGATGGCAACTGGCTGTACCCGGACGAGATAGTGAAGACATCCGACACGACCGCCGTCACCGCCGCCGGCGGCGCGCCGGTGACCGTCGGCCGCATCGAAAAAATGTCCAAGTCCAAGCGCAACACGGTCGATCCCGGCGCGATCATCGACCGCTTCGGCGCCGACACCGCCCGCTGGTTCGTGCTCTCCGACAACCCGCCGGAGCGCGACGTGGAATGGACCGAGACCGGCGTGCAAGGCGCGTTCCGCTTCGTGCAGCGCCTGGCGCGGATCGCCGACACCATCGCTACATCGTCGCCGCCGCCAAAGCCGCATCATCTGCGCTACTTGTCGAGTTTCGACTATCAGAATGCCTGGGAAGGCGAGGCCAAGAAATTGCGTCAGCTCACCCACCGCACCATCGCCGCGGTGACCGAAGCGCTGGAAACTTTCGCCTTCAACGTCGCGGTGGCGCGCATTTACGAGCTGGCGGGCGCGCTGACCGGCTTAAATCCCGAGCCTGACGACTTAATGTGCCTGGCCCGGCTAGAGGCGCTCGATGCGATCGCCCACCTGATCGCGCCGATGATGCCGCATTTGGCGGAGCACATCTTTTCGCGGCTGCGGCCGGGCCGCGGCCTGCTCGCGCAGCAGCCCTGGCCGCAAGCGGATCCGGCCTGGCTGGTGAAAGACGAGGTCACCATCGCGGTGCAGGTCAACGGCAAGTTGCGCGGCACCATCACGGTCGCCGCCGGCGGGGAGAAGTCCGACAACCTCGCTTTGGCGCGCGCGGCCGTGGCTGCTAGCCTGGCTGGAGCGAACATCGCCAAGGAAATCTATGTCCCGGACCGGATCGTGAACTTTGTCGCCGGGCGCTAGAGTTCTGGCGGTCTTCGCGCTGACGGCGTTTGCCGGTTGCGGCTTCTCGCCCCTGTATGGCGGCGGCGGCGGCGCGAATGGCGGCACGGCGCCGGTGGCGGACCGGCTGGCGCAGGTGGACGTGCTCAACATCCCCGAACGTCCCGGCCAGCTGCTCCGCCTCTCGCTGCAGGACCAGCTTTATGCCGGTGCTCAGCCGACGGTGGAACGCTACAGCCTCGCGGTCTCCTACACGATCGCCAATCAGGGCATCGGCGTGCAGAGCGATACCTCCGTCACGCGCAACCGCTTCATCGCCATCGCCAACTGGACGCTGGCGCCGATCGGCGCGCCGACCGCGCCGCTGGCGGCCGGCACCGCCACCACCGAGAACGCCGCCAACGTGATCGACCAGCAGTATTTCGCGCTGACGCTGGAGACCGACACGATCAACCGCCAGCTGGCCGACCAGATCGCGCAACAGATCGCGACCCAGCTGGGCGCCTGGTTCAAATCCCACCCCGCCAGCTGACCATGCCCCAAGCTGATATGGGCCTTTCCGCCGCCGTCACGCGCACCGAGCTTGCCGCGACCTTCGCGATGGCGGCTCGCGCCCGCGCCTTGCGCGCCGCCGGCAAGGATGTCCTGTCCCTGGCGCTGGGCGAGCCGGATTTTCCGACCCCGCCGCATATCATCGAGGCGGCGGCGCAGGCGGCGCGCGACGGCCAGACCAAATACCCGCCGCTCGCCGGCACCGAAGCTTTGAAAGCCGCCGTGCAGCGCAAATTCGCCCGCGACCAGAAGCTAGATGTCGACAGCCGCGACATCCTGGTTACCAATGGCGGCAAACAGGGCATTTTCAACATGGTGATGGCGGTGATCGGCGCGGGCGATGAGGTGATCATTCCCGCCCCCGCCTGGTCCGGCTATGAACAGACCGTGCAGTTCGCCGGCGGCGTACCGATGTTCATCCGCTGCCCCCAATCCGGCGGTTTCCGCCTGGCGCCGGAGGCATTGGACGCAGCGATCACGCGGCGCACGCGGCTGCTGATCCTGAATTATCCCAACAACCCCTCGGGCGCCGCCTGCGACGCCGCCGGCCTCGCGACCTTGGCCGAAGTGCTGCGCCGCCATCCCGGCATCTGGGTGCTGTCCGACGATATCTACGAGCATCTGCTGTTCGACGGCCAGGCTTACGCGACGCTGGCCGCCGTCGCGCCAGACTTGAGCGACCGCATCGTCACCCTGACCGGCGTCTCCAAATCCTACGCCATGACCGGCTGGCGCGTCGGCTTCTGCGCCGGCCCGCGGGCGCTGATCCAGGCGATGACGGTGGTGCAGGCGACCTCGACCTCCGGCGTCTCCTCGGTTAGCCAGGCCGCCGCCGTCGCGGCGTTGGATGGCCCGCAGGAATTGCTGGCCGAGCGCGCAAGCGCCTATCAGTCGCGGCGGGATCTGGTGCTGGCGGCGCTGGCCGGCGTGCCCGGCCTCGCCTCGCCTCGCCCGGACGGCGCGTTTTACCTCTTCCCGAGCATCGAGAACTGCCTGGGCAAGACCACGCCGGCCGGCGCCCGCCTCACCGACGACACCGGGTTCGCAACGGCGCTGCTGGAGGAGGCGCATGTCGCGGTGGTGCAGGGGGCGGCATTCGCGCTCAGCCCGCATATCCGGCTCTCCACCGCCGCGTCGGAGGCCACCTTATCCCGCGCCTGCGCGCGTATTGCGGCGTTCTGCGCCGGCCTGCAATGATCCGCCATGGTCATCTATGAGCTGCACAACCCGGTTATTCTCGCTCATCTAGCCGCCGCGCTGTTCGCCTTAGGCCTCGGCAGCTTCATCTTGCTGCGCCGGAAAGACACCGTCAGCCATCAGACGTTAGGATGGGTCTGGGTGGTCACCATGGCCGCCGTCGCGGTCGCCGCCATCCCGATCCGCAGCTCCCGCGGCATTCCCAACTTCCACGGCTTCACGCCGATCCATCTGTTCATTCTGCTGGTGGCCGTCACCATGCCGCGCGCGGTCTGGGCGATCTACCGTGGCGATATCCAAGGCCACGCCACCGGCATGCGCCGGTTGTTTTACGGGGCGTTGATCGTCCCCGGGGCATTCACGCTGCTGCCGGGCAGGCTGCTCGGCCATCTGCTCTGGCACAACCTGCTCGGCGTGAGTTGATAACGCCGGCCGCGCGCGCCATCTTCGGCCTGTCAAAGGAGAAAATATGACGAAAGTTCTCTACACGGCCCATGGCCACGCCACCGGCGGCCGTACCGGCGAGGGCGCCACCGATGACGGCAAGGTGGCCGTGCAACTCAGCACGCCCACAGAGCTGGGCGGCGATAATGGGCCCGGCACCAATCCCGAACAGCTGTTCTCCGTCGGCTACTCCGCCTGCTTCCTCGGCGCGCTGAAAGTCGTCGCCGGCAAGGAGAAGGTGAAGCTGCCGCCGGACACCCGCGTTGCCGCTGATATCGGCATTGGCCCGCGCGAAGATGGCGGCGGCTTCGGCATCACCGCCTCACTCACCATCACCGCGCCCAACGTGGACAACGCCGTGCTCGAGGACCTGGTGCAAAAGGCCCACATCGTCTGCCCATATAGCAACGCCATCCACAAGACGGTGGATGTGAAGCTGAAGGTGGATTCAAACCCGCTATATGCGTGAAGCTCGTCATGCCGGCGCAGGCCACGCGAAGTGGCCGAAGGATTGGTGGAGCTAAGCGGAATCGAACCGCTGACCTTCTGCATGCCATGCAGACGCTCTACCAATTGAGCTATAGCCCCAAGCCGTCGCGGCTATAGACCCCGCTCCAAGGCCGATCAAGGCCCGATCAAGGTCCGCCAGCAGGGCTGGAACCCCGGCTTTATTATGATAAGACCGCCCGGCGCCGGGTTAGCACAGTGGTAGTGCAGCGGTTTTGTAAACCGAAGGTCGCGGGTTCAAATCCTGCACCCGGCACCACTCGTCACGCTGCGACGTCACCCACCTTTGATGCACGCCCGATGGACACCACACCGCCGATACGCGGGGCGGCGAAGGCCAGGCTTGCGTGAAGCGGGCTGGGGTGGCGTAACGGCGAGGGGCGGCCAGACCTCCGCATTCTTTGGTCGGCCTCCAGCCAGCCCGGCAGCGCCTCGTCCGCCTGCTCCCAGTGCACCACCGAGGCTTCGTCGCACCATTCCGCCAGCCGCGGCATCGCGGTTCTGTGCGGCCCGCTAATCATATAGCGGCGCATGTCCGCCTCGCTGTCCCAGCCGGTGAGCGTCCAGAACGTCCACCGGCGGTCCGCCAGTACCGATCCCGCCACGAAACCCGGCGCCTTCATCGCCTGCCCCCGCGTCCGCAACGCCTGGAGCGCGAAGGCCGGCATGAATCGGATCGACCGGAGTTTCAGCCGCGTCACGCTGATGAACATCGTCCTCCCCAAGCCACAGCATTGCCGGTTTAGCATAACCCACCACGTTTCGCTTTGGCCGGGAAGCCGCTAGCCTGTCGTCATGAACAAACAACTTCATCTCGGCGCGTTCATGCGTCCCGTCGGCATTCACACCGCCTGGTGGCGTTATCCCGGCGCCTACCCGGACGCCAATTTCAATCTCAAACACATCGTCCGCTTCATCCAGACGTTGGAACGCGGCCGGTTCGACGCGTTTTTCATGGCCGATCATCTCGGCGTGCTGAACATGGCAATGTCGGCCCTGCGCCGCAGCGCCACCGTCACCTCGTTCGAGCCGCTCACGCTGCTCGCCGCGCTCGCGATGGTTACCGAGCGGATCGGCCTGGTCGCCACCGCCTCCACCACCTTCGACGAGCCGTTCCACATCGCCCGGCGCTTCGCCTCGATCGACCATATCAGCAACGGCCGCGCCGGCTGGAACATCGTCACCACGTCCAATCCGGACTCCGCATTGAACTTCGGTCTGGAAGATCATGTCGAGCACGACGAACGCTACCGCCGCGCCCGCGAGTTCTTCGACGTCGTCACCGGCCTGTGGGACAGCTTCGCGGAGGACGCCTGGCTACGCGACCAGCAGAGCGGCATTTTCTTCGACCCAGAGAAAATGCACGTGCTGGACCACAAGGGCGAACACCTCTCGGTGCGCGGCCCGCTCAACATCGCCCGCCCGGTGCAGGGCTGGCCGGTGATCGTGCAGGCCGGCGCCTCGGATGCCGGCCGCCAGCTCGCCGCGGAAACCGCCGAGGTGATTTTCGGCAGCACGCAAAACATCGAGGCGGGGCGGGCATTCTACGCCGACATCAAGGCCCGCATGGCGGCGCTCGGCCGGCCGCCGGAGTCGTTAAAAATCCTGCCCGCCGCGCTGGTCATCGCCGGCCGCACCCGCGAGGAGGCGCTGGAGAAAAAAGCCCTGCTGGACAGCCTGGTTCACCCGGACAGTGGACTGCCCAACCTGTCGATGCGCCTCGGCGTCGATGCCTCGGCCTTCGACCTCGACGCGGAGCTGCCGGAGTTGCCGCCGACCAATGCCAGCCAGAGCGGCCAGGCGGCGATCGTCGCGCAGGCGAGGCGCGACCACCTCACGGTCCGGCAGCTGGCGCGGATCGCCGGCGGCTATGGCGGCTTCGAAATCATTGGCACAGCGGACGACATTGCCGACACCATGCAGGACTGGCTGGAGACCGAAGCCTCGGACGGCTTCAACGTGATGTTCCACACGGTGCCGGAAGGGCTGGACGACTTCGTCGACCTGGTGGTGCCGGAGCTCACCCGGCGCGGCATTTTCCGCTCCGCCTATGAGGGGCACACGCTGCGCGACCATCTCGGCCTGCCGCGGCCGCCCAACCGCTTCTTTCCGTAGAGCAATGTGGCTTGAAGTCGAATCGCGCAGCGATACGACTGAGCCATAAAATTGCTCGCAAGATAAAGGCTAGAGCGTAGCGAGTGATAACTCATCATGCTTAGAGCCTGATCGGCTGAGGTTGACGCGCTTGGGTCGACCGAAGGCGTGAATCAGCCTCTTCTACAAAGAGTCCCTTATTGCGGCGCCGGCCGGGCCGGCGGGGCGATGGACGCCGGCGGAGGCGCGGCGGTTGGTCCGTTCAGCGTCGGCCCCGCGGGCGGCCCGACCACCGGCGGCGGCACGAACGCCGGCGGCGGCGGAGACGCGGCTAAAGGTGCCGCGAGCGGCGCCTGCACGGACGGCGCGGGCACGGCCGGCCCTTGCACATAAGTCTGCTGCCTGCCCTGGCTTTGCATCTGCTGCAGCGGGCCTCCCTGCACCTGCGCAAACGCCGCCGGCCCCGCCACTCCGACTACCAAACCCAACATGATCGCTGTTGTTCGACGCATTCACTTTCCTTCGAGCCAAACCCGGAATGTGGTGCGCCGAACCCGCGCCCGCCAGCATGGCAGCTAGGACCGCCGCACCCACAATGTCTCGATCGCCTCCAGGCTCAGCCCTTTCGTTTCCGGCACTAGCCGGTACGCGAACGCCAGCGCGGCGAAACTCAGCGCCGCGTAGGTAAAGAACACCCCCGGCCGCCCCAGCCAATCCACCAGGTCAAGAAAGGTCAGGGCCACCACCAGGTTCGCCCCCCAGTTGGCGATGGTGGCGGCGGACATGCCGCGCCCGCGGATCGCCAACGGAAAGATCTCCGAGATCAGCAGCCAGAATACCGGCCCCAGCCCGATCGCGAAGCTCCCGACATAGGCCGCCAGCGCCCCCGCCGTGACCCAGCCGAGCGCGGCGCCATGGCCCAGCATAAAGCCCAGCGACAGCACGCACAGGCTGGCCGCCATGCCGCCCAGCCCCGCCAGCAGCAGCACCCGCCGGCCCACCCGGTCCACCAGCCAGATCGCCACCACCGTCATGAGCAAATTCACCACGCCGATCCCGGCGGTCGCCAAAATCGCGGCGCCGGCGGAGGACGAGCCGGACGCCTGAAAAATCTGCGGCGCGAAATAGATCACCGTGTTGATGCCGGTGACCTGCTGAAACACCGCGAGGCCGACCGCGACGATCATCGGCCGCCGTGCCGCCGCGTGGCCGAGCCGGCTCTCCGGCCTGGCTTGCGCCTGCGCTTTCAGATCGGCGCGCAGCCCCGCCAGTTCGTCGTCGAGCGCCGCATGCGGTCCGCGCAGGCGGCGCAACGCCGCCCGGGTGCGGTCCATGTGGCCGTGGCCGGCCAGCCACCGCGGCGTCTCCGGCAGAGCCAACATGCCGCCAAACAGCACCACGCCCGGCACGCCGCCCAGCCCCAGCATCCAGCGCCACGCGCCGCCGGCGGCAAAGCCGTAGCCGACCAGGTAAGACAACAGAATGCCGCCGGTCAGGGCCAGCTGATTGAGCGAAACCAGCCCGCCGCGCCGCGCCGCCGGCGCGATCTCCGCCAGGTAAAGCGGTGTGAGCATAGACGCGCCGCCGATCCCGACGCCGACCAGCAGCCGCCCGGCCAGGAGCATCGGCAAGCTGAGCGCAAACGCCGAGACCAGCGCGCCGGCGACGAAGATCGCCGCCGTGACCAGGAGGATCGGCCGCCGCCCGTGCCGGTCCGCCAGCGTGCCGGCCACCGCCGCGCCCGCGGCGGCGCCGGCCAGCGCGATGCTGGTCACCACGCCCTGCATCAGCGCCGACAGATGGAATGCCACGCGCAGAAACAGCAGCGCGCCGGAGATGACGCCGGTATCGTAGCCGAACAGCAACCCGCCCAGCGCGGCGGTCGCGGCGATCATAAGAAGGTACATTTGGTCTCCGGCATGCGCGGCTTGACGCAGTCGCGGCAGCTTCGTCATGTGGCAGATTAAGTGTTGCACCGCGAATGATCATCTCCGCCCCCCGCCTGTTCACCGGCGCCGCCTTTACCGGGCCGGGCGGCGTGGTTGTGGAGGACGGCATCATCACCGCCGTGCTGGATGCGCCGCCGGCCGCCGCCGATGTCACGCTCGACCACGGCTTTCTCAGCCCCGGCCTGATCGATCTGCACAACAACGGCGCGTTTGGTGTCGACTGCGCGACCGCCGCGCCGGAGGGGTGGAGCGCCTACGTTGCCGGCCTCGCCGCGCATGGCGTCACCGGCGTGCTGGCCACCGTCATTACGGCGCCGATCCCGGCGCTGCACGCGGCGGCGGCGCGGCTGCGCGCGGCGATGGCGGCGCATCCGGCGCTGCTCGGCCTGCATCTGGAAGGTCCGTTCCTGAGCCCCCGCCGGCGCGGCGCGCACCGCGTCGACTGGCTGCGCACGCCGGCGGATGCGCTTAACGCGCTACTGGACGATGATGCCTTGCGCGCTACGCTGCACCTGATCACCCTCGCCCCGGAACTTCCCGGCTCCGTCGCGGCGATCGCCCGTCTGGTGGCCGCCGGAGCAAAAGTGTCGCTGGGCCACACGGACGCGACTGCCTCGCAGATGCGCGCAGCCGCCGATGCCGGGGCCAGCCTTGTTACGCATGTATTCAACGCGCAGTCGCCGCTGCTTCACCGCGCGCCCGGCGCGCCCGGCGCGGCGCTGACCGACCCGCGGCTGCATCCCTGCCTGATCGTGGACGGCATCCATGTCGATCCGGTGGTGCTGGCGCTGGCCTTTGCCGCCTGCCCGCGGGCCATCGCGGTGACGGACTCTATTTGTATCGCCGGCCAGGCCGTTGGCGCTTCAAGCAGCTTTGGCGGCGACGGCGTCTGGCTGCGCGACGGCGCCGGCCGCCGGGCAAACGGCACGCTCGCCGGCGCCGCGATCACGCTCGATGAAGGTTTGCGCCGGCTGATCGCCGCCAGTGTGCCGCCGGAGGTGGCGTTCGCCGCCGCCACGCAGCGCCCCGCCGACGCCATCGGCTGTGCCGATCGCGGTCGCCTCGCGGTTGGCGCGCGGGCCGATCTGGTCTGGTGGTCCGACGATTTTCACGTGCAACGGGTCTGGTCAGCCGGCCACGCCACCGGCCTCACCGCCGCGCCGCATGGGACCGAACATGCGCGCGTCGAGCTGCACGATCTCGACGAACGCCCGACCGCCGCCATTATCGCCGCGTTCCTGGCGCAGGAGCGGGCGGCACAGGCGGCACTTGGCCTGGCCACGCCGGCGCTGGCGGCGCTGGCGGACGGGGTCGCGGCAAAGCTCGCCGCCGGCGGCCGGCTGTTTTACGCCGGCGCCGGCACCTCCGGCCGCCTCGGCCTGCTGGACGCGGTAGAATGCGGCCCCACCTTTGGCGTGCCCGACGGCCTGATCATCCCCCTCCTCGCCGGCGGCGACGGCGCCTTCCTGCACGCCGTGGAGGGCGCAGAGGATGACAAAGCCGCCGCCATCGCGGAACTCCAACGCCATGAACTTTCCGCCGCCGACGCGCTGATCGGCATTGCCGCCTCCGGCCAGACGCCGTTCACCCTGGCTGCCGTGACCTATGCGCGAGAGCGGGGCGCGCTGACCGGCGCGATCGTCAACAACCGCGGCACTGCGCTTGCCGCCGCGGCGGCGATCGCCGTCGTGATCGATAGCGGTGCCGAGATCATCGCCGGTTCCACCCGCCTGTCCGCCGGCACCGCGCAGAAAGTGGCGCTCAATATCCTGTCGTCAACCGTGATGATCCGGCTCGGCAAAATCCACGGCCCCTATATGGTCGATCTGCGCGCCACCAACGCGAAACTCCGCAGCCGCGCCGTGCGCATCACCGCGGTCCTTGCCGGCGTCACCGCGCCCAAAGCGCAGGCCGTCCTCGAGCGTGCCCATTATTCGGTGAAGCCCGCAATCGTTATGTTGCGCCTGGACCTCGCGCTTGAGGCGGCCAAAGACCGGCTACGCGCGGCCGGCGGCAGCCTGCGCGCCGCCCTGAAAGATTAATCGCGCGTCAGGTTTATTACGTTATAAAGATAACCGACAACTTGGAGCCGGCCATGCCCTCGCCTGCCGTTCTGCAAAAGCTGCCGCTGCGAAAAATCTCCGCGCTGAATGACGGCATCGCGCTGCGCTCCAACGCGATTTTTGCGACCATGGGCTTCTTCTGGTTCTGTCTGGTCTTCTCGCTGATCCCGTTGAAATGGCCGGCGACCATGCCGTTCGTGCAATATGCCAGCTCCGGCGTGCTGCAGTTGATCGCGCTCCCGCTGCTCGGCGTCGGCACCGTGCTCGCCGCCCGCGCCTCCGACCGGCTGGCGAAAGAGCAGCACGACGCGGTGATGGAAACCGTGACCAACATGCACACGCTGATGGCGGAGATGCATCAGATGCACGAAGAGCTGGCGGTGAAAGTGCAAACCGCGCTGGACGCCCAGGAAGCGGCGCGCAATGTGGAAAATTACGAGCTATAATTTTTTTAGAGCGCGGCCACGCGCATGCGACGCGGGAGCAGCGCGCTGACGGCGGCGGAGAGGAGCAGCACGGCGAGCGCGGTCGCCGCCGCCTTCGCCTCGGGATGGCGACGCAGCGCCGGCGCCGCCCAGGCCAGCGCGGCCTGCACGGGCCCGAACAGCAGATAGAGCGGGTAGGCGAGCCGCCCCAGCGCTTGCCAAGGCTTCGCCGCCAGCAGCCCGGCGGGCCCGCCGCCCGGCGCGGCGGCCAGGCCAAGCACCAGCGCCGGCAGGGCGACGGCGGCAAATTCCCCCTGAATGAGCCCGAGGCAGCACCCGGCGATGGTGAATCCAGCGGCCAGAAAGGCCGCGACGATCGCGTCGCCGGCAAGCGTAGAGAGCGCCTTGTCGCGCTGCCAGATCAGCCCGGCGCAGGCGCCTGCCAGGAACATCGCGGCGCCATGTGCGAGCAGGACGGGCAGCGGCCCTGCCGCCATCGTGACGCCGCCATGCACGCGCCAATGCGGATGCCGCCGCAACTCCAGCCAGAGCACGGCGGCAGCGAAAGCGAATGCGGCGCCAGCTGGCAGCGCCGCCCGCTGCACCGCTTGCCGCCGGGCCGCCCAGAAGAACGGCGGGAAGACCGCCCCGTGGCACAGCAGCAGCACCAGGATCGGCCAGACTGGCGGAGCCCAAAGAGATGGGATCAGTAACGCGGCCAGGATGACGGCGGCAGCCGGCGCCAGCCGCCAGGCCCGCCGGCGCCAGTAGTGCTCCGGAAGACGGGCCGCCGCGCCCGCGCTATAGGCCACGCACAACAGAAAGCCGGACAGGCAGAAAAACAGGTCGTCCGGGATATCGGTCGCCAGCAGCGGCCGCACCGCGACGAAGGGCAGCAGGCCGAGCCGGCCCCACAACGCCAGCAGCGCCGCCAGCCCGCGCAGCCCGGCCAGCGCTGAAATGAAGTTCACGTCGGCAGGCGCGCCGCGCCCTGAAGGCTTGGGCGCCGCCTCCTCAGCAGATCGCGCATCGGCCGCTCGAACATGTGATAAGACAGCGCCGAAGCCGCGATCAACAACAGGCACGTGACCGGCACGTCGGCCGCCGGCCAGCGCGCCAGCGACGGCCAGAGATGGTGCAGCTCATAGTTCAGCGGCCCGTGCAGCAGATAGACGGAGTACGAGATCTCGCCCAGCCAGTGCACCGGCGGCCAAGCCAGCAGCCGCGCCGCCACCGCCCGCTCATTGGCCGCGAGCCCCGCGATTAGTCCCGGCGCCAACAGGCTCGCGACATTGTTGAACAGGATGCCAGCGCAGGAGGCGACCACGACGCCACCGAAGCCCAGCGCCAGCGTGTCGCACAACCGGCCCGCCAGAGCGCGAGTCCCACCGTCCCGCCACCATAGCAGATAAGCAATCCAGCCGGCGGCGAACAGCAGCACGCCCCGCACCGCCGGCATCCAGTAGGCGATCGCGGCAACTGGCGGATGATCGGGCACGCCGAGTTGCAGAACCCCGCTCCAGAAATTCAACAGGCCGAGCACCGGCACGTAGCAGCACACCACCAGTGCGGCGAGCAGCGCCGCCCGCGGCAGACGCGCCGCGCGGGCGGAGAATGGGAACAGCGCCGGAAACACCGCCATGTAGCATAGGGCTTCAATAGATACCGACCAGGCCGGCAGGTCCCAGTTGATGTCCGAGCCGATCAGCGGCCAGTTGTTGACCATCAGCACCTGGCGGAAGATGTCGGCGCGGTACAGCGGCCATGGATAGTAGCCGGAGCCGCCCAGAGGCCGGAAGATCAGCCACCACATCAACAGCAGCGTTATTGCATAAAGCGGATAAACCCGCGCAAAACGGGCGCGCAGATACGGGGCAAGGGGCAGACGGACGGCCGCCCCCGCTTGGTAGGCATAGCACAGCGTGAAGCCGCTGAGACAGAAGAAGATATCCACCGCCGCGTCGGAGAACAGCAAGGGGCGGAAGGCGGCAAACCGGACGTAACCGAAATGCGCGAAAGCAACTGACAGAGCGGCGACTCCGCGCAGGCCGGTCAGCGCCCGCAGGTCCCGCAGTACCGGGTCCCCCCGGACCGGATCCAGCCGCGCCGGCGGCGGCGCGGGCGGCTCAGCTTGCGTGAAATTCGCCCTCGATGCTCAGCGCCACGTCGTCGCCCAGTTCCGGCAAGTACGCTTTCAAACCGAAGTCGGAACGTTTCAGGGTCGCCGTGGCGTCGAAGCCGACCTCGTAGACATTCTCCACCGGATTTGTCCCCGCCGCGTTGAACGTTACGTTCAGCGTGACGGGCTTGGTCACGCCATGCATCGTGAGGTTCCCCATGACGACCGCGCTCGCGCCTTTCGCCGTCACCGATGTCGAAACGAAGGTCGCGGTCGGGTACTTCGCGGCGTCGAAGAACATTGGGCTTTGAATGTTTTTGTCCAAGGCCGGGTTCAGCGTGCCCACGCTGGCGATCTGCACGGTTGCGGTGACACTGGATTTGGCCGGGTTCTTCGGGTCCAGCTTCAGCGTGCCGGTCACGTTCGCGAACTGCCCGACATAGGTGGAGAACCCGAGATGGTCGATCTCCCACGTGATCTTGCCGTGCTCCGGATCGAGCTTGTAGGCGCCGGCCCGCACGTCGGCCGGAGCAATCTGCGCCAAAGCCGGCGCCGCCAGCCCCGCCGCCATCATCGCGCCGAAAATCATCGCTTTCATTTGAGTCCTCATGCTTGTTGTTTTGCTTCCCGCCGCCGCGCGGTCAGGATAAACTCTGTATAGCCGTTCGGCTGCGCGCGGCCGTTGAACACCAGGTCGCACGCCGCCTTGAACGCCGGGCCGTCAAAATCCGGCGCCATTGGCGCGTAATTGTCGTCGGCCGCGTTCTGCTTGTCCACCACCGCCGCCATCCGGCGCAACGTTTCCATCACCTGGCCCTCGGTGGCGATGCCGTGATGCAGCCAGTTGGCGATGTGCTGCGAGGAGATGCGCAACGTCGCGCGGTCCTCCATCAGCTCCACGTTGTGGATGTCCGGCACTTTCGAACAGCCGACGCCCTGGTCCACCCAGCGCACCACATAGCCGAGCAGGCCCTGGCAGTTGTTGTCCAGCTCTTGGCTCACATCCGCGGGGTTCCAGTTCGGCCGGTCCGCGAGCGGAATGGTCAGCAGGTCGCGCAGTTTCGCCGGCGCCCGCCGCGCAAGCTCATGCTGCCGTGCCGTCACGTCCACCTCGTGATAATGCAGCGCGTGCAGTGTCGCGGCGGTCGGGGACGGCACCCAGGCAGTGTTAGCGCCGGCTTGCGGATGCGCGATTTTCTGCGCCAGCATATCCGCCATCGCGTCTGGCGCCGCCCACATGCCCTTGCCGATCTGCGCCCGCCCCTGCAACCCGCAGAGCAGCCCATAATCCACGTTGCGGTCTTCGTACGCCTTGATCCAGGGCGTGTTCTTCATCTCCGCCTTGCGCACCATCGCCCCGGCTTCCATCGAGGTATGAATCTCATCGCCGGTGCGGTCCAGAAAGCCGGTGTTGATAAACACCACGCGATGTTTCGCCGCCTGGATGCAGGCTTTCAGGTTGGCGCTGGTGCGCCGCTCCTCATCCATGATGCCCATTTTCAGCGTGTGTTCGGGCACGCCCAGCAGCCGCTCCACCGCGCCGAACAGATCGTTGGCGAACGCCACCTCCTCCGGCCCGTGCATTTTCGGTTTTACGATATAGACCGAGCCAGCGCGGTAGTTTCGTTTGGACTTCAGATCGTGCAGCGCGATCAGCGCGGTCATCACCGCGTCCAGGATCGTCTCCGGCGTTTCGTTGCCCGCTTCGTCCAGCACCGCGTCCGTCATCATGTGGTGGCCGACATTGCGCACCAGCATCAGCGCGCGGCCCGGCAGCGTGAGCGTGCCGCCATCCGGCGCGGTGTAGACGCGGTCCTCGTTCAGCTTGCGCTGAATGGTTTTACCGGCTTTTTCCACCGGCACGCTCAGCGTGCCGTTCATCAGCCCCAGCCAGTTGCGATACACCAGCACCTTGTCCTCGGCATCCACCGCGGTCACGCTGTCCTCGCAATCCATGATCGTGGTGACCGCGGATTCTAAAATGATGTCGGACACGCCGGCGGTATCCTCGGCGCCGATCGTGCTGTTCCGGTCGATCACGATCTCCGCGTGCAGGTTGTGGTTTTTCAGCAAAACCGCATCCGGGCGCGCCGCCGCGCCACGGTAACCGACGAATTGTGCCGGAGTGGCAAGGCCGGTTTCGCCATCCTCCAGCAGAACCGCCAGCTTGCCGTCCCGCACGGCGTAGGCCTGCGCATCCGCGTGGCTGCCGATCTCCAGCGGAAACGAGGCGTCCAGAAACGCCCGGCCGCGCGCCACCACTTTGGCGCCGCGGATTTTGTTGAAGCCCTTGCCGCGCGCCGCGCCGTCCCCGTCATCGATCGCGTCGGTGCCGTACAGTGCGTCATACAGGCTGCCCCAGCGCGCATTGGCGGCGTTCAGCGCGTAGCGCGCATTGTTCACCGGCACCACCAGCTGCGGCCCGGCGATATGCGCGATCTCCTCGTCCACCCGCTCGGTCGCCACGGCGAAATCCGCCGGCTCCTCGGCCAGATAGCCGATGTCGCGCAGAAATGCTTCGTAGTCCGCCGCGTCCACCGCCTGGCCGCGCCGGCCCAGGTGCCAGGCGTCGATCAGGCGCTGCAGCTCATCGCGTTTCGCCAGCAGGGCCGCGTTGCGCGGCGCGAACTCCTTCAGGATCGCGGCCAGGCCATCGACGAGTGCCGCGTCCGTAAGCCCGGTGCCAGGCAGTGCCTCGCGCGCCACGAAGTCATGCAGCACCGTCGCGATGTTCAGTCCGCCCGTCTCCGTCCTGGCTTCCGCCATTGTCCCGCCCTGTTTTGTTGCCATGCCTCGCCGTATTGAGGCGAGTTCGCCGGTTCATGCAAGCGCCGCATCACCCGGGACCGTAAACCTCCACCTGGTCGAGATGCAGAAAGCCGGGCACCCGCGCCGTGACGCGCACCAGGCGCGCGAACGCGGAGAGCTCCGGCCGCCAGACCAACGGCGCGCCGTCCACGCCGCCGACCGGCAGGTCGTCCTCTTTGCGGAACACCTCGACCAGGCTGTCTTCATCGAAGCCGATCTGCAGGCTGAACCGCGCGAAGCGCTCGCGCGCCACCGCGTGCGTGGTGTTGTAGATCACGATCCGGCCGATCGCCGCGGGCCGCCCCAAATCCACCTGCCACCACGGCGCCTCCTCCCAGCCGGTATGGAATTTGCGTTCGCCGGTCGGCTGGCCATCCACCGCGCCGGCGGCATCCTCGGCCGGCGTGCGGCCGCGCGACCATTGGCTGATCGAGCTTTGCGTTGCCGGCTTGCCGCACGCGAGATTGGGCGCACGTCCGTCCGCCGGGACCAGCGTTAACGCCGGTTCCGGCTGCGTCCTCGCCTCCGCCGCCCGGCGAAGCACCTCCGGCCAGAAACCCGTCAGCGACTCATCGGTAATGATGTTGATGTTCTCCAGATAGCTGGCGAAGGTTTCGCTCTCCGCCATCTCCCGCCACAGCGTCTGGCCCGAAAAATTGCCGCTCAGGCCGCGCGCGACCCGCTCATGGAAAGCTTGCTCGGAACGCAGATAATAATGATGCACCACCGCCGTCGCGAGCAATCGTTGCTTGCGCGCCGGCTCGTCGATGAATGACTTTGCCCGCTCCGGAAACCCGGCGTAGTAATCCGTCATATCCTCGCCCAGCACGTTGAGCAGTTTCGCGCCGGCGGCCAGTTTGCCTTCGGGAATGTGCCAGAACGCGCTGTGCTCTTTTGCGTCGAACATCCAGTCGCGCAGAAAAACTACCGAACGCGCCACGAACTTCGTGTATGGGTGCAGCCCGCGCTCACGCTTGGTGTAGTTCTGCAGCACGCGGCCGGGCGGCGGCGTCTTATGGCCGCCGGTGCCGAAATTCAGCCAGTTGAACAGCAGGCAGTCCACGCGGCCGCCAAAGCCGCCCACGAAATCGCCGATGTTTTGGCCGCGCGGCAGGCGGATGAACTCATCCACGTCCAGAAAGCTGATCCACTCGCACTCATCCAGATGATGCCGCAGGAAATGCACGTACATCCGGTATTGTTCGCCCTGCACCGGATGGTGCCGGAACGTGACGAATGGTCGCGGCCCCAGCAGAAACGGCAGCACCAGGCCGTACAGCTGCTCCGGAACGTCGTCGTTGCAGTACAGAAACACATGGTCGAAGCCGAGCAGCTGGTGATAGGTCAGCCATTCGACGATGTACGGCGCCTCCCACCGCGCGCATGCCGCCAGCGCGAATTTGTATTTCAAGCCCGGCCCCCAGGAACCACTTTCCGCACCATAAGCGCTTCGCTGATCCGGACCAGCTTGACGCGGCGCGGGCCGGCTTGCGCAACTGCCGGCCATGGACGTGCCCGCAACCCGGCGCCTGACGCTGATCACGGCGCTCGGCTTCGCCTCCGGCCTGCCGCTGGCGCTCTCCGGCTTCACGCTGCGCATGTGGTTCGCCTCCGACCATCTCGGCCTCGGCGTGATCGGTCTCACCGCCAATATCGGCCTCGCCTACACGCTGAAATTTCTCTGGGCGCCGGTGTTCGATGAGATCGCACCGCCTGGTCCGCTCGCCCGCCTGGGCCGCCGCCGCGGCTGGCTGCTGTTGGTGCAGCTCGCGCTGATCGCCGCCATCGCGGCGCTGGCGCTGTCCGATCCGGCGCGCGCGGTCGCCCCCACACTAGGCGTCGGCGCGGCGCTGGCCTTCATCTCCGCCAGCCAGGACATCTGCATCGACGCCTGGCGGATCGAGACCTTTCCGCCCCGCGCGCAAGGCGCGGCGCTGGCCGGCTACATCTGGGGCTACCGCGCCGCGCTGCTGATCTCCGGCGCCGGCGTGATCGCGCTTTCAGCGAAAACCGGCTGGCATGAGGCGATTCTGCTTTGCGCCGCGCTGGCGCTGATCGGCCCGCTGGCGACACTGCTGGCGCCGGAACCGGACGTGCCCGCGCATGGCGGCGCCGCCGGCTTTGCCGCGCGTTTCGCCGAGGCCGTGCGGGCGCCGCTGGCGGAATTTTTTTCGCGCCGGGGCGCGGCGGTGATCATCGCCTTCATCATCCTGTTCCGCCTGGGCGAGGCGCTGGCCGGCGTGATGCTGCCGCCGTATTACACCTCGCTCGGCTTCAACCGCGTCGCCATCGCCATCGCTAACGGGCCGTTTGCGCTGGCCGCCACTTTGGCCGGCGCGGCGCTGGGCGGCTGGCTGGTGGCGCGCCTCGGCGTCGGCCGCGCGCTGCTGGTGACGGCGTTCTTTCAGACGGCGGCGCTGCTGATGTACCCGGCGCTGGGCCTGTTCCCCGGCCAGCCGCATATGCTGCTGGCAACCTCGGTGCTGGAAAGTTTTGCCGAAGGTTTCGCGGATGCCGCTTTCCTCACCTACCTCTCCGGCCTGTGCAATCCGGTCTTCACCGCCACCCAATACGCGCTGCTGTCCTCGCTCGCGCCGCTGGCGCTCCGCACCATCGGCGGCCTCTCTGGTGTCATGGCGGCCGCAATGGGCTTTATCCCGTTTTTCATCCTCAGCGCCTTTGCCGCGCTGCCGGCGATGGCGCTGATGCTGGTGATTTTGCGCTTCTACCCGCCGGTGGAGACGCGGCGGAACGCCGCTTTATCTTAGGCCAGATGTTCCCCGCGGCCAACGATAGGTTTGCTCAATGAGGGGCATATCAACAACCAATTATACAACGCGGCTTAAGATGCTATGGTCGCTCTGCTTGCCGGTGGGGCCGAAGTAAAACAATTCTACGACAACCCGTCCGGTAAATGGTTTAGCTATTGGGATGGAAACAAATGGATTCAGTCGTCGATAAGAATGCGGGCGGCTGCCCGGTTATGCATGGCCGCTCCGGCAAGACCAACCGGCAGTGGTGGCCGGACAGTCTGAGCCTCGAGATCCTCAACCAGCATTCGGCGCGGGCGAACCCGCTGGGCGAAGCGTTCGATTATGGGGAGGCCTTCAAAAGCCTCGACCTCGAAGCGGTGATCAAGGATCTGCACGCTTTGATGACGGACTCGCAGGAATGGTGGCCGGCCGATTTTGGCCATTACGGCGGCCTGTTCATCCGCATGGCGTGGCACAGCGCTGGCACGTACCGTATCACCGATGGCCGCGGCGGCGCCGGCGGCGGCCAGCAGCGTTTTGCGCCGCTGAACAGTTGGCCGGACAACGCGAACCTGGACAAGGCACGCCGCCTGCTCTGGCCGATCAAGCAGAAATACGGCCAGAAACTTTCCTGGGCCGACCTGTTCGTGCTCACCGGCAACGTCGCCCTGGAATCGATGGGCTTCAAAACCTTCGGCTTCGCCGGCGGCCGGGCGGACACCTGGGAACCCGAGGAGCTGTTTTGGGGTCCGGAGGGAACCTGGTTGGGCGATGAACGCTACAGCGGCGAACGCCAGCTGCACGAGCAGCTGGGCGCGGTGCAGCTGGGGCTGATCTACGTCAACCCGGAGGGCCCGAACGGCAACCCCGACCCGGTCGCCGCGGCCCGCGACATCCGCGAGACGTTCGCGCGCATGGCGATGAACGACGAGGAGACGGTGGCGCTGATCGCCGGCGGCCATACCTTCGGCAAGACGCATGGCGCGGGCGATCCGTCATTCGTCGGCCCGGAGCCGGAAGGTTCCGTGGTTGAGGATCAGGGCCTTGGCTGGCGGAGCAAGCATGGCACGGGTCATGGCGCGGATGCCATCACCGCCGGCCTGGAAGTGACCTGGAGCCAGACGCCGACCCAATGGAGCAATCACTATTTCGAAAACCTGTTCAATTTTGAGTGGGAGCTGACGACAAGCCCAGGCGGCGCCAAGCAGTGGCAAGCGAAAAATGCCGAGGCCACGATCCCTGACGCGCACGACCCTGCCAAGAAGCGCGTGCCGACGATGCTGACCACCGACCTCTCGATGCGCTTCGACCCGGCTTATGAAAAAATCTCCCGGCGCTTTCATGAACATCCGGAAGAATTCGCGGACGCTTTCGCCCGCGCTTGGTTCAAGCTCACCCATCGCGACATGGGACCGATCCAGCGCTATCTCGGCCCGCTCGTGCCGCAGGAGCCGCTGATCTGGCAGGACCGGATTCCACTGGTCGACCATGCCTTGATCGACGCGCAGGATATCGCAGCGCTGAAGGGTAAGATCCTCGACTCCGGCTTGTCGGTCTCGCAGCTGGTCGCCACGGCCTGGGCCTCGGCATCGACCTTCCGCGGTTCGGACAAGCGGGGCGGCGCCAATGGCGCCCGCATCCGCCTGGCGCCGCAGAAGGATTGGGAGGTCAATAACCCGGCGGAGCTGGCGAGCACGCTGCAGAAGCTCGAAGCGATCCAGACCGAGTTCAACGCGAGCGCCGGCGGCAAACGCGTTTCGCTCGCCGATCTGATCGTCCTCGGCGGCAACGCGGCGGTGGAAAAGGCTGCCAAGGATGCCGGGACGCCGGTGGACGTGCCCTTCACGCCCGGGCGCATGGATGCCTCGGCCGAACAGACGGACGCGGAGTCCTTTGCGCCGCTGAAGCCGATTTCCGACGGCTTTCGCAATTACCGGCGGAACGGCCCGCAGTTCATGGCGCCCGAGGAAGCCCTGGTGGATCGCGCGCAGCTGCTGATGCTGACCGGTCCGGAGATGACGGTGCTGGTCGGCGGCCTGCGCGTGCTGGGCGCCAATGCCGGCGGATCGGCGCACGGCGTGTTCACCCGCGACGTCGGCAAGCTGACGAACGACTTCTTCGTCAACCTGCTGGACATGGGAACGGAGTGGGAGGCCGGGAGCACCGACAGCGTGTATATCGGCAGAGACCGCAAAACCAAGGAGGAGAAATGGAGCGCCACACGCGTTGACCTGATCTTCGGCTCGCATTCGGAACTGCGGGCGCTCGCTGAGGTGTATGCCTGCTCGGACTCGCAGGAGAAGTTCGTGAAGGACTTCGTATCTGCTTGGAACAAGGTCATGAACGCCGACCGCTTTGACCTGATGTAAAAGCGGCGGAAGAACAGCGAAGACGCAAGGGCGGGATCCGGGAGGGTCCCGCCCTTTTGCGTCGGGACGCGCCACGGCCTTGTGAGCCGGCCGACGTCAAGCCACATGAAAGTTACTGGAGCATCTACTCCAAGTAATGATGAATCGAGAATCGTATGGCAAGATTTACCGACAAGATCGCCGTCGTCACCGGCGCTTCCAAAGGCATCGGCGCCGGCATCGCGAAACGGCTGGCTGCGGAGGGGGCATCGGTCGTCGTCAATTACGCTTCGAGCAAGGACGGCGCGGATCAGGTTGTGGATGAGATCGTGCGGGCCGGCGGCAAGGCGGTTGCCATCGGCGGAAGCGTTGCGATTGAAAGTGACGTCGTGCGGCTTTTTGACGAGGTTCGCAAAGCCTATGGCCGCGTCGATGTGCTTGTGAACAATGCCGGCGTCTACGGGCAGGCGCCGATCGAAGAGCTTTCCGTCGCCGAGTTCAACCGGCAATTCCAGACCAACGTGCTCGGCCTGCTAATGGTGATCAAGACGGCGCTCCCGCTATTCCCTGCCGCCGGCGGCAGCATTGTGAACATCAGCTCGGTGGTAAGCACGAGCGGGCCGCCCGCTTTAGCGGTCTATAGCGGCACGAAGGGCGCCGTCGACTCGATCACCAAGTCGCTGGCGAAGGAATTTGCCGATCGGAAGATACGGGTTAACGGCGTTAATCCGGGTTTCGTTATAACCGAAGGGACGCACGCGGCCGGGTTGGTCGGCGGAGATTTCGAGGCCTGGGCGCTGACGCAGACGCCGCTCGCGCGCACCGGCCAGCCCGCGGATGTCGCGGCCTCCGTGGCGTTCATTGCCTCCGAAGATGCAAGCTGGATCACCGGCGAGTCGCTATTGGTCTCCGGCGGCGCCGGGATGTAACTGGTCCACCGGCGACCGAAGCTTCCCAGCCGCGGCCGCCGGAAGCCTCGAGCCGCACCTACGTCAAATGGCGCATAGGCAACCTTTCCTTAACCTCTAGTTTCCCCGTTCATCACCGGCGGACAACCGCCCTCTGGGAGACTTGATCTATGAAAAAACTTGGCCTCGCCGCCAGCTTGCTCGCCGCGACCATGCTGACGCACGCCGCCACCGCGCAGGCGGACACCGTGAAAGTCGGCGTGCTGCAGTCGCTCAGCGGCACTATGGCGATTTCCGAAGTGCCGCTGCAGGACGCGGAGCTGCTGGCGATCGACCAGATCAACGCAAAGGGCGGCGTGCTGGGCAAGACGATCGTGCCGGTGAATGAGGACGGCGCCTCCGATCCCTCCACTTTCGCGCAGAAGGCCACGAAGCTGATCGAGGACGACAAGGTCGTCACTGTGTTCGGCGGCTGGACCTCGGCGAGCCGCAAGGCGATGCTGCCGGTGTTCCAGAAGTTCCACAGCCTGCTATGGTATCCGGTGCAGTTCGAGGGCAATGAGTGCTCGCCCAACATCATGTATTCCGGCGCGCAGCCGAACCAGCAGGCGCTGCCGGCGCTCACCTGGGCCGAGGGCAAGGGCTACAAGAGCTACTTCCTGCTCGGCTCGGATTACGTTTATCCCCGCACCGCCAACCTGATCCTGAAGAAGCACATCGCGCATGACGGCATGAAGCTCGCCGGCGAGGAATACGTGCCGCTGGGCGGCACCGATTTCAGCTCGATCATCGCGGAGATCCAGCAGACCAAGCCGGACATCATCATCAACACGCTGAACGGCGACTCAAACGTCTCGTTCTTCAAACAGGCCGCCGCCGCCGGCATGACGCCGGACAAGCTGCCGGTGATGAGCTTCTCGATCGCGGAGCCGGAAGCCAAGGCGATGGGGCCAAGCCTTTTGGCCGGCAGCTACACCTCCTGGAATTATTACCAGAGCCTGCCCGGTGCGGATAATTCCGACTTCGTCGCAGCGTACAAAGCCAAATACGGCGCGGAGTCAGTGGTGGATGACCCGATGGTGCACGGCTATGTCGATGTTTACGCCTGGGCCGCCGCGGTGAAGAAGGCCGGCAGCTTCGACCCGACGAAAGTGCGCGACGCCGCGGTGACGCTCGGCTTCATGCCGAGCCCGCTCGGCGACGTGAAGTTCGCCGCCGACCAGAGCATGGTGCAGACCGGCTATATCGGCGAGCTGCAGCCGGACGGCCAGTTCAAGATCATCTGGACCTCCAGCGGCCCGATCCAGCCAGCGCCGTATGACGCCCTCGCCTTCCCCGGCAAGAGCTGCAAGCTGCATTAGCAGTTGTCAGTCGTCAGTTGTCAGTTGTCAGTTGTCAGTCGTCAGATGACACACTGGCGGCTGAACCACCTCGTCATGCCGGCGCAGGCCGGCATCCACGTCTTCCACCTTGAAGGCTTTGCATGAACGAGTCGGCATTTCTTCTCGGCCAAGTCTTTAACGGTTTCTCCGTCGCCTCGCTGTTCGTGCTGGCCGCGCTCGGCCTGGCGCTCAGCTTCGGCCTCATGCGCGTGATCAACATGGCGCATGGCGAGATGCTGATGCTGGGCGGCTACCTGGCCTACCTCACGCTGCAGGTGGTGCCCGGCCCGCTCGGCATCATCGTCGCCATGCCGGTCGCCTTTGCCGGCGCGGCTTTACTGGGCGCGGTGCTGGAATTCACCGTCATCCACCGCCTCTCCGCCCGGCCGCTCGACACGTTGCTGGCCACCTGGGGCGCCAGCCTGATCATGCAGCAGGCGGCGCGCAACCTGTTCGGCGCGATCGGCGTGGAGGTCACCGCGCCGACCTGGCTGAACCACACCGTCTCCATCCATTCCGGGCCGCTGACGGGGCTGGACCTGCCGGATACACGGCTGTTCATTCTGTTGGTCGCCGCGCTGGTGCTTGGCGGCATCGCGCTGCTGCTGAACAAAACCCGGCTTGGCCTGTATGTGCGCGCGGTCAACCAGGACCGCGCCACCGCCGCAGCGATGGGCGTGAACGCGCGGCAGATCGACCTGCTGGTATTCTCGCTCGGCACCGGCATCGCCGGTCTCGCCGGCGTCATCCTGGCGCTGCTGGGGCCGGTGACGCCGAGCGTCGGGCAGAGCTACATCGTGCCGGCGTTTCTCGTGGTGATTCTGGGCGGGCTCGGCAGCCTGGTCGGCACCACCATCGCCTCCATCATGATCGGGCTGTTCACCGCGCTGATCGAGATTTTCGTCGACGTCAGCGTCGCGCAGGTGCTGTTGCTGGTGTTCGTCATTCTGTTCATCCAGTTCCGCCCGCAAGGCGTGATCACCGTGCGCTCCCGCGCGCTGGAAGGCTGAGCTCATGAACACGAAACGCATTATCGGCGTCATCGTCATCATCCTCGGCATCGCGGCGCCTTGGATCATCTCGGCCTATGAGCTCTCGCTGCTGGGCCGTTTCCTGGCACTCTCCATCCTCGCGATGGGCATCATGCTTACCTGGGGCGAGGCGGGCATTTTGAGCCTCGGCCAGGGCGTGTTCTTCGGCCTCGGCGGCTACGCGCTGGCGATGCATCTGAAGCTGGAGGGCCTGAACCTCGCCAATGGCGACATGCCCGACTTCATGGTGTGGAGCGGCGTCGCAGCTTTGCCCGGTCTTTGGAAGCCGTTCGCGAATCCTGTTTTCGCGCTCGCCTGTGTGGTGCTGGTGCCGGGGCTGTTTGCCGCGGCGTTTTCCTGGCTGGTGTTCCGCCGGCGCGTCGGCGGGGTATATTTCGCGCTGATCACCCAGGCACTGGCGCTGGCGTTTTCCACCCTGCTGATCAGCCAGCAGGCCTATACCGGCGGCTTTAACGGCCTGACCGATTTTTCGACGCTGTTTGGCTATGACATCACCACCAATGGCGCAGCACGGATGATCTATTGGGTCACCTTCGGCTTCGTGGTCGCCACCTTTTTGTTCCTGCAATGGCTGCTGGCTTCGCGCTTCGGCGTGCTGCTGCGCGCCACGCGGGACGGCGAGAACCGCGTGCGTTTCCTCGGCCATAATCCGGTGCCGTACAAAGTCGTGGCGTTCAGCATTGCCGGCGCACTGGCCGGCATCGGCGGCGCGTTTTACACGCTGCACGCCGGTGTGATGTCGCCGGCGCTGGTCGGCGTGGTGCCATCCATCGGCATGGTGATCTGGGTGGCGATCGGCGGCCGCAACATTCTGTGGGGCGCGATCGCCGGCACGTTGCTGGTTAACTTCGCGCAGGACCAGATCAGCAGCGCGCTGCCCTCGCTGTGGCTGTACGGCCTCGGCGCGCTGTTCATCCTCTCGGTCAGCTTTCTGCCGAACGGCATCGCCGGCCTGTTCCGCCCCGGCAGCGGCGAGGAGCGGGTGATGCGCCGGATCATCTCCCGCCGCCGCCTGAGCACCGCGGAATGAACGCCATTCCCGCGCCGATCTTGCGCATGGAAAACGTCACCGTAGACTTCGACGGCTTCAAGGCGCTGACCAATGTCAGCCTGTCGCTGTCGCCGGGCAGCTTACGCATTCTCATCGGCCCGAACGGCGCCGGCAAATCCACTTTGTGCGACACCATCTGCGGCCGCGTCCGTCCCACCGCCGGCGCCATTATTTTTAAGGACCAGCCGATCACAAAATTGCCGGAACAGGAGATCGTCCGGCGCGGCATCTGCCGCAAATTCCAGACGCCCGGCGTGCTGCCGACGCTGACGGTGATGCAGAACTTGGCTGTGGCTTCACGGCGGGATCGCAGCTGGTGGAAATCCTTCGGCACCAAAACGCCGCCCGCGGAACAGGCCGCCGCCGAAGCCATCCTGCAGAAAATCGGGCTGGTAGACCGCCGCGATGTGATCGCCGCGGACCTGGCGCATGGTGAAAAACAATGGCTGGAGATCGGCATGGTCGTCGCCACCGACGCCGATTTGTTGCTCCTCGACGAACCGACCGCGGGCATGGGCCCGCAGGACACGCAGCGCACCGCGGACCTGATCCTCTCGCTGCTCGGCCGCCACGCCGTGCTGGTGATCGACCATGACATGTCGTTCGTGGAAGCGCTGAACGGCTACGTCACGGTGCTGCACCAGGGTCAGATCTTGAAAGAAGGCACAGTCGCGGAAATTCGCGCCGATCCGGAAGTGACGGCGGTCTACCTTGGCCGCGCGGATGATGACCCGGCGCTCGCCGAAGCGGAAGGGTTCACCGCATGACCACGCTGCTGAAACTCGACAAAGTTAGCTCTGCCTACGGCCAGAGCAAGGTGCTGTGGGATATCGACATGGACATCGCGCAGGGCAGCGCGATCGCGCTGATCGGCCGCAACGGCGTCGGCAAAACCACGCTGCTGAACACCATCGTCGGCGTGCAGAAACTGACGGGCGGCAAGATCACCTTCGCCGGCAACGATGTCTCCGCCGCGCCGGCGCATGGGCGCGCCCGCGCCGGAATTGGTTATGTGCCGCAGGGGCGCCACGTATTTCCGCAGCTTTCGGTGATGGAAAACCTCACTGTCGGCCTCGCCGCCCTGTCCGGCCGCAAGGGCCTGAGCCAATCTGGGATCGCCGAGCACATCTTCGACCTGTTCCCAAAACTCACGCAGATCCGCAACCGCAAGGCCGGGCTGCTTTCCGGCGGCGAACAACAGCAACTCGCCGTCGGCCGTGCGCTGGCTGGCCAGCCTTCCCTGCTCCTGCTCGACGAACCGACTGAAGGCATCCAGCCCTCCGTCGTCAAACAAATCGAGCAGGCCCTGCGCCGCATCCGCACCGAACTCGGCGTGACCATCGTGATCGTCGAACAATATTTGGAGTTCGCCTGGTCCTTCGCCGAACGCTACCACGTCATGCAACGCGGCCAGATCGTGCGCGAAGGCAGCACACGCGAAGAGACGGCGGCGGAGATCGCGCATCTGGTGAATATTTGAGGAAGGAGCGGTTCTTTTGTGGACAAAAAGGCTGCGCGCCCCGTAAGCAAAAAACTTTGATTTCTAGGTCGGTGCCTGTGGCGGCGCCAACGCCCTCGGCCCAGAGTAACAATAGTTTTTGCGCGCTTTTTTTAAAAAGCGCTGCTTCTTTTGCCTATGAGGACCGCGCATGACGTATCGCCCCGCTGATGAAATCCGCCGTGTTGCCGTGCATGGTTATGAGGTGGTCACGTATAGTTTTGGCAGTGGCGACGAGGTGTTGTTTTGCCTCAACGGCGGGCCGGGCCTGCCGTGCGATTATGTGCGGGATGCGCATTCCCGGCTGGCTGATGATGGTTATCGGGTGGTGTGTTTTGACCAACTCGGCTGCGGCGCGTCGGACCGGCCGGAGGATGCGGCGTTGTGGACGCTGGATCGGTATGTTGAGGAGGTGGAGATTGTGCGGACCGCGCTGGGGCTGGGCGTGGTGCATCTGCTGGGGCAGTCCTGGGGCACCTGGCTGGGGATCGAGTACGCGCTGATGCATCCGGCGGCGTTCAAGACCATCATCCTTGCGAACGGCGCCGCCGATATTCCGCATCTGGTGGGCGAGCTGGAACGCCTGCGCGGCGCGCTCGGCTCGGAGACCATCGCGATGATGCAGCGGCACGAGGCGGAGGGCACCATCGAACATCCGGAGTACAAGGGCGCGATCGACGTGCTGAACTACCGCCATGTGTGCCGGTTACAAGCCTGGCCGGAGGCGGTGAATCGTTCGCTCGGCGATTGGAACATGGGGCCGTATAAGGCGATCCAGGGGCCGAACGAGTTCTGCTACACCGGCAGCATCAAGGACTGGGTCCGCACGGCACAACTGCACCACATCACGCAGCCGGCGCTCATCATGTGCGGGCTGCACGACGAACTGACGCCAGCCTGTTCGCGGCTGATCCACCAGAATTTGCCGGACAGCCGGATCAAAGTGTTCCCGAACAGCTCGCATCTGCCGTTTTGGGAAGAGCCGGAGCCTTACTTCGCCGAACTAAAAGGCTTCCTGGACGCCCACCGAAGCTAAGTCGTCAAAATCCCGGAGGCCGTGCCGGTCCCCACCGTGATCGGCTCGCCAACCCCTTCCTTGCGCGACATCGAAACGTTGCGCGCTTCCGGGCCGAAGATCATCAGCACGATCAGGACGATTGCCACCGAGCCCGCGACCAGCGACAGCGCAAGGCCATAATTGCCGCCAGTCCGGACCGCAATGGTCGCCTGGATCGGCAGGTTGACCGAGGCGACGAAGTTGCCGAGCTGATACACGAAGCCCGGAAAGGTGCCGCGGATCTCCGAAGGCGAAAGCTCGTTCAAATGCACCGGAACGACACCCCAAGCTCCCTGTACTGCGAACTGCATGACGAACGCGGCGATCGCGATGGCGACCGGCGTTGTGCCATGTGTCCAGAAGTACAGGACAAACAAAGAGAGGACGCATGCTAGGCCGATCGCCCAGCGGCGGCCGATGCGCTGACTTAACAATCCAAACACCACGCCGCCCAACATAGCGCCGACGTTGAAGATGAGAACGATCGAGGTGATCTGGTAGTGCGTGAAATGCAGTTGCTTGCCCAGAAAGGATTTATAGATGTCTTGCGTGCCGTGCGAAAAGAAGTTGAAGGCGGCCATCATGACCACGGCATATACTGCAAGTTTGCCGTTTTTCTGCAGGATGCTCCAGATCGACGCGCGGGGCCCGACCTTGATCTTCTGGAATGCAGGGCTTTCATCGACACTGGCATTGATAAAGAAGATCAGCAAAGCGGGGACGGCGCCGACAAAAAACATGCCGCGCCAGCCGAGGTACTGAAAGCCAAAGCCAAAGAGGAGTGTCGCGAGAAAGAAACCGAGCGGGTAGCCGGCTTGAAGCAGGCCGGAGACCCAACCGCGCCAGCGGTCCGGGATCGTCTCCATTGCCAGCGAACTGCCCACGCCCCATTCGCCGCCCATCGCTATGCCGAACAGAGTGCGGATGATCAGGAAGGATGCGAAGGACCATGCGAAGCCGCTGGCCAGTTCAAAGAACGAATAGAGCAGCACGACCAACATCAAGATCGGCTTGCGCCCGTATTTATCGGCCAAGCGGCCAAAGATGAACGCGCCGACAGCCCGCGTTGCCAAGGTCAGCGTCACCGCAAACGTAATCGAGACTTCCTTCACGCCGAAGGACTTAGCGACATCGTCGAAGGTCAGAATGAGGATAAAGTAGTCGAAAGCGTCGAGCGTCCAGCTTAGAAATGCCGCGATCACGGCATTGCGCGCCCGCGTCAGGTTCTCGCCCACCACTGCCGACATCGTATCCCCCGTTTTTAACGTCTTAATCGCTCATAACGCGATCCGAAGCCGCCGGAAAGGGGTACTCCTATAGCCTGCTGGCCGTAGAGGTCGTTCGCAAATTCGCTCTGGTGAGTCAGCTGGGGCGGCTGTCGAGAACCGGCGCGGAGCGTAGGTTGTGTACGCGAGCACCTTGGCCGGGCGCCCGGCAGCGCGGACAGCCGCGTCAGATGGCCGACAGAACAAGTTTTTGGTCGGAGTGAGAGGATTTGAACCTCCGGCCCCTGCGTTCCGAACACAGTACTCTAACCAGGCTGAGCTACACTCCGTTGCGGCACCCTATAGCCGAACGCCGCCCCCGGCAGCAAGGGAGCGACTTGATTCAATAATTCTTGATGACTTCGCACCGCCTGGCCGCAAACGCCATGATTCCAATAAGTCATAGCCAAAACCGCAACCTTCGTGGTAACTGGGGCATTATGTGCGGCTTTTGCAGCGTCGGGCGGCGGGGCTTCGGGCGGATCGCTGCCGGTCTCGGCGCCGCCGTGCTGGCGGGGCACGCCGCGCCGGCGCGCCTGACATCCACCCCGCCGTTGGTGATGATCGACCCCGGCCATGGCGGCCACGACCCCGGCGCGATCGCGCCGGACGGGGTGTTCGAGAAGGACATCACACTCGCCAGCGGCCTCGCCCTGCACCGCGCCTTGAGCGCCACCGGCCGCTATCGCGTGCGGATGACCCGCGCGCGGGACGTTTTCGTCACGCTTGAAGGCCGGGTTGCCGCCGCGGTCGGCGCCGGGGCCGCGCTGTTCCTGGCTTTGCATTGCGACCACCTGCCGACGCCCGATCTGCGCGGCGCCAGCGTGTTCACGCTATCGAGCCAGGCGTCCGACGGTCTGGCCGCCTCGGTTGCGTCGGATGAGAACAGCGCCGACCGCTTCGGGGCCAGCGGCGTGAAAAACGTCTCGCCGCAGGTGGCCGACATCCTCGCCAGCCTGGAGACCCGCGCCACCCGGATCGGCTCCGCCACGCTGGCGCAGGACATCCAGGCCGCGTTCACCGGCGTGGTGCCGATGCTGCCGGATCCCGGCCGCAGCGCCAATTTCGCCGTCCTGCGCGACCCATCCACGCCCAGCACATTGTTGGAAATGGGCTGCCTAACCAACCCATTGGATGAGCGGCTGCTCACCAGCCCCGCCCACCGCAACCTGATGGCAGCCCGCCTCACCCACGCCATCGACCTGTACTTCGCCAACGACCGCGGCATCCGCGTCGCCGGCTGAGACTCTTGGTGCTGATGGCGGCTGCGAGGGGCTGATGCTAAAAGGCCGCCATGTCCGACCCGAACGAACCTTTCAGCGCCGGCCCCCGGCCTTCCGCGACCTCCCGGCCTAAAGAAGATCGTCCGAAGACAGCGCGCGCCAAGCCGCCCGAAGGCCCACAAGGCCCGCGCCGCCCCCGCCGCCCGTTCCGGTTCTGGCGCTTCCTGCCGGTGTTCCTGGTCGCCAGCTTTTACCGCGTGGTGTTTCTCGGCATCCTTGCGGTGGCGGCGGTCGCGGTGCTCGGCTTCATCGTGTTCAGCGCCGGGCTGCCGGGTGTCGATTCGCTGAAGACCTACAAGCCACCGCTGGAAAGCCGCGTCTACGCCGACAACTACCAGCTGGTCGCCGAACTGGCGGACCAGCACCGCATCTACGTGCCGTACGCGCAAATTCCGCCGATCGTCGGGCAGGCTTTCGTCTCCGCCGAGGACCGGCTGTTCTGGGTGCATCCGGGCATCAACCCGCTGGCGATCCTGCGCGCCTCGATCGTCGACATCTCGCGCCTCGGCTCCGGCCACCGCCCGCTCGGCGCCTCCACCATCACCGAGCAGGTGGTGAAGAACATGCTGCTCGACAACCGCATCACCTTCGGCGCGAAAATCAAGGAAGCGATTCTGGCGCTCCGGGTCGAGCAGGTGATGACCAAGCAGCAGATCCTGGCGCTGTATCTGAACGAAATCTACCTCGGCAATAACTCCTATGGCGTCGCGGCCGCCGCGCAGGCGTATTTCGACAAGCCGCTGAGCCAGCTCGACATCGCGCAGGCCGCTTCGCTGGCTTCGCTCCCGAAGGCGCCGACGACATATGATCCGTTCCTGCATCCGCAACAGGCGCTGGACCGGCGCGACTTCGTGATCCAGCGCATGCTGGCGGACGGCGCGATCAGCGCGGCGCAGGCGCGGAGCGCCACCGCCGAGCCGCTGCTGCCGCATGCCGGCGGGCCGGCCTTCACGGTGCCGGACGCCGGGTACTTCGCGGATGCCGTGCGCGCCGAGCTGACGCAGCGCTTCGGCGACACCGCCGTCGAACAAGGCGGGATGATCGTGCACACCAGCCTGGACCCGGTGCTGCAAGCCGCCGCGGAGACCGCGGTGCGCGACGGGCTGGAGCATTACGACCACGCCTATAGCGGCTGGCATGGGCTGATCGCTCATGTGGACGACCCGGCGCTGGCGCAAAACTGGCGCCAGGATTTGGGCAAGCAGGCGAACCCGCCGGGGATGCGGCGGGACTGGCACCTTGCGATCGTGATCAGCGATGCGGAGGGCGCGGCGCGGCTGGGATATTTGGGCGATGATGCCACCGCCGGCGACTCAAGCCGCGTCGGTCCTCTCAATGTCGCCGGCAACAGCTGGGCGCGGCCGGCGGGGGGCGGCGACCCGCTGCACGCGGGCGACATCGTGATGGTGGCGGAAGGCGGCGCCGGCAAGCACGGCCTGTTGCTGAAGCAAATCCCTGACATCCAGGGCGCGCTGATCTGCATGGACCCGCGCACCGGCCGTATCCTCGCCATGGTCGGCGGCTGGAGCCATGATATCAGCTCTTATAACCGGGCGGTGCAGGCGCAGCGCCAGCCGGGCTCCAGCATCAAGCCGTTCGTGTACCTGACCGCGATGCAGGAAGGCATCCAGCCCGACGCGTCGGTGCTGGACGCGCCATTCACCCAGCAGCTGGCGGACGGCACCATATACCGGCCCGGCAATTACGAGGAGAATTTCCAGGGTCCGGTGCCGGTCTATCACGCGCTCGAGCAGTCGCTGAACCTCGCCACCCTGCACCTGGCGCGCCAGGTCGGCCTGCAGAACATCGCGAAGAACGTCGAGGGCTTCGGCGTCGTCGATCCGATGCCGTTGTATTACCCCTCCGCGATCGGCGCGGTGGGTACCACCGTGTGGCGGATGACGGCGGCTTACGCGGCACTCGACGAGTACGGGCGGCAGGTCGCGCCCAGCCTGATCGACAGCGTCACCAACCCCGATGGGCAGGTGATCTATCAGGCGCCGAACCAGACCTGCGACAACTGCGCCGCCGGCGACCCGACGCAGCCGCCGCAGCTGGGACAATCCGGCGCGCAGCTGGCGGACCCGGCCAGCGTGTTCCAGATCATCACCATGATGAAGGGCGTGGTGCTGCGCGGCACCGGCACCCCGGCGGTGGTGGGCATCACGCAGCCGGTGGCGGGCAAGACCGGCACCACCAACAACTTCAACGACGCCTGGTTCATCGGCTTCACGCCCGGCCGTCTCGCCGGCTGCTGGATGGGTTTCGACAAGCCGCAGAGCCTCGGCAAGGACGAAACCGGCGGCAATGTCTGCGGGCCGATCTGGAACGAGTTCATGAAGGTCGCACTCGCCGACCAGCCGGCGCTGGACTTTCCGGTGCCGGACGGCGTGAGCCTGCAACAGACCGGCGCGGTGACGGAGGCGTTCAAATCCGGCCAGACGCCGGGCCTGCAATCCAATGAAAGCCTGCTCGCCGGCCAGCCTGCTTCCGGGAGCGCCGACGACAGCGTGGCGCCGGCCGTCACGCAAGCGGGCGCCACGCAACAGGCTGGAACGGCCAGCCCGGCGCCGCCGGTCAACATCGATAAATCGCTTGGCGGGCTGTACTAGAGCATGATGAGCTAGCACTCATCACGCTCTACTCTTGTTCTGGCGAGCAATTTTATGGCTCAGTTGAATTGCTTCGCGATTCAACTTCAAGCCACATTGCTCTAACGCGCCCCACCAGAGCCGGCTGAACATTCAAGGAAACCGATGACACTGCATCTGCATTACTGGCCAACGCCGAACGGCAAGAAGGTGACGATCTTTTTGGAAGAAGCGGAACTGCCGTACAGGATCGTGCCGTGCGATATCGGCCGCGGCGATCAGTTCGAAGGCGATTTTCCAAAGCTCAATCCGAACACGCGCATGCCGTTACTGGTCGACGATGAACCTCTGGGCGGCGGCGGCCCGGTCAGCGTGTTCGAATCCGGCGCGATCTTGTTTTACCTGGCGGAGAAAAGCGGCAAGTTCTGGCCGCAGACGAAGCCGGAAAAATATGAGGTCGTGCAGTGGGTGATCTGGCAGATGGCCAATCAGGGTCCCAAGAATGGCGAATTCGGCCACTTCAAGCGTCTCGGTGATACCAAAGGCGACCAGAGCTACGCCGTGAGGCGGTTTTCCGACGAGACCAACCGTCTCTACGGCGTACTGAACAACCGGCTTTACGACCGGCGGTACCTGGCGGGCGATACCTATACGATTGCCGACATGATCTCCTATCCCTGGACCGTAAACTGGCAAGGCCAGGATCAGGACATCGAGGAATTTTCGTACTTCAAGCGCTGGTTCGACGAACTCAGCGAGCGCCCGGCGGTGCGGCGCGGCCTCGCGGTCGGCAAGGATTTCGGCGGTGACGCGGCGTCGCTGCCGCCGGAAGAGGCCGAGCGCCGGGCAAAACTTTTATACAATCAGCGCGCGCGGCCCGTGCCGGCCGGCTGACGGCCGATCACGCCGCGAACACCGGGCTGAATCCCATGTTGCGCAGCCCCTTGCGATACGCGAACGAGCTTCTGTCCGCGGCAATATGCGCCTCCATCACCGGGTCCAGCGGCAGAAATTCCGGCTTTTGCGCCTCGACCACGCGCCGGTCTTCCTCGAACACCCGGCGGTTGAATTCATGCACCGCCGCCACCGGAATATGCTTGTCGAAGTTGCGCGCGATCGGCGCGAACATCCGCGTCATGCGGGAGGAAACGGGCGAGGCGCAATTCATCACCACCAGCCGGCCGCCCTCGGGAAAATGCACGGTGATCGAGGCGGTAAACGGCAAATGCACGTCGAAATGCCGCAGCCACTCGAAATCCTTGGCGGTTTCCGGCGCGTGGCCGATAGCGTAATTCGCCACCGAACTGCGGTAATCGACGCTGAACCCCACCTCGTTCGTCACCGGCACGTAAGACGGCACGCGGGTGTTCGTCGGATCGCCGAACGTGTCCAGATGCACGAAACCGAAATGCGCGACGTCAATAAATCCTTCGACCTGCCGCCCGGCAAAACCGGCGATGTCAATGCTGGGACAGTTGATTTGCTGGAAATCCTCATCATCCCAATGCGGCATGTTCGGGATTTCATAGAGCGGCGGGACCGGCTCCGCCGGCGGCGGCCGTAGCCTGGTCCAGACCAGACCGTATTTCTGCACGGCGGGATAGGTTTTTAAGTGCAGCCGGTCCGGGATGCGCATGTCCGGGTTGGCCGGCACATGGTCGCAGCGCCCCTGCGCGCCGAAATGCAAGCCGTGATAGACGCACCGTATCCCCTCCCCATCCCGCGACCCCATGCTGAGCGGCACGCCGCGATGCGGGCATAAATCATCCGCCACCACGAGTTCCGCACCGCTGCGATAAAGCACCAGCGGCTGGTCGAGCAGCATTGCGCCCATGGGGCCGGGGCCGACCTGCTCGGCGACCG
Organism: Acidocella sp.; assembly: GCA_965199125.1. Lineage (GTDB taxonomy): Bacteria > Pseudomonadota > Alphaproteobacteria > Acetobacterales > Acetobacteraceae > Acidocella. The sequence continues at coordinate 1,769,131 of OZ240683.1, read as the reverse complement.
CGACCGGAAACCAGCTGCGGGCAAGGATCCGCCAGTCATCGGGGTCGAACGTGCAGTTGCGCGGAATGTCGTTTGGCGACGGCGGGTAGTCCATGATGCCCCCTTGGCTGCGAGGTAGAGCTTATTAAGGCAGGGCTGGATGTCCAGAGCCATAAAGCCGTGGGAGACAATAAGCCTGAATGCTGGTGCGCGATGGACAGAACAGCCGAGTTACCTCATAAATCGCAAGAGCATGAACAGTTTGCGCGTCATCTTCATTGCGGCGGTCGCAGCGGTAACGCCGGGATTTGGTTGGGCGGCTACGCCGGAGCAGGCGCCGATCCAAGCGCTGAATGTCGCATTGCTTGCCACGATGAAGGCAGGCTCATCGAACACCGGTTTTCAGGCGCGTTACGCAGCGCTGGCGCCGGTGGTTGAATCGACCTTCAACTTTCCGATCCTGTTGCAGGAGACCGTGGGGCTGTTATGGCCGACGATCCCTGCCGCGCAGCAGGCGGAGCTCTCCGGCCTGTTCAAACAATTTACCGTCGCCAGCTATGTCAACGGCTTCAACAGCTATAGCGGCCAGAAGATCGTGGTGCTTCCGGCCGAGCGCGACATCGGCGCGCTGAAGGTGGTCGAGACTGAGATTCTGGACACCAGCGGCCAGTCCCTCACGCGGCTTGATTACGTGATGACGAAGGGCGATGCCGGCTGGCAAGCGACCGACGTTCTGCTGAAAGGCACGATCAGCAATGTCGGCGTGCAGTCTTCGGACTTCAGTAGCTTCGTGCAAGCGGGCGACGCTTCGCCTCTCATTACGGCCCTGAAAGCAAAAATCGCCGCCTTGTCCGGCGGGACTGTTCAGGCACAATAAGCAGAAGAGGTCCGCGGATCGGGCGGCAGGGTACGTGGCCGCGCTTCAAGACCCACTTACCGGATGTTTGGTGCCGAACAGCAGCGCGGGAAGATAAATAAACGTCGCCACCAGCACCGCCGCCAGACTCAGCAACAGCATGTCGCCGAGGCTGGACATGCCGCGGTCACTGGAAGCCGCCAGCGAGCCGAAGGCCGTGCCGGTCGTCAGCGCGGAGAACAGGATCGCGCGCGCCGTCGCTGATCCGAGAAATGCGCGTGTACCGGCGCGCCAGTTCATCACAAAATACACGTTAAACGACACGCCGACCCCCAGCAGCAAGGGCAGCGCGATGATGTTCGCGAAGTTTAACTCCACGCCGAGAAGTTTGACAAATAGCGCGGTCAGCAGCCCGGAAAGTCCAAGAGCCGACATCACCAAAGCGGCGTCGCGCAGGTTGCGGAACACCAGCAGCAAAATTGCCAGAATCGCGATAACGGCAAGCACGGAGGCGGTGCGGAACGCGGCCAGAACCGTATTGGCCGAAGCCAGCGTGGTGACCGCCGGGCCGCCCGCTTGGGGGTCTATCTGCTGAACCGCGCGCACGAACCGCGCCATCCCGGCCGAATCCGCCGCGGAGTTGATGGGCGTCACTTTCACCAGAACCTCTCCCGCCGGCGTGAACCAGTCATCCTTCACCGCCGGCGGCAGATTAGCCGGGGTGATCTCCGCCGCGTTCAGAGACGTGTTCAACGCGCCAAGTTCCGCCGGCAGAAATCGCGTGACCGCCTCGTTCGCGTTCGTGAGCGCGGCATCGGGGGCGCTCTGCAACTTCCGCATCGCGGCGCCGATACGAAGCAATACGGAATCAGGCGGCAGCTTCGGCGCCGCGGTATTGATCTCGGCCAGCGCCGCGTTCAGCCCGGCACGAAAATCCGCCACGTGCGGCGGCACGGGATCCGGCACGGCGAACAAGGTGGGCGCCAGAACGCGCTGCGTCTGCGCGATCATCGCGAGCTTCACCGCCTGGTCCTCGGGGACGAATGTGGCGCCTGAAATTACCGTGCCGGCGCCGGGCAGGTTAGCAAATTGCCTGGCCAGGGCGCGGGCGTCGACAAGGTTGTCGGCCATCGCATCCGCATAGAACGGATTGGCCGCCGGGTCGGCCATCAGACTTCGCAGCGTGCGCATCGCCGGCGTTGTCGGGTCCTGTGTATCCAGCGGGTTGGGGTCGAACCGCGTCGTCGCCGCGGCGCCGGCGCCCGCCAGCGCCAACACCGCAAGCGCGACCAGGATCGGACGCCGCCCCCGCCGCAACGCGGCATCGGCGGCGTTCCCGCCGGGCAGCGCCACCTCCGCCGCGCCGGCTTTAACGCGGAACAGCACAAGTGCGGCCGGCAGGATGGTGATCGTACAGAGAAATGCAATGATCATGCCGCCGCCGGCGATCAGCCCAAGCTCCGCGACACCGAGAAACGAGGTGGGCGCGAACGCAAAGAACCCGCAGGACGTGGCGAGGGCGGCCAGCGCGATCTGGCTGCCCACCTGATACGCCGCCGGATACAGCGCACCGTCCGCCCCCCCGCGCCGGTGCGCAACGTCGCGGAAGCGAACCGAGAACTGGATCGCGAAATCCACCGCCAGCCCAACAAATAAAATCGCAAACGCCACCGAAATCATGTTCAGCGTGCCGATCGCGATCGCGGCGAACAGCAACGTGAAAATCAGCCCCAGAACCAGCGTGCCGAGCACGGCGAGGATCATCTTCAGCGAGCGTAAGGCCAGGTACAGCCACAGGATAATCAACAACAGCATGACGCCAATGGTGGCCCCGAGCCCCCGCGTCAGGGAGGCGAATTGCTCGTCGTCGAGCGGCACCTCGCCGGTGATGCCGAGCGTGACCCTGCCGTGCCGCACATCCGGCAATTGCGCCGCGATCGTGTTCAGCATGGCGGTGGCGGCGGCGCCTTGTTGCAGCTTGCCGTGGTTGAGAACCGGATGCACCACCACGAACGCCGTGGAACCTTCCAGCCCCTTATCCAGCAGCGACGTCCACGAAAGCGGCGTCGGGTGCCCTTCGGCGGCGTTGTTGAGCGTCTCGGTAATCGCATCAAGCGGCTGGTCGTAGCCTTTCAGATTGGCCTGGCCAAGTTGCACACCCTGCGCGATCAGCCCGATCGCGTTGAACAATCCGCGCAGGGACGGATCCGCCGCCAGCTGCCCGAGGAACGGTTGCGCCGCGATAATTTGGGTCAGCAACGTCTCCAGCTGTGGCGTGGGCAGCAGCAGCAGGCCATCTTGCGCGAAAAAATTATCGCTGCCCTCGGCCCGCGCGTCATGAAACAGTTGCTTATCGGCGTTGGCGGCCGCGGCCAAAGCCTTCGCGGTTTCCTGCGCTTCTTCCGGCGTCGCTCCTTTCACCACGCCGAGAATGATATTGTCGAATTGCGGAAAATCCCGCGACTGCGCGAGATCGGCCTGCCGCCAGGGCAGCGACGCCTTGAACAGATGGCTCGTATCGGTGTCCATTCTTAAATGGTGGCCGGCATAGGCAAGGCTCAGCCCGGCGAGCACCAGCGCGCCAAGCAACGTGACCACGCCGTGCCTGCCGCAGCTATCGGCGATGCGAGCGATGAGCGAATTCAAAGCGCGATCATTCTAAGCAGCAGTTCTCATTTGATAAACCAAAAGGCCCCGCACGGGCGCAAGGACGTGCTTCTTTCCTCTATCAAACCCTGAACTGATATTCCGTCCCTGCCTCGCGTTCGATATCGGGCGGAAAGTTCGCGCGTTTATCAAGGTGGTATTGCTCACGCACGTCACCGTAGCTGGCGCTATTATATGTGGCAAACAGCATCCGCCGCCGCTCGCCGGTCAGATTTTCCTTGGATGAGTGGGGGAAGAAGCTATCAAAAAAAATCACGTCGCCGGGCTTCATCGGCACCGGTTGCAAAGATAATTCAGCCGCCTCGCCGGCGTTGATCGGCCGCCATTCATCGGCGATCAGCCGGCTGGTGCGCGGGCCGTCCGCCAATTCCAGGCAACCATTTTCCAGCGTCGCCGGGTCGATGCATATCGTGGCGGTGACGAACAGCGGCGCGTAGCGAGACCAACCGGCCTGCTGATCCTGATGGAGTTCAAATCCGGCGCCGCCCGGTTCCTTGAAGTTAACCTTTTCCTTGAACAGCATAACGGAACCGCCAAGAAGTTGCGCAACGGCGCTGGTGAGCTGGGAGTCGCGCAACAGCCGGTCGAACGCCGCGTGATGCGGACAGAAGTTCTCCAGCCGCTGTACCACTTGCCGCGTGGGGTCGAGCAAACTCGGTTGACGATAGATCCAATGCCTGCCGGGCGTCTCCGGCCTTTGCAACAACTCGTCGATCCAACAGGACATGTCCGCGATTTCTGCACCGGTGAAAAATCCCCGCGCCAGGGTCCAGCCGGAGGCCTTGAACTGCGCCAGCGCGTCCTGGCTGAGCACGCCTGATGTAGCGGTTTTGGCAAGCATAACGGTCACGTCTCCAATCGGGGCAGAATGATCTCGCGGGCGCGGATGAGATCCTCTTCAAAATCGATCTCGGTCCAGGGAAGTTCGGTAATATCGGCGGCGGTGAAGCGGGCAGGCTCGGCAAGAATCAGGTCGCGTATGGCCTCTTCATATTCGAGCCCCGTTTGCCCGCGCGCCGCGTACCAATCGCAACGCTCGGCCAAAGTGCTGGCGGTGGCGGCGGAAAACCGGAAGAACCCGACCGACTCGCCGTGGCGGTCATGCGCATGTTCGGGCTGCTTGCGGAAGTCGACGATGGTTTCGCCGCGCAGGCAGATTTTTACCGGTTCGTCACCGGGTTCGATGTCGCGGTCCAGCAGCAGCAGGTTTTCGCCGGCGCCGCCAAGCAGCCGGCCGATCAGTTCCGGGTCGTACAGGACATCGCCATCCATCAGGAGAACGGGCGTGCCGCGGCGCAGCCGCTCGCCCTGAACCTGCAGGGAGATCATGCTACCGGCTCGGAAATCCGGGTTCTCCACAAAGCTCAGCTGTACCGGTAAATTGAGCCGTGCGGCCTCCCGCCGGATCGCTTCGCTTTGATACCCCACGGTGAGGGAAATATCGGTAAGGCCATGCGCCAGCAGCGCCCGGAGATGCCGTTCGAGCAGGGTCTGGCCGCCGAACTCGAGCAGCACTTTGGGGCCAGCCGAGCCCAGGCGCCGGCCGACACCCGCCGCCAGTATAATCACCGCGATCCCGGCGGGCGCACCCGTCTCCATCATGCCGCGGCCACGCCCTTCATCCCGGCAACCACGTCGCCGGCCGCCGCGATCAGCCGGTCGAAATCCGCCGGCGTGATCGCGCCGATGCAGCCGATGCGGAAAGTGTCCGCGCGGCTGAGCTTGCCGGGGTAAATCACGAACCCGCGCGCCGCCAGCGCCTGGTAAAAGCTCTCGAACCGGAACCAGGGTTCGGCCGGGCAGTGGAAGGTGGCGATAATCGGCGCCTGCACTTGCGTCTCCAGAAACAGCCGGAAATCGAGCCGCGCCATGCCGGCCGCCAGCACGGCAAAATTGTCTTGGTAGCGCCGCAGCCGCGCCGGCGCGCCGCCCTCCGCCTCCAATTGGCGCAAAGCGGCCACCAGCGCCGCCACCACCTGCACCGGCGGGGTGAAACGCCATTGGCCATTGGCCTCGAAGCCGCGCCATTGCTCGTATAAATCCAGGCTGAGCGACGGGCTGACACCGCCGGCGCCGGCCAGCACGGATTTGTCGATCAGCGCGAAACCCAGCCCCGGCACGCCTTCCAGGCATTTGTTGCTGGACGCCATCAGCGCGGTGATCGGGAGATGCCGCAAATCGATGCCGATGGCGCCGAAACTGCTCATCGCATCCACCAGCAATTTTTTGCCGTGCCGGGCGGCGATCTCGGCGATCTCGGGCAGCGGATTGAGCAGACCGGTGGTGGTCTCGCAATGCACCAGCGCTACGTGGGTAATTCCGGCATCTTCGGCCAAAGCCTGTTCCACCTGCGCCGGCACAACCTGCTGATGCTCCGGCCAGGTCAGCAACGTCACCTGCCGTCCCAGGCGGCGCGCGATCGCAGCGATTCTCTCGCCATAGGCGCCGTTGACCAAGACCAGCAATTTATCGGTGGCGCCGATCAGAGTCGCGATCGCGGCTTCCAAGATGAACGTGCCGCTGCCCTGCAACGGCACGACGGCATGGCTTGGCTGCCCGTGCGCGACCGCCAGCAGCCGGTCACGCAGCTCCGTGGTAAGATCGATGAAATCCCTGTCGCGCGAGCCATAATCGCGCAGCATCGCCTGCCGCGTTACCAGGCTGGTGGTCAGCGGTCCCGGCGTCAGCAGGATCGTCGCGTGCGCGTTCCCGGGTCCGTCTATAATATGGTCCTCCCGGTCGTTCCGCCGCCATCCTGTCTGACCTGCAGACGGGAGAGCCGCCAGGCGGTCAAGGCCGCCACCATGGGTCCGCCGATCGCCGAACTCACCAATAATGGCAGCAGCCAGTGCAGCCAGGCCAGCGGTGCGAACAGATAAAGCATATCATCAAAGTCGAACCCGAGCACGCCGGAATAGGCTTTTGTCTCCCGCGTCTCCCGGTGCTCCAGAGCGCTCGACCAATATGCCGCCAGGAACACCGAAACGCAGGCAACCGCGCCCAAGGCGATGGCGCCCGTCCCCAACATTGAGTGCCGCAGGTTGATACCGACAGCCAAGAAAAAGCTGGGATTCACGATCAGATCAACTTTGAAATCCCAGGCTTGTCCGGCCGCTGACGCCATGTTGCCAAGCCGCGCCAGCTCGCCATCGGCGCGGTCCAGAAAGGCCGAGAGCAACCACAACCAGCCCGCCCAAAAGGTCCACGGCACCTGGCCCGGTAGAAGCGCGCAGCAAGCGCAAAGCCCGGTGACGAGCCGCGCCGTGGTGATGTGGTTCGGGGTGATGCCTGTGCCCACGAGCGGGCGGACCAAGGGCCGCGCCAGGCGGTGGGTCCAGGACGTTCCAATCACGATGCCGGCTCCTCGTTCACCGTAACTGCAGCGCCGGGTGACGCCATTCGATGCCGGTCCAGGCCAGCAAGCCCGGCACGCCGAGCGCCAACTCGCGGATGCGCTTGATCAATGACACTTCAAGCGCCGCCTGCGGCCCGATCCCGATCAGGCCGCAAACCAGGACGATCCCGGCTTCCTGAACGCCGAGCGCGCCCGGCACCGCGAAACCCGCCGCCCTTCCCGCCTGCCCCAGGCTTTCCACGATCAGGGCGTCGCGCAGCCCGGCCGGAATATCGAGCACGTAGAACGCCGCCAAAACCTCGAGACCGCCCAGCAGCCAGGAGATCAGGTGAAAGCCGAATCCAAGCAACAGCCGGCGCGGCGATTTGTAAGCCGCCACGATCGCCAGATGCAGCCCGGCGATATTTTGAAGTCCCCGCCAGGTTTTTCGTTCGGCCAGGCGCAGCAACGCCCGCTCCAGCAGCCGGAACATCCCCATGCGCTGGGCGCACATGAACACTACCGCAAACCCGCCCAAAGCCGCGATGACGCCGGCGGCCGCCCAAAGCGGCAGCCGCGTGGCGCCCGGCCCAGCCAGCAGCAGCCCAAGGCCAAGCAGCGTGAACAACGCCTGCCCCAGCACTTCCAGGCTGAAATCCACGGCCACGCTGCCGGCCGCCGCCCCGAGCGAGACACCGGCGAACGAAAGCAGCCGGGCGCCGACGATGTCGCCGCCGATCTGCGCCACCGGCAAAAGCGCGTTAATCGCTTCGCGGATCAGGCGCAGCCCGAACATGACCGGCGGCGATGGCGCGCGCGGCGTCACCACCGTGGCGCGCCAGCCCAGTGCGGAGGCCGCCACCTGCGGCAGGTGTAGTGCGATCACCAGGAGGATCCCCCAGCCTGCCGCCGCCAGAGCCTGACCAATAGCGCCCGCGCCATGCGCCAAGATCAGCGCGATCATCACCGCGAGACCAAGCAATGCCGCCAACGCCGCCGGCAGCTTCATGGACGGTCCGGCTCGAGCAGAAAAGCCCGGAAACGCCGCGCCACCGCATCCGGCCCGATGGTCGGGCGGCCGAGCTTTTCCAATGAACCGGGCGCGATCCGCACATGAATCAATGCCGGCCCGTCTCCGCCGGCCGCCAGACCGAACGCCGCGGCGAACCCCGCGGCGGTGCGGCAGGAGGCGGCAAAGCCATAGCCGCAGGCCAACGCCACGCCGGCAAAATCCACCGTTGCCGAGACGGTCGCCTGCCCGCCCGTGGAGTCATGCACGCCATTATCCAGCACGATATGCAGCAAATTCGCCGGCCGATAGGCGCCGATGGTGGCGAAATTGCCGAGCTTCATCAGCGCCGCGCCATCACCGTCGAGCACCACGACGTTTCTCGTCGTGTTGAGCGCCACGCCAAGCCCCATCGCGCTGGCGCCGCCCATCGATCCCACCTGGTAAAGATGCTGCCGCCGGTCGGCGAGGGTGAACAACTCCCGCCCGCATTTACCGGTGGTGGCGATCACCGCGGTTGCATCGTCCGTCAGCATGAGGAATTGCTGCAGAATGTCCAGCCGGCTTGGCAATGGACCCGCCAGTTCATCATCATAACGGCGGCCTGCCCCACGCGGCGCCGCCATGGCCGGCTCCAACCGCTCCGCGGCGACGCTGCCGGCGCTCATCACCAGCGCGTAAGGCAGCGAACGCGCCTCCAGCCGCGCCGTGGCAAGGTCCATGGCCGCTGCCAGATCATCGGCCGAGTTGGGGAAGGCCGCGTATTCCACGCCGATCAACCCCAGCAGATCATGCGTGATCGCGCCCATCACCACATGCTGCGGCTCGTCCGCGAGGCCCGGCTCGCCGCGCCAGGTGGTAATGAATAGGGTCGGGATGCGGAACGGCGCATTTAACGAGGTCAGCGGGTTGACCGCGTTGCCAAGGCCGGAGTTCTGGCACATGACAACCGTTTGCCGGCCGGCCGCCCAAGCTCCGGCGGCAATCGCCACCGCCTCACCCTCGCTGGCGGCGCCGACATATCGTAAAGTCGGGTCGTTCAGCACGCCATTGATCAACGGCGTCAGGAAACTGCACGGAACGCCGGTGAAAAAGTCGAAGCCACGCTGCCGGGCGGCGGCAATAAACTGTTCTGCGGTGAGCAAATCTAATCCGTGAAGTGAAGTTTCCGGGGAGCGCGCAGACGTTTAAGTGAAATTGCGGGCGTCCGCCAGATCGGTCACGGTATCCACATCCAGCCAATGCGCCGTGATGTAATGCACCACAACCGGATGTTTTGCCGCAAGCCGGGTGAACAGCAACGGCAGATCGGCAGTTTCCAACAACCCTTCGGACCTCAGCAGCGCCAGTTCCGCGCGCAGCCACGCCGCGCCATCCGAGGAAAAACGCGCGAGCCCGATCCATTCGCCGGCCGGCCCGCCCGCGGGCGGGACCTGCGACATCGACAGCAGGCTCACCTGGCGATCATCCAGGTAATTGCCGGAAAACGGCCGGTCCGCCACCGCCAGGTCGCGCGGCACGCTGCCTGAACCGGCGCGGTGGCCGAGCGCGTCCACGGTCACGACGATGTCGCCCGGCGTCTCCAGCAAGCCGGCCAGGATGTAGTCGCGAAACAACACGTCGCCGTAAACCACGATGGTTTCGCCTTCGATCAGCGCCTCCGCGCAGGCCAGCGAAAACGCCTCGCCGGTCGTGGCGTGCCGGTCGTTATCGACCGTCTTGACGCCCTGCAGCGTCACGGTTTCCTTGAACGCGCCGCGCACCACGGCGATCTCGCGGATGCCGGCGCTCGACAAGGTGGTGACGAGCCGCTGCAACAAAGGCTGGCCGCGGATGTCGATCATGCATTTGGGACGGTCCTCGGTAAGCTCGCCGAGATTGCCGCCCGAGGCCGCCAGCACGATCGCCTTCGCCGTGGCTTTCCCCGGCAGATAGCGCCGCTCGGCCAGCTCCAGCTCGGCATTGCCGACCAGGTGAAAAATGTCCTTCACCGCGGCGACCCGCCCCTCCACCTCGCGCAGCGACTGGTCCTCGAAAATCCGCCGGCTGGTCTCGCGCATCGCCGAGATCGCCGCGCGCAGATTATGGTTGGCCCAGATGATCGCGGAAATCTTGGCCTGGCGGAAAATCTCCGTCGGCGTCGCGGCGTACATCGTGGGGACGATGATCAGCGGCGCCCGGTTCTGCCACTGCTTGGCGAAAGCCAGAATTTCGCTGGCGTTGGCCAGCTTGGAGTGGATCAAAATCGCATCCGCCCCGGCCGCGTGATAGGCCTCGGCGCGGCGCAAAGCCTCATCCATGCCATGACCGGAAATCAGCGCCTCAACCCGGGCCACCAGCACGAAATCATCATCCGTCTGGCTGTCCTTGCCGGCCTTCAGGCGGCCGCAGAACTCGTCGATATCCGCCAAAGGCTGGCGCTCGCCGATAAACGAGTTGGTTTTCGGGAACAACTTGTCCTCGATACAGACCCCGGCGACCTGACGGTCGCACAGCTTGCGCACCAGCCGGCGCACATTGTTGAAGTTGCCGTAGCCGGTGTCGCCATCCACCAGGATCGGCCGGGTCGTGGCATCCGCCATATATTCCAGAACATCCAGGACCTGGGTCCAGGACGCCTCATTGCTGTCGCGCAGGCCAAGGCTGGCGGAAATCGTCAGTCCGGACGCCCATAATCCCGCGAAGCCGGCTTCGGTTGCGATCTTGGCCGATAGTCCATTATGGGCTTCCATAAGGAACGAAAGCCGGGGCGAAACAATTTCAGCGCGCAAAGCCGCGCATCGCGTTACTGTGTTGTTGAGGGTCTGCGTGTCCACAATTCCTCCGAAGGTCTAACCGGACCGACTAGTTATTCGTGCTTCGCTGACGGACCGCCGGCGCGAAGGTGTGATCGGGCAATGTTATGTCACACAAACGTCACGACTGGTAGGCGCGCGCGGACCAGCTTTTCCATGTCCGGCGGCGTACCAGTGTGGCTGCCTGCCGGAGCTTTTTCCCGGCGTGTTAAGTGCGAGGTGGAGATGGCGAGTGGCAAGTAGCATTAGGCTTGGTAGCCCTTGATCCACGCCCCGATGACCGTTACCCCGGAACAAGCTGAAAGGCGCGCTCCATGATCCGAACCTTGTTGCTTGGCCTGTTGCTCGGCTTCAGCGGCTGCATGGCGGGGCCGCCGCGGCCAAGCCCGATCGTTCCGCAAAGCTCGAGCTGCGCGATGACCAATTGCCCTTAATAGCGTGCTGCAAGTCAAATGGCATCCGTCTTGGCGTGGACTTGCATCGCTCGCACCAACATGGAGCGCTGACGTTACTAAAGTTTTCCCTCGTCGGCCGCCGCCGAACCGCGTAGACGTCTCGTGAAAAGGTTCTTTCTCAGACTCCTTTACCCCATTGTCTTTCCCTCGCTGCGCATCTGGTGGCGTCTGACCGGCACCAAGCATCAAGGCGCGCTCGTCGCGATCTATGTCGGCGACGATCTTCTGCTCCTCCGCTCCTCCTACAGGTCCGACTGGAACCTGCCTGGCGGGGGCCTGGCATCCGGCGAGACGCCCGAGCAGGCGGTGAGGCGGGAGCTCCGCGAGGAAATCGGTCTTGAGGCAGGGCCGCTCGTGCCCGCCGGCTGCTGCTCCGGCGTATGGGAAGGCCGGCACGATACCTGCAACTTCTTCGAGCTGCGCTTGAATAAAATGCCGCGGCTGACGTTGGACCATGTCGAGATTCTCGAGGCACGCTTATTCCGCATCGCCGACCTGGATAGGCTGAACGTCACGGTTGCCGTGCGCTGCTATCTGGATCAGGCCGCGCTTTCCGCCGCTGCAACCTGAGCTAGGAAAGTATTGCTCGGCCGCGATCGGAACGTTCCGCACGCGCGCCGGGTGCTCGGCTCCGGTCTCGCGGGTGTCCCAAGTACTTGCGCCGAGGTTTTGATGGTAAGCGTCAAACATCGTCACGGAGACGGATTATAGGAGCTCAACATGTCATTCAAAGTGCAGGTCGGGCCGGCGCAAATTGCGATCCATCAAGGACGGACGGTCCTGATCTCCGAACCGGATGGGCAAATCAGCTGGCCGAGCGACCGCGGCCTGTATTATCGTGACACGCGGCTGATCAGCGCCTGGGCGAGCTATGCCAACGGCGTGCCGTGGACGTTGCTGAACGGCGGGGCGATCGCCTATTACGCGTCGCGCGTGTTCCTGACCAACGCGGAGTTCCTCACGCAGGATGGCGTGGTCCCTGCGCAGACTTTGGCGCTTGTCGTCAGCCGTGAGATCGATGGTGGCGTTCACGAGGATCTGGACCTAACCAATTACGGCCCGAATCCCATCCGCTTCAATCTGGAACTCGCGCTGCGCTGCGACTTCGCCGATGTGTTCGAGGTAAAGTCGAAAAAGATCGTTCGCCGCGGGCAGATCAGCACGGAATGGAAGCCGGACGCGCAAATCCTCTCCAACACCTACCGCAACGGCGACTTCATGCGCGCGATCACGGTCACGGCGGCGCATGCGACGGCGCTTTTCGCCAACGGCCGGCTGACCTTCGGCATCGAGCTGGCACCCGGCGCCAGCTGGCATTGCTGCCTGCGTTTTGACATCACCGACGGGACGACCGAGATCAAGGCGCCGGACGACTGCGTCGCGCATGACGCGGACAGCCACCACGCCGCGGACTTGCGGGATTGGCAGGCGCGCGTGCTTAAAATCGACACGTCGAACGAAGAGTTTTACCGCTTCTTCCATCAGTCGGTCGAGGACATGGCGTCGCTGCGCCTCAGCCGGGACGACGGCGACCATATGATCTTCATGCCCGCCGCCGGGCTGCCATGGTTCATGGCGCCATTTGGCCGGGACAGCCTGATCGTCTCCTTGCAGAACATCACGGTCTATCCGGAATTCGCCCGCGGCACGCTCGAGGTTTTGGGCAATCTGCAAGCGACCGAGCGGGATGATTACCGCGACGCCGAGCCCGGCAAGATCATGCACGAGCTGCGCGCCGGCGAGCTCGCCTTTTTCAAGCTGATCCCGCACACCCCGTACTACGGCACGGCCGACGCCACGCCGCTATGGCTGATCACGCTGCACACCGCCTGGCGCGCCACCGGCGACCACAGCCTCCTCGACCAGCATATGAAAACGGCGGAAGCGTGCCTCGCCTGGATCGACGACTACGGCGACCGCGACGGCGACGGCTTCCAGGAATACCAGACGCGATCCAGCGCCGGCTATGAGAACATGTCCTGGAAGGATAGCGGCGAGGCCGTGATGTACGAGGACGGAACGCTCGTGCGCGGGCCGAAGGCGCTGTGCGAGCTGCAAGGCTACGTATACGACGCCTGGTGCCGGATGGCGCAAATCTATGACGCCCTCGGCAACGCGGCGCGGGCGGCGTTGCTGCGTGACAAGGCGGCCAAGCTGTTCAAGCAATTCAATGAGGCGTTCTGGGACGAGGCAAGCGGGTATTATGCTTATGCCCTCGACGGCGAGAAGAAGCAGGTGCTCTCCGTCGTCTCGAACCCCGGGCACTGCCTGTGGTCGGGCATCGTGCCGCCGGAGCGGGCGGCGCGCGTCGTGGCCCGGCTGATGCAGCCGGACATGTGGTCCGGCTGGGGCATCCGCACGCTGTCGGCGAACCATGTTTCCTTCAATCCCTATGCGTATCAGTTGGGCGCCGTATGGCCGCACGACAATTCCATCATCGCCCTCGGCTTCAAACGGTACGGTTTCGCCGCCGAGGCCGCGAAAATTGCCCGCGACATCAGCGGCGCCGCCGAACATTTCCTGATCAACCAGCTGCCTGAACTTTATGCCGGCATCCAGAAGGACAACACCAATTTTCCGGTCCAGTACCTGGGCGCCAACGTGCCGCAGGCATGGGCCGCCGGCTCGGCGTTCATGCTGCTGCAGGCCATGCTGGGCCTGTTTCCGGACGCGGTCGCCGGCCGGCTGATCGTCGACCCCAGCCTGCCAGACTGGCTGCCGGATGTAACGATTAAAGACCTTACCATGGGGACGATGAACTTTACGATCCGCTTCCGCAGGGAGGGCACGGGGACCACCTATGAGGTCCTCAAGGGCGACGCCGCGTTGGTGGTGCGCCAGAGCTGGGCGGAACTTCACTTGCTCCAAAGCAGAGGGACGCTACGTTAAATCGGGTTCTCGACGGAAGTTAGCAGCTGCTTTGCCCACCAAGTAAATACTTTGCCCACCAAGTAAAGCGGTGAACTTTGTGATCCGATTAGAGCAAAGGCTCTAGCCAGGCTGCCGACTTTCCCGGGTTATATGCTTCGTTGCGCTTCCTACATTCTTCGGCTTGCTGGCGGAACGATCAAAGGCATGCGACAATCATACCATGTCCTTGATCCCTAATGTCGAGCGTCTCTCCCCGCGGCAAAGGGGCCAGTCCAGACTTATCATCGCCGCCGCCGCGATTCTGGCGGTTCTGGTGCTTTTGTTTCTCGCCAACCCGTTCGTACAGGTCGAATCCGGTTATGCCGGGGTGCTGTCGGATTTCGGCTCCGTGGTAAAAACCCCGCTTTACCCCGGCCTGCACGTCGCCATCCCGTTCTACCAGACCATCAACCAGGTTTCGGTCCAGCCACAAACGATAAGCTCGGATGAAAGCGGCTCGACGCATGACCTGCAGCTAATCGACACCTCCATCGCCGTCACCTTCCATGTCGACCCCGATGCCGCCCCGGATTTTTATCAGGATTTTCGCGATTTCGATACGCTCGGTCAGCGCGTCATCGCGCCCGCGGTGAGCAACGATGTAAAGGCGGTGACGGCGAATTACGATGCCGAGGAACTGGTGACCAAGCGCGATATCGTCGACGCACAGATCAAGGAGCTGATCGTCGCGTCGCTTTCCCCGTATCACTTGACGGTCGAGGTCGTGAACGTGTCCAATTTCGCCTTCTCGACCGCCTACACCCAGGCAATCGAACAGAAACAGGTCGCGCAGCAGCAGGCGTTGCAGGCGCAGTACACGCTGCAGCAGACGCAGATTACGGCGCAGCAGCAGGTCGTGCAGGCAAAAGCCCAGGCCGACGCCGCGGTGGAAACCGCGCAAGGGCAGGCCAATGCGCTGCTGCTCACCAGCCAGGCGCAGGCGAAGGCCAATTTGCTGATCGCGGAATCGCTGACCCCGCCGCTGCTCCAGCAAAAGGCGCTGGATAAGTGGAACGGCGCGCTGCCGACCTATCTAAGCCCCGGCGCGCCGCTGCCGTTCATTGGTGGCGCCGCGATCGCGGGTGAGGGCAAATAACGTGGAATGTCTGATCTGACGACTAGTAACTATCGACATGTATAATTTGGAGGACCTGGCGGCGACCTACTCTCCCGTGTCTTGAGACACAGTACCATGGGCGCTGGGGATTTTCACGGCCGAGTTCGGGATGGGATCGGGTGTAGGCTCCCCGCCAGAGCCACCAGGTCGTCCAAGCTATGATGTCGGTTGTTAGTCGTCAGTTGTCAGATTTCTGACCGGATGACGAGGTTTTGGTGCGTGACAGGCGTTGGTTGTCGGTTGTTAGTTATCGGAAGGCACGATGCCTTCTGACGACTGGCGACCGATGGCTGATTGCTGTGTATGGGGGCTGGTGAGGTATGTTTGTGTATGGATTGAGTTCGATTGGGTGATTAGGACCGGTTAGCTGAGCGCGTTGCCGCGCGTACACACCCGGCCTATCGACGTGGTGGTCTACCACGACCCTCTGGGAGACCTGGTTTTGAGGTAAGTTTCCCGCTTAGATGCTTTCAGCGGTTATCTTTTCCGTACATAGCTACCCGGCGGTGCCGCTGGCGCGACAACCGGTACACCAGAGGTACGTCCATCCCGGTCCTCTCGTACTAGGGACAGATCCTCGCAAGTCTCCAACACCCACGGCAGATAGGGACCGAACTGTCTCACGACGTTCTAAACCCAGCTCACGTACCACTTTAATCGGCGAACAGCCGAACCCTTGGGACCTGCTCCAGCCCCAGGATGTGATGAGCCGACATCGAGGTGCCAAACCTCCCCGTCGATGTGGACTCTTGGGGGAGATCAGCCTGTTATCCCTAGAGTACCTTTTATCCGTTGAGCGATGGCCCTTCCACGTGGAACCACCGGATCACTATGGCCGACTTTCGTCTCTGCTCGAACTGTCGCTCTCGCAGTCAGGCGGGCTTATGCCATTGCACTCAGCAGCCGATGTCCGACCGGCCTGAGCCCACCATCGCGCGCCTCCGTTACTTTTTGGGAGGCGACCGCCCCAGTCAAACTGCCCACCATGCAGGGTCCCGGTCCGGGATGACCGGACGCGGTTAGATATCAGAAGAGTTCAGGGCGGTATTTCAAGGGTGGCTCCGACCGAGCTAGCGCCCGATGTTCAATGCCTCCCGCCTATCCTACACAGCACTCTCCTAATACCACTGCAAAGTTGCAGTAAAGGTTCATAGGGTCTTTCCGTCTGACCGCGGGTACCCCGCATCTTCACGGGGAATTCAATTTCGCTGAGCCGATGCTGGAGACAGTGGGGAAGTCGTTACGCCATTCGTGCAGGTCGGAACTTACCCGACAAGGAATTTCGCTACCTTAGGACCGTTATAGTTACGGCCGCCGTTTACCGGGGCTTCAATTCAGTGCTTGCACACCTCCTCTTAACCTTCCGGCACCGGGCAGGCGTCAGACCGTATACGTCGTCTCTCGACTTCGCACAGCCCTGTGTTTTTACTAAACAGTCGCTACCCCCTCTTTTGTGCCACCCGTCCATGGTTGCCCATGAGCGGGTCTCGCTTATCCCGAAGTTACGCGAGTAATTTGCCTAGTTCCTTCAGCATCGTTCTCTCAAGCGCCTTGGTATGCTCTACCAGTCCACCTGTGTCGGTTTAGGGTACGGTCTATAAGCTGGAGCTATTTCCTGGAATGCTCAAAAAGCCCGGTCAATCCAATAAGACCGAACAACATTTCGCATTCGTCACTTCCAGCAGGCACAGGAATATTCACCTGTTTCCCATCGACTACGGCTGTCGCCCTCGCCTTAGGAGCCGGCTCACCCTGCGCGGATTAACCTTGCGCAGGAACCCTTGGACTTTCGGCGACACTGTTTCTCACAGTGTTTGTCGCTACTCATGTCAGCATTCGCACTTCCGATACCTCCACGGCTCCTCACGGATGCCGCTTCACAGGCTTACGGAACGCTCCGCTACCAAACAGTCGTCAGTTGTCAGTCGTCAGTTGTCAGAAAGGAAGTAGATTTAGACGGCCGGTTTCGATTGGCTCGACAAATGTTTTGCCAGCCCATTGAGCATTCGGGCAATTTCCGCCCACCGGTCAATCCAATTTTGCGTTACATTCGCCCCTGCATAACCAAGATCGCGAACGTAATAACACCAGAGTTTCGTTTCTTCCGCGGATCCAATCGCCATCATCAAATAGCGCTTGAACTCCACATCCGAACTACGTTGCCGGCCCGACCCTTCAGTCAGAAGAGCACAAACCGACTTCGATGATCGCCGCAACTGATCCGCTAGACCACGGTATTGTTCGAACTTCGGAAACTCTAAACTAGCCTTGTGAAGCTCCAGAGATAACGCATATGCCCGCCGGAATACCTCCAACGACCATACGTCTGAACTCATCGTTTCTACTTTCTGTCTGACAACTGGCGACTGACAACTGACGACTGTTTCCGCATCTTCGGTACGTGGCTTGAGCCCCGTTACATTTTCGGCGCAGGATTTCTTGATTAGACCAGTGAGCTATTACGCTTTCTTTAAAGGATGGCTGCTTCTAAGCCAACCTCCTGGTTGTTTTGGAATTCCCACATCCTTTCCCACTTAGCCACGATTTGGGGACCTTAGATGGCGGTCTGGGCTGTTTCCCTCTCGACGATGGACCTTAGCACCCACCGTCTGTCTGCCGTACTAAACGCGCCGGTATTCGGAGTTTGGTTAGGTTTGGTAAGTCTTTGGGACCCCCTAGCCCATCCAGTGCTCTACCCCCGGCGGTAAACATACGACGATCTACCTAAATAGATTTCGCGGAGAACCAGCTATCTCCAAGTTTGATTGGCCTTTCACCCCTAGCCACAGCTCATCCCCGACTTTTTCAACAGGCGTGGGTTCGGCCCTCCAGTGGGTGTTACCCCACCTTCAGCCTGGCCATGGCTAGATCACTTGGTTTCGGGTCTTCTGCCCGCGACTGAATGCCCTATTCAGACTCGCTTTCGCTGCGCCTACGCCTAACGGCTTAAGCTCGCCGCGAACAGAAACTCGCTGACCCATTATACAAAAGGTACGCCGTCACCCCAAAAGGGGCTCCGACTGCTTGTAGGCATCCGGTTTCAGGTCTCTTTCACTCCCCTTGTCGGGGTGCTTTTCACCTTTCCCTCACGGTACTTGTTCACTATCGGTCACCAGGGAGTATTTAGGCTTGGAGGGTGGTCCCCCCATGTTCAGACAGGATTTCACGTGTCCCGCCTTACTCAAGTCCCAAATCCAAATCTTCGCATACGGGGCTATCACCCATCTCGCCGGAGTTTCCAATCCGTTCTGCTAACTTGAACCTAGGCGCTGGCCTGCTCCGCGTTCGCTCGCCACTACTAGCGGAATCTCTGTTGATGTCTTTTCCTCCAGGTACTGAGATGTTTCAGTTCCCCGGGTTTGCCTCATACACCTATGTATTCAGTGCATGATCTTCCTCGCGGAAGGGGTTGCCCCATTCGGATACCCATGGATCAAAGCCTGCTCGCGGCTCCCCATGGCTTTTCGCAGCGTGCCACGTCCTTCATCGCCTCCTGGTGCCAAGGCATCCACCGAATGCCCTTCATTCACTCAATCCTACAAACATTCTCACCACGGCAAATCAAAGACTTGCCGCTTACCCACCATGCACAGGAACCATCCATCGGAACCACATAATCATCATCAAACCAATCTCTCGGAGAACCCGCTAGGAACAGGCCCCACAACCAACCAACCAGATGAAAATCCCAACAAAACGACCTGACAAGGCAGATTACGGAACGCCACGGTTCATCACAAACCGCCGCTTCCGTCACATGCTTCTGAACACTCGAAACCCAACGGCAATTACGGCCAGCGCTCATCACGCCAAACCGGGTCAGACAACCCATTGCCGCCAGACCCGGGCCAGTTCTCAACAGAACCAACACACGCATCCAGACGCACCAAAACCTATTCACCCTGACAAAAGAACTTTTGCCCCAGACAATTCAGACCGGGAGCAAACATCCAGCCTTCCGCCCGCATCCCCTTCACAGAGTAAGGCAGACCAAAAAGCCGAAACTTGA
>OZ240683.1:1517500-1747500 GCA_965199125.1 Acidocella sp. | reverse complement strand
AAAGAACAGCCGCCAAACCTATCCCTGCACAGACCTCAGCCAACAAAAAGGGCACCGTTTCCGGTACCTTGAGCCGACGCTGGACGCAGCGAGGAGCGCCTTCTACGCTCCCTAAACTCCGCCTGTCAACGCTTTGTCATATACTTTTGGACAACAGAAAGTTTGGCTTGATCACAACAAACTTGACCGTTCTCATGCCGCAATCGCCAACGCGACTTTTCAAGAACAGCCCCGCCATGAACGGGACGCATGGCAACGCTACACGCCCCGTCCGCCTATGCGGCTTCCGCCAGATGCCCGCCGATCACCAGCCCCTTGTCGGAGCCGCTGACCCGCACGCTCTCCCCATCATGCACCGCGCCCTCCAGGATCAGCCCCGCCAGCGGGTTCTGCAGGTTGCGCTGGATCACGCGCTTCAGCGGCCGCGCGCCATACACCGGATCGTAACCCGCATCCGCCAGCCAATCCCGCGCCGACTGGTCCAGCGTGATCCGGATGTTCCGGTCCGCCAGCAACGCCTCCAAATGTTGCAACTGAATGGTGACAATCGTCGCCATATCCGCCCGCTGCAACCGCCGGAACAGCACGATTTCGTCTAGCCGGTTCAGGAACTCCGGCCGGAAATGGTCGCGCACCCGAACCATCACTTGCGCTTCGGCCATCCGCACATCCTCGCCCTCGGCCTGCGCCGCAAGGATGTCGCTGCCCAGGTTCGAAGTCAGCACGATGATAGTGTTGCGGAAGTCCACCGTCCGCCCCTGCCCGTCCGTCAGCCGCCCGTCATCCAGCACCTGGAGCAGGATATTGAACACATCCTCATGCGCCTTCTCGACCTCGTCGAACAGGATCACCTGGTACGGCCGACGCCGCACCGCCTCGGTCAACACGCCGCCTTCGTCGTAGCCGACGTAACCCGGCGGCGCGCCGATCAGCCGGGAGACGGCGTGCTTCTCCATGAACTCGCTCATGTCGATCCGCACCATCGCCCGCTCATCGTCGAACAGGAATTCCGCCAGCGCTTTGGTCAGCTCTGTCTTGCCGACGCCCGTCGGCCCCAGGAACAGGAAGCTGCCGATCGGCCGGCCGGGGTCCTGCAAGCCCGCCCGCGCGCGGCGCACGGCATTCGCCACCGCGCGCAGCGCCTCCTCCTGCCCAACCACACGTTTGCGCAGCTGATCTTCCATGCGCATCAGCTTGCCGCGCTCGCCCTCCAGCATCTTCTCCACCGGCACGCCGGTCCAGCGCGACACCACCGCGGCGATCGCCTCTTCCGTCACCGCGTCATTGACCAGCCGGCCCTCATTATGCGTGGCCAGCTGCTTCTCCAGGTCCGGAATCCGGCCATAAAGCAGCTCCGACGCACGGGCCAAATCGCCTTTACGCTGCGCCAGCTCCACATCGTTGCGCGCCTGGTCGAGCTGCTCCTTCAGCTTCTGCGTCTCCGTCAGCGCGTCTTTTTCCGCCCGCCACTTCGCTGTCAGCGCATCGGATTTCTCTTCCAGCCCCGCAAGCTCCGCCTCCAACTTGGTCAACCGGTCGCGAGACGCCGCGTCGTCCTCCTTGCGCAGCGCCTCGCGCTCGATCTTCAGCTGGATCAGCCGGCGGTCCAGCTCGTCCAGCTCCTCCGGCTTGCTGTCCACCTGCATACGCAAACGCGACCCGGCTTCGTCCATCAGGTCGATCGCCTTATCCGGCAGAAACCGATCCGTGATGTAACGATTGGACAGCGTGGCTGCCGCCACCAGCGCCGCGTCCGCGATCCGCACGCCGTGATGCAGCTCGTACTTCTCCTTGATGCCGCGCAGGATGGAGATGGTATCCGCCACGCTCGGCTCGCTCACGAACACCGGCTGGAACCGCCGCGCCAGCGCCGCGTCCTTCTCCACATGCTTGCGATACTCATCCAGCGTGGTGGCGCCGACGCAATGCAGCGCCCCGCGCGCCAGCTCCGGCTTCAGCAGGTTGGAGGCGTCCATCGCGCCATCCGCCTTGCCGGCGCCGACCAGCGTGTGCATCTCGTCGATGAACAGGATCACCTCGCCCTGCGCCGTCTCGATCTCTTTCAGCACGGCTTTCAGCCGCTCCTCGAACTCGCCGCGGAATTTCGCGCCCGCCACCAGCGCGCCGAGGTCCAGCGCCAGCACCCGCTTGTTGCGCAGGCTCTCCGGCACGTCGCCATTCACGATGCGCAGCGCCAGGCCCTCGACGATCGCGGTCTTGCCGACGCCGGGCTCGCCGATCAGCACCGGGTTGTTCTTCGTGCGCCGCGCCAGCACCTGGATGGTGCGGCGGATTTCCTCATCGCGGCCGATCACCGGGTCCAGTTTTTGGTCGCGCGCCAATGCTGTGACGTCACGGGCATACTTCTTCAGCGCGTCAAAGTTCTGCTCCGCCGTGGCGCTGTCCACCTTGCGGCCCTTGCGGATTTCCGCGACCGCGCGCTCCAGCGCTTGGCCAGTCGCGCCCGCGGTCTTCAGCAACCGCCCGGCCTGCGTGTCGCTCGCCGCGATCGCCACCAGCAGCCGGTCCTGCGCCACAAACTCGTCGCCGGCTTTCGTTGCCTGCTGCTGCGCCGCGTCCAAAAGACGCACCAGCTCCGGCGTAATCGCCGGCTGCCCGGCGCCGGCGCCCTGCACCTTCGGCAGGCGGCCCACCGCGAGGTCCACCGCCTGTTTGGCCGCCGCGGGATCGCCGCCGGCGGCGCGGATCAGGCCGCTCGCCGCACCTTCCTCATCGTCCAGCAGCGCCTTCAGCAGGTGCTCAGGCGTAATGGTCTGGTTGTATTCGCGTAGCGCGATGGTCTGCGCCGCCTGCACGAAGCCGCGCGACCGCTCCGTAAACTTCTCAAAATCCATGTTCGGTCCCTTCGATCAAGGCAACCGCCCAGCCGTCCCTCAACAGGCAACGGCCGGGCTTGCTAGAGGAATATGGGCAGCGTCATGATTTCCCTCAAGAGGTTGTGAGCCAGCGACAACACTACCGCCCACGCCATGCTGGTGATCCCAGGAGCCGCCGAAAGTGGGGGGCTTCTGTTGCCCGGTGCCCCCCGTACCGCGCTTAGCTACTGTTTAGGCAGCGACCGCGAATGCTACGTTGTTATCGTTCGCATTTAAGTTTCAGCCCGATAACGGCGGTACAATGCCGAGCAAAAGACGGGTCTTTACCACGCGTGTCGAGCCTGTTTCGCCCCCATGAACCCCCGAAACCGGGAGTGTTTGGTGGAGGCGCCGGGTACCGCCCCCGGGTCCACAACGTTTATTCCACGCGCCGTTTATCGCCATAGCCGGCAAGCCGGCAAAGCCAATATAGTCAATCACGGCGGGATATGAAAGAGAGGCAGCCATGCCTTTGTCCGAAGATCAAACCGCCGAAATCGCCGCCGCCCGCGCCACCCCCGGCGCCACGCTCCGCCCCTGCGTGCCCGCGCTGGAAGCCCTGCTGTTCACCGCCCTGCCGGTCCTCGATCACGGCTTCGTCCGTGTGATCGACTACATGGGCGACGATGCCGCCATCGTGCAGGCCGCCCGCGTCTCCTACGGCCGCGGCACCCGCAAAATCAGCGAGGACGCCAACCTCATCCGCTACCTGATGCGGCACTACCACTCCACGCCGTTCGAGATGTGCGAGATCAAATACCACGTCAAACTGCCGATCTTCGTGGCCCGCCAGTGGATCCGCCACCGCACCTCCAACGTCAATGAAATCTCCGCCCGCTACTCCATCCTCGATCGCGAGTTCTACCTGCCGGCGCCGGAGCACCTCGCCATCCAATCCGCCGACAACCGCCAGGGCCGCGGCGACACCTTGCCGCCCGAAGCCGCCGAACGGGTGCTCACCCTGCTCCGCCAGGACGCCGAACAAACCTACGGCCACTACGAGAACATGCTGAACGAAGACGGCCTCGCTCGCGAACTCGCCCGCATCAACCTGACGCTGAACACCTACACGCAATGGTACTGGAAAACCGACCTGCACAACCTGTTCAGCTTCCTGCGCCTGCGCGCCGACACCCACGCCCAGTACGAAATCCGCGTTTACGCCGAAGCCATGCTGACCACGGTCGAAGCCTGGGTCCCAGAAGCCGCCGCCGCCTTCCGCGACTACCGCCTCGGCGCCGTCACCTTCTCCGCGAAAATGCTCGAGACACTCAAAAAAATGCTCGCCGGCGAGCCGACGGACCAGCCGAGCAGCGGCCTTTCGAAACGGGAATGGACAGAGATGCAGGCAGCATTAGGAAAGTAAGAAAGCAGCGCTTTTTTGTAAAAAAGCGCGCAAAAAACTTTTGCGACTTAGGTCATGGGCGCTGGGGCCGACAACGCCCATGGCCCCGAGTCATAAGGTTTTTTTGCTACTTTTTGTTCACAAAAAGTAGTTCTTTCTTTCTTAATTCTTAGCCTGTGACTCCGAAGGCGCGGCGATCAGCAACGCGCCGTCCAGTGCGGAGCGGAGCGCGCGGGCGGCGGCGATATTCATGCGCATGTGGCCGACCACGATGCGCTCCCGCTTCACGCCGGTGGGTTCCGAATAAATCCGCACCGCCTCCAGCGTCACCTGGATGATCCCGTTCATGTGCCCGAAAGTGGGCGCGTCTTCGAAGTAGATGATCGGCGCGTGCGCGCTGCCGGCGTAGGACACGGGCATTATCTCGCGAGTCGCGTGCGGCTCGTCGGTTTTGTCAGCCATGGCGGATCATCCTGTCATCCAAAGATGACGCGACGATACCGCCCCGGTCAGCCTTTTGCCAGCGCCGCCGCGACCGCGCGCACGAACGCCGCGGGATTGTCCGGCGGGTCGCCATCCTGCAGCCGCGCCAGGTCGAGCAGCATCACCGCGTCCTCCTCAAGTTCGGCTTTGGCCGCCAACGCCCGAATTAGCGGATGCGTGGGATTGATCTCCAGCTTCGGCGCCGGGCCGAAAGACGGCCGGCCGGCGCGCTTCAGCAGCCGCTGCATCGCCAGGTCCGGCCCGAACTCCGCTGCCACCAGCATTGCCGGACTCTCTGACAGCCGGGCGGAGGCCGACACGGCGGACACCTTGTCGCCCAGTGCGGCCTTCAGCGCCTCGCAAAGCTTGGCCACATCCTCGCTCGCTTCGGCCGCGCCAAAAATATCCCCGGCCTGCGAGACGCTCTTCAGCTTTTTGTCCTTGTAGCTGTCCAGCCGCCCCGGCCAGAACGCGTCGATCGGGTCGCCGAACAGCAAAACCTCAAACCCCTTCGCCGCAAAGCCTTCGAGCTGTGGCGACTCTTTCAACCCGGCATCCTCCGGCCCGGCGAGGTAGTAAATCGCCTCCTGCCCCTCGGCCATGCGCGCAACATACTCATCCAGCGTGCTCGCGGCTTCCTTGGTCGTAGCAAAGCGCAGCAGCCCGGCGATCTCGGCGGCGTGGCCGGTATCTTCGTAAATCCCGTCCTTCAACACCGCGCCGAAATTCTCCTGGAACTTGGCAAAATCCTCCACATCCTTGGCGCGGTTCTTCAGCTCGGACAGCACCCGGTTGACCAGCGCCTTGCGAATTTTGTCCAGCACCGGCGTGGTCTGCAAAATCTCCCGGCTGACATTCAGCGGCAGGTCCTCGGTATCCACGATCCCCGTCACGAAGCTGAGCCAGTTCGGCAGCAGCTTCGCTTCATCGGTGATGAACATGCGCTTCACGTGCAGCCGCACCCGCGACTCCCGCGTCTCCTCCACCGGCATGAACGGCTTGGAGGACGGGATGAACAGCAGCGCGGAATACTCGATGGTGCCTTCCGCACGCCAGTGCATGGTCGCCCACGGCTCGTCGAACATATGACCCAGCCGGCGGTAGAACTCCGTGTAATCCTCTTTCAAAATCTCCGCCTTCGGCTTGCGCCATAACGCCGTGCCTGTGGTCGCCGGCTCAAACTTGCCGTCTTTCTCCAGCTCGATCGGCAGCGCGATATGGTCGGCCCATTTGCGGATGATCGTCTCCACCCGCATCGGCTCCAGAAACTCTTCCGCGTCCGGCTTCATGTGCAGGGTGATCGTGGTGCCCGGCTCGTCGCGCGCCGCCGGCTTCAGCGTGTACACGCCGCGGCCTGCCGATGCCCACTCCCACGCCTCGTCGCTGCCCACTTTGCGGGAGACCACGTCCACGCTGTCCGCCACCATGAACGCGGAGTAAAACCCCACCCCGAACTGCCCGATCAGGCTCGGCCGTTCTTCCGGCTTGGTCTCCGCCAGGCTGGCGGTAAAGGCGGAGGTGCCAGAGCGCGCGATGGTGCCCAGATGCTCCGCCAGTTCCTCCTTGCTCATGCCCGTGCCGCTATCGGCAATGGTGATGGTCTGCGCCAGCTTATCGAGCGAAATCCGCACCGCCGGCGTTTCCGGCAACGCCAGCCGCTCATCCGACAGTGCCAGAAACCGCCGCTTATCCGTGGCGTCGGCGGCATTCGCCACCAGCTCGCGAAGAAAAATCTCCCGGTCCGAATACAGCGAATGCACCACCAGATCGAGCAACCGGCCCACCTCGGCCCCAAAATTCCGGGTCTCTTCCACCGGCACCGTTTCGGACATCGTCTGCCTCCTCCGCGTTCGCCGGTCAGTTAGGCCAAGCCCCATCCCGCTTCAAGGAAGCCCGACATAGGTTGATAAAGCGCAGCGCCTTCCGACATCAGCGCCCTCACGCTTCCGGCCAGAACCCCTCATCCATCATCTGCTCGAAAGTCCAAGGACACGCCGCGGGAAATGCCGTCGCCGGCAGGCCGGTTTCACCTTGCGCCTGGAGGCGGGCAACACGATAACCTTCCCACAAGGCGGCGCTTAGCGTCGACTTCAGGCTAAGGTTGTCGCCGAGGTGCGACTCCACGGCGATACGCTGGATTTCAACGCTGTTCCGCCAGCTGTTTCCGCGCATTAACGGCTGCGCCTGCCACTTCAACAAATGCAGCAACAGCACGGTTAGCCGGCTGACTAGCTCGCGCTTTTCGCTCCGCCCCATGCTTTCGATCTCTTCGGCAATGTTGCCGATATCAGCTTCCGCCAGACGCCCGGCGCGCAGCAGTTCGGCCTGCTCGTTAGCCCAGGCGTAGAAATCCACCTCGTAAAGCTGGGAGTTGCTCATGCCAGCATCCTAAGCCCCCGCCGCTTGCAAAGCCACGAAAACATGACAACCTTCCTTCCATGTCCGGCTTCTCCCCCCGGGTGAAGGCCGTGCTCGGCCCCACCAACACCGGCAAAACCCACCTCGCCATCGAGCGTCTGCTCGCCCATTCCTCCGGCATCATCGGCTTCCCGCTCCGCCTGCTCGCGCGCGAAAACTACGACCGCATGGTCGCCCGCATCGGCGTCAAACGCGCCGCGCTGATCACCGGCGAGGAAAAAATCGTCCCCCCCGGCGCCACCCATTTCTCCTGCACGGTCGAGGCCATGCCGCTCGACCGCCCGGTCGAGTTCCTGGCGGTCGACGAAATCCAACTCTGCGCGGACCCCGACCGCGGCCATGTCTTTACCCAGCGCCTGCTGCACGCGCGCGGCATGGTGGAGACCATGTTCCTGGGCGCCGAGACGATCCGCCGGCTGCTGAAACGCCTGGTCCCGGAGGCCGAGATCGAAACCCGGCCCCGCCTCTCCGAACTCACTTATGCGGGCCCGGCGAAACTCGCCCGCCTGCCGCCCCGCTCCGCCATCGTCGCCTTCTCGGCGGCCGAGGTCTACGCCATCGCCGAGGCGGTGCGCCGCCGGCGCGGTGGTTGCGCGGTGGTGATGGGCCGGCTCTCGCCCCGCACCCGCAACGCCCAGGTCGCGCTCTACCAGAACAAGGAGGTGGACTTCCTGGTCGCCACCGACGCGATCGGCATGGGCCTGAACATGGATGTCGACCATATCGCCTTCGCCGGCCTGTCGAAGTTCGACGGCCACAAGCCCCGACCGTTGCTTGCCGCCGAGGTCGCGCAGATCGCCGGCCGCGCCGGCCGGGGCATGCGCGACGGCACCTTCGGCGTCACCGCCAACTGCCCGCCGCTGGCCGATGATCTTGTCGCCGCCGTCGAGTCGCATAGTTTCGACCCGCTGGAACAGCTCTGCTGGCGCAATGCCAGCCTCGACTTCGACTCGATCGACAACCTGCTCGCCAGCCTGCTAGCGCCCCCGCCGCTGCCCGGCCTGGTGCGCGGCCAGGACGCGACCGACGTGCTGACGCTGGCGGCACTCGCCCAGGACGCCGATATCCGCCGCGCCGCGCAAGGCCGGGCCGCCACGCGGCTGCTCTGGGAAGCCTGCCAGATCCCGGACTTCCGCAAGCTCGCGACCGATACCCACAACAAACTCTGCGCCCGCGTCTTCACACATCTTCGGCGGGACGGCGTGCTGCCGGTCGACTGGATCGGCCACGAACTGGAAGCCCTCGGCAAAACCGAAGGCGATATCGACACGCTGATGCAGCGCCTGGCCGATGTCCGCGTCTGGGCCTACATCACCGCCCGCGCCGACTGGCTGCGCGACGCCGCCCCGCACGCCGCCAAAGCGCGCGAGGTCGAGGACAAAATCTCCGACGTGCTGCACCAGAAGCTGATGGCCCGCTTCGTGGACCGCCGCGCCGCCCACCTCACCCGCCGGCTGGAGGACACCAGCACCGAGGAGCTGCTTTCGGTCGTCACCGCCCGCGGCGCCGTGCTGGTCGAGGGCCACGAGGTCGGCCACGTCGCCGGCTTTGCCTTCCAGCCGGACCCGGCAAGCCAGGGCGCCGAGAAAAAATTCCTGCTCCGCGCCGCCCGCCGCGCGCTGGCGCAGGAGATGCCGCGCCGCGTGTTGCGCGTTGAAAGCGCGCCCGACACCGCCTTTGCGCTGTCCCCGCGTGGCCGCATCCTGTGGGACGGCGCGGAAATCGCCCGCCTCCGCCGTGGCCCGGTTTTGCTCCGGCCCGCGGTGGAAGTCATCGCCAGCGAGTTTCTGGACAGCCCAGCCCGCGAACGCCTGCGCCTGCGCCTCACCAATTTCATCACCGCCGAGGTCGCCCGCACGCTGGCGCCGCTGCACAAAGCCACTGCCGCTCCCACGCCGGAACTGCGCGGCATGTTGCATCGCCTCGGCGAAGCCGCCGGCATCCTGCCGCACTTGACCGTGCCGCCTGAGCAAAAAACCGCGATGAAAGCACGCGGCGTGATTGCCGGCCGGTTCTCCGTTTTCATGCCGTCGTTGCTGAAGCCGGCCCCGGCCGCCCTGCGGGCTTTGCTCTGGGGCGTCTGGCACGATGCGCCAGCCCCGGCGCTGCCCGCGCCCGGCCTGGTCAGCGCGCCGGCCCCCGCCGGCTGGACCGACAATTTTACCTTGCAAATGGGCTGGCTGCGCGCCGGCCCGATCATGCTGCGCCTGGATATTGCGGAACGCATTGCCGGCGAACTAGCCTATGCGATCCGCAAGCACCCGATCATCCTGCCCGCCACCCTCGCCTCCCGCCTCTCGGTGAAACCCGAGCATCTGGCGGCGGCGCTGAACGCGCTCGGCCTGCGCATCATTCCGGCCGCCGTGCTCCCCGCCGGCGCATTCGGGCCGCCGGCGCCGCAGCGTCTGGCCCGGCTGAAACTTCCGCCCGCCGCAGCGGCCGCGCCGCCAAAGCCGCCGCCGCCGGACAACCCCTTCGCCGCGCTCGCCGCCCTGGCGCGCGCCGCCTCCTGAGCCGGCTTGACCGAAGAAGAAGACCAAAGCTGGCAGCGGCTGGACAAATTCCTGTTCTTCGCGCGCTTCTGCAAAACCCGCGCCGCCGCCGCCGCGCTGATCGAGCGCGGCGCCGTCCGCATCAATCGCCAGCCGACGGAAAAACCCCATGCCCGCCTGCGCGCCGGCGACATCCTCACGCTGCCCTTGCCCCGCGGCGTGGTGGTGGTGCAGGTCGCCGCACTGGCCACCCGCCGCGAAGGTGCGGCGCAGGCTCAGAAGCTGTACCGCGAAATTGCCTGACATGCCGGCGTCCCGCTTGCCTAAAGCACGGGCACCTTGCATATCCCCGCCCCTGATCAACATACCGATCGTGGTTTAGGAGCGGCTGATGACCTACGTGGTCACCGAGAATTGCATCAAGTGCAAATACATGGACTGCATCGAGGTCTGTCCCGTCGACTGCTTCTATGTGGGCGAGAACATGCTGGTGATCCACCCGGATGAATGCATAGATTGCGGCGTGTGCGAGCCGGAATGCCCGGCGGAAGCGATCCTGCCGGATAGCGACAACCGCGCCGCCCCCTGGGCGGAGCGCAACCGCACCTTCGCCCTCGCCTGGCCGAACATCACCCGCAAGGGCACTGCCCCCGCGGACGCCGATGACTGGAAGGACAAGCCGGGGAAGGAGGCGTTGTTCTCGCCCGAACCCGGCACGCCCTGAACGCCGTCAAACCCGTCGCGGGACCCGTGACGTGTTAGTCGATTTCTGCTATATGTCAGTTCCGTGAGCCGGTTGCCACCGCTTCGGCTCCGCCGGACCGGACGACGCGCCGGCCGCTCCCCGAAGCGTGGCAGGCGAGGTTGGCATGACCGAAAAGCGCAAGGCGTTGGCCACGAAATCACCCCCTCCGGCAAAGTCCAGTACCGCCGCGGCAGCCAAGCCGTTGGCAAAGTCCGCCGCGAAACCCGCGGTGAAAGCACCACCCGCCGCGCCGAAATCCACTCCGGCGGCAACAGCCGCCAAAGCGAAAGCAGGACAAAAAGTGACCACCGCGACCAAGCCGACGCCCTCCAAGCCCGCTGCCACACCGGCAGCCAAGCCGCTGACAAAAGCGGCGGCAAAACCGGCGACCAAAGCCGCGCCGAACCCGGGCGCGTCGAGGCCGGCCACGCTGAGGCCTGCCCCGCCCAAAGCGGCCCCCGCCGCCCCGCAAAAACCGGCCGCCAAAGCCGCCCCACCGGCCAAACCGCCGGAAGCGGCCGCAAAACCGGCGGCGCCCGCGGTGGAGGAGACCGCCAAACCCGTCAAAGCGGCGGAGCCGGTGAAGGCCGAGCCCGCCAAGCCAGCGGCCGCCGAGACCAAGATCGCTCCGTTGGAGCAGGCGAAGCCGGAGCCCGCCGAATCTGAAGCCGCCCCAGGCGGGCCGGCCAAACCGGAAGCCGAGCCTGCAACCACGGCCCCGGCCGCCGTCTCCGCCGCGCCGCCCCCTCCAGCAGCCAGACCCGGTCCCGCGCCGGCTGCCGCTGCCGCCCCTCCTGCCGCCGCCGCGCCCGCGCCTGTGCAGGCCGCGCCGGTCGTGCATTCCGGCGTCCCCGCCGGCCCGATGCGTCCGATGGCCCCGCCGCGCGCGATGGCGAAAGCCGAAATCTTCGTGGACGGCGACTTCGTCGTCTATCCCACCCATGGCGTCGGCAAGGTCGAGCGCATCGCGGTCGAGGAAATCGCCGGCCACAAGCTCGAGCTGATCCACATCACCTTCGATGAAAACCGCATGACCCTGCGCGTGCCCACCAACAAAGCCCGCACCGCCGGCCTGCGCAAACTCACCTCGGCCAAACAGTTCGACCAGGTGCTGGCGACGCTGAAGGGCCGGGCCCGCATCAAGCGCACCATGTGGTCCCGCCGCGCGCAGGAATACGAGGCCAAAATCAATTCCGGCGACCCGTCCTCGATCGCCGAAGTGGTGCGCGACCTGCACCGCAACGCCGGCCAGCCCGACCAGAGTTTCTCGGAGCGGCAAATCTACGAATCCGCCCTGGACCGCCTGGCCGCCGAGTACGGCGCGCTCGAACAGGTCGACAAAGCCACCGCCACCGAGCGTCTTATCGCTCATTTGAAGTCCGAGTAAGCCGTTGAAAAAGCTGTTCTCAATTAGCTACGAATACGTACCGAAAATCAAATTCTTGGCGTAGAGTGCGCGAACTATGCTTTAGTTAGAATGACTAACAAGTGAGTGCTGGCTGGAATGCTCCACGTGGAGCATTTTATCCTGGACACCCCGCAGCCAGGGTACGGGAAGCTGGCGGTGCCGCCGCAACCCTGTGCAACACCGCCGCCAGCGCCCGCGCCACCGCCACCGAATGCGCCGCCTGGCACGGCTGCGCCAGATGGTCCTTGCTGTCGTAGAAATCCGCGCGCGGGTATTCGCTGTCATTGGGCAACTGGATGAAACCGCCGCCACTGCCATCGTAAACCTGCCGCACCGCCGCCACCGTCGCCGCCGGCAGCGCGACATCGGCAAACTGCGTGGGCAGACCTCCGATCATCACCACGCCGCGCTTCACCTCCGCCGCCACGAACCGCCGGATCAGCGCGGCGCCATAACCACCCGTTATCGCCGCCGCATCCGGCGCGGGTGCCACCGGCTGGCGCAACAGCGCCGCATCGGCCGTCGCCAGCGTGGCGCCGATCCGGTCGCCCTGCACGTCATACTGCCGCGCCAGCATCGCCGCCGGCCGCAACACGCCGACATGCGCGAGCGGCAGCTCCGCGACGCTCTCCAGAAAATCGCCCAGCGTGCAGCAGAACAGCGCGCCCAGCATCCGCCCCGGCGCCAGCCGCGCCAGCAGCCCCTTGTCGTGGCGCAGCAACATGCCGGCATCGGCGCCGCCCCGCATCTGCGCGGCGGTCGCGGTGTACTGCTCCAGCTCCATCGGCAAATACACCACGTCGCCAGCGCGCAGCTCCGGCCCGTAGCGCAGAAACAACTGGTCGAGCCCGATGCCGACGGCGATCCCGGCATTCTCGCACGGCATTCCCAACATCGCGCCAAGCACCACGCAGGAATGCGAATACGGGCCGTTCGACCCCGCTAGGATCACCAGCTTTGGCGAGGACAGCGCCGCCAGCCGCGCTTGTTTCTGCGCGATCTCCAACCGTAGCAGACCGAGCGACAGTGGACGGTCCGCCACGAAGCCGAACATCAGCACATACAGCGCCACCGAGGCGGCGCAGCAGAGCAAGAGTCGCCTCAAAACTGAAAGTACAGAAACGGCACCGTGAACGGCGCGAAGAACACCGCCTGCACCGCGAAGGCAAAGCCCAGCACCAGCCCGAGGCCGCGCCGCCGCGCATTCATGTCGTGCAGTTGCGGCAACCCCAGCGCGATCGTCCAGCCAAGTGCCAAAAACAAAATGGCCAGCTGCAGGCTTAAAGTTCGCGCATCTCCCAGATACGGCAGCACCGGCACGCCGCGCGCCACATCGCCCAGCACCGGCGCCGCGCGGAGCAAAATCTCCGGCAGCGCGATGCCGTGAAGCCCGGCCAGCCCGGCATACATATCCATCGCCGGCGCAAAACCGGCGGCGCGAAACGGCACCCAAGCGAGCACCACGCAGAGCAGCGTGAGCGCCCAGGACACCGCCGCCGGCAGACGCAGCCCGGCGCGGCCGAACCAGCCATGCACCACCAGAAACGCGCCGTGCAGCCCGCCCCACAGCATGAACCGCCACGCCGCGCCATGCCACAACCCGCCCAGCAGCATGGTGATCATCAGGTTCGCGATCCGGCGGCCTTCGCCGCGCCGGTTGCCGCCCAGCGGGATGTACAGATAATCGCGCAGAAAGCCGCTCAGCGTGATGTTCCAGCGCCGCCAGAAATCGCTGATGTCGCGCGCCTGATACGGGCTGTTGAAATTCAGCGGAAACCGGATGCCGAACATGCGCGCGAGGCCGATCGCCATGTCCGAGTAGCCGGAAAAATCAAAATAGATCTGCAACGCATAGGCCAGCAGCGCGACCCACGCCTCCACCAGTGTTATGGCGTCGCCACGCGCGGCCGCGGCGAAACCCGGATCGGCGAACCGCGCCAGCCCATCCGCCAGCACCACTTTCTTCGCCAGCCCGAGCAGAAAAATCTCCAAACCCGCCGCGACGTTCTCGCACGCGCCGGTCAGCGTCAGCGCGGCGAATTGCGGGATGATATGACGCGGCCGCACGATTGGCCCGGCGATCAGATGCGGGAAGAACGCCACGAAACAGGCATAGTGCAGCAACGGCTCGGGCTCGCTCTCATCGCGATAGGCATCGACCAAAAACATGATCTGCTGAAAAGTGAAAAAGCTGATGCCCAGCGGTAAAAACACCCCGCTCCAAAGCGGCCGCGCGCCCAGCACGCCTGCAAAGAAATTTGCGTATTTGAAAAACCCCAGCAGCCCGAGATTGAACACCAACCCCGCCACCAGCCAGCCCCGGCTGCCAGCGACCCGCAGCCCGACGGCGTAGTTCACCAGGATCGAGCCAACCAGGAGCAACAAAAAAACCGGATTCCACCAGCCGTAAAAAAACAGGCTGCACGCCAGCACCCAGAGCAGGCCCAGGCGCCGGCTGCCGAACCGCATCGTCACCCAGAACCCCGCCAGCGTGACCGGCAGAAACCCGGAGATGAAAACCGGCGTGTTGAACAGCATCCCAGCGCACGGTAACGTTGCAATAGCTCAATGACCAGCAGCGAATTGGACCTGCCACCCGCCGATGCTATAGCGCCGCGCTTAACCTCAAGGTCCGATGAACGACTCAACCCCTCATCCCGCCCTCCTGCCCGCCGGCCTGCGCGACGTGCTGCCGCCGGAGGCGGAGCTCGAAGCCCGCTCCGTGGCGGCGATTTGCGAGTGCTTCGCCGCGCACGGCTATCAGCGCGTCGATCCGCCGCTGATCGAGTTCGAGGACAGCCTGTTCGCCGGCTCCGGCGCCGCGACCGCGGAGCAGACTTTCCGGCTGATGGACCCGGAGAGCCAGCGCATGATGGGCCTGCGCGCCGACACCACGCCGCAAATCGCGCGCCTGGCCACCACCCGGCTTAATGCCGCACCCCGCCCGCTCCGCCTGGCCTATGCCGGTCCGTGCTTCAAGGTGCGCGGCAGCCACCTGGCGCCGGAGCGGCAGGTGGGCCAAGCCGGCATCGAGCTGATCGGCGACGATACCGCCGCCGCGGATGCCGAGATCATTCTCACCGCCGCCGAAGCGCTGGCGGCGATCGGCCTCATCGACATCAGCTTCGACCTCACCGTGCCGCGCCTGGCGCTGCATCTGCTGGAAATGCTGCCGCCCGCAGCCCGGCCGGCGCTGGACCGCGCGCTGGACCGGAAAGACGCTGCCGCCGTCGCCGGCCTCGCCGGCCTGTTCGCGGCGCCGTTTCTGCGCCTGCTGGAAGCTTGCGGCGCCGCCGACACCGCGATCCCGGCGCTGCTGGCGATCGATCTGCCCGGCCCGGCGCGGGCGCAGGCCGAGCGGCTGGCGGAGGTCGCCGCCGTCCTCGCCGACCGCCGCCCGGCTCTGCAACTCACCATCGATCCGGTCGAGTTCCGCGGCTACCGCTACCATACCGGCCTGTGCCTAACGGTGTTCGCGCCCGGACAAAATGCCGAGCTGGGCCGCGGCGGCCGGTACCTGTGCGGCGATGAGCCCGCCACCGGCATCACGCTGTACCCGGACACCATCGTCCGCGCCGCGCCGCCGGCGACGCTGCGCCCGCGCCTGTATGTGCCCCACGGCACGCCGCCGGCTGACGCCGCCGCGTTCCGCGCGGCACGCTACGCTACCATCGCCGGCCTTGCGGCCCACGCCGACCCGGTCGCCGAAGCCACCCGCCTTGGCTGTACCCACGTCCTACGGAATGGCGATGTCGTGAAGCTGGCATGAGCAACGTCACCATCATCGGCGCGCAATGGGGCGACGAAGGCAAAGGCAAGGTGGTGGACTGGCTGGCCAGCCGCGCCGATATCGTGGTGCGCTTCCAGGGCGGCCATAACGCCGGCCATACGCTGGTAGTCGGCAACCAGACCTACAAACTTTCGCTGCTGCCTTCCGGCCTGGTGCGCGGCAAGCTCGGCATCATCGGCAACGGCGTGGTGATCGACCCGATCGCGCTGCTGGCCGAGATCGGCCGCGTCGCCGCGCAGGGTCTGCACGTCACGCCGGAGAACCTGCGCATCGCGGAAAACGCGCCGTTGATCCTGCCGCTGCACGCGGCGCTGGACAGCGCACGCGAGGCGGCGCGCGGCGACCGGCGCATCGGCACCACCGGGCGCGGCATCGGCCCGGCCTACGAAGACAAAGTCGCCCGCCGCGCCATCCGCGTCTGCGACCTCGCCGAGCCGGAGACGCTTTCGCACAAACTCGACGAGCTGCTGCTGCACCACAACACGCTGCTCGCCGGCCTGGGCGCCGCCACCTTCGACAAGGCCACGCTGCTCGCCAGCCTGGCCGAGCTGGCGCCGAAACTGCTGCCCTTCGCCGAGCCGGTCTGGGAGCGCCTCGCCGCCGCGCGCCATACCGGCGCGCGCATCCTGTTCGAGGGCGCGCAGGCGGTGATGCTGGATGTCGATCACGGCACCTATCCCTTCGTCACCTCGTCCAACACGGTCGCGGGCAACGCCGCCGCCGGTTCGGGCATGGGGCCAGACGGCGTGGGCCGCGTGCTCGGCATCGCCAAAGCCTATTGCACCCGCGTCGGCGCCGGGCCGTTTCCGACCGAGCTGCATGACGACGTCGGGCAGCGGCTCGGCGAGCGCGGCCACGAATTCGGCACCGTCACCGGCCGCAAACGCCGCTGCGGCTGGTTTGACGCCGCTCTGGTCCGCCAGGCGGTGAAAGTCGGCGGCATCCAAGGCCTGGCGCTGACCAAGCTCGACGTGCTGGACGGTTTTGCCGAACTGAAAATCGGCATTGGCTTTATGATCAACGGACAGCCGTACAAACATTTGCCCGCCGGCGCCGCCGCGCAAGCCGCCGCCGCGCCGATCTACGAAACCATGCCGGGCTGGACCGACTCGACGCGCGGCGCCCGCTCCTTCGCCGAGCTCCCCGCCGCCGCGGTGAAATATATCAAGCGCATCGAGGAACTGGTGGAAGCGCCGGTCACGCTGCTCTCCACCAGTCCGGAACGCGACGACACGATCCTGATGCAGGACCCGTTCGCGGACTGACATGTGGTGAAACTCGCGTAATAATAGGCACCCTCACGCCCGGCTTTGCCGACTATGCGATGTTGCTTTAGCTGGGCGGTATGACGCGGGGCGTTTTGCAGACTGGGCTAAGCGCGCTCGACGCGGTGGTCGTGTTCGCGGCGGCGCGCAGCGGTGTCAGCCCGCAATTTCTGCGCTTCGGCATGATCGGCACCTTTGGCTTCGTTGTCGACACCTCCACCGTCTACACGCTGCGCCATGCCGCCGGCCTGTACGTTGCCGGCGCCGCCGGGTTCCTGCTCGCTGCCACCGCGAACTGGGCGCTGAACCGGCTGTGGACCTTCCGCCGGCACGCGCACGAAGCGCCGCACCGGCAGTGGCTGAAATTCCTGGCGGCAAACTCGATCGGCTTCGTGCTCAACCGCGGCACTTTTTTTACCTTGATCACGATCAGCTTGTTGTGCCGCGCGCAGCCGGTGCTGCCGATCATCGCCGGGTCATTCGCCGGGCTGCTGTTCAATTATTATTTATCGAAAAAATTTGTCTTCCAAATACCGCAATTTTAGATAGAATACTGTTAATAAAGCGGTAACCTGGGGGCGTGATCCATGTCAGAAGGACGGGCATTCGCTAGCAAAACAACCCCGGCATTCGGCGACGCTTCCGTCTTCCCGCAGCTTCTGAGTCTGGCTCGCGCGCTATTGCTGCCTTTGCTCGATGCCTTGTGCATCCTGCTGGTGCCGTTCTGTCAGACCCTGTTTACCAACCTGCTGGCTGAGCCGCGGCAATATTTGTCCTTCTGGAGCTTACTGGCGCTGGTCACGATCCTGCAAACCAGTTCGCATCATGGTTACGATTGCTGGCAAGAGCATCGCGGCAGCGCCTCGAAGCTCGCGGTGCGTTGCTTCATCGCGACCGCTATCACGATGCTGACAATGGCCATTCTGCTTGGCCATCAACACGCGGTCAGCCGGCACTGGACCACCGCGGAGCTGGTGATGCCGCCGTTGCTGCTGGTGTTTACCCGCTCCTTCGCCGCCGCGAGCCTGGTCAGCGCGCCACCTGAAGCGGGCCCGTTGATCGTGTGCTTCGACCGCTTGCCGCAGAGCCTGTGCAAGGCGCTGGTCGAGCAGCGCATTACCGCGCGGCCTTCCGGCGTGCTGTTTGTGGGGCAGGCGCCGGCCGATTCGCATGGCCTGGCCTGGCCCGTAGTCTCAGACATCCCGGCGATGCTGGCGATGGTGCGCGACCGTCAGGTACGGGACGTGGTGTTTATTCAGCATCCGCGATCCGACACATTGAACGAGGACCTGCGCGGCGCGCTGTCGGACCTGCTGGCGCATCCGGTGAGGATCTGGCTGGCCGTCAACATCGATCCATCGCTGGTACGGCCGCTGGTCCGTGGCGTCGCGCGGTGCCGGCTGGTCGCGGTCGCTAACGAGCGGCTGATCAACTCGCACAACCTGGCAAAGCGCGCCTTCGATATCGCGGTCGGCGTCGCGCTGCTCGCACTTTGCATGCCGTTACTGGGGACGATCGCGCTGCTGGTCCGGCTCAGCGGGCCGGGCGCGGTAGTGTTCCGCCAGCGCCGCACCGGCGCGCATGGGCGGCAGTTCACCGTGCTGAAGTTCCGCACAATGAGCCAGACGCCGAGCGCGCCCTTTGCCCAGGCGGTGCCGCGCGACAAGCGTGTCACCCGCATCGGCCGCTTTCTGCGCCGCACCTCGCTGGATGAATTGTTGCAGCTGGTCAACGTGATCCGCGGCGAGATGTCGCTGGTCGGGCCGCGCCCGCACGCGCCGGAAACGCAGGTGCAGGGCGTGGATTTTGAACAGGCGGTGCGCTTCTACCGGCTGCGGCACCGGGTCAAGCCGGGCATGACCGGTCTCGCGCAAATTCGTGGCCACCGCGGCGAGACGCGGCATCTGGAGACGCTGGAACGGCGCATCGCCAGCGATCTCGAATATATCGACAACTGGTCGCTCTGGCTGGATATCACGATCATCCTGCGCACGCTGCCGACGATTTTCACCCAGCGAAATGCCTACTGAACCGCCGCAACGGCTATGCGGCGCCACGCCGGCGGCGGCGTATGACGCCGACATCATCATCCTGGCTTTGGAACGATACCACGACACCTTGGCGGCGGTCGCCTCCGCCCGCGCGCAGAGGGGGGCGGCCTGCTTCGTCTGGGTGCTTGACCAGGGGTCTTCAACTGCCGCCCGCGCCGGTTTTGCCGCCGCGTTCAACGGGCTGGCCGGCCTGGCGTATTACGAAGCGGCGCAAAATATCGGCGTCGGCGGCGGCCGCAACTTTCTCTCCGGCCTCGGCCATGGCCGCATCATCGTAGCACTCGATAATGACGCCGTGTTCGCGGCCGAAGACGTGGTGGCCGGGGCGCTGGATGGTTTCGCGGCAGCGCCTTGCCTGGCCGCCACCGGCTTTCGAATTTTGGCGCAAGACGGCGCGACGCTGGACCGCTTCAGCTGGGGCCATCCGGTGCGGCAAATGGCGCGCGCGGCCCAGCGCTTCGACGCCGTCACCTTCGTCGGCGCCGGCCACGCGATCCGCCGCGCGGCGTGGCAAGAAGCGGGCGGCTACGACGCCGATCTCTTCTTTACCTGGGAGGAATACGATTTTTGCCTGCGCGCGATCGCGCTCGGCTGGCGCATCAACCATGACGGCCGCCTCGCCGTGATCCATAAAGTCGCGCCACAGGCGCGCATCACCTGGAGCGACGAACGCACAACCTACTTCGTCCGCAACCGCCTGCTGATCGCCCGCCGTTGGAGCGCGCCCTGGGTCGTGCTGATCCCCCGCATCCTGGGCTACCTCATCCGCGGCGCCCGCGAACACCGACTCGCCGCCACCTGGCGCGGCATCCGCGCGGCGGTCCGGTTGGACGCCGCGCAGCCGCGCCAACGGATGAGCGGGGCGATGCGCGCTTATTTAAGACAATACGACACCGCGCATCGCGGCTCGGCACTGAACAGGTTGCGGGGCGAGGTGCTGCGGGAACTGATAACGGAACCATCCGTTTCGTAGAGGCCGGGTGAATAGCCAATTCGTCATGCCGTCGCAGCCGGCATGACGATGATACGGCCGAGGCAACCTATCTCGTTACCGCCATCGGATGATGCGCCTGCACGAGCTTCTGCAGCCGCTCCGCCAGCACGTGCGTGTAGATCTGCGTGGTCGCGATGTCGGCGTGGCCGAGCAGTTTCTGCAGGCTGCGCAGGTCCGCGCCGTGCGCCAGCAGATGGCTGGCGAAAGAGTGCCGTAGCACATGCGGGGACAGGCGCGCCGGGTCCAGCCCGGCTTTCAGCGCCAGTTGTTTCAGCAGCAGCGCGAAGCCCTGGCGGGTCATGGGCTGGCGCACATCCCGCCCGGCGAACAGATAGCGCGGCGTGACGTTTTTCTTTGCGGTACCGTCGCGCAGCTTCGCCGCCGCCCGTTTTGCCGGCTCCGAAAGCGGCACGATTCGCTCGCGGCCTCCTTTGCCACGCACCATCAGCAGGCTGGCATCCGTCGCCAGTGCCCGCGCCGGCAGCGCCAGCAGCTCGCTGACCCTGAGGCCGGTTGCGTATAAAATCTCCAGCCCGGCATTGGCTTTCAGCCCGGCGGCGCCCGGCCAGGCGGCGGCGGTTGTCAGCAGCGCCTCCACTTCCGCCTCGCTCAGGTATTTCGGCAGGCTGCCGGGCAGCTTCGGCGTCTCGTGCTCCGCCGCCGGATTGTCCGCGCGCACGCCGTCCCGGAGCAGAAACAGATAGAACTGCCGGAGCGCGGAAAGCCGCCGCGCCTGCGTGCGCGCCGCCTGCCCGGCCGCCGCCAGGCCAGCCAGATAATCGCCGATCAGCCCGGCATCCGCCGCCGAGGCCGCGACCCCGCGCGCCGCGGCAAAGGCGGAAAAATCCTCCAGGTCCGCGAGATACGCCGCCAGCGTGTTGCGCGCGGCACCCCGCTCCGCCGCCAGCATCTCCAGGAACGCCTCGACCTGTGCATCTATCGCCATGACGGTGTTGTGATAAGCCTGTCGGCCGATGTCCCTCAACAGCCAAATCGCCGGTGCCGCTCGGAGCATCGTTCTGGTCGGGCTGATGGGCGCCGGCAAAACCGCGATCGGCAAGCGCCTGGCCGAAGCCCTTGGCCTGCCCTTTTTTGATGCCGACCGCGAGATCGAGCGCGCCGCCGGCGCCACAGTCGCGGAAATTTTTGAGCGGCATGGCGAGGCGCATTTTCGCGCCGGCGAAAAACGCGTGATCCAGCGGCTGCTGAGCGCAGGCCCGATCGTGCTGGCGCCGGGCGGCGGCGCGTTTCTGGATGCCGAGACCCGCGCGCTGATCCGCGCCCGCGCCACCTCCGTCTGGCTACGGGCGCCGCTGCCGGTGCTGCTGGCGCGGGTGCGCGGCCGCACCCACCGGCCGCTGCTCAACGCCGGCGACCCGGCGGCGATCCTGCAGCGGCTTTCGCTGGAGCGCGGGCCGCTTTATGCCCAGGCCGACATCATCGTCGACACGTCGGAGGACCCGCCGCAGGTGACCACGCAACACGTTCTGATGGCACTCGCCGCCTACGTGCCGCCCCGCCGGGTGCCGGTGGCGTGGAGCCAGGGGCGCTATGAGGTTTTGATCGGCGAAGGGTTGCTGGCCTACACCGGTGCGCATCTGGCGCCGGTGCTGCCGGCGCCGCGTTGCGTGATCGTCACGGATGAGACGGTGGCGGCGCTGCATCTGCCGGCGCTGCAGGCGAGCCTGACCGAAACCGGCATCGCGCACGGCGCCATCGTGGTGCCGCCAGGCGAGGCCTCGAAAAGTCTCGCCAGCTGGGCCGGCGTGGTGGAGCAGCTGCTGGCGCAACGGGTGGATCGCGCCACCACCGTCATCGCGCTCGGCGGCGGCGTGGTCGGCGACCTGGCCGGCTTCGCCGCCGCCGCCACGCTGCGCGGGCTGCCCTTCGTGCAAATCCCCACCACGCTGCTGGCGCAGGTGGATTCCAGCGTCGGCGGCAAAACCGGCATTAACTCGCCGCACGGCAAAAACCTGATCGGCGCCTTCCACCAGCCGCTGCTCGTGCTGGCCGACCAATCCGTGCTCACCACCCTGCCGCCGCGCGAAGCCCGCGCCGGTTACGCCGAGATCGTCAAAGCCGGGCTGATCGCGGACGCCGCGCTGTATGGATGGTGCGAGCAAAACGGCGCCGCGCTGCTGGCCGGCGACCTGGCACTTCGCGGCGAGGCGGTGGAACGCGCGGTGCGCTTCAAAGCCGAAGTCGTCGGCGACGATGAGCGCGAAACCAGACCCAATAATGGCCGCGCGCTGCTCAACCTTGGCCACACCTTCGCGCATGCGCTGGAAGCGGAGACCGGCTATGGCGGCGCGCTGCTCCACGGCGAGGCCGTCGCCATCGGCCTGGTCCTCGCCACCGCCCTCTCGGCCAGCCTCGGCCTGTGTCCCCAAGAAGACGCCAGCCGCGTCGCCGCCCACCTGGCCGGCGTCGGCCTGCCTACCCAGATCGCCAGCCTGCAAGCCGACCGCCTGCTCGCCCACATGAAACAAGACAAGAAAATGCGCGCCGGCCGCCTGACCTTCATCCTGACCCGCGGCATCGGCCAGGCCTTCACCAGCAACGACGTGCCGGAAGACGCCGTGCGGCAGGTGCTGATGGATGGCGGCGCGGTGTAGGAAGGAAGCAGCGTTTTTTTTAAAAAGCGCGCAAAAAACTTGTGCGACGCTGGGTCATGGGCGTTGGCGGCGACAACGCCATGACCACAGTCATAAGTTTTTTTGCTTCCGGGGCGCGCAGCCTTTTTGTTCACAAAAAGTAGTTCTTCCTTCCTTATTCTTCTTCCGCAATCTGCTTGAATATTTGCGCCGGCACGCTGCCGCCCATCACTTTGTTCATGGGCGTGTTGTCGTCGTTGCCGACCCAGACGGCGATGATGTTGCCGCGGGCGTAGCCGACGAACCAGGCGTCGCGGTAGTTTTGGGTGGTGCCGGTTTTGCCGGCGGTGAAGACGCCCGGCACAAAGGCGCCGGTGCCGGTGCCGCCGGTGACGACGGCGCGCAGCATGTCGCGCATTTCGCCGGCCAGCGCCGGGTCCACGGCCGGCGCCGGCGGCGGCACCGCCAGCGGCGTGCCGGCGATGGCGGTGATGCCGTAGGGTGTCACACGGTTGCCGCCGTTGAAGAAGGTGGCGTAAGCGC
The DNA here is from genome assembly GCA_965199125.1 of Acidocella sp. Classification (GTDB taxonomy): domain Bacteria; phylum Pseudomonadota; class Alphaproteobacteria; order Acetobacterales; family Acetobacteraceae; genus Acidocella. The sequence goes on along the minus strand of OZ240683.1, from coordinate 1,724,496 downwards.
CGGCCAGCTGCATCACGCCGACGGCGCCGGTGCCCAGCGCGAAAGAGGCGTTGTCCGGGAAGTTGTCGTTCAGGCCGAGGCTGCGGGCCAGCGCGATCACGCGGCGCGCGCCGCCGGCGCGGAACAGGATACGGATCGCCGCGGTGTTCATGGAATCCGCCAGCGCTTCGGTCATCGAGACCTCGCCGCGGTAGCTGCGTTCGTAATCCCGCGGATCGTAGCCGGCGAGGCTGAGGGGCGCGTCCAGCACCTCATCGTCCGGGCTCATCCCCGCGCGCAGCGCCGCCAGCCAGACGAAGGGCTTGATCGCGGAACCGGTCTGCCGGCGCGCCAGCACCGCGCGGTCGTAGCCTTCGCGGTCGCCGACGCCGCCGACCAGCGCGCGCACCGCGCCGGTTTGCGCGTCCAGCACCACCACCGCGCCCTGATGCATGTTCAGCCGGTCGCCCTCGGCGGTCACGGCTTCGCTCAGCGCCGCCTCCGCCACCGTTTGCAGCCCGGCATCCATGGTGGTCGCCAACGCGACGTCGGTGCCTTCCGGGATCAGCCCGCCCGCCTGCTGCATTGCCCAGAGCGCGAACCAGGAGGCGTGACTGCTGGGCGAAGCGGCGCTGGCGAGGTCGTTGGTTGCCGCGTCCGCCTGATCCGGCGTGATCGCGCCGGTCGCCACCATCGCGTTCAGCACGTCCTGCGCGCGATTGGCGGCGGCCTGCGGATTGGCCAGCGGGTTCAACGTGGAGGGCGCTTTCGGCAGGCCGGCCAGGATAGCCGCCTGCGCCAGGCTCAGCCGCGTCGCCGGCACGCCAAAATAAAGCCGTGCCGCGGCGTCCACCCCATACGCGCCGCCGCCGAGGTAAACGCGGTTCAGGTAGATGCCAAGGATTTCGTCCCGCGAGTAGTGTTTCCACAGCCACAGCGCCAGCACCGCCTCCTGCACCTTTCGCCGCAGGCTGCGTTCGTTGCCGAGGAACAGGGTTTTAGCCACCTGCTGCGTCAGCGTCGAGCCGCCCTGCACGACGTGACGGTGGAGTGCGTCGGAAACCAAAGCACGCGCCAGGCCGATGGCGTCGAACGGGCCATGCGCGGCGAAGCGGCGGTCCTCGATCGCGATAAACGCCGCCGGCACGTAAACCGGCAGTTCGGCGGGCAGCACCACACGGCCGGAGACGTCGCCGAAGCGCGCGACCTGGTTCCCCGCCGGGTCCAGTAGCACGATTGCGGGGCGGCGCGCGCGGGTGACGGCGAGGGCCGGGTTCGGCAGGTCCCACGTGAACCACAGCGCGATCAGCCCAAGCGCCACCGCCGCCCAGACCACGCCGATCACAGCCAAGCGCAGCCCGAACAGCGTACGCCGCACGCCGGAACGCTTCTGAGGCCACTTGCGCGCCGGCTTGGCCGGCGTGCGGATGTCGGCGCGTTCGATGATGCGGGGAGCCATGCTCGTGCGATGCAGCCACAGCGCGCGAGGCCGGGTCAACGGCAAGGATTTTTGGCTTTGACCCGCCGACTGCTTATAGACTGCGCCGCATGTGGGTGTGGCGGAATGGTAGACGCACCGGACTTAAAATCCGTTGGGGCCTGGCCCCGTGGGGGTTCAACTCCCCCCACCCGCACCAAAAACTTGTTCTGGCGGCCATCTGGCGCGATTGTCTGCGCTTCCGGTATTGCGTACCGGTGTATGCTCCGCGCCGGTTCTCGACAGCCACGCCAGCTGACTCGCCATTACAAGTTTTCCGCCAGCGGCGTTTATTTGTTAGGCAAGATCGCAACTTGATAGGCGCCGACCTGATCGACCTCCGATGGTAGGCCGTAGGTGGCCGTGATGTTGGCTAGGGTGATGCCAAAGCTGTTGGGTGGGGGTATGACAGCAAATTGCGGGCGGCGGCCGGTGTCGATGCGGGACTTGTCCATTGATTGCTCGAACGGCACCAGCCCGGCCGGCACGGCGATCACCGGGTCGGCGGCGATACGGCCCTGGCTTAGCGCGACGATCATCTGCGTGCTCCAGTAATCGCTAACGCCGTAGCGCAAGCCGCTTCTCTCCAGCCACTGAGTTAGCTGATATTGCGGCGCCTGGGTAGTGCCGTCCACGTGCGCGGCCGCCGCAACCACCTGCGCCGCCGCCACCAAAAACACCGCGCAGAACAACGCTGCGACAACGCCTAGGGCGCTGGGCCGCCAACCCCGCCAGCTCCAACTTTGCGCTTCGCAAATGCCGGCGATGACCAGCAGCACGAAGCCGGAGGAAACATAGCGGATCGCCGCACCCGGCGCCTCCGGGCCGCCCGAGATGGCCACGGTGAACCCCTGGCTCATGACATCCGCCGCGAACAGGCAGAGCCCGCCCAGCACAAGCAGTTGCGCAACGCCATCGTTCCGCGCGCGTGGCAGCCGCCAGGTCACCCGCAGGCACAGCGCCACGACCGCGCCCAGGGCAATAAGCCGCGTGGCCGCCAACACGTTGGGCCAGGTGACCCCGGAAAGCGCCGCCGCTTGCGCATCCATCAACAGCCGCAGGCTTTGATAAACCGCGCGCGCGTTTGCCGCGGCCTGACCCGCACCGGCCACGAAGCCCGGCAAGAAGTCGAACGTGGTTGCATAGCCATGGTGATGCGCAATGAAACTCGGCCAGAGCGCGCCCGCGACGGCGGCGCAAAGTGCCCCGGCAAAGATCAGCGCATCGTCTGGGCGCCAAACCGGCCACAGCCAGAGCCGCAGCACTAACAGCAGCAGCAAGGGAATGATGAACAGGACATCCGCTTGCGGATCGCTGGAGCTGGCCATGAACAGCAGGAGCAAGAACAGCGGCAACAACAAACGGTTGAACCGTCGCCCCGAAAGAGCGGGCTGGATGATCAGCAACGCGAGCAGGCAGAACAGGAGCGTGCCGACATGGATGGCGGCGACCAGAAACACGCCCTGCGGCGTCGCGAATGGTAAACCCAGCATCACCAGCACCGCGCATGCCCCTGGCCAGCGCGGCGTGCCCTCGGGCGCCGCGCGCGCCATCAGCAGCAAAGCCGCCAACAGCACCAACGCCAGCACCAGCACGGGCGCTGCGAAAATAAGCCAAAGCCGCGGGCCGAATAACGCGGTCAGACTCACCGTAAACGGCAGTTCCGTAAAATAGAAGCTGTCGATCACCAGCACCCAATGGTCCAGAGCCAAGTTGTGGTGCAGCACGCCCATGGCCTCCACCAGCAATTGCACAGTGTCGCCGTTCGGCACATGCGCCCGCGCCAGCACCAGATCGCAACCGATGCAGCCCGCGAACGCCGCCGCGATAAACCAACGCGGCCGGATCATCGGCGGGTTAGGGACCAGTAGACGGGCTGGCGTTTGGCGGCGATGGCTTTGGCTTCGTAGCGGGTCGGCGGCCAGCCTGGCGGCCGTTCGGTTTTGCGTTGCGTAACCTCAAATACATCCTGGGCGGCAAACACTTCGTCGGTCCATTCCTGATAGGTCGGATCGTCGGAGGCGATGCGCCATTCGCCGCCTGGCCGCAGCAGGCGCGCGAGTTCCGGCAGCAGCGCCGGATGCACGAAGCGCCTTTTTGCGTGCCGCGCCTTTGGCCAGGGGTCGGGAAACATCAGGAACAGGCGGCTGAGCGCGCCGTCCGGCAGCGTGACGAACAGCTTGCGCGCGTCATCGGTGAACAAGCGCAAATTCGGCGGCGGATGTGGATCGGCCACGTCCTCCTGCGCCAGCCGCGACAGCAACGAACAGATCCCGCTCTCGAACACCTCCGCCGCGATCAGTCCCACCGCCGGATTGGCTGCCGCTAAAACCAGCGCATGTTCGCCGCCACCGAAGCCAACCTCCAGCCATAGCTCCTCCGGCACAAAGCTGAACGGCACCGCCGGCCACGCCAGGCGCGGCAGTAATTCAGCTAAGAGCCACTCCTGCCGGGGCCGCAGCTTGTGGCCCTTGGTGCGCCCATAAAGCCGTTCCGGCGGCGGCTTTAGCAAAGAAAGGAAGCAGTGCTTTTTTGTAAAAAAGGCGCCCCGCCCGGGGCACCAAAAAACTTTTGCGACTTCAGCACCAGGCTCTGGCGCCGCCACGGGCACAGGCCCAACTTAATAAAGTTTTTTTGCTTCTTTTTGTTCACAAAAAGAAGTGCTTCCTTACCGTCCCAGCGCCGACCTCAACGCCGGCACTAGATCAGTTTTTTCCCAAGTGAAGTTATCCAGCGCCTCGTCCGGCGTGCGGCCGAAATGGCCAAAGGCCGAGGTTGCCGCGTAGATCGGGCGGCTCAGCCGCAGGTGCTCGCGGATGCCGCGGGGCGAGAGGTCCACCAGCTCGCGCAGCGTCTCCTGCAGACGCACGACGTCCACATCCGCGCCGTCTTCCAGATCGACGTACAGCGACAGCGGATGGGCAACGCCGATGGCGTAACTCAGCTGCAGGGTGCAGCGGCGGGACAGGCCGGCCGCGACGATGTTTTTGGCCAGGTACCGGCACATATAGGCGGCGGAACGGTCCACTTTGGACGGGTCCTTGCCGGAGAACGCGCCGCCGCCATGGGGGGCGGCGCCGCCATAAGTGTCCACGATGATTTTCCGGCCGGTGAGGCCGGTGTCGCCGTCCGGGCCGCCGATCACGAAGTTGCCGGTGGGGTTGACGTAGAATTCGTGCGCCTCCGGCATCCAGCCGTCCGGCAGCGTGGCTTTCACGATCGGCGTGATCATGTCTCGTATCTGTCCGGCGGACATGCCGTCATCGTGCTGGATCGAGACCACCACGGAGGTCGCGCCGATCGGCTTGCCGTCGACATATTTCAGCGTCACTTGGCTTTTCGCATCCGGCTGCAAGCCGGCCGCGCGGGCGTCGCCGGCGCGGCGCAGCAGGGAAATTTCGCGCAGGATGGCATGCGAGTAGAACAGCGGCGCCGGCATCAGCGCCTCGGTCTCGGTGCAGGCATAGCCGAACATGATGCCCTGGTCGCCCGCGCCCTCATCCTTGTTGCCGGAGGCATCGACGCCGACGGCGATGTCCGCGGATTGCTTGTGCAGGAAAATGCTGACCTCGGCGTTGCGCCAGGAGAAGCCGGCCTGGTCGTAGCCGATGTCTTTCACCGCTTCGCGCGCCAGTTCCTCCAGCCGCGCCGGCGTCACGCTGTCCGGGCCGCGGGTTTCGCCGGCCAGCACGATGCGGTTGGTGGTGACCAGGGTTTCGCAGGCGACGCGGGAATGCGGGTCAGCGGCGAGGTAGGCGTCCACCACCGTGTCGGAAATGCGGTCCGCGACCTTGTCCGGATGGCCTTCGGAAACCGATTCCGAGGTGAACAGAAACTCGCCCGTCTCGCGCATGCGTCACAATCCTTAACTTTGCCCAAAAATCCGGCGGGGTGCGGGATGGCGGAATAGGCGGGCGGGGTCAAGCCGGAGCGTCCGGCGCCGCGTTATAGACCGAGCACGTCCTTCATCGAATAAAGCCCCGGCGGCTTGCCGTGCAGCCACAGCGCCGCGCGCACCGCCCCGGTAGCGAAGACGCGGCGGTCCAGGGCCTCGTGCGCCAGCGTGATCTGCTCGCCCGCGGCGGTGAAGATGACGCTGTGGCTGCCGACGATCTGCCCGCCGCGCAGGCTGGCGAAGCCGATGGCGCCATCCGGCCGCGGGCCGGTGTGGCCGTGCCGGCTATCCACCATCACATCTTCAAGAGCAACACCCCGGCCGGCGGCAATTGCGCGGCCCAGGCCGAGCGCGGTGCCGGACGGCGCGTCCACTTTCTGCCGGTGGTGCATTTCCAGGATCTCGGCGTCGTAATTGGCGGCCGGCAGGGCGGCGCCGAGCCGCTCCGCCAGGATCAGCAGCAGATTGACGCCGGCGGAAAAATTCGGGCTGGCGATGACGGGGATGTGTTCGGCGGCCCGCGCGATGGCGGCACCTTCCTCGGACGTGAAGCCGGTGGTGCCGAGCACCCAGCCGCAGCCGGCCGCGCCGCAGCCGGCCGCGCCGCGCCCGGCCGCCGCCAGCGCCGCCGCATGCGCCACGACGGTACTGGCATGGGTAAAGTCGATCACGATGTCGGAGGCAGCCGCCAGCGCGGCGAGATCATCCTGGCGCCCCACGCCGCCGGAGAGAACGGCGCCCGCCGCCGGCACCTCCTCCGCCAGCAGCCGCCCCATCCGCCCGTTAATGCCGGCAATGCCGATCCTCACGTTCCAAGACACTTTATCAAGAGGATCATACGCTTTTAAATTCCCGCCGTATGGTCGCGACTACCTCACCAAAAGTCTCCTTGATGTTCCCCCGTGAAAACGGAACATATTGGATTCCAGCTATATTCGAGAATTCTTGTACTCCCTCTTCAAGCAACACTACGGCGCGTGAGAAGCCAAGTCGGCCTTGAAACAAACCTGCTTCGTGAATAACATTTTGGCGTGCATGAACGGTACCATCTGCTTGCTCGTCTTCGCCAGTTAGAACAAGCAAAGCGAACGTCGAAGTTTGGATTAGATCCTCCAAAATGTCTCGTATTGTATGTCCTGCCCTCGCCCCCGTTTCATAAGCTTCAACTTTTATCTGATGCTTATCTTGCAAGTGATCTTTGAGTTGAGCCCAAAGCGGATTTCGGCCGTGTCCAATAAAGACGCGTGGAACTTCCGTTGGAGCAAGATCATTCCGAGGAGGAAGCTTTGAAGCAGCGGCATTTCTTTCAAAAACCTCTGATATTTGTTCAATTTGCCTTTTCGTCGGGGCCGATATTCGAGTCATCGTGTATGACGTCGTCAACCCGTTCGTAAAATTTGCATCGAGGCTAAAAGCACCCTCCCAAAAAGAGAATTCGGCTGATCCACGGTTTTTGCGATAGTCTGGGTAAAAGTCCTCTACCTCGTCATAACTCCAACGCTCGTTCTCGTGCTGCACTGACAGCGTTACGGTGCTTGATCCTCTCCCCTGATCCGTTGTCAACTCTCTGAAGACTTTGAGTGCCTCCTGTAAAACTTCTACAGAGAAGCGGCATTCTTTATATTCTTTAACCTTTCGCATTAAGGATACTCACATCCCGCCCGGATAGTTCGGCCCACCCGCACCTTCCGGCACCACCCAGTTGATGTTCTGCGTCGGATCCTTGATGTCGCAGGTTTTGCAGTGCACGCAGTTCTGCGCGTTGATCTGCAGCTTCGGCTGGCCGACCTCCTCGCCGACGATTTCGTAAACCCCGGCCGGGCAGTAGCGCGTCTCGGGACTGCGGTATTCATTCCAGTTCACCGCGATCGCTTTCGCCGGATCAAGCAGCGTGAGATGCGGCGGCTGGTTTTCCTCGTGGTTGGTGTTGGAGATAAACACCGAGGACAGCCGGTCGAAGGTCAGCACACCGTCCGGTTTTGGATAGTCGATCGGCGCCGCGTCCTTTGCTTTCGTCAGATGGTCGTAATCGTTATGGTTCCTTAGCGTCCACGATGCCTTGCCGCGGAGCACATACGTTTCCAAGGCGGCGTTGACCAGGCCGCCATACAGGCCCCACTTCGCGAAGCCGGGGCGGATATTGCGCACGGTGTGCAGCTCCGGCCACACCCAGCTGTCTTTCAACATCTCGGCATAGGCCGTCACCTCGGCGGGGCGGTTGCCGGCGAGTGCCGGCGCGAGCGCCTCGGCCGCCACCATGCCGGTTTTCATCGCGGTATGCGTGCCCTTGATCTTCGGCACGTTCAGCGTGCCGGCGGCGCAGCCGATCAACACGCCGCCCGGGAAGGTCAGCTTCGGCAGCGACTGATAGCCGCCTTCATTCAGCGCCCGCGCGCCGTAGGAAATCCGTTTCGCGCCCTCGAAGGTTGGGCGGAACGCCGGATGCAGTTTCAGCCGCTGCATCTCATGGAACGGCGAGAGATAGGTGTTGGTGTAGTCCAGCCCGACCACGAAGCCATAGGCCACCAGGTTCTCGCCGAAATGATACATGAAGGAGCCGCCATAGGTGTCGCTCTTCATCGGCCAGCCGACGCTGTGCATGGTCAGGCCCTTGCGGAACTGCTCCGGCTTGACCTCCCACAGCTCCTTGATGCCGATGCCATAGGTCATCGGGTCGTTGTCGCGGTTCAGGTCGAACGTTTTCATCAGCTGTTTGGACAGCGAGCCGCGGCAGCCCTCCGCGAAAATCGTGTAGGCCGCGCGCAGTTCCATGCCGCGCTGGTAGTTGCCGGTGGGCTGGCCGTTCTTGCCCACGCCCATGTCGCCGGTCGCGACACCAACGACGCGGCCGTCCTCGATCAGCGCTTCGGCGGCGGCGAAGCCGGGATAAATCTCGACGCCCGCCTCTTCCGCCTGCTGCCCGAGCCAGCGCACCAGGTTGCCGAGCGAGACGATATAATTGCCGTGGTTATGCATCTGCGGCGGCGTCGGCAGTTTGATCGTTCGGCTTTTCGTGAGGAACAGGAACCTGTCCTCGGTCACCGGTGTCGCGAGCGGGATCTGGCCCAGGTCGCACTCCGGGAACAGCTCGCGCAGGGCGCGCGGCTCCACCACACAGCCGGAAAGGATGTGCGCGCCAACCTCGCCGCCCTTTTCCACCACGCAGACGGAAATCTCCGGGTTGATCTGCTTCAGCCGGATCGCGGCCGCGAGGCCGCCGGGGCCGGCGCCGACCACCAGAACATCGAATTCCATCGCCTCGCGGGGCTCGAGCGCAGCCGACATCGCATCCTCCTGACGTGCGCGTATTATACGCGCGCCGCCTGGACTTGCGCAAAGCGGGGCCGGTTCGCAACATGCCTTGATGGATGCTTGGGATGCGCTGGCCGCACTGCGGCTGCAACTGGAATGGGGCGCGGATGAGGCGCTGCTGGAAACGCCGCAGGAACGCCGCGACGCGCGCCCGGCGGCACCTTTGGCGGAACCCGCTCCGCCGCCTGCGATCCGCACGCGGCTACCGGTAGGTCCGGCGCTGCCCGCGGGTCCGGCCGAAGCCGCGCGCCAGGCCGCCGCCTGCGCCGACCTGCCGGCGTTGCGCGAGGCAATGGCGGCGTTCACCGGCTGCGCGCTGCGCGACACCGCGACTCAGCTGGTGTTCGCGGACGGCGCCGAGGATGCGCGGATCATGCTGATCGGCGAAGCGCCGGGGGCCGAGGAGGACCGCGTCGGCCGGCCCTTCGTCGGCGCCGCAGGGCAGCTGCTGGACCGGATGTTGGCCAGCATTGGGCTGGACCGCGGCGCGGTGCGGATCGTCAACATCGTGCCGTGGCGGCCGCCCGGCAACCGCAACCCGACCGACAGCGAGGTTGCGTTGTGCCTGCCGTTTCTGCTGCGCCATGTCGCGCTGATCCGCCCGGCCTGCCTGGTGCTGCTGGGCGCGGTGGCGGCCAAAGCCGTGCTGCCGCCGGCGCAGCGGGGGCTTGGCATCCAGCGCCTGCGCGGCAATTGGCAGAGCCTGGACATCGCCGGCCTGGAGACGCCCCTGCCCTGCCTGCCGATGTTCCATCCCGCGTATTTGCTGCGCACCCCAATGGCGAAAAAAGCTGCTTGGGCCGACCTGCTGGCGCTGAAATTCTGGCTACAAACGCATTAAAGTTTGTCCATGTGATGCCGGTTATGGTGGCTTTAACGATGTATTAACTCAAGGAAACCCTCGCTTCGTATCAAAAGCCGAGAGCCGTCTCTTTTCTGGGGGTTGCGCTGTTGAAAAAGATGTGCGCGGTTCCGGCCCATGCGAAGAGCCCTTCAAAAGCTCTCCCCTCCGAATGCCGCCCGGCTCCTCGCGGCGTTCATCGTTATCACGTTCGTGGCGCTGCCGCGGGCTGAAGCGGCGTCCCCTATGATTGGGGCGGGAATGGGAGGTTCGACCGCCGCGCCGACAGGCGATTTCCAAAACGATTCATCCGCCGCCGGCGTCGGCGGCAACGACTCTTTCGCGTACGCAATGCCGCGTAACGCGCCGGCCGATGCCGAGGTGGTCCTGCCGCAGCCGCTGCTGCCAAGTACCGTGGCGCAGGTGAAGCGTATCCTGGCGCTGCAGAGCCAAGGCGATTTCGCCGGCGCTAACGAGCTGATCGGCCGGCTGGACGACAACACGCTGCTCGGCCCGATCCTCGCGGCGCGCTATCTGAGCCCAGATTACCGCAGCACCGGCGCCGAATTGCTGAACTGGTACGAACAGTACAACAACCAGCCGGAAGCCGCCGGCATCTACCAGCTGTTGCTGCGCAAGCAGCCGCGCGACGCGGCGCCGATGCCGCCGCAGGACGTTGCCTTGCCGGAAGCGACGTTCACGGGGCCGATGTCGCGGCCGAGCGGCGCGCCGGACAACGCGCTCTGGCGGCGAAACTTTCTTGCCGGCGTTCGGGATTGGCGGGCGGGCGATATCGCCGCCGCCGGGCCGATTTTCGTGCATGCCGCCGAAATGCGCGGCCTTTCCAGTGACGAACGCAGCGCCGCCGCGTTTTGGGCCGCGCGCGCTTCCCTGCGGCTGCAGCTGCCCGGCGACTATCTGGACTGGCTGCACGAGGCTGCCAGCGCCCCGGCGAGCTTCTACGGCATTCTGGCCAGCCGGCTGCTGGGCCAGGGTTTCGGCCCCACCGGCATGGCGGCAACGCTGACCGAGGCGGACGTGACGGCGGTGGACGCGACGCCGGACGGCCATCTCGCCTTTGCGCTGCTGCAGATCGGCCAGAACGATCAGGCGGAGGCAGCGCTGCGCGCGCTGTGGCCGGACATGCAGAACAGCCCGGGCCTCCCCCATGCCGTGATGGCGGTGGCGGCGCGCGCCGGCCTGGTGGACGTGGCGATCGCGGTCGCCGCGCAGATGCCCCAAAGCAACCAAATGGGGGGCGACGAGTTCGCCGGCATGCCGTTGCCGATGCCGGCCTTGCACCCGGCCGGCGGCTTCACCATCGACCCGCCGCTGGTCTACGCGCTGACCCGCACCGAATCCGGCTTTAATCCGGCGGCGGCGTCGCCCTCCGGCGCCGAGGGGCTGATGCAGTTGATGCCGCAGACCGCCGGTGCGATGCGGCGGGTGACGGGCATCGCCGGCGCTCTTGGCAATCCATCAGCGAATCTGGCGCTGGGTCAGGCCTATGTCCGCTATCTCGGCGGCCAGTCCGGCATCAGCGACAATCTGCTCGCGATCCTCGCCAGCTATAACGCGGGGCCGGGCGCCGCCGCCGCTTGGTATGGCGCCTTGCAGAGCGACAGCGACCCGCTGGTGTTCATCGAGACGATTCCAAACGATCAGACCCGCCACTTCGTGCACCAAGTCCTGGCCGATAGCTGGATCTACGCGCGGGAAATCGGCATTCAGCCGGCCAGCCTGGACCAGCTGGCGGAAGGCAACTTCCCTCTGCTCGGCTTGACCGCCCAGGCCGAGGCCGCCAACTAGCTGGTTATGCCCGGCCGCCTAGACCCCGCCATCGCCTTTATCCCGCTACGCATCGCGGTCCTGACGGTTTCCGACACGCGCGACGAAACCACCGACACATCCGGCGATATTTTGGCGGCGCGCGTTGCCGGCGCCGGCCATGTTGTCGCGGATCGCACGATCGCACGGGATGACGCGGGGGTGATTGAAGCCGCGTTCCGCCGCTGGATCAATAATCCGGCTATCGACGCGATAATTTCCACCGGCGGCACCGGCGTAACCGGGCGGGACGTGACGCCGGAGGCTTTGGCGCGGGTCCTGGACAAGACCATCGAGGGCTTCGGCGAGCTGTTCCGCATGCTGAGCTACGCAAAAATCGGCACCTCGACGATTCAGAGCCGGGCGATCGGCGGGGTAGCCGGCGGGACCTACATTTTCGCGCTGCCGGGCAGCAACGGGGCGGTCAAAGACGGTTGGGACGACATTCTGGTCCACCAGCTCGATATCCGCCACAAGCCCTGCAACCTCGCGGAACTGATGCCCCGCCTGCGGGAACATCTAACTTAAGAAACTGTGGCAGGGCACGGCGCATGCTTGCTTTTGTTTAAACCGTTCTTATTTTGTTCTTGACAATTCGCACGTGAAATGAATTTAATGAAACGGGAACGGAGCATGAACAATGGCGATCATGTTGAAGGTAACGGCGGGCACGGGACCAGGGCAGGTGAAAGGGCGAGGAACCGCCCTGAATCCGGCGGCACGCTACGACAAGCAGAGCATTGAAGCCTTCGACGACGGCTGGGAGCCGGATGAGGAGGCGGCGCCGCCGCCCCGCACCACGCTGTTGCGCGATGCGACCCGCACGATCATCGCCCGCAACGACAGCCCGGATATCGGCTTCGACCGCAGCATAAACCCCTATCGCGGCTGCGAGCATGGCTGCATCTATTGCTTCGCCCGCCCCACCCACGCCTATCTCGGCCTGTCGCCCGGCATCGATTTCGAAACCAAAATCGTGTTCAAGCCGGAAGCCGCGAAGCTGCTGGAGAAGGAGCTGCGAAAGGCGAGCTACCGGCCGGAAGTGCTGGTGCTCGGTTCCAACACCGATCCGTATCAGCCGGTGGAGCGCACGCTGAGCCTCACCCGCGCGATCCTGGAAGTGCTGGAACGGTTCAACCATCCGGTCAGCATCGTCACCAAATCCGCCGGGGTGCTGCGCGACGCCGATATTCTGGGCCGGATGGCGGCAAAAAATCTGGCGCGGGTGTACCTCTCCATCACCACGCTGAACCCAGCGCTGGCGCGGGTGATGGAACCGCGCGCGGCGTCCCCGGCGCGAAGGCTGGCGGCGATCTCCGGCCTGGTCGCCGCCGGCATCCCCGCTGGGGTGTTGGCCAGCCCGATGATCCCGGGCTTGAATGACGCCGAGCTGGAAACCATCCTGGAAGCCGCCGCCCGCGCCGGCGCCTGCACCGCCGCCACGCTGCTGCTCCGCCTGCCGAACGAGCTGGGCGCGCTGTTCACCGACTGGCTGAACCAGCACATGCCGGACCGCGCCGCCCATGTGCTGAGCCTGATCCGCCAAAGCCGCGCCGGCCGGCTGAACGACAGCAACTTCCACAGCCGCTTCGCCGGCACCGGCCCTTATGTCGACCTACTCGGCAAACGCTTCGCCCGCGCCGCGCGGCAGTTCAGCCTGGACGGCGAGCGGTCACCGCTGGACACCACGCAATTCGCGGTGCCTGGCAAAGTTGAAGCAAAAGCCGATCAATTATCGATGTTTGAATAAGGAAGAACTTCTTTTTGTGAACAACAAGGTTCCGCGCCCCGGAAGCAAAACTTTGACACTCTGGACCTGTGCCCGTTTCGCCGCAAACGCCTCGCACCAGATTCAAAAAAGTTTTTTGGGTGCTTTTTTTCAAAAAAGCACTGCTTCTTTTACGCGACGTTGGCGCGGCGTTTGGCGGCCTGCGGCGGCGGTTCCTCGGCGCCGGGGGTCAGCGCGTCTAGCAAAGCGTGGCGCAGCTGCGTCAGTTTCCGTTCGTTCTCCACCTTCATGCCGAACACGTCTTTGACGTAGAATACGTCGACAGCGCGCACGCCGTAGGTGGTGACATGGGCGGAAGCGATCTGCAGGCCTTCTTCGCTGATCGCGGAGGTAACGTCGTGCAGCAGGCCGGGCCGGTCGCGGCCGTTCACCTCGATCACGGTGTGGCGGTTCGACGCGCGGTTATCCACCACCACCCGCGGCGGCACGTGGATGGCGCGCATCCGCCCCGGCAGCACGGTGCGGGTGGCGCGGCGGATTTCGCTCGCCAGTTTCAGCCGGCCGGACAGCGCCTGCTCCACTAACGAAGACAGCTTGGCGAGCCGGTGAGGCGTATCAAAAGGCCCGCCGGCGGCGTCCTGGATCCAGAACGTGTCCAGCGCCATGCCATCTGTCAGCGTATGGATGCGCGCATCCACGATCGAGGCGCCGGCGATGGCGAGCGCGCCGGCGATGCGGCTGAACAATCCGGCATGGTCGGCGGTGTAGACAACCACCTCGGTCACCGCGCGCGCCGGCAGCGGCTCCGCGTGCACTGTCAGCGGGGCATGACGGGCCTGCGCCTCGCGGATCATCCGGGCGTGCCGCTCGATGCTTTGCGGCTCAAAGCCCAGCCAGTAGCTGGGATAGCCGAGGACGAGGAACTCGTCCCGCGCCGCCTGCGGCCAATCCGCGAGCAGGCCGGAAACGACATCTTTCACGCGGGCGATCCGCGCATCGCGCTCGGTGGTGGACAGGCCGCCCTCCAGCACTTCCGCGACACGCGCGTACAGCTCGCGCAGCAGCGTCGCTTTCCAGCCGTTCCAGACCTTTGGGCTGACGGCGCGGATATCGCAGACAGTGAGGATCAGCAGCAGGCGCAGACGTTCCGGCGACTGGATGGTGTCGGCGAGGTCAAGGATGGTTTTCGGATCGTCGATGTCGCGGGAAAACGCGGTCTGACTTAGTAGTAGATGGTGCAGCACCAGCCAGGAGACCATTTCGGTCTCCTCTGCCGTCAGCCCCAGCGCCGGGCCGACATGCAGCGCCACCTCGGCGCCGAGTTCGGAATGGTCGCCCCCCCGTCCCTTCGCGATGTCGTGCAGTAACAGCGCCACGTACAGCGCGCGGCGGGACTGGATCTGCTCGACCAGACCGCTCGCCACCGGGGCGATTTCGGTGAGGTCGCCGCGCTCGATCTGGTTCAGCACCTTGATCGCCTGCACGGTGTGCACGTCAACGGTGTAGACATGATAGCTGTCGAACTGCATCTGCCCGACGATCCGCCGCCAGTCCGGCAGAAACCGCCCGAGCACGCCGGTTTCGTTCAGCAGCGTTAGCCAGCGGGCGCTGTCGGCGCGGCGCTCGTTCCCGTCATTTTCCTCGCCGCCGCACAGCAGGTTGAGAAACAAGGCTGCCGCGATTTTGCCGCCGCGCAGGTCTGCCGCCAGCGGAGCGCTCCGGATCAGCGTGCGCAGCGCCAGCGGGTGCAGCTCCAGCCCGCGGTCGCGCGCGGTCAGCAGGATGCGGAAAATGCTGGTGGGCTCGGCCGCCGGGTCGTGGCCGGCGCCGAAAAGGATTTTACCGTCTGCAAGCGCGAAGCCGGCTTCGAACAAAGCAAGATCGGTCTCCGGCACCACCGCGGGCGGGCCGAGGGCGGCGCGGATCAGCGCCGGCTCCAGCACGCCGGTGACGCGGGAAACCTCCCGCACCACAAGGAAATAGTGCCGCATGAAGCGCTCCACGCCGTCCTGCCGGCCGTGCCGCGTGTAGCCCATGCGGGCGCCAATCACCGGCTGGAAGTCGAAGGTCAGCCGCTCTTCCGCCCGGCCGGCGACGTAATGCAGGTGGAACCGCACGGTCCAAAGATACTCCCAGGCGCGCTTGCAGGAGCGCGCCTCGGTCTCGGTGAGGATGCCGCCGCCGGGCGCGTCCTTGCCGACCAGCTCGGTCATCGCGAAGGTGTTGAAGACGTAGCGGGACAGCCAATACAGCGTCTGCAGGTCGCGGATACCGCCGCGCCCTTCTTTCACATTGGGCTCCACCATGAACGGGGTTTCGCCGAAGCGGCGGTGGCGGGCGGCGCGCTCGGCCTGCTTGGCGGCGATGTACGGGCCCGGCCCGTCCACCGCGCAGTCCTCGCGGAAAGCGCGCTGGAACTCAACGAACAGGCCGCGATCGCCCGCCAGACATCGCGCGTCGAGCAGCGCCGTGCGGATGGTGACGTCGTCGCGCGCATCGGCAAGGCAATCCGGGATCGAACGGGTGGCATGGCCGACTTTCAGCCCCAGATCCCACAAGAAATATAGAATGAACTCCACCGCGCGTTCCACCCGCACCGGCGCCTTGCCTTCGGTGATGAACAGCAGATCGATATCGCTGAACGGTGCCAGCGTGGCGCGGCCATAACCGCCGGTCGCCGCCATCGCCAGCCGGTCGCCGGGTTCCACCGGCAGCACCGCCAGCGCGTAATCGAACAGCGCCAGCAGCAATTCATCCATCAACCCGGCATGCAGCCGGGCGGCGGCGAGGCCGGTGACGCCGTCACGTTCAAAACGCTGTTGCACATGGGTCTGCAGCCGGCCGAGCTGGCGGCGGAACGCGCCCAGCGCTTCATCACGCCGCGGCGGCGCGGCGGCGGCAAGCAGCTCCGCCAGCGCGGTCGCGACCTGCGGGGTCGTCGCGACCTGCGGGGTCGAGGATTTGGCATCCGGCAGTTCCAGCATGTCAACCATGTTAAACGCCTTCGCCGCGCCGCGCCATCAATTTGCCGCGCAGCTCATATAACGTGGCGAGCGCTTCCCGCGGGCTCAGCTTGTCCGGGTCGAGGTGTTGCAATTCGGTCTCCAGCGCGTCGTCGGTTTCGGGCTCCGGCGGGAGTGCGTCGAACAGCGGCAGGGACCCCAGTACCGGCGCGTTTCGTTCCGCTGCGCGAAGCAGAACATCCGCGCGACGCGCGACCGACTCCGGCACGCCGGCCAGGCGCGCGACATGCACGCCCCAGCTGCGTTGCGCGGCGCCTTTCACCACCTCATGCAGAAACACCACCTCGCCCCGCCATTCCTTTACCCGCATCGTGTGGGGCGCCAGCCTCGGCATCGTTTCGGCCAGCATCAGCAACTCATGAAAATGTGTCGCGAACAGGACGCGGCAGCGATTGCCGTGATGCAGCGCCTCCAGCACCGCCTGCGCGATCGCGAGGCCGTCCCTGGTGCCGGTGCCGCGGCCGATCTCATCGACGATCACGAAGCTTTTCGGTCCGGCCTGATGCAGGATCGCGGCCGTTTCGATCATCTCGACCATGAAGGTGGAGCGGCCGTTGGCGAGGTCATCGGCGGCGCCGACGCGGGAGAACAGCCGGTCCACCAGGCCGAGGCGCATCGCCTCCGCCGGCACCGGCAGCCCGGCCTGCGCCAGAATCACCAGCAGCGCGTTTTGCCGGAGAAACGTGGATTTGCCCGCCATGTTCGGCCCGGTCAGCAGCATCAGCCGCTGCTGCGGCGACAGGTCGCAATGGTTGGCGATGAACGCGGCGCCCGGCGGCAGTGCGGCCTCCACCACCGGATGCCGGCCCGCAGTGATGCACAGCGCCTCGTCCTCGGTCAGCTCCGGCGCGCACCAGCGGCCGGCGGCGGCGAGGCATGCCGCGGATTGCAGCACGTCCAGCAGCGCCAGCGCCTCGGCGCAAGCCGCCAGAGGCTCGGCCACCGCCATGATCTGCTTGACCAGCCAGAGGAAAACCACGCGCTCGCGGGCAGTGGCCCGCGCCGCCGCTTCGCCGATGCGCTGGTCGAGCGCCGCCAGTTCGGGGTGCGAGAAGCGGGCGCCGTTCGCCATGCCCTGACGCAGCAGCAACTCGGGATAGGCGCGCAGGGCCTCCACCGCCGCCGCCGGCGCCTCCACCACATAACCCAGCTGCGCGTGGTGACGGACTTTCAAGCTCGCGACGCCATAGCGTCGCGCCAACTCGGTTTGAAAATCGGCGATCACCTGCCGGGTTTCGTCCCGCAGCCGGCGTTCGGCGTCCAGTTCGGGGTCGAAACTCGGCCGGATCGCGTTCCCGTCTTCCAGCTTCAGCGGCGCCGGCTCGCAAAGTGCGGCGGCGAGGGTTTGGGCCAGCTCCGGGGCGGGGTTCAGCATGGCCGGCAGTTCTTGCAACAGTTCTCCGCCGGGCGGCACGAGCTCAGCCGCGCGCGCCGCCACGCGTAGCGCGGCGCCTACTGCCGCCAGATCGCGCGGGCCGGCGCGGTTCAGCGCGATCCGTCCCAGCGCCCGCGCCAGATCCGGCGCGCCGCGCAGCGCCGCCCGCAGCGGTTCGACGCCTGCGGCGGCGTCCCGCAACGCCAGCCATGCCGCCTGCCGCGCCTGCAAAACCGCGAGTTCGGTGACCGGCGCCGCCAGCCAGGCGGCCAGCTTGCGGCCGCCGGCGGCGCTGACCGTGCGCTTCACCGCGCCGAGCAGACTGCCGGCCTCGCCGCCGCCGCGCGCCGCCAGCAGTTCCAGGCTGGCGCGCGTCGCTGCGTCCATCGCAAGCTCGCCAGCGGTGCCGGCGGCAGCGGGGCGGGACAGCCGGGGCATCGCGCCCATCTGCGTCGCGCGCACATAGGCGAGCGCGGTTGCCGCCGCCAGCACTTCGGCGTCCGTGAAGTCGCCGAAGGCGTCCAGGCTGGCGGCGTTGAACACGCTGGCCAACTCCCGCCGCGCCGCCTGTGCGTTCACCGGCAGCGCCATCGCCAGACCGCCCGCCGCCACCCGGCGGGGGGCAAAAGCGCCGAGGTCGAGTCCGTCCGGCGCGACGATTTCCGCCGGATCGACACGGCTCAGCAGCGCGCTTAGGCCCGCCCCGTTGCAGCACTGCGTCTCAAACAAGCCGGTCGAGATGTCGAGCCAGGCCAGCGCCATTTTGTCACCGGTGACGGCGAGGGCGGCCAAAAAGTTTGCCTGGGCGGCGTCCAACAGCGACTCCTCGGTCAGCGTGCCGGGCGTGACCAGCCGCACCACCTCGCGCCGCAGCGGTCCCTTCGCACCGCGCGCTTTCGCCGCCGCCGGGTCCTCCATCTGCTCGACGATCGCGACCTTGAAGCCGCGCCGGATCAGCCGCGCCAGGTACAGCTCGGCCTGCGTCACCGGCACGCCGCACATCGAAATCGGCGCGCCCTGATGCATGCCGCGCGTGGTCAGCGCGATGTCGAGCGCCGCCGAGGCGGCCTGCGCATCAGCGAAAAACAACTCATAGAAATCGCCCATGCGGAAGAACAGCAGCGCCTCGGGATGCGCGTCCTTGATCGCGAACCACTGCGCCATCGCCGGGCTTGCCCCGGCCGGATCGTTCACCGCCATCAGGATGTATTAGTTAAGGAAGGAGAAGGAAGCACTGCTTTTTGTGAACAAAAAGCAGCAAAAAATAACTTTATTAATTTGAGCCGTGGGCGTTGTCGACGCCAACGCTCATGCCCCCGCATCACAAAAGTTGTTGCGCGCTTTTTTTAAAAAGCGCTGCTTGCTTCACGCCACATCCCGCGCCGGCTCCGCGACCGGCGCCGCCAATCCGGCGCCATCGGCGATCGCCGCCGCCACCTCGTCGCCCGGCAGCGGCGGGTAGAACAAATAGCCTTGCGCCTGCAGGCAGCCATAGGAGGCCAGCAGCGTTGCCTGCTCCCGGTTTTCCACCCCCTCCGCGGTGACCGACATGTTCATGTTTTCGGCGAGGCCGATGATCGCGATGATGATCGAGCTATCGTCCTTCTCGTAGCCCAGGTCGCGGATGAAGGAGCGGTCGATCTTGATGGTGTTGAAGGGGAAGCGGCGCAGATAGCTGAGCGAGGAGTAGCCGGTGCCGAAATCGTCCAGCGCGATTCGCACGCCGCGGCCATGCAGCTTCCACAGCGCGTCGACCGTCAGGCTGTTGGTCTCGAGCATCGTGGTCTCGGTGATCTCCAGCTCCAGCCGTTCGGGGGCGAGGCGGCTTTCGGCCAGGGCCTTGTTGACCATCTCGAACAGGCCGGCGTCACGAAATTGCAACGGCGACAGATTGACCGCGATGCGGATCGGCGCGGCCCAACTGGCGGCGGCGCGGCAGGCTTCGTTCAGCACCCAGCTGCCGATCGTGCCGATCTGGCCGGTTTCCTCGGCCATCGGCACGAACTGCGCCGGGGAGAGCAGCCCGCGTTCCGGATGCCGCCAGCGCAGCAGCGCCTCCGCACTGACGATGCGGCCCGTTGAAAGCCCGACGATCGGCTGGTACTCGAGAAAGAACTCACCGCGCGCCAAAGCCTGCCGCAGATCCATCTGCAGCGAGCGGCGGTCCTGCAGCCGCTCATCCATCTCCTGGTCGTACAGGCGCCAGACGCCGCGGCCATCGCCTTTCGCGCGGTACAGCGCGAGGTCGGCGTTCTTCATCAGCCCGTTGGGCGAGCGATGGTCCTGCGGCGCCATCGAGATACCGATGCTGATGCCGATGTTGACCATCTCGCCGTCGAAATAATACGGCCGGTTGACCCGCTCGATGATCCGCCGCGCGATCGCGGCGGCCTCCTCGATATCGCCGGTCATCAGGATGATGGCGAATTCGTCGCCGCCGAGCCGGGCCGCGATGTCACCTTCCCGCAGGCAGCCGCGGATGCGTTCGCCGACCGCAATCAACAGGCCGTCGCCGGTGGCGTGGCCATACGTGTCGTTGACCAATTTGAACTCGTCGAGATCGAGGCAAAGCAGCGCCACGCTCTCCTCATGGCAGCGCGCGCAGGCCTGGTGCAGCACTTCGTTGAACAGCACGCGGTTGGGCAGCTTGGTCAAGCTGTCATGCCTGGCCAGAAAGGCGATCTGCTCCTGGCTGCGGCGCTGCGCCGTGATGTCCGAGCCGACGCCGTGATAGCCGGCAAAGTTGCCGGCCTTGTCCAGGATCGGCTTGCCGGTCAGCGACCAGCTGCGCTCCTCGCCCTCCACCACCACCTGCACGACCAGATCGCGAAACGGCGAACGCTCCTCGATCAGCTTGTTGAGCCGATGAACCGGCGAGCCGGCGCGGTGGTCGAAACGGGAAGCGTCGCCCAGCAGCGCGTGTGGGAAGACGCCGGTGATCTCCTCCGGCCGCTTGCGCACCACCTGCGCCAGCCGCGCCGAAACCCGCTGCAGCTCCAGGTGGGAATTTGTTTCCCAAATCCAGTCGCTGGCATTTTCCTCGAAATCGCGCAGCAGCAGCTTGATCAACTCGCCGTTTTCGGCAACCCTGATCGTGCTGATGGCGCGCTCAGTCAGCTTATTGTTGAGGTACAGCGCACAAAAGCCGGTGATCGACGCGTAACTGAGCAGGCAGACGAGCGCGAACGGGTCGAACGGCTGCGTGCTAAAGAACAAAGAGATAAAAGCGCCCAGGGTGACCGGCACCCAGAATGAAAAAGCGACAGATAGCGGCGCCACCAGCACGGAGGTCGACATGCCGGCCACGATCATGGCGTAAACCAGCGCGTGCTGCTCCGCTGTCGCCACGCTCATCAGGGCCACCTGCAACGCGCCCCATACCAAGCCGAGACATGCGGCCAGCTTGTACATATCGGCGATGTACTTGGTGGCGCCCAAGCCCGCCATGCGAGAACGCGACCAGACCTCGCCGCGGCAAATCAGGAGAACGTAGTTTCCAGCCGCGCAGACCAGCAGCACATTGAGAATAAGGTGATGGCCGAATCTGTCGAAGTCGACCCCCCATAGACCCATCGTGCTGATGCCGCACGCGGAGATGACCCGGAATAGATTAACCAGGACCTTGGCCCGATCGAGATTGATGCGTTCCGCCAGATCGGCCGGCACCGGCACGGCGGCTTCGCGTAGCCGGCCGACCAACAACCCGAACCAGCCATGTATCCTGCCATGCTTTCCAAGGGCCTTGTGTGGCTCAGTCATGCCGGCGGATTGGCCGCGTGACGTGGCGCTGCCTGAGTCGAGGCCTTCTCGGGAGCCACAGTCCATCATAAGATCACAAAAATCATGTACGTCTGGTTCCGATACACACGCATTGACCCCAAAACTTCACCGTACCACGGCCGTAGCAATCGAAGTCACAACTTAAGGTAACCATTTCAGCTACGTTCAACAATGGAAGATTGTTGGCCTCGCGAGCGAAGCGCGGGCTTGATCTTGTTAAGTAGCAAAATTGGCGGGAAAAATAATCTTTTAGATATGTCTCAGGGCTGCGGCAACATCTTTGGCTTCTTTTGTCGTTTCCGGCCAAAGAAAGCTTAAAAAGACGGAAAATTTCGATTTCGTACCTACTAATCTTAGTAGTCTGTTGAGAAAGTGGTTAATACCTGATCCATTTGAAGTTGTGCAGTAGGAGAATATAATGAGTTCTTTACCAACGTCTTCAGTAAACTTGCTCCGCCACGAGAGAGTTGGCCGGGCAAATGCGTCCCCCGCAACGACCGGGTCGACAGATCTCACGGCGCGGCTGGCGATTGACGAGAGGGTTCGCGCCGATGCGTTTTCAATTCGTCACGACAGTTACCTCTCCGGCGGTTACATTGATCAGCAGGAAAGCGGACAGTTTTCCGACGCCAATGATGACATGCCGAACAGCCAGACAGTCGTGATCTACAAAGCTGCGCGGCCGGTCGCCTCGATCCGGTTCTGCATCCTCGATACCGATCCGGCGGCAAAAGGCTGGGACGACATTCCGGCCCTGCATATCTTCCCCGAAGAGGTCGCAGCGTTGATGCAGACGGTTCGGGACCAACGCCCGGCCGGCAATAACCGCCACCCGCGAGCCATCGAGATCAACCGTCTCGTGCGCCACCCGGACTTCTCGACCGATTACGAACTGGTGTTTGTACTGTTTCGTTTTGCTACGTACATGACGTTGCACCATGAGACGGACGTGATGCTATCCTGCGTTCGGCGCAACCATATGCCTTTCTATCGACGTATCATCAAACTCGACAACGTCGCCGGCCCGCGACGCTACGCAGGTGTAAAGTTCGAGACCCATCTCATGGCCTGTGAACGTTCGAAGTATGAGTCGGTGGTGCAAGACGTGCCAATCTTCAACTCCAGCAAAATTACCGAAGGCGGGTACGATGAATTGTTCCGAGGCAAAACAGTTTCCGTTTTTTGAGCATGTCATCGCTGAACTTGGCCGGGGCTCTCATCGGCTGCGCCGGGCTGCTGACGTTTCTGTCCTTTTCCTGGGCGGTGCGGAAGCATTTCCGCCATCAGGAGCACATGACCTGGGAAATGAAGGTCTTAAGCGCGTTGAGTCTCGCGGCGCTGGCATGGTTCGGCTGGCGTGTGATTGATGGTTCGTTGGCCGTAACATGGCCTTTTGCCATTTTGCTTTTTGCGGTTGCGCTGGCGATCTTTTTCTGGGCGATTGGCACAACCCGCCGGCAGCCGCCTACATTGGCTTTCGAGAACGATAAGCCTTCGATGCTGTACCGCAACGGCCCGTACCGCTACGTGCGGCACCCTTTCTACCTGAGCTATATCACGTTCTGGATTGGCACCGCGGTTGCGACGCTGGACCTGCTGCCTTGGCTGGTGCCGCTCGTCATGCTCCTGCTGTACGCCGACGCGGCGCGGCGCGAGGAGCGGAAGTTTGCCAACTCGGAGCTTGCGCGAGCCTACGCGGAGTACCGCAAGCAGGCTGGCATGTTCCTGCCACGGGCTTCGGCGCTGCTGCCACAGTAACAGGGGGCTCGTCGGCGGCCGCGCCATGATTTGAGCCCTTTTGTGCGGCATGGCGGTGGCGTGTCAGCGTCACCTTCATCTCGTTGGGCGGCAAGCGGGCGAGAAGCCGCCATTGCCGCCGGCTTCCTGCTCGCCGCCGCCGTCGCCCGCCTGCCCGGCTTCGCCCGGTCGGTCCTGGACTGGGATGAAAGTCTGTACTTCCTGATGGCGGCGCAGTGGCGGGCCGGCCACCTGCCCTACACCACCATCTGGGACAACAAGCCGCTCGGCATTTACGCGATCTTCGCCGTGGCGCAGGCGCTGTTCGGCGACCGCGTCGCCGCCATCCGCCTCGCCAGCGTCGCGGTCGTCGCACTGACCTCCTACGCCGTGTACCGGATCACCCGCCTGCTCACCGGCGCGGCCGCCGGCGGCCAAAGCAGCGGCGCCGCATTCGTCGCGGGTATCGCCTATATCCTGTGCTCGCTCAGCAATGACGGCCTGGCCGCAAATACCGAGCCATTCATGGCCGGCTGCACCGCGCTCGCCGTCTGGGCGGCTGCATCCACGCGCTTCGGCCGCGCGCCGCGCCAGCAGGCTTTCGCGGCCGGCCTGCTGCTGGGCGCTGCCTTCATGGTAAAATACGTCGCGGTGTTTGAGGCGCCGGCCGTGCTTCTGCTGCTCCTGTTGCGTCACGGCGCCGCGTCCTGGCGGCTTCGCGCCGGCATCGCGGCGGCTTGCGTCGCCGGCGCCGCGCTGCCTTTGTTTGCCGCCGCGGCGCTCTACGCCCAGGCCGGCGAGCTGGCGGTCTGGTGGCGGTGCAGCGTCATCGCCAATCTCAGCCGCGTCGCCACCACGACGCCGCAAGGGGCGCTGCATTACATTTTCTGGCTGGAGCTGCGGCGCTGGGGGCCACTATTCGCCGCCGCGGTGCTGTTGCTTGCCGGCGCCGCCTGGCGGCTGTGGCCCCACCGGCGGCGCGGGCGGAACGGGCGGGACGAGGAATTGTTTCTTGCCGCCTGGCTACTCGGCGGCTGTTTCGGCGTCGCCGCCGCGAAATCCTTTTACGACCATTATTTCTTACAACTGCTGCCGGCGCTCTGCGTGACCCTGGGCTGGTGGGCCCACCGCGTTCGCCCGCGGCTCAGCCGCCTCGGCTTCGTCCTCTGCGTCGCCGCCGTCCTGGCTTTGCCCGGTCTGGCAGCGATCTGCGCTTGTCGCGAAGCTCTGGCGCCCGTGCTGACCTGGCAGCATGGCATCCCGTCTCTACAGCGGGACACGCCCACGCGCATGGCCGCCGACTTGAATGCCGCGTTCGTCCTAAGGCCGGGCCGGATTTACGTGTTCGACAGCCAGCCGATCCTGTACAGCCTGACCAGCCAACCGCCGCCCACGCGCTACGTGCTGCCCTCGGTGATCACCAGCCGCCTGTTGGCCCGCGTCGCCGGGATCGACGCGCGGGCAGAACTCGCCCGCATCCTCGCCAGCCGGCCGCGCTACATTATTCGCAGCCTGACGCCGAAAACCAATCCCGCGATCATCGATCCCGGCATTTACGCCCTGCTAAGCGACACGCTGGCCGCGCACTACCGGCTCTGGCACAGCTATCCCGGCGCCGCGATCTACGTGCTGAATTGATCAATCGCCCAGCAGCATCATCTCAAAACGTATGGTCGCCGCCTCGGCCTCCTCCGCCGCGCGGCGGAGCTCTGCGTGATCAAAGAACCGCGCCGCCCGCAACGTGCTTACCGCGACGCCCAGCCCCTGGTCGTGCAGCAGCTCCGCGATCTTGCGCATCCGCTCAACGATATCGTTTGAGACCAGCTGCGCGCTGGTGAACTTCAGCCCGATCCTGGTGCCGGACGACCAGCAGCGCCGTGCCAGATAGGTCGCGCCGTTGCCGAACTGAATGGTCAGATCGTCCGGCAGCTCCAGCATCGCGCCCAGATCTACCTGAACGCCACCCGCCGATTCATCCAGCACAAAGCAGTTGATGATCGATCCCGCCTGATTGACGATCAGCTTTGCGCTCTTAATAACCGGCTTGCGCCGCGACCCTCGGCGCTCCGCCTCGGCCTCCGCGGCGTGCCGAGCCGCGTCGGCGTCATGAAGATCGGTCATCTGCCGCCTAGCCGCATTCCGCTGCCTCACGCGTCTTCGCCTAAGGAAGATCGCGGAAATTGATTAATAGACGACGAAGCAAGGCAGCAAGCACTTCTTTTTGTGAACAAAAAGAAGCAAAAACTTTGATAATCTAGGTCATTGCCTGTGTCGTCGCCAACGCCCAAGGCCTAGGGTTCAAAAAAGTTTTTTGCGCGCTTTTTTCAAAAAAGCGCTGCTTACCTTCCTGTCCACTTTGCCTCGTATACCTTGGCGCCAGCCGGAATAACGCGCACTTTGTCCGCCGCGAGGTCGCTCAGCCGCAGGGCGTTCAGCGAGATGATCAGGGCGGCGACGTTCATCATGCCGGGCGGGATCCATTGGATCAGGCCGCCGAGCATCTGGTCATAGGCGGGCCCGATGCCGGGAAAGATGCGGCCGCACAGTGTATAGAAGGAATACAGGTCGCGGCCGGACAGCGCGATGTAGGAGCTGATGGCGATCTGCGGGAACATCACCAGGAAACCGGCCGCGGCGCGGGCGAGGTAAGAGAAACGGGCGGCCGGCTTCGGCCGCGGGTCCAGCACCACCAGCCAGAACAGCAGGCCGCCGGCGAGGCAGCTGAGGTTCATCACCGCGTACAGCGTCGGGTCGATCATCGCCGCGAAATGCACAGCCGGAAGCAGCCAGATGTCCGACGTGACTAGGAACACCGCCATCGCCGCCAGCGGATGAAACAAGACGCGGCCGAGGCGCCGCATCCGGTTGCTCCGGCACAGCGCCAGCAGCCAGGGCGGCACACCGCGCGCCAGCACCGCGCCCGGCCAGCCGATTGCGATGCCGAACGGCGCCACCATGCCGATCGTCACCGCTTGCACGCGGTTGAGGAAGAACATGTGTTGGGACAGGTATTCGAACCGGGTCTGCAGCACGAAATAGATCGACAGCATGGCGGCGATGAAAAACGCCTGCCGTAGCCGCCCCGGCCGTTCGGCGGCCGGCATGCCGCGCAGCCCGCGCCAGTACCAGAACAGCGTGAACCATACGCCCAGAAACACCGGTGCGTTGAAGATGAATGGGAACAGGTAGGGCAGATGCGCCGGCAATAACCGGCAGGCGAGGTCCACCAGCACCGCCGCCAGCAAGATGAGCCAGGTTCCGGACTTAGCCATCATCGGTCTCCATCGGCACCCCGGCCAGCGCACGGCTGGTGCGGATCGTCTGCAGCGTCTGCACCCTGGTCACATGCGCCGCCCCGGTGAGCCGCGCCGTCAGCTGGTTTTCATGCGCCGCGTCCCGCGCCACCAACTTCAGCAGAAAATCCCCACCGCCCCGGATCATGTGGCAGTCGCGCACCTCCGGCCAGCCCGCCACCAGCGCCTCAAATCCGTCCAGCACCGCCTGTTTCTGGCTTTCGAGGCCAACGATCACGAAAAACGTGATCTGCCAGCCAAGCTTCTGCCCGTCGGTCTGCGCATGATAACCTTGAATGTAGCCCGCCTCCTCCAGCCGACGCACCCGGCGCAGGCAGGGCGGCGGCGAGATGCCGGCCCGCCGCGCCAGCTCCACATTCGTCATCCGCCCATCCTCCTGCAACTCGGCAAGGATGCGCCGGTCGATGTCGTCCAGGCCGGTCAGTTCCGGGTCACGCTGCATTAACTCTCTCTGGATGAGTGGGGTTGTGACGCGCAATATAATTACACATCTTAGCAACTACGATAGGGGGCTCTGCACCCGCCGCGCCGCTTGTAACGGCGGCGAGGCAACGCATATGCTCGCCCCCGTACGAAGGATTAAGTTATGGCAGAGGTGCAAAAGACCCGGGTTTTGATCATCGGCGCCGGGCCGGCGGGCTATACCGCCGCGATCTACGCCGCGCGGGCCAATTTGACGCCGGTCATGGTGGCCGGGCTGCAGCCGGGCGGCCAGCTCACCATCACCAGCGACGTGGAAAACTATCCCGGCTTCGCGGACCCGATCCAGGGCCCGTGGCTGATGGAGCAGATGTCCGCGCAGGCGGAGCATGTCGGCACCAAGATCATCTACGACATCATCACGCGCGTCGATTTTTCCCGTCGGCCGTTCCGGGCGTGGTCGGATGGCGGCGTCGAGTTCCGAGCCGATGCGGTGATCATCGCGACCGGCGCGCAAGCGCGCTGGCTCGGCCTGCCGTCCGAGCTGGCCTTTCAGGGCGCCGGCGTCTCCGCCTGCGCCACCTGCGACGGATTTTTCTACCGCGGCAAGCGCGTCGCCGTGGTCGGCGGCGGTAACACCGCGGTGGAGGAGGCGCTGTATCTTACCCACCATGCCAGCCACGTCACGCTGATCCACCGGCGGGACAAGTTCCGCGCCGAGCGCATCTTGCAGGACAGGCTGTTCGCCAACCCGAAAATCTCGGTGATTTGGGACCACGCGGTGCGCGAGATCACCGGCGGCGGCACGCCGGCGGTAGTGACCGGCGCCACCCTCGCCAACGTGAAAACCGGCGCGGAACAGCATATCGACGTGGACGGCGTGTTCATCGCGATCGGCCATGCCCCCGCGACCGCGCTGTTCGCCGGCCAGATCGCCACCGACAGCGAGGGCTACATCCAAACCGCGCCGGGCAGCACCGTCACTTCGGTGCTCGGCGTATTCGCCGCCGGCGATGTGCAGGATAAAACCTTCCGCCAGGCCGTCACCGCCGCCGGCACCGGCTGCATGGCGGCGCTGGAAGCGGAGAAGTTCTTGGCCGAACTGCCGATGCGCGTCGATGAAGCGGAGGCGGCATAATGACCGGCCAGAAAATGGACTGGGACAAGCTGCGCGTGTTCCACGCGGTGGCCGAGGCCGGCAGTTTCACACATGCCGGCGATACGCTGAATCTTAGCCAATCCGCGGTCTCCCGGCAGATTTCGGCGCTGGAAGAGGCGCTGGCGGTGCCGCTGTTCCACCGCCACGCCCGCGGCCTGATCCTGACCGAGCAGGGCGAGGCGCTGAACCGCACGGTGCGCGAGGTTTTCGCCAAGCTCGCGATGACCGAGGCGCTGCTGGCGGAAAGTAAGGAGAAGCCCGCCGGCCGGCTGAAAGTGACCACCACCCACAGCTTCGGCGTCACCTGGCTGGCGCCCAGGATGAAAACTTTTCTGGCCACCCATCCGGACGTCACGGTCTCGCTGCTGTTGGACGACACCGACCTCGACCTCGCGATGCGCGAGGCCGACGTCGCGATCCGCATGCACCCGCCGCGCCAGCCGGACCTGGTGCAACGCCATATCGGCGAGATCCGCTATCAGATCTGGGCCTCGACCGACTATATCAAAGCGCATGGCGCGCCGGAGACGGTCGAGGATCTGGACAAGCACAAGCTGGTCCTGTTCGGTGACCGCAAGCCGCCGGTGCTGGACGTGAACTGGCTGGCCGAACTTGGCCGGCGGGATGGAACCGCCCGGCCGGCGGTGATGGAGGTCAACTCCCTGCAGGCCATCATGATCTGCGTGCGCGCCGGCATCGGCATCGGCGCGGTGCCGGATTACCTGGTGCAGGACCAAACCGGCCTCGTGGCGGTGCTGCCGGAGGTGAAGAAACCGCATGTCGACATGTACTTTGTGTATCCCGAGGAGCTGCGAAACTCGAAGCGTGTGTCGGTTTTCCGTGACTTTCTGGTGAATTCTATTGCCGAACGTAACGCGCCGCGCGCGTAAACCCAGCGTTAGCCTCAGAATCGACCTGTTTCATGCAGCCCCGTGACAATGGGGCGAGATTTTTACCCTTAAATAATTTTGCTTGTGGCTTATATACAACAAGACTGGTGATGAGCCAGTTATCATCCGGTCCCCTGGGGCCGGATTGGGACCTCGGTCCCAACGTCTCCCAGACGTGAAGCCTCCCTGTTGACTTACCCGTTGGCCTCGCGGCCGACGGGTTTTTTTTGCACTTTTGCCAGCGGCGGCAACGACTTGGGTTTGAATATGCACCACGCCGCGCCGGCGCAGCGCCAGCATTCCGGCAGCCGCGCCTTGCATACGTAGCGCCCGTGCAGGATCAGCCAGAGATGCGCGGGCTTCAGCATCTCGCCGGGCACCCGCCGCAGCAGCGCGTCCTCCACCGCTCGCGGGGTCTTGCCCGGTGCGATACCGGTCCGGTTGCCAAGCCGGAAGATGTGCGTATCGACCGCCATCGTGGCCTGACCAAAAACCTGGTTCAGCACGACATTCGCGGTCTTCCGCCCTACCCCCGGCAGCGCCTCCAGCGCCTCCCGGTCGCCCGGCACTTCGCCGCCATGCCGCTCCAGCAACAGCGCGGACAGCGCCGCCACGTTCTTCGCCTTTGCCTGCCATAGCCCGATCGAGCGTATGATCGCGCCGATCTCCACTGCGCCCAGCGCCACCATCGCCGCCGGATTGGGTGCGGCGGCGAACAGCACCCGGCCGACCCGGTTCACCGCCGCATCCGTCGTCTGCGCGGACAGCACCACCGCTACCAGCAGTTGGAACGGCGTCACGTAATCAAGCTCGGTCTCCGGCGTGACGTTGCCGCCCGCGATCGCGGTGAGGAACGATCCGATATCCGCGCGCTTCATTAGCTTCGGTCTCGCCGCCATCTTGCCCTCAGCCGCCATCTCACGATCTATGACTTATGGACGCGCCCACCGCCACCGCCGAGCCGGACGCGCTGATCTTCGAAGCGACGGTGCAGCCGCATCGCAGCCTGTCCCGGCGCGGCGTCCTCATCCTGATTGGCTGTATGCTGGCGGGCTCACTCACCGTCACAAGCCTGATGGCGCTGCTCGGCGCCTGGCCGGTGATCGGCTTCAACGGCGCCGACCTGATGCTGGCATTTCTGCTGCTCTGGCTCAACATCCGGGCGGCCCGCGCGGTCGAGATCATCACGCTGAGCCAGGCGAGCCTCACCGTCACCCGCACCGATATCAAGGGCCGGCGTACCCGCATCCGCCTAGCCCCCTACTGGCTGAACCCAAGCTTACGCGAACGACCCGGCACCGTGCCCCGCCTGATCCTCACCGCCCGCGACACCGAGGTCGAGATCGCGCGACAACTGGGTGATACCGAGAAACGCGACCTGGCGGAGGCCCTGACCCGCGCCTTGCACCGCTGGCGCAACCCGCGATTCGATAATTCGCAGCTGAGATGAATTGGGCAAAAAAAGCGCCCACGGCTTTCGCCATGGGCGCTTTTCGTGGTCAAGCGTTTACGCGGCCTTGTATGGCGTCGTGGTGGTGCTGCCGGTTGTGCCAGTCTGGTCGATTTTCTCGACCTCGAGCTCTTCCTTGCGCACCGTATCGTGCACGGTCTCGACGCGGTCGTTGACGTCCTTGCGAACCACAACCTCTTCAACAACGCGCGCGGTCTTACCGACCACGGCTTCCTCGTTCAGCTCGGTCACTTCGATGGTCTTGTCAGTGAACGCATCGGCCGGCACGGTGCCGGTTCCGGTTGCCGCGCGGCGCTCGATCGACACGCTCTCATTGCGCAACGCAACATCCTCGGACACCGGCGTCTCCACCACGTAGCGGCGGATACGCGTGGTGCCGCGATTCACGACGCGCTTGCCGACCACCAGCGCCTCTTCGGCAAGTTGGATCGTCTGGTTGTCGCCGGTCGTGGGCGCCGCGGTCGTCGCAGCGGCAGTATAGCCACCGGTCGTGGTGCCGGTGCTGGCGGCATAAGAAGACGCGCGCTCCTCAATGTCGATCGGATGATGTGCCTCCAGGATATCGAGCACGCGGTCGCCATCCTGTTCCACGTTTTTGATACTGATGCTGAGCACCGACCCGCCGCCCGCCATGGTGTGGCTGTACACCGTGTCGTCATGCAGGCTGCTGGTGTAATGATCATCGGTGTCGCCGAACAGCTTCGCCCAGAAGCCAGGCTCCTTGTGCGTGGACGTCGCGCCACTCCCGGTAATCAGTGTGCCGGTATCGGTTCCCGCGTGCTTGGTGATGCAGGATGCGGGAATGCCCGCGGCCTCCACATCCCGCGCGGCGGCGTCAGCCTCCGCGGCCGTATCGAAAGCAGCAACTATCGTTTCGTCCGTCATATCTCGCTCTCCTCGGTTAATAGTCTGGGGTTGAAAGGGTGGTTGGGGCTTCGGCCGACGTTTCGGCCGGCGGCGCGCGCGTGATGATCGCCTGTTGCGCGCGCAACGTGATCGTCTCCTGGTGCCGCGCCGTGCTGCGCACGCGGCGAAGATGGATTTCCTCCTTCAGCACCAGCTTGCGCGTGACGACAATAATTTCTTCCATTACCGGGATGATCGTGAGGTCGCCGTCGCGTCTGATTTCCGGCGCCACGTCCACTTCCCGTCCTACCGGCACGTGCTCGACCTCTACCGTCTCGCGAAACACCAGCTCATCGATGTTGTGGTTTCGCTCATACGTTACGGTGTCCACCCGCGTCGTTTGTCCTTCGACCCGCACCCGCGAAACCTCTGCTTCTTCCGCATGCAGAGGCACGACGTGTTCGGAAATCCCGGAAAAATTCGACATGGTGTGAGGCATTTTCCGCCGGCTCAATTGCTCACTATCAAGTGATTGAATACGGCTTCGTTTCAACGGAAATTAAAGATGAACGAAAAGTTTAATGAACCTGTCACTCGTTGCGGTCAAACATCCAAGGCTGCTGCAGGACTACACCGCTTCTTCAAATCCATGCGGTAACGAACTGCGGAATAAAAACACCCCCCGATCTTGTCTTAGCGGAGAGAGGCAGCCGCACCCGGCGGCGTCAGCCGCGACTGCACTTTCTTTCTGATACTCCCGATACTGGCCACGTCCGCCAGCCGCCGGTCCAGAAAGGCCAGAGTCGCCTCGTCATCCTCGGAGGCATCGCGCAGCCAAAACAGCAGCGTTGCCCCGTACACGCCGGCGAGAATCCCCCGTTTGGTGTACCAAGAAAAATCCGCCGCCTTATCGCCCGCGGCGTGCCACACCGCGTCCACCGTGCGCGCCGTGATCCGGGCCGCGAGCGCGGCGTTGCCAGGCAGCGCCAGCCAGCGCAGAGCGCGCCGGATGGCATGTTTATGCGGCCGGTTTTGCGACAGGCGTAGCGCGATGATCGCGCGCACCCGCTCCGGCACGCGCATCTGCTCCAGCCCCACCGGGGCTGCCGCCACCATCTGCTCATCAGCCAGAGCGCAAAACGTCTCGATCATTTCTCCGGTCCCGTTCGGGAAGATCAGAGCCGCCTCCGCCGCCGGCCGGCCTTTGCCGATTAGCGCGTCGTGCAGCGCCGCCATGGTCCAGCCCTGCGCCGGCACCTGTTCCAGCAATGCCGGCATCACCGCCGCCTGTTCCGCGTCCGGCGTCATCACAATGTCTCCCCTTCCGGCAGCGGCAGCGGGTAGCGGAACGTTTCCTCGTTGAAGCCGAAATAGCGGAAATCCTCCATCCGCATTGGGTACAGCACCCCGTCCAGATGATCCGCCTCATGCTGCGCCACCCGCGCGGCGAAGCCGCTCAGCCGCGCATCCACCGGCGCCCCCGCCGTGTCCAGGCCGGTCAGCCGCACCTGCCGGTAGCGTGGCACCGCCGCCCGCAGGCCGGGGATGGACAGGCATCCCTCCCAACCGAGCACCTTGTCCTTACCCAGCGGGGTCACCACGGGATTAATTACGGCCGACAGGGCGATCTCTTGCGCGTCCTCATCCCGTTCGGCCGGCACCCGGTAGATGAACAGCCTGAGCGGGCGAAACACCTGCGGCGCCGCCAGTCCGACGCCGCCGGCATCCTCCAGCGTCTCCATCATGTCCGCCAGCAACCGCCGCACTTCCGGCGCCGCCGGGTCCTCAACCTCCGCGGCTCGCGCCAGCAGCACCGGGTGGCCCATCCGGGCGATTTTAAGAATTGCCATAAGCTCTTAAATGGGCCGGCATTTAACATTTGGCGAGGCTGAACTTTGTGCTATAGCCGCGTCCTCGGCGCTCGGCCGTCCAGCCGCGCGCTTTGTCAGTTAACAGGCCCAGCAGGACCAGCCCAGCAGGAGTTGTCGACCCAGTGCAAGTTCTCGTTCGTGACAACAACGTCGATCAGGCGCTGAAGGCGCTCAAAAAGA
The DNA here is from genome assembly GCA_965199125.1 of Acidocella sp. Taxonomy (GTDB): domain Bacteria; phylum Pseudomonadota; class Alphaproteobacteria; order Acetobacterales; family Acetobacteraceae; genus Acidocella. Next base: position 1,691,370 of record OZ240683.1, on the reverse strand, counting down.
AGCTGCAGCGCGAGGGCGTGTTCCGCGAAATGAAGCTGCGCCGGCATTATGAGAAGCCGTCTGAACGACGCGCCCGCGAAGCCGCCGAAGCCGTTCGCCGCGCCCGCAAGATGGAGCGCAAGCGCATCGAACGTGAAGGTTTTTAGCCGCACCACTGGTCCTCAGCGGCCGCTGTAAGCAACTAAATCGACCGCTTAGCACAAATAGTGTGGCGCGCTGAACTTTAGTAACGGCCAAAGTTGAAGTTGTCGGCGGCCCATCAAGACACCAGTAGTTGCGAACATGACCTTCACCAGCACGTGGAGGCCATTCTTCAAGAAGTAAAAAGCTGCATGAGCGCGCCTTCTGGGCATTTGCAACATAAACGCTTTAAGTAGCTGCCGTTCCGAAACGTTTATTTGGCGTCACAAGACTTGTACCAAAACCTCGTAGTCAGGCGACGTCTTTCTTATTCCAAGCTCAAGTCTTAGTATTACTTCTAAGCGACCGAGCGGACGGGCTCGCCGGCGCGCATCAGGGCAGGCGACATAGGGTCGGCGAAGGCGTCCAGCCGGTGATCGATTACCATATAGCCGCGCCCCCAATTGGTCTCGATAAAGTCGTATACGCCCATCGATTGCAGCTTTTTTCGTATCTTGCAGATGAACACGTCGATGATCTTAGGATTTGGCTCATCCAGCCCGCCGTACAGATGATCGAGGATCGCTTCCTTACTCAGCACATTGCCTTTGCGTAGCGCCAGAATTTCCGCGATCTGGTACTCCTTTTTTGTCAGCGTTACGGCTCTGTTATGGGCGAAAATCTTTTTCGCGTTCATATCGATCTCGACCGCTCCGATGCGCAGCGTGTTGTCCTGAAAACCGCGGTTGCGCCGGATCAGGTTCTGCACCTTCATGAAAATCTCTTCGTGCGAAAGCGCATCCACGATGAGGTCGTCGGCGCCGGCTTGCAGCACCCGCAGGCGCGCCGTTTCGTTCAGCGACCGCGCGATCGCCACCACCGGCGCCCGTACCCGCGCGACGCGGAGCTTGCGGACAATGTCGATGTCGCCGAGTCGATCCTCAGTCAGCCGCAAAAGGATCACGTCGTAATCGTAAAGCTTGACCAGATCGAGCGCTTCTTCCGTTTCGCTGGTCTCGTCGACGATAGCCAAGCGCGACCTAAGGAAAAGAGTTAAAATGTCCTTTTTTATTAAATTCGTCTCAAAAGATAAGATTTTCATCTAAACCTCCGCTGCATTGAGAGGTTTGTGCAACCACAAGAAGAACTTGTCAACAAATTTATTGAATACGCGCTGAGATTGTATCAAATTAAAGAAAGTGTGTACGTTTGCGCTGTGGCTATGTTCGCTCTGCTGCATTGTCCGATGTGGCAGTACCGCCTTCTAAAACTTCCGTGTCTGCTGCACGCCAGAGCCCAATCATTTGCGTTCGACGTACGGTCTTTCGAACAAACCCGGCTATGTAAATCGTCCCGTCAGACGCTGCCGCCTTGTTCGGCTTCGCCACGGGCCCACATCCTGGCTAGATCCGCGGCAGGGAGTAGATGGTGAGCGCAGTTGTGACTCGACGCGTACGAGAAGGGCTGCCCCATCCCCGCGGCGCGACCTGGGACGGCAAGGGCGTAAATTTTTCGCTGTTCTCCGCCAACGCAACGAAGGTGGAAGTCTGTCTGTTCGATCACAGCGGCGAAACCGAAACGGATCGGATCGAACTGCCGGAATACACCGATGAGGTGTTCCACGGCTGGATCGAAGGCGTCACACCCGGCCAACCTTATGGCTACCGCGTACACGGCCCGTACGCCCCCGAAGAGGGCCATCGTTTTAACCCGCATAAACTTCTGCTTGACCCCTACGCCCGCGGCCATACCGGCGAGCTGAAATGGGACCCCGCCTGCTACGGCTACACAATCGGCGCCGAAGGCGACGACCTGACGTTCGATACGCGCGACAGCGCCAAGTTCATGCCGAAAAGCGTGATCGTCGACCCGGGATTCGACTGGCAAGGTGCGCCGGATCGTTGTCCCGTGCCTTGGGACCTCACGGTGTTTTACGAAACCCATGTCAAAGGCTTCACGCAGCGGCATCCGGCCGTGCCGGAGCGTCTGCGCGGCACCTATGCCGGCCTCGGCCACAAAGAGGTCATTCGCCACATCAAGGACCTCGGCGTTACCTCCGTCGAGTTGCTGCCCATCCACAGCTTCATCAACGATGCGCATCTGCTGGAAAATAATCTCACGAACTATTGGGGCTACAACACCATCGGCTTTTTCGCGCCGGACCCGCGTTACGCTTCGGAGCGCGAACATACCCTGCGCGAATTCAAGGAGATGGTGGCGCGCTTCCACGACGCCGGGCTCGAGGTCATTCTGGACGTCGTGTACAACCACACCGCGGAAGGCAATGAGCGTGGCGCAACGCTGTCTTTCAAAGGCATCGACAACGCCTCCTATTACCGGCTGATGCCGGGCCAGCCGCGCTATTATATTAACGACACAGGCACCGGCAACACGGTCAATCTCAGCCATCCGCGCGTGATCCAGATGGTGACGGATAGTCTCCGTTACTGGGTGACGGAAACCCATGTGGACGGATTCCGTTTTGACCTGGGCACGATTCTGGCGCGTGAGCCGAACGGGTTCGATAACCAGAGCGGCTTTCTGAAAGCCTGCAGCCAGGACCCGGTGCTCGGCACGGTTAAACTCGTGGCCGAACCGTGGGATTGCGGGCCCGGCGGCTATCAAGTCGGCGGGTTTCCGGCCGGCTGGGCGGAGTGGAACGACAAGTTTCGCGATACATCGCGCGATTTCTGGCGTGGCGAGGGCCAGGCCTCCGAGATCGCGTCCCGCCTGGCCGCCTCCGCCGATCTGTTCGATCATAATGGCCGCCGTCCTTGGGCCTGCGTCAACTTCATCACCGCGCATGACGGCTTCACCCTGAACGACTGGGCGAGCTATAACGAGAAGCACAACGAAGCGAATAACGAGAACAACCAGGATGGCAGCTCCGACAACCGCTCCTGGAACTGCGGCGTCGAAGGTCCGACCGACGATCCCGACATCAACGCCCTTCGTGGCCGGCAAATCCGCAACATGCTGGCCACGCTGTTGATGAGCCAGGGCACGCCGATGCTGCTGGCGGGCGACGAATTCCGCCGCAGCCAAGGCGGCAACAACAACGCCTACTGCCAGGACAGCCCGATCAGCTGGGTCGATTGGAACATCACCGAGGAAGGCCGGTCCTTGTACGCATTCGTGCAGAAACTCACCCGGCTGCGGCGCGCCTTCCCGATCCTGCGGCGCAACCGGTTCCTTACCGGCGCGCTGGACGCCGAAGACATCCGCGACGTGACCTGGATCAACGCCAGCGGGTCCATGATGCAGGATGAAGAGTGGACGGATGCGAACATGCGCTGCTTCGGCATGCTGATCGACGGCCGCACGCAGGCGACCGGCATCAAGCAACGCGGCTCGGATACCTCCGTGTTGCTGGTGTTCAACGCGCATCATGATCTGGTGATTTTCACCTTGCCCGACTGTGCAAAATGCGTTGGTTGGCGGCTGTTGTTCGACACCAACATCCCGGCCGATGACGGCGGGGAAGATTTCGCGACGGGTGAGGTTTACCACGTCACCGGCCGGTCGGTCGTGGCGTTCCAACTCGCGTCGGAGTAGTTCAAGAACTGGCCGCCGAGCGTGATCTTTACATTCGTAACGGCTGAACCAGATAAACGGCGGCGGGTAACACGATCAAGGGGATTATCATGAGCGAAACTTCTTCGACGAACACCTTTCTGCGTGACGTTCAGACACTTCGCGAACAAGCAAGACAATCCCTGGAAGCCGGCGCGGTCACTGTTGATTACGACGATGCGAAGGGTTCGGTCGAAATTCTGCAGTCCGCGCTCGCGACCGAGATCGTCTGCGTCCTGCGTTACACGATGAACGCGATCTCGGTCGTCGGCATCAACAGCAAGGCGGTCAGCGAAGAGTTCCTCGAACACGCCAAGGACGAACGCGGGCATATGATGATGATCGCGGAACGGATCGACCAGCTGGGCGGCACGCCAAATTTTGATCCGAAGGACCTTGCATCACGTTCTGCCACCGAATATGGCCAGGGCGGAAACCTGATCGAAATGGTGAAGGAAAATCTGGTCGCGGAACGAATCGCGATCGAGCACTACCGCGACATGATCAAGTATTTTGAACAGAAAAAAGACCCGTCCAGCCGCCACATGATGGTGAAAATCCTGGAAGACGAGGAAGACCACGCCAGCGATATGCACGACCTTCTGGTTGCGCATGAAGGCACGCCGATGCTTCCTGAGTGATCAGCGGCGTTTCGTTAAGAAGTTAATAGTTCGGCCAAAGCCCGGGCGCTGCGACCTCAATCGAGTGGCCGTCCGGATCGCGGAAATAAAGGCTGGTGCCACCGAAATGCTGGGTAACGCGGCTTTCTAGTGCCACCGCCTTTGCTTCGAGATGATGGATCCAGCCTTGCAGTGAAGCAAGCGGGATTGCAAAACATAAATGTAAAGAGCCGGCGCCGCCATGGGGCGGAATTGTGCCGCCCGGCATTTCGCTCGGACTCAACGACCCGCCAATGCGGAACAACAGCAACACGCCGCTCGCGGGGATTCTGAGGGCACACATTCGTGCGTCCTCAAAAATCACCGGAAAGCCGAATACACGTTGATAAAAGTCGCGCGACGTTGCGAGGTCTTCGACATAAAGAGACGTCTCCAGCACATGGCTGACGTCGGGAACCGCCGCAAGCTCGCCGCGATGATCCGACGCCGCCATCGCCGGGGTTATTAATGCATCGCCGCTTCGATCATCGCCAAATGCTGCTTCAAAATCGGCAGCGTGGTGGAGGCGAAAGATTTCAGATCAGGATCGCTGCCCGTGCTGGCTTCGGTTTTGAACAACGCGATGGTCTTTTCGTGTCCCAGCAACTCGGTGTGCAGGTATTGCTTGTCAAACGCCGAGCCGCTGAGCTTCTGCAGCTTGGCGCTCATTTCGGCATGCATCGGATCTACGCTTGAAGGCACCATGGCGCCTTTTTGCTGGGCCAGCGCCATCAGCTGGTCGTTCGCCTTGGTGTGGTCGGTCACCATCTGCATACCGATATTCTTAATGGTGTCGGTCGACCCCATTTGTGAAGCAAGCTTGCCGTCATTGACTTCAGCCATGCCGGAGACCGCCGCCATTTTGATAAAATGCGTGTCGACCATGCTAAGTTTGGCGCTCGAGCTCGACATCATCCCGCCAGAAGGCGTGCTGGAAGCATCGCCCGGCGCCATGGAGCCGGAAGACATCGTGCCGGAAGTTTGGGCAAGCGCCAAAGCGGGCATGAACAACGTGGCCGCAAGCAGCAATTTAAGTCTCATGAGGTAACCTCCAAGTGATAGCTCCGCGTAAATCGCGGCGCGTTAAGAGCATCTCAGGTCGGGGGATGAGCTAGACCTTGCAAGTCTCGCCGGATAGCACGTCCGCCTTTTAATCTTCCGCTTAGATGTTGCGGTGCCGGCGCGCGATCAGCCGGCGGATTGGGTATGACTAGCGATCGCGGCCACCAAGTCACCCACATCGCGCAGCCGGTCCATCTCGCGCGTGCTCAACTGAATGTCGAACTTCTCCTCCACGGCCAGCAGGATCATCACCTGCTTCATCGAATCCCACCCCGGCACGTCTTTCGCGCTGGTTTGTTTCGTCACGTGCAGCACCGGGTCATCGAAGACCTCGCGCAGCAGTTCCGTGACGGTCTCCAGTATGGCTTCGTCTGACATCGGCGGCTCCTTATGCAATTGCGGGCTGGACGGTTTCGATCACCATCGGCAGGGTCGGCGGCTCATAGCCGCTGATCCGTAGTTCGTACCAGTCGCCGGGCTCGACGGTGACGATCGGCGTGAAACCGAGCTTTTTATAATGGTCTTTCACCATATGATTTTTCGGTGTCGGCAGATACACGCCGCGCAGCGCCGCCACGCCCCAGCGCTCCGCCGCATCGGCAATGATGAACAGCGTCGCTTCCTCCACTTTCCGGCTCAGCACGCGGCAGCTCATCAGCCAGGTGTCGATCACCGCGGCGTCGCCCTCGCGGCGCAGGATCACCACCGCGATCATGCCGTTATCGCCGAAGCGGTCGACCAGGCGGAGTTGCAGGCCGATGCAGTCCGGGTCGGACATCATCTGCCGGACATCATCCTCGCCGTAGCGGCGGGTGGTGAGGTTGAACTGGTTGCTTTTGTTGATCAGCTGCGCGATGCGGGACTGGCCGATCTCATCGAAGCGATTCCAGATCACCCGCATTTGCAGGCTGGCGAGGTAGTCGCCGATGTCGTTGGCGTTGCCCGCGAGACTGGCGCGGGCGGCGTTGGCCTGATACTGCGCGCCGCGAAGTTTGTCTTCCTCGGTTAATGCCAAGGCTTCGAAATACCCTGCATCGGCCAAACATTTCGCAAAGGTGGAAGGATCTTCCGCCACTTCCGGCACCGCCACTTGCGGTAGTTTTTCGCGCACCAGGTTGCGCTCGAACGGGTTGTCGTCGACGAACACCAGCGCGTCCAGGCCGATGTTCAGGGTCTCCGCGATGCGCCGCAGGTTGGTCGCCTTGTCGTCCCAGTTGGCGACGAAACAGGCGATGTCGTCGCGCTTCAGCACCATCTCGGGGTGCCGCTCAAACGGGCCCAGCGCGTTGGCTTCGTCATTTTTAGAGCAGACCGCGAGGATCACGCCGCGCCCGGCGAGATCGCGCGCATAAGACTGGAAGGCGACGAACGCTTCACCCTCGGCGCTTCCCTGGCCGAGCGCCAGACCCTCCACGCCGTCATCACCGACCACGCCGCCCCACAGCGTGTTGTCGAGGTCGAGCACCAGGCATTTGGCGGAGCGGCCGAAACGGGCGGCGAGCAAGCGCATCACCATGTCGCCGTATAGCGGCGCGGCGGTCAGCGCGATCTCCTGCTTGGCGCGGTGCCAGAAGGTGTCGCTGGTCCAGGCGCCGATGCCGTCGCGCGCGGCGCGGGCGTCCACCGCGACCAGATGCACGCCCGCGGCGCCGGCGGCGGCCCGCAAGGCCGCGTTCAGTCGGGGCACGGCGGCGGCGGGCGAGCCCGGCAGCACATGCTCATTCTGGCCGGCGATGTTGGGGAAGGCCGGCAGCACGGTCTGCTGCAGGAGCGTCGCGTCAAACGACGTGCGGGCCTGGCGCCAGCAAGCGGTAACATGGGCGATGCTCTCCGCCACCGCCGCATCCGCGGCGGCGGCGTCCGCCAGCGGGTGCAGCCCGCGCGTCATATGCCGCGCGTCGAACGCGAACAGCACGGCGTTCGGCGCGAACGCGTGCAGCGGCGAAGTGCCGTCCAGCAGTTCGAACCAGTACTGGCCGTAATCCGGCTCGTAGATGTCAACGTAAAAGCCGCGGCGCAGGCCAGCGACGCGTAAGCCCGCGTGCAGGTGTTTCGTGGTGGAGGAGCCAAGCACAGCAAGCCGCACCGGCGGCGCAAGCAGCCCTTCCGCCGGGGGTGCCGGAAACGCCTTGCGGAAGGCGCTGTCCAGCATATCGGTCTTGATGAAGTCGAGCGGCGCGTTCGCGAGTGCAACCCAGCCCGCAAAAGGCACGGCGGCATTCGACGCAGCAGCGTGCGACGCGGCGGCGGCTTTGGCGGCTTTAAAACGCTGCGGCCAGTCCTTTTGCTCCGGGAACCAGGACAGCGTCGCCGTGCTCATCAGGCGCTCATCTCCCGCACCGTCCCGCCAGCGCCCGCCTGCGGTTCCAGCAGTTGCGGCGGATAGGACGAGGGATTCTCATGCGCGTTAACCAACACGCCGGACTCGAGCCGCCAGTTCGCGGTCTCCACCACAGCGCCGACTGCGCCCTTCAGGGTCAGGCGCGGAAACAAAATACCGTCGGCGCCCGTTCGCGCCGTATGTTCGAGGCGCTGCCAGGTCCGCCTCTGATACGGGTTGGGGCGGCGGCCGCGGATCATGGCGCTGCCGGGAGTAGCGATGCCGAGCTGCGAGACATCGCTATCTGGCGCGAGCCTTGCCCAAAGCGAGAATGTATAGGGAACACCGGGTTGCAGGCCAGCCACTCGCAGGCCAACCATGGTCGGCCTATCCGTCCCCAGCACATGGCGGCAGAGGGTCGGGCGGAAGGGGTCGCGCAAGGGAAAGCTGCCCGAGACCACCTGCGTCCTGACGTGATGCGGCAACGTCGTAATTTTTATATCACGGTGGCCGCCGTAGAGAAGATTCGCCGCCTGGTCGACGCGCACCGGCGGCGGCGCATCAGCGCCGGCGGGCGCGGCTGTTTTCCACAACCAGTAAGCGTTCTGGCAGACATCCACCCACCCGGTGAAGCCGATGCTGTGCGCATCCGTGTACGGCGCGAAGCTGTCAATCCGGCCGCGCAACAGGCCGGGCTCAAGAACCCGCACGCTACCGGGCGGATTGTCATGGTCGGCTTCGGTCACCCAGAGCAAAGTAGCGGGGCCATAAGCCCGCATCTCGTTGAGCAATTCTTTCGCCTGTTCGCGGGTCTTGGTTTTCTCGCCCTTGCGGATGAAAATTTTCTCGCCGGTGGTCAGCGTGCCGATCAGCCGGCGGATCAGAAAGGCCAGCTTTTTCTGCTCATCCCGGCGCAGGGTTTCGATTTCGATGTCACCCTCATGTTTGCCGACGTGGTAATAAAACCCGTATTCTCTGAGGTGGACCATTAGCTCGGTATTCTTGGCAACCGTGACGTCGATCCGGTCAAGATCCGCAATTTTTTCAAAACGGTTCTGCAAGGCGCGTAGCACATTTGGCATCGAGGAAAAGGCGAAGCGGAACAGGCCGAGCGGCTCCAAACCGGCGTGGCGCTGGACCAAGCCGAACTCGCAGTTATCGCCAAGGCTCTCGAAATTAAGGAAAAGCTCCTCGAGCGATGGGATTTCGACAGTCACGCGGCGGCTCCCCAGGTGCCCGAATAGGGACGGCCAAAAAATAATAAGCGCGTCAACTGACTCATTCCGACCTCTTCATCCCGCCTCGCCACGCGCCGAACCGGAGGTGACCGCCCGGTTGGGCTGCAAAAAGCCATGCCATTGGCGGGCGGAGCGTGCAAGCAGGAGGACGGACGGGAACAAGGACGGCAAATGGCGGAAACGCTCTTCCAGCCTGCCCCCTTGGTGACTATTCGTGGATTGTCGGGATGGGGTTTTCGCCGTGGGTGATTTCCTCGAGTTCCTCGGGGTCGGCCATTTTGGTGGAGAGGCCTTCGTCCGCATATTTCTTGTTGGGGCTGAAGCGGCGGTGCAGCCAGTGGTCGGCATCGTTCAGCGCCATGACGAAGGTGACGATGCCTATAATCAGCAATGTCAGGGCAACGGCAATGATAATCACGATCATCTAATTATGCCTTCTACTGGCCGCCGGAGGCTGTTGCTTACGTCACGCGGCGCATGATTCAAAGCCCCGCCGCAATTGCGGGCGGTTAAGGTCGCGGCCGATGAAGACCAGGCGGCTGACGCGGACTTCGCCTTCTTTCCAGGGGGCAACGAAGTCGCCGTCGGCGATCATATGCACGGCCTGGAAAGCGAAGCGGCGGGGCTTCCCTTTGTAGGACAGGATGCCCTTGGTGCGCAGTAGGTCGGCGCCTTGGGTTTGTAGGATGTGGCCGATCCAGGTGTTGAATTTCGCCGGATCAAGTGGTGCTGCGACCGACAGGCTGACCGAGTTCAGGTGCTCGTTATGGGTGTGGCTGTCCTCTTCCAGAAAATCCGGAACGGCGGCGAGCACGCGGCTCAGGTCAAAAGCGTGCAGGCCGAGCAGCTTGTCCACGGCAATGTCCGCGCGCGTCGCGTGGTGGATTTCGGCGAAGCGGTTGATGCCGCGAATGCGGGCTTCCACCTCCGCCAGCTCCGCCGGTGTGACCAGGTCCAGCTTGTTCAGCACGATCACATCGGCGAAGGCGATCTGGTCGGCGGCCTCCGGGCTGTCCGCCAGCCGGGCGGCCAGATGTTTGGCATCCACCACCGTCACGATCGCGTCCAGCCGGGTTCTGGCTTTCACATCCTCGTCCACGAAAAACGTCTGCGCGACCGGCGCGGGGTTGGCGAGGCCGGTGGTCTCCACGATGATGCCGTCGAATTTATCGCGCCGTTTCATCAGCCCGCCGACGATGCGGATCAGATCGCCGCGGACGGTGCAGCAGATGCAGCCGTTGTTCATCTCGAACACTTCCTCGTCGGTATCGACCACCAAGTCGTTATCGACTCCGAGCTCGCCGAACTCGTTAATGATGACGGCGTATTTTTTGCCGTGGTTTTCGGTCAGGATGCGGTTTAGCAGAGTAGTTTTACCGGCGCCGAGATAGCCGGTGAGGACGGTAACGGGAACGAGATCAGACATGGCGAACTTCCTTCAGGTCCGGAGGTATGTGGGCGGCGGCGAGGCCGAGGCCAAGCAGCATCAGCCACCAGCCAACGTGGGGCAGCACCGCGAAACTGTCGGTGGAGGCGAGCGGCCAGGCAAAGGTGAGCACGCCGGCGAACAAGCCGACGCGCAGCGGGTCCGGCCGCCGCCAAAGGCCGCGCGCAAGCGTGACGAGGAAGACGAGGTTCATCGCCCCGAACAGCAGCAGGCCTGGAAACCCGCCATCCACCAACGCCTGTAAGTAAAAATTATGCGGATGGATGTTGCAGGCAGCGAGGCCGAGTTGCGTCGGCGCGATGCCGAGGACGGGCAGGCCGGCGCCGAACTGGGGCAAGGGACAGAGCACGCGGAAGCCGTTGAAGCCATAGCCGTGCCAGGGCGACGCCATCCCCATCACAGTCGCGCGTGTAAAAAGCTCGCCGTAAGGCGAGACGGCGAAGCGGCCCATCTGCGCGATGAAATGCAGCACCAGCTTATGATAGGTCGGCGGCGAGATGACCGGCGTGGCGGCGACCACGGCGGCGGCAAGTAGGAAGGCGGCCAAAGCGGGCAGTCGCAGCCGAGGCAGGAACAAGGCGGAGGCGGCGAGCGCCAACACGGCCAGCAGGGTTGGCATACGCTGGCCGATCAACACCGAGGTGGCGAGGCCGAGCACGGCCAAAGCGACCGCGGCGAGGCGGGGGGCGAGGTGCTTGCGGTCCAACAACGGCAGCGCGACCGGCAGCAACGCGACCAGCAGCAAGTGCGCGTAAGGCGCGCCGGCGCGCGGCTCCCAGAACGGGCCGGTAAGCGATCCGTCCGGCCAGCGGCGGTCCCCAAACAAATTGTGGCCGGTCAGGTACTGCTGCCAGGATTCCAGCCCGATCCAGAGGCAGGAAAGTGCCACCGCCAACCAGGCGGCGTGGCGGGCGGTGGGCGTGGCGAGCACCCAGAATTGCAGCGCCGCGACCAGCACGATGAAGCGCAGCAACATCGCCGCCTCCGCGAAATCGTACCAGCCGCCGGCGCCGAAGCCGAGCGCCGGTATCGGCAAGGAGCAGATCACTTCCCACCCCCACCAGGCGAAAGCGACCAGCAACCAAGGCTGGCGACAATCGAGCCGCTCGCCACGGACGATCGCCGCGGCGAACAGGATGTCGATGGCGACGATACAGATTTCCGCGCCGGTGCGGGTGTGCAGCAGGCACAGCGCCAGCAGGCAGGTGATAACAAGGGCAGCCTGGCGCATGGCGGGCTGGTTAGTCGTTCCGCCGCAGCATTTCCAGGCGGCGGATGATGACCGGCGTATCGAAAGCAGCGGCGCGGGCAAGGCCGGCGGCGGCGAGGCCGTCGCGCAGGGGGGCGTCGGTGGCCAGGCGGATGAGCGCGCCGGCCAGGGCGGCGGGGTCGTCGGGCGGGACGGTGAGGGCAGCGTCACCGGTAATTTCCGGCAGACCGCCCTGCCCCGTGCTGATCACGGCGGCGCCGCTGGCCAGCGCCTCCAGCGCCGTCAAGCCGAACGGCTCCGGCCAGCGCGACGGCACGACCACGATCGCGGCGCGCGCCATGGCGGCGAGCACCTCGGCGTGGGGCAGCGGGCCGGTGAAAGTGACGCCGGCGGCGCCGGCGGCCGCCCGTATTTGCGCGACATAGGGTGTTTCCGGACTGGCTGGGCCGAAGCGGTCGCCGCCGATCAGCGTGGCGCTCCAGCCCGTCAATTGCGGCAGAGCAAGCGCGCACGCGGCGATGAAGATGTCCGGCGCCTTGTCCGGCACAATCCGGCCTGCGCAGAGGATTTCCGGCGCGCGGGCAGTGGCGCGCGGCGGCAGTTCAGCGCGTGTTAGCGGGTTGGGCACGACTTGGGGACCGGCCCCGGCGAGCCCGGTCATGTAACGGCGCTTCAGGTAGTCCGACACGCAAATGACACGGTGCAGCCGCGCCAGCACCAGGCGGCGGGCGGCAGCGGATTTCAGGCAGCGCATGGCGACTGGATCGTTGTGCAGGAACAACAGAATTTTAAGGCTTGGAAACAGATGAGACAGCGCGAAAGCCAGGCGCGGCTGCTGGTGGATTTCCAGTACGTCCGGCCGCAGCGCACGCAACGCGGCGATCACGGTCAACGTCCCGGCGACGGGCTGGAAGGCGATGCGGGGGAAGGTCTCGGCGAAGGGCCGCCCAAGGACGATGCTGCCAGGTGTGGCGGCGGCAATACGCCGCACAACCAGAGCAATGGCGCCTGCCGCCTGGGGCGAAAATGTTTCACGCGGAGGGAGCAGGATGGCGATGCGGGGGTTAGTCAAAAGGAGCCTCCGGCGGCCGAGGCCGAGAGGGCCCGGACCCCTGTTAATTATCGTGCGGGAATGGCGCAATGCTTATGTGAGGCCGGGCTTTCTCGGGGCGGCTCGACCGCTTAAAGTCAGTCGGCGTAAAGAGCGCATCGCTCCCGAGGAGAGGCTCCGGTGACCCACGCCGCAGATAGCGTTGACGTTTTTATGTTCCAGGCCGGCATCGCCCGGCAGATGGGCTCCGAGTTCATGGCACGTCTTTTTGAAGCAACGTCGCGGCAGCTCCACGTGGCGCCGGGAACCGCGCAAATGATTGCTGAATGGCCTGGAGATCCGCGGGCCGACAATGTCGCGTTGCGGCTTGGCGGCGGGCTCCATGCGCTTGCGCGCAAGCAGGCGACAACCGGCCTCGCCGCGCTCTATCGCCACCTGGATGGCGATTTCGATCAAGTCGTGGCGGAGGTGATGCGTCAGGAAGACGTAGCGATCGCCGAATGGCTTCGCTCAACCCCGCAGACCAACGAAGTGGGACGGAGTGCTGCAATCTGGGCGGCCTTGTTGGTCGCCGCCACACGGCATCCTCCAACCTTCGAACTGCTGGAGCTGGGCTCGAGCGCGGGGCTCAACCTCAACCTTGATCTCTATGGGTACGAGCTGGGAGGACGGCGATCGGGCGATCCGCGGTCGCCCGTGGTTCTGAAACCGGAGTGGCGGGGCGCGCCGCCGCCGCCGCCAGCTAGCATTAACATCCGCGGCGCCCGCGGGGTCGATCTGGCGCCGTTAAACGTCCGCGATGCGGCGGCGCGGGAACGCCTGGCGGCTTACGTGTGGCCGGACGACACCGAGCGCGCCGGCCGGCTGGAGCGCGCCATGGCCATCGCGGCCGGCCACCCGCCAGCCGTTGACCATGGCGATGCGGCCGCCTGGATCGTAAACCAGCTTGCGGTGGCGCAGGATCAGCTCGTCACGCGCGTCGTCTTCCACTCGATTGTCTTACAATTCCTGTCGGATGCGGCTCGTACCAAGGTGACCGAGGCAATCAAGGCTTCTGGGCATCGGGCCACGGCGGAACGGCCATTGGTCTGGATCGTGTTTGAGTGGGACCCGGCGCGCAAAGCGGCGGTGCTGAGCCTGACGAGCTGGCCCGATGGAGTCAGCCACGAGCTTGCCACCTGCCAAGTCCATGGCGGCTGGATCGATTGGGCGGGCGCACCTAGTCTCCTCACGCGCGAACGGTGACGTAGGAGCCGGGCGCGTCTTCGATCACCGTCAGGCCGCCATCGCCGGGGTTGCGGGCGGGCACGCGGTCATTGTTGAAGCCGGTCACCCAGCGCTGCCAGTCCGGCCACCAGGAGCCGGAAATCTCGGTCGCGTTCTGGAACCAGTCGCCCGGATCCGGCGTCATTTCAGTGTTCACGAAGTGATTGTACTTGCCGCCCTCCGGCGGATTTACCACGCCTGCAATATGGCCGGACGCGGCGAGCACGAAGCGCGTTTCACCGCCGAACAGCCGCGCACCCTTATAAGTGCTTCGCCAGGGCGCGATATGATCCTCGCGGCAGGACAGGAAATAGCTTGGCGTGGTGACATGGGCGAGGTCGACCGGCACGCCCTTCATGGCGACGCCGCCGGGCTGCGCCAGCAGGTTCTTCTGGTACATGTTGCGCAAATAGAACGAGTGCATCGCCGGCGGCATCCGGGTCGCATCCGAATTCCAGTACAGCAGGTCGAACGGAAACGGCTCCTTGCCAAGCAGATAGTTGTTGACTACGAAACTCCAGATCAGATCGTTGGCGCGCAGCATATTGAAGGTGCCGGCCATTTCCTCGCCGTCCAGATAACCGCGCTTCTGCATCTTCTCTTCGAGCGTGCTGAGTTGCTCCTCGTCGATGAACACGCCGAGTTCGCCGGCATCGGTAAAATCCGTGAGCGTCACCAGGAAGGTGGCGGTTTTAATCCGCTCATCGCCTTTCACTTTCATGTAGCCAAGCGTGCTGGCGAGCAGCGTGCCGCCAAGGCAGTAGCCGATCGCGTTGACCTCGCGCGCGCCGGTCGCGGACTCGATCGCGTCCAGCGCGGCCAGCACGCCCTCCGCCATGTAGTCGTCGAAGTTCTTGCCCGACAAACGCTCATCCGGATTGACCCAGCTCGCCATGAACACCGTATGGCCCTGCGCCACCAGCCAGCGCACCAGCGAGTTTTTCGGCCGCAGGTCCAGGATGTAGAATTTGTTGATCCAGGGCGGGAAGATTACCAGCGGGCGGGCGAGCACATCCGGCGTTGCGGGGGCGTATTGGATCAGCTGCATCAGCTCGGTCTGGAACACCACCTTGCCGGGCGAGATGGCGATGTTTTCGCCGATCTTGAAGGCGTCCGTATCGGTCATCTTGATGCGCAGCTTGCCGCGGCCGTTCTCCAGGTCCGCGAGCAGATTGTTCAGGCCGCGCACCAGGTTCTCGCCGCCGGACTCCGCGGTCTGGCGCAGCACTTCCGGGTTGGTGAGGACGAAGTTCGAGGGGCTGAGCGCGTTGACGAACTGGCGCGAGTAGAAATCGATCTTCTGCGCGGATTTGGGCGGCAGGCCGTCCACATGCGTCACCACGTCCTGGATGTAGCGCGCGGAGAGCAAGTAGGATTGTTTGATAAAGTCGAACACCTCGTTCTGCTTCCAGGCGGGGTCGGCGAAGCGCTTGTCCTTTGGGTCGCTTTCGATCACTGGCGGCGCGTCGGCGCCCATCACGCGGCGGGTGGTGTTGTTCCACAGCGTCAGGATGTCCTGCCAATAGTCCATCTGCGCGCGCATTAGTCGCGCCGGGTTGGCCAGCAGCTTCGCGGTCATTTCCAGGAAGGCGCCGCCGATGTTGAGCGGGTCAAGCGCGACGCCTTCCTTGGCCTGGCGGGCCAGCCAGTCGTTAACCAGGCGCTGGCTACGGGCGGCGACGTCCGCCATCGAGCGGCTGAGCAAGGCGGGGTCGGGCAGCCTGACGTCCTGAGTTTCCGGGGTGGGCGAGAGAGACATGGCGGACGATCCTTTCCGTGACCACCGCTTTCAGGCAAACAGGGCTGTAACGGTGGCCGGAAGTGTTTGTTTATGACGGGTCGTTTGACGTGTTTGTTGGCTCTGGTCGGTTCACTCAGTCTTGGCCTGTCCGGTTGCGCCGGCACGATTGGCTTATATCATAGTGCCGAAGGTGGGGCGATTGCCAAGCCGCGGCAAGCCCCGCCGGGGGCAAACGCGCCTTACCCGAACCTCGCCAGCGTACCGGCGCCGCCGGTGGCGGTGAGCGCCGATCAGCAGACAGCGGTGGGGCAAAGGCTGGCCGGAGCTCCGCAAACGGGGGCCGCGGCGGCCAGCGCCGGCGTTTCGGCGCCGTCGCCCGAGGCGCTGGCCGGGCTGGAACTGCCCGAAGCGCCGCCGCCAACGCCCAACGTGCCGGACCTCGTGATCCCGCAGCCGCCGGATGGCCAAGTGGCGCTGCCGGTGATGGCGCTACCGGCGCCCGCGCCGGTCCGGCCGCCGAGCGCGCCGGTGGCGCTGGCGTTTTCACCCGGCTCGGCGGTGCTGGACTCGGATGCCGCCGTGGCGCTGAGCGGCGTGGCGGCGGCGGTCGGTACCGGGAGCGTGCTGGTGGCCGGCTTTGGCGAGGCGGATCAAGCAGGGGATGCGCGGGCGATGACTTTGGCGCTGGCGCGGGCGCGGCGGCTAGCCGATGCGCTAACCGCCGATGGCGTGCCGGCCACTTCAATAAATCTGCTGGCGGCGGCCGGCGGTTCTGGCGGCTTCGTGCAATTGTTCTATTAGGAACGCGCCACCCGCCAGCAGCAACAGAGTTTCCGATGTCCGAAGAGTTCCACCGCATCCGCCGCCTGCCGCCTTATGTGTTCGCCGAGGTCAACCAGGCCAAGGCAAAGGCGCGGGCCGGCGGCGAGGACATCATCGACCTCGGCATGGGCAACCCGGACAGCGCCACGCCGCCGCATATCGTCGCGAAACTGATCGAAACGGTCGCCGATCCGCGCAGCCACCGTTACTCGACCAGCAAGGGCATTCCCGGCTTGCGGCGCGCGCTGGCGGGCTATTACCTGCGCCGGTTCGACGTGCGGCTGGACCCGGAGACCGAGATGATCGCCACGCTCGGCTCGAAAGAGGGGCTGGCCAATCTGTCGGCGGCGATCACCAGCCCCGGCGACACGATTCTGGTGCCCAACCCGTCTTACCCCATCCACCAGTTCGGCTTCATCATTGCCGGCGCGTCGGTGCGCTCGATCCCCGCCGAGCCGGGCGAAGAGATGCTGCGCGCGATCGACCGGGCGGTGCGCCATTCCGTGCCGAAGCCGACCGCCCTGATCGTGAACTTCCCATCCAACCCGACCGCCTGCATGGCCAGCCTGGACTTCTACCGCGCGCTGGTGGCGCTGGCGCGCAAGACTGAGATGTTCATCATCTCCGACCTTGCCTATGCGGAGATCTATTTCGACGATAACCCGCCGCCGTCGGTGCTGCAGGTGGCGGGGGCGAAAGACATCACGGTGGAATTCACCTCGATGTCGAAAACCTATTCGATGCCGGGCTGGCGGATGGGCTTCGCGGCAGGCAATCGGCGGCTGATCTCGGCGCTGGCGCGGATGAAGTCCTATCTCGACTACGGCGCGTTCACGCCGATCCAGGTGGCGGCGGCGGCGGCGCTGACCGGGCCGCAGGATTGCGTGGGGGAGATGCGGGCGCTGTACAAGGAGCGGCGCGATATCCTGATCAAAGGCCTGGCTGCCGCGGGCTGGGAGATGCCGAGCCCGGCCGGGTCGATGTTCGCCTGGGCGCCGATCCCGCCGCGCTTCGCGCATCTGGGCAGCGTCGGGTTTTCCAAGCTGCTGCTGGAAAAGGCAAAGGTCGCGGTGGCGCCGGGCATCGGCTTCGGCGAGTACGGCGACGGCCATGTGCGGATCGCGCTGGTGGAGAACGCGCACCGGCTGCGCCAGGCGATCCGCAACATTCGCGGGTTCTTGCATCAGGACAATGCCGGGCCGGTGGATGTGCCGGTTGAGGAACAAGTATGACGCCACCCCTGGCGGTGGGTGTGGCGGGCCTGGGGACGGTGGGCGGCGGCGTGCTGCGGTTGTTGCGCGAGAACGCCGGGCTGATCGCGGCCCGCGCCGGGCGGGAGATCAACGTGACGGCGGTTTCGGCCCGCGACATGGGCCGCGACCGGGGGCTGGCGCTAGACGGGCTGCGTTGGGTGGATGATCCGGTCGCGCTGGCGACCGCGGCGGATGTGGACGTGGTGGTGGAGGTGATCGGCGGCGCCGAGGGGCCGGCGCGGGCGCTGGTGGAAGCGTGCCTCGCCAATCGCCGGCCGGTGGTGACCGCGAACAAGGCGCTGCTGGCGGAGCACGGCGCGGCGCTGAGTCAAGCGGCCGAAGCGGCCGGCGTCGCTTTTGGCTACGAGGCGGCGGTGGCGGGCGGCATCCCGGTGATCAAGGCGCTGCGCGAGGGGCTGGCGGGCAACCGTATCTCCCGTGTGACGGGAATACTGAACGGTACCTGCAACTACATCCTGACCGTGATGCGCGAACAGCGGCGGGAGTTTGCCGACGTGCTGGCGGAAGCGCAGGCGCTGGGCTACGCCGAGGCCGACCCGTCGTTCGACATAGACGGCGTGGACGCGGCGCATAAGCTCGCAATCCTGGCAGCGCTGGCGTTTGGCGGCCAGGTTGATTTCAACGCCGTGCACATCGAGGGCATAAGGCGGATCAGCGCGCTCGACATCGCCTTCGCCGAGGAGCTGGGCTACCGGATCAAGCTGCTGGGCATTGCGCGTCAGACCGCCGAGGGTGTGGAGGTGCGGGTGCATCCGGCGATGGTGCCGAAGGGCGCGCTGCTGGCGGCGGTGGACGGCGTGTTCAACGCGGTGCTGGCGGAGGGCGATTTCGTCGGCGAGGTGTTTTTGCAGGGGCGCGGCGCCGGCGCGGGGCCGACCGCCAGCGCCGTGGTGGCCGACCTGATTGATATCACCAGGGGGGGGTTGATATCACTTTGGGGGGTGCCCGGCGCGGCTTTGGCCGCCGGGCCAAAGCTTCTGATGTCGCGCCATGCCGGCGCGTTTTTTCTCCGGCTGATGGTGGTGGACCAGCCCGGCGTGCTCGCCGACGTCACCGCCATCCTGCGCGACCACGGCATTTCGCTGGAGTCGATGTTGCAGCATGGGCGGGCCCCAGGCGAGTTGGTGCCGATCGTGCTGGTGACGCATGAGACCGGCGAGGCGGCGGTGGCGGCCGCGATTGTCGACATCGCCGCGCTGCCCGCCGTGCTGGAACCGCCGGCGCTGATCCGCATCGAACCGCAATGACAGGAATGACGACATGAGTGAACGCCGGCTGGAGGATATTTCCGATCGCAATCTCGCTTTGGAGCTGGTGCGGGTGACGGAGGCGGCGGCGATCGCGGCGTCGCGCTGGATCGGCCGCGGCAAGAAGAACGAGGCGGACGGCGCGGCGGTGGAGGCGATGCGAAAAGCGTTTGACCAGGTGGCGATCGCCGGCACCGTGGTGATCGGCGAGGGCGAGATGGATGAGGCGCCGATGCTGTATATCGGCGAGAAGGTGGGTTGCGGCGGCCCGGCGATGGACATCGCCGTCGATCCGCTGGAAGGCACGTCGATCACCGCGAAAGGCGGCCCGAACGCCATCGCTACCATTGCGCTGGCGGAACGGGGTAATTTTCTGCACGCGCCGGACATTTACATGGACAAGATCGCGGTGGGCGGCGGGTTGCCGGAGGGCGTTGTGTCGCTCGATGCGACGGTTGCGGAGAATCTGAAAAGCCTTGCGCGCGCCAAGAAGGTTGAGGTGTCCGAGCTAATGGTGTGCATGTTGGACCGTGACCGGCACGCCGAGATCATGGCGAAGTGCCGCGAGGCGGGCGCCAGGATCACGCTGATCGGCGATGGCGACGTGGCGGGCGTGATCGCGGCCTCGCAGCCGAGCACGGGCATCGACATGTATCTCGGCTCCGGCGGCGCGCCGGAGGGCGTGCTGTCCGCCGCGGCGCTGCGCTGCATCGGCGGGCAGATGCAGGGGCGGCTGCTGTTCGAGGACGAGGCGCAAATCGCGCGAGCGCGGAGCATGGGGATCACGGACGCTAACCGGGTTTACAACATTGCGGAAATGGCCAAGGGCGACGTGATGTTCGCCGCGACCGGCGTGACCGGTGGCCCGATGCTGCGCGGGGTGCACCGCGAAGGCAACGGCGCGGTGACGCATTCGATGGTGATGCGCAGCAAGTCCGGCACGGTGCGTTACGTGGAAGCGCACCATAATTTCGCGACCAAGGGCTGGGGTGGAGATTAACCTCTAGCGCGCTTGCGGCGGGGAAGATCCACGGCGGCGAGGCAGTGCGAGGCGACCGGAATTGTGGCGCCGTCGGCGACGCGGCGGACCTTCACGGCGGAAAGTGCGGCGCGGGCGAGTTTGGTTGAGGATTTGAAGGCGAATGCGGCGCGGCCCTGGCCGATGCCGGCGGCGGCGAGGTCCGCGCGGACATCGCAGGCGAGGATGGCGCCGAGCGGGCGGTTGTGCAGCAGGATTTCCAGCAGCACCGGCAATTCAGGATGAGCGGTGTCCTGCGCCCAGCCGGTGATGACGCCGGAGGGATGGACGTGGTCGATCCAGCCCTGCAGCCGGCCGGGCGAGACGAGTGCCGCGGCGCGCGCGGTGATGGGGTGGAGCGCGGCTTCCAATGCTGGGCCGTGTTGCGGTCGCGGCGCGCACATTAGGTGTTCGGCGGGCGTCACGTGGTGCGGATAGAGCTGGTGGAAATCGGCGACATTGTGGAACTGGTTGCGTAAATCGGCGTAGTCGCAAAAGCTTTCGCTCCAGCAGCCTTCGGCCTGCACGCAGTCATGGGTTTCAAATTCCAGCTGGTAATAATGGACCTCTTGCGGGCAGCGATCTTGCGTGATGGTGACGCCGTTGACGAGGTTGCTGGCCAGCATCAGGACGTTGCCGATCAGCATCGAATGACCGGGCGAGACATACAGGTCGCGCTTCGGCAAGTGCGGCCCGAGCGCGCCGCCGGCGATGCGGATGGGGCGCTGGGCGCGGCTGGTTTCGATGAAGCGGCGGTCGAAGCTTTGCCGGCCGATCCATTTGATCCGGCGGTAGCCGTTGAAGCGGGTGATCACGGCGTCGCCGATGTTCAGAGTCTCGATGGGAACTTCGCCAGCGGGGGTGAGGATTTGGGTGCCGCGCAGGTAGCAAAGTTGAATCTCGGTGCCGGCGGGCTTGTCCAGCACAATGAAAGACCCGGTCGAAAAATTGCCGATCAGGTCGAGGGTTTCGGTGACGCTGCCGTTAAAGAGTTCAAGGCCGGTGCCGGGGATAAAGGTGTCGCTGGTGGCGGCGAAGCTATCTAATGTGAGGGTGTCGCCGGTGGCGAAACCAAAAATTGTTTGGCCTGCCGCGAGTTCCGCGGCCGTGCCACCGACCTGCCAGGTGGCGTCGGCGTCGAAGGCGATCGTGGAGAAGCCGGAGAAGGTTCCGGCCATGTCCAGAGAGCCCGTGCTTGTGTACTGCTTCGCGCCGAATTGCAGCTCATCGCCGGCGGTGGCGTTGGCGGCAACGTCGCCGCCGAATGCCGCGCCGGGTTCCGCGATTAGGACGCCCGTCGCACTGCCAAAGAGCACGGCATCCGCCGTTGTTCCGGCCCCTTCTCCGGCCCCTTCGCCGCCCAAAAGCGTGCCGCTGTTGGCAAATGTGCCGCCGTCTAGATATACGCCGGCGCCGCCGGCGCCCTGAGATTGACCGCTGAGCAAAAAATGCGAGCTGCCACCGTAGATATTGGCATTATTGACGAATGTGCCGTTGTTTTCGATGATCACGGCGTCACCGGCGGTCGTTCCACCGGAGCCGCCGAAAATAGCGCCGCCATCGGGGTTGAAAAAGCCGCCATTCAGTAAGTAGCCGCCGTTGACGATGACGCCGGTACCACCTGTATTTCCGGCACCGCCAAGAATGCGGCCTGAGTTTATGAACGTGCTTGAGGTGGTGAGGTCGACGCCGTCGCCGCCGCGACTGGTGTTCGTGTAGTTGCCGCCGCCATAGATTTGGCCGTAGTTGGCGGTCGAGCCGGTCAACATCGAAATGCCAACTCCGCCATCGCCGCCATCGCCGCCGGTGATCCTGCCGTCGTTGAATAGTGATCCGCCGTTCATCACGGCCCCGGCGCCGGCCATGCCGACCGCACTGCCGCTGCCGCCGCCTGCACCCCCGTTTATGAAGCCGTAATTCAGCAGCGACCCGCCGGTGAGGTAGGCGCCCCGACCGCCGGCGCCGCCTATCGTGACGCCGTACCCGCCATTGCCGCCGCTGATCGAGCCGAACTGGCCAACTTTTAAAGAACCGCCATCCATGTCGAGGCCGGTACCGCCAGCGCCGCCGGTGGCGGCGAGAGCGCCGGTGAAGCCGGTCTGGCCAGCAATCGCTCCGGCATTGGTCACGGCGCCGCCGGACAAGGAGAGGCCGGCGCCCCCGGCGCTGTCACCCACGCCGCCGATGATGAGGCCGAGATTGTCGAGCGTGCCGGCGGCGATGGTGGCGCCCTCGCCGCCAATGGCGCCGCTGCCGCCGGCGACGGTGCCGGTGTTGGTCAACCCGCCGCCGTTCATCTGCGCGCCCGCGCCGGCGCTGCCGTAGATGACACCGTATTGGTTGGGCAGTGCATTGCCGCCGGCGATGCGCGCGTTGTTCGTGAACGTGCCGCCGTTCAGATAGACGCCCGCGCCGCCGTTGCCTCTGGCGCCAGGTTCGGCGGCGACGTCACCGCCGATGATCGTGCCGCCGTTGGTGGCGGTTCCGCCGCTGAGGAAAGCACCGGCGCCCCCTTCGCCGCCAATGCCGTTGCCATAGCCGCCGGTGACGGTGCCGGCTGCCGCATTCGTGAAGGTTCCGCCGGTCATGACGACGCCGCCGCCGCTTAAGTGGCTACCATAGCCGCCAGTGATCCCGCCGGTGTTGGTGAGGCTGCCGGCCGACAGTTGCACGCCTGCGCCACCAAAGTCGGAGCCGCCGGCACCGGATATGGCGCCGCTATTGGTGCCGGCGCCGCCGGCCAGAACAATGCCGGCGCCGCCGGCCAGAGCCACGTTGATCTCCCCGTGGCCGCCGGTGATCGTTCCGGTATTGGACAGGGTCGCGTTGTAGTAAAGCACGACGCCATTGCCGGCATCGCCGCCGAATACGGTGTCCTGGTCGCTCGCACTCCCGCCGGTGATGACGCCAGCGTTTAGCAGGCTGGCGTCATTGACGCTGGCGCCGCTGCCGCCGCTGCCGCCGGCACCGCCGGCGCCGCCGGTTAAAGTGCCGGTGTTGGTCAGAAAGCCGCCGGTCAGAGCGGCGGCAATGCCGCCACTGCCGATCGTGCCGCCGGCGCCGCCGATGATGTCGCCGCTATTGGTCACGGTGCCGCTCGCGAGGCTGACGCCGATGCCGCCGGCATGTGTCAGCCCGTTGTTAAAGCCGGACGCGTAGATGTCCGCGCCGCCGGTGATGGTGCCGGTGTTGAACAGCGTGGCGAAGTTCAGGCTGACGCCGATGCCGCCGATATTCGTGATGCCCACGATGCCGGCATCCGCGCCGCCGACGATGGCGCCCTGATTGGTGACGGTGCCAGTGGCGGCGTACAGGCCGGTGGTACTGGCGGCGGTGGGGAGGATGGCGCCGGTGGAGGTGATGGTGAGCGGGCTGAGATAGACGCTGCCCAAGGTGACGCTGGTGGTGACCGTGGTGTTGATGATGTGAGGCGGATAAGTCAGCGCGATGGTGGTCGCGCCGGCCTGGCTGGAGACGGCGAAGGTGAAGGCGCCGAGACTGGCCGCGATGTCGAGGGTTTCGGTGATGACCCCGTTGGAAAGCTCGAGGCCGGTGCCGGCGACGTAGGTATCGGAGGTGGCGGCAAAGCCGTTCAGGATGAGTGTGTCGTTGACGGTAAAGCCAGTGATGGTCTCGCCATCGGCGAGTTCCGCGGCCGTGCCGCCAAGCGTCCACAGCGCGCCAGGGTCGAACGCGATCGTGCTGAAGCCGGCAAAGCTGCCGCCCATGTCGAGCGTGCCGGTGGCGCCGTCGCCAATAGCAAGCTCCAGGCTGTTGCCGCCAGCGCCCGCGATGGGGCCGGTGAAGCTGGCGCCCGGGTCGAGAATGAAGGATGTTGCGGCATTAAGCTGGACCGTGCCCGCGACGGTGCCCGCATCGATCAGCTTGCCGCCGCCTATGAGGTCGATGCCGCCTAAGATGGTGCCGGCAGCGGAATTCGTGATGAATGGCGTGTCGCTGATGATGCCGCCATTGATTACGCCGCCGTTGATCAGACTGCCCCGGTAGATGTTCAGCGCAAAGCCGTTGCTGGAGATGATCGTGCCATCGTTGATCAACGTGCCGGAGCTGATGTCGATGCCGGCGGCGTCGCTGCCGCCCGAAATCAAGCCCGTGCTGAGGTTAGTCAGGCAACCGCCCGACATCGTCACCGCTTCGCCCTGGGAAGGGGCGCCAACCATGGCGCTGCCCGCTCCCGCGGTGATAGCGCCGGCGTTGGTCAGCGTGCCGCCGGTCATGACGACGCCGGCTCCGCCGGCTTCGGACGCCGTATTTTGGCCGTAAGTGCCGCCTTCAATAACACCAAGGTTAGAGGCAAATCCGCTGGAGATCGCGAGGCCGGCGCCGCCAGAACCGCCGGCCACTTGATCAAAGCCCGCGCCTGCGCCGCCCGAAATCGTCCCGGTATTGGTCAACGATCCGCTTATGAGATCAATACCGGCGCCTCCGGTTTCGTAAGATTGTACACCAGCGGCGCCACCCATGACGGTGCCTGCATTGGATAATGTTGCGCCGTCCAGCGCAACGCCGCTGCCACCGGTATTGTCGATGAAGCCCGCCCCCGCGGCGCCGCCGTCACCACCGATGATTCTGCCGGTGTTTGTCATCGTGCCGGCGTTCAGAACGGCGCCCGTGCTGCCGGGACCGTCGCCGTCCGCCGCCAAGATCGTGCCGGCGTTCGTGACCTCGCCGTCGATCAGAATAATGCCGCTGCCGCCGGCGCCGCCGAGATCGTTTGAGACTCCGCCCGTGATAACGCCGCCGACATTATTAATCAGCGCGCCGGAGCGGATATAGACACCGTCGCCGCCCCGCAAATAATCGACTTGGCCGCTGGCACCGCCGATAATTGCACCGTCATTGGTGATCGTGCTGCCGTTGATCTCGGCGCCGGCGCCGCTTGTGAGGCCGTAACCGCCAGTGATCGTGCCCTGGTTCAACACCGTGCCAGCGTGAACGGCGGCGTAAATGCCTGTCACGCCGTCGGCGGTGGGATCGATCGCGCCGGTACTCGTGATGGTCAGCGGGCTGGCGTAGCCGGCGGCGCCTAGGGTCACGCCTATGGTAACTTTCGTGCTGATGGTGCTCCCGGACATATTGCCCCCGTTTGCCGCGGTGCCGACCGCTGATTCTTCGGCTCATTAACGCTGTTGGCGGCGGAAGTGTCCAGTGACATCGGCGGCGCTTGCGCGCGACTCCGGTTTCGGCTTTCAACGATGGTTATGGAACATGCCTTTGGCGTATCGCGCAGCCTGACCGGGCGGGCCTGGGTTTGGCGGGCGGAAACGGCGGAGCGGGTGGGGCTGGGGTTGGCGCAGGCGCTGGGCGTGCCGGAGCTGATGGGGCGGTTGCTGGCGGCGCGCGGCGTGGATGCAGGGAGCGCCGCGCAGTTTCTGGAGCCGACTCTGCGCGCGTTATTGCCAGACCCTTCCTGCATGATCGACATGGACGAAGCGGCGGAGCGGCTGGCGGACGCGGTGATGCGCGGCGAATGCGTCGGCGTATTCGGCGATTACGACGTGGACGGCGCATGCAGTGCCGCAATGATGGTGACGGTGCTGCGGCAGCTTGGCTGCGCCGTGCTGTATCATGTGCCGGACCGCGTGGCGGAAGGTTACGGACCCAATACGAACGCGCTGCAGAGCATGACGGAACGTGGCGCAAGCATGATCGTTTGTGTCGACTGCGGAACGGCGGCGCATGAGGCTTTCGTGCCGTTGCACAACCATGTCGATTTGGTGGTGCTGGACCATCATAAATCGGAAGGGCCGACGCCCAAAATCGTTGCAACTGTCAATCCGAACCGGCTGGATTGCGGTTCCGGCCTTGGCACGATCTGTGCCGCGGGCGTGACATTTTTTGGCTGCGTAGCGCTGCTGCGGGTGTTGCGGCGGCGGGGGTTTTTCAACGGCCGGGCGGAGCCGGACCTGCGCGAGCTGCTCGACCTGGTGGCGCTGGCGACGATTTGCGACGTGATGCCGCTGACCGGGCTGAACCGCGCCTTTGTGGCACAGGGGCTGCGGGTGATGGCGCGGCGCGCGCGGCCGGGGCTGGCGGCGCTGATGGAGGTGGCGCGGGTGAACGAGGCGCCGAGTGCGATGCATTGCGGCTTCATGCTGGGGCCGCGGATCAACGCCTCCGGCCGGATTGCGCAAGCGGATATGGGGCTGCGGCTGCTGCTGGCGGAGGACCCGGACGAGGCGCGGCTGCTGGCGGAGACGCTGGACGCGGTGAACCGGCAGCGCCAGGCGGTGGAAGCGGCGATGCTGACGGGGGCGATGGCGCAGGCCGGGTGCCAGGTGGCTGCGGGGCACGCGGTGATCTTGGTCACCGATGCCGGTTGGCATCAGGGCGTGGTGGGCATCGTCGCTGGCCGGATTAAGGAGGTTCACAATCGTCCTGTTCTGGTCGCGGGCATCACCGGCGGCGTGGCGAAAGGCTCGGCGCGTTCGGTGGCGGGGCATGATATCGGCGCCGCGATGATTGCGGCGCGGCAATCCGGGCTGCTGCACACGGGCGGCGGCCATGCGATGGCGGCGGGCTTTTCTTTGCCGGCGGCGGAGCTGCCGGCGCTGCACGCCTTCATGAACGAGCGGCTGGCCAGCGCCGCGGCGCCGGAAACCGCGGCGCTGGTGCTGGAAGGCGTGCTGGCGGCGCACGTGGCGGATGCCGCGCTGGCGCAGATGGTGGCGCGGCTGGGGCCGTTCGGCACCGGCAACGCAGAGCCGCTGTTTGTGCTGCCGCGGTCGCGGGTGGTGAAGAGCGAGCGGATTGGCAAGGACGGTGGGACGATCCGCGCCGTGGTGGAGGGCGAGGGCGGCGGCCGGATGAAGGCGCTGCTGTTCCGCGCCAAGGACGGCGCGCTGGCCCAGGCCCTGGACCGCGCCGGCGGCGCGCCGCTGCACCTGGCCGGGCATTTGCGGGCGGAGAACTGGCAGGGGCGCATCTCAGCCGGGTTTTTCATCACTGACGCGGCGCCGGCTTGACCCTTGCAAGCAGGCGGGCTAGCCACTTTACGCCTCGTCCCGTTCGTCTAGAGGCCCAGGACGCTGCCCTCTCACGGCGGTAACAGGGGTTCGAATCCCCTACGGGACGCCATGCTCGAACAAAGTAATAACTTCTTTAGCCGCTCCGGAAAAGGGATGATGGCCGCACTTACCAATGCTCCTTCGGTCCGCTGATGTGGATCTCCGACTGGCTCACGACTACCTTGTCGACGAACAGCCCGCCGACATCCACCGCCGGGCCGCCGACGAAGTCGATGTTACCGATCTGCACCGTCACCAAAAGACTTGGCGGATAGTGACCGGCGGCTGAACCGTTCTGGTTAGCCGCGTTCGGATCTTGCGACGGCGTGACGTCGCCGCCGGCGGAACTCAGCGTGGACCCCGGTGGCGGCGGACCAGAGCGAGAAGATCGTGGTGGTGCCGCCGGCTGTGACGTAGCTCTGACCGCCCTTCCTAAAGTCGATCGGCGTGGAGTTGACCTGGTTGTCCTGCACGCCGGGATCGGCGATGTCGTCGAGAAGAAGTTATTTGCCTTGCATCGTGAAATCGCGACTTCTTAGATGGCTTTCTGGCCGACGAAGAAGTCGAGGGCGCGATCGAGCGAGGACGAACGGTTGTTAAGCCCGGAGTTGCACTGTCTATCGCCTGGTCGTGAAATACATCACGTTTTTAAAGTTTGGAGGAACACCATGACAGCTGGCTTCACCACCTCAACGCCTCTCGCCCAGGCTCGTGACGCCATCTTGACCCCCGCCACCCGGCGCGGCGGCATTCTGGCGATCATCGTCATCGCCCTTATCGCCGGCTTCCTTGCAACCAATATCCAGGCGACCAACCTCGCCATAGTGAATGACGGCGCCGCGCTCGTCCGCCTGATGCGCTTCATGGCAGCGATCAAGGCGGTCATGGTCGTGGCTGCCGCGGCGGCCGTTTTATGGCGTTTCGGAACGACCATATCGCTGCGCTGGTTCGCAGCTTACGCAGTCACCACCGCCTCCATGGCGGCCGGCCCGGGCTTAATCTGGGGCATGGCTCATGTCGAGCTCGGCGCGCTTCTCCTCCACGGCGGCCTGTTTGCAACCATCATACTGCTCTGGGTCGATCCCGGGGTCCGCACACGACTGGTCAATGTCATCGCCGCAAGACGCCAGCACGTCTCCGCCCGGTCTGGTTGAACCTAGTGCTCTGGCTCCGGCCGGCGGATCAAAACCAAGAGCAACGGTTGCTTCAGGTGACACGCCAGTGCTTCGGCTGCCCAGCAATGCCCGGCCGCAACCGGAACAAGCCGCCGGCATACGGTTCGATCTTCAGCTGGGCGGGCGTAAGTTTCTCCCGCGCGGACGTCACGTACAGCTCATCTAGTTCGGCGCCGGCGAAGCAGCACATGGTCGGCTGGCTAACCGGAACCGTCACCACTTTATCCAGCACGCCCGCAGGCGTGTAGCGGTGCAGCAGGCCCGCGCCGTGGATCGCGCACCAATATCCTCCCTCGGCATCCACCGCCGCGCCATCGGGGATGCCGGCGGGGGTTTCCACATCAGCGAAGTCCGATCGTGGCCCCAAAACGCCATTATCATAAACGAAGTTGAATATCCTGCGCTCATAGCTATGGGAAAGGTAGAACCGCGTTTCATCCGCGTTCCAGGCCATGCCGTTCAGTAGAGCGCAGGCATCATTGTGCGCAACCACCCCTTCATCCGAGCGATAGCTATACAGCCAGCCCTGTTCATCCGACCCGCCACCATCGAGCGGGTCAACCATGATGCCAATCCAGAAACGCCCGGACCGATCACACGCGCCCTCATTAAAGCGGATAATGCTTGTATCAAAGGGGGCATTGGCCAAAAGGCTTAAATCGCCGCTCGTCAGATCCAGCCAGAACAAGCCGGACCGCAACGCCACCAGCGCCCTGCCCGCTCCGTCAAGCGCGAACGCGCCAATATCCGC
This sequence comes from Acidocella sp., assembly GCA_965199125.1. GTDB lineage: Bacteria > Pseudomonadota > Alphaproteobacteria > Acetobacterales > Acetobacteraceae > Acidocella. Next base: position 1,662,368 of record OZ240683.1, on the reverse strand, counting down.
CGGCAATTTCCATGACTGCGTGTTTAACCCGTCCAACAGCGTCCTGTGCAATGCCGGCGCTTTGATGTCCGCCCAGTACAACGCGCTTTCCTCGGCCACCCACAAGGCGGACTCGCCGATCGTAGCACGTGCGTCCAGGACCAGCTCAACCTGCAAGGCCGCACCTACGGATATGACATGGAGCCTGCATCGTTTTACTCGGCATGGAATTGATAATCCCGGATCGACTCCGGCTTCATCGTGATCGAATATCCGGGTGCGCTCGGCGGCATATAAGCCGAGTTGCGGACAATGCACGGATCGATGAAATTTTCGTGCAGCTGGTCGATGTACTCGATCGCTCGATCCTCCATCGTTCCGGACACGGCCAGATAATCAATCATCGAGATATGCTGCACATACTCGCTTAAGCCGACGCCGCCCGCATGTGGCCATACGGGAAGCTTGTATTTTGCCGCCATCAGCAGCACTGCAAGCACCTCGTTCAATCCGCCCATCCTACAGGAATCCGGCTGCACGATGTCAATCGCGCCGCGAGTCATGAACTGCTTAAACATTATTCGGTTCTGGCACATCTCGCCCGTGGCCACCCGAATTGACTTCACCGCGGAACGGATTTCGCGATGGCCTTCGATGTCGTCCGGATTGGTTGGTTCCTCGATGAACCACGGCTCCGCGAAGGCCAGGCGCTTCAGCCAATCCACCGCCTGTGCGGGCTCCCATACCTGGTTCGCGTCGATCATCAGCCGGATTTCGGGCCCGGCGATTTCTCGTGCGATCTTCAGCCGGCGGATATCGTCTTCAACATCATGGCCGACCTTGAACTTTAAGTATTTGAAGCCGGCGTCGATCGCGTGCTTTGTCAGCATACGTAGTTTGTCATCGTCGTAGCCCAGCCATCCCGCCGATGTGGAGTAACACGGATAACCGTGTTCCTGCAGCTTGCGGGTCCGGTCCGCCTTGCCGCGTTGCGCTTCTTGAAAAATCTCCAGCGCCTCTTCCGGCACGATACAGTCTGATAAATAGCGAAACTCGATGATGCGCGTCAGCTGTTCCGGGCTCATGTCGGAGACAAGGCGCCAGACCGGCTGTTGGTCGGCCTTGCCCCACAGATCCCACACCGCGTTCACGACCGCGCCGGTCGCCATGTGGATGGCGCCTTTCTCCGGCCCGATCCAGCGAAGTTGCGAATCTCCGGTCAACTGCCGCCAGAATCTGCCCGGATCTTCCTTGATCCAATCGAGCTCCATCCCCACCGCGCGCGGCGCCACAGCCTTAATCGCCGCCACGCAAATTTCGTTGCCGCGGCCGATGGTGAATGTCATGCCGTGACCGTCAAGCCCTGGCTGGTCGGTGTGCAGGATGACATAAGTGGCCGAGTAATCCGGGTCCGGATTCATCGCATCGGAGCCATCGAGCTGCCGCGAGGTCGGGAACCGTAGATCATAAACCTCAAAACTCTCAATGCGCGGCATGCTTGCGTTCCTTTCCGAAACAAAGTTCCAGTTCCACGGTTCCGGTACCTAAAGCAAATGGCGGGCCGCGAGGTTCCGCATCAGCGCGGAAACTCCAAATGTCCATGGCGGGCAGTCCGGGCACAGCTTCACCCGGTTCTGTAATCGTCCAACAAGCGGCGTCGAGATCGTCACGACATCGTCTGCCTTATGGGTAAATCCTTTACCCGGCGCTCCACGGTCCTGCACCGGCACAAACATCGTCCCCAGCATGAGGACAAATCCGTCCGGATATTGGTGGCTGTCATCCAACGTCGAACGCACAAGATCGGCCGGATCGCGGCTGATTTTCGTCATCGAGCTTTTACCATTCAGCACAAAATCGTCGATACCTCTGATTTGCAGATCAACTTCGGCGTCGCGCACATCATCCAGGTTGAAATGCTCGTCGAACAAGCGGATAAAGGGCCCGATGCCGCAACTTGCGTTGTTGTCCTTGGCACGCGGCAACAGCAAAGCGGAACGGCCCTCAAAATCGCGCAAATTGACGTCGTTCCCCAAAGAGGCGCCCATCATCCGGCCCCGCGAATTTACCGCGAGGACAATCTCAGGTTCGGGGTTATTCCAGCTCGAGTCGGGGCGAATGCCGAGAGATGCGCCGGTGCCGACGGCACTCATCGGCTGGCCTTTGGTGAATACTTCCGCATCCGGACCGATGCCGACCTCAAGATATTGCGACCAGATGTTGCGCTCGATCAGCGCTTTCTTCATCGCTTCCGCCTGTTCGGAACCGGGCTTCACGGCGGCAAGATCCGAACCAATCACTTTCTCCAGTTCGGCCCGAATTTCGGCTCCCTTATCCGATGATCCGCGGGCATGCTCCTCGATGACGCGCTCAAGCAGACTGGCGATAAACGTAACGCCGGCGGCTTTAACGGCCTGCAAGTCAACCGGCGCCAAAAGATACGGCTTGCTCTCGTCGCGCGACGCCGCATCGCAGTTGGCAAGAATTTGATCGATAGAGCCGATATCTTCGCCACGCGCGTCTTGAACCCAGGCGAGCAGGTCATCGCGTTCAAAAAGTGCCGAGGCCGTCGGCGCGGACCTATCGGTAATATCCACCAGCCGCTCGCCACGTAGTGTAACAATCGCGGGCCCATGGCAGTCCGGCCGCCAAACGCGCCCGACCAATAGTGCCCGATCCACGTCTTCCGGTAACGTATCTTTGGCGCGCAAGATGATTTGACTGTTCGTCGTCATTACTTCCTCGTTTACCGCAACGTGCGCGGAGCAGAGCTTGGCAGTTGGGCATGCGGAACCCACATTTGAAGCCCATGCGCAAGCACGGCCTCTCACCGGACGGCCACGTTAGGCAGGGCACAATTTTGAAAGTATGACTTGCATGACCATTTCGGGCAGTTCCCTCATCGGCGGCAAGATGGTGGAGGGTGAACTTGCATCGTTTCGCGCCGTCAACCCCGCCACCGCGCGGCCACTTGACCCTGCGTTTGGCGAGGCGCGCGCGGCGGATATAGCGCAAGCCTGCGCGCTGGCGGCCGCTGCCTTTGATGCCTATCGTGAAAGCAGTCTCGAGGCGCGTGCAGTGTTTCTTGAGTCGATCGCAGATGAAATTGTTTCTCTCGGTGACGAATTGCTGAAGCGCGCGTCCGAGGAAACCGGACTTGCCGTGGCCCGCATCGAAACCGAGCGAGCCCGCACGGTCGGCCAGTTGCGTCTGTTCGCGGCGACGGTGCGCCAGGGTGGTTGGCTGGATGCGCGGATCGATCCCGCGCTGCCTGACCGGACGCCCTTGCCCCGGCCGGACCTCCGGCTGCGCAACATCGGCATCGGTCCGGTCGCGGTATTCGGCTCCAGCAATTTTCCACTGGCGTTTTCCGTGGCGGGCGGCGATACGGCCGCGGCCCTCGCGGCGGGATGTCCGGTGGTGGTGAAAGCCCATCCCGCGCATCCCGGCACGTCCGCGCTGGTCGGCGGCGCCATCCAATCCGCCATCTCCAAATGCGGCCTGCCGCCCGGCATTTTCTCGCTGCTGTTTGGCGCCGGCACCGAGCTTGGCACGACGTTGGTTTCCAACCCGAACATCAAGGCGGTCGGCTTCACTGGCTCGCGCAATGGCGGTCTTGCGCTGATGAGAATCGCGGCGGCGCGGCCGGAGCCGATCCCGGTTCATGCGGAGATGAGCAGCATCAACCCGGTCATTCTGTTCCCCGCCGCTTTAGCCGAGCGAGCCGAGGCGATTGCCAAGGGGTTCGTCGGCTCGCTCACTCTGGGCGCCGGCCAGTTTTGCACCAATCCCGGTTTGCTAATCGCGGAAGACGGGCCGCATCTCGACAATTTTATCCGTGCGGTTGCCACGGAGCTCGCGGCTGTTCCTGCCGCGACCATGCTGACGCAGGGCATCTTCCAGGCTTACCAGCATGGCAAAGAGGCACTTTCGAGCAACGGGAACGTCACGCAGGCCGCGCATGGAGAAGCCGCCGACGGACCCGACCAGGGCGAAGCGGCGTTTTTCACCACCGATGCGGCGCGTTTTCTTGCCGATGACACGCTGCGTAACGAGGTTTTTGGCGCCTCCGCGCTGCTCGTCCGGTGCCGGAACCGGGACGAGCTGATGCAGGTTGTCGACGCTCTGGAGGGACAGCTGACTGTCACGCTGCACATGGAAGATGCCGATCTGCACGCCGCCCGCGCGCTGCTGCCGGTGCTCGAGCGCAAGGCGGGGCGCATCCTCACCAATGGCTGGCCCACGGGCGTTGAAGTCAGCCACGCTATGGTGCATGGGGGCCCGTTTCCCGCCACGTCCGATGCCCGGACAACGTCCGTTGGAACGCTTTCCATCCGGCGATTCCTGCGCCCGATCTGTTACCAAGACATGCCGGAAGCTTTGCTTCCAGCCTCGTTATTGGATGATAACCGCGAAGCGATCCCACGGCTGATTGACGGCCAATTGAAGCTTTCTTGAGTGCCTTCCCACATGCGCTGCGCGTCCGTATTGAACGCATCTTCTTTAATTGCGGAGCCGCACGTGGGTGCGATTTTCAACCGCCCACGGCGCATATAAAAGCGGCCAGCGCGCCGCCGAGGAAGTAATCGCAGCAAGCGGCGAGCCAAGCATCCGGACCGCTTAAAACTGCACCGGTTGTACAAGAGCGGGTTCACCGAAGTCCGCAAGCTGCGCGTTCGAGCGCGTGAAATAGAGGCGCCAAAATGCCGCGAGATCGTGCAGCAATTTCGGCGCGCGATACACACTGGCGTCGGGTGGCGGCAGGGCCCCGCCGATGACGTAGACTTTCGCGCCGCCGAAATCGCCGAACAGGCTGGCGGCCGCGGCGCTGTTAATCTCACGGGCAGGATTGATGTCGCGCGCGGCGCCGTGGCTGTAGAAGCTCGTGGTGCCGGAATTCTCCAACCCGTCTGAAGCCAGAAGCAGGATTTTGTGCATCGCGGGATCGGCAACGATCGGCGCGGAGACGGCCTGCAGCGCGGACATGATGTCAGAATGTTGCAGGCTGCTGACGCTGCCTTGAAAGGCTGACTGCACGGTGGCATCCGCCATATTGACCGCATAGCGTCGCTGGTCGGCGAGGCAAGCATCGAAGATTTTCGTGGTGCTGATTGCCGTATTGTTAACCTGTTCCGGTGGCATCGGCGCCTCAATGACGCCGGTGTGCAGCACGTCCAGATAGCGTCCCTGCGCAAAGGCGGAGAACGCAGCGATGACGAATTTCGTTCCAGGCTGCAGAGCGCCATTCAGGTTGGCGAGGAGAGAAGCGGCGAGATTGTTGTTCCAGCCGACGGTCTGGTCGATCATGACATAGATCAGGCGCGTGTAACCGTTGGGGACGGCAGGTTGCAGCCGGTTGGCGGCGTAGCAGCTTGGAACGTCGTTCTGCACGCCGGCCTTGGCCACGTATGGCGCCAGACCGGCAAGGACCGCCAGGCACGCGAGGCGGGCGAGCTTTAAAATTCGTCGATCCACGATGTTTCAGCGTCCTGCCGCGCCTTCAGCGCCTGGATGGCGGCTTGCAGCTGGGCGGATTGGGCAGCGTTCAGGGTGGCGACGCGTTGCCGGAGCGTCGCGCGGCGCGCGGCGGTGTCCTGAATACCCAACATCGCGGCGGCTTCGGCATCGGCGTCGAACGGCGTTACGCCGGCGGGAAGAGACAGCGACGCCGCGGTGGTCGGAGCCTGGCCGCCCTGACGTGCCAGCTTGGCATCCATCCAGCTACTGAAAGTGAACGTCGGCTGCGCGACATGCGAGTCGCGGAACAGGCCGCCGCGAAGTTGCTGCAGCCGGCGCTCGGTGCGGCGGATGCGCGGATCGAGCAGATGGCGGCGGTAATCCTCGTAACTTGAAAAGCCGAGCGTGCCGCGCCGGAAGGCGGCCTGGACCCGCTGGCGCTGGATATGGCCCCATTGGATGCCGATCGAGGTCGAGTAGACCTGGGTGAACAGAAAAATCACGCCGAGCCCGATGATGCCGGCGGTGCCGCCGAGGATCTGTTCGTAGTTTTCCTCGGCCTGCACCGTATTTTGGGCGTCCTGCGCATTCTGCGCGACATCTGGCGGTAGCGGGCCAGGCGCCGCGGCGGCGAACGGATTGCCGCCGGCGGCGCCCAATACGGCGCCCGGCGTGGCTTGCGCGCCATCGAGCGCGGATTGCTGCGTGACGGCGAGACGCAGATTTTCATACCGCAGGACTGTGGAAGCGCAGAGCACGATGATGACGAACGCGGTCGCGACCACTCTCAGCTTCACGCTGCCGCGGTCCTCGGTGCTTTCCAGGATACGATTGCCGAAGCGTGTAACGTCATCCTCATCCGCATCGACGCTCTGATCCACGTCGTTGGCGATGGCGGTGCGGTACAAGGTGATTTTGCGGTCGTTCGCGACCTTGCGCATTTTGCGGATCAGGGTGGTTTCATACACTTCCTGGCCGGCGGCGTGGGTCAGGCCGGCGGCGATGATCGCCATTACGAAGGCGATGATGAAGCCGATGATCTGCGCGGAGTTGGGCGTGATCTCGGAGGCGACGAAGGGCGCTAGCAGCAGGCCGAAGCCGAGCGCCTCGGCGACCAGCAGGATGAACAGAAACGGCCCGCCCCAGATCGGCATCGGCCGCCGGTCCGCCTGCTTGGCCAGCAGCAGGAACTGGTAGGCGCGCTGGAACCGCTCCTGCGTGACGATGCCGATATGGTTGAAATAGGTTGCCAGCAACTCCTGCTCGGCAGCGGTGGAGACGGTGCCCGTCGCCTCGTCGGTCACCGGATTGAGGTCCTTGGCCTTGGTCAATTTGCGGAGCCTGCCGAACACCGGCAGCGCGTACCAAAAATCATTCCAGTAGAATTCCTGCGTTCGCCGCAGCCAAAACAGGTAGACGACGCTGACCACGACAAGGAGGAGCAGAATGATCGTGTAAATTTGCTGTAGCGTGAAATCCAGCAAGCCTTGTCTCCTTGGTCTACGCGTCGCTGGCCGGCACATTCCGCGGTCAGACACTATTTCTGGACGGCAAACCGTGCTGTTGCTTCAAAGTAGCGCTGATAGCGTCGATAATAAAGATAGGCGGTGCCGGCGCCCTGGCCGACGGGCACCACGAGGTCGATGCATCTTACCGGGGCGCCAGCGAAAACCCGATACAAAATGGCGGCGCGGCCGCGGTAGATGCGTACCGGGGCGTCTGTGGCGGCATCAGGTACGGTCTGCCGCCCGTCGTAACGGCGGTAGATCTGAAAAATGGCGTCGTCGGCCGGACGGGCGGGATTGCGCGGCGCATAGACATGCAGGAGTGCCAGGAGATTACCGCCGAGCTCGCCGGTCCAGGGCGCGCCATAGAAGCCGGGCAGATCGTCGCGGACGGGAAGCTTAGAGTTAGGGGCGCCGGTAACGATGGCGGGCGGCGGTTCAGTGAGGCAGGAGGGCAAGATCAGGTTTTTCGCGCCGAAAAGCCAGGCGAAAAGGGCCCGCGGCGGCGTGGACAGGGCAGGACCAAGATTGATATCCGTGCCGGTGCCAACGATCGGCCGGCCGCCGAAATAGATCTGGCGAGCCGTCCCCGCCGGCGCGCCGCCGCCGGTCCAGATACGCGGCATGGCTTGTGCCGGCGGTCCGCGCAGAAGCATTGGCAAATGATGGACATCGCCCGCTTCGAGCACGTGAACGGCCAGATAGATCAAGATCAAAAACGCCAGAAGGCGGCGCTTTGGCGCCGGCGGCCGCCCGGGCGGACCCGCCACTGTCGGAGCATCCGGCGGCGTGCCGCGCGGCGGCGTTCTTGAAAAGAAATGCATCGCGGATCGATTAGAGCAACGGCCAATCATGTTGAAGCTACAACCCGAATGGGTGAGGCGAAAGCTTGCCTTCAGCGCAGGCGGGGGCCAACGTGGCCGCTTTGCCTGAGTCAGATTTAACCATGTCAGACAACGCGACCGAACTGCCGGACCATATCGCAGACAGCGTGAATTCTTTACTGCGGCTACGCGAGGAAAGGCTTGGCCAGACCACGCAAATCCAGCGGCTAATGCAAAGGGCGGTTTCCGCCGTCGGCCGGGCAAGCTTCATCGCCTTGCTGACGCTGGTAGTCCTGGCCTGGACCCTCGGTAATCTTGCCGCCAGCCGGCTCGGCCACAAGCCCTGGGACGCACCGCCGTTTTCGATACTGCAAGGCGCGGTGAGCCTGGTCGCGCTGTACACCACGATCCTCATTCTGGCGACGCAGCGGCATGAGGACGAGCTGGCACTGCACCGCGAACAGCTTACGCTGCAACTATCGCTGCTGAGCGAACAGAAGTCCGCCAAGATCATCCAGCTGCTGGAGGAACTGCGCCAAGATTCGCCGCATTTGTCCAACCGCGTCGATCACGAAGCGGCGGACATGGCGCGCCCCGCGGACCCGGCCACAGTCCTGGGGGCGATTACTGGTGATCGGGCTACGGTTTCCGATCCAGCTCCGGATAATGCCTAAAAATGCCGTTCTCGTTGAACGGCAGGCGGCGGCTGGACTTGAGGTAGGCGGCGATGTTCTTGCGCCGTGCCACCGCGTCATGCAGCCGCGCAAGCGCCGGATACTCGGTCTTGAACGCCTCCATTGCCTTCGGAAAGGCGTAGTGCATGCCCTCGACGATCTGGAACAGCGAAAGGTCGACATAGCTCAGCGCCGCGCCGATGATATGGGAATCACCATGAGGATTACGCTTCAACACGCGCTCGAAGTAGCCGAAGTATTTCGGCACACGGTTTTTTAAAAAATCCTTGGTCGCTGCCTTGGCCTCAGCTTTCTGGTCGTCGTAATACATCCCGGACGCGATCGGATGGTGGGTGTTATGCACCTCGGCAAGAAAGTCAGTGATTGTCAGTTGCAGCCCATGCGCGACAATCGCCAGATCGCCCGCCGGCGCTAGCTCCAGCTTTGGCCCCAGATACAGCAAAATATTGGCGACATGCGAAACGACCAGCTTGCCGTCCTTTAAAATCGGCGGCGCGAACGGAATCTGCAGCCCGGTCTCGTTGTCCAACATCGCGGCCATTTTTTCCGAATGCTCGCGCACGACATCGACATACGCCGCGCCGGCTTCCTCCAACGCCAGACGGACGAACTCGCCCCGGCCCTGAATACCATCCCAGTAATATAGCTCGTAGGGCATCGGCTATCCTTTCGCTGAAACCTAATTAGATGGCGGCGTTTCCGCCTGCGCGGCGAAACCGGGCGATGACCTCGGTAGCGCGGTGCAGGCCGACCGGCAACCCGCGGCCGATGAGGTGCTGGACGGGATTAACCTCACGGGCAAGCGCATTCCGGTCACCGCTGTGCCCGCCAACCAACCGGCTCCTTCAGGCAGCCCTGTTGCTATTTTTGGCCCACCCGTCCGGCGGTTCCCATCAGCTTTTGCGCGATGAGCACGGGTATGATCGTCATAATTATAATGGCAAACACAACGACGTTTACCTCAGGCAATTGCTGGCCGAGCCTGATCGCGCCGAAAATCCATAGCGGCAACGTGTTCTGCGCGCCGGCGGTAAAGGTTGTGACGATGACCTCGTCAAAAGATAGCGCGAAGGCGAGCAATGCACCCGCGCCGATTGCGCTGGCTGTCATGGGAAGTGTAATTTTTGCGAATGTTCGAAGAGGACTGGCGCCCAAATCAGCCGAAGCCTCGCGCAACGAACCCGGCAGACGGCGAAGCCTCGCGAGGACGTTGTTGTAGACGATGACGACGCAAAACGTCGCGTGCCCGGCAACGATCGTCCAGAACGAAAGATTGATGTCCAACGCGGTAAAATATGCCGCGAGCGCCATCCCGGTTAGAATTCCGGGAAGAGCGATAGGCAAGACGACCACGAAGGATATCACTTCCCGGCCGAAAAACCGCGTCCGCGCGACTGCCATTGCCGTAAGGGTGCCGAGCAGAACAGCGATGCACGTCGCCACGCAAGCCACGCGCACCGAGAGCAATAGCGCTTGCCGCACAGCATCGTCGTTCCAGGTCCGTGCAAACCACCTCAAGCTCAACCCTTGGATCGGCCATGCTTGCACGTTCGAGGCGCTAAAGGCGTAGAGCATGATGATGATGACCGGGATGAATAGAAACCCGAGGATCGCCACCACCGCCGCCCAAAGCACCGCGCCGGAATACCTCATAATGCTGAAAACGCGCCGAGTTTTCGTGCAATCAGCAGATAGGCCGCCGTTACCAACAAGGGCAGCGTGGCGTAAGCCGCGGCGAAGGGAATGTTGTTGGTGACGCCGACATTAGCATAGACGACATTGCCGATAAAATCCGAACTCGGGCCGCCCACCAGCTCCGGCGTCACGTAATCGCCGAGAGTGAGCGAGAAGGTGAAAATCGAGCCGGCGACCATGCCGGGCAGCGCCATCGGCCACAGCACCTTGCGAAAGGTGGTAAAACCCCGCGCGCCAAGATCCGCTGACGCTTCCAGCAGGTTCGGGGGAACGCGCTCCAAAGCCGCGTAAAGCGGCAGAATCATGAACGGCAGCCAGAGATACGAGAACACGACCCACATCGCCCAGTTGGAGTAGCCGATCTGCGAGTCCGGCAGACCTATGCCATGGAGAAGCCAGTTCAGCGCGCCATCATGCGCCAGGATCAAGCGCCAGGCGTAGACGCGTGCGAGATAACTCGACCACAGCGGCAACAGCACCATGGTCATAAGGACACCACGGATTTTCGGACCCGCAAGATGCACCATCACATAAGCAAAAGGCCAGGCCAAAACCGCGTCTGTCACCGTGACGGCCGCGGCGATGCCGACGGTGCGCAGCGCGATCGTGCGATAAATTGGATCGGCAAACAGTTCCCGAAAATTGTCCAAATTCCAGAGCGGTGAGATTTCGCCAGAGAGCGGATCAACCGTCCAGAATGCCGAGATCATCAACGCGCCGATCGCAGCGAGGTAACAAAACAGGAACCAGGCGGCAGGCAGCGCGACCAAGCTCGCGCTGCCAAAACCCGGTTTACGCCAGAACAAGGCAAACACGCTGCGCGTACCCGGCTTAGCCCTTCACCTCCTGCCAAGCGCGCTGCCAGGCCTGGTAATCCAGGCAATTCATCTTACCGCCGCCGCAGGCTTTCAGCGGCGTCTTCCAGAATTTTATGGCGTTGAAATAGCTTGCGGTAGCGTCCCCATGATATTGTGCGCAGGAGCCTGCCTGCTGCTTGTCCATTTCTGTACAAGCGAGGGTGTTAGCCGGCGTTTCGCCAAAATAGATCGCCTGCTGCGCCTGTACATGCGGCGTGGTCACCCAGTTGATCCATTCATACGCGCAATTGGGGTGCGGCGTTTTCGACGAAATCATCCAGGTATCCGCCCAGCCGGTCACGCCTTCGCTAGGCAAGGTATCGGCCACGGGAACCTTCGCCGCCTGCAACGTGTTGGTCTGATAAGGCCAGGCGGCGCCGACCACCGCATCGCCGGTTGTGAACAACGAGATTTCGTCGGAGGCCAATTCCCAGTATTTCTTGATGATCAGGCGTTGCTGCTTCAACAGCGTCACGACAGCATCCATCTGGGTCTGGTTCAGTTCATACGGGTCGGTGATGCCCAAGGCAGGATCAGTCTTCGAGAGATAAAGCGCCGCATCGGCGATCTGGATCGGGTTGTCGGGAACCGTTACTTTGCCAGCATATTTGCTATCGTAAATCACTTTCCAAGAGGTTGGCGTAGGCGAAACCTTCTGCGTGTTGTAGAGTAGCGTGTTCGGCCCCCATTCGTAAGAGACGCCGTAATGCACCCCATGAACGGTATTGAACTCGGGTGACTGCAACTGTGGAATGAAGTTCGTCCAGGCCGGGATAAGGCCGATGTTGATCGGCTGCACATTATGGCCGTAGATCAGGCGAAGCGTGGCGTCTCCGGAAGCGGAAACGATATCGTACTGGCTGCCACCGCCGTTGCGCATCAGCGCCACCATCTCGTCGGACGAGCCGGCATATTTTGCATGAACCATGCAACCTGTGGCTGCTTCAAACGGTTTAACCCAATCATCCTGAGCATAACCTTCCCACGCCACCATGTTCAGCGTGCCTTCACCTTTGCCAATTTGTGTGAGCGGAGCCACGGCCAAAGCGGTCTGAGCCAGTGGCAAAGCCACCGCGGCGCCAAGTATGACGCGCGCCATCTTCTGTTGTATCTTAGACTTCATCTGTTCAGTCCTCCTTTGAGAAATCGACCACGGCGGTTTCGTCCCATGCAGCTCGCGTCTCCGCGCCAATTTGCACGTGCTGCCTGAATTCAGTTTGCGTATCATTGATTTCAACAACTGTAAGTTCCTGCCCGTCTTCCAGAACAACCGTGAAGCGCGTGAAAAGGCCAAGATAGGTGGCCTGCGTGACCCGGCCGTCACGCCAGGCGCTGCCATTCGGCACGTTCGTGCCCGGGCGGATCAGCCTGATTTTTTCAGGGCGGATCATTGTCGTGATGCCCGCCGATTTCAGAAAATTTGAAATTCCCAGAAAATCCGCGACGAACAGCGTTCTCGGCGTCTCGTATAGCTCGATGGGAGTTCCGATCTGCTCGATGCCGCCGCGATTAAAAACCGCGATCCGGTCGCTCATGGCAAGCGCTTCTTCCTGGTCATGCGTGACATAGATAAAAGTGATACCGGTCTGCTTCTGCAATGTTTTCAGCTCGACTTGCATCTGATGGCGAAGTTTCAGGTCGAGCGCACCCAGCGGTTCGTCCAGCAGCAATACCAGCGGCCGGTTCACGATCGCCCGGGCCAGAGCGACCCGCTGCCGTTGGCCGCCCGAAAGCTGGGCCGGCTTGCGCTCCGCCAAATCGCTCAACCTCACCATGGCCAGCGCATCGTCCGCGCGCCGGTTCGCGTCAGCCTTGGCCACGCGCTTTGCCCGCAGGCCATAGGCAACGTTTTCGCGCAAGGTCATGTGCGGGAACAGCGCGTAATCCTGGAACACGGTGTTCACGTCGCGCCGGTAAGGCGGCAAGGCGGCAACATCTTCGCCGTTCAACTCGATCCGGCCGCGGTCGGGAGCCTCAAATCCCGCGATCAGACGCAGAGTGGTGGTTTTCCCGGACCCGGATGGACCTAGAAAGGTGAAAAACTCGCCTTCCGCGATTTGTAGATCGACGCTCTCAACCGCCACCGCGTTACCATACGCCTTGCCCACACCGGATAACGTAACGATCGGCCGCGGTAAGACTGCGGGGTGTATGCTACTTCCGGTTAGGTCCAGGGGCCGCTGTTTTGTCTCCATTGGCATGACTCGACCTAAGCGATCCATGCGGCCGCAGTGAAGACGCGACGCTCCACGACAGTCACGAACAGCCGCATGCTGGCCAAAGGGTCCATTTATGAATGTTCGCCCAGTACGAACGGTTTTGACAAGGGCCGGGATCGGCTTTTGCGAACTGATCACTCTGTGGGGCGTCATTTTGAGCAACCGTCGGCGCCGCGGGAGATTTAAGCGGGAACTCCGGGCCTTATATTTGCAAGCGGAATGGACGCATCGCTTCTTGGCCTACTTTTTAGTTGATGATTTTGTGGTGGCTTATCCCTCCACTTGCTAAGAACAATGTTTGGCAATACAGTACCCGAACAGGGCGTTGAAAATCGTCCGCAAAGTCTAAACTTCGCAAGCGCCCGCTCAAGCGAGTTTAGGCGCTAGTTGCTATTTCAAGTCCAGCAGAAAGAACCGCTTTATCGGCTGACGACTTACGCATTATTCACATCCGGTGAAGATTGCGACTGTTGTGCCCAACACCGTCAGGCATTATTTTTAAACTTCGTCTCAAAGATGTGACAGGTGGGGGAAGGTGGAATTGGTCTCGGGGCCGCACGAGGAGCGGGCAAAGGTCGTCGCCGTTATCGTGTCTCGCGACCGGCCGGATGAGCTTGCGAAAACAGCTTCCGCGATTTTGGCGCAGAAAGCTAATGTGGATTTGTCTCTCCTGATTATCGACTCGAGCACCGTCCCGCCTGTAGTGCCGGAACTTTCGCAAGCCGAGAACGTCACCATCTTACATAGTAGGGTTAATTTGGGCGGTGCGGGTGGCTTCGCGTTGGGCATTTTAAATGCCGTCGCCGCTGGCGCGTCGTGGCTTTGGCTAATGGATGACGACGGTCGCCCGTTGGACAACGGTGCGTTGCGCGGTCTGATCGAAATCGCCGAGGGTCGTAGTCTGGACGCGGTCGCGCCGGTCGTGATCGACGCCGGGGATAACGCGCGTTTCGCCTTTCCCTATTTGGTAAACGGCCACTATCTGTTCGAACGTGAACGGCTGGCATCGGATTGCGTGTTGCCCGGCATAGCGCATTTGTTCAACGGCCTATTGATCCGCGCGCCCGCAATTTTCAAAGTCGGATTGCCGGATCTTCGAATGTTCATACGCGGCGATGAAATCGACTTTCTGTACAGGATGCGGCGGGCAGGTCTGCGTTTCGGGACAACGCCTTCAGTCGCCTTCGCGCATCCCTCCTCAAACCATGAATTATTTCCGGTTTTCAACGGGCGCCTGCACGTGGTTTATCCCCGCGCCGCGTGGAAGCGGCGAAACCAATACCGCAACCGCGGCTATAACTTTTTGCGGAACAAGGAGTTTATTCTGATCGCCGTCGATCTTGTTCGTTACCCTTATTTTTTTCTTGTCCTCCGCCGTGGTGACGTCTCCGGCTTGATGGAGTGGTTTGGCTGCATGTGGCGGGGCATGCTTGGCCGGGTCGCGGTGGACCCGGCAATTGATCTCACGCCCCAGGTCGCGATCCGACCCCTAACATGACGGTACTTGTGGTTGGCGCGGGTTTTGCCGGCGGTGTGCACGCGCGTGTGCTGGCGGAAGCCGGACTTTCGGTACAGGTTATCGACAAGCGGCCGCATATTGGTGGAAATGCGTTCGACTATGTCGATGGCAGCGGCGTACGCGTGCATGCGTACGGCCCGCATTTGTTTCACACAAAAAACCTTCGCGTCGTGGACTGGCTCAGCAGATTTGCCAAGATGGAACCATACCAACACTTGGTTCGCGCAAAATTGGCGGATGGCCGCATGACGCCGCTGCCGATCAACCTGGAGACGATCAATACCGTGTTCGGAACGTCTTTCAGCACGGCGGCGGAAGTGGCACGTCATCTGAAAGACATTTCAATCAGGATCGCCGAACCGCGCAATGCGCTGGAGTACCTGTACAGTAGTATTGGTATCGATCTGACCGAAATATTTTTCCGCCCTTACACGCGAAAGATGTGGGCCCTGGACCTGGAAGATATGGCGGCTGCCGTGGTGCGGCGAATTCCACTGCGCATGGACCGTACAGACGGCTACTTCACCGCCGATGAAACGCAGGTCATGCCAGTGAAGGGCTACACGGCATTATTCGAGGAAATGCTTGACCATCCGCGTATAGATGTTGATCTTGAAGTTCCCTTCAACAAGGCCGATTTGAACCTGTATGAATATTGCTTTAATTCAATGCCGATCGACGAGTTTTACGGTTTCCACCACGGTGATCTGCCATACCGATCAATACGCTTCCACCACCGCAATGAGCCGGCATCAATAATGCCGGCATGGTCGGTAACTAATTTCACAGATAACGGCCCGTTCACGCGGGAGACGGTTTGGGATGTGATACCCCACCATCGCGTGCGGCCGGGACCAGACCGCACCATTACGAAGGAAGAACCTTGTGATTATCGTGACAACAACATGGAGCGGTATTACCCTGTAAAAACCGCTGACGGCCGCTTTCAGGGTATATACGAAGCATATAAGTGCCTGGCACAGCAAGATCGGAACATCCAATTCATCGGCCGCTGCGGCACGTATCAGTATCTGGACATGGACCAGGTCATCAACCAGTCTCTGTTGAGCGCTGAACGCTGGCTGGCGGCACGTTGATGCCGGATATCTCGTTGCCCGCACCGAAAACGGTTTTACAGCCGGTCCTGCTACCGGGCTTAGATTTCGGGGCGCCGGAAGAAATGTATGCGCGAATCACCGCGGGCGAGGTAAGAGCGTCCTTGAAAGACCGGACGCTCATATTCAAGGATGGCGGCCGAGCTTGGTTCGACACGTTCTTTAACGGCATAACCGTTGGTCTGTGGCGGCAACATTGTAGTATCGATGATCTGCATCTGATCTTGCGCGGCAATGGCAATTTTGTGTTGCGGTTCGGGCTGCACCGCATCGGCCATGGCCACCGTTGGCTAGATGAACAAACAGTAAAACTGACGTCAGGCAAGGATTACTCGATCGAATTGGACTCCTGGGACTTGCTTGACGGCGGAATGCTGTACTTCTGCCTGGAAGCAGTCGGCGCGGCAACTTTGAGTGGCGGTCGTTTTGCCACCACGACTTTGCCAGTCAACAATGTTACCCTCGGCATCGTCATCACGCATTATGATCGTAAGCGTTACCTGCTGCCGGCTCTACAACGGTTAAGAGACGAACTACTTAACGATCCGAGCTACAACATCAAATTCGTGGTCGTCGATAATTCCCGCAACATCACGCCGCATGAAGCGCGCGGCATAACCGTGCTGCCCAACATGAACCTCGGCGGGTCGGGCGGGTTCATGCGGGGTTTGCTGCATCTTAAAAACGACGCCGGGGCGACGCATTGTCTGTTCATGGATGACGACGCCTCTTCTGAAGTGGCGTCGATCAAACGCACATACGCGCTGTTGCAGTTCGCCAACACGGAGAAGTTCGCGGTCGCCGGCAGCTTGCTGCGGGAGATCGAACCGTATCGGTTGTTTGAAAAAGGATCGATCTTTAACGGCATGTGTCAGCCGCAAAAAAGCTGGCTCGATATGCGCCAAGTCGGCGATCTGCTGTTCGCCGAGCATCTCGAACGGGAACCGAATTACGGCGGGTGGTGGTTTTTTGCCTTTGCGATCAAGGATGTGTCGTATTTCTGCTTTCCGTTTTTCATCCGGGGCGACGACATTCAGTTCGCGATGACCAACAAGTTCGCGATCTGCACGATGAACGGCATCGCGAGTTGGGCGGAAGATTTCGGCCTTAAAAGCGGTCCGATGCCGATCTACCTAGATACACGCGCCCATGTGACGCACAGGCTCTGCGTTTTGTCTTGCAGCCTTGCCTCCTGCTTGCGGCTGATCTTTCGGTTCTTTTTCTTACCTCTATTTTCCTACAATTATGCAACCGCCAGGGCCGTAACGATGGCGGTACGCGACGTTGCCGGCGGTCCGGAGTTCTGGCTCGACAACTTGGACATGACACGCAAACGGGCGATGATCGCGTCCTTTTCGGCGCCTGAAAAGCTGGCGCGCATCGACCGCGCGGCCTATGACGCGGAGCATCGCCCAACCCATGAACGGCGCCGTCGCCGGTGGTGGCGGATGATCACGTTAAACGGATTTCTGCTGCCCAACTTTATGTTGAAGGAAGCGGTGGCTTATCAGCACAAGGATTTCGCAGGCGCCCTGCGCAGCGTGTTTCGATATAAAAAGGTTCTTTACGAGTATGAACCTTTAGGGATCGGTTACATCGCGCAGCACGACAAGGTGAAATTCTTTACGGAACTGGCGAGATTTATCCCGGAACTGGCGAGATTCGTGCTTCGGTTCCGCGCCATCAAGCGCGCCTACGCCGCGGCGTTTCCGGAAATGACCAGTGAAGCCTTCTGGCAGAAAGTCTACGCGAATGATCCGAACGCGGCACCGCGTGCGCGGACGCTGCTCGAGGCGGAAACGGTTTAGTCCCGCGCACCCGGCGGGGTGTGGATCACGAATTTCCGCCGGACAAAACCACGCCAATAGTCTGACCCGCCGTGGAAATCCGCCCCGCCAGTAGCGCCGCGAGGGCGACCGCGCCTCCCGGTTCGACCACGAGTTTCATGTAGCGCCCGGCAAATTCCATCGCCGCGCGGACCTCATCATTGGTCACCACTAGCCCGCCCGTAACCAAGCGTCGGTTAATGCTGAAAGTCAGCTCGCCGGGAGTCGGCGTTAGCAAGGCGTCACAGAACATCGAGCCCCGCATGTCGTTGGCCACACGCTTACCGGCGGCGAGCGAACGGGCGGTGTCATCCCAGCCCGCCGGCTCCACGCTGTAGACGCGGGTTGCGGGCGAGACTTCGGCCAGCGTAAGCGCGCAGCCGGCGATCAGGCCGCCGCCGCCGGTGCACACCAGCATGTCGTCCAGCGCGAGGTTCGCCGCCGCCGCGTCTTCCACCAGTTCCAGCGCCAGCGTTCCCTGCCCCGCAATCACATCGGCATGTTCGTATGGCGGAATGATCAGCGCGCCCGTCTCCGCCGCCAGTCGCGCCGCGATGGCCGCGCGGTCCTCGTGCGCGCGATCATAGGTGATGATGGCCGCCCCCCAGAAGGCCGTAGCCTCACGCTTGGCGGCCGGCGCGTCGGCCGGCATCACCACGGTGGCGGCCAGGCCGAGCGACGCTGCCGCGCAAGCAATCGCCTGGCCATGATTGCCCGATGAATAGGTCACCACGCCAGGCGGCAGGCCGGCCTCCGCCAGTCGGCGCAGCGCGTTGGTGGCGCCGCGCAGCTTGAAGCTGCCGGTGCGTTGCAGAACCTCCGGCTTGATCAGAATGGTGCCGCCCGTCCGCTGGTCCAGTTGTGCATTGCGCAGCATCGGCGTGCGCACGATGTGGCGTGCAATCCGCTGTTGCGCGGCCCGCACGTCCGCGGCCGTGGGTGGAACAAGAGTCATGGGCGCGGCAAAATCACGCTGCCAGACGGTGCCACGAAGCGGCAAATTTTGAACGTCGCAATTATCGCGCCGCGGCGATCGCGAAAAATCTCGCCCAGCTGCTCAGGGCAGGCGGTATCTCGCCGGCGGGTGACTAGAACGCCAACCGCGCCTGGCCGCGCCGGCAGAAAGCCGAAATAGGACCACCGCCGGTCGTAGCCGATAATGTCCACGCCGCCGCGCCGGAGTGCGATTTCGGCGGCGGTGGCGTACTCGTCGGAGGTGATGAACGCGGCGTGCTGCCGCGCCGCCGCATTTTGCGCGTCGGCCGCAAGCTGCCCCCACCCCGCGAATTGCAACGCCGTCGGGTCAGTGCGCGGCGGCAGCGGAAACGGCGCCCCCAGCGCCTGTGCATAGGTCAGCGCCGTGAGCGTCAGACCGAGCCCCAACGCCGGGCCGAACCAGCGGCGTAGCCTCGGCAAAGGCGACGCCGCTGCCGCCAGACAACCGGACGGGTACAGCACCGCCGGCCAGTTCGCCTGCACGCGGCCGGACACCACATGCTCCAGGAACACCAGCCCCGGGATGACGGTGAGCCACAGCAGCGGATGCGCCGGCCCCAGCCGCCACACGCCGAAGATAATCAGGATGAAAATGATCGGCGTCGCGAGCCCGATCTGGCCGGCGCAAAGTTCGGCGAAATATTGCGCGGCGCGCGCGGGCTCAAAGCCGGCGGTGCGGCTGCCTTGTTTGAGCAGACTGACCCAGCCGTGATCCGCATTCCAAAGCAGGTTCGGCAGGAAGATCAGCAGCGCGATGGCCGCCCCCGCCCAGGGCCAGAGCGTGGTCAGCGCGGCGCGTCCCTGGATTGTCGCCAGCAGCCAGGCGCCGATGCCGGCGATGAACAGCAAACCGGTGTATTTGGACAATAAAGCCGCTCCGGCCGCGGCGCCGACCGCCAGCCACCACCTTCGACGCCCGGTGATGGCCAGCCGCCCCAGCGCCGCGACGCCTGCGGTCCAGAAGAAGAACAGCGGCGTATCTGGCGTCATGACAATCGCGCCCACGCCGACCATCAGCGTGGCGTTCAGCAGCGCGGCCGCAACAAGACCGGCCTGCCGCCCAGGCCAAAAATCCTCGCCCGCGCGCCAGACCAGCAGCGAGCCAACCGCGCCGGCGAGCGGCCCGCCCAAGCGGATGCCGAGCGGCGTGTTGCCCAGTAACAAGGTGCCGGCGCGTGTCCAAAACGCCACCATCGGCGGATGATCAAAATAGCCGGCCTGCAGATGCCGCGACCACAGGAAATAATACGCCTCATCCGGCGCCAGCGGCAGCCGCGCCGCCAGCACCAGACGCAGCAATGTCAAAATCGCCAAAGCGGCTAGCGCCCAGGCGTTGAGGCGCGCTGTCATCGAACGCGCCAGACCAGCGTCGCCGATACCGCGTAATTCCACACCACGCCCACCGCGGCGCCGGCCGCGCCGGCAAAAATGCCGCTGCCGTTCTCGGCATAAAGCGCTCGCGCAATGCCAATATTGGCGATCGCGCCAAGCCCGCAGACCAGCATGAACAGCAGCAATCCGCGCCAGAACCGGCCGCGTTTCAGCCGCTGCGCGCGATAGGTCAGCTGGTTGTTCATCTGAAAATTGGCGATCATCGCGGCGATGGTGCCGAGCGTCTGCGCTGGTCCGAACGCCATGCCGGCCCGGCGCGCCAGCTCCAGCACCACGAGGTTGATCAGCACGCCGAAAGCGCCGACCAGCGCAAAAGTGATGAACCGCAGCGGCACGGCGCCGCGCAACGCCTTGTCGATCAAGAGCCCGGCGAATTGCGCCAGCACCAGCGCGTCCAGCTTGCTCTCTCCCGCGGCGCGGGGGCGAAACCGGTAAGGAATCTCGACGATTTTCAGCGGCCGCTTTGAGGCTAGCACCAGGTCGAGCAGGATTTTGAAGCCTTGGCCGGTCAGCCGCGCCGCCAGCGCCTCGAATAACGGCCGGGGCAGCGCAAAAAAGCCGCTCATCGGATCGGTCAAAGAGGTTCGGGTCACCGCGCGGGCGATGCCGATGCCCGCGGCCGACAGCCGGCGGCGCAGCGGAGAGGACAGGCCGCTGGAGTCGCCGCCTTCCACACGCCGGCTGCCCACCGCAAGATCCGCACCGGCTTGCAGCGCGCCGAGCATCAGCGGCAGCCGCGTCTCATCGTGTTGCAGATCGCCGTCCAGCACCGCGATCATGTCGGCGGAAGAGGACAGCGCGCCCTCGATCACGGCGGAGGACAAGCCCCGCCGCCCGACCCGCCGGATGCACCGTACCCGCGTGTCTAGATGTGCGATCTCGCGCGCCGCCGCCCCCGTGCCGTCCGGGCTGTCGTCATCGACGAACACAACCTCCCAGGCGAGGCCGGCCAGGGCCCGGTCAAGCGCCGCCACCATCGGCGCGACATTCGCGCGCTCGTTAAAACAGGGAACGACGACGGTGAGGCGAGGTGCGGCCTGCCCACCGCTCACAGGGCAGCGAGCACCGCCTCCGCGCGGCTGACGTCAAATCCGCCGGCCTCTTCAACCGCCAGATGCGTGACCACGTCATCCTTGGTGACCAACGCAAAACGCTGGCTGCGCACGCCAAGGCCTCGCGAGATCAGGTCCAGTTCCAGACCCATTGCTTTGGTAAAGGCGCCGGAGCCGTCGGCCAGCATGACAATGCCGTCGCCGACCTTCGCCTCCTTGGCCCAGGCGCCCATCACGAAGGCGTCGTTCACCGCCATGCAGATTACCTTGTCCACGCCCTTGGCCTTCAACGCGCCCAGGTTCTGGATGAAGCCCGGCAGATGTTTGGCGCTGCAGGTTGGCGTAAACGCACCGGGCACGGCAAACATGACGACTTTACCGGTGCCGAACAATTCCCCGGTATCGGCCTCGCGGGGGCCCTCCGGCGTGCTGATCATCAGCTTCATTGCGGGAATCTTATCGCCAACTTTAATCATGATTATGTCGCCCCTCCTGAGGTTCCGTCGTTCCTAGCAAAACCCCACCGCACCGTGAAGATATGCCTTCGCCAGGGGCCGACTTCAGGCTTGCGCGATCTGGTCCGGCATCCCAACTTGGCAAACTGTGCCCAAACAAACTGTCCTTTCCGGCCAACCGAACTGGCTTGGCGGCCAGATCCTGGTCGCGATGCCGGCGATGCAGGACCCGCGCTTCAGCCAGAGCGTGATTTTCATCTGCGCTCATACTGGTGAGGGCGCGATGGGAATTGTCGTCAATCGGCCGTTGCAAAAGCTGAAACTGCCTGACCTGCTCCATCAACTCGGTATCGAGGCTGTACCGGAGGCCAAGCCGATCCGCCTATGCGCCGGCGGTCCGGTCGAAAACAACCGTGGATTTGTGCTGCACTCTTCGGACTGGACGGCGGAAGACAGCCTGGAAGTCGACGAACGCTACGTGCTGACCGCCAGCCTCGACATCCTCCGCGCGATCGCCGAGGGCAATGGCCCCGCACGCGGCTTTCTGGCGATGGGCTATGCAAGCTGGGGGCCGGGCCAATTAGACGAGGAAATTCTGCAGAACGCCTGGCTCACTGTGCCGGCCGACGAAGCGATTGTGTTTGACACCGACGATTCCAGCAAATGGACCCGCGCCCTGGCCAAGCTGAAGATCGAGCCCGGCAGACTTTCGGGAACCGCCGGCCGAGCCTAGGCCATCGTTATTGCGAGCGCAGCGAAGCAATCCATCTTTTTATACGCGCGAAGAAAGACGGAATGCCGCGCCGGCTTCGCCGGCTCGCAATAACAAGTATGACGGCTCAGCGGGTCGAAGCCCCCGGCCGATCACTCCACCGCCGCAGTCTGCTCTTTCACATCCCGCACCGCTTTGACGATCTCCGCAAACGCCGGAGCGTCGTCGAAGGCAATAGCAGCCAGCACTTTGCGGTCCAGTTCCAAGCCGGATTGCTTCAGCCCGAAGATGAACTGGCTGTAGGTCAGCCCATGCT
Organism: Acidocella sp.; assembly: GCA_965199125.1. Taxonomy (GTDB): domain Bacteria; phylum Pseudomonadota; class Alphaproteobacteria; order Acetobacterales; family Acetobacteraceae; genus Acidocella. Next base: position 1,639,754 of record OZ240683.1, on the reverse strand, counting down.
CGCGCACCGCAGCGTTGATCCGCTGGATCCAAAGGGAGCGGAACTCGCGCTTTTTGACCCGGCGATCGCGGTATGCGTAGCGCAACGCCTTCTCCAGGCGCTCCAGCGCGATCCGATAATTGGTGGAAGAGCGTCCGACGAAGCCCTTCGACTGCTCGAGAACTTTTTTGTGGCGGGCGTGCGTGGTGACGCCCCGTTTAACGCGTGCCATTTTCCTGCTCCCTCAACCGATGCCGTACGGCGCCCATTGCTTGACCGTCAGGCCGTCAGCATGGGTCAGGGTCTGGCTGCCGCGGTTTTGCCGCTTGGCTTTCTGGCTGCGCGCCATCAGGTTGTGGCGCTTCTTTCCCGGTCCCGCCAGCACCTTGCCGGTGGCCGTGATCTTGAAGCGCTTCTTGACCGATGACTTGGTCTTGAGCTTGGGCATTTTCGTCTCCTGAAACACAAAACCCGGTATGCACCGGGCTCCCGAACATCGGGGCGCCGGCCGGGCATGCCTACGGGCCCGGGCGCGGACGCTTCACTTTTGACCGTGAAGCGGGCCGTATAGAAGTCCCCCCATCAGAAGACAAGAGCTTCGCGCGCGGCTCAGGAAAGCGCCAAGCATGGCTGTGGCGCTTGTAAAACGCCGACCGCAGCCCGATCCTCAAGTCAACTTCATTCCAGGAGACGAACATGATCGACGTCCGGCCCTTCGCCTCGCTCGGCGGCTTTCGAAATGGCTGGCTGAACACCAAGCACCATTTCAGTTTCGGCGGCTATCACGACCCAAAGCGCATGGGTTTCGGCGCGCTCCTAGTCTGGAACGATGACGAAATTGCCCCCGGCCAGGGATTTGACGCACATCCGCATAAAAACATGGAAATCATCACCTTCGTCCGGCAGGGCGCGATCACGCACCAGGACAGCCTCGGCAATACCGGCGCCACCCGCGCCGGCGATGTGCAGGTGATGCACGCCGGCACCGGCATTACCCATGCCGAATTGAATCGGGAAACCGAGGCCACCCGGCTGTTCCAGATCTGGATCATGCCGGACCAACAGGGCGTGAAACCCGGCTGGGATGCGCGGGAATTTCCGCACACCGCCGGCGAGGGACTGCAGGTACTGGCTAGCGGCCGTGCCACGCACGCTGGCAATAACGCGTTAAAACTGCATGCGGACGCCGCGGTTCTGGCCGCCCGCTTGAACGCCGGCGAGCATGCCCATTTCACGCTCGCCCCCGGCCGGGCCGCCTACCTCGTCGCCGCCACCGGCGACATAAGGGTCAACGGCGAATTGGCGCACGAGCGGGACGGCGTGGCGCTGCATGACGAGACGGAGGTTGAAATCGAGGCGCTCGGCGCCGCCGAGATCGTCATGGTCGATGTGAAGGCCTGAGAACGATCACTTCATTTTATGATTTTTCTTGGGTGTGGTATTTGGGTAACATAACTTTCATCCCGCACCTAATCGAATTTCACAAAAGCTGATGTAGTTCTCATCTACCTGGATTGGGTTAAGCGCTGTCTCTTGAGGGGAAACTGGATTAGATGGGTTACATGAAACATCGGGGCGTCGCTTTCGGGCTTGCCCTGCTTGGCGCGACGGCGCTCAGCGGCCTTCTCATGGATCGCGCGCGCGCCAGCGGCGATCCGGCGTTGGACGCCACCGCGGCGGTACAGCAGAATTTCGTGCCGATCGGCGATTTCACCAATCTGGTGAAAAAGGTTTCTCCGGCGGTGGTCTCGATCACCGTTCATTTGAAAGTCGACGAAACATCCGATGATCTGGGCTCCGGCGGCGACCAGGGTGACGGCGGCCAGGATGGCGGCCCGCAGAGCGGCATGGGCGGCGGCATGCCCGGCATGCCGAACATCCCCGGTTTTCCGCCCGGTTTCCCATTTGGCGGCATGCAAGGCGGTCCTGTTCAGCCGCAGGCGATCGAGGCTAAAGGTTCCGGCTTCATCATCGACTCCTCTGGCATCGTGGTCACCAACAACCACGTCGTGAAGGACGCCAAAACCGTCAGCGTCGAGTTGGCCGACGGCTCCTCCTACAGCGCAAAAGTGCTCGGTACCGACCCTAAAACCGATCTGGCGGTGGTGAAAATCAACGCCGGCCGCCCTTTGCCTTACGTCGAAATCGGCTCCTCGAAAGACGTGGTGCCGGGCGAGTGGGTGGTCGCGATGGGCAATCCGTTCGGCCTCGGCGGTTCCGTGACCGCCGGCATCGTCTCCGCCCTCGGGCGGGATATTGGCGATGGGCCGTATGATCGCTTCATTCAGATCGACGCGCCGATCAACGAAGGTAATTCCGGCGGCCCGTTATTCGACCAGCACGGCTATGTCATTGGCATCAACACCGCGATCCTGACGCCCACCGGCGGTTCGGTCGGCATCGGCTTCGCGATTCCGTCCGACCTGATGAAGCGAGTGGTCACCCAGCTGGTCTCGGGCGGCAAGGTGGTGCGGGGTTATCTGGGCGTGGAGGCGCAGGAAATCTCACCGCAAATGGCGCAGGCGATGAATCTGCCCGGCGCCGACCCGACCATGGACGGCGCGCTGATTGCGGCCATTTCGCCCGGCAGCCCGGCCTTTCGCGCCGGCCTACAAGCGGGCGACGTGATCACCAAGGTCAATGGCTCGGCGGTGACCAATCCGGGCGACCTTGCGGCCGATGTCGCGAATGTCGATCCAGGCAAAGACACCACGATCAGCTATATGCGCAATGGCCAGAGCCACGACATCTCGGTCGCCGTGACCACGATGCCCGCCAATCCCGACCAGAGCTTCCAGCAGGCCAATGCCACTGCGCCAGCCGCGCCGGTGCCTGGCCATGTCAGCCTCGGTCTCACTCTTGCGCCGCTTTCGCCGCAGTTGCGCGGCCAGCTCAACCTGCCCGACAGCGCGAGCGGCGCGGTGATCGCCGCGGTCCGGCCGGGTTCGGAAGCCGATCAGGCCGGCATTCAGCCGGGCGATCTGCTGGTCGGCGTCGGCGGCAAAACCGTTGGATCGCCTGATGACGCGGTCGCCGGCATTGACGCCGCGAAGAAGTCCGGCGCGCCGGCGCTGGCGCTCAGGATCATCCGTCAGGGCCAAGCGCTGTTTGTCGGCATCGGCCTCGGCAAGGGCGGCAACGACCAGGGCTAACCGCGGCTGCCACCTGCCCGGCCAGAAGACGGGCGGCGTGGCTGACATTTCATTTGCCGTGGCCTCCATTGCGGCGTTACCCTTCCGAAGGAGTCGGAAACCGGCCCATATCGGAGGAAACAAATGAAATTCGCTAATCCCGCGCCGCTGGGGCTATTCGGCTTCGCGCTGACCACCTGGCTGCTGAGTATGATTAACACCGGCCTCTTGCCAGCCGCGTCGCTGGGCATCGTGCTGGCGATGGCTTTTGCCTTCGGCGGCACCGCGCAGTTCATCGCTGGCGTGCTTGAAATGGTGAACGGCAACACGTTCGGCTTCGTCGCCTTCTGCGGCTTCGGTTCGTTCTGGTGGAGCTTCGCGTTGTTCGCGCACTATTTCGGCGCCGCCGTCCCTGGCGCCGCGGTCGGCTGGTACCTGCTGCTCTGGGGCGTGTTCACCTTTGCCATGTGGATCGGGACCTTCGCGCTCAATCGCACGCTGTTTCTGATCTTCGGCGTGTTGTGGATCACGTTTCTGCTCCTCGCCCTCAACCCGCTGCTCTCCATGCCGGTGCTCGGCAAGCTCGGTGGAATTGGCGGCCTGATCACGGCCGCGCTGGCGTTTTACCTTGGCGCCGCGGACGTCATCAACGAGGTTCACGGTCACACCGTATTGCCGATCGGCGTGCGGCGCGCGCCAGGTTATGCGGTTCCGGCGGCGTAACAGAGGCGCCACGCGGCGTTAGCGCGGGGCGGCGGCGCGGGCGAGGCGGTCGTTTATCGCGAAGCCGAGGCCGGCATCTGGTACCGCCATCGCGGCGATACGGGACAGGCCATGATCAGGCGCGTGCTCATCAAGCCAATGCAGGCCGTCGAATAACCGGGACGCCGCCTCGATTGGATCGGCGGCGTCGGAAAGCTGGTAAACCAATTTGGCGCCTAACAAGGCGGGGCCGAAAGCGAGCACGGCTTCGTCCGGCGCCAGCGTGGTCGCGTTCATGCGCAGCGGCAGCGCCGGCGCGTAGTGCGAGACCAGCAGCCCCGGCGAACGCAACGTCCGCGCTGCCTCCACCTGGCCCGGCGTAACGCCACGGCCGATCGGCCCCGCCACCGCTTCCAGCGCCTCCAGGCTTAACCCGCCCGGCCGCAGCAGAAACGGTGTGGCACCGGAAAGGTCTAGCACCGTTGACTCAAGGCCGATCGCGCAGGGTCCGCTATAGAGCACCGCCGCGATCCGGCCGCCCAGCGCCGCCAGCACATGCGCCGCCGTGGTGGGGCTGATGCCGCCCGAACGGTTTGCGGAAGGCGCCGCGATGGGACCGCCAAATGCCCCAATCAGCGCCAGCGCCGTGACATGCGCCGGCACCCGCACCGCCAGCGTCTCCAGTCCCGCCCCGGCGAGCAGCGCAACCGGGCAGGTGATCCGCCGCGGCAGCACCATGGTCAACGGCCCCGGCCAGAACGCCGCCGCCAGACGCCGCGCCAAGGGTGTCGGTTCGACATGCGCGAACGCCGCCTCCGCCGACGCATAATGACAGATCAGCGGATTGAAATGCGGCCGGCCCTTGGCATCAAAAATCGCCGCCACCGCACGCGGGTTCCGCGCATCCGCCCCCAACCCGTAAACCGTTTCCGTTCCGAACGCGACCAGTTCGCCGGTTGCTAACAACGCCGCCGCTTTAACGACTTCATCGGCACGAAGAAATTCCGTCATCGCGCCCGTGCCCCACTCACCATGCCGCCCCGCCCAAGAAGATGCCCGCTTTTCGCGGGCATGACCGTCACGATTAGCTCAGGTCCCGCGCCACTTGCGGCGCTTTCAGTAGGCGGTTGATTCGCATGGCCTCGTCCAGCGCCTCATCCTGCAGGAACTTCAGCTCCGGCGTGACGCGCAGGCTAAGCCTTGGGGCGATCTGGCTGCGCAGAAAAGGCGCGGCGCGGCTGAGCGCCGGCAGCAGCGGCGTGATGTCCTGGTTGCCCAGGCGTGTTATGAACAAGGTGGCGTGCTTCAAGTCCGGCGACATCCGCACTTCCGAGATGGTCAAACGGACGCCCTGCAAAGCCGGATCGTGGAATTCCACCCGGTTGAACACCTCCGCCAGCAGATGGCGGATTTCCTCCGCCACCCGCAACTGCCGTTGAGTCGGCCCGGCTTGGCGCGGCCCGGCCTGGCGCGGCCCGGCCTGGCGCGGCCCGGCTTGCCGTGGATTATGCGGCGACAGTTTCGGTTTCATAGCATTCCACCACGTCGCCTTCCGCCAGATCCTGGAAGCCGGCAAAGGACAGGCCGCACTCATAGCCGCGCGCCACTTCGCGCACATCGTCCTTGAAGCGCTTCAACTGCGATAGCTCGCCCTGATGGATCACCACGTTGTCGCGCAGCAGCCGCACGCCGGCGCCGCGCTTGACCAGCCCCTCGGTAACGTAACAGCCGGCGACCTTGCCGGTTTTCGTGATGTTGAACACCTGGCGGATTTCCGCGTAGCCCAGGAACTTCTCCCGGATCACCGGCGCCAGCTTGCCCTTGACCAGCTTCTCGATATCGTCCGCGACCTCGTAAATAATCGAGTAGTAGCGGATATCCACCCCGTCGCGATGCGCCAGCTCGCGCGCCTGCGCGTTGGCGCGGACATTGAAGCCGATCACGATCGCGTCCGACGCTTTCGCCAGCTGCACGTCGCTTTCGGTGATCTGGCCGACGCCCGAGTACAGCACGCGCACGCGCACTTCCTCGTTGCCGACTTTCGTCACAGTGGCGGTGATTGCCTCGCCGGAGCCTTGCACGTCGGCGCGGACCACAACCGCCACTTCCTTCTGCGCGCCGGCCTGGATGCGGGCCAGCATCTCTTCCATCGTGCCGCGCCCGGCCGTGGCCGCGGCGGCGCTGCGGTCACGCAGCTTGCGGCCTCGGAACTCGACGATCTCGCGCGCCCGGCCTTCATCCTCCACCACCACGAACGGCTCGCCGGCGCTCGGCGGCGCCGACAGGCCGAGGATTTCAACCGGCGCCGACGGCAGAGCTTCCTTCAGCGCCTTGCCCTTATCGTCCTGCATGGCGCGCACCCGGCCCCATTCCGCGCCGGCCACCACCACGTCGCCCGGATGCAGCGTGCCCTTTTGCACCAGCACGGTCGCGACCGGCCCCCGGCCACGGTCCAGCCGGCTTTCCACCACAGCGCCCTCGGCGGCGCGGTCGGGGTTGGAACGCAGTTCCAGCACCTCCGCCTGCAGCAAAATCGCTTCTTCCAGCTTGTCGAGGCCAGTTTTCTTCAATGCCGAAACCTCGACATCCTGCGTTTCGCCGCCCATCGCCTCGACCACGATTTCATGTTGCAGCAGTTCCTGCCGCACCCGGTTCGCATCCGCGCCCGGCCGGTCGATCTTGTTGATAGCGACGATGATAGGCACCTCGGCGGCTTTCGCGTGCCGGATTGCCTCGATCGTCTGCGGCATCACGCCGTCATCTGCGGCCACCACCAGCACCACGATGTCGGTCACGCCGGCGCCGCGCGCGCGCATCGCGGTAAACGCTTCATGGCCCGGCGTGTCCAGAAAAGTGATCTGCGCGCCGGAGGGCAGCTTTACCTGATAGGCGCCGATATGCTGGGTGATGCCGCCGGCCTCGCGCGCCGCCACATCGGTATGGCGCAACGCATCCAGCAAACTGGTCTTGCCGTGATCGACATGGCCCATAATAGTGACCACCGGCGGCCGCGTAAGCAGATCCTCATCGTTATCGGCCTCGCCTTCCAGCCCGATCTCGACGTCGTTCTCCGCAACCCGACGGGCGCGATGGCCGAATTCGTTGATCACCAACTCGGCAGTGTCGGCGTCGATTGCCTGGGTAATGGTCGCCATTACGCCCATCTTCATCAGCGCCTTTACGACGTCATTGCCACGCGCCGCCATGCGGTTCGCGAGTTCGGTCACGGTAATGGTTTCCGGCAGGATCACGTCGCGCACCACCTTCACGCCATCGGCGCGCAGCAGCTCCAGCTCGGCCTGCCGGCGTTCGCGCTCGCGCTGCCGGCGTACGGAGGCAAGACTGCGGACCTTTTCGTCCTCGCCTTCCAACGCCGCCTGCACGTCGATCTTGCCGGCGCGGCGGCGATCATCGCCGATCTTCTTCGGCGCCACCACCGGCGCGCCGCGTTTGGCCATGGCCCCGCCAACGCTGGGCCGGCGCACGCCGCGCGGCGTTTCATCATCGTCATCGGTCCGCGGGCCGGGCCTGCCGCCCAGCTTTAGTCGCAGGGTCTCCGCCGCGGGCGCGGCGGGCGCGGGCGCGGGCGCACGCGCCACCGGCACTGCCACGGCTTCCTCGTCAGAAACCGTCAAAGGCGTTTGCACAGCGGGTTCAACAAAGCGGGCGGCGTCATCAGCCTCGCGCTGAACCTCATCCTCCCGCCGGCGGGCTTCCTCCGCGGCGGAGCGGATCGAAATGCTTTCTTGCTCGCGCCGTTCCGCCTCGTGCTGGGCGACGACGCGCTGCTGTTCCAGCACACGCTGGCGGGTAGCAACCTCCGCCGCGGTCAGCGCGCGCGGCGCCGGACCGGGAGCCGCGCCGGCGCCCGGACGGGGCCGCGCGGCGGGCGCCGAAGGCGGGGCCGCAACCGGCGCGGCCGCGGGCGCCGCGCCGCCAAGGGCAGCGGCGGGTTTTAGCGACAGCGTGCCAGGCGCCGGCGGCGTGGCGGAGGGCGCGGCCGCGGGCAGACCGCGCTTCTTGCGCACCTCCACCTGCACAACCTTCGAGCGGCCATGCGAAAAGCTTTGCCGGACCGAGCCCGCATCCACGGTATGGCCGCTTTCGTTGCGGTTGGTCGGCCGCAGCGAAAGCCTGCCCTTGGTCTCGACCTGATCGTTGCCGTCACTCATGCCTTGTCAGTCCATTCATTCGTCAACGTATATCTGCGTGCGCGCTTACTGCCCGCTTGGCGTGCCGCCCGCAACACCCGCGAGCCGCGCCGCCTCAATTCCGATCATCTCCGCCAGCCGGCCCTTCGCGATCACCACATGCACGGCGTGATCACGGCCGAAAATCCTGCCCAAAGCGGCGGCCGATAAAACCGCCACCTGCGCGATGTCACGGCCACTGCAAAACCGCGCCCGTTCCTCCGCACTGCCGTCCGCCGCCTGCACGACCAGTCCGGCGGAACCCGAAGTCAACCACTCGCGGGCCTTCTCAAACCCGGAAACCGCCGCGCCGCTGCGGCGCGCTATCCCCAGCAGATCGATCAACCGCGCCGCCAAACGGCCCTCAATCAACTTCCGCAAATCGGGCGGCAACCTTAACTGAGCTTTCGCGGCCCGCGCGAATACGCCGCGCTTCACCGCCGCTTCTACCACATCGCCGGACGCACTCAACCACATGCCGCGGCCGGGCAAGGTTGCTGCGGCGTCGAACACCAGCGCAGCCTCCGGCCCCACCACGAAACGCAGCATCGTCTCGCGCCGGAAACTTTCCCGCGTCACCAGGCAGCGGCGTTGCGGCCCCGCATGCGGTTCTGCTTCGGCCTCGAGATCAGGCTCGGCCGGAGCAGGCTCGGCCGGATCAGGCTGCGTTGCCGTCCTCCTCCGCGAACCAATGCGCGCGCGCCGCCATGATCACCTCATTGGCCGCCTCCTCGCTTAACGCGTCGGCGCCGACGATTTCCACCAGCTCGTCGCCCGCGAGGTCGGCCAGATCGTCCAGCGACTTCACGCCCTTCTCGCCCAGCGCGATCAACGCTTTCGCGCTCAAGGTCTCGATCGCGGCGATCTCGTCGCTCACCCCCAGCGCTACGCGCTGCTCCTCAAACTCGGTTGCCTGCCGCGCCAGGGACACCTCGGCGCGGCGATTTAGTTCTGCTGCCACGTTCTCATCAAACCCTTCAATTGAAGCCAGTTCATCCAGCGGCGTCGCCGCCAGATCCTCGATTGTCTCAAAACCCTCGGCCACCAGCAGGCCGGCGATCATGTCGTCCACATCCAGCGCCTCGACGAACAGGCCGGTGCGGCGGCGGAATTCCTCTTGCCGGCGCTCGCTCTCCTCCGCCTCGGTCAGGATATCGATATCCCAGCGCGTGAGCTGCGACGCCAAGCGCACGTTCTGCCCCCGCCTGCCGATCGCGAGCGAAAGCTGACTATCCGGCACCACCACCTCAACCCGCCCGGCTTCCTCGTCCATCACCACCTTCGACACCTCCGCCGGCGCCAGCGCGTTCACCACGAAAGTAGCGATATTGGGCGACCAGGGGATGATGTCGATCTTCTCGCCTTGCAACTCTGCCACTACGGCTTGCACGCGCGAGCCCCGCATGCCGACGCAGGCGCCGACCGGGTCGATCGACTGGTCCCGGCTGATCACCGCCATCTTTGCGCGGCTGCCCGGGTCGCGGGAGACCGCCTTGATCTCGATGATGCCGTCGTAGATCTCCGGTACTTCCTGCGCGAACAGCTTGGCGAGGAAGCCGGGATGGGTGCGCGACAGAAAGATTTGCGGCCCGCGCTGCTCCTCCCGCACGTCATAAATGAACGCCCGCACACGGTCGCCATTTCGCAGGTTCTCGCGCGGAATGGTCTCGTCCCGCCGCAGCAGCGCCTCGGCCCGGCCGAGGTCGACCATCAGATTGCCGTACTCGGTGCGCTTGACCACGCCGTTAATGATCTCGCCGACGCGGTCCTTGAACTCGTTGAACTGTTTGGTGCGCTCGTACTCGCGCACCCGCTGCACGATCACCTGTTTGGCGGTCTGCGCCGCAATCCGGCCGAAATCGATCGGCGGAAGTGGATCGACCAGAAAGTCCCCGATCTCTTTCTCCGGCGCGAATTTTTTGGAAATGGCGACGGGGATTTGCGTCTCCTCGTTCTCCACCGCCTCGACGATCTCGGTCCAGCGCGACAGCCGCACATCGCCGGTTTTGCGGTCGATGGTGGCGCGGATGTCTTTCTCATGGCCGTATTTGGCGCGGCCGGCTTTCTGGATTGCCTGCTCCATCGCCTCCAGCACGTCGTCGCGCTCGATTTGTTTCTCCCGCGCCACCGCATCGGCGACGAGCAGCAATTCCGGCCGTGCTACCGCAGTATCCATTTCAACCTCCTAATCATAGGGTGGGTAAGCGCAGCGCAACCCACCAATCCAACCTCTGACCCATCAATTCGTCACCACCGCTTGCGTGGTAAACGCAATCAGCGCGTCGGTAAGGATCAGTTTCGCGCTCTTGATCTTCGCCCGCTTCAGCGCCACCACCTCACCGGTCTCGATCTTCAGCCGTGCCTCGTCCTCATCCGCCCCCAACAGCGTGCCGACAAAGCGCTTACGCCCGCCCGGCCCGGGGAAATTCAGTTCGACCTTCGCGTCGAACCCGGCGAAGCGGATGAAGTCCTTCACCCGCGTCAGCGGACGGTCGATCCCGGCCGAGCTGATCTCCAACGTCCAGGCCGAGGAAATCGGATCCTCCACGTCCAGCACTGCCGAAAGCAGGTGGCTGACGGCCGTACAGTCGTCGAGAGTGAAGGGCGCGTCATCGGCGCGATCCGCCATCACCTGCACCGTCGGCGTGTCCCGTCCGATCACCTTCACCCGCACCAGCTCATAGCCCTGCGCCTCCAGAGGTGCGGCGATAATCTCGGCGATGCGGCCTTCCAGGCCGGCATGAGAGGGTCGGTTCTCGGGCAATTGATCAGGCACAGGCAAAATTCCAATAAAAAGGGCGGCCGGTTAGGGCCACCCTTACAAAAAAGTCGGGTTCTTTTTTTTGCTTTGTAAGCCTATTTTGTGGCCGGAGCAAGCGCGTCAAGTAGGCATTGCAAATGGCGCCAGAATGGCGCTATTTTGACACCATGCCCGTCACCCTCTCAATTAAGAACGCCCCTGACGATGTGGTGCAACGCTTGCGGGCGCGGGCTGAACAAAATCACCGTTCGTTGCAGGGCGAGCTGATGGCGATCATCACGGATGCCGTTGAGCCCGCCAAAATGAGCCCCTTGGAGTTGTTCGGTGAGCTACGGCGGCGGGGCATGCGTTCAAATGACGATTCCACCGCGATTATCCGCGCGGACCGAGATCGCGACGAGCGCCGTTAAGGTTGTCGATGCCTCGGCACTCGCCGCGTTCCTCTTCATGGAGTCGAACGCGGAAGCAATCGTCACGCGGCTCGAAAATACGACGCTGCTCGCCCCAACATTGATCTACTACGAACTGGCTAATGTCTGCCTGAACAAAATCCGCCGAGATCAAGCGAGACGGGATGAATATTGTCAATCTTTCGAAGATCTCCACCGGATCGTTTTGCACCGTCTTGACGTTGATCCCGCGGGGGTTCTGGCGCTCGCCGAGGCGACTGGTCTTACCGCCTACGACGCCAGCTATTTGTGGCTGGCATGGACGCAAAATGCCGAGCTGATCACTCTTGATAAGAAACTCGCGGCGGCGGCGCGGGCGGTTTAAGAGGCCATTTGCTTTTGGACCGGCGCGCGCCATTTCATGTCCAGCACAAACAAGGAAAAAGCTCTTGCTCACCCGTACCGCGATCTATGAAGGCACGATCCACGCCGGCCAGGAGGAGACCTTCTTTCATCGCGTCGCGACCGAGCTGGAGCCGGTGTGGCGGCGGTTCCCGCACGTGCTGGCGGTGCGGGTGCAGCGCGTGCTATCGGCCGACGCGGATGCGCGGCCGATCGCGATGATCCTGGAAATGGATTTTGCCGACATGGCGGCGATCGAGGATTGCCTGGCCTCGCCGATCCGGCCGGAGTCGCACGCCGCGACGCTGGAGGTGATGAAATTATTCGATGGCCGGTTCTACCATTTCATCGCCGAGGCCACGGTGCTGACGCCCGACGTTTAACAACAACAAGGAAGTGTGATGAGCAAGCCGATACCGGAAAACGCGCTGGTGGTCGTGGCCGATGGGGCGAAAGCCCTGCTGCTCCGCAACACCGGCAAAGGCGGCGCCGTCTCTCTGCGCGAGGAGCGGCATCTGACGCTGAAGGATTTCGTCGATGACGGGCCGTCCGGCGCGCGGCCGGAGGATCAGTCTCCGCATGAAACGGGCGAAGCGACGTTCGCCAAACAACTGACGAAAACGTTGAACAAGATGCATGACCAGAACGCGTTTGAGAGTGTGGTGCTGATCGCCGACCCACAGACGCTTGGGCAAATCCGGGATGCGATGCACAAAACTCTGGAAAAAGCCGTCGCCTTCAGCCTTTCGAAAGACTACACAAATCATTCGGTAAAAGAAATTACGGCGGCGCTAAGCTAGTCGGGGCTTTCGGAGGCGCCGGCGAGTTGTTGCAACGCCCAGCCGGCCGCCTCCGCCACAACCGCATCATCGTCATTTGCCAGGGATTGCGCCGCCGGAGTCAGGCACGGGTCGGCGCTGTTGCCGATCGCGATTGCCACATTGCGTGCGAAGCGGTCGCGGCCGATCCGTTTGATCGGCGAGGCGGAAAATAACGCGCGGAAGCCGGCATCGTCCAGCGCCGCCAACGCCGCCAGGGGCGGCGCGACAAGGTACGGGCGCGCCGCCAGCTTTTGCTCACGCCCCGCGGCGGCGAACTTGTTCCACGGGCATACCGCCAGGCAATCGTCGCAGCCGTAAATGCGGTTGCCCATGGGCGCGCGGAACTCCATCGGGATTGGACCGGCATGTTCTATGGTAAGGTAGGAGATGCAGCGGCGGGCGTCGAGCTTGTACGGCGCCGGGAACGCGTCGGTCGGGCAGGCGGCAAGACAGGCTGCGCAACTGCCGCAACTGTCGCGATGCGGAGCGTCGGGCGGCAGATCAAGCGTGGTAAAAATCTCGCCCAGCAACAGCCAGGAGCCATGCGCGCGCGATACCAGATTGGTGTGCTTGCCCTGCCAACCGAGACCGGCGGCCTGCGCCAGCGGCTTTTCCATCACTGGCGCCGTGTCGACAAACACTTTCACGCTAGCCCGCCGCGCCGCAACGAACTGCGCAAGATGTTTCAGCCTGCCCTTGATAACATCGTGATAATCCCGGCCGCGTGCATAGACCGAGATGTTGCCGGCGCGGGGCAGCCGCGTGCTGGCGAGCGCGTCGCCTTCCGGCGCATAGGATAGGCCAAGCGAAATAACGGTGATCGCCTCCGGCCACAGCGTTTGCGGATCGGCGCGCTCATCGGCGCGGCGCTCCATCCACTCCATGGAGCCGTGATGCCCTGCTTCCAGATAGTCCCGCAATGCCGCACGCCGCTCGGCATTTAACGCCGCCGGCGCAAAGCCGATCTGATCAAATCCGAGAGCCGCCGCGCGTGCCTGGATTTGGGCTTTCAGGTCAGCCATCGCCGGCGGCCCAGCCTGCACGCGTGGCGCTGGCATACTCGTCATAACGCTGCTCAAGTATCGCGGCGCGGGCGCCCCGCATCAATGATTGATAGTAGGTGAGGTTGTGCTGGGTCAGCAGCATCGGCCCCAGCATTTCCTCCGCGCGAAACAGATGGTGCAGATAGGCGCGGCTGTGGCGCGTGCAGGCGAGGCATAAGCAGGTCTCGTCCAGCGGGGCGGCGTCATCAATAAAGCGCGCGTTGCGCAGGTTAAAGACGCCGGCGGCGGTAAAGGCGCGGGCGGTGCGGCCGGCGCGGGTGGGCATCACGCAGTCGAACATATCCACCCCGCGCGCGACCGAACCCAGCAGGTCATCCGGCGTACCGACGCCCATCAGATAGCGTGGCTTCTGCGCGGGTAGTAGCGGCGCTGTCAGCTCCAACATTTCGAACATCATTGCCTGGCCCTCGCCGACCGCCAGACCACCAATGGCGTAACCCTCAAAATCCATCGCGTTCAGCGCCGCAGTGGATTCGCGGCGCAAATCTTTGTAGACCCCGCCTTGCACGATGCCGAACTGGCCATAACCGTCACGTCGCGTGAAGGCCGCGCGCGAACGCTCCGCCCAGCGGGTGGAAAGCCGCATGGAAACCGCCGCCTCCTCGTAAGTCGCCGGAAACTTCGTGCATTCGTCAAGCACCATGGTGATGGTGGCATCCAGCAGGAACTGTACTTCCATCGAGCGTTCCGGCGACAGATGATGCGCCGAGCCGTCCAAATGCGAGCGAAAGGTCACGCCGCTCTCGTCCATCTTGCGCAGTTTCGCCAGCGACATGATCTGAAAGCCGCCGGAATCGGTCAGGATCGGTCCCGGCCAGTCCATCATTCGATGCAAGCCGCCGAGCCGCGCCACACGCTCCGCGCCCGGGCGCAGCATGAGATGATAGGTGTTGCCGAGCACGATATGCGCACCTGTTTCGCGCACCGCGTCGGCGGTCATCGCCTTCACCGTCCCTGCAGTGCCCACCGCCATAAAAGTCGGCGTCGGCACCTGCCCATGCGCGGTGGCAAGCATGCCCGCGCGCGCCGCGCCATCCGTTCCATGCAGCGCAAAAGAGAAATTCACACACGCTCCAACAGGCAAGCGTCACCATAGGAGTAAAACCGATAGCCGGCGGAGATCGCGTGCGCGTAGGCGTCGCGGATGCGCTGCAGACCGGCGAAAGCGGAGACCAGCATCAGCAACGTCGAATGCGGCAGGTGGAAATTGGTAAACAGCAGATCAGCGATTTTGAAGCGATAGCCAGGCAGAATGAAAATATCCGTATCGCCGTCGAACGCCGCGACCTCACCCGCTTCATTGGCGGCACTTTCCAGCAGCCGCAGTGCCGTCGTGCCCACCGGCACCACGCGGGCGCCGGCCGCGCGTGCCGCGTTGATCCGCGCCGCCGCCGCCGCCGAGATCATGCCCCTCTCCGCGTGCATTCGGTGTTTGCGTACATCCTCCACCCGCACCGGCAGAAACGTGCCGGCGCCGACATGCAGCGTAACCGGCTCGACGCCCACCCCGCGCGCGGCAAGTGCCGCCAGCAGTTCCGGCGTAAAATGCAGCCCCGCCGTGGGCGCCGCGACGGCGCCGTCACGCGCCGCGAACATGGTCTGATAATCCGCGGCGTCCGCTTCCGTGTTGCCCGCCGGCCGCGCGATATAAGGCGGCAGCGCCAGCGCGCCGGCCCGGCGCAGAGCCGCCGCGAAATCCTCGGTGACAAAGCGTAAGTTCGCGACGCCGCCTTCATAAATCTTATGCACAACCGCGGAGAAACCGGAATCAATCACCAGCGTATCGCCAGGCTTCACACGCCTTGCGTTGCGCAGCAGCACCCGCCAAACGCCCTTTCCCACCGGCCGGTCAAGCGTGACGCCGATCCGCGCGGCACCCCGCATCGCCGTCAGTTGCGCTGGGATCACCCGCGTGTCGTTCACCACCAGAAGATCACCCGGCCGCAACAGCGCCGGCAAATCCCGCACCACATGATCCCGCAACGAAGCCCCGACATATAGCAGCCGCGCCGCGTCGCGGGGCCGCGCCGGCGCCGGCGCGATCCGTTCCGCCGGCAAATCATAACCGAAATCGGTAAGCTTCAAGCGTCCATGTAGGAGGCGAGCTCGACCAGGTTGCCGTCCGGGTCGCGGCAATACACCGACATCATGTCGCCCAGCGCGCCGATCCGCGCGATCGGCCCTTTCTCCACCGCCACGCCACTCTCGCGCAGTTGCGCCACCGCGTCCTCGGGACCCACCGCGATTACGAAACAGATGTCCAGCGTGCCCGGCGTCGCCAGCGTCGCATGCGGAAGGGCTTCATGCCCTACCTCGTGCAGGTTGATTTTCTGCGCGCCGAACCGCAGCGCCGTGCGCTTCTTGCCGCCGTACTCCTCGCGCTCCATGCCCAGCACGCGCTGATACCAGGCGGCGGTGATCTGGATGTCCTTGCAGGTCATCACCACGTGGTCGATGCGGTCGATCGTGAACTTCATCAGCCTAAACCCATGAAAAGACCATTGCCCTGGTCATCCACAACAATAAAAGCGTGATCCTTCTCCGCAAAGTCGGCGGCACGCCTGGCCATCATATTCATACCCTCAGTCCTTCTGGCCGTTGCCGGTGGTCTTGCGCCGGAAGGCGTCCAGGCTCACCACATCGGCCGGCGCGTCGGTCGGACGGCTCGGCACGTCGTCCCCCTCCGGCGCCGGGAACTCGCCCTCGGGGATCGCTTCGGGGACATCAACATGAAAGCCGAGGCTGAATTGCGCTTCCGGATCGGCGAACGCCGTGATCGCGGCCAGCGGGATTACAAGGATTGCCGGGACGCCGGAAAAGGATAGCCCGACAGTCAGCGCCTGCGCCGCCTCGTCCGCCGCCAGGCTGTGGAACTGGTGCTGCAGCACGATCGTCATCTCGTCCGGGTACTGCGTTTTCAGCCGCTCTGGGATCTGCACGCCGGGGTAGCCGGTTTTGAACGTGATGTAGAAGTGGTGGCCGCCCGGCAGCCCTTTCGCGGCGGCGTGGCTAACCGCGCTCATCACCACCTGCCGCAACGCCGACTGGGTCCATTCATCATAAGGCAGCAAAGACTCCGGAACCTCAGTGTCGTCTTCAGCCATCATCATGTCTCCGCGGTCGGCATGTGGCCTCGCTCTCGGCCCAAACAATTTGGAGGAACAGCACGGCCGTTCGTTGCAACGTGCGGCGGGCTCTCCGGCCGCCCAAGCGCGGCATAAAACATCACGCCCGCGATGACCAGACGCCGCGGCCTCTTATCGTGTATCCCGCTCGTAATGCCGGTAATATTTCTCGGTGACCAGATCGGTCTGCACGATCACCGCAATATCCGTGGTGTTGAACTGCCGGTCGATCACCGCGCCGTCGCCGACGAAGCCGCCCAGCCGCAGATACCCCTTTACCAGCGGCGGCAAGGCCCGTAGCGCCAGGCGCCGGTCCACCAGCGCCGGATCGAGCCGCCGCATCGGCACATAACGCGCGTTCAGAGCTTTCGGACGGATCGCCTCGGGCGCCAGGTGGTAGGCTGATAGATAGGTCAGCTCCTGCGCCAGCGCGTCCGGATCCGTGCCGTGCAGACTGGCGCAACCGAACATCAGGTCGATGCCGTAGTGGAACACATAGGCGGCGATCCCGCGCCATAGTAATTGCATGACGGAGCGGGAACGGTATGCCTGGTTGGTGCAGCTGCGCCCAAGCTCCAACAACTCGCCCGGAAAACGCTGCAACATCGAGATATCGTACTCGCCGGCGGAGTAAAATCCGCCGACCCGGGCAGCCGCGGCCTGGCGGATCAGCCGGTAGGTGCCAACGACGTTCCCGGCACTTTCGCCCCTGTCGTGGTCCACCACCAGCAGGTGGTCAGCCACCGCGTCGAACATGTCGCTGTCACGGTGGCTGGCGTCGGTTTCGGCGTCCGCCCGCGCGCCCATTTCCTGGTAGAATACGCGGTAGCGTAGCGCCTGCACGGCATCCAGCTCATCATCTGTAACCGCTAGCCGCACGCCGAGATTGCCAGCGCGTAGTTCGGTGAAACCGGGGGCAACGTTGCCGAGCGCGAAACGCGGCAGGTCGGGCGTTACGCTTGTGTTCATTCAGGACATTCCGTTTTCGCCGCGCGTGGCCACCGTCTCGGTACCCTTCTGAGGGCGGGCCTGCCCCGCTTGCTTACGTTGGCCGAACAACTCGATCTTGATCACTTTGAGGTCAAAGCCATGCCGGTCCGCGATCTCCCGGAGCAGCACCTCGGCTTCCGGCGCCGCAAATTCAAGCACCATACCGCCATCTTCGTCCACAAGGTGAAAATGGTTGCGTTCGCCGCTCGGCTCGTAGCGCGCGCGCCGGCTGCCCAGGTCCCGCCGCGATAGAATGCCTTTCGATTCCAGCAATCGCACCGTACGGTAGACGGTGGCCAAAGAGATTCGCTGGTCCAGCTTGTTGGCCCGCTGATGCAGCTCATCCACATCCGGATGGTCGGTGGCGTCGGACAGCACACGGGCAATAACCCGTCTTGGGCCCGTCATCTTCAGCCCGTTCTCTATACACAGGCGCTCGATGCTTATATCCATCGCGGGTCCTTGTGAACCAAGTCGTGTCGCGGGTCCAGCTTTTTGCCCCTTCTGGGCCAGACCATGCGGCGGAGCTGTAACCTATGCCGGAACTACCTTCGGAAGCGCCGGCTGCGGCGCTTCCCGCACACCACAAGGCGATCGATATCACCGGCGAAACCTGCCCAATGACGTTCGTGCGCACCCGCCTCGCCTTGGACGCGCTGAATGCCGGCGACCTCCTGCTGGTGAGGCTGAAAGGCGCCGATCCGCTCGCCAACGTCCCCCGAGCCGCCGCCGACCAGGGGCACGAGCCGCTGGAGCTGACGGAACAGCGGGACGGCACGTGGTTGCTATTAATTCAAAAGGGTTGAGTCAGATTTCGGCTCAGCAGCACGGCGTCGCCGCCGTCCGCATAGTAGGCGCGCCGTTCGCCGGCGGCAGAAAAGCCCAGGCTGGAGTATAAGCCGAGCGCCGCCCGGTTCGTCGCCTCCACTTCCAGATGCATAACCATCGCGCCCGCCGCCCGCGCCTGGGCGATGGCCGCCAGCATCAGCGCCCGGCCGACACCTCGGCGACGCACGGTTACGCCGAGGGTGAGGATTTCGGCCTCATCGACCGCCACCCGCAGCAACGCGACCCCGCCGCGTTCATCCAGCAGGCCGGTCACGCCGGGCTGGCCCAGAAGAACGGCGAAACTATCCGCCGGCCAAGGCGCCTGTGGAAACGCGGCGGCGTGAATGGCCGCCATCGCTTTCGCATGCGCCGTTGTTGCCGCGATCAAGGCAGACGATCAACCGGCTGGAGCCATGGCGCCGGCGGGCAGCCTGGCCTCCGGAGGATCGACGTAAAACGGCAGCGCCTCACGTTCCGGCAGCCCTGCCGCCAGGCGCTGCCGCGCCGCCCGCGCCACCCAAACCGGGTCCAGCCCACGGGCATTGGTCAGCAACACGTCGGCTCCAGCCGCCGCCAGCCGGGCCGCCACGTCATTCGCCGCGTCCCCGGCCACCGCCAATGGACCACGCGTAAGGGGCATTTCGACATCCGCGAAGGCCGCCGCTTCGCCGTCGCGAAGTAAAAAGATCCGGCCCCGGCGCGCCCGCAGCGCCACCCAAAGCGGCCGCTGCAGGCCGGGAAAAGCCTGCGCAAATGCCTCCGCCACCGTCACCGGTAACAGCTTCAGCCCAGCCGCCGCCGCAAAACCCTGCGCCAGCGCGATCGCGGTGCGCAGGCCGGTGAAGCTGCCCGGCCCAACGGTGACCGCCACGGCGTTCACCTCCAGCCTCGCCTCTACCAGACAATCGCCCAGCAGCACCGGCAAGGTCTCGATCAGCCCCGGCCGTCCGTCGATCATCCGCCGCGCCCGCGTCTCCCCATTCGCATCCAGAACCGCGACGCCGGCCCGCGGCCCCGCCGCGTCAATGGCAACGACGGCCGGCATAAGCGCGCTCAGGCGAACGTAACGGCCTCGTCAAAATCAAGCTTCGGCAGACGCTCAAACTGATGCTCGGCCACGCCGTGCCCGATATTAATCAGAAAATTCGACTTCCAGCCGCCATTCGGGAAAAACGCCCGGTCCACTTTCGCCTTATCAAAGCCGGACATGGCACCCGAGTCGATCCCTAACGCCCGCGCCGCCAGGATAAAATACGCCCCCTGCAACGAAGAATTGCGGAACGCCGTCTCCTCCGCCAGTTCCGGATTTCCGGAAAACCAGGAACGCGCATCGGCATGCGGAAACAGCCGCGGCAACAGGTTAAAGAACTGCGTGTCCTGCGCCAAAATCACCGTTACCGGCGCCTTCATTGTCTTCTCGAGATTTCCGGCGGACAGCGCCGGCTTCAGCTTCTCCTTGCCTTCCGGCGTGCGGATGAACACGAACCGCGCCGGCGTGCAGTTCGCCGAAGTCGGCCCCATCTTCACCAGATCATACAGCGCGCGCAGATCGTCATCGGTCACCGGCTCATCGGTAAATTCCCACTTCGTTCGCGACGCGCGGAACAGCACATCAAGAGCGTGATCGTCTAACGCCATGCTAGTAAACCCCCCAAAAAACTACATCGCTTGTGTAACAGACTGCACTTCCGGGATATAGTGCTTGAGCATGTTCTCGATGCCGTGCTTCAAGGTAGCTGTGGAGGACGGGCAACCGGAGCAGGAGCCCTGCATCTTCAAGGACACCACGCCGTCCCGGAAGCCCCGGAAAATAATGTCGCCGCCGTCGCCGGCGACCGCCGGCCGCACCCGCTCATCGAGCAATTCCTTGATCTGCGCGACAACCTCCGCGTCTTCCGGTTGCACATCCTCCAGCTCTTCGTCCCGCGCGAGGTCGCTCATCACCGGCCTTCCCGAGCTGAAGAAATCCATGATCACGCCAAGCACCAACGGCTTCAGCGCCGCCCAGCCGCCGTCTCCGTCCTTGGTCACGGTGACGAAATCAGCACCCAGAAACACCCGCCGCACTCCGGCGACGCCAAACAAAGCGTCCGCCAGCGGGCTGATCAGCGCGGCATCCGCGTCGGCGAAATCCGCCGTGCGGCCGGCGAGAACTTCTCGCCCCGGCAAGAATTTCAAAGTGGCGGGGTTCGGCGTGCCTTCGGTCTCGATGAACATCGGTGTCTCCTAATCAGGACTGTTGAGGTCTTAAATCTACCTTCTGCGCAGGAATGACAAGATGCGGGCCACTGGTCACGGCACCCGCTGTTTGAGCAGCCACCGGTAGAACAACGGCCCATGCAGGGAGCGGCCGAGAATCGCTTCGTTTTCCTCGTAGATGACCACGTCGGCGGCGCGCAGCTCCGCGTCCCGCAGCGCCGGGCTTACGGGCACAAGCGTATTTTTGCCGTCGATCCAAAGGTCGCGATGCATCCACCAATAGAAATACTCCGCCACGCGTGCGCCGCATGGCAGTTGCGAAAGCGGCGCTCCAACATGTTCCATGAAGCTGCCGCCGACGATGACGATCCTTAACGGGCGGCAATCCGCTGCCTTCGGCGCTTCGTGAAGCATGACCAGCGGCACTTCAAAATGCACCGGCGGCCAGATCAAGTTCATCAGGAAAGTGAGGTCGACATCGGTTTTCTCCGGCTGGTCGCTCCTTTGCCAAGTGAAGGTGAATGGCGCGAATTGGGCGTCCCCCGTCTGTGTATGCAGCGCCGCCTCGATGCTTTGCGCCCCGAGCGCAGCGCCCAGCGCGTCCCAATGTGTGCCGCCGCGTGGAAACAGCGGCGCCGGGTATTGCGCCCGCGCCGCCCGCAACGCCGCTGTCGTGTCATCCACATGCACGCCGGCTTTTTGTAGAACCGCGAGCCAGGCCGGCACCACGCCGGCGCGATCCGCCGCCGAGGAGGGGCAGGGCAACGCCGGCGGCAACGTGCCCGGATACTGCGCCACTTTCGATGGCGTCAGCACGTACAGGAACACCTGCCCCCGCGCCTGCACCATGTCCTGCATCTGTCTGATCTTCGCGGCCCATGCCGGCGCACCCGCCATGAAGCGCGCGACGTTGCGGGAGCAATAATCCTGGATATACGTCGTCTCGATCAGCTGCAGATGATTGCCGACCACCACCGAGGGCGTGGCGGAGACGCCGAACAGCGAATACTCCACCTGGTTGCGGACCCGCACCGCCAGCGGAAAATACGGCTCGCGCGTGCCGATGTTCAGCTCCAGCGCCTTTTGGTAACGCCCCGTCAGCACGTTCTCCAGCGTGAGCGCCGCGACCGGCGGCCGCGCCACACCAAACACCGCCGCGCAAAGCTTCATCTGCTTGCCGTGCGCCACCGCGCCCAGCAGGATTTGCGCCATCAGCAGCACGCCGCCGGCCAGCAGCAGCAGCGCGGCCAGGGCGATGGGCAGGTCCGGCCATCGCGGGCGGTATGAAGGCGTGCTCAAAAGCGAAAATACAGAAATGGTTTAAAGGGATCGGCCAGCGCCTTAGCCAGGGCGAAGACGAACAGCACGGCCAGCGCCGTCTGCAACGCTGCCCGGCCAGCCGGGGCCGCCATCAAGCCCGCGGCCGCGCGGTCAAACCCCGGCAGACGCGGCAAAAAAGAGATCAGCGCCGCCGCGCCCGCCGCCGCCAGCATCGGTGGCGTGCGCCAGACGCCGAAGGCATGGCCGGCCAGCCCCGGCTGCGCCATCGCCCGAAAGAACGAAGCGGCCTGTGGCAGCGAGCCGGCGCGGAACACCACCCAGCCGACCAGCACGATCAGAAACGTCACGACATTGGCAAGCACGCGCGGCAGGCGCTCCAGCACTCGGAGCAAAAAGATCCTATCAAGCACAAGGAACACGCCGTTATACGCGCCCCAGATCACATAGGTCCACGCCGCGCCATGCCATAAGCCGCTGGCCAGAAAACACACCCACAGATTTAAGTAGTTACGCCAGAGCGGCACCCGGTTGCCGCCGAGCGGGATGTATAGATAGTCGCGTATCCAGGTGGTGAGCGACATATGCCAGCGCCGCCAAAAATCCGTGATGCTGGTGGAGATATATGGCCGGTTGAAATTTTCGTTGAGCTGAAAGCCGAAAATACGCGCGAGGCCGATCGCCATATCAGTATACGCGCTGAAATCGATGTAAATCTGAAACGTAAAAAACAGTGCGCCCCACCAGGCGTCGGCGAAGCCGAGCGTACGCGGGTCCACGTTGAACGTCATGTCCGCGCCGCTCGCCAACGTGTCCGCCAAAATCGTTTTCTTCACCACGCCCAGCATGAAGCGCGTAAAACCCGCCAGCAAATCGTCGCGCCGGCGCCGCCCGTGCTTAAGCAGCTGCGCCTCCAGCTCATGGTATTTCATGATCGGTCCCGCCAGCAGCTTCGGGAACAGAAAGACGAATAGCAGATAGGTCTGAAAATCCGGCGCCGGCTTGCTGCGGCGGCGATGGATGTCCACAAGATAGCTGATCTTCTCGAACACGATGAAAGAGACGCCGACGGGCAGGGCGACCCGCCCCAGATGCCAGGGCGCGACGCCCAGATGCGCCAGCAGCACGTCAAAATTATCGACGGTGAAATTTGCGTATTTGAACCAGCCGAGCATGCCGAGATTGATCAGAATTCCGGCAGGGAGCGCGAGCCGCCCGCCGCCGCGCGCGACGACGAGGCCGAGCGCGAAATCGGTAACGCAAGTAGCAAGCACAACCGGCACGAACAGCGGCTGGCTCCACAGATAGAAAAACACGCTGGCGACCAGCAGCACCCAGGCCCGCGGCCCCGCCCACTGCCGCGCCAGCAAGAACGCGCCCAGCACCAGCGGGAAAAACACGAAAAGAAACAGCGGCTCATAAAACAGCATTGAAAGTGCGTTAAGCCGCCACCGTCACCCAATCGTCATGCCGGCGAAGGCCGGCATCCACGATTTCGCCAGCCACCGTTGTCAGGTATTCATCGCCTCGAAAAAATCATTATTGGTCTTGCTGTACTTCAACTTGTCCAGCAGAAACTCCATCGCGTCCGTCGTCCCCATCGGGCTCAAAATCCGCCGCAAAACCCACATCTTCGACAGCGTCGCTTTATCCACCAGCAATTCTTCTTTTCTCGTGCCGGATTTAGTGATGTCGATCGCCGGAAACGTCCGTTTGTCGGAGAGCTTGCGGTCCAGGATCAGCTCGGAATTGCCGGTGCCCTTGAACTCCTCGAAAATAACCTCGTCCATGCGGCTGCCGGTATCGATCAGCGCCGTCGCGATGATCGTCAACGACCCGCCTTCCTCAATATTGCGCGCGGCGCCGAAAAACCGCTTCGGCCTCTGCAACGCGTTGGCGTCCACGCCGCCGGTGAGCACCTTTCCGGAGGACGGCACCACGGTGTTATAGGCACGCGCCAGCCTCGTCACGCTATCCAGCAAAATCACCACGTCGCGCTTGTGCTCCACCAGGCGCTTGGCCTTCTCCAGCACCATCTCCGTTACCTGCACGTGCCGCGTCGCCGGTTCGTCGAAGGTAGAAGCAACAACCTCGCCCTTCACACTGCGCGACATGTCGGTCACTTCCTCCGGCCGCTCGTCGATCAGCAGCACGATCAGGAACACTTCCGGATGATTGGCGGAGATCGAGGCCGCGATGTTCTGCAGCATCACGGTCTTGCCGGTCCGCGGCGGCGCCACCACCAACGCCCGCTGGCCCTTGCCGATCGGCGCGATCAAATCGATCACCCGCGAGGTATTATCCTTCTGCGCGCCCTTCGCCAGCGGCTCCGGCGACTCGGATTCCATTTTCAGCCGCGAGGTCGGATACAGGGGCGTCAGGTTGTCGAAGTTGATGCGGTGCTTCACCGCCTCCGGGTCCTCGAAGTTGATCTTATCGACCTTCACCAGCGCAAAATACCGCTCGCCCTCTCGCGGCGCGCGGATTTCCCCATCCACCGTGTCGCCGGTACGCAGCGAAAACCGCCGCACCTGCGCCGGCGAGACGTAAATATCCTCCGGCCCCGGCAGATAATTTGCTTCCGGATTGCGCAAAAAGCCAAACCCGTCCGGCAGAATCTCCAGCGTACCGTCACCGGAAATCGCCTGTTCGTTCTCAGCGAAAGCTTTCAGGATCGCGAACATCATGTCCTGCTTGCGCAAGCTGGATGCGTTTTCCACCTCCAGCTCCTCCGCCAGATCCAACAGATCGGTGGGAGTTTTGGCCTTTAGTTCGGCAAGATGCATTTGTCTGGTCGTCCAATCGTCTGGGGAGTTTCGGTTTCAAAATACGGCGGACGCCGAAAACCGGGTTATCTGGAGTTTGTGCGAAGCACGTCGGAGCCGAGCGGTCCTAAGCGGGTTTTATGGGGATTCGCCGTTAGACGTCAAGATGCGGGCACGATGCTCCGCCAATACGCCTCTAATTGTGCGAAGGCCTGGGCCCGGTGGCTGATGCGGTCTTTCCGCGCCGCGCCCAGTTCCGCGTAGGTCTGGTGGAAACCGTTGGGAATGAAAATCGGGTCATAGCCGAACCCGCCGGCGCCGCGCGGCATGGACGCGATCCGCCCATCCGCCTGGCCAATATAGGTCGCGAGCGTCGCGCCCCCAGTCTCGCCGTCCGGCTGCGCCAGGCACAGCGCGCACACAAACCGCGCCCGCCACTCGCGGTGGCCGTCCGCCGCGGCGATGATCCGCACGCACGCCGCCGCATAATCGCCGGCGGCGTAGCGCGCCGAGAGCACACCGGGTGCGCCGCCCAGCGCGACCACGCACAGCCCGGAATCATCGGCCAGCGCCGGCAGCCCCGTCCGCGCCGCCGCGGCGCGCGCCTTGATTTGCGCGTTCTCGGCAAAGCTGCCGCCGGTCTCTGCCGGTTCGGCCAGGCCAAGCTCCCCCGCCGAAACCGCATCCCATCCGAACGGCGCCAGCAATTGCGCAAACTCCGCCAGCTTGCCGGCATTATGCGTCGCGATCACCAGCCGGCGGCCGCCCGCCGACCGCCGCCGCATGAACCGTGCCGCGCTATCATCAAACACCTCATTGCGGTCGTACAGTTCAAATTCACCCGTCGCCCGCTCAACGTCGTGATAGCCGCGGCGCATTTTCTCCTGCCAGTGCGCCCAGGACCGCGTGAAATAGTGGTGCAACTTGCCCATGCGGTAATCCGGCGCGCCCGCCAGCAGCCCTTTTGCCTGCCATTGTACCTCCCGCCCCGCCAGATCGCGATACGGACCGTCCACCACGAAACTATGCGGCGTCTCGACGCCGCGCAGCGCCTTTGCCCGCACGATCGACTTAACATGCTGGTTCGGCCCAAAAGACGGCAGGCTGCGATGCACAAATGCTTCGGTCACCGGCGCCGCAGGCATGTCCCGGTGGCCGGAAGAGCCAAACAGCGCCCAAGGCACCGCAATCGCCGCGGCATCATCCCGCGCCGCCAGGCAAAGTTTCAGCGCCAGCCCGTCATCCAACACTAGAAATTCGTCGGTGTCGAAAAACGCGATCCACTCGAATTCATCTTCAAGATGAAGGGCAGCGAATTCGTAGCCACGTATCTGGTAGTCCTGGCCGGTCAGCGGCCAGTCCAGCAGCCGCAGATCACGTCCCGCGGCGCCAGCCATTGCCGCGTCCTTGGTCGCGTCCACGGACATGTTGTCCAGCAACAAGACCGTGTCGAAACCCAGCGCAAACTGATAGTTCAGCCACTCGGCGATGTGCCGCGCCTCGTTTTTCACCACAGCCACGCAGGCGATCTTTGCCATGGAAGCTGTCTTAGAGCGGGTTGACTGCAAGAGGAACCTTCTAGCCCGCAACTTGCACAGCTTGGCAAGGCGCCTCCGAGACGGCACAAGGGTTCCTGGCACAAGCCTGGAAACCGCATGTCCGACGTCAACAGCTTTACCAATCTCGGCATCTGCTATCTGAATCAGCCGGCCGCGCCGCCAAGCGCGCCGCGAACGCTGATCCTCACCGGCCTCGCCCGCTCCGGCACCAGCATGCTGGCGCAGGCCGTGCGCGCCGCCGGCATCCCCATCGGCGCCACCGCCAACAACGTGGTGCATGAGGATACTGAAATCGCCGCCGCGCTGGACGTCGGCGACTTCGCCAAGCTGGACGCGCTGGTTGCCGCCCGCGACGCCGCGCACCAGGTCTGGGGCTTCAAGCGCCCCAACCTGCACGCAATGCTCGGCCCGGCGGACCTCCGCCGCTTCCGCAATCCTTATCTGGTCGTGATCTTTCGCGACATCGCCGCGATCGCCCAGCGCAACGTGATCTCCGAACAGCTGGAACCCTGGCCGGTGCTGGAAGAGGCCGCCGCGGCGCAGCAGGCGCAACTCGATTTTCTGCGCGGCGTGAACTGCCCGCTGATGCTGGTGAGCTATGAAAAAGCCCTCGCCTTCCCGGAACTGTTTGTGCAGGCGCTGTGCGATTATATCCGCTGGCCGATATCCGACGATCAAAGCCAGGATATGCGCGGGGCCGTGGAACCCAACCGCGTCACCTATACCCGCTCCGCCCGCCAGCAATACGAAGGTGCGATCGAATCCCTCACCGACGGCGTGCTCTCCGGCTGGGCCCGCGGCTCCGACCCCGTGGAGCCGGTGCAACTGACCCTCTCGCTGGACGACCTCGCCGTGCTGACCTTCGTCGCAGACCAGCCGCGGACCGACCGCGCCACCGGCGGGCAAGGCTTCTCCGTCAACGTCCGCCAGTTCCTGAACCGCAGCCATGCCATCGCCCGCGTCCGCGTCACCGGCCGCACCTTTGAGCTGGAAAAAAGCGGCGCGCCGCTGGCGCAGTTAATTACGAGTTAGAAGAAAGCAGCGATTTTTTTGTAAAAAACGCGCAAAAAACTTTGCGACGCTGGACCTTGGGCGTTGGCGGCAACACGGGCACCAACCCCGATTATCAAAGTTTTTTTTGCTACTTTTTGTTCACAAAAAGTAGTTCTCGCTTTCATTCTAACCTTCCGTTTCTCAGCGTAAGCTGCCGGTCCATGCGCCGGCCCAGCTCCGGATTATGCGTGGCCACCAGCGCCGCGACGTTTTCCGAGCGCACGACGCGCAGCAACTCCTCGAACACGACGTTGGCGGTGGCGACATCCAGATTGCCGGTCGGTTCGTCGGCCAGCAGCAGCGCCGGGCGGTTGGCGAGCGCGCGGGCGATGGCAACGCGTTGCTGTTCGCCGCCGGAGAGTTTGCCCGGCAGATGGCCGGCGCGCGCGGCCAGGCCGAACTTGTCGAGGAGTTCCATCGCCCGGGCTTGCGCGGCGCCCTGCCCCACGCCGGCAATCATCTGCGGCATTGCGATATTCTCCAGCGCCGTGAACTCCGCCAACAAATGATGGAATTGGTAGACGATGCCGATGCGGCGCAGCCGGATCTGCGTGCGGCTCTGGTCCGGCAACTTTCCGGCATCCACGCCGTCGATGATCACCGCGCCACCATCGGGTTTTTCCAATAGTCCCGCCAGATGCAGCAGCGTCGATTTACCAGACCCCGAAGGTGCGAGCAGCGCCACAATCTCGCCGGCCCGCAGCGACAGCTCCGCGCCGTTCAGCACGGTGAGAGACTCCGCGCCGGTCCGGTATGTTCTCGAGATGTTGGAGAGATGCAGCAGCGCTTCACTCACGTCGCAGCGCCTCGATCGGGTCGATCTTTGCCGCCCGCCAGCTTGGATAAATCGTCGCCAGCAGAGACAGCGCGCAAGCCATCACCACCACTTCCGTGACCTGATGCCAGTCTAGCTTCGCCGGCAATTGCTCCAAATAATATACTGTCGGGTCGAACAGCGGCGTGCCGGTGATGCGCTGCACGAACTGCCGGATGTTCTCAATATACATGCAGAACACGGTACCGAGCGCAAAGCCGATCAGCGTGCCGAGAAAGCCGACCGAAGCGCCGCACATCAAAAAAATCCGCAACACCGCGCCAGAAGACGCGCCCATGGTGCGCAGGATCGCGATGTCCCGGGCTTTGTCCTTCACCATCATGATCAGCGAGGAGATCACGTTGAACGCCGCGACCAGAATGATCAGCGTGAGGATCAGAAACATCACATTGCCCTCCACCGTCACCGCGGCGAGGAAACTGTCGTTATTCTGACGCCAGTCCTGGATGGAGATCGGCGCCGCCGGTGCGGCTGCACGGATCGCCTGTTTGATCGCCTCGTCATGGTCCGGGTCTCGCACATAAACCTGGATCTGGCTGGCGGCGTTGGGTTGCTGAAACAAAGTCTGCGCCGCGCTCAGTGGCAAAAATACGAAACTGGAATCGTATTGCTGCATGCCGGTCTGGAAGATCGCCACCACGCGAAAGCTCTGGATGCTGGGGATGGTGCCGATAATCGTCGCCTTGCCCTGCGGCAAAATCAGCGTGAGGGTACCGCCGACGTTGAGGCCGAACTGCGTGGCGAGACCGGCGCCGATCGCGATCACGCCGTCTCCCGTAAGATCGCCAAGACTGCCTGCCACCACGTGGTTCGCCACCGTCGGCAACGCGCCGAGGCCGGCGGGCATAATGCCGCGCGCCACGCCGCCCACCGCGCCGCCTCGCGGGCCGGACATCAGCACCTCGCCCTGCACGATCGGAAACGCCGCCGTCACGCCTGGGATGTTGCCGATCTTAGCCGCAAGATCATCGTAATTCGTCAGCGGCGCGCCGGCTGCGTACACGCCGATATCGCCATTAAGCCCCAGGATCTGGCTCAGCAATTCCTGGCGAAAGCCATTCATCACGCTCATCACAATAATCAAAGTCGCCACGCCAAGCGCGATGCCGACAAGTGAAAAAATCGCTATGACCGAAACGAAGCGCTCACCCCGCCGCGCGCGCAGATACCGCGCCGCCACCTTGCGCTCGAACGGGCCGAACATCAGAAACCTACTTTCGTCAGCGCTTCCTCAACCGCCAGTTCAAATCGCTCGCCGGTGACGCGCCGCTTGAGCTCCACCTTGCCGACCGCCGCACCACGCGGTCCCACGATGATCTGCCACGGATGGCCCATCAGATCGGCCTCCGCAAACTTCGCGCCCGCGCGCTCCTCGCGATCGTCATACAGACAATCGGCGCCAAGCCGCGCGTGCAGCGTCTCGCAAATTCCATCGGTCGCCGCGTCGCCCTGCCGCAGGTTCAAAATCGCCACGCGAAACGGCGCCACCGCGTCCGGCCAAATGATTCCCGCCTCGTCATGCTTCGCCTCGATGATCGCGCCAACCAGGCGTGAAACGCCGATGCCATAACTGCCCATCTCGGGGAAAATCTTCACGCCGTCCTTGCCTGTGACGGCAAAGCCCATCGTCTCCGAATATTTCTTCCCGAAATAGAAAATCTGCCCAACCTCAATCCCCCGCCCTGCGCGCCGGCGCTCTTCCGGCACTTGTCTCCATGCCTCGAGATCATGCTTCTCGTCGGTGGCGGCATATTTCGTCGTGTGCGCCTCATAAAACGCGTCGAGATCAACAAGGCCTCCGCCTTCTTGTGTCTCGATTGCGGCGTCATAAAATACGCCACTTTCGCCGGTCGGCGCCAGAATGTGAAACTCATGGCTGAGATCGCCGCCGATCTGACCCGTGTCAGCGCGCATCGGAATCGCAACGATGCCCATACGCTGGAAGGTCTTGATATACGCCGCCATCATTTTTTTGTAGGACAAAAACGCCCCATCATAATCCAGATCGAAACTGTAAGCATCCTTCATTAAGAATTCCCGCCCGCGCAGCACGCCAAAACGCGGCCGCACCTCGTCGCGGAATTTCCACTGGATGTGATACAGCATCTGCGGCAGGTCGCGGTAACTCTTAACCGCGTCGCGCATGATCGCGGTAATCATTTCCTCGTTCGTCGGCCCATACAGTAACTCGCGCTCATGCCGGTCGGTGATCCGCAACATCTCCTTGCCATAGGCGTCGTACCGCCCGCTTTCCCGCCACAGCTCGGCGCTCTGGATGGTTGGCATCAGCAGCTCCTGCGCGCCGGCACGGTCCTGCTCTTCGCGCACGATCGCCGCAATCTTGTTCAGCACGCGCAGGCCCATCGGCAGCCAGGCGTAGATGCCGGACGCCATCTGCCGCACCAGCCCGGCGCGCAGCATCAGCCGATGCGAAACCACCTGCGCCTCTGCCGGGATTTCCTTCAAGGTGGGGATTAGACTTTGAGAGAGACGCATCGTCAGCGTGCCGCGCCGCCCTGCTGCGACCCCGGAACCCTGATCTTGCCAAAGCGCGAAACTTCGGGCGGCGCCGGCGGCTCCGGCATCCACCGCTCGACCGCGCGCCGGCAGGGCGTTTCCACCAGCACGTTCAGCACCAGCGCAATGGCGAAAGTCAGCGCAGTCATTAAAACCGCGAACAGCAGCTTATGCGTCGTCGCATCCCAGCCGGCATGGCGGAAGCCCTGGGTCAGCAACAGCTCCGCTGTCGCAAAGCTCATGTAAAACGAATAGGACAACAGGCCGAACGCGCGCAGGAAAGGCAGTTTTACAAATACCGGTACGCGTTCGGCGTCGGCGTGCATCACCAGTCCAAAAAGCAGCGTCCACAGCCCCAGTATCACCAGAAAATCCGCACCAATCAGCACGCCGAACAGCATCGCCGCAAATCCCACTTTCGCGAAACCAAACGTAGGCATGGAGTCCGCAAAAAACCAAACCAGACGCGCCGAGGCCATGCCCATGATAAATTCGGGGAAAAACCGCACCAGGGTGCCGCTGACGCCGGTGACGTTCAGGCCATGGCCGGATGCGTACGCGACAAGGCCGAGGACGGGAAAGCACACGATCGCGATCTGCCCGGCCACCATCAACAAATAGAACCGGTAGATCAGCAGAGCTAGGAAAGGAAACAGGATATACCCGGCCCATTCGGTGCTCACGGTCCAGGACGGGTAGTTCCAGGACCATGGGCTGCCGAAGCCCCAGCCCTGAACAAGCAAAAGATTCTGCACCAGCGGAACCAAGCCGAACCGCGTCGGATCGCGCGGCGCCATTCCCATCGCCGTGCCGGTCAACACGAATACGCCTAGCAGAATAATAACGGCCAGATGCACTGGATAGATGCGCCCCAGCCGGCGGACCCAGAAACGGCCGATGCCCCGCAGCGACGCTCCAAAATCAGGATGGACGCGCATCAGGATCATTCCCGACAAAAGAAAAAAACCGTCCACGCCCAGATAACCACGCCGCACCAGCCCCGCGGCCGGCCCGAGGAAATGCGCGAACTGGCATTGCAGATCGACGTGGTAGATGAACACCCATGCCGCGAACAATCCGCGGCAAGCCGTGATGTCCGTGATTTCGTCTTTAACGTTCACGGCAGGTCCCAACGAAAGAAGCCCGCCAGCCCAGGGGGCGGCGGGCCAAGTTCAGGGAGGAAACGCCAGTCACACGGCAGGATGAAGAACCAAACTCCATCCTAAACGCCATAATGCACCGCACCATAAGGAACGTCCACCGAAAAGATGCCGCAAATCGAACAGTTTTTAGCCCCTTAAACAAAGAACGAATATTTTTTAGCCGAAAGCATAAAAAAGCGGCAGAATATCGGCCCATTTTCTGCTTTCATACGCGCAGTAAATGAACGTCTACGATCGGCCGCTTGCCGAACCGTTTTCCGATGATCTTCCGAAGAGTTGCCCGCGCCGCTTCTTTAAATGGCTCGGTCTGCAGCCGTAGCGCCAGCGGCGTCTGCGCCAGTAGCGCGGTGAACTCAGCCTCGACCTCACGGGTCAGCGCCGCTTCACCCTCGTCCAGCAGCCCAGGCGCGGAAACACGCGCGCCTCCCAGCAGCGAACCCGCCTCGTCAAGCACCGCGCTACCGACCACCACGCCATTGAACAGCATCCGCTTGCGCGCGGCCAGAACGCCGCCTTTCAGCGGCACAACCTGCTCGCCATCCACCGCCAACCGTCCCGTGGGTACGTTGTCCACCACCTCCGGCGCGCCAGGTGCAAGTTGCAGCACGTCGCCATTGACCAGCATGATCGGCGCGATCCCGCAATCTTCCGCCAGCGCCGCCTGCGCCGAGAGATGCCGCCATTCGCCATGCGTTGGCACCACATAATGCGGCCGCACCAGCCGGTACAGCGCCTTCAGCTCTTCCCGCGCCGGATGCCCGGAAACATGGGTGAATTCGTCATCATCGGTGATCACGTCCACGCCCCGCCGGACCAGCGCGTCTTGCACCGCGGTGATCGCCCGCTCATTGCCCGGGATCATGCGCGAGGAGAAAATCGCAGTATCGCCCTCGCCCAGCACGGCATAGCGATGCGTGTCGGCCGCGATCCGCGCCATCGCGGAGCGAGGCTCGCCCTGGCTGCCAGTGACCAGGAGCAAAAGATTTTCATCCGGTATCGCCCCCACCTCATCCTCCGGCACGAAATCCGGCGCGTCTTGCAAATACCCCGCCTCCTGCGCCGCCGCCACGTAGTTGCCGAGGCTACGGCCGATCAGCGCGACATGGCGCCCGGACGCCTTGCCGGCGGCGATCACACTGGAGACTCGCGCGACGTTGCTGGCGAAACAGGTGACCGCGACCCGCCCCGGCAGGTCCTTCACCAGCGCCCGCAGGCTTTTCTTCACCTCGGCCTCGGAGCCGGAATGGCCGTCCACCATGGCATTGGTGGAGTCGGAAATCATTGCCAGCACGCCGCCATCCCCCAGCGCCTGCAGCGCCGCCGAATCCGAGGCGCTACCCACCACCGGCGCCGGGTCGAACTTCCAGTCGCCGGTGTGCAGCACGGTGCCGTAGCCGGTGGTAATCGCCAGCGCCTGCATCTCCGGCGTCGAATGCGCGAGTGAAATATAGCGCAGGCTGAACGGCGCCACTTCAAACGCGCCGCCCGGCGCAATCACGCTGATCTTCGCCTCGCGGCCCAGCCCCGCCTCGTTCAGCTTGCGGCGCAGCACGGCGGCGGTGAACGGCGTCGTATAGATTGGGCAGCGCAGCTGCGGCCACAGCCGGGCGATGCCGCCGATATGGTCCTCATGCGCATGCGTCACGATCAGCGCCTTCAAGGCGCCGCGCCGCGCCACGATGAACGCCGGATCGGGCAGCAGCAACTCCGCCTCCGGCGTCTCCGGCCCGGAGAACCCCATGCCGCAATCGACCGCAATCCAAGCGCCGTCGCAGCCATACAGGTTGAAATTCATGCCGATCTCGCCGGTGCCGCCGAGCGGGATGAACACAAAGCCGGGGAAGTCGCGTTGGGTCGGCGGTTTGGGAGGGACTGGTTTCATTCCGCGTCGAGTAACCTCGCACGGTCGCCCGGTAAAGGCGGGGGAGGATTGCGCAGCGAGAGTAGCCGCAGGCCGTCGAGCGTCAGGTCCGGGTCGATGGTGGTCAGCTGCGTCGTGCCCTCGGCAAACAGTGGCGCCAGGCCGCCGGTCGCGATCGCCTTGAGTGGCGCGCCGAACTCGGTCTCGATCCGGCTGAGCAGCCCCTCGATCAGCCCGACATAGCCCCAGTAAACGCCGGAGCGCATTGCCGCGATCGTGCCACGGCCAATCACCGCCTGTGGCCGGCCAATGCCGATGCGCGGCAGTTGCGCCGCCGCCTGATGCAGCGCCTCGATCGACAGATTGATCCCGGGCGCGATCACGCCGCCCTGATAAGACCCATCGGCGTCCACCACATCGAACGTCGTCGCGGTGCCGAAATCCACCACTACCAGCGGGCCGCCGTAGCGCTGATGCGCGGCCAGCGCGTTCAACAGACGATCGGCGCCGACTTCTTCGGGGTGGTCGACGTCGATGTGGAAGCCCCAGTTCAGCTCGGCCCGCGCCACCAGCGGCTCGACATTAAACCATTCCCGGCAAAGGCGGCGCAGATGGTAACGCGCCGCCGGCACCACCGTGCCCAGCACCGCCGCCTCGATATCCTCCACTTTGACGCCGGCGCGCTTTAGCAGCGTTTCCAGCCAGACACCGTATTCGTCCGAAGTGCGCTGCGCGGAGGTCGCCAGCCGCCAGGTGCCGCGCCATGATGCGCCATCATGCACGGCAAAGACGATATTCGTGTTACCGGCGTCGATGACCAGCAGCATCTACGCCGCTTCCCAATGGTTCAGCAGAACCTCGCCGGTGTTAATCGTCTTAGTCTCGTCGCCGCGCCGCAGCAGCAGCGCACCGGTCGCGGAGAGCCCGGCGAACTCTCCCTCCAGCGTCTCGGCATCCACCCGTACCGCGAGCGGAGTGCCAAGCGGATGCGCGCGCGCCAGCCAAGCCGCCCGCACCGCCGGCGCGCCATCATCCCACAAAACCACTAACCAGGCGGCAAGCCGGTCCAGCACCGCCGCCGCCGCATCCGCCGCCGCCACGTGACCTCCATGGGCGCTAAGCGTGGTCGTCGCCCTCCCCTCGATCCGGGGCGCCGTGACGAGGTTGACGCCGATGCCAACCACCAGCCAGTCCAGCACCCCGGCCACCGGCGCCGCGTCGATCAAAATGCCGCCCAATTTTGCATCGTCGAGCAAAATGTCGTTCGGCCATTTCAGCATCGCCCGCGCGGCCAAAGGCAAAAATCCTTGCAGCGCCTCGGCCACCGCCAGCCCGGACAGCAACGCGAACAACCCCGCCTCCGCCGCCGGCGTGCCCGGCCGCAGCAACACAGATAGATTGAGGTTGCCCGCCGGCGCCACCCATTGCCGCCCCCGGCTGCCGCGCCCCGCCGTCTGCGCCGCCGCCAGCACCGCCAGCCCGGCCGCTTCTCCGGCCTTCGCCCGCGCCACACATAGATCGGAGGTGGAGGCGAGCGTCTCGTAGCGCTCCAGCCGCCAGCCGCTCACCTCCGTGGTGCTCACCCCAATAATGCTTTTGCCGCGGCATTAGCGGCGGCGATCACCGGCCCCGGCAAGAACACGAACAGCCCGGACGTCACCGCGCCTACCGCCATCACAAACCGCACGCCGGCCGCCGCCCTGTCGAAGCCGGGATCGCCGACATCGAAATACATCACCTTGATGATCCGCAGATAATAGAACGCGCCTACCACGCTGGTCAGCACGCCGATCACCGCCAGCGTGTCCAGCCCGGCATGCACCGCCGCCGCGAACACATATAACTTTCCGAAAAATCCGGAGAGCGGCGGGATGCCGGCCATCGCGAACATCAGCACCGCCAGCGCCAGCGCAAATCCCGGCCGCTGCGACGACAGTCCGGCAAGATCGCCGATCGCCTCCACCGGCCGGCCCTGCCGCCGCATCGCGATCACGCAAGCGAACACGCCAAACGACATCGCCACGTAGATCGCGAGGTAGATCAGCGTCGCCTGCACACCGGCCGCCCCGCCGGCGGCGAGGCCGATCAGCGCGTAGCCCATATGGCCGATCGAGGAGTACGCCATCAGCCGCTTGATGTTGCTCTGCCCGATCGCCGCCAGCGAACCCAGCAACATCGAGGCGACGCTCAAGATCACGATCAGCAGCTGCCACTGCGCCAGCAAATGCCCGAACGGCCCCAGCATCACGCCGAGCAGCAGCGCCATCGCCGCCACCTTCGGCGCTGTGCTGAACAGCGCCGTCACCGGCGCCGGCGCGCCCTCGTACACATCGGGCGTCCACATATGGAACGGCGCCGCGGAGATTTTGAACGCGAGCCCGACCAGCACGAATACGATGCCGATCACCGTGCCGTAGCCGGCGCCGTTGCTGAGCGCCGCCGCCAGACCGGCGTAGTTGGTGGTGCCGGCAAAGCCGTAAACCAGCGAAATGCCATAGATCAGCAGCCCCGACGCCAGCGCGCCCAGCACGAAATATTTCAGCCCCGCCTCGGTCGAGCGCAGATTATCCCGCGCCAGCGCCGCGCAGATATACAGCGCCAGCGATTGCAGTTCGAAGCCGAGATACAGCGTCATCAGGTCGGAGGCCGAGGTCATCACCAGCATGCCGAGAACCGCCAGCATCACCAGCACCGGAAACTCGAACCGCGCGATGCCCTCGCGCCGGTTATAGTCGAGCGCCAAAATCAGCGCCGCCGATGCGCCCAGCAGCACCAGCATGTCGGCGTAACGGCTAAAATCGCTGGTGCGGAACAGGCCGCCGAACACCAGGCCATCCGGCGCGTAAAATGCCGCCGCGCCGGCCAGCACGAAGCCCCCGATCGCGCCCCAGCTGCACACCACAGACTGGTCGCGCTTCGCCAGCACGCCGAAGATCAGCAGCGCCATGCCGCCGATCCCCAAGATCAGCTCCGGCAGCATCGTCTGAACCACCAGGTTCACTTACCGGCCATCGCAACCGCGACCGGCTGCGCCCCAGAATTGGCCAGGGCTGCCACATGCGCCTGCACCAGCGCGTTCACCGACGCGTCGAACCCATGCGTGAAGCTGCTCGGGTAAATCCCCAGCCAGATCACCAGCGCCGCCAGCGGCGCCAGCATCGCATATTCTCGCGGCCGCAGATCGGCGAGCTGGCTCAACCCAGGCAGCCGTGCCTGCTCGAACAGCACGGCCCGCAGCATCACCAGCATATATGCGGCGCCCAGGATCATCCCCATGCCGCCGAGCAGCGAGACCCAGAAATTCACCTTCATCGCCCCGACGATCACCAGGATCTCACCCACAAAACCCGAAGTGCCCGGCAGCCCCAGACTAGCCAGCGTGAACAGCATCAACAGCGTCGCAAACGCCGGCATCCGGGCCGCGAGGCCGCCGAGCTGCCCCAGCGCCAGCGCCTCGCCTCGCGCCAGCAATATACCGGTGCAGATGAACAGCCCGGCGATCACGATGCCATGGCTCAGCATCTGGAACAGCGCACCCTCGATCCCCTCCACCGTAAACGTGAAAATGCCGATTACGATCAGCCCCATATGCGCGACCGAGGAATAAGCGATCAGCCGTTTCATATCAGTCTGCGCCAGCGCCACGAAGGAGATATAAATCACCGCCACTACGCCGAGCGCGAACATCAGCGGCGCCGCCGCGGCGGAAGCTTGCGGCAACATCGGCACCGCGAAACGCAAAAACCCGTACACTCCCATTTTCGACAGCACGGCGGCGAGCATGATGCTCCCCGGCAACGGCGCCTCGACATACGCATCCGGTAGCCAGGTATGCAGCGGCCACACCGCCGCCTTCACGCCGAACGAGGCCAGGAACGCGACGAACAGCCACATCTGCGCCTGCGACGAAATCGCGGTATGCAGCAGCACCGTCATGTCGGTGGTGCCGGCGTGGCTCCACATCCAGACCAGTGCCACCAGCATCAGCATCGAGCCCGCCAGCGTGAACAAAAAGAACTTTACCGCCGCGTAGATGCGTTTCTCGCCACCCCAGACGCCGATGATCAGATACATCGGGATTAGCACCGCCTCGAAGAAAATATAGAACACCACGAAGTCGGTCGCGGCGAACATCCCCAGTGTCATGGTCTCCGTCAGCAGAAACGCAATGGCGAATTCCCGCGCGCGCCGCGTGATCGACCAGCTCGACAGGATCGCGATCGGCGACAGCGCGGCGGTCATCACGATCAGAAACAGGCTGATCCCGTCGACGCCCATGCGATATGCGACATTTAGCCCCGGAAACCATGCATCGCTCTCGACAAACTGATACCCCGCCTGCGCCGGATCGAATTCGACCCAGAGATAGATCACCAGGCCCAGCACGATGAGGCTGGTCCACAGCGCGGCGAAGCGCGCATTACGCGCCACCGCTGCGTCATCGCCCCGCAAGGTGGCGATGAACAGCACGCCCGCCAGCGGCAGAAAGGTGATCAGCGACAGGATGGGAAAACCCGCCGCGTTCACAGCCGCACCCACAGGAACAGGGCCAGGAACGCGGCCAAGCCGACCAGCATGATGAACGCGTACACGGCGATCGATCCGGTCTGCAGCTTCACCGTCTGCGCCGAGGCATCCGTGGTCATAGTGGCGATGCCGTTCGGCACGCCGTCCAGCAGCGTCTCGTCACCGACATGCCAGGCGAAGCGCGCGAACCGCGCCGCCGGACGCACGAAAATCACGTCGTACAGCCGGTCGAAATACCAGGCGTTCAGCAGGAAATCATGCAGCCCCGGCAGGCGCGCGGCGAGCAGCGCGGGCAGCCCCGGCCGCAACACATACATCACCGCCGCTACGCCGATCCCCACCAACGCCGCAAGCAGCGGCGAGATCGCCGCCAGCGTCGGAATGCCGTCGATATTCTGCATCACACTGTCCACCGGCACCGCGATGCTCGCACCCCAGAACGCCGCAAAATGCCGGCCGATGAACGGATTGCGTAGCACCGCGCCGGAGATCAGCGCGCCGACCGCCAGCACGACCAGCGGTCCCAGCATCACGTTCGGACTTTCATGCACATGCGCCCGCACCTCTGCCGTCGCACGCGATTTACCGTGGAACGTGAGCAGGAATAGCCGTGAGATGTAAAACGCCGTCAGCCCCGCGGTGCACACGCCGCACAACCAGCCATACAGCCCGACGCCGGTATGCGAGGCGAACGCCGCGCCCAAAATCGCATCTTTCGAGAAATAGCCGGAGAAAGGCGGTATCCCCGCCAGCGCCAGCGCACCGATCAGCATCGCCGCCCAGGTCAGCGGCAATTTGCGCGCGAGCCCGCCCATCCGCCGCATATCCTGCTCGTCCGACATCGCATGGATCACTGAACCCGCCGCGAGAAACAGCAACGCTTTGAAGAAGGCATGGTTGATCAGATGAAACATCGCGACTGGATAGGCGCCCAGCCCCGCCGCCAGAAACATATAGCCAAGCTGCGAGCAGGTGGAGTAGGCGATCACCCGCTTGATGTCGTTCTGCACGCAGCCCACTGTGCCGGCGAACAAAGCGGTGGAGGCGCCGATCACGGTGACGAACTGCAGCGCCACCGGCGCCGCGTTCAGCAGCGGCGACATCCGCGCCACCAGGAACACGCCGGCCGCCACCATCGTCGCGGCATGGATCAGCGCAGAAACCGGCGTCGGCCCTTCCATCGCATCGGCCAGCCAGGTGTGCAGGAACAGCTGCGCCGACTTGCCCATGGCGCCGATAAACAGTAGCACCGCGATCACTTCCAGCGCCGGATAGCGCACGCCGAACAGGCTGTAGCCGTCGCCCTGATGCGCGGCGACGGCCGCGAAAATCCCGTCGAACGAAATGGTGTGAAACACCACATAGGTCAGCGCGATTCCGACCGCGAAGCCGAGATCGCCTACCCGGTTGACGATGAACGCCTTGATCGCGGCGGCGTTGGCGGACGGCCGCTCATACCAGTAGCCGATCAACAGGTAGGAAACGAGGCCGACGCCTTCCCAGCCGAAAAACAGCTGCACCAGATTATTCGCCGTCACCAGCATCAGCATCGCGAAAGTGAACAGCGACAAATAGCTAAAAAAGCGCGGCACAGTCTTGTCGTGCGCCATGTAACCGATACTGTAGACATGGATCAGCATCGAAACGACGCTAACCATGGCGACCATCACCAGCGACAGCATATCCTGCCGCAGCGTCCAATCCGGCGTGAAATCCCCGACCGAAATCCACTCCGCGATATGAAATGGCGCGGCGTTCGTCCCGGTCGCCAGTGTCGCCACGCCTGCCACCGCTGAGACCACCATGAACAGCACGGACGCGCCGACGCTGCCATTGCGCCCGATGAACGGCCGCAACAATCCGGCAATCGCGGCGCCCAGCAACGGCGCGAAAACGGCGATCGCGGTCAGCATCTCACCCCTTCATCAGCGTCACGTCCTCGACCTGGATCGAGCCGCGGTTGCGGAAATAGATCACCAGAATGGCAAGGCCGATGGCGGACTCCGCGGCCGCCACAGTAAGCACGAACATCGTGAAAACCTGCCCAACCATGTCATGTAACGCGCCGGAAAAGGCCACGAAGTTCAAATTGGCAGCGAGCAAAATCAGCTCGATCGACATCATGATAATGATGATGTTTTTCCGGTTCATGAAAATCCCGAACACGCCGATGACCAGCAACAAGCCAGCGACAATCAGGTAATGCGTCAGCGGCACCACCATTAGATCGCGTCCTCGCGCGCCGGTATCTTCGCGCCCGCGCCGATGCCCGCATGCACCATCGTAAGCGTCCCGGCCGGCGTGCGCGCGTGCTGCGCGTCCAGATCCTGCCGCTTGCCGGGCCGCCGATCGCGCAACGTCAGCACGATCGCGCCGATCATCGAGACCAACAGAATCGCCCCCGCGAGCTGGAACAAAAACAGATAGCGCGTGTACAGCAGCACGCCCAGCGCCTGGGTGTTGCTCAGGCCCGGCGCCATCGGCGCCATCCGCGCGGCGGCGGTGCCGGGTGCCACGCTCCAGCCGCCGACGCTCAGCACCAACTCCACCACCAGCACAATGCCGACCAGCAGCCCCACCGGCGCGTAACGCTGCACGCCCTCGCGCAGCTCGGCGAAATTGACGTCCAGCATCATCACCACGAACAGAAACAGCACCGCGACTGCGCCAACATAAACAATCGCCAAAATCATCGCCAGAAACTCCGCCCCCGCCAGCAGAAACAGCGCCGCCGCGTTGACGAAGCCGAGGATCAGGAACAGCACCGAATGCACCGGATTACGGCTGCTGATCACCATCACCGCCGAAGCCAGCAGAATGGCGGAGAACAGATAGAAGAACAGGTTGGCGATCATCTAAGCGGGCTTCTACCGGTACGGTGCGTCTATTTCCAGCCGCTTCGCCAGCTCCGGCTCCCACCGGTCGCCATTGGCGAGCAGCTTGGCCTTGTCGTACAGCAGCTCCTCCCGCGTCTCGGTAGTGAACTCGAAGTTCGGCCCCTCGACGATCGCATCCACCGGGCAGGCTTCCTCGCACAGCCCGCAATAGATGCACTTCACCATGTCGATGTCGTACCGCGTGGTCCGGCGCGAGCCATCCTCACGCGGCTCCGCCTCGATGGTGATCGCCTGCGCCGGACACACCGCCTCGCACAACTTGCACGCGATACAACGTTCCTCGCCGTTAGGATAACGCCGCAGCGCATGTTCACCGCGGAACCGCGCACTCGACCGATTTTTTTCGAAGGGGTAATTCAGCGTCGCTTTGGATTTAAAGAAATAGCTCAGCGTCAAGCCCAGGCCGCGCACGATCTCGCCCAGCACCAGCGCCCGCGCCATTCGCACCATCTGCATGATCAAAATTCCCTAAACACTCGGCAGCCAGCCGAAAACTTCCAGCACCCCCGCCGTCAGCACCAGCCAGAACAGCGACAGCGGCAGAAACACTTTCCAGCCGAGGCTCATCAGCTGGTCATAGCGAAAGCGTGGCAGCGTCGCCCGCACCCAGATGAACACGAACAGACACACCGCGATCTTCAACAAAAACCACAACACGCCCGGCACCAGCGTGAACGGCGCATACGGGATCGGCGACAGCCAACCGCCCAAAAACAGCGTGGTCGTCATCGCGCTGACCAAAATCATATTTGCGTATTCGCCGAGATAGAACAGCGCGAAGGTCATCGAGCTATATTCGACGAAAAACCCCGCCACGATCTCGGTATCGCCTTCCGCCAGGTCGAACGGCGCGCGGTTGGTTTCCGCCAGCCCGGAGATGAAAAACACGATGAACATCGGAAACAGCGGCACCGCGAACCAGATCTTCCGCTGCGCCAGCACGATGTCGTTCAGGTTCAAACTGCCCACGCACAGCAGCACCGTGACGATCACGAAGCCGATCGACACCTCGTAGGACACCATCTGCGCGGCACTGCGCAGCGCGCCCAGAAATGCGTATTTGGAATTGCTCGCCCAGCCCGCGATGATAATCCCATAGACGCTGAGCGAGGAAATCGCGAACAGATACAACACGCCGACATTGATGTTGGCGATCGCCCAATGATTGTTCACCGGGATCACCGCCCAGGCCACCACCGCCAGCCCGAACGTGATCATCGGCGCCAGCAGAAACAGCAGCCGGTCGGCGCCGGTCGGGATCACCGTCTCCTTGAACAGCATTTTGATCGCGTCGGCGAAAGGCTGCCACAGCCCGAACGGCCCCACCACGTTTGGGCCTTTGCGCAACTGGATCGCCGCCATCACCTTCCGCTCGGCGAACGTCAGATACGCGACGCCGATCAGCAGCGGCACGATCAGCGCCAGCGACTGCGCGAGCGTCAGCACCAATACCCCGAAGCCGGTTTGGAAAAATCCGTTCACTCCGCAGCCTCGGCCAGGGGCGCCACATGCGCGGCCACGCAAGCCGCCATCGTCGGGCTCGCCCGGCTGATCGGGTCGGTCTGATAATAATTCGGCATCGGCACCGCGAACGGCGCGGCGTCAACCACGCCCGCGCCTGCAGGTTTGCTAGTATCCGTCCCCGCTAGCCGCCGCACGCTGCCAATCTCGCCAAACACTGGATTCACCGCCGCCAGATGCGCGCGCAACTGCGGCAGCGTGTCATAAGGCAATGCGTGCCCCAGATAGGCGCTCACCGCTCGCAAAATCCGCCAGTCCTCGCGCGCATCGCCCGGCGGTTTCACCGACTGGAAACTCTGCTGCGCCCGGCCCTCCAGGTTCACGTACAGCCCCTCTTTCTCGGGATAGGCCGCCCCCGGCAAAATCACATCCGCTCGTGCCGCGCCGGCATCGCCGTGATGCCCCTGATAGATCACGAACGTCTCGCGCGGGATCGCAGACGCCGCGATTTCATCCGCCCCCAGCAACCACAACACATCCATGCCGCACAGCATCTCCTTGGTGCTCTTGCCGCCCGGCCCCGGCACAAACCCCATATCCAGCCCGCCAGTCCGCGCCGCTGCCCGCTGCAATACGTTGAAGCCATGCCATTCCGCGTTCAGCATGTTGAACTGTATCGCCAGTTTCCATGCCGCCGCGTGCAGCGCCGCGCCATCCGGCCGCGCCAGCGCCGCGGCACCCAAAATCAGCATCGGCCGCTTCGCCGTCTTCAACACGTCGGCGAAATGATGCGTCCCCGCCAGCAACTCCTCGATCACCGCCGCGTCCGAACCCAGATGCGTCGCCGCGTAAGTCAGCTCCTCGGCCACGCCGATGCTCGCCACCGCCAACCGGCCGGTCGTCCAGCGCTTGCGAATGCGCGCGTTCAACACCGGCGCCTCCCGCCGCGGATTCGCGCCGATCAATAGCAACGCGTCCGCTTCCTCAATCCCGTTGATCGTGGTGTTGAACGCATAAAACGCCCGCCGCGACACATCATAAACCGCGCCATCCTGCCGGCAGTCGATGTTCGCCGAGCCCAGCGCCGCCATCATTTCTTTCAGCGCCAACATGCTCTCGACATCGCACAGATCACCGGCGATCGCACCGATCCCCGCCGCCGGGGCCGCCTTCACCCGCGTTGCGATCGCCGCGAACGCCTCTTCCCAGCTCGCCGCCCGCAAACGCCCGTTCTCGCGCAGCCACGGCCGGTCCAGCCGCCGCCGCTTCAACCCGTCCACCGAAAAGCGCGACTTATCGCCCAGCCACTCCTCGTTCACATCGTCATTCACCCGCGGCAAAATCCGGAACACCTCGCCGCCCCGGGCGTCCAGCCGGATGTTGCAGCCCATCGCGTCCAGCACGTCCACGCCATCGGTCTTGCCAAACTCCCAGGACCGATATGCGAACGCATGCGGCTTCGCGGTCAGCGCACCCACGGGACATAGATGGATAATGTTGCCGGAGAGCTCGCTGCTCAGCGCGCCCTCCACATACATCCCCACCTCCATGCTTTCGCCACGCTGCATCGCGCCCAGCTCCGGCACGCCGGCGACCTCTGACATGAAGCGGATGCAGCGCGTGCAATGGATGCAGCGGGTCATGGTGGTTTTCACCAGCGGCCCCCAATCCGGCTGGCTCACCGCGCGCTTCGCCTCGTCATAGCGCGTATGGTCGCGGCCG
Organism: Acidocella sp.; assembly: GCA_965199125.1. Lineage (GTDB taxonomy): Bacteria > Pseudomonadota > Alphaproteobacteria > Acetobacterales > Acetobacteraceae > Acidocella. Next base: position 1,595,535 of record OZ240683.1, on the reverse strand, counting down.
TAGCTCACCGCCTCGTCCTGCAGATCGCACTCGCCACCCTGGTCGCAGATCGGACAGTCCAGCGGGTGGTTGATCAGCAGAAACTCCATCACCCCGCGGCGGCCGCGGCGCACCATCTCGGTGTCGGTCTTGATCACCATGCCGTCTGCCACCGGCTGCCCGCAGGACGCCACCGGCTTGGGGATTTTCTCGATCTCGACCAGGCACATCCGGCAGTTGCCGGCGATCGACAGCCGCTCATGATAACAGAACCGCGGGATCTCCTTGCCCGCCGCCTCCGCCGCCTGCAGCACGGTGGAGCCGTTCGCAACCTCGATCTCCACGCCGTCGACCGTGACTTTCGCCATGACGCTACTCCGCCGCCACGGGCAACGCCGCGCGATGGTAATCGGCGATCCGCTGCTCCACCAGCGGCCGGAAATTCCTCAGCAACCCCTGGATCGGCCACGCCGCCGCATCGCCAAACGCGCAGATGGTGTGGCCCTCGATCTGCTTCGTCACCTGCTCCAGCAGATCCACTTCAGCCAGCTCGCAGCTGCCCTCGACCAGCCGCGCCATCATCCGCATCATCCAGCCTGTGCCTTCGCGGCACGGCGTGCACTGCCCGCAGCTCTCATGCTTGAAAAACTTCGCCAGCCGCCAGATCGCCTTGATCACGTCGGCCGACTTATCCATCACGATCACCGCGCCGGAGCCCAGCCCGCTGCGCGCATCCTTCAGACTATCGAAATCCATCAGCACCGTGTCGCAGACCTGCTTGGTCAAAATCGGCATCGACGCGCCGCCCGGGATCACCGCCTGTAAATTCTCCCACCCGCCGCGCACGCCGCCGGCATGTGTCTCGATCAGCTCGCGCATCGGCACGCCGAGTTCCTCCTCGACATTGCAAGGATGGTTCACGTGGCCGGTGATGCAGAAAATCTTCGTGCCCGAATTCTTCGGCCGCCCCAATGCCGAAAACCACGCTGGTCCGCGCCTCAAAATCGTCGGCACGCCGGCGATGGTCTCCACGTTATTCACAGTAGTCGGGCAGCCATACAGCCCCATCGCCGCCGGGAAAGGCGGCTTCATCCGGGGCATGCCCTTCTTGCCCTCCAGACTTTCCAACAGCGCCGACTCCTCGCCGCAAATATACGCGCCCGCGCCGCGATGCAGGAACAGGTCGAAGTCCCAGCCAGAGCCGGCCGCGTTTGGCCCGATCAAGCCCGCCGCATAGGCTTCATCGATCGCCGCCTGCAACCGCTCTGCCTCCGCCACATACTCGCCGCGGATATAGATAAAGCCGGTGTGCGCGCCCATCGCGAAGCCCGCTATCAGCGAGCCCTCAACCAGCTTTTGCGGCTCGTTGCGCATGATGTCGCGGTCCTTGCAGGTGCCGGGCTCGCTTTCATCGGCATTGACCACAAGATAACTCGGTCGCCCGTCGCTCTGCTTGGGCATAAACGACCATTTCAGCCCGGTCGGAAAGCCCGCGCCGCCCCGTCCGCGCATGCCTGAAGCCTTCACCTCCTCGACCACCGCGTCCCGCCCGCGCGCCAAGATCGCGCCGATGCCGTCCCAGTCGCCCCGCGCCTTGGCGCCGGCCAGCCGCCAATCACCCTGGCCATACAAATTCTGGTAGATCCTGTCAGCGTCTTTCAGCATCGTCTCACTCTTCCGTGCCCGCGGGTTGCAACAGCGCGGTGCGCCCACCCTCCGGTTCGCTGCCATGCCGGCCGGCGGTCGAGCCGGCCGGCGGCAGCGGCCCGCCCGCCTTTAGACCCGCCAGCAGTCTTTCCGTGCGCGGCCCATCCAGGTCCTCATAATTATCGTCGTTGATCTGCACCATCGGCGCGTTCACGCAGGCGCCGAGGCACTCGACTTCGCTCATCGTGAACAACTTGTCGGCGCTGGTCTCGCCGAACGCGGCAATGCCGGAAACCTTTTTGCACGCCGCCACCACATCGTCCGAACCGCGCAGCCAGCATGGCGTGGTGGTGCAAATCTGGACATGATACCGCCCCACCGGCCGCGTGTTGAACATCGAATAAAACGTGGCAATTTCATAAACCCGCACCGGCGCCATGCCCAGCCGCGCCGCCACCACGTCCATTGCCGCGCGCGGCAACCAGGCGGAGCCGGTCAGCCGCCCCATCTGCCGCTGCGCGATGTCCAGCAACGGGCTCACCGCGCTCGCCTGCCGCCCCGCCGGATAACGCGCCACGCTCCGCGCGACCTCCGCTTCGGCCAGCTCATCAAAATGGAACTCGCCCGTTTCCGCCTGCATGTTCACCGATCTACCTCGCCAAACACGATATCGAGCGAGCCGATAATCGCGACGATATCGGCCAGCATATGCCCGCGGCCCAGCCGGTCGATCGCCTGCAGATGCGAAAAGCCGGTACTACGAATTTTGCACCGATAGGGCCGGTTGGTGCCATCGGAAATCAGGTAAACGCCGAACTCGCCTTTTGGCGCTTCTACCACTGTATAGGTAGCGCCGGCCGGCACGTGATAACCCTCGGTGAACAGCTTGAAGTGATGGATCAGCGCCTCCATCGAAACCTTCATCTCGCTCCGCATCGGCGGCGTGATTTTCCTGTCCTGCAACTTCACCGGCCCCGGTTTCATCTTCGCCAGGCACTGCTTGATGATTTTCACGCTCTCCCGCATCTCGGCCAGCCGCACCAGATACCGGTCATAACAATCGCCGTGCTTGCCGACCGGGACATCGAACTCCACCTCGGCATAAGTGTCATAAGGCTGCGCCCGCCGCAGGTCCCACGCCACGCCTGACGCACGCAAATTCGGCCCGGAAAATCCCCAAGCCAGCGCGTCCCGCGCGTCGATCACGCCGATATTCACCGTGCGCTGCTTCCAGATGCGGTTGCCGGTCAGCAGCCCTTCCAGATCATCGACGAATTTCGGAAACACCTCCGCCCAGGCAGCGATTTCCTCAACCAGCCCTGCCGGCAGATCGCGCGCCACGCCGCCTGGCCGGAAATAGTTGGAGTGAAAGCGCGCGCCCGACGCCGCCTCATAAAACTCCAGCAGCTTTTCGCGCTCTTCATAGCCCCAAAGCCCCGGCGTCAGCGCGCCGACATCCAGCGCGAAACTGCCGACGCTGAGCAGGTGGTTCAGCACGCGCGTGATTTCCGAAAACATCACCCGAATCCACTGCGCCCGCTCCGGCGCCTGCACGCCCAGCAGTTTTTCGGTCGCGAGCGCAAAGGCATGCTCGCAACACATCGGCGAGACGTAATCCAGCCGGTCAAAATACGGCACCGCCTGCATGTAGCTCTTGTATTCGATCAGCTTTTCGGTGCCCCGGTGCAGCAGCCCGATATGCGGGTCCGCGCGCGCCACCATCTCGCCGTCCATTTCCAGGATTAACCGCAGCACGCCATGCGCCGCCGGATGCTGCGGCCCGAAATTAATGGTGTGGCTGTCGATCTCCAGCGTTTGCAAATTGCCCGCCGCCTGGCTTAACGGCGCGCTCATCGCTTCGGCAACTCCGCTTTCTCGTCGCCCGGCAACGTCGTCATGCCTTCCCACGGCGAGAGGAAATCGAAATTGCGAAACTCCTGCGTCAGCTTCACCTTGTCGTAAACCACCGCCTTGCGCTCTTCGTCGTAATGCACTTCGACATAGCCGGTCAGCGGAAAATCCTTGCGCAGCGGATGACCCTCGAAGCCGTAATCGGTGACGATGCGGCGATGATCCGCCAGGCCCTCGAAGCCGATGCCGAACAGGTCCCACACCTCGCGTTCCCACCAGGTCGCACATGGCCACAGGCCGGAGATCGAGGGCATCAGCTCGCCCTCCGCTACCGCCGCCACCACCCGCACGCGTTGATTGCGTGTCACGGAAAGCAGATTGTACACCACGTCGAACCGCGCCGCCCGCTCCGGGAAATCGACGCCGCAGATATCCATCACCTGCTCAAACGCAAACTCCTCGCGCAGCCGGCGCAGCAAAACAAGCACTGACACGCGTTCCGCTTCCAGCACCAGCTGCCCAATCTCCCGGCGCGCCGCGGTCACGCCCGGCAACGCGACCAACGCCGCCAATGCGCCATCCGCCGGCGCGTCCTGCACCGCCGCCGCGGCTGCGTCTTCAGCCACGCAAGATCGTCCCGGTGCGCCGGATTTTCTTCTGCAGCTGCAAGATCCCGTATACCAGCGCTTCCGCGGTTGGCGGGCAGCCCGGCACGTATACGTCCACCGGTACGATCCGGTCGCAACCGCGCACCACCGAGTATGAGTAATGGTAGTACCCGCCGCCATTGGCGCAGCTGCCCATGGAGATGACCCAGCGCGGCTCGGGCATCTGGTCGTAAACCTTGCGCAAAGCTGGGGCCATCTTGTTGGTCAGCGTGCCCGCCACGATCATCACATCGGACTGACGGGGGCTGGCGCGCGGGATCACGCCGAACCGGTCGAGGTCATAACGCGGCATATAAGCGTGGATCATCTCCACCGCGCAGCAGGCCAGGCCAAAGGTCATCGGCCACAGGCTGCCGGTGCGCGCCCAGTTCACCAGCTTGTCCATATTGCCAACGATAAAGCCCTTGCCTGCAATCTCGCCAGTGATGCCGCGGATCACCGCGTCTTGCGCGGACCCTTGCGGCAATTCCTCGCGGTTCCAGACAAGTGAAGGCGGGGCGAGCGAAGACGCCGCCGTGTCGCTGTTCATGCCGCTATTCCCAATCCAACGCGCCCTTGTTCCACTCATAGATAAATCCGACGGTCAGAACGCCAAGGAATGCCAGCATAGAAAAAAAGCCGGTCAGACCGATGCGCGACAGGCTGACCGCCCAGGGAAACAGAAACGCGATCTCCACGTCGAAAATGATGAACAGGATCGCGACCAGATAGAACCGCACATCGAAGCGCCGCCGCGCATCACCGAACGGCTCAAAGCCGCATTCATAGGCGGATAGCTTCGCCGCATAAGGCCGGCTCGGCGCCGCCAGCAAAGAGCCCGCGATGAACGCGACGCCGATCAAGGCGGCGATGCCGACAAACACCAGAATCGGAAAATAGACGCTGAGAACCGGGTGCATCGCGCGTCTCCTTGAGAACCTCAACAGGTAACCAGATCGCCGAACAGTCCCCGCGATGTCGCACCGCAACACGGCAAGGTCAAGCCGCGCCGCAGGCCCGCATCACTGTTATGAGTTTTCAGCCGCCGACCAAGTGGCGCGAGTGACGGGGCTCGAACCCGCGACCTCCGGCGTGACAGGCCGGCGCTCTAACCAACTGAGCTACACCCGCAAACTCCGAACGCAACCTTAATCGTGCCCGGTGGCGCGGTGTAAAGTGCCGGTCTTCAAGCGTCAAGAAGACGGGGCAGCGTCAAGGAGACAGGTATGGGCGGTGACGGTTTCGAACCGCCGACCCTCTCGGTGTAAACGAGACGCTCTACCGCTGAGCTAACCGCCCGTGAGTTGACCCCCGCGCGGGTGCTAGTTCACAGCGTCCTTAAGCGTCTTTCCGGGCTTGAAACGGATAGAGGTCGATGCCGGGATGTTGATCTCCTCGCCGGTCCGCGGATTACGCCCTTTGGAGGCCTCGCGCGCCGCGGTGACGAACGTACCGAAGCCGACCAGCCGGACCTCGTCCTTCTTTTTCAGCGAGCCCTCGATCGCGCCGAACACCGCGTCGACAACCTCTGTCGCCTTGGCTTTGGACAAGTCCGTTTCTTCCGCCACAGCGGTGATCAAATCCATTTTATTCACTTAGGAACTCCCTGATTATGTTCACACAAGGCCCTGTTCAACCCCTGGATGCAGCACTTAGAAATGAACAAGCCCGGTAGCGTACCGAACTTGCTCATTATCCGTCAAACTAGAGTGTGATGGGCTGTCACTCATCACACTCTATCCCTTGTTTTAACGAGCAATTTCATGACTCAGTCGAACCGCTACGCGCTTCGACTTTGAGCCATATTACCCTACGACGTCAGTGTGGCAGCCGGGACGCCGGGACGCTTTCCACCGCCGCGGCGATCTCATCGGGTTTCTCTTCCCAGTCAATCGGCTCCGGCTTACGCGCCAGCGCCAGCCCGATGACGTCATCCACGTGCGACACCGGAATAATCGTTAGCCCCTTCTTCACGTTGGCGGGGATTTCGATCAGATCCTTCTCATTATCCTTCGGAATCAGCACGGTGGTAATCCCGGCGCGCAACGCCGCAAGCAGCTTCTCCTTCAAGCCGCCGATCGGCAGCACGCGGCCGCGCAGCGTGATTTCGCCAGTCATCGCGATGTCCCGGCGGATCGGTATGCCGGTGATCGCACTGACAATCGAGGTCGCCATCGCGATGCCGGCCGACGGCCCATCCTTCGGCGTTGCACCTTCCGGCACGTGCACATGGATGTCGCGCTTGTCGAAGAATGGCGGCTTCACGCCGAACTGCGTCGCCTTGCTGCGGATGTAGGAATACGCCGCCTGCACGCTCTCCTGCATCACGTCGCCTAGCTTGCCGGTTTGCTTGATGGCGCCCTTTCCCGGCAGCAGCACGCTCTCGATCGTTAAAATCTCGCCGCCCACCTCGGTCCAGGCGAGGCCGGTGACCACGCCCACCATATCCTCCGCCTCGGTCTCGCCATACCGGAACTTCGGCACGCCGGAGAACTTCTCGAGGTTCTTCTTGGTGATGGTGACGCGCTTGGTTTTTGTCGTGACGATTTCCTTCACCGCCTTGCGCGCCAGGTTGGCGATCTCGCGTTCCAGGTTCCGCACGCCGGCCTCGCGCGTATAAGTGCGGATCAGCTCATGCAGCGCATCGTCAGAAACCGACCACTCCTCTTTCTTCAGCCCATGCGCCTCGGCCTGCTTGGCGACCAGATGGCGCTTGGCGATCTCCACCTTTTCATCCTCGGTGTAGCCCGGGATGCGGATGATCTCCATGCGGTCCAGCAACGGCTGCGGCATGCGCAGGCTGTTGGCGGTGGTGACGAACATCACGTCGGACAAATCGTAATCGACCTCCAGATAATGGTCGGCGAAGGTCGCGTTCTGCTCCGGGTCCAGCACCTCCAGCAAAGCCGAGGACGGATCGCCCCGCCAATCGGCGCCGAGCTTGTCGATCTCGTCTAGCAGGAACAGCGGATTGGAGGTTTTCGCCTTCTTCATGCCCTGCACGATCTTGCCGGGCATGGAGCCGATATAAGTCCGCCGATGGCCGCGGATTTCCGCCTCGTCCCGCACGCCGCCCAGCGACATCCGCACAAAGTTGCGCCCCGTGGCTTTCGCGATCGACTTGCCTAGCGAGGTCTTGCCCACGCCCGGCGGCCCGACTAGGCACAGGATCGCGCCGCGCAGTTTCGGGCTGCGCGACTGCACCGCCAGATACTCGACGATCCGCTCCTTTATCTTCTCCAGGCCGTAATGATCCTCGTTCAGCACGCGCTCGGCCTCGATCACGTCGTTCTTGATCTTGCTGCGCTTCTTCCACGGGATGCCCAGGATCCAGTCCAGATAATTGCGCACCACCGTCGCCTCTGCGCTCATCGGGCTCATGCTGCGCAGCTTCTTCAGCTCCGCCATCGCCTTTTCACGCGCTTCTTTGGAGAGCTTGGTCGCCTTGATCTTCGCTTCCAGCTCGGCGGTCTCGTCCTTGCCGTCCTCGCCTTCACCCAGCTCCTTCTGGATCGCCTTCATCTGCTCGTTCAGGTAGTACTCGCGCTGCGTCTTCTCCATCTGCCGCTTCACGCGGGTGCGGATCTTCTTCTCGACCTGCAGGACCCCGATCTCGGACTCCATGTGGTTGAACACGCGCTCCAGACGCTCGCCGGTGCCTTCGATCTCCAGCAATTCCTGCTTGTCGGCGATCTTCAGCCCCAGATGGCTCGCCACCGTGTCCGCGAGCTTCGACGGATCGTCAATCTGGTTGACCGACACCAGCACCTCCGGCGCGATCTTCTTGTTCAGCTTGATATATTGCTCGAACTGCGAAACCACCGTGCGCCCCAGCGCCTCGACCTCCTTACCGTCATCGCTTTTCGCCGCGATCGGCTCGGCGAACGCCTCGAAATACTCTTCTGTTTCCTTAAAACCGGTGATGCGCGCACGCTTGATGCCTTCGACCAGCACTTTCACCGTGCCGTCCGGCAGCTTCAGCAATTGCAGAATCGTCGAAACGGTGCCGACCTTGTAGATATCCTCGGCCGCCGGATCGTCCTGCGCGGCGTTCTTCTGCGCCACCAGCAGGATCTGCTTGTCCTCTTTCATCACGCTTTCCAGCGCGCGCACGGATTTTTCGCGCCCCACAAACAACGGCACGATCATATGCGGGAACACGACGATGTCCCGCAGCGGCAGCACCGCCAGTGTCTCCGGCGTCTTCACGACTTGTTCAGTGTCAGACATCGTTTTTTCCTTCATCCAGCCTGCCCGGATCGGCACAGGCCACGGTGCCGGATGATCCGGCCACCTTCGTCATATCGGCAACACCTCCGGCCTCAACAAGCCCAGCCCCCGACGGCCCAGGCAAGCGGCCTGATAAGCCGCAGCGCCTAAGAGGCGGTATCGGCCCGGACTTCCGAGTATAGAAACAGCGGCTCTGCCCGGCCTTCGGCAACCTCGCCGCTGATCACCACCTCATCCACCCCATCCAGCCCCGGCAGGTCGAACATCGTGGTCAGCAGGATGCTCTCCATGATGGAGCGCAGGCCCCGCGCCCCAGTCTTGCGCTTGATCGCCCGGCTGGCGACCACCTTCAGCGCCTCTTCGTTGAAGCTGAGCTTAACCCCTTCCATCTCAAACAGCCGGCCGTACTGCTTCACCAGCGCGTTTTTCGGCTTGGTCAGAATCTCGATCAAGACACTCTCATCGAGGTCATCCAGCGTCGCCACCACCGGCAACCGACCGATAAACTCCGGGATCAGGCCGAATTTTAACAGATCCTCCGGCTCCACGTCACGCAGAATTGCGCCAGTTCGCCGCTCATCCGGACTGCGCACATCGGCGCCAAAGCCGATGCCGGAGCCCTTGCCGCGCTGGCTGATGATCTTCTCCAGCCCCGCGAAAGCGCCGCCGCAGATAAACAGGATGTTGGTGGTGTCCACCTGCAGGAATTCCTGCTGCGGATGCTTGCGGCCACCCTGCGGCGGCACGGAGGCGACCGTCCCCTCCATGATCTTAAGCAACGCCTGCTGCACGCCCTCGCCGCTGACATCGCGGGTGATTGACGGATTGTCCGACTTGCGGCTGATCTTGTCGACCTCGTCGATATACACAATGCCGCGCTGCGCCCGCTCCACGTTGTAATCCGCGGCTTGCAGCAGCTTCAGGATGATGTTCTCCACATCCTCGCCGACATAGCCGGCTTCGGTCAGTGTGGTCGCATCCGCCATGGTGAACGGCACGTCTAGGATGCGCGCCAAGGTCTGCGCCAGCAGCGTCTTGCCGGAGCCGGTCGGCCCCACCAGCATAATGTTGGACTTGGCGATCTCGATGTCATTGTTCTTCGTGGCGTGCGATAACCGCTTGTAATGGTTATGCACCGCCACGCTGAGCACCTTCTTCGCGTGGCTCTGCCCGATCACGTAATCGTCCAGCACCTTGCAGATTTCCCGCGGCGTCGGCACGCCGTCGCGGGACTTCACCAAATGCGTCTTATGCTCCTCGCGGATGATATCCATGCACAATTCGACACATTCGTCACAGATGAACACAGTTGGCCCGGCGATCAGCTTGCGGACCTCGTGCTGCGACTTGCCGCAGAACGAACAATACAGCGTGTTCTTCGTGTCACTCGATTTGCTGCTCATAACCACTCCGACAGCGCGAACAATAGATTAAAGACTAGACCCCAACCCGATACGGGCACAAGCAGGCCGGCCTAGGACGCGCGTACCAAAACGAAAACAATGACTTAGCCCAGAAAGCACCACGTTGGACGATGCCGGCCGACCTCCAGCGCTCAAGCTGAGCCGCCGCGGTTGCCAAACCGTGAAAGGCGCACCCGGCGGCCAAACCGGCCGCCAGGCGCGCCGGATCACATTACTGGCTTGTCTTCCACTGCCACGGCCGGCCGGTCATCGCTGATCAGCGGCTGGTTCTTCACCACGTCGTCAACGATGCCGAACTCTTTGGCTTCTTCGGCGGACATATACGAATCCCGCTCCAGCTTGGCCTCGATGGCTTCCAGGGGCTGGCCGGTATGATCCACGTAGATCTGGTTCAGCCGGCGCCGCAGATTGAGTATCTCGCGCGCCTGGATCTCGATTTCGGTCGCCTGCCCCTGCGCCCCGCCCGACGGCTGATGCACCATCACCCGCGCATTCGGCAGCGCGAACCGCTTGCCCTTCTCGCCCGCCGCCAGCAACAGGCTGCCCATGGACGCCGCCTGGCCAACGCAGACGGTGGAAACCGGGCTGCGAATATACTGCATGGTGTCGTAAATCGCGAGGCCGGAGGACACCACGCCGCCCGGGCTGTTGATATAAAAAGAAATTTCCTTGTTCGGGTTTTCGCTTTCCAGAAACAGCAGCTGCGCGCAGAGCAGCGCCGAGACTTGGTCATAAACCTGCCCGGTCAGGAAAATAATTCGCTCCTTCAGCAACCGCGAATAGATGTCATAGGAACGCTCGCCCCGCGCGGTCTGTTCGACCACCATCGGCACCAGGTTGTTATTATAGATTTCGACCGGATCCCGATCCCACATTGGATGAATTCCTCAAAACGAGTAACCGCCAACCCCGTGACCGGGCCGCGCCTCAAAAGGCCGCGGCGCGGGCGAACCAGACGTCATGACTTAAAGTAGTCGTTCAGCGCCCTGAGTCCAGTGCCAGTCGCCAGTCGCTAGTCGTCAGTCGGCTGATCACCTTCCGGATCAGCGGCCAGTTCTTCCGGCGTCACGGTCTTTTCCTGCAGCGTGACCTTCTCCAGCACGTGGTCCACCACCTTGTCTTCGAAAATCGGCCCGCGGAACCGCTCCATTGCCTGCGGGTTCTTGCGGAAGAACTCCACCACCTGCATCGCCTGGTCGCGGTACTTCATCGCCTCGGCGAACATCGCCTGTTGCAGCTCCTGGTCCGACACGACAACCTCATTGGTTCGGCCAATCTCCGCCACCAGCAGCCCCAGCCGCACGCGCCGGTCCGCGATCGCCCGGTATTCGGCCTTCAGCGTCGCCTCGTCCTTTGCCGCATCCTCCGGATCGGCCCGTCCAGCGGCCTTCTCCTGCTCCACCTGCCGCCAGATTTCATTGAATTCAGCCTGCACCAGCGTCTCCGGCGGCGCGAACTTCACCCGCTCGGCCAACGCGTCCAACAGCGCGCGCTTCACCTTCAGCCGCGACATCTGGGCATACTCCCGCCCGATCTGTTCGCTGATCTGCGTGCGCAACGCCGCCACGGACTCCTGCCCCATCGCCTTGGCGAAGTCTTCATCCACCGCCGGCACAACCGGCACGCCCAGCGACTTCGCCACGATCTCAAATTGCGCTTGCTCGCCTGCCAGCGCCTTCACGCCGTAATCCTCGGGGAACGTCACATCGATCGTGCGCGTTTCACCCGGCGCCATACCTTCCATCTGCTCGGAAAAACCGGGGATGAAGCCGGACCCGCCGATCACGATCGCCACATCCTGCGCCGCGCCGCCCTCGAACGCCGTCCCGTCGATCCGGCCGGTGAAATCCACCGTCAGCTGCTCGCCCGGCGCCGCCGGCCGCGGCTCCGCCACCGGCTCGAACGTCTTTCGCTGCTCGGCCAGCTTGGCCAGCGCCTCGTCAACCGAAACCTCCGCCACCACCGCCACCGGCTTCTCGATCACGATGTCGGCAAGGTCCGGAACGACGATGTCCGGCAGCACCTCCATCTCGACGGTGAACTCCAGGTCCGAATCCCGCCCCGGCCGCGTCACTTCCAGTTTTGGCTGCGTCGCCGGGCGCAGGCCGCGCTCCGCCAACAACTTGTCGGACGCATCGTTCACCGCGCCCTCCACGATCTCCGCATTCACCGCCTCGCCGAAGCGCTTGCGCACCATCGACATCGGCACCTTGCCTGGCCGGAAGCCCGGCAGCTGCATGGTGCGGCTGAGTTCGGTCAGCCGCTTCTCGCGCTTTTCGGCCAGCTCACCCTCCGGCACCGTCACCGTGAAGCCGCGCTTCAAGCCGTCAGAAAGCGTTTCTACTACCTGCATCGTCAACCTTCCCTAATCCCTCATTGCGCGTTGGTGCGGGCGGAGGGACTTGAACCCCCATGACTTGCGCCACCAGAACCTAAATCTGGCGTGTCTACCATTTCACCACGCCCGCCTACGAGACTGCTCAACAATTCTACAAGGCTGGCCATCTGAGGCGGCTGTCTCTGCTTCCGGTGCTCCCATACATTAAGTACGCTGCGCGCCGGTTCTCGACAGCCGCCCCAGCTGACTCAGCCTAGCGAATTCTTGAACGATCTCGTAACCGATACCTTTAGGCGGGCGCGTCTAGCGTGAGTCTTACTGATTAACAAGGCGCGGACGCTCGCTGATCCGGCGCGAACGGCTTATCTCGGGCGTATGAAACGGTTTTGGCGCGTGGCGGAGGTGGCGGCGGGGGATGACGGGTACGCCGTGCTGCTGGACGGCAAGAGGCTGCTTGTGCCGGAGGGCGGCGATTTGGCGGTGCCGTTCGCACCGCTGGCCGCCGCGATCGCCGCCGAATGGGCCGCGGCGCCGACCAGCTTTAAGCCCGACGATCTGCCGCTCACCCGCCTCGCCGCCACCGCCCGGCACCGCATCCCCGCCCATCGCGGCCAGACTATCGCCAACCTCGCCGCCTATGGCCGGCACGACCTGCTCTGCTACCGCGCCGAAGACCCGGCGCTGGCCGCGCAAGAAGCCGCCGCCTGGAATCCCTGGCTTGAGTGGGCCGAACAGCGCTTTGGCGTCACCCTCGTCACCGGCCCCGGCATCACCGCCATCACCCAGCCCGCCGCCGCCTTGCCCGCCTTCACCGCCGACCTCACCGTCTTGTCTGACGCCGACCTCGCGGGCCTCGGCGTCATCATCCCCGCCCTCGGCAGCCTTATCCTCGGCCTCGCCGTCGCCGCCGGCGTCCTCACCCCCGCAGCCGCCTGCGCGCTCGCGGAGCTGGACGCGCTCTGGCAGGAATCCCGCTGGGGCGCGGACGAAGAGGCCGCCTGCCGCCGCGCCGCCATCGCCGCCGATGTTGCGGTCGCTACCCGCTTCATGGTCCTCTGCCGCGCATGAAGGCGACCCACCTCATCATCACCGGCCGTGTCCACGGCGTCGGCTACCGCGACTGGCTGGTCGATGAAGCCCACCGCCTCGGCCTCGCCGGCTGGGTCCGCAATGTCGGCACCCACGCCGTGGAGGCGCTGCTCGCCGGCGACACCGCCGCGGTCGAGGAAGCGCTCCGCACCTGCCGTCGCGGGCCGCCGCTGGCCGAGGTGGAAACCATCATCGACCGCATCGCCGAGCCGCCCGCCGAACCCGGATTTGTCAAACGCGCCTCCATCGCCTCATTCTGAACAACCACCCCCAGGAGCATTTTCCGATGTCCACCAATGAACAGCTCCTCGCCCGCCGCGACGCCGCCGTGCCCCGCGGTGTTGCCAGCGCACACCCGGTCTTCGCCGCCCGCGCCGAGAACGCCGAGCTCTGGGACGTCGAAGGCAAACGCTATATAGACTTCGCCGGCGGCATCGCGGTGCTGAACACCGGACATCGCCACCCGAAAGTCATGGCCGCCGTCGCCGCGCAGCTGGACGCCTTTACCCATACCAGCTTCCAGGTGACGCCCTATGAAAACTATATCGAACTCGCCGAGCGCCTGAACGCGCTGGCGCCGATCGAGGGTCCGGCCAAGACCATTTTCTTCACCACCGGCGCCGAAGCTTTGGAAAACGCCGTGAAAATCGCCCGCGCCGCCACCGGCCGCTCCGGCGTCATCACCTTCGCCGGCGGCTATCACGGCCGCACCATGCTCACCATGGCGATGACAGGCAAAGTCCTGCCTTACAAAAAGAAGTTCGGCCCGATGCCGTCCGAGGTCTATCACGTCCCCTTCCCGCACAAACCGTTCGGCGTGACGGTGGAGGACAGCCTGCGCGCCATCGCCATGCTGTTCCGCGCCGATATCGAGCCGGAGCGCACTGCCTGCATCGTGCTGGAACCGGTGCAGGGCGAAGGCGGCTTCATCCCCGCGCCGACCGAACTGCTCGTCGCACTCCGCAAACTTTGCGACCAGCACGGCATCCTGCTGGTCGTCGACGAAGTGCAAACCGGCTTCGCCCGCACCGGCAAAATGTTCGGCATCGAACATTCCGGCGTCAAACCGGACATCATAACCGTCGCTAAATCCCTCGCTGGCGGCTTCCCGCTTTCCGGCGTGATCGGCCGCGCCGCGGTGATGGACGCCGCCGAACCCGGCGGCCTCGGCGGCACCTATGCCGGCTCGCCCATCGCCTGCGCCGCCGCACTCGCGGTGCTCGACATCATCGCCGAGGAAAATCTTATCGAGCGCGCCAACCAGATCGGCGCGAAGATGAAATCTCGCCTGGAATCCATCTCGCGGCGCAACAACACCATCCCCATCGCCGCCATCCGCGGCCCCGGCGCGATGATCGCCTTCGACGTGGTCACCACGAGCGGCACCGACGAACCAGACCCCGAAGCCACCCGCCGCGTCCTCGCCACCGCCCGCGAACACGGCCTGATCCTCCTCTCCTGCGGCGTCTACGCCAACGCCATCCGCCTGTTGGTGCCGCTCACTGCCAGCGACGCCCTGATCAACGAAGGTTTAGATGTGCTGGAATTAGCACTGGCCGCGTAACAAGCAATTAGTCTCTTAAAAAAGGTTATTATGCAGTTGACTTCCGCTTTGATAACCCGCGCTGCTCTGTACCGATGACCAGGGCCGCGCGGAGATTGACGTGCGCCGGATTACAGGCAGGCGCCCACCTAGTAGCGGATTTACTGGCAAAAGACATTGCCAAAGCTTCTCTTGAGTAGAAAACCACATTGAGTGGCGATGAAGACAATTAACCGACCACCTGCTCCGAGTAAGTTCGACCAATGTCCATTTTGCGGAGGGACGCCTCTTACAAAGACACACATCTGGCCGAGGTGGTTAAATAACCTATTACCAACTGCGCCACGTTTTTATAGCCATCACTCTGAAGCGTCCGGTATTCACCTCTCGTCCGGTGGGCGAGTTGAGTCAACACAAACACACAAAAAAGACATATTCGATCAACAGCCTTACATTGCCTGTTATCCCTGCAACGGCGGCTGGATGAAAGACTTCGAGGATGAAGTTATTAGATTTGTCAAACCAATCATTCTAGGAACTTTTCGTGGACGACTTACAGAGGATGAGCAAGTTACGTTGGCCGGCTGGCTTAGTCTGATATTTATACTTTCCGAGCTTATATCATTCTCTCAGAAGACAGTTACTAAGGCCGATCTTGAGTACCTGAAAAACAATAGACGACCACCGGAAACGTGGACAATTTTAGCGGCTAACCAGGATGGTTTTAATTGGATGAAGCGACGTCAGTATCACAACGTCGCAATATATGATCGATCTGTATTCACCGACCTCCCGAAGATCTCCGATGGACTTCCCATATTCAATACTCAAATCGGAACTATGGGCATAGGTGCATTGTTAACTCAGATTTTCATTTGTCCCAGCAGGCATTTGGTTGAAAAGTATCGGGAAGAAAATCGCAGCGCCGGATTAAAAGTACTGTGGCCTCTCACCGCTTACAGGCGCCTCAAGTTCCCCCTTACTGAGAATTATAGCGACGCTTGGGCAGAAAGATTTGCTCATGACATCTTTATCAGGATGAAAGATTTCGTTCATGCTCCAATATCTCAGTTCTAACCCGAGCGACTGCAACGAGGAGAAAATCGTCTTCAACGAAGTGTTGCGGCAGTTGCTCAAGGCCAGACCGTTTCCAAAGTCCGCCAAACCGAAGCCGGGATAATCAACACCTAGAGCTTGCCGTTCAATTGCAGGATTTTTCCTAAATGAACATGAACTTCTCATTCGTCCTGATCCTATTGTTCGATCATCCGTACCACCATCATGCCGGCAAACGCCTGCATCCACGGCTTCCTGTAGAGACTTAAAGAAAAAACAACCACGTCATCACCAAAAACACCGGCCCCAACACCCCGCTCATCACCACCGCATAAACAAAAAACCCCGGCATCCTCACCCCGCGATGCGACGCGATCGCCCGGATCATCAAATTCGGCGCATTGCCCAGATACGTTACCGGCCCGAAAAACACCGACCCCGCCGCCAGCGCGGTCAACAACTTGCCCGAGCCCGCAGTCAGCCTTGCCGCGTCCCCGCCCGCAGCCTGGAAGAAAATCAGATAGGTCGGCGCCGCGTCCAGCACCGCCGAGAAAATGCCCGACGCCCAAAACCACAGCACCGGCTCCTGCACCAGCTTCGCCTGTTTCAACAACAAAAACACCGGCCCGATCGTCGCGAAAATCGCGAAAAACAGAATCACGATCTCGCGCATCGTCATCCAGGCGAAACGGTTTCGCACTCGGATCGCGCGCGGCGTGAACGCCTCGGAGATCATCGTCACCACCGCCGCCAGCAGCGTTACCGCCGCCTGTTCGCCAGGCAGGTGCGCACCAAACAGCCGCAACGGTCCCGGATGCCAAAAACCCTCCACCGGAATCGCCGCCATCAGCAGCACCAGCAGCACAATATTCAGCGCGCCGTGCACCTGGAACGGCGCGCGCTCCCGCGCCGCCTCACCCCGCGCCAGCCACAGATCGACGCCAAAACAAAGCGCCAGCACCGGCGCCGCCAACACTAGCAGCGGCACTAACAAGTGCGCCGCCGGCCAGAAAAACGGCACGCCCCGCAAAAACCCCACCAGCAGCGGCGGATCGCCCAGCGGGCTCAGCGCCCCGCCGCAATTGCCCACCAGAATGATGAATGCCAGCACCAGATGCCGCCGCTCCCGCCGGTGCCCGTTCGCGGCCAGCAGCGGGTGGATCAGCAACAGCGACGCGCCAATGGTCCCCATCAAAGACGCCAGCAACGTGCCAAAGGCGAGCAGCAGCAAATTCCCCCAGGGCCGCCCCCATGGCCCGCCGATGATCGCAATACCGCCGCCCAGCGCGTACAACGCCAGGAGCAAAAAGATGAACGGCATGAACTCCGCCACTGTCACCTGCCACAGTGCCGCCACCGCCAGCAACGCGCCGCCCGCCAGCGCCTGCAGCACCATCGCGAGCACGACCCAGCCGCCGATCACCGCCCCCATCCGCCGGTGCCAGAAGCGCGGCAGCAGCCCCGGCAGCACCGCGAAGCTCAGCAGCACGCCGGCGAACGGCAAACCCAGCGCGAGTTGCCCCATCAGCCCAAGCCCGGTACTTTGCTGAAAGACTTCAGGAGCCCGGTTTTTATGGAATTGTCTGGTGAACGACTAATCAAAGCCCCCAGGCAAAAAGTGTGGGACGCGCTGCAAGACCCGGCGACCCTGAAAGCCTGCATTCCCGGCTGCGAAACCATCGAAAAAATCTCCAAGACCGAAATGAAAGCGACCGCCGCCGTGAAGCTGGGCACGAACGCGGCGCGATTAAACGCCAAGCTGCTGCTCTCCGATCTCGACCCGCCGAACGGATACACCATTTCCGCCGCGGGCCAAGGTGATGGCGCCGATTTCACCAGCGGCAAAGCCAGAGTTACCTTGACGGATGAGGCCGGCGCCACCCGCCTCGGCTACACCCTCACAGACGAAATCATTGGAGAGAGTCCGGGCGCCACGGCAAGACAATATGTGGATAGCTTCTTCACCCGCTTCGCCGCCATCGTCGCGCCCACCCCCAGGCCCGGCCCGGTGCTGGAAACCGCCGGCGCGCAACTGGCGGCGGATGGCGTACCGCCGGCGCCGATCACACCTGGCCTGGAAGACGTGCCCGCCGCCGCGCCGGCGGTGCCGCACGACCCGGCCGCGCATGTCGCTCATCCCGCGCCGTTCCACCCGCCGCCGCACGAAGACCACGACCATGATCCCAGCAACCCGCATTACTTCGGCCTGCCGGTCGGCGTGATCATCGCCGGCACGGTCGCCGCCATTTCGGTCGGCATCACATTGCTCAAATTCATCGGTTAGCGCCGCGCCGGCTGTTGCCATCTGAACCGAAGCTGGACAAGCACGAACCCGCCCGGCTAACTGCCGCACAACCGTAACGTACCAGCCGCACAACCAGAGGTGTCATGACGTCCACCCCCGCCGCCTTGAGCAGACCGGGCAAAATCGTGCCCGTCATTCTCTCCGGCGGCTCCGGCACCAGGCTCTGGCCGCTCTCCCGCAAAAGCTTTCCCAAACAATTCTGGCCGCTGATCTCGGACCGCTCTATGCTGGTCGATACCGCACTGCGCGCCACATCCGACGCCTTTGCGCCGCCTATCATCGTTACAAATCAGGACCACCGCTTCGTGGTCGCTGAACAGTTGCGCGACGCCGGTATCGACCGCGCCCGCATCATTCTGGAGCCGGTCGGCCGCAACTCCGCCCCCGCCATCGCCGCCGCAGCCTTGTTGGTCGCCGCCGAAACGCCGGACGCGGTGCTGTGGATGATGGCCGCGGACAGCGCGATTACCGACCTCGCCGCCCTCGCCAAAGCCGCGGAAGCCGCCGCCG
Organism: Acidocella sp.; assembly: GCA_965199125.1. Taxonomy (GTDB): domain Bacteria; phylum Pseudomonadota; class Alphaproteobacteria; order Acetobacterales; family Acetobacteraceae; genus Acidocella. Next base: position 1,576,916 of record OZ240683.1, on the reverse strand, counting down.
CCGCCGCCGCCGCCGGCTATGTCGTCACTTTCGGCATGCACCCCACGTCACCGGAAACCGGCTACGGCTACATCGCGCAAGGTGCGCCGCTGCCCAATCTGCCCGGCGCCTACAAGCTCGACCGCTTTATCGAAAAACCGAACGCCCGCCAGGCCGCCGCCCTGCTCGCCGCCGGCGGCAATCTGTGGAACTCCGGCATGTTCATGTTCACCGCCGCCACGCTGCTGGCGGAGCTGGAACGCCACGCCCCCGCCGTGCTCGCCGCCGTGCGCGCCGCGGTGGAGGCGCGCACGACCGACCTCGACTTCATCCGCCTCGACCACGCCGCCTTCACCATGGCGCCCGACATCAGCCTGGACTACGCGATCGCCGAAAAGACCGACAAAGCCGCGGTGGTGCCGGCAAATATCGGCTGGTCGGATGTCGGCTCCTGGGCCGCACTCGCGGAGATCGCGGAGAAAGACGCCGCCGGCAATTTCGCGCTGGGCGACGTGGTGATCGAAGACTCCGCCAACAGCTACGCCCGTAGTGACGGCGTGGTGACGGCGCTGCTCGGCGTGCGGGACCTAATCGTTGTCACCACGCAGGACGCGGTGCTGGTGACGCACAAAGACCACGCCCAGGACGTGAAAAAAATCGTCGAACGGCTGAAGGCGGAAAAACGCCCGGAAGCCGACCAGCACAACCGCACCTACCGCCCCTGGGGCTTCTACGAAAGCCTGATCCACGGCGACCGCTTCCAGGTCAAACGCATCGTGGTGCTACCCGGCCATAAACTCTCGCTGCAGAAACACTACCACCGCGCCGAACACTGGGTCGTCGTCGCCGGCTGCGCCGCCGTCACCTGCGACGAGGACGTGAAACTGGTGCGCGAAAACGAAAGCATCTACCTGCCGCTCGGCTGCATCCACCGCCTGGAAAACCCCGGCAAAATCCCGCTCACCGTCATCGAAGTCCAATCCGGCCCCTACCTCGGCGAAGACGACATCGTAAGATTCGAAGACACCTACGGCCGGTCGTAAGCAAGAGCCTCCGGCGGCTGGGGCCGAGAGGCCCCAGACCCCAATTTGCTTCACACCACGGCGTCGCAACGTCATTGCGAGCCGGCAAAGCCGGCGCGGCAATCCCATCTTAACCGAATAGATGGGCTTCGCTGCACTTTGACCATCTCACCTGCTCTCCTGCACCGGACATATGCACCAGAAGTTGCAGATGTTCTTTTGTTCAGCTTGTGGTGCATGATTCTTGATATTTGCACCATCTTTCCTTGCCAATTCTCGATATATTCTTTCAAGGTTGACTTAGTGCGGAGAGCGAGTATGATGACTATAGATAGCAGTTGTCGAGTTGGTTAAAAATATGAGCGTGCAGTTTTCTACCGTTCGTCTTGTACTCGGAAAACCTGCATATGAAGACGATGATGTACTTTTGTACGAAGCAGACAGCCTCGACCTTATGACCCACGTAGAGGGTGCCTTTAACCTTACCGTAACGTCGCCCCCTTATAATATTGGTAAAGAATATGAAACTATTCGACCTCTTGCTGACTATTTAACTTGGTCACAGAAGTGGATTTCACTTGTCCATCGCTGCACGACGCACCAAGGAGCGCTTTGGCTAAACCTAGGGTACATTTCGATTGATGGTAAGGCTAAAGCAATTCCACTCCCTTATTTGCTTTGGGATGTAATTCCGTTTTTCCTAATACAGGAAATAGTTTGGAATTACGGGGCTGGCGTTGCAGGTCGCCTGTTTTTCTCACCGAGGAATGAAAAGTTTCTTTGGTACGTCAAAGATGCCGACAATTATGTTTTTAACCTAGATGATGTCCGCGATCCCGATGTAAAGTACCCAAACCAGAAGAAGAACGGAAAGCTTAAGTGCAATCCTTTAGGCAAAAATCCCTCAGATGTCTGGCAAATCCCAAAAGTTACTTCTGGTGAAAACCGAAGTTCAAAAGAGAGAACCTCTCATCCTGCGCAATTTCCTATTGCCCTAGTTTCGAGAATCATACTTGCATCAAGCAATAAAGGCGATGTTGTTTTTGATCCCTTTAGTGGTTCTGGCTCAACAATAGAAGCTGCCATTCGAAGCCGTCGTAAGGTTGTGGCAATCGAAATCAACAAATCTTATATTGAAACTTCCGTGAGCCGAATTAAGCAGGTTCGTCAGGAAATGGATGACGTTAAGAGTCAGCCAACTCTAGCTTTCGGTGAAGGCCTTCAAAGTTACAATTTTTAGCGCAGTAACCTCTCGGCCGATGGAAGCTTGCTGGCCTGCAGGACTACTTTGTCCTACCCAATCTTCGTCGTCTATCCACCCAAAGCGTATTAATCTCAAAGAACGGATCGGGTCTTCCTCGGTGGGGTTCTTGTAATTAACGATCAAATAATAGCCAGATCTATATTTTGTACGGCCGTCCGCCCTGTGCCCGGTACTTCGATTTCCATAGACTCCCTTTTTACTTGATGAAGTCTTGATCTCGAAACTAAAGTGAGGGTTTCCTATACATACGACATCTTTCTCAACTTTAGTTACACCGCTTTTCCAATTAATGTGCCGCTTTGCTAAGTGGGCCGCAACAAGTCGCTCGAGAATCACTCCGGTCGCCTGAGCTGGCAAAAATATGTCTCTACCGATTACCAAACCTACGCTTCCTATGCGCGATTGATAAAATTCATCCCATGCATTCTCGACGGCCGCGACAATTTCATCAAAGCTGAGTGGAAACTCCTCAAGTAGCCTTTTTGTGATTTCTGGCCACCGGTCGACAGGAATATGAAAAAATGGTGATGAGGGTTGGCTCATTCGCCAATCCCCTTGAAAAAACTCTCTAGTTTTACTTCGAGCGCACGAGCTATCCGAATGATATTGTCGAAGCTTACGTTTCGTTCGCCGCGCTCAACGCCGCCGATGTATGTGCGATGAAGATCGGCCGCTTCGGCGAGGTTTTCTTGTGAAAGTTCCTGCGCTTCCCGAAGTGCGCGTATTCGTGCTCCGAGTTGTTTTCTTTCCTCCGTTTTCATAGAGGTATGATCGTTTTTTAGATGACTATAAGTCTACAGCCGATAAGTATCAGACGTTGTTCATAGACACTTTGGGAATGGTACAGAAATTTTGAATTATGCACCACGGTGACACGATTGTGGAGCACGACGGGACGGTTGTTCAATCCTCCTGTTTTTGACCGCTGACGGCATTTCAGTTTCAAGAACTTCTAACCTTGAGTATTAGATAATTACCGGCGGCAGCGCCCACCTTGCGTACGCAAATTACGCGCTTATTCCTGTTCAAAACTTCTTCCCGCTAAACCTCCGCCGGCGTCCGCAGCGTCAACGACAGCGCATGCATCCCCGTCTCAAACTCCCTCGCCACCGCATCATTCACCGCCCGCTGCCGGGCCAGGCGGGACAGGCCGGCGAGAGACTCCGCCACCATCGTCACCGCGTAATGCGTCTCCCCGCCCTCAACCCCCTTCTGCGCCGCGTGCCCCGCGTGTTTCGCGCTTTCATCCACGATTTCCAGCAGCGTGGGCGTAAAGGCGGCGGTCAGTGCTTCGGCGATCCGGTCATATCTGCTCATCATCCCCCACCCTCATCCACGGCCGAACCCGGTGTTGCCAATTCAAGCCAAGAGCGCACATTAGGGGCATGATGCAGCCGCAACGCAAGCCGCGCGCCTACGCACCTGACCCGAACGCGCCGGGCCAGGCGTGCGAGATGCCGGGTTGTGCCGCGGCCGGCGAGTACCGCGCGCCGAAATCCCGCACCGACCTCACGCATTTCCGCTGGCTCTGCCTGGACCATGTGCGCGAAGTCAACGCCAGCTGGGACTATTACAAAGGCATGTCGGAGGCGGAGATCGAGGCGCAGCTGCGCGCGGACACTTCCTGGCAGCGCCCCAGCTGGCCGCTCGGCCATCTCGGCCAACACTCTCATGCCGAGACGCAGATGGAGGCGGAGCTGCACGCCTTCGCCTTCGGGCCGCGCCCGAAAACGCCGCCCCGCCCCACCACACCGCCCGATCTGCGCGAGCCGCTAGCCGTGCTCGGCCTGACCTGGCCGGTGAGCCTTGCGGAGGTGAAAACCCGCTACAAGGCGCTGGCCAAGCGCCACCATCCGGACGCCAATGGCGGCGACAAAGCCTCCGAGGAGATGCTGAAAACCATCAACCTTGCCTATGCGGCGCTTCGTGCCAAACTCACCGTGAAACCGGCCGCACCCCAGCCCCAGCATCATCCCGGCGCGCCGTCTGGCGCCGGGTAACAGGACTTTTTGATGAACAATATCGCAGCACTCGCCGAACCCCGCACCAATCCCACCTCCGCCATCACCGTGCCGGACGTGAAGGTGAAGGCGCGCGAGGTGTTCGGGATCGATGCGGATCTGGACGTTCCGGCGTTCACTGTCCGCACTGAACACGTGCCGGAGCTGGACCCGGCCTATCGCTTTGACAAAGAGACCACGCTCGCGATCCTGGCCGGCTTCGCCTTCAACCGCCGCGTGCTGATCCAGGGCTATCATGGCACCGGTAAATCCACCCATATCGAGCAGGTCGCCGCCCGGCTGAACTGGCCCTGCATCCGCGTCAACCTGGACAGCCATATCAGCCGCATCGACCTGATCGGCAAAGACGCGATCGTGCTGAAGGACGGCAAGCAGGTGACGGAGTTCAGGGAGGGTATCCTGCCCTGGGCGCTGCAGCACCCCTGCGCCCTGGTGTTCGATGAATACGACGCCGGCCGCCCGGACGTGATGTTCGTGATCCAGCGTGTGCTGGAAGTCGAAGGCCGCCTCACGCTGCTCGACCAGAACCGCGTGATCCGCCCGCATCCGGCGTTCCGCCTGTTCGCCACCGCCAACACTGTCGGCCTCGGCGACACTACTGGCCTGTATCACGGCACGCAGCAGATCAACCAGGGCCAGATGGATCGATGGAACATCGTCGCCACGCTGAACTACCTGCCGCACGCGCAGGAAGTCGCGATCGTAATGGCGAAGCTGGGTCTCGCCACGACCGACGCCGCGATGAAGAAACGCACCGAAAGCATGGTGGCGCTGGCGGACCTGACGCGTGCCGGCTTCATTGCCGGCGATATCTCCACCGTGATGTCGCCGCGGACGGTGATCACCTGGGCGGAGAACACCAAAATCTTCGGCGAGGTCGGCTTCGCTTTCCGCCTTACCTTCCTGAACAAATGCGACGAGGCGGAGCGCGGCACGGTCGGCGAGTACTACCAGCGCTGCTTCAACGAGGAGCTGCCGAGCGGGCCGCCGGCGCCCAAATTCGCATAATCAGGCGCCGATGAGCACCGACGACCAAGGCCGCGGCGAGGCGTTCAAACGTGCTACCGCCAGCACACTCCGGGCAATCGCGCAGGTACCGGACGTGCAGGTGGCGTATCAGCCCGGACCCTCCGGACTGGCCGGCCGGCGCGCCCGCCTGCCCTCGCCTTCCCGCGTGCTGGCGCCGGCGGAAATGGCAAAGCTGCGCGGCGCGTCGGACGCCATCGCGCTGCGCCTGCGCCATCATGACGACGCCGTACACGCCGCCCGCGCGCCCGCCACCCGCGAAGCGCGCGAAGCTTATGACGCGCTGGAACAGGCGCGGGTGGAAGCCGTCGGCGCCACGCATATGGCCGGCGTCTCCGCCAACCTGCGCGGGAAGCTGAACGAGGAGTGCGAGGGCGACGGGCTGGACCGCATGACCAAGCGCGAGCAACTGCCGCTGGTCACCGCGCTGTCGTTGCTGGCGCGGGAAAGCATGGACCCGGCGGCGATCCCGGACTCAGCGCAGGCCATCCTAGAGCTGTGGCGCGGCACGCTGGGCGACCAGGCGGAGGCGGCGCTAGCGGAAATGGCCACCAGCCGCGCCGACCAGCCCAGCTACACCCGCGCCGCCCGCAAGCTGCTGGCTGCCATGGACCTCGCCGAAGCCGAGAGCGACGCCGTCGACGAGGCCGAGGACGACGCGCAGGAGGGCGAGCAGACCGACCAGCAGGACAACACCCAGGACAATGACGGCGAGAGCCAGGAGCAGGAGAACGCCACGCTGGCGGCGCAGCCGGAAACCGGCGAGCCGGAGACGGCCGAGCCGGAGGCCGCGGAGGATGCTGAGAGCGACGAAGACGCCGCGGCCGCGGAGGAGGCGCCTGCCGGCCCGCAGCAGCGCCGCAACGCGGCCGGCGGCGACGAGCACACCGCCTACCGCGCCTTCACCCGCGCCTTCGATGAAGAGATCGACGCGGATGAGCTGTGCGACCCGGAGGAGCTGTCCCGCTTGCGCCAGCAGCTGGACCAGCAGTTGCAACATCTGCACGCCGTGGTCGCCAAGCTCGCGAACCGGCTGCAACGCCGGCTGCTGGCGCAGCAGACGCGGGCCTGGGAGTTTGACCTGGAAGAAGGCATGCTGGACACCGCCCGCCTGTCCCGGATCATTGTCGATCCGCTGCTGGCGCTGACCTATAAGCGGGAACGCGACACCGATTTCCGGGACACGGTGGTGACGCTGCTAATCGACAATTCCGGCTCCATGCGCGGCCGGCCGATCACCGTGGCGGCGATGTGCGGGGATATTCTGGCGCGCACGCTGGAGCGTTGCGCGGTGAAGGTGGAGGTGCTGGGCTTCACCACCCGCGCCTGGAAAGGCGGTCAAAGCCGGGAGCACTGGATCGCCGCCGGCAAGCCGGCGACGCCGGGCCGGCTGAACGATCTGCGCCATATCATCTACAAGGCGGCCGACACGCCGTGGCGGCGGGCGCGAAAAAACCTCGGGCTGATGCTGCGCGAAGGTTTGCTGAAAGAGAATATCGACGGCGAGGCGCTGCTCTGGGCGTACCGGCGGCTGACCAACCGGCCGGAGCATCGGCGGATTTTGATGGTGATTTCCGACGGCGCGCCGGTGGATGACAGTACGTTGTCGGTAAACTCCGGCAACTATCTGGAACGGCATCTGCGCGACGTGATCCGCGAGATCGAAAGCCGCGAACTGGTGGAGCTGATCGCGATCGGCATCGGCCATGACGTGACGCGGTATTACCGCCGGGCGGTGACGATCGTGGACGCCGAAGAGCTGGGTGGCACGATGATGCGCAAGCTGACCGAATTGTTTGACGAGGATGAGGCGGAGGCCCGGGCGCGGATCGCGGGGCAGCGGGCGGCGCTGGTGATTTGAAAGGCAAAAATGTCTCACGTGAAACACTCTTGTAAGGAAGTTACTGTTAGTTAGCATAACAAAGTATAGTTTTCGCAACGCGGTGGGCGATTAATATGTTGTTTTGAACTCGTAAGTTATATTTCGTTGGTTTTCGGCGGTTATTTCGTTACGGTGTGTTTGAGACTTGGTCGCTGCCCGGGAGCCTCCAAACGCGGGAAGCGTCTTAAGCCGTGTTCATGGAGCGTGGCTCTGTTTGTTCTACAAAAGATGGGTTGCTTCGCTCGCAATGACGAGGATGGGTTGAACCGGTGCTGGAAGACTAGCGGGTCGGCGTCGGCGGGGTGGCAGTGTAGTCATAAAACCCGCGGCCGGACTTGCGGCCGTACCAGCCGGCTTCGACGTATTTGATCAGCAGGGGGCAGGGACGGTATTTGCTGTCGCCGTAGCCTTCGTGCAGCACGCGCATGACCGCCAGCAGCGTGTCCAGCCCCACGAAATCGGCGAGTTCGAGCGGGCCCATCGGGTGGTTGGCGCCGAGCTTCATGCCGGCGTCGATCGAGGCGATGGTGCCCACACCTTCATGCAGCGCGAACACCGCCTCATTGATCATCGGGCAGAGGATGCGGTTGACGATGAAGCCGGGCGCGTCCTCCGCGCCCGCGACGGTTTTGCCCAGCTTGGCCGCGAGCCCACAGATCGTCTCATACGTCGCATCGTCCGTGGCAATGCCGCGGATGATCTCGACCAGCTTCATCACCGGCACCGGGTTGAAGAAGTGCATGCCGATGAACTGCGCAGGCCGGTCGGTCATCGCGGCCAGGCGGGTAATGGAGATCGAGGAAGTGTTGGACGCGAGGATGACCTCCGCGCGAAGATGCGGCTGCAGCGCCTGGTAGATCTCGCGCTTCAGGCTTTCGCGCTCGGGCGCGGCCTCGATGATCAGGTCCGCGGCGGCAAGTGCCGCGTAGTCGGCGGTGGTGGTGAGGCGGGCAAGCGCCGCGGCCTGGTCTTCTGCCTTGATCCCGCCTTTGGCTGCTTGCCGGTCCATGTTTTTGGTCATGGTGGCGACCGCTTTCGGCAACGCCGCTTCTAACGCGTCGACCAACGTGACGTCGTAGCCGGCCAGCAACGCCACATGGGCGATGCCGTTGCCCATCAGCCCGGCGCCGATAACCCCGATCCGGGTGATCGTCAGAGCGATTTTTCCAGTTCAGGCAGCAGGGCGAACAAATCACCCACCAGGCCATAATCCGCCACGGCAAAAATCGGCGCGTCCTCATCCTTATTGATCGCGACGATAACTTTGCTGTCTTTCATGCCGGCGAGATGCTGGATCGCGCCGGAGATGCCGATGGCGAGGTACAGCTCGGGCGCCACGATCTTGCCGGTCTGGCCGACCTGGTAGTCGTTCGGCACGTAACCGGCATCCACGGCGGCGCGCGAGGCGCCGACCGCCGCGCCGAGCTTGTCCGCCACCGGGTCGATCAGCCGCGTGAAGTTCTCGCCGTTCTGCATGCCGCGGCCGCCCGAGACGATGATCTTCGCTGCGGACAGTTCCGGCCGCTCGCTTTTTGAAAGCTCTTCGGAGATGTAGCGGGATCGATCCTCGGACGAGGCGGCGGCGGTGACGGGCTCGATCGTGGCGGAGCCTCCCTCATTCGCGACCGGGTCGAAGCTCGCGGCACGTACGGTGACGATTTTTTTCGTGTCCGAGGATCTCACGGTGGCGAGCGCGTTGCCCGCGTAGATCGGCCGCACGAAAGTATCCGCGTCCAGCACCTCCGAGATGTCGCTGATCGGCTGGCAGTCCAGCAGCGCGGCGACGCGGGGCATGACGTTTTTGCCGACCGCGGTGGCGGCGGCGAAGACATGCGTGTAGCCGTCCGCGAGGCCGGCAATCAGCGCCGCCATCGGCTCGGCCAGAGCATGCGCGTAGGCCGAGCCGTCAGCCACCAGGATTTTCGTCACGCCCGGCAATTTCGCGGCGGCCTTGGCGGCGGCGGCGACATCGGCGCCGGCGACTAGGCCGTGCACTTCGCCGCCGAGCTTGGCGGCGGCGGCGAGGGCAGCGCGCGACGGCTGCTTCACCCCCGCGTCATCGGCGTCGATCAGGACGAGGACGGTCATGGGATCACCTTTGCTTCATTGCGCAATTTGTCGATCAGCTCGGCGACAGTTTTGACCTTGATGCCGGCGCCGCGCTTCGGCGGTTCAGTGACTTTGATTGTGGTCAGGCGGGGCGCTGGATCGACGCCGAGATCGGCCGGCTTGATGATGTCGATGGTCTTCTTGCGCGCTTTCATGATGTTGGGCAGCGAAGCGTAGCGCGGCTCGTTCAGGCGCAGATCGGCGGTGATGATCGCCGGCAGCGTGAGCGAGATCGTCTCCAGCCCGCCATCGACTTCGCGGGTGACGGTCGCGTTGCCTTCCGCGATCTCGATCTTGCTGGCGAAGGTGCCCTGCGGCCAGCCGAGCAAGGCGGCGAGCATCTGACCGGTCGCGTTCATGTCGTCGTCGATCGCTTGCTTGCCCATCACGACCAGCTCGATGCTTTCTTTCTCGACGATCGCTTTAAGCATTTTCGCGACGGCAAGCGGTTCCAGCGCCGCGTCCGTTTCCACCAGGATGCCGCGATCCGCACCCATGGCGAGCGCTGTGCGGATGGTTTCCTGGGCCTGGGTGACGCCGATGGAGACAACGATGATCTCTGTCGTCCTGCCTTTTTCTTTCAGGCGCACCGCTTCCTCGACGGCGATTTCATCGAACGGGTTCATCGACATTTTCACGCCATTGAGTTCGACGCCGGAGTTGTCGGATTTCACGCGGACTTTCACATTGTAATCGACGACCCGTTTTACGGGCACGAGCAGTTTCATGATTCAACGCAACCTTTGTTTAAGTACTGGCGTCATCTAAGTGCGGGTTTTGATATGGTAAGACGTACTGGCTGAAAAGGGGGGCTATTTGTCCAGTTCGCGCAGCCGGTCCATCGCATCCGCGATGTCGGCCAGTTTCGCGCAGTAGCTGAGGCGGAAGAAGCCGCCGCCGCGCGTGGCGTCGAAATCGAAGCCCGGCGTAGCGGCGATGCCGGCTTCGGCCAGCAGGCGGGCGCAGAAAGCGGCGCTGTCAGGCGCCCGGCCGGCGATGTCCGCGTAGATGTAGAACGCGCCGTCGGGTGCCGAGAAGGCGGGAAAGCCGGCGGCGGGCAGGCCGCGCAGCATCAGCGCGCGGGCTTGCGCGTAGCGGGCGCGGTTGGCTTCGAGCTCGGCCGCGCAGTCGAGGGCGGCTTCGGCGGCGACCTGGCCGATATGCGAGGGCGAGACGAAGAGGTTCTGCGCCAGGCGTTCCACCGTGCGGACCAAGTCCGCCGGCAGCAGCATCCAGCCGACGCGCCAGCCGGTCATCGAGAAGTATTTGGAGAAGGAGTTGATCACGATCGCGCTGGGGCTGAATTGCGCGGCGGAGGCGGCGGCCTTGCCGTAGGTGAGACCGTGGTAGATTTCGTCGGAGATCAGGCGGATGCCGCTCTCGTGGCAGTAGCGAGCCAGGGCGGCGAGGTCTGCGGGCAACAGCATGGAGCCGGTGGGGTTGGCGGGGCTGGCGAGGATCAGGCCGTGCGGGCGGGGGTTCAGGGCTTCCAGCATGGCGATGGTGGGCTGGAAGCCGGTGGCGAGGTCGCAGGGCAGGATGACGGGGGTAAGGCCGAGCGCTGTCGCGATGTTCACGTAAGGCGGGTAGTAGGGCGCGGCTAGGGCGATGCGGTCGCCGGGGTGGAAGGCGGCGAGATAGGCGAGCGGGAAGGCGCCGGAAGCGCCGAAGGTGATGGCGATGTTGGCCGGGTCGATATCCAGCCCGTACCAGGCGGCGCAATGGGCGGCGATGCGGCGGCGGAGCGAGAGGCGGCCCAGGCCCTCTGTGTAGCCCATGACCTCGCCGGCGGCGAGCGCGGCGGCGGCGGCCTGGCGGGCGCCTTCGGGCAGGCCGGTGCCGGGCTGCCCGACCTCCAGGCGCAGGATTTTGGGCGCGCCTGGCGCCAAGCTGCGTTCTCGGGCGTTGGCTGCGGTGATCACGTCCATCACGCGGAATGGCGGCACGATGGCGCCGATGCCGGTCTTCAGCACCTTACTGACAACCGACGACTGACGACTGACGACTGGCTAGCGGCCACCGACAGCCAAACCTTGCCCCCTGCGATCGGCGCTGGCGACGCAGCTGGCTTCGCCGCCAGGAACGCCGCCGGGGCAGGAGATGACGTTGGCGCGGCCGGGGTCAGGCACCGGGGCGAGGCTGTTATGCAGGGCGTTGTACATCGCTCTGGCGACCGCGACGGCGGCACCCGCCTGGCCGGTGCCGGTGACGGCGGCGCGGAAGGTGGCGCCGCCGGAGGTGGTGGCAATGGCGGCGCCGAGCACCGGCGTGGGGGTGGTGCGGGGCGAGGCGGCGAGCAGCACGCCGGTGCCGGGCGCGACGCGGCCGGTGCCAAACAGGTTGTTCATGGTAACCGCGCAGGCGACCACGCCGCCATTCTTGTCCAGCGCCGCGAAGCCGGCGGAAGCGGGCAGCGCGGTACCGGCGGGGGCGGCGGCGGGAATAAAGGAGACGGTGGCGTTGCCGGCGCGGTCCTGCTCGGGCGGGATGTATTGGGGCACGTTGGCGGCGAGGTCGGCGGGGGTGAGGGCGGCGCCGGCGGTGTCGGCCGAGGTGGCGAAGGCGGCGGCGTTGGCGCCGCCGTAGAAGCCGGCGACGCCGCCGGTGCGCAACTGCTCCAGCGTGCCGGCGAGGTCCGGCTGGCTGAGATTGGCGCCGGCGGGCAGGACCGCGCCGTTGCTGCCAAACACCTGGGCGGCGGCGGGGTCCGAGAGCAGCGCGGCGCCGACCACGGCCAGGTCGCTGGCCAAAGCGGGGGAGACGGGGACGCCGCCGGCTAGGCGCTCGGCCGGGACAATGACGCTGGCGTAATTGAGCAGGCCGTAGCGTGCGTCCAGCGCCAGCAGGCCGCGGGCTAGGGACGGGATGGCGGCGGGACGGTCGCCGCCGGCGGTAGCAGGGGGGCCGGGCGGGAACAGCAGGACGGTGGCGGGGCGGGGATTTGCGGTGTTGTCGGGCACGGAGATGACGCAGCCGCCGCCGCCGCCGAGGCCGGCGCGCGATGGCAGGGTGACGGCGAGGGCGAAACCGATGGCGGCGGCGGCGTCCGCGGCGTTGCCGCCGGCGTTGAGGACCTGGCGGCCGACCAGGGCGGCCTGCGGCTCGTCCGCCACGGCATAGCCGAACACGCTGGGGGTGGCGGCGGTGATGCCAACGCTGTTATTGTTACCGCCGCCGAACAGGCCGCAGCCGGCGAGCAAGGGCAAACCGATCATGGGGGTGACAAGGCGGCGGGCTAGGCGGCTGAGCACGTGTTCGACCCCATGAAAAATCCGCCGCGGACGGCCGAGGCGCTGCATAAGCGTGATCTTTTGATGGGGCAACTTGGCAGACTTGCGCGTATCGCCGGTGCAAGCAAGTTGTGCAGCGCCATATGAGCGATGGAGGTTTGCTCATGGCGATTATCCCCTATCTCGCGACGCCGGCGGCGATCGATGTGGCGCGCGCGCAGTTCGGCTTCGTGATCGCGTTCCACATCGTCTTTCCGGCGTTCTCGATCGGGCTTGCGAGTTATCTGGCGGTGCTGGAGGGGCTGTGGCTGTGGACGAAGCGGACGGTGTATCTGGACGCCTATAAGTATTGGCTGAAGATCTTCGCTTTGATCTTCGCGATCGGCGTGGTTTCCGGGCTGGTTATGGCTTATGAGATCGGCGCCAATTGGGGCGGGTACGCGGACAAGGTGGGGCCGGTGCTGGGGCCAATGCTGGCCTATGAGACGCTGACGGCGTTTTTCCTGGAGGCCGGATTTCTGGGCATCATGCTGTTTGGGGTCGAGCGAGTGGGGCCGCGGCTGCATTTCGCGGCGAGCTGCCTGGTCTCGCTCGGCACGCTGATTTCAGCGACCTGGATTCTGTCGGCGAACTCCTGGATGCAGACGCCGCAAGGCGCGATTATCGGCCCGAACGGGCAGTTTCTGCCGCAGGACTGGTTGAAGATCATTTTCTCGCCCTCTGCGCCGTATCGCTGGGTGCACATGATCATGGCGAGCTATCTGGCAACTGCGTTTATGGTGGGCGGCGTCGGAGCGTATCATTTGCTGCGCGAGCGGGACAATAAGATCGCGCGGCTGATGTTTTCGATGGCGCTGTGGATGGCGGCGCTGCTGACGCCGCTGCAGATCCTGGCGGGCGATACGCAGGGCGACAACACGCTGCGCTACCAGCCGGCAAAGATCGCCGGGATGGAGGGCGACTTTACCACCGGGGTGCAGCCGTTGCATGTAATCGGGTGGCCGAGCATCGCGCAGGGCAAAATGCTGTACGACGTATCGATCCCGCATCTGGGGTCGCTGATCCTGACGCATCATTGGAACGGCGTGGTTAAGGGGCTGGATGCCTGGCCGAAAGCGCAATGGCCGGTGGTGGACGTGGAATTTTTCTCCTTCCGCATCATGGTCGGGCTGGGCTTCGCGATGTTTGGGTTGGGGCTGCTGAGTTTGTGGCTGCGGTATCGAAAGCAACTGTACGCGACGCGGTGGTTTAATTACCTGGCGATGGCAATGGCGCCTTCCGGGTTCATCGCGATCGTGATGGGTTGGACCACGACCGAGACCGGGCGGCAGCCTTGGACGGTGTATGGGCTGGTGACGACGGCGCAGAGCGCGTCGCCGATCACGCTGGCGGAGGTGACGGCGTCATTCGCCGTGATCATTCTGATCTATGTTTTGGTGTTCGGCAGCGGGGTGCTTTACGCGCTTGCGATGATGGCGAAGCCGCCGGAGGCGGGGGAGCCGGCGCCGCGCGATGCGCCGCTGCGCAGCCATGGGCTGGTGGGCGGCCATTCGCCCGTGCAGCCCGCGCCGCAGCCGGCGGAATAGCGATGAGGCTGGGCAACAATTCTACTGCGCCGGCCATCCGAAAGAGGCGCCTCTGGCTTGGCGCAGCGAATCCTTGCCGAGCCTCACATGCTGCATGAGCTGACTTTGGGAATGGTGCCGGTGGGGGCGCCTTGGTTGCCGGTCGCGTTCGCGGCGATCATGGCGTTCATCATTCTGATGTATGTGATGCTGGACGGATTCGATCTCGGCGTGGGGATCTTGTTCGCGCTGGAGCGGAATGCCGATTGCCGGAACGTGATGGTGAACTCGATCGCGCCCGTGTGGGACGGCAACGAGACCTGGCTGGTGCTGGGCGGCAGCACGTTGTACGCGGCGTTTCCGGAAGCCTTCGCCGTGGTGCTGCCGGCGGTGTATCCGCTGCTGATCCTAATGCTGATGGGGCTGATTTTCCGCGGCACGGCGTTCGAGTTCCGGTTTCGCGCGCCCACCGAGCGGCTGCGGCTGATGTGGGACTATGGCTTCATGTGCGGTTCGATCGTCGCGGCGTTTTGCCAGGGGGCGATTCTGGGCGGGCTGATGGAGGGCACGCCGATCGCCAACCGCGCGTTCGCGGGCACGCCGCTGGATTGGCTGTCGCCGTTCACGATTTTTTGCGGGCTGGCGGTGGTGGAGGGCTACGCGCTGCTGGGGGCGAGCTGGCTGATCTGGCGCGTCTCCGGGCCGTTGCAGGAGCGGATGCGCAAGGCGGCGTTTCCGCTGGGGGTAGCCATGCTGGGGATTTTCGGCGTGGTGGGCATCTGGTCGCCGTTGCTGAACCCGAAGTTTTTTCACCGCTGGTTCGACTGGCCGGGGATCATCGCGACGGCGGTGGCGCCGGCCGCGGTGCTGGTGCTGGCGTGGCTGTTCTTCACGCATCTGAAGCGCGACGACGCGGCGCGGCATGACAGCACGGCGTTTTTCTGCGCGATGGGATTTTTCATCGTGTCGTTCGGCGGGCTGGGCTATAGCATTTTTCCGCTGATCGTGCCGCCATCGTTGACCATTTGGCAGGCCGCCTCACCGCCGCCGACGGAGCAGTTTCTGTTTGTGGGGCTGGTGGTGATGATCCCGATTATTCTGGCGTATAATGTGTTCGCTTACTACGTGTTCCGCGGGAAGATCGAGCCGGGAGCAAATTATCATTGAGCCCGGGCGCGAAACGGTGGGTTTGGTTTGTGGGGATCTACGTGGGGAGCGTGGTGGTGTTTGGGGTTGTGGTGGGACTGTTGCAGTTGTTGTTGCCGAAGTAGCTTTCAATGCGCTCCCGATCAGCGCCAGGGTTGGACGGCGCTTCCGCCGAACACGACGTTTTGGCGCATTGTGGGCGTGAACAAGGCGTAGAGGCCGGGGTCGGTGGGCGCGCTGATGGCGTCTAGTTGCGCGAGGTGGTCGGGCGATAGCGTCACGTCCAGCGCGGCGATGTTGTCGGCCACTTGTTCGACCCGGCTGACGCCCATCAGCGTCGAGGTAATGCCCGGCCGGTTGATCACCCAGGAAAGCGCGACCTGCGCGGGACTGTGACCACTGGCCTCGGCCACCTGCCGCAGCACGTCTACGATCTTCCAGTTGCGATCGGTGAACAGCGTGTCGCCGAACGGGTTGGCGCCGTCCAGCCGTTTGTCATCCGCCGGCCGCGTCTCATCTTCCGCCGCTGCGTCGCGGGGCAGCCCGCCCGCTCTGGGGGCAGCCGCCTCGACCGTGGCGCGGTCGTATTTGCCGGTGAGCAGGCCGTAGGCGAGCGGGCTCCAGGGCAGCATGCCCATCTGGAACTCCTGCGCGAGCGGCAGGTGTTCATCCTCGATCCCGCGATTCGCTAGGGCGTAGAAATACTGCAGCGCGATCGGCGCCGGCATACCCCTTACTGCGGCCAGCGTCGCCAGCTTGGCGGCGTACCAGGCAGGCGCGTTCGACAGGCCCCAGTGACGGATTTTGCCGGCGCGGATCAGCGCCGCCATGGTTTCCAGCACCTCTTCGGCCGGGGTGACCCCGTCCCAGACGTGCAGCCAGTAAAGGTCGACATAATCGGTGCGCAGGCGGCGGAGCGAGCCATGCAGCGCCGCGTGCAGATGTTTCGCGCTGTTGCCGCCGGCGTAGGGTCCCCGACCCGCCGCGAAACCGGCCTTGGTCGCGACCACGATCTCCTCCCGCAAAGCGCGGTTCGCGATAAAGCCGCCGACCATCTCCTCGCTGCGACCGCCGGCGTAGACGTCCGCCGTGTCGATGAAATTCCCGCCGGCATCGACGTAAGCGTTGAATACGGCTTCGGACGCGGCTTCGCCCGAGCCCCAACGGGCGGCGCCGAAGGTCATTGTGCCGAGAGCGAGCGGGCTGACGACGAGGCCGGACCGGCCGAGGGTGCGATAGGCGGTGAGCGGCATGTGATTGTTTCCTAATGATCGATACAAAAGCCTAATCCTCTTGCGACGACTGGTCAACAGTTTCATACTGATCGATATGAAACACGAGACACTTCCCTTGCGACGAAAAGCCGGTCGGCCTTTATCGTTCGATCGGGAGGCCGCTTTGCATCAGGCGATGTTGCTGTTCTGGCGGCACGGTTATGAGGCGACGTCGCTGAGCGATTTGACCACTGCGATGGGGGTGACGGCGCCAAGTATCTATGCGGCGTTCGGCAACAAAGAGCGGCTGTTTCTGGAAACGGTGGATCGCTATTTGTCAGGCCGGGAGACACCGATGCGGGCGATCGGTGCGGCACCGACGGCGCGGGATGCTGCCTTGGACTTGCTGCGGGCCGCGGCGGTCGGGTTTACCGGAACGGAGACGCCGGCGGGATGCCTTTTGGCCAGCGCCGCGACGAGTTGCTCCGTTGCCGCGGCCAATGTGCAGAACGAGCTTGCGGCAATCAGGCGTGAGATTGAAGGTGCGTTGCGGCGGCGCGTCGCGGCGGCCATGACGGCGGGAGAAATGCCGCAGGGGACGGATGCGGAGGCCGTGGCGGGGCACATATTCGCTGTGATTCAGGGCATGTCGACGCTGGCGCGGGATGGCGCCAGCCGCGAGCGGCTGCTGCGGGTCGCGGACACCGCGATGCTGGCATGGCCCTGAGCATAAGCGGAGGGGATTACCCGCGATAGCGGGCGGCCGCTCGTGCGCTCCTGCGCCAGATACTTTTCGTCCCTTGCCTTCCCGGCCTCGCCCGGCCAGAACCGGGCCTAATGCAGTCCCGCCTCGCTTTCTCCCGGATTGACCGGTATATTTTCGGGCAATTGGGCCTGGCGCTGGTATTGGTGACAGCGGCGCTTGTCGCGTTGATCTGGCTCACGCAGTCGCTGCGGTTTATTCAGATTATCATTAACCGCGGGCTGTCACCGATCGTGTTCGTGAAGCTGACGCTGCTGCTGGTGCCGAGTTTCGTCGCGACGATTTTGCCGATCACCTGTTTCATCGTGGTGCTATTCGTTTACACGCGGCTCGCCGGCGACCGGGAGCTGACGGTGATGCGGGGGGCGGGCATGTCCGACCTCAGCCTCGCGCGGCCGGCGCTGCTGGTCGCGGGCCTGGTGATGGCGATTTGCTACTTTCTGAACCTGGTGCTGGTGCCAGCCTCGCTCTCCGCCTTCCGCTCCTATGAGTTCGAGATTCGCAACCAGATCGCGGCGTTTTTGCTGGAGCCGGGGGTGTTTACGCCGGTGGCCTATGGCGTAACCGTATATGTGCAGTCGCGCGGGGCGGATAACAGCCTGCAGGGGATTTTGATCGAGGATGCGCGGCAGCCGGACGCGCCGGCGACCATCCTGGCGCGGGACGGCGAGCTGGTGCTGACGCCGCAGGGGCCGGTGGTGGTGATGTCCGACGGGTCGCGCGAGCAGGTGGACCCGAAAAGCGGCCGGCTGGACGTGCTGACCTTCCAGCGCAACGTGATCAGCCTGGCGCAAAACGCACCGGCGGGCGCCATGGACATGTCCGACGCGGCGGAGGCGAGTCTGCCGCAGCTGCTGCATCCGGGCACGGGCCTGACGGAGGCGGAGCGGGCGAAGTGGCTGGTGGAGGCGTATCGGCGGCTGGCGGCGCCGCTGTCGGTGCTAAGTTATACGCTGATCGGGCTGCTTTCGGTGCTGGGCGGGATGTTTCGCCGGCATGGCGGGGTGTTGCGGCCGTTCCTGGCAGTGGCGGCGGTGACGCTGCTGGTGGCGCTGGGGCTGGGGATGAATAATCTGGCGGCACGCAGCACGGCACTGCTGCCGCTGATCTGGCTGATCGCGGCAACGCCGGGGGCGTTGGCAGCGGCGTTCCTGTTCATGCCGCGGCGGATGCGGGTGGCACGTGCGGAGGGCGCAGCCCGCGCATGATGGCGATCCCGATGACGCTGTCGGTGTATTTTGGGCGGGCGTTCGGCGCGGCGGTGTTGCTGATGCTGGCGGCGCTGTCCGCTCTGGTGTCGCTGTTCGATTTTCTGGAGCTGCTGCGCGAATCGGCGGGGCGGCCGGCGGCGAGCTTCGGCATTATCGTCGAGATGGAGCTGCTGCGGCTGCCTTGGACGGTGATGCAGATTCTGCCGTTCGCGGTGCTGCTAGGCGGCATTCTGGCGTTCTGGCGGCTGGCGCGGTCATCGGAACTGGTGGTGGCGCGGGCGGCGGGCATTTCGGCGTGGCAGTTTTTGGCGGCGCCGGTGGCCTTGGCCACCGTGCTGGGGCTGCTCGGGATGACGGTGATGAGCCCGCTTTCCGCCGTGATGTTCGGCCATGCCGAGACGCTATACAACGAGACGTTGAAGGTAGGCGGTGGGCCGCTTACGCTGTTCGGCGGCGAGTTGTGGGTGCGCCAGGCGGATCGCGGGCTGCGGCCGGATGGCGTGGCGGTGCTGCACGCCGCGGATGTGCGGCTGACCGCGAGCGTGCTTCGCGCCGACAAGGTGAGCATCCTGCGATTGGACGACCAGACCGGGCTGCTGCAGCGGCTGGAGGCGCGGCGTGCGACGCTGACCAGCGGTTCCTGGAACCTGGCGCAGGTGAGCGTGCTGGAGCCGGGGGCGCTGCCGGTGCATCAGGCGGCGATGCGCTTTCCCACGGATTTGACGGTGCATCGGGTGCAGGAGAGTTTCGCCTCGCCGAATTCGCTATCTTTCTGGTCCTTGCCGGAGTTTATCCGGCTGCTGAAACGCTCCGGGTTTTCTGCGACGCAGCACGAGCTGGCGTTTCAGGCGCTGCTGGCGCTGCCATTGCTGTGCGCCACCATGGCGCTGGTGGCGGCGGGGTTTTCCATGCGGCCGTCCCGCCGGGGCAGCGCCACGCAGATGCTGGTCTACGGCGTCGGCTGCGGGTTCGCGCTGTTCATGATATCGGAGGTGGCGAACCAGTTCGGCAACTCCGGCGCGGTGCCGGTGGTGCTGGCGGCGTGGGCGCCGGCGGTGGCGGGGCTGTTCTTGGCGCTTGCCTTGTTGCTGCATCTGGAAGATGGCTGACGCCGCATGAAACGGCATCCGATTCTGGGTCTGGCGGCGGCCGGCTGCCTGGCCTGCGCGCTGATGGCCGTGGAAACGCCGGCGCGGGGGCAGTTATTGCCGGCCAGTGGTTCGGCCGGCGGCAATGCGCCGGTGACGTTTCTGGCGGACCAAGTTGCCTACGACAAGACCGGCAATATAGTAACCGCGGCCGGCCATGTGCGGGCCTGGCAGAGCGGCCAGACGCTGCAGGCGGACAAGGTGGTGATCAACCGCGCCACTAATGTCGCGACCGCGACCGGCCATGTCAGCCTGACCGAGCCGTCCGGGCAGACGGTGTTCGCCGAGCAGGCGACGCTCAGCAACGGCATGAAGAACGCGGTGATGAGCGGGGTGGCGGCGCGGCTGGCCGATAACGGCCGGATGGTCGCGAACGGCGCCACGCGCACTGACGACAAAATCGATGAGCTGGCGAAGGTGGTATATTCCGCTTGCGACCTGTGCAAGAGCGACCCGACGGCGCCGCCGCTGTGGCAGATCAAGGCCAGTTCCGCAACGCGGGATCTGCAACACAAGATGATCGAATACCGCGACGCGCGGATGGAGATGGACGGGTTTCCGGTGTTCTACACGCCGTATCTGAGCGAGCCCGATCCTTCGGTGAAACGGGAGACCGGGCTGTTGATCCCGGCCGCCGGCGTGTCCTCGCGGCTTGGCTTGTTCGTGGCGGTGCCGTACTACATCGTCATCGACCCGGAATCCGACGTTACGCTGACGCCGATCCTGGCGTCGAAAGAAGGGCCGGCGGTGGATGCGAAGTACCGGCGGGCGTTCAACAGCGGCGTGCTCAACGTCGACGTTTCCGGCGGATTGGACCGTTCCAGTTTCGGCGATTCGATCTTCGCCAACGGCACGTTCGATCTGAACCAGGACTGGCGGGCGGGGTTCAACCTTAATCGGGCGTCCAATCCGGGTTACCTGAACGATTTCAATATTTTGCCGAACGCCAGCTTTCTTACCAGCAATGTGTTTTTGGAAGGCTTCGCGCCGGGCGCCTATACGCGGGTGGACGCGGATATCTACCAAGGCCTGGTCGCCAGCGTGAACCAGAGCGAGCTGCCGATCGTGACGCCGCACGCGCAGTATTCGCTGGAGACGGCGCCGGATGCGATCGGTGGCCATTTCACGGTAGACCTCGACGCGTTCAACATCCTGCGCAAGCTCGGCACCAATACCAGGCGGGGCTCGCTGATCGGCGGGTACGCGGTGCCGTTCGCAGCACCGGGCGGCGTGGTGGGGGTGGCGCGGGTGCAGCTGATCGCGGCCAGCTATAACGCCACGCGGCTGTACGATCAGCCGAATTTCAGCCATCTGGACGGCGCCGATACAGCCCGGGCGGTGCCGTTTGGCGCTTTGTTCATGCGCTGGCCGTTCATGCGCGCCGCCGGCGCTTACGGCAGCCAGATCGTGGAACCGGAGGTGCAGCTGGTGACCGCGCCGAATATCGGCACGATGCAGAACGACCGCATTCCGAACGAGGACAGCCTGGACCTCGAATACAGCGACGCCAATCTGTTTAGCCTGAACCGCTATCCCGGGATCGACCGGATCGAGGGCGGTTCGCGCGTCGATTACGCGCTGCATGGCGCCTGGTATCTGCCGAAGGGCGCGCTGCTGGATGGGGTGCTCGGCCAATCCTATCGTTTCCGCAAGGACAGCGACTATTTTGCAGAGTCGGGGCTGACGGATAACATCTCGGACATCGTGGGGCGGGTGACGGTGGCGCCGGCGACATATTTCAACCTGACCTATCGCACGCGGCTCAGCCATACCGATTTGGGCCGGCGAATGATCGACGCCACCGCCTTTGTCGGCGCGCCATTGCTGAATTTTACCGCCGGCTATCTTTACACCACCACCAACCCGTATGTGCAATTTCTTACGGCGACGCCGCCGCCGGCTTATTTTACGCCGCGGCACGAGGCGACGCTGCAGGCGGCGAGCAGTTTTGGCGACTGGTCGCTGGCGGCGGGCACCGAGCGCAATCTGCAGACCGGCAAATTTGATAACGCAACCTTCAACGGCACCTGGCAGAATGACTGCTTCGGGGTGAGCGTGATTTTCTTCCGGCGGATCACGTCGTTCAACCTGGACAATGGCAGCACGACGCTGTTGTTGCAGCTCACTTTCAAAACTCTCGGCAATGTTGGATTTAGCGCCCTATGAAGCAGTTTTCCTCCGCAATCCTGGTATTGGCTTTGGCGGCGCTGGCCGCCGGCGCCGTGCCGGCGGCGCGAGCGCAGACGGCGGCGGCCGGCGCCGGCATGCAGGGCATGAGCGCGGGGGCGAACATTGCCGCCGTCGTAAACGGCCAAGTGATCACCGACGATGACGTGGCTGCCCGCGCGCGGCTGCTGGCAGTGTCTACCGGCATGCCGATGACGCCGGACACGCTGAACCGGCTGCAGCCGCAGATCACCGAACAGCTGGTCGACCAGACGCTGCAGCTGCAGGAGATCAACCGGCGCGGCGTGGTGGTCAAAGAGGATGATATCGAGGCCGCGGTCTCGCACATCGAACAAGGCAACAACATGCCGGCGGGCGCTTTGCGCGGGCGCCTTGAGGCGGCCGGCGTCCCGTTCAGCACGCTGATCGCGCAATTGCGCACGCAGCTCGGCTGGCAGGACGTGCTGCACCAGGTGCTGGGGCCAGAGCTGCGGCCGACGCCGGGCGACATTGGCGCCGAGAAAAAGGCGCTGCAGGCGCAGATCGGCCAGACGGAGTACCATCTAGCGGAAATTTTTATCCCGGTGCCGGACCCGGCGGATGACGCGGCGGCGCACGACTTCGCCGCGACCGTGATCACGCAACTGCGGGCGGGCGCGCCATTCCCGGTGATTGCAGCCCAGTTCAGCCAGGCCGACAGCGCGCTGCAAGGCGGCGACCTGGGTTTTGTGTCGCCGAGCCAGCTGGACCCCGCGACCGCCGCGGTGGTGACGCAAATGCCGGCCGGCGCGATCAGCAACCCGATCCGCGTGCCGGGCGGCTATGACATCGTGCAGATGCAGGCCTCCCGGCGGGTGGGTTCCGAGACGCAGACGACGCTGACGCTGCGCCAGGCCTTTGCCCCGTTCAGCACGCCGGTGGGCAGCGGCGGCGTGTCGGCGGACCAGGACGCGGTGATCGAGAAGCTGGTCCAGGCTGGCCACGGCGTGCATTCCTGCAACGACATGGCCGCGCTGAACGCCAGTGTTGGCCAGGTGCATCCGGCCGATCCGGGGCCGATCGATCTGGCGACCGTGACGCCCGCTTCGTTCCAGGCGCTGCTCGGCAGCTTGCCGATCGGCCAGGTGAGCCAGCCGCTGGTTGCGCAGGATGGCGTGTCGGTCGTGATGGTGTGCGCGCGGCAGATCAACGCCGAGGCGCTGCCCTCGGACGATGACATCGGGCAGTTGATCGTGGAACGGCGAGTGGATCTGGAGTCCCGGCAATTGCTGGCCGATTTGCGCCACCGCTCGATCATTACTCAGGAATAGGTGGCGGCTGTCTGATCGTTGCCTTTAGGAGTCAGCACGAACGCCGGGCGCCGGGTTATTACTGCCCTTGCGACTTGACGGACGCCCTGCTCATCAAACCGACAGTTTGGAGGTCTCCGGTTTTACTTTTTCCACTCTGAGCTGACGGCGTTGAACTCTCTGCCGCTACGCCCGCCGAAAAACACGTCGCTTTGCGATGGGTTGCACGCCGCGAAATAAGCGGCTGGGTTTATGCCGCGCGCTAATTTGCCTACAAGCTTCCGGGACGTTCGGGAGGGTTAGTCATGGCGCGCGAACTTGGTCATTTTAGCGGCGGCAAGATTATCGCGGGGACGTCCGGCCGGTTTGCCGATGTGTATGACCCGAACACCGGCGCCGTGCAGGCGCGCGTGGCGCTCGCCGGCGCCTCCGAAGTTGAGGCCGTGATCGCCAATGCGGCCGCGGCGCAGCCCGCCTGGGCCGCCACCAATCCGCAGCGCCGCGCCCGCGTGCTGATGAAGTTCCTCGACTTGATCAACCAAAATGTCGAGGCGCTGGCGCAACTGCTGTCCTCGGAGCACGGCAAAACCGTACCGGATGCGAAAGGCGATATTCAGCGCGGCGTGGAAGTGCTGGAATTTGCGATCGGCATCCCGCATCTGCTGAAAGGCGAATATACCGAGAGCGGCGGCACCGGGATCGACGTTTACTCGATGCGCCAGCCGCTCGGCGTGGTGGCGGGGATTACGCCGTTCAATTTTCCGGCGATGATCCCGCTGTGGAAGGCGGCGCCGGCGATTGCTTGCGGCAACGCGTTTGTGCTGAAGCCGTCCGAGCGGGATCCTTCAGTGCCGTTGCGGCTCGCCGAATTATTTGCCGAGGCCGGCGGCCCGCCGGGTATTTTCAACGTCGTGAACGGCGACAAGGAGGCCGTGGACGCGATTCTGCACGACCCGCGTGTTATGGCGGTGGGATTTGTCGGTTCCTCAGCGATCGCGAATTATATTTATGCGACGGCGGCGCAAAACGGCAAGCGCGCGCAGTGTTTCGGGGGCGCCAAGAACCACGCCGTTATCATGCCGGATGCGGATATGGACCAGGTGGTGGACGCGCTGATCGGCGCCGCTTACGGCTCCGCCGGCGAGCGCTGCATGGCGATTTCTGTTGCCGTGCCGGTGGGTAAAGCCGCGGCCGACGCGCTGGTGAAGAAGCTTGTGCCGCGGGTGGAGGGTTTGAAGATTGGTCTGTCCTCGGATGCGGGGGCGGATTATGGGCCGCTGGTGACGAAGGAGGCGCTGCAGCGGGTGAAAGCCTATATTGATGATGGTGTTGCCGGGGGCGCGAAGCTGTTGGTGGATGGACGCGGCTTTGAAATGCAAGGCTACGAAGATGGTTACTTCATCGGCGGCACGCTGTTCGACGACGTGACGCCGGAGATGAAAATTTATAAAGAAGAAATTTTTGGGCCGGTGCTTTGCGTGGTGCGCGCGGCGAATTATGAAGACGCGCTGCGTTTGCCGAACGAGCATGAATACGGCAACGGCACGGCGATTTTTACGCGCGATGGCGACGCGGCACGCGATTTTTGCGCGCGGGTGCAGGTGGGCATGGTGGGTGTGAATGTGCCGATCCCCGTGCCGATCGCGTACCACACCTTCGGCGGCTGGAAGCGTTCGGGTTTTGGTGACCTCAATCAGCATGGGCCGGATTCGATCCGTTTCTATACCAAAACCAAAACCGTTACCTCCCGCTGGCCATCAGGTGTGAAAGATGGCGCATCTTTCGTTATCCCGACCATGGATTAGATCAATATGGCAAACAAGAGTAGGGCGTAATGAGTGCTAACTCATCACGCCCGAATTCAGCCCGGCAGATGTTCGGTATAACGAGCCTCGGTCTTGCCGCGGATTTCCTCCGCCGTCACGCCTGGAGCGACATCGACCAATTCAAAAAGCGACTTGCGGTCGTTCCGCACGAAGACCGCTAGGTCGGTAATAATCATATCGACGACGTTCATGCCCGTAAGGGGCAAAGTACAAGCGTGGCGGAATTTCGCGCTGCCATCCTTGCTGACGTGATCCATCAGCACGACAATCCGCTTGACCCCGGCAACAAGATCCATGGCCCCGCCGGGTCCCTTCACCATTTTGCCGGGCACCATCCAGTTCGCAAGATCGCCGGTTTCGGAGACCTCCATGGCGCCTAACACGGAAAGATTGATATGTCCGCCGCGGATCATTCCAAAACTGTCGGCCGAGGACACATAGCTGCTGCGGTCCAGTTCGGTCACCGTCTGCTTGCCGGCGTTGATAATGTCGGCGTCAATCTCGGCCTCCGTCGGGAACGGCCCCACGCCCATCAGGCCATTTTCAGATTGCAGCGTAACATCGACTCCTTCGGGGATGTGATTACCGACGAGCGTGGGAATCCCGATCCCGAGATTGACGTAAAAACCGTCATGCAATTCTCTGGCGGCGCGCGCGGCCATCTCGTTACGTGTCCAGGGCATCTCAGGCATCCTCTTTACGCGTTGTGCGTTGTTCGATACGTTTCTCGTTTTCGGTGGCAAGTACAAGGCGCTGAACGAAAATCCCCGGCGTATGGATCTGGTCCGGGTCCAGCGCGCCCGCCTCCACCAGATGTTCCACTTCCGCAACCGTCACCCGCCCGCATGAGGCGGCCACCGGATTGAAATTCCGCGCCGACTTCCGATAGATTAGGTTGCCGTAAGGATCGCCTTTCCAGGCTTTGACGATCGCGAGATCGGCGACAATGCCGGTTTCCAGAACAAACGTCTCGCCATGAAACTCCTTCAATTCCTTCCCCTCCGCCACCAGCGTTCCGACGCCGGTTTTCGTGTAAAAACCCGGAATCCCGGCGCCGCCCGCGCGCATGCGCTCCGCCAAAGTTCCTTGCGGGCAGAATTCGATTTCCAGTTCGCCGGAAAGATACTGCCGTTCGAACTCCTTATTTTCACCGACATAGGAGGATATCATCTTGGCGATCTGACGGGACCTTAAAAGCTTTCCCAGCCCAAAATCGTCGACGCCGGCGTTGTTCGAAACCACCGTCATTCCGGTGACGCCACTTTTTTGCAGCGCATGGATCAAGGTTTCGGGTATCCCGCACAGCCCGAAGCCGCCCGCCGCGATCGTCATGCCGTCAAACAGCACGCCGTCCAACGCCGCGGCCGCATCATCAAATACTTTCTGCACTACTCAAGCCTTTCCAACGTTCAACCTGCCCGATGACAGGTTGCGATAAAGCAACGCAGGTATCAAGCGTTGCCTTAAACGGGCTGTTTCGTCCCGCAAGGCGAAAGTCAGAAATTCCCGCGCGGCGGCCGCAATGCGCATCACCACGCAGACGTGCGCCTACCGGTGGCTTTTTAAACCCGCCTCCTGCTGATCTGAACGGCGCTTCGACGGGCGCTTGACCTGTTCAAGCGCAACCTCGATGCCGGCCTGCTTCAGGACGCGCAGCCATTCATACTGATGCCCCGCGAGGTGATCGTTCTCCGCCTTGATTTCCACAAACCGGTAGTCCCCGCCGTTCCACAGGAACAGGTCGGGCAGGCCGCGCGCGTGCCGCCTGACATCCTGCGCCAGATGCCGCAGCGCCGCCGCGTGCCCAAGCGGCGGGAGGCGGCGCAGCATGACATCAAGCAAGTCCAGCAACTCGCCGTGCCAATAAACGAAAGGGTTGGCGATGCCCTGCTTCTGCTCGAAATGCCGCCGCATCAGGGCGAGCGCCGCGTCAGGCCGCGCCAGCATGTCCAGCCGAACCTCAATCGCGGACTGGCGTCGTGAATAGAACGCAGCCTCGTGCAGATCGGATGGTGCGAGCTGCAAAGGCGAATGGAACGTGCCGATCGCCGGATCAAAGATGACGTCCCAGAGCAACAACCCAAAGCTGGCGTTCCAAAGCCAGTTCTCGGAATGGACGCCGTTCCACCCCATTGCCCGGTAATGCGCCAGCACCGCGGCTTCCACGCCGCCATCCGGATAATCGAGCACGATATGCCAGCTCGATTGCTGCAGCGCCCGCGCCTCGCTGCGCGCCGAAGTTTTCCGCAGGCGGCCGAGCATCTGCCGGGCCGCGTAGGCTTCTTCGGCGTGGCAAGGCGCGTCCTGCATGCGGCGGAGGAGCGCTATCGCTTCATCAGTCTCGCCGGATTTGATCAGCAGGCGCGCCAGCCGCTCCCGCGCCGGCGCCACCGGGCTCGTCTCGTATAAAAGCTGCGCCGCGAGCGGCTGTTTCTCGCGTTCAAGCAAGCGGCCGAGGCGGTCGACGACGCGGTCAAACCACGCGGTGCCGGCTTGCAAACTGGCACGGTCGACAGCCTGCGCCTCCCACCATCCGAGTGTCCGCACGGCCGTTTGCGTGCACCGGATGTTGCGGAATTCCACGTAGAGCACCGCCATGCGGTAAGCGTCTTCGGCTTGGGCGCGACTAGTGAACTGGGCGGTCAGCCGGCTCTCGTCGATACGCTCCGGCACCACGTGGCCGAGCGCGCTGGTCACGAAGTCCGAGAGGTTGTCGCGCAGCTCGCCGAAAAACAGGAACCGTAGGAAGGGCCAGGGATCGGTCTTCGGGATGCGGATCACCGCATGTTCCGAAAGCAATGCCATAAGCCAGGCGGAGCAACCAGACCATGTTCCCAGCCACTCCAGAAGCTCGTCTTTGCGGGCATGTCTGGGCGGTCCATGGCGCCGCAGACGCGCCCTCAGCTCGCCATGCGTAAAGCACGCGAGCACCCGCGCGCGAAGCGCAGGATTGCGTTCATCGCACAGCTCGATCAGCCCGGCCGCAAGCAGCTCCGCAACCGGCGGACCAAGAAGACCGACCTCCGGATAATCCAATTTGTCGAGCCGGAAGCACGGCCCCCGCCGGTTGACCAGGCGGGCATAGAGCATCCGGGCCGGCTCCGAAATGGCGTCCACCGTCGCGAGATGCTGCCGCTCATCATCCGTCAGAAGGAAGCCATAGCGCGCGCGAACGCCATCGATGACCTGCATGAAGTGGTTGAGGTAATAGTTAGAGGGCAAGGGAGCAGCCAGACGGTCCGTGGCGCCATGCTCAGAGCGGGAAGCGGTGTCCATGGCCACCGGCGATTTACCTTCGGATGCTCATCCCAGATTAATCGTTCTTCTTATGTTCGCAAGAGCTTCCGGTCCGTCGAGCTTGCCTCGTAGCTATTCAAGCATCGGAATAGCGCATTTGCTCAAGATCGGCGATCAGCCCGGGCCCGGTCGGATGCCATTTTAGCCGCTCCCGCGTCTGCGCACTTGAGGCCGGCATGTCAACGCTGACGAACATCGCCAGCCAGCCGAAATGCGAATTCGCCTCCTCCGCGGACATGGCAACGACCGGCACGTTTAGACCGCGGCCAATGACTTCCGCGATGTCACGAACCGCAACACCTTCTTCCGCGACGGCGTTATATCGGGCGCCCGCTTCCCCTTTCTCAAGCGCCAGCCGGTAGAGACGGGCGACGTCCAGAACATGCGCCGCCGGCCAACGATTGAGGCCGTCACCTACATAGGCGGAAACACCTTTCTCCCGGGCCAAAGCGACAAGAGGGCTGATCAGGCCCTGTTTGACTGGGTCATGGACCTGAGGAAGGCGCACCACCGACACATTGGCACCCGCC
Source organism: Acidocella sp. (assembly GCA_965199125.1). Classification (GTDB taxonomy): domain Bacteria; phylum Pseudomonadota; class Alphaproteobacteria; order Acetobacterales; family Acetobacteraceae; genus Acidocella. The sequence goes on along the minus strand of OZ240683.1, from coordinate 1,548,228 downwards.
TTGGATGCCGCGACTCCCGCGAGTTCCGAAGCTTTACGGAGGTTTGCGTGGTCCGGATCAAAGATGTCTTCGCGCGCGGGTTGACCCGGCTCAGCATTCCCCATTCCGGTACCGGACGTTATGAGCAGGGGGCGGCCGGATCCGGCGAGCGCGGCGCCAAGCGCGTCTATGGCGCGTCCGTCTTTCTCGCAATTCGCCGCGAAGTTCGAGAAGTCGTGATCGAAGGCGCAGTGGATCACGCCGTCCGACTTGGCCGCGCCGTCGCGCAGGCTCTCCAGGTCCTCAAGATCGCCACGATATGCTTCGGCGCCCGCGGCGGCGAGTGCCCGCGCTCCCGCATCCGACCGTGTGAGCCCGATCGCCTGATGACCCGCCTTGATCAGTTCCGGGATGATCGCCGAGCCGATAAAGCCGGTTGCTCCAGTGACGAAAACGCGCATTGCTACTTCTCCGATGTTTTCGAAGACTCATATTTTGCCTATCCTCTTAATGTTAAAGTAGTGATGTTATCAGGGTATATTCACCAACAGGATCGGCATGCTGATCGAACCGGAAAATCGACTGGGAACCTATCTGAAGGATCGGCGCACGCGTCTCGATCCGGCCGCGCTTGGCTTCCCGGCAGTGCGCAGGCGAACCGCGGGGCTACGCCGGGAAGAGGTTGCTCAGCGCGCCAACGTTAGCCCGACTTGGTATACCTGGCTCGAGCAAGGACGCGGCGGCGCGCCCTCGGCCGACGTGCTGAACCGGATCGCCGGGGCGCTGATGCTCACGGATATCGAGCGCGAACATCTCTTCCTGCTCGGCCTCGGGCGTCCGCCCGAGGTCCGTTACAAGGCTGTGGGAGGGGTCACGCCCCGTTTGCAACGTGTGCTCGATGCGCTGGAGGTCAGCCCCGCGTTGATTAAAACCGCCACGTGGGACGTGGTCGCGTGGAACCGCGCCGCCGCCATGGTATTGACCGATTACGGCGCGCTTCCGCCCGGACGGCGAAACATTCTTCGCCTTATGTTCGGCAACCCGGAAGTCCGAGCCGCGCAACATGACTGGGACAGCATCGCCCGCTTCGTGATCTCGGCGTTTCGGGTGGACGCGGCGCGCGCCGGCGCCGTTTCCGAGGTTGCCCAGCTCGTGGAAGAGCTATGCAGGATCAGTCCAGAATTCGCGGCAATTTGGCGGGAGAACGACGTCGGCGCCCACGGCGAGGGCGTCAAGCGCCTCCGCCATCCGATCCTGGGTTCCATCACTCTGGAGTTTTCCGCGTTCGCGGTCGATGGCCGGCCCGACCTCAGCATGATCGTCTACAACCCGGCGACAAAATCAGACGCGGACCTGATCCGCTCCCTCATCTCCGGCAACGCACTTGCGGCTAATCCGGTAAGGCGGGACGCAGCAGCAGAATGAGCGGGATGATCGCCAAAGCGGTCAGTGCGGATGCCGTTATGCCCACCGTCTGGCTGGATTGGTCGGCGACCAGCCCGTAGGCGACCGGCGCCAGCCCGCCGGCGCCGCTGACGCCGGTGTAGAACAACGCGAAGGCCCTGCCGGTGTCGTTTTTCGGCGCGAGTTCCGGGACGGTGCCGTATAGCACCGAAGACGTGCCGTTGAGGACAAGCCCGAGCACGGGCAGGAGGATGAGCATCGGCTGCAGCGGCAACAGCAAGGTCGCCATGATGATCACGGCCGTCGCTGCTTCGGTGGTGATCACCGTCCAGACGACTCCTAGGCGCTGGCCGAGCCAGCCGCAAGCAGCTTTGCCGAGTGCGCCGCCGCTGAACAGGAGTGCGAGGCCGATGCCAACCGCCGTCTCCGTACCGCCTTTCGCGTGGAGCAGGAAAGGCAGAAACAGCAGATAGCCCATCCTGGCCGCGGTATCGAGCGCGCCGATGGTGAACAGCAGGCTGAACCCTTTGCCGCTGCCGGCATTCGCCGCACGCTGTTCTTGCGCCGGGATGGTGACAGGTTGCCGTGGCACCAGCCACCGCAAGGCAGAAGCGACGGCGAGGCCGATGATTGCCATGCCCGCCAAGATCGGGCGCCAGGCCGATACCGTCAGCAGCAGCGCCACAGCCGCTGGGAAAATCGCTTTGCCCAGGTCGCCCGAAAAATTATAGATCCCCAGCGGCCCCCGCGACGCGGTGCCGAAGCTGCTGGTCACGAGCAGAGAGGCGCGGGGATGCTGGAAACTTGAGCCGATGCCGGCCACGACCAGCCCAATGCACAACATCGCCAGCCCGCCCGGCAGCGCCATTGCGAAGAATCCCAAAGCAGCAATGATGGTCGCCAGCACCAGCACCGCGCGCGCGCCGAGCCTCGCGGTCAGCCTATTACCCGGAACCTGCAGGCCGCCCATCGTGCCGCTGTAAAGCGCGCGAAGCACCGCCAGACCGGCATAAGACAGCCCGAATTGCGCCTGCCAGATTGGCAGCAGCGCATAAAGCTGGTCCGTGTAACCGTCGTGAAGCAGGTGGGCCAGACAGGCGCCGGCCAAGTTACGCTGCCGCGCCAAAAGCGAAGTCGGCGGTACGCGCTGCGATCCGGTTGCTTCGAGAAGGGCCATAGAGCGACCTCCTATTTAGGAGCATGCTATGCGTTGACTTAATAGCGGCTGTCAGCCCTGGCCAGCGCGTTTATTGCGGCGTGTAAGCCCGCCCACGCCATGTCGACCGGCCGCCCCATTGAGCCCGCAGCAGGCTGAACCACTGGACGATCAGCAGCGCCGTTACGCCGGCCGGCTGCAACAAGGCGGAGATGAACGGCTGGCGAAATCGCTGGGCCAGGATTAGCCTCGTGCCGATGCCGGCCGCCAGGGCAAGACCCGCCGGCCAGCTTGGCGCAAAGATCACCAACAGCGCCGGCACGATCTGGCCGCCAGCCAGGACGATCGTCCAAAACGGCAGCGCGGCCGGTTTTGCCATGCCTTCGGTAGCGTTTTTGCACAGCCCTTCCCAGAGCGGCGCGAAGCCGCTGTACATACGGCAGCGCGCGAAGCTGGTGGCGTCGAACAGCAATGTGAAAAAGCCAGCTTTGCGGAACGCCCTTGGCAGCATGAGGCCGTCATGCAGGCTGGCGCGGATCGCCGCATGGCCGCCCGCCGCAAAATAAGCCGCGCGCCGGGCAATGAAAAGCTGTCCGCAACCGGCGCCGAGCCCGGCATCCATCCGGCTCCGCATCAGCGCCATCGGCAAAAAGCCGAGCAGCAGGAAATGGATCAAAGGCAGCAGAAGTTGCTCCGACCAGCTCGCCACCACTTGGGCCGGAAAGCCACTGGCCAGGCCGCAATCGTTTCGCTGCATGAAGCCCGCCATGCGGCTGAGCGCGTCCGGCGCCAGCCGCACATCGGCGTCGACAAAAACCATAAGCTCATGCGTCGCCATCCCGGACAGTACCCGGCAAGCGTGCTGCTTGCCCGACCAGCCAGGCGGTAAGGGCGGCGCCGCGGCAACGCGTAGCCTGGGATCGCCAATGCGCCGCAGGATCGGCAATGTTTCGTCGGTGCTCGCGTCGTCCAGCACGATCAGCTCCAACGTCACGCCGGTGCTGGCGAGAACGGCGGCGCAGGCGGCGCCGATATTCGCTTCCTCATTGCGGGCGGGGATCAGCACGCTGACGGCGGGTGCGCCTTGCGCCATTGCTGGGGTCCGGAATTCGCGCAGGTTCCAGATCGTCATGCCGAGCGGCAGCACGGCAAACGCCAGGCACGCCTCCCCGATCATTCTCCCGCTTCGTGCGAAGCGTCGAACCGGCGCCCGGCGCCCCAGGCGCGCAGGCGCCGCCAGCTGTCGTAAATGCCGCCGATACCGGCAGCGCCCCGGACCAAAGGGCGAAACAGCGCAGGATCGCGGGTCATGCTTTCGGCCGCCAGCACATCCATACCATGGCCCAGTTCCGCCTCTAGCAGCGCCGTCCATGCCGGCACGTCCCGCTCGCCTGCCGCCCCGCAATCGACCGGCGCGCCGAAACGGATCCGGACGTCCGGCCGGCTCTCATTCCAAAAGCCGTATTCGATCGCGAGCGGCAGGATGATCGCTTGCGGCAGGCGGCGGGCGAGATGGGCAAGCCCCGGGCGGAGCCGCACCGGGCGCTGCCGGCAGTCGGTGAACTGGCCTTCGGCAGTGATCCACAGGATGCTGGCCGGCTGGGCCAGGACCCGCTGGCTAACGTCCAGAAAGCGGGCGGCGCCGCGTGCCGTGTCGAGGTCGATCCCGAACACGCCCATCCGCTCCAGCAGGCCATACCGGCCGAGCGCTTTGGCCTCCATCGGCCCAAAGCCGGGCCGGCCGGGGAACAGCACGGATGACAGCAGAATATACAGCGCCGGGTCCCACCAGGATGGATGGTTGCTGTAAATGATCAACGGTCTGCCGGCCGGCACACGAGGCAAACCGGAGCGGGACAGGCGGATCGCGTGAAAATGCCGCCGGAAATACCAGCGTAGATACCAGCCGAAAGCCAGAAACATCCGGGCCGAGCGGCGGCGTAGCGGGTCCGGCGCCTCAGGCACTGGCCGGCGACCGTGCCGGCTGATCCTGGCAGAGGCTATCTGCGGCGATCCAGCCGCCCATCAGCACCATCGGCATGCCGGGGCCGGGATGCGCGGCGCCGCCGGCCATGTACAAGCCTGGTAGATCACGGGAGCGGTTGCCTGGCTTGAACGCGCCGCTCACCTTGCCGTGGCTCGCCAATCCGTAAATGGCGCCGTTCAGCACGCGATACCGCTCATGAATATCCCGCGGCGTCAGATGCCGCTCAAACACGATACGTTCCTCCAGGTCCGGCATGCCGGCGCAGCGCTTCAGCTTGTCCAGGATCACCTGGCGATAGGCCGGGAACATCGCCGTCCAGTCATGATGCGGCCGCAGGAACGGCGTATGCACCAGCACATATAGCGCCTCGCCGCCTGCGGGGGCGACGCCGGGATCGGTGCGCGCCGGGGCGGCCAGATAGCAAGTCGGATCCGGCGCCGGTTCGCCCTTGCCATAGATCCAGTCGAACTCCTCATGCGGGTCGGCTGAGAACACGAAATCATGGTGCCCCAGATGCTCATAAGCACGGTCCAGGCCCAGATAGAGCACGACGCCGGAACACGCCGGTTCGCGCTTCCATCGGCGGTTAAATTGTCTCTCGAACGTGCCGCCGACCAGTTCCCGCATGGTCCGGACGCTATCCATATTGGAAACAACCGCGGAGAGCCGGATGGTTTCGCCATTAGCCGTCATCACGCCGCTGACGCGCCCGTTTTCCACCGTGATCCGGGCGATGTCGGTGCCTGGACGCAACTCGACCCCCAGTTCACCCGCCAAGCGCGCCAAAGCAAGCGGCACCGCGCGGGTGCCGCCCATCGGATACCACACGCCCTGATCCGTCTGCATATGCGCGATGCTGCACAGAACCGCCGGCGACTGATAGGGCGAACTGCCGACATACTGCACGAAATGGTCGAGCATCTGCGCCACCCGCGCATCCGGCACCCGCTTGCGAATCTGCGCCGCCACCGAACTGCCCATCCGCAAGCTCAAAACGTCGCGCAAGGTGGCGAGATCCATGCCCTTGAACTCGAGCGTGTCGCCGATACCCTCAACGGATTTCCAGAAAAAGAATTTTTCCGAAACCTCATGCAGATGCCGGGACATGGCCATGAAGTCACGGAAACCCGCTTCGCTGCCCGGGGCAAACTTGGCGATGACATCGGCCATGGCAGGCCCGTCTTCCTGCAGGTCAAGCACTGCGCCGTCGTCGAAAAAGCAGCGCCATTGCGGATCGAGCCGGCGCAGATCGAGATAATCCGACATGCGGCGCCCGGCCTCGACGAAGACGCGCTCCAGCACCGCGGGAACAGTGAGGATCGTCGGTCCCATATCGAAACGAAAGCCGTCTTCTTCCAGCAGCGCCGCCTTACCACCCAGCCAGGGGTTTTTGTCGAACAAAACAACCCTCTGGCCGCGCGCCGCCAAAGTGCAGGCAGCGGCCAAGCCACCGAGGCCGGCGCCGACCACGCCGACGGGGAGTGCCTCCGATGACGACAGGAAGTTCATACCGCCTCCTCGATCGTCGGCTCGTAATGGTCCTGCGCCATCTGCGACGGGGTTTCCCAATGCGGTTGCAGAGCGAAGTCTTCCGCCAGCAAGCGGGCGGTGATGCGCGCACTTTCAAAGATCACCGGCAGGCCGCTGCCGGGGTGCGTGCCGCCGCCGACAAGATAGACGTTGCGCAAATCCTCGAACCGGTTGCGGGGGCGGAAATGCAGCATCTGCCCGAGACCATGCGCGAGGTTGAAGGTGGCGCCGCGATAGATGTGCAAATCATCCTCCCAGTCCCGCGGCGTGGTGATTTTTTCGTATCTGATCCGGCTCTCGATGTCGGGGATACCGATTCGTTCCAGCCGCTTCAACACCAGCGCCCGATAACGCGCCTTCTCCGCCGTCCAGTCCACCCCGTCGCCTTGCCGATGCCCGACCGGCACCAGAACATACAATGTGGAATGACCAGGCGGCGCCAAAGCAGGATCGGTCACACAGGCATTCTGCACATAAAAGCTGGGTTCCGCAGGCGCCATCCCAGCCTCGATCTCGGCGATGTTGCGGCGATAATCTGACGTCAGGTACACCGTGTGATGCGAAAGATCGGGGATGCTGCCCTCGATCCCCAGATACATCATGAAGGTGCTGCAGCTGAATTTCTTCGAGGCGATCTTCCGGTCGGACCAGCGCCGGCGCATCGCATCGGGCACGAGCTTGGTCATAGTGTTGGCGAAATCCGCGTTGATGATCAGCGCGTCGAAGCGGGCTTCGCCTGCGGCGGTGCGGACGCCGACAGCGCGCCTGCCCTCGAACATCAAGCCGGTGACCGGCTCATTCTGCTTGATCGTGACGCCAAGAGCGCGGGCGACCCGCGCCATAGCGGCGATGACGGCGCCGGTGCCGCCGCGCGGGTGGTAGACGCCGTACTCGTATTCCAGGAACGAGAGAATGGTAAATAGGCTGGGGCAGCGAAACGGCGACATGCCAAGATATTTCGACTGGAAGCTAAACGCCAGCCGCACCCGCTCGTCCTTGAAGTAGGTCATGAGGTCGCGGTCGACGCTGAAATGCGGGCGCAACATTGACAGCCCTGGCAGCATTTTGCGCCGCATCAGGTCGCGCATCGAGTTGAACGCGTTTTCCAGCACCGGGCGGAAGGCCGCTAGCTTGCGGCGGTTGTCGGCCATGAAGCGCGGCAGCGCCGCGGCGTCGCTAGGTGAAAAGCGGGCGATCTCCGCGGCCATGCGCGGCATGTCGCCAGTGGCCTGGATGTGCCCGCCTCCTTCAAAGACTAGATGGTATTGCGGATCGAGCCGGATCAGTTCCACCTCGTCTTCCAGCCGCCGGCCGCAAGCAGCAAAGATGTCCGATAATACGCGCGGATAAAGAAAGAATGTGGGACCGGTGTCGAAGCGGAACGTCCCGCTATCGCTCACGCCGGTAAGTGTGCTGGATCTGCCGCCCAGCACATCGCGCGACTCGTATACAGTAACGTCGACGCCCGCTTTCGCCATCAGCATGGCCGAAGCAAGCCCGCCCGGACCAGCACCAATGATCGCCACCCGCCGGGGCGCGACGGCTAAGTCGTTGACCAATTTCAGCATGCAAGAGACGCATGGCCTGAGCTTTGAGAAAGTTTTTGATTACGAGGTACGGTCATGCCACTACAAAAGCCTCTGTCACTCCAATGGGTTCAGGCAATGGAGCAACCGCGCCAACGCCACGTAATCCAATTGACTTAGCAACGCGCCCTTCCGGTACAAGGTTAATTCTTCGTGTAGTCGTTGCCGCCGGCGGTCGCACTCTGTCGATCCGCCGCGATGCGCTATAGCGGACCCGATGGACAAAACCTCTACGCCAGTTGCTACCGGCTCCGTTGCCGCGGCATTGGCGACATGTCGCGCCGCGGCCGAGAGCTGGCGGGCAACGGCGTTGCCGGCGCGCTTGGCCGTGGTGCGGCGGCTGCGGCGGCTGCTGGCCGTGGAAGCAGAGGCGGTGGCGGCCACAATGAACCGGCCGGCCGCGGACACCATCGTCGCGGAAATTCTACCTCTATTGGAAGCTGCCCGCTTTCTCGAGCTTCAAGCGCCTCGGCTGTTGGCGCCACGGCGGCTACGCGGCGGCCGGCCACTCTGGCTGCTCGGCGTTTCCGCCGAAATCCGGCGTGAGCCTCTGGGCGTCGTGCTGATCCTGGCGCCCGGCAACTACCCATTGTTCCTTGCCGGCGCGCAGCTTCTGCAGGCGCTCGTTGCCGGCAACGCCGTCTGCTTGAAACCCGCGCCGGACGGCGTCGCGGCAGCTTCGGCCCTGGCCGGCCTGCTGGCCCGCGCCGGATTGCCCGTCGGCGTTCTGCAGCTGCTGCACCCAGAGCAAGGCCCGGCGGCGGCCGAGGCCGGTTTTGACCACATCGTCCTGACCGGCGCCGCGGAAACCGGCATTCGGGTGCTGCGCGCGGCGGCGGAGCGCCTGATCCCCACGACCATGGAGCTGTCCGGCTCCGATGCGGTGTTCGTGCTGCCGGGCGCCGACCTCGCGCTGCTAGCCCGGTGCCTGGCGTATGGGATGCGGCTGAACGGCGGCGCCACCTGCATCGCGCCGCGCCGCATCTTCGTGCCCCACACGATGGCGCGGCCGCTCGAGAGGATCCTGCTGCCGTTGCTGGCGTCGGTCCCGGCGGCGGACGTGCCCGAGGCGGTAGCGCGCAAACTCTCATCCTTTTTAGCGCAAGCAGCGGCGGCGGCCGGCGCGGTGCATGAACTAGGACCCGGCCGCCCTGTCCTGTTGACCAATGTGGGGCCCGACACCGAATTGCTGCGGCACGATGTCTTCGCGCCGTGGCTGGCTTTGATCCCGGTCCCGGATATCGAGGCAGCGCTGTTGGCGGACGCGGCATGTCCGTTCGCCCTCGGCGCCTCGATCTTCGGCCCGGTCGCGGCCGCACGCGCGCTGGCGCCCCGGCTTCGTGCCGGCAGCGTCTGCATCAACGACCTGATCGTGCCGACCGCCGATCCGAGACTGCCTTTTGGCGGCTCCGGACGCAGCGGTTTCGGGCGGACACGCGGTGCGGAAGGCCTGCTCGGGATGACGTCGACAAAAACGATCAGTCTGCGCAAGGGCCGATTCCGTCCCCATCTGGCGGCGCCGCATGACGCCGACGCAGCGCGCTTCGCCACCCTCGCGCGAGTTTTGCATGGGGGTTGGCGCGGAGCTTTCCGCCATAGGCGCGGCTAGAACCGTGAGCGACCGGCGCAGGCATATGAGCAGGCTTAATAGTACCGCAGCGTGACGGTTACGCGGACCTCAGCCTGGTCTACCGGAAAGGCTGCGTCGGCAAAGCGGGGTGGACCGAAATACATTTTCGCGTTTCGGCTGAAGCCCAAGCCCTTGTCCGGCAGGCCGAAGAAAGTCTGGCCCAGCCGCTTCGTATCGTTGTAATCGTGGAAGGCTTCGACGCTGTAGACGCCCGGCTGAACGCCGCCAACGCGCGCCAGAACCGTGCCGGCGCGGGCGGGAACGGACGCCTGATAAGGGCAGCGCATGGTCAGGAACGTCTTCGCCGTGCAGAGTGCGATGAGTACATGTCCCCGGGCATCATGAACATTATGCACCTCGACCAGCACGGTATCATCAGCCGCGGCAAAGGCCGGCACATGCAGGAACATCGCGCCCAGGATCAAGACATTCAGGGACCACAGCTTCCGCACCGCGACTACCTCTCGATTTACGCCTGAAGAATTAGCTTCATCAGGACCCGCCGGAACTAGGACATCCGCTCACGATCTGGTGACTCTCACGCTCGTTCCGCCAGTTTCCTGGCGGCACTGGGACTTGCCGGTCATGGGGGAAAACGGGGCGCGCCGCCCGCAGAGCAATACAATGCATCGGGCGCCAGCAGTTCGCCATCGCCGAACCCATCAACGCCATGTACGCGATTAGACACCAGGTCGAGATGTTTCTCCGTCGCGAGAAAAATCACCGGCTGCTGCGCGGCCATGTAGACCTCATAGTCGTATAGCCCGGCAAGCCCCGGCTTGTTGATGCTCGCCGCGATCAGCCGGTCCATCTCCGGGTCCGAATAGCCGCCGTTGTTCTCACCCGCGCCGGTCGAGAACATGCCCTCGCCGGAGGGATACGGGTTCGACACGGTGCCCAGCTCCGCCGCTTCCCAATTCCGTGGCTCGTTCTGCAATGTGTTCATCATCTGGCCAAAATCGACCTGGCGCAGCTTCATGTTGATGCCGATGCCGCGCAACTGCGCCTGCATCATCACCACCATCTCAGCCTCCTCTCCGCTATCGCTTGTCATTAACACGGTAAACTCGAGCCGCTGCCCATCCTTCCGCAAAACGCCCCCAGGATCGGGCGCATAGCCGGCGGCCGCCAGTAGCGCCCGCGCTTTGGCCGGATCGTACCCCACCGGATAATTTCCCTTGGCCAAGCCGGGCGACAGCATGTTCGCATTCACCGGCGGGATTGCTGTGTAAACCTCGTTCCCAAACCCGTGAAAAACCAGCCCGATGATGGCTTTCTGGTCGATGGCATCCTGTATCGCTTCGCGCACTCTGACATCGCGGAAAAACGCGACAGACGGGTTCTGCAGATTGAGGCTGAGGTAGTACCAGAAGGAAACCGGCGAGAGCAGCTCCAGATGCACGCCGGCCAGGTGCCGCACCGCGCCGTAAAGTTCCATCGGCACGGGCGCGAAATCCAGATCGCCGGCCTCCACCTGCTGCACCGCCGCGCCATCGCCATGCTCAAATAGGAGCGCGAGGCGCTGAAAATGCGGCTTTGGCCCATCATAATACGGGTTCGGCATGAACACCGCATCCATGCCCACATCCAGCCGCTGGATCCGCATCGGCCCGTCGACGACGGAAAAGAAGGCGGGCTCGCTTTGCGCCTGATATAATGTGGCGATGGTCAGGCCGGACCAGGCAACGGAGGGCAATGGCGTGATCTGCGACAGCCCGTTATCGATGAACCAGACAGGGTTGACCGGATGCGTGATCAAGACCTGCACATGCATCGGATCCAGGGCCGTCACCGCTTTGATCAGCGTGGGGATGCCGCCGGTGCCATAGTCCGGGTAGTTCATGCCGAGACGCTTGATCATCTGCACGTCATAGACGACATCCGCGGCGGTGACCGGCGCGCCGTCCGACCACTGCCACGCCCGCAACGTGATGACGTAGCGTGTGGTATCGGGCGAAACTTCGATCTTCGCCGCCAGGCTGCGGGCGCTCACGACATTGCCATAGCGATTGACCCATACGAGCGGCTGAAACAGCAACTGCGCGGCCCGGCTGTTGCCCAGATCATTCACAAATAACGGATTGAACGAGGTAATATCGTTATTGGCTTCAGCCACAATCGTCCCACAATTCGAGGAACCCGGAGCCGCGAAGACGGCCGCTGGCGAGAGCGCGAGACACACGGTCAAACTTCGCCACCATGCGCCGCCTCGCCACCACTTCAAGCGGATAAAACTGCCCACGAACCTTCGCGCATCAAGCCACTCTCTCAAACCAGCATTTACCGCCGAACCGTCGCTTGAAGCCGTTCATCTCACCTCTCCTACGGCGATCAACCACCGGCCTCGTGCGTCGACTCCGCACATCCTGTAAGTCTTCCGGAAGATCACTGAAAGGGCATCGCATGAGCAAGATCCCGTACGGCACGGCACTTATTATCGGCGCCGGCCCTGGAATCAGCGCCTCCCTGGCGCGGGCGTTGGCGGCTAACGGCCTCCAGATTGCTCTCGCCGCACGCAACATCGATAAACTGGCCGCTCTGAGCGCCGAAACCGGCGCTCTGGTTCTGGCCGCGGACGCTGCCGATCCGGCTTCCGTGGCCGGCCTGTTTGCCGCCGTGGACAAACAGCTGGGGGAGCCAGACCTGGTTGTCTACAATGCCAGCGCGCGGGCTCACGGCCCGCTTGTCGACCTTGACCCTGAAACCGTGAAAGCCGCCATCGACATCTCCGCATTCGGCGGTTTCCTTGCCGCCCAGCATGCCGCACGCCGGATGATGCCAAAAGGCCACGGCGCGATCCTGTTTACCGGCGCTTCCGCTAGCATAAAGGGCTTCCCACTCTCGGCCGCCTTTGCCATGGGCAAATTCGCACTTCGCGGCCTCGCGCAAAGTGCCGCAAGGGAGCTAGGACCAAAGGGCATCCACGTTGCGCATTTTGTTATTGATGGCGGAATACGCAGTGAAAGACGGCCAAATCCGGCCGACCGGCCGGACAGTACACTGACACCCGACGGCGTCGCTCAGGCGTATCTAGACATTCTGCGGCAGCCCCGAGATGCCTGGTCGCTTGAAGTCGAACTCCGGCCGTGGGTCGAAGCCTTCTGATAAAAGCCGAAAAGCTACTTCAACAGTGACGCGGCCTTTACCAGGCACCCGGGCAGCCAATTAAAACAAGCAACGAGCGAGATCAGGTATGCAGCGAGCACTTTGAGGCAAACACGCAGGCTTTATGTTACGCCTAACAAGTCGTAAGTCATCGAGAACTGGTTGCGGGGGCATGCGACCAGTTAATGAACTCAGTTTACAGCCTCCGATGGTGATAGCTGCTTGCACCTGCTACGGAGCCACTTCGTGTGGTATTGAGCGGGATCAAGCCCCTTCGGCTTGCGAGAGACGCTCTGGCCACTAAGTGGATTTGAAGAACTGATCAATTGTCTCACGCTCGGTGTTCTCACCAGCGATATCGGCCGCCATGCGCGCGAAGAGGCGCGCTGCTCCTTCAAAGATTGGGATTTGGGGGATTGTTTCCCGACAAATCGGCGATTGCACTCATCTTAAATCCAGCGATCTGTTTCGGGTACATGTCGGGCAGCGTTCTGGCAAAACGTGCCAGCAATTGCGGTTGGCTAGCGGCCAGCTCTTCCCGCAAATGCCGATCCGGAGCCCGCGCGTCCTGCGGGCAAGCACCATTATGGTGGCGATTGCGACCAAGCGCTTGATTATACCAGCATAGGTAAGTTTCAGGGCTGAGGCCGCGCCCACTGAACCGTCGATCTTTCAAAGCTGTAGCCCATAATCCTTGAGTTCTTGAGTACGTGTGCGTTTAGCAATCTGCACCGGGGCAACGGCCGGCACGCTGACGCGCCGCCAAACGTCATCCGCGGAGCTAAAGGACCGCTCGCCCCCTATGCCGATCACGGTTACGGCGTCAGCTTCGGCCAGCCTAGGACCTTCAGGGGGATTGCATCTTCTTTTGTGTTATGATATTCGATTAACTTGATATTTTCGAAAGCAAGAGCAACCGGCTCCGTGGTTTATTATATGATAGCGGGGCAATAAATGCGCCTTGGCGCCTGTAAAGGCTGCCTTTAAAATAGCTTTGTTTTTGCCGGTATCTCTGGAGGTTTAGTCCCAGTCTATGACAACTGCGCAAGTGCACTCCGATGGCGCTGATATCGTGTATGACTACGAAGGATCAGGCCCGCTGCTTCTGACAATCGCTGGTCGGGGGGGCGCGGGGCAGCGATATGCTGGACTTTCCGCACTTCTTAAGGACGACTACACCGTCGTACGCTATGACCGCCGTTGCTGTTCGCGAAGCACCGGCGACAAGACCCGCCCAATGGATATAACCCAACAGGCGCGCGACGCAGTTGCGGTGGTCACCGACCTTGGTGCGGATCGGGCGCTTATATTCGGCAACAGCAGTGGATCCAGTATCGCGTTGAGAATCGCGGAGTACTACCCGGAACGTGTCCGTGGCATCGTCGCGCACGAGCCAATGACCTTGTCGATTCTTCCTGACGCGGCGACTTGGATCGAGTTTAACAAAACGGTGGATGAGGTTTACCATACGGCAGGGGTCGGACAAGCCATGGCGCTTATTTCAAAGAACATGGTCGGCTTTCCCGCCGCCAGCGGACCAAATCAGCCCCCCGACAGCCGTTCCGGCAACGATGGCACCGAATTTTTTCTGGCAAGCGAGTTGATGAGTTTGTGCTACTACCGGCCCGATCTGGAACGGATTAAGCGCAGCCAAGTCAAGCTGATCACGACCAAGGGCCGCTTGAGCGAAGACGCGTATTACGCGCGCACCGCCGATGTGATTGGTGAAGTCATCGGCTGCCCGACCCGGGTGATGTCCGGCAATCACATTGCCTGTGTCACTGATCCGACCTTGTTCGCGGCTGAGCTACGTCCCCTTCTTGCCGAGCTGGTAAACAGCTAAGCAGTCGCGGAGCCGCCCTTTGGTATGGGCATAAAAATGATTTGCGGAGGAAGGACGGAATGCAAAGCGAAGTAGAAATTCCATCGGACGGTCTCGTGCTACACGGCATATTGGAAATGCCGGACGATGCGGCGGCGGACGAAGCACGGGCCGCCTTCGTAGTACTGCACGGGTTCGGCGGCCATTGCGAAGGGTTAGATTCAAAATCCGCGGCAGCATTCTTCGGCCGTCTCGGCTACGCAACGTTACGCTTCGATTTCCGCGGATGTGGCCATAGCGGGGGGGAGCGCGGTCGCATTATCTGCCTGGAGCAAGTGCGAGATACACAGAACGCTATCACCTTTCTGCAATCCCAGCCAGGCATACGGCCAGATTGCATCGCAGTCGCCGGATCAAGTTTCGGGGCGGCGGTCGCGGTCTACACGGGCGGTGTCGACGAGCGAGTAGCGGCGGTGATGTCCACGGGCGGTTGGGGGAACGGCGAGCGCAAGTTCCGCGGCCAACACAGCACGCCGGAGGCGTGGCAGGAATTCACTGGTATGCTGAAAGAAGGGGCCGAACATAAGGCGAGGACCGGCGAGTCACTGATGGTGCCGAGGTTCGCTATTGTTCCAATTCCGGAGCACCTGCGGAAGGCGCTGCTGCCGGGTCATATCATGAGTTTCCCGGCAGAAACGGCTCAGAGCATGTTCGACTTCCGCGCTGACGACGTGGTGGGAGCGATCGCGCCGCGACCGCTGCTGCTCATCCACGCGGCAAATGATTCGGTCACGCCGCCCGAGCAGTCGCTCGAACTTTTCCGCCGCTCCGGCCAACCCTCCGACCTGCACCTGTTTGCGGACATCGACCATTTCACTATCTACGAGGACCAGCGGGTAAGAAGCGTAGTGGAACCTTGGCTTGAGCGTTACTTCCCCCATAAGAATGCGCTTCTCACCACGGCGTAAGCGCATGGCGCCGTGGGTCAGCGGTAACGTCATCATCCGGTTCGCGGTCCTGAGGCATCTCCGGCTTCCGGTTCGGGCAGGTCAGCCTCAAGAGCGTGGACTAGGATGCCGACAAGATAGGGCATGTGTCAGGCGAACCCGCCGATGATCGCTGCGGTGCCGGGTTATCTGCCCGATACCTATAGACTTGCCGCGACGAACGAACCACTCCCGCTTTACAAATTGTGAACCATTACTTTGCCGAAATCGATCAGACTCTTGTCACGTCGGCAAATTACTCGGCATTAGAACAATTACCCACCGCCTTCCGGCAGCGAAACGCCGAGCTCTCGGCCGGTTGCAAGAAGGGTCTTCCACAGCCCGTCCGGGATCTTGATCCCATCCCGAGTTCTTACTTTCGAAATTTCATCGCCGCGCTCTCCCGGCATTAGGATATGATCGAAACCGGGTTGCCGCGGCATCCCTGAGATGATGTCGGCAAGCGAGTCGACACCTTCTTGAAAGAAGGCGAGCTTCGTGAAGCTGTCAACATTGATGGCGAGGATCATGGCGTTCTGGCGGTGCCGAGAGTTACCGCCGGAGAGGGCTTTACTCAGAATTGGATCTTCGGTCAGCAGTCCGGTAATCAGTTCGACCATCAAAGAGATGCCCGCGCCTTTTGGTCCAGCCATCGGCAAAGGCAGAACCGCCTGCTGCGGGTCTGTCGTCGGCAGCCCTTCTTTGTCGATCGCCCAATCCGGCGCAAGCGCCTCACTGGTCTGGCGGGCTAGCATGAGCTTGCCGAGAGAGACGACGCTCGTCGCCATATCCAGAACAAGGGCGCCTCGCCGGCCGGCCGGAACACCGATGCAGAGAGGGCTGGTGGAGACCGCGGCATCTTTGGTACCGTGATAAGCCATATTCGGCCCGGAGCCCGAGAGCGCGATGCAAATGCAACCCTGCGCCGTCACCTGGCGGGCATAAAAGCCGAGCGCCGCCGTATGAGTCGTCCGCGCCACCAACACGGCGCCCAACCCCGTCTGTCGGGCCTTTTCGACAGCTCCGTTCGCGGCCAAAGTCATTGCTACCGGACCAGCCGCCCGATCGGCATCAAGAATGCGAACAGCCGGGGTTTCCTTGCGTGTCTTTAGGACCGGACTGACATTAATAATCCCCTCTTCAATCCACCCGAGGTAAAGGGGCACGCGCACAACACCGTGGCTGTCAACGCCGCGCAAATTCGCCCATACCAGAACGTCGCTTACCTGCTGGGCGTGTGCTTCCGGCAACCCCTTCGCGATGAATAGCCTCGTCACGAAGGAGCCTAGATCTTTGCTGGGGACTAAAATCGGTTCCGCTCCTTTGAATAACTTTCGTCAGTTTTTATGTTCGGCTCTAAGAGCTTGGTCTGCCCTTTCGTGACACTCAATACTTGCCCTATGCACAACTAGACACCCGCAAGGCAGGCTCTGACTTCCGTAGAGGCCAGAGCGGCTTGATAGACATCGAACTAAATGCCGCATGTGCGGTCTCCAGATCTAAATGACCTGAATCGCAATTGGTGGCATTCAAACGTCTCCTAAAAATGTCTCCAAGCGGGCCAACTTCTTAAACTACGCCAAGCGTGCCTTGCTGACACCTCTTTCGAATAAACGAGCAATTTCGAAAGAGCAAGCTGGATCTCTTCGCTGTCGTTCATGCGCAATACGCTAACCTTCCAACGCTAGTCGCGGACGCAAGCTGCTATCCCATAGCAGACAACCCAGGCGGCGGCCGAACAAATACGATTTTGCGCGTGTCGCGCTCTAAATCGTTTATGTAGCTTTGGTTGCAAATTGCTCGATCTGCAACTTACGAGGCGGTTGCTTTCGCCGTTGCTTTTATTCGAAAATCCTGTTTTATTCGACTTCGATCGCGAACAGCTTCAGCGGTTTCAAGCACCTTGGGAGGACACTCATGCTTTCAATCGCAGCCCGCGGACGCATCAGGAAAGGTCGGCCGCAGGCCACGACCGGCAGGAGTGGCCGGTGAATAAGAGCATGCAACGGCCATGGCCCGAGGGTCCAGAGACTTTGTCATCCAACGTCGACGTGTTGATTACGCCATGAAGCAAGTGCCGGTGCTAATCATCGGTGCTGGTCCAGTCGGGTTGGCACTGGCGGCCGATCTGGGATGGCGGGGCATCAAGTGTCTTATCGTTGATCAAGACCCTCCCAATGAGAGGACCCGCTTCGCGCGACATATGTGGACAAGCGTTCGCACAATGGAGTTCTGTCGCCGCTTTGGTATCGCGGAACGCATTGCCAATTGGGGTTTTCCGCTCGACTACCCTTTGGATAATGTGTTTGTCGCTGGCAATCTGGTAGGACCGGAGTTAGCGCGAGCGCCGATGCCGAGCCTCGGCGCGTTACCCACACCTCCTCAAAGCCCCACGCACCAGACCCAATGTCCACAGCTCGTCTTCGACCCGATCCTACTTGATCTCGCATGTTCGTTCGAAACTGTTGAAATGCGTCGCGGGTGGAAATTAGAATCATTGCGGCAGGACGCCGGCGCGGTCACAGCAAATTTGACCTGCGGGCAGGAAGAGGAGCGTATTGTTTGTTCTTTCTTGGTCGCGTGTGACGGCGCGACGAGTACCGTCCGCTCCGAGCTGGGCATACCGATGACGGGCCGGGGACTTCTTGATCGGTCAATGAGCATCGAGTTTAGTACCGCCAGCCTGGAGGCACTTCACGATAAAGGACCTGCCGGTCGCTACATATGTATTGGCACCCAAGGCACTTGGTGCACGTGCATGCCTGTGGACGGCCGAGGCAGATGGCGCATTCTGCTCTACAACTCCGGCGAAGATGTTAGCTCTCTCAACGTTGAAGACGTCGTGAACCGCTTGATTGGTCGACCGTTTGACTACCGTATCGAGTCGGTGAAGCCGTGGGCACGTAGGGCATTAGTAGCTTCGCGCTACGGGGAAGGGCGAGTTTTCCTGGCGGGTGATGCTGCTCACGTTCACCCCCCGAATGGCGGCTTTGGCATGAATACCGGGTTTGCTGACGCGATCGATCTTGGGTGGAAACTCGATCTGGTGGTCCGAGGCACAGCTCCCGAACGACTTCTCGAGAGCTATGAGGTCGAGCGAAGGCCGATCGCCATTCGCGCGGTCAACGAAGCAGTGCGGGAACTGGAACGACTAGCCTCGACAAAAACCGACTACTCGTCGATTGAGACGCCAGGACCAGAAGGCGAAGCTGTGCGCCGATTGATCGGGGAACGAATGCACAGTGAATACGAGGGTGACAAGGGCTGGGACCGTCTCGGCATTCACCTTGGATACGTTTATTCGCCGTCCCCAATCGTCATAGAGGATGGAACGCCGGTACCGTTCGATGACACCAACGGTTACATCCAGACGGGCCGTCCTGGGGCACGTGCGCCTCATGCTTGGTTGCCGGACGGTCGCTCGACCCTTGATCTTTTCGGTCGGCATTTCGTCCTCTTGAACTTTCACGACACCGACGCGCATCTTGGTCCCATGTGTGAGGCGGCGCGCCGGCGCGGCCTGCCGCTTGAGACGCATTCAATCACGGATCAAGATACTGCATCGCTCTACGGCGCTTCGCTTGTGCTTGTGCGCCCCGACGGGCATGTCGCCTGGCGGGGGGATGAATGTCCGAAA
Source organism: Acidocella sp. (assembly GCA_965199125.1). Taxonomy (GTDB): domain Bacteria; phylum Pseudomonadota; class Alphaproteobacteria; order Acetobacterales; family Acetobacteraceae; genus Acidocella. The sequence goes on along the minus strand of OZ240683.1, from coordinate 1,529,406 downwards.
GACCCAGATCAGATATTCGACCACGTTTTGGGAGGCGTAGCCGAAGAACGTCTTGAAACACGAGAAGCGGATCATGCGACGGTCCACCATTAATCAGAGTTCTCTATGAGGGAGTCTGTAGGCATCCACTCGCTGGGTTGATCGCTAGGATGTGTGCCAGGCTTATTCAGCCGCACTTGTACAATCGGCGGAATTGCACTGAATACGAAGCTAGCAGCAGGACAGGATACGCGATGAAAAAGTTTATCGTGACTGCTAGCTCATGAGAGAGATCGTCGACTCTCATCACCACTTGTTGCAGCCTCACCTTTTTGACTATCCGTGGCTTATGCGTAACGTGGCTTCCTTCGGGGGAAACCCGAGTCAGCTGCGCACGCTCTACGCACCCCCTCAATATCGTGCGGATACCAGTCCGCTCAATTTGAGGGCGACGGTGTTTGTCCAGGCCGAATGCTTGCCGGAACAAGCTTACGCCGAAGCTGTCTGGGTGACAGGTCTGGCTGACGCGAGCAATCTCCCCACCGCGATGGTGGCCTATGCCGACCCCTCAAGCGAAAGCTTTGTCCATGATTTGGACAAGCTGGCACGCTCACCTTTGCTGCGAGGGATTCGCATGCGGCTGAATTTCGATACGGTGAGCGGAAGAACAATTGCTCGCTCTGGCACGATTATGTTTGAACAGAAGTTTCGCGATGGCCTGAAGGAGATGGGTGTTCGTGGGCTGAGCTTTGAAGTTAGTGTGTTTGCAGTGCAGCTTATGGACGTTGCCGAGCTCGCATCGGCAGTTCCTGGAACGACATTAATCATCAACAACGCCGGATGGCCGCTTGCAACCGATGAAACAGCATTCGCTCTTTGGAAGAAAGATATGCTGATGTTATCTGCTCATCCAAATGTGTTCGTGAAATTCGCCGGCTTGTTTGCGATAGACCGAACGTGGTCGCAGGAAAAGTTGGCACCTTGGATCCTGGAATTGCTTTCCATCTTCGGTGCACGAAGGTGCATGTACGGCAGTAATTTACCTATTGAGAAGCTTATGTGCCCAATGCCGAAACAGATTGAAGTTCTCGATAGCCTCCTTTCGGCTCAGTCTGAACCCGACCGTCAATCCATATTCTGTGAGACAGCACAGCGAGTCTATCGTCTTTAGATAACACCTAGTATTGAGATGGCGCTCCTGATTTGACGGGTCGAAGCCGGGCCTACATCGCTTGCTTTTTCGAATATTTACGATTAATCGAAAAGGTATGGCCGGCGGCCGGCGCCAGCGAAGGATACGGGAGGTACTACATTGGCTGAACCGATCTACGAGAGCATCTGGAGCCACCTGTCGACTGTCGCGTTCCGGCAGGATTGGGTCGATGCGGGCGGCGTTAGAACGCGTTATGCCCAGGCGGGATCAAGCGATGCACCCGTTGTGATCATGCTGCACGGCACCGGGGGAACATGGGAAGCCTACATGGCGACGCTGGGGCCGCTTTCGAAGCACTTCAATTGCTTTGCGATCGACTTTATCGGAAGCGGCTATAGCGCCAAGCCTTTGCGGGATTACGAGATTAGCGATTATGTGGCACAGGTATCTGGGTTCATGGCTGCCGTCGGGGTGGATCGGGCGTCATTAATCGGCATTTCTCTCGGTTCCTGGGTTGCCGTTCGGTTTGCGTCGACGCACCCAGAGAAGACCGACAAGGTCATCCTGAACGCGCCCTTCGGGCTGGCGAATGACGCCGAGGAGATCGGCGCGATTATTACGCGGCGCGGGCGCGCCTATGATGATCCGAGCTGGGAAAACATCAGGAAGATTTTTGAGGCGCTGCTCTACCGGCAAGACAAATGTATCGACGACCTTGTGGCACTGCGACAGTCGACATACAAAAATCCGGAGGCGAAGGCCGCGTCGGAGCATGTTCTAGCAGTTCTTGGCCCAAAATACTTTCAAAAAAACATGATCACCGAGGCAGAGTGCCGGGCGATCCAGGCACCGGTAATGGTGGTGGAATCACTGAAGGATCGGCCGCTGTTTCTACATACCGCGCAGCGCATGACGGCGCTGTTCCCGAACGTGGTGCAGTTATCGATTGATAATGTCGGGCACTGGCCGCAATTTGAGGATCCAGAAACCTTTAACCAGGCCAGCATTAAATTCCTTTCGGGCGATGGTTCGTCCTAGAGAACGATGCGAAAGCGACAAATTTGCGGTGCTCGGTACAAGTTATTGCTGTCCTCACGAGCGAGCCCGAAGCAGTTAGGATTTTAGTCTGTTCCAGCTCAGCGACGGCTCCGCGCGGTTCGAGACGCTGCGCGCATCACGCCCGCCGCGGCCGGGAGATTGACCGCACCAAAGAGAACTTAAACCGATTTCAGGAACTTCGTAGTCATGATCAAAACATCGCGAATTCTCCACGTGACATTGGAAACACCGGACGTGGAGCGGCAACTTGATTACTACCAGCGCGTCATGGGCTTGGACATCGCCGCGCGCGACGCGGACTGCGTCTACCTCGCCACGCGGGTTGGCGAAGTCTCCATCATTGTCCGCCATGGGCCGGCGGCGAGATGCGCCCGATTGACATTCCAAGTGGCGCCGGCAACTAATCTCGCAGCCGCGGAACGCGAGCTTGCGCATGAGGGGATCAGCGCGCAACGGCGCCGAGATTCGCATCCCCAGGCGCCGGAAGCACTGATCTTTAACGATATCAACGGCACGGAAATTGAGCTGATTACCGAAACGGCGTTCTTGCCCGTGAAAGCCGGTCCCGGCATTAGCCCGTTCAAACTGGGTCACGTCGCCTTCGTCGTTGACGATCCAGTCGCTATCTCAAGCTTCTATGAACGGGTGCTCGGATTTCGCGTCTCCGACTGGGTCGACAGGTACTTTGTTTTCATGCGCTGCGGACCGGATCATCACACGGTCAATTTTCTCAGATCCGAGCAACGGCGGATGCACCATTTTGCCTTCGAGATGCGCGACGCCGCGCACCTGACGGAGTCCTGTGATGTACTGGGCCGCGAGAAGCTCGAGATTGTTTGGGGGCCGGTACGCCACGGTCCTGGACATAACATTGCAACATACCATCTTAATACCGACGGCCTGATGATCGAGCTTTTCACGGAGCTCGACCGGATTTCGAGCGAAGATCTAGGCCATTTTGACCCTAAACCTTGGCACGAAGACCGGCCCCAAAAGCCTAAAACATGGCCCGGCCGTGCCCGGCGTGATGTCTGGGGGCCGGCCATTCCAAGCAATTTTCTGCTGCAGGGCTATTAGCATGAATCTTGCGGAGCTCCGTGGTATAAAAAGTAGTTCCGCGCTGTCAACGGAACCGGCGTTATTACCCGCCAGGCGCCGCGACAGACTTTGCACATGATGACCTTGCGCCTGATGGCGGATGACAAAGGAGGTTATCCTTGATTTTTCGAAAGTTCTTCTTTAGTCAAAGACGTCGTGCTTGCGGGCAAAGCTCGGGCCGACGCAATACACGCGAAGAATTAGGACGCGTCAGATATTAAGAGGAAGACGTTGAATGACACCCAAGCGCCCCATTGTCATCCTCGGAGGCGGCCTTGCTGGCCTCGCTGCGGCGAATGCGTTGGCCGCGTTCGGCATCAAGTCGGATGTATATGAAGCGGCTCCGGTCTTGACCGATGTCGGCGCCGCGATTGGTACCAGTCCACAAGCCTATAAGGCGCTGGAAGCCATTGGGCTCGCCGAGACGATCACGCGTGTTTCGACGCCGGTCATCGGCCTTGTCACGCGTAACATGCAGACCGGTGAGTTTATTGATTTTGTTGACAACCAAAAGGCCGCCGCCAAGTTCGGCGGCCCGTTTCATACGTTCCACCGCGCCGATATTCTGGAGGCGCTGGCCAGCCGGCTGGATCCGGCGTCGATCCATCTCGGCCACCGTCTTGCCGGGCTGGAGGAGCGCGATGACTCCGTCATGCTCTCCTTTGCCAATGGCACGAATGTCGAGGCTGAATTCGTGATCGGCGCGGACGGTGTTCGTTCGATCGTCAGGCAGGCGCTCTATGGTGATGATCATCCAACCTATACCGGGCAGATGGTGTGGCGCGCGTTGCTGAAGGGCAGTGAGGTGCCGGCGGAATGCCTGGAGCCCAGCGGCTGGGTGCAGTGGGTTGGGGCCGGATGTCACTTCATGGCCTATTATATGCGCGGCAGGGAACTCTTGAACGTCGTGACGCAGGAAGACACCGAGAAATGGGTTGCCGAAAGCTGGTCGACCCGTGGCGACCCGGACGAGATGCGTCTTAGTTTTCCCAATCCGGAACCTCGGCTCAAGACGCTGCTGGACCTCGTCACCGATTGTTCCAAGTGGGGCTTGTTCACGCGGCCGCTCACCGATAACTGGGGCCGCGGCCGGGTTCAGCTAATTGGCGACGCGGCGCATGCGATGCTGCCGAATATCGGCCAAGGCGCGTGCCAGGCATTCGAAGATGCCTACATCCTCGCCCGCTGGTTGGACGCCAAGCGTCAGGACGTGCCGCAAGCCTTTCGCGATTTTCGCCGCGTGCGGATACCGCGCGTGCACGCCGTCCAGCGGCGCGCCGAATGGGCGGCGCGGTTCAAGCACATGCAGGACACCAGCGCACAGAAGTCGGTACTATCCGGCAAGGAGCATTCGGAAAGCGACATGGGATGGATATTCGGCTTCAATCCGGTCACCGACTGGGACAAAGACCCGGTGGTGCCGGCAGATAAATCCGTCGGTCTGGGAGACCTGCCGGACGGCTCGGCCGGAGCCCTGTCAGCCGTAACTTGATAAACGCGAGCGCTCCAAACCTAGCTGGGCGGTAGCGTGAACTAGTGGATGCAAGCATGCATTTACTCAAGTAAATTGTAATTCAAAAACGTAGTCTATGCAGAGGATGGACCGCCCTGTATGAGATGTTCACCTGCCAGTGCTGCTCTTGCATTTTCGAAAATCTGCTATTAATCGAATACCGTTATCGACGGAATGGGTGGACTGGCGGGGCCGAATGCTCCGGGTGAAGGTTTTAAATGAGGATAGAAACATGATACGCACGGACCGGCGCACGGTTTTGAAATCATCCGCGGCAACCGTGGTGGCGGCATTGCTGCCGAAGTCATCGTGGGCGCAAGCCTCGTCATACAGTGCTGAGGATTTGAAGGGCAGCACATTAACGCCCTTCGGCTCAATTCGCGCGGGTAACGCTGACGGTAGTATTTCCGCATGGACAGGAGAGAACCTGACGTTGCCGGCGGATTTCGAGAATGGCACGACCCCGCAATTCTTTACTGATGAGAAGCCGCTCTACAGCATTACCGGCGCCAACTATACCAAGTACCAGGACAAGCTGCCGGCCGGCGCCATTGCGCTTCTACAAAAATATCCAAATTTCCGGTTAGATGTGTATCCAACGCATCGCACTGCGATCGCGCCGCAATATGTTTATGACAATATTTACAAAAATGCGACAAATGCACAGCTTTCGACTGACGGCAATTCGGTCACCGGCGCTTACGGCGGCATCCCCTTCCCGTTCCCCAAAAACGGCAACGAGGTGATGTGGAACCATGAGTTGTCTTGGCAGGGTACGACAGTCCAGTACAGTAATGACGCGCATCTGGTCAGCGCGGACGGTGCGATTATCTTGGAGGGCCGGGTGCGCACCTGGCAGCAATTCCCTTACTATTTCGAAAATGGTCAAGAACGCTGGAACGGGTTTTTCAATGAGGCGTTTATCGAACCGACTGCGCCACCATATCAGGCCGGCGGCAATATTATAAATCTGCAACCGGTCAACCAGTTAACCACGCCTGTTGAGGCATGGGAATATTTGGTTGGCCAGCGCCGCGTCCGGCGCGCCCCTGAACTGCAGTACGACACACCGAACTCGATCAGCGGCGGTACCTCGAACTGGGATGAAGCTTTCATCTTTAGCGGAAAACTCAACGAATACCGGTTCGATTATTTGGGCGTAAAAGAAATCTACGTTCCGTATAACTGCAACAAGTTTAATGTGGCAGCGATTGCTGACCAGTTTCAGCCGGATTTCATAAACCCGGATCTTACAAGGTGGGAACTGCACCGGGTCAAGGTCGTAAACATGACGTTGCTGCCGGGCTCGCGTAATGTCGACGCGCGCCGTGTGATGTATTACGATGATGACGGCGGTAGCGCCTTAATGGCGGACGTGTACGACGCCTCCGGAGCGCTCTGGAAGTTCCAGCACAATATGCCTGGGATATTTCCGAATGTTCCCGCTGTCGTCACGGTTGCAAACTTCAACGTCTACGACCTTCATGCCGGCAACTATTCGTCCTCCGCGCATTATGACAACGAAGTGTCGCCGCAGTGGAAGCCGATATCGGAGCTGCCCGCCTCGTTCATGACACCCGGTCAGTTGGCGGCCACGGCCGGCGGTTATTAGCCCTTGACGACGGGTACAAACCGCCCAGCAATAGGGTTTTCGGCCCCATGCCGGGTAAGCCCCTCGCATGTCGGCGCGCATGTTGATCGGCTTCAAAATGGCCGGTAGGACAATGCTGGGCAAATGACCTAAACAAGTTAATTGGCGGCGTCGACCACACCTACTACATCGCAGCGTCTGCGGTCCTCTATGCGGACCGCGACTTCATCTCCTCCAACGTCGGACGAACGTGTTGTTGCGCATATACCCAGTGACCTGAGGATTTCAGGTGATAAAAGTCTGCGCGCGTTAAGATAAGGCGAGATAATCGTACCGAATTTGACAAGTAGCGAGGATTAAAATGACGGCGACGAATAGGATCGACGTTCATCAGCATGTTCTCCCGCCTTTTTGGGTCCAGGAGCTGCTGAAAAAAAGACCGAACCAGTGGATCCCGGATTGGTCAGCGGAAGCCGCAATCGACTTTATGGACTCGCGCCACATTACGAAAGGCTTCCTCTCACTCACGGCGCCCGGGATATCAGGTTGGACGGACCAGGAGCGGCCGGACATAGCCCGGCAAGTCAACGACTACACTGCGGCACTGGTAACAAAATGGCCAAACCGATTCGGCCATTTTGCGACACTGCCCTTGCCGGGCGTTTCCGCGGCGATCACGGAGATCGAATATGCCTTCGACACACTCGCCGCCGATGGCGTCGTCCTGTTGTCCAACTATGGCGACCAATATCTTGGAAACGCATCGTTTGAGCCGGTATGGGCTGAGTTAGACAAAAGAGCAGCCATCGTTCACATTCATCCCGGCGCGACCAGCCTACCCGATATCGAGGGCATTCCGCCGCCATTCGTCGACTTTCCGTTCGCCACGACGCGCACGGCCGTCGAAATGGTGCTGAAAGGCGTGCTCGATCGCTACAGCAACGTGAAGGTCATCTTGTCGCATGGCGGTGGATTTTTGCCCTACGCCGCGCATCGTTTTGCGGCCTGCGCCAGCGCCGCGCCCGGCGCACCGGCACAAAATGCTTTGCTGGAAAAATTCCGTCGTTTCTACTTGGACACCGCCTTGGCATCCAGCCCCTTCGCCGTGCCCAGTCTGGCGGCGTTCGCCGACCCGTCCCGAATCTTGTTCGGAACCGACTTCCCCTACGCGCCTGGTGGCTCGGCGGAGGCATTTACATCGGCCTTGGATGAGAGCGCTGTGCTTTCCCAAGCCGAACATGACGCGATCAATCACGGCAATGCGCGCGCCGTGTTTCCACGGATATCATCATCCGCATGAAACCCGCGCCGGGCGCAGCGTGAAGAGCAGGAGGAAATTTTGGTGATCAATCAAGATGCTGCAGATCACGCTGATAGCCAGCCAGGTTTCAGTCGGCTTGGCCACGGCAAATGGTACGAGAACACACTTGTTGTTTTTCTTGCAGTGTCCGCCGGCCTTATCTTCCTCGATCGCCTTGGCATCATCTTCGTGTTTCCACAGATTCACCATGATCTAGGACTTAATCACGCGCAACTGGGCATGCTCATGGGTGCTACCTCAATAACCTGGGCGCTTTCCGCCATCACCGTTTCATTTGTCTCCGATGCTCTTGGGGGCAAGGCGAAGTTCATCATCATACTTTGCATGATTGGATTTTCCTGCGCGACCGGCCTCATAGCCGTGACGACAAGCTTTGCCGCGTTGCTGGCCGTTCGCGCCGCCGCAGGCATGTTCTTCGGCCCGGCAGCACCTTTGATGCTGTCAGTCGCCGCCAAGTCTTCGTCTCCGCACAGGCTTGGCGCCAATGTGGGTGCCGTCGGCGCCGGCATGGTATTGTTGGGAAACGGCCTGGCGCCCGTCCTCGTCACCATACTCGCCGCCGCTTTTGGCTGGCATCTTGCGTTTCTATATCTTGCCTTGCCCGGCCTCTTGCTGGCCGTTGTTCTCGCTATATTGATCAAGCCTGACGCGCTCCAAAAAGACCGGCTAGCCGTTCCTGCTGATCGGCCGGGCCTGCGGGAGACGATCGGGCTACTCGCCAATCGAAATCTTATTCTGGCTATTGTCTGCGGCTTCTCACAGATCAGTTTTTTGGTGACGTTTTCCAGTTTTACCCCGCTCTTTTTTAGCCAGGATCATACCATGTCGGTCGCGCAGCGGACGACCTTCCTGACGATGATGGGATTATGCTTCGGCTTCGGCAATTTTTTGATGCCGCTGCTGTCCGATCGGTTTCGGCGAAAAACGTGCGCGCTTGTGTCGACATTCGCTATAACGTTGTTGCCGGCTTTGGTCGTTTTCCTGCGCCTGCACCACGCTGCGATCCCGATCATCCTGATCGCGGAGATCATCGCCGGCGGCGCGATGCCGATCGTCGTTTTCGTCATCCCCAGTGAAAGCGTGCCGCGGCGCATCGGTGCCACGGCTTTAGCGCTGCCGCTTGCTATTGGGGAACTGTTTGGCGGCTCGACAACTCCCGGCATTGCAGGAACGTTGGCCGATCACTACGGCTTGATCTCCACAATGTGGTTTTGCTGCGCCCTCGGCGCGATCAGCGTGGCGGCCGTCCTTGGGATGCGGGAGCCGCCAAGGCGCGCTGACGCGGCGGCTGAACATAGACCGCTTCAATCAGTTGAGGCAGCTTTGCCAGCGGGCTAGGTTGCAACCTTCGAGAGCCGGGGCGTGACACCTGCCTCCAACAAAAATGCATAGCGCTGTCAAGGCAGTAAATTGAAAGGAAAAGATCTGATGATTGGCTATGAGGTGATTGGCCAGGGACCCCAGAAAGCAATCGTGCTGCATGGATGGTTTGAGGATCATACGGTCTGGACGCCGACCTACCCTTTCATCGACAAGGAGCGGTTTTCCTTCGCGTTCCTTGACTTTCGCGGCTATGGCAAGTCACGCGATCTAACTGGCGACCACTCCATGAAGCAGATCGCCGCCGATGCTATCGATCTTGCGGACCATCTCGGTTGGGACGAATTTTCCGTCATCGGCCACTCTATGGGCGGTCAGGCGGCGCAACGCACTGCGGTCGATGCGCCGCGGCGCGTTTGGGCTATCGTTGGGATCGCGCCAGTGCCGGCGACAGGTATGCAGATGCCAGTAGACGTAGAGAAGATGTTCGATGCGGTGGCGGACAATGATGAGGTAGGCCAACGGATTATTAGCAGATCACTCGGCAACCGTTTGAAGCCCGAGGTCGCCAAACTCATCATGCGCCGCACGCGCGAAACGACAGAACTTGACGCCTTCCGCCATTACGGCCGTGCCTTCATTGAAACAAATTTCGCGGATGCTGCAAAGTCGATTACAAGCCCTATGCTTATTCTGGTCGGCGAACACGATGCCGGTGTTTCGGAGAATGTGGTTCGGACGGTTTTCCCGCCGCTCTATCCTCATGTTGAGATCGAGGTTCTCCCAAATGCAGGACACTATCCCATGCTTGAGACGCCAGCCTGGCTAATGACCCGGATTGAGCTGTTCCTCAATAGCACCGGCTGAATGGAACCGGCTACAGGGCGGCCTCGCGGCGAGCAAAGTGATATGTTTCGACATTCGGTAAATGTGGTTGCGGGGATAGGATTTGAACCTATGACCTTCAGGTTATGAGCCTGACGAGCTACCGGGCTGCTCCACCCCGCGTCAGTCTTTGGATATTAGTCACTGGTCGTCAGAGAGTTCTAACGGCTGGAGACTAATAACTACCGACATGTATAGTTTGGAGGACCTGGCGGCGACCTACTCTCCCGTGTCTTGAGACACAGTACCATGGGCGCTGGGGATTTTCACGGCCGAGTTCGGGATGGGATCGGGTGTAGGCTCCCCGCCAGAGCCACCAGGTCGTCCAAGCTATGATGTCGGTTGTTAGTCGTCAGTTGTCAGATTTCTGACCGGATGACGAGGTTTTGGTGCGTGACAGGCGTTGGTTGTCGGTTGTTAGTTATCGGAAGGCACGATGCCTTCTGACGACTGGCGACCGATGGCTGATTGCTGTGTATGGGGGCTGGTGAGGTATGTTTGTGTATGGATTGAGTTCGATTGGGTGATTAGGACCGGTTAGCTGAGCGCGTTGCCGCGCGTACACACCCGGCCTATCGACGTGGTGGTCTACCACGACCCTCTGGGAGACCTGGTTTTGAGGTAAGTTTCCCGCTTAGATGCTTTCAGCGGTTATCTTTTCCGTACATAGCTACCCGGCGGTGCCGCTGGCGCGACAACCGGTACACCAGAGGTACGTCCATCCCGGTCCTCTCGTACTAGGGACAGATCCTCGCAAGTCTCCAACACCCACGGCAGATAGGGACCGAACTGTCTCACGACGTTCTAAACCCAGCTCACGTACCACTTTAATCGGCGAACAGCCGAACCCTTGGGACCTGCTCCAGCCCCAGGATGTGATGAGCCGACATCGAGGTGCCAAACCTCCCCGTCGATGTGGACTCTTGGGGGAGATCAGCCTGTTATCCCTAGAGTACCTTTTATCCGTTGAGCGATGGCCCTTCCACGTGGAACCACCGGATCACTATGGCCGACTTTCGTCTCTGCTCGAACTGTCGCTCTCGCAGTCAGGCGGGCTTATGCCATTGCACTCAGCAGCCGATGTCCGACCGGCCTGAGCCCACCATCGCGCGCCTCCGTTACTTTTTGGGAGGCGACCGCCCCAGTCAAACTGCCCACCATGCAGGGTCCCGGTCCGGGATGACCGGACGCGGTTAGATATCAGAAGAGTTCAGGGCGGTATTTCAAGGGTGGCTCCGACCGAGCTAGCGCCCGATGTTCAATGCCTCCCGCCTATCCTACACAGCACTCTCCTAATACCACTGCAAAGTTGCAGTAAAGGTTCATAGGGTCTTTCCGTCTGACCGCGGGTACCCCGCATCTTCACGGGGAATTCAATTTCGCTGAGCCGATGCTGGAGACAGTGGGGAAGTCGTTACGCCATTCGTGCAGGTCGGAACTTACCCGACAAGGAATTTCGCTACCTTAGGACCGTTATAGTTACGGCCGCCGTTTACCGGGGCTTCAATTCAGTGCTTGCACACCTCCTCTTAACCTTCCGGCACCGGGCAGGCGTCAGACCGTATACGTCGTCTCTCGACTTCGCACAGCCCTGTGTTTTTACTAAACAGTCGCTACCCCCTCTTTTGTGCCACCCGTCCATGGTTGCCCATGAGCGGGTCTCGCTTATCCCGAAGTTACGCGAGTAATTTGCCTAGTTCCTTCAGCATCGTTCTCTCAAGCGCCTTGGTATGCTCTACCAGTCCACCTGTGTCGGTTTAGGGTACGGTCTATAAGCTGGAGCTATTTCCTGGAATGCTCAAAAAGCCCGGTCAATCCAATAAGACCGAACAACATTTCGCATTCGTCACTTCCAGCAGGCACAGGAATATTCACCTGTTTCCCATCGACTACGGCTGTCGCCCTCGCCTTAGGAGCCGGCTCACCCTGCGCGGATTAACCTTGCGCAGGAACCCTTGGACTTTCGGCGACACTGTTTCTCACAGTG
>OZ240683.1:0-1512500 GCA_965199125.1 Acidocella sp. | reverse complement strand
CGAAACCTCCAGCAACCGCACTAGGTCGGTCACGTACTCCGCCTGGTTATTGCCGATGTTGAACAGCCGGTGCGGCGCCGCGTCCTCCGGCGGATGATCGAACACGCCCAAAATCCCCGCCACGATATCGTCGATATAGGTGAAATCCCGCTTCAGCCGCCCCTGATCATACAGCGTTACCGGCGCGCCCGCGCAAATCGCCTCGGCAAAGCCAAAGTACGCCATATCCGGCCGTCCCCACGGTCCATACACAGTGAAAAACCGCAACCCCGTCTGCTTCAGTCCGAACAAATGCGTGTAAGACAGGCTCATCAACTCATCCGCCCGTTTGGTCGCTGCATAAAGCGAAGACGGCCGGTCCGCCCGCGCCGACTCCGCGTACGGCAGCGCCGAGCCGGTGCCATAGACCGAAGACGAGCTGGCATAGATCAGGTGCTTTACCGTCGCGCTGTGCCGCACCATCTCGAGCACCGATAAATGCCCGGTCAGGTTCGACGCCGCATAGGCAAAAGGCTGCTCCAGCGAATACCGCACGCCCGCCTGCGCCGCGACATGCACCACCACCTCGGAACCCTCGCCCAGCCGCCGCAGCGCCTCATGGTCGGCAATATCCAGCAGCTCAAACGCAAAGTCCCGCCGCGCCGCCAGCCGCGCCAGCCGCGCCCGTTTCAGCCGCACGTCGTAATACGCGTTGCAATCATCCACACCGACGACCTCGACGCCGCGTGCCAGCAACGCCTCGGCCACATGGTAACCGATAAACCCCGCCGCCCCGGTCACCAGCACCCGCATCAGCCGACCAGCCGGTCTTCCAGCAGCGTCAGCACCGCGTGGCCAAGCGTGATATGGCACTCCTGCACCCGCGCCGTCTCAGTGTCCGGCACCAGCAGAAGAAAATCGCACAGCGCCAGCGCCGGGCCGCCGTCGCCGCCCAGCATCCCCACCGTCACCACCCCCATCTCCCGCGCCGCCCGCAGCGCGTTCAGCACGTTGGCGGAGCGCCCGGAGGTAGTGATCCCGAACAGCACGTCACCAGCCTTACCCAGCCCCCGCAGCGGCCGCGCGAACACCTCATCGAAACCAAAATCATTACCCCCGGCGCTCATCGCGGCGGCATCCAGCGTCAGCGCCAGCGCCGGCCAGCTATCCCGCACCACCGAGCCGCGCAGCCGGATCAACAGCTCCGTCGCCAGATGCTGCGCATCCGCGGCCGAGCCGCCATTGCCGCAGAACATGATCTTGCCGCCGGCGCGGATCGCCCGCTCGCACACCCCCACCACCGCCAGCACCGGCGCCGCATCCTCCGCCAGCGCCAGTTTCAGCGTAGCCGAGCGCTGCAGCATCGCCGCGAACCGCCCCGCCTCATCCCCGTCGTGCAGAATTGCCCGCCCTCCAATCGCCGTGTGTCGTAAGTTAGCAGAGGCGAAACATTCTGACGACTGACGACTGATACCTGGCGACTAATGCGAAACCCAGCCGCCATCGATCGGCAGCGGCACGCCGGTGATCGTCGCGGCACCCTCAGAGCACAAAAACACCGCCAGCGCGCCGATCTCCTCCGGCGTCGTGAATTTCAACATCGGCTGCGTCTCCTGCAGCATTTTCTTCTTCTCGGTCTCCAAATCGGTGCCCGCCGCTTTCGCCCGGTCCTCCAGCTGGCGCTGCACCAGCGGCGTCAGCACCCAGCCCGGGCAGATCGCGTTCACCGTGATGCCGTCATTGGCCAGCTCGATCGCCGCCACTTTCGTCGCCCCCACAACGCCATGCTTGGCCGCCACGTAAGCCACCTTAAACGGGCTCGCCACCAGACCATGCGCGGACGCGATATTGATAATCCGCCCCCAGCCCTTCGCCTTCATCCTCGGGATCGCCGCCTTCATTCCATAAAACACCGCGGACAAATTGATCGCCAAAATCGCATCCCATTTCGTCTCCGGAAATTCCTCCACCGGCGCCACGAACTGGATGCCCGCGTTGTTCACCAGAATGTCCAAACTGCCGAAATCATCCTGCGTTTTCCTTACGATCGCCGCCACCTGATCCGGCTTACTCAGATCAGCATCGTCGTACTCAACTTTCACCTTGAACTCGGCGGCCAGCTCGCTGCGCAGCTTTTCAATCTCACCCGCATCGCCAAAGCCATTCAGCATGACGCCCGCCCCCTGCGCCGCCAGCGCCCGCGCGATGCCAAGCCCGATCCCGCTGGTCGAGCCGGTCACCAATGCCACCTTGCCTGCTAAACTCATGCCCGTTCCTCGGATGATCATACAGCACCTTGCAATACGGCAAGCTCAGGCCGGCGCAAAGATACTGACCCTAATGGCAGGCACCCAATCCCGCGACATTGCGGCACTCCCGCCGCTGCGCTAACGCGAGAGGTCGCTGCCTTGCCTGGAGTCCCCGCTTTGAGTGACCTGTTCGACGCCGATCGCGCCCAAGCCAGCTACTCCGCGAAAGATATCGAGGTGCTGGAAGGCCTGGAGCCCGTCCGCCGCCGCCCCGGCATGTATATCGGCGGCACCGACGAGGCCGCCATGCACCACCTCGCCGCGGAAATCCTTGACAACGCCATGGACGAAGCCGTCGCCGGCCACGCCACGCTGATCGAAGTCGCCCTCGCCCCCGGCAATACGCTTACCATCCGCGACAACGGCCGCGGCATCCCCACCGACCCGCACCCCAAATTCAAAAACAAATCCGCGCTCGAAGTGATCCTCACCACCTTGCACTCAGGCGGCAAGTTCACCGCCGGCGCTTACGCCACCGCCGGCGGCCTGCATGGCGTCGGCTCCTCGGTGGTCAACGCGCTCTCCGCATCTTTCACCGCGGAAGTCGCGCGCGACCGCAAATTATACCGGCAGGATTTCGCGCGCGGCAAACCAACCACGAAACTGCTCGACGCCGGCGCCGCGCCCAACCGCCGCGGCACCACCATCCGCTTCACGCCGGACCCGGAAATTTTCGGCGACCGCCACTTCTCGCCCGCAAAACTCTACCGCCTGTGCCGCTCGAAAGCCTATCTGTTCCGCGGCGTCAAAATCAAATGGTCGGCCGACCCATCTCTGCTGAAGACCGACGCCGAAACACCCGCCACCGCCGAACTGCATTTCCCAGGCGGCCTGCGCGACTCTCTGGAGGCCGAACTCGGCGCCGCCCCGCGCGTGCTGCCCGCCATCTGGGCCGGCGAAGCCCGCCTGCCGGACGCCGCCAACGGCACGGCGCAAGGCAAGCTGGAATGGGCCTGCGCCTGGCTGGAACGCGGCGACGGCACGCTGGACAGCTACTGCAACACCGTCCCCACGCCGCAAGGCGGCACGCACGAAGCCGGCTTTCGCGCCGCGCTGTTCAAGGGCCTGCGCGCCTGGTCCGAAACCCGCAGCAATAAACGCGGCGCCGCGATCATCGCGGAAGACGTTACCACCGGCCTCGCCGCAAAATTCTCCTTGTTCATCCGCGACCCGCAATTCCAGGGCCAGACCAAAGAGAAACTCACCAACCAGGAAGCCACCCGCCTCACCGAAACCTCGTTGCGTGACCGCTTCGACCATTTTCTCGCCGGTGATCCCGCCGCCGCCGATAATCTTCTGGCTTTCGTCATCGAACGCGCCGAGGAACGCATCAGCCGCAAACTCGCCCGCGAAACCACGCGCAAAACCGCCACCCGCCGCCTGCGCCTACCCGGCAAACTCACCGACTGCGCCACGGAAAACGCCGCCGGCACCGAACTTTTCATTGTCGAAGGCGACAGCGCCGGCGGCTCCGCCAAACAAGCACGCAACCGCAACAGCCAAGCAATCATGCCGCTGCGCGGCAAAATCCTCAACGTTGCGTCTGCCTCGGTCGAAAAACTCCGCCAGAACCAGGAGCTGAAAGACCTCATCGAAGCGCTCGGCTGCGGCGTCGGCGCCACCTTCAACCGCCTGGCACTTCGTTACGAGCGCATCATCATTATGACGGACGCGGATGTGGACGGCGCCCATATCGCTTCGCTGTTAATGACGTTCTTTTACCGCGAGTTGCCGGAGCTGATCCGCCACGGCCATGTCTACCTCGCGCAGCCGCCGCTCTACCGCCTAACGCAAGGAGCCAAAAGCATCTACGCGATGGACGACCCCGCGCGCGAACGCCTGCTCAAAACCTTCAAGCCCGGCACGAAGATCGAAGTCAGCCGCTTTAAGGGCCTGGGCGAAATGCCTCCCGCAATGCTGAAAGACACCACCATGGACCCCGCCAAACGCACGCTGCTCCGCATCGTTGCCGCTCCCGAAGACCGCGCCGCAACTTCCACGATGGTTGAAAGCCTCATGGGCCGGCGCCCCGAACTCCGTTTCCAGTTCATTCAGGAAAACGCCGGAACCGTCAAAAACCTTGACGTATAGGGCGGAGCGAAGCGCCTTCCGCCATCCAGCACCGCCGCGTCTCAAGCCTTGGCGAAATTAACCTCAATCAAAACCGTATCGCTCTCGAACACCGCGCTATGCCACGCATGCGGCTCGAAATGGATCACCACCCCCGGCTTCAACGCAATCACACCGTCCGCGCAGGTCAGCGCGCCGGTTCCCTCCTGCACCATGAAAAACTGCTCGAAATCATGCTCGTGCCGTTCGGCAATGGTGCCTGCCTTTACCATCACCCGCTTTAAATCGCCGGCGCGTCCCGGCACCACCCGCCGGTCCGCCTTGCCGTCGCCATAAGGCGCGATTTCTTCCCAGTCATAAAAACTCGTTTCAGTCATAACGGCCTCATCAAACCAGCCGGGCAGCGCCCAAGCCGGGTTCCGTCACATCCCTCACACCATCTTCTTTAGGGACGGCGAGGCCTTGAACCGCACGGTCTTGCCCGCCTTTACTTTTATCTCCGCGCCAGTGCGCGGGTTCACGCCCTTGCGGGCTTTCGTCTTGCGCACGGTGAACGTGCCGAAGCTCGGCAACGTGAACTTGCCGCTCTTCTTCATTTCCTTAACAATAGCCTCGATCAAATCCGCGGCCGCCCGGTTCGCGGCAACGCCGGTCACCTCCGCAGAACCCTGGATAACTTCAGCAATAAACGCTTTCGACATCGGCAAGCCTCTTTCCTGTTAGCCGAAGATACGGCATCGCGCCGCTCCCCGGTCGTGTCTCATTAACATCATCCGCCCATGACCAAAAGGAAATGCACGTTATCAAACGGGACTAGTACGGACCTGCAAAAAATGCCATAGCTATAACATTATCAACAACAAATTTTATAAGAATCGATGCGAAACCGTTGCGCGAGCCACGCATGCCCTTACTGACACCGGATAATGTTTCAGTGTCGATGCAAGAATGGTGCCCAGGGGCGGAATCGAACCACCGACACTGCGATTTTCAGTCGCATGCTCTACCAACTGAGCTACCTGGGCGCGCCCGAGACGCAGGCCAACGGCCTAGCCGATGCGCGGAGCCGTTTCAACCCCGCCTTAGTGGCGGCTTTCGCCGGCCATGCTGGTGCTGTCACAGGGAATTGAACCCTGGACCTCTTCATTACCAATGAAGTGCTCTACCCCTGAGCTATGACAGCGCCCTCTCGTCAGCGCCGGGTTCCTATCCGTTCGGCCCCCTCTTCGCAAGAGTTGGCCAACCGGCTTGACGCAGCCCGGGCTGACGAAGCCCGGCTTGACGAAGCGCCTCCGCCTCGGCTTGAACACTCCATGCCGGAACCACCCCCCGCCAACCACGCGCGCGCGCCCGAGCCGCCAACCCGCGCCGCCACCAACGCCGCGCGCCGCGCGGCGCGCGAAGCCGCCGCCTTGCGCGCCAATCTGCGCCGCCGCAAGCAACAGTCCCGCGCCCAGCAGGACCCGACCGAACCGCCCGCGGCCGAGCCGCCTGCCCCGTGCCGGTAATGCCCGATCACTGGATCCGCGCGCGCGCCGCGGATGCCGGCATGATCGAGCCGTTCGTGGAAACCCAGAAACGCGACGGCGTAATCTCTTACGGCCTGTCCTCTTACGGTTATGACGCTCGCTGCGCCGAACACTTCAAAATCTTCACCAACGTCGACAGCGCCGTCGTCGACCCGAAAGCCTTCAACCCATCGAGCTTTGTGGACCGCACCGGCCCGGTCTGCATCATCCCGCCGAACAGCTTCGCGCTCACCCACACCGTCGAATATTTTCGCATCCCGCGCGACATCCTGGTCATCTGCCTTGGCAAATCAACTTACGCCCGCTGCGGCATCATCGTGAACGTCACGCCGCTGGAACCCGAATGGGAAGGCCAGGTCACCATCGAAATCTCCAACACCACCCCGCTGCCGGCCAAAATCTACGCCGGCGAAGGCATCTGCCAGTTCCTGTTCCTCCAGGGCGCGTCACCGCCCGAAGTCAGCTACGCCGACAAAGCCGGCAAATACATGGGCCAACGCGGCGTCGCTTTGCCCAGAATGTAGAAGAAAGCAGCCGCTTTTTTTGTAAAAAGCGGCGTAAAAACTTTTGCTCCTCATGAGACGGGAGCGTCGAACACCACTGGCCCAGACCACCGTCATTGCGAGCGAAGCGAAGCAATCCATCTTCTCGCGGCTGAAGGTTTTACGGATCTACGGAGAGATTTTTACAAAAAAGCGCTGCTTCCTTAAAAGAAACAATGGACTCGATTCGCATTACCGGCGGCGCCCCCCTCTCCGGCACCATCGCCATTTCCGGCGCGAAAAACGCCGCTTTGCCGCTGATGACCTGCGGTCTGCTCACCGACGACCAGCTGGTCCTTAGCAACGTCGCCAAACTCGCGGACCTGCAGACCATGGCGGAGCTGCTGGCGCAGCACGGCATCGCGGTCGAGCCCACCGGCGCCGACGTCCGCTCGCTCTCGCTCGGCGGCCGCATCGCCAACACGGTGGCGCCGTACGAGATCGTGCGCAAAATGCGCGCTTCCATCCTGGTGCTCGGCGCCCTGCTCGCCCGCACTCGCGAAGCCCGAGTCTCGCTGCCGGGCGGCTGCGCCATCGGCACCCGCCCCGTGGACCTGCACCTCAAAGGCCTGGAAGCCATGGGCGCCGTCATCAAGCTGGACGCCGGCTACATCAACGCCACGGCCCCCGCCGGCCTGCACGGCGCCGAGATCATCTTCCCCTTCGTCTCGGTCGGCGCGACGGAAAACCTGCTGATGGCGGCCGCCCTGGCGGACGGGACCACCACGCTGAAGAACGCCGCCCGCGAGCCGGAGATCTCCGATCTCGTCTGCTGCCTCATCGCCATGGGCGCGCATATCCGGGGCGTCGGCACCGGCACCCTGACCGTAGAGGGTGTGCCCCGGCTGCACGGCGCCGCGCATGCCATCCTGCCGGACCGCATCGAAACCGGCACTTATGCCTGCGCCGCCGCCATCACCGGCGGCGAGGTGTTCCTGCAAAACGCCCGCGCCGACGACATGGGCGCCGTCATCGCCACCCTGTCGGAAGCCGGCGTCGAGATCACCCCCACCAACACCGGCTTCTGGGTCAAACGTCGCAACGGCCTCACCGGCGTGGACGTGATGACCGAGCCCTTCCCCGGCTTTCCCACCGACATGCAGGCGCAGTTTATGGCGCTGATGGCCGTGGCGGACGGCGCCTCGATGGTCACCGAAACCATTTTCGAAAACCGCTTCATGCACGTCCCCGAGCTGAACCGCATGGGGGCGCGCATCAACGCCGTCGGCGCCTCCGCGATCATCCGCGGCGTGCCGCATCTATCCGGCGCGCCGGTGATGGCGACGGACCTCCGCGCTTCCGTCTCCCTCGTCCTCGCCGGCCTCGCCGCCCACGGGCAGACCACGATCAGCCGCGTCTACCACCTCGACCGTGGCTACGAAGCCGTGGAACAAAAACTCGCGGCCTGTGGCGCGATGATCGAGCGCCTGGCATGAAACGCGATCGGCGCCAAGAAGTTTCTTATCAAAAGATTGCAGAGTGATACAGAATTAACTAGACGGCAGGTGTGGGACATGATGTCTATACTGTAACCTGCAGCTCTGGATGCGGAAACGCAGCGTGAACAAGAGGACGTATCCGATGATCCGCGACGAGACCATGGCGCTGCGGCTCCCGGAAAATCCCGGCTTCAATCCGCCCCCGCCGGCCTCGCGAGGTCTCTCGCCATGGATATGAACCAGCCGTCGCCGGACGTCACCGCGTTTAAATTAGAGATCCCCCGCCCGGGCAATTCGCTGATCATGCGCAGACCGGACGTGCTGGCCGCCGGGTTTGAGAGCCTGGGCATCGATTGCGAGTTCGGCAACGTCCAGAAATTTTGCGGGGTCGATCGCGAAAGCCTGTTCCGCTCCGCATCCCTGCCGTACGGTTCCCTGCTTTCCCTGTTGGAAAATCGGCTAAGCCGGCTGTCGAACCTCAAACTCTGGCGCGTCTTTCCCCACGCCGTCAGCCGGGAATGGTGGATGGGCTTCCGCGAAGGCGGCATTTACTATCACAGCAGCAAGAATTTTGACGACAGCAGCGCGGAAGAAGTCGGCAACTTCGAATTCCCGCGGATCGAGGCGATGGTCGCGCGGTTCAAGGAGGACCTTCAGAACGCCGAACGGACCTATGTGCGATGTGAACCGGGCAAAACTCGCGAGGAGATTGTCGCGGTTTTCAAGGCGCTGCGCCAGCACGGGCGTCACACGCTGGTCTGGGTGGACGAAACCTCCGACCCGTCGCGCCTCGGCAAGGTGGAGGTTCTGCAAGAGGGTCTGCTCCTCGGCTTTTTCGAAAAGCTCTCGAAAAATGCCGCGCCGCAACCGGCGGCTTTCGCGGTCTGGCTCAATATCCTCGCCCGCGCCTTTCAAATCCTGAAGCCGGGGCGCGTGAATGAGCTGACGCGGCAAATCCTGCGGGCACCGTTGCCGCCGATGGTCGCCAAACCGCCTGTTCGGCTGCGCGAGGACATCGCGATCAACGGCTATAACGTGGATGGGCCGGACGGCGCGCCGGCGCCGGGCATTACGCGGCACACACTGCGCGTCACCACCGACTGGCATAACGCCTCGATCTTTTCCGTCCCTACCGTCGGGTTGGTACCAAGTACTTTGTACATTGCCTCCACCTGGATCTGGGTCCCGCCTGGCTTCGACGGCTATATCAGCGTGTTGTTCCCGGGCTCGCCGTCGATCCGCTCCTGGACGCCGGAACCTGAACTCTTCGGTCAATGGCAGCGCATCGCAACGTCCTTCCGCTTGCCGGAAAACCTGAAATTTCAATATACCAGCCTGCAAATCCGCGGCCCCGCCGGCACGAAGGTTTTTACCACCGGCTGGCGCTTCGAAGTCGGCGTTTGCCCGGGCGACACCTTTGTGGCCGCCGGACAATCAGCGGCCGCCTGAACATAGCAATGAAAAGGATCTACTATTCACGGCGCTCATCTTGATTGGACGGCGCGTCTTGGTAAAAAGCCTAGCACTACCGACCACCCCGAAGGAGCGAACATGGTTTACACCGTCGAACAGCTAACCGAAAAGATGCGCGACTTTCTAAAGAAGTCGCCAGCCCCGCCCGGCTCCGTGAAGCTTTCGCTGAAGGGCGCCGGACTGATCCGTATTGAGGGCGAAACGGCGACCAACGACGACCGGCCGGCCGACTGTACCCTGTTCATTTCGAAACCCGATCTGGACCAAATGATCGACGGCACGATGGACACCGACACCGCGATGATGCGCGGCAAGCTCGAGGTCGTCGGCGACATCGGCGTGGCCGCGGCGATGCAGTGGACGATCCTCACCGCCTGGCAAGAACCTCACGCCTAACCGGCACGCCTGGCCGGCTCCAATACGGCCAGGCAGACCGCCTGCCGCCACCCCGCGACGACAAATCCCGCGGTGTTAAACAGCACACCTTACAACGCGCGCGCCACCAGCACCGAATTCAAACCCCCGAACGCAAAAGACGTCGCCAGCAGAATATCGTAATCGATGCGTGGCGGCGCGCCCAGCGCCAGCGGCAGATCGCATTCCGGATCGGCGCCCAGATAATGCAACACCGGCGGCGCCAGCCCGTGCCGCAGCGCCAGCAAGCCGATCACGAACTCGATCGCGCCGCCGCCGCCGCACAAATGCCCATGCGCGGACTTGGTGGCCAGCACCAAAGATTTATCCAGCCCCGCGCCTAGCACCTCGCGCAACGCCGCCGCTTCCGCGCGGTCGTTCATCACGGTCGCGGTGCCGTGGCTGCTGATCAGCGCCGGCTGGTTCATCGGCAGCCCCGCCTCCACCAGTGCCGCCGTGATCGCGGCGACCGCGCCCACCTGGTTCGGCTGGGTCATGTGCGACGCATCGGAGGACGCGCCCGCGCCCAACAACTCCGCCAGCGGCCGCGCCCCCCGCGCCCGCGCATGGTCTTCGGATTCCAGCACCACCGCGGCCGAACCCTCGCCCAGCACCATGCCGTCGCGCCCGGCGGAAAATGGCCGGCACCGCTCGCGCGCCACCACCTTCAAACCCCGCCAGGAAATCCAGGAGCCCACCGTCAGCGGCGCTTCCGTCCCGCCCGCGACCGCGACATCGACGCGGCCGGAGCGGATCATCTCCGCCGCTTCCGCGATCGCATGGGACGAGGAAGCACAAGCGCTGGCGATCGAAAAGCTCGGCCCCTGCAATCCGAAAGTCATCGAGATCTGGCTGGTCGCGGCGCTCGTCATCTGCCGCGGTATCGTCATCGGGTGCAGCGTCTTCGCCTGCTGCTGGAACAACCTCTGGTAAGACAGTTCCATGGTGTTCAGCCCGCCCGAGGCACAGCCGAACACCACCCCTGCCCGCCGCATCAGTTCCGGCGCGTCCAACAGTCCGGCGCTCTCCAGCGCCTCGAACGCCGCCAGCACCGCATAGGCGGAGCTCGGATCCATCTGCGCCAAAGCCTGCTGCTTGTAGCGCGCCCCGAACGCGGCCAGCTCCAGCGGCTCCATCGGCACCGCAACACCTTCGGCGACCAAGTTCGGCGCGTCCCCCAGCTGCGCCCGGAACGGCCGCGTCACGTCCCGCCCGTCCATCAGCGCCGCCCAGGTCGGCTCGACCCCTTGCGCCAGCCCGGACAAACACCCCATGCCGGTTACGAAAACCCGCCGCGCCACCTCTAAGCCGCCCGTCCAAAACGTTTCCGCCGCAGCCGCATCGCGTCGCCGCGCACCGAGACTCCGCCAAACGCGATCATCAGCGGATCAGCCACGCAATTAATGCTAGCCGCCGCCTTCGGCGTTCGGCACCTTCGCCTTCACCAGGTTGATCAAATCACCCAGCACCGCGGCGTGCTTCATGTCATCGGCGTCGATCATCACGTCATACTTGCTCTCGAGCGCGAACAGAATATTGAGAAAATCCAGCGACGGTATCGCCAGCGCATCCAGCCGCGTCTCCGGCGTTAGCGTTGCGCGGTCGATCAGACCTTCCTGAGCGATCACGTCGAGAATTTCGTTGGTATCCGCTGTTATCGCCATTAGGAACAACCTTTTACTTTGCCACATTTGCCCGGTCGCGCGGGAATAGCAAGAGCCCTGGCGCGGCGCGGCCGCGTGCTTTCTCCCAGCCGCGTCAGGTGTTACAGCGCGCCGGATGTCCAAGCCTTCCCTTCAGCAACCTGTCCGCAGTCATCCGGCGCGGCCGGCTCCCGAACAGAAAATGACATCGCGGCGACAGCCAGACTCGATTTTCATTTCGCCGCCAACTCCCGCCGCACGGGCCTCGGCGTGATCCGCGGCCCACAGCTCCAGGCGTACGAGCCACCTTTGCCCAGGTTGCGCCAATGGTCCGGCTATCTCTGCGCCCTCGTGATCGGCATTGCTTTCGTGCTGACCATCTTCCCCGCCGACCTCCTCACCAGCGGCGTGGTGCCCGATACCCGCCTTAACGGCGATGTCGCCACCCATGTCGCCGGCCAACGCGCCTTTATCGAAGATGCCTGGCACTGGCCGCTGCTGCGCACCACCCTGCTGGACGCGCCGCGCGGCCTGAACATCGCGATGACCGACAGCAATCCGCTGGTCGCGCTGCCGCTGAAACTGTTCCGCTTCCTACTGCCGCCCGGCTTCACCGCCATCCAGCTCTGGCTGGCGCTCTGCTACCTGCTGCAGCCGGTCGCCGCGGTGTTCGCGCTGCGCAGCGCCGGCGAAACCCGCCTGCTGCCGGCCATGGCGGTCGCGGTGTTCGCGATCTCGATGCCCACCTTCCTGTTCCGCCACACGCACAGCTCGCTCTCCGCGCATTTCATTTTGCTCGTGGCACTCGGTTCATATTTCCGCACCACCCGCGAACCGGGCGGCGAACGCGCCTTGCCGCTCATTCTGCTGCCGGTCAGCCTGCTCATCCACCCCTATCTCGCCTTCATGACCTTCGCGATCCTGGCCGCCGCACCCGCCAGCCTCGCCTTGCGCGCCAGCCGCGCCGCTTGGCCCGCCGCCGCCACCCTAATCGGCGCGGTTCTGCTCACGGTGCTGGTCTCGGTCGTCCTCGGCTATCAGGCAGCACCGCCGGCCAACGGTTTCGGCATTGCCTCGATGAACCTGGTCTCGCCAATTTATCCGTCCTATTCCTCCTTCCTCGGCGCACGTGCGCCCTTCGTGGACGCCACCGGTCTGCAATTCGAAGGCTATCAATATCTCGGCCTCGGCCTGCTCCTCCTGCTCGCCGTCACGCTCCTGGCCGTCTGCTTCAGCACCCGCACGGTTTTTCTCCGCCGCCATCTCGGCCTGCTGGCGATGAGCCTGTGCCTCACCGCTTTGGCTGTCTCGGACATCGTCTATCTCGGCACCCACCGGCTGCTCGACCTCGGCACCTGGCCTGCAGTCTTTAATCAGCTGAAAGCCAGCGGCCGGCTGTTCTGGCCGGTCACCTACCTGCTGATGGTCGGCGCGGTCGCTACCACCGCCCGGCTGCTGCCCCGCCTGCTCTGGCCGCTCCTGCTCGTCGCCACCGCCGCCCTGCAATTTGCCGACTCCCAGTTCCTCGGCGCCCGCGTCCGCACCGATCTACGCGCCACCGCCGTCCTGCCCATCGATCCTGCCCGGCTCGACCAGCTGCTCGCCGCCAGCGCCACCCTCACCATCCTGCCAAGCTTCGGCTGCGGCGCGGACGCCGCGCGGCCGGAATTCATGCAGCTTATCCTCGCCGCCACCCGCCACCGCGTCGCCGCCAACACCATGTACGTCGCCCGCTTCCCCCGCCTGCAAACCTGCAGCGACAGCGCCACCGCGCAAACCCCCCTGGCGCCGAACGAGCTACGCGTCTTCCTGCCGATCGACGCCGTCGCCGGCCCCGCCGCCGTGCCGGGCGCCGCCGCGCTCTGCCGCCGGCTCTCCATCATCACCGTCTGCACCCGCAACGTCAGCCTGCTGGCCGGCCTGCCGCCGCCACCGCCGCCGCTCATTGCCCTAGGCGCGCCCATCTCCGTCGCCTTCAACGGCCAGACCAACATCCTCGGCACCGGCTGGTACATCGCCGAACCGGAAGGCGTCTGGTCGGTCGACCGGGTCGCCGACGTGACCGTGCAGGCGCCGCTGCCCGCCGGCGATGTCGCTTTCGCGGCTCACGGCTACGGCTATACGGGCATCTTCGGCACCAGCCAGCGCATCGCCTTTACCGTCAACGGCCAGCCCGTCGCCGCATGGGACATGCCCAACCAGCACCCAGTCACGGTCAGCGCGATCATCCCGCGCGCGGACCTGCATCCCGGCGCCCAGCTGCTGCAATTCCACATCGCCAACCCCATTCGCCCCTCCACCCTCGGCGTCAGCACCGACACCCGCCAGCTCGGCCTCTTCCTGGAAAGCATCCAGCTGCAACCGGCCGGCAAATGACAGCCCTGCCCGGAGGCGCCTAGCCGGCGGCGCCTAGCCGGCGGCGCCTAGCCTTGCGCCCGCCTGCTCTGTAAAAGCCGCCGCATGCCGTCCGCGCCCCTCGTCCTCGCTTTGCCCAAAGGCCGCATCCTCGACGAATGCGCCCCGCTGCTCACCGCCGCCGGCATCGCCCCCGCGCCGGATTACGCGGACGAGGAAAGCCGCCGCCTGCGCTTTCCCACCAACCACCCGCAATTGGACATCATCCGCGTCCGCTCCTTCGACGTCGCCACCTTCGTCGCCTTCGGCGCGGCGCAGCTCGGCATCTGCGGCGGCGACGTGCTGATGGAGTTCGACTATCCGGAAATCTACGCGCCCCTCGACCTCAACATCGGCCATTGCCGCATCTCCGTCGCCGAACCGCGTGACGCCGCCGGCCGCACCGACCTCTTCGCCCAGTCGCGCATCCGCGTCGCCAGCAAGTACCCGAACGTCACGCGCAAACATTTCGCCGCCCGCGGCGTGCAGGCCGAAATCGTCGCGCTCAACGGCTCCATGGAGCTTGCCCCCGGCCTCGGCCTGTCCCGCCTGATCGTCGACCTGGTGCAGACCGGCGGCACCCTCAAAGCCAACGGCCTGGTGGAAACTGAAGTGATCGCGGAAGTTACCTCCCGCCTGATCGTCAACCGTATCGCGCTGAAAACCCGCCCGCGCGAAATCGCCGCCTGGATCGAAACGTTTCGCGCTGCCCTGGCCACGCGCGCCCAAGGCAAAGCCGCGTGAGACTCTCCACCGCCGACCCGGCCTTCGCCGCCAGCTTCGCCGCCCTGCTCTCCCGCGCCACCCCGGAACCGGCCGTCATCGAAACCGTCCGTGCCATCATCGCCCGCGTCCGCGCCGAAGGCGACGCCGCGGTCATCGACCTCACCAACCGTTTCGACCGCGTGCAGCTCGGCCTCTCCACCCTGCAGATCAAACCGGACGAGATCGCCGCCGCCGTCGCCGGCGTCCCGCCGGATTTACACGACGCACTGTCGCTCGCCGCCACCCGCATCGAAGCCTTCCACCGCGCCCAACTGCCGCAAGACCTGGCACTCACCGACAGCACCGGCGCCCGCCTTGGCCTGCGCTGGGGCCCGCTCGACTCGGTCGGCCTATACGTCCCTGGCGGCACCGCCTCTTACCCTTCCTCGGTGCTGATGAACGCCATCCCCGCGCGGGTCGCCGGCGTGCCCCGTATCGCGATGTGCGTCCCGGCGCCGGACGGCGTGCTGAACCCCCTGATCCTCGCCGCCGCCTCCCTCGCCGGCGTCACCGAAATTTACCGCACCGGCGGCGCCCAAGCCATCGCCGCCCTCGCCTACGGCACCGCCCTCATCCCGCCCGTCGACCGCATCACCGGCCCCGGCAACGCCTACGTCGCCGAAGCCAAACGCCAGGTCTACGGCCAGGTCGGCATCGACTCCATCGCCGGCCCCTCGGAAGTCCTCATCCTCGCCGACGCCAGCAACAACCCCACCCACATCGCCTACGATCTGTTGGCCCAGGCCGAGCATGACGCCGCGTCGCAATCCATCCTGATCACCACCGACGCCGCCTTCGCCGACGCCGTCGAAATCGCCGTCGCCAGCACCCTCACCACCCTGCCGCGCGCGCAGATCGCCGGCGCCAGCTGGGCCAGTCACGGCGCCATCATCCTGGTGAAAGATTGGGCGGAGGCCGCCACCCTCGCCAACCGCATCGCTCCCGAACACCTGCAACTGATGCTGCCAAATCCGGAAGCCGTGTTCGCCACCATCCGCCACGCCGGCGCCGTCTTCCTCGGCCCACACTGCCCGGAAGCCATCGGCGACTACATCGCCGGCCCGAACCACGTGCTGCCCACCTCCGGCGCCGCCCGCTTCGCCTCCGGCCTCTCGGTTTACGACTTCCTGAAACGCACCAGCTGGGTCGCCCTAGACGCCCCCGCCTTCGCCGCCCTAGCTCCCGCCGCCGCCGCGCTGGCCACCGCCGAAACCCTAACCGCCCACGCCCGCTCGATTACCCAGCGCATGCCACAACCTTGACCCGCACCGCGTCCCGGCCCATTGGACCGCCAGCATCCACCCCCTTTATCTGAGGCCTGTTTGTCCAAAGAAGATATGATCGAATTTAGCGGCATGGTGACCGAGCTGCTGCCCAACGCGATGTTTCGCGTAAAACTCGACAACGAACACGTCATCCTTGCGCATACCAGCGGCAAAATGCGCAAGAACCGCATCCGCGTCCTCGCCGGCGACCGCGTCAACGTCGAAATGACGCCCTACGACCTCACCAAAGGCCGGATCACATTCCGCTTCAAGTAAGTTCAACATGGCTTGACGTTGGATCGCGGAGCGAGCCGACGGAGCCATAAAGTGCTGGGCAATATCAATCGTCTGACGCTCGCCTCCGCCAGCCCCCGCCGCCTCGCCCTCCTCCGGCAGATCGGCATCGAACCGGACGAGATCGTCGCGCCAGACATCGACGAAACCCCCCGCCGCCATGAAAACCCCCGCCAGTATGCCGCCCGCCTGGCCTTGGAGAAACTTGGCGCCATCGACCGCCTTGGCTACGTGCTTGCGGCCGACACGGTGGTCGCCGCCGGCGCCCGCATCCAGTCGAAAACCATGACCGAAGCGCAGGCCGCCGCCTGCCTGGCGCTCCTCTCCGGCCGCCGCCACCGCGTCTTCACCGCCGTCGCCGTCCGCGCACCTTCCGGCAAAATCGCGCAGCGCGTCGTCATGTCGGTCGTCGGTTTCGCCCGGCTGGACGCCAAGCAGACCGCCGCCTACCTCGCCGGCGGCGAGTGGCACGGTAAAGCCGGCGGCTACGCCATCCAAGGCCAGGCCGCCGCCTTTATCGATTTTTGCTCCGGCTCCTACAGCAACGTCGTCGGCCTGCCGTTGTACGAAACCGCCAACCTCCTCCGCGGCCTCGGCTACCTGATATGACCCAGATCGCGGTCTCCGCCCGCGGCGCCACCATTCGCATCGCTCTCCTGAACGGCGACACTCTCACGGAATACGCCCTCTGGAACCCCGGCGCGCCGGACGGCGTGGGCGACATCCTCACCGGCCGCGTCACCGCCCGCATCCCCGCCATGGCCGGCAGCTTTTTGCTCCTCGGCGACAGCATCGGCTTTCTGCCGGACAGTGCGGGCGGTGCCAGACTGACGGAGGGTCAAATCGCCGCCGTCACCATCACCCGCGCAGCGCAAGGCGGCAAAGGTCCTCGTCTCGCCGCCGCGCCCGACCCGCCCCTTCCAAAACCAGGGCCACCCAGGCCGGGCTTAATCCGCCGCGGCCCCGGCCCGCTGCTGGAGCTTGCCGCCCGCTTCCCCGCCGCCCCCCTCATCCTCGACGACCACGCGCTGATCGCCAGCCTGCGCCCGCAATTGGAAGGCCGCATGACCTACCGCACCGCCGCCTTCGACCCGGTGCTGGAAGACGAAATCGCCGCCCTCGCCGCGCCCACCGCCGCGCTGCCCGGCGGCGCGCTGATGCACATCGCGCCCACCCCGGCGCTCACCGCCATCGACATCGACGCCGGCGCCGCCACCGGCGACCAAGCCGCCAAACCTCATGCCCAGGCCGCGCTCAACACAGCGCTCATCCCAGAACTCGCCCGCCAGATCGTGCTGCGCAACCTCTCCGGCGCCATCCTCATCGACTTCGCCGGCATGAAACCCAAAGCCCGCGCCGCCCTGCTGCCGCCGCTCGCCGCCGCCCTCGCGCGCGACCCGCTGCGCCCCCGCCTGCTCGGCCTCACCGCGCTCGGCTTCGCGGAGCTCTCCCGCCCCCGCATCCGCCCGCCCTTGCACGAGCTGCTCTTGCAAGACGCGCCCGCCTGCCCAACTGCCGCGCCATGAATGCCGTACCGAAATGCCCGATCTGCAACAAGCCGGCCACGCCCGCCAACAAACCCTTCTGCTCGCCCCGCTGCGCCGAAGTCGATCTCGGCCGCTGGCTCACCGAAAGCTACACCCTCCCCGCCGCCCCGCCGCCGGCAGACGAGGAAGACGCTTAAACAGTCTCGGCCGGGCGTGCCTCAGCTTCGGTGTTCTGCTCAACCGCGTGCTCCTGAACCGGTGCTTGCTCGGCCTCATCTGCCCTCGCCCGCTCTTGCCGAACCGCGCCTTCCCGCCGCCGGTCTTCCGCCGCCTGGTAGCGCCGCGCCGTCGCCAGAACCAGCTTCGCCGCCGCCGCCACGCCGCCGCCGCCGGTGACCAGCTCGCGCGCCCGCCGCAACCGCTCCTCCGCCGCGCCACCACCCGCCAGCGCCGCGATGAACGCCGCCTCGAATCGCGCCGCCGACGCGTCATGGATCTCGATCAGCGCCCCGCTTTGCATTTCGCCCAGCTTGCGCGCCAGCAGCGTCGCCTCCTGGATAGGCCCGGGCACCAGCACCAGTGGCGTACCGAGCGCCGCGCCCTCATGCATCGTGCTGGTACCCTCGGCCAGCACCGCGTCCGCCGCCCGGGTGTACAGCAGCGACTCCCGCGGCGTCACCACGCCGCGCACCCGCACCCATTCCGGAAGCACCTCCGGCACGCCCTCGACGCCACGCAGTTCGTCCGCCCCGGTCACCGCCAGCAGCGCCAGCCGCGCATCGGGAAACGCCCCGCGCCGCAGCGCCGCCACCGCCGCATAAACACCGGACAGCACCCTGTGCCCGAACTCCCGCCCAAAGGGAAAGCCGCGCGGCGCGTAAACGATCAGCGGCGCCTCCGCTGGCAGCCCCAACTGCGCCCGCGCCGCCGCCTTGTCCGGCACGTCGTCGGTCTCCAGGAACGGGCCGGTCCGCACCACTTTTTCCGCCACCGCCTCCAGCTCCGGCGGCAGACCCACCAGTGGCGCGTATGCCCAGATCACCGCGTCCATCTGCGCCATGAACGGCCAGTCCATGAACAGCTCGTCGCCGATCGGATGCATGGCGATGGTGATCCAGCCGACATGCGGCACCGCCTGACGCAGCGGCAGCAGGTAACGCGCCACGTCGTCCACCACCAGATTGGCATCGCCAAGGCAGGCCCGCACGATCGCGTCGCGGTTCTCGCGATTGCGCGGCGGCAGAAAGCGCGGCCGGAAGCCCATCTGCATCGTCGCGTCAATATTGAACGGCCGCAGCCGGTCCGTGTCGAGCAGATACTCCACCCGCACCGTCGGATCTTGTTTCGATAGCGCCCGCGCCAGCGCCGCGGTGCGCGAAATATGCCCGATCCCGCCGCCTACCGAAGGCATCATCACGATTTTCAACGGCGGGGGCGCCCGCCGCGCGGTTTTCACCCGTCCATCTTCCAATCCGTTCCTGGCCGCCTCGCGCCCCGTCTTCCGCATCCTGGCCGTCATCGCCGCTCCTGTTCACGCCACGATCAGATGGGAGCGCCGGGCGGCCTTTAACCAACAATGTCTGCAAAAGCATGGCGCCTGCCAAAAATTTCACTTACTTTAACGAAACAACCTGTCGAAAATACCCAGAGGAAACCGTTACGACTTTGCACCGAGCGCAAGTTTTTTGTAACAGAATCCGCGAAATATCTTTTGGTAGAATTACTAACGGTCAACTCCTCAAGGGAATGCTCCACGTGGAGCATTTGACTTTTTCAGCGGTCCAGCCAACACCCGGCCATGGCCGCCCAAGTCTCTCTCAGCCGCATCGGCTTCATGCTCAGCTGTTTCCTGCTGCCGGGGCTCATCGGCACCTTCGCCAGTTTCTCCATCCCGGCGCCGGTGGTGGATTCAATGCATCAGGAACAGGCGCTGGACGCGGTGCTCGCCGCCGCCACCCCCGCCGCGCAACAGGCCGCACTCGCCAACCTGCAGAACGCCACGGACCCGGACACCGCCGCCTTGGCCACCAACGGCGCCGCCCCGCTCGCCAGCCGCATCGCCGCCGCCCGCGCCAACATGCACCGCGAAGTCGTGGCGCAGGCCCGCGCCGAAGCCTATAAAATCCGCCTTATGGTCATCACGATGACCGTCTTCGCCGCGATCATTGGTGTCGCCCTATTGGGCCCGGGTAGAACTACGCCGTCTTGAACGTGCACCGGCCCGAAAACGGATTATGGCGAGTCAGCTGGGGCGGCCTTTGAGCACCAAAGCGGAGCGACCATCAAGGTCGTGAGCATCGGAGCGCAGAAAAGACGCCTTAGATGGCCGCTAGAATGCGTTTCCCTAATGGACGAGGCTGGGGAGCATGTCGTTTTGGATAATCGCCGCTTGGGCAAGCGGACGGTTGCTGGCGATGGCCATCGGCGTGCCATCCGCGGCATGGATCGCGAAGGCCGGACCATTTTCGGTCATCACCGGCTTCACGAAAGCGATCTCTTCCATGCCCAGGCGCGCCAGCTGCGCCTCGGAGATTTCGTGGATGTCGAACACAGCGCCGGGAGCCAACTGTCTCGTGCCGTCATGCGTCTTAGCGTCCATTACAAAATTCCTTGATCAAACCCCACCACGCCGAATACCGGAACAGTGTGTCAAAAGTCGGTCAGCCGTCACGCTCTTCCGTCATCGTTCCATCAACGGTCCGAGTCTGACCAGCGGTTTTGCCGGTCCCCTTCGTAATCGGGATCGTCTTCACCACCGGCTGCGGCACCGGCCGGATCAGATCGACATGCAACAGACCGTTATCCAGCCAAGCACCCTTCACCTCGATGCCTTCGGCGATCACGAAAGCGCGCTGAAACTGCCGGGCAGCAATGCCGCGATGCAGGAACACTCGTCCATGACCGTCATCAGTTTGCCGGCCGCGGATTACCAGCTGATTATCCTCGAGCGTGATCTGCAGGTCGTCCATGGTAAATCCCGCCACCGCGAGGGTGATGCGCAGCGAAATCGGGCTGAGCTGCTCGATATTGTACGGCGGGTAGCCTTCGGAAGAGTTTTTGGCGGCCCGCTCGATCATCTGTTCCAGATGGTCGAAACCCAGAAACAACGGCGACGTAAAGACGCGTGAATTCATAACCAGGCTCCCCCAAGCTGAGCGAAGCAATTTCGCGGACCCACAATCGGCATCCGCACACGCGTATGTTGGCAGAAGGCACATGCCTTGCAAGGCCTTACGTTGCCCTGGCGGCGCGCCGGCGTTAAAGCGCAGCCATGCCCGCCGCCGCGCCAGCTCTGCCCATCCTGATTGTCCCGGAGCCCAAACTTCGAAAAGTCAGCCGCGCGGTCACGCCGGCCGATAAAGCCGAGGTCGCCGCTCTGGTGCCGAAATTGTTTGCCACGATGTACAAGGCGCCCGGCATCGGCCTCGCCGCCCCGCAGGTCGGCAAACTGCTGCGCGTCGCCGTGATCGACCTGGCACCAAACAAAGTCCCCGCGCCGATCGCGCTGATCAACCCGGAAGTCATCGCCGCATCGGAGGAAAAAGCCACGCGCGAGGAAGGCTGCCTCTCGCTGCCCGACCAATACGCGGATGTAACCCGGCCCGCCTGGGTCAAAGTGAAATATCAGGACGAGGCCGGCGAGGAGCAAAAAATCGAGGCGGAGGGCCTGCTCGCCGCCTGCCTGCAGCACGAGATCGACCACCTGAACGGCGTGCTGTTCGTCGACTATCTCTCGTCGCTGAAGCGCAACATGCTGCTCCGCCGCCTGGCGAAAGACCAGAAAGAGCGGAAATCCAAGTAACATGAAGTTGGCCTTCATGGGCTCGCCGGACTTTGCCGTGCCGGCGCTGCGCGCCCTGGTCGCGGCGGGGCATGAGGTTGCGGCGGTTTACGCCCAGCCGCCCAAACCCGCCGGCCGCGGCCAGAAAGAGACGTTTTGCCCCGTCCACCGCGCCGCCCTGGAGCTCGCCCTGCCGGTCCGCACGCCAAAACGCCTACGCGGCAACGAAGAAGAACTTGCCTTCTTCCAAAACCTCCGCCTGGACGCTGCCGTGATCGCGGCTTACGGGCTGATCCTGCCGGTGCCGATCCTGGTCGCGCCTGCCCAAGGTTGCCTCAACATCCACGCCAGCCTGCTGCCCCGCTGGCGCGGCGCCGCCCCGATCCAGGCCGCCATCGCCGCCGGCGACGCGCAAACCGGCATCACCATCATGCAAATGGAAGCCGGGCTGGACACCGGCCCGATGCTGCGCGCCGAAGCCACACCCATTGGCCCACACGACACCTCCGCCGACCTGCACGACCGCCTGGCCGAAATAGGCGCCCGGCTGATCGTCGAGGCGCTGGCCCATCCGCCCCCGCCGCAAGCTCAAGACGACACCCTCGCCACCTACGCCCCCAAACTCACCCGCGAGGACGCGCGGCTGGATTTCACGCAGCCAGCCGCCGCGCTGGAACGCCGCATCCGCGCCCACCACCCCTGGCCCGGCAGTGTCGCGCTCCTCGGCGACACGCCCCTAAAAATCCTCTCCGCCAGCCTCGCCGGAGGCAGCGGCCCAGCCGGCGCCGTGTTGGACCAAAACCTCACCATCGCCTGCGGCCAGGGCGCGCTCCGGCTCACCCGCCTGCAACGCCCGGGCAAGGCCGCGATGGACGCCGCCGATTTTCTCCGCGGCTTCCCGCTTCCGCCCGGCACGCGACTTATTTGATCAGCTGGGCGCTGGAGATCGAGTATGACGGCACGCCCTTCATGGGCTGGCAACGGCAGAAACACGGCCTCGCCATCCAGCAGATCATTGAAGAAGCCGCCGCCAAACTATGCGCCGGCGTCGCGCCGGCCGCTCTCGCCGCCGGCCGCACCGATGCCGGCGTGCACGCGCTCGGCCAGATCGTGCAGCTCGACCTGCCGGAGTTGGCGCCGCACCGCATTCGCGAGGCGATGAACTACCACCTGAAACCGCACCCCATCGCGGTGCTACGCGCCGCTCCGGCCCCGCCTGAGTGGAGCGCCCGCTTCTCCGCCATCTTCCGCCGCTATCGCTATATTATCTCCAACCGCCCGGCGCTGCCGGCGCTGCGGGTCGACCGCGTCTGGCACGTCGCCCAGCCCCTGGACGCCGCGGCAATGTCCCGCGCGGCGGACAGGCTGCTCGGCCACCACGACTTCTCCGCCTTTCGCGCCGCCGCCTGCCAAGCCAAAAGCCCGTTCCGCACGCTGGATGAACTGACCGTGCAGCGCCACGGCGACGACATCATCATCGAGGCCGGCGCGCGCAGCTTCCTGCACCATCAGGTCCGCAACATGGTCGGTTCTTTGAAACTGGTCGGCGAATGCCGCTGGCCGGAAAGCCGTGTGGCCGAGGTTCTGGCCGCCGGCGCGCGCGCCGCCGCCGGCCCCACCGCGCCGGCCGCCGGATTGTATTTCGTCAGCGTCCGTTACAACGACGACCTCGCCCTCATATAAGCGAGATGAAAACTCCCGACGCCGCCGATCCCGCTCAGCGCGACACGCTGCTCACCGCCGAACGCAACCGCAAGATGGCCGCCTCCGCCCATGCCTATGTGCGCGGCAGCACGGTGCGCTTCTACGAATGGCTGGAACAATCCAACCGCCCGGCGCTGCCCGAAGGGCCGCCGGTATGGATCTGCGGCGACTGCCATGTCGGCAATCTAGGCCCGGTCGCGAGCGCCAGCGGCGCCATCGCCATCCAGATCCGCGATCTCGACCAGACCGTGATCGGCAATCCCGCGCATGACCTGATCCGGCTCGGCCTGTCTCTGGCCATGGCGGCCCGTGGCTCGGACCTGCCGGGCGTGGTGACCGCCGGCATGATCGAGCGGATGATGGGCGGTTACGAAGCGGCCTTCGCGCCGGAAACCCATGACGCCGAAGTCGGCGACGGCGACATGCCGAAAACCGTGCGCCTGGTGATGCGCCGCGCCGCCGGCCGCTCATGGAAACATCTGGCGGATGAGCGGATCGAAGGCGTGGAGCCGGCGATCCCGCACGGCAAACGCTTCTGGCCGCTGACCAAAGCGGAGCGCGAAGCGGTCGACAAACTGTTCGGCGACCAGGGCCTGCACCGGCTGGTCACGGCGTTGCGCTCCCGCGCGGACGACGCGCCGATTCGGGTGCTGGACGCGGCGTACTGGCGCAAGGGCTGCAGCTCGCTTGGCCGCCTGCGGATTGCGGTGCTGGTGGCCGTTGGCACCGGCAAAGCCGAGCGCCATTGCCTGGTCGACATCAAGGAAGCCATCGCCGCCGCCGCGCCGCAAAGCCCGAACGCGAAAATGCCGGCGGATAACGGCGAACGCGTGGTGACCGGGGCGCGGCATCTTTCGCCGTATCTCGGCGGCCGGATGTGGAACGGCCGGTTGCTGAAAAAATCCGTGTTCATCCGCGAACTGCTGCCGCAGGATTTGAAGCTGGAGATCGAAGCCCTGTCCCGCGACGAAGCGATGAGCGTGGCGGAGTTCCTCGCCAACGTCGTCGGCCGCGCCCACGCCCGTCAGCTTAACACCGCCGACCGCGCCGACTGGCTTGAGGCGCTGCAACGTAACCGCTCAAAAACCCTCGACGCGCCTTCCTGGCTTTGGAACAGCGTGGTTGATTTGGTCGGCGCGCATGAGGCAGCCTATCTTCAACATTGTCGGAAGTACGCTTTGGAAGCTGCTTAGGAACAGGGACACGCCATGGATTTTGGATTGACAGATCGCGTGGCGCTGGTGCTGGGCGGCAGCGGCGGCCTGGGGCGGGCCATTGCGGTGGCGCTGGCGGCGGAAGGCGCGAAAGTCGCCGTCGCAGGCAGATCGACTGACGGCATCGAAACCACCCGGCGGGCGATCGCGACCGTGGGCGGCCATAGCATGGGCCTGGTCTGGGATCTCGGCGACCTGGCGCAGATCGATACCAATATTTCCAAAATCGAAGCGGAACTCGGGCCGGTCGAGATATTGATAAACAACACCGGCGGCCCGCCACCCACTCCGGCGGCCGGGCAAGACCCGGCGCTGTGGACCAAACAGTTTCAGGCGATGGTGCTATCCGTCATCGCCACCACAGACCGCGTGCTGCCGAACATGCGCGCGCGCCGCTGGGGGCGGATCATCACCAGCGCGTCCTCCGGCGTGGTCGCGCCGCTGGAAAATCTTGGCATCTCAAACACGCTGCGCGCCTCCCTCGTCGGCTGGTCCAAAACCCTGGCGCGCGAAGTCGGCCGTGACGGCGTGACCGCGAACGTCATCCTGCCCGGGCGCATCGCAACCGCCCGGGTCGCCTCGCTCGACGAAGCCAAAGCCAAACGCGACAACCGCCCCGCCGCGGACATCGCCGCCGAAAGCGCCGCCGCCATCCCGCTCGGCCGCTACGGCACGCCCGAAGAATTCGCCGCCATGGCCGCCTTCCTCGCCAGCGGCCGCGCCAGCTACATCACCGGCAGCGTGTTCCGCGTCGATGGCGGCATTATACCGAGCGTGTGAGAGAAAGCAGCGCTTTTTTGGGAAAAAAGCGCGCAAAAAACTTTTGCGACTCTGGGTCATGGACGTTGGCGGCGGCACGGGCATTATCGTCATTGCGAGCGGAGCGAAGCAATCCAGCGGTGAACTATAAAATTCGAAATGAGTTGCATGTTGCCCGGCTGGATTGCTTCGCTCCGCTCGCAATGACGTGTGTCTAATATGACTCAAAATACTCGTTCGTCTCCGCCGCCGGTATTTCATCGCGCAGCCGCAACATCTCGGCGGTTTTGACTTTCGTGAACATGGTGACGAATTCCGCTCCGAGCATTTCGGTCAGCGCCGCGTCGTCTTGCAGTGCGCCGAGGCTTTCGTGCATTTCGGTCGGCAGTTTCGCGAAGGACGGATCGTTTTCCTTCAACCCCGCACGCTCCGGCGCCAGCGTGGCGTTGGCGCGCACGCCGAGCAACCCGGCCGCAATGGTCGCGGCCGCCGTAAGATAGGGGTTAGACAGCGCCGAAGGCACCCGCACTTCCAGGTGCTGGCGCTTATCCTTGCTCGCCTTGATGCGCACGGAGGCGGAACGGTCTTCCACGCCCCAGGAAATGTTGCTGGGTGCGAACGTGGCGGGGCGGATGCGGCGGTAGCAGTTCGGCGTCGGGTTCCACAGCGCCTGTTCGGCGCGCGCATGATCCAGAATGCCCTGCACGAAGCTTTGCATCACGCCGCTCATGCCGTCCTTGTTTTGCCTGTCCAGAAACACGTTCTCACCGCTCTGAAGATCGAACAGCGAAACGTGAAAATGCGAGCAAGAGCCCGAAAGACCTTTATACGGCTTGGTCATGAAGGTCGCAAGCAGCCCCTGCGTGCGCAGATACTCCTTCACCGTGTTTTTAAACACGAACGCCCGGTCGGCGGCGGCGATGCCGTCAAGCGCCGCGAAATTCAGCTCCCATTGCGCCGGCCCGTGCTCGGCATTGGCGGTGATCATATCCACGCCGCTTTCCGCCAGCACACGGAGCAGGCCATCCATCGCTGGATGCTGGTGGATGCGCGAAGTGACGAAAATCGGCTGCCCGGAATACAGCGGCTGGCGGGTCACGAGGTCCACCACGTAAAACTCGTACTCGTGGCCCATCTTCACGCCGTACCCCATCGCCGCGGCGGCGGCCAAAACGCTTTTCAGCACCGTGCGGGGTGCGGCCAGTTGCGGCCTGCCGTCATACCATTTGGTGTCGCAGATCACCCGCGCGGTGTTGGTCAGCCACGGCACGTTGCTCACCGTGTCCGGGTCCGGCACCATCAGGCAATCGGTGAAATTCACATCTTCGTTGTAGCCGGTGCCGGCGATCGGGATCGAGTTGGAATCCAGCGTCACCGTGCCGCCATACAAGTTCAGACCGTTCAGCGTATAGCTCTCGGCATGCGCGATCGGCACGGTTTTGCCGCGTGAGAGGCCGGCCAGGTCTGGCAGTTCGAAGCGCAGGAACTCGACGCTGTTTTCCCGCATCTCGTCGATCAGTTGCTTCGCCGTCTCCGGCGTGTGCTCGAAATACACGGCGGACATGGCGGCTCCTGCTCGGCTTAGGCGGCGGTCTTTTGGGCGATGATCTGTTGCGCGACCGCCAGGAAGTTCGTGAACAGCAGATGCGCCGCACGCCGCAGCTCCGGCAGGTGCTCCTCCACTTCCGCCCGCAGCCGGTCCATCGCGCCGGCGCCCTGCGCCGCTTCCAGCGCCGCGGCGTATTCCGGCAGTGCGCCCCATTCCTCCGCCGTGGCCTCGGTCAGTTCCATGTGGAATTGCAAGCCGTAAGCGTGGCCGCCGACGGCAAATGCCTGCACCGCGCAGCCGGGGCTGCTCGCCAGCAACCGCGCGCCCGGCGGCAACGCCGTCACTTCCGCGCCGTGCCACTGGAAACAGGTGAAGCTCTCCGGCAGGCCGGTAAAGATCGGGTCGCTCGCCGTTTGCCGCACCTGGCTCATGCCCACTTCCGGCGGCGCCGTCATCGGGCCGACCTCGCCACCCAACGCCGCGGCCAGGAGTTGCTCGCCCAGGCACATGCCAAGAAACGGCCGGCCCGCGGCAACCCAGTCGCGGATCGCCGCCTTCTCCGCTTTCAGCCAGGGATGCGTCTCCTCCTGCCAGACATCCATCGGGCCGCCCATCACCAGCAGCACGTCGAACCCGCCAAGCGGCGGGATCGGCTCGCCCTCATCCAGCTCGACCTGATGCATGGCATGGCCTTGCGCCGCGATCACCTCGCGAAAGCTGCCCGGATGCTCCACCGCGACATGCTGGAAAACCAGGATTTTCAACGCGCGCCCTCCGAATTCGGCCAATACGGCCCCCGGCATTTATGCCGGGCGTAACATGCCCGGAAGTTTCGGATGGATGCAAATGGCGACGCTCGGCGCCCCGTAACGGTCACTCCACGCCGGCTTTCTGCGCCGGGCCGCGCAGCACGGTTTTCAGGTTCATGAATTCGTGCAGCCCATAAGGCCCGAGTTCGCGGCCATGGCCGGAGCGTTTGATGCCGCCGAACGGCGCTTCCGGCGCGGAGGCCAGCACCTGGTTGATCGCGGTCATCCCCGCCGCGATGTCGCGCACGAAGCGCTCTTCCTCGCCCGCGTCTTGCGTCCAGACCGAGGAGCCGAGGCCGAACGGAATGTCGTTGGCGATCTGGATCGCCTCGTCGATGTTTGCGGCGCGGAACACCATCGCGATCGGCCCGAAAATCTCCTCATGCATCAGCTTGCTGTCCAGCTTCACGTCAGTCAGAACCCCCGCCGACAAATACGCGCCCGCACCCGGCAGCTTGTCGCCCCCGAACAGCAACGTCGCGCCGGTTTTCTGTGCCTCGGCCAGCTGCTCCAGTACCGTGTCCCGCTGCTCGAAGCTGGACAGCGGGCCCATGTCGGTCGCCTTGTCCATCGGGTCACCGGCTTTCACCGCCTTCATCGCGACGGAAAATTTCTCCATGAACGTGTCGTAGATGTCCGCGTGCACGATCATCCGCTTGCCGCAAATGCAGGACTGGCCGGTGTTCTGAATGCGCGCCGTCACCGCCGCCGGCACCGCTTTCTCCAGATCCGCGGAGGGCATTACGACGAATGGGTCGGAACCGCCGAGTTCCAGCACGACCTTTTTGAGGTTTCGCCCGGCCTGTTCCGCGACCGCGATGCCGGCTCCCTCGCTGCCGGTCAGCGTGACCGCCACCACCCGCTCATCCGCAATGATGTCCGCAACCATGCCGGACTTGATCGAAAGGTTCTGGAACAGCCCGGCTGGGCCGCCGGCTTCCAGCACCATCTCCTCCATCAGCTGCGCGCAGCCCTGCACGATGCTGGCGTGTTTCAGCAGGCCGACATTGCCGGCGAGGATGGTGGGTGCGAGAAACCGCACCGCCTGCCAATACGGAAAATTCCACGGCATGATCGCCAGCACCGGCCCCTGGGGCAGCCAGCGCACCTCCGCCGTGCCGCCAGTGCTAAGCTCGATCTGTTTCGGCGCCAGCATTGCCGGGCCCTCTTTTGCGTAATGCCGGAAACCGGCCGCGCATTTCTCCACCTCGGCGGCGGCGGAGGCGTAGGTTTTGCCCATTTCGGACGTCGCCATCCGCGCCAGCCGGTCCTTGTTCGCGTCATAGGCGTCGGCGATCCGGCCCAGGAGCGCGGCGCGTTCCTGCACGGGCGTCTCACGCCAGGCGTGGAACGCGAAAATCGCCTTGTCCAGCTTGGCATTCACCTCGTCCTTGCTCAGCTCGTCGTAGCTCCCGATTTCCTCGCCGGTCGCCGGATTGACGCTTTTCAACATGTGGGTGCTCCCTGAAAGCCGTGGCGCGGTTGCGCCCTGTCGGCGAACGTTACGTAAGCATCGGGCATGGGCGATCAACCGCGCTTGCAAGCAGGGGCGCTGCCCCGCACATGCAGCATGCACCCGGGGAGATGAGTGATGGCGGATGGGATGAAGGGTTCGGACCTGCTGGTGGCCGCGCTGGAAAATGAGGGCGTCACCCATATTTTCGGCGTCCCGGGCGAGGAGAATCTGGATTTCGTGGAATCGTTGCGGGGCTCCGCCATCACGCTGGTGGTCACGCGGCACGAGCAGCCGGCAGCCTTCATGGCGGCGACCTACGGCCGGCTGACCGGTAAGCCCGGCGTTTGCCTCAGCACGCTCGGCCCCGGCGCGCTCAACCTCGTCACCGGCGCCGCCTATGCGCTGCTCGGCGCGATGCCGATGATCCTGATCACCGGCCAGAAACCCATTCTCGCCAGCCGGCAGGCGCGGTTTCAGGTGGTGGACATCGTCGCCACCATGCGGCCGCTCACCAAGCTTTCGCGCCAGATCGTCAGCGCCGCCAGCATCCCGGCGATTGTGCGGGAAGCCTTCCGCACCGCCTGCGAGGAGCGGCCGGGGCCGGTGCATCTGGAACTGCCGGAAGACATTGCGCGCGAAAACACGCCCCGCGCGGCGCCGATCGCACCGCATGAAGCGGCCCTGCCGGT
Organism: Acidocella sp.; assembly: GCA_965199125.1. Lineage (GTDB taxonomy): Bacteria > Pseudomonadota > Alphaproteobacteria > Acetobacterales > Acetobacteraceae > Acidocella. The sequence goes on along the minus strand of OZ240683.1, from coordinate 1,482,936 downwards.
CGCCGCCGAAGCGGCGCTGGCGGCCGCGGCCGAGCGCCTGGCCGCGGCGGAGCGGCCGCTGATCATGCTTGGCGCCGCCGCGAGCCGGGTGCAGCTGGCGGCGCCGCTGTCCCGGTTCGTGCAGCGCACCGGCCTGCCGTTCTTTAACACGCAGATGGGCAAGGGCGCGGTGACCGGCTGCTCGGAGCTGTACGTCGGCACCGCGGCGCTGTCCGAGCGCGACTACGTGCACCGGATGATCGATAGCTCCGACCTGATCCTCGCGATCGGCCACGACACGGTGGAGAAGCCGCCGTTTCTGATGGGCGCCGGCGGCCCGCACGTGATCCATGTCGGCTTCACGCCGGCCACCGTCGAACAGGTGTATTTTCCGGACATGGAACTGATCGGCGATATCGGGCCCAGCCTGTCGCGGCTGGCGGATCTGGTCGAAGGCCGTCTGGATGTCGATCCGGCGTTTTTCGCGATGAAGGACGAGGTACTGGCCCGCATCAACGACCGGGCCGAGGAAAGCCGGTTTCCGCTCACGCCGCAGCGCGTCGTGCACGATGTGCGCCGCGCCATGCCGGAAGACGCGATCGTGGCGTTGGATAACGGCATGTATAAAATCTGGTTCGCGCGCAATTACCGCACCCATGTCGCCAACACGCTGCTGCTGGACAACGCGCTCGCCACCATGGGCGCTGGCCTGCCCTCCGCGATGATGGCGGCGATGCTGAACCCGGGCAAACGCGTGCTCGCGGTGTGCGGCGATGGCGGCTTCATGATGAACGCGCAGGAGCTGGAGACTGCGGTGCGGCTGCGGCTCAGCCTGGTGGTGCTGATCCTGGAAGATCACGCTTATGGCATGATCCGCTGGAAACAGGCGGTGGACGGCTTCCCCGATTACGGGATGAATTTCAACAACCCGGATTTCGTGCGTTATGCCGCCGCTTATGGTGCGCGCGGCCGGCGCGTGGAGGACGCGGACGGTCTGGTCGGCGCGCTTGACGCAGCGTTCGAGGAGGGCGGCGTGCAGCTGGTCTGCGTGCCGATCGATTATTCGGAAAACATCCGCGTGCTGATCGACGAGCTCGGCGCAAACGTCGCGCTGGCACCTTAGAGCGTTGGGTCGATCAGGTATTTCTCGCCGGTCGCGCGTTTGCTGTAGCTGGCGATGACCTCGGGCTGCAGCGCCTCGGTCAACGAGATCACGTTGGAATAATGGCTGGCAAAGGTGGTTTTCAGCTCGGCCGCCACCCGCGCGCGCAGCCTGGCGCCTTCCGCCGGGCCAATTTTCTGCAGGAACGGAAACAGCAGCCAGCCGCCCACGCCCCATGCGAAGCCGAAAGCGCGGTTCAGCTGCGTCGGGCGGGTGTCCAGCGCGCCGTAGATGTACACCTGTTTATGCACCGCGGAGCCGTAGCGGCTATAGGCCGCCGCGGACCGGTTGGCGGCGATCTCCATGCCGTTCAAAATCTGGCTGGCGAGCGGGCCGCCGCCGATCGCGTCGAACGCCAGCGTGGCGCCCGTGGCATCGAGCGCTGCCTGCAAATCCTCGGTGAAACTGGGCGCGCTGGAGTTGCAGATGTGCACGGCGCCGAGTTCGCGCAGCACCGCGGCCTGTTCCTCGCCCCGAACGATGTTCACCAGCTGGATGCCTTCGGCGAGGCAGAGCCGGTTTAGTATCCGGCCGAGATTCGACGCGGCGGCGGTGTGCACTAGCGCCGCGTGGCCCTCGCGCCGCATCGTCTCCAGCATGCCGAGCGCCGTCAGCGGATTGACGTAACAGGAGGCGCCGTCGCGCGCTGTCGCATCCGGCGGCAGCAGCAGACAACTGGCGAGCGGCACCGTGCGGTATTGCGCGTACATCGCGCCGCCGATTACCGCGACGGTTTTGCCAAGCAGTGCCCGCGCCGCGTCCGTGGCGCCGGCGGCAACCACCGTGCCGGCGCCTTCATTGCCGACCGGCAAGGGCTGATCGAGCCGCGCCGCCATCGCCGGCATCAGATGCGGCGGGATTTCGGCGGTCACCACGCCGTCCGCCAGACGCGCGGTGCGCATATCCGCGGGGCCGATGAGCAGGCCGAGATCGGACGGGTTGATCGGCGCCGCCTCGATCCGCACCACCACCTCATCCAGGCCCGGCGCCGGCACGGGCACGCTGTCCAGCGACAGGCGCAGCATGCCGTCTCCGCGGACCAGCGACCGCAGCTGCATCGAGGTTGTGGGAAGCCTAAGCGACATCCGCCAACGCCGCCACCTCGGCGTCCGAGAACACCCGGGAGCGGGTGAGGAAGCGCTGGCCGGAGCCGTTTTCCAGCGAGAACATGCCGCCCATGCCGGGTACCACGTCGATCGTCAGCTGCGTATTCTTCCAATACTCGAACTGCGACGGGCTCATGTAAAAATCCGCGCCGCCGATCGCGCCGAGATGAACGTCATCCGGCGCCAGCAGATAATCGCCGATCGCGAAGCACATCGGCGATGAGCCGTCGCAACAGCCGCCGGACTGGTGGAACATTACCGGCCCATGCGCCTCCGCCAGCCGCGCGATCAGCGCCAGCGCGGCCGGCGTGGCAAGCACGCGTTTCAGCCTCTCGCTCAAAAAAAACCGAGCGCCTTCGGGCTATAGCTCATCAAAATGTTTTTGGTTTGCTGGTAGTGGTCCAGCATCATCTTGTGGTTTTCCCGGCCGATGCCGGACTGTTTGTAGCCGCCGAACGCCGCGTGCGCCGGGTACAGGTGGTAACAGTTGGTCCAGACCCGGCCGGCCTTGATGCCGCGGCCCATGCGGTACGCCCGCGCGCCATCGCGCGACCAAAGCCCGGCGCCGAGGCCGTACAGCGTGTCGTTTGCGAGACTCAGCGCCTCGGCTTCGTCCTTGAACGTCGTCACCGCCAGAACAGGGCCGAAAATCTCCTCCTGGAACAGTCGCATCTTGTTGTGGCCGCGGAAGATCGTCGGCTCGACGTAGAAACCGTCCAAGAGTTCGGCGTCGACGTTCGGCTTGCCGCCGCCGATCAGCAGTTCCGCGCCCTCCTGCTTGCCGATGTCGATATAAGACAGGATCTTCTGCACCTGCTCGCTGGATGCCTGCGCGCCCAGCATCGTCGTGCTGCTCAGCGGGTTGCCCTGTTTAATCGCCCGCACGCGCGCCAACGCGCGCTCCATGAACTTGTCGTAGATGCTTTCCTGGATCAGCGCGCGGGATGGACAGGTGCAGACTTCGCCCTGGTTCAGCGCGAACATCACGAAGCCCTCGATCGCCTTGTCGAGGAAGTCGTCATCCGCCGACATCACGTCCTCGAAAAAGATGTTCGGCGACTTGCCGCCTAGCTCCAGCGTCACCGGGATCAGGTTGTGGCTGGCGTATTGCATGATCAGCCGGCCGGTCGTGGTCTCCCCGGTAAAGGCGATCTTCGCGATGCGGCTGGAGGAGGCCAGCGGCTTGCCCGCTTCCAGGCCGAAGCCGTTGACGATGTTCAGCACGCCGGGCGGCAGCAGATCGGCGATCAGCTCGGCCAGCACCATGATGGAGATGGGCGTCTGCTCCGCCGGCTTCAGCACAACGGCGTTGCCCGCGGCCAGCGCCGGCGCCAGCTTCCAGATCGCCATCAAAATCGGGAAATTCCATGGGATGATTTGGCCCACCACGCCCAGCGGTTCGTGGAAATGGTAGGCGACGGTGGTCTCGTCGATCTCCGACAGGCTGCCCTCCTGCGCCCGCGCGCAAGCGGCGAAATAACGCAGATGGTCGATCGCGAGCGGGATGTCCGCAAAGGTCGTCTCGCGGATCGGCTTGCCGTTATCCACCGTTTCGACATAAGCGAGCAGGTCGAGGTTCTGCTCCATCTTGTCGGCAATGCGGTTCAAGATCTGTGCACGCGCCGCGATCGCGGTCTTGCCCCACGCCTCCGCCGCGGCGTGCGCGGCATCGAGCGCCAAGTTGATGTCCGCCTCGGTGGAGCGCGCCGCCTGGGTGAACACTTGGCCGGTGATCGGCGAGACGTTGTCGAAATACCGGCCGCCCAGCGGCGCGGTGAACTTGCCGTTGATGAAATTGTCGTAGCGGTCTTTGAAGGAAAAGCCTTGTACCGAGCTGCCCGAAAGCGGTGCGATCGCTGCGTCTAACATGGGTTTCTCTCCTTGGTTTTATTCCTCTGCGGGAACCTCTGGCCGCAGCTTAGCAGACTTGGATCGCAAAACCAGCGTGGTGTTCAGCCGCCGGTTTCCAGCCGCAGCCGTGCCGCCGCGGGCTGGCGCAGCACCCGCGCCGTGCTCACGAAACCCAGCACCAGCATCAGCGCGATGCTGCCCAGCAACGTCAGCGCCATCACGCCGAACTGAAAATGCCAGTCGGTGTGGAACACCTGGGTGATCGTCACCGCCGCCGCCAGCGTGCCCAGCGCCGCCGCCGCGAGGCCCGCCGCACCGCCGGCGACCGCGAATTCCGCCAGCCAGGCGCGGCGGATCTGCGCCCGGCTGGCGCCCAGCGTTTTCAGCACCACCGCTTCGGCGATCCGCGCCTCGCGCTCCGCCGCCACCGCGCTGACCAGCACCAGCGCGCCGGCCAGCAGCGCGATCAACCCGACCAGGCTGACCGCCGTGCCGATCTGCCCCAGCAGACTGTTGAAGCCGCGCAGCAGCTGGCCGACATCAAGCCCGGTGACGCCGGGCAGCGCGTCCGTCACCGCCGCCAGCACCGCGCCTTCCCGCCCCGGATCGGCTTTCACTGTCGCGATCAAGGTGTGCGGCGCGGCAGCGAACGGGTCGGGCGTGCCGACCATGATGAAATTCAGCTGTAGGGACTGCCAAGCAATGTTTCGCAGATTGGCAATTTGCAGGTCGAAGGTCCGGCCCAGCACGTTGACGGTGATCGTGTCGCCGATCCGCAAATGCCAGCTCCGGGCGATCCGCGCGTCGAAGGAAATCAGCGGCGGCCCAAGATAATCCGGCGCCCACCACGCACCGCGCGCCATCACGCTGCCGGGCGGCGGCGCCGCGGCGTAAGTGAAGCCGATATCGCTGCGCAGCGGCCAGGCGCTTTGCGAGGGGGCGTGAAACTGTTCCACCGGCACGCCGCCCACCGCCAGGATGCGCGCGCGCAGGCTGGGCATCATCCGCAAATCATGCGCGGCGCCTGTGCTGGCCAGCGCCGTCTCGAACTTCGGGAGATCTTCCGGCTGGATGTCGATAAAATAGAAGCTGGGGGCCGCAGCGGGCAGCGCGCCAGAAAACTCCTCCAGAAGATTGCCGCGTATCTCCGCCACCGCCACCAGAACGGTCAGCCCGGCGCCGGCGGAAAGCAGCATCAGCGGCAAGATGGAGGCCGGCCCCCAAAGCCGCCGCAGACCGAAAGCAAGCGCGGCGTCGCGCGGCGCCGGCAGCAGCGGCAGCAGCCGCATCAGCAGCGCCGCGATGCCGCGCAGCAGGAGCAGAAAAGCGATCACCGCGGCACAGAAGCCGAGCGCCAGAACCGGGCTCGGCACCGAATATGCCGCCAGGGCGATCAACGTCAGCGCCGCCAGACCCTGCGCCGCCGCCGCGCGAAGTGAAAACGGCGCGGCCGCGGGCAGCCCCGCCGCGCGGAACAACGCGGCGCCGGTGATCGCGGCGGCGCGGGCCAACGGCCGGAGCGTAAACACCAGCCCGACAGCCAAGCCGAACAACGCCGCCAGCGCGAGCGGCCCGGGATACAGCCCGAGATGCGCCGGCAGCGGCAACTTGCCGCGCAGCAACGGCAGCACCAGCAACGGCGCGGCCGCACCCAGCGCGACGCCGGCGCAAATCCCTGGCACGCCGAGGACCAGCAGTTGCAGCCCGTGCGTCAGGCTGATCAGCCGCGCCGAAGCGCCGAGGCAACGCAGCGTCGCGATCGTGCGCGCCCGCGCCGTCAGCCAAGCTTCCACGCCGTTCGCGACGCCGATGCCGCCGACCAGCAGCGCCGCCAGGCCGAGCAGAGTCATGAACAGCGCCGCCTGATCGACGAAGCGCGCGAGGTCGGGCGCTGCGTCCGCCGTGCCGGTCAGCCGCCACGGGTTGCCGGGGAAGGCGCGGGCGAACGCCGCCGCAACCTGGGCCGGGCTCGCGCCTTGCGGCAGCAGCACTTGCAGGTCGAAGGTCACCAGGCCGCCCGGCTGCAACAGCGGCGTGCCGGCCAGCGCGCTTTCGGCGACGAACGCCTTCACACCGAACAGCCGGCTATCGGCGATGCTGTCCGGCGAGGCAACGATCACCCCGCGAAACGCGAGTTTGATCCCGCCCAGCGCCACCGCGTCGCCCGGATGCAGCCCCAGGCTGGCCGCCGCCGTCGCGTCCAGCAGCAAGCCCGGCCGCCCATCCGCGCCGCGCGCCAGCGCCGTGAACTGGCTGCCCGGTCGGCTTGTAACGGTACCCAGCAGCGGCCAGCCCGGCCCCACCGCGCGCACCGCCGCCAGCAGCCGGCGGCCGGAGGGCGCCACCAGGATCGAGCGCGTCTCCACCGTCTCCGACACCTGGCCGCCTTGGCTCCTGAACCAGGCCGAGACTGCTGGCGGCAACGGGCCAAGGCCGGTGGACAGCGACAGGTCGCCGCCCAAGATAGCGCGGCTGTTGCCCGCGATGCCTTGATCCAGCGCCGCCCGCAGCGAGCCAATGCCGGCGACAGAAGCGACGCCGACGCCCAGGCAAAGCAGCACGATCAGCAGCCCGGCCGTGCCGCCGCGCAGATCACGCAGGCCGAACCGCCATGCCAGGCGCATCATGCCGCGATCAAACCGTTGTTCAGCGTGACGCTGCGGTCGCAGCGCGCCGCCAGCATTGCGTCGTGGGTGATCAGCAGCAGCGTGGCGCCGCTGGCGCCGCACAGGCCGAACAGCAGGTCCATCACCTGGCGGCCGGTTTCTGCGTCCAAGTTGCCGGTCGGCTCGTCCGCCAGCAGCAGGCGCGGCGCCGGGGCAAAGGCGCGGGCCAGCGCCACGCGCTGCTGCTCGCCGCCGGACAGTTGCGCCGGCCGGTGCGTCAGCCGGTGCCCGAGCCCCACCCGCCGCAGTGCGTCCGCCGCCACCGCCTGCGCGTCCCGCCGCCCCGCCAGTTCCAGCGGCACCGCCACGTTCTCCACCGCCGTCATGCTGGGGATCAGGTGAAACGCCTGGAACACGATGCCGAGAGTGGCCAGCCGGAAGCGCGCCCGCGCATCCTCGTCCAGCGGCGCCAGATCCTGCCCCGCCACGGCGATCTCGCCGCCGCTGGCCCGTTCCAGCCCGGCCAGCAGCATCAGCAGGCTGGTCTTGCCGGAGCCGGACGGCCCGACCACGCCCAGCCGCTCGCCCGGCGCCACATCCAGGGCGATGCCGCGCAGGATATTGACGGGGCCGGAGGCGGCGGGGATGGTGAGGCGGAGATCGCGCAGCCGGATCATTAGGCCAGGCTGCGCCAGTGCTGGGAAGTCTTCGGTCATGTTTGCCAAATATGGGAGCGCGCCGGCCTGCGGCCAGTTGTTGCTGCGTGCGCTGCTCTTGCTGCTTTGCTTGGCGCTGGGCCCGCGCGCGGCACATGCGGGCACGGTGCATCTGCTGATCCTGGGCGACTCGCTGACCGCCGGCTACGGCCTGCCGCCATCGCAGGGATTTCAGGCCCGCCTCGCCGCGGCGCTGCAGGCGAAAGGCGCAAATGTCACGCTGGTTGACGGCGCGGTGTCCGGCGACACCTCGGCCGACGCGGCGGCGCGGCTGGACTGGGTGCTGGCCGGCGGCGCGGTGGACGCGGCCTTAGTGGAACTCGGCGGTAATGATGGCCTGCGCGGCCTGGACCCGGCGCTGATGCAACGCAATCTGACGCACATCCTGGACGAGCTGGCGGCCCGGCACATCCCCGTGCTGCTCAGCGGCATGATCGCGCCGGCCAGCATGGGGGCAGATTACAGCGCCCGCTTCACCGCGGTGTTCGCGGCGCTCGGCCGCCGCCCCGGCGTGATCTACGACCCGTTCTTTCTGGCCGGCCTATTGGGCAAGCCGGCGCTGGCGCAGGCCGACGGCATCCACCCCGATGCCGCCGGCGTGAATGTGGAAGTCGCGCGGATTTTGCCGCTGGTGCTGCGGCTGGTTGCCGTGGCGAAACCGTCGTAAAAAGATTTGGTGAGCCCGGTGGGGGTCGAACCCACGGCCATTCGATTAAAAGTCGAATGCTCTACCACTGAGCTACAGGCTCGCCGGGGCCGACAAACAATTTTTCCCCGCCGCCGTCAATGGAGCGGCGCGTGGGGAAGCGTGTAGCCCCATTACGGAGCCGGCCGGTAGGAGAAGGTGGGCGTCCTGAAAGCAGGCCGTTACCACGGACATTCGCACCTGATTTCTGCACCATGTAGATGCGGAAAAGCTGGGTGCCGCAGCTGGTGCATAAATCTTGATGGGGTGGACGGCCCCCGCTCCCGGCATCGATGTGCCAAAGTGGTTGTCGTTGAACACCACCACGAAGGAGCCGCCCACATGAAGATTAGCACGATTGGCTTGGATCTGGCGAAGCTTTGGTTTCAGGTCCACGGCATTACTTCCACAGGACAAATAGCCGTCCGTCGACGGTTGCGACGCAGCGAGGTGCTGGCATATTTTCGATCGCTGGAACCGTGTCTGGTTGGCATGGAAGCCTGCGCTACGGCCCATCATTGGGCGCGTGAGCTAACTGCTTTAGGCCACGAAGTACGGTTGATGCCGCCGGCCTATGTAAAAGCATACGTAAAGCGCAACAAGAACGATGCGGCCGATGCCGAGGCGATCTGTGAAGCAGTCACGCGACCGACGATGCGCTTCGTCCCTGTAAAAGATGCTGAGCAGCAATCGGTGTTAATGCTGCATCGAGGTCGTAACTTGCTGGTCCGGCAGCGCACCATGCTGGTCAACGCGTTGCGCGCTCACATGGCGGAGTTCGGCATCACCGCGCCGCAGGGGCTTGTTCATGTCGATTATCTGGCCACGGTCATCGATGACGAGGGGGCATCGTTACCCGAACTGGCCCGCTCGATCCTGCGAATGATCGTAGCGCAATACAATGATACGTCGGCCCGAATTCACGAACTCGAACGCCGGCTGGCCAAGTGGCACCGACAAAGTAAGGTCAGCCAATTGCTGGCAACAATTCCCGGCGTCGGCATCATGGGCGCCAGTGCCATAGCGGCCACTGTTACCGACCCGGCTTTGTTCCGAAACGGCCGGGAGTTTGCCGCCTGGCTCGGCATGACGCCGAAGCAGAACTCCAGCGGCGGCAAGGAACGGCTTAGGCGAACCAGCAAACGCGGCGACAAATACATCCGATGCCTGCTGGTTGCCGGCGCGGTCGCTGTTCTGCGGCACACACGCAATCGAACGACGAAGGATGCGGCATGGGTCCGTGGCTTGCTTGCGCGCAAACCAACGAAGCTTGCCGCCGTCGCGTTGGCCAACAAGACCGCCCGCATCGTCTGGGCAGTTATGGCGCGTGGCGAGGGCTACCGGAGTAAAGAACACATTGAGCAAGCCGCGTAACCGCAGCCAGCTCCACAGCATGCGAGGGTGAAGAGGAATTGATGGCGAGCGGTCGAGCCGCGATCGGGAGGACCCGGATAATTCAAGGCGCAACGCAGCGCGCAGTCTTGATAGGGACCCGATCAGCGAACTCCATCAGGGCCCGCGGTCATATGCGCCGCACCGAGAGGCCGGACATATGACTGCACCTGACCATATCGCCAAAAAGTTCCAAAAAACTCTTGCACGCGGGGGCCGTCCACATATGAATTTTGCACCATTCGTTTTCCGCCGCTGGGCCTTACATGCTGGAGCTTTGGCCTTCGCCCTAAATTGATGGTCCCAAGGCTGGAGAGAAACCGGCGGTGACTGATCGTCTGGGCGCATAGCTCTGCCAGATGGAGCGAAGCTCCTCATATTTGTATAAAGACGCCAGATGATTTTCGGCGGTAAAATCTTCTTCACGTAAAAATGCCGCATACCTAAGCATCATACTCGGCGGGCAGTCCCGCTTTCGCCGAGCACGCCTTGATCTGTGCCGGGGTACAAAAATGCGAGGCGCCATAGTCCTTTGAGGTTGGGCAGGTGGCGTCCATGCATGGTGGCGCGCTGCTGATCTGAGCCGCCTTCGTGGAAAATATTCTCCAAACATGGAACTTCCTCTAGCCGCCACCCCACTTCCCATAAAGGTAATGCATTAGCGGAAAGCCAATTGCGTATGATGTGTCTGGCCAAGCGTTCAGGCTGTTTTTGTCAAGAGGTGGCCGAATCAATGTCGGACCAACAAACGCAGAAAGCGTTTGGCCATGAGGCAATTGCACGTTCTTCAATTGAAACATCACGGAAAATGGTGAAAATTGGGGTGGTGCCGGCCAGGGACGAAAGGTCTCCACAATGCCAAATCCTTTCCCCTCACCGATTTTACCAATGAAGATAGACAAATTTTTGTCACTCGAAAGGAAAGGAGGTTGGGCTGGAAAAAAGGAGCCGGCATAATAAGTGAGGAGGATGTGGCTATATATAACGTCGTCGGCTGGCTCACCCACGGCTGACATGGCTATCAAGTGAAGTAACGTTAGGTCGTCCCAGTGGATCGTTTCGAACGTGACCTCTCCCGCTCCGGGAAACTCTTGCCGATACATGAGGTGACAGCCAGTGTCATATATGTTGATGGCCGCGTGGTCGAATTCCGCAATAACATTTGGATCGGTGTCAGGCTGTACCGCCGCAACGACTTCGAGGCGAGCGGTTCCACTTGGCAATTCGGGATAACCACCAACTTGGGTGATAATTAAATTATCAGACGGCTTTAGACATTTTGAAACCGGTTGCTTGAACCCGGCCAAATTTTGCACCTGCTCACAAAGCCCCAGATTTGGAAGTAGGGTCGTTGAAACCAGCACACCGAAAAGAACTGCGAATTTTATGAAATATGTTGTTAGGCTTCCTGAGGCTCCGGGGCTAGCTCCTGCAATTATCCTAATAGTAGGCAAAGCCGCAGTCCGCCATTTAACAGTTTCCGCCGGTGCATAACTCTTGATTTATACACCGGACCGCCGTTCGCTCCTAAGCCATCGTCATCTTGATAATCGAATCTGGATCGGTCACCGAACCGCTCTGGCCGACACCGGGTTTGATTTTTTGCACCGCGTCCATGCCGGCGGTGACCTGACCCACGATGGTGTACTGGCCGTCCAGAAACGTCGCCGGCGCCAGGCAGATGTAGAACTGGCTGTTGGCGCTGTTTGGATCCGAGGTGCGCGCCATGCCGACCGTGCCGGTCAGGAAGCTGGCGGTGTCGGTGAACTCCGCCGGCAAGTCCGGCAGGCTGGAGCCTTGCGTGCCGGTGTTGCTGCGGTCCCCGGTCTGGGCCACGAAGCCCGGGATCACGCGGAAAAACTGGCACCCGTCGTAAAACCCCTGGCCCGTCAGCACCTTGATCCGTTCGGCGGCCAGCGGCGCCAGATCGGGCCGCAGCACGATCGTGACCGTGCCGTATTTCAGCTCCATCAGCACGGTGTTGGCAGTGTCGGCGGCGGCGGTCTGGCTCATGATGATTTCCGTGACAACAGGGGTTACGGCGGCGGCTTTGATCAGCCCCCGCCTGCTTAGTTTGGGCATCGTTGGCTCCTCATTTCTTGCGCAACCGCGCCATCGTGCGCTCATAGGTCAGCGGCGGCACGAAAGAAGATATGTCGCCGCCGAAATTCGCCACCTCCTTTACGAAACGCGACGAGATGAACTGGTGATGCTCGCTCGCCATTAGAAACACCGTCTCGATCTCCGGGTTCAGCCGGTAATTCATGCCGGCCATCTGGAATTCATAATCGAAGTCGGAGACCGCGCGCAAACCGCGCACGATCATCGCGGCGCCCAGTTCGCGGGCAAAGGCGATCAGCAGCGTCTCGAAGGTCCGCACCTCGATCACCGTGCCGGTTTTGGCGGCGATTTCATCGGTCTCCGCGCGGACCAGGTCGGCGCGTTCGGCCAACGGAAAAATCGGCCCCTTGCCGACATTGATGGCGATGCCGACGACCAGCCGGTCCACCAGCCGCGCCGCGCGCGTGATGATGTCGACATGGCCGTTGGTCATCGGGTCGAACGTGCCCGGATACAGGCCGATGCGGCTATGAGGCATCATCGTCCTCCACCACCGGAAACACCGCGGTCACCGCCTCGCCCTCATCCAGCCGGAACAGCGCGACCCCGCCGGCCGCGCGGCCGGAGATGCGAATTTGGTCAATGGGTACGCGGATCAGGCGCCCGCTATCGGTCACCAGCATCACGTCTTCGCCGGTGCGTACCGGAAAGCTCGCCACCACCGCCTTGTCGTTGCGGCGGGCGCTGAAAGCGATGTTCGCGATTCCCTGACCGCCCCGGCCGCTCACCCGATATTCATAGGCTGAGCTGCGCTTTCCGGTGCCCGTATCAGTCACCGTAAGCAAAATCTCCTCCGCGTCTTTCAGCGCCTCGATACGTTCCTGTTCCAAGGAGATTTCCGGCACCGCCTCGGCTTCGTCCGCGTCTTCCACGGCCTCCGTGTCCTCCTCGCCCCGCCGTTGCGCCGCCGCGGCTTTCAGATACGCCGCCCGCTCCTCGGCGCCGATTTCGACATGGCGCAGCACCGACAGGCTCATCACCTCGTCGCCCTCGGCCAGCCGGATGCCGCGCACGCCCGCGGAGTCGCGGCCGGAAAACACGCGCAGCGTCTCGTCGGTGATCTGGAAGCGGATGCAGCGGCCGCGCCGTGTCGCCAGGAACACGTCGTCGTTCTCCCGGCAGGTGGCGACGCCGATCAACCGATCGCCTTCATCCAGCTTCATGGCGATCAGCCCGGCGGCGCGCACGTTGCGGAAATCCGCCAGCTTGTTGCGCCGCACGCCGCCGCTGGCGGTCGCGAACACCAGGTGCAAATTCTCCCACAGGCTTTCATCCTGCGGCAGCGGCAGCACGGTGGTGATTTCTTCCCCGCCAAGCTCCGGCAGCAGGTTGATCAGCGCGCGGCCTTTCGCGGTGGTGGTCGCCTCCGGCAGCCGCCAGACCTTCTCGCGGAACGCCTTGCCGCCCGAGGAGAAGAACAGCACGTATTGATGCGTGTGCGCGTTGAAGCTGCGCGTCACGATGTCATCGCCGCGCGTCGAGGTGGCGCTGCGCCCGCGGCCGCCGCGGTTCTGCGAGCGGAACACGTCCAGCGGCGTGCGCTTGATGAAGCCGTCGCGAGTCAGCGTCACCACCATCTGGCCGGGCTCGATCAGCGCCTCGTCATCCTGGTCGGTTTCAAGATCTTCGATGGTCGAGCGCCGGGGCGAGCCGATCTTGTCCCGCGCCGCCACCAGCTCTTCCCGCATCACTTCCAGCCGGCGCGGCCGGGAGGAAATGATCTCCAGCAGTTCGGTGATCCGCGTCGCAACTTCGGTCAGCTCGGCCTGGATCTTGTCGCGCTCCAGCCCGGTGAGGCGCGCCAGGCGCAGCTCCAGAATGCCGCGCGCCTGCGCCTCGGTCAGCCGCATGGTGTTCGTGGCCGTGATGGTGTTGCCCACCTCGTCGATCAGCGCCAGGAGCGGCGCCACATCCTCCGCCGGCCAGTCCCGCTCCATCAGCGCGACCCGCGCGGTCGCCGCATCCGGGCTTTCGCGGATCAGCCGGATCACCTCGTCGATATTGGCGACCGCCGTGGCCAGGCCGACCAGCAGATGCGCCCGGTCGCGCGCCTTGTTCAGCTCGAAGCGCGCCCGCCGCAGGATCACGTCCTCGCGGAACTCAATGAAACAGCCGAGCGCGTCTTTCAGACCCAGCTGGCGCGGCCGGCCTTTATCCAGCGCCAGCATGTTGATGCCGAAACTGCTTTGCAGGTTGGTGAAGCGGTACAGCTGGTTCAGCACGACCTCCGGCGTCGCGTCGCGTTTCAGCTCGATCACGATGCGCATGCCCTGCCGGTCGCTCTCATCACGCAGATCGCCGATGCCCTCGATCTCTTTCGCCCGCACCAGCTCCGCCATACGTTCCAGCAGCGCCGACTTGTTCACCTGGTATGGGATTTCCGTCACCACGATCGCCTCGCGGTCCTTGCGGATCATCTCGAAGCCGGCGCGCGCCCTTATGGTGATCGAGCCGCGGCCCGTTTCATAGGCCGAACGGATGCCGGAGCGGCCGAGAATGATCCCTGCGGTCGGAAAATCCGGCCCCGGCACAATCGCCATCAGCGCTTCCAGCGTGATGTCCGGCGCCGCGATCATCGCCAGCGTGGCGTCGATGATCTCGGTCGGATTATGCGGCGGGATGTTGGTCGCCATGCCGACCGCAATGCCGCTGCCGCCGTTGATCAGCAGGTTCGGGAAGGACGCCGGCAGCAGCGCCGGCTCCTCCTCGCTCTCATCGTAATTCGGCTGGAAATCGACCGTGTCTTCTTCGATGTTGGCCAGCAGCAGCATCGCCGCCGGCGCCAGCCGCATTTCGGTATAGCGCATCGCCGCCGGCATATCGCCGTCGATCGAGCCGAAATTGCCCTGCCCGTCGATCAGCGGCACGCGCATGGAAAAATCCTGCGCCATTCGCACCGCCGCCAGATAGATCGCGCTGTCGCCATGTGGATGGTACTTGCCCATTACATCGCCGGTCATGCGCGCGGACTTGCGGTATGGCTTGTCCGGCGTGTTCCCGGCCTCGAACATGCCGTACAAAATCCGCCGGTGCACCGGCTTCAAGCCATCCCGCGCATCCGGCAGCGCGCGCGATACGATGACCGACATCGCGTAGCCCAGATATGAGGTCCGCATCTCATGCTCGATGCTGACCGGCTCACTGCCGCGCGGCGGCTCGCCCCCGGACGCGCCGCCAGACGGCGCACCGTCATCGGGTGGCCCGAAGCCGCCATTCGCCGTTTCGCTCACTTTACGTGATGTCGATTAAAAATGCCGCGCATGACGAAGTCGGCGCGTCGCAGGCGATTGAGATCATTAAGGTTTTTGTCCCACAGATCATTGATTTTAGGGGCATTTTGATGAAAAAGTCAAACCGGCGGGTAAGCCCGGCGGCACATTTGCGCCAACCCTGGACTTCATGCCGGCGCAACCTAATTAATGATCCATGACCCAAACGACCCCAACCCCCGTCCCGCCCGCGCCATGCGCTATCGTGATCTTTGGCGCTGGCGGCGACCTGACAGAGCGGCTGCTGATGCCGGCCTTGTACAACCTGGAGCGCCAGGGCCAGCTGCCGGCGGAGCTGGCGATCATCGGCGTTGCGGTTTCCGACCGTACGACCGAATCGTGGATCCAGGAAACCGATGACTTTTTTAAGGAAATGATCAGCTCGCCAGACAGCGAATTCCAGGCGAAAAGCATCGATCAGGACGCCTGGGGCCGCATCAAAAAGACGATGAACTATTTCCGCGGCGACATTTCCGAAGCTTCGACCTATCGCGTGCTGGGCGAAACGATCGACGCGTTCGACAAGAAATATAACCTCAAAGGCAACGTGCTGTTCTATCTCGCATTGCCGGAAAAATTCTTCGGCCCCACGGTCGACCAGCTGAGCGCCGCCGGCCTGCTGAAACAAACTGAGGACTACTGGCGCCGCGTGGTGATCGAAAAGCCATTCGGCCATGACGTGCCATCGGCGAAAGCGCTGAACGCCGACATCCTGAAGTCGCTCGACGAAAGCCAAGTTTACCGGATCGACCACTTCCTGGGGAAGGAGACCGTGCAGAACATCATGGCGTTGCGCTTCGGCAACGGGATGTTCGAGCCGCTTTGGAACCGCGACCACATTGACCACGTGCAGATCACTGTATCGGAGACCGTGGGCGTGGAAGCCCGCGGCAGCTTCTACGAACCCACCGGCGCGCTGCGCGACATGGTGCCGAACCATCTGTTCCAGCTTGTCGGGATGACCGCGATGGACCCGCCTGCTTCCTTTGACGCCGAGGCCGTGCGCTCGCGGAAGGTAGAGGTGATGCAGGCGACTAAGCCGGTCGCATTGGAGGACGCCGTGCGCGGCCAGTACACCGCCGGCAAAGTGGGCGACAAGCAAGTGGTCGGCTATCGCCAATCCCAGGACGTCTCGCCCACCTCAACCACCGAAACCTACGTGGCGCTGAAACTGCATATAGACACCTGGCGCTGGGCCGGTGTGCCGTTCTATCTGCGTACCGGCAAATGCATGACCCGCCGCTCCACCGAAATTGCGCTGCGCTTCAAGGACGCGCCGCTCTCGCTGTTCCCGCGCGCCGCCACCGACCCCGCGGCGGAAAACTGGATGGTGCTGCAAATCCAGCCGAAGGAAGCGATCACCATCAGCTTCAACGCAAAACAACCCGGCACGCAGATGATCCTCACCAATGTCGAGTTTAACTTCAACTATGCCGATTTTTTCCAGCAGGAACCCGCGGTCGGCTATGAAACCCTGCTTTATGACGCGCTGACCGGCGACCCCACCCTGTTTCAGCGCGCCGATCAGGTGGAAGCATGCTGGGCGGTGGTGCAGCCGATCCTGGACGCCTGGGGCAAGAAAACCGACAGCATCCCAACCTACGAAGCCGGCAGCACGGGCCCGGTCGAAGCCGACGCGCTGCTGCAACATGACGGCCGCGCCTGGCGGCCGCTCAAAGGCGATGTTTAGAAGTGGAAGAAAAAGCAGTTCTTTTTATGAACAAAAAGAAGCGAAAAAACTTTTATAATTTGGGTTCGTGCCGCTGGCGTGACCAACGCCCATGGCCGAGATTAATAAAAGTTTTTTGGTGCTTTTTTACAAAAAAGCACTGCTTCCTATAATGCCCGCGCTTCCGACCCACAGCCTCATCGAGGACTACGCGATGATCGGCGATTGCCGCTCCGGCGCGCTGGTATCGCGCAATGGCTCGATCGACTGGCTGTGTCTGCCGCGGTTCGATTCGGCGGCGTGTTTCGCGGCATTGCTCGGCACGCCGGACAATGGCCGCTGGCAGATCAAGCCCACCGCCAAGGCCAGCGTCACGCGGCAGTATCGCAACGACAGCCTGATTCTGGAAACAGACTTCAAGACGGCGCGGGGGTCGGCTCGGGTGACTGACCTGATGCCGGTGGGGCAGGAGAACAGCAGCGTCATTCGTCTGGTCACGGGGCTTACCGGCCGCGTGGCGCTGGAGATGGACCTGGTGATTCGTTTCGATTACGGCGAAGCGATCCCTTGGGTCAGCGCGGTCGGCAAGGATACGTACACCGCTATCGCCGGGCCGGACATGCTGACCCTGCGCACCAACGTGCCGGTGCACGGCGAGGGCATGCGCTCGGTCGCGCATTTCACCGTCGCGGCGGGGGAGACGGTGTCTTTCGTGCTGACCAACTCGCGCTCGTATCACCCGTTGCCGGCGCAGCCAAACGTTCGCAAGGCAGTGGCGGCGACCGAGACGTTCTGGCGCGAATGGGCAAAACGCTGCCACGAATCCGGCCCCGCGAGCGCGATCGTGCGCCGGTCGCTGATCACGCTGAAAGGCCTGACCTATCTGCCGACCGGCGGCATGGTCGCGGCGCTCACCACGTCATTACCCGAGGAACTCGGCGGCGAGCGTAACTGGGACTACCGCTATTGCTGGGTGCGGGATGCCACCTTTACGCTGCTCGCCTTCATGAATGCCGGCTATATCGAGGAGGCGGAGTGCTGGCGGGACTGGCTGTTGCGCGCCGTCGCCGGTAGCCCGGAGCAGCTGCAGATCATGTACGGTATCGCGGGTGAGCGGCGGCTCGACGAGTGGCAAATCCCCTGGCTGCCGGGCTACCAAAAATCCGCGCCTGTGCGCATAGGCAACGCCGCTTCCACGCAGGTGCAGCTCGACGTGTTTGGCGAGATGATGGACGCGCTGGAGCAGGCGGCGCGTGGCGGCATGCAGCCCTCTGAACGGTCCATCATCTCCCGCGACCTGCTGCTCGCGCATCTGGAGACGATCTGGGACAAGCCGGATGAGGGCATCTGGGAAATCCGCGGCCCCGCCCAGCATTTTACCCATTCGAAAGCGATGGCCTGGCTGGCCTTTCACCGCGGCGCGGAGTCTACCGATGTTAAGGACGTCAAGCTGCGCGGCCATTACCGCCGCATGGCCGACACCATCCACGCCGATATCTGCAAGCACGGCGTCGATCCGACCGGCGCCTATTTCGTGCAGTATTACGGCGCCACGGAAGTTGATGCCTCGCTGCTGCTGCTCGCCATCGTTGGCTTCCTGCCGGCGGACGATCCGCGCATCCGCGGTACAGTAGAGCGGATCGAACAACAGCTGTTGGTGGATGGCCTGGTGATTCGCTACCAGACGAAAGCGAAGGTAGATGGCTTATCCGGTAGTGAGGGCGCGTTCCTTGCTTGCAGCTTCTGGCTGGTGGACAACCTCGTGCTGCTCGGCCGGCTGGACGACGCGCATGCCCTGTTCAACAAGC
Organism: Acidocella sp.; assembly: GCA_965199125.1. Taxonomy (GTDB): domain Bacteria; phylum Pseudomonadota; class Alphaproteobacteria; order Acetobacterales; family Acetobacteraceae; genus Acidocella. The sequence continues at coordinate 1,464,572 of OZ240683.1, read as the reverse complement.
TGACCTCCTTCGTCAACGATGTGGGCCTGCTTTCGGAAGAATATAATCCAAACACCGGCCGCATGCTCGGCAACTTTCCGCAAGCCTTTTCTCACGTGGCACTGGTCAATTCCGCGATCGGCTTGCACCGCGCGATGCAGATTGCCGAGAAACCGAGCCTGAGCGTGGTTCAGCGGCGGCAGGTGCAGAAAACGCTGTACCGCCACGCTGTGCATCCGAACGGCGCCAGCAGCGCGTCCGCGAAACGGAAGTAGCGGCGCCGATACTTGGGGAGCCCGGCCTCGACAGCAAACGCGGCGCGTTCATACAGTGGCCGATGCCGCAGTTGAAAGCCTATCTGGCCGGCCCGGACGTGTTCCTGCCCGACGCCCGCGCCAATGCCGACGCGAAGATCGCGATCTGCGCCGCGCACGGCATTACCGGCTGCTCGCCGTTGAATGACGAGATCGAACACCTGCTGACCCTGCCGCATGACGCCGCCTGGCGCGCCATCTACCTTAAAGACATCGAAATGATGGAGGACTGCGACATCGTGATCGCCAACCTCACGCCGTTCCGCGGCGCCTCCGCCGATGCCGGCACGCTGGTCGAGATCGGCTGGTTCCTCGGCCGCGGCCGCCCAGTGTTCGGCTACAGCAACAGCGCCGTGCCGTTCGCCGAACGCAGCGCGGCGCAGGTAGCGGCGGCGCCGGACCCGATGCCAGGGCTGGCCGTCGAGGGCTTTTCCCTGCCCGACAACCTGATGATCCCCGGTGCCGTGGAATACGGTGGCGGGCTGACTCTCACCTTACCGCCGGACGGCATCAGCTGCGCCTTTGACGCGCTGGATGTGTTTACAATTTGCGTCTCTGGAGCGGCACGGCATCTAAAAGTCGAACCGGCAGATCGGTTAAAAGCTTAACTACAATTCGGCCGTATGCAGCTGGCGGCGGGATTCAGACCGTACCACGTCGTTGTGATTGCAGAGTCTCCCCAGATATTTGTTCCATATAAAGGGGCGCCCATCTGCCAGTGACTGATGTTTGTATCTAATCCATATGGATTATTTTGAACAACCGCCTCGAGCCGAGGCAAAAAGTTCACGGATGTTAAAGTTGCGGTGCCAGGGCCATCCAAAGGTAAATTGGTTGCAACGCCTCCGTATGGTATGAACGTAATGCCTGAACTAAAGGATGTCGGATTATCCGTAATTGCCGGCAGCGCACCGGCCTTGTACCAAACGGGCAGCGTTTTTGTCGCTTCATACGTACAACTTTGGTAGTCAGGTCCAGGCAGGCACAGGTGTCCCAACGTCAGTGCATAAGAGATCTGCTGGTTTGCTGTCCGGTTAACGATGGTAAAGCCGTAGATAACATCTCCATGGTTAACGGAACACGAAGCTGGCGTTACGGATTGAGAAACGCTGCCGATGACCGCCTGACCGCTGACCGTCAAAGCCGCCATCTGGCTCAGATAGGGGGCATCCTCCGGATGGACCTTGTAGGCGGTGCCGATCCCGCTGACAACGTTGGTTCCCATATCGTATGTATTGGGACCCATAAACACGTCATACTCTGCGGCGACATTGTTTCGGGTGCAAGGCAGCCCGACGCTGTTTTCGATAACACTCATACTGTAAGTGCCGGAACTAAACGAGACATTGGTATTTAACCAGCCACCCGGCGCGGCTGTTTCCGACCATGTTTGGGTACTTCCCTGTGTCGTGTGAGACAACGAGCCAAACATGCCGCTACCTCCATACTCCGACAGCACGTAATTGGCGGCTGAGGATGTCGCGGAATCGTACGCGGCATTATAGGCCACCGGCAATCCGTTCGATCCGAACACAGTGTTAGATGCCACCGCCCAACCCGTGGGTTTATTGAAAAATGTTACAGGCGTGCCCTGCGCAAGGGCGGCGGAAGGCAGACCCAGTATAAACAAAATGATCGGCATAATCTTGTACATTAATAACACTCCTTCACGTCGCTCTGGCCATGCCAATCCCCAAGGGAGGCGTCTCTCCTCTCGCGCAACTTTTCCTGCTCGCGAGGCTCACTCTCTACAGCTTTAAGTTGTAGATTGTGATACGTTAATTAGCGATGAACGATCACTTTACGAGTAGTTGTGGTTGCGTATCCTTTTGACCGATGGGTTGTGAATGTTCTGGCGGAGGGATTTGGCAACCGATTAGGTCGAAGGCCGCTGTCGGCATTGCTTTGTGTTACTCAGCATAATACCGGTTGCAGTTCGTCACCCACCGCGCCCTGCCTTAATCTTGTCCCAACTGTGCCCCTGTATTAATTTGGATTGTTAATCGTGAACCGCGCATTGCGCGCTATTGGAAGCATTCCGTGAAACTCTCCTCGCTGCGCCGTGCTGTCGCGGGCAGTCTTTTTATTCTTAGTCTCGCCGGCTGTTACGTTGGCCCTGGCTACTACGGCTATTACGGTCCCAGTTACTACGGGGGTGGTGGTTATAACGGCGGCGGCTACTATTCCGGCGGTTATTACGCCGGCGGCTTCGGCTACGGCGCAGGCTACTATGGTCCGGGCTACTATCCATGGGTACCCGGCCCGCATTTCTACGCGCGCGGCTGGGGCGGTCCCGGTTATGGCCATGGCTGGGGTCCTGGACCCGGAGGGCCGCGCGGACCTGGTTACGGCCCTGGGCCTGGGGGTGGCCTGCGCGGTCCGGGCTTCGGTGCCGGCGGCGCGAGCGGCCCCGGCGGCTTTCGCGGCGGCGGTGGCGGCTCGTCCGGCGGCAGCCCGGTCGGCGCCTGGATCCGTGGGCCGCAAACGCGGTAGGCCTTGTCCACGCTTGCCCGGCAAAGGGCAGTGCTCGGCTTCGGCGCTGTAGCTACAAACGCCTAGCTAAATAGAAAGTTTTTCCATCTCGCCAAACGTCCCTTCGGGATGGTGTCCATTCCAACGCGCTTTCCGGTTACCGGAAAACTTTTGGCGTCGATCGTACAGGTGCCTATGAGAGAATCGCCAACGATGTTGACCTTGAAGACGAGAGCCATGGGCACGGGCTTGATGACCCTTCCTCTCATCGTCGCTGTCGTTCCTGCGATCCTGCCCCGGGTGAGGCTGCCCAACGGGTTTCCAGGCATCGCCATCGTACCGATGATCTTGTTGTTGATCTGCGTGAAATTAAGCACAGGTTTCTGTTCGATCATCGGGTTCTTGATCACAACGTTCCAGATGCCCGCAACACTCATGAAAACTTCCTCTAGACGGGACCATTGGCGCGCCCTGGTGGATTCGAACCACCGGCCTCAAGATTAGAAGTCTCGTGCTCTATCCATCTGAGCTAAGGGCGCAAACGTTAAGAGCCTGATCGTCTGGTTGGCGCGCTTGCGTCAATCCGGACGTGCATCAGCCTCTTCTATGATATATTAGTGGGTCCAGTTTTCCTTGCGATCCACCTGAAAATTATCGGCATAGGCTTTCGGGCGGCGCACATGCGCGGTTGGCAGCTCCAGATCATAGGCGATGCCCTGCGCCTCCGCATAGGAAATCGCGGCCTCGCGTGTGTCGAAGTTCAACCGCACTTGGCTTTGCATGTCGTCGCTGCCGGTCCAGCCCATCAGCGGGTCGCGCAGTTTCGCGCGCGCCGGCTCGAACTCCAGCACCCAGCGATGCGTCTTCGCGGTGCCGGACTGCATCGTCGACCGCGGCGGTAGAAAAATTCTGGCTCGCATCCGAACTCCTTTGCTGGTCGGGGCGCCCGGATTCGAACCGAGGACCTCTTGTACCCAAAACAAGCGCGCTACCAGGCTGCGCCACGCCCCGGACCGGGGCGGGCTTAGCCCCCGCCAAACTGCTTGGCAATCACCCGGTCGCCCACGTTGATGTCCAGCGCGGCGGTGATCCCGGCTTGCAATTCCAGCGTCGCCAACACCGGCACGCCGCTGGAAATGTCGCGCAGGCTGTACGGCACGGTGTTCTCCGCAATCGCCTTCACCATGCCGTCGGTGCCGATGAACACCATGTCCAGCGGCGCGATGGTGTTCTTCATCCACATGTCGGAGACCTGCGGTTGCGGCCAGGGGAACAACATGCCGGTCGCCGCCGGCACGGTGGGACGGAACATCAGCCCGGTATCCTGCTGCTGCGCCGTGCTCGCCACCTCCACCGTGAACGCGTGGCTCTTGCCGTCGTCGGAGATGATGGTCAGCGGCTCGGTCGGCAGTTTCGGCTGCGGGCCGGCCGGATCATTGTTCTGCGCCCGCGCCACCCCCGCCAATGCCAGAGCCGTCGCCAACCCGATCATCACTCGCCTCATGCCGCGTTCCGTTCCCGTTCCAGCAACCGTGTCACCTCGTCGCGCACCGGCCCTTCGGCTGGCGGATCGCGCAACGTCTCCGTCCAATGCGCCGGCGGATTGCGCCCCGCCGGCCGGAAGTATTTCACGCGCCGCAGCACGTCCTGCGCCGCCGGCGGCAGCACCTCCGGCACAGGTATGTCGTTTAGCAACGCCCAGATCCCGGCCCAGCACCGCGCCAATGCGTAGGGATTGTAGCCGCCGCCGCCCAGCACCACCAGCCGGTCGCTGAGCCCCCTTAACCCCGCCGCGGCCTCCCATAACGCGTTGTTGGAGAGGCTCAGCTTCGCCATCGGGTCATCCGCCAGCGCGTCCGCGCCCGGCAGCAGCATGATTACGTCGGGCCTGTGCGCGACGATCGCCGGCAGGATCGCCGCCTGCATCAGAACCCGCAGCTCGCTGTCGTTGAAACCCGACGGCACCGGGAAATTCAATATGCCGCGCGCCGGATCGCTCGCCATGCCAGTGCGCGGCCAGCGGCCGGCTTCATGCACCGAGATCGTCAGCACGTCCGGATCATCCGCAAACGCGGCCTCGGTGCCGTCGCCGTGATGCGCGTCCAAGTCCAACACCGCCACCCGCCGCGCACCCAACTCGCGCCAGCGCATAATGCCGAGCGCGATGTCGTTCACGAAACAAAAACCGCTGGCCCGGTTCGGTTGGCCATGATGGTTGCCCACCCCCGGCGCATGCACCACGCCGCCGCCCGCGGTCAGCCTGGCCGCCAGCAGCGCCCCGCCCACCGAGGTCGCCGGCCGCCGGAACACCGCCGGATGGATCATGTTGGAGTCCGCGCCGATCCGATAGCGCTGCCGCAGCTCCGCGGGCAAATCCTGCTCCGCCTCCGCCCGGGCCAGCGCCGCGACATAATCCGCGTCGTGGAACGCGCACAACTCCGCGGCACGCGCCGCCGGCGCCTCCACATATTGCGCCGCCGGCAGCCAGCCGCAGGCGGACACCAGATCCTTCACCAGCATCGCCCGCGGCACCGCCAAAGGATGCGGCGGCGCGAACACCTCCAGCCGATAGATTTCTGCTCCGATGAACCAGGGCGCCATGTTTCGGATATAGCCCCGGCACCCCGCGACCCAAAGGAGCCGATGCGTGCCGATGTCCCCCTACTACGCCGCGCTCCGCCGCCGGCACGGCCAAGGCCTGCTGCTGATCCCCGGCGTCGCCGCCGTCGTTCACAACACGGCCGGGGAGGTGCTGATCCAGACCCGCAGATGGCGGCCACAGCCTGCCCGGCGGCGCGGTGGAACCCGGCGAAACGCCGGCGGAGGCGGTGATCCGCGAAGTCCATGAGGAAACCGGCCTGAACGTCCGCCCCACACGCCTGCTCGGCGTGTTCGGCGGCCCCGGCTTCCAGGTGCGATACCCGAACGGCGATGAGGTCGCCTACGTCGTCAGCCTGTTCGCCTGCACGATCACCGGCGGCACGCTGGCCTGCCTCGACGGCGAAAGCCTCGCGCTGGCGTTCCTGCCTCCGGCGAACGTCCCGCCGTTGCACACCGAGTATCCGAGGCACCTGCTTGTACCTTTCGTGGAGGGCGGCTTCTTCCAAGACTCGTAGGGCGGATAAGCGAAGCGCAACTCACCACCAACGCCCGATACCTAACCCAATGCCGCCGGCTTTGGCCCGCCCGCCATCCAATCCAGCAGTTCCACCATGTGCACGCTCGGCACCCCGTCCCCCGCCAGCTGGGTGAGGCAACCGATATTGCCCGAGGCGATCACGTCCGGCGCCTTCACTTTCAGCGTGTCGAGTTTCCGCCGCCGCAGCGAAGCGGCGATGTCCGGCTGCATGATGTTGTAGGTGCCGGCCGAGCCGCAGCACAGATGCGCATCTTTGGGCTCCACCACCTCAAATCCTGCCTTGCGGAGCAGCAGTTTCGGCGCGGCGGTGATCTGCTGGCCGTGCTGCAGGCTGCAGGCTGTGTGATAGGCCACGCGCAGCCCCGGCGCGGGCTGCGTCGGCGCGTAGATGTCCAGCAGATATTCCGAAACGTCCTTCGTCAGCGCCGACACCTTCGCCGCGTCCTCGGCCATCGGGTCGTTGCGGAGCAAAAACCCGTAATCCTTCACCACGGTGCCGCAGCCGGAGGTGTTGATGATCACCGCGTCCAGCCCGCCCGCGGCTTCGGCCAGCCAGGCCGCGACATTGCGCCGCGCCGCCGCCAGCGCGTCTTCGTGCCGGCCCATATGATGGACCAGCGCGCCGCAACAGCCGGCCGCGCGCGGCACCACCACCTCCACACCCAGCCGGTTCAGCAGCCGGATCGTCGCGTCGTTGATGGAGGGGCCGATCGCCTGCTGCGCGCAGCCGGCGAGCAGCACCACCCGCCCCCGCCGTTCGCTCAGGGCTGGATGCACCGTCCCGCCCAGATCCTGCGCCGACGGCAGCCGCGCCGGCGCCAGCGCCAGCATCGCCCGCAGCCGCTTGAAGACCATGCGGTCGCCGGCCAGCATAAAGCCGAACGGCTTGCCGAGGCGCGCCAGCCCCAGCGCCGCCCGCATCCGCCGCGGATATGGCAGCACACGCGCCAGCACATCGCGGATCAGCCGGTCGGTGAACTTGCGCTTGTAGGTCTGCTCGATATGCACCCGCGCGTGGTCGACCAGATGCATGTAATCCACGCCGGACGGGCAGGTCGTGACGCAGGACAGACACGACAGACACCGGTCGATATGCAGCACGTCCTGGTCCGCCGCCGGCCGGTTCTGCTCCAGCATGTTTTTGATCAGATAAATCCGCCCGCGCGGTGAATCCAGCTCGTCGCCCAGCGTCACGAAGGTTGGACAGTTCGCGGTGCACATCCCGCAATGCACGCAGCGGCGCAGAATGTCGTTGGCGACGGCGATCTCAGGGTCGGCCAGCTGTTCGGCGGTAAAATCAGTTTGCATTTATGCCGCCCTCATCCGCCCCGGGTTGAAAATGCCGCGCGGGTCGAAACTTTCCTTCACCCGGCGGGACAATGCCGCCAGCGCCGGCGGCTCCGCGGGCACCACCCGCACCGCCGCGCGCATCGGCTCCGGCGCGCGCATCAGCCACCACACGCCCCCGGCCTTGGCCGCCGCGGCGCACACCGCCTCATGCACCGCCGTCTCCGCCGGACCGCTCAGCCAGACCAGGCCACCGCACCAGTCCAGAAAACCGTTCAGCCCCGCTTCCCGCCCCGCGCGCAGCACCGCTGGGCCGGAAGACGGCCGCACCGAAACCCGCCACAGCGCGGCGCCTCCCGCCTCCCTGGGCGCAAGCATCTCCACATCGCGCACCCGCCGCCAAAGCGCTATGCTTTCCGCCTCCGGCAAAACCTCCGCCGCGCCGAATTCCTGCAACTGCCCCGCCAGTTTTTCGCTCCGATACTTCACCGGCTCGGCAAACTCCTCGATCCGCAGCACGGCCTGCCGCGTCTCCGGCAGATACGCGGCGCCGGAGATCGAAAACGGCGATCCCAAACCAGCGCTCAGCACCCGCACGCCGGCCTCCGCGTCCAGCACGTCCACCGCCACCGTCGCACTTGCCTCCGCCTTTGGCAGCACTTTGAACGTCACCTCCGTCAGCACCGCCAGCGTGCCGAAGCTGCCGGTCAGCAACTTCGCCATGTCCAGCCCGGTGACGTTCTTCAGCACCCGGCCGCCGAATCGCAGCACCTCACCACGCCCGTTCACCGCCCGCACGCCCAGCACATGGTCGCGCATCGCCCCGCCTGTCACGCGCCGCGGCCCGGAGACATTCGCCGCCACCACGCCGCCGATCGTCTGGTTTTCGCCGAACAGATGCGAGGGCTCGGCGATCATCTGCTGGCCCCGCTCCGCCAGCGCCGCCTCGATCTCCGCCAGGGGCGTGCCCGCGCGGGCCGACATCACCAGCTCGTTCGGGGCGTACAGCGTGATGCCGGTGAGTGCCGCCGTGCTCAGCGTCGCCGCCGCCTGCACCGGCCGCAACATGCCGGCTTTGGTGCCGTTGCCCTGCACCAGCAACGGCTCCGTGGCCGCCCGCACAACATCGGCCAGTTCAGCTTCGTCAGCCGGACAAATCACTGCAGCGGGAAAACCTTTGACGGATTCAGCAGCCAACCCGGATCGAACGCGCTTTTCATGCCGCGCATCTGCGTCAGCTCTTCCGCGGAAAACTGCACGCTCATCAAATCCCGCTTCTCGATCCCCACGCCGTGCTCGCCGGTCAGGCAGCCACCGACCTCCACGCATAGTTTCAGCACATCCGCGCCGAACGCCTCGGCCTTGTGGAAACTTGCCGGATCATTGGCGTCGAACATGATCAGCGGGTGCAAATTGCCGTCCCCGGCGTGGAAAATATTTGCCACCTGCAGCTCATACGCCGCACTTAACTGTCCGATCCGGTGCAGCACTTCCGGGAGCCGGCTGGTCGGGATGGTGCCGTCCATGCACAGGTAATCCGGGCTGATCCGCCCGACCGCGCCGAACGCGCCCTTCCGCCCCTTCCAGATCGCCAGACTCTCCTCGGCGCTTTCGGACACGCGCAAGCTGCATGGGTTGAACCTGGCGCAGATCTCCTTGATCCGCCCCAGCATCTCGTCCTGCTCGGCGACGCTGCCTTCCACCTCGATGATCAGCATCGCCTCGGCATCCAGCGGATAGCCGGCATGGGCGAATGCCTCGCAGGCATGGATCGCCGGCCGGTCCATGAACTCCAGCGCCACCGGGATGATGCCGGAGCTGATGATCGCGTCCACGCAGGCGCCCGCCACTTCGTTGGAGGTGAAGCCCGCGAGCATCGCCCGCGCGCCCTCCGGCCCGCGCAGAATTCGTACCGTCACTTCCGTCAGCACGCCCAGCTGCCCTTCCGAGCCGGTGATCAGCCCCAGCCAGTCATAGCCCGCGGCATCCATGTGCTGACCGCCGATCTCCAGCACCTCACCTTCCATTGTCACCATGCGCAGACCGAGCAGGTTGTTCGCTGTCACCCCATATTTCAGGCAATGCGCGCCGCCGGAGTTCATGCTGACATTGCCGCCGATCATGCAGGCGAGCTGGCTGGACGGGTCGGGCGCATAGAAAAACCCCTCATCTTCCACCGCTTTGGTGATGGCGATATTGGTTACCCCCGGCTGCACCACGGCGTAGCGATCCGCGTAATTGATCTCCAATATCCGGTTCAGCCGCATCATGCCGATCACCACCGCGTCTTCCATCGGCAGCGCGCCGCCGGAGAGCGAGGTGCCGGCGCCGCGCGGGATGACGCGCACGCCGGCGCCGTTGCAGAAGCGCAGCACCGCCGCGACCTCCGCCTCATCCCGCGGCAGCACAACCGCCAGCGGCGCCTGCTTATACGCGGTTAGCCCATCGGTCTCATAAGGCCGCAGCGCCACCGGGTCCGCGATCACCGCGTCCGCCGGCAGCAAAGCCTGCAGCCCCGCGACGATCTCCGGCCGCTTCGCCAACACATCCGCCTTCGGCGCCGCCTGCAACATGGCTTATCCTCCAGACCCAATATGGACCTGAAAGGGCGAAGGTCCAAAGAAAAACCCGGCCAAAGACCGGGTTTTGCAGCCAACTCGGAGCGCCGCGTTCAGCCTTGTCTCGCCTTCATGCGGGGGTTCTTCTTGTTGATCACATAGACGCGGCCGTGCCGGCGCACGACGCGGCAATTCTTGTCCCGCACTTTCGCGGATTTCAACGAGTTACGGATCTTCATGACGGGCTTCCAGGCGACGATGGCTAAAGGTGGCGCGGTATGCCCTCCCGCCGCCCGGACTGTCAACCTCACGGGGTCTCGTCATAGCCGCCGTGTGCCCGCCTTCTTCGCGCCGCGCCCTACGACCAGAGGTTACAGGCGCCGGCTAAAACTGCAACGAACAATTTGCCAATTTGCGAAACGGCTGTCACTAAACGGTCATTCGCCTGGCACCCCGTTTCTCTGTTGATAGCCGGTTCACCGCCAGGTCCCTCGGAGTCGCCCATGAAAATCAGCTTCGTCGTCCCCGCTTATAACGAGCAGGCCCTGATCGCCCGCTCGATCGGCGCGATCCGCGACGAAATTCTGCGCGCCGGCCAGCTTCTGGGCGAGGACGCGGAGATCATCGTGGTGGACAATGCCAGCACCGACGACACCGCGGCGCTGGCCGCCGCCATCCCCGGCGTGAAAGTGGTGCATGAGCCGCGGAAAGGCCTGGTGCAGGCGCGCTGGTGCGGATTCGAGGCCTCTTCCGGCGCGCTGATCGCCAATATCGACGCCGACACCATCATCCCGCCCGGCTGGCTGACCGAGACGCTGCGGCAGTTTGAGCGCGGCGCGGGGCTGGTCGCGATCTCCGGGCCTTATGTCTATTACGGCGTGAAGCGGCGGGTGAACCTGGTGGTCGGCGCCTATTACCGCGTGGCCTACACCGCTTATCTGTTCAACCGCTTCGTGCTGAACGTCGGCTCCATGCTGCAGGGCGGCAACTTCATCGTGCGGCGGGACGCGATGCTGAAGCTCGGCGCGCCCGACCACCGCTTCTCTTTCTATGGCGAGGATACGGACCTGGCCCGCCGGCTTTCCAAGATCGGCGGGGTGAAATTCACCTTCCGCCTCACCGCCCAATCCTCCGGCCGCCGCCTGGTGGGCGAGGGGGTGTTCACGATCGGGCTGCGGTACACCATGAACTTCTTCTGGGCCACTTTCCGGCACAAGCCGTTTACGGAGGCTTGGCAGGATATACGGGAGGGGTAAGCAAGACGGAAAAGCGAAACGCCTTCCGCCATTCCACCCCGCAAATCCGGGAAAATAATGATTAAAGGCGGCCTCTTCACACGCTTTTTTCTGGACGACGGCATCCGCGAGACCCAGGCCTATAAAGCCATCGACGCAACAACCCTTCACACCTTCGTCCAAACATCCCGGGCCCACTGGCTAAACCTCGCCGCCATGGCCACGGTAAACGAGTCCGAAACAACCAGGGAATTGATCGAGCCGATGCTCGACTTTCTCGGCTGGTCCCTTCTGCCCCAGCAAAAGACCGCCAGAGATGGCCGGGACGTGCCGGACGCGCTGCTCTTCCTCTCTGAAGCCGACAAAAACCATGCTCGCGCGCAGTCAACCGCCGCCCGGTATAAATCCGGCGTCATGGTCGTGGAATACGAAGCGCGGGATACCCGGCTGGACCGCGCCGGCGTCACCAACGAAACCCCCGCGGGTCAAATCCTGCGTTATATGAGCCGCGCGCAAATCGCTTCCAACGACACGTTGCGCTGGGGCCTGCTGACCAACGGCCGCTTCTGGCGGCTGTACGACTATCGCGCCCCCGCCCGCGCAGAAGGTTTTATTGAGTTCGACCTTCCCAGCCTGCTGGTCGATGATCTCCTGCAACCAGACACGCAACATTGGCAACGCGTGTTCCTACTGCTCTTCCGCGTCTCCTCCTTCGTGCCGGAAGGCGTCGCGCAAATCGGCTTCGTACAATTTGCCATCGCCGAAGGCAGAAAATACGAGCAGCGCATCACCGGCGAGCTTTCGCGCATTGTCTACAACGACGTCTTTCCCAACCTAATCGCCGCCATCGGCAAACAGGCTACCACGGCGCAAACCGGCGACCTCAACTGGCGAAGCACCGCCCGCGAAACCGCCCTGAAATTGCTGTTCCGGTTGCTGTTTCTCCTCTACGCCGAAGACCGCGACCTGCTGCCGACAGCCCATGAAGGCTACGCGACCTACGCGCTACAAACTCTACGGCGTGAAGCATCTGCCATCATCGAAGAAAACAAACCACTCTCGCCTCACGCTAAGAGATGGTGGGCAAATCTCACCACCCTGTTCACCGCCATCGCGCTGGGCGACGACTCCATGGGCCTGCCGCCCTATAATGGCGGCCTGTTCGATGAGTCCGCCAACGGTCTCACCGGCATGTCGTTGCCGGACACGGTGCTCGCCAGCCTGATCGACAAAATGTCGCGCGAAGGCCCCGCCGGCAACCGCCGCTGGATCAATTATCGCGATCTGTCCGTGCAGCAGCTCGGCAGCATTTACGAACAGCTTCTAGAACAGGACGTGGTCGAAGCACCCGGCGGCGGTCTCACGCTGCGCCCGAACGCGTTCTCCCGCAAAACCACCGGCTCTTATTACACGCCTGACGAACTGGTGCAGCTTATCCTGCGCCGCGCCATCAACCCGCTACTACAGGAACGTCGAGACGCCTTTAACGCGCGGGTTGCCGAACTTGCGAAGGACAATCGGCCGAAAGCGGAGCGTCTGAAAATACTTTCCGCTGACGATCCCGCCACTGCCTTCGTTTCGCTTCGCGTGGTCGATCCGGCCATGGGCTCCGGCCACTTCCTTGTCTCGCTGGTCGACTTTCTCGCGACCCAAGTTGTCGAAGCTTTGGCCGACGCGCCGACGCTGGTTCCCTGGGCCGATCCACCCTACCGCTCGCCGCTTGCCGAGCAGATCGCCCAGTTGCGCGAAACACTCCTCGCCCGCGCCCGCGCCGCCGGCTGGCCGGTGCGTGAGGACCAGCTGGACGACCGCCATCTGATCCGCCGCATCATTTTGAAGCGCGTGATCTACGGCGTGGACATGAACCCGATGGCGGTCGAACTCGCCAAACTCTCGCTCTGGCTGCACTCCTTCACCGTCGGCGCGCCGCTATCTTTTCTTGACCACCATTTGCGCATCGGCGACTCACTGTTCGGCGAGTTCGTGGCACCTGTGCAGGCGCAGCTGAGGGCGGACTATGGCTTCGTGATGACCAACGCTGTGGCGAAAGCCGCCAACGCTGCCGCTGGCATGGCGATGGTCGAAGCTTTGACCGACGCCGACATTACCGAAGTAAAAAGCTCGGCTGTTGGCTTTGCGGCCGTTGAGGAAGCCACCGCTGAGCTGCGCGCCTTTCTCGATATCTACCACGCTGCACGCTGGCTACCCGGCACCACCCTTGCAGAGAAGCAGGCACGCATCACTATTTTTGGCGGCGGCTATGGTGATCCAGTAGCGATTGCCAACGGCAAAAGCTTTAAAGCGCCCAAAGACGCGGTCGGCGTCAAAAAAGGTCGCGAAGTAACCACCGCGACCGCCATCTTTAACGCTGCAAACGCCTTTTTGGCGGCTTCCAAGACGCTAAGTGAGGAGCGCAAATTCCTGCACTGGGAAGCTGCCTTCCCCGGCGTTTGGAAAGGCTGGGAGACCACGCAGCCAACCGGTGGCTTTGACGCCGTGATCGGCAATCCGCCCTGGGACCGCATGAAGCTGCAGGAGGTGGAATGGTTCGCCGCGCGCAAGCCGGCGATCGCGCTGCAACAGCGCGCATCCGACCGAAAAAAGGCGATTGCCGCGCTTCGTAAATCCGGTGACCCGCTGGCCGCTGACTTCGCCCGCGCCGAAGCCGCCGCCGAGGGTGCGGCCCGCGTCGCCCGCACCGGGGGCGCCTATCCGCTGCTTTCAGGCGGCGATATCAACATCTACTCGCTGTTCGTGGAGCGCGCCCAGCGCCTGGTTCGTCCAGACGGCATCGTCGGCCTGCTCGTCCCCTCCGGCATCGCCGCCGATCTGGGGGCCGCGCCGTTTTTCGGCTCCATCAGCACCACCGGCCGGCTGGAGTCCCTGCTGGATTTTGAAAATGGCAAACGCAAACCAGAGCCGTTTTTCCCTGACGTTCACCGATCTTTCAAGTTCGCGTCTTTGATTTTTGCTGGGCCGGGACGCCGTTTCACCGAAGCAAAATGCGCCTTCTTTCAGCAAAGCGCCAGCGCCGCCGAGGAGATCGCTTTCGCCCTTACCCCCGCCGACTTCGCCGCCGTCAACCCGAACACCCGCACCGCCCCTGTGTTTCGCAACCAGCGCGACGCCGACATCACCCGCGCCATCTACGCCCGCCTGCCCATCCTCGTCGATCGCCGCGACCCCAAAAAGCCGGTCTCCGTCTGGCCTGTCCGCTACGTCACCATGTTTCACATGACCAGCGACTCCGACAAATTCCTCACCGCCGCCGAACTCGAAAAATCCGGCGCCTACCGCGTCGATGGTGGCTCCTGGAAAAAAGGCGATGAGAGATTTTTTCCGCTCTACGAAGGCAAAATGGTCCAAGCCTACGACCACCGCGCCGCTTCGATTTCGGTTAATGCTAAAAATGTGAGCCGACCAGCGCAGCCGGAGGCTGCGACTTTAGCTCAACACTCGGATCCGTCTTGGCTTCCAACGCCACAATTCCTGGTTTCTGAAAAGGCTGCTCCGATACTTATCGGGAACAAGTTCTTAATTGCGCTTAAAGACGTGACCTCGCCGACAAATGTTCGCACAATCATTGCAACGATCGTTCCAACAGCTTTTTACGGAAATACATTACCGGTCTATAGTTGGCTTGAAGATGAGTCTTCGTATTCCCCTTCCAAGCCGCTGCTACTAAGCAATTTGAACTCGCTGATTATGGATTATTGCGCACGCCAGAAAATTCAGGGACAGCATCTGAACTCATACATTCTTGAACAACTACCGGTTGTTCCACCCGTCGGGTTCGCTCGCAAATTCGGTCCCAAAACCGCCGCTGAGATCATCCGTGACGACGTCCTCCACCTCACCTATGTCTCTCACGACATGGCCGGCTTCGCCGAACGCCAAGGCTACACCGGGCCGCCCTTTGCCTGGGACGAAGCGGACCGCCTGCGCCGCCGCGCCCGGCTGGACGCGCTGTTCTTCCACCTCTACGGCATCGAACCCGAGAACATCCGCTACATCCTCTCCACCTTCCCCATCGTCATCCGCGAAGAAATCCAGAAATACGGCGACTTCCGTTCCGAAAAACTCATCCTCGGCTACTACAACGCGTTGGCCGCCGGCGATCCCGACGCCCCAATCGCCTGCTAGCGCCCCACTCCGTCATTGCGAGCGCGGCGAAGCAATCCAGCCTCAAAACGCACGGGACGCTATGAAAGGGTTAAGTGCTCCCTGGTTAGGTTGCTTCGCTCCGCTCAAAATCACGTAAACCATTGCAATCAAACAAAAGTATTCGTTTGGAAACACCAAAGACATTGAAAATTCTCGGTGGATAATCTTCTTATTAGTTTTACTAACAACGTGTTATGAGCCTCTTTTCACGACAATGCTCCACGTGGAGCATCCAGGCTTTTCAGCCGTTCCAGCACCCCCGCCACGTCCGCCTGCACCTCGATCAACCCCCGCGCACTCTCGCGGGCGAAGCCGCGGATTACTGCGTCTTCCACCATCGTCACGAATGGCTGGGCCCAGCCTAAAATGTCGCACAGGATGATCGGCTTGTTGTGACGGCCGAGTTGTTTCCAGGTCATGATCTCGATGGTTTCGTCGAAGGTGCCGAGGCCGCCGGGCAGCACCACGAAGGCGTCGCCGAGGGCGAACAGGCGGCGTTTGCGGGTGTGCATGGAGTCCGTGACGATCAGCTCGGACAGGCCGGGGAACTCCACCTCGCGCGCGCGCAAAAAGTCCGGGATGATGCCGGTGACATGCGCGCCGGCGCCCAGCGCCGCGCCCGCCACCACGCCCATCAGCCCCACATTGCCGCCGCCGAACACCAGCCGCATGCCCGCCGCCGCGATGCCCTCGCCCAGCGCCTGCGCCGCCGCCGCGTATTCAAGGCCGGCGCCCGGCGAGGACCCGCAGAACACGGTAACGGCATAGCTGCTCATAGTGACGATCCGGCCTCCTTAAACTATACCGGACAGGTGGCAGGCCGCGGCCTGCCTGGCAAGCAATGCTAAGGAACCCTTCATGGCGGCCACTCTGCGCGCCCGCGGCGGCATCACGGCGCTGATCATGTTGGCGCTGCTGGCGCTGGCGGCACTGGTTTTCCTCGCTTTGCAGCCGGGCTGGCAGCCCACCCCGCCGAGCCCGCCGGCGGTGAAAAACGCCGGCATTCCGCTGCCGGCGTTCGACATCGTGCGGGTGGATGCCGCCGGCGACACCGTCATCGCCGGCACGGCGGCGCCCGGCGCGATGGTTACCATCCGGCGCGGCGGCCGGCTGCTCGGCACCGCCACGGCGGACGCTTCCGGCGCGTTTGCTTATCTGCCGGCGGCGCCGCTGCCCGCCGGCCCGCAGCAGCTGACACTTTCGGAAACCCTGCCCGGCGGCGCCACGCTGGACGGCAACGGCACCGCCACGTTGGTCGTGCCGGCCCACCCGGCGTCGCCGGCGCTTACCGTGCTGTCCGGGCCGGGGGGCAGCCAGGTTCTGTCGGGCCAGGCACCGCGGCCCGGCACGCTCGCCATCGGCACGGTGGATTACGACGCTGCCGGCCATGCCATCTTCTCCGGCACCGCGCCGCCCGGCGCGGCTGTCACGCTCTCGCTTAACGGCGGGAAACTCGGCGCCGCCACCGCCGGGCGGGACGGAACCTGGCGCTTTACCGGCGCCGTGCCGGACGGCAGCGGCACGCTCAGCCTCGCCATGCCAGGCGCCGCCGCCGTCACCGCGCCGTTCGCGCTGGAGACGCTGCCCACCGCGCTCGCGAACGGCCATGTGGTGATCGTGCCGGGGCAGAACCTGTGGCTGATCGCCCGCGCGGCTTACGGCCACGGCAATCTGTACACGTTGATCTATGACGCCAACGCGCAGACCATCCACAACCCGGACCTGATCTTCCCCGGCCAGGGCTTTGCCATTCCCAAACAGGCAGCGGCACAGTGAACATTTTCGACAGCGTCAAATCCGTGCTCAGCCCGCCGCATCCGGCGGGGTATCCGTTCATCCTGGGCGGCATCGTCGTTGCCTTTATCGGCCTGTTTCTCTGGCACCCGCTGACCTGGGCCGGCCTCATCTTCACGCTGTTTTGCCTGTATTTCTTCCGTGATCCGGAGCGTGTGGTCCCGCCCCGTGCGGATGTGTTTCTGGCCCCGGCGGATGGGCTGGTGGTCAGCGTCGGCCCTGCCGTGCCGCCGGCGGAACTCGGCCTCGGCCCGGTTTTGCGGCCGCGCGTGGCGATCTTCCTGTCGGTGCTGGATGTGCATGTGAACCGCGTCCCGTGCGCGGGCACCGTCACCGCCATCGCCTACCGCGCCGGCACCTTCGTCAACGCGGCGATGGACAAAGCCTCGGAAGACAATGAACGCAACGCGCTGGCCTTGCGTCTGCCCGGCGGGCAGGACATCGCGGTGGTGCAGATCGCCGGGCTGATCGCGCGGCGGATCGTGTGCGAGGTCGCGGTAGGGCAGCCGGTCGCCGCCGGCCAGCGCTTCGGCATCATCCGCTTCGGCAGCCGCACGGATCTGTACCTGCCGCCGGGCGCGGCACCGCTGGTCGCGGTCGGGCAGCGCATGATCGGCGGCGAGACCGTGATCGCCGAATTCGGCGCGGCCGCATCGATCAACCCTGACCCGGCGCCGATCGTGCTGTGAGCCAGAGCTCCGGCCCGCCGCCGCCCCGCCGCTTCCGCCCGCGCCGCGAGCGGCTCACCGGGCTCAGCTTCAACCGCATGGTGCCGAATCTGCTCACGCTGGTCGGCCTCTGCGTCGGCCTGTCGGCAATCCGCCTGGCGATGGATGGCAAATTCGGCGCGTCGGTGGTGGCGCTTGCGGTCTCCGCGGCGATTGATGGGCTGGACGGCAGGCTGGCGCGGCTGCTGAAAGCCACGTCGCGCTTCGGCGCGGAGTTCGACAGCCTGGCGGATTTTCTTTGCTTCGGCATCGCGCCGGCGCTGGTGATCTATCTATGGTCGCTGGAGGATTGGGGCGCGATCGGCTTCCTGCCGCCGCTGATGTTTGCCTCGGCGATGGCGCTGCGCCTGGCGCGGTTCAACGCGGCGCTGGAGACGGCCCCGAAGGCCGCCTTCGCGTATAACTTCTTCACCGGTGTGCCGGCGCCGGCCGGCGCCGGGCTGGCTTTGCTGCCGTTGTTCCTGGGGCTGGAGGCGGACCAGCTGCATCTGGTCTGGCTGCGCGCCGTGGTCGGCTTTCCGCTGTTCACCGGCGTCACTCTGGTCGCCACGGCATTGCTGTGCGTCTCCACTTTGCCGGTCTGGAGCTTCAAGAATTTCAAGGTGCCGAGCCCGAGCGTGCTGCCGCTGCTGCTTGGCGTGGTGGTGTTCGCGGCGGTCTTGTTCGCCGACCCGTACGCGGCGTTCGCGCTGCTCGGCATCGCCTATATCGTGATGCTGCCGTTCAGCCGGCGCAGCTATAAGCGGCTGGCCCGCGAGGCCGAGCTGCGCCGCGTGACGGAGTTGGACGACGCCCCATCATCCGAGGCCGAGGCCGAGGCGCGCGGCGCGCCGCTGCCGGATAATGTCAGCCGGCTGAAACCGTCATAGGCGCCGCCGGCGCGGTTGCTATGAAATGCCTGGTGAACTCCGCTTCCGGCATTGGCCGGCCGATCAGATAGCCCTGCGCCTCGGCGCAGCCGCGCTCGCGCAGGCGGCGGCCTTGCGCCTCGGTCTCCACGCCTTCCGCGATCACGCCGAGGCCGAAGCTGCGCACCAGATGCAGAATAGCGCGCACGATCGCCGCGTCCTCGCGCGAATCACACATGCCCTGCACAAAGCTGCGGTCGATCTTCAGCCGGCTGATGGGAAAGCGCTTCAGCACGCTGAAGGACGCATAGCCGGTGCCGTAATCGTCGAAGGCGACGCCGACGCCGGCGTCGCGCAGCTGTCGCAGCGGCGCCAGCAGAGTCTCATCGTGGCGCAGGATGATGTTCTCGGTGATTTCCAGCTCCAGCGCCGCCGGCGGCAGGCCGAATTCGGCAAGCACGCCGTGCACTTTGTCCGCCAGATCGCCGGTCCGGAACTGCGCCCCGAACAGGTTGACGCCGATCCGGAAATCCGTGGCGCCGGCGGCGCGCCAGGCGGCGGCCTGACGGGCCGCGGTGCGCAGCGTCCAATCGCCCATCGGCGCCGCCAGCGGACCGCCCTCCATCGCCTTGATGAAATCCGCCGGCATCAGCAGGCCGTTACGCGGATGCCTCCAGCGCATCAGCGCCTCCGCGCCCATCAGCGCGCCATCCGCCAGACGGGTTTGCGGCTGGTAGAACAGGACGAATTCATCATTCTCGCGCGCCCGCCGCAGCTCGCCGTGGTAGGCGCGCTTGGCATTGGCGGCGTGGCGCAGGCCGGGGGTGAAAAATCGGCGGCAGTGCCGGCCCTCCGCCTTTGCCTGGTACAAAGCCAGGTCCGCCGAGGAAAGCAATTCCTCCGCGGTCGTGCCATCCAAGGGGTAGATCGCGATGCCGCCGCTGGCGGCGACGTCGACCGGGCTGCCTTCCACCGCTCTGATCTCGGCGATGCTGTCGATCGCGGCGTCGACCACCTGCCCGGCCCGACCTGGGTCTTCGAGACCGGGGATCAGAATGGCGAATTCGTCGCCGCCGACGCGCGCCACCGTGTCCATGGCGCGCACGCAGCCCTGCAACAATTTGGCGACGCGCGCCAGAACGAAGTCTCCGGCCGCGTGGCCCAGGGTGTCGTTGACTTCCTTGAAGCCGTCGAGATCGACCATGACCACGGTCGCGGCCTGATGCTTGGCCAAGGCCTGCTCGATCCGGGTTGCGAGCAAGGTGCGGTTGGGAATGCCGGTCAGCGGATCCAGGTGTGCTAAGCGAAACAGCCGATCCTCATTGGCGCGGCGGTCGGTGATGTCGCGCAGGATGGCGCCGAAGCTTTGTCTGCCGGCTTCGCGCCAGATCGAGACTGAAAGTTCGACTGGCACGGCGCCTCCGTGCTTCTTTTCCACGTCAAGTTCGACAGTACGGCTTTCCGGCGACGCTTCGCCGTCGGCCATCTCCCGCAGCCGTTCAACAATCTGCCGTGGCAGGATCATATCGATGCCGCGTCCCTTGATCTCGGCGGCCTGGTAGCCGAGCAGCCGCGCCGCGGCGGCATTCCAGAAGGTGATGTCGCCAGTCTGATCGGCGCAGATGATGGCGTCCGGCGAGTTGGCGGCGATGCTTTCAAATCGGATGCGACTAGTAAGGCGCGCCAGATCCAGCCGGCGCAATTCCATCTTGTCCAAGGCAAGGTTGGCGAACTCCCGCAAGTTCCGCTGGTCCGCCGCGTCGAAGGCGGCGCGCGGCTTGGTGTCGACGATGCAGAAGGTGCCGACGGCGTGGCCGGAAGGGGAGACCAACGGCGCGCCGGCGTAGAAGCGGATATTCATCGGGCCGGTGACCAGCGGATTATCCACGAAACGCGGATCGCGCGTCGCGTCCAGCACGACCATGATGTCGCTCTGGCGGATTGCGTGGCTGCAGAACGACACGGCGCGCGAGGTCTCGCATACTTGGACGCCGAGGCGCGCGGCGAAAATCTGCTGGTCCGCTTCCACCAGCGAGATCAGCGCGACCGGCACGTTGAACACCGTGCCCGCCAACTGCACGAGACGGTTGAACACGGGCTCGACCACGTTCAGGTCGATGCCGTATTCCCGCAGCGCCGCCAGCCGCAGCAATTCTGTGTCGGACTTCAGCGCGAACGTCCTGGTTAAATCTGCGATTGCGACAGGCTCGGGTAACGTCATGGTCACGCGAAGCTCCGTTGCACCTGGACCGTTTGTAACGCGGTTGTATTAATGCCGTATTTAGAAATACTGGCCGTGGGCGCGCCGGCACCTTGATTAAGCGGCCCGCGCAGCCCTACCTGACAAATATATGAAGCTACCGACGCGGCCCCGGTTTGACCTGAGGAGATTTCAATGAATGCAACTGCTTCGGCAAAAACCGCGCTTATCGTGGGGGCGTCGCGCGGCCTTGGGCTGGGCTTGACGCATGAGCTGGCGGGGCGCGGCTGGCAGGTTACCGCGACCACGCGCGGTAATACGGAGGCTCCGCCGGGCGTTACCGTCAAGACCCTTGAGATCAACGACAACCAAGCCGCCGCGGCATTTGTTGATGAGCTGAACGGCGCGGTATTTGATGTCGTGTTCATCAACGCCGGCATTGGGGGTCCAAAAAGTTTTGATACGGCGCCCGAAGCCGAGATTGCCCATGTGTTTATGACCAACGCGGTTTCCCCGGTGCGGCTGGCCGAACGTCTGACGCCGATGCTGCGGCCGCACACCGGCGTGCTGGCGTTCATGACCTCGGTGATGGGCAGTATCGAGAGCAATGTGAACGGGGCGCCGGCGCTGTACGGCGCCAGTAAGGCGGCGTTGAACCATCTGACCCGGGGGTTCGTGGAGGCGCTGCCCAAGGAGAAGGGCATCACCGTGCTGTCGATGCATCCCGGCTGGGTGAGGACCGATATGGGGGGCCAGAACGCGCCGCTGGACGTGGCGACGAGCGTGAAAGGCATGGCGAACGTGCTGGAGCGTCAGGCGGGGACAGGTGGACTCGCCTATATCGATTACGAAGGCAAAACCATACCCTGGTAGCGGCTAAAACCCGGCGAATTTAGCGGGATCGGACGCTGGGTCGGCGCCCAGCTCCGCGGGCTGGGTGACGCCCAGTTCGGCATCGCGAGCGCGGAGCCAGAACTCCTCGGCGCGATCCTCCGGGCAGCCGGCTTCCTCCCATAACAGGAAAGCGCGTTCGCGTATGCGTTGTTCGAGATCGTCCATGGGAAAGCCATGGCACGGCGGCGCTGGCGGCGCGATGTCCAGCCCATGAGGATGTGTTCACGTTCGGCAGAAGGCGGTTGCGGGGCGGCCGCGGGGCGCCAAAGTTGCGGGCGCGGTGCGGTGAGCCGCAAATCAAAGGAGTAGCTATGAGCGATATCAAGCAGAAAAAGATTGCGATCCTGGCCACCGATGGCTTTGAGCAGTCGGAGCTGTTGGAGCCGCGCAAGGCGTTGCTGGCGGAGGGGGCGACCGTAACGGTGGTTTCCCTGAAAACCGGCAAGATTCAAGGCATGAAGCATGACGAGAAGGGCGACACGGTCACCGTGGACCTTGAGCTTTCCAAGGCACGGCCGGAGGATTTTGATGCCCTGGTGCTGCCGGGCGGGGTTGCCAACCCGGATACGCTGCGGACTGACAAGGAGGCGGTGGCGTTCGTGAAGCACTTCGTGACCGCGGGCAAGCCGGTGGCGGCGATCTGCCATGGGCCTTGGACGCTGATCGAGGCGGACGCGGTGCGCGGGCGGAAGATGACGTCCTGGCCGTCACTGCACACGGACCTGAAGAACGCCGGAGCGAACTGGGTGGATCAGCCGGTGGTGGTGGACGGGAACTTCATTACGTCGCGCAAGCCGGATGATCTGAAGGACTTCAACCGCGAGATCATCAAGCTGTTCGGTGCATCGAACGTGCAGACGCTGCGCAAGGCGTCGTAACGCTTCGGATCGTTGGGACCGGGGGCCGGTGGCGCATGCTGCCGGCCCCTTTTCGTGCCGTGACATTTTGACACGGCGCGAAACCGTGGCGTTTGCTAGAAGGACGGTTTGCAGCGGGAAGGAACGGCGATGAGACTATTGCGCGCGGGGATGTTGATCCTGGGGATGGCGCTGGCGGTCGGCGGTTGCGCTTGCCGGGCCGGCTATGTGGGGCCTTACGGTGGCGTGCACCCTGGCGGTTGCGTGTTATTCTAAGCGTCCGCCGGCCGGGAGGCGGCGGTTGAGGGCGATGAAGGCGGCGGACAGCACGGCGAATACTGCCGCCAGGACCAGGCTGTTAAGCAGGACCTGGCGCAGGCCGAGCGCCGTGACGTCCAGGAATGGATACGGATACCAGCCGGAGGCGGCGCCGTGCGCCAGAGTCCAGGCGGCGAAGAGCAGCGGGAAAGCGAGCCAGGCGGGGATCTGCGCGTAGCGGAGCGTGCGGCGCGGGGTGAACAGCGCCCAGTCCAACAGGTACAGCGCCGGCATGATGTCGTGCAGTAAAACGTTGACTAGGCCGGCGAGGCCGGACGGATGGTAGATCGCGCGCAGGAGCACGTAGAACACTATTGCCGTGACCAGGATGTACACGGCTATGGCGGTGCGGGCGCCGGGGCGGAGCAGAAAGGCGCGCGCCGCGCCCGGCGGAAGCAAAGGCGCCGTGAAGGCGGCGGCAACGGCAATGTTGCTGAGCAGGGTGAAGAAGCTGAAGTAATCGAGCGCGGCGGCGGCGAAGGAGGGTGCGCCGATGGTGCTGAGGCCGAACTGGGTGAGCACGGCGAACCAGCCGAGGGCGGCGCAGGCGAGGCGGAAGGGGATCATCGGCGGCCTCCTGGTCCCGCGAGCCGGGCCGGCGAGGTTTTGTTGCTGACATCCGGGGGTGGGTAAAGTAGCTTTTGCTCAGGCAGTGTGGAGTTGCGGGATGTGCATGGGAACGTTGGTGTTTGGGGCGCTGCTGCTCGCGGGATGTAGCTGGGGCGCGGTGAGCGCCGTGGAGACCCGGGCGGGCGGCTGGCGGGCGGTGGGCCTGGTGATGTGCGCGTGCGGCGGGGTGCTGGGGGGGACGACGGTGTTCGGCGCGTTCCACGGGCATGACGGGGACGGGCGGGTGGCGGTGGTGGGTGCGCCGGTGGTGGTGGTGATCGAGGTGGAGGGGCGCGCGGCGGGGTAGGCTGGCTGCGTGCGATGGGCGGATGCGAGGGGTGCTTGGCGCCCCTTTTTTGTGGCCGCGCTTTGGGGGTGCGTGGGGGTTTTGGACGCTGCCGGCGGGGGTGGGGGTGAGGCGGTTTCTGGTGGTTTGGGCGAGTAAATTGATACAAAAAGGGGTGGGTGATATCAGTTTTTAGTTGCGCGGTTTGGGGGTTTTGGCGATGGATTGTTTCAAGGGGGTGGTGGAAAGCGGAGGGCGATGGTCTGCACTCAGGTGGCGAGGCCGGTGATGTCGAACAGCAGGAGATAGGGCGAGGTGGAGGTGCAGGCGAGATAGTCCCGCTCCGTGGCGGTGCCGGTGAGGCGCGAAGTGGCGGTGAGGGTGGCGCCGGATTGGCGGGTGCTGTCCGGCACCAGTGCGGGCGGGGCGGCACTGTCGATCGGCTCGCGTAGGGCAGCGTTTCAGACGGCGATGTTGGTGAGGCGTTCGGTTATTGGCCGGTTTGGGTAAAGGTGGTGGCGGTGGGTGGGCAGGTGACGGCGGCGCTGGCGGCGGCTAGTAGAAGTAGGGCGACGAGGTAGAGGGAGTTTCATCAAGTGTGGGGTAATTCTATCGGTTACCGATTATAGTTTTAATTCCGATGGCCGTTAACTTAGCCCGTAACATTTGTTCCAAAGCAACCATTGGTTTCCCTATGATCCGCCACCCTAAAAGATCTGCCATCGACAGCACGACAAAGGCGATCGAAACTACAGCAACAATCCAATATACAACCGCATGTTTAGCTGGAACTCCGACCCAGCCGCCTATCGCAACACCCAGCAACAAAACCAAAAGAATAGCGCGAATGCCGTAGACTGCGTACCTCGCAAGCACTGTAGAAACTTGTCCGATACGATTAATCGCCTCTTGCCTGCTTCTAGTTTCGCCAGCACTTTGGCCTTGTTCTAAAACCACAGCCATGGTTTGTTGGGTTAATTCCTCAAGCTCAAGCTTATTTTTTTCAATTGTTGCTTGAGCATCTCTGTCAATTTGTTGGATCATTGCCTGTTGTTCAAATTCTCTTCTCTCGGACTGACGAGCAGCATTTTGGAAGAGTTCAGCTATGTTGACTTTACGGAGGATGCTCGGCTGCCCAAGGGACTCCTCGCGGGCGGCATTCCTTGCAGTATGCAAAAACAAAAAATCGTTAGCCCGCTGTTCCGCAAATTCGGGATTCTCGTTCTCGAAATTTTGCAGAGCTTTGGAAAATTGCTCGGCCCAAGTAGAGCTTGGTTGTACAGCGTTATAGCAAGCCGCCAAAAGTTCCTTACCGACCTTATGATCGTCTAGAGCCTTTGAGGTTGATAGCCAAGCTATAGTTGTGATCTGACCTGTTGTTAAAACAGGCGGGATTGTTTGGTCGACGTACGCATCGATTTCCTCGCGGCAATACTTCGTACTTATCCTTTGCAGGAGCGCGTTTCTGGAGATAAATATGTGGCCGCAGACACTAACATCACGTTTTGTTTGGTCCTTGCGAAGTCTAACTATGAGAGCAACAACCTTTGAATCGTTCAACGCATTGTTACGCTTGTAGGTGCGGTCGCGAGACGCCGCCTCCGCTTCTAATCTTGATGCTAGGTTACTTTCATCGATTTGAAAGATATCCTCATTCTTCCTTGCACCATATACATAGCTATACTCGTAAATTCCGAGTTGGTTTAGCTGGGTAGAAAAAGTTGCATTGATTTCCTTTATTTTTGCAAAGGTTATGTCACCATTAATTATCGCTTCTGCTGTCTCGCCGTAGATCGGTTTCCCAACCATGTGTGCGGCAATTAAAGACTCCAAGATGTTGAAAGTTTCTTCAGCCGATGAGTCAAAGAAAAATGTTTTACAGCCTAGGTCTTCTAGCGCTCTGTGCATTTCAAGAGTAGCCGACTGGAGCAATTTTCCTGACGTACCTAACAAACGGAGCAACAGTGTCGTGTCGTAGTATATGCTCAGCGCCCACTTTTTCTCGGCTGGTACAACCATTTGTATGTTGTTTAGAAAGTCCTCAATTAAAATCCCGCTGAAAACCTTTATGATGTTCGTATAGCTCTTGGGATCTTTAGCCTCGCAAAGCTGAATAAATGAGGCAACAATGAACGTTTCTATCTGTTTCGCGTCTCCAATAATCGACCCTTTGATGTTAATCGATTTCATCACATCGCTTGCGGAATCAAGCTTCATAAAAAGGATTAATGCATCAGTCCAAGTTTCAGATATGGGTGGTCGTTCTAAACCGTGGGCGCGGGCATATTCAGAAAGCTTTCCATCGATGATATCAAACGCTTCATCTAGTATAGCTGGAGGCAAATGCGAAGCGTTTCCCTCCTGTGGTAGAGGCAGACAAAGAAAATGCTTAGCGACGTTGTTCCATTGCAAGACGCCGGCTTTCTGAAGCCGAGGAAGCAATTGCTCTAGGTCACCGACTCATAAACCGCATCCAAATTCTGGCTGAGGCGAGTTTGACGAGGGCGAGGTAGTTGGCGTCGTGTTTTTCGAAGCGGGTGGCGATTGCTCTGAAGTGTTTAAGTTTGTTGAAGAACCGCTCGACGAGATTTCTCTTTTTGTACAGCCGCTTGTTGAATTTTGGGATGTTGACCCGGTGTCGCATTGGCTTGATGTTTGCTTTGGCGCCACGCTCAGCCAAAGTTTCACGTAGCGCGTCGCTGTCGTAGGCCCGGTCAGCTAGCAGGGTCTGGCCGGCGCCGACGCTGTCCAGCATGTCCTCGGCGCTGCGGCCGTCATGGGCTTGGCCTTCGGTCAGTTTAAGGGTGAACGGGTTGCCATTGGCATCGACCACGGCATGGATTTTGGTGGTCAATCCGCCGCGCGAGCGCCCCATGCATCGGCTTGCAGCAATGTCCCGAGTGGAGGTGCCCTCAGGACCCCCTTTTTACCGTTGGCGGCGTGCTGGTGAACCCGGATGGAGGAGGAGTCCACCATCTGCACATTACCTTCGTAAGCCTTTGACACCGCATCGAAAATCGCATCCCAAACGCCCAGCTTCCGCCACCGAACGAAGCGGTTGTAGCACGTCGTATAGGGGCCGTAGCGCTCCGGAATGTCCGCCCAAGGCGCGCCGGCTCGCAGCCGCCAGTAAATGCCGTTCAGGACCTTCCGATCATCAACCCGCGCCACGCCGCGCGGCTTGTTCGGCAGCAACGGCAAAATGATCGCCCACTCAAAATCCGAAATCTCGTACCGCCGAATCGTCATCAAACACCTCCAAGGAGTTTGAATCACAACCACCGCGACATGGGAATCAGTTTATGAGTGCATGACCTAAAGCGTATATCGGAATTTTGATTCCGATATTTTCGACAAAAGCAGATAGCCGTCTGAAATCGAGGAGCGATCCTTCCTGCTCACTGATTCCGGCTACAACGAAAGGAATAATGCAATCAACAATGTCCTGCATTGACTCGCGTTCATTGAGCGACGCGGTAAGGTAAGCATACGCTCTCATCTTTCTGTCGGCTCTACTGTAGGACAGAAGATCTTTTATTCCCATTACCGGCATATTGGCTCACCAAGGACGAACAAGTTTATTGTTAAATTCTAGCTTTTGCACGACCAAACAGTGGTCGCAAGTCGAAATAAATAGGCGTGCATTAGCAATGTGGCAGTTGCCTGCCGTCGCTAGCAAATCTTCATTGGCAGATGATATGAGCAAATACCATGGGGTCTGGGGCCTTTCGGCCCCAGCGGGGTCGAGGGGCGGAGCCCTCGCCTTTATTGGAAAAGATGGATTGCCGCGCTTCGCTCGCAATGACGTGGCGCGGGCATGGTTTAGTCAAGCACGCGATTTGCCCGCGCCAGTACCGCTTCGAAGAGCACCTGGGTTCCCGCTTCGGCTTCTTCGGGGGTTATGGATTCGGCTTCGTTGTGGCTCAGGCCGTTTAGGCAGGGGGTGAAGATCATGGCGGTGGGGATTATGGTGGCGGTGTGGACGGCGTCGTGGCCGGCGCCGCTTACCATTTCTCGGGCGGTGTAGCCTAGTTTGGCGGTGGCGGCGCGGACCAGGTTTACGCAGGCGGCGTCGAAGGGTTGGGCTGGGATGCGGAAGACCGGGGTCAGGGTGATGGCGGTGTGGTTGCGGGCGGCGAGTGCGGCGGCGTCGGCGGGGAAGGTGGCGGCGATCTCGGCGATGCGGGCGTCCGAGGGGTTGCGGAATTCGATGTTACAACGGACTTCGCCGGGGATGACGTTGGGCGAGTTGGGGGAGACGTAGAGGCGGCCGACGGTGCCGCGGCCGGGGTCCGCGATGGTGCCGTCCCCGCCTTCGCGCATCGTGGTGTCCACCAGCTCAATGATGCGGGCGGCGGTGAGCAGCGCGTCCCGCCGGGCGATGGGGGGCGTGGTGCCGGCGTGGCTGTCCTGCCCCGTGATCACGGCTTCGAACCAGACCTGCGCCTGGGCGCCGGTGACGATGCCGATCTGTTTTTGCTCGGCCTCCAGAATGGGGCCTTGTTCGATGTGCAGCTCGAACAGCGCGTCCGCCGGGAAATGCGCGGCGGGGATGCTGCCGGTGTAGCCGATGGCGTCCAGGGCTTCGCCGACCGTGGTGCCGGTTTCGTCCTTTAAAGCTTTCACGTCGGCTTCCGGCAGCACGCCGGACCAGACGGCGCTGCCCATCATGGCGCGGCCGAAGCGGCAGCCTTCCTCGTCCGTCCAGTTCACCAGCTCCAGCGGGGCTTCGGTGGTGACGTTCAGTTCGGCCAGGGTGCGCATGACTTCCAGGCCGGCGATGACGCCGAGCGCACCGTCGAACTTGCCGCCGGTGGGCTGGCTGTCCAGGTGGGAGCCGAACAGGACGGGCAGGCGCGTGGGGTCCCGGCCTTCGCGGCGGGCGAACATGTTGCCCATGGAGTCGACGCGGACGGCGAGGCCGGCGGCTTCGCACCAGGTGCGGAACAGGTCGCGGCCGCGGCGGTCCTCATCCGTCAGCGTGATGCGTTTGACGCCGCCTTTGGGCGTGCCGCCGATCTGGGCGATCTCCATCAGCGCGCCCCATAGCCGGGCGCCGGAGATGCGTTGGTTGGTCAGGGCGGACATGGGTGGGTGCTCCGTCAGGTTGCGGCCTGCCGGCATTATGCACGCCGCGTTGCGAACGGAAATGCGGGCGGATGGGCTACCGGCGTTTTCCGTCAGGCATTTTGTTCCAACGCCTTACCGTTGACCGAGACGGGCAAGGCCTCGATCATGCTGATCACGATCCGGCATGTGATATCGGGACTTGGATTCCGCCAGGCATGACTGGTCCCGCGCTGTACCAGCACATCGCCTGCTTTAAGGGATACAACGTCGCCTCCATCCAGAACCAGCTCCAGCTCTCCGGATATGACGGCGCAATAGTCGATCGAAAGCGTGCGATGCATGGGGGAGACGAAGCCCGGGCCGAAATCCGTCACCCGGAACACCGAACCGCCCTGGAGCGTCGCGCCCGCGGCGCGCGAGCCGCCCTCAAGATCGTTGGTGTTGTCCGCCGGCACCGCACCCGTGGTCCAAGCCACGGCGCCCCGCGCCTCAATCCCGGGAATGGCGGGAAGAGCGATCAAAGCGTCTGACAGCACGACTGCCGCGCCCGAATCATCATGGGTCGTGACGACCCGGCGAATTTTCTCCGTCATATGTTTCTCCTGATCCGATTGGAAACAACCAGAACCATTACTGGGTTCAGAAGCGACTAATTGGGGGGGCCGAATCTACGAACAAGAACGGCCGAAAATCAGTGCCGGTTGGCTGTGATACAAGGCGGCGGAGTCGACACGATCGATCGAGTCACTGGCTCGTCAGGGTTGCGGGGCGAGCAGCCGCCCGCGATGCCAGCCCAAAAACAAGATGGACAGCGCGCCAAGGGCGGGCATTAACGCGATGATGAGGAAAACCCCGCCGCTAAGTCCGCCGATTACGCTCAGCAGCAGGGCGATGAGCAACGGCAAAATGACTTCTCCCAAACGCCCCATGCTCATGGCCCAGCCGATGCCCGTCGATCTCTGGGCGATCGGGTAGATACCGGCACTCAACGCCAGCATGCCCGAGGTGCTGAATCCGGCGATCAATATGCCGTTTGCAATGACGACGAGAAACACAAGAACGAATGAAGAGGCGGCGTAACCCAGAACTGCCGTGGTCAGTGTTGCAAGAAGAAAGATGCCGGCGAGGACTTTGATTGGGCCTAGTTTGTCCATCAACCCGCCGGCAGACGCAGCACCCCCCAGAGAGCCAAGCCCGCCGCCGACGCCGACAATTAAAGAGGCCATCGGCAGCGTTATGCCATGATCGTGCATGAGGACGGGCGACCAGTAAAAGGTGGCCGCGGTCATGCCGAAGGCCGCGAAGAAGGCAACCCAAACCGCGAGAGTTTCCGGCGCCTTATTGTGAACGAACAGACTTCCAACAGCCGTACCTGTAATTTCCTCGTCAGCAACGATTTGTGTTTCGTATGGTAGTGACGGGAAGACCAAGTTCAGGGCGCGACGGGTCTGGCTGGAGCCGGACCGTTTCAGCAACAGAAAGCGGACGGATTCCGGCAACCAGATCAGCACGATCAGGGCGACGATGAAAGGAAGCGCGCCGCCGATCAGGAAGATCAAATGCCAGGTATAGCGGGACAGGAGGTACGCATTGAGCACCGCTCCCAAGATGACGCCGAGGGGAAATGCCGTCCAGATCAAGCTGACGACCATCGAACGGTGGGATTTTGGCGCGTATTCCGAGGCTAACGCAATAAAACAGGGCGCGGCGCCGCCCAAACCTATGCCCGCCAGAAAACGAATCACGAGCAGCGTTCCGAACGTATTTGCCAATGCCGTGGCGATTGTGAATACGCTGAACAGGATGGTCGCAACCACAAGCATGCGCTTGCGCCCGAAGCGGTCCGCGAGCGATCCAAAGCTAAGGGCGCCGACCATCATACCGAAAGTGGCCGAAGAGAAAATTGGACCAAGATAAGCCTGGGACAGCTTGAGGTGGTTTGCTATGAGTGGCGCCGCAACCCCAATCGAGGTCGTATCGCTGCCATCCAGCAAAGCCACCCCGGCGCAAATGAGGCCGACCCGGATCATCAGCCAGCCCATGGGACCTTCGTCCAGGAGATCGGTTACATTGACGGTTCTTTGAAGCGCATTGTCCATGGCCAGCCCCTTGAAGCGAGGCATCTATGCGCGAACGGCACTGTCATGCCAACCTGGCTTTGGTTCTGCACGGTTTTGTCCCGCCGGCATGACCCAAACCGAGGACCCGTCCCGGTAGTTTGATCGTCACCCTTAAATACGCCGTCGGGTGGTGATGATGTAACGGTTGGACTGACAGCATCGTGCGGCGATCCGTTCGAAACTAAGGTGGTCAGGCATCACCTGCTTGGAAAAATTGGTTTTCTTGGGCAGGTTACATCATGTCGCCGATACCTCACCTGGGTTCTTTTGCCGCCGCGCCGTCCCCGATCAGACCCGCCCGTATGATCGCGGCCGCCTCCATCGGTAATGCGCTTGAATTCTACGACTTCATTATCTACGGCTTCTTCGCCACCGCGATCGCCGCGTCGTTCTTCCCCGGCCGCGACCCGACGGTTAAATTGCTGCTGACGTTCGGCACGTTTGGCGTCTCTTTCCTTGCCAGGCCCGTCGGCGCGCTTATCCTCGGCGCCTATGCGGACCGCAAAGGGCGCGCCGCGTGCATGGTTCTATGCGTCTCGCTGATGACCCTTGCCGGGGCCATGATTGCGCTGATGCCCAGCCGCGCCAGCATCGGGCTTGCCGCACCTTTGGGGATTCTGGCGGCCCGGCTGATCCAGGGATTTGCCCTCGGCGGCGAGTTTGGCAGCGCGACCGCGCTGATGATCGAACATTCAGAGGGCGACGAGACGCGGGCGGCAAGCTGGCAAGGGACAAGCCAGAACTTTGCCGGTCTGTTCGCCTCCGGCGTGGCATGGCTGTTGAGCCATGACGCCGCGACCCCGCTGTTCCACATCCCGGCATTTCGTATCGCCTTTGGCCTTGGCGTGCTGAGCGGCCCCGTCGCTTTGTGGCTCCGCCAGCGGTTGCCGGATGCACCGGCATTTCTGGCGCAACGGCAGGCGCATGAGCCCGTGATGGGGGCATCAACAGTGAGCGGCATTGCGATCGCCGCGGGAATGGTCGCGATCGGCACCGCCCAGACCTATCTGGTGATCTATCTGCCGACCTATGCCACGACGCAGCTGCACATGACGTCCGGCTCGGCGCTGGGATCGGTGTTCCTGCTTTATGCCGTCACTTTGGCGATCACGCCGGTGCGTTTGATGATCGCCAGCCGGTTCGATCGCTCGCACCGGGCCACCGCCATGCTGGTTTCCTGTCTGGCCATGCTCGCCGCCGGGTACCCGGCGTTCATGCTCCTGTCTCGCTGGCCGGGGCCGGTGATGCTGTTCCTGCTACCGCTGGGATTCACCGTCATCGGGCTTTTCTACAATGCGCCTTTGGCGGGTTTCATGGGTCTGATTTTCGCCGTGCGTGAGCGCGGCGTTGGTCTCTCGATCGGCTATGCGTTGGGCATTGCGCTGTTCGGAGGGTCCGCACCGTTCATCAACACCTGGCTGGTGGCAAAAACAGGAGATCCGCGCAGCCCTGGACTTTACTTGATTTTTGCCGCTGCCGTTACGATCGCGGCACTGCTTGCCGCGCAGAGACGCTTGACCTCGAAACAGGGTCGCAACCGCTCTTTGCAGTAGACACTGCATCAGTAGGTTGTGGGCCGCGCTTCTGGCGCGCGCGGGCGTTGGCGATCGACCTCCCGAAGTTGCCGTTGCACATCCGGCTTAGGTCAGGTTCGGTAACAAGCTAAGCAAATGCCGGCTGATGCGCTTGATGTTCTTTCAAGCTGGCGTAGGTCAAAGCGGGCATCGAAAGCGGATTGGTGGAACTTCGGTGACGACGGGCGTATTCGCGCCCCTCAAGGCTGCGGCATAGCTTTAGCTGGAAGCTGAAGGTAAGAGGCGTATGATCCGCCGGTGTGAATGATGTGCCGGCCGTGGTTACTGGGCGTTATATTATCCATCCGGGGCATTGCGCCGCCCAGCAGATGATGGCCGCTGATGACCAGCCGCAGCTGTTCGCCCGGGTACAGCGCCAACCCGATCGGAAACAGATCAATTTCGACGCAGGCGATCTCGCCCTGGGCGAGTTTCTCCACGCGGTCGAAGCTGTGGACCGGTATGGTGTCGGTAGAGCTCGTTTCATCAAGATGCCGCATGGACACGCGCAGGCGACCGTTCGAACCCTTATATTTCAGGATCGCCGCGCCCTTTCGGGTTAACTCCTGCATGATCGGTCCGTGGTTCGGGATTGTAAATTGCTCCAGCTGTTCTCCATCGGCATTCAGCTTCTGA
Source organism: Acidocella sp. (assembly GCA_965199125.1). Taxonomy (GTDB): domain Bacteria; phylum Pseudomonadota; class Alphaproteobacteria; order Acetobacterales; family Acetobacteraceae; genus Acidocella. The sequence goes on along the minus strand of OZ240683.1, from coordinate 1,431,490 downwards.
AGGAAGACAAACAAATCCATATCGTCCGCGCCGTCCGCCTCTACCCAGAGGCGCAGCTTGGGGTAGCCGACAAACTCGGCCGGAGACTCGACCCGGACGATAAAGGACACGCAGCCCTCTTCGGAGTCCGCGTCGTAGCTTGCTGTCGTGCCGACTGAGGGTGCTTTCTTGCTCAAAGCATGGGATTCGGCATCCAGGTAGTATTTTACCTCGCTGACATCTTCGGGCGGGAAAGCTCCCGCAGGTTGATTGGTGCGGTCGTTGCCTTCGAGATCGAGCACCGAGTAGCGCACGCGCGGCGTCTGTTGCCAACCGTTATCGACACCTTTGAGAAAGTGATCAAAAAAGCGCAGCAGATCATTGAGGTTGACCTCTTCGTAGTAGTCGGGCCACTCCATGTTGTTGTGGATACGCAGCCATTTTTCTGATGAAGCTATTTTGCGCCAGCCCCGGAACGTGCCGGGTGTATGGATCAGGTTCGAGTAACTCGCCACGACATACGCCGGCACCGTGATGTTCTCGAACACCGGCATATGCGACTCCCACAGCGCGTCCAGCAGCGGGTGGTGCTCGGCCTCGGCGACCAGGTCCTCGCGGCGGTTCTTGCCGATGAAACTGGTTGCCAACTGACGCGGAAAGGGGAGGTCGGGTATTCCGCCACGCGTGATGAAATCGCGATAAACATCGCTCATGCCTTCCCATGGCGCGATGGCCGCGAGATGCGCCGGTTGCTCGGCGGCGGCGAACCATTGGGAAATGGCAAGGTAGGAGTTGCCGGTGGTCCCGACCTTGCCGTTGCACCAGTCCTGAACGCTTAGCCATTCGATGAGATCGTGGTAGTCCTCGCCCTCCTGCCGGCTCCAAAAACGTATGTCACCTTCAGAATTGAAACAGCCGCGCGGGTCCGGGTTGCAGACGGCGTAGCCATGCGCGCACCAGAAGGCGGGGTCAGGGCCTTCGAATTTCATCAGGCCGGACAACGTGCTGGTGTCCATTCCCAGCAATCCGAAGAGGTCCGTGTATCTTGGGGCATTGCCGCGGCTTTTGCCGTACGGACTCCACGCCACGACGACGGGCACTTTCTCGGCGCCGGGCGGGCGAAGGATGTCAACATAAATCGTGACGCCATCGCGCAGGGTAACAGCGACGTCTTTCTCAAACACAATGTCAACGGGCAGCGGCAGAAAGCGCGGCTGTACTTGGAAACCCGCGGGAAGAGTCCTCGTGCCGGGGTCGAAGCGGCTGAACAAGCCCTGCTCGTCTTCCTCGACATAAGGGTAAGCCGGCACAAAAATTGCTTCGTCAGTGCTCATAGAAATACCTTCATCTGCTTTGCCACGCGGCCTTTACGAGTTTCAACGATTGGACGACGCCCGCGGTCCGTACTTCGGCCCTGGCTTTTCCGCGAACACCTTAACCGGTGTGCGACACCTTGACCGGCGCCGTGGCAAACCGGTCCAGCGAGGTGATTCCTTCGAACTTATGCGGCTGGATTCCTGCCATCAACCGGCCGTAATTCTCGGCAAGGGCCTCCAGATTCAGGGCGCCGTGAAGCGTGATCACCCGGGCGTCCCGCCATGCGCGTTGAATGGGCTCGTTCTCCATGATTGCCGTCGAGCCGGAGTTTCGTTGCAAAAGCTCGATCGCTTCACAGCACCATTTTGCCGCGTAGGCTGTCTCAACCAAAACGCGCGCCGTGAACAGTTGTTGTTCTGCGGGGTCTTGATGTTTGCCTGCCGCGGCGAGCCTTCCAAGCCGGTCGGTCTCCTCGGCATTTGCCCGCGCCATCAGCGATGCGGCGCGAAGTTTTGAATGCACTTCCGAAAGCATCAGATGCGTCAGCGGCGCTTCAAGTTGGTTTTTATACGTTGTTCCGCGGATCGGCCGGCCGGCGGAGCGTTCAAGAAACCGCGCCAGCGCGCCCTGCGCGACGCCGATAGACATCGCGCCCATCAAACTAAACGCCCATCCGAGAGACGGCGCCTTCCAGATCGATCCCTTCAAGCCGTGATCGAGCGCTCCGCTGACGATTTCACTGAACACCACGCCGCGATGCGCGGGAACCGAAAGTTCATCGTTCAGGAGCATAAGGGAAACGCTCCCGGTGCCTCGCATGCCCCCTACATGCCAATCATCCAGAAATCGGAGTTGGTCGATTGGAACCTGGACGCCGACGAGATAAGGACCGTTGCCATCGTCCGCCATGCAACCGAGATTTGTATAAGGCGCCCACAGGGAGTCGCTGGCGAACGTCCACGGGCCGCCCGATATGACCCAACCGTCTTCGGTGCGCCGCGCCCGGCCGCGGGTGGCGGGAAAGTGACTCGATCCCGCGACGCGAGGTCCGACCCAGTCGCTGCCATAGACTTCTTCAACAATCCGGCGTCCGGACCGGACCGGGAGCCAGTTCGTTGCCGCCGCGACCCAGGTGCACCATCCGCAGGATCCATCCCATTTCGCAACCTCCGAAATAACGTCGAACTGTTGGGCAACCGGAAGCTCTAAACCTCCAAATTCTGCGGGACTACCGATTTTAAAGGCACCGGTTGCATCGAGATCGGCGATTGTCTCCTGGGAGAGCCGGGACGCACGCTCAGCTTCGGGTGCACGTGCCCGAAGGGTTGGCCCGAGAGCCCGAACCTTTTCGAGCACTGCCGATAATATTGCTGACTGGTCGGACTGTATATGTGACATAACGAGGCTCTCCATCGTTCAATTTGTTGAATGTCCGTGGCGCTTGAAACGAAGCCTAGGTTAGAGAAACTATCGGTAGCTGCAGGTAGCTTTGATGCCTGGGCCCGGTATAAATCGTGTTTCTAGCGCCGCGATGGTAACTTTCGTCATAGGCGCGGGAAGGAATGCCGGCCGGGGCCGTGGGCTGAATGTCGAGCCTGAGACGGTAGCCCTTCCTGACCAGCGCTGAGCTGGGGTTGAGACCGAGCTCGATCGCCACGATCTCATCCTTTTCGAGCGGGGCATAATCGGCTTCAACATGGGTATGGACCGGCCAGTATTCCGTGGTCCGGGCTTCATCGAGTTTACGATGCGAAACCTTCAACGGGCCATAGCCGACAGGGTGGATATGTTCTGGATCTATCGGCATGCCGAGGGCTTCGTAGCGGACTTCAACATCCTGCTCGTCGATCACGCGCAGTGAGACGTGAACATCCATGTCGCTGCTGGTCGATGAGACCCATAGGCCCATCTTCATATATCCCGCCAACACCATATCCTCGGGCATGGGGTCGCTTACGAAAGAGATGCCGGTCAACCAACGGGGCGTTCCGCCGACATGCCCCTTCGGATACGGTATCGGTTTTCCGAGTTCGACATGAGCGTCATAGCCAGCGCTGGCGTCGATTGACGGCGGCGTGTGGGACATTTGGAAGAAGTCCTGGCGGACGCCGTCGCCCTGCCAAGCCGATGGCGATGCGTCGAGGAACAGCTTCTTATACTTTGTTCTGGCAATCGGCCACGTATCTTCATGAAGCTCCAGATACGATGCGTTCCCGGTTCTGACCTGAACCCGGACAGGCGGACCATCCATGGCGCCGTTATCGATCCCTTTCAGCCAGTAGTCGAAAAAGCGCATATGCGCGGCAACGGTCTCGCTGTGGTAAGAATCGGGAAACCAAGCGTCGACAAAATCGAACTTTCTGGCTTTGGCGCCGGTGGAGCGAATGAAAGTCTCGCTGCTGCCGAGTTGGTGTATCACGGCGCCGGTTTGTGGGCCGACAATCCAGACGGCGGCATTAGCGTTCTGGATCTCCGGGCGCATGAAACTTTTGCTGTGCGGGCCGTATGATTCCGGGTCGTTAAATGGGTTTTCCTTGAGCCGGGCCATCCAGCCCGTCTCCCTCCGTTCTCCGCAATGATTTTTTCCAGACCAAATATTCCGCCACCAAGTCCACCAGGCTTCGGCCCATAAACCGCCGCCGGCGATATATTCATTATATGGATCCGAATCGGTGCCCAGCGCGATCATCGCCTTAAGATGAGAAGGCTGCAGGCTTGCGACGTTATGCTGGGTCATTGCGACATAAGACATACCCCAAAGCCCGACACTGCCGTTGGACCATGGCTGGACGCCGGCCCATTCGATAGCGTCGTAATAGTCTTCCGCTTCTTGGCGGCTGAGCGGCGCCTGTTGACCCGGGCTCATGCAAACGCCGCGGGAGTCGATGCGGATGACAACGTAGCCTTTAGGCACCCAGTCGGACGTGTTGACGCTTTCGTGGTTTTCGCACTGCAAACCGTCCGGATTCCCTGAGAAATACCGGTCCTCCATATCCTCCTTCAACGCCGCGTCCGCCTCATTGCAGATGCATTCGTGGTAGAAGCTCTTGCCGTAGAAACTCATATTCATGATGACGGGGTATTTGCCATCATCCGCGGGGCGGAAGACATCGGCGCAGACATAGGAGCCATCGCGCACGGGGATTTTCACGTCGGTCGTCTTGACGATCCCGCGGATGTTCCTGCGCAATTCATTGCGAGCGGCCGTTCCCGCGAGAAGCTTCCGAGGAAGTTTCGCTGTGAACACGCCGGGTGTGGCGTTGAGCTCCTTGAGTAGACCTTCAACAGCAGGATCTTTATCAAAACGGTCTGGTTCATCCGAGGTTCCGGCAACGACCACGGGCGGATTGTCGAACATGATGACCCTTGAGCCGACGATGTCATGCACCGCGGGCGCGATTGTAACACCTGCCAAATCGCCATCTTGATCTAGCGTCAGCAAAAACCTGGCAAGGTTGGTCACGGATGGATCGTGAAGCTTATCGATATTACCTGCGACGCGTTTAGCGAGCTGCGCGAGGTTTACCCGCGACGCGCCTCTCGTCGTTCCCAAAACCAGACGGCCCACTAGAAACGTGACGGCTTCGCCCGATCGATAGTAGAACTCGCCACGCTTGTTGGTGAAACCGGATAACGTGGGCGTCTGATATTTCAATCCCGCCACGGGACCGGCGAAAATACCCGTTAGACTTTCGCCTTTGGAAACCTGCTTTGCTTCTGCATGGATGACGTCAGCCATAAAGCCTCTCATATTGCGGACAGGCTGACCCGCTTCAGCCGCCAAGCTCGGCCATTAGAACAGCCATGACTACTTCGCCTTGATCGCGTTAAAGAACTCGACCTTTCCCGCAGCGACGTGCTCGCGCAGATTATTCGTCGTCATGATTGGATTATGTTCATGATTTGGTTCAGGAACGAGCGGGTTGCCGGTCCAGGCGACCAGCCGGCAAACGCGCCGCTTAATGCGCCAGCCATGACTTGTCCGTACCAGCTCGTCATCATACCAGCCCGAGCCCAACCATTGCGGACCGCCTTTGGCCGCGTTGCGCACCAGAAGCCAGTTGCCGTAGGAGAATGCGTTGGCTTTATCGCCATCAACATGCGCCAACTGCCCCATCATCGTGTGCTGGTGATTGTCCAGAGTGCGATGAAACTCGCCGAAAGACCGCTTGAAGTCGGCAAGGCCCGTCCAACTGGCACCGGCTGGGCCAAATTCCGCTATTACATCATCTGCAAAGATACGGTCGAACAAATCCCATTCATGGGCGTCAAGCGCCGCTCCATAAAGATTCAGCAGCTCGATAATAGATCCCTTGTCATCCTCAATCATGTCGGCTCCTGCATCCTCTAATCCGATTGGCGTATGTCAGCTTTTCAATTGCTTTTTGACTCAGCTCCATTGCTCTGACGCGGTAATCGAAGCACCAAAGCCTTCAAACATCAGACGCTCACTCCCGCTCATATTGTAGTGACGCTACAATTTTGCTTTTTCTACGCCCTTTGCGCAGACGCGTCAACGATTGTGTTCCGGTATAAATCTGGATTTAGAGCCCGCCTGGCACTGGCCGTTCGTTTTTCTCGCTAAACCGCCATGAAAGCGCCGGGGCGTGATCCGCTCCGCTTTGGGTTTGTCTGTTTTGTTCGACAAGCGCCCAGCCGCGTAAAGCCGCTATCGAGCGCCCATGATACATGCGCTCCAGAATTTTCGCTCAGAAGCTGTTAACCGGGCCGCTGCGATTCCTAGTTAAGAAATGTTCTGGTAAAAGCTGCGCGAGCGCGGCAACGACGAGTGTGCTTACCAATTCGTCATCGGATAGTTCGTGGCCCGTCGCCGCGACTTCGCCGAAAATGATTCTCTGGTGAAAAACCGCAACCATCAAAACGAGAATTTTGGCGGCAGCTTCAAGCGCCTCACTGCTCATCAACTCCGTCAGATGGTGTTGAAGCAATGCAGAAAATGTAACGTTTATCGGCCGAATGGAATTCGCGGCGGCTTCTAAGATATCTCTGTCGCCCAGGAGTAAGGACGTTTTTACGATGTTTTGATGACGCCGGAACCAACTTAAAGTGCCGCGAATTACCCGCTCTAGAGCTTCCTCTACACAAGAATCAGCCCAGCAGGCAGGCGTATAGAGTTCGTCAAAATACGATTTGGCGTCCGCGCGAAATCGATCCTGAACGGCGAGCAGGATCGACCGCTTATCTAGAAAGCGCGCATAGATAGAACTGGCTCCGGTTTGTGCTTCTCGCGCGATATCGCTGACCGTCAGCAAGTCATACGGCTTTCTAAGCAGCAGCTTTTCAAAAGCATCAAGGATGCGAACCATAGTTTCATGGCTTCGCCCTTGTTTAGGTTGTCGTATACGATCGTTCACTACTGCTTGCCTTGAGCGCTCGTTGCGGAGTGGCCTTAATTAGAGTTATAGAGATAAGCCTTTCAACGCAAACTAACTGAAGTTCCGTCGATGTTTATAGAAGCTGATCTTCCCGGAAAGTGGACCGGCCCATCTCTCGACATTCCCGTCATGTCTCCAACATGCGATCTTGGAACAAAGCATTGAAGGCTGGGCTTTTCGTGCTGTTGTTGCTTCTTTGGGGGCCCCCGGCTTACGCTGATACGGTTCAGAAACTGCAAGTGGAAGGTGTCACGCGCTTTTTTGTTGAACATGTACCTGCCGGTATACGGGACCCTGTACCACTTCTCCTGGTGTTTCATGGCTTTGGCGGCTCGGCTTATGCCGTGGCTAAAGGCTTTGGCTTTGATAGACTTTCGGATCGTCAAGGATTTATTGTCGCGTACCCGCAGGGAATAGCGCGGCGTTGGAACGCCGCCCTTTCCGACAAGCAACCGGACGATGTCGCGTTTGTGGTGGCACTAATTCAAGCTGTCGAGACGTCAAACCCGATTAGCAAGGTGTATGCTACAGGTTTTTCCAATGGTGGCATGTTCGCTAACTCACTGGCTTGTTCGGGAAGGGTTCATCTCTCGGCAATCGCCGCCGACTCCGGGTTCATCCCTGATAATTTAAAGGACCTTTGCAGGGTGGCGCGGCCGGTGTCTGTCTTGGAAATTGCTGCTACGGAAGATCCCGTGATGCCTTTTCGTGGCGGGAACGTCTGGGTGTTACCTCCGCCGGGGAAGTTCGTTTTGTCGTACCAAGAAAGTTTAGCGGTTTGGGCAAGAGTTGATGATTGTGCGATGCTTGCGCCAGGCGCGCGGAGAGGTGACGGGTTCATTCTTGACGTTGGAAAATCTTGCGGCGCAGGTAAATCCGTACAAGGAATTGCGGTAAATAGTACCGTTCATAGTTGGTCTGGAAAGGCGGCCAATTATCCGATCAACACAAGCCAAGTCGTGTTGAGCTTTCTGTTAAGCCATTAGCTGGAATGCCCACCTTCCGCGCAAGAACACTCTTCGGATACGATCCCAGAAGTTGCCGCCTCTAAGCAGTTTTAAGGTCTCGATGACGCTCCCGAGGGGGTGCGGAATCTATCAAGCCGCGCACTGCCTCGGCAAGGCGAGGAAACACTTCCCGCGTATAGTGATTCGGGCTTTTGACTTCGTGATCGCCCCTGACCAGATCGTCGAAACGCACTATCTCCGGCGAGAACGGGGCGGACACCCGCTCAACAATAGCGTTGATTTCGGCGTTTACCTCGAGCTCCCTGCAGGGGGGACCGTTTTTTGTGTTAGCTAGAATAAGCAATACTTGTCGTCCCGCAAGCCTGACGAACAAATCTTTTACGTTTCCTTCAAATCGCGACGGGTCAAAGCCGCCGACGTATTCAAAATTTTGCTGAAACCAACGCCATTCATCTTCCGAAAACTCCAGTTTTGTTCTGCTCTTAACCTGGTCGTAAGCGAGTTGCGTCAACTTGGCATATGGCAGGTCCACTCCTGCCGCAAATCGCATGGGAACAATAAGCCCGGTAGGATTATAGCGAAAATAATTCCACTGTTCCTCCATTGCAAACGATATGACAAATGTGTCTGCCAAGCCCGACAGAATAGTTGATTTCAGCAAGTTGGGATGCAGAAAGGGTAGACGTTGCATAAGGATTTGATGTTCCGGCTTTCTCAACTCGTCGAACACGGATAAAAACTGAGCAGCAGACATCGCTACGACCGCGCCCTTGTAAGGAAACGGAAATTCCCTGCGGACATCAAAACGATAACCCAGGTAATGAATGAGCTGGTCGAGATCACAGGAACCTCGCATGCAGATGATTTTTGACGGCAAGCCGGCCGCGTTATCTCGTTGGCCCGCATCATCGACAACTTTAATCCAGTCGATCGGCTGATTGCCGGAAATATCAGAAACCACTTCACCTGAAATATCGAGCTTTGGCCGCGACAGCTTACGGTACACGAATTGCTCAATGCCCATGTTCAACGTGCGGCAAGAGAATGTGAAATGCTTCAGCTTTCGTCCTACGCCCATCTGGGCCTTCGACAGATAAAATCCGACGATTCCGTATTCACCGTATTTGTCGGAAACTTTGACATAGGCCGCGTGCACGCCGCCTAGGTTGATATCCTTTTCCAACTCAGCGTAAGCTTCTTCCCGATCTTCAGGCAAACGCAGCTTTGTGAAGTTAAGCTGGTTCGTGCGGTTGATAAGTTCATGTACGCGATCGAATTCGGCCAAAACATCCTGATGAAAACTTATCTGAATTTCGCTCTGACGCAGAAAATCGGAGTTCGAGTTTGCAAACTCCGCCGAGTCCTTCTCCTTCTTCTCCAGAACCTTGTACTGCGCAAGGCGCGTGAGCCCAGAGTCGTCCTTCCCGATGAACCGCGGGTCGTCGAGGAGGCGTTCAAGAAAGGCAGGATCTTCGAGCTGTATTCCGGGATTATAATGCCGAACTTCGTTTAAGTTAATCGGGTTATCGTCAATAAACATGACGGTCTCCGGCCGAAGCTGCGAAGACTGCACGATGCTGCGGACCATCGCACCCTTACCCTGCCACGCGATCCGGCAAAGCACAAAATACTCCCATAGCCCGATACGCTCTAGTTCGGCCTGAACCTTATCCCGATCGTTCTTTGAACAAATTGAATTGACGATACCTCGTTCGGACAACGTTTTTACAATGTCGAGATTCTGTCTTACTTGCGTAACGCCGCCCTCGGTGAGGGTTCCCGACCAGAATGTGTCGTCCAGGTCCCAGATGACCAGTCTAACTTTTTCGAGCGTGATGGAGACATTCATGTTTTGCCCTTTGGTGCAAGACTGCCTTGTATGTTCACCTAATCTGAGCATAGCGTGACATGCCTTTGTAAGGAAGCGCTTTGACCAGCAGCGTTTAAGTCTGCCGGTTGCTTTATGAGCAGTCGCCGAAACAGGAGAGACGATGACCATTATGTCGCGGCGGCACTTGCTTAGCCTTGCGGCCGCAAGCACTCTCTTTGGCGTAAGCCGAGCTCAGGCAGAACCGGCAACTGCGCCGCGGCGCGGCGTGCTGAGCTTGAACATGCGTTCCTCTGGCCAAGTAACCGTTCAGGTCAACGATTTGACCACGTACATGGCGACCCTGCCGCTCGAAACCGGCGCCACTGCATTACGTATCGGCGTCGCCAACACCACGCCGTTTCCCTACCGGCTTGGCGGTATCGCTGTCTGCGAGTCCGCGGGATGGGATGCTGCGGCGAACGGAGCATGGGCTTACTTCAGGTTTTCGGGAGAACAATCGGACGTTGCCAAGCTATCATCCACCCGGCCACAGGCGATTGAGGTGCCTGGGAACACCCAAAACGCGACCGGCGCCCGTAACGTACCCCTCATCTTGTGGTCCGATTGGCTCGACTTTGCGACAACGGCTGGCACGAGACGTCCGCAACTTTCGTTTCGTAGTCTGGTACCCCCACAACAGAATGTTCCCATGGCTTATCCTGCCGGGCCCGGCAGGATAAGCTCCGCGACTTTCAGCCAGCCGGAGCGCCTGCTCATGCAAGCGACTGTCGCTGGCGATTTCGTTACCAACCCAAATCAAAGCCTGCCAGAAACTTCGGCGTCCAAGTCATCACCGGTCTATGTCATCCAGTACCGGGCCACGGTACCAGGCTTCCAGTTTGTTATCGGCGGCGACAGCCAGTTTGCGATGTCGAGCACGTTTGCGCAGCTTGCGGCGACGCGCATTTCCACGCCCGCCAGGCCGATCTCCGTGTGGGATGCCGCGTGGGGGAAACCTAGCAATACTTTCTGGCCGGCCCTGGATGAGGCCATTAGCGACGCGCCGCCCTCGATCAGCGTGATCCAGGGTTGGACTGCGAACGACGGCATGACCCCAGGCGGCGACCAAGCCTATCTAAAACGGGTAGAGGAGAGCGCCGCACGTACTTTAGCCGCCGGTGGTATTCCGATGATCGTGAAGCCGTTGCCACGAAACCTATTCGGGAGACCGGAGCTCGCCTCCTGGAAGTCAGTTAACCGGCAGTTGGATGCGCTGGTTCCGGGCGCCCTCGTGCTCGATCCCTCACCTTACGTTGAAGATCCCGTTGCACCGGGTAATTGGATCAGCGGCCTCAGCAATGATGGGCTTCACCCAAATGGTCGCGGCAATATTGCCCTACTTGGCCCGTTTGAACGCCTTATCATGCCTCTCCTGACCTAGGTCGTCCGGCTTGATGTCCAAACGGTACCGCCTTTAACTTAAACTGCTGTTGCAAGGAGGACTTGGCTGTTATGGTGCACGTGCCGGATGTGCCCGGCTTTTGCCGCTAACGCGGCACATAGTAAGCGCGAAGAAATTCAGCCGAGAAAATGAAGTGAACGACTCCTTTATCAAGCCGTCCCACCTCATTTCTTAGATCTACTTGATGTAGCCTTACCAAACGAAGATCCATACTTAGTGGGCTTTGCGACTCCTTAACCAGGTAGACGTTCAGCGCGGCGATCAAGGATGTCATGTTGGCGCCCGTCATCTTAAAACTGAAGGTTGTCGCTCGCTGATCGGGCGTCAGTTGCATCGAACTAACGGGGGTTATGAACGCCGGCGAGTTTGTGAATGCACTTGCCGCGTAGATGTTGCGGCCATCCGTGGCAGTATGTTCACGATAAAGGCCTTTGCTATTGAACAGGCTCACCAGAAGGATGATTGGCGCCAGCTGGCCATGAGCGTTGGGAGCTTGAAAAGACAACCCGATCGTGACGCCCAATATAGCACCGCCCATAGCCTGATAGGCTGCCAGGCCGAGCCTGGCATCCACTTGGAGGGCCTGACCGGGCCGCGCAAACGGGTAGGTTCCTGGCTTGCCGGCAAGAATATCTTGCATGTGCATGAAGATGCCGCCGCCTGGTATTTCCTTGTCCAGCGCAGATGGCAGCGTGGCGCTGTTGAAACTGTATTGGAGAACAGGCGGAGCCGTGGCCACTCTTGTTAACTGAACGGATCTCCCGATCGCGCGCAGCGCTCCCGTGGCACTGCCCGCAACCTGCCACTGAGCCGTATTTATGCCGAGGTTGCCAAGCACCCAACTTACGCCAACCGGCAGCTGAGGTCCCATCTGGTAACGCAGTGCGGCCGATGGCGCCGTTTTGCCAGCTTGCAGGGGGCACTTGCCGCCTCCAGGTTTTACCCAACTGCCGTTGCTCGGCAAGCAAAGCGACGTCAGCTGTCCCGTAGCCTCGTTCAAGCGATATGCTCCTGGAAGAAATTCGGTAGTGGCCGGCCCAAACATTTGAGGTTCGACGTCTGAGATAAGGTTTGGTGGAGCTGCTGATGAGGCGCCCGGCGACGCTGCGAGGCTGGTCGTGAATATAAGGATTAAAAAGCACCGCCCAAAGAGTGTTCTTGGCCGCGGGCGCTGACTAAGGCGGGCAGATTTCACCAACGATGATGCCTTGCTCAAGCCGCCAATTCGCCATGTAAAACGCTGCACCCGCACTTCCCTTAACGACCAATTTTGGCAACATAATGCCATCCGGGCCGGCGGTGGCGGTCACTTCTAGTTGTTGCCACACGCTGTGCGCGCCGAGTCGAACTCGCAGAGCGCGCTCTGATTTGCGGCCGGCGAACATCATGTGGACCGCGCTGATCTGCCCGTCCCGCGGCAGGCGGACCCACACGGAAAATGTGTAGATTTGCCCGGCAATGAGACCATCCACTTTGAAGCCGATCGCGCCGGTCTGCTCATTCAGCAAAATATTCCGACAGATTGTTTGGTCCGCTTTGCTTCTCAACGGAAAGTTTCCGCAAATTGTGTCGCTGGAAATGTTTTCCTTGAGCAGCTGAACGTGCGGGAAGCTATCTATGTTCATCCGCCGATAGTCTCTGGAAAGGACGTTCGAACTAAAATCGTTACGCACTGGAGGCGCCGCCACTGCACCTACTTCGGCTTTTGACTTCCAAAGCGTGTAGGCCCCGCGACAGATGTCAACCCAGCTTGTAAATTCCAGACTATGTGCGTCATGATATGGCGTGAGCTTACCGACGCGTCCCCCGATCAGGTTGTCGGCGATCAGCCTTACGCTGCGTGCCGCGTCATGCTCATCGGCTTCCGTGACCCAGAGCAACGTGACGGGACCATGGCGGCGAAGCGCTGTCAGCAACGCCTCTGCATCATCCAGTGTCTCCACCGGTGACCCTCTGCGAACCACGATCTTGTCGCCAGCTCTTAGAGTGTCGAGAAGCCGCCGAACAAGAAACTTTTGCTTTGCCGCCTCTTCTTGACGCAGCACTTCGGGGTCGACTTCACCCTCGTAACGCCTTGTGTGATACTTGAAGGCATAACTCTTAATGTTGACGATAAACTCGTTGCTTCGTGAGATCGTAAGCTCAATGTTTTCGAGTTCGCCCACACCCTTGAAGCCGCTGTCCAACGCGGCGAGCAAAGAGGCCGCTGACGAGTCGGCGAAGCGAAACAAGCCTAGCGGCTCGCAACCGGCTTGGCGCTGCATCACGCCGAATTCGCAATTGTCGCCGAAGCTTTCAAAATGAAGCAGCAGGTCCTCAAGAGCTGGAACCTCAATAACTTTATTGTCGGCCATCAGAGGCTGATGCCTGCTATTTCCGCCACTGGTAATGTCATCAAGTTACCACTTGTTACGGCTGAAGCTCATATGGAATTTCCACAAGACGAGCTTTCCATTTACATTGAGAAAGCATCTGGCGATACCTACTTGATGAACGGTCCGACAGCTTTGAAAAGGCGCTCCAAGATGTCCTGTTGACGAAGGGCGACGGGTGGCTCCCATGGATCCGTCAACTTTGGAACAGGGTCTAGAAACAACACGCCATCCTCACGTCCCATGTATTTCTCAGCTATAAGACGGTAAACCGGCAGATATTTGTTGACAATGACCCGCCGCATCGCCGGCGTGAAATAGCGCTCGCTGCTGCCCATCTCACTAATGCTGTTTAATCGCCGCACCAGCTTCTCTTTGGCCGAAGGTAGGAGGTCAGATTTTCTGACTATGCGCAGAACCGTCAGCTTCTCCCGGCTAAAAGATAAATTCGCAATGCCGGGACGTGAGAAGTCTTCGGAGTCAGGAACGTCTATCGCTTTCAGAAAATCGGCGTATAGATCCGGCTGGTTTTGCTGCTTCTCAAACGGTCGTACAATAATATTCTCGTTACCAAAAATGGCTCCCCATCGGAGCAGTACATCAAGGTAGTCGAAAGGAACCTCATCGGTACAAAGCGCATGTAGAGTAAAGCTTGCGACATCCGGCTCCCATGGTGGATTTGATGAGGTCTTTTCACCTTGTGAAAATGCTGACTCAAAGGCGTAGTCGTGACGGCGGAGATAGACAAGAATCTTGACCTCATAGTCGGAAAAGAATTCTTTAACCTGTTCGACCTCCTTGGCCGTGATAAAGTATTCGGAACTGACAATAATGACGTCGCAATGGGACTCGTTCACTTCACGTTGAAGCTTTGCCTTCAACGTACTCATGTCAGGGAGTTTCAACTTACCTTCGTAAGCCCCAATTCCAAGGCTGAAGTTTATCATGTAATGCGCTTGGTTCAGTCGACCCGTCTGCGGATAAAGGATGCCCTGACTAAATAGTATCTCCTCATTATCCTCGAGAAATCTTTGAATACCCGTCGTTCCAGTTTTCGGATAACCAATATGAAGGAACAGTTTTTTCAACAACTACTGCTTTCTTGTTCGAAGAACATAGGTCACGTACGCAAAATGTAATCTGTGGCCGCATCAATTGTATGACCTTCCGGACTGCCAAGGAGTTGAGGGACATCCTAAAGTCAAATAGATTTGATTTTGGCCTCCGGCTTACACTAACTTTTAGGTGTTGTTCGAACACTTAATCAAGGCGACAATCGCTAAACTCCAGTCGCCGCGATGATGATTTAGAGACTAAAGACCACTTGTACCGCGGCAGACGTCCCTCTTTAAAACCTACCTGTTTAAAATGATGTGTCGCGGAGATAAAATCTCCGTGTTGTATTGCTACTGCTACATCAGCGTACTCCCTGAGATACCATCGCTCATCTACTACGATCGCTCTGGGAAAACGGTCTTCGAAATAACCGGCTTTAACATAATGATCAGTCGCTGAAACCACAGCGCCAGCCTCGATCGCCTCGTTCACGTCTTTATAGTTTGCTCGATACCACGTCTCGTCTACTTCAACATGCTCAACAACAGCACGCACCAGTTCTAGGAACTGATCCTTCCGCACCTCCACCAACGGACCTTCGGAGGCGCTTGTAGTATCCGTGTAATAAGAAAACGAACGCATCGTATCGCTGCTTCTCCTGCGATTAGCGCTTCAAATTGTCTAAATAACATTCGATTGTAGAAATACAACAACTTTCGTCGCACACTTGCGATAAGACAACCTCAAGTTATGTAAAAGAGACATTGCAACTCTAGCGCTTCTTCAGCCGTGTGAAGTTGTTGGTCACGATGAGCCGAAGCTGCAGCCTTCAAGAAACGCCCGAAAGACGGGCGACCAGCTCGTTTGGCGGTCAAGCATATTGTCTTGCAGGTCAAGCATACGGCCGGATCTTCAACTTCTCATGCGGTATGTGTTGTAAAGAAAAAGTTATAGGTCTCCGCGTAAAGAAAGAGCTTTGATCCGGTCGGCCGTGCGCAAGGCAATCGCCTGGATGGTTAGCGATGGATTAACGCCGCCAGTGGTTGGAAACACGGAGCCGTCGCAGATCCAGAGATTGGGGATGTCCCAGCTCCGGCAATCGGCATCTACCACACTGGTGTCTCGGTTAAAGCCCATGCGGGCGGTGCCGGCGAGATGGTTCGCGTCTTCGGTTTGCGGGAAGATGTCGCTTGCGCCGATCGTCTCAAGGCTCTCGGTCATCTGCGCCAGCGCGTGGTTGATCAGCCGCTTGTCGTTGTCGCCCCATGAGAAGGTGATGCGTGGCACCGGCAGGCCGTATTGGTCCTTCTCATCCGAGAGGGTCACCTGATTGCGCTCATCCGGCATTGTTTCGCCGACCATCTTCAGGCCGACCTGGTGGTTGTAGTTCAGCATTTCCTCGCGCAGTTGCGCGCCCCAAAGGCCGCGAGAGCCGGTCTGGATGTAGGACCATTCGATCGGCAAGGGCCCCTGCGCCATCCAACAGTAACCGCCGAAAAAGTCTTTGCCTTTGTCTTGGTAGTTCCAGTGCTCTGTGAGGGTGAGCGAGGGCGGGCCCTTATACCAGCGCACCTCCTCTTCCATGCGACCGAACACCGCTTGGTTGCTCTGGGTCATCAAGTACTTGCCGACAAGGCCGGAAGAGTTGGCAAGGCCGTCAGGAAACCGGCTGTTCGCCGAGTTCAGCAATAGCCGTGGCGTTTCGATGGCGTAGCCGGCGACGATTACGTTGCGCGCCTTCTGGAAACGCCACTGGCCCGCGCGAAAATAATGCACGCCGCTTGCCTTGCCAGCGGCATCGATCTCGATCCGGCCGACCATCGCGAGATCGCGCACTTCCATGCCCCTGGCGAGGCCGCGCGGGATCCAGGTGTTTAGCGTGTGCTGTTTGGCGTTGGTGGAACAGCCGAAGCGGCAGAAACCACGATAGACGCAAGGCGGGGCCTCACCCCGCGGCGCCGAGACTGTCGCAAGCGGCGTTTCGCTCCATTGGTAGCCCTGTGCCTCGCAGCCTTTGGCCAGCAGCGCGCCGGCGGCATTGATTTCATGCGCGCGATATGGATAGCGCGGCCGTTTTGGTCCCCAGGGATAGGTGACGGGGCCGGAAAGGCTCAGCGCCTGTTCGGCTTGGCGGTAGTACCGCCACATCTCACGCCAGTCGAGCGGCCAGTCGGCGCCGTAGCCCATCGCGGTACGGCTTTGGAACCATTCGGGGCGGAATCGCAACGAAACCATGGCGAAATGCACCATGCTGCCGCCGACGGCCTTGCCGCTGTTCTTGCCGCCCATCGTCAGCGGGTTTTCCCCGTCGACGATACGCCGGTCGAGCCAGTACAGCTTGTTCTGTTCAGTCTCATCGGAGGCAAAATCGTCGAGCGGCCGGAAATATGGGCCGGCCTCCATGGCGACGACGGAGAAGCCGAGTTCCGAAAGTTTTGCACCCAGTGTGCCGCCGCCGGCGCCGGTGCCAATGACGACGAAATCGACCGCCTCGTCCTCCCGGTATTCCCGCATCGGCAACCAGCCGCCGGGCTTCATTACGTCGGGGGCACGGCCGCCCGTGGCGCGGATGTCCTTCGGCGCGTTATCGAACACGCTGGTTGTCCCGCAGCGCCTTCGCCTCGTGTCCAGGTTTTGCCTCCGCCGCTTCCCAAGGGTCCCGCCGGCCGGCTTCCAGCCGCACATAGCCGCGTGGGCTGGCCGGACCGCCGAAACCGATCTCGCTCCACGCCGTCGGATGCGCATAATAAGCCGCCGGGATGTCCTGCAGGATGCGGTGCTCGAAGAAGGCCTTCGACGTCATCGGCTGCCAGGCGGGGTCCTTCAGCTCCCCGCTTTGCGCCTGGCGAAGCAGCGTATCGGCTTCATCATCGGTAAGCACGTGGAACGACAAGCCATGCGCCGCCCTCGCTTCCGCCTCCAATGCTTCCAGCCCCCGCGTCCATGCCTCGCCGTCGTATGGCATCGGCGCGATACGGGTACCGTGCTGGCCGAAGCTCAGCATTTTCTGATCGATGTAAGCGGCGACCGGCACCGCCGGCCGCTCTGCTGGCTGCGGCATGATGCGGTCGCAAAGCCGGATCAGCGTGGACCATTGCGAGGCCGAGAAGAACCGCGCCTCGCGTGGCATGGCGAGGCGCTGGTCGACCGCCCGCCGCGTCGGGTCGTTCCACGACATGCCGTCCCGCTTGGACAGCACGTCGTAGCCGGGGAAATGGTCGGTCATAGCTTAATCTTTGTGCGGCAGGACCGAAGCCAGCACCTCGCGCGCGCTTTCCTTCAATACGCTGCCTAGCTCTGGCTCCTTCGGCAACATCGACATGAAGTTCTTGGCGTCTTTGAACGAGATATGCGGTGGCAGCGGCGGCACGTTTGGATCGGTTTTGAATTCGAGGATGACCGGGCAATCCGCGGCCAGCGCTTCCTGCCAAGCCGCTTTCACGTTTTCCGCTCGATCACAGTAGATGCCTTTCAGGCCGAGTAATTCGGCATATTTGGCGAATGGAAAATTGGGGATCGCCTGCGTGGATTCAGTTTTGCCTTCGCCCAGTTGCACCCGCTCCTCCCACGTCACCTGATTCAGGTCTTCGTTGTTCAGCACCATCACGATGAATTTTGGCGAGGCCCATCCGCGCCAGTATTTTTTCACGGTGATCATCTCGTTGATGCCGTTCATCTGCATGGCACCGTCCCCCATGAAGGCGATCACTTGCCGCTCGGGAAAGGCGAATTTTGCGGCGATGGCATAGGGCGTGCCGGCGCCGAGCGAGGCCAGGCCGCCGGAGAGCGAACCCATCATGCCGCGGCGGATCTTTATGTCGCGCGCATACCAGTTCGCCACCGAACCGGAGTCACCGGTCATGATCGTGTTCTCCGGCAGCAGCGGCGAAAGCTCCCAGAACACGCGCTGCGGGTTGATCGGATCGGCAGGGTGCATGGCCCTGGCTTCGAGCGTCTTCCACCATGCCGCCACGTCTTTCTCAATCTTCTCGCGCCAGGCGTTGTTGGTCTTCTGACGCAGGAGGGGTAGCAGCGCCCTCAGCGTGGCGACGCTGTCGCCGACCATGTTGACCTCCATCGGGTAGCGCAGGCTGAGATTGGCCCCGTCGATATCGACTTGCACGCCGCGCGCGTCCCCCGGCTTCGGCAGGAATTCAGAATACGGGAAAGAGGAGCCGATTACGAAGAAGGTGTCGCAGCCTTTCAGCATGTCCCAGCTCGGCTTGGTGCCGAGCAAGCCCAGGCTGCCGGTGCAGAACGGTAGATCGTCCGGCACCGCGGCCTTGCCGAGCAGTGCTTTTGCGATGCCGCAGTTCAGCCGGTTGGCAACCTCGATCACTTCGTCGGTGGCGTGGAGCGCACCGGCGCCGACCAGGATGCCGACTTTTTCACCAGCGTTCAACACGTCCGCCGCCTGTTGCAGCAGCGCCGCATCGGGGGTCTGGGCAGGGCCGGCATAGCCGACGCCGGTGGTGGTGTAGCCATGCGCTTGTTTCGGCTCTTCGTAATCCATCAGCTGCAGATCATTGGGCAGGATCACACAGGTAACGCAACGTTTGGTCTGCGCGATCCGCACCGCCCGGTCGATCAGCTGCTTGATCTGGCTCGGCACGCTTGCCTGCATCACGAACTCGCTGGCCACGTCCTTGAACAAGTTCTGCAGGTCGACCTCCTGCTGATAACTTGCCCCAAGCGCGGTGCGGGCCTGCTGGCCGACCAGTGCCACCACCGGGACGTGATCGGCTTTTGCATCGTATAGCCCGGTCAGCAGATGGATCGCGCCGGGGCCGGATGTCGCGTAGCAGAGCCCCACATTACCGGTGAATTTGGCATGTGCCGAGGCCATGAAGGCGGCCATTTCCTCGTGCCGCACCTGCACGTAATGCATGAAATCCTTGGCTTGTTCGAGCGCGATATCCAGGCCGCCAACGCCGTCCCCCGGGTAGCCGTACACCCGACTGAGGCCCCATTCCGAAAGCCGCTTCCAGACAAATTCCGAAACGTTCTGCGCCATGTCTGTTCCTCTCCGTTCAGTTTGTCGTCAGTCGTCGGGATGGGCGCGCATCAGCGCCAATGCGGCGAGGCCGGCAAGGGCGATGCCGACAAAGCTCGGAGGTGCGGGGATCGGCGGCCCGTCCACCATGTTTTGGCGCCAGTTGCGCCACCCGCCCATGGCGCGCGACACGCCATAGATGTGGAAGCCAACGCCGGCAACGCCCATCAGTGAGGTCAGTCCAAGCCAGAAGCGCGTGAACGGCCGGCTCCTGCCCGCCGGCCCCAGCGCCGCGTTGGTCATCAGCGCCGCCGCTGCCGGCGGCATCGCGACCGGCAGCACCATCGCCGGGTTATGGAATGCACCGCGGAAGTGCAACAGCCCCGCTTCGGCGGTGGTGCCGAGCAGGCTGGCGGCGGTGGCCAGGCCAAGCATCCGCCCCGCGCTCAGTCCCAACAGCTTCGGATCCTCAGCCGGCGGCGTGTCCCGCACCCGCTCCGCCAGCAATCCGAAAAAGCCGGACAGACCGATTGCCGCCGGCGCGCCGAGCGGGGCGCCATAGAACAGGTTCTGCCAGGCGAAGCGGCCGGGTTTCTTGCTGACGTTATAGAGATGAAAGCCCGTTCCGATCAGGCCTGTAACGACGCTGAGACCAAATACGCGGCCACGCATCCGATGTTTGGCCGCCTTATTGTCGTTTAGACCATGGATGCTGGCCGCGAGTGTCACCAGCGAGGTAGCGATTGGCGTTATCATCGCGGGATTGTGAAATTCTCCGCGATAATGTTCTATCGCACTGTCGAATAGAACTGATGCGGCAAGCAGGCTGGAACCCCGGTTCAGCTGCCGCGCGGCTGTTACCGTTGCCCTCTCGGCGCCGGCGTTGGAAGCTGCCAAAGTGGGCACAGGTAGTGAAGCTCTGCGAAAGCGCATTTAGCACCTTAACTTACCGCTCCTTATTTGGCGGCTGCCAGGCGGGAAAAAAGAGCACAGGAGCATTTTAGCCACTATCAAATTGGCTTAAGCTTAGGTCTCACCTGTCCGTACGACCCAGCCCAGGACCCCATCCCACGCTTTGACTCGTTTCCCGAGTTCATCCGCCCGATTGTTGTGATGGACGTTCGGGATCCGCTTTCCCGGAACTAAGATAGCTGTAGCCGAGATCCGCCTAGCAGGCGCAACCACTACAAGCGTGACGAACGGTTGCTGTGATCGAGTGAGAGCAGATTGCGGATTGAGCTAAGGCGATCAGCCCGCACGCGGCGTTCATAGACGTGTCGGGGTCGGACCGACAAAACCGTCATGGCCGACCTACTTCGTCACCTCGGGCAGCAGCTTGCCGAGATCGATCGAGCCCCAGCCGGTGTCATTGTCATAGCCGGCGCCCGCCTTGTAGCCGGTCACTGTCGTCGTGCTGTTGTTGCCCATCGTAATGTCGTGGAAACTTGACAGCGGGTTTGCGGCATAGAGGCTATTATTAATATAGCCGGCGCGCGGAAGCTTCTTGGCGACGCGGTCGGCGTTGATAACCGACAGCATGCCGGCCCAAAGCGGCGAGGACAGGCTGGTGCCGCCGACGGCGATCCAGCCGCCCTCGGAAGCCGAGTAGACCGAATAGCCGGTTGTGGGGTCGGCGTCGGCCGCGACATCAGGCACATTGCGGTAGGTGGCGGAGCCGCCATTCGCGGTGGCAACCGACTTCCCCTTTTTCAGTTGATAAGAGGGGATGGTCCAGTACGCGCTGACGCCACCGCCAGTGGCGCCTTCCACTTCCGCAAATTTGTTCCAGACCGTCTCGGATGAATAAGCCTCGGTCGAGGTGACGTTGAGCGTGGTTCCGCCAACGCTGGTGACGAGCGGCTGGGAGCCTGGATCCTCGACATTCTTCCCGCCCAGCAAAGGGAAAATATCGTCGATCTGGGTGCCGGAGGCGCCGCCGTCGCCGGCGCTCACAAACACGGTCTGGCCCTGGGCGGCGAGCTGGGTCAGCGCCGTGTTTTCCGCCTTCACCGCGTTCTGGCCCTGGTATTTCTCGTCGAGGCCGTAGGAAATGCTGACCACCGACGCCGTGTCGTCATCGGCGATCTGGTTGATCGCGCCGACGAGTGCCGCGGAGAAGCTGCTGGCGGTATCCTCGTAGACGAGGATCTGCTTGGTTGCGGGGTTCACCCCGCCGACCGCATCGATATCGAGCTCGTCCTCGATCTCTACCGACGTGTTGGGAGCGGTAGAGGAGCCATTGACACCGATCGCGGTGACCGGGACCGTAAGGCCGTATTCCGTATCGTAGATGGAGATGTCTGACGGCGTGAAGCCACCCTGCTCGAACACCGCGGTTGTTTCGGTCGGCGTGGCGCTGGTCTGGGCTGGGATGTCATAGGCGGTACGGATATCGGAAGGCGCGTAGCCACCGCCCAGGCCGGTGCCGACCGCCGGCCGGTCCGCGGCGGGAACGATGTGGAATAGGGGCGCGTATTGCGCGCGGCTCGCCAGGCCCACGATGCTCTGAACGTAGCCGGACAACGCGGACGGCAGGCTCGGCGTCCGCAATAAGGCGCGACCGAGACCGTTCCCTCGCGTGTCAAAGGTGGCGAACGATGTCGAGAACACACGTGCAAACAAGCCCGCGCTACCGGAAATGGTGATCGTGGTACGGGCGGCGGTGCGTGGACTTACCGTGAAGCCGTTGGAGCCCGCCCATGAGCGGACGTATTCATAGGCCGTCTGGTCGGCACCGAACCTGGCGCCGAATTCGGCCGGGGTTAGATAATGACCATACTCCGCGCTCTTCGGGTTGTAGACGTCGGCCACGAATGCCGCGGCGCCCGCGGCGTCATGAAGCGGCAGAGTAAGTACCGCTTCAATATGCGTGCTGTCGGCGAGGGGGGTAAGCGACGCGCCGGCGGGGGGTGCCGGCAGATCATCTTCAAAAACCGATTGAGCGCGCGCGGCTTGGGCTGCTCCAAAGCTCAGCAGCGCGGCGATCGGCAGGGTCAACATCAGGGTGCGGCGGGCAGAGGAATTCGACAGTGGCATGATTGCTTTTCCATGTAGGTTTTCAGAATTTTCGCTGCGCGAAGAGCAGGCATACTCTCGACGATTTTCTCAAATTTCCAACATCGTCTCCTGACGCGGCACGAATTAGTAAATTACTTTTTTGTAGGGTGTCAACAACGTGGTAGGAGCGTTCCCAGGCTGATCACCAAATACCGCGGTCACTGAGCTGACAACACGTCACAAGCACGGAATCAACCGGGCAATGAGCGGCGGCCTTTGCTTGCGGCATTGAGGCGCGATCATGAATGACAAGCCGAAAGTTGCATGCCGCGCCCTCCCCGCTTGCATGCCACGCCGATCACGCCGACGGCAATTTATTGGACAGAATCGCCGAGGCAGCGATAGCGAAGAGCGAGACGCATGGACCCACGGTGCGTCTGAACGTCGGTGCAATGACGATTGGAACCACCTTGCGATGACTGATGGAGCAAGTACCAAACACGCTTTTACTTAGCCAAACTTAGCCTTCAACTTGAGCAACCGTCTTTCTCGCTCCTCCGCTCCGCTTTGCCTTTTCTAAAGCAGGTTCGATTAACTGCGTTGTTTCGCCCGGACTATAGGCCCGCAAAAAAGCGTCCACCGCCTGAACCAATGCCTCTTGCCTGTTAAATTGTAATTCGGCGCCGTAGAGCGCCTCCTCGAGGAAGCCCGTCTCAATCAGGCCCTTAAAATGCAGAGCCGCAAGGACGGGAGACGCTTTCCGTAACCGTTCCCGTGTTATTTGTTCCGCGAAAAATGTCGTGAGCGTCTTCACGGCACGCCGTGGCCCTTGGTCAAATAAATGAGGACCAAGCGGGGTACTAAAGCCATCGGCGGCAGCCGTTCTTTTTATTGCCAGAACATCTTCTGCAAGAATGAAATCAAGATAGGCGCCTCCAAATTGTTCCAAGCACCGTCGGAGATCATTCGTATTGGGATCAAGAAGTTCCATGATCTGGTCACCGGGAGCTTCAACCGCCGCCTTCATCGCGGCTTCAAAGAGCTCCTCCTTGGATCGGAAGTAACCGTATAACGTTCCCTTTGAGCCCCCGAGTCTGCTCGAAATCGTTGTCATACTGGCCCGCTCGTAGCCAACTTCCCGGAATACCTGCACCGCCGTTTCAATAATAGCCTGCTTCCGATCCTCCGTCTTTACACGCACGTTATGACCTTCCTTTAAATTGACCCGTAAGGGGGCCGTCCGATTACAGCTGTTTGTGCCGAAGTGATTACGGTTCCTGCACCGGACCAATCTAGCTCGCCAAGATCTGAGCCAATTTCGATTTCGCCATTTAGTTGTTGGTTGTCCATTCGCTAGTTGTGCAGAATGCTGGCCGTCTGCCCGTTGTAATGGTCGCTTGACTAGACCGGCCGAAAGTTGATATCTGTACCATAAAGTACGGTTTACAAACGCTGTTTAACACGTTAAATTAATTAGATAGCAACGTTATCAAAGGGTCACAAGTAGATTGTGACCCGAAGACTGGTGGAAAATGGAGGAGAAAAGGAGGTACCAGGGTTTGCATGCCACTCTGGCGAGTCACCGGAATTGGCAATTCGGTTGTGTCGGTTCGGACGAAGCGGTGTTTGGGATCGGATAGCCAGATGATTAAAGGCAAATTCAAATGGGCGGCGGTCGCTGACCAGTTCCAGCCTCACTTCTTATCCGGCCGCATGAGATGGAATTACACCAGGTTCGGGTGTGGAGCCGTTTGTCCAAGTTCCGGAGCCCTGGTGCACGCCGTGTCATCTATTGCGATGATGATGGTGAAAGTGTCTTGATGGCGCAAGTTTATGATGCATCGGATGCTTTTTGGAAGTTCCAGTATAATCTACCATTTTCCGGATCATACTGTTGTTAACAGGATTTCGAACTTAAACGTGTACGATTTGCAGGCGGGGAACTACTCGTCAGTGGCTTTATCAATACAGGGCGTGTTTTGACTATCTCCGGCTAGGCCTGCAAACAGACTTCGCTCAATAAGTAATAAATTTTGTGAGAGAGGGGGGGTAAAAATGAAACTGGGAAGAAACGTTCGCTATCTTCTGGTGGCTGGTGTGAGTTGTACGGTTTTAACTTTTTCGTGTCAGGTTGCACGGGCGTTTACCTATCAGTTTAACAATGGTGTCGTCCTCAGACTGGACAACACGCTTGAGTATTCGGTTATAGAACGGACGGCGCCGGAGTCGTTGTATTTTTCTGACAACGCCAATGTGAACGATGGCGACGACAACCTGCGCGCGGGGGTTGTTTCGAACAAGATTGATCTGACGACCACGTTTGATATTAGCTATCAAGGTTACGGTTTTGATGCTTCCGCGACGAGCTTTTATGACGCGGTCTACAACCAGAAGACGCAGAACACCAGCGGCTCGACTTACAATCCGGCGCAGCAGCCATTTGATAAATTCACCAGTGCGACGCAGACGCAGGCGGGCCGCAACATCGAGGCGCGTAATCTCTTTGTTTATGGTTCGCAGAATATCGGCAGTGTTCCTGTCACGCTACGTGTCGGCCGGCTGGCAAACCTCTATGGCGAAAGCCTGTTATTTGCCCAAAACGGCATCAGCTATGGTCAGGCCCCGCTTGATATTGAGCACGCTGTCAGCGTACCAAACACCCAGGCGAAAGACTTGTTCCTGCCGGTTGGGCAAGCATTGATCTCGGCGCAGTTGAACAACTCGATTTCGGTGAGCGCTTACTATCAGTTTGAGTGGGAGAAGTTCAATTTCATCCCGGCGGGAAGCTACTATTCCACTGCCGATATTCTCGATGAGGGCGCTCAACGTCTCTATGCGGCGCCTGCTGGTCCCGATACCGCGCTGTACTTTTACCGCGGCAAGGATATCCGCGGGTCGGATACCGGCCAGTTCGGAGGCGCGGTGCATTACGACCCGGAGGGCTCGGCCTGGGACTTTGGATTGTATGCGCTGCAATACAACGATTCCGAGCCGCAGGTTTATGTCGAACCCAGGGCAGGCCGCCCTTCATTCGTGCCCGGTACGGCAGCTGGTTCTCCGGCGGCGCTCAGTCTTGGGAACTACCAGATCGTTTACGCAAACGGCATCCAAATCTATGGCGCCTCGGCAAGCACCACGGTCGGCGCGCTCAATTTAGCTGGCGAAGCTTCGGTGCGGGCAAACGAGGATCTGGTAAGCTCTGTCACCGTTTTGCCCGGTCAGGTAGCTGGGCATGATGAGAGCAATGCCCTGTATGCCATCGGTGACGTTGCGCATTATCAGGTTTCGGAAATTTACCTGGGCTCCAAACAGCCGGGATTATGGGATGCATCTCAGGTTATCGGTGAAGTAGCCGGCGAGAACCTGTTCGCTATCAACAAGAACAAGCAGAATTTTGATACGGCGGTCGGCCGGCATATGGCACTAGGGCTGCGTACCTTGGCATCGGTGACATATTATGAAGCGCTGCCGGGTCTCGACGTTTCTCCCAACATCGGCCTGGGTTGGAATTTCATGGGGAAGTCGCCCGACACACAGTCCTTCAATACCACCGGTATTGATCGAGGCGGGGATATAACCTTTGGTGTCTCCGGCACCTATTTGAATAAATGGACCGGCGGTATTAACTATACCTACTACATCTCACCACCTAACCGTGATCCTTATGCAGATCGAGATTTCGTGTCATTCAATGTCGAACGTACATTCTGATTGGGCTGAGAGGATCGCAATTTACAAAAGTAATGCGATTGATCTCGCGCCTGATCTAAGGAGAAGCTATGCGATTTGTTTCCTTCAAGCGCGATAATCGCCTAGGCCTCGCGGCGGCAGCCGATGCAAACAGTCCGTTTCATGGTTGGATGGAGGGCGATCCGGGTTACCCCGGGACTCTGGAGAGCCTGATTGTAGCGCAAAGTAATCTGGCCGCCGCCGCAAGGGAGCTGTCGGCCGGTCCGGTTATTCCATTAGACGGCATCACGTTCATGCCGCCATTGTCATCGCCGGGGAAAATCATTTGCATCGGCCTGAACTATGCCGACCATTCGGCGGAAAGCGGGATCAAACAACCTGATTATCCCACCGTGTTTGGCCGGTTCAACTCCAGCCTGATCGGTCATGACAAACCGATCGTTCGGCCGCGTGTCTCAGAGCAATTGGATTATGAGGGCGAGTTTGTAGCGGTTATCGGTACCGGCGGGCGGGACATTCAAAAAGCTTCGGCGCTGTCCCATGTCGCTGGGTACAGCCTTTTTAATGACGGCTCCGTCCGTGACTATCAGTTCAAAGCGCCGCAGTGGACAATGGGCAAGAATTTCGATGGTACCGGTGCCTTTGGGCCATATTTCGTGACCGCCGATGAACTGCCCCCGGGCTGCGCCGGCCTGCGGCTGACGACCCGGTTGAACGGGCAGGTCGTCCAAAACGCCTCAACCGACGATCTCGTCTTCGACGTCGTCACGCTGATATCGACATTGAGCGAGGCGTTTACCTTGGCGCCTGGCGATATCATCGTGACCGGAACGCCCGCCGGCGTCGGTCTTGCGCGTAAACCACAGCTTTGGATGAAGCCCGGCGATGTCTGCGAGGTGGAAATGGACGGGCTGGGCATTCTAAGGAACACGATTGTTGATCAGGATGACTTCGAGCAAACTTAGCTGTAGTTAAGTCATTGGCGAAAGTCAGAGGAGACGTAGAATGACAGGTATCGGCGGTTACATCCCTCCGACCCGCAGGCCAGATGCTTTGGGGGTTCACTCGCTGGATCACTTCAACCTGGTTGTTCCCGATCTTGCCATGGCGCAGGATTTTTATGATGTATTCGGGCTGGACACGCGGGCTGAAGACAATGTGCTGCGCCTTGGCACGTTCGGCCACGACCATTGCTGGGGCCGGCTCGTGGAGGGGCCGCGGAAAAAACTGGGCTACTTGTCTTTCGGCGTCTTCGAGGGCGACCTTGAACGCTTCCGCGCGCATTTCCATGCATTGGGAATTGAAACAGTACCGCCCCCTCCCGGGCTCGAGAGCAACAGCATCTGGATCAATGATACCGACGGCATACTGATCGAATTGAAAGTTGCGGAAAAGTCGTCACCTGACCAAAAGTCCTTGTTCAAACCGGCTGTATCCACCGCATCTGGGATCCGCGGCGCGGCATTGCGCGGCCAGACCGGTGCAATACAGCCGCGGCGGCTTGCACATGTTTTGATATTTGCCCGCGACATCGCTGCATCTATCCAGTTTTATAGCAAGGCTCTGGGGTTGCGGCTTTCTGACGAGGCTGGAGGCGGCATCGCCTTCATGCATGGTGTCCACGGTAGTGACCACCACCTCGTCGCTTTCGCTAAATCCGAAGCGCCAGGTTTTCATCACTGCAGCTGGGATGTCGGCTCCATAGAAGAAGTCGGTTCAGGCGCCATGAACATGGCTGCACGAGGCCATGAGGCCGGGTGGGGTCTCGGCCGGCACGTGCTGGGTTCGAACTACTTCCATTACATCCGCGACCCATGGGGCAGCTACTCCGAATACTCCGCCGATATCGACTACATTCCAGTCACCCAGGATTGGGAGGGCCAAAGCCATTCGCCGGAAAACAGCCTCTACCTCTGGGGCCCAACACCACCCAGCGACTTCACCCGAAATTACGAAGCAGAGTAAAGCAACATGATCTTAGCCGTAATCTTCAACTAGCGTTCAACCGTGTAGGTGTTGGCCTTTAATGAATTAGGTCTCCCGTGCAGGGAGGTACTCGTGTTGGTGCAGAGCCTGCCCCGGGGGAAGGCTTGAGTTTGTCAAAAACCTAAGGGGCTCACTTAGGCTCTACGTATCTGCACGCGCCGTTAGAGGTCGCTCGCGAGGGCCACATCCGAGCGCGACCTCTTGCTGGCTCCAGACGAATCGTTAGTTGCAAGTCGTGCAAAGTATTCAGTGCGTCCCGAAGCTTATCGGTATGCCATCCGCCGATACAAGCCAAACCCCAGGTCGCGCCGCCTCTAACGTTGGCCGTGGGTGCAGTTCGACCTCTTGCTATAAATCAGCCTGCAAACCTACCAGTCTTGGTGTTCTACGATAGCCGCTTGCTTGGCCGACCGCGAGCAGTGCGCGAGTATAACTTAAGGGGTGCTCCAAAAATGCTTTAACTTACACCTTCGGGATTGCTTCTGAATGGTGTTGCGTTTGAGCGTTTTTTGTCTTGGTCGTAAACAACTTTGCTGGCAGCAGAAAGTGCGCGAGCGCGGGCAGCAGTATTAGCGCACCGAGCATATTCCACAGGAACATGAAGGCGAGGAGTTCGCCCATATCAGCCTGGAACTTAATTGGAGAGAAGGCCCAGGTGGCGACTGCTGCCGAGAGGGTAAAGCCCGTGAGCATGACGACTTTGCCCGTAAAAAGCAGCGCCCGGTAATATGCCTCCGAAAGATCCATGCCACTACGCATGTTGGCAAGGGTCACGCTTAGAATATACAGCGAATAGTCCACGCCGATTCCGACACCCAAGGCGGTCACTGGCAAAGTCGCGACCTTCACGCCAATGCCAAGCCATACCATCAAGGCCTGCGCAAGGATGGATGTTAGCGCCAGCGGCAAAATAGCGGTTAGAACGGCCCGCCACGAGCGGAACGTAATTAAGCTAAGGAGAATGACAGCCGCATAAACTTCAATCAGCATAAGTCGGCTTGCATGCGATACGACAAGGTTGGTCGCGGCCGCGATACCCGCATTTCCCGTCGCCATTATATACGTCACGCCGTCCCCGTTATGAGCCTGAGCAAATTTCTGAACCGTATTAACAACACTGGTAAGCGTTGCGGCCTTGTGATCTTTTAGGTAGATCGAGATGATGATGAAATCGCAGTTCGCATTGATCATCGTACGCGGCACTTGCACCACGGCTTCGTTAAGCGCTCCCTGATTAGGCGATAAATCATACCAGAGAAAACTGCCTTCGTTAAATTCCACTGACAGTGCACGTGAAAAATCCGCGAAAGAAGAAGTGGAAATTACACCCGGCAAATCTTTGATCTGGGTCTCCAGTAGATCGATATTACCCAACGTCTCATACTGCGCGCATTGAAAGCTCGGCGTTGTGACCATCACGCCGAAAACGTCGCTGCTGGCTGCGTAATGGCTAACGAAATACGCGTTGTCCTGATTATAGGCGGAATTAGCGCGCAGTTCTGGAGCACCCGGACCGAGATCACCAACCTGGACGGTTCTTCCGATAGAGGCGCCGAAAATACCTAGGCAAACTGCACCGATAATTGCCGCAGTCGCAAAGCGGCGGCGGGTAAACAGATCGAGAGCAGACCATAGCGGCTGTTTCACACCACTGGTTTCACTGGCCATGCTGCGTATTGCGGCACTCGGCGTCACGCCAACATAACTTAGAAGGACTGGCAGAAAAATCAGATTGGTGAAAATAAGGATGGCAACGCCAAGGCTGGCGACGATCGCAAGCTCATGAATTGCCTGAATATGGACCGTCAGCAAAACGGCAAAACCGACAGCGTCGCATACCAGAGCGGTAAATCCGGCGACAAAGAGCCGCCGAAATGTCATGCGCGCGGCGATCAACCGAGATCTGCCGCGGCCGATGTCTTGCATCACGCCATTCATCTTCTGCGCGCCATGGCTCATACCGATGGCAAACACCAAAAATGGAACAAGCACAGAGTAAGGATCCAGCCCGTAGCCGAAGATGGGCAAGATACCAAGCTGCCAAAGTACAGCCAGCAGTGAACACGACACCACCAGCGCGGTTGAGCGCACGCAGCGCGTGTACCAGAACACCATAGCCGTTGCGATCAGCACCGAGATTGCGAAGAAACCTAGTATTTCGTGCAAGCCCTTGATCAGATCACCCTGGATCATAGCAAAGCCGGTGATGTGCAGCGTGACGCCTTGTTTGTCGAAAGTCTTGCGGATTTGATCAAGCTGGCGTGCAAGCTCGCCATAGTTAAGCGGCTTACCGGTACTGCTATCGATATCGAGGAGCGGCACCTTCAAGTCGGAGGATCTGAAATCCGGGGCAATCAATGTTCCGATTTGGCCAGACCGCTGGATGTTCTGCGCAAGTTGGGCAACGCTCTGCTGCGAACCGTCGAAGTCCATTGGCATGACTGGGCCGCTATTCAACCCAACAGCCGTAATGGCATTCCAGCGGACATTGGGAGTCCACAAAGATTGCATGAAAGCGCGGTCGACACCAGGCAGGAGAAAGACCCTATCGTTAATACGCTGGAGGGTCAGGATGTAGTCTTTGGCTAAAATCGTTCCCTGATCAGCCTGTACGACGATATCCAGCGTATTACCTGATCCATTCAAGTTGTCGCTGTATTTATTATAGTTTACGATGAATGGGTGTTTTGTCGGAATTACGCTCTCAAAGCTCGCATTGAGTTGCAAGTTGTGGATCGAGAAACCTAGTGCGGCGGTAACCAACAAGCAAAAAGCGATCAGAATCGGACGGTTTCTGAAAATTAGCTGTTCAAGCAGGGAACCGCTCTTAGGATCGAAGCTTTGATTGCTGGCCCCGGGACGCTCTGAAGGGCCGGGTGGATTAGAGATATGCATACTAGGCTCCGGCAGCGAGTTTATCGAGCGTAATACGCCGCGGCCCGTTTGGGCCCACAAGGATGACAGCGCTATCCGCCGCCTGAGCCAAGCCCACCACCGGTTCATTCAAATTGCTTACCGTGTAGCTCTGGCCGTTGTCATGGCTATCGAGCAATTGACCAGCGATATCGCCAAGCAGCACATCGCCATTATTTAAAACAATACCGCAGTCAATCCCTACCGACGCGCTGGTCGAAATTGTTGTCCAGTGTACCCCCAGATCCGGTGAACGCAGGATGGTCCCCTGCAGCCCGAAAACAATCCAGGAATGATCTGGTGCAAAAACTTCGCCAAAGAACGTCCCTTGAAAGGGTGTGGTAATGGTGACAAGCGGCTTGTTAGGTGGCCCATAAAGCAGC
Source organism: Acidocella sp. (assembly GCA_965199125.1). Taxonomy (GTDB): domain Bacteria; phylum Pseudomonadota; class Alphaproteobacteria; order Acetobacterales; family Acetobacteraceae; genus Acidocella. The sequence goes on along the minus strand of OZ240683.1, from coordinate 1,400,168 downwards.
AGCCCCTGTTCGCCTGCGACCGCAAAATTAGTCCCGTCTTGTAAGATCTGGTAAATATGCAATCCATTAGGGTTGGGAAAAAGATCGGCCATCGACTGCCAGCTGACGCCCCCATCCGGGCTCGAGAACGCCATGCCAAAAGCGCCGGCAATTATGACATTGCTGGAGGACAAAGCGTAGACATCTAAAAAGGGCTCGCTTGGTCCGCCGCCCTTCATAGCCTGCGCCGATTGCAGATTTGCCGTGGTCGTGTCGTTGCTTCCAGACTTTTTGATGTCCGCCTGCGCCGCAGAGAGTGCAACGTTTGCAGCTTGTATACCATCGAACTGTTTGGACCACGTTAAGCCGCCATCGCTGCTGTGGAGCACAAGCCCCATTCCGCCGACCGCCCAACCATCGCTAGGGCCAGCAAAAGTTACATGAGTTAATGTCACGCTCGTTGGCGATGGAACCTGCCGCCAAGTCAGACCGTTGTCATCCGACACGATGATCCGGCCACGCTCACCAACCGCCACTAGCCGGTTGCCCGCCCGCGTGACAGAGGTAAAAAGACCCGTCAAAGCCCGCGGTGTGAAATGCGCCGGACGATTCAGCGCGTACAACTCAGCATAGGAAGTGTCAGTCTGCGCAAACGCAGATGAATTAGGCAGCGGCCCACAACTGCACGCTACGGCTAACGCCCACCAATGCAGCCGGCGGACCCTTTTAAGCGCTCGAACTAAACAAAATTTGAGAGGCATTGCCTCAGACGCCATCTTCGCGGCCAGCACACCGCCCCGAACGAACAGACAAAATGATGATTTCGTAGATATGCTTCCCAAGCGTTTTACCCAATGGTTCGCGACTTACCGTAATGACCAAGACAACTTCTCCTTCTAATCCTCATACCTTACAGAATTTGAGGAGGCTGGCGGTATCTATAATACCCGCCCCGAATCAATAAGCGTGCATCATCCAACAGCCACTATTGTAGCTTAAGACACTACTTACGACCTAGTTTATTAAAGGCCAACACCCGCTATACGATAAACCCCTATGTGAAACGGACTACGTCATAAAGCTAGTTTTCATGATCATCATGTTGCTTTACTCTGCTTCGTAATTTCGGGTGAAGTCGCTGGGTGGTGTTGGGCCCCAGAGGTAGAGGCTGTTTTCCGGCGAATGGCTTTGGCCCTCCCAATCCTGGGTGACTGGAATGTAGTCGATATCGGCGGAGTATTCGGAGTAGCTGCCCCATGGGTCGCGGATGTAATGGAAGTAGTTCGAACCCAGCACGTGCCGGCCGAGACCCCACCCGGCCTCATGGCCTCGTGCAGCCATGTTCATGGCGCCTGAACCGACTTCTTCTATGGAGCCGACATCCCAGCTGCAGTGATGAAAACCTGGCGCTTCGGATTTAGCGAAAGCGACGAGGTGGTGGTCACTACCGTGGACACCATGCATGAAGGCGATGCCGCCTCCAGCCTCGTCAGAAAGCCGCAACCCCAGAGCCTTGCTATAAAACTGGATAGATGCAGCGATGTCGCGGGCAAATATCAAAACATGTGCAAGCCGCCGCGGCTGTATTGCACCGGTCTGGCCGCGCAATGCCGCGCCGCGGATCCCAGATGCGGTGGATACAGCCGGTTTGAACAAGGACTTTTGGTCAGGTGACGACTTTTCCGCAACTTTCAATTCGATCAGTATGCCGTCGGTATCATTGATCCAGATGCTGTTGCTCTCGAGCCCGGGAGGGGGCGGTACTGTTTCAATTCCCAATGCATGGAAATGCGCGCGGAAGCGTTCAAGGTCGCCCTCGAAGACGCCGAAAGACAAGTAGCCCAGTTTTTTCCGCGGCCCCTCCACGAGCCGGCCCCAGCAATGGTCGTGGCCGAACGTGCCAAGGCGCAGCACATTGTCTTCAGCCCGCGTGTCCAGCCCGAATACATCATAAAAATCCTGCGCCATGGCAAGATCGGGAACAACCAGGTTGAAGTGATCCAGCGAGTGAACCCCCAAAGCATCTGGCCTGCGGGTCGGAGGGATGTAACCGCCGATACCTGTCATTCTACGTCTCCTCTGACTTTCGCCAATGACTTAACTACAGCTAAGTTTGCTCGAAGTCATCCTGATCAACAATCGTGTTCCTTAGAATGCCCAGCCCGTCCATTTCCACCTCGCAGACATCGCCGGGCTTCATCCAAAGCTGTGGTTTACGCGCAAGACCGACGCCGGCGGGCGTTCCGGTCACGATGATATCGCCAGGCGCCAAGGTAAACGCCTCGCTCAATGTCGATATCAGCGTGACGACGTCGAAGACGAGATCGTCGGTTGAGGCGTTTTGGACGACCTGCCCGTTCAACCGGGTCGTCAGCCGCAGGCCGGCGCAGCCCGGGGGCAGTTCATCGGCGGTCACGAAATATGGCCCAAAGGCACCGGTACCATCGAAATTCTTGCCCATTGTCCACTGCGGCGCTTTGAACTGATAGTCACGGACGGAGCCGTCATTAAAAAGGCTGTACCCAGCGACATGGGACAGCGCCGAAGCTTTTTGAATGTCCCGCCCGCCGGTACCGATAACCGCTACAAACTCGCCCTCATAATCCAATTGCTCTGAGACACGCGGCCGAACGATCGGTTTGTCATGACCGATCAGGCTGGAGTTGAACCGGCCAAACACGGTGGGATAATCAGGTTGTTTGATCCCGCTTTCCGCCGAATGGTCGGCATAGTTCAGGCCGATGCAAATGATTTTCCCCGGCGATGACAATGGCGGCATGAACGTGATGCCGTCTAATGGAATAACCGGACCGGCCGACAGCTCCCTTGCGGCGGCGGCCAGATTACTTTGCGCTACAATCAGGCTCTCCAGAGTCCCGGGGTAACCCGGATCGCCCTCCATCCAACCATGAAACGGACTGTTTGCATCGGCTGCCGCCGCGAGGCCTAGGCGATTATCGCGCTTGAAGGAAACAAATCGCATAGCTTCTCCTTAGATCAGGCGCGAGATCAATCGCATTACTTTTGTAAATTGCGATCCTCTCAGCCCAATCAGAATGTACGTTCGACATTGAATGACACGAAATCTCGATCTGCATAAGGATCACGGTTAGGTGGTGAGATGTAGTAGGTATAGTTAATACCGCCGGTCCATTTATTCAAATAGGTGCCGGAGACACCAAAGGTTATATCCCCGCCTCGATCAATACCGGTGGTATTGAAGGACTGTGTGTCGGGCGACTTCCCCATGAAATTCCAACCCAGGCCGATGTTGGGAGAAACGTCGAGACCCGGCAGCGCTTCATAATATGTCACCGATGCCAAGGTACGCAGCCCTAGTGCCATATGCCGGCCGACCGCCGTATCAAAATTCTGCTTGTTCTTGTTGATAGCGAACAGGTTCTCGCCGGCTACTTCACCGATAACCTGAGATGCATCCCATAATCCCGGCTGTTTGGAGCCCAGGTAAATTTCCGAAACCTGATAATGCGCAACGTCACCGATGGCATACAGGGCATTGCTCTCATCATGCCCAGCTACCTGACCGGGCAAAACGGTGACAGAGCTTACCAGATCCTCGTTTGCCCGCACCGAAGCTTCGCCAGCTAAATTGAGCGCGCCGACCGTGGTGCTTGCCGAGGCGCCATAGATTTGGATGCCGTTTGCGTAAACGATCTGGTAGTTCCCAAGACTGAGCGCCGCCGGAGAACCAGCTGCCGTACCGGGCACGAATGAAGGGCGGCCTGCCCTGGGTTCGACATAAACCTGCGGCTCGGAATCGTTGTATTGCAGCGCATACAATCCAAAGTCCCAGGCCGAGCCCTCCGGGTCGTAATGCACCGCGCCTCCGAACTGGCCGGTATCCGACCCGCGGATATCCTTGCCGCGGTAAAAGTACAGCGCGGTATCGGGACCAGCAGGCGCCGCATAGAGACGTTGAGCGCCCTCATCGAGAATATCGGCAGTGGAATAGTAGCTTCCCGCCGGGATGAAATTGAACTTCTCCCACTCAAACTGATAGTAAGCGCTCACCGAAATCGAGTTGTTCAACTGCGCCGAGATCAATGCTTGCCCAACCGGCAGGAACAAGTCTTTCGCCTGGGTGTTTGGTACGCTGACAGCGTGCTCAATATCAAGCGGGGCCTGACCATAGCTGATGCCGTTTTGGGCAAATAACAGGCTTTCGCCATAGAGGTTTGCCAGCCGGCCGACACGTAGCGTGACAGGAACACTGCCGATATTCTGCGAACCATAAACAAAGAGATTACGCGCCTCGATGTTGCGGCCCGCCTGCGTCTGCGTCGCACTGGTGAATTTATCAAATGGCTGCTGCGCCGGATTGTAAGTCGAGCCGCTGGTGTTCTGCGTCTTCTGGTTGTAGACCGCGTCATAAAAGCTCGTCGCGGAAGCATCAAAACCGTAACCTTGATAGCTAATATCAAACGTGGTCGTCAGATCAATCTTGTTCGAAACAACCCCCGCGCGCAGGTTGTCGTCGCCATCGTTCACATTGGCGTTGTCAGAAAAATACAACGACTCCGGCGCCGTCCGTTCTATAACCGAATACTCAAGCGTGTTGTCCAGTCTGAGGACGACACCATTGTTAAACTGATAGGTAAACGCCCGTGCAACCTGACACGAAAAAGTTAAAACCGTACAACTCACACCAGCCACCAGAAGATAGCGAACGTTTCTTTCCAGTTTCATTTTTATCCCCCCATTCCCCCAAATTATTACTTGATTAGCAAATATCGACTTCTATAGCGTAACACGACTTCTACACGCTGCGCGCTACTACTGGCGCAAGGTGTCACTAAAGCCCCAAATCTGAAAGCTAGATCTCGCATTAGATAGACCATAGTCGTCGCAATGTGTTCAAACAGCTTCTAAACCGCTATGCCGCCTCGGTCGCTCAGAATTGGCCTTTAATGTCTCCTCACATCTCCAATAATCCAGTTGCAGGCGGGCAAACGAATCCTCTGGCCTCCTCATCGGCATTAGCAATTTTTCGAGTAAGCGAGAATATTCGAAAAAGCAAGCGATATCTCTGCAAAAAGGACTCTATGCAGCTGACGCCATGCAGGTTTAATATAGTTTAGAAGAGGCGCCAGTATGATTAGCGATTCGCTTGACGTGCAATATCGGAAAAGCATAGAAGTACTGTTTCGCAACGGAAGCTGCAAACTGAGCATTGGTGACAGCGCGCCGGCGGCGGCGTGAGACTTTTAAAACATCATATGAAAGACAATTCTGATAGACATGCGGGAGAATTTTAAAGTTAATCCGCCCTCGCTAATACAGTTTGCTGGAAAGGAAACTCTTGAGCGGCTTCGATGGGACATTCTTGATGGCGTGCTAGAACCTGGTGCACGCCTTCCGTTTGTATTTTTGCAAGAGCGTTACGAAGTGGGTGTTGGAACAATTCGCGAAGGATTGTCTCACCTCGTTTCCGAGGGGTTGGTACAATCCGATGCTGGCCGCGGCTTCCGTGTAACGCCTGTCTCACGAGCAGACTTACTTGATATTTCCAGTTTGCGAATTGAGTTCGAGAAAAAAGCCCTGACCGACGCTATTTTAAAAGGCGGTGATGATTGGGAGGTCAAAATACTTTCCTCCTTACATTTGCTGGAAAAAATGGAGGGCCAGCCCCTTATAAAACGTCTTCAGGACGCAAGTCCTTGGACCGTTGTCCATCGTGATTTCCACTTCGCCCTCGTCTCCGCTTGCGAATCACAGTGGCTTCTTCGCTTCCACTCGATCCTGTTTCATCAAGCTGACCGTTACCGTCTACTTTCATTGCGGCATCGACCAAAGAGCTCCAGCCGGAAGGAAGAGCACCGGGCCATTGCAGAGGCGGCTCTTGGCCGAGACATAGAGCAAGCTTGCCGGCTTGCGGAACAGCATATCACTCGCACGGTTGACCATGCATTGAGATACTCTCCTCAGTTAAAGTCACTTTAACATCAGCCTCCGTGTCGGAAGAACGCCACCAATATTGACGACGCCCCCGGCGAGAACTTTAAAGTGCGACACTATCGCGTATGCGGCTAACTTAATAGTTAAGTTGGATGGAGCTTTTTTTCACGCTAAAATAGAGTTCGCGCATCTTGTCAAGATGAGAAAGCCACGGACTTTTTATCTAGAAGTGGACGCATCGGTGGCAAATGTAGCGGGATCGGTGACACAGGAAGTATGATATTCTTCGTCGAATAAATAGACATGCAAGTTGTTCGCTAAGGACAAGACAAGACAAGCAATTGGACTAGGGCTCTTGCTTTTTCGAAAATATCGATTTAGTCGAAATATCATAGCCTCTGGGAGGATGCAATGTCAGTCAAAGTCCTTAGACTCGGATTTCTAGGTCTGAACTCTGTCAAAAGTGAGGAAAGCAAAGACTACTACACGCGAGTAATGGGTCTACCCCTTATCACAGAGACCCCGCAGGAGACCTATTTTGGATGTGGGTTTGGCAGCCATGCACTGAGTTTACATAAAGCAGAGCAGTCGGGCTTTCGGCATCTCGGTTTTCAGATTTCGGGTAGCGGCCCTCTCGATGACGCGCTTGTAGCACTTCAAGCTGACGGCATAAGGGCTACGATAAAATCAAGCTCAATTTACGGCGTCGACAGTTTAATCGAGATCAGTGATCCCGATGGTTACAGCGTTCTCCTATATCGCGACGAAATATCGTCTCAGTCGAACTTTCCGGTCCAGGGGATTCGGCCGGAAAAACTCGGGCATGTCGCACTATGGGCTAATGAAGCAAAACGGTCCGAAAAATACTACTCGGAGATGTTCGGTTTTCGAACGTCCGACTGGATTGGCAACGCGTTTGTTTTTTTGCGCTGTAACACAGATCATCATACGGTCAACTTCCTCACCGCATCACGTCCCGGCATGTTCCATTTTGCCTTCGAGCTGCGCGATTCCAGCCACTTGATCCAGACTTGCGACTCGCTCGGCAAGGAAAAAGTCCGTATCGATTGGGGCCCCGGCCGTCACGGTCCAGGCCACAACCTCTACACCTATCATAGGGATCCGGAAGGAAATATCGTAGAGCTCTTCGCGGAACTTGACATGATGAGCAGTGAAGAACTTGGTTATTTTGATCCACGTCCCTATCATCGTGACTCGCCGCAGCGCCCTAAGACCTGGAAGTTTTCGCCGGACATCGATATTTGGGGTGCACCTCCTCCCCCTGATTTTGCTCCGCCTTCAATGAGGGAGTAGTTCGAATTAATCGGATCAGGATATCTCGACATCAGTTGCAGTTATTACCTTTGTTGTTGTTGAGCGATGTCTAGTAAATCATCCATCAACGTTGCTTAAAATCGATGTTTGATCCTAGACCCCTGTCCAGGCCAGGGCGCTCCTAATATTTGCCAATATGATCGCAGATCAGCCCGGCCGATTATCAAGACACTAGCCTGACGAAAATACAAGAATACACAGACGGCACCATACGAAAGTTCCAATATATACGGCATCTTGCAGAGTTCTAGTATCTAAGACTGTGATACTTGAATGTTCGAAAATACTCGGCTTGATCGGTGAACCGACTTCTGTTATCGCTAATTTGATATTGAGCACCTGAAAATAAGTTGGCGGTGTCGATGTGTTTGATCGAACATGAACCATATGGCGCTTCCGGGAGTGACGTCTGAACGGGCGTGACGGAAAAACAATAGAGATTCTGCTTTGGGTCTGCGTTCAAGTTTTGATGAAAGCCTATTTAACCTCGACGGCCGAAAAGGAACAACCCCTTGGATCACACAATGATTGAGTCCTGGGAAACTAACTCTCGATTTGTGACTGGCCCGCGTTTCCAGACGAACTATACCGGCATGACGATTTCTCATGAGGAAGCCATTCGGCGCGCACAAACAATAGCTCCAATAGCAAAGCGCAACGCTGCTGCCACCGAAGATCTTCGGCGATTGCCGGAGGAAAACGTTCAGGCGATCTTGGACTCTGGCTTAATGCCGCTGATGCGTCCGAAAAAGTTTGGTGGTTACGAAGGTGACTGGATGACGCAACTTGATTGCGTCAGTGAAGTTGCGCGTTTCTGTGGCTCGACCGGGTGGGTAATGACGTTTTTTATCCAGCACCAGTATTTTCTTAGCTTATTCAGCGAGGAGGCGCAGTGCTTTGTATATGAGCGTGAGCAAGATCCCACTATCCTGACATCATTTTTTAATCCTGGGGGAGAGATCAAGCAGGTCACCGGCGGTTATGAGATTCATGGCCGGTGGAACTTCGCGTCCGGTTCCGACTATTGCCATTGGGGCATCGTTGGCGGTGTAGTGCCAGGCGAACCGGGACAGCCAAAGCGGCATTTAAATTTTCTTCTGAGGCCCGACCAATTTACTATTGAACGTGTTTGGAATTCCGTCGGGCTCAAGGGAACGGGCAGTAACGATGTCCTTGTTGAACCTACTTTCGTTCCTCAGGCGTTTGCATATGACCATGATGACGCGCTCCTCGGGCGCGCGCCTGGTCATTCTGTAAACGAAGGCGTGGTTTACCGTGCGCCTTTAATCCTTAACACCGGTTTTGCGGTAATGACGCCAATGCACGGAATTGCTCGAGGCGCATATGAATCTTTTGTAGATTTCACATCCGCCCGCGCAACGAATGCCTTCGGCGGAAAACCGGTAGACCGGGCAGATATACAAGTTGCACTCGGTACATCAAAAGCTGAAATTGATCTGGCTTATCTAATCACGGAAAAGCTGAATGCTACGGTGTTGGCAGGCCAGAAAGTTACGCGTGTTGATGCAGTGCGGCACAGGCGGGATTTCATGCTTATCCAAAAACTCCTGCAGCAAGCCGTCGACAGGCTTTTCGATTTGAGCGGCGCTCGTGGTTTGCAGGTGGATCACCCCCTTCAGCGGCATTGGCGTGATCTTCACGCAATAGGCCACCATGCTGCTTGGGCTGCACCTTCCCTGCAAATTGCTGGCCGTGATGCATTGGGTCTGCCCCCGCTGCCTAGCGACACCTATCCTCTAGACTAGAATTGCGGCTCCACAAGCCTTCCGGCGATCCGCCCGTTTTCTAAGCTTTACCTGCGAGGACCGCCTCCATTTTTTTTGACAGCTGCTCAAAGCCGACTACTGGTGCGCAGCCTGCGACGTAGCGATCAGGACGAAGGATCAGTATTTTGCTGCGGTGGCGCGCGAGAAGCGCACGTCCGCGCTCGTCGCACACCGTCAGTAAGCGAGAAGTCGCTTGGCGCTTCATGCCATCGCTCGTTAGCGTTATCAGGCTAGGATGTAGCTGGTTCCAAGGCGAAAGCTGGATGACTTTTTCAAGATCGCTAAAGGCCACATCAAGTCCCAGCAGTGCAAAGCCGGTGCCTGCGACCTCGTCGATCGGGATCTGACCATTTATCCCGGTTAGCATAAGACGAGGTAGAATTCGCCCAGTTATGTCGTCATCCCCTTCCAGGCTTTGCACTAATAACCCTTCTTTGAGGAAAGGACGTGGAACGTAACGCATCTCACGAAAATAACGACGTACACCTGGGAAAGCGTTCGCCAGCGCGAATGCGGCGTCACGAATGATGCTCAAGGGCCGCGAGCGTATGTTCGCCAGGCGGCCTACTCGAACAGAGTAATCAACGATTGCCCGTATATGCGCGCGGCGTTCCGGGTCGTAGCTTGCGAGAATATCGGGAGACGCTTCGCGTCGTAGTACCATTGCCAGTTTCCAGCAAAGATTGGCGGCGTCACGTGCTCCGGTGTTCATGCCTTGGCCCCCAAAGGGGGGCATGACATGTGCCGCATCGCCAAGCAAAAAGATCCGCCCATCGCGAAGCCGATCGGCAATCCGTTCGGAAAACCCGTAAATGGCGCGCCGAATGATGTGGAGCGGGACACCTCGATACGGCGTGTGCTCGTCTACAAGGTCTCGGATCCCCGCATCGCTGATGATGCGCTCATGATTATCTTGGGGAGACAACATAAATTCGATACGACGGCCGCCATATGGCGCAGGGACGCTATTTACTGGTCGGGTCGGATTGCAAAAAAATCGAGAGTGGTCAACTTGATCCGGAAATTCCGCAAGGTCGAGAACAAGGTGCGGCTCATCGATTCTTGTGCCTGGAAATGGAATGTCTACAGCGTTTCGTACAAAGCTGCGGGCGCCGTCACATGCGAGCACGTAGCGTGCCTTTAGCTCGCTCCCTCCAGCATCCGTTTCCACATTGACCGTGACACAGTCACTGTCTTGAGAAAGAGTCGACAGCGAAGCCCCATAATAAACACGCGTCGCTGGAAAACGACGGCATCCTTCAAGAAGAATTCTCTCAAATACCGGCTGCAGTACCGCGTTGCGGTTGCCAAACCCATTCGGGGTAACGAAGCCCGGAACTTTGACCAGCGCAAACCCAAATGGGGAGAGGAAATGAACTCCGAAAGGCCGTGAGACATGAGGGGCGAGGTCGCGGGAAAGCTGCAAGCGATCAAGCAGACGCATGTACTCGTCGTCTATCGCAATGGCCTTCGGCATGTCGGACGTTGTTTGCTTCTGTTCGATCAGTAGGCAATCGACGCCGAAGGAACCGAGGAGATTGGCAACCGTCAGGCCGACCGGTCCGGCCCCCACGATCAGTACATCCACCGATCGCGCAAGCGGATCTTTTGGTCCTTCGACCGGAGCGATTAGCGCAAGAGTCTCGCGTAGTGTCAGCTTAGGGCTAGCGTCAATTTTGGTCGTACTGCTGTCGGGTTCGATATCCATTAATGTCAGACCGCTGCTAATATTAAGTCGTACATCTGGAGATGAAAACCGCGAGGCGGTATCCCTGCAAGAACCAAAACGGGCGCAAGCTCCCAAAATATTTTACTGCTCGCGGCGCCCGGTACCTTCCAGTGTAAACAGGATTTGGAAGAAACTGTTCCTTTGCTCTGGCTGCTCACTTGTGCAGCAGGAAGTCTATACTAGCTTTGTTAAAGGCTTCCGGATCTTCAAATTGTGGCCAGTGTCCCACGTTGTCGAGGGGTAGCGGCACTGCGTTCGGGAACAGTTTGGCCATATGCTGCGCCGTATCGCGAAAGAGCCGCCGGTCCTTGAGAGATTCCACCACCATCACTGGAGCCTTCACCGCTGCGCATTCCTCATCCGTAATCATATTCTTATGAAAATAATTCGTCCAAGAACCGCCAGCACATGTTCCGCACACAATCAGCCCCGGCGCATCTTTTGATTCGGCCTGAACATAACGGTTTTAATACCCCCCGGAATTAGTCTAATCCTGGCGGAAAGACCGTCGACAGATGGCTCCAGATACTCTCATAGATCGCTGTAGACAACACACGTTCCTTATTGACCGGCGGCCGTTATGACTGCCCACTGTTCACCAGAGTTTCGATTAAGTCAAGATTTTCGAAAAAGCAAGGTTTACTTGACAAGGATGCCATGAACACTTTGCCAAGATGTCGGCTTATTAATTGTCTCAATCGGCACAAAAACTTCCCATCTTACCGTCGTGCTAGTATATCCTTTTTAGGATCCAAGTAATGGGATCGTGGTTGGACAATAGGAGGTATCCAGAAATGCAAAAAGTAACTTCAGTTTTCTTTGCGACGTTCGTATTGATTTCCGGGCCGGTTTTAGCACAAACAAGCGGCCAAGGTGCTGGTTCGGGCATGTCGACCGTTGCTCCCAAATCTACGGTAATCTCTGGCGAAAATGGCGTGAACGTTAAGTCCCTAAAGTCCGCTACAAGTAAAAAGGCAGCGACGATTCGGGCGGCTCCTCCCGGTGCAGTTGGTTCTGGTGTGGCTAATCAGTCTTCAGCGACGACCCCCAGCGTTGCCGCTCAATAGGATCGGTAAATCTGAAGGCCATCGGCAATTTCCGCGCACTTGGTGAGCCGTATGATATGATCGTCACGGTGATCAGGACGGCCATGACCCTCTCGTTCGTCCAATCGGTCACAGGCGTTTAGCTGCCCCACATCGGGCGTCAGCTGGGCGGCGATTTGGGCTTAGCTGCAATGGGTCGTAGACGTTCACAATGGTGCGGCTGGCATCAACACGCGGTTGCTCAGTATTCGATGCACTAGTGGACAGGTGTCAGTCTTACGAAACGACGGCGTTTAAACTTTCCGCTGCCGCCAGAGAATTTGACTTGTATAGCTCGCCAAACGCGACCGTCATCTTCGAGATCCCAAACTTGATTTCTCAAAATCCAAGGTTAAAATAGCAAGGTGGATATTCGTAAAATGGGAGAACGATATGAAAAATAAGAGCATCTTGTTGTTCAGTATTATTTTTTCGATTTCTATGGTGGAAGTAGCATCTGCCCAAAGCTCGTCAAGCACGATGTCGCAAGCTGGTTGTCACGCGGCAAAGATTCCAGGTGTCGCGTCGTCTGGTGCCATTGCAAATGCTAATTCAACTAAGGAGGTGACCGGCAATGGTCAGCCTGGTACCGGTGGGCAATTTAATTCAGGCGGTACAACTTCAGGCTATAACGGGATCGGAAGCCAAACCACAGCTAATGGGTCGACCACCGGGGGCGTAGCAACCGGACAAGCGCCGGCGCCGAACTGCCCCTAGCGAGACAAAGCTGATGCGACAAGAAAGCGATCTGCAGCATTTTACATAAACTCTCAGTCAAGTTCCAAATAATATCGTGCGAAGCTCACATTGCTAGGCCGCATACCTTTCAGGACCTGTTATCTAAGGACCCTCTTAAGCCGTGAGGCCGAGAAAATCACACGCGTTGCAGACTCCATCAACGACAACTTCCAGGTCATCAAGCCAATTTGACTGGCGCGTTTCGAAAATATGCTTTAACTGTAAAGAAAACCGGATGCTAGATCAGGTCGAGTTGTAAAATTACGAATAAAAAAGGGGGGGGACAGCAATGGAAGATCAGTCGAATATCAACCAACATGAGCATATCGCGAATGATTATGACTTGTCCATCTTGCACAGCCTTATTCTTGCAATAAGCTTCTTTGGTGCCGGCCTGATAATCAGCCTGATATGTTTACATTAGTGATAGACACACCAGCTACTATGTTAATGTGCTTAAGTTGGGGCGATAGCGCTTAGCCTCTCAATGTAACTCGCCCGTGCAGACTCTCAAGCGACTAGCGCTACGCGATCTCGCATCCACGTGGCCGAACGCATCCGTGGTTGGCGGCTCCACAAGCGCTTAGGGGTTAGGCCTGCGCCTAGCAGGTATAATCCTGCCCGAAGCCGAAGAACACCAGTAGGCCGACGGGAGATCCGCCGGCCTACGCGCGACGTTAGAGCTCAGGGAGGTTGTGATCCGGGAAATGTGGTGATGGGCTGTAGATCGACCTGCAAAAGCTTCGCCGGCCGCGGACCGCCCGGAGCAGGGGAGGCCGTGCCGCCATCCATTATGAAGAAGGCCTTGCGTCCGCAATCTCCGGGTCCGCGCCCCCAGACGCCGCCTGAAGGCCCAATAAGCGCCTCGGTAAAGGGCTTGCCTGCCACAGTTTGGGTGAAGCCGCTGTTCACCCCCGGGTCCATCGAGATCACGTCGATGGTGTTCTGCCGGTGCGTGGCGAGGTAGATGACGTTCGCGTCCTCATCGATGCAGAAATCGTCCCCCATACGGCCGGCCACCACCAACTCTGGTTCGCCTGCCGGCATGAGTGTGGCCGGATCGACCTTGACCCGCATGAGTAGCTTCTTGGCGGTTGAGGTGTAATAGAGGAACGAGGTCCGCTCCGCGAAGCGCACGGCGTTCACGCCAGGCTGCTCCGGCTTCATCTTGCCGGGGAAATAGCCCATGGACTCATGTTGCATCCACACGCGGGCGGACCGGGCACTACTGTCAAGAGCAAAGTCGATCCGCCAGATCAGGCTGGCGAAACAGTCCGCAACCAGAAGCACGCCCGGCGCCAGGAGACAGCAGCCGTTCAGGCCCCGCGCATCTTTCGGAAATTCAAAGAACTTTTCAATTTGAAGCGGGCTGCCTGGGCGCCAGTCGCGTAGATCGAGCTTGTAGATGAAAGACTCGTGCGTGGTGTAGATGTTCCCCGCAAGCATCAGAAACACGTCGGGCTCGACTTCGGCCAGGCCAAGCGTCGGCAGATCGAGGGTCTGGATGCGCAGCGGCTGGACCGGGCCCTCCGCGCTTGGCGGCGGGACGTACCAGAGTTCCTTATGGTTAACGGCGGTCACAAGGAACGAACCGTCAGCCCTGACCGCGATGCTTTCCAGAAAATAGTTTTGGGGAAACTCTGCAACCGTGGTCAGCTGGGCTTGAGGCGCCTGATTGTGCGACGTTACGCCCCCCACAGACGAAGAAGTCACATCGTCCTGGGTGTTGTGTTCGCCGATCACGCGCGGCCCCTCGCCCGCCTGTTCGGGCACAGGGATTTCGAAGGCGTTCAGGAGCGATGAGACGAGGTGGTAGCACCCCGCCAGGATGACGATTTCGACGATGCCGCGGTCTTTGAAGACCGCCCGCGTTTCCTCAAAAGTTTCGCTGTCGACCGAATGTTGCTTGGTCAGCTTCAAGGTGAAGCGTTGCGCCGTCCGCTCCTCCGGCCTCAGCGCCTCGTCGGGCCGGCCCTTCGACAGTGCATCTATGGTCGAGCTTGAAAAGCCCAGACCTCTTGCGACGGCCGCGTGCGCGTAAAGCTCATACTCGGCCTGCCACACCGCTCCAACCGTGAGGATAATCACTTCGCGGACCCGTTCGGAGAGCGTCGTGCTCTTGGATTCGGCTTCCTGCAGCGCGAGGAAAACGTTGCCCATGGTGGGGCTTAAGAGGATGGGATTGAACGGACCGATCAGCTTGCCGTCAGAGAGCTTGGCCTTGAAGCCGGACTTCTCCGCCCATGGCACCATCTTCTCGTCGATAGTGGCGTACACCCTCTTCTGCTCGTCATCAAGCTCACCCGGCGCCAGAAGCGGCGTCCGTCCGCCCAGTCCATGATCTGCGCTTGACATGGCGGGTTCCCCTATTGGTCCAGGCCGACGGCGTTGGACGGGACGTCGAACGCGTTCAGGGTTAGCGAGACCGCGGTGAACCAGCCCATTAGGACGGTGACATCCACGATCCCTTTATCGCCGATGAGCGTCTGGGCCCTCTTGAACAAGCCGGTCGGCACCACCCGAGGCTGCGCGAGCGTGGCGGCGAGCTTGTAGACGATTTCCTGTCTCGGATCTTCAAAGGAGGTCGGAAGGTTTGCAATCAGTGCCTCCACCTTCTCAGGCTCCAGATGCCCGGCTTCCTCGCCGATCTTCTCATGCTCGTAGTTGCCGTAGGCCGCTCGCCACCGGCTGTTAATCACGTTGGTAACGATCTCAATCTCCGCCTTCGTAAGGCTAGACTCTTTTTGATAGTAGTAGCCGGTAGGCACAATGGTCTTGGAAAGCTTGGGATTGGCGACCCAGATCTTGTGCGGGCCAGGGACCTGGCCCCTGAGCTTGACCGTAAAGTCGTAGGCGTCCTTCATTTCCGATGACATTTCGCCGACGGGGGTCTCTTTGAAACGTCCAAACGTGCCGAAGTCTTCGTTATCAGACATGGTCATGCTTCCTTTCGTTGCTACTGCGAAAGCGGTCCGCCTGGGACCTCCGCCGCCGAGACAGCCGGCAGACGTCGATCAAGACGCCGGCCACTGTCAGCGGTTCTTCTCAAAACCAAGCGACTTAATTCGCTTGATCTAACAGGCAGACTGCAATTGCAGTGCATCTTAAATGTCCCGCTTTCAGCGTGTCGTTCAGAATAATCTGAAATATGAAACGAATATCGGTTGCACAAGGAGCGGTAGAGTGAAGCGGTTATGTTCAAAATAAAATATGAGTTATCTACGAAGGGGACATGTCAAGGAGGCTCACGAGACTGATGGGCAGAGGCTGAATTTTGATCGCAATGATCTATTTTTGTAGTGCAACGTGAAATTGGCGACTACGGACGCTCTGCATGAACCGGAGCGGTCCGCACCACCGCCCAATCATCGTGTGAGCCGCTGGCTTTAGCCTCGACTCAGGCAGCAGCTTTTGGCTGTTTCACCATTCGCAAATATGGCTTGAGCGTTTTCCAGCCCTCCGGGAACCGTTCTTTCGCGTCGACGTCCGAAAGTGACGGCACGATGATCACGTCGTCGCCATTCTGCCAATTTACCGGCGTTGCCACCTTGTGCTGGTCGGTCAGCTGCAGGCTGTCGATGACCCGCAGAATTTCCTGGAAGTTTCGGCCTGTGGACGGCGGGTAGGTCAGGATGAGCCGTACCTTTTTGTTGGGGTCGATGATGAACACGGAACGCACGGTGACGGACGGATCTGCGTCCGGATGCACCATGCCGTACAAATCGGAGACCTTGCGGTCATGGTCTGCCAGCACCGGGAAGTTCAGCTTCTGACCCTGTGTCTCCTCGATGTCCGAGGCCCAGCCGGTGTGGTTCTCACCGGTGTCGACGGAAAGGCCGAGCGGCTTGACGTGCCGCTTGTCCCACTCCGGCTTCAGCCGCGCCACTTCCGCCAGTTCGGTGGTGCAAACCGGCGTGTAATCCTTCGGGTGGCTGAACAGCACGCCCCAGGAATCGGCAAGGTAGTCATAGAACTTAATCTTCCCCTCGGAAGACTCCTGCTCGAAGTCCGGGGCGATCTGGCCAAGTTGGATGCTCATAATGATGCGCTTTCCGTTGCTGATTTTGTTGCTAACGCGATAAATGGCATCGGGAGATGAAATGTCTATGGGGCGCACCATCAGGAGCTAAACTTAGAAAATTCTTCCAAATCCTGGTGGGCGCGACAGGGATTGAACCTGTGACCCCCACCATGTCAAGGTGGTGCTCTACCGCTGCGCTACGCGCCCATATCGGCCGCTGTTTAGCCGCACGGGTTTTTACTGGCAAGTACTGCTATGCGGGCTGATACCTCGGATCGCCGGTGCGCCAAAAGATAAACGCCATCATGTCCGCAGTCTCCCGGTCGCGTTGCGCGCGCGTTGAGCCGATGCCGTGTCCGGCGTCGCTTTCTACCCGGAGCAAGACCGGGTTTTTGGACGCGGTCGCCGCCTGCAGCCGCGCCGTCATTTTCGTCGGCTCCCAGGAAGCGACGCGCGGGTCGTGCAGCCCGGTGGTGAGCAGCACGGAGGGATAAGCCACGCCATCGCGCACATGCTGGTAGGCATCCATGGCGTAAAGCGCCTTGAACCCGTCCGCCTCCGTGACCGTGCCGAATTCCGGAATGTTGGGCGGCCCGTTCGGCGAGAATTCGCTGCGCATGGCGTCGGACACGCCGACCGCCGAGATCACCACCGCCGCCAGGTCCGGCCGCTCAGTCATGAAACGGCCCACCGTAATGCCGCCGGCCGAGCCGCCGAGAATGGCGAGCTTCGGTTTGCTGGTATAGCCCGCAGCGATCAGATGCTCCGCGCAGGCGATCGTATCCCGCCAGGTATTCGGTTTGGTGAGCTTCTTACCGGCCAGGTGCCAATCCTCGCCGAGCTCGCCGCCGCCCCGTACATGTCCCACCGCGAATACGCCGCCGCGGTCCAGAAATGGCAGCCACCGCGCTAGGAAATACGGGTCGAGCGTGATGCCATAGGCGCCATACGCCTCCAGCAGCAACGGCGCCGAGCCGTCCCGCTTCAGCCCCTTGCGATAAATGATGGAGAGCGGAATTTTCACGCCGTCCTTGGCGGTCGCGAACACTTCCTCCGAAGTATAGGGCGCAACATCGATCGCCGGCCGCGGCGCGATATCTGTCTGCACCACGCGGCCGTCCGGCCCGACATAACATAGCACCGCCGGCCGTACCCAGCCTTCCAGCGTGAACCAGACGCCGTCATGCAGCGTGTCGGCGTAAAAGGAGTCGTTATCGATGGCGCCGGCGAAGGGCAGCGTGATCTCCGTCACTTTGCCTTCCTCGTCCAGCCGGCGCACGCCGCCGAGCCCGGCTTTCAAATCGTTGATGTAGATCGCGTCGCGGGCCGCAACGATGCCGCGGATCACCGCGTCGCTTTGCGGCACCACTTCGGCCGCCGTCCTGAAGCTAGCCTCCGCGCCGGTCGCCTTTAAAACCCGGTAGCGCGAAGCGTTATTATGCGTCAGCAGATACACATCCTCGCCCCGCACCGCGACGTTCGTGACCATGTCCGCCGAATCACAGATCTTGGTCCATGGCGGCTTGGCCGACGCCGTCTGCGCCAGCGGCGCCGCGTATAGCGCCAGCTCGTTCTGCACGCCGGAAACAATCAAGCCGATTGCGATGTCCGAGCCTGGGGTCACTTCGACGCCGGGAAAGTCGATATCCTGGATCGCCACCGCCGGGCTGGTGCCTTCCGCCAGCACCTTCACATCCTGCTTCGGATCGGCGTTCAGCCGGTGCAGCCAGCAGACGCTCTTTTCCTCATAGGCGATGTTGTCGGGCGGCACGTCCTGCAACCGGTTATAGAAAAAGCCGGAGCCGTCCGGCAGCCAGCTCGGCGCGGCATCGGCCGTGCGGTCGATCTGCTCCGGCAGCATTGCGCCGGTCGCGGTGACCAGCACATGCAGCACCGACTGCTCCGAGCCGCCGGGCGACAGGCCGAACACCACATGCGACCCATCGGGCGAAGCCGCCCACCAATCCAGGCTGTCATGCGAGCCGGCGGCGGCGTATTTGTCCGGGTCGATCAGCTTGCGGTCCGCGCCATTCATCCCCTCGCGGACGAAAAGTTTCGACGTGTTCGCGCCGGCCGGCCGCACCTCGGTAAAAATAAACTCGCCGCCGCGCTGCACGCTGACCACCAGCGCCACCAGCCCGGTGCGTTGGCTGATCGCCGTGGTCAGCGCGTCCCGCCCTGGAATTCGCCCGAGCACCTGCGTCGCGTAAGCCCCTTCGGTATGCACATAACTTTCCCATTCCAGCCCTTCCGCTTCCATCCAGCGATAAGGATCGGTCACTTTCGTGCCGAAATACGTCTCCGTCACCGGATCGACCCGCGCGACCGGCGGCCCGCTAGGCCTTGTCTTGGCGAAGCCGATGCGAGGTGTCGCCGTCAGGCAAAGGCTGACGGCGCTGGAGCCGAGAAAGCGGCGCCGGGTGATCTCGTTCATGTCCAGTCCTTTTGATCGGTTGTTCGGCGGCGTTACGACGTGCTTTCCTTCGGGTACGCGTCCGTCAAGGGCTGGGACATCCACCAGATATTGCCGCGCGGATCGGCAACGCCGCCCTGCCGGTCGCCATAGGGCCTGTCCCCCACCGCGCTGATCAGGCTGCCGCCATGTTCGAGTGCCCGCGCTACCGCGGCATCGGCGTCATCCACGTAAAAATACAGGTTGATCTGGCCCGGCGGAAACTCTGCGCTGCCTTCGCCGACCATAATGGTGGTATCGCCGAACCGTATTTGGCAATTTGCGATCCTGCCGTCATGTACGGTGCGGTCGATCTCGTTGCCGCCGAGACCGTGGATGAGAAAGTCGATATACGGCGCCGCGTCCACGACCAGGATGTAGGGAAAAAGTGTCGTAAAACCCGCCCGGGCCGCCATCACAGATCCTCCACCAGTTCCACGCCCGGCACCAGCTTCATCGCCTGCGCCAGCCGTGGCGACACATTGAACCCGCCCGGCAGCACCACGTCCAGCCTCGGCGCGCCGCCGGTTTTCGGCACCAGCGCGACGCGGCCGCGGCCCTTGCCTTCGCGGTCGAGAAGCGCTCGAATATGTGGCAGCGCCTCCGTGCGGTCCAGCCAGATACGCATCCCGGCGCCCGCTTTCGCCGCCGCCTCATCCAGCAGGCAGACATCCGTGGCGGTGATCCGTAGCGCCTCACCCTCCATCTTCACATCGGCGGTGACCAGCAGCGCCGTGCCCTCTCCCAGCAGCTCCCGCACCCGGTTCAGCACCTCGGAAAACAACGTCACCTCGAACGCGCCGTCGACATCGGAAAGCGTCGCCCACAACATGCGGCTGCCGGTGCGGGTGACGCGTTCTTTTTTCGCGCCGACGATGCCAGCAAGCTTTACCCGCCCGCCGCCCGCTTGTGCCGTCGCCTCGATGCGGGTGGAGGACAGAACGCCGAGACGTTTCAGCGCGGCCGCGTAAGCATCCAGCGGATGGGCGCTGACATGGAAGCCGATCGCCTCCGCCTCAAACGCCAGCCGCTCCGCCGCCGGCCAGTCCGCCATCGCGGGCAGGCGCACTGGCTCCGGACCACCGCCGCCGAACAGGCCAATCTGGCCGGAGACACGCTCCTCCGCCTCCGTCTGCGCGCGCCGGCAGATGGTTTCCGCCACGGCGAACACCTGCGCCCGGTTGCCGACAATGCCGTCAAACGCACCGGCCTTCGCCAGCACTTCAATCTGCCCGCGGCTGACCGCGCTCGCGTCAACGCGCCCCGCAAAATTCGCGAGGTTTGCGAACGGCTTGTCACCACGCGCCGCCACGATCTGCGCCATCGCCGCCAGCCCCACCCGCTTGATCGCGCCCAGCGCGTAACGGATCGCGAGACCGCCATCTTCCGTCTCTTCGATTTTGAAATCTGCGCCGGACTTGTTGATGTCGGGCGGCAGCACTGTCAGCCCCAGCCGGATCGCGTCCTGCCGCAGCACGCATAGTTTATCGGTGTTCGTGATCGCCAGGCTCATGCACGCCGCCAGGAATTCCACCGGATGGTTGGCGCGCAGATAGGCGGTCTGATAGGAGACCAGCGCATACGCCGCGGCATGGCCTTTCGGAAAACCGTAATCCGCGAATTTCGCCATCAGCTCGAATACTTCGACCGCTTTTTCCGGAGCAAAACCTTTGGCGATCGCGCCATTGGTAAAGGTCTCGCGTTGCGCGTCCATCTCGGCGCGGATTTTCTTGCCCATCGCCCGGCGCAGCAAATCCGCGCTGGCCAGGCTGTAGCCAGCCATCACCTGGGCGATCTGCATCACCTGTTCCTGATAGACCATGATGCCGAATGTTTCCGCCAGCGCCACGTCCAGCGCCGGATGCGGCGAGCACCATGCCTTACCGTGCTTGCACGCGCAGTATTCCGGGATATTCGCCATCGGCCCCGGCCGGTTCAACGCCTGAATGGCGATCAGGTCCTCGAATTTGTCGGGCCGCATCTGCTGCAGGGCCGAGCGAAAACCTTGCGTCTCGAAAGTGAACACGCCGCCGGTGTCGCCGCGCGAAATCATCTCGTAGGTTTTTGGATCGTCCAGCGGGATGCGCGCAAGGTCGATATCCTGGCCGCGGGCACTCAAGAATTTCACCGCCCGGTCCAGCACAGTCAGCGTGGTCAGGCCGAGGAAATCGAATTTTACCAGCCCGGCCTGCTCCACCGGCTTCATCGAATACTGCGTCACAAGCAGGTCCGAGCGCGGGTCCTTATACAGCGGCACCAGCTCGATCAGCGGCCGGCCGCCGATCACCACGCCGGCGGCATGCGTGCTGGCGTGGCGGTACAGGCCTTCGAGCTGCAGCGCGATCTCCATCAGGCGCTTCAGCCCCTCGTCGGCATCCCGGAGTTCCTGGAGCTTCGGCTCACCGGCAATCGCTTGCGCCAGGGTCACCGGCTTAGCCGGGTTGTTCGGGATCAGCTCGGCGACTTTGTTGACCTGGCCGTAAGGCAGGCCTAGGACGCGGCCGACATCGCGCACCGCCGCGCGGGCTTGCAGCTTTCCAAACGTGATGATCTGCGCCACCCGGTCAGCGCCGTATTCGCGGGTGACGTAGGCGATCACCTCGTCCCGCCGCTCCTGGCAGAAATCGACGTCGAAATCCGGCATCGAGACGCGTTCCGGGTTCAGGAAGCGCTCGAACAACAGCCGGAAGCGGATCGGGTCCAGATCGGTGATCAGCAGCGCCCAGGCGACGACGGAACCGACGCCGGAGCCGCGCCCTGGGCCGACGGGGATGTTCTGGCGTTTTGCCCATTGGATAAAGTCCGCGACGATCAGGAAGTACCCGGCGAAACCCATGCCAACGATCACGCCCAGCTCATATTCCAGCCGCGCGCGGTATTCGGCGCGCGCCGCCTCCTCCAGCCCGAGCGCATCGAGCCGTGCTTCCAGGCCGCGCCGCGACATCGCCTGGACGGTTTCGGTTTCGGTTGAACCAGTGGCCACTTTCGGGAAGTTCGGCAGCAGTGGCCGGCTTGCCTCCGCCATCACCGCGCAGCCTTGCGCGATCGCCAGCGTGTTGTCACACGCCTCCGGCAAGTCGCCGAACAGTTCGCGCATTGCCGTCGCCGGCTTGAACCAGTGCTCCGCTGTCACCCGCCGCCGCTCCGGCTCCGCCAGCACCCGCCCCTCGGCGATGCACAGCAGCGCGTCATGCGCCTCATACATGCTGGGCGTCGCGAAAAAACACTCATTGGTCGCCACCAGAGGCACGCCACAATCGTCCGCCAGCGTGATCAGCCCGGGCTCGATCGCCAACTCCAGCCGCTCGCCATGGCGCTGCAATTCCATGCCGACCCGGTCGCCGAAGCCTTCATGTAAAGTCCTCAAATACGCTTCCGCCTCCGCCAGCTGGCCTTCCGCCAGCAGCCGTCCGACCGGCCCGCATGGCCCTCCGGTGAGCAAAAACAGCCCTTCAGCGTGCTCCAGCAGCGTCTGCCGCGAAATCTGCGGCCGCGCGCCGGCCTCCGTGCGCAGAAAGCTGAACGAGGACAGCTTCTGTAGATTGGCAAAGCCGGCGCGGTTTTGCGCCAGCACCACCACCGGGTCGGGCGCCAGATTTGCCCCGGGACCGCGAGACAAACCGAGCTGGCAGCCAATGACCGGCTGCACCCCTTTAGCCACACAGTATTGCGAGAACTCCAGCGCTCCGAACAGATTGGAGGTGTCGGTAATCGCCACCGCCGGCATCGCTAGCTCGCGGGCCAGTGCCGCGATCCGCTCGACCTTGATCGCGCCCTCCGACAGCGAATAGGCCGAATGAACCCGCAAATGAACAAAATCGGCGTGCGGCATCAAGGACTCCGGTTGGCGTCCATCATGCCCAATCCAGCATTAAAAAAGAAGCCTCCGGCGGCCGGGGCTGCGAGCCCCGGACCCTGTAAACTTCGTAGCCGGCGACAGGCTTTCGGAGAATCGGAACCTTGCTATTCAGCATTGGCCGCTGACGGAAATTGCAATCAGACCAGCGGCCAGGCAGGCGAGCAGATCTGCTAAAGCCAAGGCAATGCATCCCTCCGTCGGCGTGTAATCCCCCCGCGCCACATGCAAAAAAATAGCTGACCCACGGCCAGCCACCACCGGCGCAAAGTTCCAGCCGAGCACGCCTATCACATCATAAATCCCATCATCCCGCCACAGCGCCTCGTGCCGTCCGGCATAAGGCAGCCGGACGGCGCAATTATAAGCCCGGTCGTAAACATCGTCGCACCAGCCATCGGCTGGGCTGATCGGCGCCACCGGCACGGTGCAACGCGGCGGCGCAAGACGGTCCGCGCGATACAAAACCTGTCGCAGCGGCAACAGCCCGGCCGGTGTCGCCTCGTCCCCTTCGCGCTTATACGCGGTCACGCCGGCTTTGCCGCACGCCGCGCGTAACCGCAGCCCGGCGCCCGCCAGAAACCCGCTCTCATACCTGAACTCAACCAATCAGATGACCGAACCGCAGCGCCTTCGTCGCCAAGTAGCTGTCATTGATCCCATTCGGGCTCATCTCATGCGGCACGCGCTCCACCACCTCGATCCCACAACCCTGCAGCGCCGCGACTTTCTCCGGGTTGTTGGTCAGCAGCCTGATCCTGGGCATTCCTAGTTGGCGCAGCATCGCCGCGGCGATCTGGAAGTTGCGCTCATCGGCCTCCCAACCAAGCGCCCGGTTTGCGTCCACCGTATCCAGCCCGCCATCCTGCAACGTATAGGCGCGCAGCTTGTTGATCAGCCCGATCCCCCGTCCCTCTTGCGACAGATACAGCACCGCCCCGGCGCCCGCCGCCGCCATGCGCGCAATCGCACCCTGCAATTGCGGCCCGCAATCGCATCGCAACGAGCCCAGAAGATCGCCGGTAAAACATTCGGAATGGATTCGCACCAGCGGCGCCGCCTCCGCCGCCGGTTCGCCGATCAGGATTGCCATATGTTCAATCCCTTGGTCCAGCGCCCGGAACGCGATGAGCCGCGCATCCGGCGCCGCGTCCAGCGGCACCGCCACCTCCGCCACCTTGTTCAGGGACGCCGCCAGCAGCCGCGGATAGGCCAGCAGGTCATCGGCCGGCACCGTCAGCAAATCCGCGCCGATCGGCAGGCTGGCCCAGCCCGGCCGCACCGGTGCGGCGACCATCGCCGGCAGCAGCCGGGCGAGCTTGCCCAGTGCCAGTGCGGCTCCCGCCGCCGCCGGCACCGGCGCCGTCTCGAAAGCCGGCAGGATCTGTTCCATCGTCGGGTCGGCCGCCCGTTTCAGCGTCGCCGCGTCGATCAGTGGGCGCGCTAGGCGCAGCGCAATCGCGTCGGCCGATGCCTCCACCTCATGTTTAAGTACGGCGGCGGCGCGCGACGGCGCCAGCAGCAGGCTCGCTTCGCCGGCGGAGAGCAGGTCCACCAGCCTCAGCCCCTCCGCCCCCACCGTCTCCGCAGGCACCACGATCAACGGCCAACGCGCCGCGAGCACCAATGGCACGCCCCGCCGCGCCTCCGCGATGGCGCGATGCACGGCGCGCGTACGCGGTGTGCCCAGGCTCGCCGCCGCTTCGTTTAATCCCGATGCCATTTATCCTAAATAAGGCTGATGGTTGGCCAAAGCCAGACATGCGGTCCTGACACTTTGCGGAATCGTTACTATATGTTCTGGAAGTAGAAGGAGATACGCCCCGATGTCCGGCAAGCATCCCATTTTGGTGATCGACGACGATGACGCGCTGCGTGCCGCCCTGATCGAGCAGCTGATCCAGACTGGCGAGTTTCAACCGGCGGAAGCCAGTACACTGGCCGAAGCCCATGCCGGCCTGGCCGCAGACGGCGCCCGGTTCGACGCGTTGCTACTTGATGTCGGCCTGCCGGATGGCGATGGCGCCGACTTCTGCAGAGGGCTCCGGCGGCAAGGGGTGAAAATGCCGATCATCATGCTCACCGGTTCGGCCGAGGAAGCGGATGTCGTGCGTGGCCTTGACTCCGGCGCCAACGACTACATCGCCAAGCCGTTCCGGTTGAATGAGCTGCTGGCCCGGCTGCGCGCCCAGCTGAGGAGTTTTGAAAACAGCGAGGATGCGGTGTTCAATATCGGCCCTTACATCTTTCGCCCGTCTGTGCGGCAGTTGCAGGAGCCGATCAAGAACAAGCGGATCCGTTTGACGGACAAGGAGACTGCGATCCTGAAATTTCTCTATCGCGCCGCGGGCAAGCCGGTCGCCCGCCAGGTGCTGCTGAACGAAGTCTGGGGCTACAACGCCGCCGTCACCACCCACACATTAGAAACCCATGTATACCGGCTGCGCCAGAAGATCGAGGCCGACCCCTCCGCTTCCCGCCTGTTGCTGACCGAAGGCGGCGGCTACCGCCTGAACG
Organism: Acidocella sp.; assembly: GCA_965199125.1. Taxonomy (GTDB): domain Bacteria; phylum Pseudomonadota; class Alphaproteobacteria; order Acetobacterales; family Acetobacteraceae; genus Acidocella. Next base: position 1,374,753 of record OZ240683.1, on the reverse strand, counting down.
CAGAAAGCCCAGCCGCCAGCCCGGTTTCATAATCTTGGCCGACCCGCTAAAACCGCCCCGTCGTCTCCGTAGCTCAGCAGGATAGAGCACAGGATTCCTAATCCTGGGGCCGTGGGTTCGAATCCCGCCGGGGACGCCATGCTGCGAAAACAGAGCAAAATCAGTGTGTTATGCGGCCGCAGCTTGACTGGCATGTAGCCGCTGGTTACAGGTTGATGGTTACATCCCGGCCGCGCCATGTTATGCGTCCAGCATGGAAAACGTGATCCTCCGAGGGAAGACGTACTATGCTCGCTACAGGGTCCCAGCGGCCCGCTGGGCAGACGTGGGGAAGGCCCTCGGCGCGGCTGGCGGCATCAAGCGTGAGGTAGTCAAGACACTCGCGACCGCCGATCCGCGCCAGGCTAAGCAGCGCCGGCATGAGGCCCTGGCGGCCATCCAGGCCGAGATCGACGCGGCCCTCCGCCGAGCTGGAAAGCGGCCACTAGGCTCCGACTGGACGGCCGACTGGATGACCCGCGCGGTAGAGCGCCGGACGGCCTTGGAAACGCGGGGCGGCCAAGTGATCGGCTATCATACCACGGCTAACCCGGATGAACCCCCGGAGCCGGTGCTGTACGCGGAGGTAGAGCGGGAAGCCATCAGCGACGAGGCAGAGCACATCGCCGCCGTTCGCGGTCCCGACGTGGCCCGCCAGTTTCTCAATGTCGCGCTAGGCGAAGGCATGACGATCGCGGAAGGCCGGCGCCAATGGCTTGCCACGCTGAACGGCAGTTCCCGGCGGGTGCAGACCATCCGGGGCCATGAGGCCGCGCTTGGTAAGCTGGAGGTCTTCCTCCGGGACCGTGAGGGCTGGCCGTCGCTGGAGGGCGTTGGTATCGGCCAGGTGACGCGGCGGCTGGCGGGTGATTTCCTAGCCCATTGCTGCACCCTCACCAGCCCAGCCACGGTAAAGCGTGAGGCATCCGCCTATAACGGCCTTTGGCGGTGGGCAGTTCGGCGCGGGTATGCCGAGCAAAACCCTTGGTCTGACCAGACCGCCCACCTTGGCGCGCGGCGTGAAACTTTGGGGCCGGTAAGTGTCGCCAAACGGGGGTACACCACGGCGGAATTAGTGACGCTGATAAGTGCGGGCGCAGCTGGCCTGGCACCCAATAGCGGCGGCTACGCAGCGACATTCTGGGACCTAATCAGGCTTCTAGTGCTGACCGGGGCGCGGCCTGGGGAGTTGCTCGGACTCCATGTGGCGGATGTCATTGCTGGAGGCACTGCCGTTGCTTTGGCAACCGGAGACGGCGCGGGGAAGACGAAAAACGCCAAGCGGATTATGCCACTTCACGAACACGCCCAGGCGGTGATAGCGGCACGGCTCGCATCCCTGCCCGATACCTCCCCCGGCGCGTCACTGTGGCCTGAGGTGCCCATGCAGGGTGGCGATGATAGTAGGACCAAAACAATTGCTACGCGCTTTGTCCATATTCGCCGCCGCCTGCTACCGCTTGCTAAGGGTGTCGATCTTTACTCGCTGCGCCGCTCCTTTCAGACTGCCGCCGAGACCGCGAAGAACGCAGGCGGTAGGATCGACGATGGCATGATTGCGCGGCTTGCAGGCCACGGCCAAGGCCACCTTGCCCTCGACGTTTATTCTGATTGGTCCCGGTTGGGCCGGCCAGAATTGTCCGGCGAATTGCTACCCAAGCTGGCCCGCCTCAGTGACGCGGTGGCCGATGTCGTGCGGCTGGGCTTCTCGGCCGATCTCGGCAAGGCGCTGGACGATACGGCGGGGTTGCGCCCTATGATGTTACGAACTGCGCCGGCCTTCAAACGGTCTAGGTCATTTGCGATATTGAGCGGCTGAGCAGGGTTGCAGCGTAGAGACACTTCCACCGACTCCGAAATGTGCGTCAGATTTACCTCCGGCAGAGGAGATAATTATGAAGTTCGTTTTACTAGCACTAAGTTTGGTGGCACCGATAATGATAGCCGCACCCGCTATCGCAGGCTACCCTCCGCCCCTCCCAGCCATGGACACTTTGCCAGTTGGAACCGTCCTAATGTTCGACGTGCTGCCCCAGCCAATACCACAAGGTTGGGAAGCGTGCGGCTACATTCGGGTGGAGAAAGGTCCGGAAAAAGAGGGCACGAAGTCGGATCACGAATACCTTTGCCTGCAACGTAGTAAGTGAGATCGTTTCAGGCTGGAAGTCCGGTTATCTTTACAAACAGGCGCAGCACCGAAGGGCCTTTACGTGCCCTACAATGCTGCGCCCGTGTCGTTTCTACTTGCCGCCGGCGTTCACGAGCGCATCGGGCAACAACGCCCGCACCCGTGCAGCACCGGCAATGTCTCCACGGCCCAACCGAGCCTTCACCACGCCGTCGCGCAACGCCTGCCTCGACGGGACGCTCCCGGTCACGCGAAGTTGCCTAGCAAGGTCGCCCAGCTCCTTATCGCCCGTCGCATCTGCCTGAGATGCGATGTCGTTTAGGTGGTTCTGGTTGGTCGTGACCGTGTTGGCGTATCGCGTTGGCGAGTAGATTGGCGGACTATCGCTGCCCCCGGAACGGGCACCGGTCGCCACTGGCGGAATGTCGCCACCGGTTTTAGTTGCTAGGGCGTGCGAAAGGATTGCGTTCATCGCATCGTCAGCCGCGCCTCCCACATGATGTAGGGGCGCATCGGCGATTAAATGTTGGTTTAGCACATCGAATTGAGCCGGGCTTAGTTTGCCCGCCGCCGCTGCGCTGGTTAGGCCGGCTTGAAGGTCACTCGGCGATAGCGTTACGCCATGGTTCCAGAGGGCCATTCCGCCCAGGTGGGAGGACAGGCCAAGGAGTCCGCTGCGAACCTCTGTGGAGGGGCTCGGAGTCGCGGCGTTCCAGCTGGCACTGGTGGTCCCGAAAGTGCCCGGAAGGCCCTCAGGCGCGCTCTGTGAGTCTGTGCTTGCCTGTAGTGCGCCCGGCCCGCTAGCACCGCCCGCCACCCGGTTGCCGCCCGCGCCGATGTCGTAAGCGCCGCCGGCAAGTCGCATGGTGGCGCGCGCCTTTTGTGCAGCTTCGTTGCCCGCCGCGTTTATGGCGTCGATCCCAAAGCCGCCGCCGGGTGTCTCCCCGGCCGCGTCGAGATTGAGCTGGTGAGCCGTCGCCATATCGTGAGCCGCACCCGCCGCTTGGGCTGATCGCACTCCGCCCATGGCATCGTATTGTGTCAGGGCTTGGGTCGCCAGGGTATCATTTCCGCCGGCCCGCAGTGCGGCCAACGCGGCGGCTCCCACGGGATGTGACGGCCCCAGCTTCGCAATCAACCCCGCCTGATTTGAGGCCGCCTTCGCGGCGCCCGCTGCTTCTGGGGTCCATGCGGAGTCCGCGTTGTCCGCCTCCGACTGCCGGGCCACTTGAAGCGCATCTAGGGATGACGTGGGCGTAGGTAGGCCCGCCGCCCGCAGCGCCGCCGATGCCTTGGCTGTCTGCGCCATGACGGGAGGCGCGTTTGCACCGATCACGCGATCCATCCCGCGCGCCACTGCACCGGCCACCAAAGGCAGCACCGTTCCGGCCATACCACCCAAAGCCGCCCCCTCAATGCCGGCGGTGTGGAACCCGGCCATAGTGCCGAGCGTGGCCTCCGCGACACGGGCAGCACCGGCCCCGGTCAGTTTCTCCATGACGGGTGCGACAAGTCCGCGCCCTGCCCCGCCGGAGTTGTTCACGGTACTCAGGTCTAGCAGCCCGTCCTTCAGAATTGCCACACTGGAGGCAGGCAGGCCGAGTGTGCCGAGCTGGCCAAGCGGCGATGAAGTAATTGCCGCATCGGCGGGATGTAATGTGCCGGCTGCGGCTTGAGCCATGAGGGGCGCAATGACTGCCTGGCTGTTCGCGGCGGATAGCTGGCCAGACGACTTCAAGCCCATGATGTGCGCCTGAAGCTCGCCGTGGAGCTGGCTTCCGATAGTGTTCAACGCCGCCGCCGGGGTGATTGTCTGGCCCGCCGCTTTTGACGCGGCTACACGGGTGGAGGCCATATCGGCGACACGGATGATCGAACCCGCTTGATCGGGATGTAAATCAGCCGCGCCGCGTTCCGCCGCGACAGTGCGAAGCGCGCTGCCCGCCGCTGAAAGGCCTTGCAACGTGCCTCCGGCGAGCAGGCCCGTCCCCGTTCCCTCCAGCGCCGCGCTGCCTACACTTGCGGGAGTCATCTGCCCCGTGCCCGCCGTGTTCACTACGGCATTGCCCGCGCCAAGTGCGCCGCCAGTGGCCGCAGAAATTCCGACGCGTCCCGCAACGCTATCGGCCACCGGCCCAAGCGCGCGACGTGCGGCATCGCTGAGAACGCCCGATGCCAGGCCGTGAGCAACGCCACCGCCGGCCGCGTTTAGCACGCCTGAAGCCGCTCCGGCGGCGACGTCCCCGAAGGATGGCGAGGCTGTGCCCTTCGCGGCCTCACGGGCGGCTATGTAGACCCAGCCCCGGACGCACCTAGCAGCAGCGGGCCGGCACCTGGAATGAGAGCGGTGGCGGCGTATGGTGCGGCCCCGGCGATGATGCCGCCAGCATCGTTTAGTGCAGCAAGTGGCCGCCCGCCCAGCACGTCTGCGCCTAGTTGATGCACGGGTGCCGGCTGATACGTGTTCGGGCCACTGATTGCCGCGCCGGCATCAATCACCGCCTGATCCGCTCCCCCCGCAAGATCGCCGGTTGCCCCAGTGGCGCGCGCCAGCCAAGCCGGAGAAGAGCGGGATATGGCGCGATCTACGACATCGCCAAATCGCCCGATGCCAGACACGATGTTGCCGGCGGAGTTTCTTGCAGCGTCTAGGGGGCTTGTGGACACGGGGCTGGCCGGAGTGTCGCCGGCTGGCGGACTCCAGGGTTTATCGGCTGCCGCAAAGGGCGAAACCGGAGCTTGGCTGGCCGGAGTGTCGCCGGCTGGCGGACTCCAGGGTTTATCGCCCGCCGCAAAGGGCGAAACCGCCGGAACGGCTTGGCTGGCCGGAGTGTCGCCGGCTGGCGGACTCCAGGGCTTATCGGCTGCCGCAAAGGGCGAAACCGGAAGTTTTGCGTTTGGGGCGAACGGGGGCGGTGTGGGTTGTGTGGGCATGGAATATCCTTTGCCGTCAGCACGCGGCTGGCGGTGTTCATTGTGTGTCGGGGGGATGCTGTGAGGTGCGCGACTACGCGGGCGGACGGCCCAACAGGTCATCCAAAGTGACACCGGGCGCGTGGCAGTAGGGCAGCACGTCGGGCGCACCCACAATCGACTCGCTGGGGGCAACGTGAGAGGGCTGGAGGGCCTCAATGGGGCTTGGAGGTACATCGGGGCCAGCTGCGGCCGGTGGTGCCCCTACGGGCGTTAAAATCGCTTCGTCTTCAGCTTCCTCAACCTCCAAATAGGAGACGCATGGCATCGGGGCTGTTCGGCCTCTCCGTAGGTTAGCAGCCCGAAGATTAAATGTGTTGTTATCGACGTATGAGACCACCTCACGGGCACGCGCGCCGGCAATGATACGAGCAAGAACCGCCGGCTTGTTCCCGCTACACACGGGCTTGCAAAAAGACACCACGTACTCCCGCCCCGATTTGCCGTCGTAGTTGATTATCCAGCCCGCCGGCCAGCCAGTTTGGCGGCCAGCCCGCCAGACATCGGCATCCAAGACAAAGGAGCGGCCAAGGGCACGTTTTCCAAACAAAGGCACGCGGATCATCTGCTGGCCGTTTTCCGTAAACCGTTTCGTGTGAACGCGGGTTACGCATGGACTTTGAAGCGGGGAAGTCATTTTGCTGCAACCGCCTGGAGCGAGGCAGGGTCCGCAGCAGCGACAGCGAGGCATAGGCGGAGGGCGTCGGTGCGCGTGGCAAAAGGCCGGCCAGAGTTGCGCAGGGCCAGGGCAATCGTTTCGAGATGCTGAAGGTCACGCAGTGTCGCGCGGAACGCGAAGCGCCCGGTGGTGGCGGGAGAGGCCATGAGGAAAGTCCTATTCGATTGTGAAAATGGAGGGCGTGCTGGCGGTCAAACAAAAAACTTAGGCCGCCCAGCCATCAGTTGCGTCATTTGGCGAGGACAAAATGACTGTGTGTGCATTTGGGGAGCCACATAACCCCCTTAGCCATCAGAAAACCGCGACCGCTTTAGGGACTCCTACAGCCCCGCCGTTGTACCCCGCCAGTGCTCGCCGCGAACCCAGCTAGACGCGCTGTGCGACCTTCCTAGGCCAGCCACGCCCTATGCTGGGCGGCGTGACCCCGACAACCGCGCCGGATGCGCCTTCGCTATAGGCCGCTTTTAGGGCCAAAACGACGCGCGCGGCGTGCCCAGCCGGACACAGAATACCGTCGTGTAGAGGTACCGCCGGAACACGATCCTGCCAAAGCGGAAGGAGTGCCCGCGTCAAGATTGACGCTTCGATAGCCTGCAACCGCAAAGCCACACGTTCACGGCTCACGCCCAGCCCCTCGCCGGGGTCCAAAATGAACGGGTAGGCCGCAGCCAGAGCCACCGTGAGAGCCTTCAGGTCCACATCGGCCAGCTCGGGGTAATCCTCTAGTGTCCGCTGAGGCCACCGCGTTAGCAGCCTACCGTTGCCAAGGGTGACTATGACGGCGCGTTTGACGGCGTTGCGGCTGTAGCCGGGCAGGCTGTAGGGGTCAGGGGGTAGCTGGGCGATGCCGGAAAGCCCGGCCAAGATCGTAAGTTGTGAGGCGGTTGCGTCAATTTCCGAAACGCTGCCGCCATCTATGGTGACGAGAAGCCGCGCGGCGGCGGACATCGTTTGCAGTGGCGCGACGCCGGCCACGACCCAACGGCCACCGAAAGTCCAATCCTCCCGAAACGCCCGGTAAACTCTCGGCGGCTGGCAATTGCCCCAGCGGAACCCGGCTAACGCTACGTTGGCGAGCTTCACTTGGGCGCGAAGCGCGGATGCTGTTGCGTCCTTCGCACCAATGGCGAGCGGGACACCCAAACCACCGCCGCGCGAGGTCCTGCCCCGCCGCGCGTCTATTGAGCGTAGCGTGAGCAGATGCGGGACCTTGGGCGGTGAAGACGGATAGGTGCGGACGTAGGCCACGCTCACATTATCCGCGGTGATCCCGCGAGACGCGGCGAGGGCATAGAGGTGATCGGAGGCCGCATATCGCGTCGTCATGCCAGCGGCAACATCGTCACCGCCGGCGCCGGAACGCAGGAAGCGGATGCCGGGATAGCAGACCAGGAAGCCGGCCCGCGTTAGCCCGTCTAGCGTCTGCTTCGCCACACGGTAGCCAATGCGCCCCTCAAAGCTACTCCGGGACATCGCCCGGTGGACCATGCGGCATTTCGTGAGGGCTGCGGTGAGGACACCGCCCAGTACCGCGTCCAGCGCCTCCACGGCCTTGGCGCGCTCCTTTGGTCCTCGTGGCCGGGTGCGGGCCTCGGTGGCTTCTAGCAGGGGCAAGAGAGCGGCACCCAAGGCGCGCGCTTCAGGGGCCACCGCGACGAAAAGGAGGTCTAGCGTTTCGGCTTCTCTTAGGCTCCAGGCCGAACCCTTCAAGTTGTTCCCGGATACGCCCCCAGTGGCCCTCAAAGGGGTAGGGGACACGGCTGTAGCTGGCATGTCTCTCCCTAGCGGTAATGGGGGTATGAAAAATATAATGGAGGGTGCCCTAGCCCCCTGGGGACGGCCGGTAGCCCGCATGGCCGCAAAGCGCCGCGCCGAAGGCCGATGAGACACGCTGCCACGCCCGCCCGGCGCGGACTGTGACCCTAGGCAGCAGCATCCGGCCAGTCGGCCCCGCGCTGCGCCTTGCAGAACCTCAAAGCGGCAGTCAGGTCCGCGAAGTATAGCCGCCGTTCGCAGCCCTCAACTTCGCCTTCCGAGACGGCAAAGTGGCCCTCTAGGGCATCGGCGCGCCACACCATGAACTGATAAGGGTTCGAACGGGCGGAGTAGCGGCCCTCGACGTGAATGACTTCGGGCGCTCCCTCATGGGCGTGCTCAATGTGGACCGGAAGATTGTGGTCTTCAGCGAAGGCCAGAGCGGCTTCTAGGTCGATAAGATCGAAAGAGTGTCCCCAAGTCTCGGATGTGCTGCTCATAATAATCCCCTGCATGTTGTGCCGATTATTGTTTTCAACGCTAGATGTGGTAAACCTAAGATATCTCGGCCACCGCCCTGGGCGTACCCGCACCTTTTAGGATGCGAAACACGGATGACCGGCTCACCTTCAGCCGCTTGGTGATCTCCACCGGCCCCAACCCATCCGCATGAAGCAGCTTCACCTGGGCAGCCTGGGCCTGGGCCGTTGCGGCGCGGCCCCTGTACCGGCCTTCACCTTTGGCCTTGGCAATCCCCTCGCGTTGCCGCTCCAACATCAAAGCACGCTCGAACTCGGCCACCGCACCGAGCATCGTCAGCATGAGCCGACCCGTAGGCCCTTGTGTGTTCAATTCAGACCCGCCCATAGATAGCACGCGCAGCGCCACCTTCTTGCCAGCCAGCCGGGCCTCAATGGTCAGAAGGTCCGCTACAGACCGCGCCAGCCGGTCCGGCTTGGTGACGCATAGAATGTCCCCCTCACGGGCGAAGTCCAACGCCTCCTCAAGCCGAGGCCGTTTGGCAGCCGTTGCGCTAACCTTCTCGCTGAACACCCGGTCACACCCGGCGGCCTTCAGGTCGCGCTCTTGGGCTGCCAGGCCCGCCTCCTGCTCGATTGTTGATGTGCGGGCGTACCCGATTTGCATCTGCCTCTCCTGTGTCTACGTGTTTAAGAGGCTATGACACATCATGTTCCACAGTGTCAACACCATTCTTGTGGAACATTCTCAGATAGTTTGCCGACGTGCCACATGAGCAGGCCCTAGTGACTCATCGGCGGCGGCAACACGGCTGTCCCGCAACGTCATCCCGCGCGGTGGACCTGTTCACCCCTCAGGTGATCCACGGCGAACCGTTCACCCGTTCATCTGAGCCGTGCTCGGCTTGGCCCGGTTTTGGCGGCTCATGTTCGCCTGGTCAGTGTCGTCATGGTCACTGCGTCGTGCACGTCCACACGACAAAGCACGATGACGAACAGCTGATGATTGTAGACAGATCGTAGATTGATCGCACGACATTATGGACACGATTGATCGCGCAGTTTTCCGCCAGATTGCAGATCATGACACGGAAGTAGGACCACCGGGTGTCCCTCCAAAGTCATTCCAAATTGCTGCTAAACCTATTGTTGTTAATCGTCGTAGTCCGACTTTGGGCGCGACGAAAAGTTTCCCCAAAATCCGCGGCCGGGCGCGCCTGTAATTCGGGACCGCCGGGGGGTAGGCCGGGGGCGGGGCCGGCGGCTCTCCAGGTGGGGCCACGGGGCCGGATGGGCACGCAGGAGTGGGCCGGCGGCCGGAGGATTTACTTGCCGGTGCTCATTTTTTTCTTCTAAGCAAGAGCAAGGTCGCTGCCCGGTGTATCTTCATTGATTCCGGCGTCCTTTGAAGGGGCCAAAGGTCAATTCCCGTTGCCTTCTTGATGATGATCTGCGTTCTTCCGGCAACACGGCCGAACGAATAGCCAAGCTCATAGGGGACTTCTCCCTTTAGAAGCGCCCTTAGGAGTCGCAGGCGCATCGCCAGAATTTCCCGGTTAGTGATGCTTTGGAAAGTAAAAGACCTCGCCGCGGCGGCCATTTCTTTTTCCATGCTCTCGGAATGCAACTCGAAAGCGACCATAGCGGAATCGACTAGCCATGTTCGATCCTGATTAAGTGAACGGAACAGCAGGTCTCTAAAACCGTAAGGCCTCGGGCGGCGTGTTTTGTTCCAGGAAATGTATAGGCACCCGAAGGCTTCAATAACTTTCGAAACGTTTCCCGGCATGTCCGCCACATAACTTGCCTATTCTTCCGCATACCGCTCTTGTTGCTCTACCGGCAACTTTTGGACGGCGATGGAGAGAATGCGCCTCACGATTGAAGGCTGCCAGTCCTCAAACTCGGCCGCCACCAAGGTTGAAGCTACGCCGGCAACAATCGGAACCACTACAAGGCAGACGTTTCCGATCAGGCCCATGACAGTCTCCCGGAGGCTGGTGCGAGTTCGTAAAGGGCCGCCACCGCTCGGCACCGACCAAAGCCTGTAAGCCTGTATAGTCTTCGGCGGGGCCGCCCGAGGTTCTGGGGGACCTCAACTTCCCACCTACTTATCAGCCACCCGTTAGCTTCAAATCGCATCAAGATCGGGTAGAGGGTGCCGGATTTTAGGTTTGCCTCACGCCCTATATGCGCCCCCGATAATTCGTCTCCAGCGGCGTCCAGAATTGTGCGGAGCACCTTCAGCATGGGGCCGGACATACGCAAATCATTCTGATCCATGATGGTAACTCTACATAGGGGTAGAGTGGGCGTCAAGCCTTGGTATGTAACCAGAGGCCACACTTGTTATGGTTACATACAATATGCTCGATTATTATTCTAGATCAATAGGTTAAAGATGGCGAATTGATGGTTGACGGCTGATGAATTGCCCTCCCGCCGGGGACGCCATGCTGCGAACAAAACTGGGCACCACTGCAGCGGCTGGCGGCAGATCATCCAGGCGCAGGCCTTGGCCAGTGCGGCTTTTGGGCCGGTGATGGCAACCTCCGCATTATTCACCGTTATGGTGTCCACGAACAGCCGTAGACACGCCTTCCAGAAGTTCGGATCGCTGCTCGCCATCGCATCGCGCATGACATTGGCGAAGCGGGCGAGTCTCTCACTCGTAGTGGCCGAGGCGCCGGCTGAGGACGACTGCTGGAGCAGGATGATTTCCTGGTTGATGTGTTGGCGCTGAGCCTTCAGTGCCTGTACTATCGGCTGACCTCGGTGCCCGTCGGTCGCGCTGGAGATCGACGAGCCGCGACTTCTCGCCGCCGAGATGAAAATCCGGTTGGGCGCAGCGCATTGCCGGCAGATCTGATGGCTTATGCCTGAGCGGCCGAAATTTCCGCCATGCGATAAAGCGTCTGCCTACCGGATTTTGCTTTGTATAAGCGTATATAATGTAAGGAGACTTGCCATGGCCCGAATCGTTACCGCCCTCAGCATGTCGCACGCGCCCGGCGTGCTCGGCTGGCCCGATGCGCCATCCGCCGAGATGCGTGGGAAAATCACCGCCTATCACACCGAGTGTGAACGCCGCCTCAAGGCCGCGAAGCCGGATGTGATCCTCGCGTTCCTGGACGACCATTTCGAAAACCATTTTCGCAACCTAATGCCGACCTTCGCCATCGGCATCGCGCAGAGCCATAGCGGGCCGGCCGACTACATGATGGAGGCGTTGAAATTCGATCGAAAAATTGTGCTGCCAGGCATGCCGGCGTTGGGCGAGGCGCTGTTGCGCGGTCTGGTGAAACAGGGTTTTGACGTCGCGCGGATGGGCGAGATTGAATACGGCAACAACCTCATGGTACCGCTTTCCTTCGTCAACCCGGAATTCGATATTCCGGTCCTACCGGTCTACACCAACGTGTTTTCGCCGCCGCTGCCGACGATGCAGCGGGCCTATGATTTCGGCGCCGCCATCCGCAACGTGATCGACGTGCTGCAGGACGATACCCGCGTAGCGCTGCTTGCCACCGGCGGGCTGTCGCACTGGCCGCCGGTGTGGACGGAAGGCGCGCCGGAAGATGACGAATTCTTGCAGCGCATGAAACGCTATCAAACCGAGGGCCGGGAAGTCGTGAAGGAAGACCCGGAATTGTATTCCGATCTGGCACGCTATGAGATCCAAATGGCCGCCAAAATGCAGTGGCCGTTGCGTACGCAGCACCCGCTGGTCAACGCGCATTGGGACCGCGAAGTGATCGAGGCGTTTGGACATGGCGATGTCAAGGCGCTGACCGCGATGAGTTTTGAAGACATCGAACAAGGTGGCGGCCACGGCGGCCATGAAATTCTCAATTGGATGGGCGTGATGGGCGCCATGGGCGGTGCGCCGGCGCATATCGTCGGCTATGAAGCGGTGATGGAGTGGATCTGCGGCATGGGCTACATCGCTTATGATCCGCCGGCGGCAAAAACTCAGCAGGACGCCCACAGCTTCGCAACGGCTAAGTAAACGCCTGGAGCCGGCGGCCACCGCGGCGCTGAGCAGATGGCCGGTTAGTCTTCGGGCTTTACCACAACCCGTGCGGCAACAGGCTCGAGGATGGCGGCGGGGCCGAGATCGGTCACGTCGCGATCCGGCAGTCCGCTTACTAGTCCGCGCGCGCTCAGCGCTTGCACGAAACGCTTCGCCGTGGCCTCCGCGTGCAGACGGCACAGGATGGAGACGCTGCCAGCATCGCCAGCCTGAAAAGCCGCAAAAATCGCATGGTGATCGGCATGGGCTTCGCCCAGGCAATCCACGAAGGCGATTTCCATCCGGATATAGGCTTCGATTTTCGAACGCAGATTGCCGGCGATCTGCTTCAAATGCGGGCAGTCCGCGGCCGCGACCAAAATATCATGGAATTGCTGGTTCAGCAGAGACCAGCGGCTGATTTGCGCTTGGGTGAGCCCCGTCAAGGGTAGCCGGTCCATGGCACTCAAGCAGGATTGCAGCGCTTTCACATCGGTCGCAGTGCGGTTTAGTGCCGCCACGTATCCCGCATGGCCTTCCACCAGGATGCGCAACTGCAGAATCTCGAATAACTGGCGCCCATCCAGGGTTGCCACGACGTAGCCGCGCCGTGGCCGCAGTACCACCAGACCTTCCGCCTGCAATTGCTGCAGCGCCTCGCGCAGAGGAACTCGGCTGGCCTGGAACCGGCCGGCCAGTTCCTCCTGCCGGAGCAATTGGCCCGGCACGAGCGCGCCGGACACGATCGCCTCGCGCAGCGCCTCGCAGATCACCTCCGGCAGCGATTGTGGTGGCGAAGTAGAGATCCGGCTGAGCCCGGCGGGCGCCAATTTCAGCACCTGCGTACGCCGCGGCTGATTTGGAGCGAATCCGCGAGCGATATCATCGGGCATCGGATAGATCGTTCTTCCGCGGTTCGCAATCAGACGACGGCGGTCACGTCGATCTCGATCAGCATATCCTTGTGCGACAGGCTGGCCACTCCGACGAGCGTTCGCGGCGGCGGGTTCTCGCGCCCGAAATTGTCGAAAATTGCATCGTTCAACTCATTCTGCTTGGACATGTCGGTCAAGTATACGGTCATCTTCACCACCGACTCCAGCGTGCCGCCACCGGCTGACAGAACCTTTTTCACATTGTCCATCGTGCGATCGAATTGGTCGCGGAAGCTGCCGCTCAACCAGGATGCTTCTTCCGCCGGCACATGCGGATGCTTGTGATAAAGTGGGATCGGCCCGCAGCCGGAGACCCATAAAATCCTGCCGCCGGTGGTCGCGACCGCCGGCAAAAACGGCATATTATATTCTGGGAGCGGGGTTTCGGGGTGAATCGGTAAAATCACAGTCAAAGCAGATCTCCAAGAGCATTTTCACTTATTCGATACCAAAGACCGCGCTAGAAAGCAACAAAACTGTATACAATATTCATTGACTCATGCTGCCGAACATGGCAAATTTGCGTGCTGTTCCAGCCTCGGGGACGACGATGAACGACCAAGGTTTTTTTCAACCGCGCCGCATCGGCCACGTCAATCTCTGGGTCGGCTCTTTAGCGGCATCGCGGCATTTTTATAACCAGGTCTGCGGGCTGCACTTGGACTTCTGGGAGCCGGATCTGAAGGCGGCGTTCGTCGGCACCGGCCATACCCATCACGATGTTGCAATTATGGAAAAGACCGATGGCGAGGCACGGTACGGCCGCAACGGCTTTTTGCAACTCCCCGCCGGGATCGGCTACACCGCCGGGCTGAACCACATCGCCTGGGAGATAGAGACCGAGGCGGAATTGGTGGCGGTATTCGAGAAATTGCATAAAGCGGGAATTACGACCAGCGAAACAGTGGATCACCAGATCGCCCGCAGCGTCTATATGGCGGATCCCGATGGCAACGGCCTGGAATACACGATTGATTCCGTACCCGACTGGCGCGCGGTTGTGCAGGGCGAGGTCGATCTGATCACCGAAGGCTGGGATGTCGCGGCCTCTGCCCGCTCCACCACTTGCCTGACAAACGGGACGCCGTTGCTGCTGCAAGTGAATGCGGCGCCGGTGCATCCGGTGCGGCTGCTGCACGCCGTTCTCACCACCACGGATATTGCCAGCATGCGGGATTTTATACCAGCATCGGCGGCCTTAGAATCGTCGGCAGCGCGCTGGGCGGGGACGTCATCTGGCTGCGTGGCAGCCGTTCGGACTACCCGGATTCGCTTGTGTTGGTGAAGTCCGACTCGTCACATTATCATCATGCCAGCTTTGAAATGCACGACGACGCGGCGTTCGATTTGGCGCTGGCGCATCTGGCCGACGCCGGCATCGCGGTGTCGCACCGAGTGGAGGAATCCTGGAAGCGCAGCTTCTTCCTCAGCGACCCGGATGGCATGCAGGTCGAATATCAAGTGCGCCGGCATCGCGATCCGGAGATCACCCGCGCGCATGATGCGGCCTATCTGGTGTGACAATAAGAGCGATCGGCCTCAACCCACGAACACGCCGTAGTCATCCAGTGACCGGCGGGCCTTCATAACCTGCCGGTGTGGTCCGCGCCGCGCGCAGCAGCCCTTCGTCGAACCATTCAGAACGCGCCAGCAGCCGGATTCCATCCGAGCGCAGCCGCTCCAGAGATTTTGGCCAGTAGCACATGATCAGGCCGTAAATATAGGACCACCATTGCACATGATCGGTAAGCGGCCGTTGCCCTGCCTCCCAGTCGCGCAACCCCTGCGGCACGTCTTCGGCATGGGTGACACGCAACGCCAGCGCCATCGCGTTGGTAAACGCCATATTGGCGGACTGGCCCAGATTTGGCGGCATCGCATGAGCGGCATCCCCGATCAGCGCGACATGGCCTTCAGACCAGTGGCTGGTCCGCACATTGACGATGCGGTCCCAGCGGCTGACCTCGCCCACGTGGTCGAACAAATTGCCGGCGCCTGGAAACAGCCCGCGCCATAAATCCGCGTCCACGGGGCGGGCTCGCCCGCGTTTGTCCCGCACCGGGCCGCCAAGATAGATATAATTCGAGCCATCCGTGCAGGGGTTGAACATGCAACGCCATGCGCCGCTCCAATATTCGGTGATGATGTCTTCCGGATCGCCGTCACGCTTATCGACCAGCATCCGGAACCCGCCCTCACAGCCGAAATCCATCCAGGAAGTGGCGAGGATGTTTTCGCGCAACCGCGAATACGCGCCATCCGCGATCACCACCAAGTCGGCTTTCCGTTCCACCCCGCTTTCCAGCACCAGCACACCTTCCGGGCGCACGGAATTGACAATGGACGAGGTGAACACCGCCACGCCTAGCTTGGCGGCGCGGTCGATCAGCGCTTGGTACAAGTCCGCGCGCGGCGGCAGCAGCATTTGGTCGCCGCCTTGCAGGTATTTGGAGATCAGCACGTCGCCGTTGCCGTCCGCGACGCGCCATTCCCGGACTTTTTTCGCACGGTGGGTCGCCGCTTCGTAGGCGCCGAGCAGGGTGAGGGATTTCAGCCCGTTTTCCCACAGCCAGATGCCGGAGCCAAACATCCTTAGATCGGCACTGCGTTCATGCAGGCTGACCTGCCAGCCGAGCTGGGCGAGGCGGATGGACAGCGCCAGACCCGCAAGTCCGGCGCCGGCAATTTCGGCCGTTTTCACACTATTGATTTCCCGCACATCTGCAGCCATGCCCGACGCAACGGACCGTCCTCGCATAAAGCGCCGACCACGGAATAATGGTGATGGTCGGGGATTTTGATGACCACGCAATTTAGCCCGTTCGCATTAACCGCCGCGCCGAAAGCGTCGGTGTGCCAGAGAAACGCGGCAGTTTCCTCCGTCCCGGCACCCAGCAGAAGTTTAAGTCCGGCCGGCAACGCCTTATCCATCGGCGACAATGTGGCGATTTCGGCTTGCGTCAGGCGAAGATCCTGCTGCATCGAACACAGACTCACCGGAGCGAGATCATATAGCCCGCTGAGCGCGGTCACGCTGCGGATGACCTCGGCAAGATCGGGCGTCAGCGCCATCATCACCGCCAGATGCGCGCCCGCGGAGTGGCCGGTGAGGTGGAGGTTGTTCGGATCGCCGCCGAAGCCCGTGATATGGTCGCGGGCCCAACGCACCGCGCGCCGGCACTGGTCGGTCAATTCCGACATGGTGACCGTGGGGCAGAGCGCGTAATTCACCACGACCGAAACGATGCCTGCCGCCGCCAGCGGCGGTGTTAGGAAGGTAAAATCATCCTTGTGCAGCGCCCGCCAGTACCCGCCATGGATCAGAATCTGCACTGGCGCATTCTCGAAGGGAGCTACCGGCAGCAGAACGTCCAGGGTTTCGTCGCCCGAAACGCCGTACTGGATATTCAACGTCCCCGGCAGCGTCTTGCGGGCGGCGGCGCTATCCGTCGCCCACAGTTCGAGATATTGCCGCCATTCCGGCACGGCGCCGCGCATAAAATACTGCGCCTCCAGTGTCGCGCCCGAAACATCCGGATGACCCGCCTTCACCGCGGCCTGCATCATTGAGGTCACGCCGCCGGCAGGCCGGCCACCGCCTCAATCTCGATCAGCAACCCCGGCACCGCGAGCGCGCTGACCTCGATCAGCGTGCTGGCCGGCTTTGCCACACCGAAATGTTTCTGCCGCACCGGATTGATCCGCGTACGATCATTGACGTCGAGCAGATAGACCGTCATCCGTAGCACATCGGCAAAATTGCCTCCCGCCTGCGCCAGAATTCGGCCCATTGTTGTCAGAATATGGTCGGCCTGGCCTACCACATCACCCGGCGCCACCACGTTGTTTGCGCCATCCAGCGCGACGGTGCCGGAAATGAACAGCAAATCGCCGAAACGGACGGCGTCGGTATAATGGCTTAACGCCGGCGCCTGGCCTGGCAGACTGATTTCGCTCCGCAAGGTCATGCAAGTTGTTCCTTCCGTCAAAGAACGCGATCGCGTTGAAGCAGAAAAACTTTGCCAATCTTGAACGGTGCCAGGCGGATAAGCCCGAGGCCCATTTTCAGAAGTTTTTCGGCTTTTTTTTCTTGCCCAAAAGCGATCCGCTACTCCGCGGCACCCCGCTGGGCGGCAATCTCCGCCTGTACCGATGCTTGCATGTCCCCGCGCACGCCTTCATGCTCCGGAAAGATTGTCAGCAGCGCGTAGTACAGCACCCCGCCGATCACTAAGGCGCTGATCCAGCTTAAGTCCACTCCACTAGCGAGGTTGCTGAGTGGACCGGTATACAAACTGCATTGCAGCGCCAGCATGCCGATCAGTGAGCTGGCCAGGAAGGCGGCCAGCGCTCGAAAATTCCAGCCGCCGGTATACCAATACACACCGCCTTTCTCGCCACGGTTGAACACCTGCAAGTCATGTACCTCATAATAGCCGCCGCGCTTGAAGTGGCCGACCGTGATGATCGCGAGCCAGGATGCCGTGGACACCCCGAACAGCTGAATGAAAGCGGTCACACTGTTTTCAGCATTCCACACCATGGTGCCGAGGAACACCAAGATGACCGCGATGATGCTCAGCACGAACGTCGCCACCGGCCGTTTCAAAGATGGTACGATCGAGGAGAAGTCCAGCCCGCTACTGTACAGACATACCGCGCTCTGGCCCAGGCTGCCGATGATCCCAATGATGATCAGCGGAAACAAATACCAGACCGGTGACAATGCAATAATCCCCGGTACATAACCGAGCTTGGTTCCCAGGATCGCCACCGCGGTATAGGCACCAAATACCAGCGGTAGTGAAAGGCCCAAGAACCCACCTGCCCAGGTGGCCCAGAGAATGGATTTTTCGCTGTGTTTCTTAGGCGAAATATAACGCGTCCAGTCGGAAACGAAGAGCACGTAGCCGTACACCGCCACCGCCGCGATGGTGACCGCCAGAATCCAGGTTGGCCAAAACGAGCCCAGCAGATAAGTGCCGCCGGCGTAGCCGGCGGAAAAATGCGGCGCGTAGACAAATATGCCGACCAAGAGCAGCAGTCCCGCGATGGGGATCATCAGACGTTCCACCAGCACCATGCTGGCATGGCCATAAATCGCGACAACGCTGGAGATCAAGGCAATGATCGCATAGCTGACGCCAAGCACCAGATTATTGCTCGGCAGGTCGAACAACCGGTGCATGCCGGCCACGGCGGCTTGGCCGCCGGTCCATACCGCCAGCGCATAAAACCCGACCGAGACGAAAATGCCGATGGCCGAGCCGAGGATGCGCCCGACCACACCGAAGAACGCGCCACTGCTCACCGGCCCGTTTGTCCCCGTGCGTGGCCCCAGTAGCGCGACCGGTGCGAGGATCAGCGCGCCGATCGCGTCGCCGACGATGATCGACCAGAAAGACGGCCACCAGCCGAGGCCGAAACTAACCGGCAGCCAGCCCAGCACGATCAATCCGAACGTCAGATTGGCACCGATCAATATCCAGAACACGTTCCACGGTGAGGAATGCCGCTCCGCATCCGGAATGTAATCTACACCGCGCGTCTCGATCTGGCCGACCGCGTCGACCTGCCCCGCCAGATGCGGGGGATGAGAACCAGCCAACATTTTTTTCTCCTATCGAGTTGCCGAAACAGGCTCAGTCGCGTCTGGCACGCGTGTGGTATGAAACGTCGTCCGGATTAATCAGATCCGGCACCGTCCAACCCTTGAGGTCGTATTCGGCCATGCAGGAATCGGCGAACGCCTTCAGCTCGTCGACCCGACCCGATGCGGTCGACATGACGACGTTTTCAAACCGCGTCGCTTCGTTGTTGCCGGCGTAGTTACGTTCATACAACTCGTGCCGGCCGCCGAACTCCGACCCGGTCGCATCCCAGAGTAACTTCATCAGCTTCACGCGCTGCTCGCCGGTATAACCATTGGAGCCGCGCATAAAACGCTCCATCATCGGGCGGATTTCATCGTTCGACCAGTCGGATGAATGCGAGTTGATGTAGATCAGCCCGCTCGCCACCGTCTGCTCGATGATTTCCTTGATCCGCGGATACGCGATCTGCGCCATCACGCGGTATGACGCGGCGGCCTCGACATTCGGCAGCACGGTGCCGTTTACCCAGGGTTCCGGATCGCTGGACATCGCCTCGCTCAGCGCCCAGATCATGTTGCGCCAGGCCAGCACCTCACCCACCTGCACCTGCACGCCACGGAAATCCGCTGTGCCCGTCAGATCCACCGCCTTCAGCAACAGCCCCGCGATGAAGTCCAATTTCACGCCAAGCCGGGTGCAGCCCTGCAGCGCGAAACGATGGGTAAAGCCGGAGCCGCCATAGAACTTCGCCGCCGCCTCGACGTCGCGGTACAGCAGGACGTTTTCCCAGGGGATGAAGACCTTATCCAGGACCAGCACTGAATCATTCTCATCCAGCCTGCTGGACAGCGGATAATCGAACGGACTGCCGACCACGGCGGCGTTCAACTCGTAAGACGGGCGGCAGATCAGTTTGACGCCGGGGCTGTCCATTGGGATCATCGCGAAGATCGCCATATCCTCGGCCTTTAGCGGTGTCGGCCCGTAATAGCCGATGAAATTCACGTTGGTCAGCGCTGATCCAGTGGCCACGACCTTCGCGCCACTGACGATCACGCCGGCATCGGTTTCTTTCTCGACATGGACGTAGACGTCACGCACCTGCTCGGGTGCCGATTGCCGGTCGATCGGCGGGTTAACGATGGCGTGGTTTAAATAAAGGCAACACTCCTGGGTTTTTTTGTACCAGGCTTGCGCGTTATCCTCGAAGCCTTTGTAGAACTGATTGTTTGCGCCGAGCGTGCCGGTGAAGGAGGCTTTATAATCCGGCGAGCGGCCCATCCAGCCGTAGGTGATGCGCGCCCATTGAGCGATCGCATCCCGGGTGCCATGGACTTCCTCGGCGGAGCGATCAACCCGGAAAAACCGATGGGTAAATCCGCCATTGCCGGTATCGGTCGGACAGGTCAGCACGTCTCTCGTCTCCGGCGCGTGCAACGCGTCGTATAGCCGCGCCACCATGCGTGACGAATTCCGGAATGCAGGATGTTTAGTGACGTCGGCGACTCGTTCGCCGTAAATATAAACGGAGCGGCTGTCCCGCAGGCTCTCCAGGTACTCGGCACCGGTCAGTGGCCGGACATCGTTTTTGGTGGCGGCAAAGGCATCGACAGTCATCAGCCATCTCCTTCGGAAGCATCAAAATTTTGAATTCGTATTCGTATTTTGTATACAGAAGTGGAAAGGTGCCCGTCAACGCATCATCTTAAGTTTTCCGCCATGCGGATGTTTATAAAATTGAGCGAATATTGGTTATATAAGCGGCACGTCTTGCTCAGGCCAGCTAATATCCAGGCAACAAGTACTAAACATTTAGCCTGGCTCTCAGCAACGCGTTAAAGACCACTACCGAGGCGGTCCGGCCGGCCTCATGCGACAGTTCCAGAGGCGACCCGTTGCCTTGCAGGAAACCAATTGGCAGAGGAAAATAAGGCGATTGTTACAAATACGGTCGCATCGACCAAATTTTCGGGCTGGGCTGCAGTCGAAGCGGCCGTTTCAGGCCACAGCGACTGCCTGTACCTCCACCAGAAACGGCTCCTCGACGAGCCGCGAGACAATCAGCAGCGTGTTCGGCGGATAGCGCCCATCTGTAAAAAAGTCGGGGAATTCCCGCAGCCGGAAGGCCATGAATTTTTCAATGTCTCTTGGATCAACAAGATAGGTCGTGAACTGCGCGATATTACCCCACCCTAGTCCGCATGCTTCCAACGCCGTTTTGATGTTCAGGAAAATTTGTGTGCACTGGGCATCGAAATCGCCAGCGCCGATGATTTCACCCGCTGCGTTGGCTGAGAGCTGACCAGCGATGTAGAACGTCTTCTCCGCCCCTGTTACGCTGGTGACTTGTGAATATTGGCCGCGCGGCTTGCCGAGTGTCGGCGGGGAAAAAATTGTAATTTCGGCCATCGGGCTGCTCCAGTCCATTGAACTGTCGAGATAAGACAGGCTTTACATTGCCGGGCTTATGTTTCCGCATTCCGGAAGGTGGGTGGTTGCTGGTGTTGACAAAGCAACCCGCGCCATTAAGGTAGATTTGTATTCCGTCGACGGACGACAGAATACATCAGGGAAGACGCCACCGCCGGCTTACGTTTGGTGGAAAGGCCATAAATGTTGATACAAAATGTAGAATGCGCCGCGGCATTAGGTAGCGAACGTACGCGTGCTGAGCGGCCCCGGCGGGCGGAGCGCGACGTGGTGCAATCGCTTGTGCGTGCCCTGGATCTCCTGGAAATTTTGTCCGGCAGGGCGTGCCGCCTGACGGAATTGGCGCAGCGCGCGAAACTTCCCCCTTCCACGACACATCGCCTGCTGACCACGCTCGAGCAAAAGCGCTTCGTCTGCTTCAACCGCGATGAAAATCTCTGGGCGGTGAGTAGCCATTGCTACGCCATCGGCTCCGGTTACTTGAAGCGCGAGGCATTGTTCACCCAGGCAGCGCCGATGCTCAATAGTCTCGCCAGCGAGATTGGCGCCGCTGTCAACCTTGGGGTGCTTGAGGGCGGGAGACTAATTCTGGTGCGCCAAGCCGTGGGCTGCGAAAACTCGCCAGTGCATCCGCCAGGCGCCAGCCTACCCTTGCATGCCACCGCCATGGGTAAGGTTCTTCTGGCCGGGAGCGATTCGCAGCCCCAACTGCGCGGCTATCTCGCCGGCCCGCTGGAGCGCCTCACCAACCATACAATCTGCGACCCCTTGACGCTAACACGCCAACTGAAACAGATAAGAATGCACGGCATTGCATTCGACGACGAAGAAAGTCTGAACGGCCGCCGTTGCCTGGCGGCACCCGTGCGTGATGAGTCGGGACAATGCGTTGGCGCTATGTCCATCACTTCAACGGCCAGTCTGATGACAGACCACAGTCTGGAGCGCTTAGGCGGAATGTTGACGGCGATGGCGACCCAGGTTGCCCAAACCGTTAGAGCCTATGAAAAGAAAGAGCTCGAGCAGCCTTTATACGTTTGAAATACGCCTTCCACATTGCAATTCCGGATGAACCACCGCGGACACCGTGGCATTGGTTGGAACTGGCGATCGAATCGCCGGCATGTTAGAACGAAAGCTATAACATGGCTGCCTCAACAAAAGCCATGGCAACAATGGCATGAGCATGAAACGAAATGCCATGGCCGTATTTTCGAACAGGAGACTTAAGGCTTGTCTATTACATTGTTCTCGGAATCGCCGCTGCAGCGCCGGACGCTGTCAGCCCAAATCTATGCGCGACTCGAAGACAGCGTATTGAGCGGCGAGTTATTGCCTGGAACCCGGCTTTCGGAAGAACAGCTGGCGGAACGCTTCGGCGTCAGCCGGGCGCCAGTGCGCGAGGCGCTGATCGCGTTGGAGAATGCCGGACTCGCCGAACGCTTTGGTCCACGCGACCGGGCTGTCACGATGCCGACGCTTGATTTGATCAGACAGAAATATGATCTCTGGTGGATCATCGACGTCGGCCGCGCCTATCTTTCCTCGCTCGAGGCCACGCGGGAGGATTGTGACGCGCTGGATGTGCTTGTCAAAAGAGCGGCAGAGGCTGTTACGCGTGAGGATTTGCCGCTCTACCAGGCGCTCATCGAAGAATATCATGAGAAAATCCGGTCCGGCTGCCGCAACCCGGATGTGGTCAAATTGGGCGCCAGTTGCGACGTGTATTTGCGCTGGTTCGAGGTGCTGTATAGCCGCAATGAGACGACGAGCGCCCAGACGATCCGTGAACACCGAGCCATCACCGCGGCCTACCGGGCGAAAGATTATACGCGCCTGTCGGATACAATTCGCGTGCATATGATGAGACAGCGCGACGACGTGCTGCGCCAGTTCATCCCGCTGGTGAACGCGGGCTCAGTTTAAGCGTCGCCATTTTCCGCCATCCAGAATAACCCTGCGCCTCGTTTCGCAACATTTTAGGATGCCATCTTATCAAGCACGAGACGTAGGAATGACGGCATACACAGCGAAAAACTTTATCTTCGAAGGTATTCCCGTCCATTATCTGGAGGGCGGTAGCGGGTTTCCGCTGTTGCTGATCCACGGGTCCGGTCCCGGCGCGTCAACCATCGGCAACTGGCGGACAATTTTAGAGCCGCTTGCCGAAAATTTCCACGTGTTTGGCATGGACCTTATCGGGTTCGGCCTTTCAGGGCGCCTGCCCCGGCCGCCTTACCTGGACATGCTTCTGTGGCAGCGCCAGGCTTCCGCGATGATCACGATGATGCCGGAGCCCACCATCGGCGTATTGGGCCATTCCATCTCCGGCGCACTGGCGCTGCGCCTGGCGGCCAGCGAACCGCGTGTCGCCCGGCTGATGACCACGGCCTCCATGGGAGCCCCGTTTCCGATCAACGATGCCACGCGTCTGTGCTGGACTTTTCCAAAAGATGTAGCGGCATTGCGCGCCACGGCGGAAATGCTGATCTTCGATCACAGCCACATTACCGACGCCTACATGCAGAACCGCATCGCGACGCTGTTCGAGGACAAGGAATACGAAGCGTATTTTTCGCAGATGTTCGTGCAGGGCGCCGAAGCGACCATGGCGGCCACTTTGCTGACGCCCGAGGAACTTGCAAGGATCACCATCCCGGTGACCATGCTGCATGGCCGCGACGATTGCGCTTTTCCGCCAAACATAACCCTGACATTGGCAGGATCGCTGCCGCAGGCGAATGTCGTGTTACTTTCCAGATGCTCGCATTCCGTGGCATTGGAGCATTCGGCGCAATTGCTGTCGCAGTTGCACCTGTTGATGCCCTGACCGCGTTAATCCGGCAGGATGCGGTCATCCGCACATACTTTCCGCCCTATGGAATATACGCTGCGCGCGTTCTGGAACATCCTTAGCAACCTATTCATGCTAGGTACTACGCCGGTTTATGCCCAATCTGATGCGGTCCGGCCATGCCAGGTCATCCTACTGTTTCCGCACGTCGAAGTCCGTAACGGAAGAAGGAATTCGTGATGAAAAAAGGCACCGTGATCTATGGCCGGATCATCGACGGCACGCTGGATGCGCCGATCGATAATGGCGCCGTTGTATTCGAGAATCAGCACATCGTGTGGGTAGGCGAGAACGTTGCCTTGGATGAGAAATATCGCCAGCGGGATTATGAAATCATCGATCTACCGGGCCGCAGCGTGCTGCCGGGCCTGATCGATGGCCATACCCATATTTCCTTTGGTGAGGCGCGCTCTGAGGAAGAACTGGCGTTGTATACACCAGTGGAGTACCGGACGCTGAAGGCCGCCATGAACGCCAGGAAAGTGCTGCAGGCTGGGGTGACCAGCGCGTTCGACGCCGCCACCACCTATAACATCGCTCCAAACATACGCGACGCCATTGACGCCGGCATGTTTCCCGGCCCGCGGTTCGCGGTCTCCGGCCGGCAACTGACCACGCATCAAGGGTTGGAAGATTCCTTTCCCAATGAGATGCAGTTTCCGCCGGGCCAAGCCGGCGTTTTGATTAAAAGCCGCGACGATATCATCGAGGCGATCCGAGCCCAGGTGAAAGACCGCGTCGATTGTATCAAAGTTTCCGGTTCCAACGATTCTTTGATCACGCCGGACTCGCTGAATGGTTCAGCTATGACCGACGAGGAGTTGGCGGTCGTCGCGCAGGAAGCGCAACGGCTGGGCGCCATGTGCGCGACCCATGCTCGTTCGCGCGACTCCGTGCTCGGCGCCGCGCGGGCAAAATTCGACCTGATTTTCCACGCTTCTTATATTGACGACGAAGCGATCGAGCTTTGCTTGCGGCATAATATCCTGATCACGCCGACCCTGACCTTGCTGGTCAACTTAATAAATGCGCATCAAAATCGAGCCGGCGTATCTGCCGTGGATGCATTCCGGCGCGAAGTCGATGCCGCGCAGGTTGGGTTGAGCAAAGCCTACAAGGCTGGCGTGACGTTGATCGCTGGCACCGAGACAGGTTGGTCGCCTGTACCATACGGCCAATGGCATGCCTATGAGATGCAAATTTTCGTTGATCTACTTGGCATGACGCCACTGCAGGCGATTCATTCCGCCACCGGGGCCGCGACAAAATGTCTGAAGCGCTTCGGCCACCAGGTCGGCCGACTTGAAGCTGGACGTTTTGCCGATATCATCGTCGTCGATGGTAATCCGCTGGCCGATATCAGCGTGCTGCAGAAGAAAAGCCGGTTCGATTACGTTTTCAAAGGCGGCGAGTCCGTCGATCTTACGCCGGCGAAGCCGGTCCCGCGCTGGTACTTCGAGAAACATAAGATTTTCCTGAATGGGAATTTTAATTACGACGAAGAGCTTGGCACCGGCGTCTTAGTTCATTGAGAGAGACAAACATCTAATGCGCCAAAGAACCGTTGAAATCGCCGGCGCCGGACTATCCGGGCTCGCCGTTTCTATCCGCTTCGCCCAGCTTGGCTGGAAGGTGACACTGCATGAACGCGCGGATGACCTGCGCATGTTCGGCGCTGGCATCTGGATTTGGGAAAGCGGGCTGAAGACCTTGCAGCTACTGGGGGCTTATGATCAGGCCGTCGCGCGTGCGCGGACAATCAAAGAGTGGCGGATCGAGGATGCGCACGGTCGCCGGCTGATGACGCGGAGCACAACCCCGGGAGACCGCATGCTGCTGCCGCCGCGCGCTGATCTGTACCAGGCCCTGATTGATCAGGCCATCGCCACCGGCGTGAATATCCTCACCTCATCCACCGTCGCTAGCATTCGTCCCGAAGGTGTTGCCGTTATGCAAGACGGAACCGAGCGGCGCGCCGACCTCGTCATCGCCGCGGACGGCGCGCATTCCCGCTTGCGTGAAAACCTGCTCGCGACGTCTTGGGTTGATTACGGTATGGAAGCGGGCATCCGCATGATGATCGACCACCAGGAGGGCGACCCGACGGAGGTGATTACCGAATATTGGAACGGCCCGTGGCGGCTTTTGTATAATCCCTGCACCGAAGGCCAGAACTATATTTTCCTGAGCGTTCCCATGCATGATGAGCGTTCAAGGATAATGCCTGTGGATACCGCATTCTGGGCAGGAAAATTTCCAGTCGTCGCGGAGCTTTGCCCACGTTTTGGCGAAGCTAGCCGCTGGGACCGGATTGTGAACGTACGTTGCCGGAAATGGAGCGAAGGAAGTGCTGCCATTCTCGGTGACGCTGCCCATGCGATGCCGCCCAATCTAGGGCAAGCGGCCAATACTGCCTTCATATCCGGCATGGCGCTGGCGGAGATTGCCACCGCGGCCAGCGATATTCCTGCCGCGCTCCGGCAGTGGGAGCAAACCGTCCGGCCGCTTGCCGACCATGTGCAGTGGTTTTCCTATGTCTACGGCTTCGTCGTCGGCAAATGGCCGGCAAGCGTGCTGGCGCTACGCTCCGACATGCTACGTCTTATCTCCAAAACAGAGTGGTTCGATGAAGCGCTCAATCGGGGCGCGCGGCATGTTCCGGCCGGTTACCAAGACTATTCCGAAAGCGCCCGCTCCAGCGCGGCGGCGTAAGACATGAAATTTGTTACGGCCACGGTGGATGGGAGTAACGCGTCGTCGGTATTACGGCAGGCCAGCAGCTTGAACTTTTTCTTCAACCGGAGATTTGCGACGTCGCCGACCTCGTCGCCCATGCTGGCTTTGGATCTGCCATTTCCGCCGCTGCCGGGGTCGACCCCGGCGCTCGAGCAGTCGAAAAAAGACTTTGTTCATTGTACCGGGCTGGCGAAACAACTTTCGTCGGCGTAGAACCATGGAGCAGGACGGCTCTATAGCCGACTGAATCGTTGATTGATATGCTGCCCAGACTTTCAGTCGTTACCCATCAGCCGCATCAGCGCATCCAGTTCGTTGACGGTACTGCCCGGGACGAAATCATCCACTGCCGGCAAGGCGGCCTGCATGCCTTTTGTCAAAGGTTCAAAGCCAGGCGTGGATTTATGTGGATTTGCCCAGATAATCCGGTAGCTCAGACGGTGCAGTCGCTGCATCTGCTCGGCCAACAACTGCGCCTCGCCACGCTCCCATCCATCGGAGGCGATCACCACGATGGCTCCGCGCGCCATACCGCGTTGACCCCAGTTATCCAGAAACGCTTTCAGCTGATCGCCAAGCTTGGTGCCGCCGGACCAATCCGGTACCGCATAAGATGCGTTCTGATTGGCTGCCTCGGCATCTGCAGTATTGAAGCAGCGTGTCAACCTGGTCAGCCTGGTTCCGATCGTAAACACCTCGGTCCGGCGCGGTGCACAACGGCAAGCAGCATATCCAAATCGCATAAGCCCAGGCGCAAACGGGGCCATCGAACCGCTAATATCCAGTAACAATACACGCTTGCGTATCCGCTTGCGGCGGATACGCCGGTATAATCGCACAACATCGCCACCTTTGGCTTGCGCCATTTTTACCGTTCGCCGCACGTCCACCAGTCCACGTTCAGCCGTCTTACGGCGCCTACCAGGATAGACCGCCACATCCGCCCGCAGCTGTACGATCAGCCGCTCGATCAGTTTCCGTTCGTCAGGAGAAAGTTTGGAAATTTTACGGCGGCGGAGGATTTCTTCTGCGCTCGCCGCGCCCATTTCGACGTCCCGGTCGTCATCGGTCTCGGCTCGATCGCGCCGGCGCAGGTCGGTGCTGGCTTGCAACACCGGTGTCGCCATGGGGTCCGGCAAAATCTCAACTTCAATCCGCTCACCGCTGAAAAAGAACTGGGCGAAGCACGCATCGAAACGGGCAATTTCCTCCCGGCTTGCACACAAGGTCGTGCGGCCGGCAAGAAACACAGCGTGCAGCCCGCGTGCCGGGATCAAGGTCAAGGCATCCTGCAATGCGCCCGCCCGCGCGACATCGATGCGCAAGCCCGAATGCCGCAGCTGCATGATGAAGTTATAGAGCGAGTCCGGAACGCGCGTATCGCTCAATGTGCGGGAGCTAGCATTAAAGCGTATTTCCCTTCGATCACCCTGGCCTGGTCCTCGTGATATTTAATGACTGTTCCAAGCGTGAGGGCGGCTTCGCGCGCGGTGATTTCGCTGGAACCAAGCGCTAGCAGGCTTTCTGCCCAGTCCAGGCTTTCGGCAATACCAGGCGCTTTCAACATGCCGGCACCGCGTAAACGTGCAACCGAAGACAAAATCTGGGTGGTGAGGCCAGGCGGTAAAGCTGGGAATTTGCGTTCGATGATCGCACGCTCCCGTGCCATGCTGGGGTGCTCGATCCATTGGTACAGACAACGCCGCTTCAATGCGTCATGAACCTCGCGCGTTCGGTTCGATGTCACGATGACGAAAGGCGGAGTCGTGGCTTTAATTGTGCCCAGCTCAGGTATCGTGACGGTAAACTCCGAAAGTGCCTCCAGCAGGAAGGCTTCAAACTCGTCATCCGCGCGGTCGATCTCGTCGATAAGCAACACGCTTGGCGTCGTTTCGAAGGCCTTCAAAATGGCGCGCGGCTGCAGGAATTTCCGGTCGTACAAGGCGCGCTCCAGGTCCGGCATATCGCGCTGGCCGGTCGCTTCGATTATTCGCATGTGCAGCAACTGCCGCGGGAAATCCCAGCTGTAAAGCGCTTCGGATGAATCTAGCCCTTCATAGCATTGCAGCCGGAAAAGCGGCCAGTTCATGGCGCGCGAGACGGCATGGGCAAGCGCCGTCTTGCCAACACCCGGCTCACCCTCGCAAAGCAGCGGCCGTTTCATGACAAGAGATAAAAACACCGAGGCGACCAACGGTTCATCGGCAAAATAGTCGACCGATTCCAAGGCTTCATTGAGGTCCTCAAGCGACGCGAAACTGCTCACGCTAGTGCTTGCTTCAGGCTGGCTGGTGGGCGATGTCGTCGACCGTCTCGCCGCGCATCATTGCCGCAGCGCGCATCGCCGCATCGACGATATGCTGGTAGCCCGTGCAACGGCAGAGATTGCCGGAGATCGCTTCGCGCACCTCCACGCGGGTGGGACTGGGGTTTTCTTCAAGAAAGCCTTTCAGAACCATCAGCATTCCTGGGGTACAGAAGCCGCATTGCAATGCGTGGCATTTATGAAAGGCAGTCTGTAACGGATGCAGATCCGTTATATGGGAGGCCTTCGCATCCAGCGGTTTGTATACACTGGCTAGCGTCTGGGTGGTGATATGGCTGATCGGCGCCACGCGCTGTCTGGACAACGCCTCGACCGTCAAAATGTCCGCGCCCTCCGCCTGCAAAGCAAGGACGTTGCAGGATTTCACGGTGGCGCCATCCATCTCCACGGCGCAGCAGCCGCAACGCGCCTCATAACAGCCGGCATGGGTGCCGGTCAGTAGCCCTACATCGCGGATAAACTCAATTAACAGCATGCGTTCATCAACATCCGCGCTGACAGTCCGGCCATTGATTTTCATGCTAATTTTAGTCATGGCCAGCTCCTTCTGCCACCAGCCGCCGCAACGCGCGCTTGACCAGCGAGATCGTCAATTCGGATTGATATTTTTGCTGCCTTGTCAAAGCCGAAGCCAGCGGCAACACTTCCTCCGAAGCGGCCGCAGCAATTTCATCGATCGGCAGTTCGACGGAAACTTTGCCGGTCATCGCCTGTATCGCCAAGGTGGCCAGAGACGGAGCGTTTGCAACGACACCCACGGATAAACGCCCCTGTGCGATCTTACCCCTATCATCAAACCGGACTGCCATTGCGACGGTGCCAACCGCGGCCTCGAAGGTGCGGAACCGAAATTTTTCAAAAACTAGCAGGCTCCACTGGGTTAGCGGCGGCAGCGTGATGGCGCTCAGAATTTCATCGACCGCAATATGCGTACCGCCGGCCTTGTTGAAAAAAGCGTCTGTTCCAAGTACGCGTTTGCCTCGCGTGGAAACCAGTGTGAAGCAGGCATCGGCGGCACTTAATAATACCGGCATATCGTAACGCGGATCGGCCTGACAAACCCCGCCGCCGATCGTGCCCATATTGCGCACTGAACGATCCGCCAGATTGCCGGCGACTGCCGCGAGTTCCTTTTGCCAGCCTGGAAACACCCCTTTGGCAAGCGACGCATAGGTTGTCGCAGACCCAATCTCCAGCCCGCCATCCGCTGCCAACCGAGTGCCGCGCAACTCTCCCAGACTTGCAAGGGAAACAAGCCCGCTCGGCCTCGCCTGGCGCTCCTTCAAGGCCAGCAACAGGCTTTGCCCCCCGGCAAGAATCTTCGCATCGGACCCGCCGGCGGCCAAAGCCGTTGCCGCCGTATCCAGCGAGTCGGGGCGCTGATACGAAAAAGGGGTCAAAAGAACAGCTCCATCTCGCCCTTAGGTTTCGGCCAGTTCGCCACATCGCGCGGTCCTGTGAAATCAGGCATGTCATCCGGATAGCGGAAATATTTCAGGCCGGTGCGGACTTTCTCCCGCAACGCCAGCAGCATCCTGTCTGCCGTAATCGGCAGAGCGGTAAACCGCACGCCCGTCGCATGGGCCACCGCATTGGCGATGACAGCGGGAACCGGCCCAGTGCCGGATTCACCGGCACCCTTCTGGCCACCCGGAATGGTTTGCGACGGCGCCGGTATCTCAAAGCAGTGGTTCAATTCCGGCATGTCAGCCGCCTGCGGCGCCTGATATTCGGCAAAAGTGGCATTCAGCAGATGCCCCTCGGAATCATAAACATAATCCTCGCCCATCGCCATGCCAATTCCCATAAGAAATCCGCCATGATGCTGCCCCTCGACGATAAGCGGGTTGATCACCGTGCCGGTATCATGGACCATCACATAATCAAGGATCGTAATCCGGCCGGTTTCCTCGCAAACACGCACATGCGCGGCATGCGACGACCCGGCGTAGGTCACGCTGAAATTGCCGGAACCATCAGATCCTTCACGATCCGTCGGTGTATCATAGGTTGCGGTGGATTCCAGTGTCGGTTCGAACCCAGGGGGCAACTGGTGAGTCCGGTAAACCGAGAAGCTGGCGAGGTTCTCCAGATACAAGCCGCTATCGCTCATGCCGCGGACGTAAACACGGTCGTTCCCGGTTTCCAGATCCTGCGGATCAGCCTCCAGCACATGGGCTGCGATCGCGACAATCTTTTCACGCAACCGTTCAGCCGCCGTTCGGCACGCCGTTCCCAGCACAGCGGCCGCGCGGCTCGCATAAGTGCCCAAGCCGAACGGCGCGTTGGCGGTATCCGGCGCCGCCAGCATAATCTTCTCGAACCCAACCCCCAGCACATCGCTGACGATCTGGCTAAGAAAGGTCGCGTGGCCCTGGCCATGCGTGACATCGCTCGAGAAAATCGTCACGGTCCCATCGGTCTCCAGCCGCAGCCGCACCGCCGATAAATCCGTGTCGAAGGATGGATGCCGGCAACTGGTGTATTTCATTGAAATCGCCATGCCGACACCTTCATTTTGCGGCTTATTGGCGCGGATCTCTTTCCACCTGATTTCCTTTGCTGCCTTTTGCAGGCATTCATCAACCGACGTGCTGTCGACGCGCTGTCCAATCGGCGTCGTCACCGGACATTGTCCACGGGTGATCGTGTTCATTGCGCGGATATCCAGCGGGTCGAGCCCCAGCCGCTCCGCCGCCATTTCCACCAATTGCTCCTTCGCGAAAATAATCTGCGGAATGCCAAACCCCCGCAAAGCGCCGCCGGGCGCGGTGTTGGTGTGCACAATCTCGCCGTCGATATGCAGATTTGGAATTGGATACGGCAGCAGCCCCACATTGGTTCCGATATGCACAACCTGGTTGCCCCATAGCGACAATGCCCCGGAATTTTGGATTATATATTCGCGGTAGCCGGTGATTTCGCCCGTGTTCTTCAGAAACAGTTCGGAGTGGCGGATCTGCCCGTTGCGGCAGGTGCCGGCGCGGAAAATATCCGCGCGGCTCAGCACCGCATGCACCGGCCGCCCAAGCCGCATTGAAAACAGGCAGGCGACAATTTCGTGAGAGAACATCTGCACCTTCGCGCCAAATCCGGCGCCGATTTCCGGCGCCACGATCCGCACCTTGTTGCGGGGCATCTGCAACGCGTCCGCCAGGTTATCCCGCAGCATGAAAATCGATTGTGTTGTGGAATACAAAGTCAGAATGCCGCTGAAGCTGTCATAATTGGCAATGCATCCATGCGGGTCGAGTGCCGCGCCAGACTGACGGTTGGTCGTGAAGCGCTGGCTGATAATCAGATCGGCCTCGGCTTCGGCGGCGTTGATATCACCGATTCGTACGCGGTAACGGTCAAATATATTGCCTTCGCCAAATTCGTAATTGATCCCTTCCTGGATCAGCGGCGCGTCTTCCGAAAGCGCGTCCTCGACCTCCACCAGCACCGGTAACTCGTCATACGTGACGTTGATCGCTTCCAGCGCATCCATCGCCTGGTAGCGCGTGTCAGCCACTACCGCGGCAAGTTCCTGACCTTCGTAGATCACCTTGTCCACCGCGAAGGGGAAGTGATCTCCCACCAACAGGTCCTGCATTACGTCGCCCCAGGGCTTGACCTTTCCCACGAGCTCCGGGCCCGACATCACGTCATAAACGCCGGGCATGCCCAACACCGCACTGGTATCGACCTTAATCCGCGCATGGGCTTTCGAGCTGCGCAGGATTTTGGCATAGAGCATGCCAGGAAACCTCAGATCTTCGATGAATCGTGCCGTGCCTGTCAGCAATGCAAGATCTTCCGTGCGTGGCACGGAAGTGCCGACCAGCTTTTTGGGTTGCTGATTGGCTGGTTTCTCCGTCACAGTGTCCATGTTTACCACGTCAGGTAAGAGATCGCCGCCAACATGCGCCGCCGCTCGGTTTCATTGCCGCGCACCTTGATCCGGCCGGCAATCAATTCGATAGCGGAGGTCGTTTCATCATAATAAATCCGTTGCATGGTATCTGCGAGCATGATCGTAAGAATACGCGGATTGGGCGCCTGTCCGTTGGTCACTTCAGTAACCAATCCTTGGTCGATCATCACGGTGAAGTCCTTCTGCAGATCGGGCATCCGGACGATCATCGGCCAGTCCCGCCAGGATTTCACGGAAATCACCGTGTCTTTATTGGGGTTCCATTTCCGTAGATAGTATTGGTCCAGCACGTCTCGCATGAAGACGGCATCGACCGCTTCCGGCTTCGGCAGATACTCATAGGCTTGGGTGGTGCTCATCGGGCCGATTATCCTTTCTCGACGTTCCGTAAACTCGGTCAAAGCCGAACGGCGCTGGTACGTTGGCGAAGAACTTGGGCGCGATAATGTCCGCCACGTTTTGTGCGCGGTACGATGAAGGCATCGTAGAGAATGAAGGCGCCGACCGCGGCATACCAAGCAACCCCAGCCTGCCAGTCACTAACGAATATGGAGTAGGCAATGACCGCGGTGAAGCAGCACAGGAAGATTGCCACGGGGATACCGAATTTCACCTTGAGCGGCCGGTCAATATCCTTCCGGCGCCGCATCCCCAGGAAGAACAGCGGGATAACGAAGTACAGGCTAGCGGACCAGTTTGAGAGCATGGAAATGACGAAGGCTGTATTTGTGAAATAGGCCCCAATGAGGGCGAAGGCCGCAAGCATCAGGATGGCAATCCAGGGCACGGCGCGCGAGGAGTATTGTCCAACCCAGCGCGGCAAAGCGCCTTGCTGGGAATACAGCGCGAGCACCCGTCCCTCTGCCATGAAAAATACGCTGAATGTGGTGTAGGTAGCGATCAGCATGCTTGCTAGCACCAAATAAAAGAGAGGGCCGGCGCCAAGTTTGGCATGCACGAGCTCTACGGTCGGCACTGCCATCTGCGAGAGTGCAAGCAGCGGCAGCCCGCACAGAACCGCGGCAGCCAGCGGAATCTGCCGGCCCCAGAGCTGCCAGGCGGCAGAGAGCAGGCCGACATCGCGCGAGCGCGGAAAGTTGT
Organism: Acidocella sp.; assembly: GCA_965199125.1. GTDB lineage: Bacteria > Pseudomonadota > Alphaproteobacteria > Acetobacterales > Acetobacteraceae > Acidocella. The sequence goes on along the minus strand of OZ240683.1, from coordinate 1,340,796 downwards.
CCCATTCATCAACGAGCACCTGCTGAACCTCAAGGATCCCCGCCATGATGCCAATCCAGAGGCCGCTGACCAAGAAAGGCGTCATCCAGCCGACCGGGCTGGGCGAGCCCCAATTCGCGGCAAAATCATGGTGATTAGCAATCAGTATCCAGCAGAAGATTGCAGCCAGGCCGTCACCGACCAGCGTCAGGATCACCAGGATCGTCTGCACTTTTCCGGTGACTTGGTTGCCCAGCAGGTTCAGCACGACGACCGGTGCGATAACGAGATAAGGCCAAACCCAGTTTGCCACACTTGGGAACAGGGCGTGAAACAATCCTTGCGCGACGCTAAGCTCCAGCCACATGAACGCGCCGTAGACTGGTGCGTATCCTACAAAATAGCTTGTTCCGAGCGAAAATAATTTGGCTTCTCGCGCATAGGACTGGATGGATCCGGGTTCCGGTACTGCGGTGATCATCTCACGGTACAGCCACCATGCGCAGTGGATCACCACCGCGCCGCCGAGAAATCCGATGATGGTCCATTTGATGCCGTAGAGGCTGGCGATATAGACGATCCATGCGAAGCCAGCCGTGAAAAGCATCTCACCTGTTCCGATGCATGATACGTCGAACCAATTAAGAGCTTTTTCGTTTACAAGCTGGATATCATCTGTCGCGAAGTCGTCCAGGTCCAGATCAGATGGCATTTCGATCTCCAGATCAGCGCTTGTTGCGACGTCACTTAGATGCACCTCGCTCTCGACAGGGACGTTTCTCCCGCATTGTGGAAAACGCTCGCCGCTTGTTGGCGATCGCCACCTGCTTCGAGCAGCGCGACCCTGGCTACCTCGGTTTAGTGAAACGCTACCGGTCATGTTGCTGCCGCCCAGCTTCGCATTGCTACGTGGAGGTCGTTGTCCTTCCCCTCGATCAGGGCGCCTTACGGATGGTTTTCCGGTAACGTCCCGAACTTGACGAGGAGCTGGAGCCTTCGTCTTGGGATTGTACACGAACACATACTGCCACCGGGCTTCGGGTTGGTACCGCCTGCCATCGTGCCGTAGATCATCCCATCCGAGCCCAGCAGCAATCCGGTTGCGTTAAAAGTGCCTGGTAAGGCAGATCGACCAGGCAGCCGTCGCCGTTGGTCTTCAGCGATTACAGCGTTTCCAAGGCGTTGCCGGCAAAGCAGCCCGTCGGGGTCGAAGATCAACGCGCCCGCGATTACACTGGTAGTACTGAAGGAATGGATGATCGTCAGCCCGGCACCGTCATAGCTCTGGACAGGTTGCTGCCCTCGCCTGCGCCACCAGAATTGGTGCCGTACAACTTGCTGCCCGTCACGGCCGAGCAAGAGAGTCCCCGTCGGGTAGGAGCCGTCGTCGCCAATCTACAAATAATGAAAAGTTCTTAGGGCGCCCGACGTGCTGGCGTTGAACAGCGTGCCATTGTCGGAGTCGCCGCCGTCGGGCGACGGCGCGCCCTACCCGTATGCAGAAATGCGGGTAACATCTGGTGCAGACTACGGACGGCCCACCCGAAGGGCAAACTTCACGCGCTAAGCCGTTTTCATGGAGCACGCGTCAATGACGTCCTAAAGACATTCCCGAGTAAGTAGATTGGGAGCTATATCAGTAACTTCCAGTGCCCAGTTTCGTCTTGTACGGAACGCCATGCTCGAACAGATCAATGACTTAGTCGGGCTGTGCATTTTCGGTCGGCGCCTGCGCGAGACGTTTCTTCCCCCGAATCGCCTGCACCTCGGCAGCGAATTCCTCTGATTAGTCCCAGCTGCCGGTTTGCAGCGCATTCAGTGGGATTTTCAGATAACGTCGGTTATCCAGTTCCGGCGGCGGCAGCTTGCCGCCGGCAATGTTCACCTGCAGCGCGTGGAGGATCAGCCTGGGCATTGCAAGCCTGGCGTCGCGCGCATTCCGTAGATCGATAAAAGCCTGCCTGGATGGCGCAGCAAGCAGATGGATGTTGCGGGCTTTCTGTTCGGCAACCGATGTTTCCCATGCCGCTTTGCGGCCGTTCGGCATGTAGTCGTGGCCGACGAACAGCCTCGTGTCCTCGGGCAAAGCTAGAATGCTCTGAATACTGTCCCAAAGTTGGCCAGCATCCGCGCCTGGAAAATCGGTTCTTGCCGTTCCGCTATCCGGCATAAACAACGTGTCGTGAATCAGCGCGGCGTTCTCCATGACGTAGGTTACGGAAGCGAGCGTGTGCCCGGGCGAGACCATCACTCGGGTTTTTAGTTCGCCAATGCTGAATGTGGCGCCGTCGGCAAATAAGACATCCCATTGCGATCCGTCCGTAGAAAACGCCGCCGGAAGGTTGTAAATCGTCTTCCAGATTTTCTGCACGTCGGTAATGGCAGCGCCGATGCCAGTCGGCGCGCCGGTGCGTGTTGCGATGTAGGACGCGGCGGAAAAATGGTCGGCATGCGGATGGGTATCGAGCACCCATTGCACTTTAAGCTTATTGTCCTTGACGAATTGCAGTATCCGATCGGCCGAGAAGGTGGCGACGTTCCCGGATTTTTCATCGTAATCAAGAACGGGATCGACGATGGCGCAACAGCCGGTCGAGGGGTCGGCGACGACATACTGGACGCTGAAAGTCCGTTTATCGAAGAAAGCGGTGACAACCGGCTCAGGCTTGCCAAAGCTGCCACTTTCGCCGCGGTGTCGACGGTTAACGCCTTCAAACAACCTTAGTGTTCCTCGTACATCACGCTGAAAATCATTGTTCACCTCCTGTATTACCCTATTGAGCACCTTCCGCATGGACAAGTGCCAAGGTGCTGGAGACAGTCCTCGGGCAACTGCTGTTCCGTCGGGACTTCGACCGTTCTCAGACGGTGCGCTGGCCGCACGTTCGATTTTTCTGGTTAATTTGGGCGGCTCGGCCGCCGTTTGCTTCGTCCGTCCAAACGTTTACAGGTTGAGGACGCGGCGAAAGCCGCGGCAACAGTAACCTGGAGACCGGGAATGGCAGATCTCGCCAGTAGCATGGAAATAGACGCCGAGACCGATGCGCGGCTGGCCCGCCGGATCGCGGATGCCGCCGGCAAGCTCTTGCTCACCCTGCAGACCTCGGGCCTGTTCACCGGCAACGAGTTGGGTAGGGCCGGTGATGAGGTCGCCAACACTTTCATCATGCGGGCGCTGCGTGCTAACCGCCCGGCCGACGCCATCCTGTCGGAGGAAGAGGCGGCCGATCCGGCGCGTCTCACCCATGACCGGGTCTGGATTGTCGATCCCCTGGACGGCACGCGCGAATATAGCGAGCAGCGTACCGATTGGGCCGTGCATATTGCCCTTGCCGTCGGGGGCCGGCCGGCAGATGGCGCCGTGGCGCTTCCCGGCCTGGGGCTGACGCTGTGCACGCAAGCACCCACCAAAGTCCCGCCGCCAAACGGACCGAAGCGCATGCTGGTCAGCCGCACCCGGCCGGCGGCGGAGGCCGTGGCGCTCGCCGAGCGGCTGGGCGCGGTACTGGTGCCAATGGGGTCGGCCGGTGCAAAAGCCATGGCGGTGGTCCGCGGAGAAGCCGACATCTATCTCCATACCGGCGGCCAGTATGAGTGGGACAGCTGCGCGCCAGCCGCCGTGGCGCAGGCCGCCGGCCTGCATGTCTCCCGCGTTGACGGCTCCCCGCTGCTTTATAACCAGGAAAATCCCTACCTCCCGGACCTGCTGATCTGCCACGAGGGCGATGCCGCGCGCATCCTGTCGCTGATCAAGCAAGCCGCAGGAGCCCCGACCTGAGCTCGCCAGGCTTTTGCGGATTAAGTCCGCTTCAATTATCACAGTGCTCGGGTCTAGGATTGGGTCGCACGTGAACGATATTGCCAACCGCCGGTGAACGACAGGACGCTCACCCATCTGCAGCGTCTGGAAGCGGAGAGCATCCACATTCTCCGTGAGGTTGTGTCGGAGTCCGAACATCCGGTGATGCTGTATTCGGTCGGCAAAGACTCCGCTGTGATGCTGCATCTGGCCCGCCAGGCCTTCTTTCCCAGCCCGCCGCCGTTTCCGCTGCTGCATGTCGACACCACCTGGAAATTCAAGGCGATGTACGAGTTGCGCGACAAAATGGCACGCGACTCCGGGATGGAGCTGCTGGTCCATCAAAACCCGGAAGCCAAGCGCCTCGGCATCAATCCGTTCGACCATGGCGCGCTGCACACGGACATGTGGAAGACCGAGGGCCTGAAACAGGCGCTCGACAAACACGGCTTTGACGCCGCGTTCGGCGGCGCCCGCCGTGACGAGGAAAAAAGCCGCGCGAAAGAACGCATCTTTTCGTTCCGTTCCGCCAACCACCGCTGGGACCCGAAGAACCAGCGGCCGGAACTGTGGAACTTGTACAACGCCCGCAAAGCGAAAGGCGAAAGCATCCGGGTGTTCCCGATCTCGAACTGGACCGAGCTCGACATCTGGCAATACATCCATGTAAAAAACATCCCCATCGTGCCGCTATACTTCGCAGCACCCCGGCCCACGGTTATCCGCGACGGGCTGTTGCTGATGGTCGACGATGAGCGCTTTCGCCTGAACCCCGGCGAAGTTCCGGTCGAGCGCTCGATTCGCTTCCGCACCCTCGGCTGCTATCCACTTAGTGGTGCCGTGGAAAGCACCGCGGCGACGCTGCCGGAAGTGATCCAGGAAATGCTGCTCACCACCACCTCGGAACGCCAGGGCCGCGCGATCGACCACGACCAGGCCGCGAGCATGGAGAAGAAAAAGCAGGAGGGCTATTTCTGATGGATACCGATGCGGAAACATCCTCCTACCAAGCCGACACGCTGATCGCCAAGGATATCGACGCCTATCTGTTCAAGCACCAGCACAAATCCCTGCTGCGCTTCATTACCTGCGGCAGCGTCGATGACGGCAAATCCACCCTGATCGGCCGCCTGCTGTACGATTCAAAAATGATCTTCGAGGATCAGCTGGCCGCACTGGAAGCGGACAGCAAACGTGTCGGCACGCAAGGCCAGAACATCGACTTCGCGCTGCTGGTGGACGGTCTCGCCGCCGAGCGCGAGCAGGGCATCACCATCGACGTCGCGTACCGTTTCTTCGCCACCGAAAAACGCAAATTCATCGTCGCCGACACGCCTGGCCATGAGCAGTATACGCGCAACATGGTCACCGGCGCCTCCACCGCGGACCTCGCGATCATCCTGATCGACGCGCGCAAGGGCGTGCTCACGCAGACCCGCCGGCACAGCTACCTCGCCCATTTGCTCGGCATCCGCAACCTAGTACTCGCCGTCAACAAAATGGACCTGATCGGCTACGACCAGGCAAAGTACGAAAGCATCGTCGCCGACTACACCGCCTTCGCGGACAGCATCGGCATCGCCGCGTTTACCGCCATGCCAATCTCCGGCTTCGTCGGCGACAACATCACCACCCATTCGCCGAACACCCCCTGGTACGCCGGCCCGACGCTGATCGCCCATCTGGAATCAGTGGAGCTGGACGTCATCGCCAACCAACACCGCCCGTTCCGCATGCCGGTGCAATGGGTCAACCGCCCGAACCTGGACTTCCGCGGCTTCTCCGGTCTGATCTCTTCCGGCCGCGTGGCACCCGGCGACGCGGTGCGCGTGCTGCCCGGCGGCAAAACTTCCCGCATCACCCGCATCGTCACCATGGAGGGCGATCTGGAGGAGGCGGTCGCCGGCCAATCCGTCACGCTTTGCCTCGCCGACGAGATCGACTGTTCGCGCGGCAACGTGCTGGCCCGCGCGGACGCGCCGCCGGAGGTTGCCGACCAGTTCGAAGCCGTGATCGTCTGGATGTCGGATGAAGAAATGCTGCCCGGCCGCTCATACTGGCTTAAGCTCGCGACGCAGACCGTGACCGCCAACGTGCAGGCGCCGAAATATCAGGTCAACGTCAACACCATGGAGCACCTGGCGGCGAAAACCCTCACGCTGAACGCGATCGGCATGGCCAATATCTCCACGGATCGCCCGCTGGTGTTCGAACCCTACGCCACAGACCACACGCTCGGCGGCTTCATCTTGATCGACAAGATCAGCAACGCCACCGTCGCCGCCGGCCTGCTGCAATTCTCGCTGCGCCGCGCGCAGAACGTGCATTGGCAAACGCTCGACATCAGCCGCGAAACCCACGCAAACCTCAAAAACCAGAAGCCGGCGCTGCTCTGGTTCACCGGCCTGTCCGGCGCCGGCAAATCCACCATCGCCAACCTGGTCGAGAAAAAACTCGTCCGGATGAACCGCCACACGTTCCTGCTGGACGGCGACAACGTCCGCCACGGCCTGAACAAGGACCTCGGCTTCACCGATGCCGACCGCGTCGAAAACATCCGCCGCGTCGGCGAAATGGCAAAGCTGATGACCGATGCGGGGTTGATCGTGATCACCGCGTTCATCTCGCCGTTCCAGGCGGAGCGCAAAATGGTCCGCGACATGATCGCGCAAGGCGAGTTTTTCGAAATCCATATCGACACGCCGCTCGCCGAAGCCGAACGCCGCGACGTCAAAGGCCTGTACAAAAAAGCCCGCGCCGGCCAGCTCGCCCACTTCACCGGCATCGACAGCCCGTACGAAGCACCGCTCAACCCGGACATCTACATCAATACCACAAAACTAACGCCCGAACAGGCAGCAGATCTGATCGTTGAAGAGTTGTTGAAATAAGGGAGCAAGCAAACAACTTTTTGTGAACAAAAAGTAGCAATAAATTTGTTAATTGGGCCAGTGCCTGTGTTGCGGCCAACGCCCCAGGTCCGGTGTCAAAAAGTTTTTGGTGCTTTTTTTTTGCAAAGAAAACGCTGCTTCTTTACTTCCTTGTCGTCATTCCCCGTCCCCTGGTCACCGCCGCCGCGCCGTAACGATCGCGCAGTTTGTCGATGGCCGCCTGCCGCGCCAGCCGCCGGGGTGTAACGGTATCGGCTAGATCGCCGTGGTCAGCGCGTGCCGCTTCGGTCAGCGGCGCCGCGCCGATGCCGATCAGCCGGAACGCGGTGCCGTCCGCTTCGCGCGCCAGCAGCGCCCGCGCCGCCTCGAACAGCGTCTCGGGCAGTTGCGTCGGGTTGGGCAGGCGCTGGCTTCGGGTGCGGCCGGCGAAGTGCGCGGTCTTCAGCTTCAGCACGATGCCGCCGGCCGCGGCGTTCTCTAGCCGTAGCCGCCGGCCGAGTTTCTCGCATGTCCGCCACAGTGGCGCTTCGAGCTCCGCCAGCACGGATAAATCCGTCTCGAACGTGGTCTCGGCGCTAATCGACTTGGCCGCGCGTTCGATACTCACCAGCCGCCGGTCTTCGCCGCGCGCCCGCGCCGCCAGCGCCGGCCCGTCCGCGCCCAGCTGGCGCAGCGCCGTTCGCTCATCCAGCGCCGCCAGCTGCCCCAGCGTCGGTAGCCCCATGCCCTGCAGCCGCGCCGCTAGCGCCGGGCCGATCCCAGGCAGCGTTCCCACCGGCTCGCCGGCGAGCACCGCAGCCGCCTCGTCGCCCAGCACGGTAAAACCGCGCGGCTTGCCGCGCTCGGCCGCCAGCTTGGCCAGCAGCCGGTTCCGCCCGAGCCCGATCGAGACCGACACGCCGATCTCCGCTTCCACCCGCCGCGCGAAGCGGCTCAGCACCACCGCCGGCGCCGCGCCGTGCACCGCCGCGGTGCCGGACAGATCAAGTACCGCCTCGTCGATCGAAAGCACCTGCACCAGCGGCGTCAGCGCCATCATCAGCTTGCGGATTTGCCTCGCTACGGCGGCGTATTTTGCCATGTCCGGCGAGATCACCACCGCCTGCGGGCAAAGCTTGCGCGCCTTAAACATCGGCATGGCGCTGCGCACGCCGTACAGCCGAGCGATGTAGCAACAGGTCGTCACCACGCCCCGCACCCCGCCGCCCACGATCAGCGGCTTGTCGCGCAGTTCCGGCCGATCACGCTTTTCCACGCTGGCGTAAAATGCGTCGCAATCCACATGGCCGATCGCGACTTCGAACAACTGCTCGTGCCGCAGGATCCGCACCCCACCGCAAACCGAGCAGGTTTCGGCGGCTTCATTCAGCACCGCGTCACAGTCCCGGCACAGCGAGGTCATAGCCGGAGCCTACAACGATCGGCTATCCGTTCAAGCCTGACCCTATGCAACCTTCATCTTCTAAAGCATAATTGTTTCGTCAGAGGTAAGAGGAGACAGCGCGATGTCCGAAGCCCCCCGGGCGGAAGCCCCTAGCGCCCGCACCCAGGTCAAACGCTACAACTGGCTTGCCAAGTACGACGCGGAGACCATTCACGCGATCCTGGACGCGATGCCGATGTGCAGCGTCGGCTATGTGCATGAGGGCAAGCCGGTGGTGACGCCGACAATGCAGTGGCGCGAGGGCGAGCGCATTTTCTGGCACGGCTCCTCCGCCAGCCGCATGTTGCGCGCCACTGAATCGCATGATGTCTGCGTCTGTGTCTCGGTTATGGACGGCCTGGTACTTGCCCGCTCCGCCTATAACTACAACCTCAACCATCGCTCGGTGATGGTGTTCGGCAAAGCGGAAAAAATCGCTGACCCGGACGAGAAACGTCGCCAGCTGGAGAACTTCGTCAACAAGGTGATCCCCGGCCAGTGGGACCGTCTGCGCCCGGTTTCGGAAAAGGAGTTGAAAGCTACCACGCTGATGTCGCTGCCGCTCTCGGAGGCTTCGGCAAAAGTCCGCACCGGCCATACGGAGGATGACGAGGAGGATTACAGCTTCCCGGTCTGGGCCGGCCTCGTGCCCGTGACCTTCAACATTGGCACCCCGATCCCCGACCCCCGCAACCTGCCCGACCTCGAGATGCCCGAAGACGTGCTAAAGTTCAGCCTCGGCTAAGCAGGCCAGAGCCAGGCGGCGCCGCGAACTCCCGATGAATCTCCGTGCATGTTCGGCACCACGCGCGCGGTAAACGAGTCGCTGAATACATAGGGCGTCATCAGTTCCGGCACTTCCTTGTATAGGTGCGGCAGGTTGGACAGCCCGCCGCCCAGCACGATCACATCCGGATCGAACACGTTGGTAACGGAGGCCAGCGCCCGCGCCAGCCGCTCCGCGTGAACCGCCAGCGCGCGGATCGCCCGCTCGTCGCCCGCCGCGGCCCGTGCCGGTAGCTTGCTGGCATCCCGCGCCCCCGGCCCATCCGCCTCGAAAGCCAACGCCGGCCCGGCAACGTAGCGCTCGATGCAACCCGTGCGTCCGCAAGGGCAGGGCCGCAGCGGCATCTCATCCTCCCGCGCCCAGGGCAGCGGATTGTGCCCCCATTCGCCGGCGATGCCGTTGCGGCCCTCCACCACCCGCCCATGCACCACCAGCCCACCGCCGCAGCCGGTGCCGAGGATCACCCCAAACACGGTTTCCGCGCCCGCAGCGGCGCCGTCCGCCGCTTCCGACAGCGCAAAACAATTTGCGTCGTTTGCCACCCGGATGTCGCGCCCCAGAAACGACGCGATGTCCTTATCGAACGGCTGCCCATCCAGACACGGCGTGTTCGGCGTGCGGATCAGCCCGGTGCGGGCGCTCATCGTGCCCGGTATGCCGATGCCGACGCTGGCATTGGCGCCGACCTCAGCCTCCAGCTCCTCGATCATCGCGCCCAGCACGGCCAGCGCCTCGCCATAAATCGCCGGGGTGAACGCCCTGCGCCGGAGAATAATCGCGCCATCCGCCCCCAGCACCACGGCCTCTATTTTCGTGCCGCCCAGATCAATACCGATGCGATAGCTCATGGGCGCGTTTTCAACCGTTTCCCCGCCTTGCTCAACCCCGCCTCGCCTGCGCATTCTGCCGCCATGGCCGAGTTGTTGATCGACGCGCAGTTCATGAAGTCGCCATTGCCGGTGCTGCGCGCGGCCCGCGCTCTCCGGTTGATGCAGGCTGGCGGAAAGCTCCGCCTGCTCGCCACCGATACCGCGACCGCCGGTGAGCTCCGGGAGTTCTGCAAGACCAGCGGTCACGCGCTAGTAGCCAGCAGCGAGGTCAAAGGCGTGTTCAGCTTCACCATCCGCCGTAAGCCGGAAGGCGCACCATGACCTGCCTGCTGTTCACCCACCCCGCCGCTTTGGCGCATGACACCGGCCGCGGCCACCCGGAATGCCCGGACCGGTTGCGTTTCTTGCTCCGCGCGCTGGACGCCCCTGCTTTCGCCGCCCTCGACCGCCGCGAAGCGCCCCTGGCGCAAGTCGAGGCCCTGCGCGCCGCGCATAGCCACCGCCACGTGGACCATATTCTGAGCTTGAAGCCGTCCAACGAGCTCATTTATATCGATTCTGACACCGTCGTCTCCCCCGGCTCACTGGAAGCCGCCTTGCGCGCCGCCGGCGGCGCGATGGCGGCGGTAGACGCGGTTATGGCAGACGAAGGCGATGCCGCCTTCGTCGCGATGCGCCCACCCGGCCATCATGCGGAGCGTAACCGCGCCATGGGCTTCTGCCTGTTCAACAACGCCGCCATCGCCGCTTTTCGTGCCCGCGCCCGTTGGGGGCTCCGCCGCATCGCGGTGGTGGATTTTGACGTGCATCACGGCAACGGCACGCAGGATATTTTTGGCCCTGACGCCGACCTGTTTTACGCCTCCTCGCACCAGCACCCCTGCTATCCCGGCTCCGGCTGGCCGTCCGAGCGCGGTGTCGCCGACAACATCTGCAACCAGCAGCTGGCCCCCGGCGCCAGCGGCAAGGAGTTCCGCGCCGCCTGGGCAAACACGATCATCCCAGCCCTCATCGCTTTCAAGCCCGAACTACTGATCATTTCCGCCGGCTTCGACGCCCACGAAGCCGACCCGCTGGCGCAGCTGCGCGTGCAGGTGCCGGACTTCGTCTGGCTGACGGAAGCGCTGCTGGCGGTGGCGGACGAGGTTTGCCCCGGCCGCGTCGTCTCCCTGCTGGAAGGCGGCTACGACTTGGACGCGCTGGCCGCCAGCGCCGCTGCCCATGTCGCCACCCTCATGCGCCTCCGGTTGTGAATCGTTTTCGCGCCCTGTAGTCATGGCCCATGCCCGTTCTACCCGCTGACGACATCGCCGCGATGTCCTTCGAAGACGCGCTCGCCGCGCTGGAAGCCATCGTCCGCGGCCTCGAAACCGGTCAGCAGAAGTTGGAAGACGCGATCTCCGCCTATGAACGCGGCGCCGCCCTGAAAAAACACTGCGAGTCCAAGCTCGCCGCCGCCGAAGCCCGGGTGCAGGCGATCGTCGCCCGGGCGGATGGCACGTTGGCGTTGAAAGAGGAGTAACCATGGCGCTCGATGTCGTGCAGAAACCGGACGTACTGGCCGAAGCCATGGCAGAATCCGCCGCCACCATTGAGGCGATGCTGGATGTGCTGTTGCCCCAGCCGGACGCCGCCGAAGCAAGGCTGATCGAGGCGATGCGCTACGCCGCCCTCGGTGGCGGCAAGCGCCTGCGCGGCTTCCTGGTGACGGAAACCGCCAAGCTGTTCACAGTGAACACCACCTGCGCCGCCCGAGTCGCCGCCGCGGTGGAGATGCTGCACGCCTATTCCTTGGTGCATGACGACCTGCCGGCGATGGACGATGACGATCTGCGCCGCGGCAAGCCGAGCTGCCACAAGGCCTTCGACGAAGCGACCGCGATTTTGGCTGGCGACGCCCTGCAGACGCGCGCTTTTGAAGTGCTGGCCGAGGAAGATACCCATGCCGACCCGGAAGCCCGCTGCGAATTGGTCGCGGCTCTCGCCTATGCCTCCGGCGCGCGTGGCATGGCTGGCGGGCAGATGATCGACATGCTGGCCGAGAAACAAACTTTGACCGCGCCGGAAATCACCCGGCTGCAGGCGCTGAAAACCGGCCGGCTGATCCAGTTCAGCGCGGAAGCCGGCGCCATCCTCGGCCGCGCCCCATCCGCTCAGCGCCACCTCGTCGCCGCCTATGGCCGCGAACTCGGCGGCGCCTTCCAGATCTATGATGACGTGCTTGACGAAGCCGGCGCCGCCGCCGAACTCGGCAAAACCGCCGGCAAGGACGCCGCCCAAGGCAAGGCCACCATGGTCTCCATCATGGGCCTGGACCGCGCCCGCGCCCAGGCCGAGCGCCTGGCCGACCAGGCCGCCCGACACCTCGAGAACTTCGGCCCCCGCGCCGACCTCCTCCGCCACCTGGCGCGGTTTACCGTCACAAGAAAGAGTTGAAGAAAGAGCCTCCGGCGGCTGGGGCCGGAAGGCCCCAGACCCCATGACTTTCGGCCATGTGGTCACGGGCTGGTCCCCGGCTCAAAAGCATCATAGCGCTTCGCGCAGGAGTTGTTTCTTGGTTCGGTTGAAAGAGCCGTTTCTTTGTCCCGGCCAAACCTCCCAGAGCGCTGCGCGGAGCATCGGTCAAGGGCGATGCTCCGCATCGGCGCCCCGCGCTCTACCCTCTATTGATGCGAGCACGGCGCGACACTCAGGTTAAGCCGGCATGCCCAAACAACGCGCCGATGTTCTGCTAACCAACCGCGGTCTCGCCGAAAGCCGCGCCAAGGCCCAGGCCCTGATCATGGCCGGCCTTGTCTATGCCGGTACCGCCCGCGTCGCCAAAGCCGGCGAGCTGATCGCGGAGGACGCCGCGCTCACCGTCAAAGGCCAGGACCACCCCTGGGTTTCGCGCGGCGGCATCAAACTCGCCCATGCCCTCACTCACTTCGGCCTCTCGCCCGCCGGCTGCGACTGCCTGGACATCGGCGCCTCCACCGGCGGCTTCACCGACGTCCTGCTCGCCAATGGCGCCGCCCATGTCACCGCTGTCGATGTCGGCCACGGCCAACTCGCCTGGAAACTCCGCTCCGACCCGCGCGTCACGGTGCTGGAAAAAACCAACGCCCGCCATCTCACCGCCGCCCTCATCCCCACGCCCGTCACCTGCCTGGTCTGCGACGCCAGCTTCATCGGCCTGCAAATCGTCCTGCCAGCCGGCCTCGCCCTCTGCGCCCCCAGCGCCTTTGCGGTCGCGCTGATTAAACCGCAATTCGAGGCTGGCCCCGATCAGGTCGGCAAAGGTGGCGTGGTGCGGGACCCGGCGGTGCACGAAGCCGTCTGCGCACGCATTCAAGCCTGGTGGGCAGCGCTGCCCGGCTGGCGCGTGCTCGGCATCACCCCCAGTCCAATTACCGGCCCCGAAGGCAACATCGAATTCCTGATCGCCGCCGAAACACCCGCGTAGTTACTCCGCCGGCGCGCCCATATGCGCCGCCCAGCCTCCCGCGATCATTTGGGCTGCCTGATCCGCCGCCATCCCCCACAGCGTACTCATCGCCGCCACGGTTCCGGCCGCGCCAATGCCCGCGGCAGCGCTTTTCTGAACGTTTCGCGCCGACCACAGGGTCCGATCGGCGCCGGATTTGACCGCAATCTGCGCGCTCAGCGTCACCTGTCCGGCCGCATCCGGCTCGAACCCCAGCACGTTGATCTCGACCAGCACGTCCTCCGGCACCGCGATTGCACCGCCGCTCGCCACCACCGTCGCCCCCGGCAGACGCTGCGCCAGGTCCTGCACCATCACCGCCTGCAGCATGTCGCCCAGCGGTTCCGCCCATAGCTCATTGGCAAACGTGTCCAGCTGATACGCTCCGCTCGGCTTCACGATCCCGTTCTGGTCGAGGTAGCCGGGGATGCTGATCCCGCGCACGCCGACCGTACCCGTCGCCCCTTGCCGGAGCGCGCCTGCCACCGCCGCGATCCGGTAATACTGCGCCGGAAGAGACCCGCAAGCGGCCAGCGCGGCCGCCAGCAGCGCCGGCGTTCCCCGCAGCACCGCACGTCTGTTTACGCTCACTTGCCGCTCCGCCCGAGCAACAGGGACTCCGGGTGCCGGTCCAGATAGTCCGACAGCAGCTTGATCGACCGCAAAGCGTCATTGGCCTGGCTCATCACCTGCTCCAGCTGGCGTTGGAAATCGGAATCGCTACCATAACTCTGGTTAACCCCGTTCAGCGTCGCGTTGGCGTGCTTCAGCGTATCGGACAGGGCCGCCAGCGTCTGCTTCATCTGCGCGCCGCCGATCGTGTTGTTGGCACTGACCAGCAGCTTGTCGGCGTCCTTGCCGATCTTCTCGAACGGAATTTTCGCCAGCTCGGTGGTGATCTGCGAGGCGGTGGTCAGAACATTATCCAAACCGCCCGGCTCGCTCGGCAGCAGGATTGCGTCGCCCTCCATGCCGATCTTTGCCGACGCGGCATTCGGCACAAAAGCGAGCGTCACTCCCTTCTGGCTGGTAATATAGCTCAGCGTCTCCAGCTCGGCCCGCAAGCCGTGGCTCACCATCTTCTGCATGACGATGTCGGGGTCGAGATTGTTTGGAAATTCGCCATCCTGCACGACCCGGTCCGGCTGCAGAGCCATGGCAACCCGCGCCTTTGCGCCGCCCTTGAACGGATCGACGATCAGCCGCACTTCGGTCACGACGCCGACCTGGACACCCAGCACATCCACCGGCGCGCCCGCCGCCAGCCCGGCGACGGAACTTTCAAAATAGGCCACGAGCGGTATCTGCTTCTTGTATCCCGCCGCCACCGCGTCGGACTCAGAATTGTAAAGCGGAAATTGCGTGTTGTTCGGGCTTGGTGGCGTGGTCGCCACGTCCTTCGGCACGTCGAACGCAATGCTGCCGGAAATTACGGCTTGCAAGGACTGAAACTCAACGTGAAAGCCATCTCCCTGCAGCCCCGCCGTCACGCCGGAAGACTTCCAGAAATGGCTTTTATCGCGGATCAGCTGGTCGAACGGCGCCCGCACGAACACGTTGACCGTGATCGGACCTAGCCCGTTGCCGACATCGTAGCCCAGCACTTCGCCGACATCGATGTCGCGGTAGAACACCGGTGAACCGGCTCCTAGCGCGCCGATCCCCTCAGTTTTCAGCTGGTAGGTCTGGCCCGGCTCGTCGGAGCGCACGCTCGGCGGCTCGACCAGGCCGGTAAAATGATCAGCGTAATGCCCTCCCGGCGTTCCCGGGTCGACCGCGATATAGGCCCCGGACACCAGCGTGTCCAAGCCGGAGATGTCGTTCGGCGTGAAATGCGGCCGCACCACCCAGAAGCTGGAGTGGCTGGTGAGAAACCGCGCACCCGCCCGGTTCATCCGCACCTGCACCACCACCTTGCTGTTATCCTTACTGAGATCGATGCTCTCCACGGTGCCGAGCGCCACCGCCTTGAACTTTACCTGCGTCTGCCCCGCCGCCAGGCCGTCGCCGCTGGTGAAGGTCACGGTCAGCAGCGGCCCCTGCTGCACGAAGGTCCGGTAGCCGAGATAGATCGCGATCCCCGCCGCGATCAGCGGGATCAGCCAGACGAAGGAAAACCGCCGCCTCCGCAGCTGCGCGCGGGCTGGCGGGGCGCGGCGCGAGGGCGGCGGCTCGGCCGGCGTTGATGGAGGCGGCGCCGAACCTGGCGTCTCGCTCATGCTTCCACCGCCGCGCCATCCACTTCTGCCCCGTTCCGCTCCGTTGCCGCGTCCCACATCAGCCGCGGATCGAAGCTCTCCACCGCGAACATCGTCAGCACCACCACGGCGGCGAAGCACGCGGCGCCGACATCGGCGCGGACATTGGCAAATTGGCCGAAGCGGACCAAAGCGACCAGGATCGAGACCATGAACACGTCGATCATAGACCACCGCCCGATGAAGTCGATGATCCGGAACGCCCGCGTCCGGCCGATCAGGTAATAGGAGCTGCCGAGCTGGGTCTCGATTAGCATGAAGGACAAAATGATGAGCTTCAGCAGCGGGATCGTGATGCTGGCGAAGAACACCAGCGCCGCCAGCGGCCAGAGCCCGTAATCCACCAGTTCGATAATACCGCCGATGATCGTGAAGGATTGCGTGACGGCGAGCTTGGTGATCCACATCACAGGATAGATGTTGGCCGGAATATAAAGACAGATCGCGGCGGCGATATATGCCCAGCTGCGGCTGATGCTTTCCGGCTTACGGCGCCGCAGCACCGCGTTGCACCTCCGGCAGGGATCGCCCGGTTCCGCGCAGTTCACCAGTTCGCAGCGATGACAGCCGATCAGGGCGCTGCCGGCCGGCCAGTCCTCCGGCGCCGGCAGCGGGTGGCCATGCGCGGCGCGCACCTCCCCGTCGGCTTGGTCGATCGCGCGCCACACGGCTTCGGTATCCAGCGCCGCATCCGCCGCCGCCATGGAGAGCATCAGCCCGATCAGCGAAAACAACGCAGTGTCCAGATGCACCGTGGCCATGGCGACCAACCGGGTATAGGCGACCAGAAAGCCCAGCAGATAGACGTCCACCATCGCCCAGGGCGACAGTGGGCCGTACCAGCGGAACAGCGGTTTAAGGAGCCGCGGCGGCAGTAGCCGGCTCTCCAATCCGATCAGCACGACCAGCATGAGGCCGAGCTTCACGCCAGGAAAGACCACCGTCGCCGCGAGGACCAGCAGCCCAACCAGCTGAAAATCCTGCACCGCCAGCTGCACCGGGCCGGTTTCGATATGGGCCAGCGAAAACCGCCCATAAGCGGAGATTTCCAGAAAGGGCGCCACCAGCACGAAGCTGTAGAACAGCACGCCGGCCACGCCGCAGGCGATCGGGAACGAAAACGGGCTCCGCCGCATCCGCCAGAGCGTGTGCGAACACCGCGGGCAGTCCGCTACCAGCTCCGGTCGCATCCGGGGCAGCATGGAAAACTGCCCGCACTGCCGGCATTCCCGCCAGTTCTCCGTCGCGCCAAAGCCAGCGCCCGGGTCGGCGCCCGGCTCACGCTCAAGGGTCACGGCGTCGTCATTCATGCGTGGTCGCCAAACAGCAAATCATTTCCCAAGCTAGGCCTGTATCTATTCATGCCGCCGCGGGGACGCCCCGGCAAAGCGTTAATGTCTATGTATGAAGGTTACCTTGCAACGCAAACCGTCCCGCACGTTACGCCTCCGATGCCGCGGCCTCGCCTGCTAGACGAACCGCACCAGAGCCAGCCGCTTCACGCTCAGCGCCAGCCGCCTGGTATCGCCACCCGTGTCATGGTCCGCCAGCCGCAGCGCGTCGGGGTGATGCAGGCGAAACTGCAAGGGCTGACCGAGGAACGGCTTGGCGTCGAACTTGATTTCGAAGAACTGCACATGGCTATGCGCAATGAACTGGTACCAGATCGCGGTGTCATTCAGGAACGCTTCCACCGTCTGGCCGATACAGTAGGGGCGGGAGACCATTGCCCCGGAAGTCAACCGCAGCGCGTACTCGCCCGGTTCATCGATGGCCGGCAGCGTCACGAAGCTGTCGGCATCTTCGGTCCAGGTCGACTGCGCCTCCACGCCCGACCAGCCGGCGCCGGTGAACTCCAACGAATTGCCGCCCTCGACGAACTGGATGTCGCAGATTGTTTCGATCTTCGCGCCGAAATATTCGCGCACCAACTCCAGGGCCGCGGCGCCGTCCAGCCGGAGCGTGCCGGACGCGCCGGCCTCGCTGCGCGCCACCACCTGAACAGTTTCGGAAACCAGTTCGGCGGCGTCGAACGCGCCTTCGGCGGGCATGTCAAATTTATAGATGTTTAACGTGCCCACCCGCCGCGCCGGCGCCCGCAGAATGGTTTTGCCGCGGCGCGTGGCAAGGATGTGGATCGGGCTGACCTTGATGTCGATCTCGTCCTTAACCTCACCCACCAGCCGCCCGGCAAGCAGTTCGAACGTACCCGTCAGGCTCCCCGGCACGACATAGGTTGGCCGGCCGCCCCCGAGCTGCACCGAAACTTTCCCCAAAAGTTTGCGTAGTCTAAACAGCATTTACATCCTTCATCCGGTGCTAGGCCCGAGGCAAGCTAGGTCTCTGGCGGTGCAACAAGAGGACGGTTACGGAGCTCACGATTGCCAGTCCCGCGATCAGCAATAAGCCACCATTGAATTGGCCGGTTCGGTCCTTGATGAAGCCAACCGCAAAGGGCGCCGCAAACCCTGTCAAGTTGCCGAGCGAGTTGATCGCCGCGATCCCGGCGGCTACTGTCGCGCCGGCAAGGAAGCGCGGCGGCATCGTCCAGAACACCGGCAATAACGAGAAGGTTCCGAATGCGCCCAGCGAGAAAGCGGCTATTTTGAAGGCCAGAGACGGCAGCACCGCGGCGCCGGCGACTCCGGCGCCAGCTAGAAAAAGCGAAATGGCGGCATGGAACTTCCGTTCCTGGCGCCTATCGGAATCCCAACCCCAGAGCACCATGCCAACGGCGCCGATACCGTAAGGAATAATTGTGACGAGGCTGGTCTGAGTGATCGACAGTCCAAAACCATGCACAATGGTCGGAAGAAAGAACACGACGCCGAAAGTGGTGGCAACCGCGCCGGAATAGATAAGCGCTAGTGCTAGCATCTTTGGATCAACGAGCACCGAGAGAGTGCCGAATTGTGTCTGCCCGGCCTGCTCAGCCCGCTCGGAAGCCAGCGTGTCGGCGAGCCACGATTTCTCGGAGCCACTCAGCCATCTCGCGTCCTGCGGACGATCGGAGAGCACTTTCAACATAATAAAGGAGATGAGGATCGCCGGCACCGCCTCGCAAAGATAGAGCCACTTCCAGCCTGCCAAACCGAACACGCCATTCAGATGAAGAAACAACGCCGATAGTGGCGCACCGACGACAAAGGAAAGCGGTATCGCCACGATAAAATAGCCCATCATGCGGGCCCGATGAAGCGCCGGAAACCATTGCGTCATGTAAAAGATGATGCCTGGGAAGAAGCCCGCTTCCGCGGCGCCGACAATGAAGCGCACGAAAAAGAAGCTTAGCGGGCCCTCTATAAAAGCCATGGCTCCTGCTGCCAGCGCGAAGCTGAACAGAATGCATGCGATCCAGCGCCGCGCTCCCACCCGTACTAGAACAAGGTTTGAGGGCACCCCGAACAGGAAATAGGCGATGAAAAAGATACCTGCCCCAAACCCGAAGGCACTAGAACTTAGGCCAAGGTCCTTATTCATCGTTAACGCCGCAAAACCTACATTCACCTTGTCGACAAATGCAAAAAAATACCCCGCTATTAGGAGAGGAATCAGGCGCCAAGCGACCTTGCTCATGCAACTTTTTTCTATCTCTGTAACCATTCTGAGTTCCTTATCTTCATTCGACGTTTATGGCAGACGTCTGAAACGTCGGCATATCGCTTGTAAGAGAATCTTCCGCTTAAATCGATGTCTTGGCGGAGCAGAGATAGTTCTTTGACTCCGCGCGGTTGTCCAGGTGCAACGGCGCCAACGGAGCTTGCCGCGAGACGGCCGTCTAACGATCTGCAAGATCGGAAGAAGATCGACCTAGCGGCGCGCCAACGGCGGACGCTTCAAGCCGGTGGCTGAAGCCTCGCAGGGATCGGAAGACGCCGGCGAGCGCCGCCCTCATCAAGGTTTCGGCAAGTTGCCGCCGTGAAAGCGGCCGAATTGTTTCGCAAGAAAAAGAGCCATGATGAGAACACCCACTCCAAGCGCAACCGCGTCGGCCAAGTCTTTCAAAACAAAACTCCCCACACGGCAGACCAGCACATAGCCGACGGCGATGTTAAAAAAGCCCCACAGCACGTTGACGGTGGACGAGGAAAGCCCTTGCCCGGGCGGTTTAGCGAACGGGCTTTGAAAGGGCCGTCCGGTCACGCCGCTGACGAAATGAGGGACCGCGTTGGCCAGGAAAGCGCCGCCGAAGAAATAGGAGAGGAGAACAAGCCAATGCATTTGGGATACTCCTTGCCGGCACACTATCTCCTTTGGAAGTATAGCCGCTAGATAAATCCTGAATCGTTGAACCTCACCAAGGCGACAGCCCCTCTCCTTCATTAGAAGGTGCGCTCGATCGCATCAATGCCCGGCAGCAATTTATACTAGGTTATTGAGCCGATGGTGCTTAGCCCGTAGGCCATATGTCGGGCATCCGCCGTATCAAAATTGTCTTTGTCCCTGCTTACGGCCATGAGGTGTTCGGCCACAATTTCATCGATGACTTCACCTTCCCCTCCTTCTTCTCTTAACAACAAAACAGGCGTCTCCAGATTAGTCCGTGCCAACGTAGCACCTGGACAGCTCATCGGTTTAGGCAATTAGATATCAGCTGTTTGAGATATGTTATTTTCTTAAACTACTTCCGACAGAAGCAAGCAGTCTTTTTGACACCAACGCCGACTACCCGCGACGGAGCCAATGTAGATGGCTGCTGGAACCAAGCGGGCAACGTCGGCCATCTTCATTTTAATT
This sequence comes from Acidocella sp., assembly GCA_965199125.1. Lineage (GTDB taxonomy): Bacteria > Pseudomonadota > Alphaproteobacteria > Acetobacterales > Acetobacteraceae > Acidocella. Next base: position 1,320,626 of record OZ240683.1, on the reverse strand, counting down.
GACTTCCGAAATGTATTGCATCATCATACCCAATAGTACGGTTAATAATTAAGATGATGGGACGGTTCTAGCGGAATAACGCACGTGCTTTAAGTACTCGAGGACTATCTGTTTCCGCCGGCTTAGGAAAAATTCGGGAAAGGTAATTTCAGAGATTACGCCAATATGAATTTGCCGGTTCTAAATAAAGGTTGGTCAAACGCAACCAGGGAGTTCCAATGAGCAAATTTTTGATGAATTGCTGGTACATGGGCGGCTGGTCCCATGAGGTTACGGAAACGCCTTTGTCGCGCCGCTTGCTTGGTCTAGGAATTATGTTTTTCCGTAAGACGGACGGTTTGATCGTGGGCTTGCGGGATCGGTGCCCGCATCGCTTCGCGCCGCTCTCTAAAGGTAAGGTCGTTGACGATAAAATTCAGTGCCCTTATCACGGTCTGATGTTCGACTCTTCCGGTCAGTGCGTTTCGGCGCCGCTGGAAGAAAGGGCGCCGCGGGCGATTACCGTGCAAAGCTTCCCAGTGATCGAGCGAGACAATATCGTATGGTTTTGGCCGGGCGATCCCGAAGCGGTCGATCAGACGTCGGTTCCGGATTTTTCGTATTTGGTGAACCCCGCTTACAAGCATGTTTTTGGACTGACGCATGTCGCCGCGCATTATGAGCTTGAGACCGACAATCTGATGGATCTCAGCCATGTCGAGATGTTACATCCTCCTTTTGCCGGCGTGCTTGGTACCAAGAGTAAATTCAGGGCGACACGTACTGGAAACCAGGTGCAGTCCGATTGGTTTTCTTCGAACGCTCCCAATCCCACGAGCATGGAATTTGGCCCGTTCCCGACACAGGGAGGAAGGATCGACCAGTGGTTAGAGATGCGTTGGGACCCGCCAGGCTCGATGTATCTTGAAGTTGCGGTGACGAGGGCAGGCGAGTCACGGCAAGCAGGTTACACCATGCCCAGCGTCCACATTCTGACGCCGGAAACCGAGCATTCGACACTGTATTTTTGGGCAGGCTCTCTCCATGCGGAAGATCAGGTTCCGTTGGAGCCGTTCCGCCAAAGCTTTGTGGATACTTTCGAATTTCAAGACAAACCTATGATCGAGCAGGTGGCGATGGCCATGGACGGCCAGACTGATCTTTTGGCAATGAAGCCCCTGCTACTGCGCTCGGATGCAGGCTCAGTACTCGCGCGTCGGGTGATTGCCGAGCTAATCGAGAAGGAAAGAAAGGCTAAGGGGTTTGAACGAGCGGCGGAATAGTAGCGGCTTCCGGCCGTTGTAGAGTGTTATAGTTGTCGTTTTAACTTCTATGAAGCGGAGTGAGTGCTTGACCCACGGCCTTCTGCGCGCCGGCTTGTTGCAAACTGCCAATCCAATGCGCGCGTTGCGCGCAGTTAGCTTTGATGTGGGACCAATGTCTGGTTCGATCCTGCAAAGGCGAGCCATGGATATCAGGCAGCGGAACAGAAGGGGTTAATCCAAGACGTCTGCTCAGTTAAGCGCTAGCACCATTACCCGGCAAAGCCCTCAGTCGCCCTCGGCAGTAATTGCGCTCCGATTAGCAAGATAGACTAAATTTTTCACTCGCGTGATGATCTTGCTGGCTTACATTATCTTCCTTTCGTATCTGCGCTAAGCAGCTTTGCTTACCGCAACCGGTTGACGAACACCAGCTCGTTCAAGCAGCGGCATCACCTTGTCAATGAACACGGGCAAACCCTTCTCAAAATTGAACCAGCACAGGCATAGACCGTCTATCCCTGCCTCTGAAAGCTGAGATATGTTGTTTGCGACCTGCTCCGGTGTCCCGATCAGCGAAAGACCACCGTCTACATTTCCTTTTTTTTGCATGGTTTCTTTACGGTTTTCCGATGGACGTTCGCCGGCGAGGCCCCAGGCGGTGCGGTTGGCAGCCGCCTGGGGATCACCTTCTAGCTCGGTATATCGTAGGATTTCCGCCTGCGCCGCGGCTTCGGTGTCGGCGCACAAAACTAAAGAAGCAGCCCAGATTTGCAGCGTTCGGCCGTTATCGGCCGCCAATTGCCGAACTTGGTCAACTTTTGCTTTCACATCCCCAAGATTTGTGGACTCGACAGACACAAAAGCGATATCGGCCCAGCGTGCGGCAAACGCGTGACCAACCGGCGACATTGCCGCATTCATCACCGGCGCACGCGGCCTTTGCAGCGACTTCGGCTGTTGATAAGCATCCTTGACCTTGAGGTATTGTCCTTCAAAATCAAAAGTTTGGTCCTGCGTCCAAAGCCGGAGCAACACTTCCATCCACTCCGCGGTATAGTCGTAGCGCGCGGCCGAATCCAAATACCCTACGCCAAACATATCGAGTTCTTTTTTGAACCAACCGGCCACTACATTGAGGACAGCGCGACCGCCGGAGATGTGGTCAATTGTGGTCATTGCCTTTGCTGACATGACTGGCGAAACAGTCAGAACATGCGAAGTACAAAAAATTCCAATACTCTTAGTGACCGAAGCCAGCCCGGCTGCCCACGTATAGGTCTCGAAGCTCTCACCCCAAGGATTTGAAGCCCCTTCGAATCCGCGCCAGCGTGCGACTGGAACGACCGCCTCGAAGCCGGCTTTTTCGGCTAGTTGAACAAGCTTAACATTTTGTGTCCATTCGACCTCATGCCGATCCTTGGCAGAAGTTATGCCGGCCGCGCTAGAGAGGTTTAGCCCGAAGACTCCCAATTTCATCCGATTTGGACCGAACAACGGCCCACTTTTATCACAGTCTGGAAAATGTGCTGACTGTTCCGCTGGATCTAATCCTTCGGATCTGACCTCTATGTTGCCCTTGCCGCTACTCATCTCATTCTCCATTACGTATTTTCTGCTCAGCTTAAAAGTGGCGCCCATAGAGCAGTGCGACAACCCGTCTGTCGTCTAGCTCTGCCGTGTTTTCCGCCAAAGCCGGTCAAAGGTGTTCATCAAATCGCCATTAACACATCGTATTGAGTTTTCCGCAGAATTACCGCATCGCCGAAATCGCCGCCATTTTAATCTTAGATCGCAACAAGCACGTGGCTTCTATAAAAAGGATTTCGACAGCTTAGTTCCTCAACTTATGACGATCCGCCAAACTCTTCCTTTCCTCGCTCAGGTTTCAGGCTTCTAATCATCTCTTGCAAGATGTTACCGTTAACGGCCGCCGTTATTTTCGTCAAGCTTAAACCGTACAGTTGGGTTCAGGAAACAGGTTTAACATCGAAAGAAGGCACTAAGTGAGGCGACGCTAGTCTGCAGTCCAACCGCCGTCGATTACAATGCTTGTTCCAGTCATCAGTGCCGAGGCGTCTGATGCAAGATAAACCACCGCACCCATTAAATCTTCAACACTGCCAAGCCGTCCAAGTTTGATTTTTTGTAGGACATCCTTCCGGAATTGTTGATCTTCGAAAAAAGGAGCGGTCATTGGCGTTTCAATGAACGTAGGCGCTATCGTATTTGAACGGATGCCGTAGGGCGCCATGTCAAGCGCAATAGCCTTATTTAAGCCTTCAAGACCCCATTTTGACGCACAGTAAAGACTCCGTTTTGCCCCGCCAACATGACCCATTTGCGAGCTCATATGGATCAACGATCCGCGCTTGCCGGCGACACGCATGTTCTTGGCAACCGCTTGGGCCACGAAGAATGCGGAACGCATATTAAGATTGAGAACCGCATCGAAATCCTCAGGGCTGACTTCAAGAAAGCCTTTCGGCCGGTTGGTGCCAGCGTTGTTGACCAGGATGTCAAATGCACCTGCCGCCGCGACCGCCGCCTGAACTTGAGGAATGTCATTCACGTCAAGCTTTAGGATCTTCGCCTTGCCGCCAGCGGCGATAATAGCCTCTGCAACTGCCGCGATTTCGGCTTCTGATCTGGCGGCAAGCACCACATCGGCGCCAGCTTGCGAAAGCGCTGCCGCGCAGCCCAGGCCAATGCCGCGGCCGGCGCCGGTAATCAGAGCGCGCTTCCCATCGAGACGAAACGCCGGCATTTTGGGAAGGCTTACCACTAAGATGCGAGTTCGGCTAACGGCTCAACCTTGCCGGCGTAGGGAACGTTGCGGCCGCCGTATCGACGAACACGAATATTCGCTTGTTCACCATGGCCTGCAAAGCCTTCCAGTGCGCATAGTCGTGAGCAATAACCTCCAACTAACGCCGAAGCTTCATCGGTCAGTATCTTTTGATAGGTGCAGGTCTTTAAAAACTTACCTACCCACAAGCCGCCCGTATAGCGTGCTGCCTTGCGCGTCGGCAACGTATGATTAGTCCCGATGACTTTATCGCCAAACGCGACATTGGTTCTAGGCCCCAGAAATAACGCGCCGTAGTTCGTCATATTTAGTAAAAAATAATCAGGGTCGCGGGTCATGACCTGAACATGTTCGGAGGCGAGCTCATCGGCGATTTTTACCATCTCCTCATAACTATCGGCAACGATAACTTCACCGAAACTTTCCCACGCCTTGCGCGCGAGGCCGGCCGTAGGCAGCACGTCAAGAAGTTTCTCGATTTGTGCCATCGTATCTCGTGCAAGAGCAATAGAATTGGTCAATAAAATGCCGGGACTGTCAGGACCGTGCTCTACTTGGCCAAGAATGTCCGTGGCGCACAGCTCGCCGTCCACACTGTCATCGGCGATAATCAATGTCTCCGTTGGGCCGGCGAATAAGTCGATGCCTACGCGGCCAAAGAGCTGCCGCTTTGCTTCGGCCACGAACGCGTTGCCCGGGCCGACTATAATGTCAACACGTTCTATTGTCTCAGTGCCGAGCGCCATCGCGCCGACAGCTTGAATGCCGCCGAGCGCATAGATTGCATCGGCGCCAGCCATGGCTTGCGCCGCGACGATCGCTGGCGCGGGCTTGCCCTGGAACGGCGGTGCACATGTGATAACGCGCGGTACTCCAGCAACTTTAGCGGTGATAACGGACATATGCGCGGATGCAAGTAAGGGATACTTACCTCCGGGTACGTAACAACCCGCGCTATTAAGAGGAATGTTTTTGTGTCCTAAGATGACCCCTGGCAAGGTTTCTACCTCAACATCGTGCAGCGACGCACGCTGGATCTTCGCAAAATTTTTCACCTGTGTCTGCGCGAATTCAATGTCCTTTATATCCTGCGCGGAAAGAGTCGCGATACATGCCTCAATCTCGCTTTGGGATAGGCGATAATCCTCGCGGTCCCACTTATCAAACTTAACCGAAAGTTCGCGCACCGCTGCGTCACCTCTTGTAGCGATATCAGCAAGCGTCGCCTCAACAATATTACGAACCTCGCGTTCCGCTGAAGCACGTGCCCCGGGGTCAATACTTTTTTTTAGCCATTGCGCCATCTTGTATGTTCCTTGAACTACGATTGAAGAGGTCGGGATTAATCAGCCACTTGTCTTACATAAAAGCCTATACCTAAACGTTATTCAAAACGATCCATCGTGTCGCTTTCATTCAGATATGCTAAAATGTGTTGTGTTTGCACTCGCTTTGTCTTGTGCTGCGCCGCGGCAGCCTCACCATGGTTCTACATCGTCAGGACCTAGAATGCGCCGGTAGTGCCGTCATCAGGCAGCGTCGCAAGCTTAGTAATTGGTCCGCGCCCTGCTTAACTGGAAAGCAGACCGTGATGGTCATTTAAGTCAGTTGCAGTAAAGCCTGGATCGGTCATATTAATTGAAGTCTATGAAGTTCTTAGGTAATAGCAAAGCGTTTAACGTCGCCATGTTTTTTCGTGCTACCTGCGAAATCGGGCTTCCACCCATTTAAGGTTTGTCTGGTTAAGAAAGACAATAACGGAAACCCAACGCTTGCCGTTTGTCGTCTGCGAGTGCCGCCGCTGGCAAAACTTTTTACGCCGTATAACACCGGCTCTTGCCAGATCTTTGATCAGAATAAGGCCCAGCAACAGCGCGATTTCTCTAGCTAGCATCCGCGAGCAGATCAGAAAACCGACAAATTTTAGCCCTCCGCCTAGCCTCCTCCTGACGTGCAGCTATGTCACCTTCAGATACTTAACCGAACCGTACGGTTCTTGTACTACTTGTGGATTGGGGTGTCAAGGTGGCTGACGTTTGAACTAGCAATTTCTTGGGTCGAACTGATAGTCCCAAGTGTAGTGAGAGAAGGCTCACAGGAGCTGGGGGGGTCGGGCTTTTGTTACGTGGGAAACAAAAAGCACGGGAAAGATTGGAGTGACTCTTATGCACCTGCCGCCATCGTGTCGAAAGGCTTTTATGGAGGGCGTTTTTTGGTGGTCGTTGACGCTCATCGAAACCCAAGTCATCGAAAAGAACCTGATTGAAAGGAGCAACCAGCTTCATTTGCTGTTGAACTTCATCTGCGCCTCATCCTTATTCCCGATGGCCCGACATTGCCACGTTAAACTGATTGACGAAGCTGTAGAACTTCTCGCTGTTGAAATCGCCTGCGAAGCGCAAGGCATGGACTCTTTCGACGAGGATCTCCTCGGCGGCAGTTCGGGCCGAGAGGAGCTCCATAGTCTCGGAAATAAAGTCATTGAGCGGCATCGCGCTTGGATCCGTGGCCTGCTGTTTTCCTGTTAACTCCGTCTGGACATAGGGAGGCACCAGTTCCAAGACTTCCACCGAGGTCTCACGAAGTTGATAACGAAGCGCAATCGACCATGCATGGATTGCAGCTTTTGTTGCACAGTAGGTGGGAGTCATGGCCAATGGCGTGAATGCAAGCCCTGAGGTTACCGTAAGCACCGTTGCCCTAGGCTGCGCCATTAGATGCGGCAATAGGGCAGTTGTCAGCTGAAGCGGCGCCGTAAGGTTGGTGGCGATCGTATCATCGATCACTGAAGGATCTGGAGAATCGACTAGGTTTTCTGTCTTCATGATGCCGGCCATGTTGACCAGCACATTTAGCGTGGGGTGCTTTGCAGTAATCGCCGCGGCGAAGCTCTTCAGCTTGGCGGAATCTTGCACGTCAAGGATTTCGTACGATATGCCTAGATTTGTCGCCACGACGGTTTCGAGTACATCCTTCCGCCGTCCCACAATGACAACGTTGTTTCCGAGCTTGTGAAAAGCCTCTGCGAGAGCACGGCCGATGCCGGAGCCGCCGCCTGTAATAAGAATGGTGTTTCCTTTGATGTTCATTGCGTTGAGGACTCCTCTTTTATTACCTTAAAAGCGTTTTCGGAAGAGAGTCAGGGGGGCCTTTCCTATCGGCAGCGGATTTACCCACTTCCGGCTTGTAAAACTACGATCCCTAAAGACTGGAGTGACCATCAGCAATCGCATAAGGATTTGCAGGAGGTTTGCTCGTTTCTAGCATTCGGGCGAGTTTAGGCCACGCTTGCTTGCCTTTCTCCCGCATGGACCCGACCCATGCGGGAAGCTCGGATTCAATGATCTGCGTCTGAAAGCTCGGGCGGCTTGACACACGATCCAACCAATCCTGTATTCTCGGCATAGTGTCCCAAAGGCCCGACAGATTAAGGTTACGCAGACGCCAGATGTAAGGAACGGTATCGATATCCGCAAGCGAATACTCTGGGCCGGCAAGCCAAGGATTGGCTTCAAGTGTTCCATTCATCTCGCGTAGAAAACGTTGATAGGCATGAAGTGAAGCCAGCATTTCCTTGGATTCTAGCCCGACGAACATGAAGGGCGGCGGCCCCCCGCGCGGCCCCTCCGCACGAACATCCTGCTTATACCCAAGCAACTCCCTCATGGAAATGTTGAAACTTATGGTCGCGATGTGCGGGATATGCATCTCGTCGTCGATCCACCGGGCCCATAAACGGCGCCGCGCTCGCCAATAAGGGTCTTTCGGCATCAGTTGAGGACCGGGAAAAGCTTCATCAAGGTATTCGATAATGATTGTGGATTCAGTGATTATGCGCCCATCGTGCACGATTACGGGAACCTTGCCCTTCGGATTTATAGCCTCGAATTCGGGGGTATGCTGCTGCTTGGTTTCGAACGAGATGTTGACGACCTCGTGCGGTATCTGCTTCTCAGCAAGTACAATTCGTACCTTCTGGCAGCAGACCGATTCGTTATGCTCATAGACAACCAGCATTTTCTTCTCCCTTCTTTTACTACCATTTGCTTTTGTGCATCCATTAGGGATTTTCCCCCAGAACCACCCCTTGGTGAACGCGACAAACCGCCACGTGTTCTCGGGATACGCCACCAGCGATGATACCCCGTTTGGACTCACGAGATTGAAGAATTCCAATAAACGAAATTTGGGGCTCATAAAGTTCCCGCGGGTCCATAATTTGGTATAATGCGTCCCCATGGATACACTCTCCCAAATTCTGCAGCCTATCCGGGCACGCTCTCCGTTAATTGCTGATCTTCGGCTCGCGACAGATGTTTCGATTGGCATTCCTGCGTTGGGAGGCCTCCCTTTTCACTACGTCATTAATGGGTCTTGTCACCTTGATACCGGAAGCGAACACTTGGAATTGCAAACCGGCGATTTCGTCATGCTTGCCAGATTACCTAATTATCGCTTCAAGACCGGAACCGGATCTCATGGCGTTGAAATCATGGACTTTGCCGAGCGGGATAAGTTTTCAGTGGAGCATTTGGGAACGGGTATTGATCATCTGCTCAAGAGAAGCTTCGGCGAAGGTCCCGTGAAAGCTCGGATTTTGTCGGCAATTATAATGCTGGGCGGCGGTAAAAATGCCTCCCTAACCAGCGATCTTCCGCGCATCATGCTTTTGCGTAATGTGAAGTTGGCGTTTGAGCCTTGGCTCACTGCAGCGATCGATTTGATGTCGACGGACGCTAGAAAAACTGAGCCGGGATTTGGCGCAATCGCTGAGCGGTTGGTTGAGCTCATCTTCATAGCAGCGCTACGGAAATGGCTGCTTGCGAGGGAACATGAGCCGGGCTGGATACGCGGCGTTACAGACCCCACGATCTCGCGGGTGATGAACGCCATGCATGCAGACCCCGGCAGGCGGTGGACGCTTCGGGAACTCGCGGTTTTATCAGGGCGTTCACGGTCCGGCCTGGCCAAGCATTTCAAACAGGTGATGGATGAAACACCATTTGCGTACCTTACACGCTGGCGCATGCACATGGCCGCGGTGGCGATCGCTGGAGGAGATTCAACTGCCAAGACCAGCGTTCGTTTGGGTTATCAAGGCGCGCAAGCGTTTGCCCGGACGTTTACGGCCGCATTCGGCAAGACACCTGCGCAATACAGAAAACACCATCGATCTGACGGCGCTAAAACTCTCTAGTGGCTTATGGCAAAACTGTGTTAGTGGCCAATTCACTACCAATAATCGTGCTTTCATTGGAAGGTCGCGGCTAAAACTGGTCGGTTGTCAAAATTGGTCAAGCATCGGCCGTCATGGTGCTGTGAATCAAACCGCTACAAGTCTCTGTTTGTCGTAGGGCGGAGTTCAGCCTCAGCTCATCTGCAACGCGCTTCCAGTAGGCCACGGCAGCAGACCGATTAGGCTAGCCCATAAACATCCAAAACGCAAATTGCTTGACACTGCTCTTATGGAAGCTCCACAAGTTCGAGCTTGGTACTTTGATCCTAACTCGTTTCGGACGCCGCCGCTGAATGGTTTCTTATTCAACAGGGTGGGTTGGCCGGAGGCTAGTAGGTCCGTAAGCGCGGATGAAAGCTTCTACCGCCATTGAAATCGCCTCCCTTGTCGTCAGTTCTGGTTCAGCACCATACAAAGCTGCGTCAAATAGGCCTGCCTCGATCAGGGCTTTGAAATGTAGCGACATGATCCTTGGAGAAGCCTCGCAGACGCGGCCTCGCCTCTTTTGCTCTGTGAAAAAGTTGGTCAAGTGCAGCAAAGCGCGTCGAGGACCTTGCTCGAACACATGCGCTCCCAAGAAAGAGTTGGTGCCTTCGGAAATTGCAGTGCGGGCCAAGGCCAGCACGTCCTCTCCAATAACGAAGCTCACGTAGGCGCTCGCGAATTCCTCTAATACTGACCGAAGATCTTCCGTTTCAAAATTAAGAAGGGCGTTAATCTGATATCCTAATGGGTTGACAGCGGCTATCATCGCCACCTCGAACAACTCTTCCTTTGACTGGAAGTAGCCGTAGAGCGTTCGTTTCGAGCCGCCAAGCCGGCGCGCGATCAACTCCATAGTCGCGCGTTGAAAGCCGACTTCTCGAAAAACGTGGATTGCGGCTTCAATGATCGACTGTTTTCTGATTTCTGTCTTAACGCGCAAGAAAGCGGTCCCCCTTATTTACAAAGCCTGATATTAACTTGACTTTTTCTCCGATGTGTTTAATAACACTCATCAGTGTACTTAAATACCCTTGGGAAACCGGCGTCATCAGTATTTATTTGGTCCAAAGAGATAAAATAATAACGAGGAACTTATGGCATTTATTAAGAACATTTGGTACGGCGCCGCATGGGGCAGCGAGGTTGCGGCTGGCGCGCCCGTGCCGCGTACCATAGCCGACTTGCCGATCATACTTTACCGCAAGGCGGACGGCGAAGCCGTGGCGCTTGAAGACCGCTGCAGCCATCGTTGCGCGCCCCTCTCCAAAGGGCGGGTGGAAGGTGACGCGGTGCGTTGCTGGTATCATGGTTTGCTGTTCAACAGCGATGGCAAATGTGTGGAGATGCCGGGGCAGGACTTGGCGCCTGGCTTCGATGTCCACGCTTATCCGGTTGTTGAAAGGCATGGATGCGTCTGGGTGTGGACCGGGGACCCCGCACTAGCCGATCCCGCGCTGATACCGAACTCCAGATTGACGGAGAATGGCATCCCTTTCCGTACCGGTGTCCTCCAGTTCGCTTGCGACTACCAATTGATGAACGACAACCTCTGCGACTTCAGCCATCTCGCCTATGTGCATGAGAAGACGCTTGGGCAGGGCAACCAGGAGTGGGCGCAGCGGCAGCCGACCGTGACAAACCTTGCGAACGGAATCCGTTCAACGCGTTGGCTTGAAAATACGAGGGTACCGCCGATGCCGGGCATGGAGCCGGGCACGCTGATCGACCAATATACTGCATATGACTACGTGATGCCGGGCGTTCTAATAATGCAAATTGACAACTATCCGCTTGGCACGGCAAAAGCGCGCGATTTCGGCCCGCCGCCGCAGTCGATGGAAGGGGCGGTTTATGTATTGCGGACGCTGCAGATGGTTACACCCATCACGGCCGGCAAAACACGCTACCTATATAGCGTGTCGCATCCGATTGATCCCGCGCCCGGACAGTCGCTCGACCCAGTAATTGGGCTTTTCGAGTATGCCTTCGGCGAGGACAGGGACATGATTGAAGCCCAGCAAGCCGCAATCGGCAAATATCCAAATGTCGTGCTGCGCAACACCAAGCACGACGCCGGGCTGACCCGGTTGCGCCGGCTGACCGCAAATAAGATTCAGGAAGAACAAGCGCCTAGCGAAGCCCGCAGCGCGGCCGAATGAGATCGTACTAAAGTCTGTGCAACGTCTTCACGGCAGGAGACCCGGAACCACGGCTTCGTGCCGCAGCAGACGATGTTAAAAGATCAATTTGATGATTCGGCTAGCTTCGGCACTTTTGAATACGACAACAGTTATTACGGAGAGACCGAAATGGATAATAACGTCGATACAACTCCGGAGCCCGAAGCAGATGATACTTCGGCGAGCATCGCAACCACCTCCCGGTCAGAAAATTCGCGTGAACTGCCGCGCCAATTTGCGCCCTTGCTCCAGAACGCCTGGTATGTACTAGCGCAACGGCGGGATGTTGATAGAACGCTGAAAAGCGCTTCCGTGCTAGGGGATCCGTTAGTCTACTACCGGGCAGAGGATGGAACGCCGCGGGTTTTTGACGATCGCTGCCCGCACCGTATGTTTCCGCTTTCCAAGAGTCACCTTATCGGAGATTCTATCCGTTGTGGCTATCACGGCTTCACCTTTGACAAATCCGGGCAGTGCACGTTCGTTCCAGGCAGTACCAACAAACCAAACTTCGGGCTTCGTCGTTACCCGGCAGTAGAGCGCGGACCTTGGCTATGGGTTTGGATGGGGGAAGAATCCGCCGCGAATCCGGGAGACATTCCAATTAAAGATTTCCCAGTCGACGAATTATCTTCTTTTCAAGGTCAGGTTTTCAACAAGTGCAACTACATGCTGATCATCGAAAACCTGCTTGATCTGACGCATATCCACTATCTGCATGGAGCTATCGCTGCCGATAAGGCCTATGCCGACGAGCCTTCGCAGGTTTTTGAATTGGAAAATGGCGTCAAAACCCGGAAGGTCGTCGAGCGTACTACCGGAGGCAACCTCGGCGAGTGGTGCGGCGACGACCCAGCTCGTCTGGTTCGAAAAGAGGAAGAAAATCTTGCCACCGGTCCTTCTCTGGTTGAGTATTCAGCAAAGATGTCGCCGGTGGACCAGTTCGATAAGCCCCTAATGCAGATAAGCCAGCACATCATGCACGCCGTCACGCCGGCTAGCCTGTACGAGACCCACCAATTCTTCTTCTTTAATTTTCCCGCGCCTTTGCAAATCCCTCCGGCTGTAGCGGCCGACATAGTTGTTAGCCGAATTTTCAGCCAGGATCTGGAAGCCGTTATCTATCAAATGGAAGCCATCATGAGCGATCGTCGCGGCAAAATCGCCGAACGCCGAATGCTTGGCGACAAGGCGGCAATGATAATGCACCGGAAGCTTCGTCGCTGGGCCGAAAAAGAAGCTGCCGCGTCTGGCCAGAATCAATCGGCCTCGGCATAGTGAGCATCATCAGCAGTTTGCTCGGCCATCGCACCAAATCGGAGGTCGTCAAACATATTATAAATCGCATGCGCGAACGACTGAGCGTGCGGCCTTGCGAAACTATCGCCGTGCTTTCCGGCCCGGCTGATCACTCGGAGTGAGTTGTTCCTCGACGGGACCCGCTGAAGTTATCACGCAATCTGCCAACATCATCAGGAGACTTGAAATGGACTTTGCCACTACTCTCGATACCAAAGGTATACTGAATTACGCGTCTGATTTTAGAGGCCGAGGCCGTTTGGACGTGGTTGATCCATCGACCAACAATGCATCTTTTACGCCGGTCGAGGTCACCGTGCATGACGCACGGCCGGAGCGTGAACATTTAACGCTTGACAACGCGGGCTTCTGCTTTGCTACTCATGATTGTCCCGTCGCGCTCGACCCCGAGCTTTTTGAGACCAACTTGGTTCGGCAAAGCCCCGCCGTCGGCCGGTCCGCGCAGTACGAGGCCGAGGTGGCCGAATTCCTGAAGGAGCTCACCGGCGCGGAAACTGTCATTCCGCAGGTCTTCGGCGGCCTGGTCGCCCGGACCTCTAAACGTGATAAGGAAAAGAAGTCCTGGTCGGGTCCCGCCGGTTTCGTCCATCTGGATTTCACCAAGAATTCCGCCGCCGACTTCCTGAACTGGTGCATGCCCGAGGAGATCATCGAAAAATACCGTGGCGGTCGCTTCTGCGCCTTTCAGACCTGGCGCTGCATCTCGCCCGGTCCACAGGACAATACTTTGGCCATTTGCGACGGCAGGAGCATCTCCCCTAACGAGGCCGTCCCGATTGACATGGTCGTTGCCGCCGAGGGTCAGCCGGGCGGAATCTTTGAAATCCGGCTCTGCCGCTACAACCCTGCACACCACTGGTACTACCTGCCAAACATGAATGCCTCCGACTTGTTGGTCTTCAAGGCCTATGACAGTGAGCTGCCCGAGGCAATGAACGCCATGCACACCGGCTTTGATGTTTTAGACGCCGGCGAAGATGCTGTACCTCGCCGCAGCATCGAGACTCGCTTCTACGCCTTTTTTAAGTAGCCGCTTTGCGCAAATGCGCCACGTTCTACTTCGTCGGGGGCGGTACCGCCCCCGACAGCGGTTTTGAAGCCACTTCTGACGGCCACGGAGACACGCCTTTCGGCTATGCCTAAAGTGCTGTCTAAAAACATTCACCAAGCGGCTTTGCTTTAGGTTCCGTGTTGCTGTCGCCAACCTTTAGGTATTACAGTCAAAGTTCGTCAGCAAAAGCGGTGCGGGCTGCACGTCATGACACTTTATAAAGCCCGCCATCTGCGACAATTGCCTGTCCGGTAACGAACGCCGCATCATCCGACGTTAAGAACACGACCGGGCCGGCGACATCGTCAGGCTGTGCGAAGCGCTTGATGGCCTGGGACTGCCAAACGCGCTGCTTGAACTCGGCCGGGTAGTCCTGCATGCCCGGCGTGTTGGTAAGCGAGGGAAGCAGGGCGTTGACGGTAATACCATAGCCGCCGACGTCATTTGCCAACCCTCGGACAAAGCCGATTACACCCATTTTGCTCGCCATATAATGGCTCAGCCCCGGAGCCGCGACGCCGATTGAATTTGAGGATATATTAACGAAACGGCCCCAACCTGTGGCGCGCATGCGTGGCACAAAGGTTTTCGCACTGTGAAAATGTGCTTCAAGATTAACCGCGAAGGTGGTTTTCCAGAGCGCAAAATCACATTCTTCTATTGAGGCGGATGGATAAATACCTGCATTATTAATGACGATATCCGTTTTGCCGAAATGTTCGTCGGCATAGCCGGCAATCCGCTCCCATTCTTCGGGGCGCGAAACATCCGCAACCAAACTGACAGCGGCATCGCCGATCAGCGCTTGCGTTTCCACAGCCGGCACAAGGTCGACCAAAACAAGCTTTGCGCCGCGCTCCGCAAGTTTCACCGAGATGGCCTGGCCGATGCCGCGGCCAGCGCCGGTTACAACTGCTACACGTCCCTCATGACTAGGCTGCATCAACGTCTTCTCCTAATTTTCGTTTTCAGAAGCGACTTACGCGTACGGACTGCTTCTATGGTAAAATCTACCGGTGATTATATCGCGTGGTCCTTGGCTACGGACGCTGGGCAAAAAACACAGATACTGTGGGAGGGCAATAAGCATTCGTTCAGCGGCCTTTAGACCAGGCGATCGCGTCGGCGCCGGCTGGCAGGATCATCGGGCAGTCGGGGTCGGTCGCTGCGCGGAAAACCGCCTGCGCGACGTCCTGCGCCGTCGTCACCTCATCGCTTGCGGCATGCTGCTGCATGGCAGCCATCGTCTGTTGAACGAAGCCGGCGTAAGCTTTGGGGAAGCCGCCGTTCGCCGCGATCTGCGCCCGTGCGGTGCTGCCGAAGCTGGTCCCAGGCGCCGCGCCCGGCACGACCACCCGCACCCGGATGCCAAACTCCTCAAGCTCCAGCGCCGCAGACTCGGTCAGCGCGTTCACCGCCGCCTTGCTGGCGCGGTAAATCGACAGAAGCGGCAGCGGCTTCATGGTCGTGCTGGAGCTGACATTGACGATCACACCCGCTCGTCGATCGCGCATGCCGGGCAGCACCGCCTGCATCATCGCGACGATCGAGAACGTGTTGGTCTCAAAAATCCGACATATTGTCTCCAAAGGTTAGAAGATGCCTGACCAGCAGCAGACGGCACTATCAGCGTAAAGGCTTGAAGCCCCTCTCGAAGGCCATTGAGAAGCGCCAATGCGACATATCGTATCGCCGCATCCACGTAACCGTGCGCCGCAACCCGGCTTGCCCGAGTTGGTTGGCGGCCTCGTCAAAAAGGGCTTGGGGAATGTACATGTTGACCTTGCAGGCAGGACCCGCCTCCCGATTCACCCGCCTCCGCAGGCGATCGGTTGCTCCGCCTGGTGTGAGACCAACCGTGCCTGGCCTGTAAGACGCACGCCTCCAAACACCGCTGAGAGAACATCAAGTTCCTGTTCTCCACGCGTTATTACAACAACAGTTTGATCAGGCGTCGGCGACGTCTCGAATGCATCCTCGTGTTCCAGTATGCCCTGATGCTCGACAAGAGCTGAGTGCCAGTCAAGCTCGCGGCTACTGGCGACCAAACTCACCGGTAAAGCATTCGCGCATTCCAGGCTTGCAGGATCAAGAGGTCATTCGGCACATGTCGCGCACCGCCCGCATCGGCGGCCATGCTACGAGCGGGCGAGCGGCCAATCTGCGGCGGCCTGAACTGGTAATTGGAGCTCGGGGCCAGTCAGAGAATTGTGACTCTAAGCAGGCTTGTAACGCAGTCTTGTAAATCTCCGAGCAGGCATGATCCGGACGAGCGACTTTGGCGCGCTCCGCGCCTTCGCCGCGATGGCCGAGGCGCTAAGCTTCAGCCGGGCAGCCGACGGCCAGCGGCAGAGGCATTAAACATTGATTTAAAAAACTTATTAACCCCGCTACGTGTTCCCAGCGCTCGCTTGCTTAAGCGGTTAATTCGCTTCGCCGGTCGGGCTGGCTCGTTCCCATGCCGAAGGCTTGCGGCTGCGGCAAGCTTCTTTACAAACTAATTATTGTTCTGCATTTTCATCACAAAGTTGTTCAAATGGCGTCCGATCACTCTGTTTAGGTTCTCCTTCCGCTTGGCGATGGTCGCCCCTTCAAATTCACCGCGTAGAACACCTGTTGAACAAAGTATGGGAGCAAAAATGACCGAATCAGAAAAAGACCCAGCCGCGACTGCTCCGCCTGGAACTCGAACTTTAGCTAAAATCCCGTACGAGAAAGTCCTGATTGGGCAGCCGGCGTTAGTGACCGGAGCCAACTCAGGAATCGGTCAAGCAGTTGCACTTGGCCTGGCCGCGGCCGGTGCGGATGTCATTGTCAACTACGTTACAAATCCAAAAGCGGCGGATGATGTCGCGCATCAGATCGAGCAAATGGGTTGCCGCGCAATCGTCATCAAAGCTGATGTTAGCAGCGAAGATGAAGTGCAGGCCATGTTCGCGCAAGCAATCAGCCATTTCGGTACGTTACATATTTCGGTCAGCAATGCGGGCCTGCAACGGGACGCGCCATTTACGGATATGACCCTGGAACAGTGGAACGCGGTCATCGGCATTAACCTGACCGGTCAGTTCCTTTGTGCCCGCGAGGCGGCGAAAGAGTTCAAGCGCCGCGGTGTCGATGAGGCACTCTCGGTCGCCGCGGGCAAGATCATATGCATGAGCTCTGTGCACCAGGAAATTCCTTGGAGCGGCCACGTAAACTATGCTGCCTCGAAGGGCGGCGTGATGCTTCTGATGAAAAGCATCGCGCAGGAACTGGCGCCGCACGGCATCCGGGTGAACAGCATTGGTCCGGGCGCGATCCGCACGCCTATCAACACCTCTGCTTGGAATACGCCGGCGGCCTATGCCGACCTGATGACGCTTGTGCCTTACAAGCGAATCGGAGAGCCGGATGACATCGCGCGGGCGGCGGTGTGGCTGGCCTCCGATGCGGCGGACTACGTCACCGGCACAACGCTTTTCGTCGATGGCGGCATGACGCTTTACCCGGGCTTTGCGACCGGCGGATAGCTGCAACCGCCTCTGGCGGCCGCCAGAGGAGCACACGATCGAAGTAAGCCCAAAGGTAGCGACAGCGATCGCATCCGCGGATTTGGTCGTTAGAAAGAACGGCTATGACGGCTAGACTAGACGACTTGAACCAACGGGCCGGGGGTTTTTCAGGTACTGGGCGCGGATTGCGTATGCGCCCCAATAAGTAAGACCGCCGACCATGCCGGTCGGGTTGAAGCCGACGTTCTGCGGGAACAGGCAAGCGCCGAATACGAACACGCTCGGCACGTCCCAACTTTGTAAGTAGCGGTTTACTACGCTGTTGGAGGGGTTGTCCCCATTACCGCGCCACCAGTATTGTGAGTGATGATAAGGAATGACGATGTAAGGCGCTTTCGCCGGTTTCGCCTAGATTTGGCTGGCTCCCATCTCCTCGCCGATGCCGGCCAACTTCTCGGTAATGTAAGCCGACATCCTCATCTCGTTTGGATGCCAGCCTAAGGTCATGCGCAAGAGTGGGCTGCCATAGCGGTCTTTGTAGGTCGGATCGATGATCGCGAGTAAGATCCGGGAGGATCGATATTTAAGGAAGCCCGCAGCGCCGTGGAATAGCACGTACGCTGAGCTGTATAGCGTGCTATGCAACCAAGTCTCGAGCGTTAAGCATTAGAACAAAGGGGAAGCAGATATTGGGGATGGTTATCGAGGGGAAATGGGTAGACGATGATGCAAAGTATCGGAATTCTGATGAGGGTGCTTTCGTTCGGCCGCATTCGGTCTTTACCCGTTGGGTTACTGCCGATGGATCGAGTGGTTTCAGAGCGGAACCGGGACGTTATCACTTGTTCCTTGCGCCCACTTGTCCGTGGGCTCACCGAACTCAGATTTACCGCCGATTGAAACGACTGGAGACGGTGATCTCGGTCTCGCTATCCGATTTGCCAAGGAAAAGGGACTGGGCATATTCGCAAGGGATCGGCCGCGATCTTGAGCCTGTCGATGGCGTCTTTGAGTTGCATCAGGCTTACATCTCCGCCTGTCCAAATTATAACGGTCGCGTGACGGTTCCAACGCTGTGGGACAAGAAAGAGTGGACGATCGTCAATAACGAGTCGTCGCAAATTATACGCATGTTGAATTCGGAATTCGACGAATGGGGTGATGACTCTGTTGATCTTTACCCGGAAACGCTGAGATCTGAAATCGACAAAATCAACGAACGGATTTACGCTACTGTCAATAATGGCGTATATAATTGCGGCTTTGCGAAATCGCAGCAAGCCTATAAGGAGGCATTCACAAAACTTTTTGAGACGCTCGATGATCTAGAGGTTCTGCTCGGACAGAGGCGCTACCTTTGCGGCGCACGCATTACCGAAGCAGACTGGCGCCTGTATGTTACTCTCGTTCGTTTCGACGTCGCATATTACGGCAATTTCAAATGTAATCATCGGCATATCTACGAATATAAAAACCTATCCAATTACTTGCGGGAACTCTACCAGTGGCCCGGTATTGCCGATATCACCGATCTCGAGGGAATAAAGCGAGGTTATTATTCCATTCCGGAAGTTAACCCAACCGGTATTGTACCGATCGGACCGGGTGATCTTCATCTCACCGATTTACACGACCGTGGCCAGCTTCCTGCCGGAGGCTGATTCAAAGAACGATACGGGCATGGGCGGGCGGGGTGCAGCGATGACGTGCAATATGCGCCCACTCGACATGGCAGCCAAGCGCCGAAGCTTGTATTCAAGTTGGCTGACGAGGTTGCGTTGGTGATTGAAGTGATTGTGGATGACGGCATGACAAAGCTGAACTTCTGCAGTGTATTCACTGCGGCGGGATCGAGGGGAACTGGTAGCCATGAAGGCGGGCGGCGAGAGGCTGAGCATTTCGCCATACCGCTTGGCAATAGAGCAGAGAAGACGATCACAGCTTGTCTTATTAAACGGTGGAACTGTATCGTCATCGGCGGCGGCGTTCGAATTTGTCCCGGGGCCTCGGATTTTTCGAGCGGGTGATCGATGCGGTTCACAGAAACACGCTTGAACCCGTCCACTTACGCTTCCTATGCGCCCACTCGGCAATTCCAAGGCGTCAGGATTGAACCGGGGCTGCCATTCGGCATTCGTCGCGGCAACTACAGCGAGTCCGTCCGTGTTGCTTAACGCTTGGAATGCTTCGCTAGTTTTTCCTTGAATACGTCATCGGCAATTTTCTTCTGCGGGTCTGAAAACATGGTGTAAAGGGCCCGGAACGAGCTCGCGAGCTTTTGCATGTTTAATGCATGTATCTGGGCAAGTTGCGCGTAAGATGCCATGTTGTCGGCGGTGTTCATCGTGGCCAAGTTGGAGCCACGGGTCATGAAGGCTTGTTCCATGGACGCCGCATTGTCGAGCATGACTTGGGCAAATTGCTTCCACTGTGACTCTCCGCCGGCGTGATTTCAAGCTGATCGTGCAGCTTCTGGATGTGCTGCTCTACTTCCGCCGCTTTAGCCGACGATAGTGCGAACGTACCTCTGGTGGAGAAAGTGCCGTGTCAGGAGCCGCGGTCGGAGCGGGCGTGGAAGTGCTAGTTTGCGCTATTCCGGCATTGGGCAGAGCAAAGGCCGCCACTGATCTAGTGGCTTGCTGACAACCAAGCAACTCTGCACGCAAGGGTGGTTAACGGCCCAATGTAGCGTAGCAGACGGTCTGTTGTGGGCCAGGTACCGCCGTCAGCCGCCCCTTCGCGCCTCAGGTCAGCGTGCAAGCCATCTACCGCACTGCCTGAAAGCTGCCGCCGCGTTGGCGCAAAATCTATCACGGTGGCCAGCGCAACGCCGCAGTCCAGCGTCTGTGACGTTACGAAAGCCAGCTTGTCAATACCTCTTGAACTTCGACGCGATAGCTGAAGATAAAGGCTATGGATCAGCAACTCACGGGCCTTCCGCCCAAGGCATTTTCTAAAGCCGACACTTCGCCGGATGCTGTGTTTTACGCCCAGCCGCGCTTTGTCACCCACATGGACGCCGGCGCTATCGCCGCCGTTACAGCTTTGTATCGGGATGTGCTACCCGCGGGCGGCAAAATACTGGACCTGATGAGCAGCTGGGTCAGCCATTTGCCGGCAGAAGCGGCTTACGGCGGCGTTACCGGGCTGGGCATGAACGCCGCTGAACTGGTGGCCAATCCGCGGCTCACCACCCGCATCGTGCAGGACCTGAACGCCGATCCCATGCTGCCATTTGGGGCCGGGACTTTTGACGGCGCCGGGCTTTGCGTTTCGGTGCAATATCTGCAACGTCCTGTTGAGGTGTTTTGTGAGGTGCGCCGGGTGCTGCGGCTTGGCGCGCCGTTCATCGTATCGTTCTCCAACCGCTGCTTCCCGACCAAAGCCGTTGCGATTTGGCAAGCCTTAAAGAGCACGGACCAGCAGCGTCTGGTGAGCGCCTATATGAGTGCGGCGGGTTTCAAAGAAATATCCACGAGGGAGTTCGTTCCGCTCCGCGGCGACCCGCTCTTTGTCGTCATTGGCGCCAGTGCGTAGCATTGAAGCCGGAGCAAGCGCCGTTGTCGTCGGCGCTGGCGGCGGATTGGCGCGGCACTGGTCACGGCATTGCTGGACGATCCTGGATTTGCAACTGTTTTCGCGCTTTCACGGAAGTTCACCAGCAGCGCCGATGGCCGGCTAAGACGCTTGCCGGCCGATGTCACCGACGAGGCAAGTATCGCGCGCGCCGCGCAAGAAATTACCGGCACGCTTCGCCTCGTCATCGTGGCGACGGGCGTGTTGCATGGCCCGGCGCTGCGGCCGGAAAAGAGCTTTCGCGGCATCGAGAGCGCCGCGTTGCTAGAAAGCTACCGCGTGAACGCGATCGGGCCGGCGCTTGTCGCGAAGCACATGTTGCCGCTGATGGAGGCAAGCGGGCGTAACGTCTTCGCCGCCTTGTCGGCGCGTGTAGGCAGCATCGGCGACAACCGCATGGGCGGGTGGCATGGCTACCGCGCGTCGAAAGCCGCGCTGAACATGATCATACGCAATCTGGCGATCGAAACCGCGCGCCGGACGCCGGAAACGCTGTGCGTCGGGCTGCATCCAGGCACTATGAATACCGCGCTGAGCAAGCCGTTCCAGGCGAATGTGCGGCAAGGCGGATTGTTCACGGCGGACTATGCGGCGGCCTGCATGCTCTCGGTGATCGACAATTTGATACCATCAGATAGCGGCACGGTTTTGGCCTGGGACGGGACGACGGTGCCGTGGTGACAGGCGCCACTGGCGCCGTTAGCCGGTCTGTGAGACGATGATCCGGTCACTCCGGAAGTCACACGCTATCGTATTCAGCGCTCCCGCGGCGCGCACTAGCGCCGACAGGAAAATCGTCAATTCTAAGACGATTTAATGAAAAGGCTCAAGCCACCAGCGGCAGCTTCGAGAGGTGCTTGTCGAGCGTGATCGGGTAATCGCGCACGCGGACCCCGGTGGCATTGTACACCGCATTCGCAATCGCCGCGCCAACCCCGCAAAGGCCGAGTTCTCCGACGCCCTTGGCCTTCATCGGCGAGGACTTGTTGTCGAGGTAGTTGAGAAAGATGACCTCCTGGTGCGGGATGTCGGCGTGAGTTGGCACCTCGTAGCTGGCGAGATCGTGGTTGACGAAGAAGCCGTATCGCTGATCGACGGCGAGATCCTCCATCAGCGCGGCGCCGGCGCCCATCGTCATGGCGCCGATCACCTGGCTCCGCGCCGATGTCGGGTTGAGGATCCGCCCGGCGTCGCACACCGCCAGCATGCGGCGAATGCGGATCTCGCCGGTATAGCTGTCGACTGCCACCTCGACAAAGTGCCCTGCGAAGGTCGACTGCTGGTACTTCTTGCCGAGGTCGCCGTACTCGATGCCGTCCTCGACCGAGATGTCCTCGGCCCGCGCGGCATCGCCCAGCGGGATGCTTCGGCCGCCCGCGCGCACCACGCCCTCGACGAACTCCGCATCGGCCGAGTTGAACCCCAGCTTCTGCGCTACCGCCTCGCGCAACTTGGTACAGGCGGCATAAACGCCCGCCGTCGAATTATTACCCCCCCACTGGCCGCCTGACCCTGCCGATACCGGAAAGCTCGAATCGCCGAGTAGAACGACGATCTGCTCGATCGGCACGCCCATCATCTCGGCCGCCGTCTGGGCAATGATGGTGTAGGTGCCGGTGCCGATATCCGTCATGTCGGTCTCGACCGTGATCACGCCATTGCCGTTCAGGCTGACGCGCGCCGCCGACTTGGTCAGCATGTTGTTGCGGAAGCCGCCCGCCATGCCCATGCCGATCAGCCAATGTCCCTCACGTACCTGCGCCGGCTTGGGATTGCGCCCGCTCCAGCCGAAGCGCGCGGCGCCGGTTCGCAGGCACTCAATGAAGTGGCGTTCGGAGAATGGCCGCTCGAGATGCTCCGGATCGACCTGCGTGTCGTTGATGATGCGGAACTCGACCGGATCCATGCCCAGCGTCTCCGCCATCTCGTCCATTGCCATCTCGAGCGCCATCAGCCCCGGCGCCTCGCCTGGCGCGCGCATGGCGTTGCCCTCCGGCAGGTCGAGCGCCGCAAGCCGCATGAACGTCTCGCGGTTGGCGCCGGCATAGAAAAGCTTGGTCGCGTCCACCGCCGTTTCCGGCTTGCCCTCCGGCAGATTGCCGCTGGTGCTGGAATGGCCGATCGCGGTAATCTTGCCGTCGCTTGTGCAGCCGATGCGGATGCGCTGGATCGTTGCCGGCCGGTGCGTCGTGTTATTCGCGATCATCGGCCTGGTCATCGCAATTTTCACCGGCCGGCCCGCTGCCTTGGCACCGAGCGCCGCCAGGACCGCATCGGCGCGCAGGAACAGCTTACCGCCAAACCCGCCGCCGACATAGGGCGAGATGAGCCGCACGTTGTCGGCCGGCAGGCTTAACGTCGTGGCCAGATCTTTCTTGGTCCAGGCGATCATCTGGTTCGACGTCCAGACGGTGAGCTTGTCGCCGTTCCATGCCGCGATCGACGCGAAGGGCTCCATCATGGCGTGGGTCTGGTCGGGCGTGGTGTAATGCTCGTCGATTTTGACCGGCGCCGCGGCAAACGCGGCGGCGAAATCGCCGACTCGATCGACAGGCGGCGCGTCACTGCCCTCGCCACTGCCGCCGCCTGCCAGCGGCGCGGTATCCGCCTGCGCCGCCAGGTCGTAGCGCCCATGTGCCGCCGCGTAGTCAACAGAAATCAGCGTGGCCGCTGCCCGCGCTTGCTCGAAGGTCTCCGCGATGACGAGCGCGATCGCCTGATGGTAGTGCGCAATTTCTACGCCACCGAACAAGCGCGCGATGTTCATTTTGCCTATTGGAAGCGGCGGGACGTCCAGCGTCGAGACGATCGCCACCACGCCAGGCGAAGCTTTCGCGGCCGCCAGGTCCATCGACTTGATCCGGCCCTTCGCGATGCCGGCGCCCAAAATGAAGCCGCAGGCCTGATTGGCCACCACGTCGTGGCGCTCGTAAGCGTAGGGCGCCAGACCGGCAGTTTTGAGCGGCCCGTCGACTCGGGAGGTGGGCTTGCCGATCACCTTCAGCTGGTCGATCGGGTTGATTTCCGCGGGGGTGGTAAACTTCATGGCATCAGGCCGTCTTAGCTTGGGAGAGGACGGAGGCCAAGGCGCGTTCCGCCAGCGGTATCTTGAAGGCGTTATCCGCGGTCGGTCTGGCGCCTGCAAAAAACCCCGATGTGACCGCGCCGGCGCCTCGCGGCATTTCCGCCTCCGCTGCCTCTATCCGCCAGGGCTTGGGCGCGACGCCGCCGAACGCCGCCCGGCCGGAACCGTCCGGCTGGACGACCGCCGCGACGGAGATGAGCGCAAAAGCGTAAGACGCACGATCTCGCACCTTCTTATAAAAATGCTTGCCGCCCAACGGGGGCGGCAGGGTCACTGCCGTGATCAGCTCGTCGGGGGCGAGCGCGGTCTCGACCTCTGGTGTATCGCCCCACAGGCGGTGGAACTCGGCAAAGGGGATCGATCGGGTAGCGCCGGCCGCGGTCACCGTCTCCACCTGGGCGTCCAGGACACGCATGGCCACCGCCATGTCGCCAGGATATGTGGCGATGCACGCGTTGCTGACGCCAATCACGGCGAGTTGGCGCGTGGCGCCGCCAATCGCGGCGCAGCCCGAGCCGGGCTTGCGCTTGTTGCACGGCATGTTGGTGTCGTAAAAATACGGGCAGCGGGTGCGCTGCAGCAGGTTCCCTGCGGTCGTCGCCTTGTTGCGTAGCTGACCGGATGCGCCGGCGACGATCGCGCGGGTCAGCACAGCATAGTCCCGCCGCACCCGCTCGTCCGCCGCCAGCGTGGTGTTGGTCACCAGCGCCCCGATGCGTAGGCCGCCCTCCGTAGAGGCCTCGATGCGGTCCAGCTCCAGGTCCTGCACATCGACGAGGTGTGCCGGAGTTTCGATCTCCAGCTTCATCAGGTCGAGCAGGTTGGTGCCGCCGGCAATAAATTTGGCGCCAGGGGCGCCCGCCACCTGGGCGGCCGCATCGGCTGGGCTTGTCGCACGGGCGTAGGTAAAGGCCTTCATGCTTCGTCTCCCGCCACTTCGGCCATCGCTTCGGCGATGTTGGAATAGGCGCCGCACCGGCAGATATTGCCGCTCATCCGCTCGCGCATCTCGATGTTGCTGGCCTGCATGGGCGCGGTAAGGTTCTCGGTGACGTGGCTTGGCACACCGTGCCTGATCTCATCGAGCACCGCGACCGCCGAGCAGATCTGCCCCGGCGTGCAGTAGCCGCACTGGTAGCCGTCATGCTTCACGAAGGCAGCCTGCATTGGATGCAGATGTTCGGGCGTGCCCAGCCCTTCGATCGTGATGATCTTGTCGCCCTGGTGCATCACCGCTAGGCTCAGGCACGAGTTGATCCGCGTGCCGTTGACCAGCACGGTGCACGCGCCGCATTGGCCGTGGTCGCAGCCTTTCTTCGTGCCGGTGAATTGCAGGTGCTCGCGCAGCGCGTCGAGCAACGTCGTGCGCGTATCGAGCTCGAGCGCGTGATCCACGCCGTTGACTTGGAACATGATCGCGGCAGCCGAGACCGGCCTCGATGTTTGCGCCGTTGCGGCTTCGGCAGCGGCGGCCGGAACCATCATCAGCGCTGCGCTGGCGGTGCCGGCGGCTAACACGCCGCGGCGCGAAATTTCAAGATCACTCTTTACTCCTCCTGGTGCCGCCTGGCCAACCAACGCGTCGTCAAGCCGCAATCCGGCAGCTCGATCCGGCGGAAGCCTCTGAAAAATCTTATGCTGGCTTTGCGTGGCGCCTGCAAAATCATTAAAACCAGGGGTTAAAGTAGATAAGTTGTTGTTCATGACGTGGCGGCTCGAACCTCATAACAAATATGCTTTACTCCAGGCACATGGGCCTTCGCCAATTGAAAAGCCAGCCTCTACTATTCCAGCAAGTACGTTTCATAGTGACAATTTCGGCCGCCTGCAGTCCGGCGCCCAGAGCCGGCGCTGTTGTCCTTTTTTGGGATGAGCGGATAATCTACACTCCGCTGTTTAGAAGGTGCGCCATGTCTGTCGAGATTATTGGAATGCTTCAACCCAGAGCGCAATCGGAGATTCACCCCGCGGATCGGTCGGTGGTTCTGGACCGTGGGTATCTAAAAGAGTTGGCGCGCGCGCACGAGATTGCTGAGTTTGATCGCGTCCTCATCGGCTACTATTCGGATGCGCCGGATGGGCTGCTGATCGGCGCTTACGTGGCTGATCATACTGAGCGGCTTAAGCTGCTGGTGGCGCACCGGCCAGGTTTTGTGGCGCCGACCGTGGCGGCGCGGGCGCTGGCGACACTCGACCAGCTCAGCAATGGCCGGCTGGCGGTGCATATCATCTCCGGCGGTGACGATGCGGACCAGCGCCGCGACGGCGACTACCTGGACAAGGATGCGCGCTACGAGCGGACGGAAGAATACGTCGCGATCCTGAGAGAGATCTGGACGGCGGACCAGCCGGTAAGTCATGCTGGCGCGAATTACCGATTTGAGGCGGCGTCCCCCGCCGTGCGCGCGGTGCAGCGGCCGCATATCCCGATCTTCTTCGGTGGCGCTTCCCTGGCGGCCGTGCGGGTGGCGGCGCGACATGCGGATGTGTTCGCGCTGTGGGGTGAAACCTACGCGCAGGTGGGGGAGATCACCGCCCATGTCCGCGCCGCCGCGCGGGGCCGGCAGATCGGCTTCAGTCTCTCCGTGCGGCCGATCCTGGCTGCGACGGAGGACGAAGCCTGGGCGCGGGCGGAAAGCATTCGGGAGGCTATCAAACGCACCGGCGGGCAAGCCTGGCTCGGACCGGCGAATGGCGCGCCGGCGAATGAGGGGTCACGCCGGCTGCTGGCGGCTGCGGCGCAGGGCGACCGGCTGGACAAGTGCCTGTGGACCGGCGCCGCGGCCCTTACCGGCGCCCGCGGCAACACCACGGCGCTAGTCGGCACGCCGGCGCAGGTTGCGGATGCGCTGCTGGATTACTGGCGGCTGGGCGTGGATCGGTTCTTGATCCGGGGCTTCGATCCGCTGGAGGATGCGGTGGATTATGGGCGCGAACTGATCCCGTTGCTGCGGCAGATGATCGCGGCGGAGCAGGCGAAGGCCAAACCGGCGCGTAGGTTGGCATGAGCAGCCCCCGTTTCGGCATCTGGGCGTTGGTGCATGGCAGCCGTGGCGCGCTCTCAGACCCGGAGGAGCCGTTAGATGCCTCCTGGGACCGTAACCGCCGGCTGATCCTGGAGGCCGAGGCGCTGGGTTATGACTCGACACTGATCGCGCAGCACACTGCCAACCCCTATGACGACAACTGGGATGAGCTGGAGGCCTGGACTGCGGCGGCGGCGCTGGCAGCGCTGACCAGCCGCATTGAGATCATCGCCGCCATCAAGCCGCCGCTTTATCATCCGGTGATTTTAGCGAAAATGGCGCTCCAGATTGAGCACATCGCGAAAGGCCGGTTCGGCCTCAATCTGGTCAACGCCTGGAACCGCCCGGAATACGAGAAAGCCGGCATTCCGTTTGTCGAACACGACGCGCGCTACGCCTTCGGCCGCGACTGGCTGACCATCGTGGAGGCCCTGCTACGCGGCGAGCGGGTCAGCCATCACGGCGAACATTTCCAAATCGAGGATTATCAACTGCGGCCGGCGGATCATTTCCGGGCGCGGCCGCTGGTCTATCTCGGCGGCGAATCGGAGGCTGCGCAGGCGTTGGCGGTGGACCGCGCCGATACCTGGTTCATTAATGGTCAGCCATTGGCGGATGTGCGGCGGCTGATCACGGGCATCCGGCAGAAGCCGCGCAGGGGTGCGCCACTCAGCTTCGGTCTCTCCGCCTTTGTCATCACGCACGAGACGGCGGCGAAGGCGCAAGCGGCGCATGACAGGCTGGAGGCGCTGGTGGAACTGGATGCGCCGATTCGGGCGCGGCAGGCGGCGAACACCGATCATGCGGTGGTGATGAACCACATGCACACGCCGAAGAAGGCGGCAATCGGCACCAATGGTGGCACGGCGGCGGGGCTGGTCGGCAGCTATGACGACGTCGCCGCCCGCATCTTGGAATTCCACGATGCCGGGGTCGAATTGTTCATGCTGCAATTCCAGCCATTCGAGGCGGAGATGCGGCGGTTCGCTGCGGAAGTATTTCCCCGCGTGAAACAACTGGTTCGAGAGGCGGAGCGGACCCAGCCTCTCGAAGTTTAAAGATTGTTTCAGAAGTCACTCTGGTAGTCGGCTAGGCGTTATTTGCGAGCATCGGAGCGAAGCGTACTCCAGTAAGCGAGCATCGGACCGCAGGAAATCGTGCCTAGACGGCCACCACAGCAGACTTATGACACAATCTTTCAGCTATTTGTCCGCCTGCTCCGTGCAGCGCGGGTTGCCGGTGCTGGCCGGGGGCACGGCGATGGTGGCGATCGGCGCCGCCAGCGGCGCGCCGATGAACGGGAAGCCATAGAACGGCGTCTGCGCCACTACGATGCCGGTGGTCTGCGCGATCTGCGCCTGATGGTCGCAGGCGCGGATCACCAGCGGGCCGGCGATTGAGGCATAATGCAGCCCTTCCAGCGCCGCCTCCACTTTCGTGAAGTCCGTGCTGCCGGCATGTTCAATTGCCAGCGCCGCTAGTTCGGTCGAGATATAGGCCTTGCCGGCTGAAGCGGTCGGCCACGGCGTGTCGGTAGCGCCATTTGCTTTGTGCCACGCGGCAACGAACTGCTTGTTCGCCGGCGTGTCGATCGTCGGTTGATACACATCCGAACCGATATCGCCGATCGCGGCGGTGCCGAGCCCTTTCAGGATCGTGGGGTCGGCCAGGAACGTGCCGCCGACGCGCGGCTTCAGCCCGAAGCTGTTGGCCTGGTTCAGCAATTTCACCAGATCCGCGCCCCAATCCGCGGTCAGCACAAAATCCGCGCCGGAGGCCTGGATCTGTTGCAGATACGGCGAGAAATCGGCGGCGCCGCGCGGGTGAAACACATTGCCGACGACCTGCACGCCGGGATCCAGCCGTTGCAGGGCCGCAGCGAAGCCGACCGCCGAGGCGTGGCCGAAAGAGTAATCCTGATCCAGCAGGAACACCTTTTTCACGTTCGGATAATCCTGCTTCAGCGCATAGACCACCGCATTGGCGTGCATCGTGGTGCTGGAAGCGATGCGGAACAGCGCCGGCTGAAACTGTGAACCGGTCAACTCATCGGTCTCGCCCGCGAACGCGAACACCGGCACCTGGTATTGCTGCCCAACCGCGATCAGCGCGCGCAGCACGTCCGATCCCGAGGCGCCGATGATCGCCGCCGCGTGATCCTGCAGCACCGCGTCAGTCGCCTTGCGTTTCGTGGTGGCGGCGTTCAGCTCGGTATCGATCACGTCGAGCTTGATCGGCGCGCCGTCGATGCCGCCCTTGGCATTGATCTCGTCCACCGCGAACTGGATGCCGGCGAGGTTCTGCCCGTCCGTTACCTTGAACGGGCCGGACTGGATGATGGCGGCAACGAAAGTGATGGGCGGCTTGGCCGCCAGCGCGGGCGCCGCCAACCCCAATGACGTGGCAGCCAGTAGCGCGGTCGTCAGTTTCTTCAGCCGTGAAGCAAGCATGTCGGTCTCCTGTTGTTTGAGAAGTTGAAGTCGGGGTCCGCTAAACCTCGAGATACTGCCGCCGGATGTCGCTCCGGCTTTCCAGTTCGGCGGCGCTGCCGTCGAACACGGTCTGGCCTTTCGCCATTACCGTGATCCGGTCGGCGATGCGTTTGGCGACGGCGAGTTTGGACTCCACGACCAGCAAGGCAGTGCCGGTCGCCGCGAGGTCTTTCAGCGCCGCCTCCAGCGCCTGCACGATTACCGGCGCCAGACCCTCGGTTGGCTCATCCACCAGTAATAGTTTGGGCCCGCTGATCATCGCGCGGCCGATCGCCAGCATCTGCTGCTCGCCGCCCGACAGCGTGCGGCCACGTTGCTTGAGTTTCTGCGCCAGGCGGGGAAATACCTCCAGCACATGCGCGAAAGCCTGGGCGCCGGAGCGGCGCATACCCTGCCAAAAGCCCATCGACAGATTTTCCGCGACCGTGAGGTCCGGGAAAATCAGCCGCTCCTCCGGTACATAGCCGATGCCCGCGCGGGCGATGTCATGCGGCGCCAGGCCCGTGATGCCCCGGCCGGCGAAGCTGATCTCGCCGGCGCGCGCCTGCACCAGGCCGATGATCGATTTGCAGGTGGTGCTCTTACCGACCCCGTTGCGGCCGAGCAGGCAGACGATCTCACCCGGCGCCACGCGCAAATTCACATCCTGCAAAATCTGGCTCTGGCCATAACCAGCGCGCAAAGCGGAGACGGTCAGCATCAGTTCACGGCGCCCAGATAGACCCGCCGCACGTCTTCATTGGCGTTCACTTCCGCCGGCGTGCCTTCGGTCAGCACTCGGCCGTAATCGAGCACCGTGATGCGCGACACCAAGGCATAAACGACATCCATGTCATGCTCGATCAGCAATAATGCGCGGGCACCGATGAATTGATCGAGCAGGCCGATCAGCTCGCGGGTTTCGGCGGCGGACAGGCCGGCCGCGGGCTCATCCAGGATCACCAGCTCCGGGTCCTGCGCCAGCACCAAAGCAAGATCGAGCCGACGCTGCATGCCGTAGGGCAAAGCGGTGACGGCGGTATCAGCTTCGGGCAGCAGGCCGATCATGGCCGCGACTTCGCGGCACTCCGCGTCGACGCCGTGGAGCTTGCTGAGCCGCCGGTGCGGCAGCCCGGCGAGGCCGCGGCGGCGCAGCACGGCGGCACGGATATTTTCCAGCACCGTCGCCTCGCCGAACAGGCTGAGTATCTGAAAGGAACGGCCGATGCCAAGACGGCTGCGGCGGAACGGCGGCAGCCTGGTGATGTCGCGGCCGTGAAAGAGGATACGCCCGGCGTCGGGCGCCTGCGCGCCGGTGATCACATTGATCAACGTGGTCTTGCCGGCGCCGTTCGGCCCGATCAGGCCGCGCCTCTCGCCAGGCCGCAACGTCAGCGACAGCCCGGCCAGCACCGGATTGCCGCCGAACGCCTTGGAAACGCCGTCGAGTTCGAGGATCGCGCCTTCAGACATGGCGCCGCAGCCGCCCCGCCAGCGCCACGGCCAGGCCTGAAACTCCGCGTGGGAACACCAGCACCATCGCGATAAACAGCAGTCCCATCCAAAGCTGCCAGTGCTCGGTCAACGTCGAAAGCCGGTCCGAGCCGAACACGTAAATAACGCTGCCGAGGAGCGGGCCGAAGAACCAGAAGGTGCCGCCGATAAAGGCCATGATGATAACCGTGGTGGACATCGTCAGGTCGATGCTGTCGGTCGAAACAAAGCCGTTAAAGATCGCCCAGAGCGCGCCGGCCAGCCCGGCGACGAATGCGGCTAAACCGTAATTCGCCAGCTTGATGCGGTGCGTGTCATAGCCAAGTGCCGCGGCGCGTTGCTCGTTCTGGCGCACCTGCTGCACGGCGTCGCCGAACGGGGTCAGCTCCAGCAGCGCCCAGGCCAGCAGTGTGGCCGGGATCAGGAAGCCGACGCCGATCCAGTACAGCTGCGCGATCGACGGCGAGCTGAGCCGCCAGCCGGGCATGATCGTCAGCGCCGCCGGCATGAACCCGTCCAGCCCATCCGTGCCGCCGGTAAGCACGTGCCACTGATAGGCGATGTTGGCGAGGAAGGCCGCCAGGGCCAAAGTCGTCATGGAAAAATAGGCGCCGGCGCGGCGCAGGCACAGCTGGCCGAGCAGCAGGCCAAGCAACGCGGCGGCGGCGGCGGCGGCGGGCACCAGGAGCAAAATCGGCACGGCGGGAAAGGCTTGCAGCAGCTGTGCCTCGACATAAGCGGCGAGGCCAAAAAACGCGGCGTGGCCAAAAGATAGCAAGCCGGAGTATTTGAACACAATGTTAAAACCGATCGCGAACAGCCCAAGTAAAACGGCCTGGCCGAGATCGTTCAAGGCGGCGGTCGAAACAAAAAGCGGCGCCACGATCAAAGCTGCCAGTAGCGCCGCCACCGCGGCGGCCTCCAACGCGGCGTCTGGGCGGATGCCGGCGCGCGCCGCGGCCAGCGTTTCCCGCAGCTTGCCCGGCTCCGTCATGCCGCCGCCGGCATGCCGTACAGGCCGAGCGGGCGGAACAGCAGCACGCCAGCGAGCACAGCAAACGGGAAAAACAGCGCATAGCCTGGCAGGAACACGCTGCCGAAGCCCTGCACCAGCCCCAGCAGGCCAGCCACGATGAACGCGCCGCGCAGGCTGCCGAGGCCGCCGGCGACCACGACGATGAAAGACTGCACCAGCGCATCGTCGGCCATCGACGGATACACGCCGACCATCGGCGCCATCACCACGCCGGCGAGTGCGGCGAGGTAAATCCCGACCAGGAAGACCGCGGCGTGGATGTTGCCGAGCCGGAAGCCCAACGCCTCCACCATCTGCGGATGCGTGGCGGCGGCGCGCACCACCATGCCCAGCCGTGTGCCGGTGATCAGCAGCCCGAGTGCGACCACCACGACGGCCGTAATGCCGACCACGAACAGGTGGTACACCGGCAGCGTCGCGCCGAGCACCGCGACATGCCCCGCCAGTACCGGCGGCGGCGCCAGAGAGAACGCGTCATCGCCCCAGATCATTTTCGTCGCTTCGGCGATGACGTAGGCGAGGCCTATAGTGAGCAGCAATTGCGGGGTGTGGCCGGCCGCGTACAGGCGGCGGAACAAGGTGCGCTCCACCGCCAGGCCGAGCAAGGCGGTAGCCG
Organism: Acidocella sp.; assembly: GCA_965199125.1. Lineage (GTDB taxonomy): Bacteria > Pseudomonadota > Alphaproteobacteria > Acetobacterales > Acetobacteraceae > Acidocella. Next base: position 1,288,006 of record OZ240683.1, on the reverse strand, counting down.
GCGGTGCCACGGCCAGTGCCAGCCAGAAGCTGCCGGTGGCGCCGGCGATGCTAAGCGCGATGTAGCCGGCCAGCATATAGAAAGACGCGTGCGCGATGTTGAGGAAACCAAGCATCCCGAACACGACGGTGAGCCCGGAAGCGATCAGAAAGGCGAGGCTCCAATAGGTCAGCGCATCGAGGCCGCCGGCCACGAACAGGCTGAGGAACTGGCCGCTCACGTATGCAATCCTCGCACGCGCAGGAGCGGCAGCACGTGGTCGCCGAAAAAGCCGAGGTCCGGCATGAAATCGTAGAAGCTTAGCTGCGCGCCATCCACCCCAGCTTCGCTCAGGCGCGCCAGGCACTCGGCAATCCGCGCGGGGCCGCCGACGATCTGAATATTGCCGCCGCCCAGGCCGCGCTGCCGCGTGCCGTCATAGTCCTTGCGTTTCGCCCAGGCCTGCGCGTCGCTATCGAATTTGCCGGCATAAAATCCGGTGGGCTCGGATTGCGCGACGATGGCGTCGGCGTAGTCCTCAGCCTCGGCATCCGTCGGCTTGATGATGACCAGCGGGTTGATCAGGACCCGCACCTCGCGGCCGATCCGGCGCGCCGCTGCTTTCACCCGCGCCACATGCGCTGGCAAAGCCGCGATGGCGGTCTCGAATTCCGTGCCGGTCGGGCTGGAGATAAACACCAGGTCGGAGTGCCGGGCGGCAAAATCGATTCCAGCATCAGATCCGGTGGCGTTGACGATCACCGGCCGGCCGAACAGCGGCTTTGGCGTGACAAAGGCGCCGGCCATCTTCCATTTCTCGCCGGTGTATGTGGTGTTTTCCTCGGCCTGCCAGAGATGCTTCACCGCCGCCAGAAATTCATCCGCCAGCTCATAACGACGGTCGTGCTCGATGCGGCTCCAGCCGAACATCTCGTGTTCCACGGCGCGGTGGCCGGTCACTACGTTCACGCCCCATCGGCCCTGCGAAATGTGGTCCAGCGTGGCGCCGAATTTGGCAAAATGTAGCGGGTGCCAGGGGCCGTACAAAACATGCACGGTGGAGATCAGAAGGACGCGCGAGGTCGCGGCGGCCAATGCCGCGATGGTTATGAAACTGTCCAGCGCCTCGCCGTTCTGCACCTCATTATAGCCGCCTTTCGGCAGCCACTGCGCCAGGCCGAACAGAAAATCGAAGCCGAGCGCTTCCGCCTGCAGCGCCAGTTGCTTGTTGTAGTTGAACCGCCAATCGGTGCCGCGCGGAAAGGTCGAAGCTGTCCAGCCGCCGGCCTGGATCGGCAAGAACAGCCCGAGCATGAGTTTTTGCCGTAGCGCGCCGGAGAGCGGGCTGTCCGGAAACGCCGTCGGCGCCTGCGGGTTGCCGAGCGGTGTCGCGGCCAGCGCGTCCATCAGACGAGGCCGTGCCGCGGCGGTAATTTGCCGTTCAAAAACCAGTCGCCGATGACGTTATATTTCCATCGCACCGGATCGTGCAGCGTGTGCACGCGGGCGTTGCGCCAGTGCCGGTCGAAGTTATGCGGCTCAAGCGTTGCGCGGGTGCCGACCAGTTCGAACAACGTGCTGGCGGCATCGAGCGCGATCTGCGTCGTCAGCACCTTGGCTTCGGCAACCGCTACGGAGGCTTCGGCAACAGTCCGATCCGTCGGCTCGGCGATGGCGCGGTCCACATAATCGCCGGCGCGCTCCAGCATCGCTTGCGCCGCATGCAGGCCGATCCGCAGGCGGCCGACCGCGGCAATCGTGTAAAGATCGTCCGCCGCTTTCGCCTGGCCGGAGTCGCGCCAGGGCCGGGCCATCTCGCGCACCAGCCGCTCGGTGTCCTCGACCGCCGCGACGGCGATGCCGCTGTCAATCGCGGCCTGGATGATCTGCGCCACCGCGCCGTTCGGGACCGGCTCGTTCTGCGTGCGGTGGAAGGCGAACACATTCGCTTCCGATACGAACACCTGGTCCAGGATCACCGTCCCGCTTGCCGTGGTGCGCTGGCCGAAGCTCGACCAGTCGTCAAAAACCGTGAGCCCCGGCGCGTCGCGCGGCACGATCACCGTCAGGCGCTGGCCGTCCTCATCGAGGGCGCCGATTGAGACATAATCGGCGAACAGCGCGCCTGTTGAGTAGAATTTCTTCCCGCTCAGCCGGTACCCCTCCGCGGTGCCGGAAACGTCGCGGCGCAAGCGCGTCTCAAGATCGTGCGCCGTCTTGTCAGTAAGTTCCGCGAGCGCGTTGCCGATACGGGCGCCGCCCAAGATCAGGCCAAAGAAAGTCTGCTGTTGCTGACTGGTTCCAAGCGATCGGATTAGAAAGGCGTTGCTGATATGATTCTGTGGTATCTGTCCGATCGAAGGATCGGCCGCGGAGATGATCTCAATAACCTTGGCCACTGTCCGGTAAGAGACGTCGGCGCCACCGAAAGCTGCCGGGACGGTCATTGCCCACAGCCCGCTCTTGCTAAACACCTCCACCTGTTCGCTTGGCAAGATGCGCTCCGCATCCCGCTGCGCGGCGCCCCGCGCAAAATCCTTTGCGAGATTTCTTGCGACCTCTATGGCCTCCTCGTCATTACAAATGACGTGCGCCATGCCGTTGCCAAAATCATTTTGGATCATAGCCGCAAATAAACTTCGGTGCTTCGTCATCGGACAGGCAGCCACCTCTCAACTCGACCGACACGTAACCCGCCTATGACTACTACGCAAGTAGACAATACCGAAGCAACCCAGGCAACATGCGGTCGAAGGTCGGCGACACGTATTTGACGCTGAAGGCCGATGGTCGAAAATCTGGTGGTTGCCGGGCGTGGTCCTTTGGCCTCGAAGGTGAGCGCGTTTAACGACCTCGGAGCCCTTGTACATCAAGCCGAAAAACTCAACGTTTTGGTTTCGCGGATAGAGTAGTCCGTAGTTTAGCTTCGCCTACCGTGCTTTATGGATCGGATCGATCCAGGCAATGCTCTCTGGTTTTTCGACGGCATCGATCTCAAGGTTGACGACGATCGCCTCGTTGTCTGATCGGACGAGCACACACTCCAACGCCTCATTGGCGGAGGCATTTATTTCCTGATGCGGAACGAACGGCGGAATGAAAATGAAATCTCCGGGACCGGCCTCCGCCGTGTATTCCAGTCTCTCGCCCCAGCGCATGCGCGCCTGGCCCCGCACCACGTAGATCACACTCTCCAACTCGCCATGATGATGCGCCCCGGTCTTTGCATTGGCATCGATCCTTACCGTTCCGGCCCAGATCTTCTTCGCACCCACCCGGGCCGCGTTGATGGCCGCGGCGCGTTGCATGCCGGGCGTCTGCGCCGTGTTGGGGTCCAGCGCTCCACCCTTGATCACCTGTACGCCGTTGTCACGCCAATCATGTGCATCCACTATTGTTCTCCTTTTGTTAACCGGGTTAGCTTGCCGCATTGCCCCGGGCGTGCGTTCGGCCATGAAGGCGAGTCGCTAGAGTGATTTGCCGGCAGGAGTGCACTAAAAAACAACGCCGCGATTTGCGCGTATCGCGCAAGTACGGAGGCAACGGCGTTTCCCTCTAAGCCGACGGAACAGCATCGGCGCGATGGGCGATCAGCGACAAACGTAGTGGATGGCTAATCGTCATCCTTACGTACCCGCCGTCGCGCATGTCGGAAAATTCCACGATGGATTCGGGGTCATCGACGTCACAGACCGTCGCGCTGTCAGCTTTGACGTATCGTCGCGCTTGAGGCGCGCCACGAATATAGAGTTCTGGCCCTTCCAAAACCACCCGCAGCCTTTCGCCGGACCGCGCGACATAGAAGCCGCTCATCCTGGAGACGTCGTCGCGGGTAAAAGGGTTCGCCGGCACCGGCTGCATCCTTTCGAAGACTTGCCACATCACCGATATCAGCTTCGCATAACCTTTAGACGGATGTTCCACGGCGTGACCTCGCGTGACGCGTTAAGCCGTCAACATCTTGATGCCAACGAGCGTGAGAACGATGCCGAGCGACGGCTTTAACACCCAGTCCGGCGTGTGGCGGGCTGCTAAACTACCCACGATGATACCGGGGATCGATCCCAAAAGGAGTGAACCGAGCAGACTGAAATTCACCGACCCTAGCAGCCAATGCCCGAGTCCCGCCACCAGGGTCAGCGGCACCGCATGCGCGATGTCCGAGCCCACGATTTTAACAACCGGAAGACGGGGATAGAGAAAAAACAACGCGATGGTGCCCAACGCTCCCGCGCCCACCGAAGACAGCGAGACCAACGCCCCAACAACAAAGCCTGTAAGGACGGTGAGCAGGAGCGATGTATGCAGACCAAAATCCGGATTGCGCCTGGTGGCGTAAGCAATCACCCGGTCCTTCACCAGCATTGAAACCGCGCTGATGAGCAGCGCCACGCCCAGCGTAATGGAAATCGCCGTTGCGACACCCTTACTCGTGGTGCCGAAATGCGCAATCGCCAATAAGGTCAAAACGGTCGCCGGCACGGACCCCATCGCCAAACGGCTAACGATTCGCCAATCGATAGACTTGCCGGCGTTATGAATCGAAGTCCCCACGACCTTCGTACAGCAGGCAAAAAGCAAGTCGGTCCCTACCGCCGTTGATGGATGAAAACCAAACACCAGTACGAGCAGCGGCGTCATAAGCGATCCGCCGCCCACTCCCGTCAGGCCTACCAGAAGTCCCACGAGCAAACCCGACACCGAATAAGCTGGATGTAACGCGAAGTGCATCTCCGACGACCTTTCTGGAAGCTGGCTTTGACTTATATTACTCGGCCGCTCGCTTACGGGTGGCTTTTACCTTGGCGACGGTTCGTTTGGTCGCCGCCGAAGCCTTCCGCTTCAGAACGCGGGCCGACGCTTCCTCGTCACCTTCATCCGGCGCAGCCTTTCGGCGAACCGCGGCGGCCTTCGCGGATTCCGCGCCTTCCTCAAAGCCGCGGCGGACCAGACTGCTCTCTGGCAAGAGTTCTTTCAAAAACACCGCGCCGAAGACAATCCCGTAAGAAAGACCGTAGGCGGATTTATAGACCCCGGTGGCCGCCGAGTCCTTCACTTTTTTCGCGGCCGCTTTCGCCGATTCCCGCGGATTGGCGGTTGCGTCGCCCCACGTTTCCGCGGCGGATTTAAGCGCGTCTCCAAGAACGGATAACGGATCTACTTCTACGCGCTCTTTGACTTTAGTAACCACAAGTCTCTCCTGTGTTGTCGAATGATGAATATTTACCTGACTGTGCCGTAGCGCCACATTTCGCATACGGTGTATAATCTGCCTATTCGTTCCTCATCCCGAAGTTTCTCGAGAGAACTTTAAGTCGAATTCTCCAATCGCATTGGTCATCGTTTTGATCATCCTAGGACGGCGAACGCGTTCCACGGCGAGCCAGCCAAAGCCAACCGCCATGTACCCGACGAAAACAAGAAGCAAGATATCATTTGCCCCGCCTGGCGGAGGAAATAATTTGCTTCCGGGCCAACCAACAGCGCCGAGCAGTGGGAGCATCATGAACCCGACGCCTGCAATGGAATAGATGATGGCGCGCCGGCTATAATCGCCGCGTGATCTCAAAAAGATCGGCGCCGCGATGGAAATCATGATGTAGACGACTATAAAGCCGAAGCTGCAGAGCGAGCCCAGATAGCCCTGGCTGTCGAACGGGCTCAGGTGAAAGACCTCCATGCCGACGGGAACCAGGAAAATAATGATTGCCGACATGATCACGGCAATATACGGCGTTTCGTTCGTCCTGTGCGCCTCGCCCAGCGAACCATAAAACAACCCATGGCGGGACATCGAGAAAGCAATCCGCGCAGTAGAGTTGATCGCCGCCAGGGTGCACGAAAAGAAGCTCAAAATAATGCCAAGATTGATCAGCACCCCAAGCCAATCCTGGCCCAGCAGATGCGCCAGATAATATAGCGGCGCCTCCGTCTTACCCAGCGAAGCCGACTGCGCCCCAAAGCCAAGCACAACGACATAAGCCATGAAAATGAACACCAGGCCCGAAATGACCACGCTGTGCGAGACCGAGCGCGGGATCATGATAAGGGGGTTTCTTGCTTCCTGGCCAAGCGAGGTCGAGCTTTCAAATCCGGAAAATCCGAACACCACCAGCACGATGCCCTGCAGCACGCCGCCGGGATGAACGCCGGTGAGTTTCACCTGCGCCGCATCCAGCGCGAAATGGTGGTGGCGCCAGACCAGGACGCCAAGCAACAGGACGGCAACCAGCGCGCAACCCTCGAATACGAGCATGAACCGGGCGGAGAGCTGGATGTCGCGAAAGGCGACATAGGCCGCGATAACCGTGCCGATTGCGTACACGGCAAGAATTGGCAGGTGAACGCCCACTTGCGCGAGCATCTGCTGGCTAATGATGCCAAAGCCGCACAAAGTCGACATGCCGGTCAAGGTGTAAGCGAACAGCAACGCCCAGCCACTCATCACCCCGGCGGTGGGGCCGAGACCCTTCACGATGTAAGTGTACAGCGACCCCGAAGAGGCCGAGCGGCAGGCAAACTGGTTGACGTTGTGGCCGACGATCATCAGCCCAACCATGCCGAGGAGAAAGCTCAGCCAGGTGCCGTTACCGGCGGTGGCGAAGATCAGACCGATAACGGCTGCCGGCACCGTGGAGGGCGCGATCACTGACACGGACTGAGCCAGAACTTCGGAATAGCTTAGGCAGGCGCGCTTCAAGTCGCTGGCGGGGGACTCTCCGTCAAGCATGAGCCTGCCAACGCCTTTTATGTCTGATTTTCGGCCTTTTACCCAAGTGCAAAACTCCATTACCCAAATCGACCGAAACTTGTGCAGCACATCCCGGTAACATGTTGACAGCGCTAAAAACCAACTCTATTGAAATAGTATAGTTTACGATCTCGGTGGGTGAGTCAATATGGCAAATTCATGACAAGCGGCAGATTTTCGACAAAAGCGGTGGTTCCAGGCGGGACGCTAGGGCGCAATCTGCCACGGGCAGAGACCTCGTCCCGCCAGCGGCCTGCTAATGGAACGGCCGTGCGCGTGGTGGCGCCGGTGCGTGCCGCCGGTTCGCGCGTGCGACCCAATGGGTTGGCGACCACGGCCGCCATGCGCACGGGCGACAAAGAGCCGTCGCGAGGCGTGTCTAAAATACTGCGGGATTTGCTCAGCCGGTATCCCGCGGGCAGTCATGTGAGCCTGGGAGAGATCGTCGACGCCCTGGCCGGACGCGAGTCGAGCACCGCGCTGGTGCTGTTCGCACTACCGGCGATTTTCCCCGTATCCGGCACCTCAAACCTTTGCGGGCTGCCATCGGCCATTGTCGGCGGCGGCCTCGTAATCGGCAAGGAGAACACGGCTCTGCCCGCGCGCTTGCGGAAACGGACGGTGTCAACCACGGCGCTGCAAGCCGTCATCGGTTTCCTGTTGCCGGTCGTGGGCGGGCTCGAAAATGTGATGAAGCGGCGCTGGACGTGGATACACACGGCAATGATGCGACGGGTTCTGGGCGCGCTGGTGTTCGCGCTTTCGATTGCTGTCAGCGTGCCCATGCTGAACTTCACGCCTGTTCATGCGGCGGCTCTTGCGATAATCGGGCTTGGGATAGCGGAACACGATGGGCTTGCAACGACGGTCGGCGTTGTTGTCGGCGCAGTTTCGCTGACAATGATGACGCTCACCAGCATTCTGAACGGCGGTTTGCGGGTGGCCGTTTCGAAAGGGCTGAAAGGGATGTTCCGCCGTTTTGGACGAAAGCAGGCATCAGAATACATGGCGCGGAACGGCGTGCCGCATGCGGCACTTCTGGACGTTAAATTTGCGGATTTCTTCGCACTCTGGATGGGGCGGAGTTCCGGAACGGCGATGGGCAAACTTCCCGTTGAAACTGCCCTTTCTGTGGCGCGCGGCGCGAAACCCAGCACCGGCCGATCAAAACGGCCAGGGGCACGCATCGTTAGACAGTTAGCTTCCGCATGAAAAAGGAGTTGATTTACGAATTTTCCATTGAAGCGCCGCTGACGCCGGCAAAACGAAAAATTGTCGAAAAGCATGTCGGAAAACTCGGCGAGGCATCGGAAAAGCCTTTAAGTTACGAATGGGTCGATGATGGACAGCCGGTTTTGCGGATCAGCGTGGAGCCGATCCTCCTTGAGATCAAATTTGCTCCGGGCGAGGTTAAAGTATTTGGCACGGCGCCGCTCTGGGCCAGAGTGATGTTCACGAAAAAACGGCGTCAGGAATTGCAGGGCCAAATTGAAAATATTTTGCGCCTGGCAAAGTTTACGACCGCCGAGAGCGCGCCACCGCGCAAGGCAACCGGAAGGTCGCGCTCGAAAATCCGGGTGAAAAAGAAGGCCGACGCGGCACAACGGGAGCTGGCGTAAATTACCGGTTGATCTTTCTCTTCAGCAGATTCCGAGATGTGCAAGCGCTATACTTGTGACCGAAGAATGCTTTGTTCTCCTTCAAAGTCGCGTTCCTCGGCTGAGAACAGTCTCCCCATCCTGAACAATCTTATTGTCATCTACTTGACATATGTTTGATAGATCATGAGATTGCCTGATCTTGCTCATCTCAAACCAGCGAAGATTAACATGTGTCCCAGCTCTCGAGATGATGCGGTATCGCCGCCTTTATTCGAAATCCTGCACGAAGATCCTTCCGATGGTGCCTGGTTGAAACTGCGGAATTTTGTTGGCCCGTTCTGGAACGTGGCGACCGAACTTGTCAGCGAAGGCTATGCGGCCGGAGCAAGGCGAATGTTCGAGCAAAAGGAACGCGTGGAAGATAATCTTGCCGCACGTAAACGGAAAGCTTTAGAACATGAATAAGCACATTGTACCCGGCCTAATAGAGCTTCCTGCATTATCACCGCCGCGCGAACGCCTCGTGCAGATGTTCGGATACTAGAGCATGTCGGCAGCGACCGAATCCACACCGCGAAAATCTGTTTCAAGGCGATCCGCGGACAACCGAAGCGCTGCCGCCCTTGCCTATCCCAGAGTTGCTTTCCCTAAGCCGGGACATATCCGGTTCACGAGCCCTTCAATGTTCGCAGATGTTCAAACCGAAATTGTCCGGGGTTTTTTTGAGCGTGCCTTTGCGGTGCCGACGGTTTATCAGGTCGTCGTCGACCAGAACAAGCGGCGGGCGGACATTCTGTTCTTTAGCCGGACCGGTGCAGCGAGCACCGCGATTTTGGATATCGCTGATTCGCTTAACGGTCAGTCAACCGCGGGCAAGGGAACATCGCCCGCTTTGCCGGCTCATCTGCCGATGCGTGAAGGTGTCGTCCGGCTGGCCCGATTTGGCGCGAAGCTCTCCTCCTGGCTGGTGCGGCATGAGGTCACGGGCCGCGTTCGCTTTCATAACTCCATGCTTTACCGTAACGACGAACTTGCCCAAGCGATCGAACGCGAGCTGATGAATACCTTCGGCGTGGAAAGCTATAGGACAAACACGCTGACCGCTACCGTCGTCATCGAATACGACTCACGGCATCTGCAGAGAGACCAGCTGGTCGAGATTCTGGACAGCGTGTTGCAGGAGGCCAATCACAACCTCGCTTTGTCGCCGCTCGATCTGGATCTGCCGGTCTGCAGCGCATCCTTTGTACTCGCCGCAACGGCCCGGTTTTTGGTCCCGTCGCTACTGCCGTTGAGCGCGGCTGTGTTCGTGGCCACCGTGATCCCGAGCTTTGAAAGCGCCTATCAAGTGCTGTTCAAGGAAAAGCGTCTGGGCGTCGATGTGCTCGATGCGATCGTGGTCCTGGTATGCCTGGCGACGCGGCAGATATTCCCGGGTACTGTGCTTGCCTGGACGCTGAGTGCCGCGCGTAAGCTCATGAAGCGGACGGAAGACAACTCGAAGAAGATGCTGTTGAACGTCTTCGGCAAGCAGCCGCGTTTTGTCTGGTTGGATGCAAACGGCGTTGAAGTGGAAACGCCGCTCGAAAAACTCAAAGTCAACGACGTGATCGTGATCCACACGGGCGAAGCCGTGCCCGTGGACGGCGAAGTTGTCGGCGGCATGGCGATGATCGACCAGCACACATTAACGGGCGAGTCCGCGCCGGCCGAGAAAACTCTTGGCGATAAGGTATTCGCGGCAACCACTCTGATCGCGGGGAAAATCCGCGTCTCTGTGACCAGCACCGGTGAGGAAACCACCGCGGCGAAGCTCGCGCGCATTCTGAACGACACAGCCCGCTTCAAGCTTCATTCGCAATCGCAAGGCGAGCGCCTGGCGGATCACGCCGTTACCCCGACGCTGGCACTAGGTGCGCTCGGCCTAGCCACCATAGGCGTCAACAGCGCCGTCGCGATCGTAAATTGCGACCTCGGCACCGGCATCCGAATGGCGGCGCCGACGGCGATGCTGTCGTCGCTGACGCTCTGTGCGCAGTACGGGATTCTCGTGAAGGACGGACGCGCGCTCGAAGTCATGCCGAAAGTCGATACGTTTCTGTTTGACAAAACCGGGACGTTGACGCGCGAGCGTCCGGAGGTCGGCCGCATTTTCCTGTTCGACCAGTATTCCGAAAATGACATTCTGTCGTGGGCCGCCGCCGCGGAGAACAAATTCAGCCACCCGATCGCGAAAGCGATTTTGGACAGGTTCAAGCAGTTGAATGTACCTCTGCCGCAAACCGATGACTCCAAATATCGTGTTGGTTACGGCATAATCGTGCATGTGGACGGCCACACCGTACATGTCGGTAGCGCACGTTTCATGAAGCACGAGAAAATCACGTTACCCGACGCGCTAGAGCCGATTTTGGAAGAAGTGCATGATGACGGCAACTCGTTGATTTTGGTCAGCGTGGATGGCGACCTCTCCGGCGCCCTGGAAATGCGTGCGGCGGAGCGGCCGGAAGCGGCAGCGGTGATCGCGGCATTGCGGCGGGGCGGCGCGAAGCACCTCGCGATCATCTCCGGCGACCATGAGCGGCCGACACGCAAGCTGGCTGAACGGCTGAAGATGGACCGCTATTTCGCCGAAGTCTTGCCGGAAGATAAGGCGAAATACGTTGAACTTTTGCAAGCTGAAGGACGCACGGTGTGCTTCATCGGCGACGGTGTGAATGATTCGATCGCTTTGAAAAAAGCGGACCTTTCAATCTCGCTGCGCGGCGCCTCAACCATCGCCACCGATACGGCTCAGGTCGTGTTCATGGAGGAGAGCCTGAAGAAGCTTATCGAGCTTCAGATGGTAGCGCGGGACCTCGAGCGGAATGTAAAACGCAGCTGGCTGTTGATCCTCGGCCCGAATCTGATCTGCATCGGGGGCGCCTTCTTCGGTGGTTTTGGGGTAATGCATTCCATGGTGTTTAACCAGATCGGCGGATTGCTGGCGCTTGGAAATGGACTCCTGCCGTTGCGGCAGGTTGCCAAAGCGCGTGCGAAGGCCTCAGCAAAAGAGGTTCATGCCGAGGGCATGCCTCTCCTGCAACTAACGAGCGATCCGGTGACCACTTGATCGCGGAGCCTGTCGTGGCGCCGCTGGTGCGCATCGCGCCTGGACGGAGCGGTGTGTCGATCTGGAGTGCGCCGCTTTTTGGCCAGGGCGACGGCGAACATCTTCGGAGAATTTTGGGCCGCCTGTTCAGCGTCGATGAAGTGACCGAAGTCAGGATCGATCTGTCCAAAGCATATGGGCGCGTTAGCTTCGCCGAAAGTGCCGATCCGACCAGTTTATGGCGTAAATTGAGCGATGCGGTGAGCCGCGATGAGATCGACGAAAGCAAGCTGAGCGGGCTCCGCGGCCTGAGCCTGCGGATGCCTTTCTCAGCGCCTATCCACATCAACCGCCTGCACAATGTCCTTTCCAGTTGGCGTATAAAACGCCAGACGAAAAACAGCATCAGCCTGACCCACCCGTTGCTCCGCAACCGGCGCAACATCGCCGACAGGCTAGAGCAGGAAATTGCGTCGGTTTACGGCGTGTGCCGCGTCAGCACGAATATCTTCTCCGCCGCATTAACGATCCAATTCGATGCACGTATCCTGCCAATCGCGCAGTTATTGGATCAGCTTGAAAAGGCACTACGGCAATCCTCAAACAGCGGAGACACTGTCCCCTCAAGCAAACGGCTGATCGCCGCCGCCACGCTTCTCACCGTGGCAACCGCCGGTGAATTCGCCACGCCGGTGTTGCGGCCGGTTGCCCTGTTGGGTGTAGCCGCCTATAATTTCCGGAACGTCATCAATGCCGGCAGAGAGCTGTCCTATCGGCGGATTGGTCTTCCGGTGCTTTACTCCGTCGGTTTCGGACTCATGTTTTGGACCGGCCTACCGTTCAACGCGACCCTGATGGCCGTGCTTATGCAAATCTGGCCGCAACTCACCTTCCGCACGATGAGGCGCGGTGAGCGTCAGCTATTTTCGGCGCAACGGCGAAGGCTGATATCGGCGCGCGTGATTGACGAGAATGGACGCGAAATCCTTACAGACCTTAACAAGGTCGGGCGGAACTCCGTCGTGATAGTCCGAAAGGGCGATATCGTTCCGGCGGACGGACAAGTTATAAAAGGCATGGCGGCGGTCGATGAAGAACCGATCTTCGGCGTAGGGTCCGAGGGTGACAAGACAGCCGGAGATTTGGTCTATGCCAACAGCACGCTGCTGGACGGCGAGCTGACGATCCGCGTCGAACGCATCGGCCCGAACACCGCAGTGGCACAACTCTCCGCGCATTTGCCGCGTGGTGGGCTGTCTGCTCTTCCTTCAAGCCTGGAAGCGGAACGTGTCGCAAATCGCAACGCCGCGCCGGCCCTGTTCCTTGCGTTCATGAATCTGCTGCTCGCGCGCCGTCTGCGCTCGACGCAGGCGATCCTGCGTCCGGATTATGCCTCCGGGCCACGTCTCAGCGCCCAGTTGAACAACGTGATCGCCGTCGCGGAAGCGCTGAAGGAAGGCATTTTCTTCCGCGACCCGGCAGCGCTGGACGCGCTCGGCGCGGCAAATACTTACGTGTTCGACGACTCCATTGACCTGATGAAAGCGGATCTGAAGGTCGGCGAAACAATCACGTCCGGCCGGCTCGCCGAAGATCTTGTCCTGCGCTATGCCGCCGGCGCTTATCATGGCCGCAAGGGCGAGATCGCTGATGCGCTGGCGGCGGCAACTCGAAACCTGCGCTTGAAGCCGGTGCGTTCGAAAAAACGGAGCCGGCATGTCGGATTTACGCGTTACCTCGAACGCAACGGCGATGTCATCATCGTTGCAAGATCTACCTACCTTAAAAGTGCCGTGCTGGCAGTGCCGGAAGCCCTTCGCGAGATAACGGGGGAACCGACGGCGGACTCGCTCTGGGTCATGAAAAACGGCGAACTTGTCGGTAGGGTGGCGCTGCGCCGGAGCGAGACATTGCAGGCTGCGCGCGCGATCAAAGAGCTGCACGAAAAAAACAAGCAAACACGCATTTTGCTATTGGCATCCCGGCCGCATGCCGAGGCCCAGGACTATGCAGCGCGACTCGGCATTTCGACCGTGCTTCCAGCAGTTACGTCGAGTCATCGGGTAAAGGCGCTTGCAAACCTCAACGGCCCCATCGTCTGGATCGGCGCGCCGCTTCCGCAGGAACTCGTGCACGGCGGCAACATCGTCAGCGTGGCCGTTCCGGGCGTGCATAAGAATGATCTGCAAGACGCGCAGATCATTTTGTTCCGCGGCATTGGGGGTATTGCACGGCTGGATCAGCTCGCGCGCCGGCACGTGGCTCGCTTGAGGAGCGATTACCTCATCGTTTACGGCGCCAACTTGCTGGGACCACTAGGGGGTCTCGCAGCTAATTTTGGAGGCCGCGAGGCGGGACTTGTCTCACATGCGGGCACTCTCGTCATCTTAATCCGCCGATGGCTGGAAGTCCAACGTCTGGCCTCAAGGGCAGGGTCATTCAGTACGGCCGTTGAAAAATCTCTCACCTTTGTCCAAGAACAGCCACTCCTGTTCGCTACCTGATATACAGGCTGCGGCAGCGTATTTCTCCAAAGCAGCTAAGTGCGAGCTGCTATGGCGGCGCCCGCCACTGTCAAGCCAAAGGTAAATAGGTACAACAGGAGACATTTCAGTCTCCTAAACCGATGAAATGGTTAGGTTCGCTTGTCTCAGCCGTTTTTACAGGAAGAAAGTTGCAGGCTAAGCGGCCATAATTTTTGCTTTGACAGCACCCCATGAGACTGTTCAGGGCAGGATCATTTCCTTGATCCGAGTTGCCAGAGCTTCTATCCCGAACGGCTTGGTGAGAATGTGCATGCCGGCATCAAGATGTCCGTGGCTAACCACCGCGTTCTCGGCGTATCCTGTAATGAACAAGACCTTGAGGTCAGGGCGCGCGACCCGTGCTGCATCGGCTACCTGCCGTCCGTTCATGCCCCCGGGTAGCCCCACATCGGTCACGAGCAGGTCGACTCGAGCATCAGACTGCAGAACCCTTAGCCCAGCTGCGCCGTCGGCTGCCTCTATCGCGGTATAACCAAGATCCTGCAGCACATCGGTGACCAGCATCCTAACCGTTGGCTCGTCGTCTACGATCAGCACGGTCTCACCCTGCTGGCCACGCGGTGCGTCGGCTATCTCTGGTGCCAGCTCCGCATGCTCCTCGCGGCCAATGTATCGCGGCAGGTAGAGGCATACCATCGTGCCCTGCCCTAGCTCAGAGTAGATTTGGACTTGGCCTCCGGACTGCTTGGTAAAGCCGTAGATCATGGACAGGCCAAGCCCGGTGCCCTGGCCGATTGGCTTGGTTGTGAAGAACGGGTCGAAGGCCTTCGCGATGACGCTAGGCGGCATGCCTGTACCGGAATCGGTAACCGACAGCGCGATGTATTGACCGGGCGGCAGATCGCGTTCGACAGCTGCTTTGGCGTCGAGCCACTTGTTGGCCGTCTCGATCGTGATTCGGCCGCCATCCGGCATCGCGTCACGCGCGTTGATGCACAGGTTGAGAAGGGCATTCTCCAACTGGTTCGGATCGATCAGCGTTGGCCACAGCCCACCGGCGCCCACGACCTCGATCTGGATTGACGGCCCCACCGTCCGACGTATAAGTTCTTCCATCTCGCCTACCAGGCGGTTCACGTCCGTCACCTTCGGGTCAAGCGTCTGCCGTCGTGAGAAGGCGAGAAGCCGATGCGTTAAGGCTGCCGCCCGTTTGGCGGCACCCTGGGCAGCGTAGACGTAGCGGTCCACGTCCTTGATCCGCCCTTGCTTGATACGCGTCTGCAGCAGCTCCAGGCTACCGGTAACTCCGGTCAGCAGATTGTTGAAGTCGTGCGCCAGGCCACCGGTGAGTTGCCCGACTGCTTCCATTTTTTGGGATTGGCGAAGCGCTTCCTCAACTGCCATCAGATCCCGCGTGCGCTGCTGCACTTCGGTTTCCAGCGAGGCTGCGAGGTTTGCCAGTGCCTTCTCCGCCCGGCGCCGCTCGGTCGCCTCGCGGGTGCGCTCGGCGATGTCCCGGATGAAGGACAACTCGTCTTCGGGCCACTCACGAGGTTCGGCGTGGTTTAGATAAAGAAGCGCCACCAAGCCCTCATGCTCGGTCAACGGTATATTCACGAAGGCGCGCGCCGAGATCGCCTCCAACCTCGCCGCAGTGGCGCTTGTACGCTTATCCAGCCGCGCATCCGCCACGACGGCAGTATCACCTCGCTTCAAGTCTTCAATATAGGAGCCGAAGTCCCGGAACCGCAAAGTACCCGCAAGGCTATCGACACCGGGAGTGTTCCAGTCGCGCGCGATCGAAATCGTCTCGGCCACCCGGTCAACCAAGCCATAGCCGGCACGGCTCACGTCCAGCGTTCGGCCGATCAACTCCGCGACGGCGTAGCTGATCTTGTCTGGGTCAGACTGCTCACGAAAGACGTCGCTCAACTCGACCAAGGCAGCACGCATGCGGTCCGCCCTGCGTTCGGCTGTGACATCCCGCGAGACGCCTGCCATCCGCAGCGGGCGCCCGTCCTCGTCGGTAAATGCCTGGCCGCGGGAGTTCAGCCAACGCACCTCTCCGCCTGGCAGCACGATCCGGTAAGTCACGTCGTAGTTCATCCGCTTGTCGATCGTATTTCTTAAGGCGGCTTCGACAGAACCCAAGTCCTCCGGAAGAATGGCTTGCAGGCGATCCCGGTAAGTAAAAGGCTGGTCACACGGGCGGCCGAACAGCTCTTTGCAGGTCTCGGAAGCGGTCATCTCTAGGCCTGCAAACTCTATGCTCCAGGTGCCGAAGCGACCGGCGCGCATGGCAAAGGCCATTTCTCGTTCGCGTTCCTGTTGAACCTGCAGCCGGTCCGTCAGCTCCGCCAGCAGGGCAGCGTTACTCGACTCAAGTCCCGCAAGCCGATCGCGCTCCACAGAAACGTTCACCTGACTGGCAAAAAAGTAGGCCAGCCGCCCTTCCGTATCGAACACAGGCGCCATGAGGAGGCGGTTCCAGAATGGCTCTCCGGTCTTGCGGCGATTCTTGATGTCGATCTCAATCGGCTGAATGGCGGTGACCGCTTCGCGGATGCGCTGCACAGCCTTGGGATCGGTGTCAGGACCTTGGAGGAAGCGGCAGTTGCGGCCCAGGATCTCCCGGCGCTCATAGCCAGAAAGCCGGCAGAACGCGTCGTTGGCAAATACCACCGGATTATCATTTTGCCGCGGGTCAGTGATGATCATGGGCATTCGCGTCGCACGGACGGCCGCGACGAACGGGTCCGTGCCATCATCCATTCCGCGTACTTCGTCTGCAATCCGAAGATCGGAGGGGTGAGTCCGGCCGTTATGAAGGTCGGCCAAGCCCAGTTGTTCGTCGGTATTCATGCCTAGCCTTCGCTCTCAAAAGGCCATCATGTTACCCGTTGTTCTCAACAACGGCTAGTCTCTAGCCACGACTAAGGAACGTGGACCATGTATCCTTGGCAGTATGCCGACAGCTAAAAATTGCGTAGCATGGTCTATATCCGTGCTGTCAGTCCACCACTACAAGTCTCTGCTCGCCGAAGGTTGAGCCGAGTCTCATCTCACCCCGCAACATGCTCCTACTTAGACATGGCAGCCGACCTTCGATCCTTGTAGTCGTTGCCGCTGACGAGGTGACGTTCCTGGTTAAAGTGGTTGTGGAAGGCGGCGTGGACGGAACTGAACTTCTGTAGGGTCTTCATCCGCTGGAATCTGAGCATGGCTCGCTCTCGCCTTTGGAACGGCTGGTGCGAGTTCTCAGCCCGGTTGTTCGCATACCGGCCGATCTCCTGGCGGTCGGCAATCCCCAGTTCCTTCATCGCCGCTATGCCAGCAGGTTCTGGCCGTTGCGAAGCGAGAGCCGGTAGTGGATGTATATCATGACCACCAACCGAATCACCTCCGGTGACACGACTCAAAGTAGCAGAACGGGTTCCTGGGCTGGCTTATGCCGGTAGGCTAGGTCACCGACTCATAAACCGCATCCAAATTCTGGCTGAGGCGAGTTTGACGAGGGCGAGGTAGTTGGCGTCGTGTTTTTCGAAGCGGGTGGCGATTGCTCTGAAGTGTTTAAGTTTGTTGAAGAACCGCTCGACGAGATTTCTCTTTTTGTACAGCCGCTTGTTGAATTTTGGGATGTTGACCCGGTGTCGCATTGGCTTGATGTTTGCTTTGGCGCCACGCTCAGCCAAAGTTTCACGTAGCGCGTCGCTGTCGTAGGCCCGGTCAGCTAGCAGGGTCTGGCCGGCGCCGACGCTGTCCAGCATGTCCTCGGCGCTGCGGCCGTCATGGGCTTGGCCTTCGGTCAGTTTAAGGGTGAACGGGTTGCCATTGGCATCGACCACGGCATGGATTTTGGTGGTCAATCCGCCGCGCGAGCGCCCCATGCATCGGCTTGCAGCAATGTCCCGAGTGGAGGTGCCCTCAGGACCCCCTTTTTACCGTTGGCGGCGTGCTGGTGAACCCGGATGGAGGAGGAGTCCACCATCTGCACATTACCTTCGTAAGCCTTTGACACCGCATCGAAAATCGCATCCCAAACGCCCAGCTTCCGCCACCGAACGAAGCGGTTGTAGCACGTCGTATAGGGGCCGTAGCGCTCCGGAATGTCCGCCCAAGGCGCGCCGGCTCGCAGCCGCCAGTAAATGCCGTTCAGGACCTTCCGATCATCAACCCGCGCCACGCCGCGCGGCTTGTTCGGCAGCAACGGCAAAATGATCGCCCACTCAAAATCCGAAATCTCGTACCGCCGAATCGTCATCAAACACCTCCAAGGAGTTTGAATCACAACCACCGCGACATGGGAATCAGTTTATGAGTGCATGACCTAGACCAACCGGACGGCAGAAGGCCAGTTTGGTTTGCCAAGGCTGCTTTATGCCTTGCAACTTTGGCATTCGGAACCATTCTAGGATTCTGACCAACTGGTTCGGAAGTCACAATTTCGTGGCTTAAATCCAAGGAAAATAATATGCCGCAGTTTGACGCTACTATAAAGCACATTGCCGACGGTGTGAAAGGTTTTACGGTGGCCGCCGCAACCAAGAACATCGAAGGCTGGGAGACGACGTTGGAGAAGCTCGATAATCCGGGAGCAAAGACTATCATAAAGGATTTGGAGTCTTTGAAGAAGCATCTGCATGCCAAAGAATTAGATGGTGCCGCGATACGCAAATTGGTTGCCAAGCTCGGCAAGGAAACAGTTGCCATTGCAAAGAAAAGTGAGGGTGACAAGGCCGACAAAATAATGGCGCTCGGCGAGGCTCTCAGCAACGCCGCCGAAACAGCCGACGCGTAATCTCATCGCTGCGACGGGAAGATGCTCAACAAGCTTCTTCCCGTCAATTCTCACAGATTGGCGAAAGAGCGATTGATGGTTTGTACAGGTGCTGTCAGTCCACCCGCTTTAACATTCGCTCGCCTTCAGCCGCATTTACAACAACTCATCCCGCGACGTACTTCCATTCGACCATGGCAGCCCAACGCCAAAGCTTGTAGTCGGTTAGCTGACGAGTTGGCTTTCCTTTTGAAGTGGTTGTGGAAGGCGGTGTAAACGGAACTGAGCTTCCGGGTATACTCATCCGCCGGATCCTGAATATGGCAAGTTTCGCCTTCTAAACGGTGGCGGGAATTCTTAGCGCGGTTGTTCTCATAGCGGCCGAGCTTCTGGCGATCAGCAATGCCGAGTTCCTTCGTCGCCGCACCGTTAGAGCCTAGGCCATCGGTTGTATTGTCTTAGCGCAACATGCCGCTTCATGAGTTTCTTCACGAATTTCTTCTCGCGTTCCTATGTACCGAGTGACTTCAGCACCTCACCCTCGTGATCTACAGCGCGCCAAGATACGTGGCAGCCCGCATCGCCTCAACCCGCTTCTTACGGATCTCGGCCGCCCATACGGGTCGAACCTGTTCCAGCAGAGCCGCACCGTCTCGTGGCAGATGTCGATACCCCTCTGCGCCAGCAGATTTTCCACACTTCGCAAGGACAGCGCGACAGCCGGCTTCCGTGGTGTTCAACGAAGCGGAGAACGGGTTGCACGCGCAAAAGGCGATCCTGGCCTGGTCCTTTAGCTAGAGACAGTTCGCGGCGGCAACGGCGGAGCCGCCGGCCCTATCATCACAGCGACAAGAAATCGATGGGTTTCGGTTGCAGCCTATCAGCCTTCAAACATAGCCGGATCTGGTTTGCTGCCAGCATGAGCCGACATGACCTGACCAAGTCCCAAGGGCGTATAACCAAACCGCTCTAGCCGGTCCGACTCTGTGGCCGACGTATTAATAAATGGACGTGCTGAAGTCACGGACTTTGGCTTATGAGGCCGCCTCTCCGTGCCTATGACCGCTCACCACCTGCCCGGCGTTATGTGCCAGGCGAAAGCCGCCCGCCAGCCCAGCCAGCGCCAGCAGCGCTGAAAGAACGAAGGCAAGCCGGAAATCGAAGAGGTCCGGCACCACCCGGTGGCTGAGCGCGGCGCCAAGATCGAGGCACAGCGCACCAAAAGCCGGCCCTAAACCCATGCTCAACTGCTGGGCGAGGTTGCTCAGCGTGTTGGCAGGGCCCATTTCAGCCTGCGGCACATCGGCAAACTGCAGCGTGTTCAACGCCGTGAACTGCATGGAGCGCGACATCCCGCCAAGGAACAGCACCAGCGCCATGCTCCACACCGCCGTGCCGGTATTGAAGATAGCGCAAGCGGCGAGCGAGGCTGCCGTCAGCACGCCGTTGAGGGCAAGGACGCGGCGGAAGCCGAAGGCTCGAAGCGTGCGCGTGGTGAAGGTTTTCATCAGCAGATTGCCGGCAAACAAGGCCAGTAGCAGCAACCCCGCATTGAAGGCATTGTAACCCAGCACTAGCTGGAAGAAGAGCGGCAGCAGGAACGGTGCGCTGTTAATGGCGATGCGGAATGCCGAGCCGTCCACCACCACCACTGAGAAGCTGCGGTGGTGCAGGGCGCCGAATTGCAACAACGGCGCCGGATGCCGCCGGCAATGCCACCAAGTAACGCAGGCTAGGGCTACGCTCGCCGCAAGCGCCCAAAGCGCATGCCAGTTCCCGTCACCGAGGCTGTTGGCCCCGCCCACAAGCGCCGCCAAAGCTAGGCCGAGCAATACTAGGCCGCGTAAATCCAGCGCACGGCCCGGCGCGCCGTTGCCGCCCGGCATCAGCCGGAGTGCAGCCGCTACAGCAACCAGGCCCACCGGCAGGTTGATGGCGAAAATCCAGCGCCAGGAGACGTAAGTGACCAGAAATCCACCCAGCGCCGGCCCAACCACCGGGGCAACGAGACCGGGCCATACAATGGTGCCAATCGCGTGTACCATCTGGTGCTTGGGCGTCACGCGCAGCACGGCCAGCCGCCCAACAGACACCATGGCGCTGCCACCCATCCCCTGCAGCACACGCGCGCCCACGAATTCGCTTAGCCCTTGGCTCAAGGCGCAAAACAACGAGGCCAGGGTGAACAGCACCAGCCCACCGACAAAGACGCGGCGCACGCCGTAGCGCTCCGCTGCCCAGCCGCTGGCCGGCAAGCACACTGCCACTGCTAATAGATAGGCGGTAATACCAAGATTCATGGAGACGGCTGTGACGCCGAAGACATGACCCATCTTCGGCAACGCCGTGACGATGGCGGCGCCGTCGAGCATCTCCATGAAGGCGGCACCGGCGACGAGAAAAACGATTGGGCGGATGTGCTTGTCCATCGCTCTCACGTCTACGTCCCGAATGGAAAAACACAACGGTCTAGGAATCTGACCACATCTGAAGTCGCCGCATAGGAAACTTATAAAATCCGGCGGCATGGTGCTGTCAGTCCAACCGTAGTAGCAGAACGGTTCTTCGGCTGGGTCATCGGGCAGGCTAGACCAGAGGGGCGGGAAAAGGCCGCTTTGATAGTGCCGAGTATGCAGTATCAAGCGTTCAACCTAACGCTCTGGGCGATAGTCAGGTGCGGCAGAATTTGATAGAAGTCTGGCGCGACCAACTTCTATCAAATTACCGATGGAGACCGCATGACCATCACCATCAACAACCGCCCGGTCGAAGCGCCGGCCGACCCCCGCGTGTCGCTGCTCGACTTGTTACGGGAGCATCTGAAACTCAATGGCACGAAGAAGGGCTGCAACCAGGGTGCCTGCGGCGCCTGCACCGTCCTGGCGGATGGCGAGCGGGTCCTCTCCTGCCTGTCCCTCGCCATCCAGTACGAAGGCCGCTCGATCACCACCATCGAGGGCTTGTCGGCCGACGGCGCCCTGCATCCCCTCCAGCAGGCCTTCATCGAGCATGACGGTTTCCAATGCGGCTACTGCACGCCCGGGCAGATCTGCTCCGCCATCGGCATGGCCGCCGAACTTGAACGCGGCCTGCCCAGTGCCATCACCCTCGACCTTGCGGGGGACAGCATCGATTTTAGCTACGACGAACTGCGCGAGCGCATGAGCGGCAACCTCTGCCGCTGTGGTGCCCATAACGGCATCATCGCGGCGATCAAAGAAACTTTCGCCGCTCCTGCTTTGGCGGAGGCCGCGGAATGACCCCTTTTACCTACGCCCGCGCCAGCGATCCGGGTGCCGCCATTCAGCTCGGCACCATGGCCGGCGCCAAATATCTTGGCGGCGGCACGAACCTGATCGACCTGATAAGGGAAACGATCGAGCAGCCCGCCTCGCTGGTCGATGTGACTGGACTTGCGGCCGATATACAGGACCTGGATGGCGGCCTCCTCATTGGCGCCGCCGCCCGGAATACCGCTATCGCCGAACATCGCCTGATCCGTACTCGTTATCCTGCGCTGTCCCGCGCCATTCTCACCGGCGCCAGCGGCCAAATACGGAACATGGCAACACTCGGCGGCAATGTCCTGCAACGCACCCGCTGCACCTATTTTTACGACGAGGCGGCGAGCTGCAACAAGCGCGAGCCCGGCACCGGCTGTGACGCGATTGGCGGCTTCAACCGCATCCACTCCATCCTCGGCGCCTCGGCCAGCTGCGTCGCCACCCACCCATCCGACATGTGCGTCGCCCTCGCGATGCTGGATGCCGTGCTCCACCTCAGCGGCCCGGCCGGCGCCCGCGCCGTCCCGCTGAACGACTTTTACTGTCTCCCCGGTGATGAGCCCGCTATCGAGACGGTCCTGCGGCCCGGCGAGTTGATCACCGCCGTCGAACTCCCGGCTCTGCCGATGGCAGCTCGCTCGTCGTACCGGAAGGTCCGCGACCGTTCGAGCTATGCCTTCGCGTTGGTCTCGGTCGCCGCCGCCCTGGACGTGGCTCCGGACGGCACCGTCCGGGACATCCGCATCGCCCTCGGCGGAGTGGCGCCTAAACCCTGGCGCGCCTTCACGGCAGAAGCGGCCCTGCGCGGCAAACCGGCCACGCCCGGCGATTTCCGCGCCGCGGCGAAGGCCGAACTGGCCGCCTCCCGGCCGTTGCGCGACAACGCCTTCAAGATCGATCTAGCCGAGCGGACCATCACGGCGGTGCTCGGCGCCTTGCTGGAGCTGAAGCCATGAACATCGTCGCGGATGCTGCCAAGACGGTGATGAAGAAGGCCCTGGCCCTGGCCCCGGACAGCTGGATCCCCGGCGGCATCCCGGATCCGCTGATTCGCCACAAGCATGGCCTGGTCGGTTCCCCCGTCTCCCGGCTGGACGGCAGGCTGAAGGTCACCGGCGCGGCACCCTTCGCCGCAGAGTTCCCGCTCGCCGGCATGGTCTACGCCGCCCTCGCCTTTAGCACGATCGCCAAGGGCCGAATCGCGACTCTCGACACAACCGCGGCTGAGGCATCGAGCGGCGTCGTTCTGGTAATGACCTACCGCAACGCGTCGCGGATGAAGCCCCTGCCTTATTTCATGCAGGCTCCGAAGGCGGCCGCCGGCGACAACCTGCCGATCATGCAGGATGACCGCATCCACTGGAACGGCCAGCCCATCGCGGTCGTGCTTGCCGAAACGCAGGAACAGGCCGACCACGCCGCCGCGCTGATCCGGGCCAGCTTCAACGCCGAGCCCGCGACCACCGGATTGGAACAGTCGAAGGCCAAGGGCCTTTATCCTACCAGCTTCGCCGGCGAGCCATTACTGGTTAAGAAAGGAGATGCCGAGGCCAAGCTGGCAGCTGCCCCGGTCAGCATCGACGCGACATACCGCACGCCGCGCCATAACCACAATGCGCTGGAACCCCATGCCGTCACGGTCTCCTGGAGCGGCGACGAGCTGACCATGCACGACGCGTCGCAAGGCGTCAGCCACGTCGCCTGGTCGCTTGGCGAGGCTTTCGGTGTCGGCGAAGACCATGTCCGGGTCACGTCGCCCTATGTCGGCGGCGGCTTCGGCGGCAAGACACTTTGGCAGCATCACATGCTGGCCGCCGCCGCCTCCCGTCTCGCCGGACGGCCGGTGCGCCTCGCGCTGTCGCGCGAAGGCGTCTACCGGATCGTCGGCGGCCGCACCACCACCGAGCAGCGTGTAGCGATCGGCGCCGGCGCGAATGGCCAATTCGACGCCTTGATCCACACGGGCGTGGTCGCGATGACCGACCATAACAACATGCCAGAACCATTCATCACGCCGGCGATGATCCTGTACGGCGCCGGCAGCATGAAGCTGTCGGTCGAGGCGACGCATCTGGACATGCTTGCCAACACCTTCATGCGCGCACCCGGCGAAGCCGTCGGCAGCTTCGCCCTGGAATCCGCCATCGACGAACTGGCGGCGCGGCTGGAAATGGACCCGCTGGAGCTACGCATCCGCAACGAACCGGAAGCTGACCCCGTCTCCGGTCTGCCCTTCTCCTCCCGCAACCTGGTGGAAGCCTACCGTGCCGGTGCCGAACGCTTCGGCTGGGACGGCCGCAACGCCAAGCCAGGTTCCAGGCAGGAGGGCGAGTGGCTGGTCGGCCTCGGCATGGCAACCGCGACCTACCCTTACCAGCGTATGCCGGGCGGTGCGGCCCGGATCATCCTGACAGCCGATGGCCACGCCACCGTCGAGATCGCCGCGCACGAGATGGGCATGGGGACCAGCACAACCACCGCCATCGTTGCCGCCGATCGGTTGGGCCTGCCGCTCGATTGGGTCACGGTCCGCTACGGCGATTCCGATCTTCCAGGCTTGGTCCTTGCCGGAGGCTCGCAGCAGACAGCGTCCATTGGCGCCGCCGTCATTGCAGCTCATCACGCCCTCGTCACCGAACTGCTGAAGCTTGCCGGCAACGACTCTCCGCTCGCCGGGCTTGACCCGAAGAAACTCGCCACCGAGGATGCCTGCCTCTGCAATATCGAGAATCCGGAGCAACGCGAGAGCTACACCTCAATCCTCTCCCGCGCCGGCCGCGCCGAGGTTTCGGTTCAGGCCAGCGCCTCCAAACCGCTCGAGGCGGGGCACTGGTCCATGCATTCCTACGGTGCGATGTTCGCCGAGGCCCGCGTCAACACCGTGACCGGCGAGGTGCGGATCAGCCGCTTCCTTGGCTCATTCGACTGCGGCCGCATCCTCAACCCGAAGACCGCCGCCAGCCAGTTCCGCGGCGGCATCATCATGGGGCTCGGTCTGGCATTAATGGAGGAGACCCAATTCGACGAGCGCTCCGGCCGCATCATGAACCCATCGCTCGCCGAGTATCATGTTCCCGTCCATCTGGATGTCCCCGAGATCGAGGTGATCTGGACCGATATAGCGGATCCTCACACCCCGATGGGCGCCCATGGTGTCGGTGAGATCGGCATCACCGGTGTCGCCGCCGCCGTCGCGAATGCCATTTATAACGCCAGCGGCAAGCGCATCCGTGACCTACCGATCACGCTGGACAAGCTTATTTAGTCGTCGGGTTTTAAGGGGTTCGATTTGGCCGGGCCAGCGCCAGCGGATGCAGCGATGCTGGAGGAGATCGTGAGGTGTCACGGGTTTACCGTGCTTGGCAAGATAACCGGGAGATGCCACTGCAAGCTGACGTAGCTCCGGTCCGAGCGGAATGGCCACCATATCGCGCTCGATAACTTCGCCTAATCGGATTGCGGCATCGAAGCCTTCGGCCACGATGTCGATCATTGTGTCATCTACGGCGATGTCGAGAACGATCTCAGGGAAGTCTCGCGCAAAGCTTTCTAGCATGGGCGCCAAGAATAGCTCGGCAGCGATGCGGAATGCGTGGATGCGAACGGTGCCGGCCGGACGGCCGTCCGCTGCCCGTAGCTGATCTATAGCAGCGCCAAGTTCCTGTATGGCTGGTTGCACCCGTTCGAGAAGTGCGCGGCCCGCTTCGGTCAGCGACATGCTTCTAGTGGTGCGGTTGAGCAAGCGCGTACCTGCGCGCTCCTCCAACCCGCGAACAATCTGACTAAGTGCGGATGGCGAAACACGTAATGCCTCGGCCGCCCGGCTGAAGCTCGACAGCTCCACGACGGCTATGAAAGCACGAAGCGCATTAAGGTCGGCGGTTGAGATCACAGCAGCAACTGGCCATTCTTTAGTTCAACTTACAAGCTCATAGACGATCGCGTTTATTATCTTCTTTGCTGACAGGATTTATCTACTCGCAAAAGGAGATCTGTTATGAGAACGTGGTTTATCACTGGCGTCTCAAGGGGTCTGGGCAACGCCCTTGCACAGGCGGCCCTAAACCGCGGCGAGCAGGTTATCGGTACCCTGCGTGAAGGCCGCCCGAACTTAAATGCCGGCACCAGTAGGCTCCACATCGTCCCGTTGGAGATCACCGACAAGACGGCCATCGAGGCAGCTGTGGCGCAAGCCTTCAGACTCGTGTCTCACATCGACGTTGTCGTTAATAATGCCGGGTACGGTCTTCTTGGCCCGGTAGAAGAGGCCACCGATGAAGAAGCGGATCGCTTGTTTGCCGTCAACTTTTTCGGCCCCTTTCGACTGATCCGCGCGTTTCTGCCGCGGCTTCGAGCGCAAGGCTCCGGACACATCGTCAACATCACCTCAATCGCAGGTCGCGCTCCGATGGCCTCCTCGGGCCTCTACGCCGCTGCCAAGTCAGCGATGGAGGGGTTGTCGCAGAGTCTAGCGCAGGAGGTGGCACCGTTCGGGATCAAGGTCACCGCTGTCGCACCTGGCGCCTTTCGTACCGACTTCCTGAGCGCGCACTCAATCCGCCGCAATGACGGTGCATTGGCGGATGCTTATGTTGGAACAGTCGGCAGCGCGTTGAACCACCTCGATGATATTGCCGGCAGGCAGATTGGCGATCCCGCGCAAGCCGCCGCGGCAATTATTGCCGCGGTCGACGTAGACCAACCGCCTCTTCACCTGTTGCTTGGATCGGACGCGCTACGTCGGGCGCGAACAAAACTTGAGAAAGTAGCTAACGAGATGAAAGGCGCTGTCAAACCAAACTGGCCTTGTCCGACCCAGCTGGTCTAGCCTGCCCGGATGACCCAGCCCAAGAACCCGTTCCGCTACTTTGACTCGTCGCCAGAGGTGATCCGACTGGTGGTGATGATGTATGTCCGGTACCCGCTTTCCTTGCGCAACGTCGAGGACCTGCTGGCGCAGCGTGGCATCGACATCTGCCACGAGACAGTGCGGCTCTAGTGGAACCGGTTCGGGCCGATGTTCGCGGCAGAGATCCACAAGAAGCGGGTCGACGCGATGCGGGCTCACAGGCACCGGAAATGGCACCTTGATGAGGTCTACGTGAAGATCAATGGCCAGATGCATTATCTATGGAGGGCCGTGGACCATGAGGGTGAGGTACTAGAGTCGTTCGCTACCAAGGAACGCGATAAGAAGGCTGCTCTGAAATTCATGAAGAAACTCATGAAGCGTCATGGCTGGGCCAAGACAGTCACGACTGATGGCCTACGTTCCTATGGGGCGGCGATTAAGGAGCTTGGCATCGCGGACCACCAGGAGATCGGCCGCTATGCGAATAACAGGG
The DNA here is from genome assembly GCA_965199125.1 of Acidocella sp. Lineage (GTDB taxonomy): Bacteria > Pseudomonadota > Alphaproteobacteria > Acetobacterales > Acetobacteraceae > Acidocella. The sequence goes on along the minus strand of OZ240683.1, from coordinate 1,260,692 downwards.
CGGAGAACTCGCACCAGCCGTTCCGAAGGCGAGAGCGAGCGATGCTCAGGTTTCGCCGAATGAAGACGCTACAGAAGTTCAGCTCAGTTCATGCCGCCTTTCACAATCACTTCAACCAGGAACGTCACCTCGTCAGCCGCAACGACTACAAGGCCGAAGGTCGGCTGCCATGGTCGAGTGGGAGCATGTCGCGGCGTAAGTCGAGACTCGGTCAACCTATGGCGAACAGAGACTTGTAGCGGTTGGACTGACAGCACCGCGCGGAACCGCGCGCAGCCCGAAGGGCAAGCACGACGAGCGTCCTTGATCGGCCGAGCACCTGCAGGGAGAATCAAAGCCAAAGAGGGAGATAACGCGACCGGGAAGACACGCCGAATCAGATGCTAAATTGAGTGCTGATCCACGTTATCGCGCTTTGCCCCAGGATGCGATTTCCTTCTGTAAGGCAGGATCATCGGCCAATTCTTCAAGGGCATTTTGCGGCGGCCGTTTTCGATTTCCGAAGAGCATTCAACAATAGCAAGCGGCTGTCACCATTCGCCTTATCCTTGGCCAACGAAGCAAGTTGCGCAATCACGTCGTCCGTTGCTGTCGCCGACAACGCGGCGGCAAGGCCGCTCTTGGCCCCGAGCCTAATTCCGTTCTCTTCGCCCATCGGAGCTTTACGATATTCAGCAGCTAGCAACGGCCATGCGTCCCTGGCGTCTGGAACGGCCAAAGCACGAGCGATCCCCTCCTTCGTTCGGTCTGAATATGCTTGGGTCAAATGTTTGAGCAAAATCGGAATAGCTCCGGGATACGGACCGGAAGTGTTCACCAAATCCCAGACTGATTTCACCTCACAGCCAATCGCCCGCAGGTCAGCTAAAATCGGTTCTTCTTCTGCCCGAAGGTGTGCAGACCGTTCTGCCCGTTGCCGTGCCCGTTCCTGATTAATCGCGCGCAATCGAGATTTTTCATCATCGGTCAGTTTCAACCGCCCAAGGTCATCGGCCGTTAGTTTTGCAACTTCCTCGGTCGTGAGCGGCGTGCGGGTCAATTTCGCGAATGTCTTTGCCATCATTGCGGGATATCCAAACGATTTATGATACCGCTATCGATCGCGTCGGCACTGTCAAGCCAAAAGCAAAAGGGTACGTTACGAGAAACTTTCAAGCTTGAAACTAGCGAATTTTGTTCAAGTTGCTTCCTTCCAGCCGCTTCTGACGGGAAGAAAGTTGCTGGAGAAGCGGTCGAAACCGTTTGCCTTGACAGTGCCGTTTCGGGTGCCGCTGAGATAGCCCCAATGGCTGATATTGAGCTCGAACCGGACGCTAACCTTCCTCCTGCCTCACCCCACCAACCCCGCAGCCTACGCCAGCGCGCGGCTTTCCGCGATGGCGGTGCTGACGGCGAGGGCTGCGGCCAAGGCGCGCCGGCCGGCATCGGCATTGCGGACTTCATCTGGGCGACCTCGTCACCGGCACACGCTATACCGATATGTGCGCTTTCCGCGCGATTCGCCGCCACGTGATATTGTTGATCGAGGCGGGAGAAGAGGACCTGCAAACCTTCCCCGAGGTGGCCGATCACGACCTGCAGGTCGGGGTGCCGGTCGAACGCCCCCGTCACCATGAGCCGCAGAATTTGGACGGCCGTGTCGGCGTGCCAGCCCCAGCCTGAAATCGCCATCCAGAAGCCGAAAGGCTCGGGAAGGCCGCCATACATCGCTTCGCGCGCCGGCGCCGGCGGAATGCCCGGATGGACGTAGAGGGGCACGCCCAGCGACGTGGCCCGCGCCAGCAGTACGTCGTAACTTGGATGATCGAGGTAGCGGCCATCGGTAGAGCCGCGAACCAGGGCGCCTTTGAACCCGAGCTGCCTGACGCACCGCTCGAGCTCGTCCGCGGCGGCGTCGGGATCGGTAAGCGGCAGGTGCGCCAGGCCGGCAAAGCGATCCGGGCGAGCCATGATCACGCTGGCGAGCACATCGTTGGCCTCGCGCGCCCAGGCCACGCCCTCACGTGGCGGCAGCAGGTCGGCGCCCGGACCGTCCAGGGAGAGCACTTGCAGGCTAACGCCAGCCTCGTCGAGCGCCTTGATCCGGTCGTTACCGACCTCGGTGAGTTTGGCGACCTGACTGAAGCCTGCGTAAGGTTGATCACGTGAGAAATACCCGCGCGCCTCCGCCGCTTTCTTCGGGATGCGCGCAAGAAGATCGGGTAGGAGGAAGTGCTCCTCGACGCCCACAATTCGGCGCGAGGCCATCTGGTCAGTTGGCATTGCACAAAATCCTCCGCTTCAGGCGGTCATCCGTCGGTCTTGCTCCGACGCGATCGGCGGCCTGCCTGCCGACACATCTAGCCCATCATTAACACACGGTGCTCATCCGCTAAACCCCGCATGATCGACGAAGTTCCCGAGGATGAGCATATTGGCCGCAACTGTCAGCGCGCACCGTGAATTCAAGGGAGGTTTCGCGCGTGTCGGGAAGAATGTTCTAAGGTTGCGACGAAGTCGTCCATGGTCTGCTCGGGCAACTATCGTCAACAGCTAACCGCGGTGGGCGTGTGCTCTAGACCCGCATCGCGTCGACCCGCTTCTTGCGGATCTCGGCGGCAAACATCGGCCCAAATCGGTTCCACCACAGCCGTACCGTCTCGTGGAAGATATCGATGCCACGCTGCGCGAGCAGGTCCTCGACGTTGCGCAGCGAGAGCGGGTAGCGAACGTACATCATGACTACGAGCCGGATCACTTCCGGTGATGAGTAAAAGTAACGGAACGGGTTCTTGTGCTGGGACATGCGGGTACGCTAGACCAGCAAAGCGGGGAAAAGCCAGTTTGGTTTGACAGTGCCGATGAACGGCTTGGGAGAGCAAAGCGATGGTAAATGTTTTGCGGAGGCGGCAGCTTCTGGCCTCGACGGCGTCGATCGCGTCGCTGTTCGGCCTCGGTGCTAGCGCAGATTCTATAGTGGGTTACCCATACCAGCCCGATCATAACACTTTGCCGGTAGGCGCACCGCCCAGTGGCTGGACTTTTTTCAACGCTGATGAGGTTGCCGCCATTGGCGCCTTGGTGGATCGATTAATCCCGAGTGATGATTTGTCGCCCGGCGGTCGGCAGGCGGGTATTGATGTTTATATCGACCGTCAGTTGTCCGGCAATTTTGGCAATGACGTCGGCATGTATATACAGCCGCCGTTTGCCGATGGCTTGCCAGGAATGGGACCGCAAAGCCCTTTGACCCCAGCCCAGCGGTACCGCAAGAGTCTCGCCGCTCTCGACGACTTTACCAAGTCCGCAAATCTCGGCAAAGCTTTTGTCGATCTCGCCGCGGCTGATCAAGACAAGCTGATCGCGCAGATGCAGAGCGGCGAGCTACAGTTGCAAGGCGTCAGCAGCAAGGCGTTTTTTCTACTCCTGTGGCAAAACACGAAGGAAGGTTTCTTTGCCGATCCGATTTATGGCGGCAATAAGAATATGGTCGGCTGGAAATTGATCGGGTTTCCTGGCGCCCGTTACGACTATCGCGACTGGATCGACAAACCAAATCAGCCATACCCGAAAACGCCAATTGGAATGGCGGATCATCCGGATTGGTCGAGTCCTTCTTAATTCCCCGAGGTGAACATGGCCCAAAAACTTCCCCGTAAAGATGTTGCGATCATCGGCCTCGGTTGGACCGGCTCAATTCTCGCCTATGAACTGACCGGCGAGGGTCTGGATGTCGTCGCGATCGAGCGCGGTGCGTGGCGCGATACCGCAACGGATTTCCCGCCCGCCACTGCGCCTGACGAACTGCGTTATCAGATTCATCTGGATTTATTTCAGCGTCCGGTGCAAAGCACTTTGACGTTGCGTAACAAAATGAGCCAGACCGCGCTGCCGATCCGGCAATTCGGCTCCTTCCTGCCGGGTAATAACGTCGGCGGCGCCGGGATCCACTGGAACGGCATGACCTATCGTTGGTCAGAGTCTGATTATCAGACGAAAACCCATGTCACCCAGCGTTACGGCAAAGCGGCGATCCCCGAGGGCATGACCTTGCAGGATTTCCCGGTTACCTTCGCAGATCTGGAGCCACATTTTGACCGGTTTGAGAAACTGGCCGGGATTTCCGGCAAAGCCGGAAATTTGCGGGGCCAAATCCAGCCGGGCGGCGATCCGTTCGAAGGGCCCCGTTCGGCCGATTATCCGAACCCGCCGAATAAACAACCGCTGGGTGCCCAGATATTCGCCAAGGCGGCCTCCAGCATTGGGCTGCATCCGTTTCCCGTACCTTCGGCCAACATGTCGCAATCCTATACAAACCCGCTCGGTGTGACGCTGGGGCAATGCAGTTTCTGCGGTTTCTGCGAGCGCTTCGGCTGCGGCAATTACGCCAAGTCCAGCGCGCAGACCTGCGTGCTGCCGGCGCTGATGCCAAGAAAAAATTTTGAGGCTCGCACGCATTGCAACGTCACGCGGGTCAACCTCGACAGCACCGGAAAGAAAGCCACGGGTATAACCTATGTCGATGACGCCGGGGCCGAATGGGAACAGCCCGCTGATCTGGTATTGATTTGTTCTTTTGCTTTTAACGCGGTGCATATGCTGCTGCTCTCCGGCATCGGCACACCCTATGATCCGGTGAGCGGAAAAGGCGTCGTTGGGCGCAATTACGCCTATCAATGTACCTCGAGCGTGCTGGTCAAGTTGCCCGGTACGACACTCAACCCGTTCATCTCCGGCGGCTCGGTCGGCATGGCGCTGAACGATTATAACGGCGATAATTTTGACCATCATGGGTTGGGGTTTATCGGTGGCGCGGTGCTGCAGGCAACGCAGACGGGTGGCCGGCCGATTACGCAAATTTCCGGCTTCAAGGATGACCCCAAATGGGGGACGGCGTGGAAACACACGCTGAAGGAGAATTATCAGACCGTTTATGCACTCGGCACGCAAGGCAGCGTCTATCCGTATAAAGACGCCTATCTCGATCTCGACCCGACCTACAAGGACCCGTACGGCAGCCCGCTGCTACGCATGACGTTCGACTGGCACGACAATGAACTAAAAATGTCGAAATACGTTACGGATAAGCTCGCAGGAGTGGCAAAAGCAATGGGCGGCACGCGTATCGAATCCGCACCACGCGCCGCGCCGTACACGGTGGTGCCGTATCAGACTTCGCATAATACTGGTGGCGCAGTGATGGGCGATAGTCCTGAAACGAGTGCCGTCAACAAATACCTCCAGAGCTGGGACGTGCCGAATGTGTTCGTCTATGGCACCAGTGTGTTCCCACAGAACGCTGGCATGAACCCGACGGGAACCGTCGGCGCACTCACGTATTTCTCGGTTGAGGCTATTAAAAGCCAGTATCTGAAAAATCCCGGTCCGCTGGTCCCGGTATAGGAGCGCGCGGTCATGAGGAAAGATATTGCGCGTGTTCTGTTCATGGGCGCATTACTCGTTTTAGCGACAACCCGCGCCGGCGCCGCGCCGAATGATCCGCAAAGCATCGCGGATGGGAAATATCTGGTCGCCGCGGGGGATTGCGCCGGATGCCATACCGCGCCTGGCGGCGCGCCGTTTGCCGGCGGCACGGTGATCGAAACGCCGTTCGGCAAATTGCTCGGGCCGAACATCACGCCGGACCAGGCAACCGGCATTGGGACGCTGACCGACGATGAATTCATCAGCGCGCTGAAATATGGCCGCGCCCATGACGGCAAGCGACTGTACCCTGGCATGCCCTACGTTTATTACAACCGCGTCTCGCGCGACGATATCCTGAAAATTCGGGCCTATCTGAACTCGCTTCCACCCGTCGATCACAAGATAGTTGCCGACCAGTTGCCGTTCCCCTTCAACGTTCGTCTCGCCATGCTTGGCTGGAACACGCTGTTCTTTCACGATGGCGGTGATTTCCAACCCGATCCCTCGCAATCAGCCAGTTGGAATCGCGGCGCCTATCTGGTTCAGGGGCTCGGCCATTGCGCCGCCTGCCACACCAGCAAGAACGCCTTAGGCGGTGATCATACTGGGCAGGAATTTCAAGGCGGCGTGGTTGATGGCGCTAATGCGCCGGCATTGGTAAATGACAGGACCAACGGTCTTGGCTTTTGGTCGGCCGACGATATCGGCACATACCTGAAGACCGGCCATAATCAATTTGCCGGCGCCAGCGGGCCGATGGCTGACGTCATCACCTACTCTACGTCCAACTTGACCTTGGCGGACGATAAAGCGATCGGCACCTACCTTAAATCTCTGCCGCCGGCCGGGGCGGCGCCGGCGCCAATCGCCGCAAGCGATCCAACGATGCTGTTGGGTGCGTCGATCTATGCTGATCAATGTGCGGCCTGCCATACCGGCCAGGGTACAGGTCTGCCCGGCCTGTTCCCGGCTCTGAAGGGCGATCCAGTGGTGGCCGCGGCTGATCCGCTGACCATCGTCAGCATCGTGCTGCATGGCGGGCGCAATGTCAGCACGCCGGCGGCGGCCGGTGCCTCCATGCCTGCCTTCGGCGCCTTGCTCAATAATGCGCAAATCGCGGATGTTTTGACATATATACGCAATGGTTGGGGCAACGCCGCTCCGGCGATTTCAGCCGGTCAGGTAAATCAATTGCGCTAGTTTTGATAACCGGCCTGGTTGTGCCTGAACACCCTTCCTGCTGGTGCTGTCAGTCCAGCTGCTACAAGTCTCTGATCTTTAAAGATGGGGCTAAAGTGTTAGCTCACCCCGCGACGTGCTCCCACTCGGTCATGGCAGCCGACCTCCTGACCTTGTAATCGTTGCGGCTGACGAGGTGACGTTCCTGGTTGAAGTGGTTGTGGAAGGCAGCGTGAACTGAACTTCTGTAGTGTCTTCATCCGTCGGAACCTGAGCATTGCCCGCTCTCGCCTTCGGAACGGCTGGTGCGAGTTCTCCGCCCGGTTGTTCACGTAGCGACCGATCTCCTGGTGGTCCGCGATACAGAGTTCCTTCATCGCCGCACCGTAAGAACGCAGACCGTCGGTGGTGATCGTCTTGGCGCAGCCATGCCGCTTCATGAGTTTCTTCATGGATTTGAGGGCAGCTTTCTTATCTCGCTCTTTGGTGGCGAACGATTCCAGTACCTCACCCTCATGATCGACTGCACGCCAGAGGTAGTGCATCTGGCCGTTGATCTTCACGTACACCTTGTCGAGATGCCACTGCCAGTGCGTGTGCGCCCGCATCGCGTCGACTCGCTTCTTGCGTATCTCGGACGCGAACATCGGCCCGAACCTGTTCCACCAGAGCCGCACGGTCTCATGACAGATATCGACACCACGTTGCGCCAGCAGGTCCTCGACGTTGCGCAGGGACAGCGGGTACCAACATACATCATCACCACGAGGCTGATCACTTTAGGTGAGGAGTCGAAGTACCGGAACGGGTTCTTGGGCTGGGCCATACGCTAGGCTAGTTCAATCCGGCCGCAGGAAGCCAGTTTGGTTTTACAGTGCCGTCAAGAATTACGCACCAATGCTAACCAGCTTCCGATGGTTTATCAAAACTCCTGCTGAAGTTTGACCTATAAGGTGCGACCGCCTGGTTGATGCACACCGGGTGCATGTGGCCGAGAATATCCTTGGAAAAGCAACATACTTCATAGTCTCCAAAGACGTTGATATCGCCAGGCGCACCGCGTAAAACGAGCTTGGCCACTACCGGAGGAAGCTTGTCGACAATGTCAAAATAGGACTGGGCCATACCAACCACGTTGAGGAGGCGCTTCGTTCCTATAGGCCACATTGTCCAGCCTGCTCCCTGCGCAAGATCTATTCGGCCATGCACTATGAAGCAGGCCTCGACAACGTGGGTACTGCCTTTTTAGGATGGTTGGCTGCCTTTGCATGAGCCTTAGTAACAAAACTCGCTCCGGCACTCCTATGATCGCCGACCATCTTTTCGTATTTGCCCCTGGGCCACAAACTGACGCGGCCACCCTAACGGACGGCGATTTCATCTTATAGTCCTCATCAGCCAAGGCTGCATGCGCCCCCTTGATGGTGCAAAACTTAAGAATTATGCACCAAACCACCGGGCGGAACTCGCGATGGACGGCTCGGATGATGCCAGATAGGTACGTCTGATCGAAAGCAAATTCGAACGTCAGCTTGATTGAAAAAACGTGCTCGCCAATCGTCACGACCGACACCGCGATGCCACCATGCCCGTCACCCGTCATGGAAAGACGAAACCCCTCGTAGCTGTTTAACTTGGCGGTGCCGGAAAGCGTCTCGTAGAGATTTTCGAGTTGTTTCACGAACGTCAGGAAGCCTGTCACAGTGTCATCTATAATGGAGCCTGAGAAAGGACCAGCGCGAACGTTGATAAGTGTCGGGTATTCCAGCTCATTCGCCTCGCCAACGCAAGACAGCCGCAAGCCAGAGCGCCCGTCGGCAATCACCACTCCGGTTTCGGGGCCATCAAACAACATGACTGTAAGTCTAGCCGAGGTTGCCCCCTACCAAAGCAGCGGTGGGTGGCGGTTCTGTTGCGTAACACAAGACTTTCGGAATATCGAAAGATATAATCGTAATTATCGGCATGAGATGGCCGTGCTGGCGGGGTAATCACCCAAGATTGGCAACTCCTAAGCATAAAAGAGATATGACTGATATGGATTTGAACTTCTGCATCTTGTTTTCCTTGTTTGGCCCGTCGTCAGGTCATCTATCGGCCGACGTCCAGGTGGACGGTTTGTCCGGTCAGACACTCGGTTTCCAAAATCATCCGGACGATGGGCCAGATTTCTTCTGTGACGTTTGACCGGCGTAGCCAACTTTATGAGAATCCAGTAGAACGACCTCTAGGGGCGGCTCACGCCCGTGGTCAGGACGTGAAACGGGCCCCCACCTCGAAATCAATGTGGCTCAGGGTTCCATCGAACAGCGACCGGGCCAGGAGCACGCGGGGCCGCAGCGCCAGGCGTTCCGGCGAGGCGAGCATGCGGTTCAGATCTTCCAACGTGGCGAACTCAACCAGCACTTGGCACGACAATTTCGGCGGGTCATCCTCCCGTCGCTGGGGCCAGAGCGTCTTGATGTCTGCCACACCAGGTAAGTCGCGCATGGCCGGAACGATTTCCTCATCCAGCAACCGGCGCAACTCGCCATCTTTGCCAGCCTTAGGCGATCCAAGCCAATACGCTGATCTCACCCACACGCGCTCGATCTCCTTCTCAGGCATCCGCAGATGGGACGGCCCTGCCGGATGCGCGCCGTAGAACGTCCTTGTCCCACCGCTCGGCGCGCCACGCAACGTGTTGGTCTGGCCGCACTAGGCTGAGCCCAGCGCCGTAGAGATCACGCACTGGAACGCAATCCGGCGCGACGATTTCGAGCGGCGTGCCTGACGCGTCCGCATCCCGCTTCGCCAGGCTCGCCTCTGCCTCCGCGCCCGGCGCCACAATTAGGCTGAACCCCTTGCCAAACAGGTCGTAGAGCGAGCGGCCGTCGTCCAGCCAGGCGTGAGGCGCCAAGCATCCCGGATGGGCATCCGCCTGATAATCCTGACCTAGTTGCGGCTTGGGCGCCGTGCCATCGTCGATGATCACCGGGGAGTTGGCGTAGCAAGCGCCAAGCACAGTGGCGAGCGTCCGAAACTCGCGGGTCTTGGTGGCGATGATCTGCTGAGCCACCTTCGCGCGCAGCGCATCACCCTCCGGCGTCGCGTCCTCGATCCCCGGCTTCCAGAGCTGGCCACCAAGCACGGCATGGTTCGCCACCGCTTCGTCCATGACCTGAATGTGTACCGGCCGCCTCTCAATCTCATAGCTGTCCAGAAGTGCTGGCCCGCCCCAGCCACCCAATACGGCGGCGATCTTCCAGCCAAGGTCAACCGCGTCGCCAATTCCCATATTCATGCCGTAGCCGCCGAAGGGAGGATGAAGGTGGCAGGCATCTCCCACCAGGAACATGCAGCCGTCGCGGTAAGTGTCGGCAATCAGACGGCTGGCGACCCACTCGTCCGTGCTTAGAACTTCGTAGGGAAGATCAATTCCGGTGCCCTTCCTGATCGCCGAGGCTGCCTCCGCGCTGGTCAACGTTTCATCCTCCTTCATGCCGGTGGGCATGAAGAACCAGACGTCATCCCGGTCCATCGGGCCGATCAGGCTCGCGCCGTCATCGTTGATCTGCCAGTACATCACGCCGGGCCCATGGCGGTGCGCCTGCGCCAGGCCCGGCGCGCGAAACACCACATTGTAGTTGCGCGACATGCCGTACTGCCCGGTCATTGCGGCGCCGATCAGGTCCCGCACGCGACTGCGGGCGCCATCGGCGCCGACGAGGTAGCGCGAGACCATCTCGAACTCTGATCCGTCCGCGGCACGCAGGGTGGAGACAACCCGTTCGCTATCTTGCACGGCGTGCAGGAAGGCCACGTTGAAACGCAAATCCACGCTTGCCAGCGTGGCCACGTGCTCGCGTAGGACTTCCTCGAGTTTGTACTGAGGAATCCATTGGGCATGTTCCGGAAAATCCGCCTCACGCACGGGCGCCGCATTGAAGCCGTTTTGAATTCGCGCCAATTGATAGCCGCCCAACCGCGTCACGAAGAACACATCATAAGGATAGGCGACGCCCAAAGGAGACGCCTGCGCCAGCTTGTCGGCGAGGCCCCAGCGACGAAAATGCGTGCGGGTGCGGACGTTCGTTGTTTTGGCGCGTGGCGCATGGCCCCCCCGCTCGTTCCGTTCCACCACGAGCGCGCTTAACCCTCGCATACCTAGTTCCGTCGCCAGCGATAATCCGGCTGGGCCAGCGCCGACAATTAGAACGTCGACCTCAAATCCGTCCCTCAACGACATGGCTCCTCAGCACAATCGCGCTTGGAAGTTTGTACAGGCAATCTGATCGTATCAATAGATACGATTTGTCTTATCGCGATACCCAAGCCCTATCAGCCGGTCCCCGCGCAAATCGACGAGTGCACAGGAACGTTGCTGTAGCCGGCATGCATGAGGCGGTGGAGGCGGTCCCACGGATCAAAGGGTGGTGGTTAATCATCGCGTCATAGCTCCCGATGCAACAAACTTGTCGTTGCGACTTGGGCTTGCCGAAGCAAGTCCCGACAGGAAGCCACCAGGGCCTTTTCACGGACGTACTAAATTCGATCGTGCAGGCGCGGCTTCCACGATTGTGACTTTGAAGCCGAAGCCTGCGACTTCGCCCGCTGCCCTGCGAATCGTCGGATCTAAGTCGTTTATACCGGCGCTGTCAGGCGTGCCGGGGGATGCGCTGAGAGCAGATCGGCCGTGAGCTTGCCTGCGAACAAGCGTGCTGGCAGCAGATAATGTGAAAGCGCCGGGAGAAATTGTTGCCGCCCTGCATGATTTGGTAAATGCGCAGCCCGTTGGGATTAGGCAGGAAATCATCCCATGACCCAACTCACACCGCCATCCGTGCTGCTGAAGGCCATCCCAAACGCACCCGCGATTATTACATCCCCGAGCTATATCGTATAAACGTCAGGAATGGCACGCTTGGACCGGTCGCCACCATAGCCTACGCGGATTGCAGATTGACCGTCGTCGTGGCGTCGACGCCGGACTGTAACGTCAGCCTATGCCAAGGCGAGAGCGACGTTGGCGGCCTGGATGCCATCGAACTGCTTGGTCTAGGTCAATCCGCCATCGCCGTTGTGCAGCACCAGCCCTATGCCGCCGGCCGCCCAGTTACGCTCGGCATGGCAAAGGTCACATGCGCCAAGGTACGTGGTTGGCAATGGAACTTGACGCTAACTGAGGCCGTTATCGCCGGAAGTGATGATCAGCTGCGCTCGCCGACCGCGACCAGCCGGTTCCCTAGCCGCGTAACGGAAGTAATCATCCCGCTCAAAGTGCGCGGCGTCATATGCGCCAGCCGATACAGCGTGAAATCGTCCGCATGCGCCGTATCCGTTTGGGCGGCCGCCGCGCCACACCAGAAAGGCGGCGTCGAAGTTGTCAGTGCACCGCCGCTCATATCCCCCGCCGACCCGCGCGACGGACCTGAATGCGTCGAGAAAACGCAGGCCCATTCATCAATAACCCCCGGATGCGGCCGCCAATTGCCCAGGCGTCGTGAAGGAAGATGGCAATTCAGGAACAATCTTCCATTGCGGCGAGCATTCCGCGTCGTAATGATCTCCCGCGGAATAATCACCCGCGTGCAAATCATACGTGCAGAAGAACTGTGCCGCCTGCAGACAGGGGACATCAGCAAAAATGGAGGGCATACCGTGCTGAAATTTCCACAGCGCCTGGTTGGCGTCGTAGATCTCCGCCATTAAAGCGCTACCCGCGTCTTCATCGCAATAGATGATACGCCTTGCGTCAACATTCCGCGAATCCGGTTTAACCGTCATTTCAACCACCCGGCAACGATGCAGCTCCCACCGTGTGATATCCGGATTAATGAAATGCGGCATAAACTGATCTGCGATCGCAGCTGCGTTGGCTTTGTTGCAATTATAAGGGACGATCATTTCCTTGATGCCGATGTAATTGAAATCGTATTCCACCAGCTTGCCGGAAAAAATATCAGCTTCGTCCCAGTTCGTCGTGCCACCGGCTAATGAATTCGGCGTGTCAAACTGGAGTTCAGGTGCCCGGCGTACGCGACGCTCACCTTTCAGATATTCCCAGCCTTCCACGGGTGTTTGCACAGGATCTACCGGTTGCAGTTCCAAAATTGAGCCGCCGGCCTCATAAGGCGGCGCAGTAGGGATGATGAACTGCTCCAAAAAGAACCCCTTCCAGCGGTCTTGGCCGTTCTCGAAATAGTAAGGATATTGGAAATAAGCATACACCCTGGATTCAAATACGACTTCGCCTGACGCCGTAATCGTGTGCGCGTCCGACTGGAAGTATGCCGTCGTGCCAGCCCAGGAAAGTAGATGGTTCCAAATTACTTCGTGGCCGTTTTTAGGAATTGGAAAAGGAATACCGCCATAGGCGCCGGTTACTGAATTGCCGTCCGGCGATAGTTGAGCCGCGGAGGCATTTTTATAAATATAGTCATACACGTATTGCGGCGCGATCGCGGTGCGATGGGTAGGGTATACCTGCATAGTAAAATCAGGATATTTTTGAAAAAGCGCTTGTACGCCTGCCGAGAGCTTATCGGCATAGTTCGACATATTTGCGGAGGAAATAACAAAACGCGGCTTTTCATCGGCAAACGGGATTGGCCGCGGATCACCCTGTTTGTAGCCCTCCGGCACGGGATAACCACCGCCGGTCCAAGCGGGGATTGTACCATCCGCATTACCAGCTTTGACCGCTCCAAACGGCGTCAACACACCCTTCAAATCATCTGGCATATAGGATGGCGGCGTAAATGCCGATTGAGCCACTGAGAGCCTCGGCAAAGAAACAACGGCGACGCCCGCCGCCGAGGTTTTAAGGATTGAGCGCCTGCTCATCTTTATCATTCCATAGTCTCCCTTAGAACGTACGCTCGATATTAAGTGAAACAAAATCGCGATCGGCAAATGGGTCACGCCCGGGTGGAGCAATGTAATAGGTGTAGTTGATGCCGCCAGTCCATTTATTCAGAAACGTACCATCAACGCCGACTGTGATATCCCCGCCCCGATCAATGCCTGTGCCGTTGAAGGCATCGGTATCTGGCGACTTGCCCATGAAATCCCAGCCTAATCCAATAGTAGGGCTCACATCGAGCCCAGAGAGCGCTTGATAGTACGTTGCCGATCCAATGACACGCACTCCAAGTGCTGCGTGTTGAGAATCGGCGGCGTCAAAGTTTTGCTTGTTCTTCGTGATGGCGAAAAGGTTTTCACCAGCTGCTTCACCAATGACTTGCGAAGAATCCCACAATCTCGGTATCTTAGGACCCAGATAAATTTCTGAAATTTGATAATGTGCCACATCGCCAATTGCATAAAGTGCATTATGCTCATTATTTCCGGGCGTCTGACCCGGAAATACGGTTACCGTGCTGCGGAGGTCTTCATTGGCACGGATCGAAGCCTCAGCTGCCAAGTTTAATGGGCCGAATGTCGTGCTGGTTGAAACACCATAAATCTGAATACCATCCGCATAGACAGTTTGATAAGTGCCGAGACTAAACGCAGTCGGCGATCCGAGTGCAGTACCTGGCACGAACGTAGGCCGTCCCACTTTTAGATTTGTATAAACTTGGGGCTCTGAGTCATTATACTGAAGCGCATAAAAGCCGAAGTCCCAGGAAGAACCCTCAGGATCGTAATGCAGGGACGCGCCGAACTGACCAGTGCTCGAACCACTAATGTCTTTGGAACGATAGAAGTAAAGCGCCGAGCCAGGGATGAATGGGCCGGCATAAATCCGCTGTCCGCCTGCGTCAAAAAGATCCTGTGGCGAGAAATAGCTGCCGTTTGGGATGAAGTTGAACTTCTCCCATTCAAACTGATAATAGGCGCTTACCGATACCGAGTCAGTTAATTGACCAGAAACCAGCGCCTGACCAACCGGCAGGAATAGATTTTTAGCTTCAGTATTTGGAACACTAATGGCGCGCGCGATATCGATCGGCGCCTGGCCGTAGCTAATACCATTCGCTGCGAACAACAAGCTCTCGCCGAATAGATTGACTAATCTGCCAACACGCACGGTGATTGGAACACCGCCGAGAGAGTTGGCGCCATACACGAACAGGTTTCGCAGTTCAATGTTACGGCCGGCTTGTGTTTGAGTAGCAGAGGTAAATTTACTGAACGGTTGTTGCGCGGGATTGTAGGTCGACCCGCTGCCATTTTGCGTGTTTTGATTGTAGATAGTATCATAAAAGCTCTCGGCGGATACATCAACGCCATAGCCGTGATCACTAAGGTCTAAAGTCGTGATAAGATCAAGTCGGTTAGAGACGATACCAGCGCGCAAATTATTATCGCCATCATTCGTATTAGGGTCGTTTGCGAACACAGAAGATTCGGGCGCGGTGCGCTCCGTCAGCGAATACTGAATCGTATTGTCGAAACGTACAACAACACCGTTGTCAAACGTGTAATTAAATGCGTATGCCGCATGACCTGATATCAGCAACGATAAACATACGACTGACGATGTCAGCGCATATCTTTGACCTTTATACGTCTTCCCCACACCCCTTCTCCCTATTGTCCAGACATTCTTTTTTTTCTAAATTTAAACAGTCAGTCGTCACGTTTTCCAAAAAATCAAACCAGGGCCGTCACTCCGTCCTTATACCCTAATAAGGCCCGACCGAAGACTTCAGCGCCAATTTCTGGCGAGATCACGGCATGGCGACCCGCGGTTTCAGAATCTCTCCACAGCCTCTGCACCGGACTAGATTCAGAAAATGATGAAGCTCCGTGTGCCGAGATCAGAACACCAATTGCCTCTCGCGCGACTTGCCCAATGTAGCCGGCATCGAAGCGGGACTTAGCGCGTTCCGGGTATGAAGGAAACCTTCCTTCACAGGCGGCAGCATAAATTTCATCGGCCGTGCGATAGGCATGAAGATGAGCCGTATCCACCAGCATCGCAGCTTTCGCAACGGCTAGTTGAAAACTTGGTGACTCCGCCTGTGTCTTATAAAAAGTATATGAAACTGCACGTTTTGGAGCCTTCTCAATCACAAAATCCAACGCGTGGGTACAAAGCCCTAACTGCGGGCCCGCAAGGGCGATTGCCGCGACAGGCATAAATGCGCAGCGATATAAAATCTCGTCTTTATAGGGAGTTGGCGGATCGCCAGCCAGCAGCCTTGATACCGACATAACACGGTGTTCCGGAACAAATACGTCCTCGGCGACAATGGTGTTGCTGCCGGTCCCTTTCATTCCCGTAACAAACCACGTATTTTCGATAGTGACTTTTGACATCGGCAGAAAGGCGAGTGCTTGGTCAATTTCCACACCAGCATCGTCGACGACTGGTACTCCCACCATCGCCCAATCTGCATGTAGACATCCGCTTGCCCATGGCCATTTTCCTGAGACCACAAAGCCACCTTGGACGCGCTTTGTCCTACCTACCGCGGCAAAGACGCCTGCTATCCGAGCTTCTGGATTGGATCCCCAGATGTCTTCTTGCGCCTGTGCCGAGGCAAGGCCAGCAAACCATGAACACACGTTCAAAAGCGTCGTCACCCATGAGCTAGATCCACAGCCTTTTGCCAGTTCTCGAGATATTTCCAATTTTGTTCGGATGTCCGTCTCGAGGCCGCCAAAGCGGCGCGGCACCATAATTTTGTAAAGGCCGGCGCGTCGGATCGCGGCAATATTTTCGTCCGACACGCGGCGCGCGTTTTCCGTATCCAGCGCATTACGCTCAAGCAATGGCACAAGAGCCGCCGCACGTTCCACAAGTACATGACGCAAGGCCGGCCCAGGGAGGTGCGCGATATCGCTAACGTCAACCGACCCAGTTTGCACAACGGGGCGCAGATTAATGTCAACTGGCTTGGTGGCGGCATTCAAAGCCGCGACATCCCTGACCAAAGGTATTTGGCTCAGCTCATTCATTTCGGTTCCTTTCGTCGCGCTGTTCTTATCCCTAATTACACTCTCATAATGACAGTAAGTTTTAGTATCTAAATGTAGGTCTCGCGCACGGAGGGCTTTTTAAGTAAATTAGTGGAGGAGCTAGCTTGATTGCGGTCAGTACATGAAAAATAAATAGGGATGAGGTTTCGAATGAGGCCATTATTCTGGAAGGCCTATGTTAGGGATGATTTCTGGCAAATATGCGCCAGCACGAATTGCAGGCTGAAGTTCGGCAAAAGGATGCCCGTCTCTGTAGGCTTTTAACACTTTATCAGGATCAAAGAACGTACCTATGGGGTTAGAGGCAAAATCCTGAGAGTTGCGCATCCATTCCCCGGAAAGCTTCCAATTGTCGAAATTATCGCTTTGCAGCTCAACATAATTGCCTTCAGGATCAGCATAATATATTGAAATCGTAAGCCCATGATCCAGACAGAATGCTGGCAAAATCTTCTCATGTTTCAAGCGTTCGTAGGAGTCCATCAAATCCTTAAAACTATCATACTCAAACGCGCTATGGTGCATTCCATTATGCACTGTTTTTTGCGGATCATCCTTGAGTCCAGGGACAGCTAAGAATGCAACTCGGTGATTAGCGCCGTCATTTGTCATCCACGCCAAGTGTTCATTTTCAAACTGAACAGCCGCACCAACGACAGTGCCGTACCATGAAATCATATCCTTCAAATGGCTGGTTTTGATCGTGACATGATGAAAGGCCGGCTTTATCATGTCCATCGGCTTCTCCCCCTTTAAATTGCAGTTACCGCAAAATGCTACAGCAACTCCTTAAACTAGAGCTGTTTACAAGGACCGGTGATGTTTAAAAAGATACTAAAAATGTTGGATTGATAGTAATTCGGTATCCGGCCTGGGGAGACACCAATGAAACTGCACCACTTTCAACAAGCCGTGGCGATCCACGAAAGAGGTAGCATTCGCGCGGCAGCCCGTCATTTGGATATTGCTCAGCCAGCACTAACAAGAAGCCTCGCGGAACTGGAGCGCGAACTCGGAGCACCTCTATTTGAGCGTCGCTCGCGAGGCGTTGTCGCAACGCCATTGGGCAAAGCCTTTCTCCGCCGGGCCACGTCTATTTTGCATGAAGTCCGGCGCGCGCAAGAAGAGATGGATCAGCTTCGTGGCATCACAACGGGTACGGTAACGGCGGGGCTCTCGATCGCTGCGCATCTTGCTTTGCTGCCGCAAGCCTTAAGGCCGTTCATGGCTCGCTACCCGCTCGTCAGGCTCAATCTCATTGAAGGATATTATCCGACACTTGAGGCAGGGCTTCGTGATGGTAGCGTTGATTTTTATGCCGGGCCGGATCCAGGCAATAAGCTTGCTCCCGAACTTGCCAGTGAAATCCTGTTCCAGAATCGTCGCACTGTCCTTTGCCGCACTAGTCATCCCCTCGCCAAAGCAACCTCTCTACGGCAGCTGAGCGAGGCCCACTGGATCAGCAATTCGATCACGTGGGAGGCCGAGGACGAGATCGGCATTTTGTTCAGGCAGCTCGCCCTGCCGCCGCCCCGGATCGCGCTTCGCAGTCAGTCTGCCCTGACGCTCATGACGTGCTTATCGCATAGCGATCTACTAGGTATGGTCCCGGTCCAATGGAGCGCATTTGCCCTCACGCGCGGCTTATTGACCACGATATCAGTCACAGAAGAGCTCGCCGCACCCGCTTTGGTGATGGTCAAGCGTACTGATCTCCCGTCTACGCCAGCCGCAACCTACCTGCTTGACCTTCTCCAGCGCGCGGCCAGGCAGCAGGAGGCAGCATTAATGAAAGCACCTTATATTAAAGGGCGTAACGAGTGACGTCGGTAGATCGCCTTGCTTCTGGGCGGCGCGCCACCTGAGATACAGCATCTATCTGTTGCTTGTCCCAATTGTCCAACCAAAAGCAATCCTGGCACGTACCGGCCGAAAAAGTGGCTCGCTTTGCAACTGATGCCAATTTATCATCACACACAGGGACTTAAAATCTGTGTGAACCAATACACCCTATTTATAAGACGCGTAATCAAAGGAGGAAATTGCCATGACGCTCCATTTTGGGCCAGATTATCCGAACATAACCTATGTACCGCATAGCTACACAGAGCGACGTGTTGATCTTGGTGAAGTAGTGATGAACTACGCCATGGCCGGCCAAGCAACAGCACCAGCGCTGTTGCTGATTCCGGGCCAGACTGAATCCTGGTGGGGCTACGAAGCCGCGATGAAATTGCTAGAGCGTGATTTTCAGGTTTACGCTGTCGACCTGCGGGGCCAAGGCCGTTCCACACGCACCCCAGGCCGCTATACATTAGATAATATGGGTAATGACCTCGTAAGGTTTATGCAACTCGTCATTGGCCGGCCCTGCATAGTCTCCGGCCTGTCTTCTGGAGGCGTGCTGTCCTGCTGGCTGTCGGCCTATGCGCCACCTGATCTGGTCCACGCCGCCTGTTACGAAGACCCGCCCCTTTTTTCTTCCGAAGTGACGCCGGCCGTCGGCCACGCAATTCGCCAAGGCGGCATAGCGAGTATATTTTCGCTAATGTCTGATTACCTAGGTGATCAATGGTCGGTCGGCGATTGGCGAGGCATGGTCGCCGCGGCGCCAGCCCGGCTGCCAAAATGGATGGCTGATTTCATGCCGCTCGGAGATGAGCCTCCACAGAACCTGAAGGAGTATGACCCGGAATGGGCGCGCGCATTCTGGAGCGGAACCGCGACGATCGGCTGCAATTATGTGACGATGCTTAGATCCGTCAAAGTGCCCGTGCTGTTTACCCATCATTTTCGAATGATTAATCCAGAAAATGGCGCTTTGATGGGCGCCGTGTCCGACCATCAGGTTGCCGAAGCCCGCAAACTTATCGAAGCCGCGGGCCAGACTTTTACCTATCAATCCTTTCCCGAAATGGGGCATATGATGCATCATCAAGACCCGGCGCTTTACGCGACGACGCTGACAACCTGGGTCGGAAGCCTGCCGACGGTTTAGTTCAAATGAAAATTGCGTGAAATCGGCGTCGCCCTCTGACGAAACGTCAGCGGCTTTTTCCGGGCGCCCTTGTATGGGTGTCAAATTGCGTCTTCATGGTTTCAACAAATGCCTTGCTGGTGGCTTTGACCAGCCGGCGTTCGGCGTCGATGACGCCTCGGCGCAACTGGTCCAGCATGGCTTCGCCTAGCACGGTGAAGGCGACGATTTTCGCGCGCCGATCAAGCGGGTCGGGCCGGCGCTCAACAAAGCCGAGGCTTTCAGCTTTGTCGACCAGCTCGAGCATTGCAGGTTTGGTCATGCGGGCGCGCGCGGCGATCTCGGTCAGCCGCGTGCCGCCCAGGTCGAGATTACGGAAAAGCTTGATTTGCACTTCAGAAACACGCGGGAAACCATGTGTGTGGAGATGATGAAGGATGTCCCGTACAAAAACATCGGTGGCTGAGAACAGCACGCGGCTAATGCTCTGCATGCGCCAGGTACTATTCTTCCGCGACATTTTAAGCCCGGAGCTATCATCCGCCGGGCCGGCCGCGGCGTCAACATAGCGGGTCAGCGTCATCCGCACCTCTGCCACGAAGGCAGCGCCAACCGCACGGGCGAGCCGGCGCTCGGCCTGGGCGACGCCTTTATGGATGACTTCGAGTAGTTGTAACCCGTCTGAGGTGAACTGGATGATTTTGGCGCGGGCGTCCCGGGGGTCGGGCCGGCGCGCAACGAAGCCAAGGGCTTCGGCCTTGTCGACGAGCTCCAGCATTCCGGATTTGGTCATGCGCGCGCGGGCCGCGATGGTGGTGAGGCGGGTGCCGTCGACGTCAAGATTTTGAAATACCGCCAGCAGAACTTCCGTAATCATATCGAAACCATTCTGATGCAGAATTGCAAGTTTTTCCCGGACGAGCATATCCGCGGTCGCGAACATTATGGTGCCAACGCTTTGCCAGCGCCATGTGCCGTTCAACCCCGCCGCCAAGCGCTCTCCGGTATTGCTAAGCCGGCTTGCCCGCCGTCGCGCGTTTGGCTCAAGGGTTTTTTGCTGGGCTACGCAGATCACGCGAACAGTTGCTCAACGATTGCCCGGTACTCCATTGCGCTCGGGGCATGGGGGCTGGTGCGGTTAAAATGGCTTTGCTGCATCGCTTGGGCCATTTCTCCCACATCTCCCGGCCGGTAGCCGGCGCTGCGTAAGCTATCCGGTAAACCGAGCTGATTCGTTAGCGCCCGCAAGGCGGCGGGAATTTCAGCGGCGCTGGCAAGACCCAGCGCGGCGGCGGCGCGGGTGGCTTTGGCGGGGGCGTGCGGGATGAGCAGCGCCATGGTGAGCGGCAACGCGGCGGCGATCAACGCGCCGTGATGCAGGCCTTGGTCGCCGCAGACGATGGCGACCGCATGCGCGGGGCCGAGGCCTTTATGGATCGCCGCGCCACCGGCGAACGCGGCGGCCATCAGACCAGCGCGCGCGGCATCGCCACCCGATTGTGTGCCGGCAAAGAGGTGTTTGAAGGCTTGGGTGAGGCCATCCTGCGCCAAGGCGTCGATGATGGGATGTTCGGGCTCGGCGAAAAGACCCTCGAGACAATGCGAGAGCGCATCAAACCCGGTGGCCGCGATCATCCGCGGCGGCAGGCTGCGCGTCAGACTCGGATCACAGATGGCGACGCGCGGCACCAAAAAGGGGCTACGTGTGCCGATGGCCATACCATGCTCGTTGAAATGTAACGCGGCGACCGGCGAGCTCTCGCTCCCGGTGCCGACCGTGGTCGGGATGGCGATGAGCGGCACGATGTGGCGATTGATGCTTCCGGGATTTTGCAGCAGTGCCGTGGCGTCGGCCACGCCGCATCCCGCCATTGCTGCGACGATTTTGGCGGTGTCAAGGACCGAGCCTCCGCCGAGCGCGACAATAGAATCGCACGCGTCGCCGCAATAGACCGCATAAGCGGCATCGGCGCCGGCGGTGGTCGGATTCTCCGGTATGTCGAAATATTGTGAGCTGATAGGCGGCATCTCCTGAAGCACACGGGCGGCGGCCCCGGCTTTTACCAACCCGCGGTCGCTCAGCAGCAGTGGGCGCCGCACACCGAGCAAGGCAAGTTCGCCCGCCAGGTCGCCAATGCGGTCAAATCCGAAAACAAGTCTTGGGAGGGGCAGTACTGCGGCCATGGAAATGTCCTTGTGTTTTAAGCCTTGTGTGCCGGCAAGCATTAATAGTAAGGGTACCTAATGATAATCGTAAGGCAGCGGACTTATAATGCCAAACGGCATCCGCTAGAAATGCAGGATTCGTCGGTACGGACTTGATGCTGCAATCTCTGCGCGGTTTTTGACTTGCGGCTAGGCGTTTAAACACGGGGAACAGAATGAACGAGATCAAATCCTTTTCCTCCGGGATGGGTGCGACGACGCATTACATCAACGGTAACTGGATGCCTCACGGCGGCAGGACATTCGCCGATTATAACCCGTATAATGGCGAAGTGGTCGCCGACATTGCAGCGGGCGGACAGGACGAGGCGCAAGCCGCGGTGGCTGCCGCGGCCGCCGCATTCCCGCGCTGGGCGGCGTTAGCGCCGAATGAGCGGCAGCGATTATTTCTGAAAGCAGCGGATATTACGGACCGGCGTTTGCCGGATCTCGTCCGCGTCATGGCCGTTGAAACCGGCTCGAGCATGGCATTCGCCGCGTTTCAGGTGAAATGGTCCTCCAACCTGCTGCGTCAGGCCGCGAATTGGGCATATATGCCCACCGGCGAGGTGCTTCCGAGCGACACACCGGGCCGTTTTGCCATGGCGGTGCGCAAACCGCTGGGCGTGGTCGCCGGCTTCACACCGTGGAACGGCGCGTTCAATCTGGCGGTTCGCACGATTGCGCTGCCGTTGGCATTTGGCAACACCGTCGTGATCAAGCCTTCGGAGCTGGCGCCGATCTCGGCCGGATTTCTACCAGCCGAGATCTTCGCCGAAGCTGGATTTCCGGCGGGCGTTGTGAATGTCGTTGCCCATGCGCCAGGCGAAGCCGGGCCGATCGCCGATGTTTTTTTTGTCAGCCATGATGTGCGCTGCATTAATTTCACTGGCTCCGCGTCAACCGCCCGCATGCTTGCGAGCCGCGCCGGGCAGTCCCTCAAGCGGACCGTGCTGGAGCTGGGAGGGTATAATCCCATGATCGTCCTGGGGGACGCGGATATCGAGAACGCGGTGAATGCGACCGCGTTCGGCGCGTTTTTTCATCAGGGACAGATCTGCATGAACACGCGCAAGGTCTATATCGATCACGCAATTCATGATGAGTTCGTCGAAAAACTGGCGACCAAGGTGCAGACATTAAAACGTGGCGATCCGCGGGATCCGAGCAATCTTATCGGACCGCTGATCAGCGAGAAGGCGCTGAAGCAGTGCGATGACCGGGTGGCGGAAGCCAAGGCAAGTGGCGCGCGATTAGTGACGGGTGGTGCGCGGGAGGGGAATATCTATCTTCCGACCATTTTGACCCAGGTGTCGCATGACGCCATAGTAGCCACCGGCGCGGATGAAACTTTTGGGCCAGTACTCGTGGTCGAGGCGTTTGAGAGTGCCGATACCGCGCTGGCGAAAGCACAGGCCACACCCTATGGTTTGAGCGCCGCGATCATGACCGGGGATAATGCGCGTGGGCTGGAGCTGGCTCAGCGTTTCGACACCGGAATCATTCATGTAAACGGCGCCACCATGGCGGGTGAGCCCGCCTTGCCCAATGGCGGGGTGAAGGATAGCGGCTGGGGCCGGTCCGGGCATTATGCGGTTGAGGATTTCACTGAAATCCGCCTGACCACGCTGACGCACGGCAAAATGCAATATCCGTTTTAACAAGCCGAACTAGGAGCTTTATTGCATGACGAGCCGGGTTATCGACTTCTATACGCATTTCATGCCGGCCGGTCACTTGGATGCGTATCAGGCGCTTGCGACAGATCGAGGTATGGTAAAGCGTTTGGCGGGAGTGCCGATGCTGCATGATTTAGAGGCGCGCCGTCGCCTCATCGGACAATGGCAAGGGTATCAGCAAGTGCTTGCACCTTGCCCGCCGGGGCCCGAAAGCATCGGTGAGGCGAAAGACCGTCCGCCCTATGCCCGGATGATAAATGAAGGATTAGCCGCGCTTTGCAGAGAATATCCAGACGAGTTTCCAGCTTTCGTGGCGTGCCTGCCGCTTGACGATATGGAAATGGCTTTGACGGAGCTGGAATATGCGCGGCAGCTCGGCGCCAAGGGGGTGCAGATTTACACGAACGTCGGTGGTAAAGCCATCGACGCGCCGATGTTCGAGCCGTTATACGCTGAATTGGCTCAGCGTGATCTTCCCATATGGCTACATCCGGCACGCTCGGCAAAGTTCTCGGATTATCCGACCGAGGACGGCTCGCAATACGAAATCTGGCAAGTGATCGGCTGGCCATATGAGACCGCTGCTTGCATCGCCCGGCTCGTGTTCTCGGGTCTGATGGACCGGCATCCGGACCTGAAGATTGTCACTCACCATCTGGGCGGGATCATCCCGTATCTTGAAGGGCGGATCGGCCCCTTATGGGATCAGCTGGGCGCGCGCACAGAGGGCGCGGCTTATGGCGAGATTTTGAAAAATCTGCAGGCCAGGCCGATTGATTATTTTCGTCGGATCTATGGCGACACGGCGGTTGGCGGCAGCGCGGGTGCGATGCGGTGCGGCATCGACTTCTTCACGCCAGAGCACGTGTTGTTCGCTTCCGATTGCCCCTTCGACCCTGAAGGCGGTCCTGGATTTATCCGCGAAGGCCTGCGCGCGTTGGGGGAGCTTGAGCTTTCCGTGCAGGCGCGGACAAATATTCAATCTGCCAACGCGCTGCGGCTGTTGCATATTGGAGCTTGATGAGTTGTGACGTGATTGCAACAACTGATCCGTGCGTAGCATCCGCCCGCGAGCATTCGATCGATAGTGGATAGTTGAATCCCTACAGCAGATACCCCCGGCCAGCCGCCACACGCGCTTTCAACGCCTTTAACTCGGTCGCGGAATGGTGAACACCGGCACGCACCACGCCCGCAATCGCCCCTAGATTTTTTGCCGATTCCAATGGATTGGCGTGCAAGATCACTAAATTCGCTTCCCGGCCGATCTCGACGGTACCCATCGTGTGCGGGCGCCCAAGATAGTCAGCCACGTTAACGGTTGTCATCTGTAAAGTCTTAAGCGGCGAAATTCCGGCTTCCCCCAGTTGCCCAAATTCCTGCTGCAAGGTCAAACCTGGTCCGATCAGCGAACCGCCATCACTGCCCGTCATCATCAAAACGCCGGCATCTGAAAATAGCTTCGCGAGCGCGAGTTGTCGTGGATAGACCATCCGGCAGGTTTCACGCATCCGCTCCGGCAATGCCTTGAATTTTTTGGTCACCTGGCGCCAAAGCTTGAGAGCTTTCGCGGGCAAGTATTGCAGTCCGGGGTCCTCCTCATACTCGGACAGTTCCGCCAGTTCCATCGCCCGCACTCGCACCAGTGTCGGAACCTGCCAGCTGCCATCGGCGACAAATCGCGCCGCCAAAGCCTGGGCGCGTATTTCACTGAAGGTTTCCAGCGCCCATCGCAACCGCTCCACATCCAGTGGATTTGCATAAGCCAGAGGGTTCACGACGAGCTTACGAAACCGTGCTCTCACAAGATACTTCAACAACGGGATTTTTGGCGGCGTCCGCATCGCCGGACGTTGCGCAAGCTCGGCGCGTATCTCGTCCTCGGCGGTCGAGCAGCCGGTCCAGATTGCGCTGCCGGGCCCCAAGTGCTCGACCGAGCGGAAACCGGCCAAGGACGCCTCCACAGGTCCCGTGCCCTCCTGTAAATGCCCGACAATGGAGATCCCAATGCGTCGCGCCTCATGCACGGCGGCAAAAAACACCTCAGGCGAGACAAATACAATTTTCACAAAATCGGCGCCCTGCGCCTTCTGCCGCTGTACCTCGGCGCTTGCGGCTTGCGGTGTGGCGGCATTCAGCGGCGTTAAAATCTCACCGGGCATCTCCAACAATGCGGGCGCCTTGACCCCAAGCTCCAACGCTTGGTTACGCCGTTTCGCAAGCAGTTCCGCGCTGCCCGCCATCTGCCGAAAGCCGGTAACACCCTCGGCCAGCATCAACGCTAGTGACCCAGATGGATTATTTAGCTGTAAGGCGTGATTATGCATATCGTTATAGCCAGGCACAACGAATTTTCCGGCCGCGTTAATGGCGCCCGGATCAGCATTTTGCGCGGTGCTCGGCACTACATCGATAATCTGCCCCGCTTTAACCAGAATGGTCATATCGGCCAGGACCGAGCCATCTCGGGGATTGATCAAAGTCGCATGGTCAATGCGCAGACTGCCGCCCTTAACGGCCACAACCTCGGATGTCACGTTCTGGCTTATGAACCGGGCAGAGCGCGCCGGCCCGGCCATTCTCGACAACCTGGACTGAGGCGTGAATGCCGAATAGGTGCAACAAGCACAACCGTCCCACGCGAACAAAGATGTCCCCCCAAAGAAATCGTGTTGTATTCAGGCCGTAGAGCAGCCTACGTCGAACAAAAAGATAAAAAAGCTAGGTGATGGATGCCAAATAAGCATCAATCGCCTATCACTGCCAATTTCTTCTTCTTTCAGGAACGTCTTACCGGACAGATCCTGCAATGGTTGTGAATTGGTAGCGGCTGGCGGTGCTCAAGGCGCTATCTCCTTGCCGGTAGCAGGTCGGTGATGGTTCCCGAATAAGCCTCCGCGGCAAGGCCAAGCGTTTCCGACAAGGTCGGATGCGGATGGACGGTAAGGCCGATATCCTCGGCATCCGCTCCCATTTCGATGGCCAGCGCCGCCTCAGCGATGAGGTCCCCCGCATGGGGCCCGACGATGCCAGCCCCCAGCAGCCGATGCGTGCCCGGATCGAATAGGAGCTTAGTGAATCCTTCACTTCGTCCAAGCGAGAGTGAACGGCCGGAGGCGGCCCAGGGAAACACGCCCTTGCCGAAGGCGATCTCGTCACGTTTGGCTTGGCTCTCGGTAAGCCCAACCCAGGCAATTTCGGGGTCGGTATAAGCAACCGACGGAATAATCCGCGCCTCCAGCGCGACATTCATGCCGCAGACAACCTCCGCCGCGACCTTTGCCTCGTGAGTTGCCTTGTGCGCCAGCATTGGTTGACCGACCACGTCGCCGATGGCGAAGATATTTGGAATATTTGTGCGCATCTGCCGGTCCACCGGAATGAAGCCGCTGGGCTCGACGGCGACGCCAGCATGTTCCGCCCCCAGCAGCCGGCCGTTCGGCCGGCGCCCCACGGCGACAAGCACCTGGTCGAATAGCGCCTCGCCGGCACCCCCAGGCCCTTCGAAATGCGCCAGAATACCGTCTTCGCGCGCCTCCAGCGCGGTAATTTTGGTCTGCAGCAGGATTTTGTCGAACTGCGCTGCCAGCCGCTTATGCAGGGGCGCCACCAGATCCTTATCCGCGCCCGGGATCAGCTGGTCCATCCACTCCACAACCGTCGCGCGGCTTCCCAGCGCCTCGTATACCGTGCCCATTTCAAGCCCGATGATCCCGCCGCCGATCACCAGCAGCCGCGCCGGTACGAACTCCAGCGCCAAGGCGCCGGTCGAATCCACTACCCGACGGTCACCATGCGGAATGAACGGCAGTTGCACCGGTTCCGACCCCACGGCGATGATCGCCTGGTCGAAGGAGATCGCGCACCCGGCGGTGCCGGTAATGATGACTGAGTTGCGGCCGCTGAATTGCGCCAGCCCGCTGACCACGGTCACGTTGCGCCGACGCGCCAGCTCTTCTAGACCGCCAGTCAGGCGCCCGATCACAGACTCCTTCCAGCCGCGCAACGCATCCAGATCGATACCCGGTACACCGAAGGTGACGCCATGCGCGCCGAACTCAGCCGCCTCCTTGATGGTCTTGGCCGCGTGCAGCAAGGCTTTCGACGGGATGCAGCCGACATTCAGACAAACGCCGCCCAGGCTGCTGCCGCGATCCACCAGAACGACCTGTTTGCCGAGATCCGCCGCGCGGAAGGCGGCCGTGTAGCCGCCTGGTCCGCCGCCAATGACGAGGAGTTCGGCATGCAGGTCCGACGCTGCTGCCTCCGCCATTGGTGCCACCACGGCCCGGGCCGGACGCGGCGGCAAGGCTTGCGCCGAGGCGGCATTTTCCGGCGCGATCAACGCGACCAGGCTGCCCTCGCTCATTCTGTCGCCTAGAGCCAGTTTCAGTTCGACAACGCGGCCGGCGAGCGGCGTGGGGACATCGAGCGTTGCCTTGTCGCTCTCCAGCGTAACCAGTGTTTGTCCCTCCTTGACAATATCGCCGGGTTTCACGCTGATTTCGATGACTGGAATATTCTTGAAATCACCAATATCCGGCACCTTGATTTCCACCGGATGACTCACAGCGATATCCGCCGGAAATCAGCCAGCAGGCTGGCCAGGGTGACCAGGAAGCGAGCCGCCTCGGCGCCGTCGATCACGCGGTGATCCCAGGACAGGCTCAGCGGCATGATCAGTCGAGGCTGAAATGCGGCGCCGTCCCAAATTGGCGTCATCTTCGCCTTGGCAGCGCCAAGGATTGCCACTTCCGGCGCGTTGATGATCGGCGTGAAGCCGTTGCCGCCGATGCCGCCGAGCGATGAGATCGTAAAGCAGCCGCCCTGCATATCCGCGGGGTTCAGCTTGCCGTTGCGGGCCTTGCCGGCAAGCTCGCCAGCTTCGGCCGCGATTTCGGACAGGCCTTTCATACCGGCATCCCTGATCACCGGCACGACCAGACCGTTCGGCGTGTCGGCGGCGAAGCCGATATGGAAATACCGTTTCAAAATCAGTTCGTCGCCGTCCAGCGAAGCGTTAAAAATTGGATGTTTTTTCAGCGCGGCCACCGCGGTCTTGATTACGAAGGCGAGCATAGTCAGCTTCTCGCCCTGCGCCTGGTGTTCGGCATTGATGTCGGTACGGAATTTTTCCAGCGCAGTCACATCTGCTTCGTCGAAGTTGGTGACGTGGGGAATGATGATTGAATTACGCAAAAGATTGGCGCCGGAGATCTTTTTGATTTTCGAAAGCGGCGCCCGTTCGATCGGGCCGAATTTCGCAAAATCGATCTGCGGCCATGGCAACAATCCCAACCCCGCCGCATTGGAAGCGCCAGCATCGCTCGCCGGAACGGCCTTGCCGGAAACCGCATCCTTCACGAAGCCGAGCACGTCTTCCTTTTGAATGCGGCCCTTTTGCCCGCTGCCGCGCAACCAAGCGAGATCGACGCCAAGTTCGCGCGCAAAACGGCGGACGGATGGCGAGGCATGCGGCGCACTGGACGGCGCTGCCGCCGGTATCGAGACCGCGGGTACTGGTGCCGGCGCTGCCTTGGTGGCCGGCGGCGGTGCCAGTGGCGGGAAAGGCGCCGGCGGCTCGGCACGCAACAAGGCGGGCGCTGCGCCGGTCGCGCTGATCTCTAGCAAGATAAGTGCGCTGCCCTGGCTGACCCGGTCGCCAAGCCTGACCCTGACTTCCTTCACCACGCCGGCGGCCGGCGATGGCACGTCGATTGTCGCCTTATCCGATTCCAGCACCACCAGCGCGTCATCTACAGCGACGGCCGTGCCGGCAACCGCCAGAATTTCGATAACCGGCACATCCTTGAAGTCGCCGATATCCGGCACAAGAATTTCGACGAGATTGGTCGCCCATATTTGATCCATCGTATTCATACCGTCCAGGGCGCTGCGGGCGGCTTGTCTAGGCTGAAGCGGGAAACCGCTTCAACTAGCAATATGTGTTGAATTGTTCCCTGCCGCACCAGGGCTTCCAGAGCAGCCAAGACGATGCTGTTGCGGTCCACCTCGAAGAATTTGCGCAAGGCGGCGCGAGTATCGCTCCGCCCGAAACCATCCGTGCCAAGGGCCACGAAACGCGCCTCGATATAAGGGGCGACCAGCAACGGGTAGGCACGCACATAATCGGTGGCCGCGATCACCGGCGCCTGGCCCGGCAGGCAGGTCTCTACATGACTGCGCGCGGCCCGTGGGTCCGCACCGTGCCGGCGGCTGCGTTCGATCTCCGCCGCCTCCTTTGCCAGCTCGCTGAAGCTGGTCACGCTGAATATCTCGCTGGCAACACCGAATTCCTCAAATAGGATATCGGCCGCGGCAATGACTTCACGCAAGATCGCACCAGAGCCGAGCAGCCTGATTTTCCTGTCCTCATCGGTCTTTCCGCGTACTCCGAGACGGTACATGCCCTTGATGATACCGGCTGCCGAGTCCGGCGGCAGCGAAGGTTGCGCATAATTCTCGTTCATCACGGTCACGTAATAGAATTCGTCGCGTTGCTCCTCCATCATGCGCCTGGCACCGGTATCCATGATCACCGCGAGTTCGCAGGCAAACGCCGGGTCGTAGGCGCGGCAGTTCGGAACCGTCGCCGCAACGATTTGGCTAGAGCCGTCCTGGTGCTGCAATCCCTCACCCCCAAGCGTGGTGCGTCCCGCGGTGGCACCCAGCAGGAAGCCGCGGGCGCGCTGGTCGGCAGCGGCCCAGATCAGATCGCCGACCCGCTGAAAGCCGAACATGGAGTAGTAGATGTAGACCGGCAGCATTGCCAGCCCATGCACGCTGTAGGATGTGGCGGCGGCGACCCAGGAAGAAATCGCGCCGGCTTCCGTGATTCCTTCTTCCAACAGCTGGCCGTTGCGGATTTCGCGATAGTACAGCATCGAGCCCGCATCTTCCGGTTCGTACAGCTGCCCGGCGGAAGCGTAGATGCCGATCTGGCGGAACAGATTGGCCATGCCGAAGGTGCGCGCCTCATCGGCCACGATTGGAACGATGCGAGCGCCAAGCTGTTTGTCCTTCAGCAGGTTGCCAAGCATGCGCACCGCGGCCGTAGTGGTGGACATCTCCTTGCCTTCGGAGTGCAGGGCGAACTGGCCATAGCTTTCCAGGGCCGGTATTGGCACGGTTTCCGGCGCGTTGCGTTCGCGCGCCGGAATATAGCCGCCGAGGGCATTGCGGCGCGCACGCAGGTAGTCAAGCTCCGCGCTTCCCTCCGCCGGTTTGCAGAACTTCAAAGCTTCGACTTCGTCGTTAGTCAGCGGCAGCTTGAAGCGGTCGCGATATTCCAGCAGTGCGTCCACGTCTAGCTTCTTCGACTGATGGGCCGTCATGCGAGACTCACCGGCATTGCCCATGCCGTAGCCTTTTTTGGTTTTGGCTAGAATGACGGTAGGACGCCCCTTATGCGCGCGGGCCGCCTGGAAGGCCGCATGAAGCTTGCGGAAATCATGGCCGCCACGCTTGAGCGCATTAATCTCCGCGTCCGACATGGTCTTTGCCAGTGCTGCGGATTCCGGTTCGCGTTCGAAGAATTTGCTCCGGTTATAGTCGCCATTCTTGGCGCCGAGCGTCTGGTACTCGCCATCGACCGTTTCGGCGAAACGACGAAGCAGCACGTGATTAGTATCGCGCGAAAACAGCGCGTCCCATTCCGAGCCCCACAGCACCTTGATGACGTTCCAGCCAGCACCTGCAAATAGGGATTCGAACTCCTGGATGACCTGGCCATTGCCGCGCACCGGGCCGTCCAGCCGCTGTAGATTACAGTTGACGACGAAGGTGAGATTGTCGAGCTTCTCGCGCGCCGCCATCGTTAATGCCCCGATCGACTCCGGCTCATCCATCTCGCCGTCGCCGAACACGCCCCAGACATGCCGGTCCGAAACCGGCTTTAGGTCGCGATGCTCGAGATAGCGCAGAAACCGTGCCTGATAGGCGGCGCTGATCGGCCCAATGCCCATGGAACCGGTAGGGAACTGCCAGAAATCCGGCATCAGCCAGGGATGCGGATAGGAGCATAGCCCGTTGCCGCCCACCTCCTGCCGGTAATTCGTCAGGCGTTCTTCACTGAGCCGGCCTTCAAGAAACGCCCGGGCATACACACCGGGCGCCGAATGCGGTTGATAGAACACTAGGTCCCCGGGTGCATCCGCCGAGCCGCCGCGAAAGAAATGGTTGAAGCCGACCTCGAAAATCTCCGCTGCCGAAGCATAGCTGGCGATATGCCCTCCAAGATCGCCATAGGCCTGGTTGGCGCGCATCACCATCGCCAGTGCGTTCCATCTAAGGATCGAGGTGATGCGCTCTTCAAGCGCCAGATCGCCGGGATACGCCCCCTGGCGCTCCAGCGGGATGGTGTTGAGATAGGCCGAGAACTGCTGCTTGGAGTCGCCCGCGCCGATCCGCCGCAGCGAAGTGGACAATTGATCCACCAGAAATTGTCCGCGCGCGGCGCCGGACGCCTGGATGACGGAGACGAGCGAGTCCAGCCATTCCTGGGTCTCAACGGGATCCTGATCTTCGCGGCGGCCTTGCGTCGGATTTAGAGATTGAGCACTACCGTCCATGACGACTTACACTTCCCTGGATTTTGAAGATTTAAAGTTACCACGGATTGCCCCAAAACGACCTGCCGAAGATGTTATGCTTGACGCAGAATCGCAGCATGATATTCTTTGCCAGCCCATGTTTGGAGCATGTTATGCCGGCTTTTAGTCCTGACCCCACTGACATCAAAATACTCAACTTGCTCCAGGAAAACGCCAAGCTCAGCAACGTCGAACTTGCCTCCCGGGTAAACCTTTCGCCCTCGCCCTGCTTGGCGCGGGTGCGCGCGCTGGAACAGGCCGCCATAATCAGCCGCTACGTCACCCTGCTGGACCCGATAAGGATCGGGCTGGGGCTTAGCGTCTTTATTCAGATCGGGCTGGAACGTCAGGTCGAACGCGACCTCGAAGACTTCCAGGCGGCAATCGCGACTTATCCCGAGGTGATGGAATGTTATCTGATGACGGGCGATTTCGACTATTTGATCCGCGTCGTCGTCAACGACGTGCAGGCACTCGAACGCTTTATTCTTGATAAGCTCACGAAAATCTCTGGGCTTTCCAACATAAGATCTAGCCTCGCCTTGAAGCAGGTGAAGTACAAGACGGCGCTGCCGCTTTAGGAAGAACTTCTTTCTATAAGTAGATGTGATCACTCGTAGAAGCGGTCTCGACCGGTCTTCAGCTCCGCTCAGACATCGGGATCATGGCCTGGCACTACGAATACCCGGGGTCGGGAAGCAATTTGTGCAGCTTGCGCACGGACCGCACCGCGCCGCTGTTCGAGACGGAAAAGCCCGCAAACACTTTTCGTCCCAATGGTCCTTTGTTTAGGTCGCATCAGCAGTAAGTAGGATGTGGCCCGTCTGCGGCAACTGCAAGAGCAGTGATTGATGTCCGATCGAGTGACCCGGGGTCGAGGTCAGGCGGATCAACCGTGAGCGAACAGATCGAACGTGTCGGCTTCCTCCTGCTCCAGCATGCGCCACTTCGGTGCTGTCAGTCCAACCGCTACAAGTCTCTGATCGGCACTGTCAAGCCAAAGGTACATAGTTATGACAGGAGACATTTTTCGGCTTCAAAACCAACGAAATTTGAGATTGCTTCTCTCAGGCGTTTCTACCGAGCAGAAAGTTACCGGCGATGCGGCCGAAACTGTTTGTTTGACAGTGCCAACGTATATCATGACTACGAGCCGGATCACCTCTCGTGAGGAGTCAAAGTAGCGGAACGGGTTCTTGGCCTGAGTCATGCGGGCAGGCTAGGCCGGCCACGCAGGCAAAGGCCAGTTTGGTTTGAATGTGTCCTAAAGCCACCTTTCCGCGCTGGTCGGTATAGCAGCCCGCCGGGCTAGATCGGCGGCGGCGGACTGCGCCGAGCGACGCACCTGATGCTCATCAACGCTGTTGATATTTCCATTTGAAAATACAATTCTACCATCAATAACCACAAGGCTCGTCTCATGCCCCAGCGCCGAATATACCAACGCCGAGACGGGATCGTGAATTGGTGACATGAACGCGCTGCGCGTATCGACAAGAGCCAGGTCGGCCTTCTTGCCAATCTCGATGGAACCGATTTCATGCATCAGCCCGACGGCACGCGCGCCGCCAATCGTTGCCATTTCAAGCACTTTCTGAGCCGTCATGATCGTCGCATCTCGGTGTAAGCCCTTTTGCATCAGGGCGGCGAATTTCATCGCCTGAAACAAGCTATGGTTATTGCTGCTCGCGGGCCCGTCACTGCCCAAACCAACCGTGATACCCGCCTTCAGCATCTCCGGGATTGGCGCGAAACCGGAGGCCAGATACATGTTGCTGCAGGGATTGTGAGAGACTTTCACGTCGTGTTTGCGGAGCAATTGAACATCGTCGTGGCTGCATTGGACACAATGGACAGCAAGCACATCTGGTCCGAGAAAATCGAGGTCACTTAGGAGCTGTGTATCGGTTTGGTTATAGGTGATGCGCGCGTGCTCAATTTCAAATGGCGTCTCAGCGACATGGATCGTGACCAGGACGCCGAGTTCATCGGCTAGTGCGCGGGTCTGCCTTATACTTTCAATGTCCAACGCCCAGATCATGCAAGGCGCCAGCCCGACCTGGACACGGCCGCCAGGCCGATTATTGGCCTTGATGAGCGCTCTGGCATCCAAAAGCGCTTGCTGTGGCGACTCGATTAGTTTTTCTGGAACGCCATATTGGATGCCGTCAGCCAGAAAACCGCGGCAGACAAAGCCTCGCATACCCGTCGCCTCATAAGCATCCACGACCGCCTGGGTCAGGCCAGGCCGGGGATGTACATACATGAAATCGACGAGCGTCGTAACGCCCGAGCGGATTGACTCGATACATCCATGCAAAGCCGCGACGTGCGCATCCGAAACGGTCAATTCTGCAGAGGCTGGACCTGTCATACAGGTGAACCACTTCTTGAGAACCATGTCATCACCTGGACCTTTGAGCAAAGTCTGGAACAGATGGGTGTGCGTGTTGACCATGCCTGGAATCAATATCTGCCCGGCACCGTCGATGATCCGTGCTTCGGGATGCCCATTTGATAATTGCGCCTTTGTGCCAATGGCCGCGATGCGATTGCCCTCGATGAGTATGCTGCCCTTGTCGAGGATGTCACGATGAGGGTTCATGGTAACAATGCAGGCATCGCTAATAATTACGCTCAAAAAACACATTCCCCCGTTTTGTACGTCAGGCTTTAATAGGTGGCCGCAACAGATGTCTCGGGCATGCTGCTCCGGATTTTCTGCATCAAATGATCAAAGCATCTGACGGGCGCGTGCGAAGGCGACTGACCTCCGCTGAGACAAGATGGCAGACACGAACACATGGCGTCGTAATTTGGTCCTGTAAAATAGACGATGGATAGACGCCTTGTCGATCCGGTCAGGTTGCGCGGGGGATTTGTCACGCGATGCATGGTCGATTTCCAGCGATCGTTAGTCCAACGGCCGATCA
This sequence comes from Acidocella sp., assembly GCA_965199125.1. Classification (GTDB taxonomy): domain Bacteria; phylum Pseudomonadota; class Alphaproteobacteria; order Acetobacterales; family Acetobacteraceae; genus Acidocella. The sequence continues at coordinate 1,225,810 of OZ240683.1, read as the reverse complement.
AATCGCCGGAATTAATGACAAGGCTGTTTTGAATTGGCTTGACATCCTGCCATTCACCGCTTGGTAACTGGACCTGAAGACCGCCAAGTGCCCGGTCCTGTCGCAGAACGGTCAGTCCCATATAGTCGGTATGCGCACCATAGCGCATCTGGCCGTCCAGCGGTTCATCAGGTTGGTCTGGATAATGCGCGAGGCGAAGAATGGTCGCCATCCGGTCGTAATATGGATCGAAAAAATCCTCGGCAAGGTCAAGAGCCAGCGCGGAAAGGCTCATCAGCCTGCGCGTCAGATTTTGCACTTCCGCATAGTATTTGCGGACCAAGGGCTCTAGGTCATGCACTCATAAACTGATTCCCATGTCGCGGTGGTTGTGATTCAAACTCCTTGGAGGTGTTTGATGACGATTCGGCGGTACGAGATTTCGGATTTTGAGTGGGCGATCATTTTGCCGTTGCTGCCGAACAAGCCGCGCGGCGTGGCGCGGGTTGATGATCGGAAGGTCCTGAACGGCATTTACTGGCGGCTGCGAGCCGGCGCGCCTTGGGCGGACATTCCGGAGCGCTACGGCCCCTATACGACGTGCTACAACCGCTTCGTTCGGTGGCGGAAGCTGGGCGTTTGGGATGCGATTTTCGATGCGGTGTCAAAGGCTTACGAAGGTAATGTGCAGATGGTGGACTCCTCCTCCATCCGGGTTCACCAGCACGCCGCCAACGGTAAAAAGGGGGTCCTGAGGGCACCTCCACTCGGGACATTGCTGCAAGCCGATGCATGGGGCGCTCGCGCGGCGGATTGACCACCAAAATCCATGCCGTGGTCGATGCCAATGGCAACCCGTTCACCCTTAAACTGACCGAAGGCCAAGCCCATGACGGCCGCAGCGCCGAGGACATGCTGGACAGCGTCGGCGCCGGCCAGACCCTGCTAGCTGACCGGGCCTACGACAGCGACGCGCTACGTGAAACTTTGGCTGAGCGTGGCGCCAAAGCAAACATCAAGCCAATGCGACACCGGGTCAACATCCCAAAATTCAACAAGCGGCTGTACAAAAAGAGAAATCTCGTCGAGCGGTTCTTCAACAAACTTAAACACTTCAGAGCAATCGCCACCCGCTTCGAAAAACACGACGCCAACTACCTCGCCCTCGTCAAACTCGCCTCAGCCAGAATTTGGATGCGGTTTATGAGTCGGTGACCTAGTGCAGCGGGCCTTTGCGGCCACAGATTCGCCCGGTAGATCGAACGATCCAAATCGTTGGTAAGCAGCTTATTTTCCCAGTCAACATACGTGAATGAAATGTTTTCCACGAGGTCGGGCGGTGCCTCCGGCTCGCCGGCCGTCTTTGCGACGCTTTCGGTGCCCTGTCCGACATAGCCCTGGCTGTTTTGTGGCCCCGGATGGGTCGATTTCAGCTTCTCGGCGAGCGGCTCGTCAAAGAATTCCATCCCCGCATTGTAAAGACTGTTCTGCAGCTCCTCGCCGATGCCATGGCCGACAATGACAGCAAAACCATAATTTTCGAATGCCTGTGACCACTGCTTGATCACGGACCCCCTGTCGCTCGGCGACGAGGACAGCAAGAAGGGCGCTATATCAATGATAGGTACACTCATTCAGCACGTCTCCGCGAGGTAAATGTGAAAGGTAACAATACTTAAAACGATGCTGTCAGTCCAACCGCTACAAGTCTCTGCTCGCCGTAGGGCGGACTCGACTTCAGCTTACCCCACAACATGCTCCCACCCGGCCATGGCAACCGATATCCGGACCTTGCAGTCGTTGCGGCTGACGAGATGGCGTTCCGGAGCACTGTCAAGGCAAACGGTTTTGGCCGCTTCGCCGGCAACTTTCTGCTTGTTAGAATTGGCCGGAGGAAGCGAAGCTGCCAAATTCCCATGGTCTAAAGCTCAAAAGTTGCCGGCGAAGCGGCCAAACCGTTTGGCTTGACAGTGCTAAAATAAAAACAACGACCATTTCTGCAAGACCGTTACAAAATTGCGGCCAAACTGCAATCAAAAGTTCTTAACAATGAAATGAGATTAATCTTACGACTCTGCTAAAAAAACTTCTCGGCAACCAATAGCCGAAGAACCTCATCCATGTCGGAAGCCTCACACACAAGGAAAACCCATGATCCGCAAACAACTAGCTTGCAGCGTCTTTGCTGCCGCGCTGTCGTTCGGCACCGCGCATGCCCAATCTGCCAATATCAACGCCGGCGGCTCCAGCTTGGCAGCTCCTACCTACATCGCCGAGTTTAAGGGCGTTACGTCGCAATATCCCGGCGTAAAATTCAGCTATGAAGCCGTCGGCAGCGGCAAGGGCCAGACCGCGTTTCTGAACAACGATATCACTCAGTTCGAGAACGTTCCGGCCGGCACGCTCACCTACGGCACAATCGTCGGCACCACAGTCGATATCGGCGCCAGCGACGCGTTCCTTACCGCGTCGCAGCTCACCAACCCAGCCACCGGCAGCTACGCCGAATCTTCAGTTGACGGCCCGCTGATCCAATTCCCGACCTTCGGGACTCCCATCACCCTACCTTACAATGAAAGCGGCGTGCCCGCTTCCGGTCTGACCCTAACCGACCCGCAGATCTGCGGCATCCTTTCGGGCAAGATCACCGACTACCATACGCTGGTCTCGAGCATTCCGGCCGGTACCACCATCAATGTCGTGTATCGTTCGGACAGCAGCGGCACGACTTTTCTGCTGACCCAGCACTTGAACGCCGTGTGCACCTCGTCCAATTCTAACTTCTCGGTTCTGCCGGTTCCTATCACCAAAACATTTGCTTCAGAATTTACCAACAGCACCCCCCCATCGAACTTTGTCGGTGAAAGCGGCAGCTCCAACGTCGCCTCAACTTTGGTCGCGACCGCCAACAGCTTCGGCTACCTGAGCCCGGACTACACCTCAATCGCGCCGCACTCCGCGAACACAACCTCCCTGAAAGTTGCCAGCGTTGTCAACGGTGTCAACGGCAAGGCCTACCAGCCGACCGTCGCGAACACCGAAACCGGCCTGGACAATGCCGGTCCGGGCTCGACCAATGCGACGCCGCCGAGCAACCTGACGGCCGCTATGGACCCGCTAAACTGGGTGCCGGCCATTCCAGTGACTAACAGTGGCTATTCGATCGTCGGCTACACCACCGAGGAAGAAAGCAGCTGCTACGCCAACAAGAGCAAGGGTTCGGTGATCAGCCAGTTTTCTGAAGCGCAGCTTACCAACTCCAGCCTTCTGCAGATCACCACTAACAATGGCTTCGCGCCGCTGAGCAACACCGCCGCATCGCCTTATGTCACGGCAGTCGACAACACGTTTTTCAGCAATGCGAGCAAGTACAACCTGAACATCGACAACGGCACGCTCTGTGCCAGCTACCCCGGCCGCTAATTCCAGGCCGGACGAGTAAAATGGGCGGCCATCGCAAGATGGCCGCTTCTTTTTTTCCGTAACAACGCCTGTCAGTGTGAGATCAGAACGACCCCTTGCTCAACTGGAAAATGTCCGGGTGCTGCGGGTCTTCGGCGTAGGCCAAGGTTAGCGCCGCAGGGTTCAAGATAGATTTATCGGATTTCGGGTCTTTCGTCATGGCGCCAGACAGGATCAGCAGCACGGCGTTGCCGGTCGCATCGGTGGCGCGGAACAGCAGTATGCCATTGGCGGTGGCGACGTTGCCGGTACTGCGATCCGCCGGAAAGCCCTCCGCCGCGAAATACTGCTGCAGCGTCTCGCCATTCTGGTACAGAGTTGCGGGCGTTATCTTTGGGTCGATCTGCGCGGACCACAGGATGTTCACCTCGATCAGCCGATGGGTTTGATAGCCGAAAACATAGGACACGGCGGCGGCGCCGCCGCCGGGCACCAGGTCTGGTACGACCACGCTGAGCACATGCGTATGCTGAAGTGCGTTTTCGGCTGAAGTGATGTTGGCGGCCGAGACTCGAAAATTATTCTCAATCGCGCTGCGCGCCTGCGCCTCCGTCATGCCGAACGCGGCGCCGCGGAAGCCGGCGATTGAAGGTCCGGCGTCGGCCGTTGCGGCAGCTGGTGCCGCACGGCTTGTCGTGGTGCCAAGCATTATAATTGCCGCGAGTGGCAAGATATTAACTAATTTGCTTAGTCTGTTGATCATGGTCCGGTCCTGTCCTGATGTGTCTTGGTCAATGTACAGCGCTGGAAAAAGTCGGCGGCGTAGGCCGGTACGGGATTACCGACACGCCAAAATTCTTGCCATACTGCTCGGCAACGCCGGATTTGGTAAATGTGCCGGTGGCGTTTGCGGGGCTGCCGGCGCCGAGCGGTACGGCGGGCGCGCTTTGGCCGGATGCTGCCAGTGCCTGGTTCCGCAGTTCCTCGTTAAGGCAGGCGAGCGCGTCGGCACTTTGCCCTGCGACCCGCACCTGCACGCAGGTCTTGCCGGCCGGCTGAGCGGTCTGCGCGCGCGCCGGCGTCGCCATGAGGAGCAAAGCGGACACGAACGTCACCGCATCCGCCCTGCGGCGTTTAATATGTCGCATGTTTACCGCCCGCTCTGGTCCGGCGCGATTTGGTTGTCGAGCATCGTCTGCTGATCATCCTGCACGACATTCTGCAGCTGAACACGCTTAAAGCCGATAAACGGTTCGCGAGCGGCGATCGCACCGAAAATGTCGTCTTTATGCGAGTAAGCGTCGAGGATCTGGTTGCCGATCTTGAACAGAACCGCGTTTTTGGCGTCGCAGCTGTTGATGCGCTTGTTCAGCGCTGCGAGCTGACCGGAAAGCTGTACGTTGGCCGCTATTTTGGAATCGGCCGCCGCGGCCGCCGTGGCGTAGGCTTGCCGCGACTGGCTAAGCGCCAAAGAGCGCACCGCGAGTTCGCGCCGCAGTGCCGCCATCTCTTTCTCGTTCAGCGGATTTGGTAGGGGCTTTGAAGCGCTGCTGGTGGCAAGCGACGAAGTAGATTTTTGTAGTGTCTGCACCTGCGCTTTCAACGCCTCGATCATAGCCGTGTCTGGCGCTTCCGCGGCCTGCAAATTCGCTACCTGGTTTTCAAGGTCGGCGATCTGCGACGTCGCCTGTTGGAGCGCCGCGCGCAACGCCGCCTCAGTGGCTGCGTCAGCTTGCGCCGCCGCTGCGGGCAGCAGCAGCGTCAAACCCACTATCGACCTCAGCAGTAAAACTTTGCCGCGCACGTCAGAACTTTCCGTTCAAGTCGAGCTGGAGCACGTCGGCCCGATAAGTAGGCCCAGCGATCGCGTCGGCGGAAAGGTAGCGCAGGCGGAGCCAGACGCGGGGGTTGAGCGCTAGGTAGCCGGTGGCGATATAGCCCTTCAGATTGGTACCCCCAAGGCCGAAATCGGGGTCATCAAGACCGTCCAGCACGGCATCGGATTCGATGTATTTATAGCCGAGGCTAACGCTCCAGTCCCAACGCTGCTTCAGCACCTGATCGCCGACCGAAACGGCACCGAAATAGCCCCTATTGCCGCCTGAGAAGTTGCCGGTGGTGCTGACCGCGCTGGTTGGGCCACGATTATTCACGGCTTTCGCCGCGATGTCACTATAGTTGAACGCGAGATTGTCCACATACTCGCCGTCCAGCCAGATCTGCGCCGCCTGCAACGCGTTTACGTCGACATGGCCGGTCAGCGCCAGCACGTTGAAATTTGAAGCGAGACCGAAATATTGGTACTGGCTCGTTGTGCCTTCGTTATTGGCGACGGTGGGGATGATGTCGCGCAGCGCCATGTAGGTGTTGCCATTCTGCGCAAAGGTCGGACGGTCGTCGTCGGTGCTGCAACTATCGGCCGTGGTCAGCACCGTGCACGGCGCGGAAAGCTTGCCGGCGACATTGGTGAAGCTGTAATCGGCGACGGCGAGTTTGGCCGCGACCTCGGGGATGACGTTGACGACCGCGCCAAGCTGCGCGCCGAACAGCCACTTATCGTGGCTCGATTGCTTTGACGGCTGGTTTGAGGGGAATGAGAAATCGGTATTATAGGTTGGGAACGCTCCGAATGTACCGAACGGAGTCACCGGTCCAAGATCGTAGGAGCCGCTGGCGGCGATGCCATCAAACGCCAGGTCATCGGCATAGATCAGGTTGGTCGAGAAGAACGGATTGTCGAACCGGCCAAAGCTGAATTTCAGTTTGGCATCCGTCATCAGCGGTACCGCGTAAGTTATGTTGGCGCGGTCGACCCAGACCGCGTATTTGCTGAAATCGCCGCCCTGCACGCCGCCGGGCGCATTGCCGAGCGTCTGATTTTCCGACACAGGCGAATCGTTCTCGCCAGTGGCCAGACGGAACTCGGCCTCGAACCCATCGCCGAGATCGGCCAGCACGCCGAGCCTGGCGCGGATGCGAAAGCGCGCGCGGTCTTCATTGACGTTGAGCGACGGCGGGAAGTTACTGTTGGCGCCGGAAATATCGTACGGGCTGCCGGTGTTGATCGCGTTGAAATTAGGAAATGCCCCAGTAGTGTCGTTGCCGTGCGGAAATAGGTCGCTTTCATAACGGCCGCGGAAGTCGCCGAATACGGTGAGACGGTTGAGCCAGGACGGGATCTCGTTCGGCGCGGCGTAGCCCTGCGCCTGTTGCTGCGCCAGCACCTGCTGGGTGACCTGCGTCGCGATCTGCTCGCGCACCACCTTTGGCACGTAGGTCACGTGGATGGTTCCATCGGGCGTGGTGGTGCTGCTCACCTGCACGGTGGTCGTGGCGGCGGGCGAGCTTGTTGGCACGGAGACGGCTTGCGCGGTGGCCGCCTCCTGACGGGCTTCGGCCAGAATGCTGTCCGCGTCGGCACGGGTCAGCACGCCCTTTTTTACCAGTATGGCGATAAGAAGTTGGCTGGTCATATCCGGACTGGTTTGCGCCATCGCCGCTACCGGTAAGACCGCAGCCAGCAACGCGCCCGCCAGGCCGCCGCGCAACAGTCGATTTTGCAAAGACATAGAACTCGCTTCCTTGCTTCTGGCGCGCGCGCCGTTTCTCGGGTGTTGAAATTGTCGCATCACAACGCTGATTGCCCGGTCAGGCTCATCACCATCGGCATCGGCATGTCGGACGGCGGCGGCTGCAACTGCATATGCGCCAGCACGTCGTTCTCGATGGCGCTGTCGACCGCCGGATCGCCGCTGGATTTAACCAGCGCCACACGCGTGACCAGACCACCGGCATCTGCCCAGATGCGGACTTCCAGGCCAGCGCTAGCATCGCGCGTGACCGGATTGTGCGAGAGCGCCGCCTCGATCTGCGACTGCACCATTCCGGCGTAATAGCCCCAGCGGCTGCCACCACCGCCGCCACCACCGCCGCCGCCGATAAGACCGTTGCCGCTGGTATCACCGGAGAGATCAAACGAGTCTGCGGGGCCGTTATTGTGGATGCTGGTGCCGAGCGCCGGCGCCGGCCGCCCTGCCGGCTTCGTCGGCGCCGCTTTCGGCGGCTGGTTCGGGATTTGTGGCTTTTGTTCCGGCACCGTCATTTTCGGCTGGGTGATCATTTTCGGTTGCGGCAGCGGCGGCGGGGGCGGCGGGGGTTTCGGCGGCTGGATGATCACCATGGTGATCACCGGCGCCTGGTGCACCACCGGCTGGCGCGCCGTGTGCAGTAAAGCGTAGAGCAGCAGGGCGGCAAGCACGGCGCCGATGCCGAGCGTGACGAAAGAGGCGCGGTGCCGCGCGGCAACCTGCGCCATCCGCCCAAACACGCCGCGCTGCCGTGTTTCCTGGGCTCCGGACATGCGGCTATTGTTTGCTCGGCTTGGTGGCGAGGCCGACCGACGTGATGTTCAGCCGGCCCAGCAGGTCCAGCACGTTCATCACGCCCTGGTACTGCGCCTGACCGTCGCCGCTCACAACCACGGGAAAATCCGGCGTCTGCGCCTCGTCCGCCACCAGCCGGCTTTGCAACTCGGTCATCGTCACTGGCACGGTGTCTAGAAAAATCCGCCCGTCGCTGGTGATGGTGATCGCCTTCGTGGTCGGCTTCGCCAAGCTGGCCTGCTGGCTGGCATGCGGTAGATTTACCTTCATGCCCTGCACCGCGGCAGTTGTCATGATGATAAAAATGATCAGCAGCACGTAAGCGAGATCGAGCATCGGCGTTATGTTGATGTCGTCATACGGCTTGTCGCCATCGGGCTGGACCTGCATGACGCTTACTCCGCTGCCCGTGGTTCGTCATAGAGGCGGGGGCTGTATTCTTCCGCCATTCGCGTCTCGAACTCGTCCACGAAGACCTGCATGTCCGAGTTGCCGTTGCGGATGCGCGAATTCAGATAGTTATAGCCAAATAGCGCCGGGATCGCGACGATCAGGCCGGCGACGGTGGCCACCAGCGCGGCCGAGATGCCGGGTGCGATGGCGTTGACGTTGACATCCCCCGCGGCGGCTATGGAGGCAAAGGTGATCATCACGCCGACCACCGTGCCGAGCAGGCCAAGGAACGGACCACCGGAAATCGCGATGGTCAGCAGCACCATGGATTTATTAAGCCGCTGCATCTCCCGCACCATGCCGGCATCCAGCGAGGAGCGGATCGCGGCGATCGATTGCGCCGAGAGCATCCGGGTTGTTCCCGCGTTGCCATTGAAGCGGATGCCGATCTGCTCGGCGCCGATCCGGTACAGGTGATAGAGCGGCGAAGCCTCGAGCGTCTTTGCTTCCCGCCGCGGCGTGCCGAAAGCCGTAAGATCGTGACCGATATGCGCGTATTGCTCGACAAACACCGCGTTGGCGCGGCTGATCCGGTTCACGTAGGCGATCTTGTCGGCCATCACCACCCAGCTTCCGACTGCCATGAGTATCAGGATGCCGATGATCACCCAGCCATCGATGGTGACCGAGCCCAGAATAATCACCAGAAAGCCGCTGAGCCAGCTCGCCGGTTTTTCCTCGGTCCCCATTGCGATGAGTTTCGCGGCTAGCGGATTGCTGCCTTCGCCAATTGCGGCGAAGTCGATGAAGCCGGCGGCACGCGCGATGTTGGAGATTTCGAGTTCGTCTATGCTGCCAATGAAGCCGGTGGCCGCGGCGGCGGGCGGTGCAGGTGCCGCCGCGCCGGCGCCGGGCGGTGGAGCCGGCGTCAGTGCGGGCGCGGCGCCGGTGGTGGCATCACCGCCAAGATATGCGATCGTGTTTAGCGCCGGCAGGGGGGCGTTCAGCGTACCGAATAACGCGCCATCAACATAGACGCTGATCTGGCCGCCGGCGACGACCGCGAGGTGATGCCAACCGCCCGCCGCCAGCGGTGCGCCCGCAGTGCTGCGCTGCGTGCCGTTGGGGCCGATGATGGCGACGAACGGCGCACCGTTATCGACGCCGATCTGCACCGTGGTCCTGCCGTCGGTCCGGCTGTACAATAAAGCATTGGGTTGCAAGGCGGTTTCTTCGAACCAGACTGACCAGGTCAACGGATTATTGCCGGCCCAGGCCAGCGTCGGCGTCGCCGGCAGTTGCATGGTAGTTTGGCCGTTCAGCCGCAAGCCGCCGGCGATCAGCGCGAAATCATCCGCCTGCCCCGCGATGGCCGCGGTATTGCCGTTGCCGGTCCAGTCGCGCGCCGCCGTATTGTGCTCGCCGAAATGATACACCAGCATCGTATTGGCGTCGTACGTCGCCTTCGCGTCGTCGCCGGCGGTGGCCTTTTTGTTGCCGTAATAAATATAGAATGTGGTTTGTGCCGCCGGCTTCAGGTCCGGCAGACTGACCCAGATAAAGGCCTGGCCGAGCAGGTTGTCATATTTCTCGATATGGTAGGCAAGCGGCGTTTTATCGTCGGCGGCGACGAAGCGCAGGTCGCTGCCATCCGGGTTGGCGTTGTCGAAGGTAAAGTTGCCGACATCCAGCCTCAGCAGCACCGGCGTCGTACCGACCGGGCCAGTAATGTTGGCGCCGGCGCTGCTGGTGTCGATGGTGACAAGCTTGCGGGCAGACCAGTCATGGTCCCACCAGGCATAGGCCGCGTGCGGCTTTAGCAGCACGCAAGCCAGCAAAGCCAGCGGCAACAGGCGGAATAGCGTGATCGCGGGGCGGTATAAATGATGGCTCATTGAACCCTCTGAAGATTTTGTTGCGGGAGCTGCGGCATTAGAATGCGACCCAGACACGGAATTCGACACGCGGCCGGTCTGCCTTTGTATTAAACGACGTGACCAAAGGCAGCGCCAGATCGACCGAGCCGTTCAGATGATCGACCAGCTGAATCGTGGTGCCGAAGCCGACGCTAGCGAGGTCGAAGATTGCCTGTTGTTGCGGCAGCGGATCGAGAATATTAGCTTGTCCGCCTTCGGCGAACAGAAACGCCCGCCAGTCGGTGACCTTCGGCCCGAGTAGCCGGATCTCCGGTGTGCGTATCTCAACCGAGCCGATAATCGCGTTATCGCCCAGCACTTCGGATTCGAGGTAGCCGCGCACGGTGTCCTGGCCGCCGACCGAGAACTGTTCGCTGTTGACCAGCGGCTGGTCCGAAAGCTGGAACTGGGTTTTGCCGAAAATCTGAAGACCGTCGAATACTGTCTGCAGCCGCGACAAATCGCCCCGTACATAGAGAAAGTTACTTTCGGACTCGTAACGCTTATTGTCAAACGCGCCGGGATCGCTGCCGAGACCCCGGATGTTAAAGGTCGGGCCGAAATCAAGTTGAGTTTGCGACGCCGCGCCCTGCCAGTTCGCGCTGTAGGTGGCCGTCAGCGGGTAGTAGGTGATCGGCGTCGGCAGCGTTGAGTCGCCAAGCGTCACGTTCTGGTCGAAATGCTTGTAGTCGATGCCGGCGCTTAGCGTGTTAAAAAACCCGGCGCCGCCGGGTAAGGTGAACAGCCCGCGCACACCTACCACTTGGCCCTTGCCGACGACATTGGTGGCGCCGACGGTGGCGACATTGCTGTTGGAGACTAGACCGTACAGCAGCAGCGTTACCCAATCGATCCCCGGCAGCCGGGCGAGATAGGAGCCGGAAAAAACCTCCGCGTCCTTCGGGTTTTGCGGCGCGATCTGGTAAGCAAGATTAATGGTGTCGCCGCGCTGAAACAGATTGTCATAGGACAGGGAGGCCTGCACGCGCAGCGGCTTGGTATCGGCGCTGTAGCGGTTGTTCAACTCTAAGCTGCCGTGTAGCGGCAAGGTGTCTTTCACATTTAGATCGACGTCCACCGTTTGCGGCGCCACACCCGCCTGTAGTGTTGGGATCACCTGCCGGTCCGGCCATTGATTTAATGCGATGATGTCGTGCTTGATCCGGTTGAAATTCGGCACCTTGCCAGGCGCTAGCGATGGCGCTTGGCTCTTGATTTTGTTCAGCGAGAAATAGCGCGAGCCGTTGACACGCAACCGGCCCACGGGCTCTTCGACCACCTGCAGAACAACCACGCCGCCGCTCACATGCTGCGGCGGAATTTCCACCGCGACGGTTTGGTAACCCTTGTCGCTATAGATTTTCTGCAGGGCGGCGCGGGCCGCGTCCACGCTTTTGATCGTCTGGCCGGGACCAAGATAAGGATACACCGCGTTGTCGACATCGTCCTCCGACAACAGGTGATTGCCCACCACCGTGAATTCGTTGATCGTCAGCGTGGAGGCGACTGAGGATGTGGTACCGGCGCCGGCGGGCGCGGCCATGCCGAAGCCGAGCAGAACGCTGACCAAGACCGATACGCTTACGCCGCGCCGCAAGGGGCCATAGTCTCGAGGATTGTTTTTTCGCCAACCGAACAAGATACAGCGCAACTCCACGTCATTGCGAACGCCACACAAAAGTTCCCACCTATTCGATGGAAACTCCAACAACGCGGACCCGCCGATGAGCCGCACAACGCCCTCCCCCGCGTGTTCGGAACATGCGCGCTGGGTGTCTATTCAATGGAAACACGCGGTGCCGTCCAGGACCGCTGCGTGACGGTTTCAAGAAATATTTCTTTTTCCTGAGCGTTTCTTAACCTCACCACTTAACGAACCTAACGATGTCCTAATGGAACGACGAGCTAAGCCGCACCACGCTGACACAAAAGCTTCTTTCTAATATCATAAAGCGCGCGTTTATTCGGTGCGATAAAGACGAGGTCGACAAAAGGTTTTGGCATGTCCCGATCCGCGAATTTGCCCTTGGAGCGGCCAGCCAAACTTGCGTGATGATCGGCGGCACATGAGACACATGGTCGCGGCTGGACTGGCGGTGCTCTTTGCGATCGCGCCTGTCCGGTTTGCGCACGCCGCCGGCCTCCTGACGCAACGCGGGGCCACACCCGCGCCGGTACTTGCCAGCATGACTGCAAACTTGCTGGCGCAGCAGCAGGCCGCCACCGTCGCGGCGCAGTCACAGAACGAGTTGAGCCAGATTTCCACCGCGCTGCTGGCCGCGCAAGCGGCGCAAAACACCGCGCGCAATCTTGCTGTCGCCGCTCCCTCCAGCGTGCCAAATGGCCTGCAGGCGGGTGGGCTGGTGCCCAATAGCGGTCTCGCGCGTCCTGGCGTTGCCAACCAGGTAACCTGGAGCGGCGCCACCACGCCAACCCAAACCACCGCCGGCAGCCAGACAACGGTGACGATCAACCAGACCGCGGCACAAGCGATTTTGAGTTGGAACGATTTCAACGTCGGCAAAAACACCACGGTCAATTTTAATCAGCAGCAGGCGACATGGGTGGCGCTCAACCGGATCGCCGCCAGCGGCGTGCCCAGCCAGATTCTCGGCTCCATCAAAGCAATAGGTCAGGTCTATCTGATCAACCCAAACGGCATCATTTTCGGCGGCTCGTCGCAGGTCAATCTCGGCGCGTTACTCGCCTCCTCGGCCGCGATCAGCAACGCGCAGTTCATGACCAACGGCATTTACAGCACACAGACCGGTCTGACCTACAATCCAAACTTCACCGGCGCCGGCGGGGCGGTCATCGTGCAGGCCGGCGCGCAGATCAGCGTCGCGGCGCCCGCCGCCGTGACCACCGGCGGCGGCTTCGCGTTGCTGATGGGCAGTACCGTCAGCAACGCCGGCGCGATCACCACGCCAGACGGTCAGGCCGAACTTGCCGCCGGCGACAACTTCCTACTTCGTCCCGGCTACGGCACGTCGTCCAACCAGGCCTCCACGACACGCGGCAATGAGATCGCGGTGCAGCTTAACCATGACGGCAGCAGCCTAGTCGGCGGCAGCGGCCGGGTTAGCAATAGCGGCGTGATCACCGCCGATACCGGCGACATCACACTCGCCGGCGAATCCGTCGTCCAAAACGGGGTGCTACTATCCACCACGACAGTTGCGGTGCGCGGCACCATCCACTTGCTCTCTTCGGCTTCCGATAGCTATAGCAATGTGCTTTTGGACGCCGACAGCCTGACGCTGGTTGAGCCCGACCTCACCAGCACCGCCACCGCGCTCGACAGCCAGCGCGCGGCGCTGATCGCGCAATCGGCGGCGGAGAATGGGACCCGCTATCTGCAGGCCAACGCGGATTTCGATGATCTCAGCACGCTGCCTGATCAAGAAGAAGATTCCCGCATCGAAATTGTCTCCGGCAATACCGTTTTATTTCAGAGCGGCTCGCAGACCGTGGCGCAGGGCGGCCAGGTCGCGGTCAGCGCCGTCAACCGAATACAGGCCGAAAACGGCGCGATAGTTGACGTTGCCGGAAACTTCGGCGTCGCGTTGCCGGTGTCCAACAACGACATTGCGGTCAACGTCCAGGGTTTCGAGCAGCGCGACAATCCGCAGAACCGCTCGACCCAGAATCTGGACAACAGCACGGTGTTCGTCGACGACCGTCAGCTGAGCATGGTGCCGGCCGGCGCGGGCGGCGATTCCACCGCCCGCGCCTATACCGGCGGCGGCGTGCTGGAAGTCTCCGGCTATCTCAACACCACCGGCCATCAGATCGGCGAATGGACCGCGCTCGGCGGCACGATCACTTTGGCAACCGGTGCGGCCGGCGCAATCGTGGCGCAGCCGGGCGCGGTGTTCGATATCGACGGCGGCTCGATCCAATATCAGCCCGGCCTCGTCGATCAAAGCTATCTGCTGGGCGAAAATGGCCGCATCTATAATTTCAACAGCGCGCCCGCTTACATCACCTATGCCGGCGTCTACAGCGGCTTCGTGGACAATCACGCGGCCTGGGGCGTCAGCCAGACCTACGCCAACGTGTTGTCCGATCCGGCGGCGATCGAAGAGCCCGGCTATACCGAGGGGCGAGACGCCGGCACGCTGACGCTGAATTCGCCGACCACGCTGTTCAATGCCACAATTGAGGCCGGGGCCGTGAACGGGCCTGCGCAGACCAACGCCGCGCCGGCGGGAGTCACCGATCCTTACACGCTGGCGCAGAATGTCGTCGCCGAACCTGGTGCGCTGGTGATCGGCGGCATCGGCAACGGCACCCCACTGCCCGGCACCGCCAACGTCGTGTTCACGGCCGCCTCTATCGCCGACGTCACGAACAGCCTCGGTCCATTATCTATGACTCCTGGCGTGCTGACTGGCACGACGATCCTGAACGCGACGGCCATCAGCCAGGCTGCGCTCGGCGGCCTTGATGTTCTGACGAATGGGGAGGTTGAAGTCACCGCGCCGCTTACCTTCGCCGCCGGGGCCACGGTCAGCCTGCTTGGTTCGGCGGTAAAGATCGCGGCCACTGTCATCGCGCCTTCCGGTACCGTCAGCGCCGGCAACGTCGCCACCATCGCCGGCTCGCAGACTGTGCTGGCCCGGACCGATCCTTCTAGCGGGAACGCCATTACCGGCAACATCGTGCTGGCACGCGGCGGCGAGATCAACACGGCGGGGCTTTGGACTAATCTGGCGCTTGACCCGCAAGGGCCAAATTATTCCGCCTTTATCGATGGCGGCGCGGTTTTATTGACTTCCGTCACCGATCTACTGCTTGACCCCGGCAGCGTGATCGATGCGTCCGCCGGCGCGATGATCGCCGAAAACGGCACGCGCACGGGCGGCGCGGGCGGCGCGGTGTCACTGTTGCTGACCAGCACCACACAGCCGGTTGAGACCGGTGCATTGCGCCTGGACGGCACGCTGCAAAGCACCGGCTTTACCACCGGGGGCGCGCTCACCCTCGACGCGCCCAATTTCCTGATAGGCAACGTGCCGGCCGCCACCACTAACGGTGCCGTCACGCTACGGCCGGCGTTTTTCGACGCCGGTTTCTCATCCTACACGCTGACCGGCCGGACCAGTTTTGCGCCCGATACCGCCATTGACGTGGTCGAGCCGACCGAACAATTTACCGCCGCAAGCGCCGCCGTGCCGACCGGCGGGAATACGGCGGCGGGCGCCGAACTGGCGCTCCTGCCGCTCTACACGCCGAACCCGCAGCTAACCGCCATCGCGCAGCGCCCCGGCGCCAGCTTGACGGTGGTGAGCACCAATATCGACCTTGGTGCCGGGTCTTCCATCGTGGTCGATCCGCGTCAGACAATCAGCCTGACCGGCTATGGCCAGATGACGATCGACGGGGATCTGACGGCGCCTGGCGGCACCATCGACCTGACCGACGGCGCGGCACTGGACAGCCTGATCCCGGTGCCGACCTACGTAAACGGGCGGGTGGTATCCATCTGGGTCGGCGCCAGCAGCCGGATCAGCGCCGCCGCCGTCCCGTTCAACGCGAGCAACGCGGCGGGCGACAGCATCGCGCTCGCGCCATTGGGCGGCACGATCAATATCGACGGCAACGACGCGGTGGTCATCATCCAGGCCGGCGCGGTGCTGGACGCGGCGGGGGATGCAGCCATCGAGCTGCCAAACCCCAGGCTCAACCCCAGCCCCGTGCTTGGCGCGGTGGCGAATGTCGCGCCGATCACCCTGGCCGGCGCAGGCGGCACGGTCGCGCTTGCTTCGGATAACGGCCTGTTCCTGTACGGCGACATGTTGGCGCCCGCCGGCGGTCAAGGTGCCGCCGGCGGCACCTTGTCGCTCACCCTCAGCTCCGACGACCAGCTCAACGCGCAGAACCGTTCGGATGCGCCGCGGGTGATCACCATCACCGAGGCCGATACCGCGCCGCCCTTGCCCGCGACCCTCAGGCCCGGCGCCAACAACGCCCCTTTCGTGCGTGGCAGCGCACAAATCAGCGCGGCGCAGATCAATGCCGGCGGCTTCGGCACGCTGGCTTTCTCGGCGCTCGACGCGTTCGATTTTGAGGGCAACGTGACCTTGACGGCGGCGCAGTCGATTACGCTGACACAAGGCACGATTACCGACAGCGCCAACAACGGTTCCGTGGTGCTGGCGGCGCCTTACGTGATGCTGGACGGCAACGTGCCGGCGTTCCTGAATGTTGCCGGCACCGACTACTCGCTGCAATCAGTCAGCGGCTTTTCGCTAAAGAAATCGACCGGCACGTTCACCGTGAACGCCGGGCTGATCGACGTCGTCAACTCCGTCGGCTTCGGCGGCATCGGCACCATCTCCGTCGGCACCGGAACCCGCTCGCGCGAGCTGAACGGCTTTTCGACCGTGAACCTCGACAGCACCGGCGACCTGCGCTTCCTCACCGCCAGCCTAGGCGCGGCCGCGACGCCGCCGCCGACCACCCTGATCAGCAGCGGCAACATCAATTTGTCAGCCGGGGTTATTTTCTCGACCGGCACAGCTGCGGTTCTGGCCGGTTATAATTCGAAACCGAACACCCATTTCGGTTCGTTCATCCCCGGCAAGACGCTCACCATCGGACAGCCGGCTGGCAACACGCCCGTGGCGCCGCTGGACATCGGCGGCAGCCTGTCCTTCTACGCCGACACCATCGCCAATAGCGGTGTGGTGTGGAACCCACTGGGGCAGATCAGGTTCGGCTCGACCATGGCTAGCAACGGTGGCTCCTTCACCGGCGCCGGCGACACCCTTGCGAAGGTCGAGCTATTGCCGGGTAGCGTCACCTCGGTCAGCGCAGCCGGGCTGACGATCCCATATGGCGGCACGACCGACGGCGTCACCTACCAGGTCAACAATACGCCGATCTCGAGCTTCGGCACCGCGAGCATCGGCCTCGCCCAGGTTTTGGGCGGCGTGGGACCCGGGTCGATCACGCTAGACGCGCGGCAGGTCGGCATCTCGCAGGGCGCCACGCTCGATCTGTCAGGCGGCGGCAATCTGACCGGCGCGGGCTTCATCAGCGGCGAGGGTGGCTCGACCGACGTGCTGACGACGCCATTGCTCCAGGCCAGCGCCGCCGGCAGCGTCACCCAGCCCGCTCTGGCCACTGATCCCGTATATGCCATCGTCGCGGGGCCGCAGCCGGAGACGGCGCCGGTACAGATTAACACGCAGACCGGCGCCACCGGTTCGGTGCCCGCCGTCGGTTCGCAGATCATCATTCCGGCCGGTGTTCCGGGCCTGGCCGCCGGGCCGTACACGCTGTTGCCGGCGTCCTACGCGCTGAACCCCGGCGGCTACCGCGTCGAATTCGACGGCGTCGCCAGCCTCGCCGCGCCGCCGGTGCTGGCCTTGCCGAACGGTTCCTACGCCGTCGCCGGCCGCTCCGGCATCGTCAACACGAATGTCGAGAGTTCGCTCGCAAGTAACCTGACGATCACGCCGGCGGCGACCGTGCAGACCTATGCTGATTACGATACCGAGAGCTACAGCCAGTTTCTGCAGGCCAACGCCGCGCAGTTCGGCACGATCCGGCCGGTACTGCCGGCCGATGCCGGCACACTTTTCCTGTACTTCCCGGCGCTCGAAACCGCGACGCTGACCGATGACGGCGTCACCTCCTTCACACCGGAAAGCGGCGGCGCGGGCGGCACCCTGCAGATCAGTGGTGCGCCTGGCAATGGCATCGCGCCGCAGTTCGCGATCTACGGCGCGGCGCCGCTGCCGCCAAAAAAGGGCGTCGTCGCCCTCAGCGCCGCCGCCATCGATGCTTTCAATCCCGCCATCATGGAAATCGGCGCCGCCAATGCCGGTTCCAATGCGGACACTGCCGGCGTCACGCTGGAGCCGGGGGCGACGCTCTCCGCCTCCCGGGTGATCCTGACCGCGCTCACCGACGGCATCACCCTGGAGGGCGGTTCGAAGATCGACACGCTGAACCGGGGCAGCGTGTTTGTTGATTCCACGAGCACCGGCCCTTACTCCGACGGCGGCGCCAGCGTGCTGGACGTCGGCAACGGCTATTTCAGCTATGCCGATGCCGGCGGGGCCGAGGTTCCCGAATACGGGCCGATCACCATCGCCAATGGCGCGACAATTTACACCGACGGCTCGATCGCATTTTCCACCGGCGCCGCCGTCAACATCGGCGCCAACGCGGTTTACGGCGGCGCATATCTTGACTTCGCCTTGCCGGAGATCAACGTCGGCGATCCAGCCGCCGTTGGCGCCGCGGCCGCGCCTGGCCTGACCTTGACCCCGGAGGTTCTGCAGCGGCTGACGGCGGGGGTGCCGGCGGCCGGCGTGCCTCCGGTGCAAATTCTTGTACTGTCGGCCGGCGAGTCGCTAAATTTCTTCGGCACCACGGGCCTCGACCTCAGTGGCGGCAACGTCCAGCTGGTGATCAACAGCCCGGCGATCTACGGCTACGGCACGGCCGAGGATGTCGCCACCATTTCGGCCGGCACCATCGTCTGGAATGGCGACCTGGTCTCCGACCCGACTTTCACGGGCTCCAATCCGCCGGGCGGCGTGGTTGCGAATGGGCCGGGCACCGGCGACGGCACGCTCGACTTTGACGCCGATACGATTGTCTTCGGCTATTCCGATCTGGACCGACCGACCCGCGACGTGCCGCTGGACCGCCTGGCGCTCGGTTTCGCCACAGTCAATTTGAACGCCACGACCGAGATCACCGCCAACAACCAGGGCACATTCGCCGTGTATCGGAGCCAGGCGGTCTACGGCGCGCCCGGCACCGGCGGCGTGCTGAACCTGAACACGCCGCTGCTGACCGGCGCCGATGAAGCAACCATGTCGTTCACCGCGGGCGGCGCGCTAAACGTTGCGGCGCCGGCGGGTGCGGCGATTGCCAGCGCGCTGCCGGCGAACGCCGCCGGCGCGGAGATCGACCTGAACGCGTCAAGCGTGAATATCGACAGCGTGGTGATTTTGCCGAGCGGCAAGCTCGATATTCAGGCCATCGGTGACATCACCTTCGGCGGCGCATCCAACCTCAATCTTGCCGGCGACGAGAGCAGCATCCTCGGCACGCTGACCTACGGCGCCGGTGGCACCGTGATCGCCGAAAGTGCTGCCGGAAACATCGACCAGGCGGCGGGCGGCATGATCAACGTCTCGGCCGCCGGCAATAATGCTGGCACGGTCACGCTGACTGCGACCGCGCCTGGCGCCGGCCAGGTTGCGCTGAATGGCACGTTGTTGGGTGCCGCGCCTGCCGCCGATGCCGCCGGTTCATTCGCGGTCCGCGCGCAAAGCCTGGGCAATTTTGCCGCCTTAAACGCGGCACTCGACAGCGGCGGTTTCTTCGACGCCCGTTCGTTCGACATCGCGCAAGGCGACCTCATCATCGGCGACGGCGTTCAGGCGCACAGCGTGAGCGTCTCGGTCGATGGCGGCAACCTGACCGTGACCGGCACGATCAATGCCAGCGGCGGCCCCGCCGGCAGCATCAGCCTGTCGGCGGCGGACAACCTGACCTTGGCCTCGACCGCGGTCCTGGCGGCGCAGGGCACGGTGTTGCAGACGGATAGCTACGGCCAGGCCATCGCTGCGGCGAACACGCCGGAGGTCAGCCTGACCGCCGCCGGCGGCGCGCTGACGATGGCCCCAAATGCCAGCATCGACCTTGCTTCTGCCGACGGCGTGGCGCGCGGCGACCTGGAACTGAACGTGCCCCGGCTCGGCGGCGCCACCTCGGGCGACGCTGATATCGCAACCAGTGCGGGCGTGAATATCACCGGCGCCTCCACCATCGCGGTCAACGCGTTCGCCACCTATAATGGCCTGCCCGATCCGGTCAGCACCGCAAGCGGCGCGCCGGACGCGTTGATCACGCAGGCCTATCTGGACCAGATTAACAGCGTTGACACGCTGCCGTTCATAGCCGCGGCGGCCACTAACCAAGATCTTGCGAACCGCCTGAGCGGATTGACCGGCGCGTATGGAGATGTTTTCCACTTCCGGCCAGGCGTCGAGATCGTCAGCGCCACGCCGATCGGCGATCTGACGGTGCAGGGCGATCTCGATCTATCCGGCTTCCGCTACGGCCCCGGCGTCAACCCCGCGGTGTACGGTTCCGGCGAGCCAGGCGTGCTGGTCATCCGCGCCGGCGGCAACCTCAATGTGTATGGCAGCATCACCGACGGTTTCGCGCCGCCAATCAACGATGCCGGCACCGGCTACGCCACAGGCTGGGTACTGAACAAGGGCGTCGATCCGTATAATCACGACGAGATACTGCCGACTACGGTGACGTTACTGGCGCAACAGTCTGGCCTCGCGCAGGGCACCACAGTGAATTACGCGGTGCCGATCACCGCCGGCACCTTCGCCAACGGCGCTGTGGCGCCGGTGGCGCTGACCGTCGACGGCAAGCAGCTCACCACGGTCTCCTTCGTCGCCACCAGCCAGATCACTAGCCGAGGCGGACAAGTGCTATTTGCGCAGGGCACGGTGGTGCCGGCCGGCACGATGCTGCCGAACGGCGCTACCATCGCCGCCGGCGGCAGCTTCCCCTTCGCCTTGAATGTTGGCCCGGTTACTTGGCCGGCCAACACGCCTTTTACCGACACCACCAACATAAACAGCGGCGAAACCGGCGTGGTGCTAAGCCAAAATCTGACCCTGCTGCCGGGCTCGATCATCCCCGCGAACAGCTACCTGGTGTTTCCGAAGAGCGAGGCGGCGAGCGGCTATATCGACACACGGCCGACCGTCAACGGTTCTCAAGGCCAGCTCTACCCGCTCGGGCAGTTGCTGCCTGCGGGCGACATGTCATGGTCGATCCAGCTGGTCAGCGGCGCCGACACCGCCGCCGCCGGTTTGGGAACCGTGCAAGCGGTAAGCGCGCTGGCGGGCAGCGGCGACCTTGGCAACCTGACGTTGGCGGACCCGCATTACAGCACCGCCAGCGGCAGCACGCCGGTCCCGGCCTTCAGCGTGATCCGCACGGGCACAGGCGCGCTCAGCCTGATCGCCGGCGGCGCGGTTACGGAAGAATCTGACTATGGCGTCTACACCGCGGGAGCGCAGGCCGCGCCGATCCTGAACGCCGCCGGCGCCAACTCCTATGATCTGCCGCAGGGCCGGAACGCGCAGGGCAACACCCTGCTCGGCACCTCGGTGTCGGACAAAAAACTGGCGCTGCTGGCAGCCAATTATCAGGCAAACTACCCGGACGGCGGCGGCAACGTGCTGGTCAGCGCGCAGGGCGATCTGAACGGCTACGTCTCCACCGTGTCGGGCCCGAATGGCAATTTTGGTGCGCTGATGGACACCGACGCGCTGGGCTCCTGGCTGTGGCTTCAGGGCGCCGCCGGCCAACAGGCGGCGTGGTGGGTGGAGTTTGGCGCGCTGGAGCCGACCGGGCTAACCAATTTTGGTGGCCCGACGCCGCAGTTGGACGGCTTTCAAGGCATCGGCACGCTGGGCGGAGGTAACCTCTCGGTTAGTGCCGGCGGCAGCGCCAACGGCCTAAACCTCGCGGTCGCCGCGACCGGGCGGGTTGTACCCGGCAACGGCACGCTGGTCCAGACCGGCGGCGGCGATCTCACCACGAATATCGGCGGGGCCCTAAACGATTCGCAGACGACGACGACCGACTCCGACAGCTTCGGGCTGATTGCCAATCTGCGCGGCAACACCGTGCTCGATGCCGGCTCGATCGGCACCATTGTACCGTTCTACCAGGGCAATGACACGCCGGCGGACGATCCGCGATCAATCTCGCCTTTGCAGACGGAACTGGCGCGTTCGAATGCCGGCATCGATCTGGCGCCGGGCGATGGCAGCGTTACGGTCGATACACGCGGCGATCTGGTAATCGACGACGTCGCCGATCCAGGCGTGCAGGACAACCAAGTCAACTCGACGCCGGTCGACTTCACGACGGGCAGCCAGAGCTATGTCACCGTCGGCGGCGGCACCACGATCTTCTCGCTCTGGTCCGCCGCCACCGGCGTCGCGCTCAACTCCGCCGGCGGCGATGTCACGCCGTCGCAGAATTCCATGGCGGCCAAACAAAACGGTTCGGCCGCCGATCTTTATCCGCCTGGTCTTTCGGTGACGGCGCAGAACGGTAACATCGACTTCGTCGGCGGCACCGTGGAACTGGCGCCGGCGGCGGATGGCACGCTCGACCTCCTGGCCGCTGGCTCGATCTACGGCGCCGCCTTCGGCCCCGGCACCGTGGTCTCGATCTCCGGCGCCGATTCCAGCCTGGAGGCAACGCCATCCGATCCGTTGATCAACGTGGTCGACGCCCTGACCGGCGCGCAGGTCTATACCAACGCGAACCTGGTCGAGGGTTTTTCGACCATCGCCTTCGGCCCGGACACGCCGACCGCCAATCTGCACGCGGACGGCCAGCCGCCGGCGCTCATCCTCGCCGGCAACGATATTGTGGATCTGACCGTTGGTCAGGTAAATCCGGCTGGTAGCACCGGCGGCACTACGAGCACGTTCAACTACGTTGCGGCGCTGCCTTTCGATGTTGCCGCTGGGCGCGACATCGTCGCCAGCGGCACGCCCGCCGCGCCCAGCGTGTTTCTCAATCTCGCCCCGGGCGACGTCACCACCGTCACCGCCGGCCGCGACATTTTGGAAAGTAGTTTCGACATCGCCGGCCCCGGCACGCTGCTGGTGCAGGCTGGCCGCGATGTCTATCAGGCGGCGCAGGGCGTGCTGGACAGCATCGGGCCGTTGTTCAACATCAACCCGAACAACCGGGACGGCGGCGCCGGTATCACGGTCATTGCCGGAGCCGGCGCGGATGGGCCGGATTATGCCGCGATCGACGCGCTTTATGTCAATCCGGACAGCACGCTCAGCGTGCAGGACGCGAGCGCGATCATCACCGAGAACGATGCCGCGCTGCTGACTTATCTGCAGACGGATTTCGGCTACATCGGCGGCCAGGCGGGCGCCTATGCGCGCTTCCAGCAGCTGTCGCCGGCGCAGCAGGACGTGTTCTTGCTGAATATTTACTTCGCGATGCTCAATCAATCCGGCCTGGAATTCAACGAGCCGGACAGCGTGCGCTACAAGAGCTATGCGCTCGGCCGGGGAGCGATCGCGGCGCTGTTTCCCGCCAATGGCGCGAGCGGCTACGCCGGCAACATCACTTTGTTCGGCCCCTCCGGTATCCACACGGATTTCGGCGGCGCGGTACAGACTTTAACCCCGGGCGGCGAGACCATCATCGGCGTTGAAGGCGCAACACCGCCCAGCTCCGCCGGCTTCATCACCCAGGGCAGCGGCAATATCGACATCTACGCATTGGACAGCGTTCTGCTGGGGGAAAGCCGGGTGCTCACCACGTTCGGCGGCAATATTCTGGTCTGGTCGGCGGAGGGCAGCATCAATGCCGGCCGCGGCACGAAAACCACCATTGACTATACGCCGCTGCAACGGGTGTACGATAATTACGGCAATGTGGAGCTATCGCCGACGGTGCCCTCCACCGGAGCCGGCATTGCCACGCTGAACCCGATCCCCGAAGTCGCGGCCGGCGATATCAACCTGGTCGCGCCGCTCGGCACGGTGGACGCGGGCGAGGCCGGCATTCGCGTATCCGGCAACCTAAACATTGCGGCACTGCACGTTTTGAACGCCGCGAACATCCAGGTGCAAGGCACGACGACCGGCGTGCCGACAGCGGCCGCGGTGGATGTCGGCGCGCTGACAACCGCGGGCAACACTGCCGGCGCAGCGGCGCAAGCGGCCGAGGCGACGGCCAAGCCCGCCGCCGCCACGGCGTTGCCGTCGATCTGGATCGTCGAAATCCTCGGCTATGGCGGCGATGGAACCGGTCCGCCCGTGCAAAGCAAGCGCAAAGTACACGCCAGCTGAGCGTCTTGACCTGCAGTTGCAGACGACAACTCGGCATCAGCCAAGCAACGGCTGCAGCGGCTGACGGAGGCCAAGCTCAACAAGCTCTCAATAGCGGTTCGTAACGAGTAGAAAGTTACCGGCGAAGCGGCCGGCGGTCCTGTGGAATTCTCGGCGGAGGTGGGGGCATAATGGCGATCACAGGACGAGTGGATGGCATGGCCGGCCCGTGCATCATCGGCTGGGCGTTCTCCGACGCCGATCGGGAAAGTTGCGAGATCTTGATCCTGGATGAGGAAGGGCTTGAGTTGGCAAGCGGGCGTGCCGCTCTCCATCGGCCCGATCTGGTCAGCGCTGGCGTCGGTGCTGTCAGTCCAACCGCTACAAGTCTCTGAACGTCGCAGGTAGGGCAGGGGCCTCTAGCTTAAGCCGCAACGGTCTCCCATTCGGCCATAGCGGCAGATCGTCGAACTTTGTAGTCGTTGCGGTTGACGATGTGGCGCTCTTGGTTGAAGTGGTTGTGAAAGGCGGCGTGGACGGAGCTGAACTTCTGTAGTGTCTTCATCCGTCGGAACCTGAGCATTGCCCGCTCTCGTCTTCGGAACGGCTGGTGCGAATTTTCGGCCCGGTTGTTCGCATAGCGGCCGACCTCCTGGCGGTCAGCAATGCCGAGTTCTTTCATTGCCGCACTGTATGAGCGTAGGCCGTCGGTTGTAATGGTCTTGGCGCAGCCATTCCGCTTCATGAGTTTCTTCATGAACTTCAGAGCAGCTTTCTTGTCACGCTCTTTGGTAGCGAAGGACTCCAATACCTCCCCCTCGTGATCCACAGCCCTCCATAGATAATGCATCTGGCCGTTGATCTTCACGTAGACCTCATCAAGGTGCCACTGCCAATGTGTGTGAGCCCGCATCGCGTCGACCCGCTTCTTGCGGATCTCGGCCGCAAACATCGGTCCGAACCGGTTCCACCACAGCCGCACCGTTTCGTGGCATATTGTCGATGCCACGCTGTGCCAGCAGGTCCTCGACGTTGCGCAGCGAGAGCGGGTAACGGACGTACATCATTACCACTAGCCGGATCACCTCGGGCGAAGAGTCAAAGTAGCGGAACGGGTTCTTGGGCTGGTTCATAAAGCGAGGCTAGACCAGCGAGGGTGATTAACGCCAGTTTGCTTTGACAGTGCCCTGCCGACCCATCATCGCTCGTGCTCCCCGTCGCCTCAGCGCAGGGAATCACGCCAGCAACGCCACCGCAAGCATGAGTTTTTCAACAGTCTCGTTCGGTTGTGACACCTTCACTTCGTTTCGATGCTGCCTTCCGGCGCGCTATCGGTTGCCAATGCCGCAACCGCTTCCTGCCAAACGGGGTCGCCTTGGTAGAGCGCGCTGCGAAGATATGCGGTTGAAAGCCGTTGGATCGCGGCGACCCGCTCGGGCCGTTCGTCGGTCGTCTCCCTGGCCTCGTAATTGGGGATACCGCCGAGCGAGTGTTCACCACCAAAGGCGGTGAACAGCGCCTTGGGAGCGGGGCTCAGATCATAAGCCTCGCGCCACCACTCCGGTCCGCGAACGGTCATCGCACCGTTATCGTGATCGCCGGCGACCACGAGCGTCGGCGTGGTCATGCCGGAGAAGTCCGGATGCATGAATGGAAAGTTCTGGGCGGCAAAGGGACTGAGGTTGGCACCCCCCGTTCCCGGCACCGCGAGCAGTACCCCCGCCTTGATCCGCGCATCCTTGATGTTCACCACCGAGCCATCGTCGGGATCGGGGTGGGTCGCTCCGAGCACCATGCTGGCGGTCTGGCCGCCCCATGAGTGACCGACGACCGAGATGCGCTCTCGGTCCATGCGGCCCTTGATCGCCGGCACCGCCGCTTCGATGCGATCGAGGTCGTCGAGGATGCTCACCAGATCGTGCTCACGCCAGCGCCATAGTTGCGGGCGGCGCGGATCGTCGGGCGAAAGGCCGATCATCCGCGAGTCGAGATGCGTCGGTTGGATCACGATGAAGCCGTGCGCGGCCTAGTAGTTGGCGAGCGGGCCATAGGCGTAGAGCGACTGACCGTTGCCATGCGAGAAGATGATCATCGGCAGCGCGTCACCCGTGGGAGGCGCTGATACCCGAACCTGTAGGTCCACGCCACGTTCCGAAACCGGAAGGATGACGGGGGCCACGGAAACGATGGTGGAAAGCCCGGCGACGTGGGCGCCTGCGTTTCCGATAACCTGACTGGACATACGACAATCCTTCTCGACCTAGTAACCGGATCATTGATCCATTATGTGTAGATACGGATCGTTGATCCACTTATCAAGGAAAGATCGTGAAAAGGTGTCGCAGGCGCAGGGCCGGAGTGTCGAGGGGGGATCGGCCTTGATCGTTGGCAAGGCATCCGCGCCGCGAATGCGCGCCGACGCGCGCCGGAACGAGGAAGCGGTCCTGGAAGCCGCGAAGGTAGTGTTCGCCCGATCGGGGGTGGACGCGCCTATCAGGGAGATCGCTAGCGAGGCGAAGGTCGGCATCGCCACCCTTTACCGCCGTTTCCTTACCCGCGCCGAGCTGGTGGCGGCGGTGTTCCGGCATGAAGTCGATGCGTGCGCCAAGGCCGCCCAGGAGCTTGCCGCGACATGGCCCCCGATCGAGGCGCTTGCGGGTTGGCTGATGCGCTACACGCTTTTTCTCGCCACCAAGCAGGGGTTGGCGGCGGCGCTGCATTCTGGCGATCCTGCGTTTGCGGGCCTACCAGACTATTTCCGTAACCGGTTCGAGCCCGCGCTCGCGACGTTGCTCGATGCCGCCGTTGATGCCGGCGAGGCCCGCTCGGATGTCGCACCCTATGATTTGCTGCGTGCTATCGGCAACCTGTCGGTGGCATCCGGTGAAGACGGCGCGGCGCATACCGAGCGGATGGTCAAGCTATTGGTCGACGGTTTACGATACGGCACGCAAAAGGCGATGTCGTAACAATCGAGGGACATATCGACTCCGCCGCATACGCATTGGAGTTGCTGGTGTCACAACCGGTCGGTTTCGACCCCGACTGAACCCCGCGCCTTTCCGCAGGTTTGCAGGCGTCAGAATCCCGCGTCGAAATGTAGGGTCTCATCGTCGAAACCAACGTCGCTAGCAGGCCAAAAGCGGCCGATCATGTTTCCCACTAACGAAGGTCGATCAAGACTGGCGGGCGGCCTACACCGGGTCGGGCTATTCGAGCGCGGCCATTTCCCAAAATCTGTTCCCAATTACGTTTTCCCAAAATGGGGGAAGCGGCGACGGAGAAACGGGAGAGGAAGCCTTGATCGTTCCGACCGACGTCAGAGCTTCGATCAGCGCCCCCAGGCTCGCCGAGCCATGGCGGTTGGTGGGATGGTAGAGGTGGAAGCCGGGGATCGGGGGGCACCAGTCCTGGAGCACCCGCACCAGCCGGTCCTCTGCAAGGTCGCGAGCAACGTCCGCCTCGCTGAGCATGGCGACCCCCAAGCCGTCCAGGGCGGCGCGGAGCATGAGGTCGTCGGCGTTGGAGATCAGATGCCCTTCACCCAGCACGTCCAGCGCGTGGCCGTCCTTAGCGAACGCCCAGCGGTACAGGCCGCCTAAGTTCAGCAGGCGCCGATTGATGAGGCGGTGATGCTGCAACTCACGCGGATGTGCGGGCGCAGGATGGCGGGCAAAATAGGCGGGAGAGGCGACCACCGCCGCACGCAGGTCGGCAGTCAGGCGCACGGCGACCATGTCCTTCTCCACGCTTTGGCCGAGCCGGATGCCTGCGTCGAACCCCTCGCGCACGATATCGACGAAGCGATCGTCGACCACCGCCTCCAACGTCACGTCGGGGTAAGTCCGCGCAAAAGCGGATAGGCGCGGCGCCAGGATCATCGTGACGGCAGAGCGCGGGAGGGTCAGGCGCACCACGCCGTGCGGACGCGGGCGAAAGGCGTTCACCCCCTCGACCGCAGCATCCAGGCCCTGCAGGGCGGGGGTTAGCGCCTCCAGCAGCGCGGCGCCGCCGGGGTGACGGCCACCGTGCGCGTGGTACGGGCGATCAGCTGCACGCCGAGCCGCGCCTCCAACGCCCTGAGCGAATGACTGAGGGTGGAGGGAGTGAGATTTAGCTGGGCGGCGGCGCGGCGGAAGCTCCTCTCCTGCGCGATCGCCACGAAGGCCTGCAGCTCGGCGAAGTCGGGGGCGCGCATTATTGATGAACCTAGCTCAACAGGCCGTTGGGAACAATGTGGCTTATTTTGACCAGTCGGCAAGACTAAGTCCCGCTTAGACTTTCAGGAGCGCGCGATGGCCGACACTCTTACGACCGCAAGACCCAAGCCGGCGGCCGGCTATGCGGCAATCGAGCGGCACGGCTCGCTCGTGCCTTGGACGTTCGAACGCCGCGCCCCGCGGCTGCACGATGTGGCGCTGGACATACTCTATTGCGGCGTCTGCCACAGCGACCTGCACGCGGTCGGCCGCTGGGGGCAGGCCTTCCCGCTCGTACCTGGCCACGAGATCGTAGGGCGGGTGAGCGAGGTGGGAGCGGAGGTAAGCCGCTTCTCGCCCTGCGACATCGTCGCGATCAGCGTGATCGTGGACTCCTGCCGCGAGTGCAAGCCGTGCCAGCGCGAAATGGAGACCTACTGCTTGGCCCATCCCACGCCGACCTTCGACGGCGTCGACCGGGTGGACGGCAGCCGCACCCGCGGCGGCTATTCCGACAGCTATGTCTGCGACGAGCGCTTCGTGCACCACGTGCCCGCGGGGCTGGACCTCGCGGGTGTCGCCCCGCTGCTCTGCGCGGGCGTGACCACCTATTCGCCGCTCCGCCACTGGGAGGCCGGCCCCGGCAAGACGGTGGGGGTGATCGGCATCGGCGGCCTGGGCCATCTCGGCGTGAAGTTCGCCCGCGCGCTCGGGGCGCACGTCGTGGCCTTCACCACCTCGCCGTCCAAGCTGGTGGACGCGATTGCGCTCGGCGCGCATGAGGCAGTGCTGTCGACGGACGCCGCGCAGATGCAGGCGCAGGCCAACCGCTTCGACTTCCTGCTCGACACGGTGTCGGCCACCTACCCGATGACGCCCTTCATCCAGGCCCTGAAGCTGGACGGGACACTGTGCTCGCTCGGCATCCCCGACAGCTTCGATCTCATGCCGATGATGCTGACCCTGGGCCGCCGCCGCCTGGCAAGTTCCGGCGCAGGCGGCACGCGCGAGGTCGGCGAGATGCTCGCCTTCTGCGCCCAGCACGGCATCACCGCCGACGTCGAGGTAATCGCCCCAAACGACATCAACACTGCTTTCGACCGGCTCGCCAAGAATGACGTAAAGTATCGCTTTGTCATCGACATGGGCCGCCGCTAAACCTTGCTGAAAGCAGCCTGATCGTCAGCCACCCGGCTCGGCTGTCCAGAAGCTGCCAGTCAGTTCACGGCCAACCTCGGCCATTGCACGCCATGGTTCGCTAACGTGCGATTTCCGGCCATTCCAGCTTGCCTCCAGCCGCCCAGCCCGGTGCGCGAGTTCGACGATCCCGACGACGAGCCGGACACCGAGGCCGTGAAGGCGCGGGTGCTTCAGGGCCGCTTCGGCAGCCTCGCTCGGCAGGTCGCGCTCGATCCTGACGACGGCATAGCGCTCTGATCATGACTGCACGCGGCAAATACACCTTCCGGCTGTCCACCGAACTCGCCGCCCGGCTGGCCGACCACTCCGCCTGGGCGCGCGTTCCGCAGGCCCAGGTGGTCGAGGCCGCGATCGCCTCGCATCTGTCGCAGGACGCCGCCGACCAGCTCGAGGCCGCGCTGGCCCGCCGGCTCGACCGTATGAGCCGGGCGATCGAGCGGATGGAGCGTCACACGGTCATCTCCAATGAGGCGATGGCGCTGTTCGTGCGGTTCTGGCTGACCTCGACGCCGCCGCTGTCCGACGCCGCGCAGCCTGCCGCTCAGGCCAAGGGCCGCGAGCGCTACGAAGGCTTCGTCCAGGCGCTGGGCCGCCGACTCGCTAAAGGGCAGTCGCTGGCTGATGAGGTCTCACGTGACATCGGCGCGGGGGGTGCCGTGGGCAGCTAGAGAAGCACTGCTTGCTGAGCGCTTGCCAACCTTATTGAACTGCGCTGAGTTTATTAGAGGGCGTGCCCCCGCATCACCAGGGCGTCTCTCCAGCTGCTTCGACGAACCGGCCGGACTCTTCGCCGCCAAGCGCGTATCGGACCGGAAGCTTCGCGCCCTCTTCGGGCGTGATGGCGCCGTAGCCGGTCAGGTCCGTCTTGACGAAGCCCGGGCTGACCGAGTTGATCACGATCGATGTGTCGCGCAGCTCCTCGTGGAGCTGGACGGTCAGCATGTTCAGCGCCGCCTTCGAAGCGTTGTATCCGATGAACTGCGACGAATAATATGGCGAGCTCGGGTCGCCGTTGAGCGCTAACGAACCGAGCGAGCTGGACACGTTCACGATCCGGCCCGCCGGCGCGGCGCGCAACAGGGGCAGCATCGCCTGCGTCACGGCGAGCGTGCCGAGGAAGTTCGTGTCCATCACCCGGCGGACCGCGGCGAGCGACGCCGCCCCGGGTGGGCCATCGGCGGCGTCGAAGACGCCGGCGTTGTTGACCAGGATGTCGAGCCTGTCGTGCTCCGCGGCGATCGTCGCCGCCGCGGTCCTGATGCCTTGCTCGTCGTCGAGGTCGAGTCGGACGGAGTGCGCCACCAAGCCCTGCGCGGCCAAGTCATCCACCGCCGCGCGCGCGCGGCCCACATCTCGCGCGCCTAGGATGACGTGGACGCCGGCCTGGGCGAGTTGGCGGGCGATCTCCAGCCCGATCCCCTTGTTGGCCCCGGTGACGAGCGCGACGCGGATATCGTCAGACATGAACAATCCTTCCTATCCTGTTTCTATCGGGCCTAAGATATGAAGGATCGTTCGGTTTGGGAATTCGCTTATGGTATCGGTTGCGCCCAGCCATCTAAGCCCGCGGAAACGGCCGAGACAGGCACGCGCGGCGGCGACGCCATTTTCGAGGCGGCCATTCAGGTTTTGCTGGCCGATGGTCCCCATCGTCTGACCACGACGCGCGTGGCCAGGCGGGCGGGCGTGTCCGTCGGTACGATGTATCAGTACTTCCCGCACAAGCAGGCGCTCATCTACGCGCTCAACGAGCGCTACCTGGAAAGACTAGCTGAAAAAATCGAAAGCACGTGCCGCGCTCAGCGCGGTGCGCCCCTTGACCAAATGATCGAAGCGCTGATCGACACCTACTGGCGCGCGAAGACGGAAAGGGCCGACGTGACGCGGGCGCTCTATCGCTCCGTCGTGGAGCTCGACAACGAGGCGCTGCTCGAAGCGTTCGCAAGCCGCGTCGACGCGGCGACCGCCGCCATGCTCGCCAGCGCGTCCGATGCGACCTTTGCGGACCTTGAAGGCATCAACCTCACGCTCATGACGGTCATCTTCGGCACGGTGCGCAACGCCTTTGAGCAAGGACTGACCTCGGCGGCAGCCGATGAGTTACACCGCCAATTGATCGTAATGTGCCGCTCGTACCTAAAGGCTGTGACCTGACTTACGAGCGCCTCGTCGACGCGCTGAAACGCCGACTCACCAAGGGGCGGTCGCTGGCTGACCAGGGCTCGCGCGGCATAGACCCGGAGGGTGCTGTCAGTCCAACCGCTACAAGTCTCTGATATCCAACAACGTGCTGCAGTGTCAGCTCACCCCGCGACATGCTCCCACTCGGCCATAGCAGCCGATCTTCTGTCTTTGTAGTCGTTGCGACTCACGAGATAACGTTCCTGGTTGAAGTGATTGTGGAAGGCGGAATGCACGGAGCTGAACTTCTGCAACGTCTTCATCCGCCGGAACCTGAGCATGGCCCGCTCTCGCCTTCGGAACGGCTGGTGCGAGTTCTCGGCCCGGTTGTTCGCATAGCGGCCGACCTCCTGGCGGTCGGCGATGCCAAGCTCGTTCATCGCGGCACCGTATGAGCGTAGCCCATCGGTTGTAATGGTCTTGGCGCAGCCATGGCGCTTCATGAGTTTCTTCATGAACTTGAATGCAGCTTTCTTATTTCGCTCCTTTGTGGCAAACGATTCTAGCACCTCACCCTCATGGTCGACCGCTCTCCATAGATAATGCATCTGGCCGTTGATCTTCACGTAGACCTCGTCGAGATGCCACCGCCATTGCGTGTGAGCCCGCATCGCGTCGACCCGCTTCTTGCGGATCTCGGCCGCGAACATCGGCCCGAACCGGTTCCACCACAGCCGCACCGTCTCGTGGCAGATGTCGATGCCGCGCTGTGCCAAAAGGTCCTCGACGTTGCGCAGCGACAGCGGGTAGCGGACGTACATCATCACCACTAGGCGGATCACCTCCGGTGATGAGTCGAAGTATCGGAACGGGTTCTTGGGCTGGGTCATGCGAGCACGCTAGACCAGCAAAGCGGGGAAAAGCCAGTTTGCTTTGACAGTGCCCACACAAGGTAATAAATAGCGTCGTGGACCGCTGCTGGCCATCGATCAGATCAAACGCACCGTCGCTTCGAGGGCATACGACGATAGAGCCGATGAAATACTCGGCCTCGCCGCCATCAAGCTGCTCCGTACGTATATCGCGCAGGAGCTGGTCAACCTGGGCTTCCGCCCACACGTACTCTCGCTGGTAGTCTGGCACCACGTAGAATGACTTGAAGACATCCGCGACCGTCTCGTCGCTTGATTCGATTGTCGCCACCAATACCTCCTCGTGAGCGGCTTTTATAAGTGAAAGCCTCACTACTTGGAACTTGTTTGATGTGCCAGTGGCCCGCCGATTAGCAACACCACCAAGCTAACCATGCGACCTTCAGTCCAATCCGGCTTCGCAGCTTGAACCGCTCCAGGGGGCCACAAGGACGCCCCACGACCGAGTGCCAACCCTAACCCGTCGCTGGTTGCCCCGGCCGGACGTTGCGGCTGTAATGGCGAGCAAGCCTCTACGCGCCCCAGGAGACTCATGATCAGGCGGCCGTTCCCTCTCATCCTTGCGGCCGAAACGATCTCCGCGACCGGGTCGCAGGTGACCATCGTCGCCCTGCCGCTGACGGCCGTGCTGCTCCTGCACGCCACGCCGTTGCAGATGGGCCTGCTGAGCAGTGCCGGCTTCCTGCCGGGCGCGCTGTTCGGCCTGTTTGCAGGGGTGATCATCGACCGCCTGCCGAAGCGGCGCGTGCTGATCCTGGCTAATCTCCTAAGCGCTCTCATTCTGACCCTCATCCCGGTGGGCGAGGCCGGACGGTTCCTGTCCGTGGCTATGCTGCTCGGCGTCAGCTTCATCGCCGCTCTTCTCGCCAACGCTGAGGGCATCGCGTTGCTCAGCTTCCTGCCCTCTGTTGTCGCGGAGACCGAGTTGGCGAAGACGAATGGCCGCTTTTCAGCCGCTGTTTCCGTGGCCAAGGTGGTCGGACCGGCCGCTGCAGGAGGGCTGATCGCGGCGCTGAGCGCGCCGGGCGCGATTGCTGTGGACGCGGCCTCCTTCCTTGTCGCGGCACTGCTGATCCTGGCGATGCCCGCCGCCAGACCGACGCCGCAACCATCATTAGAAGGCCCACGTACCAGTATGCTCGCCGAGCTCAGGGAGGGCCTGCACTTCATCTTTGGGAGTAGGATGCTGCGCATGGTCGTCGTGACGGCGGCTTCGCTCAACTTCTGCGGCGCCGCATTCAACTCGTTGCAGGCACTCTTCATCGTGCGGCATCTGGTGGTGAAGCCCAGTTGGTTCGGCCTGGCACTCGCCGCTGCCGGGGTGGGCGCGGTGCTCGGCGCTTTGCTAGCGGAAAGAATTTTCAGAAGGCTGGACCTCCCCAATTTGCTTGCGGCGGCGCTGGCGACTTTCGTTATCGCCGACGGAAACATCAGCCTCCTGCACGGCTCACCCTTGGCAGCCGCATTCAGATTCGGCGCGTCCAGCTTGATCGGGGGCTTTGCCGCGACCGTCGTCGGCGTGGCGCTCATGACCTACATCCAGAAAACGTCGCCATCGCACATGCTGGCACGGATCAACGGCGTCCTGATGACCACCTTCGGCGCAGCAACGCCACTAGGCGCCCTCGCCGGCGGCGCCTTCGGCAGCCTGATCGGCGTCCGGCAAACGATGATCGCGGCAACGCTCGGCTACGTCATGATCTTACTGCTCATTTACATTGCCTCAAAACGAGTGAAGCGACCGACCGGCAGGTGATGGGTAGGCTAGACCAGCAAAGCTGGGGAAGGCCAGTTTGGTTTGACAGTGCCGCGGAAGGGGTTCTTGGGCTGGGTCATCCAGGCAGGCTAGACCAGCTCGGCCGGAAAAGGCCAATATTGGTTTGACAAAGCCCTTTCGAGAGTTTCGAAAGATTTGATCGTATTTAATTGTGTTAATCTCTTTGAGTCGCCCGCCTGATTAGGTGACCGGCCCCCATTCGCCCTTCGAGAACCACAAATTTCAGGCGTCTCAGTGGCTGATCGGCTCGAAGCTGCCAGTTGCCGACCTAATTAGCTCGTCCAAGCGAACCCAGCGACCTCGTAGCCAAGTGATCGAGAACACGTTTCAATGCTGCGATATTGTTCTCGTCTTCGGCGCTTTCGAGCGCGTCCTGGAGCACTTCGCGGATGTCGTCGGCACCGACCCGCTCCATCTGCCAATTCGGATACAGACGCTCGCGCTTTTCCTCGCTCTGGTCCAGCGAGACGATATCGTAATGGCGCGGATCGCCATGCAGGCTCGCCATAAGCTTTCGCACCTCGGCTGCCGGCCCCTCGATCCATTGGAAGAAGACGCCGCTCCCGAAAACGAGCACCCCGGTGATGCCGCAGATGAGATTGTGGCGTTGCGCCGACTCGATGAGGCGGTTGACCTCGGCGTCGTCCACGCCATCGGCGGCACGACTGCAATATACGAAAGTGTAGAGCGTGGGCGCGGTGGCGTCATAGTCAGGGTTGGTTGGAAGACCGGGTTCGTCGAACATGGGCATGGGTTGGCTCGCTTTGTATATGTCAGGCAGGCCGTGTCACACGGTTGGTGAGGGTCAGGTTAGCGGATTGATCTTACTTGTGTAAGAAGGGCCCAGTCGGTGCTGTCAGTCCGACCGCTACAAGTCTCTGGTCCCGCGAGGCAGGCCAAGTTGTCAGCTAAACCTGCAACGTTCTCCCACTCGGCCATAGCAGCCGATCTTCGATCTTTGTAGTCGTTGCGGCTGACAAGATGACGTTCCTGGTTAAAGTGATTGTGGAAGGCGGCATGGACGGAGCTAAACTTCTGCAGCGTCTTCATCTGTCGGAACCTGAGCATGGCTCGCTCTCGCCTTCGGAACGGCTGGTGCGAGTTCTCGGCCAGGTTGTTCGCATAGCGGCCGACCTCCTGGCGGTCAGCGATGCCGAGTTCCTTCATCGCGGCACCGTATGAGCGTAGCCCATCGGTTGTAATGGTCTTGGCGCAGCCATGGCGCTTCATGAGTTTCTTCATGAACTTCAGTGCAGTTTTCTTATTTCGCTCCTTTTTCTTCGCATTTCTCACGCTTGATGGTACTCCAATCATAGGCCGATGGCCGCTTGGCTTAACAACGCTTGTGCGCGACGTGCAGAGTTCATAAAGGGTTCTAACTAAAATGTTACAGCTCATTCGTAGCCTGAGCCATCACGTACCAGGAATCAAAGGTTTAATTGCCCATCGGAACGACCTGCTCGCGGATAATGAGGCGCTTAAGAAGCAATTATCACTTTTAAGCACAACCGCGAAGCCGAGCATCAAGCGCCAGATCGATCAGCTATGTTCTGTTGTAGATCCGGCCCATTACGTCAACGCCGAGTGGCTGAGCTTGCATAATGATCTCTCAAGGTATTCAGGTGACAAGCATTGTTTTCAAAATTTCAGTGGTGAGATTTACCGTAAGGGGTGGGAATGGACACATTGCCTCTACGGGCTAGGCAAGCTCGGCATGTTGCAACCAACACATCGAGCATTGGGTGTCGGGGTTGGCCGCGAATGTGTTATCTATTATCTCGCCGACCAGATCGCCGCTGTGACGGCGACTGATCTATATGGCGAAGCTGCCTGGAGCAGCGCCGGCGGTAAAGAGGCAGACCTTACATTACTTGAGGAAAGTAAAGCACACTGCCCGGCGACGGTGGATTTTTCAAAAATAAGTTTTCAGAACCAGGACGGAACCAAGCTAAGCTACGAAAATGACTCGTTCGATTTTGCTTGGAGTCTGTCCTCGATCGAACATTTTGGCGGCCATGGCGCTGCTCTTAAAGCGATGCAGGAGATGGCGCGGGTGGTTCGCCCCGGCGGCATCGTGGCGATCGCGACGGAAATGATGCTGCTTGAGGAATATGCGCATCCAGAATACTTTAGACGTTCGGAGCTAATTCGCGATCTCATCGAGCCTTGCAGCGATCTCGAGTTGGTGGAGCCAATAAATTTCCATACGCTGCCTTACGAATACATCGTGGACAGCATCGTCGTTCCAGCCGGCGTCGATCGACGTCGCCGGCACGTGGTTTTAAATGACGGACAAGTCCAATGGACGTCCATTTTGATGTTTTTTCGCGTGCTGTTTTAACCGCGCAAATACCAGGAGATAAGATAGCGGACCTATCCATCGTTAATGAACGGGCCCGCTAGTCTATGGTTACTGACGTACCGTTAGGTTATGGCACCATTCATACCGTTCGGGAAGAAGCCGCCCTTCGTTCCGTTTTGCATGAAGTAAACGATGTTCAGCACTTCTTGCGGCGTGCGGCGGAACGCCAGAGCGTTGATGTCAGTCGGCGCGAGATTTACGGCGCCGTTGGGCATCAAAATGCCTGCATCGTCCGGCGGGGACGCGCCGGAAAGTGCTGCCCGCAACGCGGAAATCTGGCCCACGACCTGGCCGGCGCCAACGCTCGAAAGCAAGGTACGGATCGTGCCTGCGTGATAGGCTTCAACTGCCTCGATCGCACCGGCCGCTTCCAGGTAATCCGGATCGACAATATTTCGCAATGCGCCGCCATACGCCGTGACGCCCACATCCTCGAAAACGAACGCGCCCAGGAGAAAGCTGATCTCGTCGGCAAAGGGATTGAAATCCGGCCCCAGGCCCGCGGCGATGCCAAGTCCATAAAAGGCCGTCAGATCAATCTGGGGTTGTGCCACCTGCGCGCCGGCAAGGCTCGCGCGTAAGAAATTCACATGCGCCAATTCGTCGGCTGCGATGTTGTCGGCGTATTGCCCGAGGATCGGCAACTGGAACGGCACGGCGTTGCCGCCGGTCACGGTGCCCTGCACGCCCGAGCCGTCGAGCGCTGTGTATGCATTCAAACCCTGGCCGGTCGCCGCGATGAGGTAGTAGTTCGCTTCCAGGTATTCGAGGTTGAGAGCAAAATTTAGGATGTTGATGTCCCCAGAATCGTCATCGGCTTTTGCCGGCCTTGCGGACAACGCCAGACCCCCGGCGGAGGCAGCCGACATTGCAAGTACACCTGCCGCACCTAAGCCAGCGCCCTGCAACAAGCCGCGGCGGCCTGGCAGCCTGGCCATGGATCTGTCGCTTTTTTCCATGAAAGTGCTGCGCATCTCTTTATCCAACATATCGTCGTTCATCGCGTGATCCTCAATTCCTGACTGTTATACCTGAGCATGCCGGACCGGAGCCTCTCGATTCCGTTGACTTGACCGAGCCCAATTAAGCACAGGATGAAGCTTGCCGGCGTAAATCCGTAGCAATGGTTAGTCACATTTACTTTACCCTTTGTAACAGCAACAGCGTCTTGTCTGATTGTCCCAAGGCGCGCCGTTTCAAAGGTGCGATAGGCGCTGAGTTCGTGGGTCGGTCCTCGCGAGATGGCGGCCAGCACGGACCGTCCAGTTTTCCACGGTGCGGTGCAGCAAAATTGCGAATGCAAAGATGGCCGCGAGAGCAAAGGCCAATGCGCCATAATAGTTCATTTGAAGAGAAACCATCAAATATTTCATTATCGTGAAGCCGATTACCGCATGGATTACGTAAAAAGGGTAGCTGATAGCCGCCATGAAGCCGATCATACGGTTGTCTGGTATGAAGCCACGCGAGAAGTACAAAAGGCCAAACAACATCACCGCATAAAGATAATTTATGGTGACAATCGGATACTGGGCGCTTTGCGGACTGAGCCGCCAGCTTACGATGAACAGAAGCGTCATTAAGATCACGGCACCGGCGAAAATCCTTCGGCCGAAGTGGCCGGCGTGATAGAAGTGAAACAACACCCCGATCAGCATGAAAATCAGATATGGAGACTCGGTGCCAAACGTAGTCAAAATCGGCGGCATGTGAGCCCGGTTCGTATGCTCGAGGTGCAGGGAAAGCAGAGCGTCAAGGCCCACGAGCAATGCCGCAACGCTGAATAAGACAGAGACGCGTCCCTGCCGTATGGCCGGCGCAATAACGATGATAAGGAGGTAGAACTTGACTTCGATCGCCAAGGTCCAACTGACGAAGTCGATCACCGGATACCCGGTCATATTTGAGATCAGCAAGCACTCCGCGATGATCGTCCGGGCGTTATACGCGAACGGGATGTGCCAGTAACGTGAAGCGCCATAGAGAAGCAGCATTTCCAACAAAATCGCTGTAATGAAAAGCGGATAAATCCTTAACACCCTTGCAAGAAAGAAAGTCCAGCGCGTGTGGTTTAGTAAAGAAAACGGAACAACCAGACCGCTGATCAAAAAGAACAACGCCACTCCGAACGGCCCGAACTCAAACCAGCGATAGGCGATCAGGCCATAGGCACCCGGCAAGGCGCCCGGCTGGACCGGCGAGAATGTCGCGGCGGCTACAAAAACCCGCATCGCCCAAAACACGCCAACGAGATGGCTGACTGCTACCAGAAGCGCCGCCAGACCGCGCAGTTGGTTTGCAAACTCTAGCCGATAGGTTGGCGCGCCCAATCGATTTTCTTTAGGGCTTGCTGTTTGATTCACCGGATCAGGCGGCATTTTAATCCGGCGGCCTGTTCCAGGTCAGAACCCGCATCCAGCCCCCCTGTTGCGCCCCCACCCGAACCACCGCCTGGCGGCGGAACACTGCGCCGTCAAAACCGTACGCCGTGGCTGTAATGTTGACGACTTGCAGACCGCCAGCTTGCGGCCTGGTCACTGTTACGAAACCGACAGCCGCTGCCAGAGCATGTTTTACGACGGGATCCGCGTAGGCGAAATCGGTGGTGCCCTGCGTAAACAGAGTCAGATGCGGCAACAGCGCAGCCAACAAGTCTGGCGTCATGCCCAGCACAAGGTGTAGTTCGTCCAATGACTCGAACGGCGCGCTAGGCGGTCCCACCGCAAGGCCAGCTGCTTTATACGGCGCTGCCACCGCAGCCGCCGCTGCCCCGTTCCCTGCCGGGAAGCGCCAAGAGAAAATATTTGCCGCGACTTTGCCGGCAGCGGCCGGATCCGCGCCGGACTGCGCCAGCAGCGCCTGCAGCAGCGGCGCCGGCGCGGTATTAAGGTTGATCTTGGCCGCCTCATCGTTAATTTGCACAACGACTCGGTCGGTGAAGCGGTCATCCTCGACGTTCAGCATATGCGGCTGTCCATCGGCGCTCCAAGACGGCGCCGTGCCGAGCAAGTGAAATGCGGCAACGGCAACGGCGCCGTCAGCCTCGGCCTGTAAAGCGGCGGCGCGGTTCAGGTTGAGCACGCGCCGGGTCTCGTTTTGGCCCGCGCGTTCGATCTGCGTCATCAGCAGAGACAACAATGCCGCCGTCCATAACACGATGATGAGGGCGAAGCCGCCTTGCGCCGATCGCCGCCCTGCGGGAGCGCCGCTCATCTGCCGCTCAAGGCACCACCGGCCGGTACGGCAAATTCGGGTCCGCAAGCCCCTCAGGCGGACGCTGCAGATCGAACGGTACCGCCGCCGCATTCGGCAGCTGCTCCTGCAAATCCTCGTTAAGCGCCCGCGCGTCCTGTTGGTTGTAAACCACATACGGTGTGAGTAGCACGAGCAACTCCGTCCGCGTGCGCCGATTGTCCTGGGTACCGGCCAGAAAGCCCAGCACAGGAATATCCTTCAACCACGGAATACCAGAATTGCCGCGGGAGGAGTTATCGCTGATCAGCCCCGCCAGCCCCACCGTCTGACCGTCCTGCACCACGACGCTCGAGGTGATGCTGCGCTGCAGGAAGGTCGGCGACTGAATACCCTGCGCGCTGGTCGCCGTCGTATCAACGCTGCTGACATTCTGCGAGATTTTCAGCATTACCAGGCCGTCCTGATCCACCCGCGGCGTCACTTGCATGATGACGCCGGTCGGTTGGTACTGAATGCTGTTGATGATCGGCGCGTCGCTGGTCAAGGTGCTTTGCGAGCTGGTCGTGAGATAGGGCACGAGGCTGCCCACCTGCAACTGC
The DNA here is from genome assembly GCA_965199125.1 of Acidocella sp. Classification (GTDB taxonomy): domain Bacteria; phylum Pseudomonadota; class Alphaproteobacteria; order Acetobacterales; family Acetobacteraceae; genus Acidocella. The sequence goes on along the minus strand of OZ240683.1, from coordinate 1,185,479 downwards.
GCCGTCGTGTTGTTGAGCACCAGCAATTGCGGTGAGGACAACACTTGCACCTGCGTCACCGCGTTCAGCGCGGATATGGCAAACGGCGCGCCGCCTGTTCCATTGCCGCCGATGATGAAGCCTGGGAAAGTCGAATCCAGCGCTACTGCGGCCGGGTTGGTCAGCGTGGCGGTGGCGTTGTTCAAAATGCCGTTGATGCCGCCCGATTTGAAAAAGAATTGCGTACCGTATTGCAGCGCGTTGTCTAGGTCGACTTCCGCAATCACCGCGTCGATCCGCACTTCCAGTGGTAGAATGTCGATCTTCGCCAACATTGCGTTGACCAGATTATCCTCGCTCTGCGTGGCGTAGATCAGCAGCGAGTTGTTCTGCGGGTCTGGAATGATCCGCATCTCGTCCGTGTCGCTTCCCTCGCCGCTTTGGTCGCCACCGCTGCCGCCAAGGCCGCCTAGCAAGGGGTTGGCGCCGGCGGCGCTGGACGGAGCCGCAGTGTCACTGCCGCTTGCAAGGTCGGGCGCCGCGCCCGTGTTCGCGGTTTGCGTGCTACCGGCGCCGATGCCCGAGTTGCTGCCATCTATTCCGTTGGACGATCCGATCCCGCCACCGGCGCCGGCGGGACCGGCAATTGCTGACGTCGAGGTTGTGCTGGAATCTCCGGAATGCGTATTAGTCGGCACGGCGGTGACATTATCCGGCGTGAACGCCTGCTGCAGCACATAGGCCAAGTCGTCGGCGTCACTGGCCTGTAAATAATAGACGTTCCAGCTGCGCTGCTCTTCCGACTGGTTGTTCTCGATCAACCCGAAGACCCGCCGGACATCATAAATTTCGTCCGGCTTGGCAGCAACCACCAAAATTGCGTTGACCCGGCTCAGCGGCACGATCCGCACGTCGCTTGCCGCACCTTTTCCGGTCAATGCCGTTTGCAGTGAATCCGCCAGGGTTTTTGCCGAGCCGTTATCGACCGGCAGCAGCGTATAGGATTGGCCAGCCAGGGCGTCGACGTCGAAATCCTGCACCAGGTTGACCAATGTCTGTCGCGTTGTGGAGTCACCGGCAATGATCAGGCCGTTGCCGCTCGGCGCCACGGCGATCTTGCCGCCGGGGCCGACGAACGGCTGCAACATAGCGGCCAGCGTTCCGGCATCCGCGTAATGCAGCGGCAGCACGATGCTATCGGCGGCGCCGGACGCGCCGGTGTTCGGCGCGGCGGCGGCGCCGCTACTGGCGCTAGGCACCACGTTGTACAATGCGCCGGACTGCACCAGCGCCGCTCCATTCTCGCTCAGCAACGCCTGCAAAACAGGCAGCAATTGGGCGTTTGTCAGCGGCACCGTTGAATGAAAAGTCGCTGTGCCGTGCACGGTGGGATCTATTGTGTAATTGACCTGCAGAAACTGGCCGAGAATTTGCGCGGCGACTGTGCGAATATCGGTGTCCGCAAAGTTAAGCGTCACACTGCCGCCGCTTGGCGCGACATCGGCGGGTAGTGTCACCGGCGCCGCCACGCCATAGCTGGTCTCCGCCGTGGCTCCCGCGGCTGCGCCGATCGGGTTATTCGCGCTCATCGTGGCACGTTCCGACAATACCGGCTGTTGCGGCGAAAGCGGCACGTCTTGCGTCAAGGAGGTTGCACAGCCGCCAAGCCCGGCGATGAGCAACGGAGCCAGTAGACAAAACCTCATCCCTGCGGACCCGAAGAACTCAGCAACGGCGAGCTGGCGGGAGGCGCGTGCGACACAGGTAATCGCGTGACCATCGGTGGCCCAGACCAAGTGGCGGGATTAGGCAGGTCAACCTTCCCGCTATCCAGCCATTGACTTCCTGTTGCACCGCTGAGGCCGAACGCACCAAACGGCGTAGCTGGCGGGGCGGCGGCGGCCTGCGCTGTTACGCTGGCAAAGCTGGTCTGCAACACGGCCGCGCCATGCGGGCCGCTGACGATGACGCTGTTCGGCTGGATCGATTGCACGGTAAAAGCGTCAATTCGGGTACCTTCACGCGCGATGATCGGTGGCCCGTCGCTCGGCGTGAACACAGCGATCCGCTCAAAACTGCTGATCATAATGCCCGACAGCCGCGGCAGAGCGGCCGGACCCGAACCGGCCGGCGCCACCCTCGCGGGCGCGGTTCGCGTTGGGCTGAACACTGGCCGCGCGAGCACCAAGGCGACCGAGGCGGCGGTCGAGTTAACGGACGAACCGTTCATCACAACGTTCGGATGAAACGCGACCGCTTCGGCGCTTTGGTTCGTCGTAGATAAGCCGGCGTCGCGGAGCTCGAGGACGATTAGCGCAACAAGGACAATCCCCGAGCCCCCCAACATCATCGTGGCGGCGCGCGTCATGGCGTTGTCAACGAGCTTGTGCCCGCTTGGAGGTGGTCGCGAGGCGTGGTCCCATCGCGAAACGCAATGACCGTAAAAACAGAATTGATCGAGGGCGCGCCGGCCTGCACCGCCGGCAAGCTCGCAATCTGGAGGTCGTCCACAAGCATCACCGGCCGGCTGGTGGTGACGTCTTGCAGCAGGGCGATGATCTCGCTCCAGTCGCCGGTCACGGTGACGCGCAACTGAATGCGCTGATAATGCCCTTCGGCTTGCGGGGCGAGCGTCTCGGCACTGGCAAGCGCGGCGCCGTCGTGGCTTGCCATGGCCTGTACGCGCTGTTCGAGCGTCGCGCCTGCAATGGCATCCGTCGGGCCGGCAAGGAACAAGTCTTCGGAGGGCGCCATTCCACCGGCCCGGTGAATAGCTTGTTCAAATACCGGCTCTTCCGCCACCAGCGCCAGCTGCCGCCGCACTGATGCGGCGCGATCATAAACTGCTTGCGCACGATCTGCGTATAAATCGATCAGCGGCAGCGCAATCCCCACCCAGAGGACCACTAACAGCAGCAGTGCGATGCTCGCCGCGAGGATACGACCGCCCCGTCCGTTCGGCAGCACCATGCTCATTGCGGCGCAACTCTGGACTGGATTGAAAACAGATCCTTCCGGCTGGCGGTGTCGCGTGTAACTGGCGCCGAAAAAGCCACATCCGTCATGATCGGATACGCCGAAAGCGCCGCTAGCAGGGCCGCCGCCGCGGCCGATTGGCCCGCGATGTTGAGCTGTAGGTGGTTCAATGTCAGCTCGGTGAGGAAACTATCATTGGGTAAAGCCTGCGTTACCGCTGCCAGCACGGCCAGCGGATCGCCCACCTCGGCGCGCGCGGCGGCGACAGCGTTGCCGGTGCGGGCGGCGGCTAAAAGCTGCTGACGCAACATCTCGATCTGCTGCACACGTGGCGCAAGCCGCGCGATCTCCTGGTTGAGCGCGGCGGCGCGGAGGGATTGCAAAAGGAAAGGCAGTGCAACCGCCACTACCGCGAGAGACGCGCAACTCACGCCCAATATTTCAGGTATTCGGCTACGCCAGCCGATTTCGGGGCGGCGCTCGTGCAGGCCGATGACTCGCATACGGCTGCCCGAACTCGATTCCGCCACTTCAATGGCAGTCGCAGGCAACCCGGCATCGCGCAACGCCCCGAGCAGCGGCGTCAAGGGTAGCTTCGGGATCATCAAAAGAAGCAGCGTTAGCTTGCCGCGCCTGGCGTCGCGCCGTTGCGTCGTGGCTGACCAATATACCTGCTCCGCTGTGAACGGCGTGAGCTGATTCATCTCATAGCGCATAACGTTGTTCAGTTCCGTTTCGGCGGCAAGCGGCAATACGACCTCACGCTCCAGCAGCAAGTGGCTTGGAACTCGCAGCCGAAGCAGCGTGGGTTGTCCGCGCCGGTGCAGCGCGGCTAGCAAGCCAGCCAAAGCTTCGGAGCCCGGCGCGTACTGCCCGAGCAGATTGTCACGGCCATTGCGGCGTTGGATAAAATTCAACTTAGCGGCAGGACCAGACGCAGCATTCCAATCGGCAGCCATTTCGGCAACCAGCATGTCGGCGCCATCCGCGCTGGCCCGCAAGGTGGCCGGCGCGAGATCGGCGAGCTGGCGAATCCACCATCGCAGGAGGTCGTTGATCATTTCGGACGTTGGCCATTCACGGGTCGCACCTGTCAAGCTGGGGTCAAGCAAGCTTGATCATTTTCGCGTATCAAAGTTTTACTAGTCCGCCGGCTGACGCATGGTAGCGACGACGATGGCCGGCCAGCTTCGATCATCCTTAAATATGATCTGGATCCGCACCAATGCTGGAGCCCCAGGGTTGTTCCATTGGTCGCTCCAGGTCCCGCCGGTGGTGCTGTTTTGCCAGTACTGGAAATCGACCCGCGCCACGCCGCCGAGTAGCACGTCCGACTCTATCGAAGCGGCGCCGGCGAGGCGGACGGCGTGCAGATGCGGCGTCCAGCGCAGCACCAAGTCATGGTTGGCGTCAACGCCCAGCGCGACATCGGCATGACGGTCATCGGCATCGGCGGCGCCTTCCGGCAACTCGGTCGCAAAAGCGAAGCCGTGCGGCTTGCCCACCATGGTCGTGGCAGCGGTCGCGCGCGCGCTGCCCGGGTCCATCGCTTCGATCAGCCCGCGCAGCGCGCTGTCGACGGCTTCCATGTCGCCGCGCTGGGCAATCAGCGCCGTCTGACCGTTCCAGGCGCGCAAGCCAAACTGCACGCCCTGGGCCAATCCAGCCACCAAAATCCCGAAAACCACTAGGGCGACCATGATCTCCAACAGGGTGAAGCCGGCCTGCGCCGCCGCTTTTGTCCTGACCCTGCTGTTGCTCACGGCGCCGCCGGCAAACTGCTCAGCCTGTCGCTATGCAAGGAGACGGTGCGCGTCCCCCCATCCATTTGCCACGAGATCGTGACGCGGAGCGCGTATAGTACCGGCGTCCCGCTACCTTGCCCCGGCGGCACAGTCGCGGTCGAGAGCGGCGTTTCCTGCGTCTGCCAGTGAAATCCGCCGCCGTCATCGCCATCCTGCGCGCCGGGCGTAAAATTCTGTACCAGCAGTCCGGCCAGGTGCGAGCGCGCCCGCGACAATCCCTCCTGGTAGTCTGCCGCCGCCCGGGCCGCCTTTAGGCCGTTGATCGAGCCCTCGAACAGCAAGCCGAGCACAAGCGCCGCGATCAGCGCGGCCACCAGCACTTCGAGCAGCGTGAAGCCGGCCTCAATCCTGGGCAATGGCGCCAACTGGACCGATGCTGACGTCGCCTGTCAGCCAGTTCACCATGACCACGGCGCTTATATTGCCAAGCACCAGACGAATGACACCATTTGAGGCGCTGCCATCGGGCTGAAAAACCAGTCCGCCGGGCGGCCGGGTAGTAAGTGACGCAACCACGCCCGGCGGCAGCGGCCGCATCGATCCCTGCTCGCCGAAGGCGCGGCCCGCCGGGTCGAGCAGAAAAGTAACTGGCCGGTCCGCCGCTACGGCCGCGCCGCGTTCCGCCCGGAGTGTCCCCGCGACTTGGCTGGCTGCTGCCCGCAATGTGAGCGTGGCGCTCCGCGCCGGGCCGCGCTCCACAACTAAAGCCAGCAGCAGACCCATGATCACAATAACGACCATCACCTCCATCAAGGTGAAGCCTGACATGTGCCGTGCTCGTCCCTCAACCCGGCAAGTATCGCCGATAGGGTCGGTTTGCACCTTAGCCCGCCAGATTGTTGAGGCTCAGCATTGCCAGCATCAAGGTCGATACAATCCCGCCGATGATTGCCCCCATGACGATGGTGATCACCGGTACCAGCAGCGAGACCAGCCGCTGCACGGCAAGCTGCACCTTCTCGTCCTGGATGTCAGCGATCCGAAGCGCGATTGGGCCTAGCTGTCCAGTGCCCTCGCCAAGTTGCAGCAGATGCGTGGTCTGCTGCGGGAAGATGCCCGCCGTCGCAAGCGGCCGCGCCAGGCCGCCGCCGCCTTTGGCGCTTGCCGTCGCCTGCTCGATCGCCTCCACCGCGGCTCGGTTGCCGATTGCGTCCCGCACGATCCCTAAAGCCGGGATCAACGCCACGCCGTTTGACAGCAGTGAACCCAAGGTGCGGGTGAAGCGTGCGGCAAGCACATCCCTTAGCAAGGCGCCCACTCCCGGCAGGCGCAGCAGGAGCCGGTCGGCGGCGAGGCGCGGGCGAGGCATGCGGAGCCATTGTCGGCCGAACAAGAGCAGCCCTGCGAGCATCGCCAGAAGAAAAGGACCATCCCGGCCCACAAAGCTCCCACTGTGGAGCAGGAACCGCAGCGACTCTGGCATCGGGGCGCCGTTCTGCACAAATAGCGGCACGAACTGCGGCAACACTTTTGTAAGCAACAGCGTCACGGATGCAACCGCAACCAAACCCATCAGCCCCGGATAGATCATTGCCGACCAAACCGTCGCGGTCAGCCGACGCTGCCGCTCAAGCAGCATGGATAGCCGCTCCAGCGTGGCAGCCAGCGCACCGCCGGCCTCGCCGGCGCGGACCAGCCCGACATAGAGCCGTGAAAAACTTTTCGGCTGCGCGGCCAACGCGGCGGCAAGCGACTCGCCATCCCGCACCGCGTCGCGCAGTTGCCCAAGGCTTTTACCCAATCGCGGCTGGCGGGCGTTCGATGCGAGGAAGTGAAGCGACTGATCGAGATCCTGGCCGGCCCCGAGCATGATCGCCAGTTCCCGGGTGAAGTTCATCACCGCCTGGCCGCCAAGCCCGCCACGACGCAGATCGACATTCAGTAGCCCGGCGAAGAACGACCGGCGGTTCGCCGGCTCAGCCCGCATCGGGATGTTGCCGTCGCGTTGCAGGCTGGCGATGACATGGGCTTCGTCCGGGCCGTCCATCTGACCTTGGACGATCTGGCCGGCCCGGTTGACTGCGACGAACCGAAACGCGGGCATCAGTACAATGATAGCATTAGAGATCAGGCCGAATGGTGCGCATGACTTCCTCGATCGTTGTCATCCCGGCAAGTGCCGCCTCCAGCCCGCTGTCGAACATCGTCAACATGCCGGAGGCAACCGCCGCGCGTTCGATTTCGGCCTGATCGGCGCGCGCGAAGATCAGCTGTTCAATCACGGGACTGGGATCCAGAAACTCCGCGATCGCCAGCCGACCGCGATAGCCGGTGTTTCGGCACTCAGCGCAACCGACTGGATGCCAAAGTGTGGCCTTGCCCGACGCACGCCGCTCCAGGTCAAGCCGCCGCGCTAGCTCCGGCGCCGCTGGTGCAGGTTCCCTGCAGGCCGAACATAATCGGCGAACCAGGCGCTGGGCCAGCACGCCGCGCAGGGTCGCGGCGATCAGATAATCCTCGAGCCCCATGTCGCGCAGCCGGGTAATGGTGGCGGCCGCCGAGTTCGTGTGCACGGTCGACAGCACCAGATGACCGGTCAATGCCGCCCGCGCCGCCACCTGCACTGTTTCGAGATCCCGAATCTCACCAACCATGATGACATTGGGATCCTGCCGCAGGATTGCCCGCAGCAGCATCGCAAAATCGAGGTCAATCTGAGGCTTGACCTGTATCTGATTGATACCGGCAAGCTGAAATTCTATTGGATCCTCGATTGTGACGATCTTACGAGCCGTGACGTTGAGGCCGCTTAGCCCCGTATAGAGGGTCGTGGTCTTGCCGCTGCCAGTCGGCCCGGTAACCAGTACGATACCGTTATGCAGGGCCAGCGCGGCATCCAGCTTGTTGACGATGGCGCGTGGCAAACCCAGCGCGTCGTAATCCAGCGCAACCGCACTACGGTCCAGAATACGTAAAGCCACCGTTTCACCATGCAGCGCCGGAATGGTGGAAACCCTGATATCAATTTCTTGGCCGCGCACCGCGAGCTTGATCCGCCCATCCTGGGGCAGGCGCTGCTCGGCGATGTCGAGCCGCGCCATGATTTTCACGCGGGAGGTAATTGCCCGCACCAGTTGCGCGGGCTGACTTTCGGCCTCGTGCAACTCGCCATCGTATCGGTAGCGGACCCGCAAGCGGTCCTCGAACGGTTCCAGATGTATGTCCGAGGCCCGCGTTTCCACGGCGCGGAAGATAATCTGGTTGACAAGGCGGATGACCGGCGCCTCGCTTGCGAGGTCCTTTAACCGCTCGGCATCGTCTTCTAGCCCAGTATGTTCGGCTGTCTTACCGGGGGCGGCGTCGACCGTCTCAGGATAAAGCCGGTCCAGCGCCGCGTCGATTTCGATCGGCAGGGCGACCTCCCGCCGGACCGTTAGACCGGTCGCGGCAGCGATTGCATTAACCGTGAAAGAGTCCAACGGATCGGCGAGCGCGACAGTAACCACGCCCGCATCGAGCGCGACAGGTAGCGCCCGGGCGCGCCGAAGGAAGCGGCCGGACAAGCCCTCGGGCAACAGCGGATCAAGTGCGGGGTAGCGTTCCGGACCTGCTAGCGGGCAATCGATCAGTGCGGCGTAGGCGCGTGCCAAGCCACGTTCGGAAACAAGACCGAGCTGGATCAGCACGACGTCCATCGGCTCCCCGCTCTCGGCCGCCATAGAACGCGCTCGCGCGATCGTCCGTAGATCGCATTGACCCTGTGCGACCAATAGTTCCGCCAATTGCTCCAGTTCAAGGGTCTTTGCAGTGGTGGAGGCGAGAGGTGCGTCAGAGAGCTGGGACGCCGGTTTGCGAGCAGCAAACGGCTGATCTGCCAGCTTCCGCATGACTGACCATACGCCTGTTTTGACCACAATACTCACTACAACGCTCCCGGAAGCTAGCCTGGTTGAACGCTTTACGAACCAATAGCATAGGTGAGTTTAACGACCGTAGGAAGCTACTGTTCGGATCGGGCAAAAAAGCCTAATTCAAACTGATCAAGCGGTTACCGCTGCCGCCTCGCGAAATCTTGCTTGTCTGGAGGTTCCCGGTAACTTCCTGTAACGGGTATTTATCATCTATGGTGGGCTAATGAGGTTCATTTCATACGCTCAGAACTTTGAAGACGTTATGTTGTGGCGCGCCTTAAGCGACGTACAAAATGGCTTCTACATTGACGTTGGGGCAGCCGACCCTGTCGATATGAGCGTCACACAGGCCTTTTATGAGCGGCAGTGGCGGGGCATAAACATCGAACCAGCCCAACATTATTTTAGTCAACTGGATGCCGCGCGTCCGGGTGACATCAATCTGAGTGTCGCCCTCGGTAGGGTGCCGGGCACGCGGACTTTCCACGAAATTAACGGCAGTGGATTGTCAACCCTAGACGCGCGGATCGCCGAGGAGCACCATGGAGCTGGCTGGACGGTGGAACAGCGTGAGGTAGAGTCGACGACCCTCGCGGAGATCTGCCGCCGCTTCGCGCCGCGAGAGATTCACTTTCTCAAAATTGACGTCGAAGGAGCGGAGGAAGAGGTGCTCGCCGGCGGAGACTTCTTGAGTTTCCGTCCTTGGATTGTTCTGCTGGAAGCAACGAAACCTCTGACCACTGACGCTGCCGTCGAATGGGAGCCGGTCATCCTGGCTGCCGATTACGTATTCGTCTGGTTCGACGGCTTGAACCGATTTTACGTTTCGCGGGAACACTACGACCGGCTAAAGCAGCATTTTCAACTGCCACCGAATTCGTTCGACAACTTTGACAAATACGACTTCAAGATTCAGACCTGGCGCGCCCAGCAGCAGGAAGAGCGACAGTTGCGGCAGGACGTAGAGCGGCAATTAAACGGCCGCCTCAACGAGGTCAAACTGCTGGAGGAAGAACGCCGCCTGCGACAACGGCGGCAACAGCAGGCGGCGGCGGAACTTGTAGAACTGCGACAAAGTCTTGAAGAGGCTCGGCAAGCCTCAGGAGTTCAACAACGTCTGCGCGCCGAGGCACACGAACGCCTGCTCGCCGCGGAACAAGCCTTGGAACACGCCGAAAGTCAGGGCCGTTATCACTGGGAGATCTTGCACCGACTGGCCTTCGAGCTGCGCTGGGAAGACGGTCCCCGCGCCTTGCGGCTAGTGCTGCCGCTCGCCCGTCTGGCACGTAAATTATTCGCTAAAAAACGTCCCACGATGTTGGTCACCACTGTAGATTCAGCGCTCTTAGTACCGTCTGCCGAATTATCTACGACTTCTATGGCAGTTGCTACGCTGCCGATAGCGGCGGTGCCTGCGTGGCGGGTATCTGGCGCTTCCTTGCGGCGCGCGGTGCACCAGTTTCATCCCGGCTCCTCCTTTGGGGATGCCGTTACGAACTCCATGCTGCTCACCCAAAAAATATTGCGTGGACTTGGCTACCGCAGCGACATCTATGTGCAGTACCGTGACGAAATGCTGGCCGACCAGTTGCTGCTGCTTGACGATTTGCCCGAGCACGAAAATTACATTCTGATCGTCCAGCACTCACTGGGCTACTACCAGACTGAACGTTTGGCCGCGCTGCCCGCGCCGAAAATCCTGATGTACCACAACATTACGCCAGCGAACTTTTTGCGTAGTATTCCAGAGGTCGCGAGACTTGCGGATATTGGTCGGGCGCAACTTGATTTTTGGCGCCCCCGCGTTGCGGCTGCACTGGCGGTGAGCCGTTACAATGCGCTCGAGCTTCGCCAACATAATTATGAGAGTGTTGTGGTTTGCCCATTGCTGTTCGACGTAGATGCGTTGCGGGTGCGTGCCAATCCTGGCAAAGGCCGATTTGCCGAGGATCCGTTTACCGTGCTTTTCGTCGGCCGAATTGTCGAAAACAAGGGTCAGCTGGAACTGGTGGACGCCTTTGATGCCTTTCGGCGGCGCTTTAAGGGGCACTGCCAGTTGGTGATGGTCGGCAGGTTCGAGGGCGGCGGAGAGGATTATCTTGAAGCGGTCTTTGAACGGATTGGGGCCCATGGCCTGCGTCAGATGGTGCAGATCACCGGTCAGGTGTCGGATGACGAACTGCATAGTTGGTACGACCGCGCCGATCTGTACGTGTCGCTGAGCCAGCATGAAGGCTTCGGCGTGCCACTGATCGAAGCGATGGCGCATGATCTGCCAGTAATCGCTTACGCCGCCGGCGGGGTGCCTTTTACGATGAGCGCGCAAGGCTACGATGCCAACTCGATCCTCTTCAGCCGCGAGGCGGCCGCGGTTGCGGATGTCATGGTCGCTGTCGCGAGCGACGCCGACTTGCGGTCGGAAATGATCCGGGAGAACCGCGGAAATCTTGATCGGTTCAGGCTGGCTCACCATATCCCAGCGCTGGTGCAGGCGCTGCTGCTGGCCGGCGCCGAGCCTCCGATGGACACTAAGATAAGGCGAGAATTAAGCCCGCATCTGAACTTTACCATCACCGGCCATTTTAACGGCACCTACAGTCTTGCTGCTGTCAATCGGTCGCTGGCACTTGCGCTGGCGCGCGAGCACCCCGCGCATGTACGCATTCAACCAATCGAAACCGTGCCGACATCCTATCTTGGCGGGGTGCCGGCAGCCGAACTTGCTGGACTGCAACGCCTGATGGCGCCGATGCCGGGCACAGGGCCCTTGGTGGCGATTAGCCAGCATTACCCGTTGTATGTACCACCGATTGGCTCGGCGCACCCGGACATCCTGGCGGCGTACTTCTTCTGGGAAGAATCGCTTGTTTCCGCCTCTACCATTGCCTTGCTCAATAGCGCATTCCACGCCGTCTTCGCCCCATCCCGATTTGTTGCCAAGGCGCTTTTGGACAGCGGTCTTTGCATCCCCGTGCGTGTCGTCGGATACGCACCGCCACTCTCCAGCTTTGCCATGCTAGGCGACGCGCGGCCGCCGTCCTGCTACAAAGAAAAAGCTTTTACCTTCCTACATGTCTCCTCGGCTTTCCCGCGCAAGGGTGTAGACGTTTTGCTTAACGCTTTCGCTCGCGCCTTCGCGAACACCAACGGCGATCGCCCCGTTCGCCTTATTATAAAGACGTTTCCTAACCCGCATAATGAGACTTCGCAGCAGATCGCGCGGCTCCGCCAGGTCCACCACAACCTGCCGGAGATTGTGCTTATCGAAAATGATATGGATCAGGACGAACTCCTCGCGCTATACGGTGAAGCCGACGCGGCTGTACTACCGACCCGGGGAGAGGGTTTCAATATACCCGCCGCTGAGGCCGTCGCCGCCGGCCTGCCGCTGATCGTCACCGGCGCGGGCGGCCACATGGATTTTCTAACCGAGCACGACGCTCACTTTCTACCGTTTCAGGCGCAGCACTCCCGGAGCCATCTACAAGCCGGATCGTCGCTGTGGTTCGAACCAGACGAAACGGCGCTCGTCGCGTCTCTACGCTCGCTCTTCGACGAAAGGGCAAGTGACGGCACAATGCAAACCCGCGCCGCCACGGCGCGTGAGGCGGTCTTGCACCGCCTGAGCAACGCCGAATGGGCCGGCCGGGTGGCCGATGCAACGGTCGATATCCTACTCATGCCGCGCGCGAGGCCGCTCTGTTTCGCCTGGATAAGCTCGTGGGATGTGCGCTGCGGCGTTGCCGAATATACCCGCAACTACTTGTCGATTTTCCAGGCCTTGGTGTCGCCCGGCGACCGCCTCGCCATTCTCTGCGATGACAGAACTGCGCCACTGGAGGATGGTATGCTCAAGGTATTACCTTCCTGGCACGGGACAGACCCAGATTTAAATAGGTTGGCGGCGACCGTCAGCCGAGAGGATCCCGATGTGCTGATGATCCAGCATCAGCCCGGGCTGATCAGCTGGTTGAGCCTGGCTGCGTTACTGAACGACCCTAGGCTGCGACAGCGAGTCCTCGTGGTCACGTTGCATAGCACGCTTCATCTTCGCGAACTTCCAGCAGCGGATCGTGAAATCGCGCTCCAAGCTTTACGCAACATTGCACGGGTGATCGTGCACACGGTTGCGGACGTTAATTTCCTCTACGGCCTCGGCTTGTTCGACAATGTAGTGATGATACCTCAAGGCGTGCTGGCAGCAACGGGCCCCGCGCCGCCAGCGAGGCCGCTCACTACTACCGATGTGCCGGTTATCGGTTGCTACGGATTTCTGCTGCCGCCAAAGGGTCTGGGACAACTGATCTCGGCACTTCCTCTGCTTCAGAAAACGTGGCCAAAACTAAGACTTCGGTTGATAAACGCGCTACACGATGCGCCGGAGTCGCTAGCAGAGCGGCGCGCTTGTCAGGTACTGGCCGAGTCTCTCGGCATCACGTCAAGCATTGACTGGTTCACCGATTTCCTGCCGCATGAGCGCTCGTTGGAGTTGCTCAGCGGCTGCGATCTCGTTGTGTTACCCTATCAGCGGACCAATGAGTCCTCCAGTGCTGCTCTACGCTCCTGCCTGTCCAGCGGGGCCCCGATTGCGGTCTCTTCGATCCCGATCTTTGATGAAGCGGAAGATGCGATCAGCCGCCTCGACGCCCGAACGCCGGCCGGCATTGCCACTTCCGTCGCGGCACTTCTAACCAATCCTAGCTCCAGACAAGATCTACAGGATGCGGGATTAAAATGGATTCAATCGCGTTCTTGGAGCGAAATCGTGCGGCAGGTGCATGGCATGGTCACCGGACTGATCGTGAACCAGGCATGGGATCAGCGTCATGAGTTCGCGGAAACAACGCCCCCAGCGATCCGATCGGAGGCGTCATACTCGGAATTGCAGACCAAGGAGTTCGCCGATTGAATCGTTTTCTGGACGGCCTCCAGAAAATTCGCGCCTCTCGCGCTCCGGCAGAGCCCGCTGACACATCGGCCAAGCCCTGGCTACGGCATTACGATGCCAGGACGACCGAAGCGGACATTGTTTCCTGCTTCCGCTTGCTGCTGGGCCGTAATCCCAACCCCGAGGAATGGACCGGACACATGATGCATGTGGGCGAGCCGCTCGGCCAGGTGGTGACGAGCTACCTCACCAGCCTAGAATTCGCCAGGCGCGGACTAACACAAGAAATACCGGCCGATTACGTCATCGCGGACCTACCCGACTTCAGGATATTCTCCGACATCAACGACAGTGCTGTCGGCAAATTCGTGCGAGAGAACATTTACGAGCATGACGTTACCACCGTCTTCCGTAGGTTGCTCAGGCCGGGGATGAGCGTCCTCGATATCGGCGCCAATATCGGCTATTATGCGATGCTTTCTGCGTCCATAGTCGGTCCCAAGGGCTGTGTTTTCGCGGTGGAGCCCAATCATCAGAACGTAAAACTTCTGGAAGCGAGCCGGCGGCTCAACATGTTCGGCCAGATGATCGTGTTGCCGTTCGCAGCAGCGGCCAGCGCAGGGGTCATGGTTTTAACGACTTCGTATTCGACCGGCACCACCTCGGCTCCGCCTGAAGAAATCACTGCTTTGCTCAACGCCCGGATCGTTTCCTGTGTGGCGCTGGATAGTATCGTTCCTGAAAAGCAACACATCGATCTTATTAAGATCGATGTTGATGGCGCCGAGTATAAGGCAATGCTTGGTTGTGAGCAAATAATCACGCGCTGCCGTCCAGCCATCATAAGTGAGTTTGCACCCGGTCTTCTGCCCGGCATTTCAGGGATCGGCGGTGAAGATTACTTACGGTGGTTTGGAAGACATAACTATAGTATCTCAGTTATTGAGCCGGACGGATCGGTCCTTTCGATCGGCCAACGGTGGCACGAGGTGATGGCGGCTTATGACAGGCGAGGCGTTGATCACATAGACATTCTGGCTTTGCCGAACGCCGGGATCTCATAGCAATGAACGCAGGCCACTATTGCAAAACGTCGAGTTTCGTTCGCATTCGAATGCTCGGCCTAGAACGAGTTCCTAAGCCAGGCGCTTCCAATTACGTTCGGCGGCATGACGAGCGCGCAAGGTAATCGGAATCGAGTAGCCAAGCCTTTGAAAAACCCGGCGGTGACGAAAGTATATCCGCAACGCCATGTCCGTAGTGATGAGTTCGCGCCACAGCCCCAATTTACCATGCCAACCATGCCGGTTGGGCAAGGACTGAAACACCGACAGCCAGTCGATGCTGAGGGCTTCTTTTAACGAGTGCTCCCGCCCTCCGCCTAATGCCGCCACCAATCGTTCAAAGCCTTTTGCGGGCTCGCGCACCAAATCCTCGTATCGCGCTGTCACGGCAGTGGGCTCTTGCCACCATTGGTAGCTTACGCTGAGAAGATTTGCAGCGCCCTGTCCTGTCGAATACACACGAAAAACCTTCGACATCGGTTCCGAAGCTCCCATGTCGGCGGGCAAACCGGCGTCCCCACCGAGCCAATAAGCCACCTCGGCCTCGCCCCGCGCAAAGTGCAAGACCGACAGCAGAACGTCGAGAGGATGTCTTGCCAGAACCAAGGTTTGGAAGCCGTTGGCTTGCAAGAATGACTGAAACTTCGGTTCTCGATACCAGTGAAGTTGAAGGATGAGCCTATGTGGCAGTTCTGTCGGCAAATCGTAGAGACTGTGAGCTGTTAACTGATCTAAGTCGAGTGCACGAGCCAGCACTGATCTAACCCATGTGTTCCCAGATCGTGGCGTACTGATTATTGCAATTCGCGTCATGAGCTAATCCAGCATCTCAAAGGAGAATTTTCGTGGATCGGCATTGATTCGTTCTGCCCGACTCGCCGCGGCTAATCAATGCAGACTCTTTTTGTCATGGGTGGTCCATTTCAAAGTCGTTCTGATATCGAGAGACTCGAGCAGCGGTTCGAACTCCCGGAAACTCGGGCGGCGGCTGTTCCCGTGGGACCACGCGGGCCTGCCGGGCTGACCAAAGTGACTGAACGGCCAGTCTCCTACCTGGATCAGTCGGAGACCGTGCAAGCACGCTTGAGCCGGATGAAACGGCGCAACGTTGTCCTGCGCGTCGAAAACCTTGACATATTTTTGCAAGCCGCGAGGCCGAGGTCACAGCCCTTCACGACATCTCGGTTCAGACGCATCGCCGGGATATTCTGCATCATCGGGTCATCGGGCTGCGGGAAGTCTGCACTCATCCGCATTCTGGCCGTGCTGGAAACCCATAGCGCCGGCGAGGTTCTGCTCGACGACCGGCCGATTGACGGGCCGGAACGTGAGCGTGGGATGGGGTGCTGTCAGTCCAACCGCTACAAGTCTCTGTTCGCCTAAGGTTGGCCGGGTCTCGACTCACGCCGCGACATGCTCCCACGCTGCCATGGCAGCCGACCTTCGGTCTTTGTAGTCGTTGCGGCTGACGAGGTGACGTTCTTGGTTGAAGTGGTTATGAAAGGCGGCGTGAACTGAGCTGAACTTCTGTAGCGTCTTCATTCGGCGAAACCTGAGCATCGCTCGCTCTCGCCTTCGGAACGGCTGGTGCGAGTTCTCGGCACGATTGTTCGCATATCGGCCGACCTGCTGTCGGTCGGCTATGCCGAGTTCCTTCATCGCCGCGCCATAAGAGCGCAAGCCGTCTGTGGTGATCGTCTTGGCGCAGCTGTGCCGCTTCATGAGTTTCTTCATGAACTTCAGAGCAGCTTTCTTATCGCGTTCCTTGGTAGCAAAGGATTCCAGCACCTCTCCCTCGTGATCGACCGCGCGCCAGAGGTAGTGCATCTGCCCGTTGATCTTCACGTAGACCTCATCAAGGTGCCATTGCCAATGGGTGTGAGCCCGCATCGCGTCGACCCGCTTTTTGCGGATCTCAGCTGCGAACATCGGCCCGAACCGGTTCCACCAAAGCCGAACCGTCTCGTGGCAGATGTCGATGCCACGCTGCGCCAGGAGATCCTCGACGTTGCGCAATGACAGCGGGTACCGGACGTACATCATGACTACGAGGCGGATCACCTCAGGCGACGAGCCAAAGTAGCGGAAGGGGTTCTTGGGCTGGGTCATCCAGGCAGGCTAGACCAGCTCGGCCGGAAAAGGCCAGTTTGGTTTGACAAAGCCGTCGGCTGAGCTCCCCTGCCGGGCTTGGTGAACGTCATGTCGCACGCGAACCGGCGCCCTCAGCTCGCCTGAACGGCTCGCACGATCTCGTCGGTCGGACGAACCCTGCCGATGCGCGGCAGGATGCGTTCGACTGCGAACTCGTGCAGGCTCGGCGCGACGCTGCCGCACGCGTCCTCGGCGATCACGACGTGGTAGTTGAGATCGAACGCCATGCGGGCGGTCGCCTCGACACCCATGTTGGTGGCGACGCCACAGATGACGACCGTATCGCACCCGCGGCGGCGCAGCTGAAGGTCAAGTTCCGCTCCAAAAAAGGCGCTCATCTGACGCTTGACGATGCGCACGACGGCGGGAAGCGCGTTGACCTCCGGGACCAGCGTGGCGAAGCTCGGGGGCAAACCTTCTACCGGCAACGCCCAGGGCGCGTCCACCGCTCCCTTGGGCGCGTCGGCATAGCCGGGCGCAAAATTGGTAACGGTAAGCACGATCGGCATCCCGGCAGCAGCGAAGGCGCGCGCGAGGGCGACCGACCGCTCGACCACCTGCGCCTTGCCGTATGGCACCGGCTCGGGGTCGAGGATGCCTTCCTGCAGATCGATCACGATCAGGGCGCTTCGTTTCGAGAGATCCATCATGAATGAGTAGCTCCTCAGGATGCGGCGACGTCGACGACGACCTTGCCGAACGGACCGGCGGCGAGGTGGTCGAGCGCGGCGTGAAGGTCTGCAAAGGCGTAGCGGCGATCGATCACCGGGTTCAGCCCAATGCGATCGACTGCGCGGACGAGGTCCTCCAGCGCCCGGCGATGACCAGTTACTATGCCCTGGATGACCGGCGCCTTGAGCAGGACCGGGACGGTCGGCGCGCGAAGCTCAATGCCTTCCAACAGCCCGATCACCGAGACCCGGCCGCCGGGCGCGACCGCCGCGATCGAGCGCGCGAAATTGTCGCCGCCCACTAGGTCCAGCACGTGATCAACCCCGCGGCCGCCGGTGATCGCCAGAACCTCGGCCACCACGTTGTCCACGGCCCGGTCAACAACGTGGCTGGCACCGAAGGCCAGGACGCGCCGCAGCTTGTCGCTGCTGGACGAGGTGACGATCACCTCGGCCCCGTGCGCCCTTGCGAGCTGGAGCGCGAACAAGGCGACGCCGCCCGTGCCCGGGATCAGCACCGTATCCCCGGCCTTGAGCCGACCCTGCTCGACCAGCGCGAACCAGGCGGTCAGGCCCGCGACGGGCAGCGTGCTCGCGCCCGCGTCGTCGAGGCTGTCGGGCGCGCGCGTGAACCAGCTCTCGGGAAAGCAGACGTGCTCAGCGAGCACGCCCGGAAAATGGCCGCCGAGCGTCCGGTAGGACGGATCGCTCGCGGAGCCGCCCGGCCGACCGTCGATCCACTCGGGCAGGAAGTTCGCGATCACCCGGTCGCCCGGATGGAACCGGCTCGCGCCATCGCCGATTGCCTCGACCACCCCCGCCATGTCGGACCCCGGCACAAAGGGGAAGTGCAGCGGCACGCCCATGCCATGCTCGATCATCATGAGGTCGCGCGCGTTGAGCGCAACCGCCGATACCCTCACGAGGAGCTCCCCCGCTCCCGGTGAGGGCACGAAAGTCTCATCAATGCGAAGTGCATTGCGGCCATGCCGGTCGATGACCCAGCGCCGCATCGTACGTTCACCCGCCATGGCGCATCGGCTTCACACGATCCCACACCGCCTCGAACGCCGTCATGTCGAGGAACTCGGTCACGCGGGCGACCCGCTTCCCCGCGAACTCGAAGATGAACACATAGGCGTTGGCGTAGCCCGCACCGTCGCGCGTGGTCCCGCCGGCCTCGGCCTGGACCACGACAGTGGGCCCGTTGCTCCACAGCGCGACAAGACTTGGCAACGGCGGCGCGGAGAAGCGCGCGACGAACGGCCCGGCCACCTCGGCCAGGAAGGCGTCCTTGCGATATGTTCCACTGTGCTCGGTCGTGCCCGGAATGACGATCTCGGCGCCCTCGTCCATCAGGTCATAGATCGAGCCCGTGCCTTGCGCCCAGGCGGCAAACGCGCTGCGGATGGTGCGCGCAGGCGTCGTCCGCCGCCAAGCCGCGACGCCCCTGATCGCTGCAAGCGTAACCGCCGCGACAACGACGGCCGTTCGAGCGGGTGATTGGTCCGATGCCATAGCACAAACCTAAGCGCGGACTCGATCTGCGACTATGGGCTATAATCCACAGTCATTGTTCTGTAAGGTCACGCAATGCGAGCCACAGAATTTGCCGAGCTGCGCGCCTTCGCCGAGGTCGCGGCCCGTCGCAGCTTCGCGCGCGCGGCCGAACAGCTCAGGGTCTCTCCCTCGACGCTCAGCCAGACCGTGCGCGCGCTGGAGGAGCGGCTCGGCGTCACCCTGCTCACCCGCACCACTCGGCGTGTCGCGCCCACGAGCGCGGGCGAGCGCCTGCTCCAGCGTTTCGCCCCGGCTCTCGACCAGATGGAGGCGGCGCTCAGCGAGGCGCGGGACGGCCGGGTGCGGCCAACAGGCACCGTTCGCCTGCACGCGCCGCGTCCCGCGTATCTCGCACGGGTTGAGCCGATGCTGGAACGTTTGCACCACGTTCTGCCTGACGTCACGCTCGACCTGTCAATCGACGACGCGCCGGCCGAGGCCGTCGACGGCGCTCACGACCTGGTGATCCGACGCGCGGCGTTCGTAGAGGGGGACACTGTCGCGCTCGACCTCGGCGGCGATCTCCGCCACGTCGTGGTAGCCTCGCCCGGCTATCTGACGGCGCAGGGCGAGCCGCTCTCGCCCGATGCGCTGTCGCAGCATCGCTGCATCCGCTGGCGCCCGATCGGCGGGGAACTGCAGGGCTGGCGATTTCAGATCGATGGTCGACCGGAGATGGTAGCAGTCAATGGTACGCTGATCGTCTCGCATTGCGACGCGGCCGTTGCCGCTTCGCTTCGTGGCGTCGGCATCGCCTACGTGCTCGAATCTCACGCCGTCCGCTTCATCACGAAGGGCAAGCTCGCCCCGCTCTTAGTCCGTTATCTTCCGCCGTCAGGCGGGTGGAAGCTGTGCCACCCGAAACACGTTCGGCTCACAGCAGCGGCGCGAGCCGTCGCAAGGCTTCTGACCAGCCCGACATAAGCGGTCATTGGTGAGATGAGAGTGGGTCCGATCAACGGAGCACGATGTCACTAATGCTCGAACATATGTATCTGGCGGCACTGTCAAGGCAAACGGTCCTGGTCGCTTCGCCGGCAACTTTCGAGCGTCAAGACCATGGAATTTAGTAGATTCGCTTCCGCCCAAGCCAATTCTAGTGATCAGAAAGTTGCCGGCGACGCGGCCAAAACCGTTTGCCGTGTTATTGCTGTCGCGCGGAGCAGATAACCGATTCAGACCAGCAGCGCCTTAAGTTCGCGCGATGCGGCGTCGAGGCGTTCGACGAGCCCTGGCTCCGGCTTTTCGAGCCAGGAGATCGTCGCATGGGCGAAGGCTGCCATCCCCGTTCGGGCGGCGAGAACGGCTGGAAGGTCTGCGACGCCGCGTGCCCGCAGCGCTTGGGCCAACGCCTCGGTCAGGGCGGCCAGCTTCGCCAATTCCCGTTCGGCGAGCGCGGGCGTGCTGGAGATCACATCAAACCTCGGCTTGGAGTATGGGCGGTTGTTCTCCAGCAGAGGGGCCACTGACCGGAAAGCCTCGAATAATGTGCCGAGCGGCCCGAGTTCCTGAGGCGCCTCAGCAATCGCAGCGGTCAGCGCGTCTTGCAAGACGATCGCCCCTTCGAACAACACCTCGCGCTTGTCGGGGAAGTACCGGAAGAAGGTCCGCTCGGTCACGCCGGCGCGGGCAGCGATCCCGGCCGCCGTAGTCCGGTCGTAGCCATGCTCGCGGAAGAGCTCGAGCGCCGCCCGCTGGAGGCGTTCACGAACATCAACATCGCCCTTCGGCACCGCCGCTCACCCCTTGTCAGTTACTGACATACCACTTATGTCAGCCTCTGACAGGCTGGATACCACGTCCTCGCCGAAACTACAGGAGTTTGTCATGCGCGTATTTCTCACCGGGGCGAACGGTTGGATCGGTTCTGCCGTGGCCCGGGAACTGCTCGACGCCGGTCATCAGGTGCGCGGCTTGGTCCGCTCGAAAGAGACGGCCGCCGAGCTCATCTCCGGCGTCACGCCGGTACTGGGCGCCGTGGACGACCTGGATGTTCTGCGGCTCGCGGCGGCCGAGGCCGACGGGGTGGTGCATACGGCATTCGGCCTCGACATGACCAAGATCGTGGAAATGAGCGAGGAGGAACGCCGGGCGCTGGATGTCTTCGGTGAGGTGTTCGCTGGCTCGAACAGGCCGATCGTCACGACAGGAGGCGTCCTCCTGACGCCTCCCGGCAAGGTTTTCTCCGAAGATGCGCGGCCGCCCGTTGATCCCGCCTTCCCGCGTGCATCCGAGCAAACTACCTTCGCCCTTGCGGACCGGGGGCTTCACGCGTCTGTGGTCCGCAATCCGCGTTCGGTGCATGGACAGGGCGAGACGCGTGGCTTTGTGCCCATGCTCGCCGCCGTGGCGCGAGAGAAAGGCTTCTCCGCTTATGTCGAAGACGGACAGAATCTCTGGCCGGCGGTGCACCGACTGGATTGCGCGCGTGTGTACCGCCTCGCGCTCGAGCGCGGCGCGCAAGGTGAAGCCTACCACGCCATCGCGGAGCAAGGCGTCCCCTACAGGTCCATCGCCGAAGCCATCGGCCGGCAGCTCGGTCTGCCTGCCAAATCACTGACCGGAGGGCAGGCCGAAAGCCATTTTGGAGGCTTGGCCATGTTCGTGGCCGGCAACGGTCCCGCGTCGAGTACGAAGACACGCGAAATTCTGGGCTGGACGCCGCAGCAGGTGGGCATCCTCGCCGACATCGAGCGCCCTGATTATTCCAATTAAGCTACGCGGCGACGAAAATTCGCGTCGACAGGCCTTGCACGACGGCCGGAGCATTTGCCCGGTTCATGTGACGAACAGGAGAACTGTTATGATCGAGGGAAATCAAAAGCTTCACGATCGGATCGATGCTGAGCTCGCCGACGCGCTGGCGGCCGTTCCTAAGGTAAACGGGCGCGTCTTCGACCTCGGCGATCTTGACGGCACGCGCGAGCTGATCCGGCAGATGGCGGCGCAGGGCGAGGCTGCGTCCGCCGCCAACGTCGGCGTGCTGGTCGAGGAGAACGAGGCTACCCGTTCCGGCAATGCGCCCGTGCCGCTCAGGTTGTTCAGGCCGACAAACGTACGCGGGGCGCTTCCCGCCATGCTGTGGTTCCACGGCGGCGGGCAGGTGCTCGGCTTTGCAGCTCAGGAGGACGCCTACCTCAAGCGGATCGCCGGCGAGGTGGGATGCATGGTCGTCTCGGTGGACTATCGCCTCGCCCCGGAAGCGCGCGCGCCCGCCGCGGCGCAGGATGGGCTTGCCGCTTGGCGCTGGCTCTGCGGCGAGGCGACGGCGCTCGGCGCCGATCCGGAGCGGCTGGGCATTGCGGGGGCCAGCGGCGGTGGCGGTGTTGCGGCGGCGACCGCGCTCATGATCCGCGACGAGGGAGCGCCGATGCCGCTGTTCCAGTCGCTGAATTATCCCATGATCGACGACCGCAACGACACCCCGTCCGCACGCGAGATCAGCGGCCTCGGGGTCTGGGACCGTGAGAACAACCTCGCGGCTTGGAAGCTGATCCTCGGCGCCGCCGCCGGCGCTCCGGATGTATCGCCCTACGCTGCGCCGGCACGGACCGCCGCGCTCCATGGCCTCCCGCCGACGTGCATCATCGTCGGCGAGCTCGACGTGTTCCGCGATGAGGATGTGGATTACGCTACCCGCCTTCTGCAGAGCGGTATAGCAACCGAGCTTCATGTGTTTCCCGGCGCCTACCACGCATGGGATCTATTCGCTCCTGACGCTGGTTTGACGAAGGCCTTCTTCCAAACCTGGTTCGGGTACCTGCAACGCGCGTTTCGACTATCAGCATTTGCTTAGGACGATATGATTCGGGACCATGCTGCGCAGGAGGCTGCGCAACAATGGGCAGCAGAGGAAGCGGCGCAATAGCAGCCGGCGCAGCAGGCCCCACAACAACAAGCCGCACAACAAGCGCGCAATCGAGCTGAGCAGGAGGCAAGCAACAGAGCACTCGACCGCCACCGGTGGGGCACTGTCAAGGCAGTTTCGCGAAGCGGGCTTCCAGTCGACGCGCTGGGTTCAAGCTTTGAAGAACTGGCGGAAATGGGAGATGACGAGTTCGGGCGCCGGCACTGTCGAGGCAAACAGTTTTGACCACTTCTCCGGCAACTTTCTTACCGTCAGAAGCGGCTGACGGAAGCAATCTGAACAAAAATACGCTAGTTTGATGCTCGAAAGTTCTCATAACACACCTTTTTCGTTTTGGCTTGACAGTGCCGCGGAACGGGTTCTTGGGCTGGGTCATGCGGCAGGCTAGACCAGACGAGCGGGGAAAGGCCAGTTTGGTTTGACAGAGCCCTTCGAGGTCTTGAGTGGCCGGTTGCAAGCTTTGGCGAGCGCTCAGGGTCGATCTCAGCACCTTACTTCAGCTGTATATATCGAAACAAAGACGTACCTGCTGAAAAGCCGCCAGGTTGACGATCTTGGTTGAGTAGCCGGTCACTTGATTTGAACGCTGAAGCCGCCGTCGGCCATCACCACCGAACCGATGATGAAGCTGGCGCGATCGGAAGCGAGGAAAGCCACGATCTCCGCGATCTCTTCCGGACGCGCCGAGCGCCCGATCGGCGCGGCTTTACCGTGCTCCTCAAGGAACTGGCGGCCATCGTCGCGAAAGGTGTCGAGCAGGTTGGTCACTACATCGCCAGAGCCGATCGCATTCACCCGGATGCCGTGCGGCGCCGCTTCAAGCGCCAGCGCTCGCGTCAGCTGTGCGACGCCGCCCTTCGACGCTGCGTATGGCGCGATGTCCGGAAACGCGAAATAAGAGGCATAGGAAGCAATGTTGACGATCGCTCCGCTTTTGTTCGGAAGCATCGCCTTCATCGCTTCGCGGGAATGAAGAAAGTAGCCGGTGAGATTGACGCTTATCACCTTCTCCCATTCGTCCCGCGTCGTTTCGACTAGAGGCTGATAGTTGATGTAGCCTGCGTTGTTGACGAGCAGATCGAGTTTCCCGAAGCGGTCAATCGCCATCTTCACCGCAGCCTCGGCGCTGCCGTCCTGGGTGACGTCCGCAACCAGGGTCGCCAGCCCGTCCTGCGCGAGGTCCTCGACCGCCGGGTTGATGTCTTCTGCGATCACCTTCGCGCCGCGCGCGTGCAGCAGCTTGGCCGTGGCGCGGCCGATCCCACAGGCAGCGCCCGTCACGATCGCAACCTTGCCTCGCACTTCTTCCATCACGGGTTGATTGGACATTGTTGATTTCCTTTCTTCATTCATCTGCGGAGTGCATCGCGGCGTGCGCCACGACGATGGCCCGCTGAGCAGCCGGGTAGCCGGCGTAGGGGACAATGTTCAGGATGGTCTCGAACACCTCGGCCTCGGTCGCCCCAAGCGTTCGGGCGGCTTTGACGTGGACGCCGAGCGGACCCTCGTCGATCGACCCCATCGCCGCGAGCGCCGCACAGGCGGTCAGCTCACGCGTCTTGGGATCAATCCCGGGCAAGGCGAAGATGTCGCCGTAGGCGTGATCCACGATCATGGCGCCGATGTCGGGCGCCACGCCGGCGAAGCTCTTGACTACGGCATCGCCCGAACCGCCGGAGGTCGCCTTGAGTGTCGCCAGACCTCTCGCCGTGCGATCGAAAGGTTCAGCCCGGCCGATGGTGCCGGGGGCCTGAGCATCGCGCTGAGGGACCGCCGATCCGGCGAACACTTTGCCCGCAACCGCGAACGCGTTGAGTGCGGTGGGAAAGCCGCCATAGACCGATAGCTGGATGAGCGCTTCGGTGATCGCCGTCCGTGGAACGTCGTCGGCGACCGCTCCGCTGAGGTGCAAGAAGAGCCGATCCTCGCTGTTGCCTCGCATCGCCAGCATCATCAGCGATGCGAGGTGCCTGGAAATCTTATCCAGCCCGCATCGCGCTAGGACCTCACCGAACTCGAACTCCACCGTCCATTGCGCGAGCGACGGCGAGATTTCGGCAAAGGCAGCGGTGTAAGCTTCGGGCTCAACGTGCAGCAGCGTACGCAGCGCCTGCACGCCGCGCTCGAACCGCTCGTCGACGCCGGCCGGCTGGCGCTCGGCGGGCGCGTACTCGAGGCCCGCTTCCGCGATGAGATCGCGGACGATCGGGACGCCCGCTATGGAAGTCGGGAAGCCGAGGAGGCCTGACGCCATCACCAGCAGCTCGACGAGATCGTCGATCGATCCGCCGACGTTGAGCAGGCCGCGCATGTGGAAGCGAAGTTGCGCCTGCGCCGACCGGCGCGCCAGCAGCATGGCGACCGTGCAGATCTGACGGTGACGCAACGATAGGCCCCGTCGCGACATCACATCGCCGTAGGGGAAGGCGAGGAGCAGGTCCGCCATATCCGGAGACACCTCCGCGACCTTCTTGAGCGGCCCGTCATAATCGGGCCCACCGATCGCCTGAAGACAGCGCCTGCCGTCCTCCATGCGGTCCCGAACGTTGCGGTCGCGCTCTGGGAAGCCCGGCTGCTCGCCTGCCTTTGATTCGTCGGGGCGTGCAGGATACTTATCTCCGCTCATGGCCGTTCTCCCGATTGATGCTGACCGAGCGAGACGTGCAGTAGGTGTCCCAGCCCCATGTTCCCCCAAAGCCGCGCGGTCTCATATTCAGCGACGGCGTTGCACACACCAGCGCCCCACTCAGAGAAATCGACCTCGGTGCGCAGCGGCTTATTCCCGCGGGGAATTGCCAGCACGCGCGCAACCTCGTCCGCGACCGCCTGCGGCGGCTGTTCGCGCCCCTCGAACAGCCTCTCGAGGCCCGGGCCATATTGATCGAAATCGGGTTGCAATCGGGCATAGCCGTCGCTGCCGAGAGCCGCCAGGGCCGCGATCATCGCCAGATCGCGGCTCTTGGGGGCGAGTTGCGGACGATCCCAAACCTCGCCAATCGCGAACGACATCGCCGCGTCGACGAGGAAGGGAAACTCTTGTTCCAGGTCCGCCAGCGCCGGGTTAAGACCGCCACAATAAGCGTTGGCAGTCATCCGCGTGTAGACGTGAAGCCCGTGACGGAAGCGTTCGCCGTGGGTATCGCTCGACGCCCTGCCCCCTTCCTGTTGGTTCCTTTGATCTGCGGTGTTGCTCATGGACATGCTCTCGTAGGGCTGGCGTTGCGCGTCGAGGCTCAGTTGGGACTGGCGACCGGGCGTACGACGATCTCGGTCGTGTCGACGTCTTCCGGCTGCGAGATCGCGTGGAGGATCGCGGCGGCGATGGCCTCGGGCTTGAGCGCGATCGCGCGGAAGCCCCGCATCTCCTCGCGCGCGCGCTCATCGGAGATGCTGTCGGCCAATTCCGACTCGACCACGCCGGGGCACACGCAGGTCACGCGGATGCGGTCGTTCTCCTGGCGCAGGCCATCGGAAATCGCGCGCACGGCGCACTTGGTGGCGCAGTAGACGGCGGCCGTTGGCGTGACGTGCAGCCCGCCGATGGAGGCGATGTTGATGATGTGGCCGAAGCCTTGCGCGTTCATCGCCGGCAGCACGGCGGCGATGCCGTAGAGCACGCCTTTGAGGTTGACGTCGACCATCCGGTCCCACTCGTCGACCTTGAGCGCAGCCATCGGCGAGAGCGGCATGACACCGGCGTTGTTGACGATCACGTCGATCCGGCCGAACTCATCGAGCGCGCGCTTGGCGAAGGCCTCCATGTCTCCCCGGCGGGTGACGTCGAGCGCGCTCATGCGCGCTACGCCGCCCGCCTGGGCGATCTCGCCCGCGAGTTGGTCCAGGCGGTCCGTGCGGCGAGCGCCAAGAACGACGGTGGCGCCGGCCGCTGCCAGCGTGCGGGCGGTCGCCTCGCCGATGCCGCTGCTGGCGCCGGTGATGAGGACGATCTTGTCTTGGGTCTTGGGCATGAGTGGCGCTCCCGAAGTGCGCCTACATCATGACGGTCCGCCCGGCGGACCGGTAGCACAGCCGTCCTAAGTTCTTGCACGATCCTACTGATCTCGAACGATCTCGCTTGCTAGGCGCCATTCACTTGCCATAATGGCGGCGTGAGCAGCATCGACGATCTTGGCGCCCTGATCGCCCGCGACGTTCCTGGCATCGGCATCCACAGGACCGCTCTCCCAAACGTTTCTCTAGCCCTGGCGCTGGCACCGACCATGCCGATGCCGACCCTCTACAAGCCGTCGCTCTGTATCGTCGCGTCAGGCAGCAAGCGGGTTGAGCTGGGGACGACCAGCTATCTCTACGACGCTGCAACATTTTTGGCAGTCTCAGTTGACTTGCCAGTGACGGGGACGGTCGTAGACGCTTCGAGCGATCAGCCGTTTCTGTGCCTGCGGCTCGACATCGATGTCGGCGTGCTATGCGAGCTTGTGCTCGAAGGGTACGGTGAGCCGCCGACGGGCAGCACGCCTGTCGGCCTCATGCGCGGCCGCACTACGCCCGAGCTGGTCGATGCCGCCATCCGGTTGCTGCGCTTGCTTGATGCTCCCGCCGATGCGGTCCCACTAGCGCCGCTCGCCGAGCGCGAAATCCTGTATCGCCTGCTGACCGGTCCGACCGCAGGCATGATGCGCCACATCGCTTCGGCCGACAGCCATCTCAGCCAGATCTCCCGCGCGATCGCCTGGTTGCGCGACCATTACCAGGAGGTCTTCACCGTGGAGGATCTAGCCTGCAATGTCGGCATGAGCCCTTCCGCGTTCCACCTGCACTTCAAGGCGGTGACCACCATGAGCCCGCTGCAGTTCCGCAACGCCCTTCGGTTGCAATCAGCGCGGCGCATGATGGTCGCCGACGGTCTCGACGCGGCGACGGCGGGCTTCGAGGTCGGCTTTCAGAGCCCATCGCAGTTCAGCCGCGACTATGCCCGCTTCTTCGGCGCATCGCCGCTGCGCGACACCCGTCGTCTGCGCGAGGATCCTGAGCTTTGGGTCGCCTCCCAGCCGTAGCCGCGCGGAAAGCAGCCAACGTCGCTGACGGGAGGGAGGGCCTTACCTCGCGAGGCTTAGCCAATCGGACAGACACGGACTCGAACCCAAAATTCTCTTTCAAGCACGCCCGCCTTCAAGCAGGCTCCCTGAGCCGCTCGGCAGTCTACAAACATCGAGCACCAGTCCGGCCGCACCGATGCGCGTTCGTATACCTAATCCATCCCGCTTCACCCATCGTCTGCTTTGCGCTCAACCCGGTCATAGCCGTCGGTCTTGCTGCTGCCCGAAAGCGGACGTCGACAGTGGGCATAATTCATATGTGGACGGCCCCCGCGTGCAAGAGTTTTTTGGAACTTTTTGGCGATATGGTCAGGTGCAGTCATATGTCCGGCCTCTCGGTGCGGCGCATATGACCGCGGGCCCTGATGGAGTTCGCTGATCGGGTCCCTATCAAGACTGCGCGCTGCGTTGCGCCTTGAATTATCCGGGTCCTCCCGATCGCGGCTCGACCGCTCGCCATCAATTCCTCTTCACCCTCGCATGCTGTGGAGCTGGCTGCGGTTACGCGGCTTGCTCAATGTGTTCTTTACTCCGGTAGCCCTCGCCACGCGCCATAACTGCCCAGACGATGCGGGCGGTCTTGTTGGCCAACGCGACGGCGGCAAGCTTCGTTGGTTTGCGCGCAAGCAAGCCACGGACCCATGCCGCATCCTTCGTCGTTCGATTGCGTGTGTGCCGCAGAACAGCGACCGCGCCGGCAACCAGCAGGCATCGGATGTATTTGTCGCCGCGTTTGCTGGTTCGCCTAAGCCGTTCCTTGCCGCCGCTGGAGTTCTGCTTCGGCGTCATGCCGAGCCAGGCGGCAAACTCCCGGCCGTTTCGGAACAAAGCCGGGTCGGTAACAGTGGCCGCTATGGCACTGGCGCCCATGATGCCGACGCCGGGAATTGTTGCCAGCAATTGGCTGACCTTACTTTGTCGGTGCCACTTGGCCAGCCGGCGTTCGAGTTCGTGAATTCGGGCCGACGTATCATTGTATTGCGCTACGATCATTCGCAGGATCGAGCGGGCCAGTTCGGGTAACGATGCCCCCTCGTCATCGATGACCGTGGCCAGATAATCGACATGAACAAGCCCCTGCGGCGCGGTGATGCCGAACTCCGCCATGTGAGCGCGCAACGCGTTGACCAGCATGGTGCGCTGCCGGACCAGCAAGTTACGACCTCGATGCAGCATTAACACCGATTGCTGCTCAGCATCTTTTACAGGGACGAAGCGCATCGTCGGTCGCGTGACTGCTTCACAGATCGCCTCGGCATCGGCCGCATCGTTCTTGTTGCGCTTTACGTATGCTTTTACATAGGCCGGCGGCATCAACCGTACTTCGTGGCCTAAAGCAGTTAGCTCACGCGCCCAATGATGGGCCGTAGCGCAGGCTTCCATGCCAACCAGACACGGTTCCAGCGATCGAAAATATGCCAGCACCTCGCTGCGTCGCAACCGTCGACGGACGGCTATTTGTCCTGTGGAAGTAATGCCGTGGACCTGAAACCAAAGCTTCGCCAGATCCAAGCCAATCGTGCTAATCTTCATGTGGGCGGCTCCTTCGTGGTGGTGTTCAACGACAACCACTTTGGCACATCGATGCCGGGAGCGGGGGCCGTCCACCCCATCAAGACTTTCGGGTGGATGCGTGTCCGTTTTCCGTCCTTAGCCGACGCTCAATGGGCCACATGATAGACCTCTAAACTGCCGCTCCGGGTGGTTGCTCTCGTATCATTAAACTTGCGCCCAGCCACCATCGACCGTCAATTCAATGCCCGTTACGTAGGAGGCGTCGCCCGAGGCGAGGAATACGACGGCCCTGGCGATTTCGTCCGCCGAGCCTGTGCGGGCCATCGGGATTTGAGCAGCCGCTTGCGTCCGCACCTGCTCAATCATATCCGCAGGCATACCAACCTTGCGCATGAGGTCGGTATCGATCTGCCCCGGCGCTAACGCATTCACCCGGATAGCCTTGGCCGACAATTCGGCCGCGAGCGATCGCGCCAATGACCGGATTGCCGCCTTGGATGCCGCGTATACGCTAAAACCCGCACGGCCCTGCGAACCGAGAATGGAACTATTCAGGATAATGGAACCGCCGGCCGTCATCAGTGGAACGAGCTTCTGAATAGTGAAGTACGTTCCTTTAAGGTTGGTACCGACCGTGAAGTCGAAATCATCCTCTGATACCTGCTCAAATAGCCCGGGTCTGCCACCACCCGCGTTGGCGAACACCACGTCGACGCGGCCATGCTTCTGTTTCAGGTGGCTTGCGAGATTTTCTAGGTTTCCCATGTCAGCGATATCGCTACGGAACGGCTCAACGCTATCGCCGAGTCCGCGCGCCGCGGACTCAAGCGCCGCTTGGTCCCGACCGGTAATGACAACCCTTGCACCCTCCCGAACAAAGAGCGCCGCCGTCGCAAGTCCTATTCCCGCGCTGCCGCCGGTGATTACCGCGATCTTGCCATCCAACTTGCCCATGCTCGTCTCCTAAATGCCTGCTGCCGGTGCCCGCTACGCGAATGACAAACGGCGATGGCGGGTATATGAAGGTTTCTTCAACCTTTGAATTCGCATATGGCAACTAGCCCCTCAATCGAGCTAAACCGCCGGAAGGTCCCGCGTCAGGCTCGATCCGCCGTCACCGTTGAAGCGATTTTTGAAGCAACTATTCAGGTTTTGCTGAGGGCCGGGTCGACAAAGCTAAACACGACACTAGTGGCACATCGTGCAGGCGTGTCGGTGGGAACTCTCTACCAATACTTTCCCAACAAGCAGGCCTTGCTTTTAGCCGTTTTGGAGCGACACCTCGCAACGCTCACCAAAGCAATCGAGGAGAGCTGCATCGAGCACCGGAGCGCTAGAGTGGAAACGATGGCCGAGGCCACGGTGACGGCCTACTTGTGGGCGAAGGCGAGACAGCTTGAGGCCTCCCGCGCCCTCTACCTGATTGCGATTGAACTCGATGGTAGCGCCTTAATAGAGGCAGCGACACGCCGCGCTGAACAGGCGATCACAGAATTACTATCGACCGCCAGTACTCATCAGTTCCCTGACCCGCATCTGACTGCGCAGATCTTGCTGGCCATAATCTCCGGCACGGTGCGGGTGTTCTACGAGCGAGGCATTCCGCCGACGGTTGGAAGCAAGGTCGAAAGGGAGCTAGTTGTCCTATGCCGCTCCTATCTTTCAGCGACGGCACAAGCACGGCCGCACACATCCTAGCGCTTCATGTCCGCTTTCGCATGTGGACGCTTTCATTGCAAACCGGCAGCTAATCACCAACTTGGACATTGCGTAAGTCAAGAATTCTGCACCATCCGGAGCAGTTCGCCTTATCAACGACTTCTTTGGTGCAAATGTCCGGTGCGAATGTCCGTTTTGCCAAAGCGCGGCCTAAAAGCCGACCTTCCGCTTTCGGCCCAGGCTGAAGGCGGAATGCGTGCTGTTTGTGGACAGCGGACCTAGCTCCGGTGCGGGTTAAGGCCCGCGCCGCACCCGAACCCTTTCCCGTTTCTCCATCTCAATCAGGCCATTCGGGAAAGGTGATTTGGGAACAGGTTTTGAGAAAGCGGCGCCTGCTCCTTCTGCCCTGCCCCGCAGGGGGGAGTGGCTTCCCCGCTCTACGTTCGTTTGCGGAAAGATGAAAAGCATCGTTGATGCTCCGTCGATCGACCATGCAGTCAGGTTGGCAAGCTATAGCCGTATCAACCCACCCGCATCCGATCCACGTGCAAGGCGAAGCCGGATGCACCTGGATCGCCGAGTTCCGGGCGCAGCTCAAGGCTGGGAACCTGATAGTCGCCGCCGTTCTGCATCCTGTATGGGATGGGCTCGGTAATTTCGATGCTGCGCATCCGCTCCCTGAGTTGGTCCGCCATCTTCATGAACCCGGTCTCGTCTAGCCGGTCCACCCGGTAGGCTACAAAGGGCGGCAGGACGGTGTAGCCGGGATAGTAGAGGATGCCGTGGTTGATCGGGAATAGGATGTCCTCGATCGGACCGTTCACGCCGCGCGGGGCGTAGTGCGTCGCCCAGCCACCGACCGTGACGATCAGCATCGCGCGCTTGCCGGCCAGCGTACCTTCGCCGAAGCGGTCGCCCCAATGCGTGTCGCTCCGTTCGCCGACCCCGTAGGCAAAGCCGAAAGCGTAGACGCGGTCCACCCAGCCCTTGAGGATGGCCGGCATCGCATACCACCACAGCGGAAACTGGAGGATCAGCGTGTCGGCCCAGAGCAGCTTCTCCTGCTCGGCCTTTACGTCCTCTGTCAGCGCCCCGGCGGTGAACGCCCGACCTGACGCTCCGGCCACCCCAAGCCGCTCGTCTTCCGCCATCTCGGGGAAGTCCGCGCGGTCAACGCTCGCCTTCCATCCCTCGGCGTAGAGGTCGCTGACGCGGACCTCATGCCCCTGCGCTTCCAACTCGGCCACGGCGACGTCGCGCAGCGCACCGTTCAGGGAGTGGCGTTCCGGGTGGGCGAAGACGAGAAGAACCTTCATGGTCCGATGCTCCTGCTGGATGCTTTGGTCAGAACTCGACGACGATCTTGCCGAAGTGGCCGCCAGTCTCGTGGAGCCGGATGGCATCGACGAGTCCGGCGAGCGGAAAAGAGCGGTCGATCACCGGGTGTCCGTGGACGGCGTCAATGCCGCGGATCAGATCCATCTGATGCCGGCGACTGCCGACGATCAGCCCCTGGAGGCGCTGCTGGCGTGCCATCAGCATGGCTGTTGGCACGGCGCCCTCCCTCCCGGTCAGCACGCCAATCAGAGAGATATGGCCTCCTACGCGCGTGGCCTTGATCGACTGCGCCAGCGTGCCCGGGCCGCCTACCTCCACGACGTGATCCACGCCGGTCCCGCCCGTGAGCTCCCGCACCCGATCGCCCCAGTGCTCGTGCCGGCGGTAGTTGATGCCGTGCGCAGCACCCATCGCGCGAAGCCGCTCCAGCTTCTCGTCGGAGGAGGAGGTCGCGATCACCGTGGCCCCCATGGCCCGGGCAATCTGCAGCGCGAAGATCGAAACGCCACCCGTGCCGAGCACCAGCACGCTGTCGCCGACCTTGAGGCCGCCATTGACCACCAGGGCCCGCCACGCGGTCACCCCGGCCGTGGTCAGGGTCGCGGCTGCGGCGTGGCTCCAGCCGGTCGGCACGTGCGTGAAGGAGGTCGCCGGCGCGACCACCACCTCCCGGGCGAAGCCGTCGATCCCGTCGCCCGGTGTGGTGGCGAAGTCGGCGAGGGAGGCGCCGCCGTCCAGCCAGGTCGGAAAGAAGGTCGACACGACATGGTCGCCGGGCCTGAACTCAGTGACTTCCGAGCCGACCGCCTCGACCACCCCGGCGCCGTCGGCCATGGGGATGCGGCCATCGGCGGCCGGCAGCCGTCCCGTCACCACGCCCAGGTCGTGAAAGTTCAGGGAGGTGGCATGCACCCGCACGCGGATGGCGCTCGGTCCGGGATCGCCGGGGTCGGTAAGATCCACCAACGTCAGGCCGTCGAGCCCTTGCTGAGGATGAGCCTGGATAGCCTTCATGCGGGTTCTCCCCGGCTGCGCGAGGGCAGCCATTGCAGGACGGTCGCGATCGCCGAGACGACCAGGACTGCGCCGAGGTAAGCCTGGGTCGTGCCCAGAAAGCCGATCAGCGGAACGGCGAATCCGGCGGCGATGGGCGGGATGCTCAGGGACAGGTAGGTGATCAGGAAGATCGCCGCGAACAGCTCCGCACGCTCGTGCAGCGGAGTGAGCGGCACGAGCGACTGGATGAGGCCGCTGAACGATGCGCCCAGCCCGGCACCGGCAAGCGCGCCGCCGACGAAGAACAGCGCCAGTGTCCCGGTGCCGATCGACATGAGCAGGAGGCCTACCCCGGCCGTCACCGCCACCATGCCCACTACCGCCATGCGCCCAGGCGGCCGCCCGCGCAACATCAGCGGGGACACGGCGCCGGCGCCGCACAGCACGGCGACGGTGGCGCCGTTCAGCAATCCGCTGCTGACGCCGAAGACGGTGCGCAGCAGCGACGGCCCGAGCGCGAAGCCGCACAGCGCCCAGATCGACAGGAGCAACGGCAGCCCGCGCGTGAAGCCGTCGTGTGCCGAACGGGGGACATGCACGCTCGGCACCATGGAACGAAGCAGGCCGGGCACCGGACTTGCCGTCTCGGGAATAAGCAGAACAATCGCCGCACCCAGGCAGAACAACCCCCCGAGCAACCCGAACGCCCAAATCTCCGCCTTGTCCGTCACTCCGAGCAGCGCCCCGGTGAAGAAGGCGCCCGTCGCCAGCCCCGCGAGCGGCGAGATGCTGGTGAGCAGGCTGCCGAGCGCCTTGCGGGCCGGCGGTGCCGCTTCGATCACCGCGGCGGACAGGGCACCGTTGACCACGCCCATGGACAGGCCCTGGACGATCCGGGCGGCCAGCAATCCGCCGATGCCGTCCGCCGTCAGGACCAGCGCCATGGACGCGACCTGGATCGCCAGCGCCGCGACGATCACCGGCTTGCGTCCCAGGTAGTCGGACAGCGAGCCGGCTACGAGCAAGGTCACGAGAAGCACCAGGGAGTAGATGCTGAACGCGACCGTCAGCATGCCCGGGGAAAAGCCCCAACGCCCTTGGAACACGACGAACAAGGGCGAGGGCACGCTGGCCGACACGAAAAACAGGAACAGGATGGCCGCGAGCAGCGGGAACGCGATCGAGGAACGGCGATGCGGTTCGAGAGAAAGGGTTTCCAGCAAACTGCTATCCGTGTTGTCGATGGTCATTCCGGGAATTAAAGCCTGTGCGGGATATCGCGCGGCACATCGCAATATTGAAATCGAACCTTCTGCCTGTTGTTATTGAACGCATGGATACCAGGAACCTCGATCTCGGCCTGCTCGTCACGCTCGAAGCCCTGCTGGCGGAAGGGAACGTCACACGTGCCGCCCGGCGCCTGAACCTCAGCCAACCCGCCTTGTCGGCCAGACTGGCGCGGCTTCGCGACGCACTCGGCGATCCCCTCCTTATTCCGGCACAGCGCGGGATGGTCCTGACCCAGCGCGCAGTCGAGCTACAGCACCCGTTGCATGAGGCACTGGAGGGGATTCGCAAGGCTGTGGCAGATGGAGCACCGTCCGACCCGGCGACCATGCAGGCCACCCTAGTGATCGCCGCGAGCGACTACGTGCAGTATGCGCTGCTCACCCGGTTCTCGGCCGCGCTCAGGACCTAGGCACCCAAGGTCCGCATCGCCTGGCGTGCCCTCGACGTGCTGGCGCTCGCCACACAGTTGGAGCGCGGCGAGGTCGACCTAGCCCTGGCATCTCCGGACCATGCACCGGCGGCCATGCGCCAGCGTCAGCTCTATTGTGAGGGTTACGCGGTGATCGCCCGGCAGGGACACCCGGCCGTGCAGGGGTATGTCAGCCTGGACGTGTTCTGTACTTTGGAGCACGTTGTGGTGTCTCCCCAGGGCGGCGGGTTCTCGGGACCTGCCGATGCGGCACTAGAGGCTGTTGGCCGCCGCCGCACCGTAGCCCTGTCCACGTCGGGGTTCCTGATCGTGCCGGAGGTCGTATCGCGGTCCGACATGATTGCGCTGATTCCTCGGCGTGTTGCCGATGGCTGGTCGGATCGCCTGCAGGTGCTGGAACCGCCACTCACCATCCCTGGCTTTACCATCGCGAGTGTCTGGCACGACCGGACCACTAACCATCCGGCACAACGCTGGCTGCGTGAACGGCTGACGATGTTGGCCGCCGAGGAATAAGCACCGACCGCACTGCTGTGCGAGGCCATTCACCGGCTTTCTCCAAATACCATCGTTTGCGGGAAGGCCTGGGCGTTGCCGGGAGGGCGGCGAGAGTCCGATTTGCATCGACTCCGGTCAGTGGGACGACCGGTGGATCTATGTCCGCTTCTTGCCCCCGCCTTGTCTGAAGCGGACCGGCCGCTTCCGGCCAGGTCCAGGCGTAAATTCCACTGGACTTCAGCCCCGGGCAGAGCGTTGGTGGTTTCGTCTCCAGGCCCGATCTTGCGGGCCGATACCGGTAGGGGCGGCGGTTTTCGCTGCTCCGGATGGCCGGAGGAGCATGATCATGAAGACGTTGAACGAGACGCAGATGCAGGTGCTGGAAGTCGCCGCGAAGGCCGGAGGCGCATCCCCTGAAGGGCTGCACCACCGCACCGTTGCCAGCCTGGCCAAGCAGGGGCTGATCGCCGAGAAGCGCGGGCGCAACGACAAACATAGGCTGGTCGCTACGCCGGCCGGAGTGGCGCTGCTTAGGGAGTATGGGGTCAGCGCGGCGGAGGTCGCACAGGCTGCGCCGCCGGCTCCCGCTCGGGTGGCCCAAGCCCCGAAGCTCAAGTCGCCGCACGTGGCAAAGCCGAAGCAGGCGCGCGCGTCTGAGCCAGTATCGCAAGCTGCGAAGCCCGAAAGCCGCAAGGCGCAGGCCGCGCCGGAACAACCGGCGGTTCGGGAAGCACAGGGCAAGCTCGGCCTCCTGATTGGGCTGCTGCGCCAGCCTGAGGGCGCCACGCTGGCAGCCATGGTGACGGCCACGGGTTGGCAGGCGCATTCGGTACACGGCGCCATGGCTGGCGCAATCAAGAAGAAGCTGGGCCTGACCGTCGTCTCCGAGAAGGCCGGCTCGGTCCGCTCCTGGCGGATCGTAGAGGCGCGGTCGTGACCGAGGTCGCGGAACTGGAGCGCGCCGTCCTGGCTTTGGAGGCGCTTGACCTCGACGGACTGCGGGCGGCGTGGCGGCAGCGTTGGGGTGCGCCGCCACGGCTGCGCTCGGTGCAGCTGCTGCGCCACCTGATCGCCTGGCGGATCCAGGCTGAGGCATTCGGCGGACTGGACGCGGAGACCAAACGGCTTCTGCGCGCGACTGGCGTGCCGAGGCGCGGCTCGGTACTGCAGCCT
Source organism: Acidocella sp. (assembly GCA_965199125.1). Taxonomy (GTDB): domain Bacteria; phylum Pseudomonadota; class Alphaproteobacteria; order Acetobacterales; family Acetobacteraceae; genus Acidocella. The sequence goes on along the minus strand of OZ240683.1, from coordinate 1,148,710 downwards.
GGCCAGCGCCTGGTCCGAGAGTGGCGTGGCCGCCGCTACGACATCGAGATTGTCGAGAACGGCTTCACGCATGCAGGCAGGACCTTCAAAAGCCTATCGCAGGTCGCCTTTGCCATCACCGGCACGCGCTGGAACGGCCCCCGCTTCTTCGGCTTGCGGGATGCGGCGTGATGGCGGGATTGGCACCAGACGGACGGCGCTGCGCGATCTACACCCGCAAATCCTCCGAGGAGGGGCTGGAGCAGAGCTTCAACTCGCTGCACGCCCAGCGGGAAGCTTGCGACGCCTACATCAAGAGCCAGACCCATGAAGGCTGGCGGGTGCTGGCGCAGCCCTACGATGATGGCGGCTTCTCCGGCGGCTCGATGGAGCGTCCCGGCCTGATGGCCCTGCTCAGCGATGTCGAGCAGGGCAAGATCGACATCGTGGTGGTGTACAAGGTGGACCGCCTGACCCGCTCGCTGATCGACTTCGCCCGCATCGTCGAAGCGTTCGACCGGCACCGGGTGTCGTTCGTCTCGGTGACGCAGGCCTTCAACACCACCACCAGCATGGGCCGGCTGACCCTGAACGTGCTGCTGTCCTTCGCCCAGTTCGAGCGCGAGGTCACCGGCGAGCGCATCCGCGACAAAATTGCCGCCTCTAAGAAGAAGGGCATGTGGATGGGCGGCAACCTGCCGCTCGGCTACGACCGGCAGGACAACACGCTGGTGATCAACTCTGCCGAGGCGGCGCAGGTAAACAATATCTTCGAGCGCTACCTCGTGCTGGGCTCGGTCGATGTCCTGCGGCAGGAGCTGGCGGTAGGCGACGTCCGGTCCAAGAGCCGCGTCACCCGCGCTGGCAAGACCATCGGCGGCGCTGCCTTCAGCCGCGGCGCACTGTATCATCTGCTCACCAACCTGCACTACCGCGGCATGATCCGGCACAAGGACCAGCACCACGCTGGTCTGCATCCGGCGATCATCGAAGAGATCCTGTTCGATGCCGTGCAGCGTCGGCTGGCGGCACAGCGGGTCGTGCGCGGCAGCCGTAGCGTCCGGGCCGCCGGCGCGCGCTTGACGGGACGCATCACGTCGGAGACGGGTGGGCCTTTTACGCCAAGCTTCTCCTATGGTCGCGGCGGTCGCGTCTATCGCTACTACATCGCCGAGCGAAGCCCAGAACCTATGAGCCGCCAGAACAGGCCTCTCCACAGGCTTCCCGCCGAGCAAATGGAAGCGTTCGTGCAGGAGACGCTGGCGCGATTAGTGGGTAAACCCGGAGCGGCTTGGAACGACCTCGACGCGCTGCTCGTGATGATCGAGATCAAATCGCAAGAGACCCACCTCATCCTCGACAGCCAGACCCTATGCGGGTCGGAACATCCAGAGTTTGCATGGGATCGGCTGAGGGAACGGCTCGCGCATGGCGAGCAAGCGGTGAACGAGCCTCGTCATCCAACCCGGCTTCGGATCAGGCTGCCAATGCCGCTGCGTTTTAGAGGCGGCCAATCCTATGTACAACTGGGCGGAGTTCAGTCACTGCGACCTAATCCTGAACTGGTGGGCGGTCTACGCAAAGCGCATGCCATCTTGGCCGCACAAGGGATCGAGCCCGCGGGCCGCCACTTTGCCGTGACGGCACAGGCACCCGCACAATCCTACCAACGCAAGCTCTGCCTGCTCGCTTTACTAGCTCCCGATCTGCAACGGTCGATCCTCGAAGGCCGCTTGCCTCGCAATGTCACTTTACAGGATCTTCTTGATCGCGACGCGGCGCCGCTTTTGTGGCGCGAGCAGCCGGCTTGGCTGGCAAAACGCGCGTAGATCGCTCTGGCGGCTTACCTCGATCATCCGGGTCGTATGTAGGGCGTCGGCGGGTCGCTTCGTCCGGCAGATAATAATCGATGACCCGCACCTTATGCTGCTCGAACAAAACGTCCTGTTCCAGCATCCCGCGGAGTCTTGGTTTAGTCTTCATCAGTTTTCTGAGGTCATCGATCTCTTCCAGTGCAGCTTGTTTGCGAGCTTGCATTTTATCCCAATGCGCCTTCTGCAGATCGTCCTGCGGTCCGACAAAGCGCGCTTCACCCTTCCGAATATCCAGTTGGATATCTCCTGGATGTGGCACCGGATTAGGTCTTGTCTCACCCAACTGATCGCACCGCTCGAATTCTCGCTCCCAACTCCACTTGTACTCGGCGGCGGCTTCAAAAAGCTGCTGCTTTTGCGTCAAGCGCTTTCTCTCTATTGCCTGCGTGTTCCTTGAACGTCACCTGGGCCCGATGGCTCCCCTTAATGGCCGCGACCGCCAGCCCTCGCATGACGGCCTGTATCGTTGGCACTTGAATGACATCATCACCGTCTCTGATGCTCACCAGCCGGTATGCCTCCTGCAACATCAGATCTTCTACATCTCGCACGCTGTGTTCCACGCCGGGCTTGGAGATCTTCGTTTTTGGCCGACCACGCTTGTTCCCAGAGCAGCCCCTTTTGAACCGATGCTCGACAGGTGGTTTCTTGTACCCAACCGCTGCTCGTGGTTCCGGGCCGTCGCGCCTGTCTCCGTTCTCATCACGCATTCGACACCAACTCCAAAGCAGGATTTGCCCGTTCCGCCTCGACGTCCTCGAAGGCGGGGCCATCAGCCAATAATGTCGCGCGCTTAACCGCCGCTGTTTTTCTCATCCAAGCAACTTCAGTAGGTCTTCGCGCATTTGGTGCAGCTGCTGACGTGTCAGGGGGCGGCGATCCTCACGATTGTAGGACGGATGTCGCCGATCCTTTTCGTCCGGCACGTGATAGCTCATGTAAAAGTACAGTTGCTCTAAATAGTCGAAGCACGGCTGGGCAAACTTCCTCTTGCGTGGGTTGAGGCGGATAACGTTGTCAAGCTGGACCAGCTTGCCGAGAACCTTGTTCTTCTCGACCTGCACCTCATCCCAAAGATGCTTCTGCCGCTCATCCATGGGCCCAACGAATCTTATCTCGCCCCTTTGGAAGTCCAGCTTGATGTCGTCTGGATGTGGAAGCAGCTCGGGCGGGTCAAGCCCGAGCGCTCTGTATTGTGCGATCTCCGCCTGGCAGCGATCCTTGTAAGCCAGCATGCCCTTAAACGTGGCCTTCTCTCGTTCCAGTTTTCTCGTCTCGACTGTTTCGGTAAGTTCTCTGAACGCCAGTTGCGAGCGGCGGTCACCCTTTATCGCAGCGACAGCCAGGCCACGCACGACCGCCTGGATCGTGGACAGTTTGACGATCTTGTCGCCCTCGCGAATGCTGACCAGCCGACCTGCTTCTTCCAGCAGCACGTCCTCCGCGCTCTTCTGGCTGTCCTGCGTCGGCTCCGCCGCCTGCTTCCGCGGCCGGCCGCTTAGATTGCCGGAACATCCCTTCTTGAAGCGATGATTAATCGGCGGCTTCTTGTACCCGACCGAAGACTTCCCGACTTTGTAATTGGCCGCCTGCTCATCGACCGCTCCCATTTGCGGCCCTTCGGCCTGTCGCCCGAAGTCGGCCTGAGCCTCAGCGTGCATCTGCCACCTCCGTTGCTGCGCGGATGGTCCTCTCCGCTTCCACATCCTCGAACGTCGTACCACCGGGCAGCAGCGCCACCCGCTTGCCGGTCAGCTGCTGCCATCTGCGAATAATGGTGTCGCAGTACCCCGGATCGTACTCGATCAGCCGGGCTTGGCGGCCGCAGGTTTCAGCGGCGATTAGGGTGGTCCCCGAGCCGCCGAAGTTGTCGAGGACGATGTCGCCGCGGCGGGAGCAGTCGCGAATGGCGTCCGCAACCAGCGCCGTCGGCTTGACAGTCGGGTGCATCGCCAACTCCTCCAGCCGTCCCGCGCCCATGCTGGTGATCCCCGGGTAGTCCCAGACGTTGGTGCGGTAGCGGCCGGTGTCGCCGAGCCCGAAGCTGTTAACATGTGGCGCGGTGCCGACCTTGAACACGAAGACCAGCTCGTGCTTGGAGCGGTAGAACGTGCCCATCCCGGCGTTGGTCTTGTTCCACACGCAGATGTTCTTGAGCTCGCTGAAGACCGTTGCACCCGCGGCGCTTAGCTCTCCAACATGCCGCCAGTCCATGCACACGAAGGCAATTGCGCCGTCCCGGCAGCAACGACGCGCGGCCCCGAGCGTCTCGGTCAGGAAGCCTGTAAAAGCGGTCGACGACATCTCGCCCACGCCCATGGCAAACTCGCGATGACGGATGCGACCCGAGCCGCAGACATGGCCGTCGATCGGGACGTTGTACGGCGGGTCGGTGAAGATCAGGTCCACCGTTTCTCCGGCCAGCAGCTGCGCATAATCCGCTTCACTACGCGCATCACCGCAGATCAGCCGGTGCCGCCCCAGCTGCCATAGATCGCCGGTTCGCGTAACGACCGGTCCGGTCATCGGGGGCACGACGTCGGCCGTCGCCGGCGTGTCCGGCGCGCGCTCCCGTGCTGCATCCAAAGTAAAGTCGACCTCTGCCAGGGAAAAGCCGGTCACGCTCAGATCGAATTCCAGGTCGATCAAGGACTGCAACTCAATCGCGAGGATGTCCTGGTCCCAGCCCGCGTTGAGCGCCAGCTTGTTGTCAGCAAGAACATACGCCCGACGTTCCGTTGCACTGAGGTGCGATAAGCGGAGCGTCGGCACCGTCTCGTGCCCCAGCAGCTTCGCCGCCGACACCCGGCCATGCCCGGCAATGATCTCACCCTCGTCGCTGATCAGGACTGGGTTGGTGAAGCCGAACCGGGTGATGCTGTCAGCGATCTGCTTGACCTGCTTCTTGCTGTGTGTGCGCGCGTTACCCGCATAGGGCCGCAGCGATCCGATCGCTCTCTGTTCCAAGTTCGTCCGTTCGGCCTGCACCTTTTGATGCTCCTCGCTGCAATTGCCTCCGACCAATACGAATCGGGGGGGTAAGGCTTTTACCAAATCCAGCTGAGGAGTCGGAAGCAGAAGATTCATCGGCGATGTCGCTGCAGCGCTTTTGTGGCGGCCCCGCCACATGGCCGGCTCACAGTTTATTGGGCAGGCCTCAGCCTTCCGCCATCCGGAAGCGCCGCGCGTCAAGTGCTGTTCCCGAACGTGCAGTCCCTGTTAGCGCGGATGAACTTCCCTGTTTGACATCTGTTAATTCCCTGTTCCACGAATGCAAATTCCCTGTTATTCAGGAACAGGGAATTGCCAATGTAAGCCATTGAAAAGGCGTTGGAAATTTGGCTCAAGCGGGCTCTTTAGGCCCGAGAAAAACCGTAAAATGCCTGTTATTCGAGTTTATCAGGGAATTTGGCAACCTGAAGCAGGGTAAGCTGTGCAGCTTTTTCGGACGCCTGAAAGCCATTCCAATGCGCAACTGTGTCCAAACTCCTCTACATCGCGTTTGCGCAGGGACGCCTTACCGATTAGCGGACGAAGCACCGTCATATCATCCCGTTTGAGCACCCACTTGATCATGAAAGCGACCAGCGAAATCGCATTACCGACGAAGACGGATCCGAGATCGCTAGGGATACCGGCGTGAAATTGGCGTGGATCGCGAAAAGAGCGGCCAGAACCGAGATGCCGGCGAAAACGGCGAGCGCGAGGTAGCCGAACAGCATTTTCAGCCGAAACATGTGCGCGCACTGGATCTGCTGTTGGTCAAAGGCGATGCGCTCCTGTCGGAGTTGTTCGCGATCGCGCGACCGGCTCCCTCCTCTTCGTCCATGGCCTGACCGTCCTTCACCGATCGACTGATGTTGCGCTCGGCATCCTCTTTGATGTCGCGGAAGAGCGGATAAGCAGGTGCTAGGCGGGACAAGCGCCCGAGAACCTCGGCGGCGCCATCGCGAGTCTTGACGTCACGCGGAGTCGGCTCGCCCGACGTTCCGGTCCAGCTGCCGGTGGTGGCAGCAATATAGATGTTGTCAGACACGTCCTTAAGGACCGCCCGATCGACAACCTGGCACCGCTCCAACAAGCGTTCGATAAAACGCGCGTGCTTGATTACAAAGCTGTGGTGGGCATGCCGCAGGATATCGCCGATCCAAGTCAGGTCCGAACCCAGCACTCGATCGAGTATGGATTCCATGAAATCGACTACGAGCGGGTGATCGAGTTTGAACATACCGGCGAAGATCCGGGCGGCCTCGCTGCGCATCCAGCCGTCCGACTCGTCGTGCGATCGAAGCCAATCCCAGGCGATGGGAAGGATGTCGGCCGCAGCCGCAGCGGATTCGAAGCCAAGATGACCGTGGCGCATCGAATACCCGACGACACTGAATTTGTCGGGCACGTCGTCAGAGAGCACTACCTCTGCCCGATCGAACAGGAATCCGGCGGTACGGTGCGTGTGATGAATGGCGAGGCCCTGCAGCAACTCGATCGACCAATGGCCCTGGAGATTCGGGAGGGCTTTCATCCGCTCCAGCAGGTCCACCGCGTCAGCATCGCTGAGGCGTTCGATCAGCTTCCTTGATTTGCTGCACAGCAAGGTCGCGACGCCATCGAATAAGGCTGCCTCGCGTTCGAAAGGCACTTTGAGGGCGAGTTCGATCACCTGGCGCTCGCTCAGGCTTCTCCAGCTGCGCAACGCGAAGATCCCGGTCGAGGAAAGGTCGAAATCCCCCGAGCTGAGCGACTGCGCGAGCAACGCGATATCGCCAGGCTCAATTTCGCGCCGAACCCCGATGAGGGCGCGTACCGCGCCGCCGCGGTTGCGGTCTGAGGCCGACGACAGCAGCTCGCTAACAAGCGTTCGCCCCTTCGCGGGCGACTGATCGAGCACGGTGCCGATCGCAAAGCCGAGGTAATTATTGAGCAGACCGTCCGGATCGGCCTCGGCACGGCGAATGATCTCTTCGCCAAAGCGCGGCTCTGCGGCGATGATCTTGTCGATAACCGGGCCGCTCTGGCCAATTGCTTCGCCGGCCTTCGCCAGCGTTGCGAGGGTGGCAGTGATCTGATCCGCGAGAGCGGAGGGTTCGAACGCAGCGACAAGAGCGTCAACAAACCCCGTCGACCAGTCGCGATCGTCGTGCCAATCCTTGAAGTCGATTTGCCCGACATAAGCCCAGCCGGCCTGATCACTAAGCGCGGGGAACAATCGGAAGTCGAGCGTCGTCGGATAGTGCGAGAAGATCTTCTTCGCCTTCGCGTTGAGCTTGCCCGCGCCATATTCGGCGTGCCACGATAAAGAGCGCGCGATGCCGATGAGCGTCGTCGGCGCGAGGGTGCCGGATGCGACTAGCGTGTCTATCCGATCCATCGTTTGCCCGAACTCGGCATCATATTTGGCGAGCAGCGAGCGGGAGGCGGACGCGCCCATCGCCCCATACGGTGCCCGCACGGCATTGTTCAGGAACAGAGCCGCAGCGTGCGCTCGTCCCAAATTGGGATTTTCCAACTCTGCGAAAATGAGGTCGATGACCCGGGCGCGCAGGGACGCGACCGCGTCATGGCTGATGAAGAAAGGCGCAAATGAAACGCCGCGTCCGGTCCAACGCGTCGTCATCCCCTGCCCGCTCAGCAGCGGCTCGAGAAGGCTGAGTGGTGTTGTTGGACGATCCCAGGCGTCGGGCTCATCCACAAGCCCGAACACGAAGTCGGCGATTTCCTCGATAAAACCGAGGGGCTTGCGCTCATCATAGCCAAGCAGCTCGCCAAGGACGCGGAAGGGGTGACTGTGGTTTTGCTTGGCGTCGCGCTCGTCAATGCGGCCAAGATCCAGCAGCAGCCGCAGCGCGTCCTGCCGATATTCGGGTGTCATCGCGATCCGCCGAAGGATCGTGCCAAACTCGGTTAGCCGCTGGTCGGTCTCGATCTGCGCCTGAACGAAGGCCATGGCCTGCGCGGGCTGATAGTAAGCGACTGCTTCGACGGCCGCGATGCGACGATCGTATTTATTGTCGATAGCCTTGAGATCATCCCAGAGGGGCCTGAGCAAGAGGCTGTTCGATGGATCGCCTTCGGCCCGGCGCCAATCCATGCGCCCGAGATTGACGAGAAGATGGCTGAGCGAATTGGGATCGACGGCTTTGGCCGCAGCAATCGCGAACGGTGAGAGCTCGCCGTCGGCGCCGATGCAGCTCCGTTCAATGAGAAAATCGCCTAGCAGATCGGGCATCAGCCGATGCAAGGCGCCACGTTTGTAGATCACGCCGCCATTGACGAGCAGCTTGAGCGCGCGCGTAACCTCTACAACCTCGATGCCCTTATGCGTGGCGGTGACGAGTTCGCCGATCCGGTGATCGTCGACGTGGAACGGCTGGATCAGCGCCAACACTTCCAGCACGGCGCGGAGCAGGGGCGCATCGGCGGGATCGCCGAGGTTTCCGGCAATGACATCGGTGAACCGCGCCAGGATGATCTCGCGCACGCCCTTTTCACTGCGCGCCAGTTCGGTTGCTAGGCCTTCACGTGCGACGACGCGTGCTGCCATCGCTGCCACGAGCGGGCTGTCCGACGCGATGCCAATGATCGCATCTGCCCAATCCTCCTCGCCATCAAACTCCTTCAGCACCTCCACGACGAGCTCCGTGAGTTCAGGCTTTTTGAGGCGATCGAGGTGGATAAGCGGTGGTTCGACGATGTTGGCGAGGCCAAGATCGTTCCGGATGCGCCGATCGGCATAGGGGCGGGTCGAGATGAGCAGGCGGGTTTGGTTTCGCTCGTCGCCGGCATAAGCGATGAGCAGGCCGAGCCCGTCGCGATCGTGGGCGTCGTCGACGATCAGGAGCTTTGGGCCGTTGCCCAGATCCTCAAGACTTTTGGGGTCCGGTTCGACCGAGGACGAAAGGAATCGGATGAGCGTCGATGCGCGCTTTGGTGCGAAGCGCTCGATCGCTTCCTTGAGAATGCGCGTCTTGCCGATGCCGCCCGCGCCAACCAGCAGGACGATCGCATTCTTGTCGTCCGTAAGGAGCGCCGCTTCGAGCTTCGCGATATCTTCATCGCGGCCGACGAGGGGCCAGTCGTGGCTCAGAACGCCCGATCGGTTCTCGAACGGCGCAAAATATGCGTCAGTGTCGACCCAGGGACCGGGCTCGTCACGTCCGATCAACGCCATCCGCTTGCCGCGGAAATAGATGTCGACGAGGCGAGTCTGCGCAACAATGGGGAGATCCCGAATCTGGGCGCTCAGCACCTGCTTGTCCCAGAGTGTCCAACCGTCATGAGCGGCCAGGGCAGTCGCCGCCTGCGGGCTTGCCGTCCGGCTCAGGACCAAGAACTTTCGTGCCGCGGGAATCGAATGATAGCCGACGGCCTTATCAATCTCGGCCTTGCCGAAGCGCTCGACGCGCTTGCACTGGAAACTCCAGATCGACTTATCCGGGAAGGTCGCGAGGATATCGGTACCACCCTGATCATGACCGCGCGAACCTTGAACGGCGACGGTGGCTTCGGGGTGGGCTGCGCGAATGACGTCAGAAACGAGAAACTCAAAACTCTCCGGATCAAGATTCTCGAATGGGAATGATTCTGCTGGCCGCGTCGTAACCGCAGCGCCGTAGTCGGCCAGCGCCATCAACTCGTGGATCTCAAACCGAAGTAGCCGGGCCAGCGCGGGAATTTGTTCAATCGTCGGACGGTGAGTCCCTGCTTCCCAGCGGCTCACCGATTGCTGACGAAAGCCCAGCGTCGAAGCGACCTCGCCCTGTGTCAGGTTGCGATCGATGCGCCGAGCCTGGATGGCTGCGGCGAGATCGGCATATTTCGGTGCGGACTTCGGCATCACCACTCACTAGATGAGTATGATGATCATTTCAAGATGGCACTCACTCAGTGTGTGTAACATCAGATTGGGTGTCTCAGAGTACGATATTTGTGTCGTGGTCCAGCGCGCCCTGCCCGATTTTTGGGGGAAGATCAGGTCACGAGATCGAGGTAGGTCGCACTTTGCGCAGCCTCAGATTTGCAACCCTAAACGGGGCTGGTGCGATCACCGGCAGATAGTGAATACTGAAGATGCTCGCCAAGAAACTCTGGAACATAAAGAGAACATGGGGTAGTGTTTTAGGATGCGATTAAACTCGGGCCTTTCTCAAACGTCGCTGCCTGGCTTCTGCCCGATTGAAGCCGCTGTGTCGGCTATGGCGAGCTCCGGTGTCGAAGAACGCGGGGCAGTATTCACCCGGCGTGAAGTGGTGGATTTCATCCTGGACCTCGCCGGTTACACCTCCGACAAGCCGTTGCATGAGATGAGGTTGCTCGAGCCATCGCTAGGGCAGGGGGATTTTCTGACACCTGTTATCGACCGCCTGTTTGCCGCCTACAGTAAAGTACCTGCCCAAAAGCGGCGGAGCGTGGTGGATGACCTGGGCGAATGCATCACCGCCGTGGAATTGCACCGGGTAAGCTATGAGCTGACATGCAACCTCGTACACAAAGCGCTGCGCGATCACGGGATAAGTGTCCGCGATGCCAAGATGCTCTGCAGCCGTTGGATGCACCAAGGCGATTTCCTCCTATTGCCCCTCGAGCCGGTTTTCACGCATGCCATCGGCAATCCGCCCTATGTGCGGCAGGAGATGATTCCTGACGCCTTGATGGTGGAATATCGCCGCCGGTATTCGACCATTTATGACCGCGCCGACATCTACATTCCGTTTATCGAGCGGTCGCTGTCGCTGCTGGCACCTAGCGGGCAACTTGGGTTCATCTGTGCCGATAGATGGATGAAGAACCGCTACGGCGGTCCGCTGCGTAATCTGGTGGCGCAGAAGTTCCGCCTCAAACATTTCGTCGACATGGTGGACACGGACGCATTCCACTCCGACGTGATCGCCTATCCCGCCATCGTCGTCATCGGCCGGGAAAAGCCTGGAGCAACGCGGATCGCCTTCCGGCCGGCTATTAATCCGGCGAAACTACAAACGCTTGCCGCCATTATGCTTGCGCCGAAACTCCCGAAAGGCAGGGGGGTAAGCGAAGTTGCCGTATTGGCATGCGGCAGTGAGCCCTGGATGCTCGAGGCTTCCGATCAGCTTGCCCTTATACGGCGGTTGGAGGCGGAGTATCCGACGTTGGAAGAAGCGCATTGCAAGGTGGGCATTGGCGTGGCCACTGGCGCGGATCATGTTTTTATCGCGCCTTACGACACGCTGGACGTCGAGCCGGATCGCAAGCTGCCGCTGGCGATGACGCGGGATATAAATTCCGGGGAAGTCCAATGGCGCGGCTTCGGCGTGATCAATCCATTCGCCCCAGGTGGCGGCCTGGTGCCGCTCAAATCCTATCCCAAACTTGCCGCCTACCTCGGGCAGCACGGCGCCGCCATCAAGTCACGCCATGTGTCTAAAAAGAATCCCGGCAGTTGGTATCGGACGATCGATCGGATTTACACCGAACTGGCCGGCGTACCCAAACTCTTGATTCCGGATATCAAGGGCAGCGCACAGGTCGTCTATGAGCCTGGAGGGCTGTATCCGCACCACAATCTGTATTTCATCACCTCGAGCGTCTGGGATCTACAGGCGCTGCAGGCGGTGATGCTGTCGGATATCGCCCTGCTGTTCATCTCGCTCTACTCCACCAAAATGCGCGGCGGGTATTTCCGGTTTCAGGCGCAGTATCTGCGCCGCATCCGGGTTCCGCAGTGGGAGTCAGTGTCGGCGCCGCTGCGCAAGCAGCTCTTGCGGGCCGCGAAGTCACGGAACAAGGCGGCATGCAATGTTGCCGTCGCAGCTCTTTACCAGCTGACGGATCGAGAGCTGTCGGCTCTCGCCGCCGTTACGGGGATTGCCGATGCCGCTTGATCTCGCCGATTACGAAAATAAGGCGCGCGAAGCCGTCAAGTTGTTCTGGGGCAATCGGACCGCTGCGGCTGAAAAGCAAAAAGAGCTCGGCCGCGCCGATCAGGGGGAGCGAGCAGGAGTCACCAGCGGCAAAAACATGGATGGGTTTCTTACCCTCATCCAGGATGTCATCCGCGCCAACGGCCTGACTGACGCGCATATGATGATTGGCCGTAAACTGCTCACGCTGCCTGGCTTCTTCCGGCCGACAAAGTTGTGGGACCTGCTTATCATCAATAATAAACGATTGGTGGCGGCGCTTGAGTTGAAGTCTCAGGTTGGGCCATCCTTTGGAAATAACTTCAATAACCGCACCGAAGAGGCGCTCGGCACCGCGACCGACCTATGGACAGCGTATCGCGAGGGTGCATTTGGTGAGGCGCCGCGACCGTTTGTTGGTTGGTTCATGCTCGTAGAAGACGCACCTGAATCACGCCGCGTTGTGCGTGACAGCTCGCCGCATTTTGATGTGATGGCTGATTTCAAGAACGCATCCTACCTGGAGCGCTACAACATCCTTTGCCGCAAATTGACGCAGGAGCGCCTATACACGACGGCAACCATCATGGCGTCACCGCGAACCGCATCGGATTCGGGGGAATTCAAAGAATTTTCTGACCTCACCAGCCTTAAAACATTTATTACCAGCTTTGCCGGGCATATCGCAGCGGAGGCGGCACGATGACTGTTCCGCTTTCCCTCACCGGCAAGTATCAGTTGGTCATTTTGACGGGCGTGTCACACGTCAGCGACAGCGCCACGCGGTTAACCGCCGCAATAAATGCTGCGTTTCACCAGCTCGGCGTAAATCCGCGAAAGTTCCTGATATATGTCTCGCCGGGCGCCAATGGCCTAAAACTCGATCGGAAAATGCCAACGGTTGGCGTGTTCTTCGGTCATGAGCCATCGCCGATGCTATCCACAGATGACAGCGACCGCCTCGATCGCCTTCTCGAAGACAGTCATTTAATAATCCCAGTGGTGAGTGATCTTGAGCACTTCACCAGGTCTGTGCCTTCGGCAATTACTCACCTAAATGGGTGCGCCCTCGCTGACTGTGGAGCCGATTTTGAGCGTCTAGCTGCACGCATCCTGGAGGGGTTCGGCCTGTTGCGCGAGCGGCGGCGGTTATTCATTAGCTACCGGCGAGTGGAGACCAGTGGTGTTGCGGCACAACTATATGAAGCGCTCGATCTGGCCGGGTTCGATGTGTTTCTTGATACGCATGGTGTGATAAGCCCCGGGGAGCCGTTCCAGGAGATCCTCTGGCACCGCTTGGCGGATACGGATGTGGCGGTCCTTCTTGATTCACCGGGTTTTTTGGTAAGCCGGTGGACTGAAGAGGAACTGGCCCGAGCAAATACGTCAAACATCCAGATGCTGCAGCTACTGTGGCCCCGCCAGACGGAGGGTGCGACGGCCGCCTTCAGCTCATTTCATCCTCTTGGTACAGAAGATTTTGCGGGAACCGACACGATTGGCCCTGCAGCTATGCTGATCGATAGCTGCGTCCAAGAGATCGTCGACGAAGTCGAAGGATTGCGAGCAAGGGCGATAGGAGCTCGCCATTCGTTCTTGATCCGTGAATTTTCAATAGAAGCAAAGGCGATGGGCATGACGGTGCGCACCACGCTTGAGCGTACTCTGGTCGTATCTAACGCAGTAGGCCAGACGGTGATGGTGCAACCGGCTATCGGCGTGCCCGATGCCGAGCGTTACCAGGCGCTCGATCGCCTCCATCACCGCGATAAAGATTTGGGTCGGACATACTCACAGTCGCCTGTGCTGCTCTATGATCAAACCGGCATCAGAACGCGTTGGGTCGAGCATCTCGGTTGGCTAAACGGAAACATTGCATCCGCTCGTAGCGTTAGCCTGGCACAGGCAAAGACTTGGCTGGAAGAACTTCAACGAATGCCAGCGCCATGACACGCACCTCAAAACACAGCATATTCTTATCTGCAAGCGTGCCGCTGCCGTCGCGGGATCCTACGTATTTTGCCACGGCAGATGTCATAGCCATCCGAGATGCCGTCCGTGCCCTGATTATGGTAATCATGGAGCGGGGTGCAAGACTCGTTTTCGGGGGACATCCCGCAATCACTCCGATGATTCGGTTGCAGGTACTGCAATCTGGCCGCCCGGTTGGTGACACGGTCATAATGTATCAGAGCCGCTTTTTCGAGCGGTCGTTCCCGGAAGACAATCAGTTCTTTGAACGTGTGGTTTTGGTCGATGCTGTCGGTGGCAACCAGGACACCAGTCTGGAAGCGATGCGTAGGAAGATGTTCAATCAACGCTTTCACACAGGCATCTTTATCGGCGGTATGGAAGGTGTCGAGGACGAGTTTGCGATGTTCCGTGACATCCACCCAACGACACCCGCATTCCCTATCGCGTCGACGGGAGCTGCCGCCGGGAAACTTTACGAGGGGAACCCGGATCTCGCGCGAACGCACGCTAGCTTGTCAACCGAGGTTAGCTACCTGACCCTGATGCGTAATTTGACTGCGCCGCGACTGCGACGCAGCAGAAGGTAATAAGCCCCAGTGGCAAGAAGGACCTTTTTTTCATTCCACTATAAACCTGACGTAAGCCGGGCATGGGTTGTCCGTAACTCATGGGTTACGAAGGTCGCCCAAGGCGAGCGCGATGATGCAGGCTTCTTCGATAGTTCCGTTTTCGAAGCAAGCAAACGTGACAGTGACGATGCACTAAAGCGGTTCCTTCGCGAAGGGTTGAAGAATACGACTGTGACGTGTGTTCTTGTCGGCGCCGAGACGTGCTTACGCCGATGGGTGCGCTATGAGATATTCCGAAGTTTTATTCGTGGTAATGGTTTGCTGGCAGTCCGCATACATAGCATCGGATCATTTCACAGCGCTGATGCACCATTAGGAGACAATCCTTTTGACTGCGTCGCGTTTACTGTGGACAATCATGTCGTGCGATTCCGCGAGATAAAAACAAGTGGATGGCAGCCCGCGAGCGATGTTGGCACGATGCTTTTGACTGACGTCACTTACAATCTGGGCGGACGTGATAATCATACATTTTCGACCATGTTTCCGATCTATGATTGGCAGACGGATAAGGGCTACGACAATCTTGGTAGCTGGATTGAACGCGCGGCGAAGCAGGCTGGCCGATAACAGCCTGAGCAAGATGTTTGGAGCGATGGTATGGCTAGGCAGACATTTTTCAGCTTTCATCACAAACGTGACGTGGTGCGGGCGGGGCAGGTTCGGAATTCATGGGTGACGCAGGAGCGCGAAGCGTCCGGTTTCTGGGATGCTGCGGAATGGGAGGATATAAAGAAGAAGGACACCGACTCAATCCAAGCGTGGATCGACAAGCAGATGAAGGGAACGTCAGTAACGGTCGTTTTGATTGGGAAAGAGACATCGACGCGCGATCACGTCGGTTACGAGATCAAGCAGAGCCACGCATTAAGCAAGGGCATGCTTGGCATTTATATCCACAAAATGAAGCTCTTCGATGGCACTACCGACACGAAAGGCAGCAATCCGTTCGATAAGTGGAAATTCAAAAAGGATGATGGGACTGTAATTACCTATCCAACGTTTGACTGGATAGACAATGATGGCCGCACCAACATGGGAGGCTGGATTGAGGCTGCTGCAAAAAAAGCGGGGCGTTGAGAACCAGCTCAGCCATCTCTAACGGACATGGATTCTAATCCGGGACAGTCAGAGAACACGTCAGTGGGCTTAGCCATTGGCCACGACCACCGGAGCCCTAATCTTGCGAGCTTGGGTCAGTCAAGTAGCACATCATTGGTGAAGGCAGAGAAGCCGGGCACGAAGGAAAACAAGGAGCTGGGTGGACTGAGGTTAGGGTGCGCCAGCCATGTGGTACAACCCTCTAAGGTGGCTGCAGAGGGAGAGCTGGACAGTTCATGAGAACATGTTGAAGGGCATAGGGACAACTGTGCCGGAAATGAGATTCACCCGCACCGTCGGACCAGCGGCTACGCCGAACGCACCTCGTGCGAAGGCGCGCCAACGCGTCTGTGTCTTTGGAGCCAGCGGCACCATCGGCCGCGCGACGACCGCAGCACTCGTGCGGAGTGGGCACGAGGTTGTCTGTTTCGTCCGGAAGCGTTCTGGCGTTGGCGGATCGCTTGGGCAAGCAGAGACCGCCAGGGTGTTAGAGGGAGCAACGGTAAGGTTGTTGGATCCGACCGATGCTATGTCGCTTTCTCGCGATGGATTCGCAGACGAGCGGTTCGACGCCCTGGTGTCCTGCATGGCCTCGCGCACAGGCGCACCTAAAGACGCCTGGGCGATCGACTATCGCGCCCACCTCAACGTTCTGGATGCTGCGCGGCAGGCCGGCGTCGGCCATTTCGTGCTGCTTTCCGCCATCTGTGTACAAAAGCCGCTCCTCGCCTTTCAGCAAGCCAAGCTTGCTTTCGAAGCGGTGCTGACCGAGTCCGGCTTGAGCTACTCGATCGTGCGACCGACTGCTTTCTTTAAGTCGCTGTCGGGCCAAATCGAGCGCGTGCGGCGGGGGCAGCCCTTCCTGGTCTTCGGCAACGGTAACCTGACCGCCTGTAAGCCTATCAGTGACGACGATCTGGCTGATTACATCGCCGACTGCCTGCAGGAGGAGAGCCGCTTGAACCGCATCCTGCCGATCGGCGGGCCCGGTGAGGCAATCACCCCGCGTCAGCAGGGCGAGGCCCTGTTCGCGCTGCTGGGTCGCCCGCCCAAATTTCGGTCTGTACCGGTGGCCCTCCTCGACATCATTGTGGGGGGTCTCGGAGCCCTCGGCCGAATCTCGCCGTCGTTGGCCGAAAAGGCGGAACTGGCCCGGATCGGCCGCTATTACGCCACCGAATCCATGCTCGTACTGGACCCGCAAACGGGCGGATACGACGCAACCGCAACGCCTTCGACGGGAACCCAGACGCTATTTGACTTCTATCGCTCAGTTTTGGCTGGAGCGCCCGCGCCGGAGCGTGGGGATCACGCCGTCTTCTGAGACGGCGCCACCGTCGGCCAATGCAACGGTAGCGTACACCAGTTCATCGGTCCATCGCTACTGCCTGCCAATTCAAAAGAGGTGCCGGCGTTGTAAGCGTGCACTGTAGCAGGATAGACCGCCCATTGTGTGAACAAGCATCGAATCAGGACCCCGCTTAAGTTCCACTACAAGGCGTAAAAATCTAAAAGCCAAAACTTCAATTTGACGGAGCCCCTATCGGCACCGATCGGGACCCTACCAGAGGCCATACCATTCTAATTCAGTAAGTTGTCTCGAGTTTGCCGGGGGTTCCGTTCGGTGCTTATTCGCGGCCGGCTTTGACGTTTGCTTTCCGAGACCTTTCCGCAGCGAACTTCCAGACGAGCCCGCCAGCTTTGCAGCTTGCCAGATACCCGCCGCCGCATGGTCTGACCGAGCCACCCATGCAGACAAGCACCGGGCGATCAACGAGACCGTGCGCCGAAATGAGGCGTTGTGAGCTAATGCCGTGTAGCTGGCGACGGCCCTGGCGCCGTGGGCTAGTCTGAGATCGACTAGATGCGGTACAATGCAAGTTGCGTCGAGCGCCCGTCACCGAGGACTGCGGCCACTAGGTACCGGAGGAGGCGCCGAGACACTTGAACCGGCTCATGGTATACTTCCTCTCTAGCATCTTGTGACTGCGCGGCCCGGCGTAATATTTGTGCAGCCGGATTACTTACCCTGTCTGCGCGACACGCGTTGTACAGGCCAGCCAAGGAGACGACCATGAAGCTCTACTATGCAACCGGTGCTTGCAGCCTGGCCGACCATATAGCTCTGCACGAGGCGGGTCTGTCCTTCGACCACGACGAAGTCGACCTCAAAGTCAAGCGTACGGCAGCCGGCGTCGACTACCTAACAGTGAACCCCAAAGGTTATGTGCCGGCACTGACGCTTGATTCGGGCGAGACGCTCAGCGAAAACGTCGCCATCCTGGACTGGATCGCGCATCAGAACAGCAGGCTCGCACCGTCGGGACCGATGGGGCACACGCACCTACTAGAAGCGCTAGCGTTCATCTCGACCGAAATTCATAAGAGCTTCAAACCCTTTTTCGCTGGCGGCGGCGACAGCGACAAGGCAAAAGCTGGCGAAATGATCGGAAAGCGCATGGGATACTTGGCCGAAACGATGAAAAGCGATTACCTTTTTGGCTCGACGGTTAGTGTGGCGGATTGCTACCTGTTTGTCATGCTGCTCTGGGCAAAGAAGTTCGATGTCGAGGTACCCACAAAATTGAGCACGTTTCGCGAGCGTATGATGGTACTTCCCTCCGTTCAAAAAGCGATGAAGCACGAGGGACTTAGTTAGAGATTGGAGTCGGACTGCCGCGCTGTCCGCCTTGAGAATAATTCGGAGCGATCATAGGATCTTGTCAGCAGGATTTTTACCGGCGCACGCCCACTTCTTCGCTTCGTTTGCTGCAGAGCGGCCGTCGAGTTTCGGCTCAACCGCTCTGATCCAGTTATAGTGCAAGCTTCTGGCGGCCACCTTGGCCGTGAAGGAGAATGGGACTTTCGAAACATAATCCGGCGGAATGCAACCAGCGTGCCTGGAACGCAGGTCGTATAATCGGCGCGAAACGGGCGTTGAAGCCTCGGCAGGTATGGGCGATCCGCTTCTGGCTTGATCACACATGGCGGCTCCGGGACCGAGCACTGTTCGACCTCGCCATCGATATCAAGTTGCGCGGATGCGACGTGGTCAAGACCAAGATCGGGGATCTCGTCAGTGGCGGCCAGATCCGGACAAGATTGATCGTGGTCTAGCAGAAAACAGGTCGGCCGGTACTATGCGAGCTGCTAGAGGCGGCACGGACAAGTATGCTGGGGTGTCTTGAGCAGCGCTTCGGCACCCTCGAAGATTACGTCTTCCCGAGCCGGATCGACCACACCACGCACCTGAGCACGAGACAGTACGCGCGGCTGGTCGACGAATGGTTAACCGGGATCGGCCTTCGCCATAAGAACTACGGAACACACTCTCTTCGACGGACCAAGGCGTCAATCATTTACAAGGCCACGGGAAATCTGCGGACAGTTCAGATCCTGCTTGGGCACACGAAGATCGAGAGCACGGTTCGGCATCTTGGTGTTGACGTCGAGGACGCACTTCACCTCGCCGAGGCTACGGAGGTGTAGGATTCGAGCCGGCTTCTTCTTAGGCTGAGGCAGGCTCATCTTTGTGGCTTTGCGCCCAGATCGGACGTTTGTCGGATTTGACCACTTACCCAAAACCAAACATCCGTTTCATCAGAAGGAGCCCGAAAGTTAAAGTGTCCCCACGGAGAACTCTATGCAACGGCAGTATGAAGGTTGGCTTCGGTCGAAAGGTTACGATGAAAACACCATAAAGGCTCAACTGTACCGCTCAGGCCGGGTCGAGCAGTACTACGGGGACTTCGACGAGCATTTTGAAAACGATCGATTGCAAAGCATCGTAGAGGCCTTCACTTATACCGCAGAAGACGCAAGACAAAATCGACCGAATCCGACACTTATTCCGTTCAAAGGCGCGACGGCCGGGAACATGAGCGGCTACAAGTTTTCAATCGTCCGGTATCGTAAGTATCGGGATGAAATGATAGAAGCCGAGGGTGAGGAAATCGAACCGACCCCAGGCGAGGTTCGGGATGTCGAGGAAGGCAGTACTGCATTACCCCTGCCGGTCTTACAAAACGCTTTCCTCAAACCGCTGCCTAGGGTGTCTGATCCCCAAACCTTGCTTGATTTCAGTCTGGATGGCTTTACTGCGTTTGAGGCTCTAATTGCTAGCTCCCGATATAAAACTCTCTCGCAGGCCATCGCGTCTTTAACTCTTTTCAGCCATCCAGAGACAGTTAGACAGACTGGTTGCAAATCTATATTTCGGACAATACGCGGTCCTCGAACACCTGGAGAGTACACCGATTGGAACGGCAAACGAGTGATGCTTGATGACAACAAGAGCGCCTCGGACGCTTTTAAATGGGCGCATGGGATTACCGCAAAACCCAAAGATCTCCAGTTTAACCACATCTATACGTGCAGTAAGGACGTTGATGCTTATACGTCATTGGCGAATATTTGCGTGACGCCTGCGTTTATCGCTAAACTAACTGATAGCGGAAGTCCAACAACCTGCGCTTTATTGAATATCGTGCCTATGACCTATACGGCTGGGCTCCCGCTGGAATTGAGCCGCCCAACAAGCCTAAGGGCTATGATGAACTAAACTGGGCCGAAACAATGCCACCGGTTCCAGATGTTAAGGGTACGTTGATTGCTCGAATGGCCAAAAAGCCAAAAGATCGAACCGTTATGTCCGCCAGAAACGTGGGTTGGCTCTTTGAAAAGGTTTAATGATTGGTTCTTCCAAGCTTTTATCTATTGTTTTGAAGAGCAATGAATGAACGACGTCCATGAGAAACAACTAAAAGCGGCTTCTTAGGCTTCCTGACATCACAGCGGCCGTTCCTGGTTCGGCTACACCTAATAATCCCAGACCCGCTGCTTTGCGCCCAGGTCCGCCGTTCCTCGGAGTTAGCCATGAGCCCAAAAGCGGTCATTACCGCCCTGCAAAACCAGAACTGGCTGGCTGACTTTACCTGTGTTTGGACCAGCCAAGGGCTGGCTGAATGCGGACGCGATTCTCGTCCTCTTCTCGCGGCGTATCGTCTGCTAGTCGATGAAGGCGAATCGTGATGCCACGCTAGTTATGGATGCCCTGGTGATCGCTGTATGGCACCGAGGGAAAAGCGCAGCCACTCGAAGCTGCGGTATCTCAGCCCAATGGAGTTCGAGGGCAACGCCGTGCTAGCTTAATTTACAATCCATCAAACCAGCAGCAGGCCAAAGTGAGCGATTTCAGGGGGGCCCTTGGTTCCAACACCGGCGATGACTATCACGAACTCTGGGCGACAAGGCACGCGATTAGACTGCTCGATGATCGGGACCCACTCCAGGCACTGGCGGTTGAGGGGCTCGCGCCGGTCGACAAGGCAAGCGCCCCGGACGCTACCTGGGACGGTGTGGATTGCACTCTCTACGAAGGCGGCCGGAATGCCCGTGAAGCCGATCGTGTTGTTCTGGAACAGCTGAAATATTCCGCAGCCAATCCAACGGGCACATGGACCGTCGCGCGCCTTACCCAAGGCAAGACCCGCCCGGACACAGTCTTCAACAGGTTGGCGCGGGCTTGGTCCGGCGTTCAAGCTTTGAGACCCAAAGGACCCGTCGAGGTTATGTTGGTCACGAACCAGCAGATCGCGCCGGCAGTCGTGACGGCGGCCGCTACGATTGCGGCCGGCGGCGTCACCATCCCCGGGCGCCGTCCCGTGAAGGCTGCGGCTGACGAGGCAAAGCTCGCTTTTGCTGCCGGTCTGACAAAGGCGAACCTACCCGTGTTCGCCGGGTCGCTTCGCTTTAAAGGCAATACTGGCTCGCGCTTCGCTATTGAGGAGCAAGTTCTTGCTGACATGTCGGCCTGGACTGACCTTGAGCTGCAACAGGCCGTTGTTAATTTGCGACAGTTCATCAGGAATCGCATGCGTCCGGAATTCGCCGGCGAGCTGATTACCAAGGAGTCGGTGCTGCTGGGGCTAGGTCTATCCGACATCGGCGCATTGTTTCCCTGTCAGCCCGACCTTTCATCCATCGCGCAGCCGGTACCGCGCGAGAGCGTTTCGGAGGCGGCGAGGCTAATCGTTGGAGGCGAGCAGCGGCTCTGCCTGCACGGCCCCGGCGGCATCGGCAAGACGACGGCCCTCCAGGAGATCAAGACGGAACTACCCGCAAACTCGGTCACGATCGTGTTCGATTGTTATGGTGGGGGCAGGTACCTCGATGCCAGCGCGCTGCGTCACCGGCCAATCGATGCCTTCCTGCAGCTGTCAAACGAACTTGCCACCAGCCTAAGACTCCCAATCCTGCTGAGCCGCCACCACGCCTCTGATCCTGTGAGGTTGTTCGCCAGCCGGCTCCGCCATGCCGCCCAGGCCCATGCCGCCCAGTATCCCGAAGCACTAATCGTCATCGCCGTGGACGCTGCCGACAATGCTGTGACGGCGGCAGGCGCGCGCAAGCCGCCAGAGTCCTGCTTCGTCCACGACTTTGTCGGACTCGGCGATCTTCCCGCCAACGTGCGGCTCGTTATCACCACGCGTACTGGCCGACTGCCGGAGATAACGCTGCCGCCTAATTTTCGTACCGAGGAAATTTTCCCCTTCACCCGCCTCGAAACAGCAGAACATGTGCGTCGCACCTGGGACGCTCCGGCCGGCTGGCTGGACGCCTTTCATGCGCTCTCCGCTGGTGTGCCGCGCGTGCAGGCCTATGCAATGGACTTGGGCGGCGAGGCTCCGGTGAAAGCAATTGACCGGCTCCTGCCGGGAGGAAAATCGCTCGATCAGGTCTTTCGCGAACAGTTCGAGCGCGCGCTGGACAAAAGCGGTAATCCATCGGATGTGGCGAAGTTCTGCGCGGGCCTGGTTACGCTTGCCCGGCCCATACCGCTTCCCGACCTCTCCGGCGTGCTTAGCATTTCCGTGCGGATGCTTGTCGACATTTGCTCCGACATGGTGCCGGCGATCAGGCTCGAAGAGGGAAAAGTTCGCTTCGCCGACGAAGATTTTGAGCATTTTGTGCGTGAGGAAGGGGCATCGGCGCAGGTTGCCGTTATCCAGAGTGCCGCTGAATGGTTCCTTAGCCGCTGTGACGCAGATGCTTATGCTGCACAGAATGTTGCCGGCGCCCTTACGGCGGCTGGGCGGGGTATTGACTTGTTGGAGCTGGTAGAACGCGAACCGGTGCCGGAAATTGTGACTGATCCGGTCCAACGGCGGGAGGTCAGCTTAACTAGGCTCAGGCTCGCGATCTCCGTTTGCCGGAATGCTGGCGATCCGGCACGCGCCTTGCGTTTCGTTCTGATCGGAGGCGAGGGCCTCAAGACCGAGCGCGCGCTCTGCGCCCTGCTTTGCGACAATCCCGATTTAGCGGTCCGGTTTGCACCGGAGACCGCCGGCCGGCTCATCCTTACCGATCCGGGCCGGGTCGGCGCGCATGGCGCCTTCTTGCTGCACAAACTAGCCGTCGACGCAGCAGCGGGTGATCGTATCTCGCTTCGTGAAGGTAATCGGCTGATCAATGCTTGGATGGCCGCGCGTCAGGATGCCATTGAGGCGCCCCGCGCGTCTAACTGGCGACTTGACGACGAAGACATCGCCGCCGGTGTGGAGGCTTCGCTGAGGGCGCGAGGCCCCAAGGAAGCCGTAGCATCATTGCGGAGCTGGCGGCCGAAGCGGATACAGCTTGACGTCGCGAAACTCGTCATACACCGATTGCTTGCCGAGGGCCAGGCAGCTCTTCTCCTGTCGGTAGTCGACACTGGGGACCTGCGTCCTTGGGAGGAGATATTCCTCCTCGTACCGATGGCGATTGCAGGCGTGCCAGTGAAGCCCGAGTGGCTTGCTCGTGGACTCGAGGAATTGATGCGGTGCCGGCTGAATATCCGACGGTTTTTCGCCTCGTCGGCCTATTCGACGGTGCGTTTGTCACGGGTGCTCGATGTCGCGATGTGCACCTGTGAACTGCTTGCGCGCCAAGGCCATGCCGACGCGCTGGTCGACAACTTCCTTGCGGAAGTCTTACGACCGGCCAATCGGAGCATCGCAATCCATTCACCGAGCGATACGGCGCAACTCGATCTGCTTTTTCGCGCTTATGCACTATCTGAGGTACGGGCGGGGAAGGTTCCCGACACTTCAAACCTTTATGAGCCACGGCCCAAGCCTGCTGATAAGGACGTACGACGCCGGGATACCTCTCATGAGGAGGGAGCCGACCGACGGCTGAAGGAGGCAACCGCATCGGTCTTTGGCGTCTATGTGGGGAGGGCGATGGTTCTGGCGGGAGCAAAGGCAGAGGAATCGCTTGAGGAAACGCTCAAGCGTTACGCTGAGCTCCCAAAAGACGAATATTGGCGATACTTGAACAGCCCAGCTACAACAGCGCTTACGAAGGCTGCTGCACGCTCAATGCTGGTTCTGCTCGCCACCAATCTCGAACCGCAGATGCTCGCTGACCTGGCCCTGCAAATCCACCATCGATGGGGGCCTTCTGATCTCATGCCCGACGAGGAATTCGCCGGCAGGCTGGCATTACGTTCGGCTTTGCACACAACCCTGGTCAACGATGTGGACAGGTCGGCGCGCGAAGTCCGGGGGCGGCGCATCGGAGCGAGCGACAAGTCCAAGACACTGGTTGCTTATGCGCGCCAGCTACTTCCTGTGAGCCCTGCCGACGCCAATGCGGTCTTCAATGGTGCCGTGGAGGCGGCAAGTCAGCTTGATCGAGAGATCATCTCCCAGCTCCATTTTCTGGTGGCCGTTTTTGCTCGCGGAATCGACTGTGTCGGTGATCGGCGGTCGGCCGCACGGGAACTATCAGAAGTCATGGCTGACGCAGCCATTCGTCTGGATGATGGACTGCCCTGGGAGGAGGTGATGCAGATGCTCGCAGCGCTCGATCTGCCGGTCGCGCTGGCCAATGCCGCAAAATGGGGTGACTCCGATCTTGTGGGGTTCCGCCACACGCTGGCGCCGGTGCTGAAGGCCGGAATTCTGAATGGCGATCTGACACCTGCCGCAGCGATGGCACTCGATCTGCTGTTGGATGGAGATCATCAGGTCATCGATGCGGCGCTGACGGTGGCGGCAGGGGGCAACACTTCATCGGTGAGTTTTCTCGAGGAAGCTGCTTGGGACAGCCTTATCCGGCACGATCATCGAAGCGCCGAAAAACTTCTGGAGCGTGCCGCAACGGTCAAAGGCACTGGCCGTTGGACGACTGCTCTGACTGAGCGCCAAACATTCCTCATCAGGCTACCACCTGAGAAGTACGCTGAAACCTCCGACCGCGCACCTAACGGGCACGAGTACGATCGTCAGAGCGATCTAGTGAAACCGAGTTGGACCAGAGACATCCTGCTGAACGCCGTTGCACTCGATCGCGTCATCCTCGAGACGCTGAAGGACGACCGTGCCGCGAAACATTGTATCTCGCCATCCGAAGTTATGGAGTGGGCTGCGGCCTGTGTTGAAATGCGAGATCGCGCTGCCTTCCTCGATACGCTCTGTGCGACAAAAGTCGGAATAGGAGGTGAAATGATGAAGAGGTTGCTCGAGCTGCTCGAGCAATGGAGTTCGCCTGCGATTCGGAGCTGGGCATTGTCGAAATTACCCGAGGTAATCGTCGCTCGCTTTCCCGAGTTTGTCCGAGGTATCACCTATGACGATGCTTCGCTCCTCCGGGCTATTACATGGACCACGTTGCCGCGTGAAAAAATCGTCAACCTTCTGCTTCGTGGAGTCGAGCTACATGGCCAGGCTCTGGACGGTGACCAGGTCTTTACGCTCGCCGGCCTAGTTTCGGCCTACCTTGACGCCCCAGCTGCGGCGAATCTTGCCGCATGGTACACTGGAAGGCTTGCGGGCCGGATTGCCCCTGATGATCGTGATCAGGCGACTGATTCGAGCGAACTCCCAACGGCTGCGCCAGAGGCAGTCGCGCGTCTGATTTATGGATGTTTGGGCGACTATGATGTCCGCGTGAGGTGGCGCGCCGCGCACGCGATCCGGCGCCTCGCACGGCTTACCGCGACAGCAGAGCTTGAAGCGCTGATCGGTGAATATGCCAGGCAGAAAGAAACCGTCTTCCGCTCCCCTAAACTGGACTTCTACTGGATTGCGGCGCGTCTTTGGTTCGTCATCGCGTGGGACCGAATCGCAGGCGAGGTGCCTAACATTGGCCAATTAGCAGGGCCGGTATTGCTGGCAGTCGCGCACGACGAAGATTTCCCGCATGTCTTGGTCAGGTCCTTCGCGCGAGACGCATGCCTCAAGCTCGTAGGCGCTGGAAAGCTTTCGCTTGGCCCTGTTGAACTGGAACAGCTGGCAGCAGTGGCGCGCTCGCAGCTGGCTCCACAACCTGCGCCGGAGCATCGTTCGCGGGGGAGTCGATCACGTCGGAATGGCAAAGAGCGCCGTTTTCATTTCAATTCGATAGATACTATCCCCTATTGGTATGACCCGGTGCTTGGTGGTTTTGCCAATGTCTCGCTAGACCAACTGCTTGACGTCGCAGAGAGCTGGATAATCGATAGATGGGGCAATCGTGGCGATATCTGTGCTTACGACGCGGAGCCCCGCCGGCACCGTTTTTCAGATCAGGATTGGTCTCTTTCAAGTACCAGTCACGGTTCCCATCCGACGCTCGAGCGCTTGAACACTCATCTCGAATGGCATGCGCTGTGGTGCGCTATTGGTGAACTGATGCGTACCGAGCCGCTAATTGCTCATGACGAGCCAGAGTGGGGTGAACTGCCTCAGCGCATCGCGCGCGAAATGCTTACCGAGCCGCCGCTCTGGTCGACCGACCTCAGGGCACCAATACCTCTGCGGCAAGATTTCTGGCGTGGGTCACTCACCCCTCTGCCTGAATGGGTGAAAGACGTTTGTGAGGGCCGCTTGCGGAGTGAACTCGAGGCCGTGGATCGTCCTGGCTATATCGTCGTCGATGGCGGGTGGGAAATACGCAGCCGTGACCGCGTCGAGCAAGTGTCTTTCTCGAGCGCACTCGTAGGGCCGGCAGCTGCGGATGCGTTGCTCCGCGCACTTCAGACAATGGAGAGTGCCTGGGACTATAAGCTGCCTGATGAGGGCGAGGATCAATTCGAACCAAATGATCCGCCCTATCAAATGGTTGGTTGGATACGTAGCATCTCTTCCGATGGTGGGGCCGATGAGCAGGACCCCCTGCGTGGGAGTGCCAAAAACGTGGATTTGCAGCCCGGCAAACGCGTACGAGATGCATTAGGATTGAAGCGCTTTGCAATAGGGGCGTCTGGCTGGTCGACACCGGGTCGACTACCGATGTTCATATACGAGGCCTGGGGCGACGACGATGACGAACGCTATTCCACGGCCATTGCAGTGTTGGGACGACGGCTGCTGGTAGAGCGCGGACAGCTGATGGAGTTCCTGCAAGGCGAGGGACTCGACTTGGTAATTGAGGTGGAGGTTAGACGTGAAGGACGCGGAAATCGACGAAGCTATGACGCGGAAGACAACACGCCCGAAGCGCGGTACGACCGGCTCTATCGCCTCGACCGAGCCGGAGGGCTCCATGTCGCCGAAGGACGTATTGGAACTTGGTCGGACGATCGTCCGCCAGCTTAAGCTCCAGCGGCGTGGCGAGGTCCTCACCAGATGGATGGCTCACCACCTCGCGGAGCTAATCGAGACGGCGGAGAACAGCGGCGATACCGCGAAGCAAGATGCCGAGGATCGCGCCGTCGAGCTCATTCTAAAACTTTGGACGAACCGTCGCGATCTTCCAGTGCCAGCCGACCCCTTGAGCGAGTATCGCGACGCCATCATGGTGCTTGATCGCATGTTGCCGAGCGCGGACCCGTGGCTCCGCTTCCGGCGCACGGGCTCCGATGACGAACTGCTACACGACATGTTTGGCGCCATGGTACAACTTGTCATGAGCGGCCTTCTTCTGACGCGCGAGGCTGAGATGCGCGCGATCGAGGATGTCGAACGCAAGGCGCTGTCGGAAGAGGAAACATTCCTGCTTGACAAACTCAACCGATGGCAGCGTTTTTTCGTCACGCCGGCACCCAGCAAAATTGACCTCGAATTTCTCTATGCGGAAGCGCTGAATGACAAGTCCAAAGGCGCAGGAGAATCCGAGACGTCGCTGCAAAAGGAGGAGACTGAACCCGATCGAGCTACCGTGCATCGCGCGGCCGTCTTGACACATGTAGAGACTTTCCAGGCGCGGCTCGTGGACCTCCTCGAGCAATGGCGACGCAAGATCATGTCAGGTGACGACACTGGAGACGCCGTCGGCCAGGATGATGACGAGGACTGAGCCGGGTTCAACGCGGCGGATCACGTTGCTGCCTGACGCATCATGGATATCAACCTGATCGCGGACGTTCGGCGACCACGGGGGGGGGGGAGCTAGTCGTTGGGTGCCGGCTCTGCTCTAGAGAATGAAGTAAGTTCCCATTTTACAGAAGAGTGTACAGGCATGGCCAGCGCTTGGGCGCCCGATGGAGCGGTTCAGGATCAAATTGATGACTCCATCGTCGACGCGGTCAGGAGCGAGCGCGCGAAAATGACCGTCGGCGAGTGCGAGAAATACTGCAGAGAATGCGGCGAACCGATACCTGAAGGTCGGCGACGCGCCGTGCCAGGTGTCCGCACCTCGTGGAATGTCAATCGGTGAGCGATGGCTGGCCCACGAACCCAGGCATTAATCGCCGCGGCAGCAAGGACAATCAGCTCCGTTAAGACGAGATTGCAAGATTGGAACGGCGCGTGCCGAATCAGCAACGCGCATTTTGGCGCTGCCACTTTCGGCGCTCACACCAAGGCAACGGGGCTTACGGCGATGTCTGCATTTCATCCCGCCCTTATGGACTATGCCCAACTGGACTCATACCCCGCCCGTATGATGCTCCGGATGGTACGCTTGGGAAAAAGGCGCCGATAATCCTTGCAAAATGCCCCCTCAAGACCAGACGCACCGTCGGAACCTCGTTCGTCGTCACGTGTACACGCGCGTTCGCACCAAGCGCACCCACGCGCGGCCCGCTCCCACAATCCGCAGAACTTAGATGGAGGACGTCGACGGACTTGCCCTACGTCCGGCAGCTAATATACTGTTCAATGATAGCCAGATTCCGCAGGTTGGCCTTCAAAACCATGTCAAACAGGTCGCCGACGATCGGGACACTACCGCTGATGACCTCCAGCGCAACATTCGCCGTCATGCGGGCTAGTAGAGGCGGCGGAACACCGAGCTGCGCGGTGCTGTCAGTCCAACCGCTACAAGTCTCTGAACGTCGCAGGTAGGGCAGGGGCCTCTAGCTTAAGCCGCAACGGTCTCCCATTCGGCCATAGCGGCAGATCGTCGAACTTCGTAGTCGTTGCGGTTGACGATGTGGCGCTCTTGGTTGAAGTGGTTGTGAAAGGCGGCGTGGACGGAGCTGAACTTCTGTAGTGTCTTCATCCGTCGGAACCTGAGCATTGCCCGCTCTCGTCTTCGGAACGGCTGGTGCGAATTTTCGGCCCGGTTGTTCGCATAGCGGCCGACCTCCTGGCGGTCAGCAATGCCGAGTTCTTTCATTGCCGAACTGTATGAGCGTAGGCCGTCGGTTGTAATGGTCTTGGCGCAGCCATTCCGCTTCATGAGTTTCTTCATGAACTTCAGAGCAGCTTTCTTGTCACGCTCTTTGGTAGCGAAGGACTCCAAAACCTCGCCTTCGTGATCGACGGCTCGCCAGAGATAGTGCATCTGGCCGTTGATCTTCACGTAGACCTCATCAAGGTGCCATTGCCAGTGCGTGTGAGCCCGCATTGCATCAACCCGCTTCTTGCGGATCTCGGCCGCGAACATCGGGCCGAACCTGTTCCACCAGAGCCGCACCGTCTCGTGGCAGATGTCGATGCCACGCTGCGCCAGCAAATCTTCGACGTTGCGAAGCGAGAGCGGATAGCGAACGTACATCATGACTACGAGCCGGATCACCTCCGGGGACGAATCAAAGTAGCGGAACGGGTTCTTGGGCTGGGTCATGCGGGCAAGCTAGACCAGCAAAGCGGGGAAAAGCCAGTTTGGTTTGACAGTGCCGGTCGAGCGCATAAGGGTGTAACCGATGTTGGTAGGCAGGGTTGTCATTCAGCTTTGCCAGAAGACCACCGATAGAAGAACTGTTGGAGGATGACATGGCAAATACTGCCGCCTTGACGAAGCGCTTCGTTGAACTTGATGCTGAGATGGCTACTGTTCTGGCAACAAAGCAACGCAGACGCGGGGAAGTTGTTGGAGACTACAATACCATTGATAATGCCGCTTTTTTGACGTGGAAAGTCAAGGTCTTAAACCTTTTAGAGCTGGCGTGTGGCAAAAGCTCTGTCCATCTCCTACGTTTTATAAAGACGGAAGAGCCTGGAGGTTTTCGCGACAACTACGAGATTCTTGTTGAACTCGGAGCAGTGTTCCGTGCTGCCCGAGAAGATTATGACGGCGGCTACTTAAATAGCGTGAGAAACCTCGTTCAGGCGGAGGTTTTTGGAAATGAACTGGAACAAGCTAGTGAACTGCTTTCCGCGGGGTACCACTCTGCGGCTGCTGTCATTGCCGGCGTCGTTCTTGAAACGACCCTTCGGCAGCTTTGTTCGGATCAAGGAATAGCCGTTGGAAAGCTCGACAAGATGAATGCCGACCTTGCAAAAGGTGGGCTCTATAATCTGCTGGTGCAGAAGAAAATAACGGCGCTAGCTGACATTAGAAACAACGCCGCTCATGGCCACTCCGACCAATTCAAAGCAAATGACGTCTCCGGAATGATCTCATACGTCGAGAATTTTGTGGCTGAGCGCCTCTAAAAAAAGAGCGCTGGAGAGACCGGTAGCACGTGATAATCCAGTTTATCACGGGCCGCCTAGACGCGTTCGGGGTATCGAGCCAGCTCAGTAATTTTCCAATGCGGTGAGGATCCACGACTAACTCATTTTCGCCAAGGTAGACGCTATGTGAGCTCGACCCTGAAATGAAGGCTTCTGCAGCCGCATCAGCTTGTAACAAGACGCCCCCGCCAGGATAGGTCGCGCAAAGCCCGGCGGCGAACATCCTTACTACTTCAAGGTCTGACGACCAATTAAAGCCGACGCGAGCATTTGCAAAGCACTGTGCCTGTTCGCCTCGATAAACGGTCAAACTTGGCCCAATGTAAGGCGGCAGAATCTTCCTCAAGATATCGGCAAGAAGATGATCGTCGTCGAACATTTCACGAATGCGGTGACTCGGAACTGTCCATTGCAGGTGAAAACGCATGGCGGAAATCGTCTGATACGTCCTTTGCTGTCAAAGCCTCTCTTAGAAATTGGCGGATACCCTCGGGTGAGGTTATCGCACCCAGCGCTTCCCCTCCGCGAGAAGACAAAGCTTCTCCTCGCATTTCGGCTATAACCAGCCACAGGGCTTCCACCTCTGTAAGTTCTGGCTTTTCCGGGGCTAAATCGATGGCGATCGAAAGAGTTGCAATCTTCCCATCGGAGCTTTCTATGTTGATTGGCATGTCACCATGCTACGCCGCAGTACACCGGTAAGCCGAGCCTTATGGCATATTACCTTTTGCAAAGCTCATCGAAAATACGGTCCGCTCCCCAAGCCTGAGCTGCAGTGAAAGCAAGTTGCCTTTTCTCGTCAGAACTGAGTGGAGTTGCGCCGGGTTTATAACCAACGTCGTGTTCTGCTTCCGACCATGCATGCTGGAACAACGTCTTGATTTGCAGTTCGAAAAATTCCGGTAGTGGCTCTTCCCCTGCAACATCTTCGGCGATGTCGGTCGGCATCAGAAGTATGAAGTGCTTACCGAAATAGCCGAATTCCCATTCTGACTCAGGTACGAGTAGCTTTGATTCAATGGGGCGAAAATACTTCTCTATGAGCGACGAGATAGCTTCGATGTCCGACAGATAGAAGCCTATGATCCGAGCGCCGATCTGGTCTTGGATTTGGGATAGAGGGTCAGAATATTTAGAAGAACCGTCTGTAAGCTTATTTGCCTTGGCCACGAAGCGATCGATTGACTTTGCACGCGCGCTTACTCGATCGACGTGAGGTACGCCGTCGAGATAACCACGCAATTGCTGTTCGATCGCCAGCGCAGCATGGATCAGGCGCGGATAGCGTGCCCGGTATTGCGCTTCAATCATTGCCGTGCCTTGCCAAGCTTCTCGCTAACGATCTTTCCTTCCGTCGAAAACCGCATCTGGCTATCAGGACCGTCGACCGGCTGGCGCTGGAACACGTCGTCGAACGTGCCAACTTCGGCAGTCAACATCCCTCCATTATCTAGTTCGATGCTCCTATACGCGATGATCCTGGAGAACTCAGAGGCATCGAGCTGAAAGGCTTCGTCCACGACCGCTGGCTTGAGTTCCGCGAAAATTGCTGCCTGAGCGGCAGGGGTGAGGCCGATGCGATTCGTAAACTGCCGCACGCTGAAACGCTGGCCAGATAATCCGGTTGCAAGAGTGGCTGCTGCGGCAATCTCGCTTTTGATCAAACTGTTGTCGGCTTTCCGAGCGGCATCGCGGCAGGCAATGGCCAACCGCCTTGTGCCAGCCGCCGCCGTAGTACGGAAATCCGACTCCAGGAACTCGGCGATCCAGTAATTCGGAATGTCTACTTCCGAGCTGTTCACCTGCTTATCCGTAGCTTTGCCTTCCCAAAAACCCGAGCTCAGCGAGCGATGTCGATACATGACCGCTTTGTAGGATTTGGCATTCTTCATGAAGACCTTCTCGAGGAATTCGACGCTTAGCCCGTTTGCGTCCTCTTCGGCCAGGATTCCACTGTCGGCCGGGAAGCGCGACACCACGAGCTTGTGGTCAAGCCCTTCTTGCCCTGCGATGAGAAACAATAGGCCAAGGTGGGAGCGATTAGTTGTGACCTTGGCAAGCCGGCTTGCAATATGCCGGCCTCGAACTACAGTAGGTCCCCCTAAATACGTCAGCATCAAATCGCGGCAATCATTCTGCTGGATGCCGTTTGCCGCCCGGTTGAACGAGATCGAAATATCGCATTCAGTTTCGGACCTGTCGTAAATCCCTTTCAAAAGATCAAACATCTTGCCAGATAGATCGACAGCCGCACCACCGACGCTGGCTGCATCCTCACTGCCTTTGGCGGGATGAACCAGGTAGGTATGGATATTCGTGATCGGCAATTAACCTTTGCCTTTTTCTTGGGAGACTATTTGGCTACGCACCGCTTCGTAACGCTCTAGCACTATCTTGATTATAGTTGCAAGCCAAGCGCAACCATTTGCAGATTTTATGCCTCTAAGATTCAACTCGCAGGCGACTTCCCGCAGTGACCGGCCCTCTTTCCGTAAGGAAAAAATGACCGGTTCAACGCCGGGTGCGAAACCTGCTGGCACGAGCAGAAGCCGCAGCCCCCATCTTCGCCATGTCTGGCCGAGGATTGCCCAGGCGGGTTCCCCGCGCTTTTGCTGCTGCCAAGGCAGCCCGGGTTCTCTGCGAAATCATCTCCCGCTCATGTTCGGCTACCGCCGCAAGTATGTGGAGGGTCA
Source organism: Acidocella sp. (assembly GCA_965199125.1). Classification (GTDB taxonomy): domain Bacteria; phylum Pseudomonadota; class Alphaproteobacteria; order Acetobacterales; family Acetobacteraceae; genus Acidocella. The sequence continues at coordinate 1,115,778 of OZ240683.1, read as the reverse complement.
GCCGATTCGCCTGGGGCATGTCTACGGCTACGAACTCAACGCCGCTTTCGATAAGGTTTGAAATGAAGGCTACCGATGGGCCAAGCGGTCTAGCTTAGCAATTACCGGGATCGCGCGCTTTTGGCGGCACAGGGCGAGCGCGGTGGCGAGCTGGGGTCGGCTGTCCTTTCGTCCGCTCTCTACCTCTACGAAATGGCCCAGGAGATCCCTACCGGCGGCATATACCGCCACAGCCGACCGCTGCGCATCTAGCCCAAGGCCACTTTGTCCCTGCCGCTCGGTAGATACCCGATAATATGCAACCAGCGGGTTCATTTGTCATTCTCAAGGACAAGCAACCGGGTGTCAGAACAAATTTGATCATAGTTTAGGACGAAAGTCTTGATATTGGCAGGAAGGAAGTCGTCGAGAAAAGCTTCCACACCCTTTGCTATCGCCAAAATCAGATCGTTAAGATTATACCATGCCTCGCCCGCCGGCGAAGGTGGCATTGGATGCACCTTGCCGATATAGGCCATGCAGCTCCTGACCCTGCCGTTCCTGGTTTTTCTAGAATTGAGGCCCGTGAAGTGAAGCATCGCATTGCGATGCTCCCAGAGCTCCTCGGATGTCAGGCCGATCGACTTCAGATCGACATAACGATCCAGCCAGTTTCTAAAATTGGCGGATGAGCTGTCGGAGTAAGCGACGAAGGAAATCCCATCGATAAAAATCAAAAGCAGCTTTGAAGCCGAAACATAAAGTCCTCCATTGAAAAGGGCCTTTATTGCCAGAAAAAAATCGTCATTGATGAGCTTGGCTACGTTAAAGCCACGCTCATCAACATAACTGGCTAGGTAGTCCAGCTTTACAAACTCTCCGTTCTCTATGCGACCTTCATTCAAAGCCATGATCGATCTATCTGCCCCATGTTATAATCCTAAACGGATGTTTCGGATTGTAACAGGCTAAACCCGAGGCTGATAGAGGTGGGGCTGAAACCCGAGAAATGCTTCTCGGCCGCATCATGTCAACGCCGGTTGGATTTCAGGCCAGTGTGGCGGAGCAAAAGTAGGCCACTGATTGTGTAGCGATTTGAGATGCAGAGGGCCCCAATTGGGGCCCTCTGCATCGCAACGTCATCATTGTTGGGATCAGGAGATGGGGATTTCGCCGGTGTCGGGGTCGGCGGTCTCCGTGGCCTGGTTTTGCTCCGCCGCGTTCGAGGCGGTGCGGCGTCGGCCGGATGACTGCTTCAGGCGATAGCTGTCGCCGTTCATGGTCAGGATGCTGACGTGGTGCGTGAGCCGGTCAAGCAGCGCTCCGGTAAGCCGCTCGGAACCGAGGATCTGGGTCCAGTCTTTCGAACGGTAGATTGGAGGTGACGATGGTGGAACCACGCTCGTAACGCTGCGAGAAGGTCTCGAACAGCGATTCGGCGCCGTTCGAGGAGAGCGGAACGTAGCCGAGTTCATCCACAATAAGCAGCTTCGCCACCGCCAGGTCGCGCTGCAGCTTGAGCAGGCGGCGTTCGTCACGGGCTTCGAGCAGTTGATTGACCAGCGCCGCCGCGGTGGTGAACGTGACTGTGAAGCCCTTCTGGCGAGCGGCCAGGCCAAGGGCTAACGCCACATGCGTCTTCCCGGTGCCGCTATTGCCGAGCGCGATGATGTTCTCGCGGCGCAGAATGTATTCGGAGCGGGCGAGTTCCAGGACCAGCATCTTGTTAAGGCTGGGGATGGCGGTGAAGTCGAATGTGTCGAAGCTCTTCACCGCTGGGAACCGTGCCGCCCAGATCCGCCGCTCTACTGTGCGACGTTCGCGATCGATCAGCTCAAGCTCGATGAGCCGAAGCAGATAGCGCGGATGATCGACACCGTCGCGGGCGCACTCGCGTGCCACCTTCTCATACTCGCGCAGCACCGTTGGTAACTTCAGCTGCTTAAGATGATGGGCCAACAGCACCTGTGGCGTGCCGCTCATGGTGCCGGTTGGCATCGTATCGCTGGCCGTTTTGATCATACCGCCAGCACCGCATAATCGGCCGCGCAGGTCGTCCTCACGTCCAGCTTCGGCAGGTGCGGGTAGGCGGCAAGATCAAGTCGGGCGGGCCGCCGCTCCAGCTTTGCCAAGGCGATCAGCTTAACGGCGTCGAAGCCGGCCGCACCGATCTGGATCGCCTCGGTGACTGCGCCAGCGACAATCTCCTTCGGCATCACCTCCAGCAGCCTTAGCACCTGGATGAACTCACGCTTGCCCCGGTTGCCCATCCGCGCTTCCAGCAGATGGCGCAGATGCTGGAATACCTCCGGCAATGCCCAACCTTGGAGCGCGGCGGCCTGATCGAGTGCGTTGGGCTTCATCTCGATCAACGCCAGGTAATGCAGCGGATTGGAGACGAACATGCCCTCGCCGTAACTGCGCGGGTGCCGGGCGATCTGCTTGCCGCTGCAAAGGATGACGACCTCCTCGACGAAGCCCTTCACCACGACCTCCTTGAAGCCATAGGCGGTTGGCACCGAATAATCATTGGTGCGATAGCGGACCAACGCCATTGAGGAGACGCGAGCGGCGCGCTTCTCGCAAGGCTCCAGTGGTACCTCTGGAAGGCGCCGCAGTGCCGCTATATCGGCGGTCAGCCGCTCGCCGATCGTCTCGGCATGCCGACCAGCGCGTTCGTCCTGACGAGCACGGCAGCGCACCTCGAGCATGGCATTCAACGCATCGAAGCTCGCCGCCTGCAGGACTGGCACCATGAAGTTCGTCCGCGAAAACTTCACCAGCCCTTCAACCTTCCCCTTATCATTGCCCTTCGCCGGCCGGCCGAAGCGGTCCCGGAACAGGTAGTGACTGACCAACTCAGTAAAGGCCCGGGTGCGCTCGCGCTTACCATCGCCACAGATCTTCGCCACCGCGATCTTGGTGTTGTCATAGAGAACCGACAGCGGCACGCCGCCGAAGAAGGCGAATGCAGAGACATGCCCGTCCAGGAATGCCTCAGTCGTCTCCCGCGGATAACCCTTTACGAAGCAGGCATCCGACTGCGGCAGATCCATGCAAAAGAAGTGAATCTTCTGGCACACCCCGCCGATGATCGCGACAGCCTCGCCGAAGTCCACCTGCGCCTGGCCAGGAGGATGGCTCAGCGGCACGAACGTCTCCCGCCCGCGGGCACGGCAGATGCGCACATGATCCTTCACCACCGTGTAGCCGCCGGCAAAGCCATGCTCGTCACGCAGCCGTTCGAAAATCCGCTTGGCGGTGTGCCGTTGCTTCAACGGCGCGCTATGATCCGCTTCAAGGATCGCATCAATTACCGACAGCAGCGGCCCTAGCTTCGGCTTCTCCGCAGGCTTCGTCCGGGTATAACCGGCGGAAGCGAAAAACGGCACATCTTCGCAACCGTATCCCGGCTTAAACCAAAAACCCTAGCAGCTTCCCGACGGCTACGGCCTTCCAAAAACACAAAACGACGAACGGCGGCATAACTCTCCACTACAAACATCCCGCCACCCCAAAAGGGTAGCTTACCAACGGCCGGCTTTTACACCGCCACGCTCAGCAAACCGCCGGCGTTCCATTGGCCTGGTTTGTCACCGCCCTATCCAGCATCAGCACGATGTTGCGCACGTTGCGCGCATCGACACCGGTTGAAAGCTTCTGACAAGTGGTCAGGATTGTCGGGCACCCGGTAAGCTTTATGTCCTAGGATACAATCCGGGCGGTGATCCGACTGTCGAAACTGACAGCCCCGTTGCGCAGCTTGCCAAGCTCGCTGACAAACCACTTGATTGAAAGAGTACATCGACGGGGTTTGGCTCCCAAGAGGGCATGCATGCGCCGCAGGCCAGGCGCCTCGGAGCGCCCGGATCTCGTCGGGCATCAAAGGTTCGACCGGGTAAGGCATAGGGCGCCAGACTCACGCATGGTCGCCTTGCCCACAAGACCAGCCTTTTGCAGACCGGTCGCAGTTGTATGGACGGATGCGAGGATGCCGTTTTTCAGCCTTCCTGTTTGTCGTCGCCTTTGCTCATCTCACTCAACTCCTTAGCCGCCTTTGCCGCCTGAAGCTGCTTTTCCGAAAGTCCGATCAGTACGTTCGCAAAATGCTTCAACGCCTTCAGTTCCTTGGCCGATAAGACGAACCGCCGCCTGATTCGAGCGTCGGAGTTGTTGAGTTGATAAGCAAGAGGTACCCTAAATGCAACTGCTTCACCCGGAACGATGCACTGGTCTCCCGGCTGGGGCGGACGGTCGTCGCGCCGATTTTTAAGGTTTCGTGACCCACCACTTGGGCCATTTAACCTTGTGTGGGGTCCTGGCAGCTTTGACGACAATTTCTTGCTCTTCTGGGCTGAGGTGATTTTCTTCTAGTTTCGCAAGAGCTGCTTCAACAAGCCAGGGCTCAAGCGCCATTCGTGCTGTATCCCTGTATCGGTCCAACTTTTTTGCCATACCCAACATCAAAATCGCCTGCGTAACACTTGCAGGGTCCATAGGAACAACGACGATATCAGGAGGTTGAGGCCTTCGATCTGCCTTGATCTTTTCTTGTTCTTCGATGGCTTTGGCGAGCAAACGTGTAGCAGCAGGATTTCCTTCGAGGGCACGATTCATCAATTTCAGAGCAAAAGCTTGGTCGGCCCTGATTTCTTGCTCCGTTCCTTCCGAACGAACTTTAACCAGTTGACCTAACACCCCTTCATACGGCGGTTCACGGCGCCGGCCAGGAGGACGACCTCTAGGATTGCCGCTTTGCCCCCTTCTGAACCGGCTGGTTTTTGGCGGTTTGCTATATCCAATATCTGGCTCTGAGCTTTCTGTTCCACGCGGGAGCTCTCTTCGTGCACTCACTTCCGAGGTCCCTTGGGCCAGATCAGAGTTTGTGGATCGCGTGTGGATCGCTGCACTTCAGCGACATCGATATGCCTTGCCGTCTTTCCTCTACGCCGACGATCCAATGCCATTTGTACCGCCCATGGTTCCAGCAAGAGCTGCAGGCGGTCTTGGCTTAAGTGGGCGCGTGCTGGGTTCTCGGCCGCGATGCCAAGCAGAACAAGGGCCGCATCGACATTATCAGGATCCGTTGTAAATAGAATCTTTGGAATCCTCGGGGGCATCTTCGCCGCTTCCTTCGCGACCCAAGATTCACGCTTCATGATCCATTTCACGACTTCGCGCTGAGCGTGCGGTTTCCCGTTGATTGCATCTTGATAAAGCCGGTGCTGGAGCGCCTGCTCGGCTGTAATCTCGTGATCCACCCCGTTGCGGGTAATCCTCAATACCCTGTTCGTGACGACTTTTATCGCAGATACATTTTGAATCGAGGTCGGCTTCGACCTTGGGCGGCCCCTCGCATTTCCACTTTGCCCTTTTTGGAACCGGCCGGTGTTTTTCGGCTTAGTAGGGAGCTTCATTCTTTGCATTAAGTTGCCTTGTCGCGACGTGCTTCCAGCCCGGTTCGCGCTGACCATCTCTCTATGGCCACATCCACGTAGGCCGGATCGATATCGAGACCGCGGAAGCGCCTGCCCGTGCGTTCCGCGGCCATCAGTGTCGTGCCTGAGCCCAGAAAGATATCGAGCACCAGATCACCACGATGCGTCACGTCTTGAATGGCATCGGCAACCAGACCTGTCGGCTTAACCGTGGGGTGCAGCGCCAGATCCTCACGGCGGCTACCACGGAGCGAGTTTACCGATGGATAGTCCCAGACATTGGTCCGGTAGCGGCCGTGTTTGCCCAGCTCGACCATATTAAGATGTGGCGTCTGGCCGACACGGTACACAAAGACCAATTCGTGCTTGGAGCGGTAAAGCGAGCCCATCCCCGCGTTCGACTTGTTCCAGACGCACAGGTTTAGAAGCTCTCCATAAATCTTAGTGCCGACGGACGAGACGTCATCCAAATGCCGCCAATCCATGCAAATAAAATGGATCGCTCCATCCCGCGAAACACGAGCTGCAGCCCCCAGAGTACCCGCCAGAAACTCTCTAAATTGGCTCTCGCTCATCTCGCCCGAGGCCATGGCAAACTCGCGATGTCGCCCTTTGGCGTTGGCGTGACCGCTGATGCGAACGTTATAAGGCGGGTCAAGGAAAGCCACATCAACGAGCTCTCCACGCCCAATGACCCGCTGCAGGAAGTCAGCATCCCGCCCGTCGCCGCAACCGACCCGATGTTCACCAAGAACCCAAACATCCCCCGGCTTGGTGGTTGGGTTTTTCGGAACCGCCGGTACGACTTCATCATCCGGATCATCAGTGCTCTTCAGGATGACGTCGATCTCACCAGCCGAGAAGCCCGTTAACGACAGATCTATATCGACATCAATTGCCGTGAGCTCGACCAGCTCGAGTTTGAGGATCTCGAGATCCCAGCCGGCGTTCAAGGCAATCTTGTTGTCGGCCAGCCGTAACGCGGCTTTTTGCGCCTTCGACAAGCCCTCAAGGGTGATCACCGGTACCTCGTTTAGTCCCAGCACTTTTGCAGCAAGCAGTCTCCCGTGCCCCGCGATGACCGTACCATCCGGGTCAGCAAGAATGGGGTTGGTGAAGCCAAAATTCTCAATAGAAGCTTGGATCTGAGCGATCTGCTGTTTGGAATGCGTGCGCGCATTGCGGGGGTCGGGCCTAAGGTTCCCGAGGGGTCGGTAAATCACCGCAAGTGGTGCAGATATCCCGCTGTGTCTCGCGTTGTCCATGGCGTCAGTAGCATGACCCATACAGCTTTAAACGCAATAGAATTCGTTGTTATCGCTGGAGTCGAATCGGGCTGGACTAACCGGCAGAACCGAGCATTGCTGGCTGCGCGCCCGGCTTTACGGGCCTGTCCCGGTAGCGGCGGAAATACTTCTGCCGCCCTACCAAGAGGACCAGACCCATGACCAACTCCAAGCCCCGACACCCTGCGCCGAAACGACCTACGGCTCGTCGTTCCATCACCAAAGCCGCTTCGAAAAAAACGTCCGCCAAAGCAAGCAAAACAGCGCGGGCGGCAGAGCCCAATCCGCTTCCCGTAAACGCCTCGAAGCTCGACCGGATCACCGCCCTCCTCAAGCGCCCCGAGGGCGCAAGCCTGTCCGAACTTTGTACCGCAACAGGCTGGCAGTCGCACTCGATGCGCGGGGCATTGGCGGGCACCATCAAGCGCAAAGGCCATATCGTCACCTCCGACAAAGCTGACGGTCAGCGGCGCTACCGGATCGCGGTGCAACCATGACCGACGCAGCCCCGCTCGATGCCGAGGTACGCGCCCTCTATGACCTTGACTTGAATGGCCTGCGTACAGCCTGGGCAGCCCGCTTCGGGCCGCCACCCACGCTTCGATCGGTCGAATTGCTCCGCATGATGCTCGGTTGGCGTCTGCAAACAGAAGCTTTTGGTGGCCTGACGTCTGATACGAAACAGAAGCTCACCCGTCGCGGCCAGGTCGAGCTTGAGGGCCGCGCTTTTGGTCTTGGGGCGATCCTGCGCCGGACCTGGAACGGCAGGCAGATCGAAGCGGTGGTCGAGGCTGAGGGCTTTCGTTTTGAAAACCAGGTCTATGCCAGCCTCTCCGCGGTCGCCCGCGCCGCGACGGGAACCCGTTGGAACGGACCCCGCTTCTTCGGGTTGAGGGACAAAGCGTCCAGATGAAGCCGCCGGCGACTAAACTCGGGGTGAAGCGTTGTGCGCTGTACACCCGCAAGAGCTCGGAGGAGGAGCTTGAGCAGGACTTCAACAGCCTACATGCGCAGCGTGAAGCCTGTGCATCCTACGTCAGCAGCCAGAAGGCGGAGGGCTGGAAGGCGCTTCCCGCCGTTTATGATGATGGTGGCTTCTCTGGCGGGACCATCGAACGCCCGGCGCTACGCCGTCTGCTCGATGACGTTCAAAGCGGCAAAATCGACATTATCGTCGTCTACAAGATCGATCGGCTCACCCGATCGCTCGCGGATTTCGCACGCATGGTGGAGTTGTTCGAACGCCATCAAGTGAGCTTCGTGTCGGTCACCCAGGCCTTCAACACCACGTCGAGCATGGGCCGCTTGACCCTCAACGTGTTGCTGTCCTTTGCCCAGTTCGAGAGGGAGGTCACCGGCGAGCGCATCCGCGACAAAATCGCCGCCTCTAAAGCTAAGGGCATGTGGATGGGAGGCACCTTGCCGCTCGGGTACGATCTCTCCCCCTCGGGGGCGAGGACGCTGGTTGCGAACGTGGCGGAGGCCGAAGCCGTCCGCAGGATTTTTGAGACCTATCTAAAGCTGGGCTCGGTGCATGCCCTTCAGCGTCAACTGCGCCTGGAAAGAACGTTCTCGAAGTGTTACACCAGCGCAAAGGGGCGCGTCAGGGGCGGCGTCTTCTTTGGCCGCGGCGCCTTATTCCATTTACTGCGCAACCGTCTTTACCTCGGTGAGATCATCCACCGCGGGCACTCTCATCCGGGCCTACATCCCGCCATCATCGACCGAGAGCTTTTCGATGCTGTGCAGATCATGCTCGACAGCCAGGCGCGCCGGGCCAAACAGAATGATGGCGCAAAGGCGCTTTCAGCGCTCGCCGGGCGCATCTTCGACGGCGATGGCCAGCCTATGTGCCCAACCTTCGCCTATGGACGAGGCGGCAGGCTTTACCGGTACTATGTCGCGGCTCCCCTGCAGCAAGGAAGGTCCCAGAACCTTAAAAGTGTCACGCCAGTTAATCCTCGACGCATCTCAGCCTCGACCATCGAGGACTATCTGGCGGACCGGCTCTCGGGCGCTCTGTCCGTTCCGACCCACCAAGTGCTTGATGTCGTCGAACGGGTCGAAATCCATGCCGGAAAAGTCCTAGTGCTGCTGCCGGCAAAACTAAGGACTAAAACCGCGTTTCAATTAGGTCCAAATGAGACTCCTACTCAAAATTCCAGCTATCCTGACAAAGCCTGTCTCACTTTTCCCTTTCGGGTGTCGACGCGCCACGGCAGAACTGAACTTGTCGCCGGTATCAAATGTGGCCCGAGCCCCAACGCTGCGCTGATCCAAGCACTGCGCGCAGCGCACGCTTTACTCGACCGGGACAGGTCCGGCAAACCAACAATTTTGGTAGCTCCCGCATCATCCCATCAGCGTCAGCTGATCGGCCTCGCGTTCTTGGCTCCTGATATTCAAGAAGACATCCTCTCCGGACGCCAACCTCTAGGGCTAACTGTTGCAGATCTTACGGACCGGAAACTGCCGGTCGTTTGGGCAGACCAGCGCAAAGCCCTTGGCTGGCCTTCAGCAGATTGAGCTGCCCAATGTTATCGATCACCGGCATGATTATCTCGTCCTGTTACTTTACAGTTTTGCCTGTTATCGCGCTTAATGGAGCCTGTTATGGCTCCAGATAGGGCCTGTTAATGCCTTAAATCGACCTGTTTTAACGTTTAACAGGAAAGTGCTTTCTCAGCCCTTAAGCTATTGAAATGTCGATAGATATTCCGTCGCCCTCTCCCCGGGGCGTCCAAATCGCCTGTTCTTTTGGCGCTTTCTGCTAAAATTCCCTGTTCCACGAAAAAACAGGCGAAACTCCACCTACCATCAAACGCACGGAGACCGGCCGAGTTAATCGAGCCAAGCGCGCGAGAAAGCACCGTAATGAGCTGATGGTAAAACCGGATTGACTGAAGAAGTCGCACGAAAATGCCGCGGTATTTCCAAACGTCGCTAGCCCTCGAGACGGATTTGGTGACTGCCTGGCGGTGGGTGCAGTCAGTCGCAAAGTTGTCTCCGAAACCACCCGGCCCCTTGTTTCCACCCTGATAAAAGCCTGTTCCCAGCCTGTTCCTGGTGAGATGCCGGGTCATAAGCGCTCCTATTGCGAGCAATTACCTAACGAAAACAGTCATTTAATCGCAGTTTGTTGGATGTGAAGGATCGCTTGGGAGCAGGACAGGATCAGGACCACATCAGGCTCATATCAGGCTCATATCAGGCAAGAAGTGGGCGTTTCTGCGAGTGCAGCTTGTACGACAGGGCTGGGATTATCAGGCTAAACCGGCGGAAGCTCTCACCCTCTCGAACGCGCAAGCGAGTACCGTGCAGTAGTAGCATCATGAAGTTGACGAATTCCTTTTTCGCAGGACAGGATCAGGGCTAGATCACGAAGCAAATTAAGCGCCTCTTTTGGCGGAGTTAAAGTTGGATGACGCGTCGCATAATCAAACTCGGGCCCGGCCAATGCTCTGACCTTGAAACCGTTGCGCGGTTTTTTGCTTCATTGGCTTTTCCAGGCCCCAAAGAAATGGCAGCCTGGCACAATGCAGTTAGCGCTTGGTGCGGCGCCTATCTCCATCAAGCTAACCTAATCGATCATTCCACTGAACCCTTCCAAGATGCGCGCTTCAATGAGTTTGTTCAGCTTCCCTTTGCATCGTGCAAAGCACAGATAAGGACTCTAAAGCGCAGGCAGCGCGACCGGTACGCAGCTGCGCGGGCTGTACGCCCTTGGGTGCAGCCGTGGCTGAACTTAAAGGCCCGTCCCCTTCCCGGAGTATCTAAATTCACCCAGCGTCAGATTGCGCTGTACATTTGCCAAAATGACCCAGAGCGCGCCGCCAATTTCCAAAAACGTGTTTTGCGGCCTAGCCGTCCAGTGCTCCACCTGGCAATCGCCACCGACCTCAGAAGGCAAGACAATCAAACATCTGAGGAACTTGACCTGGCATCTATAGATCTTATTCGCGAGATAGTTGAGATTGCAGACGTGGTTCTTCAGCTCATGCGTCAAAATGCGCGTTTTGGCCGACACGTTAGGGAGGTTTTGGAATTAGAGTGGGTGCCGTAAGCCGTTCAGCGCATTTTGACCCTATTTCTAGCCGTTGTGTCTGAATAATTGGGAGCTCCTTTAGCCAGGAGCTTCCGTGTCTCAAATTTCCCCATTGCTACGAAATACTCGGCTTAAGTCCGAGTACTTCATCGCCACCGCCCTGAAGCCCATGCCGGGGGCACCCCGCCGGCATCCCAAATCCCAGATCCGTGCCCTGACGAAGTCGATCGCGGCTTTCGGACAGGTCTTGCCGATTCTGGTCGATGAGCAGAATCGTATCATCTCCGGCCATGCGCAGCTGGAGGCGGCAACCCGCCTGGGCCTGACGGAAGTCCTTGGGATCCGGGTCGAGTACCTGACCGAGCCACAGACCAAGGCGCTCATGATCGCGCTCAACCGCCTTTCCGATATCTCAAAGTGGGACGACCAGGCCCTGGGGGCGGTATTGGTCGAACTCAATGATCTGGACCTGGATTTCGATATCGAGGCCACGGGATTTGCCATGGCCGAGATCGAGCTGAAGATTGAAGGCCTCGAAGCCCCTGAAGACGAGACAGAGCCGTTGCTCGTGGCATGCGGTCCCCCGGTCACACAGCCTGATGATCTCTGGCAATTAGGGACCCACCGCCTGCTCTGCGGCAACGTCCTCGCGGCACCGAGCTGGGAGCGCCTGATGGGCAATGATTTGGCGGCATTGGTGGTCACCGATCCGCCCTATAACGTCCGGATTGACGGCCACGTCTCGGGCCTGGGCAAGCATCGCCACCGCGAGTTCGCTATGGCCACCGGCGAAATGGATGCGCGCGAATTTCTTGGCTTCCTGCAAACCGCGATGACATTTGCCCATCGGTGGTCGGCGCCTGGCTCCGTCCATTACTGGGCGATGGACTGGCGTCATGTGGTTGAGATCGGTGGCGCCGGTCGCGAGGTCTACGAGCGGTTCCTCAATCTTTGCGTATGGTCGAAGAACCAGCCTGGAATGGGCAGCTTCTACCGTTCTCAGCATGAGCTGTTCTTCGTGTTTGGCAAGGGGGGCGCTCCTACCCGGAACAACGTCCAGCTCGGCCGCTTCGGCCGTTCGCGGAGCAATATCTGGAACTATCCGGGCGCTGCCAGCCTCGCGCGCACAGCGGAGGAAGGCAATCCGCTCGCCCTCCATCCGACGGTCAAGCCGTTGGCGCTCATCTGCGACATCCTGTTGGATGCAAGCGTCAAGGGTGACATCATCGCCGATCCGTTCTGTGGCTCCGGCACCACCATCATCGCCGCGGAAAAGCTGGGACGTCATGCACGTGCGCTGGAGCTGGACCCACTCTATTGCGATACTAGCATTCGCCGCTGGCAACATTGGTCCGGCGGGAACGCGATCCGCGTCGCTGACGGTTTGAGCTTCAACGCCCTCGAAGCTTCAACATCCGAACAGGCTGGCTGGGGGGCAACTCATGAACAATAAACGAGATCAAGCCGGCCGCTTCAAAGCGGGTCAATCTGGAAATCCAGTTGGGCGTCCACGCACCCATCATGGTGTGGATGCCGCCTTCTTTAAGGCCCTTCAGGAAAAGGTGACGGTTAGCGAGCAAGGGCAGCGTCGCCGCAAGCGCAAGCTTGATGTTGCCGCGACCCAAGTCGCCAACAAAGGTGCGAGCGGGGATTTGAAGGCCGTCAAGCTGGCCATCGATTCCCTCCGCAAGTCTGAAGAGCGGGCTGCGATTGAGGCAAGCCGTTCGCCGGTTATGACCTGCTCCGATCATGAAATTGCCGCACGCGTTGTGGAGCGGATCCGACAGATCATTCTTGCCGAGCAGATTATCCCTAGCGAGGAACCTGAAGATGTCGACGAAGCATAGACACGGACTGAAGGTGGAGGAGTACGATGCTTTGACGCGCATCGACTTCTGGATCTTTGTCCAGCGGGTACACGCTGAGCTGACGGGCGAGCCATTCCAGGATAATTTTCATATCCAGGAACTTTGTGCCGAGGTCGACCGTATTCGCACGGAAATTAATGTTCGACTAGCTATCGCGCTACCACCGCGTAGCCTCAAGTCGATCATTGTATCCGTTGCTTTGCCGGCCTGGTTGTTGGGGCACCACCCTAGCCTCGAGGTGGTGTGCGTCAGCTACGGCCAGGAATTGGCCGATAAGCTCTCGGCCGATTGCCGTCGTATCATGCTCACGCCCTGGTACCGGCGGCTGTTCCCCCGAACGGTGCTAGACCGGCAGGCAGCAGGCAATCTTAACACGACCTTGGGCGGCAAGCGTTATGCAACCTCCGTCGGCGGCGTTCTTACCGGCATGGGCGCAGACGTAATTATCGTCGATGACCCGATGAAACCAGACGATGCGCTGTCAGATGCCGAACGTACGCGCGCCAATGACTGGGTGCAGCATACCCTTTTTACGCGCATAAACGACAAGAAGAACCAAAAAATCATCATAGTCATGCAGCGTCTGCACGAAGCCGACACGATTGGGCATGTGATGGAACTTGCCGATTTTAAGCTATTGGCGTTTCCAGCCATTGCCGCGGAAGACGAAGTGCATCTCGTCCGCACACCTTTTGGTGTCTTGCAGTATTACCGTAAGACAGGCGAGGCGCTGCATGCCGAGCGCGAACCCCTTGAAACGTTGGAGCAACAGCGTCGCTTGCTCGGGACCGCTTACTTTGCGGCCCAATATCTGCAGTCACCAACGCCGCCGGGCGGCGGGTTGGTCAAAAACCACTGGTTGCAACGGTTCGACCTGAACAAAAAACCACCTTTTGTCAGGAAGGTGCAAAGCTGGGACTGCGCCTCAAAATCCAGTCAGCTCAACGATTACAGCGTCTGCACTACCTGGGGCATCACAGGAACAAAAGAGATATACCTGCTCCACGTTCATCGCGAGCGAATGGAGTACCCCGCGCTAAAGCGCAAGGTTCGGCAACTAGCCGAGCAGCATGGGGCTGGATTTGTGTTGATTGAAGACAGCTCTGCCGGCACTCAGCTTATCCAAGAGCTGAGGTCGGACGGTTTTGCCAGGATCGAGCCGTGCAAGCCTCTGAAGGACAAGGTCATGCGCATGGCCGCCCAAACGCCGGTCATCGAGGCCGGTCGGGTGTACTTGCCGCGTGAGGCTTCCTGGCTGGCGGCATATGAGCATGAGCTGGCAATGTTCCCTAAGGGACGCCACGACGACCAAGTTGATTCGACTGCCCAGGCGTTGGCCTACATCGGCACGCGGACTGGCTTCGATAACTGCATGGATTATATGCAAATTTTAAAATTGCAACCATATGGTATCCGTCCGAATCAGCTTACGGTCGTCTTTGATCACTCGGAGCAATTTTCCCAGTTCACAGCTACCAACGGAAGAGAGATTAGTCGCGAGGAAGACGGATTTTACCATGCGACCCCTGCCGAGTGGGAATCGATCAAATTTGTCCGCGGGATAATACTGATGAGTGCACCTCCTTCAGAGGGTTCGTCTTTATGTGATTTGCGCGATTAACGGACCAACACGAGCTGCTGCGACAAACCCGCGCGGTCGAGCCTCGGTAGAAAAGAGGCGCAACCCCGCACTAAACGAGCAAGCGTCGCCGGGCGCACTCCGTTCGTCTTGATGGACCTGAAACCGGCGAATGTCTTTGGCCAACCACTAGACCACCGTCCTGACCGCCCTGCTCGATAGTAAGGATAAAGGTGGTGCATAACCATTATTGCACTCTCTTCTGCATAACCTAAAGCAGCTAATGCGTATACTTAGTTAGGCCCAGCGTACTAAAGCTGAAAGCGCGTCAACGTGCAAAAGAAGACACCTGGGTCATGCGCAAGCCCTAGACCTGAAAGTGGCGAAAATGGTAGTTAGTTTGACACTGCCTTGCAGAGAAGCATTGGCGTCAGCTTAGCAAGCGTTCAGATTTAACAGAGATCCTTCCAGACAGGCAGTCTTTTATAGTGATATCTAGAAGATGCTAAGACCATGCCAGTCCTCAACAGGATGCAGGGGCAGATTGCCATGCAGTTGTCGGGTTCTGGAGCGTTACAATTTACACTCGAGACCATTTGCTTGCACTGCCCTGCTCCTCCGCGGCGGCACTCAAGTCCACCTCGAAATTCAGGATGGATCGAAGAATGCTGCTATACCAATTCAGAAAAGGCACGAACCCGCGCCGCGTCATCATCTACCTAGCGGAAAAGGGTATTGATGTCCCACGCTACGAGCTTGACTACGCTAACGGCGAACATCGATCCGAACACTACCTTCGCATTAATCCGGCGGGAACGGCCCCGAGCCTGGTCACTGATGCGGGCATTGCGATCACGGACTCGGCTGCAATCATCGAATATCTGGAGGAACTGCATCCCGCCAAGCCGATGATTGGCGCGGATCCTCTTTCCCGAGCGCGGGTCCGCTCGCTTGAGCGGCTTGGTGCGGATCTGGTCGGCCGAGGTCAGTTGTGGCTCTGGAACCAGACCAGCGCCTTTCCTGCTAAGGAGCCGAGCCCCTCGAACGAGACGGCCGAGCGCACCTTTCGCTACGTCTCTGAGATCCTTGATGTCCTGGAGACTGAAATCGGGGAGAACGCATTCTTGGCGGGTGATGATCCGACAATTGCCGACTTCACCGTCTTCTCGATCTTCCAAACGGCGCGCGAGAGGTTCGATCTTACCTTCGGCAGCGATCATCAGCATCTTGACGCCTGGTACAGGCGTTTCCGGCGCCGCCCAAGCGCGGACTATTGATGGCGGCATGACCGGGCAGGTAGGAAGCAGCCGACCTGCCATTTCATCGGTTTAGCGAAGCCAACGAAGCCGGCTCCGCCGCGATGAGGCGTATGCACAGAAGAACAGACCTGGGTCCGAGCACGGAGGGCCATGTTCCAGGCTCTCACGCGAGCATCGTCGCCCTGAAGCCGGTGGCCGCCTCCATTCCCCGATGCAAGATCGTGGGATCGGATATCGCCTGCCCGTCGAAGCGCGGGGTGTAAGGCGCCGTGAGCCTGGCCGCCTCGTCATCTGTAAGCGTGATCGAGAGCGCAGCCACGGCGTCGTCGATATGCCGAGCCTCGAGAGCGCCGACGATCGGCGCGGCGACGACCGGGTTGCGACGCAGCCATGCCAAGGCGACCAGGGCCCGACTTACACCCCGTTCCTCCGCGATGGCACCCACGGCTTCGACGATTGACCGGTCGCTGTCGGCGTTGGCCTTGTTCTGGCCGGCGCCTGCGGGCTCGGACTCCGACCGCGCCGTCTTCTGGCCCCAGGGCCGCGCGAGTTTGCCGCGCGCGAGCGGGCTGTAGATCATCGTTTGCACGCCTTCATCGGCGCAGAGCGGGATGATCTCGCGCTCTTCCTCGCGGGCGATCAGGCTGTAGTTGTGCTGCATCGAGATTAAGCGCGCCCAGCCATTGGCCTTCTGGAGATGCAGCGCCTTGCTGAACTCCCAGGCCTTCATCGAGGAGGCGCCGAGATAGCGCACCTTGCCCACCTTCACGAGATCATGCAGCGCCTCTAGCGTCTCCTCCCACGGGGTCAGTTGGTCGCGGCGATGGATCTGGTAGAGGTCGATGTAGTCCACCCCGAGCCGCCGCAGGCTGTGGTCAACCTCGGTCATGATCGCCTTGCGCGACAGGCCTATAGCGTTGGGGCCGTTGCGCGTCGGAGCTGCCAGTTTGGTAGCGATCACCACAGCGTCGCGGTTGGTGAAATCCTTGAACGCGCGGCCCACAACCTCTTCGCTGTTCCCGTTCGAATACAGGTTGGCCGTATCGAAGAAGTTGATCCCGGCCTCGACCGCGTGCCGGATCAAGCCTCGACTGGCGGCTTCGCCCAGCGACCAGGCGGGATGGCCTCTGGAAGGATCGCCGAATCCCATGCAGCCGATGCAGACGGGCGACACGTCAAGGCCCGAGCAACCCAGCTTGATGTATTGCATATTACCTCCGCGCGGGCATAGAAGCGGACAGCTCTCCAGTTGATCGCAGATACGGAGAACTCTCCACTTAGGCAAGGGGCTTTTTGTGTCCGAGGAGAGGGAGACTGTACGTGCCGATGCGCGCCTCAACCGGGACCGGATCCTGGACATGGCGCGTCAGGCGCTCGCCGCTGATCCGGACGCCTCGCTCAACTCTATCGCCAAGGCGGCGGGCGTGGGGGCGGGTACGATGTACCGCCACTTTCCGAGGCGGGACGCCCTGCTGGTCGCTGTCTATCGCCGAGAGGTGGATGGCCTGGTAGCGCTCGCGCCGGCGCTGCTTGAAGAGCATACGCCACTCGAAGCGTTACGACTGTGGTGCGAGCGGTTCGCGCAGTTCAGGACTGTAAAGCATGGCGTCGCGAATACACTTCGAGCCGCGGTGTCAGACCACGATTTCCAGGACACCTACCAACCGCTGGTGGAGGCTGTCTGCCGATTGATGCAGGCGTGCGAACAGGCCGGCTCCATCTTTCCCGGCGCATCTCCTGAGGATGTGCTCGTCCTGCTGTCGAGTCTGCTGCGGATCGCACCCACCAGCGACGGCAGGAAGCAGGTGACGCGCGTGCTCGACCTAATTCTGCGCAGCCTAACGCTTACGCCATGAGCGAGGCGGCGCATAGCCGTGCGTCGACGATGGATAAAATGCCCCGAACTCGGCGACAGCATCAATTCGTGCGAGGCGAACAACACCAAAGCCGAGGCATGTCGCGACTGTTTGGCGCGAGCAGATCAAGCCGCGGCAGCCACTACGGTAATCGGCGTTGCGGCTGCTCGCAGACGTCGCAATTATGCCGCACCAGAAACGCAAGCGATAATAACGGCCGCGGCCAGCAACGTGCACAGAACGTACGTCACCAACTGCTGTGGATTGAGGCCTAACGGTTTCGGAACAAACTCTCGAAATTCTGGGTCGATCCAAGCCGTGCCAGGAAAGAGCGGCGCGAACACCATCGCCAGAAAATAGACGCCGGCTACCGCGGCAGCGATAAGGAACAATGGCAGTGTGAGCGGCCCCATCGCAAAGAGGACGACAAGGGCCAGCGTGCCGAGGAATAGGCCGAGCAACATCGTCTGACCATTATGGAATTTTGCGTGAGGCGGCCAGGCGGGATTATACAGATGCATCCGGGCGGTATGCGGCAGGACCGCGTCGTATAAAAAGCCTCCGTAATTGTAAAAGGCAACGATCGCGACCATCCACTTGGCAATATCCATGACGTGGCTCCTCTGGAGCTCAGCAATGGCACTTTGAGGACGAACAAGGTATCGAAAAATTGCTGTTGGTTAGCTTAGTCAGCCAACGACGCTGATCGGAGCTGACCGGGCGTTACCCCCAGCGTCCGGCGAAACCCGTCTATGAAATGTGCGACGGACGAATAACCTGCAAAAATCGCCGTGTCCGTGACGGGCGTTTGGCCGTCGAGTAAAAGAGCTACCGCTTTCTCCAGCCTCCGAGCAACGATCCAGCCGTGCGGCGTCACGCCTTCGCTCGCCTTAAAGGCACGAATGAAGTGGAACAGACTAAGGCTCGCTTCATCTGCAAGATGGCGGACAGAAGGAAGTCGGTCCGGCTCGTGTTCCAGCTGCCTTGCCACCAGAGACCTGATCCTGTGCAGGGTCGCAGGCGCCAATCCACCCCGTGCGTGACCAGGCGGCGTACTTCGTTGCTGAATGAGCAACGGCGCCACGAATTCAACGATCCCGCGCATGTCGAAGTCGCTACGGACGGTCAGCGCTACCAGCGCCTGTGCGCAGAGTGCTAGGCGCCGCTGGGCCTTCTGCGCCTCCGACCACGACTCGCCTTCAACGCTGACGGTGCGCTCGAGCCATACCGGCTCGATCAGAATTTGCAGCGTATCGCCACGGCCATGGATCTCGAGCGTGGCGTCGATCCCGTGCCCTGCCACCGACACTGATCCGCAGCGGGCAATGGCGCTGGCGACGTCCCTTCCGCTTCGCCACTGCAGCGCCTGCCCACCATTCAGACTGAAGATCAGACGCGTCGCCTTGACATTGGCCAGTTCGATGCGCCGGCCCTCATGACGCCACCGCCCTATCGCCGCGATGACCCGCCCTCGCTGCCGTATGCGACGTAGGCCGAGCGGAGGCCCGAGACTTGCCCGGAAATGTTCAAGCGTCACTACGGTTGGCGGCAGGTTTTCAGCTTCAGGCATGGTTGGTCCAGCGCTGAGCCGCATCCCACGTATCTCCGGGGCTGGTGTTGAAGGCGATGGCCGCCTCTGGGGCATGTCGATGCACGATGTTGACCACCCGCTCGAACAACAGAAGGGCGTGCTGAGGCACACGGAAGCCCGCTCCGATCACCACGCAATCATAGGGGCCTTGCGCGAGTTGGGCAGCCAGGATCGGCTCGATCGGGCCGGCCGGGTCAAGGCCGCAGGAGTCCAGACGATCGCCCTTCGCCTCGAAGGTTGCTCTGACTCCGGCGATCCCCGCTTTGAGCGCTTCTGCCGAAACGCCGGGGGGCAGGCCCGGAGCGTTCAGGTCCAGCTTTTCTGGGTCGAGCCCGATGATCAGAACTCTTCGTGACGCTGTCATGGTCAATCCTTCCAAACCATCGCTCAGTTCGACTTCGTTCCATCGAACATGGTATTACCATTGGCGGTCTGCGCCGGCACGGGCTGGATCACGTCCCAATGCTCCACGATCTTGCCGTGCTCCACCCGGAACAAATCCATGATCGCCTGCCCGCGGTCCTGCGGCCCGCTTCGGAACAGCGAATGCACCACCACCAGATCACCCTCGCCGACAACATGCTTGATGTCGAGCGAGGCTTGGGGATGGTCTTTGAAGAAGGCGCCGAAGTAGGTGTAGAAGGCGGGAGCGCCGTTGGGGACGAGCGGATTGTGCTGGATGTAGACGGGGCCGATGTAGCGCTCCGCCGCCGCCTTCGGCTGGTGGGCGTTGAAGGCCTGGTTGTAGAAATCCACGACGATCTTCTCGTTGGTCGTGCGCGGCGTCACCGCCGCCGCCGCTAGGGTAGCGCACAAGCCGGCGGCAAGGCTTAGGACGGTCAAGGTGCGGATCATGGGGCGTCTCCTTGGTGAAGGGTTGGGTCAGGCGGTGGGCTGGAGGGTCGAGGGGCTGGCGAGCGTTCGGATCGCCCCGACGAACTCAGCGGGCCGGCCGTAGCATCCCTCGTGCGGGAGCCGCGCGACGCCGCCGTCGTGCTGGAGAAGGAAGCTCGGGAAGCCATAGAGGCCGTAGTCCCGCATCAGCCGGCGCGTGGCCTGGACGTGCGCGTCGACCGGAGCGGACTGCATCGCCTGTGAGAAACGAGAGCGGTCCAGCCCGATCGCACCAGCGGCCTCGGCCAGAACGGTCTCATCCACGACCGCGCGACCCTCGACGTAATGGGCGTGCTGGATCGCGGCGATCATCGCCGGCCCGCGATCGGCCTGGAGCGCCTCGGCGGCGAGCACCGCGGCGATGGTCGGGCGCGACCACCAGATGCTCGCCGGGTTGACCAGCAGGCCCTCGAAATAGGCCTCGCCGAACGGCTGGCCAGTGAGCCGGGCGATGCGCGCGTCGGTCTCGCGCATGGAGCGTCGCTTGGCTTCGGGGGCGTGCACGGCGGGATCCCAGAGCCCGCCGCCGTGAAGCTTGATCGCAACGCCCGCGTCGGCGGCGGCTAGCACCAGCGGCTCGGCTGCGTAGCACCAGCCGCACAGCGGGTCGTAGATGTAGTGAAGGATGGGCATGGTCATGATCCGTCTCCCTCAGGCCGCCTGCAGCGCCTGGCGGACGCTCTCGGTCCAGGGCGTGGTTGGGCGCCCGAGCAGGCGACCGAGGTCGCCGCCGTCGTCGAACAATGCGCCTTTGGCTGCGGCGGCGTCGCTGTCGGCGAGCAGTGCTGCCAGTCCCGGCGGCAGACCTGCACCGAGCAGCGCGGCCTTGTAGTCGGCCTTGGGCAGGTCGTGGTAAGCGATGTCCCGGCCCGTCTGGCGCGACACTTCCGCCGCCAGCTCCGCCAGCGTGTAGGCTTGGTCGCCGGCGAACTCGTAGGTCCGGCCGGCCTGGTCGTCGGTGGAGAGGAGCATGGCGGCGGCCGCGGCGGCGTAGTCGGCGCGGGCGGCCGAGGCGATGCGACCGTCACCCGCCGCCCCCAGCAGCGCACTGAGGGCCAGCGCCGCCGGCAGGCTCGCCATGTAGTTCTCGGTATACCAGCCATTGCGCAGCAGCACGTAGGGCACGCCCGAGGCGGCCAGCAGCGCCTCGGTCTGGCGGTGGTCTTCGGCCAGGCCCAGCGGCGAGCGGCCGGCGTGCAGCACGCTCGTGTAGGCGATCAGCGACACGCCGGCGGCGCGCGCCGTCTCCACCACGTTGCGGTGCTGCGCCACGCGCCCCTCCATCGTACTGGAGGAGATGAACAGAAGCCGCTCGATCCCGGTAAAGGCGGAGCGGAGCGAGGCGGGATCGTCATAATCGCCGCGCCGGGTCTCAACGCCACGGGCAGCAAGTTCGCCGGCCTTGGACGACGCGCCGCCCTCGCGGACGAGGCCGGCGATCTCCGCGGCGGGACGGGTCTTGAGCAGCGCATCGATGACCAACCCGCCGAGATGGCCGGTGGCACCGGTGACGAGAAGGCGAGGCGAGGTGGGCATGACAGGGGTTCCTAGCTGGTTCGAACGGGAGACGAGGTATTGAATAGGGGACTCGTTACTGCGATGTAAGGAGGCATGATTTGTGCCCCTGGTAACCTCGCGATGCCCTCCCCGGCCGATGCCGGCCCGCCGCTCGCCTCGCTCTTCGGCGATTGGGCGGACTCAGGCTTCGATGCGGCGGCCTGCCCGGTGCGCAACGTGCTCGACCGGATCGGGGACAAGTGGACGATGCTGGCGCTGGTCGCGCTGGCGTCGCGCCCGCGACGCTTCAGCGAGCTGCACCGCGCGATCCCGGATATCTCGAAACGGATGCTGACCCAGACGCTGCGCGAGCTCGAGCGCGACGGCCTCGCGGATCGCGAGGTCTTCCCCACCAAGCCGCCCCAGGTGCGCTACAGCCTGTCGCCACTCGGACTCTCGGTGCTGACCCCGCTCGCGGCGCTGGTCGGCTGGGCCGAGCAGAGCTACCCCGCCATCCGCGAAGCCCGCCAGCGCTTTGACGCCGCCTCGAACGAGCTGTAGACGCACGAGCGGCAGGAGACCGATTCGGTACGCAGCCTCCGATCGGCTCCAGCAAGCTAGCCTACAAGGCCTCATGAAGTTGAGGACCTTGACCGAACCGCACCTCCGCAACGTTCAACAACGGGCCCGGTGAGAGGATGGTCGAAGACTTACGCAAAGAGTCAGCCCTTCGCGACGCATGGATCGCGGCACGGGTCAGGTAACACCGATCGGTTGCGATCGAGCTGACGGTCGACCCGTCACCCAAACTCTCGTTTGCGGAGCGTCCCATTTCTCCATGTCTCACGGGCGATTTGCGAAAACTCATTTGAGAACAGGGAATAGCTATTGTGAAATTTCGGTCGGCACGACGCACATGATCGGCCCACAATCTCTGCCTTGTCCCCCGAAACTTCCTTTGCGGGAACAAGGTGGGCAAAGATCGGCCGTCTGATGTGACCTTGCTTCCTGTCGCTCCACCTCCTGCGCGGTAAGTTCGTTGGCGCCCGGCGTAACCTCGGGCTGCATCTGCGTCCAGCCACGCACCGTCATCGATTCGAACAGGCGGGCCTTCTGCAGCGGCTCGCCACCGATGAACTGACGCGCCGCGTCATAATCCGGCACGTCGACGATATAGAGCGAACCGACCATGCTGCCCTCGATCGGGTCCTTGAGCGGACCACCGGCGTGGACCTTGTCCGCCTGCTCTTCCAGGTAGCGCAGATGATCGGGCAGCATCTTGCCGCGAACCTGCGCGGCGCCGGGGCGATCGAAGCAGGTAATGACGAAGAACATGATGTTTCCTTCAGGATAAGGGCGATGGAGGAAGAGCTGCGGGCACGGTGGGCCAAGGTGTCGACCGGCGGCGGGGCGTTCACCCGGTCCGCACGATGCGATAGAGCGCGTTCTCCACATCGGCGGCGAGATAGATGCTGCCGTCGGCGCCGACGGCCACGCCGCCCGAACGGGGATACGGCTGGCTGAGGTAGCCGACCGGCAACCCGCTAGCGATGAGAGTTGCCCTGCCATCGGCGAGATGCACGGAGAGCAGCCGGCCTTCAGTCGCATCGAGCACGATCGCGGTGCCCTTGCCGACAACCGCGACCGCGCGGCATCCGCCCAAGCCGGCTGCGACTGTCGTCACCGCGCCGTCCGCCAGCGCGACGCGGATCAGCTTGCCGCTGCCGCTTTCCGCGACCAGCACCGCGCCGTCGCCCGCATCGGCGAGCGCCGCGGGATGGTCGAGACCGTCCGCGATCGTCCGGCGATCGTCGCCATCGACCATCAGCAGGCGTCCGGCGATCGGCTCTGCCACTATCAATTTGCCGTCGGGGAGCTCGATCGCGGCGGACGGCTTGTCGAACTTGGCCAAATCGCTGACATGACCGCCCTGGCGATCGAACAGCTGAACGACGCCCAGACCCTCCCCGGTGAGGACGACATGCTTGGGGCCGATGCTGACCGAACTCGGAAACTGCAGCGGCGTCGCGACGGCCCGGGCGACATCGCGCACCGCGCCGGTACGCGCATCGACGATGCGATAGGCGCCACTGTCGGCGACATGGATCTCCTCGCCCGCCGGCGCCGCTGCCAGCGCGATTGCGCGGGGAAAGGCGAGCGCGCCGGACGTGATCGTCCGCACCGCGCCAGTCCGGGGATCGACCGCGTCGATCCCGTTGTCGGCCATGTTGCTGACGTAGATCAGCCCGTCCGCGCCGATCGCCATGTTATCGGTCGCGGTGGCGTGCCGGGCGATGAAGCGCTTGCGCCATGCATCGCCGTCGCGATCAAGCGCCCAGAGCTCGCCGGTTTCGTCGTCGAGCACATAGAGCTGATCGTTCGCGCCAAACCGCACCGCGCCCGGTCTGTGAAACCCGTCCGCCAGCACCGTCGTGGCGCCGCTCTCCGGATCGACCTTCACCACCTGTCCGCGAAACCAGGACGGCGCATAGATCATGCCGTCGGGGCCGAAGTGGAAGGCGTTGAGCCCACCCGTGTCGCCGGCGACCAGGCGTGGCGGCGCTTCGCCGGCCAAGTCGATCTCCCACAATCCGTCGCCCAGAAAAACTTGCCCAGCGAACAGCCGTTTGCCGTCTCGGGTTAGCGCGATCGAGTTGATGCCGGGCAGTCCGGTTGCGAGGTCGCTCGCGCCGCCGTCCGGCTTATGCCGCCGCACTGCGCCCTCGATGAACGCGGTCGCGATCACGTCGCCGTCGGGCGCGAACAAGAGGTCGTCGCATTCTCCCTTGAACGGCCCGACCTCGACGGTGATCGCCCCGGTCGCGACGTCGAGCGCGAAGATGCTCTCGCCCGACACGCTCGCGACCCAGAGCCGCCCGTCGGGCCCGAAGGCGATGCCGTTGGCGGTGTGGAAGCCCGAGCCAGCGACTATCCGTTCGATCGAATAATCCGGCTCGATCGTATAGGTGGGCTCAGCGGCCATCGGTCGGCTCCTCGAACAGGAAGGTCAGGATCGCGTCCGCGATGGCGCTCGTCTCGTGCTCCATGCCGGCGCCGTAGGTGATCGGCAGGGGGCGCCAAATCGCGTGCGGCATCAGCTTAGCCAGCCGCTCGCCCTGAAGTCCGAGCGGCGCCTCCTTGTCGGTGGTCAGCTCGAGCACCAGCGACGCCGCCTCAATCCTCGCCACCGTTCCGGCGAGGTCCTGCGAGAAGACGGCGTAGTAGATCGGGATGGCGCTCCGCCAGCCGAGCAGGAAGTCGCTCGCCTTGGCTTCGGCGCTGGCGATGGCCTCCTCCTCGGCCGCACCCGTCAGCAGCGGCTCGGGCCACCATATTGTGTCTAGGATCAGCTTGGTGCGCAGCCACTCGCGTAGCGGCTTCCCCGCCGCCGGTTCGTTCTCGGCCGCCTTGTAGTGTGAGAAGGCCGGCCTGAGCGCGTCGTTGCGCTTCTCGATGTCAGGGAACAGGCTGTGCGTCTGGCCGGCGAGGATGAGCCGGTCGACTAGGCCGGGGCGATCTGCGGCGATCGCGGCTGCGACCTTGTTGCCGGTGTGCATGCCAAACAGATGCGCACGCTGAATCCCAAGCGCGTCGAGCGCGTCGGCGACACACGTCGCAATGGCCTCCATGGACATGGGTTCGGGCAATGGATGCGAGTTTCCAAGCCCAGGCAGGTCGAATGCAATGGCGCGGACACGCGGGGCGAGAAACGGCAGGATCGGAGTGAAGAAGCGGGAGCTGCGCGGCGTTTCGCCGACGAGCACGAGCGGCGGACCCGCTCCCATCTCGGCATAATGCATCTGCCCATGCGAAGTCGTGGCGTAGC
This sequence comes from Acidocella sp., assembly GCA_965199125.1. Taxonomy (GTDB): domain Bacteria; phylum Pseudomonadota; class Alphaproteobacteria; order Acetobacterales; family Acetobacteraceae; genus Acidocella. The sequence goes on along the minus strand of OZ240683.1, from coordinate 1,090,660 downwards.
CCTTGCGGATGTACATCATCAACCTCTCCAACAAAGTAGAACGTAGGCCCTTGCTGGAGCAGAGATTAGAGACGCATAAACAGGATCATCCGCTACTCAGAGTGTGGAATGATCGACCGACTGACCAGCATGGCAGTTTTCGTAAAGGTGGCCGACCTCGGCTCGTTCGCTGCAGCGGCGGGCGGCCTGAAGATGTCGCCGCAGATGGTGGCGAAGCATGTGGCCGAACTTGAGCGGCGCCTCGGCGGTCTGTTGCTCGCCCGCACGACAAGAAGTCAGCGCATGACGGCGCTCGGCCGCAGCTTTTATGAGCGATGCCGTATCATCCTTGCAGAGGTTGAAGCTGCCGAGACGCTGATGCCCAACGCAGGTGCCTTACCCTCAGGACTTTTACGGATCAGCGCCCCGGTTACGTTTGGTGCTTATGGCCTCATACCGCTCCTGACGCGCTATCTCGCAGGCTATCCGGAGGTCAAGATCGACCTTGTGCTGACAGACCGCTTTGTAGACCTTGTTGAAGAAGGGTTCGAGGCTGTGTTTCGGGTCGGAGAACTTGCCGATTCGGCCCTAGTGCAACGGCCACTTGCCCGGTATCGGCTCATGGCATGCGCCTCGCCGGCCTATCTGCGCGCGCGCGGAACGCCGGGCACGCCCGCCGATCTGGCGCACCATGATTGCCTCGGTTACGCTTACAGCACCCGTGCCGCTGAACGGACTTGGCGGTTTACGCGCAACGGCAAAATCTACGCGGTAGAAGTTAAATATCGTTTGGAGGCAAATGGTGGTACGCCCCTCAAAGCGGCCGCTATTGAAGGAGCCGGCGTTCTGATCGCCGCCGAAGATACACTTCGTGGTGCGATCAAGGATGGCCGCCTCATGAGGGTTCTGCCGGATTACGAGCCATCGTCCCGGCCGTTTCATCTTCTCTACCCACGCGATCATCGGCAAACGCCCAAGCTCGCTCGGTTCATTACCTTAGCAGTCGCCGTCTTTGGCGCAGACCGCAAAGCGATCTCATGACCCGCAAGTCAGCTGCTTTATCCCAGGCCGTGGCTCACGACATGACCTGATGCCGTTAGATAACGCACCGTATGGCGTCCGTCGCCGGTGCCGTCGCCGCTCGCACGATGAGCGTGTCCGTCGACCACGCCCTGGGACCCGACGTCCGCTGGCTGCTGGACAGGCTGAGACAGCGCCTCGCGAACCAAGGCGTCGCAGGTGATCGACTCATTTAGGAGCGCGAACGCCTCTCAGCGCCTGCCTGCTCCGCTAGCCGGCGTCACCGGTTGCTCGACCGTCGCGAAGGGCGGCTTCACCCGGTGCCTGTCGCGGTCGAGCACCTCCCGTCAGAGCGGTTGCGCCAGGCTTTGCTTGGGTTTGACGTCGGTGACGTGCTTGACGTCATCCATCACCCGCTTTGTCTCCGATGAGGACAGGGCGGACTTCATCGCCGCCTCGTCTCGGAACACGCACGGACAGATGGCGATCAGGCCGCCTCCGTCACCAGAAGGGAAAAAGGCTGCGGCGGATACAAGGCCGTGGGGGCCCCAGCATTCGCGGACCAGTGGAAGGTGGACGTTGATCCAATGGTCTCGATTAAACGGCGTCTGCGCGTTACCGGCATAGGTGACATACATCGTGATCATTGCATCTCTCCAGTCAGTCGAAGTTGGTGGCAATGGCGACGTCGCGCCACGCGTCGATGGTTTCTCGGAATGAACGCAGCTTCTTGTCGACTATGTCATAGGCGATCGGGCCAAGCGGCAGATGCAGCGGAGGATCTTGCGCATCGACGGCCTTGAGGACCACGGCGGCAGCCTTGTCCGGATCGCCGGCTTGCTGGCCGTTGTTGCTTTCCCGGTAGTGACGCAGCTTGCCCGCAGTCTCGACATAGGCCGCGATCTCCCTGCCTGGCGGTCTTGATCGACCGACCCAGGAACTCCGTACGGAAGGGTCCTGGTTCTACGATGATGACCCGGAGCCCCAGCGGCTTCAGCTCCTGCGCTAGGGCTTCGGACAGGCCTTCGACCGCGAACTTGGTGGCGTTGTCATATCCGTACCCGGCCGCCCCTGCGATGCCGGCGCCCGATGGAAAGTTGACCACCCGGGCACCCTTCCGTTGCCGCAGGATCGGCAGGGCCGCTCGCGTCGTCTCGATCAAGCCGAAGACGTTGGTGTCGAAGATTGGCCTGTACTCCTCCAGCGTAGCCTCCTCCACGGCGCCCATGAAGCCGAAGCCTGCGTTGTTGACGAGGACGTCCAAGCCGCCGAATGCGGTCTCCGCGAGCTGCGCGGCTGCGGCGGCGGAGCCCTCCTTCGTCACGTCGAGCGCGGCCGTCTTGACGGTCTCCGGATGTGCCGCGGATAACTCTTGAAGTTCGTCGACCTTCCTGGCCGTTGCGATCAGATTGTCTTCGCGTGCCGCGACAGCGGCAGCTAGACGTTTTCCGAAAGCCACTAGAGCAGCCCGTGATGAGCCATGTCTTGCTCATGATGATCTCTCCACACATTCACTTCATGAAGTTCATTCTCCTGGCGAGTGGGGTGACCGATCCTCACGCCGGGTATTCCTCCTCGCTTTGCACGTCGAAGGCGTTCAACGTAATCGAAACTTGAGCGTAGAGGCCGACCCAGAGGGCCAACTCGTTCAGGCCGCCTTGGCCGAACTGATCCCGCGCCGCCTTGTAGACGGCGTCGGGCAACACGCCGCCCGCCAGCAGGGCTGAGGCCACGTCGTAGGCGACTACCTCGTCAGGTGTGAGGTCAACGGGGCGTTGCCCTGCGGCGAGTGCGGCGACCTTGCCGGGCGCCATGCCTTCCCGCTCCGCGGTAGCGGCGTGAGCGTAGAGCTCATAGGCCGCCTTGTAGAAGGCGCCAGTCACCAGGATCGCGACCTGCTTGGCTGAGCCGGGAAGACGCTTGAGGGCGGAGATCGCCTCGACTTGGTCGTAATGAGCTTGGCCGACCGGCGGCTCGTGAAGGAACACCCCCCAAGGTCCAAGCAGGGCGCCGTGCGCGTCGCGCGTTTTGAAGGCGGTGAACCCACCATGCTCGATTTGCGTCAGCGCGCGGTCGTAGAAGGCGCGCTGGTCTTCGTTCAACCGGTCGGGCGGGAGCAGCGGGAGGCGCATTGGTCTTCTCCTCAGGCCATGAGCAGGCGGTCGGGGGTAATCGGCAGCTCGCGCATGCGCTTGCCGGTGGCGTGCCACACGGCATTGGCAATGGCGGGCGCTACGCCGCACAGGCCGAGCTCGGCCCCGCCCTTGGTCCCCAGCGGATTGAGAATGTCGTCGCGGGCCTCGACAAACAGGGCGTCGAGCTCGTGGACGTCGGCGTTCACCGGCACGAGGTATTCGGCGATGGTTCCGTTGGCGACACGGCCGAGGCGATCGTCCCACTCGACCTCCTCCAAGAGCGCCATGCCGATGCCGCCGACCATGCCGCCGATCGCCTGGCTATGCGCGAGCTTTGGATTGACCACGCGGCCGATGTCGTAGGCGCCGATCAGGCGGCGGACCCGGACGGTGCAAAGGTCGGGGTCGACGCGAACTTCGGCGAACACTGCGCCGAAGCCGTTCATCGCATACTTCTTCTTGTTGGCCTCGTCAGGCTCTGCGCTTCCGTCCGCGGTCAGGCTGTCCATCCCGGCCCGGCGCAGCACCGACGCGCCGTTTTGCGGATCCATGCCGTGGTCTGCGGCGAGTGCGGCGAGCTTGGCCTTCAGCGCGGCGCAGGCCGCCTGCATCGCTGGACCGACGCTGGAAATGGTCGTGGAGCCGCCATGCTCCTTGGCCTTGGGAAAGCTTGAATCGCCCAGCTCGAAGCGGACGCGCGCTACGGGCAGGCCGAGCGCGTCCGCGGCGACCTGGGTGACCGAGGTGTAGGTGCCCGGGCCCATGTCGGTGGTAGCGCAGCGCACTTCCGCATGGCCGTCCGCGAACAGCGTCGCCGAGGCGGAGGTCGGGTAGCGCTCGGCCGGGTAGATGGCAGTGGCCATGCCGTAGCCGACCAGGTCGCGCCCGTTGCGCATCGTCCGGGGCTTGGGCTCGCGGCGGCTCCACCCGAACCGCTCGGCGCCCTGCGCATAGCATTCGCGCAACCGCTTGGAGGTCCAAGGCAGGTCCTTCATCGGATCGCGCTCGGCGTAGTTGCGCAGGCGCAGCTCGATCGGGTCGAGCCCGACCTGCTCGGCCAGCTCGTCCATGGCGATCTCCTGCGCGATCAGCCCCGTTGCCCAGCCCGGCCCCCGCATCGGGCACGGCGTATTGACGTTCATGCGAACCAGTTTGTACCGGGTCAGCCGATCGGGGCAGGCGTAGGTCGCGGCGGCCGGCCCGAGCGCCGGTTCGGCGAACTCCTCGTAGGTCGAGGTCTGGCCCACAACCTCGTGCATCATGGCGGTGAGCCGCCCGTCGCGTTCTGCCCCAAGCTGGACGCGCTGTTCGGCCATCCCGCGTGCGCCGACATAGGTGGCCATCTGCCGCCGGGTCAGCTCCAGGCGCACCGGCCGGCCGAGGCGCCGCGCCGCCATCGCCGCTAGGGTGACATGCGGCCAGGTACGCAGCACCGAGCCGAACGCGCCGCCGACATACGGATTGATGACGTGAACGCGGTCGGGCGGGATGCCGAAGCGGCGGGCGATCTCGTCGCGCTCGTTCTGCACCCACTGCGACTTGCTCCACAGGGTTAGCCGATCGCCCTCCCACTGCGCGACCGTGGCGTTCAGCTCCATTGGGTGATGCTGCTCGCGGCCGTTGCGATAGGTGGCGTCGATCCGCACCGCCGAGCGGGCGAGCGCGGCTTCGGCGTCGCCCTTGTGGGTCTCAGGTCCGCGATTCTTCTTGGCCGCCGCCTCGGAGGTGGGCTCGGCGAGCGCGGGATCGAAGCGGGTGCGCGCCGCCGGGTCGCGGGCGTAGGTCGCACGGACCAGCGAGGCGCCGTGTTCGGCCTGCGCCTGCGTCTTAGCCACCACGACCGCGATCGGCTGGCCGCTGAAGCGCACCTGCGGTCCGTCGAGCACCCGCAGCTGGTCACCTGAGACGGGGTCCACCGCCGGCCGCTCCTCCGGCGCCTGGTAGGGCAGCCTGTCGGCGCTGAAATGGGTCAGCACCAGGAGGACCCCGGGCGCGCGTTCGGCGCGGGCGACGTCGATGGCCGTGATCTCGCCGGCCGCGATCGTGCTGTCGGCGGTGGCGGCATAGACGAGGCCGTCGGGATGGAACTCGGCCGCATAGCGCGCCCGGCCCGTGACCTTGTCGGGCCCGTCAACCCGGCTCAGCGGCGCCCCGATCGCGCTCATGCGAGCCCTCCGGTCTCTTCGAGCGCCAGCGCCACGGTGCGCCTGATCAGCTCGACCTTGTAGAGATTGCACCCGTGTGGGACCGCCCCATCCGCCGCCAGCGCCGCCGCCCCGTGCGCCAGCTCGGGCGTCAGCCGGCGTCCGCGCAGGGTCGCCTCCACCTGCGGCAGCCGCCAGGGTGTGGTGGCCACGCCGCCGACCGCGATCCGGACGTCGCGCACCGTGCCGCCGTCCAGGTCGAGCGCGACGGCTGCCGAAGCAATCGACCACTCGAAGCTCGCCCGGTCGCGGACCTTCAGGTAATGCGAGCGCCATCCGCGCCGGTCCGCCGGCAGGTCGATGGCGGTGATCAGCTCGCCCGGCGCAAGCTGCGTCTCCACCTCGGGCGTCGCGCCGGGAGGCCGGTGCAGGTCGGTCACGGCGATCGCGCGCTCACCCGACGGCCCGGCGATCGTCACGGTCGCGTCGAGGGCGGCGAGAGCATTGGCGAAGTCGCCCGCGTAGGTGGCGATGCAGGCCTCGCTCCCGCCGAAGATGGCGTGGAAGCTGTTTTGCCCTGCGACCGCCGGACAGCCGCTGCCGGGCTCGCGCTTGTTGCAGGGCGAACCGGGATCGCGAAAGTAGCCGCAGCGCGTGCGCTGCAGCAGGTTGCCTCCCAGTGTCGCGAGGTTCCGTACTTGCGCCGAGGCGCTGGCGAGGAGGGCTTCGCAGACAACGGGGTAACGGTCCCGCACCAAGGGGTGCGCAGCGGCGTCGCTCATCCGCACCAGCGCGCCCAGCCGCAGGGAGCCGCCGCGGTCTTCAATCCGGTCCAGCCCCGGCAGGCCGGTGATGTCGACGACACGGTCGGGGTTGCGCAGCCCCTCCCGCATGAGCTGGACCATGTCGGTGCCGCCGGCGAAGAAGTCCGCACCGGGCTCGCGCGCGCCGTCGGAGCGATGGCGCGCGCGGCTGGCGACGGCGGCCGCAATGCTCGGCGCCCGGTCGTAGGCGAAGGGCGTCAAGACGACCGCTCCGCGGCCTGGCGCACGGCGGCAACGATGTTGCTGTAGGCGCCGCAGCGGCAGAGATTGCCGCTCATCCACTCGCGGATTTCGTCGTCGGAGCCGGTATGGCCCTCGGCAATGCAAGCCACCCCGCTCATGATCTGGCCCGGCGTGCAGTAGCCGCACTGGAAGCCGTCATGCTCGATGAAGGCGGCCTGCAGCGGGTGCAACTCGTTCCCATGCGCCAAGCCCTCGATCGTGGTGATCGACCGGCCCTGCGCCATCACCGCCAGGACGAGGCAGGAGGTCACGCGACGGCTCTCGATGTGCACCGTGCAGGCGCCGCAATGCCCGAGGCCGCAACCCTTCTTGGTGCCGGTCAGCTGGAGATGGTCGCGCAGAGCCTCGAGCAGAGTGGTGTGCGCGTCCAGGTCCGTCAGCCGGTGGTCGTGGCCGTTGACTCTCAGCGTCACGTCGACGCGGCGCCCCAGAGGTTCCGCGGACGCTTGTGCGGTCGACAAGATATCACCGGCTATCGCCGCTCCTCCTACGACTAAAGACGAGGCGACGACTTCCCGCCGGGTCAAGTCCGGCCCGATCATGTGGCCGATCCCTGCCGCTCATTCCGCGTCATGCGCCGTCCTCCAATTGTGTGATCCAGGCGATGACCGGTTGCAGGGCCGCATCGGAGTTCTTCTCGTAGATCAGGCCGTGGCCGTTGCCGGTCACGCCATGGTCGGTAAGCCGAATCAGCTCCGCCGCCGCGCCCGCCGCCTTCAGTCGGTCGACGATCGGCGGGCTGGCGGGCGCGAAAGCCGAGGTCTCCCCGATCACCGCGGCGATGGGAAGGCCGGCCAGCGCGGGCAGGGTCAGCGCGCCGGGCGCCGCGGTCTCCACCTCCTCGGGCGATCGGGGCGCGGGCGAATAGCCAAGCGGCGACGCCGTCAGACCCCAGGTGAGCTTGCCGATGTTGGGGATCTCGGCGAACGGCGGCCCCATCGGCTCGACGGCGACGATGGCCTTGACCAGCCCGGGCCGGCGGTCTGCGACAAGCCAGCCGACAGGCCCCGACGCCGAGTGCGTCAAGAGAATCGCCGGCCCGATCCCGTCAAGCAGCTTAGCAAGGCGATCGGCTTCCATATCCTCCGAGAAGGCGAGGTCGGCGGGCAATGGGCCGTAGCCGGCGATGAACGTATCCATGGCCGCCTCGTCGGAAGCGTCGAAGGGCCACTGCGTGTGACGGCCCTCTGGGTCTTCCGGAAAATAGATCTTCCGCCCGCCCTCATAGGAGAACGGCGGGCCCATCTCGCCCATGGTCTTGGGATGGAAAGGCGACCGCCCTTGGCCAGGTCGATCAACCAAGACGACGGCGTATCCCGCTTCGACGAGCCGCTGAGCCCACCCCGGGCGACCATCGGGCGTGTCCAGCCACTCGGTGCTCTGGTACCCGCCGCCGTGGACGAGCACAATCGGCCACGGATGCGTCACCTCTTCGGGCGCTTCCCACTCCGCGAAGAGCGGCCCGCGCTGGTAGGTCTGCCCGTCGATGTCGACCCGCTCGCCCGGTATCCAAAAAGTCCCACGACGCAACAGCCTGGGTTGAACGTCCTTCCAGAATTGGCGGCCGGTATCCGCACTCATTCAACACTCCGCGACTTGAAGAATATGTACATATACGCGCGCGGGAGCATAGTTCTCAAATTCGCAAGATTGCGGACAAATTCCGCAAGATTGCGGAAGGGGCGCCTCAATTGTTGGAACGGCTGCTCAAACGGAAGTCACGAGGTCTGATGTTGAAGCGATCACTGAATTGCGTGGCGAAGTGATTCGGTCGTTTGAATCCGCACTGCCGAGCGACTTCACTGATGGAGAGATCAGTTGCCTCCAGCAACCGCTTGGCTGCATTGAGCCGAGTATCGAGCAGGTGATGATATGGCGTGGTGCCCGTGGCCTGTTTAAACAGCCGCGCGAGATGGAACTTACTCACGCCTGACTCAGCCGCGAGCTGATCGAGCGACACCGCTTCGGCATAATTATGAGTAAGGAAATCTATTGCTCTTCTTATTCGTTTATCTGGCGCTGCGCTCTTCTCGACATCGCGTTCTTCGGCTGAATCTCCCTTACTAAAGGTTAGAACATGCCTGACCAGCCAGTAGACGGCGCTATCAGCGTAAAGGTTTGAAGCGCCCCCCCGAAGGCCATTGAGAAGCGCCAGGGCGACATGCCGTATCGCCGCATCGACATAACCGTGTGCCACTAAAGGCGTCACGGGCGCCGCCAACCCGGCTCGACCGAGTTGGTCGGCGGCCTCGTCAAAAAGGGCTTGGGGAATGTACATGTTAACCTTGCAGGCAGGACCCGCCTCCCGATTTACCCGCCTCCGCAAGCGATCGGTTGCTCCACCTGGTGTGAGACCCACCGTGCCTGGCCTGTAAGAGGCACGCCTCCAAGCATTGCCTGAGAGAACATCGAGTTCCTGTTCTCCCTGCGTCATTACAACGAGAGTTTGATCCGGCGTCGGCGACGTCTCGAACGTATCCTCGTGTTCCAGTATACGCTGATGCTCGACAAGCGCTGAGCGCCAGTCAAGCCCGCGGCTACTCTCGACCAAGCTTACCGGCAGAGCACCCGCGCATTTCAGGCTTGCAGGATCAACAGTCATCGAGCGGCCTTACAAATCAAACACAGATCTTTCCATTCCAGAGGACATCGCCTTCGAAGTACATTTCACAATGACGGCGGTCGGGGGAAGAGACGGAACTCCTTAGGTACGAAGGTTCAACTGCGAGCCGACCCTGCCAGTCGATCGAAAAGCGCACGTGAACCAGTGTTGATCTCCGACAGCTTCTCCGTGGACAAGCCTTCAGCGTCGTCGAGCCTCCTAGTGAAGGCCTTTGACACGGCGGTAGACGCGTACGGATAGTCGGTGCCGTAGAGGATATGGCCTGGCTTCGCGAACGCGAGCAGGCTCGGCAGGCCGCTCGGCGCGACTAACGCGGTGTCGAAATAGAACCGCTGCATCTCCGCCATCAGCGACTCGGCCGAACGGTCGGGGTGCAGCGAAGCGGTAAGTTCCGCAAAGCGGCTCGCGGCATAGGGCAGGAAGCCGCCGCCGTGCGAAAGGATGATCTTGACGTTGCCGAAGCGGGTCATGTGGCCGGCGACGACGAGCTGCAGCGCAGCGCGCGTCGTATCAGCCGGATAGTCTTCGATCGGTCCGGGAATGCCCGCCAGCACGGCGGCTTCGGGCGTGGTCGGGTGGATGAACACGACGGCCGAGCGGCGGTCCAGCTCCTCCCAGATCGGCAGGAAGCGATCGTCGCCGAGATAGACGTGGTCGAAGTTGCTGTGCAGGCAGAAGCCGTCCACGCCGAGCTCGTCATAGGCGCGGCGGATCTCCGCCAAGCCGGCGTCGACATCGGGCAGGGCCAGGGTGGCGAGATAGCCGAACCGGCCGGGATGGCGGCTCACGAGTCGGCGCCGTAATCATTCACGCGGCGGGCGATGTCGATACGGTCGGCGCCTTTCCAGCCTTCGATCCCAGGCGCGGTGAGCGAGAGCATGCTGACCGCGATCCCCTCCTCGTCCATGAAGCCTAGCAGCTGCTCTGGCGACCACTCGGGCGCGCCCCAGCCGGACGGATCGCCGCCATGTTCGGGCAGGTCTTTGGCCCAGAACGGCGGCACGAGATGCGTATGGACGTCGATGCGGTTCGAGCTCATCGGTAGGTCCTCCACTTACTAAGCCGCTTCAACGACGCAGCGATTCGTTGACGAGGGAGTCAACCAAGGCTCAGTCGGCCCGCCCGCCGTTCCCAAGATAACACACTTCTGGCCCGATTGTTCAGAATTTCGCGCGGCCGCTTGGAGGGAGCGGTTCAGGGGCACCGGAGAAGTTCCGACCCACTACAGGCTCGCAGCTTGACCGTTGCCACGCGCCTCCCTAACTCCTGTCGTATGCCAAGCAATGCGCTGACGCGCATCTCGTGCGTGCAACGATACAGAGTGGTGTTCTGATGGCGAGGACGGGTCGTCCCCGCGGCTTTAGTCGGGATCAAGCGGTCGAGCAAGCGATGCACCTGTTCTGGCGACACGGCTACGAAGCCTCCTCGCTAGCCCAGCTTCGAGAGGCGATGGGCGACATATCCACGGCGAGCTTCTATGCTGCGTTTGAGTCCAAGGAAGCGCTGTTTCGCGAAACCCTGGCGCTTTACGCTAAGACCTACGGGACGTGTCTGGCGCCGCTATTCGATCCGGCCATGTCGCCCCGCGCGGCGCTGGAGGAGTCGCTCCGGGCCTCAGTCGACATGCAGACGTGCGATGACCATCCGCTCGGTTGCCTTGTCTGCTCATCGACAATAAGCTGCTCGCCGGAAGCGGTTGACGTGCAGCGTTTCGTGGCGGATGTCCGGGCAGCCAATCTCGCGGCGATACGCGGCTGCGTCGAACGCGCCGTCTTGCTGGGAGAGCTGTCGCCGGAGCGGAACGCTGCCGCGCTCGCCGTGGCGTTGAACGGCTTCCTCGTCGGCATCTCCGCCCAGGCAAGGGACGGCGTGGACCGCGCGACCTTGCGGGCGTCGATTGCCGAGATCATGAGCATGTGGCCGGCCGGGTCCGACCACGTATGGCGCTTACCTCAGGCCGGGCTCGGGAAGCCGCCCTCGAAGGCGAGTTCCGCCAAGGGCCGACGCGAGCTCGGCGCGTCTCGCGCCCGTAAAGGCTCTGGCAGCTCGGCCGGATCGCCCTTGTAGCCGATCGCGTAGGCCGCCTCGACGCGATAGCCCTAGGGCAGACCCAGCTCCAGGAAGGCTCGCTCCAAGTCCAAGCCCACCATGCCGTGGACATAAAGTCCCAGCTTGTTGGCCTGCAGCGCCATGAAGCCGGAAGCCGTACCGGTAGCGAGCGTGTGCGTGTAGGCCGGCACGTCATTCTCCGCACCTGGCGGCCGCATCATCGGGTTGGACACAAGCACGACAAGCGCCGCGGCCCTGCTGGCCCACGACTGGTTGTTGGGAGTCAGCAGATGCAGGAGCTTGTTCCAGGCCGGCGTCTCCCGCCGCGCATAGACGAAGCGCCAGGGTTGCGAGTTGTAGGAAGACGGTGCCCATCGCGCAGCCTCAAGGATCGTCATGAGGTCGGCCTCCTCCATCGGCTTACCGGTGAAGGCGCGGGGCGACCAACGATCTAGAAACATCGTGTCGATCGGCAGGGCGGAATGACGTTTGTTGCTGGTCGGCATCTTTTGAAGCTCCTCAGCCGCGTTCGCGACGGCGTTTTTGCAAGTGCTGAAGGGCAAGCGCGCACACCCTTGACCTTCATTCTGAACCGATCTATCTAGAAGTCGTTCCTTTGCGATACGAGCCGGGAGATTTCAAGTGCGGGCCTACGCAGCGGTCATCGACGAGAAGAGCGGCCGGTTCAGGTTCCAGGACCTGCGACTCGACGAACCGCGCCCGACCGAGGTGCTGGTCCGCGTGGTCGCGTGCGGCATCTGTCAGACCGATCTCCATGCCCGTGATCAGGACTATCCCGTGCCGCTCCCCTTGGTGCTCGGTCACGAAGGCGCGGGCGTCGTGGAAGCGGTCGGTTCGGGCGTCGGCTCCGTCAAGCCAGGCGACCACGTGGTGATCTCCTACCCGTCCTGCCAGAACTGCCGATATTGCCGGAGCGGTCGAAACGCCTATTGCGAGCACAGCTTCGAGCTCTGCTTTGGCGCGGCCCGATTAGACGGCAGCCAGGGCGTGCACCGCTCCGATGACGCCAGGTCTGTGCACGGGCACTTCTTCGCTCAATCGTCCTTCTCGACCTACGCACTGGCCGACGTAAGCAACGTCGTGAGGGTTCCGAACGACCTGCCGCTGGAGAGGCTCGCGCCGCTTGGCTGTGGGATGCAGACCGGCGCCGGCGCGGTCCTCAAGGCGCTGAAGATCGAAGCCGGGGCCAGTCTCGCCATCATCGGCACAGGCTCGGTCGGGCTGGCGGCGGTGATGGCCGCCCGGATCGCGGCGGCGGGTGTGATCGCTGCGGTGGACGTCGCTGCAGGCCGGCTGGCCCTCGCCCGGGACCTCGGCGCGACCCATACGATCAACGCCCGTGAAGAGGATCTGGAGGAGCGGCTGCGCGAAGTCGCGCCTCAGGGTTTCGACTACGTCTTAGAGGTCACGGCCAAGCCCGAGATGCTCGTCCTGGCGATTCGTGTACTGGCGCCCCTGGGAGTCGCAGCCCTGGTCGGCGGAGCGCCCAAGGGCGTAGCGGCGCCGATCGAGCTCGACCCGCTGCTGAACGGCGGCCGGTCCGTCCGGGGCATCGTGCAGGGTGATGCGGTCCCGCAGCTCTTCATCCCCGAGCTGATCGAACACCATCGAGCTGGTCGCTTCCCCTTCGATCGGCTGCTCAGCTTCTACGACTTCCAGGACATCGAAACCGCCATCGCCGACATGCAGGCGGGCGAAGTGGTCAAACCTGTGCTCAGAATCGGAGTGGAACGATGACAGACATGCTCGCGCGTCACTGGATCGACGGGTCGTGGATCGAAGGCGGCAAGTCGGGGGACAGCATCGATCCCGCCACGAGCGAGACGATCGGCCGGCATTGGGAGGCGGACGTCGCGACGGCCCGGCGCGCCATCGAGGCGGCAACAGCCGCGTTCCATCGGCGAGGCTGGGCCGACGACCGGACCCTACGCGCCCGCGTCCTCAACGCCATGGCCGATCGCTTCGAGGCGCGCGGTCAGGAACTGGTGCGCCTGCTCGGCCGCGAGAACGGCAAGGTCCACGCCCATGGCCGCTTCGAGACCGGTATCGTGCCGCAGACGCTGCGCTTCAACGCCTCCCTGGCCCTGATCGATCAAGGACGCGCCGCCGAGATCGTTCCAGGCGGGCTGTCGCTGGTGATCCGCCAGCCAGCCGGAGTGGCGGGGATCATCGCGCCCTGGAACTCGCCGGTGGCGCTGGTGATCCGCTCCCTGGCGCCTGCGCTGGCCTGCGGCTGCACCGCGGCGGTGATGCTGCCGCGCCAGACGGCCCATGTGAATGCGCTCATCGCGGAGATCATCTCTGAAACGCCTGGCCTGCCGCGGGGCGTGGTGAACGTCTTCACCGGCGGCCAAGAAGCGGGCGATGCTCTGGTGACCTCGCCGGACGTGCCGGTGATCAGCTTCACGGGCAGCAGCCAGACCGGCCGCACCATCTCCGCCAACGCCGCACCCCACATCAAGCGGCTGGGCCTGGAGCTCGGCGGCAAGACGCCGATCCTGGTCTTCGACGACGCCGACTTGGCGGCTGCCGTGCCCAAGATCGTGCAAGCGCTCACCGTCTTTTCAGGCCAGTTCTGCATGACTGGGAGCCGCCTCCTTGCCCAGGCCGGCATCGCCGATCGGCTGCGCACCGCGGTGGCGGAGGGGCTGGAGGCAGTGCGGGTCGGGCCGGCATCGGATCCGGGGGCCGAGATGGGTCCGCTGATCGACCGCCCCAACGTCGAGCGTGTCGACAAGATGGTGAAGGCCGCCATCGCCGAAGGCGCAGAGCCGGTGGTCCGCGGCGGCCCCATGACGGACGGCCCGCTGGCGTGCGGCGCCTTCTACCGTCCGACACTGCTGGAGGTCCCTCGCTCCGACATGGACATCGTCCAGAAGGAGGTGTTCGGCCCGGTGCTGACGCTACAGCGGTTCCAGAGCGAAGCGCAGGCGATCGAACTCGGCAACGCCACCCAGTATGGCCTGAGCGCCAGCATCTGGTCGCGCGACATCGACCGGCCGCTGCGCGTCGCGCGCGAGGTGCAGGCCGGCTCGATCTGGATCAACGACTGGGCCGTGCTGCACGACCAGTTCGAGGAGGGCGGATTCAAGCAGAGCGGCCAGGGCCGCATGCGGGGCCTCGCCGTTCTGGACGACTTCTTGGAGTACAAGCACATCGCCTTGAGCCCGGGCCTCGTCGCAGCTGCGCAGGCCTGAGCAAGCCCCCAAAACCATCAGCTGCCAAGGAGCAGAACCGTCATGCCACGAACCAACGTCGAGGTCGTCAAGGCCATCCTGGATAACCCCACTGACCTCACGTCCGTCAGGGAGTTGGTCGCCTCCGACGCCACCTACGTCTCGCTCAACTACGACAATCCCGAGCTCAAGAGGCTGATGCCCTGGACGGGCACGCAGACCGGACCCGAGGCGATAGTCAGCACCTACAAGCGCGTCGGCCGCTACTGGAAAAATGAGGAGTTCGAGATCGAGAATATCTTCGAGTCTGGCGAGAACGTGGCGGTGTTCGGCCGCTTCGCCTACCGCTCCACCACGGTCGGCCGGGCGGTCACCTCGCCCTTCGCCATCCTCGCCAAAGTCGAGGGCGGCAAGGTCACCTACATGCAGTTCATGGAGGACACCTTCGGCACCGCCTCCACCTTCCGCACCGGCGGAACCGCCACCTACCGCGCCGATCCCGAGGGCGGCGAGGTCGAAGCGTAAGCGAGGACCGGACATGAGCGACGAACAGTTCGTGCTGCTGGCCACTGTGCCGATCAAGGCTGGTTGCGAGGACGAGTACCTGGAACTCGTCAACGCGGTGAACGACGAGATGCGCCAAGAACCTACCTTCGTCAACACGGTGCTGCACAGGAGCGCCGAGGATCCGGGCCTGTTCATGCTGCACGAGACCTGGCGGGACCGGGCGGACTTCTTCTCCGTCCAGATGAAGCGGCCCTACCGCGCTCAATACGAGGCGCGGCTGCCGGATCTGCTACGCGCGCCGCGGGAAATGGCGGTATTTCTGCCGCTGCGGGCCGACTACGTCGCGCCGACGATGGGCGGCGGCAGGGCGCCTGATCAGAAATTAGAGCCCGGGCCATCGCCGTGCTGAAGCGCTTCTATGACGCCGAGGGTGCCTACATGAACGCCGGCGGCGCCAGCGGCGGTGCGAGCTTCGCCCCCCTGGCCGCCACCCTCGATCCTGAGGTGGTGCTGCACCAGTCGCCCGACCTGCCCTGGGGTGGAGAGTTCCATGGCCATGCGGGCTATGAGGACTGGGCGCGCCAGATGAACGAGGCGTTCGACCAGCTTGAGGTCAAGGATCGCCAGCTGTTCGCCGAGGGCGACACCGTGATCGCCATCTGCAGGCTGGTCACCCGCTCACGCAGCACCGGCGTTGTCGTGGACGCGCCCATGACGCAGGTGGTGACGGTCGAAGGCGAGCGGATCGTCGAGTTCAGGCCCTTCTACTGGAACGTCCCAGATTACCGCGCCGCCGTTGTGGAGGGCTGACGCCATGTCCAACCGAGACGTGCTGCAGCGCTTCTACGAGGCGGAAGCGCGATTCATGGTGGCCGAGGGCACTGTCAAGGCAAACAGTTTTGACCACTTCTCCGGCAACTTTCTTACCGTCAGAAGCGGCTGACGGAAGCAATCTGAACAAAAATATGCCAGTTTGGCGCTCGAAAGTTTCTCATAACACACCTTTTTCGTTTTGGCTTGACAGTGCCCTCGGCAGTCTCGGCATCTATCGCGCCGCTTTCACCAGCATCGCCCAGACCGAGCCGCTGCTGAAGGCCAAGATCAAGACGCCCGTCCGGGCCATGGGCGGAGAGAAGGGCCTCGGCGCGCGAGTTGGGCAGATGGTCGCGATGATCGCAGACCATGTCGAGGCATCCGTCGAACCGACCAGCGGACACTTCCTGCCCGAGGAGGCTCCCGAGACGCTAGTCCGGGCGATCATCGAATCGGCCACTGCTGAAACCATCAATCTGAAGGAGATGACCCATGGCTGACCATTCCATCACCACGAGCGGAGACACCGGTCCAACTCCCGCCGACGACTTGACTCGATCGCTGACAGTCTCGATGCCGGACGACGCAAACCTGCCGCACCTGTCGGTGGTCGGGGACAACTATACGGTTCTGGTGTCCGGCAAGCAGACTGAAGGACGCTATTGCCTGATCGACATGCTGGTGTTGGACGGCAGCGGGCCGCCGCCTCATCGCCACAGTTTCGAGGAGATGTTCACGCTGCTCGAAGGCGAACTGGAGTTCACGTTTCGCGGCGAAATGATGACCGTCTCACAAGGCGCAACGGTGAACATCCCGGCCAATGCGCCGCACCAGTTCCGCAATGCATCAGGCAAGACCGTGCATATGCTCTGCACGTGCACGCCCGCCGGCCAGGAAGAGTTTTTCGCTCAGGTCGGCGATCGGGTTGCGGGCCGAAACTCGCCGCCGCCGAAACTCAGCCCGGAAGAGCAGGCTGAACGCGGGAAAAGAGCCGCCGAACTGGCGCCCAAGTATAGAACGGAGATGCTGTAGCGGGCGAATTCGTGTAGCGGCTTCGTCAGCGCAGCGATTTCTGGCGTGGCCGCACTCCCACGTCCCCAACCAGCATACCTGCCCTCGATTAGTTCTATTATTTGTGGCCGACGCTGAGGGATTGGTCCGCGCTGGACGTGCCGGTGACCTGCCTGCTCCTCATTTCGGCGGCAGGGTTATCCTATCATGGCTTCGAACGGCCGATGCGCGATTTGCTAAGCGGACGGCCGCCTGGCGGCCCACCCCGTATCGCTGGGCGCCCCGTCAGAGGAGGGGCATGAACTCGGGGTTCATCCCGGCGTTGGCGGGGCTGCGCGGGCTAGCGGCTCTGCTGGCGTTGCGGCCGCGGCTCGGATTTGTGCCATGCGTTCTGTTGCGGCCGCTGCTAACTACCGATATAATCATATCTCTGTCTGGCTTTCTGCTGTCCTTCATCGCTGCGCCATAAGAGCGGAGGCCGTCATGGGTGATGGTCTTTGCGCAGCTGTGGCGCTTCATGAGTTTCTTCATGAACCTGAGGGCTGCTTTTTTGTCGCGTTCCTTGGTAGCGAACGACTCCAGCACTTCTCCCTCATGATCTACGGCCCTCCATAGACAATGCATCTGGCCGTTGATCTTCACGTAAACCTCATCGAGATGCCATTGCCAGTGCGTGCAAGCCCGCATCGCGTCGACCCGCTTCTTGCGGATCTCGGCAGCGAACATTGGGCCGAACCGGTTCCACTAAAGCCGCACCGTCTCGTGGCAGATGTCGATGCCACGCTGCGCCAGCAGGTCCTCGACGTTGCGCAGGGACAGCGGGTAGCGGACATACATCATCACCACCAAGCGGATCACCTCCGGCGACGAGTCAAAGTACCGACATGGGTTCTTGAGCTGAGTCATATGGGCAGGCTAGACCAGCTAGGCGAGCAAACGCCAGTTTGGTTCGACGGTGCCCTCGTGGCAGATGTCGATGCCACGCTGCGCCAGAAGGTCCTCGACGTTGCGCAGGGAAAGCGGGTACCGGACGTACATCATGACCACCAGGCGGATCACCTCCGGAGAAGAGTCAAAGTAGCGGAAGGGGTTGTTGGGCTTGGTCATCGGGCTAGGCTAGACCAGACGGGCCGGGAAAGGCCCGTTTGGTTGACAGTGCCTGGGCGACAATTTGCTTTGGGAGCTGGCACTTACTTGATTTAAGTCACGCTATTACTGTGTTTAGCAAACCATAAAAGCAAAAAATGCAATTTTGACGGGCACTTAGATAAGTCGCTAATTCTTAGATTGCAAAAACCCACTAAGTAGTCTATTAGGCGTGGTCGTCCAGGAGGGAAATATGTCGGCACCAACCTTAATAGATCTCGGTGGGCTTGCGCCTTCGCAAATTACCGTGACGAATCCGGGAGATTATGCTGTCGCCGTCAATTTGTTGGCGACGAATCCAGAAGTTACTTTTCAAGGTCCCGGCAACTACACTCTTAGCAGTGTAGCAAGCCTTTTGAGCACCACGACGTTCGAGGCTACGAACGGCGCTAACCTCACGATCACCGGTCTCGCGGGCTTAGGCTCCACTACCGATCTAGTGGTTGATGGCGATTCCTCGATTACGATCTCATCAACCGTCGGCGCCGACAACCCAATCAACGCCCAATTTTCCGGCGGGGGCGGCACCTTAACCTTTGATCAAGGCCTGCTCAATATTCTGACCACCGAGCCAACGGTGCTGAACTTCGGAGTTAACGACCATATCGACTTCGGCGCACCGGTGGCGCCCACGGACATGATCCTTTACGTCCCCAATGTCGGCGACACGGGCGGCGCGCTGACTTTGGAAACCTCCTCCGGCGAAGTCGTCGGTGCCGTCAACCTGGTAGGGCAGTATACGCCAGCGAATTTCACGCTTGGTACAGAGGGTATTGATTTTGCTTGCTTCCTCCGAGGCACCCACATTCTCACACCGGAAGGTGAAGTGCCGGTCGAGTCGCTACGCGCTGGAGATCTTGTGATGACAGCGACTAACGGGGCTGTTCCGATAAAAGCAGTTCGGCGGCGTTCCTTTACGGCGCCGCAGTCGGCGTCGGACAAAGTCCGCCCGGTTCAAATCGACGCCGGCGCGCTGGGCGACAACGTGCCGCACCGTAATCTTTACCTGTCGCCGGACCATTCTGTGCATTTCGACGGCATGTTGGTTCCAGCACAGCTTCTCCTAAACGGCCGCACCATCACGCAGCCTGCTCATACTGCACCCGTGGAATACATCCACGTTGAGGTCGAACCGCATGACCTCATCGTTGCCGAAGGTGCGTTTTCAGAGTCATATCTCGACATCGGCAACCAGGCACATTTCAGCCGGCCCGGCGTAGTCGCTATGTTTCCGGAGAACGAGCCCAAAACCTGGGAAGACGCTTGCGCGCCGTTAGTTCTTGGCGGCTCGAAACTAGCTGCAATTCGCGCCAAACTGTCCGCACGCGCCGCTGAAGTCGGCGCGACACTGGACGTATTAAAGGTCGCGTGATCGTGTAGCGGCGCATTTTCGTCTGCACGCGAGGCACTTACTTGGTCAGGTTGGCCGCCATGGGCTAAATTAGTTGACCTCGGCCTTGTTCGTGCAGTCGTTATGTCCGCTCGGAGCAAGCGTTATGGTATGACAAGAGATTCCAAGACCATCGCCGCTGACATCATTAGTTTAGCTGACTCCGGCTTATTCGACGCCGACTGGTATACCTTCAAATATCAGACACTTTTAGCTGCCGGAGGTGACCCGCTTGTTCAGTTCTGCAACAGCGGCTGGCTCGCTGGAGTAAATCCGAACGCCGCGTTCGATATCGATTATTATCTTTCGCAACAACCGGATGTCAAAGCCGCCGGTGTTAATCCGCTGCGACATTATTTCGAACATGGCGAAGCGGAAAACCGCCGTCCATCGGCCGATTTCGATGTCGCGTTGTATCGTCGAACCCACAAAGTTCCTCCTGGCACCAACTGCCTGGCTCACTATTTACGTCACCGGCCACCTCCGGTGTCCGACGCCGCCCTCGCGCCGTCGGAGGATGTCGATTCAGAGCTTGCCTCAACGGTCGCGACAATTCGCCAATCTAGCATGTTCAACGTAGCGTACTATCGGCGGGTCTACGACCACGAAGCGTCCAGAATGGACCCGATCATGCATTACTGCCGAAACGGGTGGCGGCAATCTCTCAATCCCAACTTGATCTTCGACACCAGCTGGTATTTTGAAACCTATCCGGAAATTCAGAAGGCGCAGATCAACCCACTCCTTCACTATATCAAATACGGCGAGTACGAAGGCCGCCGCCCCGCCAGAAGTTTCGACCCAGCGTTCTACCGGCACATGCACAGTGTGCCACCCTATGTGTCCAGTCTCGGTCACTACCTTGCAAAACTCGACCATCCAGCGCCCCCCACGGACGATTCGGTGCTTTCAATCATTGCGAACAGCACCGCGCCGGAGAAGCTCATTGAAGATCTAGAGCTGTTCGACATCGACTATTACCTCGCCAACTATCCGGACGTTCGGGAAAGCCCGCTCGATCCAGCGGCGCACTTCATTCAATATGGCGGCCGAGAGGGCAGGCGTCCCAACCCTTATTTTGATCCCGAGTGGTACAAAAATAGCTATATGTCCTCAGAAGAACCGCTAAATCCTCTGCTACATTATATAAAGCTTGGTGAAGCCGCCGGTCACCGCCCGATCGTCTACTTCGATCCCTCATGGTACCGGAACAATTATGGTCTTGACGATGGCATGTCGGCTTTGCGGCACTTCCTGCGCCATCGCCGCAGCCAGCAGTTCAGCCCGCTCCGGCTGTTCGACGTCGCGTGGTACATGGAACGATATGGCGCGCAGATCGGCCGCAACCGCGATCCGTTCGCGAATTATCTGCGGATCGGCATTTCCAACGACATCGATCCGGGACCGGCGTTCAATGCCCGGCACTACCGCCAGAATAACATGGAGCCGAACGCCTTGCGCATGCGCCCAGTACCCGGTGCCGAAATCGTCGAACGGCTGCGGCGTGAAACGCTGCATCCGTTGGTTCATTTCCTGTTGCACCAAGGCGACACGGCGCCTGCAATGGCTCGCAGCGCTTAGCTTCGAGTATAAGGCCTGTCGTAGATGCGGTGCATCTCGGGGCATGACGTGTCAAGTGAGACGTGGCATGTTGTTCACCATCAGCCATTGAGCGGCTACGTACCTTTGCTTTACGCCAAGCGCATGATGGTACCCACGCAAGTCCGTTAGAGGGTTCTCTTGAACACCAATGAGGAAAAGAATAATCAATCGATGAGTTTTCGCGCTGATTACATGTTTTTCTCACTACCTGTTTTTTGGATCAGGATGTCGGCTAGCCATAACAGCTTTCAAAGTATCTAGCGCAAGAGACGCCTCTGTAGCGGTTCGCGACTCGTTGTGCACTCGATATCGAAGAAGTATCTGAGGTATAAAACAAAACCTTAGATCGGCATCTACGCATTTGAGCCAAAAATCATAGTCCTCCCATCCTTGTTCAATATGAGAAAAACCATCTACTTTCTCCCATACTGCAACGTTGATTAACGCCATCATATCTATGTAATTTTCTTTTTTTAATTCCGCCGGGGACCAAAAGTCGGCATCGCCGATATCTTGACGTTCTCCAAACTCTTCAATTTGTGCGTAAGCACCATCGAAAAACCCCAGAACTGCCGCAGAAAGGAGGCGCTCAATTGCCCTAGGATAAATTGCATTGTCGGCATCAATTGGGAAAATCCATCCTCCCAAGCTGTTGCGAACAGCGGTGTTTCGGGTCTCAGCTGGACCTTGATTACGAAGGTGAGATAACACGACGACGCGGAAAAAGCGTGACTTGTGTTTCTCCGCCCATTCAACAGCAACGTTTGCGGACTGGTCACTTTTAGAATGATCGTCCACTATAATCAGTTCCAACGGCGAGTATGTTTGATGGTACACTGAATCTAGGCACTCAGTTAAAAAACGGGCATAGTTAAACACAGGGACGCAGACGGAAACTAGATCAACAGGTTTAGGTGAAGAACTTCCGGGCTGCAGAGGCTTAAAACTACCATTTGAGCTCATCAAATACGGAGTATCTTGGCTTCCGGACGCCGAGTTAAATAATACCTTATATCGTGGCGCCCAAGGACTATTTATGCTCATTGAAATGCTTTGTTATTCTGATACAAGAAATTGAACATCCGAAGATCGATTGAGGTGTTGCGTCTATCTTTTAATAGTAGAGATACGTTTTCTTGTATTTCTTGTGCCTTCAGCCTTCCATCTCTTGCTTCTAGTAGCCACTCGATCAGGTTTGAAAGGTGTCTTTTTTTTTCTTCGAGGTAATGAACTCCCAATCGGAAAACCGGATGAGGAAACATCGGCTCAGTCACTACAACAGCACCCGCAATAAAACCTTGCTGAATACGATGCCAGCCGAGAATCTCTTCTTCAGCATTTCCAATATTTAGCCAAACTTTCGTTTGCATTGCGACAAAAGCATTAAATTCATTAGATGCGTCGCGTTCAATCGTGAAAGCATTACGTCGAGGCTCGCCCTTATAATAAAAGAAACATTCGAAGGAAGCAAAAAATTGTGCATTCCGTGAAAAGAACCTGTTCCGGTAGGCGGAACTTCTGCCAAAGAATGCCACGTCGATTGGCCGTTTAACGAACGGGGTCGTTCGGCTCGCATTTTCATGCGCTGATGCGGGCAATGCTGATACCAACGGATGCATTTCGGGATTAGGTCGTAAGCAGCTATGTTTTACAGGCATGATGGGATCATAGAACACTGACTTTATACCGGCCTCCTTGAAAAGCTGGTCGACATGGTCGGCTATATTTATGACACCTCGTGACATCAGCATGAACGGCAAAGCTTTGCTGAATTTAGCTGATAGTGAGGCCTCAGTGTTAAGCATGATAGCGTTCCCAATCAGATCGCTTGCAATATGCTCCACACGGTCGCCGTCAAAAAAGAATTCATGTGGAGCCACAATTATTTTCATTGCATCGGTTAATCCTCTTGACTTTCGAGTTTCGATTAACTCCGCCTCTTGTACTGAACCCTTCAAAGACGCACCGAGTAGTGAAGCAACCTGCTTGTTCTTTTCGCTGACGTGCTCGTTGTATAGTAGCGCGACCTTCGTTTTTATTTTGGGCGATGGTTTTAACGGCTTCCTGTCTTCCTTGGCAAGGGACTTTGAGGTGATCATACTCAGTACCTTGGCAACTTTTACCTTATCAAAGATGTCTCGACCCTCAAGACATCCAAGCACAAATGCATGGTTTGACGGAGTTAGACTACCAATGTCATTTAAGCCTGCATATTCTTCCTCACTGAAAACAGGAAGCCTTAGTAAATTTTTCATGCCCTCATTTATCAAGCTAGCTGGAAGCTTATTGAATAAGCCGCGGTCTATTAGTTGTAGTGGGTTGCCGTGCCTAATGAAGTGAGCAAAAGGGTTCCGGTTGCCGATAATCTTTGGATCAACATTCTTTAGATAGGCCGTGGTTGAGAATGATAAAGCGGGATTTCGAGATTCGTTGGCGCCCCAGATCACGTAATGTATGACTGGATCAAGATTGAGCCGGGCCACATCCGAGTAAGTTCTGAGGTACCAGGCCTCGTCAAAAAGTCCCGAATTCTTTATCAGTTTTAAATCTTCCCGGATCTCGGGCGTAATGTTGATCTCCATCTCCAGCGACTCCGACAGCACCAAATCTCGTTAAACAACAATATATTGGGCGCTAATGTAAGGGAATGGGAGGCATTAAAACGCCTTTCTAGAATTGGTTGGCGTGGAGCGACGGCTGAGGTGGCCAGCCGTCAGACACTAAGCCTCATAGAGCTGAACATTTGCCGGCTGCGGCTAAGAGAAAACGTCCCGGAGCGGCTGGAGGTTCCGGCTCTTGAGCCCCGCATTAACTCACCGGTTTCTGCCAACTGGGGATGGCCCGCAAAAGCTGGACTAGAGCTAAATCCGCTGTTAACACCGATCCTTGCTAGGGTTGGCATCATACGTTGGGGTGCTGTCAGTCCAACCGCTACAAAGGTGCTGTCAGTCCTTCAGTCGTAGTCCGGCTTCTAAGTCCTCCAGAACCCGTCACTTCTCGTGATGCATCAAGCCTGGTGCCGATCTTGCCGTTCCAAAGCTCGTCAGGCCTTTCAATCTAGGCGCGCGAACCACGCGAGCAAGAGAGCGAGATCCGCAAGTGAACGGCACCAGCACCATCACGGGAGCGCCCCGGTCCGAGTTGCCATGCAGATCGGTCAGCGAGATCAGGCTTGCAGTACCCGCGCTCCAGGCACGCAACATTCCTCCAAGCCAAGGCCAACTTGGTACAAAAAGTAGCACCATCCCAGAGAGCCGCGCGATGACCAACTGCTCTTAGTGGATCGAAACTACGCACTTAGGTTGTGCGGCGGCAGGAATTACCCGTGTTTGGCGCTTCTCTTCGGCTTCATAGATGCTGCGGAGGCTCGTTTATCTGATCCGGATAAGCCGTCTCGTTCAACCGCCTCCGTGAGGGCGCCGCCCTCGATCGGTAATTTGAAGCTGGGCTGGCTCCTGATCTCTTCGGGCGTCGGACCTTTATGCGGCCGTTTCCCAGCCGGCTTTTCGACCGTCGCTGCGGTTCCGGCTACCGCGGCTCTCGCTGTCGCGTTCTTGGGCGCCCTCGGTTTCTCATGCGCGGCCGCATCTGCCAGGCTTCGCCGCAGCGCCGCCACGAGGTCGATGACGTTGCCGCGCGCCGGCGCCTCGTCGGGCTCTGCCACAATAGCACCACCTGCAATCTTGGCGTCGATCATGGCTTGCAGCCGGGTCTCATAACGGTCCTCGAAATCCGCCGGGTCATACTGGGCCGACTGGCGGTTGATGAGCTGCACCGCAAGGTCGATCATCTCCGGCTCGATCTTTAGATCGGCGGCGGCCTCGAAGTACTGGTCGGCGCTGTTGAGGTCGCGCCCCTCATGTAGGGTGTGGGCCATCAGCCCGGCTCCCATCGGCCGCAATGCCACGACTCGTTCACGCTGAGAAATGACCACTCGGGTGAGTGCAACTTTGGCCGTCTTAGCAATTGCTTCGCGGAGCACGGCATACACGTCTTCGCCGGCCTTGCTATCGGGCGCCAGGTAGTAGCTCGCGTCATAATACATCGGGTCGATCGAGCCGGCGTCGACGAACTTCTCCACTGCCATGATCGACGAGCTTTCCACCTTGACGCTATCAAAATCCTCGTCGGTCAGAACCAGATAGCGGTTTTTCGAAATCTCATAACCCTTTGCAAGATTGCCGCGCTTCAACTCCGCGCCGGTCTCGCTATCCTGCGTCACCATCTTGATCCGGTTGCCCGTCTCCGGGTTGATCATGTTGAACTTGATCGAGTTACGGTCGTGCCGCGCGTTGAAGAGCGCAACGGGACAGGACACCAGGGCGAGGCGCAAGTGCCCCCGCCAGATCGGACGTGCGGCCATGATAACATCTCCGTTATGACCCACGATAATTCAGAATCGGGCGTCGAGTCGACTCGCTTCCAACGTAGTACCATGTTCTGACTATGTTCTCGTTTCGTTAGACGTTTATCGGGCCGCAGAATGCCTTTCAAGGGTGGCAGCTGTGCGTCCGGTACAAGCGATGTGGGCGCCAACACCGATAATGTCCCACCCCAGCCATAGCGACCCATACTTCTTTCGCCTTCTACGCCGCCCGGCTGCGCTCCCTGACTGCCTACGGCTGGCCTACAGCGACGTCCCTTACCACTGCTGTTCAAGATTGGGCACCCGAATTGGTCTTTCGGCTATCAGCGAGGTGCCCCTGTCAGCCAACGCTTTGCGTCTCGGGTACGCCGTCCAAGCCATCTACCGCACAGGCCCGAAAGCTGCCGCCGCGTTGGCGCAAATCTTATCTCGGTAGCAGGCGCAAGGCAGTTCAGCAGATGCGATATTACGAAAGTAGGCCTGTCCGTTACCTCTTGAACTCCGACGCGTTAGCTGAAGATAGAGGCCTATGGATCATAACTTACTGGCCTTCCGCCGGGCGCTTTTTTGAAAGCCGACACCTCGCCAGACGCCGTGTTCTATGTCCAGCCGCGCTTTGTCAACGATATTGACGCCGGCGCCATTGCCGCCGTTACGGCGTTGTATCGGGACATGCTGCCCGAGGGCGGTGCTATATTGGACCTGATGAGCAGCTGGGTCAGCCACTTGCCGAAAGAGGCGGCTTATGGCGGCGTTACCGGACTTGGGATCAACGCCGCAGAGCTGGCGGCCAACCCTCGGTTTACACCCGCATCGGCGTCAAGCGCGCGACCTGTTAAAGCAAGATTATGGCGCCGTCTTTTTATGGCGCCGATAAACAAAGGTGAACCCGATGGTAACTCGAGAGCAAATGGAAGTTGCAGGTTTCCGTTTCACCATGGAGCCAGCTTTCGAGAGCCCTCTCACGCTGAACGAGCACCAAATGTTCAATGAAGCCTGCGAGCGCTGGCGCAAGAGCGTGATCCACGCGATGCTGCCTTGGAGCACCGGGGCTGGGCCGCAGCTCGTGGCGGTGAACGGCAAGATCATTGACCCAGGAGCTGCCGGCGTTCAAGCCGATTTGGAAGCGCCCAGCGCAACGGGCTGGTTTCCCGAAGGCCCGGCAGAATGAGCCGCCTACTAATCCTGTTGCCTCTCCTGAGCGGCCCGGCTATGGCGCAATCGGAATACAAATCGACCTCCGCTGCCCAAATGCACTGTCCTGATGACACGGTGGTTTGGCTGAACACAAACTCTGGCATTTATCACTTCCAGGGCGAGCGCTGGTACGGAACAACCAAGGACGGGGCTTTTGTCTGCGAGAAGGACGCCGACCAGGCCGGGGAACGGGCGACGGAGAATAGGCAGTAAGCGGCACATCTAACCTCTACGGCGTCCCGGCCTTCCTGCAATCGATCAACTGTATAAATTATAGGTTCACTATGAAATCGTTAAACAGCTGGTGATCAATGCCGAATATTCGCTCTAGGCGGGGATTTAGAAGCGACGGGTGCCGAGATCCGGTAAGCCCTTTTGCGTTTCACTTACGTGCCGCCGCTTTTGATAAAGTCGAGAGTCGGATTAAAGCATGACCCATGACCCATGGCACCTTGCTTCAACTTTGTCTCATTTTTGCGTCGGGAGGCCTGGCGATATTATTGTCCGAGCGTGTCCTTTTGCCGCTACTGACGCCTAAGCCTCTCAGACAAGCAAGGCCGGAGGTCCCGGCATCAAGAGGGTCATTACCGCCGACGGGCTACGGGTCGTCAGAGGAGGATCAAGAGCTTGGCGAAGAAGAAGGCGGCCTCGATCACGATGGTGTGTAATGAGGCGGACTTTCTTCCTATTTAAATACGACACAACGCGCGCCAGGTGGGCGGCGAGAATTGTTTTGTTATAGATCATGGAAGTGATAACGGTAGCACCGACATAAGAACAGCCGCATCGGTATTCGTTTGCCGAGAACGGCCCACGTTGACAACAAACGGACAGAATAATAGGAAGCATAGTCACCTTTTTTGCTCTTGGATTACGAAGTCATTTTCTACACAGATGTTGATGAGATTATCTTTGCGGACCGTCGAAGGTTTTCTACTTTATCGGAATATTGTGCGAGCAGCAGGCAGAGGGGTTGTGACGGCTCACGGTTTTGAACTGACGCAGTTAAGAAATGCGGAAAAGGTGCTTAACCTGATTCACCAATACTTGGGCAGAGATTTTGGGTTAGATTTGCCGCGCCGATGTGCAAGCCTATGATGGTGAGAAAGCCGGTTAAGTCGATAGCCGGCTTCCATTGGACTCTTGATGAACAGCCGGTATTTGGTGATCTTTACCTCTTCCACCTACGTTGGTCTACTTTGACCTTGCACTAAAGATGTCTGCAACGCACACGCGCGCAGCCTTGGACCGATCCAAACGCTGGAGCGTGGCAGCGGTGGCAGGCCGAGAAATACATAGATTTTTTTTCGAGCTTTGAGTCGGCAGGCTGTTTAGAGGAAGTCGCTTTTGTCCCCTTTCTCCCGTCTCTAAGCGATGCCATGAATCGATTTCTTGAGAACCATCTTTCGCGTCATGACCCGCGTATTGATTACGGATTTTGGTGGCATACAGCATGGCAGGTGCCGAAAGCATTTCGCGACGTATTTTGAAGAGACGGAAACCACCGCCAACTTAACACGTAGGTAGCGCCGTCTTCCTCGGTCTCGGTGCCATTGGCTTCAATAGCGTGAACGCGTTCTGCAGCCGAATGGAGCCGCCGTGCCGCCAATGAAAGCGCAAAACCCCAGAGCTTGCAAAAACCTCTATTGAAGTAAGGAGCGACCGAAGCAGTTTGTTTGCCCTCGGGCGATCTAACTCGTCGGCATGAAGAACACAGTTCAGCTCGGCAATGGGTCGCCTAACAGTAGGAAAGCTGGTCAGGCAGTTCTGTTGTATCTGCCTTTTGAAGAAGCCAATGACAGATTGCTCCACCTCAGCATATCGCACGCTCTTGCGCTGACAACCGAAACCCATCAGGGCCGCCATGCACGCAAAGTATTCACCATGTTCAGACTTAGAAGCTCGCGAAACGGCACCGCCGCAGGATGAACACCTTAGGAGCCTTCCGGTGATATTCGTAAGAGGGTATGATGATTTTCGGTTCAGACGATTATTTGCGGCTTTCCGTAGTTCTCCCACACGCTTGAACACCTCCGGAGAGACGACTGGAGGATAGTATCCGGGGATGGGGGCAAACGCTAACCGGTGCTTCTTACCATCAACACGCTCAATTCGATGCGGTGTGAAAGTTCCTATGGCCGAGGTGTTAGTCAGCATCAGCGAAATGTTGCAGGCGTACCACATTAAAGCTTGACGCCGACCCAAGCTAAAAGGCGGTACTTTTTCGGCGTTAAGGCCTCGACTTATGGTCAACGCCCCGAGTCCTGAGAAAGCATCGCTAAAAATTCGCCGAACGACGGCGGCTCTGTCGGGTATCAGTTCAAAGGACGCTCGGTCATCTGTCAATTTCATCCAGTACGGGCAGATTGATGTCATTGGCCGTTCCGGCGCCAATGCGCGCCTTCGCTTCCAGGAAGCTTCAATCCGACGACTTTTTGTAGCGCTTTCCTCGTTGGCGCGAATAAAAGTTAGTAGTGCCATAAGTAAATTTAACGGATCATCGTCCAGGCTAGCACTTGTGTACTCCCGCCCATCATTCAGGGTAACAACCGATACACCTTTGTCCACGATGCTTTCTATGACTCTGAGCGCCTTCCGAGCGGTTTGGCGTGAAATGCGATCAAGATTCTCAACCAAGATAAGGGATTTTGGCGGGATCAAGCCAGCCTCGACGGCGTCTAACAAGTGACCAAGGCTTCCACTATCGGCGTTTGCACCGTGAAAGGCTGAAACTCCAAGGTCGTGAAACGTCAGTGACAGGTCCAGATCTAGATTATGTAAATTCGCATATTCTGCCGCAAGTGCAGTCTGCCGTCGCAAGCTGTCACCATTTGCCTGGCTAGTTGCGGAGAAGCGGAGATAGCTGAAAGCTTTTCTTTGCCTTTTGGCTGGCACTTAGTCTTGCCCTCCAGGTTCCAGTCGGCGCACAGCCCGCAGCAAGCTCACCGGAGCGCGTTTCATCGACTCTAAACCCCATTGTGAAGTCTGGCCAAGAGTGCGTCAATTTCGATGCTAATGCTATAGGACTGAGCTAACCAACATCCGGGCGGATGAGGGGCCTATGGAGGTTCAAGCTCCGCTTAGGCGCCGTGATTAGATCGAGAGCTGACGATGCCAGCAATCAGTGCCACATCCGCTTTGCCAGTTGCTTGTAATGAGCGGGCTGGTCAAATCGACGTTAATGCACATCCTCCAGAGGGGCGGCTCCAAGAAAATCACCGTGCGGCTGAATTCGGCTTTGCTGCAGTAGCATTGTCCAGAACGAATGGTTGGCAATCGACCAGATCCAGCCACTCTTAATCAGCATCAAACCGCTTCTTCAGCGTCGTCACTTTGCAGCGAACACTCTTTAGACCTCGCTTGAACCGCTCAGTAAAGCCGTTATTCGGCGGCCGCCGCCTGTTGATTCGCCTGAACCGCGGAAATGTCCTTGTGAAGGCTGCCCTCCTTCATAATGACCTGCAGGTTCTTTTCGTGTACGACAAGGTCTAGGTCTTTCAGCGGGCCGCCGTTCACCAGCAGAAGGTCCGCAATGAAGCCTTCGCGAACCACTCAAGCTCCCCGTCCTTTCCCATTACCTGGGCGCCAATCTTCGTGCCGCAGATCAGCGCTTCGGTCAGGGAGAAGCCCGGAAAATCAACAAAATGCTTCAGATCCTTTGCATTATCACCTTGCGGCGACTGCGCAAACCATGGTCGCCGCCGATGAGGATTCGTAAGCCACGCCTGCGCAACGCCTTATAGACCTCGGTGGTCGTCTCGATGGTGCGCTGCATGATGCGGCCAAGCCCGGAATCTCTTCGGAAGCCGGCGACGAGTCAAAGTACCGGTATGCGTTCTCGGGCAACGCCGCACGGCTGGCTAGACCGGCACCGCTGACAGTTTCCCGGACCGTCGAATGCGGCAGGTCCAGCAACAGTCTGAATTGGTACAGTCTTCCCGCCGGTATCGTGCGCCGCGCAGAGCGGTGGACCGCCATAGTTTACTACTTCGGTAGAATTTCATTGCGTTACACGCGAGTACAATGTAAAAGACACGCGTAAGTTGTTCATTGCACATGGTCTGTCGCAGGCTGAGTGGAGCCGAATGGAAACCTTCGCAGCGCTCGTGAACCAGCGGGTTCTTCTGCCTTCGCAGAAGACAAATTACATGGCAATCGAAACGAGTTTTCTTGTCATGATGCTTGCGCCGCGGATACGAGATATTGAAGTCGACGAACCTTGGTATCTGCAACGATATCCGGATGTAGTTGCGGCTATCAATGAAGGTTTGTGCGCAAGCGCCTCCGAACATTATGTTCACCATGGCTTCTACGAACATCGGATGCCCTACAAGATCCAGATCGACGAGTTATGGTATCTGAGCCAGAACACTGACGTCCGCCGGGCGGTTCTGGCGCAGGACTTCCTCTCGGGACAAGCGCATTTTGATGAACTAGGATATCGGGAAGGCCGCCTCCCTTATGACGGCTTCAGCCTCGTGAACAGCTTGAGGTAATGGCGGATGCCTCCCATGGACGATCTATTTCCGGAGCGGGTGCCCCTACAAAATCGCGATGTGCTTGATCCGCTCGCTTTGGTCGAGGCGGAGGTCCGCCAGACGCTGAAGGCAGGGCTGCCCCATGACGATCTAGAACCTTCCGCGAAGTTTGATGAAGACGCTTATTTAAACGCTTTTCCGGATGTGGTGGTAGGCATTCGCCGCGGCGACGTGGCAAGTGCCGCGGAGCATCTTAAGCGATATGGCAATGACGAAAACCGGCTGTTTAGTTTGCGTTACCTGAACGCTTTGACAGCTATCGATACAGACAGTTTTCCTCCCCATGGCATAGATGCGGTTTTCGCTACCAAGTCGGGACGGTGTCTGGTCATCGGCTGGATAGATGATGGCGCATCGCCGATCAAAGAGCTTTCGATATCGGTCGGCAAAGAAAGAATGGGCGCCACGGCTTCCTTTGCCAGATGCCGGCGAACTGATGCCGAAGCGCTGGTCCACCCGCCCGCCGGCGTGCTGCTGGGCTTCTGGACGCTGCTTCGCACCGACCAGTGGCGGCCAGTTGCTGAAGGGGTTTGCGTGGCGCTGGCCGCGGGCCAGTTTCGCAGGACCGTGGAGGTTCGGGCGGAGGTCGTCGACGAGCAGCGGATCCGGACAATTTGTCTCGAATATTTTGCAACCGCACATTATTTTGGAAATCCACAGGTCGATAGCGCGATACAACTGGCGGACGGCTTGGGCCACGAGATCGTCGATCTCAACGTCCGCATCTCCCGCCGCATCACCGAGGGTGGCCTGTATTGTAAGCGGTTCGGTCCAAAGCGGTCGCGCTTCCTGGCCTCGATCGTCGTCTGCCTCTATGGCAAGCCGGAATTCGTGTTTCTTCAGGCGAGTTTCTTTTCGGCAGGCGGAGACTGGCGCGATTACGAATTTATCTATGTGGTCAACAGCCCGGAAATTACCGAGGCCCTGCTGAAAGAGGCCGCGCTCTCGTCGCGGATCTACGGCGTTAACATTACACTTTTGATATTGCCGGGAAATGCCGGATTTGGCGCCGCCAATAATATCGCCGTTGAATATGCGCTTTCAGACCGTATTCTCATTTGCAATCCGGATGTCTTCCCGCGCGGCCATGACGTTGGCCGGAAGCATCGTGAACTCATCGAGCAGCTTCCTGCCGATCAGACGCGTATTTTTGGAGCTCCGCTTTATTATGATGACGGATCTCTGATGCATGCTGGCATGTTCTTCGAGATCGACGAAGGCGTTTCATTACGGCAGGACAATTTTATCCGCCGTAGCTTGATTCGTGTGGAGCATTACGGAAAAGGCGCGCCCCCGAACACGGAGGCCTGGCTCGATGCGCGGCCTGTCCCGGCGGTGACCGGCGCATTCATTTCGGTCGATCGCCCTTGGTATGAAAAGCTTGGCGGTTTCTCGCTGGAATACGTCTTTGGACATTATGAAGACGCTGACCTCTGCCTTAAAAGCCGCACCGCGGGCCAACTTGTCTGGATGCAGCCGCTGCCGCTCTGGCATCTGGAGGGCAAAGGGTCCAACCGGCGCGCCGAGCATGAGGGCGGCTCATTGGTCAATCGCTGGCATTTCTCGGAACTATGGGGCTCTGTCATCGAGAATGAGTTGCAGGGACGCGCTCCGGCAGCCCTTCACGCCGAGGAGGTGGGCGGTGAATAAGGCCGTCAACACCAAAGTTCTCCTGATGAGTCTGTTCCATCCAGAGCTTATCCGCGGCGGGGCGCAGCAAATCTGCTACGAGCTTTTTGAAGGGCTTCGAGATACACCAGGGATCGAGCCATTCCTGCTTGCCTCGACGGATAGCTCTTATCCCGCTCTCTATAAAAGTGGCGCCCGGATTACCGGATTTGATGGCCGCCAGAACGAGTTTATCTACCTTTCAGCCGAATACGACCATTTATGGCACAAAACAAATTCGTTCCTTCATATCGAGGCAATCGTTGAGTTCTTCGAAAC
Organism: Acidocella sp.; assembly: GCA_965199125.1. GTDB lineage: Bacteria > Pseudomonadota > Alphaproteobacteria > Acetobacterales > Acetobacteraceae > Acidocella. The sequence continues at coordinate 1,057,929 of OZ240683.1, read as the reverse complement.
AATTCGGCCCGATGTTGTGCATTTTCACCATTTCCTGCTGTTCGGTATCGACGTCATCAGCCTGACGCGGAAAATCCTGCCGGACGCGAGAATCGTGTTCACCTTTCACGAGTTCCTGTCGATCTGCCAGGCCAACGGGCATATGATCCGCACCACGGACCGCTCGCTCTGCACGAAGGCAAGTCTGGTCCGCTGCCACCAATGTTTTCCGGAGCGGTCGCCGGAGCAGTTCCTGCTGCGGAAAATGTGGTTCCTGCGCCATCTTGAAGTTGCCGACGCCTATACCTGCCCGAGCCGGTTCATGATCGAGCATTATGCCGATTGGGGAATCCCGCGCGAACTGATCACGCATGTGACCAACGGCCAGCAAGACCACGCGGCTGGAAGGCGCAAGGTCGCCGAGAGCGGCACGACGAAAAATCGTTTCGGTTTCTTCGGCCAGATGGTCGATGTGAAGGGCGTGAACATTATTTTGCGCGCGGTGACCTTGCTGCGTAGCCAAGGGTTCAGCGACTTCGTGGTTGAGCTGAATGGTGACAATCTTCGTTATGCGAGCCAGCCTGTCCGCGATGAGATTGAATCGTTTCTGCTGGCCGAGGCTGAGTTGCCGGCGTCGGAACGTATCGTCATCGATAACGGTTCCTATCAGGTTGACCAACTGGCGAGCCGCATGGCACGGATCGACTGGTGCATCGTGCCGTCGATCTGGTGGGAGATTTTCGGTCTGGTTATTTCCGAGGCCTGGATGTTCGGCAAGCCCGTCATCGCGTCGAATGTCGGCGGCCCAAAGGAGCGGATCACCCATGATGTCGATGGGCTGCACTTTCATGTTGGAGATCCCCGGTCGCTCGCGGTCGCGATGCGGCGCGCGTGCGAAGAGCCCGGCCTGTGGGACCGGTTGCACGCCGCGCTGCCTTTACCGCCGGCGCGGGACGACATGGTGGCAGGCTACCTGCAAGTCTATGCGATCCCGCCGCCGTTATTAGCTCCAAGACATTTACTTAATCATGCGGCAGCCTGAGCGGAATCCGATGGCCGCGGCTAACACGGATACCGAGCTGGATGTGCGCGAGCGCGACATCGACGACACGTCGCTTACTCCGGGAACCATAGAGAATGGTGTTCTGGTTGGCAAGGACAAGTTCCTGTTCCTGGCCGGCGGCGCGCATTCCGTACTCGACATCGTCAACGGCAAGCAGCAGATCAGTGAGCAATCGCTGGCGCGCTTCCGTTCGAACATCGTCGGCCGGCAGGACTGGGCGCGCTGTCGAGGGATCCCCTATGTCCACTTGGTTTTTCCGGACAAGCAAACGGTCGTACCGGAAATGTGGCCGTACGAAACATGCCGTAGCCTTGGCCAGCTTTACCTTGAGCATTTCGCGAATGATAGGTTGCCGATCCTCTTCCCGGTCGAGCTGATCCAAGCGTATCGTTGGAGCGCCCTTTCGAAGGTCGATACGCATGTGACAGCCGCTGGCTCGATTATCGTCGCGGCTGCACTTGTCGCGCGGATTGAGGGAGAACCGCAGGATGCCTTACGGGACCGGCTGCTTGCCGCCGCGGATTCAAAAAAATGGCGTGCGGGAGACTTAGGTTCGAAGTTCTCCCCACCGATTGTCGCGAACGAGGGATTTTTTTCGGAGCTACCGCCGGGCACCTGCCTGACCAATGGCATCGAAGGCGGCAATAATGGGCTGACCGATCTCAGGTTCAATCCGGATGCGGTCTACCGGAAACGCTGCGTGGTGTTCGGTGATTCGTTCGGCCGAGATATTTGCCTGTTTCTGCAATACTGGTACGCCGAAGTGTTCTTTTTCCGCAGCGGATTCTTCCACACTGAAGTCGCGGAGCTGTGTGATCCGGACGTGCTTGTGACCGAAAACGTCGAGCGTTATCTGGACGCCTGCGTCGATGATGGCGAGCGCACCTTGTATTTCATGTTTCCGCATTTGAAGGGCCTGCCTTACGCGCCACCCATCAGCTTTGCCCGCAAATTTTCCGACATCCTGACCGGAGTCGGCGGCTTGCGGCAAAGCGGAGCGGCCGCTGCTGTCGTCCCCCAAGGGTTGTCCAGTGCAATTCTGAGGGATGACGAAATCGAGGCGCCGAGACTGGTGCCGAGAACGATGCCGGCATTCGTGATCGACCAGTCCAAATCGGGCATTTCACTTGAGCTTCCGCCGCTGCAGGATATCCATGGCAGCCATCTTGTCGAACGGGAAAAGGTTTTGCTGTTCGGGCCGAGCATACAGGTATTTGACGGCACATGGTCGTGTGAAACCCGTGCTTACGGGCAGCAATATATAGATATGACAGCCAGCGCAGGCTACGGGAGTATCTTTCCCGGGCCAAAGCCCAAAGTTATCGCCAAAGGTCAGGATCGCACCTTCGACTTTACGGGGGTGGCTGAGATTAAAGAGCTTTCGGCGCCGCTGTTCCTGGCCACGCCTCTTGAGCCGACCAATTGGGGACGCTGGATCAGCACGGTGATCCCAAAAATCACGCAATTTCGGCAATACGGGTGTGGCAGAAAATTGCTCTGCATCGCGGCTCTCCCATGGCAGCGCCGGCTGCTGCGCCGGCTGGGCGTGCAGGACCATGAAGTCGTGGAACATGATGTCGGCTACACCTACCGATGTCGGAACCTGGCGACGGTCGAATACAATGTCACGAACATGACCGTCAGCACAATGGAGCGGGATATATTTTCGCGGCTCCGCGAACAATGCATGAAAAATGTGGGAGACAGCGCTTCTTCGCCGCGGCGGGGCGGAGACATCTTCATCTCGCGCCTTACGACCTCACGCCGAAACCCGGACTATCGCGTTCTGCAAAACGAGGTCGAACTGATCGATGCCTTAAAAGGACTTAATTTTGACGTGGTGGAGCCCGAAACGCTAAGTTTTGAGGAACAGGTGGCGGTATTTGGCGGCGCGCGTTCCATCGTCTGTCTCGGCGGTGCCGCGATCTATAACGCCGTGTTCTGTCGCGAGGATGCGCGCGTTGTTTCGCTCGAATCAAGCGACGCATTTCTCAATCCCCACACCAACCTGCTGAGCTCTCTCGGTCTGCGATACGGCGTGATCGTAGGGATTCAGGACGCCACGGATCAGCGGCCGGTGCACCGGAGATGGACGGTTGATGTTGCGCGGATCATCGAAACGGTTGAGCGCTTCACTTCCGGATATTAATCGTTTGACCAAAAATCCGCTCTCTCCTGTGCCACTGATGACGACCCGCCGGCGGTTCGCGAAGCTTGCCTTGATGGCGCCCGGAGCTGCCTTACCGCTATCGGCGGCACGCGGCGCGGGGGAAAGATCAATCGAAATTCTGTCCTATCCCGCGCCGTATTGGCGGGCGGACGGATCGATCATGCTCAATCCCGTTGCGATGGACGAGGGTTCTTTTACCTCCGCGTTTCCGATCATCGACGAGGTATCCGCTCTCGTGATCATGCCATATTGGTCGTTATTGAATCCGGCGCCTGGCGAGTTCGATTTCAGCATGATCGAGCGCGCTCTCGCTTACTGGGCGCCACGTGGTCGAAAGCTTGTGATCGGGCCGGTTTGCTTCGGCTACCCGATTCTTTCCGTGACCGGTGAACTCATCGACGCGACGCCCGACTGGGTCAACGCGAGGTCGGGCAGTTTTCACCAGTCGGTGATGGTGATCGGGCCGGTCCGGCCGCTGGCGCCGGGCGAGGCAACCATCCGGCTGCCACTATATTGGGACCCGGAATATCAGGCGGCGCAGGCGGCGCTGATCCATAATCTCGGCCGGTTCGACAGCCATCCCGGCATCTCGAAAATCCGCATCTGCACCGGTATCATGGGAGAGGATAACCCGACATTCGACGGCCTGATCGACAGCATGCCCGGTTTCACCAACGCCGCCTGGATCGCCTATAGCCGGCACGTCGTTGGTACTTACCAACGCACGTTCCGAACGACTACGCTGGAATTTGACGTTGACCGGCTGGGCTTCATCAAAGCGCTTGGCAGTCGGGCCGAGCAGGCACAGGCGGACTCGTTCATGCAAGACCTTGAACGGACGGGTGTATTCCTCGCGATGGATGGTTTCGATCCGACCGATGCGCATGCCTGGTGCGACGGCCAGAGCAACGGTCAGGGCAGCGGACCCGCGCGCAGTATCGACTACCTCGCGGCGGACGTTCGCGCCGGGCGTGCCGTCGGTCTTGAGAATGGCGGTATCGACCAACTAGACGATGCCGACATGCTATTTCTTGGTCAGCAATTCAGGATGATTGGGGCCAAACGGCTGGTACTATTTCCGGATGCGGTTGCCGCGCTGAATTGGGCGCGCTTTGGCCCGAACGCGCAAAATGCGAGCAGCGAAGCCGTGTTCGGGACGGCGCGCATGGCGACGATGGCGCGGAAAGCCAGTTTGCTGCTCAGCAGCATCGATGCTGCATGAAAATTGCAAGCCATACGGGATCTTAACGTTGGCAACGCAACCAGGCATATCTGAAATGGAGGCCGCCGCGTGCGTGCAGACGCGCTTGGTTTACCAGGACGAATTTGTCGAGGTATTTCTGCGTGATGCCGCCTCCAACCTCACTCTTGTGACATTCAGCCCCATCGGAATTTATGCCGATGGACGACGTTATTGGGCTCAGCCGGTTGCCGATAATCTCAACTTGCGCTGCATCGGAATCATATCGAAAGCGGATACGTGGTTTCCCGAAATTTCATTTGAAAAATGCCTGAGAGCAATCGAGCCATTGCTCACGAAGCGCGTGCTCGTCTACGGGTCCAGCATGGGCGCTTACGCCGCCATCCGTTACAGCCGGCGGCTCCGCGCGGATACGGTGATCGCCTTTTCACCTCAGGCGACAGTGTCGCCCATCGATCTGCCAGGCAACTCCTATGCGCAGCATTTCGTCCCGTCGCTGCATGCGGACATGCGGATCCGACCGGATGACATGTCAGGCCAAATCTTCTTATTCTACGACCCGCTCTTCGTAGCGGACCGGCGGCAGGTCGAACTTATTCCAGACAAAGGGCGGCTCAGGATCGTTCCCGTGCGAAGCCTCCGGCACGACACCAACTTTGTTGTCATCGGAACATCCGTGATGCGCAGGCTGATAACCTGCTGTCTCGCTGATGATCAACCTGGTGCTGCGTCGATCATCAGGAAAGCAAAGCGCGATCATCCCGCGACCTACCAAAATCTCAGCTTGCTGTTACTTGACCATGGCAAAGAACGTTGGGCCGAGCGCGCGATCGACCATGCCCAGATGATCGGACCTGCGGATCATCAGATCATTCGCTACGTTCTGCACAAAACGCTGCTTCTCGAAGCAGATGGACGCCAGGAAGCAGCGATCGAACTTTTGCGTGGCGTGGACCCTTCATTGCAGGATCAGGAAGATATTCAGATCCGCCTAGGCCAAATGCTATCGGGTGCCCGGCGGTATTCCGAAGCCAACGACGCCTATGCGGCTGCTCTCACAAGCGGCGGCAAGATACCGGCGGTCTATCACGGCTACGTTCACACGGCGTTGATGTCGGGCCGTCGGGCAGAGGCACTGCCACTCGTGCTGCGGGGTATCGAGCTCTGTCCAACCGAGGCGACCATAAAAGGTTTGAAGGCGATTTTAGAAAAATAGGGCAACTATATACGTGTGTGAGGTGGGTGCAGTCTTGCGAGAACTCGTCTCCGTTTCCTGTTATCAGGGAGTTTACTGGGAAATCAATGCCAATCCCCCTCGCCAGGGTTCCCCTTACTAGAAAAAGTCTCTCAAATCAGGCAGTTCCATCTATAGCTCCGTAAAGGGTAACAGGGGCACTATGGACGTGGAACAGGGAATGCGAGTGCATAAAGAGGGAAATGAATGACGGCGACGGATTGGAGGGAGCCGCCGCTTTCAATGACGTTATGAGCATTATATAACGCTTACTGCGACTGCGACGGCGGGACGTTATGGCCAGGATTTTTACGCGCGAAGAATTTTACGAGCTCGTCTGGTCCAAGCCGATGACGCATCTCGCCAAAGAATTTTCCATATCGGACGTCGCCTTGCATAAAATCTGTAAAAGGCACGGGGTCCCGAACCCGCCCCTTGGCTGGTGGGCAAAAGCCGCGGCGGGGAAAAAGGTGAAGCGAACGCCTCTGCCGCCTGCCGCGCCGGGCAAATCGGGCGCAATTACCATCGCCGCCAACGATCTAGCTCGGCAATCAACCTCAGTGGCCGCCGTACGCGAGCAGGCCAGGATCACCGCCTCTGCAAGTATCGAAGACCCCGCCACGCCCCAGCCAACCGTGATTGCAACGATTGCCAAACTTAGAAAGACGAAGCCGTCTGAAAACGGCCTGGTCGCCATCGATGGCGCGAACCTCATCAAGTGTGAAGTCGGTCCCGATTCCATCGATCGACTGACTGATCTTCTGCCCAAGATCATCCAAGCCGCTGCTCTGCAAGGCTTCGCTATAGCCTCAAAGGGTGCTGTCAGTCCAACCGCTACAAGTCTCTGATCTCCAAAGATGGGGCTAAAGTGTCAGCTCACCCCGCGACGTGCTCCCACTCGGTCATGGCAGCCGACCTCCTGACCTTGTAGTCGTTGCGGCTGACGAGATGACGTTCCTGGTTGAAGTGATTGTGGAAGGCAGCGTGGACGGAGCTAAACTTCTGCAGCGTCTTCATCTGTCGAAACCTGAGCATGGCCCGCTCTCGCCGTCGGAACGGCTGGTGCGAGTTCTCAGCCCGGTTGTTCGCATACCGGCCGGTCTCTTGACGATCCGCGATACCGAGTTCCTTCATCGCAGCCCCATAGGAGCGTAAGCCGTCGGTGGTGATCGTCTTGGCGCAGCCATGCCGCTTCATGAGTTTCTTCATGAATTTGAGGGCAGCCTTCTTGTCGCGTTCCGTCGTAGCGAACGATTCTAGTACCTCTCCCTCATGGTCGACGGCTCTCCAGAGGTAGTGCATCTGGCCGTTGATCTTCACGTAAACCTCGTCGAGATGCCATCGCCAGTGCGTGTAGCCCGCATCGCATCAACCCGCTTCTTGCGGATCTCGGCCGCGAACATTGGCCCAAACCGGTTCCACCAGAGCCGCACTGTCTCGTGGCAGATGTCGATGCCACGCTGCGCGAGCAGGTCCTCGACGTTGCGGAGGGACAGCGGGTAGCGGACGTACATCATCACCACTAGGCGGATCACCTCTGGTGACGAGTCAAAGTAACGGAACGGGTTCTTGGGCCGGGGTATACGGGGAGGCTAGACCAGCCAGGCAGGAAAAGGCCAGTTTGGTTTGACAGTGCCTCCGCGGCTATAACAACTAAAAACACCTGCATCACAGGACCGACGGCAAGCTCAGTACAGGCTCCGGGTGGTAGCAAACTCTTCAATGGCCGTGTCGACAAAGCCGTCCATCAGCTTACGTTTCAATTATATCCATAGCTTCCAGTGCCCAGTTTCGATCGAACAAAGTAATAACTTCCTCAAACCGCTCCGGAAAAAGGGACGATGGCCGCGCTTGCCAACGCTCCTTTCGGTCCGCTGATGTGGATCTCCGACCGGCTGGATGTCGAACTGTCGATTTGCGACTGCAGGTCGGTGCGTTTTGCCTTGAGGGTCCGCAGCCTGTCCCGCGACGCCGGATCGTCAAGCTCCAGAAGGCCGGCCTCCACCATGCCGACGACGCGAGATACGGCGCCCTCCGTCTAGGTGAGTTCCGCCTTTAGATGTCCTGTTTGGCTGCGGCGGAATTTTTGGACTTCCCCCAGACTGAATTCTTCTTTGTATCAAAGGCTTGAAGCCCTTTTGGAAGGGGTCCCGCTTTGGCGCTGATTCACACTTTGGCGTCCAAAATCCCGCTCGCCGCGTTTAGCCATGGCGGAATAGACGACCGAACCTCGGAACTCTCGGTTTGTTGACGAGAGCTGCTCAACCTGTTGCTATATCAGGCTAGACATTTGTAATTTAGGGTATAACTGCGCGGGAGCCTGCCTTACCGGCAACCGCTTCTCGCGATATTCCTGGATGGAGCTGTGTACATTGCTATGTGCGGCGCGGATCGATAGTCGAGCCGAAAGCGACGGTTCCGGCGCCAGGCGGCGCGGGAACCTTACATGACCGCCCGCATTCTGGTGGTGGACGATGTACCGTCCAACGCGCGGCTGCTGGAAGCGCTGCTCGCGGAAGAGTATTACGAGGTTAGATCGATCCAGGATTCGCGGGACACTTTGCGTGTCGCCAATGATTGGCAGCCGGACGTGCTGCTGCTGGACGTGATGATGCCGGGGCTGGATGGCTATGCGGTGTGCCGGCTGATCAAAGGAACGCGCGCCACCTCGCACATCCCGGTGGTGATGGTAACCGCGCTGCGCGAGCCGCCGGACCGGCTGCAGGCGCTGGCCTGCGGCGCCGATGAATTTCTCTCCAAGCCGGTCGAAAAAGAGATTTTGTTGGCGCGGCTGCGCGGCATCATCCGGCTGAAACGCCTGCTCGACGAATGGCGCTCGCGCGGCGCCGGCACCGCGGCGTTGGGACTGAGTTCGCGCGACCGGCGGCAAGAGCAAGCGCCATTCCAGGGCGTCAGCGTACTCATCGTCGATGATCTGTCGTTCCGCGCCCGCCGCCTTGCCAACCTGCTGGCGCCGGACGGCGTGGCTGCCCAGCTGGTGGAGACCGAACCGAGCGTGATGCAAGCGATCGAAGCGATTGATTTCGATCTGATCGTGATTAGTCTGTCGCTGATCGCCATCGCGCCGCTGCGCCTGGTTGCCAAACTGCGCGCCTCTGACAGGACGCGCGACACGCCGCTCCTGGTGATCTGTGAGCCGGACCAGCGCAATCTGCTTATCAGTGCGCTCGATCTGGGCGCCAGCGACTGTATCCTGCTGCCACTCGACGAAAGCGAGTTTTTGCTGCGCACCGGCAACCATATCCAGCGCAAGCTTTACCAGGACCGGCTGCGCAAGGATTTTGATAACGCGCTGCAGATGGCGATCATCGACCCGCTGACCGGGCTGCACAACCGGCGCTATCTTGAAATTAATCTGGAAGCCCTGTACGCCGAACCCACCACCCGCGAATTTGCGGTGCTGATGATCGATGTCGATCATTTCAAAAGTATCAATGACCGGCACGGCCACCAGATCGGCGACACCGTGTTGCAGGCGGTGGCCGAGATGCTGCGGCGAAACCTGCGCGAGAGCGATCTTATCGCGCGCTACGGCGGCGAGGAATTCCTGGTAGTGTTGCGCGCCTCGGATGAAAAACGTGCGGTCGAATTGGGCGAGCGCCTGCGCGCCGCGATCGCCGCGATCACGCAGTTCCCCCACACGCCGGACCGGCGCGTGACGATCAGCGTCGGCATGGCGATGTCGGGCTGCGCGGGCAGCGCCGAAACGTTGATCGAGCGCGCCGACCTGGCGATGTACCAGGCCAAGCGCGCGGGCCGGAATCGGGTGGTGCGATACGCCGAAATTCTGCCATAAACAACAAGAGCGAGGAACATGAACGTGAGTCGCCAGGTTGAAACCGCCTTTGCCAGCAACCCCGACGCCGCGGCGGCTATCAGTGACTGCCATGCGGCGCTCGGCGGGGATGCGCCGGATCTGCTGTTAACGTTCGTCGGCGGCAGGCACGAGCCGGCCGCGGTGCTGGCGGCCATTCGCCAATCATTTGGCGAGGTCGGGCTGGCCGGCGGATCCGCCGCCGGTGCGATCACCCAGAGCGGTGCCAGCTACTCCGGCTTCGAGATCGGCATCATGGCGTTCCGGGGCGCCACCGTGACCCCGCGCCTTATCAGCACCAAGATTCACGAGGATGGCGAGGAGGCTGCCGGGCTAGAGCTGGGCCGCCAGGTCGCTGCCCACACTGCGGATGGCGCGGTCGTGATGCTGCTGTTCGACAGCGTCGCGACCGCCACGCCGCTGCGGCTGCACCCCGCGAGCTGGCTGATGGATGGGTTCCTGACCGGTCTTGATGGCCGCATGCTGCATGTTATCGGCGGCGGCCTGCTCACCGACATCAACATTTCCGGCGGCTGGATTTTCGACCACGGCGAGGTCTGCAAACATGCGATAACGGCGCTGATCTTCCCGCCGGGGCTAAAGGCCACAACCGCGATCCTGCACGGCTGCCGGCCGATCAGCACCTTCATGGAAATTACCCGGATCGAGGGCGCCGAGGTGCTGGAGCTGGACGACCAGCCCGCGCTGACCGTGGTAGAGCGGATGCTGGGGCTGGAGCTGGGCTCCGCCAGCGGCCAACAACTCTCGCTGGTAGCCACGTTGGGGCAAAAACAGGGCGACCCCTACGCGCCGTACGATGAGAATAATTACGTCAACCGGCTGATCCTGCGCGCCGACCCGGCGCGGCTCTCAATCACCTTGTTCGAGCCTGATTTCAAAGCCGGCACGCGGGTGCAGATCATGAGCCGCGATAACACGCTGATGCTGGAGTCGGTGGAACGCGGCGTGGCGGCGCTGAAGCAAACCATCAGCGGCACGGATTGTTTGCTAGCGCTGTATATCGACTGCGCCGGCCGGGCCAGCGTGATGAGCGGCGCCGCGGTGGAAGAAGCCCAGCTGGTATTGGACACGTTGGCGCCGGCATTTCCCTTCATGGGATTCTATTCCGGCGTTGAAATCGCGCCATTCGCCGGGAATTACAGCCGCCCGCTGGACTGGACCGGCGTGCTGACGATCCTGCGCGCAACCCTTTGAGCCAAGGCAGGTGAAGTCCGTCGCCAAGCTCGGCGAAGTCACCAGCGACGCGGCAAGCATCGAACAGCTGCAACGCGAGCTGGCGTTTTACAAATCCGAATACAACGAAATCGGCGCCCGGCTGCTGCGCGCGCAAGAAGAACAGAGCCGGGTGGCACGCGAGGCAAGACGCAGCCGGCTGGTGGCGCGGCTGCTCCGCGAGGCCTACAACATCGTCGAACGCGAGGTCGAGCTGGCGCAGATTGGCCAGATGGTGCTCACCATCGTCGTCGACAATGCGGTTTGCGACCGGGCGGCGTTTATGCGCGAGGATGCGAGCCGGCCCGGCACTTTCGTCGTCGAGCATGGACTGGGTATCGCCGCCGGCGCGCGCATGACGCTGCCTACCGTGCCAGGGTTTCTGTTCACTTCAGGCAATGTCGATCATCCCGCCGCGGCGCCGCTGAAGGAGGTGCTCGGCGTACCGTTCCTGCTCTGGGCATTCTCTTCGGGCAGCCGGCTCGGCCTGCTGATTGGCAACCGCAGCGAGAGCAATATCCACCGCCCGTTCGAGGCTGGCGACCAGGAATTGGTGGAGGGCGCACTGACGGTTTACACCGACGTGCTGCTGCTGAAGCATGCCGAAGCCAGCATGCGCCAAGCGAAATTCGCCGCCGAACGGGTCAATACTGCGCGGGCGCATTTTCTTGCCACGCTCAGCCACGAGCTCCGCACGCCGCTGAATGCCATCATGGGATTTTCGGAATTGCTGTTGCAGCACGGGGCGCGGCCGGCCCAACCGGGCCAGCGCGACGAATTCGTACGCCAAATTCTGGATGCCGGGCGCAACCTGATGTCGCTGGTGAAGGACATTTTGGACTTCTCGAGCCTCAGTAATGCCGGGCCCCGGCTGCAGCTGGAATGGGTGCCGGCCAGCCAGCTGCTGCACAACGCGGTGCGCGCCTGCGCCATGGATGGGAACGAGCGCCGGATCGACCTGCAGCAGCCGATAGTTGCGCCCGGCCTGCAGATCTATATCGACTACGACCGATTCCGGCAGATCCTGGCTAATCTGCTTGGCAACGCGCTGAAATTCACCCCGCCGGGCGGCTGGATCGCGGTGTGCGCGCAGGTCTCGGCGGGGGGCGAGGCCGAGATCATCGTCCGGGACAATGGGTTTGGCATTGATCCGGCGGACATTCCGCGCGCGCTGGAGCCGTTCGTGCAGCTGGAAAACACCATGACCAAGCAGTTGCGGTTCTCCGGCACTGGCCTCGGCCTGCCTATTTCTAAGCAGCTGGCGGAGGCGCATCACGGCTGGCTGAGTATTGACAGCGCCCCAGGTCAGGGCACCACGGTGACTGTTACACTGCCACCTGACAGCGTGCGGACTGTGGCAAACCCAACCCCGCTAAGCCCCGCTCAGCTAAACCGCGATCGCGCGGGCTCAGGTTAGCGGCAGGCGCATAGCCCTCATCCGCCAATTCCGCGGCGAGCCGCGCCATCGCCTGGAAATTTTCGTCGATCGCGCGGAACAACCCCCAGCTTTCGATATAATTCAGCGGAAAGCCGGGGCAGCCCGCGTCCGCGTCATCCTGCCGGGCGTGAATGTAGTTCGGCCAGCGCTTACTGGCCGGCCGGCGATGGTGGAAATCATGGCATGGCGCGTCGCCCACCAGCACGAACATCCGGACAAGCAACTGCACCGTCAGCATATTCGCCCACCACAGACTCCAGGCGGCGAGGCCGGCGACCGTCGTGGCACGCGCCTGCGGCGGCGCGGCGCCGGGAAATACCCCAGCCGTCGCCTGACAGACCAACACCTTGCCGCGCGCGGCAAGCACCTGCGCGGGGGGCATTCGATGTTCGCACAGAATGCGAAACACCGTGGCGATCTGCAGCAGCAGGGTGAGCGGCAGGACCCAGGCGATCATCACGATGGCCAAGCTATGGGTCAGCGCGCCGCCTGCCATCAACACGCACAGAAAACCCAGGCCTACGGCGTTGTGCAGCCGGTCATGCGAGTTCAGACTGCCCAGCAGGCGTTTGTAGAGAAAGCGCCCGTGAAACAGCGGCGAGACCAGGCTGGTCAGCAGTTGCCGCCACAGCTGTTTACGGCTCATCGACGGGGCCATCTTGCAGATGCCGACCACGAAGTCGGTGAACTCATCATCATCCGTGAACAGCTTGTTGGCGCTATGATGGAGCATGTGCTCCTTCTGGTAATGGTCGAAATGCTTGAATAATAGCAGCGCCGAGACCAGACGGCCGACATCGCGGTTGCGTGTGGGGGTTTTGAAAACTGTCCCATGTCCGCAATGATGAAACACCACAACCTGAAACAGCCCGAGACCGGACGTGGTGAGAAGCAGCCCAGCAGCTAAAACGGGCAGCAGCGCCAACCCACCGGCAAATGATTCAGCCTGGCTCTCAGGACCCCCGCCGTCGATACTCCGGCCGTGCAGGAGCAAAAATGCCGCCGCGGCCGACAGCAGCACGCCGCCCCCCACCAGCGCCAGCGCGCCCCAAACATAGGCAATTGCCCCGCGTCCCGCCGCCGCCTGTTCCCCCGGAGCCGGCCGCGCGGTTAGCCAGGTCAGCAGCGGCTGCACCATGCGCGGCAGACGCGCCGCCATCACGGCGCGCGGGTCCTCCCGTATTGCCACGCCGATGTTGACCGACCCAGGCGCGGGTGCTTTAAGTTGGTAATCCATCTGCCACCTTTCTCGGTATGCAGCATCAACTCTGATGATTGCATTACATTATGTTAATCGAAAATGTTTTGAGGCAAGTCCCATATATTGGCTAAGAGCCGAAAGTTCCTACGGCGGCTTGCTTCACGTCCAAGCCTTTGGCGAATTTGAGCTAAAACGGCTCATTTAGCAAAAATTTCTGGCTGCACACGTCAATCTGGCCCGCAACTTCGTATGGGATATAGTTTGTGAAGATCGTAAACGGCCGATTAGAGGCAATTTTGCATATAGTTAACTACCGGCACGCCGAGTTGCACGTCAACGGATCTGGTATTGGAGTGGCGAGCTAGGCGGTAAATTGACAGCACGTCACCACACCGACGTTGACACATTTGCCCGATCCGGCGCCATGTCTACGCGCCGTCATCAGAACGGGCGCGTACTATTCATGGGCGCCACCGTTTGAAACCATCTCCGTGTCAGCTTCACCGCAACGGCGCCTCGGACACGGTACTGTGCTCCCTTTTGCCAATGCTGCCCACGCGCGCTCGAATGGCGTCAGAAGGGACCCGCGGACGTAAGCACAATGGGCCTCAAAGTGCTGCTTAATCTGGATCAGCAAGCCCCATCGGAGGTGGTGGTCTTTGGGCCTTGACCACGCCACTACCTGTCTTGAGCATCCGCATGACCTGGCTTGGCGACAACGGCGGACTGAGAAGAAAGCCCTGCACATATTCGCACGACATAGATGAAAGTGCCTGGAGCTGTATTTCGGTCTCTACGCCCTCTGCGACCACTTCAAGACCTAACGCCGTGCCGAGATCAATAATAGCTTTCACAATCGTAACCGTCTTTGGCCGCGTCGGAATTCCTGCAATAAACGACTTGTCAATCTTGATTATATCAATCTGGTATCGATCCAAATAACTGAGGGAGGAGTAGCCAGTGCCGAAATCATCTAAAGCAATTGCCACTCCAAGCGATCTTATATCGTCCAGCATCTGTTTGGTGGCGGCCGTGCTTTCAACTAAAACGCTCTCGGTGACCTCCAGCTGAAGTGCTTGAGGGCTCAAGCCTGAGGAAAGAAGAGCCTGTTCCACTTCCGCGGCAAATCCAACAGCCTTCAACTGTTCTCCAGAAACATTCACGCTTACGCGAAGGCATGGTTCTGAAAATTGAGCCTTCCACAAGCCCAGCTGTGTACAAGCCTCATGTAGTGCCCAAGATCCTATCTGGCGAATGAAGCCGAATTCTTCCGCGGCCTTAATGAAGGCATCCGGAAACATTATCCTTTGCCGCGGGTGCTGCCACCGGATCAAAGCTTCCAACCCGACCAACTCAGCCGTAGCTGAGCGGTATATCGGTTGATACTCCAGGAAAAACTCCCTGAGGCGCACTGCCTTTTCTAAGTCCCGCCGCATTTGCATTTTCTTTAACGCCTCGTTGTGCATGGAGTGGACGAAGATCGAGTAACCAACATTTCGGCGCTTGGCGTCGTACATTGCTAGATCGGCATCATGCAGTATGTCTTCAGGCATGCGGTGATATTTGGTCGCCTCTACAACCCCAACGCTGCATGATGGAATGACTTCTTGTCCGCTTAAGCCGTACGGTTTATGACGCAGCTCCTTGATGAGCCGTTGAGCAAGCGCCTCCATAGAAGCAATTTCTTCCGCGCCCTCCACCAGAAGAGCAAATTCATCTCGTCCAATTCGCGTAAGCACGTCAGCCGGACGGGTACAGGCGCTCAAACGCCTGGCAACTTCGATCAGCAAAAGGTCACCAGCGCGATGTCCCAGAGTATCGTTGACAGCCTTAAACCGATCCAGATCTATGAGCAGGATCGCAAATTTGAGATCGGCATTTTGAGCCGCCTTCTCGAAAGTACTGATAAGGCGGTCCATGAAAAATTGGCGATTGTACAACATCGTGAGATAGTCATGGAAAGCGACGTGGAATAACTGAGTTTGAGTACGTTTGAGGCCATCGACTTCCGCGTCCAGAAAATATGTCTCTGTGTTCGTAGACGCGAAACGGGATGATGAGAGTCCTTCCGGCGACGAAGCTTTAACTTGAAATTGGCCATTGTTAATGCTATAGTCGCTACGTAGCATATATTTCAATGAGTACGGTAATTTGATCCGCATGGCTGCGAAGCAGATCGACATCCTGTGCGCTGAAGTCTCGTGGTGATGTGTCGGCCAATAGGAGAAGTCCGCAAGGCACTGTCAAGGCAAACGGTTTTGGTCGCTTCGCCGGCAACTTTCGGGCTTTAAGACCGTGGAATTTAGTAGATTCGCTTCCTCCAGCTAATACTAGCGACCAGAAAGTTGCCGGCGAAGCGGCCAAGACCGTTTGCCTTGACAGTGCCTGCCGCACCGCTTTGCGAGCTGCGAACTGCCGGCCTGGATGTGCTATACGCCAGTGCTGGAACCGCGGTGGCCGGGTCCATGACAGTACTTGTCAGGGGTATTTTCGAAAAATGAGCCAGGCCGCTAGCGCGTGGGCTGGCTGAGGACGCAGAACTCCCTGTATTACCGCGGAAACCGCTACATGCCGGCAACGCTCCGAGCATTTATCGACGTTCTGAAGGAAGAAGCCAAAACTCAAACCTCGCCTGCGAATAGGGGGTGTCCTCACTTGGTAGATCATCGCTAAAACAGACCAGCCTCTCCCATCCATGGAAAACCGTCAGCAGACCGGCAGCAATGCGCTCATCGATGACATAGCACTGCATTTCCGCTGCTCCCCAAAGCAGACATGACTCGTGCCCGTGTTGATGGCTAGTGGTGGCTGGAAGGCTTTGTCGACGTCCATGAAGCGAGCCGCGCTGAAGCACTGAAGCTAAAGATTAAGGATTCTCATATAAACCTTTTTGCCGACGGTTCACGCGGCGGCAGCGCGCTCGATAGCGGGTTCGACGCTCGCGATGAAGCCGTCCATGGTTTGAGCGCCCATATCGACCACTTTCGCACCCCCGCCGGCGACGATCGTGACATCGGTAATGCCGATGACGTTCAGGATCAGGCGAAGATATTGCGTTGCGATGTCGCGGTCGCGGATTGGCGACCCTTCGGTATAGATGCCGCCAGAGGCGATCAGCACGGTCGCCTTCTTGCCCTTTACTAGGCCGCTGCCGTCGAAACCGAGCGTCATCCCCTTGCGGACGATATGATCCACCCACGCCTTCAGCGCGGCCGGGACGTTGTAGTTGTAGACAGGCGTGGCGATGACGATGTGGTCGGCGGCAAGGATTTCGCCGACCATCTCGTCGGAAAGACGCAGCGCTTTTTTCATCTCCGGCGAATGCTGTTCGACCGGCGTGAAATAGGCCTGCAGCCAGGGTGCGGTAACAAATGGCAGGTCGGTCTCCATGAGGGCGCGGGCGATCACTTCGCCGTCCGGATGGGCGGCGCGCCAGTCCGCTACAAAGCGGCGGGTCATGTTGCGCGAGATCGAATACTCGCCGCGCGGGCTGGTTTCGACAACGAGAAGCTTGGTCATGACAGGTCTCCTGATAATCGTCCGAAGCGGAAGCCGGAGATCGGCTTGCCGAGTGCGTGGCCCTGAAAAGCGATTCGGCCGGGGTCGCCAGACGCGGCGCCGGCGGCCACCATCAGCGGCAACAGATGATCCTCGTGCGGCTGGGCGTCGCGGGAACCCGGTGCCTGCGCCCAAGCCGTTAGCGCTTGGTCGCGCCTCCTGCCGTCCGTCATTGCCGCGCGCAACCATGCGTCAAAAACCTCGGCAGCGGGATCGGCGGTTTTGCGCCCGCCCATGAAGCCGCGCATGTTGTGGTAGGTCTGGCCGCTGCCGATGATCAGCACGCCCTCCTTGCGGAGCGGCGTCAGCGCGCGGCCGATGGCGAGATGTGTCGCTGGATCGAGTCCGCGTTGGAGCGACAACTGGACGGCGGGCACGTCGGCGCGTGGGAACATGACTTTCAGCGGCACGAACACGCCGTGGTCCCAGCCGCGCGCACTATCCGTGCCGCTCGCAATCCCCGCTGCATCGAGCAGTTCGCGAACCTGCAATGCGAGGTCCGGATCTCCGGGAGCGGGCCAGGTCAACTGATAGGTATGCGCAGGAAAGCCGCTGTAGTCGAACAGCAGCGGCGGCGCGGCCCCGGCGTTGACCGTCGGGTGCGCCTCTTCCCAATGGCCCGAGATGACAAGGATCGCGCGCGGCCATTCGTCGAGCGCGCCGGCAAAGCTTTGGAGGTAGGTTTCCAACTCCTTCCACGTGTCCCGCATCGGACCGGGATCGAGGAAGAAGCAGGGGCCGCCCCCGTGGTTAATGAAATAGGTCGGTTGCATCCCAGTGAGTTAGGTCCCGCGCTCACCTTGCGGAAGTGATCAAATTATGATCGTCATCATCGGCGGAGGTGATGGATCATGATCGGTAACCTTAGCCTCGACCAGTTGCGCGTTCTCGTCACAATCGCTGATACCGGCAGTTTCTCAGCGGCTGGACGGAAGCTAGGACGTGTGCAGTCGGCGATCAGCCAGACGATCGCGACGCTGGAAGCGAAGCAAGGCGTTGCGCTGTTCGACCGCCGCGAGCATCGGCCGCAGCTGACCATTGTCGGGAGCGTGCTCGTCGAGCAGGCCAGGCTGGTTCTGGCCAGCGCCCAACGCTTCGAAGCCGTCGCGGCGGGAACACGCCAAGGGGTGGAACCCGAACTGACGCTTGCGATCGACCCGCTAGTGCCGACCGCGCCGCTGATCGACAGCCTGCGCGCGCTGCGCGATCGCTTTCCGGATCTGCCGGTCAGCTTCTCGACAGAAGGGATGGGCGGCTCGCTGCGGCGGCTGCGCAGCGCCTCCGCCGCGCTCGCGATCTGCTTGCTGCTTCCGGACGTTCCTGATGACATCATTGCCTACCCGCTTTTGCGGATCGCGATGCAGCCCGTGGTGGCGCCTCATCATCCGTTGGCGTCGCTCGGACGCCCGGCAACACGCGGCGACCTGGAGCCTCACGTCCAACTCGTGCTATCAGATCCGGTTGCTCCTGACGGCGCGGACTATGGTCTTTTGAGCGCACGGTTGTGGCGTTTTGTGGATCTTGGCCGGCGGCTCGATTTTGTACTCGCCGGCTTCGGATGGTGCCGCATGCCAGAGCATCTTGTTGCTGCCCCAATCGCTGAAGCTAAGCTGGTAGCACTTAAGATTGAAGACGATCAGACGCCCCTCGAAGGACCTACCATCTATGCGGCGCACCAGCGAAACCGCGTGCTAGGCCCTGCTGGCCGCTGGCTGCTGGACACGTTGCGACCGCGCCTCGCGATCGGCTAAGCCTACAGGTCCTGGTTGAACTATTCGTCGGCTTCGACGACATAATCCATGAATCAAGCTGATAAAGTAGGGGGCTGCGGCAGCGTGAACGACAACTTCTTGGCCCAGCTATCTATAAAGCCGCCGTTCTCTTTTCGGCCAAACTAGCGCCCCGGATCTGCTTTGCGCCAATCTCGGACCTACGACTTTGGGGCGGTCGCGTCTAAAAGCGGACATTCACTGGTGCAATGCTGAGCTTTGGATCTTATGCTTGCTGTTCGAACCCGCGTTGCTGAACCATCCTGTCAAGCGCACACGGACCATCCAGTAGATCAGCAGCACGATCCAGATAAATTGTAGGTAGATTGACCAGCCGGGTACTTGGTCATTTTCAGGCACAATGCGCGGCAGACCGTTTGTTAGAGCCGAGCCTGTAGTCAGCGTCAGCGCCACGCACATGCGCCACAAATGTCGTGCGATGCGCGGTACGCCTGAAATGCCGCCGGAGAAGACCACCCTGAGGTCACCAGCGACAGCAATGGCGAGAACAGTCGTGAACAGATAGATCGCGACAAGTACCGGACCTTCCAGCGGCAATGCGCTTTTAAAGAATGTCGGCAAGCCAAGCATCAGCTGAATGCTAAGAACCATGAATGGCCCAAAAAGAACAGCGGCGCCTACCAATCCAAATTTTTCGGCTAGGCCGATTTGGCCAGGCCTCCGCCGTATCGTCGTCCACCCTGTGGCAACGAGATAGAACACAAATGCCCCAATGAAGGGATTTACCAATGCGCCAGGCTCAACAAAGCCTAAGTAGATCGCAAACACCGACATCACCAGCATCGAAACGAAGAAAACATTGCCTGCCTTCCGATGAAGCGCATCGCCCTTAGCGGTGGTAACCGAAAAAATGCCGGAAAGCAGCCCGATGCTGCCGCTGCCGATGTGAAGAATGAACGCAATCTGAGTAACATGCCAAAGCAAAGACGCGTCTCCCACCGAACAAGTTAAGGTCGTTCCTACTCGAGCAAATCAAGCCGCAGTATTCGTCAATCCATCGCCATTAAACTTGCATTGCCACCGGCGGCGGCGGTGTTGGTACTGATGGAACGCTCCAGCAGCAGGCATTCCAGGGGGTAATGGGGCCCATTGGTGTCCTGCACTGCGTGAACTGCGACGATGGGGCCGGGCCGTTCGGCCAGTTCAATCGCCAAGTCATGCAAGGACTGCGCGTTTCCGTCGAACAAGACGGCTTGAAAAGTTTCGCTCGCTGGGTCTGTGCAAACGAGTATGTTACCGAGCAGCACGTCCGGAATGGTTGTCAGCTGCATGGGCGGGCCGACGAGGGCAGTGTTGCCAGTGGCTAAGGCGGCGCCGATTTGCACCATCAGGCCGATTTGCGTCTCCGCCACGCAAAGCACGCGCCCGCGCGGTTCCAGCCGGTAGACATTCTGTTCGCCCACCGGACCCGGCAGGTCCAGCACCGTGCCTGGAAGCTTCGCGCGGTTCATCGCGGCACAGGCGTCCGCCGCTGCTGAGCCGTTTGCGCGCAAATGGTCGACCCAGGCTTCAGCCGCTGCAGGGACCACCCCATTTCCACCGAAGATCGGGCCTAAGGAGAGCAGCCGGCGCTGATAGAGTGGCCCGCCGGCTTTGGGTCCGGTTCCTGACAAGCCGTGGCCGCCGAAAGGCTGCACGCCGACAACCGCACCGATCATATTGCGGTTTACATAAATGTTGCCCGCAGCAACGCGCGACACGACCCGTTCGATCGTTTCGGAGATGCGGCTGTGCAAACCGAAGGTCAGCCCGTAACCCATCGCGTTGATGTCGTCGATAACCTTCTCGAGCCGCTCGCGGCGGAAGCGCAGCACATGCAGAACCGGGCCGAACACTTCTCTTGACAGCGCCAAAAGGGCATCGATTTCGATGATCGCCGGCGGTACAAAAAAGCCTGTTGCGCAGTCGGCCGGCAATTTCATTTGATGCACGTCATGGGCCGCGCGCATCGCATCGACATAGAACTGAATGCGGCGCTGCGCCGCCGGCGAGATCACCGGTCCGATGTCGGTCATCAGCCGGTCCGGATTACCGATCGTGAGCTCCGCAAGGGCTGCCTTCAGCATGTTGAGAACGCGTTCGGCCACATCTTCTTGCAGGCAGAGCACGCGCAACGCGGAACAGCGCTGACCGGCGGAATCGAAAGCAGAAAGAAGCACGTCGGCCACCACTTGTTCGACCAGCGCCGTGGAGTCCACGATCATCACATTCTGGCCGCCGGTCTCAGCGATCAACGGCACCGCTTTACCCGCTGGCGTGGCGTGCTGAGCCAGCTGCTTCTGGATCTGCCGGGCCACGTCAGTCGAGCCGGTAAACACCACGCCACGGCAACGCGGATCGGCCACCAGAGCCGCACCGATCTCGCCGGGTCCCGGCAGTAATTGCACAGCGCCGGGCGGAACGCCCGCCTCCCGCAACAGCGTAACGGCCAACGCCGCGACCAAGGGCGTCTCCTCCGCCGGTTTAGCCAGGACGGTATTGCCGGCGGCCAAGGCCGCGCTGATCTGCCCGACGAAAATCGCCAATGGAAAGTTCCAAGGACTGATGCACACAACCGGTCCCAGAGGTCGATGCGTATCGTTGGAGAAGCCGCGCGCCTGCGCCGCGTAATACCGGAGAAAATCGATTGCCTCGCGCACTTCGCTAACCGCGTTCAGGATCGATTTTCCGGCCTCCCTGACCAGCACCCCAAGCAGCATGTCCATCCGCGCCTGCAGCATATCCGCGGTGCGCTCGAGGCAGGCGGCGCGATCAGCGGACGGCGTGGTTGCCCACGCCGGCGCCGCCGCAACCGCGGCCGTGAGTGCGCGGTCGACGCTTCCGGCGTCAGCCTCCTCCACCTCGCCCACCAAGTCCTGCTGATTCGCCGGGTTGCGTATCTCGCGCGGCACGCCGCGCGTCGGACCGTCGGCGAGCAGCGGCGTCGCACGAAGGAGCGGTAAGGCAAGGCGCGATGCGAGAGCCGCCAGTACCAGCTCATTCGATAGATCAAGCCCGGTGGAATTCAACCTTTCCGGCTGGACCAAATCCGCAGGTAGCAGAATGTCTTCGTGCGCTGCGCCAAGCGGCGACGTCGCGCGGGCCGCCGCGACCGGATCTTCGAGCAGAGCATGAACCGAAACATTCGAATCAGCAATCCTGTTGACAAACGAGGAGTTGGCGCCGTTTTCCAGCAGCCGACGGACCAGATAGGCGAGCAACCTGTCATGTGTGCCGACCGGCGCGTAAATCCGGCAGGGCCGGCCGAGGTTCCCGACGACCTCTTCGTACAGCGCCTCGCCCATGCCATGCAGGCATTGAAACTCGTACTGCCCGGGCTCAGAAGTTTCGCCCGCCATCGCGTAGATGGAGGCCAGCGTCAGCGCGTTATGGGTGGCGAATTGCGGATACACCGCATCCGGCGCTCCCAACAACTTGCGCGCGCAAGCGAGGTAAGAAACATCCGTGTAGATTTTTCTCGTATAGACGGGAAACCCGTCGAGCCCATCCGCCTGGGCGCGCTTGATCTCACTGTCCCAGTACGCACCCTTGACCAGTCTGACCATCAGTCGGTGACCGGTGCGCCGCGCGAGGCCAATAATGAAATCCAGCACCGGTAGGGCGCGCTTCTGGTAAGCCTGCACCACGAAGCCGATCCCATTCCACCCGGCCAACGGGGGATCGAGGCATACAGCCTCCAGCAGGTCGAGCGAGAGGTCGAGCCGGTCGGCTTCCTCGGCGTCGATATTCAGGCCGATATTGTGCCGCTTGGCGAGCCGCGCCAATTCGATGAGGCGGGGCAGGAGCTCGGCCATCACCCGGGGGCGCTGCACGCGCGTGTAGCGCGGATGAAGCGCGGAAAGCTTTATGGATATGCCCGGACCCCGGTGAATGCCCTTGCCGTTCGAGGCGGCGCCGATCGCGGCGATAGCCTGCTCGTAGGCAGCGAAATACTGTTCGGCGTCGGCCGCTGTCGCGGCTGCCTCGCCCAGCATGTCGTAGGAATAGCTGAAACCCCGCGCCTCCATCTTTTTGGCGCGAGCGAGCGCCTCTTCAATGCTCTGGCCGGTGACGAATTGTTCGCCCATCATCCGCATCGCGAGGTCGACTGCTTTGCGGATCAAGGGCTGGCCTCCGCGTTTCACCAGCCGGGTCAACCCGCTTGAGAGCGTTTCGTCACGCACGGTGGTGAGCTTGCCCGCGACCATCAGCCCCCAGGTCGCCGCATTGACGAACAATGAGGGACTGTGGCCGATGTGCGCCCGCCAGTCGCCGCCGCCGATCTTGTCGCGGATCAAAGCGTCGCGGGTCGCACTGTCCGGGATGCGCAGCAAGGATTCGGCGAGGCACATCAGCGCAACACCTTCGTCGCTGGACAAAGCATATTCCCGCACCAGCGCTTCGACGCTGGCAGGCTTGCCTTTATCTCGAACGGCCTTGACAAGCCGCCGCGCCACAACGTCCGCCGTCTTGGCTTCCTTGTGCGTCATTGCGGCGGCTTGCAGCAAAGCCGGCACACAGACGGGTTCCGGCGTCCGATACGCTTTGCAGATGGCCGTCCGCAGAGGCTCCAGGCGCTGCACTTCAGCGGCGAAGGCGGCAAAGGGATCGGTTGTGCTGGCTGCGTAGTCCATGACAGGATTATAGTGGCAAGCTGCTACACGCGGTATCGCAAGTTAAAAGCGGCTTGATGGAGATCAGACGGCACCATTCTGGCTAGAATTTGGCTGCTGAGCGACTACGCTCGTAGTTGAGATGAGCAGTTCATTAGAACCCTCGGTCGCTGAACTTGAGATCATAGCGACCGGGTGAAGCTTGGTTCGTCCCATCATTTGGTATGTTGCTCTATGTGATTTGCTCTGATCTGTTTCGCTGTGGATCACGTTGGTACTATTTTGGGTGTTCCGACCTTCTCCCGGCCGGTGAACTCTTGGACAGCCCACCCCTGTCTTCAGAATCGCCCCGGCGTGAACCAGGATTCACCCTCAGACGGCCTCCGATGCATTGAAAACTACACGTCGTCGGGATATCGTTTTGTCACTAACACCGACAACCCAAGCGAGATTCGGTGCTGTCAGTCCAACCGCTACAAGTCTCTGATCTCCACGAGCAGGCAAAACTATCAACTCACCCCGCGACGTGCTCCCACTCGGCCATAGCAGCCGATCTTCGATCTTTATAGTCGTTGCGGCTGACGAGGTGGCGTTCCTGATTGAAGTGATTGTGGAAGGCGGCGTGTACGGAGCTAAACTTCTGTAGCGTCTTCATCTGTCGGAACCTGAGCATCGCCCGCTCTCGCCTTCGAAACGGCTGGTGGGAGTTATCCGCCCGGTTGTTCGCATAGCGGCCGATTTCTTGGCAGTCGGCGATGCCGAGATCCTTCATCGCTGCACCATAAGAACGGAGGCCTTTTGTGGTGATCGTCTTGGCGCAGCCATGCCGCTTCATCAGTTTCTTCATGAACTTCAGTGCAGCTTTCTGATTACGCTCCTACGCTCCTTGGTCGCAAAGGATTCCAGCACCTCGCCCTCATCATCGACCGCACCCCATAGGTAGTGCATCTGGCCGTTGATCTTTACGTAGACCTCATCGAGGTGCCAATGCCATTGTGTGTAAGCCCGCATTGCATCAACCCGCTTCTTACGGATCTCTGCCGCGAACATCGGTCCAAACCTGTTCCACCCCAGCCGGACCGTCTCATGGCAAATGTCTATGCCGCGCTGTGCCAGCAGGTCCTCGAAGTCAGGCAGCGACAGCGGGTAGCGGACATACATCATCACCACCAGGCGGATCACCTCGGGCGACGAGTCAAAGTAGCGGAACGGGTTCTTGGGCTGGGTCATTCGGGCAGGCTAGACAGCAAAGCAGGGAAAAGCCAGTTGGTTTGATTGAGCCATACCGCACCATCAAAGTTCATGATCAAACATTCTTCCCACTCTCGATCCCGACCCCTATGGGCATGCCGCCTTTATTGAAGAATGATCACCACGCGGCGGTTCTGCGGCTCGCGTACGCCTGGACCGGTTGGCACCAGTAGATGCGTCTCGCCATAAGCGTGAATTGCAATTTCCGGCTGCGGCACGCCATCCAAGACAAGTTGAGCGACAACCGTTTGCGCACGATGCTCAGAGAGACGTTGGTTGTATTGCGGCGTACCGGAGGTATCGGTGTACCCCGAAACATCCAGCGTGGTAACGTTGTTGGCGTGGCTGTCCTGTGCCGCCTGGGCGATGATCTGCGTGGCGCGCGGTGTCAAATCATACTTATTCCAGTCGAAGAACACGAGATAAGTCTTGGCCGGCGCCGGCGCCGGTGCCTCAACCGGGGCGGCAGCAACCGGTGGCGGCGGTGGCGCGGGCTGGAACAGCTGATAGCGCAGGCCGAATTGCAGGGTATGAGTGAACTGCTGGTCGATACCGGTAGCGCCGCCTTCAATCTGGACGGGACCAGTCAGATAATGGTTATAGTTATTCCGCCGAAGTACCGACGTGAACTTATAATCCGCCGTCAGCGACAGTCCCGGCACGGCAGCGATCGGATAAGACAAACCCAAAATGACGTTATACGCAAACGCGCCCTCGGCGCCTGAGACTACAATCGTGTCGCCAGGCGGGAAGTCCGCAGCAACTTCGTTACCTTTAAGCTTCGAGTCGAAATGCTGCACTTCGTAGCCGCCGCCAATACCTATATACGGATAGAATGGAAGATTGAGTGGGATGTCGTACAACACGTTGAACATGCCGCCGTAAGTGTTGGTGCCCCCTCTAGACCGGATATCGTTTATCCTGGTGTCCGTGTTACGGTATAAGTTTCCAGCGATCTCAACCCGGATGCCATCGCCGAAGCCGTAGCCAACAGCAGCCGTGCCGGCATAGTCATTCCTGTAATGTATGTGCTGAGTTAGGGGAAATGCTCCCGTAAAATGGAAACGTTCCGTTCTCATCCAACTGGTACCACCCTCCAGGCTAACATACGGGCCGGTGACAGGCTGCGCATACGCTGCTAAAGGCAACGCGAGAGGCATAGCAAGACTAGTGGCGCCAGCAAAGGTTACAAATAACTTTATCATGAGTCCCCCATTCTTTTTATGATCCAATTAACAGTAGTTCCGCATGAAGTTCTTTTTTTTATCAGCGGAAAAGCCAAATCAAGATAGTTTCAAGTTCTTGCCTATTTGCCAGATACTAAATTGGGCTGCTCAGAATGAAGCGCAAAACCAAAGGGAATAGTTACGATAACGTAAGAGAAAAGTAGCTGGTCCGGAGCTCACCATCCTGCAGCAAAACGCATGCCTAATTGTGGCTCTCTGGATAACACAGGATAGATCAAGTATTTTTTCGAGCACTCCTCCCGAGCGTTTTATTTTTATGAGAGATACCTCATTATGAGTATGTTGTCAACTTTTTGCAGGACTTACCCATCTGTCTTGAGGCTTATCCGCCCGCAACGGAGGATCTGGCACTGTCAAATCCAACTGGCCCTCTGGCCGTCCGGTTGGTTTAGCTTACCCGCATGAGCCAGCCCAAGAACCCTTTTCCGTACTTTGACCCGTCCCCGGTTCCGCGTAGTGGTGATGATGGTACTGTCAGTCCAACCGCTACAAGTCTCTGCTCGCCATAGATCGGGCACGGTCAAAACCTGCTAAGGTACCAATAGTGTGCGATGTCCCCTTTCAAGGATTGACCTCCAAACCGGAATGGCCGCTGTCGGCCAACACCTGCCTTCAGAAGGCGGCTGCTCTGCGCCCAATTCGGATTTGGCGAGGTTTCTGGCTATACTCGCCGACCTAACGGACGGTTGGGCAGTAGCGGTTGACGTGCTGGCAATGAGGCTTCTCTCAAGAATGGGGGACACAGCTGACTTAGAGCCCTTGCTCAACCTTGGTCGCTCATTGCTTTCTCGGATTGAACCAGCCTCGAACGCTCATCAAAGGCTTGACCATGACCTATCGACGCTGGCTCTAACTTCCTTAATAGGAGCACCGGGCGAGGCTGCAGCGGTCGAATTATGTCGCATCTTGGCGACGAATTTCGCTACTCAGATTCTTTCGTTCCATGAGTTCCACTCACTTGTTGGAGCCCTTTTTAAGGCCCAACCATTCGCTGCCTTAGATGCATTCTCTATCCCGGCCGTAAGCTACGGGTGGCGCTACCCGACGATATTAAGCATGTTTGACGGGCTATCGGCATATCATGCCCATCCCCTAAAGAACATTCCTGACGACGTCATCCTCGAATGGTGTGCGAGAAAACCGGTGAGCAACTATGTAGTGGCCGCGACCGGCGTGCCGTACTGCCACACTGATCCCAACGGCACACTTGCTTGGACAAATTTGGCAACAAAACTGCTTGAGAGGGCACCTGATCCTATCACCGTCCTCACTCGATTTATCGCGCGTTTCGAGCCTCGTTCATGGAGCGGTTCACGCGCTGCAATCGTTGAAGCGAATGCCGAGCTTCTCGTCCAGATTGAGACCATTCACTCGGTACTGGTCTTACGAAGTTCGCCCAACGGGAGCGTGAGCGGTTAGAGATGCACGTTTGTAACGAACGGGATTTGGAACTGACGCGGAGTCGTCAGGACGACGAACGGTTCGAGTAATATTGCGGTCAAGCAGCACATTTGCAACGGCGTGCGCGGTGCGAGGCTTGCCGATTCGGGGGAGCATGAAGCGCCGGCCTATGCAAGTGCCGGGGCTTGGCGGCTCGGGGCTGGGAACGCGGGTGGAGCAGGTGCCGGGACGGCTGGATCAGCCGCGTCTAGCGCCACCAGCTCACCTCGGAAGGCGCGGGCGAGAATACTTTCTTCTAGGCGATCTAGCAGCGCGAGCGCGTTGGCCCCTTCGCGTTTTAGAACCGCGGCAGCGGCCTCGGTCAGGTCGAGTCGCCTATCGACCGCCTCAGCCACCCCGGGGGGCGGTAGCGGCACTGGGAGTGCAGCAATCTTGCTCATGCTGATGCTGGCGAGATTCGTCGTCTGCTTACCCTCATCAAGGAAATGTCGTACTCCGGCATGATTAGCATAGCGCGACAAAAATCGGGGCGTCACCGCGGTGCTTCTAAGACGCAAACGAAATACGTGATTCTGGTGGATGCAGTTCTCGATTTGACCTTCCCACACCCAACCACGTCCGAGTTTGTCTCGGTCGCCCCCTCATTCATCAAAATGTCTCCGACGCGCAAATTCAGCCGTGATGCGTCTGCTTGCGTAATGCGTATCGTCTTGATCGGTGCTGTCAGTCCAACCGCTACAAGTCTCTGATCTTCAAAAAACGAGCTAAAGTGTCAGCTTACCCGGCGACATGCTCCCACGCTGCCATGGCAGCCGACCTTCGGTCTTTGTAGTCGTTGCGGCTGACGAGGTGACGTTCTTGGTTGAAGTGGTTATGAAAGGCGGCGTGAACTGAGCTGAACTTCTGTAGCGTCTTCATTCGGCGAAACCTGAGCATCGCTCGCTCTCGCCTTCGGAACGGCTGGTGCGAGTTCTCGGCACGATTGTTCGCATATCGGCCGACCTGCTGTCGGTCGGCTATGCCGAGTTCCTTCATCGCCGCGCCATAAGAGCGCAAGCCGTCGGTGGTGATCGTCTTGGCGCAGCCGTGCCGCTTCATGAGTTTCTTCATGAACTTCAGGGCAGCTTTCTTATCGCGTTCCTTGGTAGCAAAGGATTCCAGCACCTCTCCCTCGTGATCGACCGCGCGCCAGAGGTAGTGCATCTGCCCGTTGATCTTCACGTAGACCTCGTCGAGGTGCCACTGCCATTGAGTGTGCGCCCGCATCGCTTCGACCCGCTTCTTCCTAATCTCCGCCGCAAACATCGGCCCGAACCGGTTCCACCAAAGCCGCACCGTCTCGTGGCAGATGTCGATGCCACGCTGCGCCAGGAGATCCTCGACGTTGCGCAATGACAGCGGGTACCGGACGTACATCATGACCACGAGGCGGATCACCTCATGCGACGAGTCAAAGTAGCGGAAGGGGTTCTTGGGCTGGGTCATCCAGGCAGGCTAGACCAGCTCGGCCGGAAAAGGCCAGTTTGGTTTGACAAAGCCCCTGCGTGTGTTCCTTGAAAGTCACCTGTGCCCGATGGCTCCCTTTGGTGCTGTCAGTCCAACCGCTACAAGTCTCTGTTCGCCGTAGGTTGACCGAGTCTCGACTTACGCCGCGACATGCTCCCACTCGACCATGGCAGCCGACCTTCGGACCTTGTAGTCGTTGCGGCTGACGAGGTGACGTTCCTGGTTGAAGTGATTGTGGAAGGCGGCATGGACGGAGCTAAACTTCTGCAGCGTCTTCATCCGTCGGAACCTGAGCATCGCCCGCTCCCGCCTTCGGAACGGCTGGTGCGAGTTCTCCGCCCTGTTATTCGCATAGCGGCCGATCTCCTGGTGGTCAGCGATGCCAAGCTCCTTCATCGCAGCCCCATAGGAACGTAGGCCATCAGTCGTGATTGTCTTGGCGCAGCCATGACGCTTCATGAGTTTCTTCATGAATTTCAGTGCTGCTTTCTTATCTCGTTCCTTGGTAGCGAAGGACTCCAGCACCTCGCCCTCATGATCCACAGCCCTCCATAGATAATGCATCTCGCCGTTGATCTTCACGTAGACCTCGTCGAGATGCCATTGCCACTGCGTGTGCGCCCGCATCGCCTCGACCCGCTTCTTACGGATCTCGGAAGCAAACATCGGGCCGAACCTGTTCCACCACAGCCTTACCGTTTCGTGGCAGATGTCGATGCCGCGCTGTGCCAGGAGGTCCTCCACGTTGCGCAATGACAGCGGGTAGCGAACGTACATCATGACTACGAGCCGGATCACTTCGGGCGAGGAGTCGAAGTACCGGAACGGGTTCTTGGCCTGGGTCATGCGGGCAGGCTAGACCAGCAAAGCAAGGAAAGGCTAGTTTGGTTTGACAGTGCCCTTTTGTGTAATGATCCGTGTTAACGGGCGTTCTGTGGGCGAAATGGAAACTCTTTTTCGGAAAATCTAGTAATCCTAAACTATGATCCAATACCAAGCCGACGACCCCGTCAGGCGCGCCAGTCAGCGGCCGGATGGCGGGACGCTGTCGGTCAATTACACCTACGATGTTCTCGGCAACCTCGTCCTGAGGAACAACAGCTCCACACTCAGCGGAAGTACCGCAATCACCGAATACTACGGCTACGACGGCCTCAACCGGCTCTGCACGGTGAGCACCGTCAACAGCAACATGACCGCCGCCCTCCCCACACAGCCTTGCCAGGCACAGACCCAGAGCATCTCCTGCCGGTCGTCGATGCCGAGTTCTTTCATCGCTGCACCATAGGAACGTAGACCATCGGTGGTGATAGTCCGGGCGCAGCCGTACCGCTTCATGAGTTTCTTCATGAACTTCAAAGCGGCTTTCTTGTCACGCTCTTTGGTGGCACGTACATCATCACCACTAAGCGGATCACCTCCAGTGACGAGTCAAAGTACCGAAACGGGTTCTTGGCCTGGGTCACGGGGGCAGGCAAGCCCAGAAACGGCCAATAGCGTAGTGTAGCTTGACACTGCCAGCTAAGGTAACAATCGCGTGGTGCCCTTTAATTGCCGCTCGCGCATTTGTACCTTTATCGTACCCCCAGCAAAGGAATTTCGATGTCGGCTTCAGTTCCTGTGTCTCCCGTAGTTTATGACCCCGCCATGGAAGTCATGGAGCAGAATGAGGCTGAGACTGACAAAGACATCGTGGACACGATGTCAAAGATCAACGAGACGACCTTCAACAATTCCGGCATTGCATTCCGCAGCGTACACGCTAAAAGCCATGGGTTGCTGCGCGGCGAATTGACGGTGCCGAGCCTGCCGGCGGTGCTGGCGCAGGGCATGTTCGCCAAGCCGGCAACCTACCCGGTGCTTATGCGGTTCTCGACCACGCCCGGCGACATTATGGACGACAGCGTCGCAACGCCGCGCGGCCTCGCCATCAAAGTGGTCGGCGTTGACGGCGACCGGGTGCCTGGCAGCGAAGGTACGGTGACGCAGGATTTCGTGATGGTGAACGGACCGGTGTTCCAGCGCAAGAACGCCGCCGGTTTCTTGATGGACCTAAAAATGCTGCAGCCCACCACGGATAAGATGGAAGGTGTCAAGAAAGCCGCCTCTGCGCTGTTCCGTGGCACCGAGGCTGTCATCGAGGCTTTCGGCGGCAAAAGTCCGAAAATTGCAGCCCTTGGCGGCCAACAGGAAACCCACATCCTGGGCGAAACCTTCTACACCCAGGTGCCGATGCTATACGGGCCGTACATAGCCAAAGTCTCCGTGGCGCCGACGACGCCGGAACTGAAGGCCCTGACGGATGCGCCGCTCGACGTCAACGGCAAGCCGAACGGCATCCGCGAAGGGGTGGTGAATTTTTTTCTCAAGCACGGCGGCAGCTGGGACGTCCGCGTCCAGCTATGCACCGACATCGAAACCATGCCCATCGAAAACGCCAATGTCGCCTGGTCGGAAGAGGAAAGCCCCTACGTCACCGTCGCCACCATCACGGTCAAGCCGCAGGACCCGTGGACCGTGGAAAAGATCGCCGCCATCGACGAAGGCCTGTCCTACAGCCCCTGGCATGCCCTGGCCGCCCACCGTCCCATCGGCTCGGTCATGCGGGCCCGCAAGGCAGCCTACGAAATGTCGGCGAAATTCCGCGCAGTGCGTAACAATAAGCCAATCAGCGAGCCGCGGTCGGCCGCTGATATCCCAAGCGCATAATGGTGTTCCCGCGGACATACATCATGACCACCAAGCGGATCACCTCAGGCGACAAGTCAAAGTACCGGAACAGGTTCTTTGGCTGAGTCATCCGGGCAGGCTAGACCAGCTAGGCCGGAATAGGCCAGTTCGTTTTGACAGTGCCGCGCGGTGGGGCATTATTGCACTCTCTTCTGCACAAGGCGGATCACCTCGGGTGAAGAGTCAAAGTAACGGAACGGGTTCTTGGGCCGGGTCATACGGGGAGGCTAGACCAGCCAGGCAGGAAAAGGCCAGTTTGGTTTGACAGTGCCATCTTCGGTATTTCGTAGCAAATGCGGATAGCGGAAGTATACCATCACCATCAGCGGGCCACTTCAGGCGAGAAGCCAACGTAGCGGTATGGGTTCTTCGCATTTCTCACGCTTGATGGTACTCCAATCATGGGCCGATGGCCGCTTGGCTTAACAACGCTTGTGCGCGACGTGCAGAGTTCATAAAGGGTTCTAACTAAAATGTTACAGCTCATTCGTAGCCTGGAGCCATCACGTACCAGGAATCAAAGGTTTAATTGCCCATCGGAACGACCTGCTCGCGGATAATGAGGCGCTTAAGAAGCAATTATCACTTTTAAGCACAACCGCGAAGCCGAGCATCAAGCGCCAGATCGATCAGCTATGTTCTGTTGTAGATCCGGCCCATTACGTCAACGCCGAGTGGCTGAGCTTGCATAATGATCTCTCAAGATATTCAGGTGACAAGCATTGTTTTCAAAATTTCAGTGGTGAGATTTACCGTAAGGGGTGGGAATGGACACATTGCCTCTACGGGCTAGGCAAGCTCGGCATGTTGCAACCAACACATCGAGCATTGGGTGTCGGGGTTGGCCGCGAATGTGTTATCTATTATCTCGCCGACCAGATCGCCGCTGTGACGGCGACTGATCTATATGGCGAAGCTGCCTGGAGCAGCGCCGGCGGTAAAGAGGCAGACCTTACATTACTTGAGGAAAGTAAAGCACACTGCCCGGCGACGGTGGATTTTTCAAAAATAAGTTTTCAGAACCAGGACGGAACCAAGCTAAGCTACGAAAATGACTCGTTCGATTTTGCTTGGAGTCTGTCCTCGATCGAACATTTTGGCGGCCATGGCGCTGCTCTTAAAGCGATGCAGGAGATGGCGCGGGTGGTTCGCCCCGGCGGCATCGTGGCGATCGCGACGGAAATGATGCTGCTTGAGGAATATGCGCATCCAGAATACTTTAGACGTTCGGAGCTAATTCGCGATCTCATCGAGCCTTGCAGCGATCTCGAGTTGGTGGAGCCAATAAATTTCCATACGCTGCCTTACGAATACATCGTGGACAGCATCGTCGTTCCAGCCGGCGTCGATCGACGTCGCCGGCACGTGGTTTTAAATGACGGACAAGTCCAATGGACGTCCATTTTGATGTTTTTTCGCGTGCTGTTTTAACCGCGCAAATACCAGGAGATAAGATAGCGGACCTATCCATCGTTAATGAACGGGCCCGCTAGTCTATGACTACTGACGTACCGTTAGGTTATGGCACCATTCAGGGCACGCGGCGCAGCCTTGAGGTTGCAGGCGGGTTTGGCTAAGACCGGGCGGCGCGGGAGAGATGGCCGAGTGGCTTAAGGCGCACGCTTGGAAAGCGTGTGTGCGTGAAAGCGTACCCAGGGTTCGAATCCCTGTCTCTCCGCCAGGCAGTCCTGCAAATTTGTCTCCTTCTGGTGCGACTTTGCACAAGCCCCGGAACTTACGCTTGAATTAGGCGCCAATCCGGTTGCGGCGAGAGGCTGTTTTCCCACTTTCGAGACAACATTCCGGCAATTTTCATCCCATTTTCTCTGCGCGAACGCGATGTAGAGGAGTTTCAGCACAGTTGCGCATTAGAATGGCATTCAGGCGTCCCAAAAGCTGCACGGCTTACCCTGCTCTGGTGCCAAATTCCCTGATAAACTCGAATAACAGGCATTATGCGGTTTTTCTCGGGCCTAAGGGGCCCGCTAAGCCAAATTTCCAACGCCTTTTCAATGGCTACAATGGCTATTCCCTGTTCCTGAATAACAGGGAATTTGTACTCGTGGAACAGGGAATTAACAGATGTCAAACAGGGAAGTTTATCCGCGCTAACAGGGACTGCACGTTCGGGAACAGCACTTGACGCGCGGCGCTTCCGGATGGCCGAATGATGAGGCCTGCCCAACCAACTGTGAGCCGGCCATGTGGCGGGGCCGCCACAAAAGCGCTGCAGCGACGTTGCCGGTGAATGTTCTGCTTCCGACTCCTCTGCTGAATTTGGTAAAAGCCGTACCCCTCCGATTCGCATTGGTCGGAGGCAATTGCAGCGAGGACATCAAGAGGTGCAGGCTGAACGGACGAACTTGGAACAGAGAGCGATCGGATCGCTGCGACCCTATGCGGGCAACGCCCGTACGCACAGCAAGAAGCAGGTCAAGCAAATTGCCGATAGCATCACCCGGTTTGGCTTTACCAACCCGGTTTTGATCAGCGACGACGGCGAGATCATCGCCGGCCATGGCCGGGTATCGGCGGCGAAGCTGCTGGGGCACGAGACGGTGCCGACGCTCCGCCTGTCGCATCTGAGTGCAACGGAGCGGCGGGCGTATGTTCTTGCTGACAATAAGTTGGCGCTCAACGCGGGCTGGGACCAGGACATCCTCGCGATCGAGTTGCAGTCCTTGATCGACCTGGAATTTGATCTGAGCGTGACCGGCTTCTCCCTAGCAGAGGTCGACTTCGCCTTGGACGCCGCCCGCGAGCGAGCACCGGACACGCCGGCAGCGGCCGACGTCGTGCCCCCGATAACTGGACCGGTCGTTACGCGGACCGGCGATCTATGGCAGCTGGGGCGGCACCGGCTGAGCTGCGGCGATGCACGTAATGAGGGGGATTATGCGCAGTTGCTGGCGGGCGAGACGGTGGACCTGATCTTCACCGACCCCCCGTACAACGTACCGATCGACGGTCATGTCTGCGGCTCGGGTCGCATCCGTCATCGCGAGTTTGCCATGGGTGTGGGCGAGATGTCGTCGACGGCGTTTACCGCCTTCCTGACAGAAACGCTGGGGGCGGCACGTCGTCGCTGCCGGGACGGCGCCATCGCCTTCGTGTGCATGGACTGGCGGCATGTTGGAGAGCTAAGCGCCGCGGGAGCGGCGGTGTTCAGCGAGCTCAAGAACATCTGCGTGTGGAACAAGACCAACGCCGGGATGGGCACGTTTTACCGCTCCAAACATGAGCTGGTCTTCGTGTTCAAGGTGGGCACCGCGCCGCACGTCAACAGCTTCGGGCTCGGCGACACCGGCCGCTACCGCACCAACGTCTGGGACTACCCTGGGATCAGCAGCATGGGTGCGGGGCGGATGGAGGAGTTGGCGATGCATCCGACCGTTAAGCCGACTGCGCTGGTCGCGGACGCCATCCGGGACTGCTCGCGGCGCGGCGACATCGTCCTCGACAACTTCGGCGGCTCGGGGACCACCCTAATCGCCGCTGAAACCTGCGGCCGCCAAGCCCGGCTGATCGAGTACGATCCGGGGTACTGCGACACCATTATTCGCAGATGGCAGCAGCTGACCGGCAAGCGGGCAAGCCTGCTGCCCGATGGCACAGCATTTGAGGACATCGAAGCTGATAGGATCGCCGGCGCGGTGGAGGTGGCAGATGCAGGCTGAGGCCAACATGGCGCGGACGAATGAAAGGACGCAAACTCACAGCAACGATGCGCAGGCTCCCGGCCAAGACGTCAAAACATTCTCCATCGGCTACAAGAATCCGCCGGTGGAGCACCGGTTCAAGAAGGGTCTTTCCGGCAATCCCAGCGGCCGGCCGAGGAAGCAAACGGCAGAGGCGGCACAGCCCGCGCAGAAGGATGTCGAGCAACTTATGCTGAAGGAAGCTTATCGGATGGTCAGCATTCGAGAAGGCGACAAGGTCATCAAGCTGCCGGTGATCCAAGCGGCGATGCGAGGTCTAGGCGTTGCGGCGATCAAAGGCGATCGGCGGGCGCAGCTCGCATTCAAGGAACATACCGAAGCCGTTGAAAAGAAACGGTTGCAGGACCGCATCAGTCTTTTTAAATCATTCATGGAGTACAAAACCAGGTGGAGCGACGAGATCAGGCGGTGCAAGGTACTCGGGCTCCCCCCGCCCGATCCGCTGCCGCATCCCGACGACGTCAAGTTGGATGTTCGTGCTGGTGAAGTTCGCTTTGTCGGACCGGTAGATGATCTACAAAAGCACCAGTGGGACGAGATGCAGACTAAGAAAGATGAGTTAATTGGAAAGCTTGTTTATCTCGAAGATGTCGGCCGCCGCTTCCCCCGTCAGAGGAAGCTAGCTGCGAAGGCCTTCAACTATCTGGAGCAAATGTACTTGTGCATCGACTACTACGTGCCAGACAAAGAGGTCCGGCGCCACCCATCCTACAACCAACACGATCGCGGGCCGCCACCACCTCGGCGGCGGTTGCAGAGTCAGTACGACGAGTTAATGAAATTGCTCGAATAACAAGCATCTGCGCTCGTTTAAGCGTAGGCGTCAGGTGGGGTGTAGAGCGTTCTAATCCTCGATATATCCGATTAGCAAACCTTCTACGCACTCTAAGCGTGCGCGGCCAGCCAAGCCGAATGCTGGCGCCAGAGGAGCGGCGGCGGGTCGCGATCAAGTAGACCCTGTAGGGTGATGTTGCGCAACGTGCGGCCTTCCAGAATCGACAGCTGTAACTGCGGCGCCAGTAGCGCGAGCAAGCACAGCTTGCGCTGATATGATTGCGCGGGCGCCTGCGCGCTGACGGAGAAGCGGCGGCTGAAGAGGTCGATGTCATGATCTGCCAGGATCGCATGGGCCTTTCGCAGGCCGTCGACCAGATGGGGATCTGGCCGCGCTACTTGGGCGACCTCCATGCCGCTCCCGCCGTTGCGCCAGGACCTCCCGCCCCTGAAGCGCAGCGGGCGCGGCAGCCTGATGCGCAGCCAGCTGGGCTGATCAGGCTCGGCCACCACCTGCTCGCCAATGGTTAGACGTTCCCTCAGCCGGTCCAGCCCGAACGCCGGATGTTCAGCGCCGAACAGCGCGTTGGCGTCGAGGATCAAGTGGGTCTCGCGCGGCTTGACCTCGATCATGATGAGCAGCGGGTCAAGGTCGCTCCAGGCTGCATCGGGGCGGCCCACGAGCCTAGCCAACGTCTCCTGGACGTACGCCTCCAGCGCTTCGGCAGGGAGCCGGTGCAGGCGCCCCTCCCCTCCAAGATCTACATCGCCCGGGCGCTCGGCCACGTAGTAGCGATAGATGCGACCGCCGCGACCATAGGAGAAGCTTGGAGTAAAAGGCCCACCCGTCTCCGACGTGATGCGGCCCGTCAAGCGCGCCCCGGCGGCACGAACGCTGCGGCTGCCGCGCACCACCCGCTGCGCCGCAAGCCGGCGCTGCACGGCGTCGAACAACGTGTCTTTGATGATCGCTGGATGCAGCCCGGCGTGGTGCTGGTCCTTGTGACGGATCATGCCGCGGTAGTGCAGGTTGGTGAGCAGGTGGTACAGCGCGCCGCGGCTGAAGACAGTGCCGCCGATCGTCTTGCCAGCGCGGGTGACGCGGCTCTTGGAGCGGACGCCGCCTGCCGCCAGCTCCTGCCGCAGGACCTCGACCGAGCCAAGGTCGAGGTAACGCTCGAAGATCGTCTGCACCTGCGCCGCCTCGGCTGGGTTAATCACCAGCGTGTTGTCCTGCCGGTCGTAGCCGAGCGGCAGGTTGCCGCCCATCCACATGCCCTTCTTCTTGGAGGCAGCGATCTTGTCGCGGATGCGCTCGCCGGTGACCTCGCGCTCGAACTGGGCGAAGGACAGCAGCACGTTCAGGGTCAGCCGGCCCATCGAGGTCGTGGTGTTGAACGCCTGGGTGACCGAGACGAACGACACCCGGTGCCGGTCGAACATTTCAACGATGCGGGCGAAGTCAATCAGCGAGCGGGTAAGGCGGTCGACCTTGTACACCACTACGATGTCGATCTTGCCCTGCTCGACATCGCTGAGCAGGGCCACGAGGCCGGGACGCTCCATTGACCCGCCCGAGAAGCCGCCGTCGTCGTATGGCTGCGCCAGCACCCGCCAACCTTCATGCGTCTGGCTCTTGATGTAAGCGTCGCACGCCTCTCGCTGGGCGTGGAGCGAGTTGAAGCTCTGCTCCAGGCCCTCCTCGGAGGATTTGCGGGTGTAGATCGCGCAGCGCCGTCCTGGTGGTTTTAAGTCCGCCATCAGGCTGCCTCACGCAGGCCGAAGAAGCGGGGTCCGTTCCAGCGCGTACCGGTGATGGCAAAGGCGACCTGCGAAAGGCTCTTGAAGGTCTTGCCCGCATGCGTGAAACCGTCCGGGACGATGTCGACGTCGTAGCGGCGGCCTCGCCATTCCCGGACGAGACGCTGGCCAGGCTTCATCACCGGGCCGCGCCTCGGCACGCCGGTGGCGCGCAGAAGCCGCTTGGTCTCTGCGTCCAACCCTCCCAGCGCCTCCGCCTGCATCCTCCAGGCGATCAGGTGGCGCAGCAGCTGGACGGAGCGTAGCCGTGGCGGCGCTCCCCAGCGCTGCCGCCACGCCGCCCGTAGGCCCTGGAGGTCGAGCGCCTCCAGGGCCAGGACCGCGCGCTCCAGTTCCGCGACCTCGGTCACGACCGCGCCTCCACGATCCGCCAGGAGCGGACCAAGCCGGCCTTCTCGGAGACGACGGTCAGGCCCAGCTTCTTCTTGATCGCGCCAGCCATGGCGCCGCGTACCGAATGCGTTTGCCAGCCGGTGGCCGTCACCATGGCTGCCAGCGTGGCGCCCTCAGGCTGGCGTAGCAGCCCAATCAGGAGGCCGAGCTTTCCGTTTGCCTCCCGTGCCGCCGGTTGTGCCGGGGCAGTCTTCGACTTGCGGCTCTTGGCCTTCACCGCTTGCGGCATCGGCTCCGATGTTTGCGCCTGCTTCGACTTTGCGAGACCCTCCAACTCGGGCTTCGGGGCTTGAGCCGCCCGAGCGGGAGCTCGCGGCACAGCCAGCGCCGCCTCCGTCGCGCTGACCCCATACTCCCTGAGCAGCGCCACTCCGGCCGGCGTAGCGACCAGCCTATGCTTGTTGGGCCCGCGCTTCTCGGAGATCAGCCCCTGCTTGGCCAGGCTGGCAACGGTGCGGTGGTGCGGCCCTTCCGGTGATGCGCCTCCGGCCTTGGCGGCGACTTCCAGCACCTGCATCTGCGTCTCGTTCAACGTCTTCATAATCATGCTCCTTCCGGCCGTACAGAGCAGCGAAAACCGCCGCCCCTACCGGTATCGGCCCGCACGATCGGGCCTGGAGACAAAACCACCAACGCTCTGCCAACGACGGAAGTCCAGTGGAAAACTCGGAATGAAATTGCAATCAAAAAACGTGTCGGTGGAGACGTGACATCACATGTCGGTTGAAGACCTCATGCTCACGACTTCGACATTAGCTGGGAGCTTGGACCACAACCTTGCCAAGGTTGGGGTCGAGGGCTCGAATCCTTTCGCCCGCTCACGGTCGCGTCGAGCCCGAATGATGAGCTCTGATGGATAAACGTAAGTCCTGCGGGAATGCTCAATTCACCAGATCGATAAGCCTCCCAACCGTTGGGGCCGCCGGGTCCGGCGAAACGGCTGGGAATGTCGGATTTCCGGGCGACCAAAGCTCCATCGCCTCGGCGTGTTGTTCATAATAAGTTGGATTGGTCGAAATTCTGATCCAGTCCTTCATTCCCGGCGCCCGGAGCTTGAATTCGCGCGGTCCCATGGTCTCGACCTCAATTCCAGGCGGCAGCAGTGCCACCCGAGAGATGACATGCTCCAGGTCATCCATGGAGACCGGCGAGGGATCGACGACGGGTTCTGCTAGGTCTGCGTCGGTCACGGCATCAATATCGAAGCCGCTCGCTTCGGCGCGGTCAGCTTCGCCTTCGACATGGACCTTACGGCGCTACATTACGGACGGATTTGCCCTTAACGAAGCCAGGCTTCGATCCGATCCGAACGCGCTGCGCGATCTTGCCGCCAAAATCCGTGAATTACGCGCCTCGGAGCAGAACGTCTATCAAGCGGTACGAGACGTTTTTAAGCTTGGATCAACCGATTACAATTCTGCCTCGGATGTAGTCAGGTCATTTTACGCCAAACTACAGGACAAATTTCTGTATGCCGTAACTGGAGAGACTGCCGCTCAGATTAAGTTGGGCCGGGCAGATCATAAAAAGCCGTCTATGGGTATGACGGCTATAAAAGGCTCTGTTCCAGAGCGAGCAGATGCAGATGTCGGAAAGAACTATCTCGACGATGATGAGCTTTATAGCCTTCATATCTTGTGCGAACAGTTTATGCTGTTTGTCGAATCAAAGGCCATTTGAGGCCAGCAGCTTACAATGGCTGAACTTTCAGGCAAGTTCGATGAACTACTAAGGGTACAGGGTCATTCAGTTTTTACCCACTACGACGGATATCTTGCTCAAAGGGCCAAGTCTCACGCCATGAGGGAGTTTGATCTCTGGCGAGAACGCGTCAAAAGCTTACCGCGCGATCAAAAAAGATTAGCATGATAAGGAGAAGTTTATGAAAGCTTGCATGGTCTGGGGTGATTTGTCGTCCGATCGTACATCTGAGCAATATCCCACCGTCACGGTCTGCGATGCCTGTGTAACATCACAAATGGCGGCCGAAAACTCGCAAATCGTCAATGTCGTAGGAAAGTATGACCCTGATTACGGTGAGCAATGCTTCTTCTGTGATAAAGATAAAGATGAAGAAGATGCACAATTTTAGCCGCTGCTCTTTTGGCTAGTCACGTATATAGTTCGCAGAATTATCAGGGGCCGTGGCAGCTAGAGGCCTATGAGGCGCTGCCTCGGCTACCGGCACCGCCCGAATAACCTGCGCCGCGGCCGCTGCGTTGGCGTAGTCGCTGCGGGCTATGAGTGGGAAATGGCGGGGCACGGCGGCTTATGGCGGACTCAGCCAATCAATTGGACGTTGAGTTTTTTCAGGGCATTACCAACGCGCTCAAGCTGGAACAGGGGCGCAACGCTACCGACTGTAAGATGCGTAGTCGTCGCGCGATCAAAAATCGCGATGCAGTTTTGGCTCGTCAACCGTGACGCGTAGAGAATGCCGTCGATATTGGCATCTTTGTGAACGAGGTTCGCGAAGCTCTGTGCTTCATCGAAGCATTTGGCTCCAGCGATGTCGGTAGACACACCGAGCTTGAGGCAGCCGCTCTTGCGCAAGTCCACGAGACGCAGGGGCTTGATCGCATCAATATGTACCGCAGTGCGATCGGACAGTTCCGCAGCGAACAGGCGGCGATCTTCAAGTCCTTCAAAACGGTCGCGGACCACGGTCTCCGCAAGCGCCGTCGCGAGGTCGCGGGCAACATACAGGACCGCAAAGCTCTTGTCGGTTCCACCAAACCTCGAATTTCCGGCCGCACAACCGAGAGGCGTCGCCTGATAGACCGATGATATGATTCGGACATAGTTGGAAAATTCGAAGAGAACGGTCTGACTGGTAAGCAGCGCCCCATCCACGACCA
This sequence comes from Acidocella sp., assembly GCA_965199125.1. Taxonomy (GTDB): domain Bacteria; phylum Pseudomonadota; class Alphaproteobacteria; order Acetobacterales; family Acetobacteraceae; genus Acidocella. Next base: position 1,016,935 of record OZ240683.1, on the reverse strand, counting down.
CGATCACGCAAAGTCACGTTTGGCCAGGTCCAAGACCCGATTGATCTTGCCTGCTTTCAATAGCGCGATGGGTGCTGGTTCATCCATCGCTGGCCGGGGAGTTCGCAACCATAACCAAGCGACGTTCGGCTTGCCGACGATCTCGATGACGGACCGCACGCCGGGTGTCGGCCGACCCTTCGTAAACTGCTCTAAAGGATAGAGGGGGCCACGCCAATCGTCGCTGAGGGAAATGACCCCGCCTTCTGCCGTCCACCGCGTCAATTCGCCCGGCGGCAACGCTAGCTCTGCTTCGAGAGCCGGTGCGTCGAGCACGTGACCTGCCCAATCGCTTACCGGAGTCGGGACTATCGCCTCTGCAATTCGCCGCTCGCCAATCACCCGCGCGACGATGGTGCCGAGTCCATCGCCCTGGTCGCGCTCAATGCTCTCGGGCGCGAACAAGCTTTGCGTGTGATCATGACCGCTGCGCTCAACCTTGACCAGTCGTCGACGAGAAGCGGTGCTCACCACTGGGCGATCATCACCCATATGCGCCAGGATTGCTGCCTGATCTTCGCTACTTAGGCCGTAAGCATCGAAAACCAGCGCGTCGATCGCGGTGAGCTTATCCGCGAGTTGCTGCGGATCGGCGCCGCGCGCAGCGGCTGCCGCATAGTCACGGCTGAGCGCGCCCAGTTCAGGAGGCAGTTCGGCGGGGATCGGCGCATCTTCCAGCTTGCCGATCCGGAATCTTTTGTCGAACGAATGCTCGGATAGGAAGGCGTTGACCACCGGCCCGTTGATGACCGCCGCCAATGCATCAAGATCAACGTCGACACTTGGTTGCGGCCACAGACCAATGAACTGCTGCGTCGCGCGGCGACCCAATCGATCGACCGCGGCAGCCAACCGCCAATAGCCGCGACTGAGTCGCGTTGCATTACATAGGATTTTGGGCTCGTCCCATGCAAGATTGCCGCCTGCCAGGATATGGTCTGCGCGTACGTCCATCCACCGTGCATTCCCGAGCAGATATTGATGGAGACTCGCGCTGTCCTGATAGCCCAGTTCGCGATCGGGACCAGGCATGTCGCTAGTCCGCGCTCGCTGTCCCGAGCGCCACCTGAGGCCCCAGCTTCCCTTTAGCAGTGATTCAAGCTTCGGGAGGTTCTGGAACCGGTCCCATAAATCCTGCGACGGGTACACCCATAGATTCCCGGTCGGCGCGCTTGCCGGAGGCCGTGAACGCTCCCGCTCCAGCGATGTCAGGCCAGTTGCAGCAAAGGTTTTTTTGTCGCCGTCTAATACAACCGCGGAGCGGAAATGCTGATCATCATCGGCCGCTACTTTGCGCGCGATTACCAACGCGCTGTTTGCCTGCGACACATTGAAGATGCCGTCGGGTAGCGCCACCATCTCAATTTCGCGGTAGAGCCGCTCAAGCGCGATACGCTGGCGCTGATATCGCCGATCAACCAGCACGGTGTTGGGTAACACAAACCCTATCATGTCCGGCTCGGCACGTAGCGCCATTTCAAGCGCATAGACCGCCTTCGAGCGACTGACCTTCACCGCTTCCGGGTAGGCTTTCGCCTCGTCCTCGGTGAATGCTTCGAATGGGGGATTGCACAGCACGACGCGGGCGCCGTTGAGACACGCCCGCAACCTGTCCACTTCAAAAAGATCGGCCTCGTCTATCCGCCAGCCGTTGGCATTCGGATAATCGGCGAGGATGAGCGAGAGCTTTGCCACCTCAGCGGCGAACGGATCAATCTCGGCTCCGCCGATATGCTTGACCAAAAGATCGTGGCGCTGCTCGTCGTCCCAATCGGCAGGCAGAGCATCGCGCATGAACCGGAGAGCTGAGCCAAGAAACACGCCCGCGCCGGTGAATGGCTCGACAACGCGGGGGGGCGTCGCCCCAAACTCCCACAGTCGCAGTCGACCAACGATATAGTCGGCGACATGCCTCGGTGTGCTATGCGTACCGAACTCCGCTCGTGCTTTGTCGGTGACGAGAGTTGATTCATATACATGGGCAAGGTCGTCGGCCGAGATGTTGGCGACGTTGAACCCCGATCGAAAGATTGCCCAGACCGGCTCAAGCGCAGCGATCGCTGACGGTGGCCACGCTTGCGACACATTGCCCAGTTCGTAGAAGTCGTCCATCGCGTTGAGTACGGATCGGACGTCTTCAACATTCCAACTCTGCGCGCGCGCGTGCTGGCGATCCATCAGTATTTTCGCGGCCAGCAGTCGGAAGACACCGCGAAAAAAAATACGGATGGCGTCGTCGCCATTAAATTCACGCGTGTCGGCCACCGCCTCCCGAATCAGCCTGTCGAGCTTCACATGAATTTCGCCGGCAATCGCCGGCATCAGACCAAGGTCGACAAAATCGAGCTGGGCCTTAGGTTCGATATGACCAATCGACTTAGCCCGATGGATGCGATCGGGAGCCCAACTGTCGCGCCGTTCGGAAAAGAAAAGCGGAATCGCATCGAGTGCGAACTCGGCAAACTTGTGCGGCGGCTTGTTGGCATGAACCTGCCAAGCGGAAATCTGCGTCGGCTCGATCACTAAGAATACCGGCGCACCGAGCGCGCGATATGCGCGGATTACTTCAGCTGCAGTGTCTGGACTGGCTTCGATCACCGCGAAAGCGGCGGAACGATATGAGGGCGGGGTCTGCGTAAACGCCGCAAACGGCACCGAGTAGGTCGTGTCCCCTTCGCCCCATATATTACTAAAGGCATAGTCGCGGCGCAGCGCTTCGCCTCGATAGCCGAGTTTGACCGATTCACGCTCGATGACGTCGATGAAGCTCATCGGCGCGTCCCGGCGATCATCGGGGGGAAGGCAAGATCACGCTGCTGGTCGGGAACGCCGGTCAGGAGATGTTGGCGAAGCTCGGCAACGAGCGGCGCCAGTTCGACGAGCAAAGCGACCGCGGCGGCGGTAACGCGACGCTCATGATCAATGAGTTCGACCCGATCCGCCTCAAAATCGATCAAAAGGCTAGACCGCTCCAGCTGCGGCCAAGGAAATGCCGCGCATAGCTCGAACAACGGTGTCGCAACGCTGGTGAATGTGGATAGTGGAACCGAAAGGGCCGTGCTGACCTGATGGACGACGCTGGCTGCGAGCAAATCGTTCGCGCTGAAGCAGCCTGATCGACCTTGCTCTTTTGCCAGCGGCGGCAGCGCCTCACGATAGCTTCGCCATTGCTGCTTGCTGAGGCGGAATGCTGAGCGCAGCTGCCCGGTCGTGAAGAGCATGACGGATATCACTCCAAGGTGTTGAACAGCAACACCAAGCGGTGCTTAGCACACGCGACATATCGGAACAAACTATGATTCTTCACCTTGCCACCGTCCTGCGAGCCGGGGCGAGTTGAGGCGGGCGTTGATGGTCGTACCCGCTGGCCTGGTGAACAACTGGCATCGCGAATTGAACGAGTTGTTCAATCTCGACTTCGAGGTGTTTGGCTCGGAGGGCGATATTATCGATCGGAAGACCAATGTGAATCGGCATGGAATAAGGACCCCATTTAGGGGGTAATCGGCGTCCAATAGGGACCCCCTGATCTGGGGTTCACATTGGCTTTCATGGGAACATGGGAGCCGGCTTGGGATGCTGATAGTGGAGACTGTTTCGAAGATCCGACGGGCTTATTTTGTTCAGAAGAAGCCGATCAAGGTGATCTGCCGGGAGTTACCCATCACCTGCCGGTCGGTCGCTTCGCTCGTTTTGAGGCAATGTAAACGAGCAGTAAGATCATGACGTAGCCGAGCGTTGCCGCGATCATCGTTTGCCGGACGCCGATCAGGCTGCCGAAGGCGCCGCCGGCGAGAGCGCCTAGTGGCGTTGCTGCGCCGAAGGTGGTCATCAGGACGCCGTTGATCCGTGCCAGCATGTGCGATGGCGACGTTTTCTGGATGTAGGTCATGAGCGCCACGCCGACGACGGTCGCGGCAAAGCCCCCGATCAAGCTGGACGCGCCAAATCTGAATGCGGCTGCCAAGGGTGAGCCGTGCAGGAGGCTGATGTTTCCGTCGGCGATAACGAAAGTCGCCAGCGCCGCCGCAAGCAAATTGGGGAGGTCCAGCCTTCTGAAAATTCTTTCCGCTAGCAAAGCGCCGAGCACCGCGCCCACCCCGGCAGCGGCGAGTGCCAGGCCGAACCAACTGGGCTTCACCCCCAGATGCCGCACGATGAAGAGTGCCTGCAACGAGTTGAATGCGGCGCCGCAGAAGTTGAGCGAAGCCGCCGTCACGACCACCATGCGCAGCATCCTACTCCCAAAGATGAAGTGCAGGCCCTCCCTGAGCTCGGCGAGCATACTGGTACGTGGGCCTTCTAATGATGGTTGCGGCGTCGGTCTGGCGGCGGGCATCGCCAGGATCAGCAGTGCCGCGACAAGGAAGGAGGCCGCGTCCACAGCAATCGCGCCCGGCGCGCTCAGCGCCGCGATCAGCCCTCCTGCAGCGGCCGGTCCGACCACCTTGGCCACGGAAACAGCGGCTGAAAAGCGGCCATTCGTCTTCGCCAACTCGGTCTCCGCGACAACAGAGGGCAGGAAGCTGAGCAACGCGATGCCCTCAGCGTTGGCGAGAAGAGCGGCGATGAAGCTGACGCCGAGCAGCATAGCCACGGACAGGAACCGTCCGGCCTCGCCCACCGGGATGAGGGTCAGAATGAGAGCGCTTAGGAGGTTAGCCAGGATCAGCACGCGCCGCTTCGGCAGGCGGTCGATGATCACCCCTGCAAACAGGCCGAACAGCGCGCCCGGCAGGAAGCCGGCACTGCTCAGCAGGCCCATCTGCAACGGCGTGGCGTGCAGGAGCAGCACGGCCGTCAGCGGCAGGGCGACGATGGTCACCTGCGACCCGGTCGCGGAGATCGTTTCGGCCGCAAGGATGAGAGGGAACGGCCGCCTGATCATGAGTCTCCTGGGGCGCGTCGAGGCTTGCTCGCCATTACAGCCGCAACGTCCGGCCGGGGCAACCAGCGACGGGTTCCCTCCCCTCCAGTGCCTCATGCAACGGGTGCTGAAGCTCGACTGCGCGCTGGGTCAGGACCATCCCGCGCTGTGCCGGAATAAGGAGGGGATCACCGAGTGCGTCGCGAAGCCGCGCCAGTCTGGCCGACAAGGCGGGTTGGCTGAGGTTCAAGCGCCGGGCGGCACGCGTGACGTTCCCTTCCGCCAGCAGGGCTTCGAGCGTGACGAGCAGGCCGAGATCGAGGTTCCTGGTATCCATGCGTTCAATAACAACAGGCAGAAGGTTCGATTTCAATATTGCGATGTGCCGCGCGATATCCCGAACAGGCTTCAATTCTCGGAATGACCATCGACAACACGGATAGCAGTTTGCTGGAAACCCTCTCTCTCGAACCGCATCGCCGTTCCTCGATCGCGTTCCCGCTGCTCGCGGCCATCCTGTTCCTATTTTTCGTGTCGGCCAGCGTGCCCTCGCCCTTGTTCGTCGTGTTCCAAGGGCGTTGGGGCTTCTCCCCGGGCATGCTGACGGTCGCGTTCAGCATCTACTCCCTGGTGCTTCTCGTGACCTTGCTCGTAGCCGGCTCGCTGTCCGACCACCTGGGACGCAAGCCGGTGATCGTCGCGGCGCTGGCGATCCAGGTCGCGTCCATGGCGCTGTTCCTGACGGCGGACGACATCGGCGGATTGCTGGCCGCCCGGATCGTCCAGGGCCTGTCCATGGGCGTGGTCAACGGTGCCCTGTCCGCCGCGGTGATCGAAGCGGCACCGCTGGCCCGCAAGGCGCTCGGCAGCCTGCTCACCAGCATCTCGCCGCTCGCGGGGCTGGCGACGGGCGCCTTCTTCACCGGGGCGCTGCTCGGAGTGACGGACAAGGCGGAGATCTGGGCGTTCGGGTTGCTCGGGGGGTTGTTCTGCCTGAGTGTGGCGATTGTTCTGCTTATTCCCGAGACGGCAAGTCCGGTGCCCGGCCTGCTTCGTTCCATGGTGCCGAGCGTGCATGTCCCCCGTTCGGCACGCGACGGCTTCACGCGCGGGCTGCCGTTGCTCCTGTCGATCTGGGCACTGTGCGGCTTCGTCATCGCGCTCGGGCCGTCGCTGCTGCGCACCGTCTTCGGCGTCAGCAGCGGATTGCTGAACGGCGCCACCGTCGCCGTGCTGTGCGGCGCCGGCGCCGTGTCCCCGCTGATGTTGCGCGGGCTGCCGCCTGGGCGCATGGCGGTAGTGGGCATGGTGGCGGTGACGGCCGGGGTCGGCCTCCTGCTCATGTCGATCGGCACCGGGACACTGGCGCTGTTCTTCGTCGGCGGCGCGCTCGCCGGTGCCGGGCTGGGCGCATCGTTCAGCGGCCTCATCCAGTCGCTCGTGCCGCTCACTCCGCTGCACGAGCGTGCGGAGCTGTTCGCGGCGATCTTCCTGATCACCTACCTGTCCCTGAGCATCCCGCCCATCGCCGCCGGATTCGCCGTTCCGCTGATCGGCTTTCTGGGCACGACCCAGGCTTACCTCGGCGCAGTCCTGGTCGTCTCGGCGATCGCGACCGTCCTGCAATGGCTGCCCTCGCGCAGCTGGGGAGAACCCGCATGAAGGCTGTCCAGGCTCATCCTCAGCAAGGGCTCGACGGCCTGACGTTGGTGGATCTTACCGACCCCGGCGATCCCGGACCGAGCGCCATCCGCGTGCGGGTGCATGCCACCTCCCTGAACTTTCACGACCTGGGCGTGGTGACGGGACGGCTGCCGGCCGCCGATGGCCGCATCCCCATGGCCGACGGCGCCGGGGTGGTCGAGGCGGTCGGCTGGGAAGTCACTGAGTTCAGGCCCGGCGACCATGTCGTGTCGACCTTCTTTCCGACCTGGCTGGACGGCGAAGCCTCCCTCGCCGACTTCGCCACCACACCGGGCGACGGGATCGACGGCTTCGCCCGGGAGGTGGTGGTCGCGCCAGCGACCTCCTTCACGCACGCGCCGACCGGCTGGAGCCACGCTGCGGCCGCGACCCTGACCACGGCCGGGTGACCGCGTGGCGGGCCCTGGTGGTCAATGGCGGCCTCAAGGTCGGCGACAGCGTGCTGGTGCTCGGCACGGGTGGCGTTTCGATCTTCGCGCTGCAGATTGCCCGGGCCATGGGGGCCACGGTGATCGCGACCTCCTCCTCCGACGAGAAGCTGGAGCGGCTTCGCGCTATGGGTGCTGCGCACGGCATCAACTACCGCCGGCACGAGCACTGGGGCGATCGGGTGCGGGAGCTCACGGGCGGGACCGGCGTGGATCACGTCGTGGAGGTAGGCGGCCCTGGCACGCTGGCGCAGTCGATCAAGGCCACGCGCGTAGGAGGCCATATCTCTCTGATTGGCGTGCTGACCGGGAGGGAGGGCGCCGTGCCAACAGCCATGCTGATGGCACGCCAGCAGCGCCTCCAGGGGCTGATCGTCGGCAATCGCCGGCATCAGATGGATCTGATCCGCGGCATCGACGCCGTCCACGGACACCCGGTGATCGACCGCTCTTTCCCGCTCGCCGGACTCGTCGATGCCTTCCGGCTCCACGAGACTGGCGGCCACTTCGGCAAGATCGTCGTCGAGTTCTGACCAAAGCATCCAGCAGGAGCATCGGACCATGAAGGTTCTTCTCGTCTTCGCCCACCCGGAACGCCACTCCCTGAATGGTGCGCTGCGCGACGTCGCCGTGGCCGAGTTGGAAGCGCAGGGGCATGAGGTCCGCGTCAGCGACCTCTACGCCGAGGGATGGAAGGCGAGCGTTGACCGCGCGGACTTCCCCGAGATGGCGGAAGACGAGCGGCTTCGGGTGGCCGGAGCGTCAGGTCGGGCGTTCGCCGCCGGGGCGCTGACAGAGGACGTAAAGGCCGAGCAGGAGAAGCTGCTCTGGGCCGACACGCTGATCCTCCAGTTTCCGCTGTGGTGGTATGCGATGCCGGCCATCCTCAAGGGCTGGGTGGACCGCGTCTACGCTTTCGGCTTTGCCTACGGGGTCGGCGAACGGAGCGACACGCATTGGGGCGACCGCTTCGGCGAAGGTACGCTGGCCGGCAAGCGCGCGATGCTGATCGTCACGGTCGGTGGCTGGGCGACGCACTACGCCCCGCGCGGCGTGAACGGTCCGATCGAGGACATCCTATTCCCGATCAACCACGGCATCCTCTATTATCCCGGCTACACCGTCCTGCCGCCCTTTGTAGCCTACCGGGTGGACCGGCTAGACGAGACCGGGTTCATGAAGATGGCGGACCAACTCAGGGAGCGGATGCGCAGCATCGAAACCACCGAGCCCATCCCATACAGGATGCAGAACGGCGGCGACTATCAGGTTCCCAGCCTGGAGCTGCGCCCGGAACTCGGCGATCCAGGTGCATCCGGCTTCGCCTTGCACGTGGATCGGATGCGGGTGGGTTGATACGGCTATAGCTTGCCAACCTGACTGCATGGTCGATCGACGGAGCATCAACGATGCTTTTCATCTTTCCGCAAACGAACGTAGAGCGGGGAAGCCACTCCCCCCTGCGGGGCAGGGCAGAAGGAGCAGGCGCCGCTTTCTCAAAACCTGTTCCCGAATCGCCTTTCCCGAAATGGCCTGATTGAGATGGAGACGCGAAAGGGTTCGGGTGCGGCGCGGGCCTTAACCCGCACCGGAGCTAGGTCTGCTGTCCACAAACAGCACGCATTCCGCCTTCAGCCTGGGCCGGAAGCGGAAAGTCGACTTTTAGGCCGCGCTTTGGCAAAACGGATATTCGCACCGGACATCTCCACGAAAAGTCGCTGATAAGGCGAGCTGCTCCGGATGGTGCAAAATTCTTGATTTACGCAATGTCCAAGTTGGTGATTAGCTGCCGGTCTGCAAAGAAAGCGTCCACATGCGAAAGCGGACATGAAGCGCTAGGCTGTGTGCGGCCGTGCTTGTGCCGTCGCTGAAAGATAGGAGCGGCATAGGACAACTAGCTCCCTTTCGACCTTGCTTCCAACCGTCGGCGGAATGCCTCGCTCGTAGAACACCCGCACCGTGCCGGAGATTATGGCCAGCAAGATCTGCGCAGTCAGATGCGGGTCAGGGAACTGATGAGTACTGGCGGTCGATAGTAATTCTGTGATCGCCTGTTCAGCGCGGCGTGTCGCTGCCTCTATTAAGGCGCTACCATCGAGTTCAATCGCAATCAGGTAGAGGGCGCGGGAGGCCTCAAGCTGTCTCGCCTTCGCCCACAAGTAGGCCGTCACCGTGGCCTCGGCCATCGTTTCCACTCTAGCGCTCCGGTGCTCGATGCAGCTCTCCTCGATTGCTTTGGTGAGCGTTGCGAGGTGTCGCTCCAAAACGGCTAAAAGCAAGGCCTGCTTGTTGGGAAAGTATTGGTAGAGAGTTCCCACCGACACGCCTGCACGATGTGCCACTAGTGTCGTGTTTAGCTTTGTCGACCCGGCCCTCAGCAAAACCTGAATAGTTGCTTCAAAAATCGCTTCAACGGTGACGGCGGATCGAGCCTGACGCGGGACCTTCCGGCGGTTTAGCTCGATTGAGGGGCTAGTTGCCATATGCGAATTCAAAGGTTGAAGAAACCTTCATATACCCGCCATCGCCGTTTGTCATTCGCGTAGCGGGCACCGGCAGCAGGCATTTAGGAGACGAGCATGGGCAAGTTGGATGGCAAGATCGCGGTAATCACCGGCGGCAGCGCGGGAATAGGACTTGCGACGGCGGCGCTCTTTGTTCGGGAGGGTGCAAGGGTTGTCATTACCGGTCGGGACCAAGCGGCGCTTGAGTCCGCGGCGCGCGGACTCGGCGATAGCGTTGAGCCGTTCCGTAGCGATATCGCTGACATGGGAAACCTAGAAAATCTCGCAAGCCACCTGAAACAGAAGCATGGCCGCGTCGACGTGGTGTTCGCCAACGCGGGTGGTGGCAGACCCGGGCTATTTGAGCAGGTATCAGAGGATGATTTCGACTTCACGGTCGGTACCAACCTTAAAGGAACGTACTTCACTATTCAGAAGCTCGTTCCACTGATGACGGCCGGCGGTTCCATTATCCTGAATAGTTCCATTCTCGGTTCGCAGGGCCGTGCGGGTTTTAGCGTATACGCGGCATCCAAGGCGGCAATCCGGTCATTGGCGCGATCGCTCGCGGCCGAATTGTCGGCCAAGGCTATCCGGGTGAATGCGTTAGCGCCGGGGCAGATCGATACCGACCTCATGCGCAAGGTTGGTATGCCTGCGGATATGATTGAGCAGGTGCGGACGCAAGCGGCTGCTCAAATCCCGATGGCCCGCACAGGCTCGGCGGACGAAATCGCCAGGGCCGTCGTATTCCTCGCCTCGGGCGACGCCTCCTACGTAACGGGCATTGAATTGACGGTCGATGGTGGCTGGGCGCAAGTTTAATGATACGAGAGCAACCACCCGGAGCGGCAGTTTAGAGGTCTATCATGTGGCCCATTGAGCGTCGGCTAAGGACGGAAAACGGACACGCATCCACCCGAAAGCTCTCCCTCGTGATCGACCGCGCGCCAGAGGTAGTGCATCTGCCCGTTGATCTTCACGTAGACCTCATCAAGGTGCCATTGCCAATGGGTGTGAGCCCGCATCGCATCAACCTGCTTCTTGCGGATCTCTGCCGCGAACATCGGCCCGAACCGGTTCCACCAGAGCCGCACGGTCTCATGGCAGATGTCGATGCCGCGCTGTGCCAGAAGGTCCTCGACGTTGCGCAGCGACAGCGGGAAGCGGACGTACATCATCACAACCAGGCGGATCACCTCGGGCGACGAGTCAAAGTAGCGGAACGGGTTCTTGGGCGGTGTCATCCGGGTAAGCTAGACCAGTTGAGCCGGAAAAGACCAGTTTGGTTTGACAGTGCCGCCACAAATCAAGATATGTCTGGCAAGTTGAAAGACTGGCGGCGGATCGTAACGCGCTATGACAGCGGTGCCATACGCTCATGTCAGTGTAACGATAGCCGCCGTAATCATCTTCGGGTTCGAAAAATGGTCCCGAACTTAGACTACTGGGTAGCCGCTTGTGGCAAGAGCAGCTTCGACGAAGGTTATTAAAATGAGGAGTAGTATTGGGACAAAGCGAAAAAAGAGTGGGAGCTTTTGCAAAGTCTCCCCTAATACCAGGAAAACAACTATGGCAGGATAGATAAGACGAACGCCGGACGTCAAGTACTCGTCCGATGTAGCAACGAACCAGATGTATCCAAAAAAAGTGAGCCATCCTGCCAAAGGAATGACTGGAACATGAGGTCGGTAGCTAGCCTTCAACAAACACATAAACGCCACGAAGATGGCTCCGGCATCCAAAACTTGCTGATACTGCAGGGCAATTAGCTTTCTGAATGGTTTCGTGTTGGGACCGCCGTGGACAAGAAAATACATAACGTTATGGGCCTGGAAGCTTATGCCACCGTACCATGCCGGAGAAAATAACCGCCTTGCGTGTTCGAAAAAAGGAGTTACCGTCCAAGCCGCTTGCGCTTCCAGAAAAACAAACGGATCGTGAAATTTCACGAAGAGGTAGACCATAAAGAGAATCATTCCAGAGACAGAGCTCAGCCCGTAGCCAATCAGAGACGTCGGTATACCAGCGGGCGACCCTTGTCTTAGCCATGCGACCGCACGAATGGCGACTAAAGCGCCGGCTATGAATATCATTGTGGGGGCAGCAGCCGTTCCAATTCCGCTTAAAATTGCGGCGCGCCAGGGCCGACGTTGCGCCGCTTGGTGAAGAACAGCTATTGCGCATAGATTGATTAGCCCTGTTGGGTAGTTCATTAGGTAAAAGCAGGAGCCCGGCCAAAGCGCATAGCAGACGGTTGCGCATGTCGATGAACGATCCGGAGCAAGCGTACGGTAAAGCCGGTCAAATTCTATCACTGAAATTACCCCAAAGAGTAATCCTATAAAAATGAAGACGAGTGGACCGTCTTGAGCTTCTAGCTTCGAGAAAATCCGGAGAATCCAGGGATACAGGGGGAAGAAAGCTACAGATTGATAATGTGCGTCAGGCTTCCCGATAAACGGGGTCCAGCTGTAACCGGCCTCGGCAATTTTCGCGTACCAGGTCCCATCCCACGCTAGCATTTTGTTGGCAATACCGAGCTTGTCCGGCCGCAGATCTGGCAAAACGTGGCGGCCGAAAATCGCTCCAGTCAACAGCACGCTTAGCATTAACGTAATAACCGCCGTCAGCCGGAACATTTCGCTACGCTTCGCGTGCGAATCGCCGACAGAGGTCTTCACGAGTTCAACAATTTTAAAGTACACTTTGAGCTTCTAAGCACCTAGAAGCCAACACTACCCGCATAGCTCGCTCATTTACCAAAGCCTACTGAACATTACTTTCGGCACCGTCAAGCCGAAGTAGCCTTATCGATTTTGCCGGTCTAGCCTTCTCCCATGAGCCAGCCCAAGAGTCCGTTCCGGCACTTTGACTCCTTACCTGAGGAGAGCATGACGCCGAGGAGTGGGTTGTACATTCTGGCGTTGAGGTCGATGAGGTGTGCGTCCTGGAGGTGCTCCTGGTTGGTGTAGCCGTGGATGGTCTGGCTGGTGATGGTGTCGTTAGGATCTGGGCTGCCGTCGAGGTTACGGCGTTTGCCCCAGGCGTCGTAGCTGTCGCCTTCGACGACGCTGCCGGTGCTGCTGGTGATAGCGGTGACCGAGCTTTGCCAGTCGTTGACGAAGAACTTGGCGACGACGGTGCCGGCGGAGCCGCTGGTGACACCGGTGCGGTCGAGCTGGCCAACATTCTGGCCTGAGGTGTCCTGGAAGTAGGTGTGGATCTCTTCGGTGGCGCCGGCATTGCCGGAGGTCACGTCCGTCGCCGGCAGATAGACGGTGTCGACCTGCGGGTTGACCTGGCCGGCCCGGTTATGGTCCGGGTCGTAGGTGAAGCTGATGGTGTTGCCGTTCTGGGTCACGGACTTGACCATGTTGAACGAGGTATAGGTGACGCTGCGGCCGTTGCCCGCGGTCATGTTGCCATCGGCGTCGTAGGTGAAGCTGCCGATACCGGTGACCGACTGCAGCTGATGCGGCCCCGGCTGCTTGGCGGCCGGATAGCACGTCGGATTTCAGGGTGATGCTGCCGAGCGCGTTGTACAGCATGGCAAGGCCGGAGAAGCTCTGAGTCTGTGCCTGGCAGGGCTGTGTCGCGCTGGCGGTGGTTATGTTGCTGGTGCTGGTACTTACGGTGCAGAGCCGGTCGAGGCCATCATAGCTGTAGTATTCGGTGATGGGGGTGCTTCCGCTGAGCGTGGAGCTACTGTTCCTTTGTAATAGGTTGCCGAGATAGTCATAGCCATGCGATCATAGTCCCATTCATTAGTGATGCTCGCATTCGCGTTCATCGTTCGTTGTTCCTCATTCGTGCCTACGACGTTCAACCCTTCATGCTTTGTTAAATTTCCAACCTCCAGCGGAGCCGAGCGGCTTTTGAAAGGCCTTACAACCAGTTCCCGCGAGCCAAGACCGGAGTGTCTACATATGCGGGTTAATCTTACGAAGATCGCTGAGGTTTGCGTGACCGGCCAAAGGACCCTTGTCCAGCAGCGCAGTCAACCGCCTTAGGAACGGGTTCGCGGCCAGAGCCTCATCCGAAAACCGAGCGTAAGTGATCGATCGACCGGCGGCTTCGGTAAACAGCTTTTCGAAATCGCTTCCCGTGACCGTGTCGCTCGCGATCTCGAGCGTCTTTCCGCCAAAACGGGTGGGGTCTGCAAACATCTCCGCAACGAACCTGCCGATGTCCTCCACCGGCACTGTCAAGCCAAAAGGAAAAAGGTGTATTATGAGAAACTTTCGAGCATTACACTAGCGTATTTTTGTTCAGATTGCTTCCGTCAGCCGCTTCTGACGGTAAGAAGTTGCCGGAGAAGTGGTCAAAACTGTTTGCCTTGATAGTGCCCGCCCAGGCCTTCCCGCAAACGATGGTGTTTGGGAAATTAAGCTTGGACCTGCGGTACATCGGGATACAGCATCATGCCAATGCGGCAAGTCGGTCACGTAGCCAGCTCTGTGCCGGGTGGGTAGTCGTCCGTTCGTGCCAGATACTGGCGATGACGAATCCAGGTATGGTGAGCGGCGGTTCCAGCACCTGCACCCGTTCCGACCAGCCTTCTGCGATCCGGCGCGGGATCAGTGCGATCATGTCGGATCGTGACACGATCTCCGGCACGATCAGGAAGCCCGATGTGGACAAGGCGACGGTGCGACGACGGCCGATTGCTTCAAGCGCTGCGTCGGTAGGCCCGGTAAAGCCGCCACCCTGAGGCGATACGACGATGTGGTCCAGCGCGCAGAACACGTCCAGCCCCAGATCGCCCTGCACGCTTGCATGCCCCTGTCGTGCGATGACCGCGTAACCCTCATCGTAGAGTCGGCGCTGGCGCATCGCCGCCGGCGCGTGTTCGGGCGCAGCCAAGGCCAGGTCCACCTCACCACGCTCCAGCTGCGTCGTGAGTGCCATCACGTCGAGCGCCCGCCACGCGATGCGGACCATCGGCGCCTCGGCCCGCAACGCAACCAAGAAGCGCGCCAGTAGCGCATACTGAACGTAGTCGCTCGCCGCGATCACCAGGGTTGCCTGCATGGTCGCCGGATCAATCGGCGCTCCTTGCTCGATAACGCGGCGGACACTTTCCAGCGCCTCGTGCAGTGGCTGCATCAGCTCAAGTGCCCGCTGGGTCAGCACCATCCCGCGCTGGGCCGGGATCAGGAGCGGATCGCCGAGTGCCTCACGGAGCCGCGCCAGCCGCGCCGACAAGGCCGGCTGACTGAGGTTCAGCCGGCGTGCGGCGCGTGTGACGTTGCGTTCCGCAAGCAAGGCTTCGAGCGTCACGAGCAATCCGAGATCGAGGTTTCTGGTATCCATTGTGTCGATAACAGCATGCAAAAGGTTCGATTTCAATGCCCAAAGCGGCTGGATTACATGCTTTAGGAGCGAGCTGGAGCCCATGACACTCCAATCGTTGTCGACCTGCCGCGCAGGCTGCATCACTCGGGATGGGAGGAGCCCATGGCTAAAGCCGCTACCGACGAGCTGAAACAGAACCTCGTCCTAGGATACCGGATCATGGGCATGCTGGGGCTGGGCCGGGGGCTGCTCGCACATCTCACCGCCCGGTCCCCCGACGCGGACACATTTTGGGTATACACCTTCGGCCAAAGCGTCGAGGAAGTCAGCTTGGCGACCATTTGCGAGGTTGATTTCGACGGCAAACCGAAGGATCCCGACGCCCGCATCAATCCTACCATGGCTGCGCACGGCCCGGTCTACCGCGAGAACCCCAAAGTAATGTGCATCGGGCATCATCACGGCGACAACGGCGTCGCGGCCGGCGCCATCGCCACCTCGCTGCTTCCGATCGACAACAATGCGGCGCGCTGGCACGGCGACGTGAGACTGGTCGAGGATTACGAAGACACGTTCAGCATCGCTGAACAGGGCAAGATCATGGCGCACGAGTTTGCGAGCACGAGCGGCCTGATTCTGAAGCACCACGGCCTCATGGTAGCGCATGTCTCTATCGCGCAGACCGTGCTGCGGGTGATCGAGCTCGAAGCCTCGCTCGGGGTACAACTTAAGGCGATGGCCGCCGGCGAACTCCATCTGATGCCCGACGCGGCGATCGAGGAAGCCAAGAAGTTCCTCAATTCCGACTTCTACTTCGACAACATGTGGGCGTATCTGGTTCGACGCGCCAAGCGTGAAGGTTGGGCCGATGACGTCGGCTTCTGAGACATTTTGGGAATTGCGGGTCAACGGCGAGACGCGGCGGGTCGCTGCGGAGCCTGACACTCCCCTCCTCTACGTCCTCCGCAACGATCTGGGGCTGAAGGGCACGCGCTTCGGCTGCGGGGTCGGCGCGTGCGGCGCCTGCACGGTGCAGATCGACGGCCGTGCTGTCGCGTCGTGCGACACGCCGCTGTGGGCGGCGCTCGATCACGATATCCTGACGATCGAGGGAATTGGCAGCGTCGAGCAGCCGCATCCCCTGCAGCGCGCCTTCCTCGACATGCAGGCGGCGCAGTGCGGCTATTGCATCAACGGCATCATCATGCGCTGCAAGGCGCTATTAGAAGAGGTCGGAGCGCCCGACAAAGGGCGGATTCTGGAGGCGCTCGACAAGCACCTGTGCCGATGCGGAACTCATGTCCGCATCTTACGCGCGGTGCGGCGCGCGGCGGGCCACGCATGAGCCGGACCGGGCTGGCGCCGCGAGCCGATCTCGATCGGACGATGACGAGCTGGGTCGGCGTCAAGCCCGATGGCAAGATGGCGGACTGGGTTCGGTTCGAACCCGGCGGCCGGGTCCAGGTCCGTAACGGCAAGGTGGAACTGGGTCAGGGGATCGGCACTGCGATTGCGCAGATCGCCGCCGAAGAACTGGGGGTGCCGCTCGACGTGCTCGACCTTGTGTCAGGCGACACCGGATTATGCCCGAACGAGTGGTGGACGTCGGCAAGTATCTCCATCGAACGCGGCGGCCTGGCGGTTCGCATCGCCTGCGCCGCGGTGCGCGAAACGTTCGCTGCAGCGGCGGCTAGGCGCCTCGGAGTTGATCCCGCCACGCTGACGGTGCGCGACGGCTCGTTCGTGTCGGCTACGGGCGGATCGATCGACTATTGGCGTCTTCTCGACGAGGTCGATCTACATCAGGAGATCACCGGGGATGTCGCGCCCAAACCTTCCTCGGCATATCGCGTGGTCGGGCAAAGCGTCCCGCGGCGCGACCTGCCGCGCAAGCTAAGCGGCGCGGCCTATGTCCATGACCTCGACCTGCCGGATATGTGGCACGGACGCATCGTACGGCCGCCATCGAGCGATGCCCAGTTGGTGGACGTTGATGAGGAAAAGCTGCGGTCGCGGGTGCCGTCGGTGCAGATCGTCGTCAACGGGCGGTTCGTCGGTGTCGTTGCACCGCGCGAAGAGGACGCCTTGCGCGCGATCGCGGTCGCGCAAACGGCGGTCCGCTGGACGACGCCCGCCGACCTGCCAGACCCGTCCGACATGATCGACTGGCTGCATGGTCATGTGCGCGACTCGACGGAGCTCGCCGAGCGATCTGCGTCTAAGCCGAACGACACACAGTCGTTCCATGCCACCTACAGCAAGCCATATCTAGCCCACGCGTCGATTGGCCCGGCCTGTGCGGTGGCGGAATGGCGAGAATTCGACGGGATCGTACAGGGGCTAACCGTCTGGTCGCAGACGCAGGGAAATTACGGGCTCCGGTCGCAGCTGGCGATGGCTTTGGGGGTGCCGGAGGAGATCGTCCGCGTCATTCATCAGGACGGTGCTGGCTGCTATGGCCACAACGGCGCCGACGACGTAGCGCTCGATGCCGCCTTATTGTCTCGCGCGCTCGGCCGGCCGGTCAGGGTGGTCTGGTCGCGCGAGGACGAGAAGATCGGCTGCCATGGCCGAGTGGGAGCACGTTGCAGGTTTAGCTGACAACTTGGCCTGCCTCGCGGGACCAGAGACTTGTAGCGGTCGGACTGACAGCACCGCCACGCAGTCCTGCAAATTTGTCTCCTTCTGGTGCGACCTTGCACAAGGCCCGGAACTTACGCCTGAATTAGGCGCCAATCCGGTTGCGGCGAGAGGCTGTTTTCCCACTTTCGAGACAACATTCCGGCAATTTTCATCCCATTTTCTCTGCGCGAACGCGATGTAGAGGAGTTTCGGCACAGTTGCGCATTAGAATGGCATTCAGGCGTCCCAAAAGCTGCACGGCTTACCCTGCTTCTGGTGCCAAATTCCCTGATAAATCGAATAACAGGCATTTTGCGGTTTTTCTCGGGCCTAAAGCGGCCGCTTGAGCCAAATTTCCATGGCATTTTCAATGGCTTACTTTGGCTATTCCCTGTTCCTGAATAACAGGGAATTTGCACTTGTGGAACAGGGAATTAACACATGTCAAACAGGGAAGTTCATCCGCGCTAACAGGGACGGCACGTTCGGGAACAGCACTTGACGCGCGGCGCTTCCGGATGGCCGAATGATGAGGCCTGCCCAACAAACTGTGAGCCGGCCATGTGGCGGGGCCGCCACAAAAGCGCTGCAGCGACATCGCCGGTGAATCTTCTGCTTCCGACTCCTCTGCTGGATTTGGTAAAAGCCTTACCCCCCCGATTCGCATTGGTCGGAGGCAATTGCAGCGAGGACATCAAAAGGTGCAGGCTGAACGGACGAACTTGGAACAGAGAGCGATCGGATCGCTGCGACCCTATGCGGGCAACGCCCGTACGCACAGCAAGAAGCAGGTCAAGCAAATTGCCGATAGCATCACCCGGTTTGGCTTTACCAACCCGGTTCTGATCAGCGACGACGGCGAGATCATCGCCGGCCATGGCCGGGTATCGGCGGCGAAGCTGCTGGGGCACGAGACGGTGCCGACGCTCCGCCTGTCGCATCTAAGTGCAACGGAACGTCGGGCGTATGTTCTTGCTGACAATAAGTTGGCGCTCAACGCGGGCTGGGACCAGGACATCCTCGCGATTGAGTTGCAGTCCTTGATCGACCTGGAATTCGATCTGAGCGTGACCGGATTCTCCCTAGCAGAGGTCGACCTTACCTTGGACGCCGCCCGCGAGCGAGCACCGGACACGCCGGCAGCGGCCGACGTCGTCCCGCCGATGGCCGGAGCGGTCGTCACGCGAAGCGGCGATGTATGGCAGCTGGGCCGGCACAGGCTGATTTGCGGCGATGCACGGAATGAGGGGGATTATGCGCAGCTGCTGGCCGGAGAAACGGTGGACCTGATCTTCACCGATCCACCGTACAACGTGCCGATCGACGGTCATGTCTGCGGCTCAGGTCGCATCCGTCATCGCGAGTTTGCGATGGGTGTCGGCGAGATGTCGTCGACCGCTTTTACCGAGTTCCTGACCGAGACGCTCGGGGCCGCGGGTCGTCGCTGCCGGGACGGCGCCATCGCCTTCGTGTGCATGGATTGGAGGCATATCGGCGAATTGAGCGCCGCGGGTGCAACGGTCTTCAGCGAGCTCAAGAACCTGTGCGTCTGGAACAAGACAAACGCCGGCATGGGCACGTTCTATCGCTCCAAGCACGAGCTGGTCTTCGTGTTCAAGGTTGGCGATGCGCCACACGTGAACAGCTTTGGGCTTGGCGACACCGGCCGCTATCGCACCAACGTCTGGGATTATCCTGGGATCAGCAGCATGGGCGCGGGGCGGATGGAGGAGTTGGCGATGCACCCGACGGTCAAACCAACGGCGCTGGTCGCGGACGCGATCCGCGACTGTTCGCGGCGCGGCGCCATCGTCCTCGACAATTTCGGCGGCTCGGGGACCACCTTGATCGCCGCTGAAACCTGCGGTCGCCAAGCCCGGCTGATCGAGTACGATCCGGGGTACTGCGACACCATCATCCGCCGCTGGCAGCAGCTCACGGGCAAGCGGGCCAGCTTGCTTCCCGAAGGAACGATATTCGAGGATGTGGAGGCGGAACGAGCAGGGGTTGGAAATGAGGAGGCGGCAGATGCAAGCTGAAGCCAGTACGATGCAACCAAAGGCAGACGTTAATCGTGCCACTCAT
This sequence comes from Acidocella sp., assembly GCA_965199125.1. Lineage (GTDB taxonomy): Bacteria > Pseudomonadota > Alphaproteobacteria > Acetobacterales > Acetobacteraceae > Acidocella. The sequence continues at coordinate 997,388 of OZ240683.1, read as the reverse complement.
GCCGGCGCACCACCGGCAGTAGGCTACAAAATGCCGCCAGCGGAGCACCGCTTCCAAAAGGGGCGTTCCGGAAATCCCAAGGGTCGCCCAAGGAAGCATCCAGCTGCACACGCTCAACACACGGTCAAGAACGTTGAAGCATTGGTATTGGAGGAAGCCTACCGGATGGTCAGCATTCGGGAAGGCGACAAGGTTATCAAACTGCCAGCAATTCAGGCTGTGATGCGAGGCTTAGGCGTGGCAGCAATGAAAGGCGATCGCCGCGCACAACTGGCATTCAAGCAGCACACCGAGGCTGTCGAGCTAAAACAACACAATGCGAAGATGGATTTAGTTGCCACTTATCTAAAGTACAAAACCATTTGGACTGCTGAATTTAAGCGATGTGATGAGAAAGGACTTAAACGACCCGATCTGTGGCTGCATCCCGATGACATCAAGATCGATAGTGACACCTGTGAAGTAAAGATCATGGCACCGTTGGATGATTTTCAGAAAAGCGAGTGGGATCGTATGTTGAACCTAAAACAAGACCTCATCAAAGCGATGGCGTATGAAAAACGACGTGCCAGAAGGCGCCCTGAGCTACGCGAGGAGACGGAGAAAAATCTAGAAGCAGCAAAGCAAATGATTGATGTGATCGACTTCTGCTGGCCTGATGAAGCCACTCGACGGCATCCTTCTTATAAGCGGGATGTAAAGAAGCTGCCTGAAATCACCAAGCTCATCAAATATACCAAACCGTCACAACGCGCCGACATGGCCTTGCTTGTCTCCCGCGGTCCCAAGGCGAGAGGTGAGTAGCACGTTCATGGCCGAGCTCCTGCCAACCGCGGTGACTGCCCTCGCAACAGCAACGGCGGCATCTCGCCGGACGGCAACCCCTGAAGGTGGACGCGATGCGGTTTACGCAGTGGCAATGGCATCTCGACAAGGTTTATTTGAAGATCGACGGTCTGATGCACTATCTGTAGCGGACCGTCGTTCACGAAGGTGAGATGTTAGAGTCTCATGGCACCTGCCGGAAGACGGCCTCCATTGGTCACTTTGTGCGCTTCCTCGCATCAACAATTCGCAGCAGATGAGAGGCCAGCATCGCCATCTCCTGGGCCTCTTGAGCCTCGGCAATTTGAACCGTTCTGTGGGAGTGCGGGTTCTTGTAGGAACCGATGGCGCCGGCGAATAGAGCAGCGAGGGCTTCGCGCTCTGCCATGGGTTCTTCAAGGCGTGTCAGCGGTCCACGATCCGGGTTGAAAGCCTTTCGCATCAGGTCCACTCCGACGACCTCAGGGCCATAGCCCCCGGCTTCTCGAACGGCTTCTTCCACAGCTTTGAACGAGCGAAAGACGGCGTCGGGAAGGTCGCCGCGTGCCAAATCTAGCCACACCTGATCCACGATGCGGGGATGCAGCATTGCCCGCGGGAATGAAGTAGCGCCGAGGTAGCTGTCGAACTTCGTCTTGTCCGTAGCCAGCTTCTCCCCGCGCCTGGTCAAAACCTTCCAGCCGATCGTGCCGTTGTGGCCGTCCGCAGGCATGATGAGCATGGAGAGCTCCAACCACTGCCACGCTTCTGCAATGGCACGCTCAATGCGCTGCCGCCGGCCGGCAGAATAGATGGGAATGCCAGGCGTCGCAGGGCCAAAAATCCCGTCTTTGACATGAGCCAGCATGAACATACCTTGGCTCTGCTGTTTTGACACGGCAGCGAGCAGAACCGGATGAGCAAGCTCTTCGGGTTCAAGGGCTAGGAGACATTCCTCGTCGGCTACAAGCTGCGGAAGTGTGGCCATACCTAAAACATTATGCAGATTGAGCTCCGGTGTCATCGCCGGAGGCCATCCCGGCGCCAACTCGTCTATGAGGGCACTTCAAAACGACATTGGCCTTTTCCGTCCGGCTGGCTAGCCTTACTGTATGACGCACCTCAAGAACCCGTTCCGGTACTTTAGCTATTCCCGACGCGACTCGGCAAAGGACCTGAATGACCCGGAGAATCGGGCATACCGCCAGAACGCTTCAAGTCTGTCCGGCTAGCCAAGCCAACTGCTGGCGCCAGAGGAGCGGCGGCGGGTCGCGATCAAGCAGGCCCTGCAGGGTGATGTTGCGGAACGTGCGGCCTTCCAGCATCGACAGCTGCAACTGCGGCGCCAGCAACGCGAGCAGGCACAGCTTGCGCTGATATGATTGCGCGGGCGCCTGCGCGCTGACGGAGAAGCGGCGGCTGAAGAGGTCGGTGCCTTGATCGGCCAGGATCGCATGGGCCTTCCGCAGGCCGTCGACCAAATGCGGATCTGGCCGTGCGGGCCCGGCGCCAACCATCTCGCTCCCGTCGTTGTGCCAGGACCTCCCGCCTCTGAAGCGCAACGGGCGCGGCAGCCTGATGCGCAGCTGGCTGGGCTGATCGGGCTCGGCCACCGCTTGCTCGCCGCTGCCTAGACGTTCCCGCAGCCGGTCCAGCCCGAACGTCGGATGTTCAGGGCCGAACAGCGCGTTCGCGTCGAGGATCAGGTGCGTCTCCCGCGGCTTGACCTCGATCATGATGAGCAGCGGATCGAGGTCGTTCCAGGCGGCCTCAGGACGGCCGGCGAGCCTCGCCAGCGTCTCCTGGACGAACGCCTCCAGCGCCTCAGCAGGGAGCCGGTAAACGCGCCCCTCCCCTCCGAAATCCGCATCGCCCGCGCGCTCGGCCACGTAGTAGCGATAGATGCGACCGCCGCGACCATAGGAGAAGCTTGGAGTAAAAGGCCCACCCGTCTCCGACGTGATGCGGCCCGTCAAGCGCGCCCCGGCGGCACGAACGCTGCGGCTGCCGCGCCTAATCCGCTGTGCCGCCAGCCGGCGCTGCACGGCGTCGAACAATGTCTCTTCTATGATCGCCGGATGCAGCCCGGCGTGGTGCTGGTCCTTGTGCCGGATCATGCCGCGGTAGTGCAGGTTGGTGAGCAGATGATACAGCGCGCCGCGGCTGAAGCTGGTGCCACCGATCGTCTTGCCAGCGCGGGTGACGCGGCTCTTGGAGCGGATCCCAACTGCCGCCAGCTCCTGCCGCAGGACATCGACCGAGCCGATGACGAGGTAGCGCTCGAAGATCGTCTGCACCTGCGCCGCCTCGGCCGGGTTGATCACCAGCGTGTTGTCCTGCCGGTCATAGCCGAGCGGCAGGTTGCCGCCCATCCACATGCCCTTCTTCTTGGAGGCGGCGATCTTGTCGCGGATACGCTCGCCGGTGACCTCGCGCTCGAACTGGGCGAAGGATAGCAGGACGTTCAGGGTCAGCCGGCCCATCGAGGTGGTGGTGTTGAAGGCCTGGGTTACCGATACGAACGATACATGATGCCGGTCGAACGCTTCGACGATGCGGGCGAAGTCAATCAGCGAGCGGGTCAGGCGGTCGACCTTGTACACCACTACGATGTCGATCTTGCCCTGCTCGACATCGCTGAGCAGAGCCGCGAGGCCGGGACGTTCCATTGAGCCGCCCGAGAAGCCGCCATCATCGTAGGGCTGCGCCAGCACCCGCCAGCCTTCATGGGTCTGGCTCTTAATGTAAGCGTCGCAAGCTTCCCGCTGGGCGTGGAGCGAGTTGAAACTCTGCTCCAGGCCCTCTTCGGAGGATTTGCGGGTGTAAATCGCGCAGCGCCTTCCAGGTGGTTTTAAGTCCGCCATCAGGCCGCCTCCCGCAGGCCAAAGAAGCGGGGCCCGTTCCAGCGCGTGCCGGTGATGGCAAAGGCAACTTGCGACAGGCTTTTGAAGGTCCTGCCCGCATGCGTGAAACCATTCTCGACGATGTCGACGTTGTAGCGGCGGCCTTTCCACTCGCGCACGAGGCGCTGGCCGGGGTGCAGTACCGAGCCGCGCCTCGGCAAGCCCGTTGCGCGCAGAAGCCGCTTGGTCTCTGCGTCCAACCCACCCAGCGCCTCCGCCTGGATCCGCCAGGCGATCAGGTGGCGCAGCAGCTGCACCGAGCGCAGCCGTGGCGGCGCTCCCCAGCGCTGCCGCCACGCTGCCCGCAGTCCGTCGAGGTCGAGCGCCTCCAAAGCCAGGACCGCGCGCTCCAGTTCCGCGACCTCGGTCACGACCGCGCCTCCACGATCCGCCAGGAGCGAACCGGGCCGGCCTTCTCGGAGACGACAGTCAGACCCAGCTTCTTCTTGATGGCGCCGGCCATGGCGCCGCGTACAGAATGCGCCTGCCAGCCGGTGGCCGTCACCATGGCTGCCAGTGTGGCGCCCTCAGGCTGGCGCAGCAGCCTAATCAGGAGTCCGAGCTTGCCGTTTGCCTCCCGTACCGTCGATTGTTCCGCAGCAGCCTTCGACTTGCGGCTCTTGGGCTTCATGGCTGGCGGCATCGGCTCCGGCGCTTGCGCCGGCTTCGACTTTGCGAGACCCTCCAACTCGGGCTTCGGGGCTTGAGCCGCCCGAGCGAGAGCTGGCGGCACAGCCAGCGCCGCCTCCGTCGCGCTGACCCCATACTCCCTGAGCAGCGCCACTCCGGCCGGCGTAGCGACCACAGTATGCTTGTCGTTGCGCCCGCGCTTCTCGGCGATCAGCCCCTGCCTGGCCAGGCTGGCAACGGTGCGGTGGTGCAGCCCTTCAGAGGATGCACCTCCGGCCTTCGCGGCGACTTCCAGCACCTGCATCTGCGCCTCGTTCAACGTCTTCATGATCATGCTCCTCCGGCCATCCGGAGCAGCGAAAACCGCCGCCCCTACCAGCATCGGCCCGCACGACCGGGCCCGGAGACAAAACCACCAACGCTCTGCCCACGAACGAAGTCCAGTCAAAACGGCTTTCTGCCCAAGGCAATATTGTTGCTGCTTTCGTCTGCAACCCGCTGATGGACGGTCATCAAGAGCTGCCCAATGCGTGCTGTCACGGAGTCCCGTGTCGCCTTAGTTGTTGTTTGCCCTCCGAAGGCAGAGGTCGCGCGTTCGAATCGCGCTGGGTCCGCCAGCAAAATCAAGGCGTTACAACGTTTTGGCGGACTGCTACAAGGAGGTTAGCTAGCATATAGCTAGCTGCTGAACGTTCCCACCATATGCGACTTCCTACCAAGTCCTCTCGGTTGGCACAGCGGTATCTGTGAGTTTCGATGCTGAGTCGGCGGGGCGGCCGCAATAAGTCTGGCTGGCACTGTCAAGGCAAACAGTTTTGGCCGCTTCGCCGGCAACTTTCGGGCCTTAAAACCATGGACTTTGGTAGATGCGCTTCCCCCAGCCAATTGTAACGACCAAAAGTTGCCGGCGAAGCGGTCAAAACTGTTTGCCTTGACAGTGCCTCCGGTCGCCTTGCAGCAACGCGCCGCCTACGCTCATTCGTTGACCGCAGGACAGACAGCCCAGGAATACGAAAAAGACGGCAAAGCGAGGGGCGAGATAACTTCCCTTTACACCTGGCTTCGGAATCTGATTGCCTGATTGCTGTATTGCCAGCAATCCGGCAATTTGGCATGCTGGCAATCACCCGACTCTCCCTGGGTAAGGAAAGGAACCGCTTATGAGCGTAAAGCGCCCGAGCCTCGCCGAAACCATGCGTCAAGCCGTCCAGATTAATCCGTCATTTTCAGCAGAGCCAATTTTAAACGCTCGACCGACGGTACCATCTCTACCTAATCCAGATGCTACAGCGAGACCAACAGGCTTCTATGCTGCAACGCGGGCAGGGAAGAAGAAGGTCACAGCCGCACTAGACCCAACCACACACAAGCAACTCAAAAGCTTAGCCGTAGAAAAAGAGGTAACGACTGAAGCGTTGCTGGCCGAGGCGATCTCAGATCTTTTAAAAAAGCACGGCATCAATCGGAGCGTCTGAGAGACGTTTCCTAACTTGGAGTCGAACCACTAATGACGGTTTTGCAGACCGCAGCGTTCCCATTTCACCACTTACCATCAAACAGTTATAACCCCAATGAACCAAAATCGCACTATGAGAGGTTCTTAACTCGTAATGATTAAAGGTAGCTTGAACCCGATCTGGCATAGGAATCAACGGTATCCTAACCTAAAGCAAATAGGCGGTCATCATCGTCGGCACCCGTGTCCAGGCGTACGCCGCTGGAGAAGCGTTGGATGACGATACCGGCAACAATCAATGAGCTAGTAGAGCGGTTTCGGGACAATTTCGACGATTACCAGGCACCTACTTATAAGGAGTTCCGACTCCGGAAGGAGTTTGTCGATCCATTTTTCGACGCACTGGGATGGGACGTCGCCAACAAAGGCGGCTTTGCGGAAGCCTATAAGGACGTAGTTCACGAGGACTCAATAAAAATTGCTGGGAGCAGCAAGGCCCCTGACTATGCATTCCGCGTGGGAGGAACGCGCAAGTTTTTTGTAGAAACAAAAGCTCCGAATGTCGGCATCAAGACGGATGCCCTGGCCGCTTATCAACTTCGGCGATACGGCTGGAGCGCGAAGCTCCCCCTATCCATTCTCACAGACTTCACTGGCTTTGCCGTATATGATTGTCGTATCAAGCCTGTGCAGGGCGACAAGGTTAGTAAGGGCCGCCTGCTTTACATAGGATTTGAAGATTATAAGAGTCGGTGGGATGAGATAGCGGCAATTTTCAGCCAACAAGCAATATTAAAGGGCGCTTTTGATCGATATTCCAACGATTCTACAAAGAAGCGTGGTACGGCCGAGGTTGACACTGCGTTTCTTGCTGAAATCGAGGGATGGCGAGAATCGCTTGCTAAAAGCATCGCTCGACGTAATGCGCTATCTATCCGCGATCTGAACACCGCCGTCCAAAGAACCATCGATCGAATTATCTTTTTAAGGATCGCTGAGGCTCGAGGATTTGAGCAATACGGGACACTCCAGAAACTTGCAAAAGGCTCTGATGTCTACAAACGTCTTACCGCTTTATTTCGCATAGCCGACGACCGATATAACTCCGGGTTATTCCATTTCAAAGCTGGCGATGGCTCCGCTGAAACATTGGACACGTTCAGCCTGAACCTCACAATTGAGGACAAGCCGCTAAAAGAACTATTTTCCGGACTATATTTTCCTGAAAGCCCATATGAGTTTTCTGTGCTGCCTGCCGATATACTCGGGCAGGTTTACGAGCAGTTTTTGGGGAAAGTCATTACCCTTCAAGGCAAGGTCGCATCGGTTGAAACGAAGGTAGAAGTAAAAAAGGCGGGCGGTGTATTCTATACGCCGACATACATCGCAAAATATATTGTAGAAAAAACCCTAACTCACGCATTGCAGGGTAGAAGTCCGGGACAAATATCGGGAGCCAAACCGTTGCGAATTATCGATCCGGCGTGCGGCTCCGGCTCCTTTTTGATAGTCGCGTACCAGTATCTCATCGACTGGTTTCGCGACTGGTATGTCGCCGATGGGATTGGAAAACATTCAAAGGGAAAGAGCGCCAAGTTATACCAAAGCTCCAAAGATAGCTGGCGGCTTACTATAGCAGAGAAGCGGCGTATCCTTCTCACCCATATCTACGGTGTCGACGTCGATGCCCAGGCAGTCGAGGTTACAAAGCTTTCTTTGCTTATGAAGGTCCTCGAGGGAGAGAAGGGCGATGCTCTCGCTGCCCAAACCAACTTATTTAAACAGCGTGCACTCCCGGATCTTGGCTCGAACATAAGATGCGGCAACTCACTTATCACATCAGACATTTTCAGCGATGAGAATCTTGAGCTATTTTCAGAAGACCAGAAAATCGCTGTGAATGCTTTCGATTGGGAGGACGAATTCGAATTTAAATTTGATGTCGTGATCGGTAATCCACCATATGGTGCTAACTACACGATAGCTGAAAAGAATTACTTTCAGAACAAATATGTCTATCGTGAGGGGAAGCCCGAGACCTACCTATTTTTTCTCGAGAAGGGCGTACGGCTTCTCTCGAAAGGTGGCATCGTCAGCTTCATTATTCCGAATGCGTGGCTGACTAACTTCTACGGCGTGCAAATGCGGAAATTTTTACTCAATGGTACCCGGCTTGTCGAAGTAGCTGATCTGGAGCCTGTTTCTGTCTTTAAAGCAGCCGTAGTGGACACGTGTATTATAACGTTGTTCAACTCAAAGCCTGCTGTCAAAGATCGCATTGATATTACGCGCATTCAGCCGGACAAGGCTATAAAGCCACAGTTCGTCGTTAAGCAATCGGATTGGACAGATGATCCGGAGCATATCTTTAACGTATATGCGGACGAATCCGACATTAATATAATGCGTAAAATGCAGTCCGGAGGAAGGACGTTCCTGGACATCCTCGAATTCTCACAAGGCGTCATACCGTATTTGACAAAGGCTGAGGGCCTGGCCAACGCTCATATTAGCGCGACAAAAAAAGGAAAAGCTTGGTTACCTCTCTATGAGTCCGCGGGCCAGATAGAAAAATTCAAAATCCATCCTATGACGTCGTTTATAAACTACGGACCTTGGCTTAACCGGTCTCGCGAGGCGAGGTTTTTCGAGCAACCAAAAATCCTATTCCACCGGGTTCGTAAAAAGTTACCTGTTCAACTAGTAGGCGCTATCGATGAGGAAAAGTCTGTTAACCGGCATGCATTATCGAATCTGATACTTCGACCAGGACAATCAATCGAGGAGCTTTGGGCAGCATTAGCGTTGTTCAATTCCCATCTTGGAAATTGGTGGTTTGTAAAGCGATACGGGCCGTTGATGGAAGTTGGTGGTTTTAAGGTCATGAACCTTCCTCTGCCGAGCACATGGGAAAGTATTGCTCCGGCTTTGGCGCAGTTAGGGAAAGACATAGCAAGAGCGCTCAAGCGGTTACCTGAGATAAAGGGGGAGCATGAGCGTAAACTACTTTCTCGGACGATAGTAGCGAAGAAAAAGGCAATCGAGCAGAGGCTTGCAAACGCGTTTGCACTGAACGAAGCTGATTTTGCACGAGTTACCGCGTCACTTGGCTCAAGCACATCTATCGAAAAAGATACGATAGAAGCTCTTGAAGAGGAGTTGGAAGACGTCGACTAGCAGGCGAAATGCTCGCCTAGCGGCTTTGTCGGCTAAATTGCTATTTTCTCTATTTCATCGAGCGAAATCTCATCTGACCGCCGGTCATAAAGCTTTGTCGTGCGGGGGGAGGCGTGGTTGGCGATCGTTTGCGCATGCTCCAACAGCCCGCCGTTCTTAAGATAGGCGGTGATGCCGGTTGCCCGGAAGGTATGATTGCCGATTTTGGTCGCGATATCCGCGGCCGCGGCGCGCCGCTGGATCATCCGGTACACATCCTGCTGCCAAAGCGCTTCGGCCCGGCCGATCTTGCGGCCGACTGACCGAAACAACGCCCCGTTCGGCTCGTCGGCAATGCTGGCCGCAGCCAGATATTCGTCCAAATATTTTTCCAAGGTGTGGTGGCAGGGAACCTCGTGCTCCTTGCCCCCTTTTTCGTGCAGGCGAACCCAGCCACGGCGCCCCTGGGTAAAGTAGTCCTTAACCTTCATCTCGATGACGGCGTTCACCCGGGCAAAGGTATAAACCATCACGCCGATGATTGCTCGATCGCGCAGGCCAACTAAGGTGCTGGTGTCGATCGCATCGAGCAGGGCCCGGGCTTCCTCCACTTTCAAGATCGGGGTCTTACCCTTTTTGACCACGTATTTCGGGCCGCGTACCGCGTGGGCTGGGTTTACATCCATGATGTGCCCGGTCACCAACCAGTCGAATAGCATGCGGATCGCAGCCAAGTGCACTTTCACTGTTGGCGACGAAAACTCCCCCTGCAAATCTTTGACGAAGGCCGCGACGTGAAACGCGTGCACATCAGCCAGCTGGCACAGCCCATGCGTTTCGCACCATGCCGCGAACCGGCGGGTGGCGTTGAGGTAGGCCAAGCGAGTGTGGTCGTTGTTAATCTGGGCGGTGAAGAACTCCAGCACACGCCGGGCGGCCTTGGGTGTCGGCGCATAGAGCGGGGAAGGGACGAGCGATAGGGCAGGGGAGAGGATAATGTCATCTTTCATGGCAACAGCCTTGCCCGACCAAAACGGACCAACTCGTCGTAGGCGTTCACGATCCTTAGCGAAGCGGCATCTAGCACCCTGACCGCCTCTTCGTATCGCTGCAGCTCTTTAGTTTCCCACTCTTCAGGAACTGCTCGGCAGTTTTCATTCCAAGGGACACGCCGGGTATGTATGTAGACTATTTCGAAAAATGCCTCGGCCGCTGAAACAAGGTCTTTCCGCAGAGCTTCAACATCGGGATCGATGAATTCATTTTCTGCACCATTGCTGCTGCGCGCCAGCTGTTCAAGGTCGATCAGTTCCCAGTTCACAAACGAATGACTTGCGAAACGCACACCACGTAGGAACCGCAATGCATTGCTTTCTGACATAAATGCAATCAGTTCCCGAAGTGTCTCCCGGTCGGTTTCACGCCCGGCCGTAGCAATAGCGGCCGGACTGACCAAGTGACGCCGATCAACGATTGCTTGCTCGAAGCGACGCTTGATTTCTGTCAGTTCGGCCGGAAGCCAGCCTTTAGCTTGGCTTGATTTGGTGTCGTACTGGTTGTGATGGATCAAGCATAAGAAAATGACATTCCCCTCTGCATCGTTACTCGCATCACGGTCGATGTGTGCTAACTGCCCATCCTTCACGGTTAGATCCTCATGCAGGTGGAAGCACATGGCGCAACGCCGCCGGCTCTCAATGAGTATACCGACCTGAATGCTCTCAGGGATCCGCCTGCGCGCTACCATCCGAAGTTAACGCCCTTTAGAGTGTTATAAAGGACGTTATAACACTACAGAAAAGACTTGTAAAAGAAATTGCCGACTGGCTAAATTTAATCCGTTGTCAAACGAGTCCTATGCCAATTTCCCGAATCGCTGATCTGCCCGCGCCCGTAACAGCAGCCAAGGCCGACTGGCTAGTAGCTTCGCATTGGATCGGATTTACGCCATCGTCTGATGCTCCCCATGCCGACTCCCAATGCCAGGCAACAATCTCAGCGCAATTCGCCAACGGTTATGTGCTTGAATACATCACCCGAAATTTCGGCTTGCCAAACACCGGCTTCGAGACAGATCCCGCATATCTTGAGGAACGCATTGCCCACGACGCCGTAGCGGGACGCCTAGTGGCTGTTCATCGCCTCCGTTCAACCGCGCGCTCGCTGCGAGCGATTGTTGGTGACGACGATTTTGAACATATGCAGGATATGTGGGCGGAAGCCGGGAAGAGGCGCCGGTGGTCCGTTGCGTTTCCAATTGTTGAAAGCTACGAAATTCCTACAAAGCCGCTTGCCAACCAAATATTCCGATCCAGCGCGATGCAGCGATTGTTCGCACATCCTTCAGCAACACTTCGACCAATAAATGATGAGGAGCGAGTCTCAATTGCCGACCTTCCCTTGGTCCATCGCGCCAGTTCGAATGCTTGGATTGGGATTGAAGACGACCTTGCGGCAGCTGAACGTAGCCCCATTGAAAAGAAAATATTTGATAACATCGATATCGATCTAAAAGCTACAGCAATGGAGGGCATGACAGAAGAGCAACGCGCCAAAGTGCGGCTCCGAGCTGCTTGGCTTGCGCAGAGATTTGTTTTCAAACGGCAGAAGGCAGGGGCTCTCACATGTGACAACTGCCTCTTTGATCCCATGCATTTAATAAAAGACGCATTGATCCGGCCACGCTCCCTTCTAGATGTTCATCATATGCATCCTTTAGATGAAGGCAGCCGCATCACTACTCTTGCAGATTTCGCGCTACTTTGTCCGACCTGCCATCGGTACGAGCACGCATTGCGTCGTGCACAACAAGCCAGCTAACTGCTTCAAACCTTACCGTCCGAACCATGGCTGTCGGGTTCAGGACTTCAGCAGGCACATGGACATGCAACTCAACAAAAATAAAAGATTGTCCTACAACAATCTTAAGCTTGTAAGCCTGATCGTCATAGCCTGTTCGCTGACATGAAATTCCTTGGCGAGCATAGTGACGTGGGAATCATAGAGCTGTTCTGTGTTTAACGCTGTTACACGTTCTCGCAGCAACCGTGATGGCATTAACAGGCAGGCTGCAAATTGGTTTGCCTCTATCTCCTTTGTGTCAATGCCGGTGGATGACCGCTGATTGCGATGACTGATTAAATGCCCCCGATCTACGTGGACATGCTCCCCCGGCTCGAATTGGTGGCGTAGGCAATGATGGGCCGTTTCATGAGCGATTGAAAACCTTTGCCTTTGAGAAGGATCGCTTTTCCGTATGGCAATGCGGGAACCTTGAGGTCCCGTAATCAGCGCTCCAGAAATGTCTTCCCCAAGGTCGACGTAAACCACTTCAAGTCCGAGTCGCGCTGCAACACCCACAACGTCAACAGGAGCATGCTTGATGTTTAGGGCATCAACCAATGCCTCAGCCTGATTTCTGGCGGACAAGATACTCATTCACACTCCTATCAGCTCAATTATTTTTAGATTTACCGGCGAGCTTTTTTGCCTCGCTCACAGAAAGGCCAAGCTTAGACACAAGCTCATCGGTAATGCGGGCATCGCTGTTGGCGACTGGCTGCACTGCTTTTGGTGGCAAAATGTCTGTGACCTCGACGTTAAGCGTGGCCGCCAGTTGAACAAGGGTATGCGACAGAATTCGCTGATGGCCGCCCTCAATGTTGGCGACGGATACACGGGTCATCGGTGGCGAAAGCAATTGGCCGAGGTTATCTTGCGTTATGCCCGCCCTATTTCGAAGGTCGCGAATGCGCCGTCCGACTTCCGCGTAAAAGGGTTCAATCTGTGTGACCATGGCAAAACGTATGAATCAACGGGGCGGAGCTGTAAAGCATTACTTACGTAAGTAATGCTTACGTCTTAATAGAAACGACATTAATGGTTGACATGCGGTAAAAGCCCTGGTTACGGTTAACGCTGTCGAGCGGTATGATTCTGGTCGGCATCAACCCGAACTAGGAGAGTTCTCGATGACGAAGAATTTTAAGCCCGGCCAACCCGCCCCGAATTCCGGGGAATATGAAATACGCGGTCCACGCGGCGGTGATACGGGCCAGGAGCGGACTGCGATCCAGGGGAAGCCCCTGCCGCCGACGCCGAAGCCCGGCCAAAGCTACACACTCCACCGTCCGGCCCATAACGGGGCTGGGAAAAAGTCCTGATTGGCACCAGAGCGGCGAAAATCCACGGGTGCCGGCTAGAAAGGACTCATCTCACACATGGCAAGATGCACAGCACCAGTAGAGGGCCATCGCTCAGGTAGCGCCGCAGCGGCCTGCCCTGCATGCCGTGGCCGCTATGGCCGCAGCAGCGGCTACAGCGGCCACAGCAGCTACGTGTCGTACTCGTCTCCGTCCTACTCCTCAACCCCAATCAGAAGGGACGTCTACAGCGGGGGCAGCGGGTCTGGCAGCAGCACAAAGCCTCGCTGGTCGCGCCCCGGTTCGTCCGTGGTCTACACGCCTGCCGAGGTGCGAGCGCTCACACCGGTTCGCGAGAGCGTCGAGAAGCAAGCATCCCTTGACCTTCGAGACGTCTTCCTTTGCCATGCATGGGACGACCGGCATGGGGCCGCCAAGGACCTGCACGATCTGCTCGAGTCACTCGGTGTCAAAGTCTGGTTCAGCGAAAAGGATGTTGGCCTCGGTACGCCGCTGCTCCGCGCCATAGATAAGGGCTTAGCGAAATCGCGGATCGGTATCGTGTTGGTGACCCCTGCGTTGCTGCGCCGCCTCCCAACAGAAGGCATCGCCGACAAAGAGCTTTCGGCACTGCTTGCGGGTGAGCGGCTCATTCCCATTGTGCACGATACGACGTATGAAGCTCTCCGCGAAGTCAGCCCTCTCCTCGCCTCGCGAAGCGGCCTGAGCACTGCAGAAGAGCCGATGGCAAACGTCGCGGCTAAGCTTGCTGAGTTGGTTACCCTTCCACTTTGGGCCGGAAGCCGATGCTCATTGTGAGGCGACCGCTCGCAATAAACTGGATTGTCCCAGTGCTAATCAGAGATAGCGCAAGGGCAGGGTTTCTAACCTGCACCTTGCCAGAACGCAGGACACTTGGTCTCTAGGTGGTTACTGGTTAGAAACGGCCTCACAGAAGACTGCGAGTTCTAACTTATTCAATGCATTTCGAGGCGATCATGCAGAAGGTCGACGAAGCCATCATACTTAGCGCACATGATCTCGTGGGTAATTTGTATTGCGCCCATCTCACCAATGTCGATCTCCAGGTCGCTCAAGGTACGCTTGCCAAGCCAGCACAGTGGGATCCGCTGCTGGACATCTTGCGAGAGCGTGGCCAAAGGCACGAACAAGCATTTCTTGATCATCTTCGCTCAACAGGCGTCGAACCATTCGTTATTGCCGGCATCGACATTACAAGTAACGCCATCGACCTCACGCAAGAGGCGATGCAGACTGGCCACGCGATTATTGTTCAGGCCGCATTGCGGAGTGGTGACTGGGTTGGCCGGGCAGATATTCTAAGACGGATCGAGAAACCAAGTACGCTCGGAAAGTGGTCATACGAAATCATTGATACCAAGCTGGCCCGCGAAACAAAGGGCGGCACTATTTTGCAGCTCTGTCTTTATGCGCAATTGCTGACAGCTATGCAGGGCCTTGAACCTGAGTACGTTTACGTTGTCGCACCCTGGTCGGATTTCCAGCCGCAACAATATCGTGTGGCTGACTATATGGCATTTCTTCGTAAAGCTCAGCGCGCCGCCCAAGCTGCAGTCGAACCTGGCACCGATCCGGCGCCTGCCATCTATCCCCATCCAAAAGAGTATTGTGACGTGTGCCGTTGGGAACGGCAATGCAGTGACCGCAGACGTAATGATGACCATTTATGTCTTGTCGCTAATGTCAGCACATTGCTGATGAACGAATTGCGCGCCAACGGCATTAATACTGCCAAAGCTCTTTCGGCGATACCCATGCCCCTATCTTGGAAACCAAAGCGAGGTAGCCCGGCAACATATGCCAAGGCGCGAGCCCAAGCGCGTATTCAAGTTGACGCGCGCGAGGCTGGAGACCTCCGTCATGAATTGCTCGATATCGTTCCCGGATCAGGCCTATGCCTGCTGCCTACTCCCTCGCCGGGAGACGTCTTTTTTGACCTCGAAGGTGATCCCTTTATAGGGGAAGGAGGTTTCGAGTATCTTTTTGGATACCGCTACCAAAATATCTCAAGCAAAGTCTGCTATGAAGCAAATTGGGCGTTCGACCGCACCTCTGAAAAGGGAACCTTTGAATCCTTCATAGATTTTGTAACTGCTCGCCGCATCGAATACCCGGATATGCACATTTATCACTATGCGCCCTACGAGCCCAGCGCTTTAAAGCGCTTGATGGGCCGCTACGCCACGCGAGAGACCGAAGTGGACAATCTTCTGCGCGGCAAAGTGATGGTCGATCTCTATGCCGTAGTCAGGGGTGGACTAAGGGCAAGTGTTGAGAGCTACTCAATTAAGAAATTGGAGCCCTTCTATGAGTTTGAAAGGGTAATGCCGCTCAAGGAGGCAAACGTGGCCCTTGCCGCCATTCAGGCTGGCCTGGAGCTGGGCAGTGCCGAATCCATCGATGAAGCCGCACGCCAAGCTGTTACCGATTACAATCAGGATGATTGTAACTCTACGGCGGTGCTCCGTGATTGGCTTGAACAGCTGCGTGCTCAGGCCGTTGAAGACGGTGCTGCGATCGAACGGCCTCCTCTGGTAATCGGCGAACCAGGCGATGACATCGCTGAACATGAAACCCTAATCAAAGCACTGATTACGCGGCTGACGCATGATATACCAGTTGATCCGCTAGAGCGCTCCTCCGAGGAGCATGCTCAATGGATTTTGGCACACTCCCTTGATTGGCACCGACGGGAGGAAAAAGCGGTTTGGTGGGAATATTTCCGGCTGTCTGCACTAATCCCGGAGGAATTATTAGAGGAAAAGGCGGCCTTAGGCGGTCTCACATTTATCGGCACGGTCGAGAGGAGCGCCAGGGGCATCCCAACTGATCGCTATGAATTTGCCCTGCAGGACACCGATATTCGCAACGAAGACGATTTACGCATGGTAGGCGGAGAAAAACTCGGAACAGTAACCGCCATTTCGCAGGATAATCGCACCATAGACATCAAAAAGAGCGCGAGAACAGCGGACGTTCATCCTGAGGGCATTTTCGAGCATACTCGTATCCCTACAAAGGAACAGCAAGCATCACTTTTGCGGCTTGGAACTTACGTCGCGGAATACGGGATTGAGGGTATTGGCAAATATCAGGCAGCGCGCGATCTTCTACTACGCCAGCAGCCTCGCCTTGGAGCTGCACCCTTGCATTTTAGCAACGAGACCGTTTTGGAAAGTGCCTTGCGGATTGCCCCTTTACTTTCCGGCGGAATTTTGCCGATCCAGGGGCCACCTGGAACAGGGAAATCTTTTACAGGCGCGCACATGATCTGCCGCCTACTCAAAGCTGGCAAGCGAATCGGTGTCACGGCAAACAGCCATAAGGTTATTCGTAACCTAATCGATAAAGCTATCGAAGTATCACTGTCAGCTGGACAGGCAATTAAAGCCGGGCAAAAGCTGTCC
The DNA here is from genome assembly GCA_965199125.1 of Acidocella sp. Classification (GTDB taxonomy): domain Bacteria; phylum Pseudomonadota; class Alphaproteobacteria; order Acetobacterales; family Acetobacteraceae; genus Acidocella. Next base: position 980,848 of record OZ240683.1, on the reverse strand, counting down.
TCTAAGGAACCGGATACCGATCAGTTGCGCGTTTATACCGATAACGGGAAGGCTATCGCCGCCGTAACTTCCGGTGATGTTTCCTTGCTGGGGGGCACCTCTTTCTTCTGGGCGCGCGAGGATGCAGCCAACATCGTCGATGTCTTGTTCGTAGATGAAGCGGCGCAAATGGCCCTGGCCAACGTCCTTGCCGTCTCTCAGGCGGCCCCTCAAATAATTCTGCTAGGCGATCCTCAGCAATTGGATCAGCCCATGCAGGGATCGCACCCTGACGGGACAGGAGTCTCAGCCCTTCATCATATCCTTGCCGGCCATCAGACAATTAATGCTGAACAAGGTCTTTTCCTTGAGGAGACTTGGAGAATGCATCCGGCAATTACGGCATTCAATTCAGAGTTGTTTTACGACAATAAGCTGCATGCGGTCTCCAAATGCGCACAACAAGACATAGTAGCCGGTGGTTTGCTTTTTGGGACCGGCCTCCGATATGTTCCAGTTTCTCACACCGGAAATCAGTCTAGGTCATGCACTCATAAACTGATTCCCATGTCGCGGTGGTTGTGATTCAAACTCCTTGGAGGTGTTTGATGACGATTCGGCGGTACGAGATTTCGGATTTTGAGTGGGCGATCATTTTGCCGTTGCTGCCGAACAAGCCGCGCGGCGTGGCGCGGGTTGATGATCGGAAGGTCCTGAACGGCATTTACTGGCGGCTGCGAGCCGGCGCGCCTTGGGCGGACATTCCGGAGCGCTACGGCCCCTATACGACGTGCTACAACCGCTTCGTTCGGTGGCGGAAGCTGGGCGTTTGGGATGCGATTTTCGATGCGGTGTCAAAGGCTTACGAAGGTAATGTGCAGATGGTGGACTCCTCCTCCATCCGGGTTCACCAGCACGCCGCCAACGGTAAAAAGGGGGTCCTGAGGGCACCTCCACTCGGGACATTGCTGCAAGCCGATGCATGGGGCGCTCGCGCGGCGGATTGACCACCAAAATCCATGCCGTGGTCGATGCCAATGGCAACCCGTTCACCCTTAAACTGACCGAAGGCCAAGCCCATGACGGCCGCAGCGCCGAGGACATGCTGGACAGCGTCGGCGCCGGCCAGACCCTGCTAGCTGACCGGGCCTACGACAGCGACGCGCTACGTGAAACTTTGGCTGAGCGTGGCGCCAAAGCAAACATCAAGCCAATGCGACACCGGGTCAACATCCCAAAATTCAACAAGCGGCTGTACAAAAAGAGAAATCTCGTCGAGCGGTTCTTCAACAAACTTAAACACTTCAGAGCAATCGCCACCCGCTTCGAAAAACACGACGCCAACTACCTCGCCCTCGTCAAACTCGCCTCAGCCAGAATTTGGATGCGGTTTATGAGTCGGTGACCTAGTTCGGTTGAAGAATCCGAAGCTATAGCACGTATTATTGCCTTGTTGTTGTCAGCCGGCACAAATTGGACTGACAGAGATGGAAACACGAAGGCTTTGGAACTATCGGACATTATCGTTATTTCCCCCTACAACGCTCAGGTCTTTGAAATTCAACAGAGCGCCCCAAGCGCACATGTCGGCACGGTCGATAAATTTCAGGGACAGGAGGCAGCAGTTGCAATTTATTCTCTGGCAACTTCGTCCCATGTTGATGCGCCCCGCGGCATGGAGTTTCTGTATAGTGCTAATCGTCTCAACGTGGCTATCTCGCGGGCAAAATGTCTCGCAATCATAGTGGCGTCTCCGACCTTATTCGAGGCGGAATGTAAAACACCCCGCCAAATGCAACTGATTAACGGATTCTGTCGGTATCTCGAATTAGCCCAGACTGTCTTGGTTTAAATTTGCTATTCTACAATTCAGCAGTATCCAGAGTTACAATATTTTTACTTAATCTCTGTAGTTGCTGCACGAGCATGGTTCAGTGCGAAGCGCAAAAAGATCTTGGGTCTTGTTATCTTTTAAGATCGAAGACGCCGCTCTGCTAAGGCCCGAAACTCGGGCTATTCCCCGGCCGCGCATCCGGGCTGAGGTCTTCTTTGAGCGCCCAGATGATCTCCGCCTCGCTGGACTTCACAATCAGTTCGAACCGCGACCCCTCGGCAATGCCCAACTCCCAGCCGTGCTCGCGCAGCAAGCGGTCAAGCGGCGCATCGTGCTTGATTTCGCGAGCATAGGCGATCAGCCCATCCCAGGCTTTTTGCCATTCCCGCCAGTCTTGCGGGCACTGTCAAACCAAACTGGTCTTTTCCGGCTCAACTGGTCTAGCTTACCCGGATGACACCGCCCAAGAACCCGTTCCGCTACTTTGACTCGTCGCCCGAGGTGATCCGCCTGGTTGTGATGATGTACGTCCGCTTCCCGCTGTCGCTGCGCAACGTCGAGGACCTTCTGGCACAGCGCGGCATCGACATCTGCCATGAGACCGTGCGGCTCTGGTGGAACCGGTTCGGGCCGATGTTCGCGGCAGAGATCCGCAAGAAGCGGGTTGATGCGATGCGGGCTCACACCCATTGGCAATGGCACCTTGATGAGGTCTACGTGAAGATCAACGGGCAGATGCACTACCTCTGGCGCGCGGTCGATCACGAGGGAGAGGTGCTGGAATCCTTTGCTACCAAGGAACGCGATAAGAAAGCTGCCCTGAAGTTCATGAAGAAACTCATGAAGCGGCACGGCTGCGCCAAGACGATCACCACAGACGGCTTGCGCTCTTATGGCGCGGCGATGAAGGAACTCGGCATAGCCGACCGACAGCAGGTCGGCCGATATGCGAACAATCGTGCCGAGAACTCGCACCAGCCGTTCCGAAGGCGAGAGCGAGCGATGCTCAGGTTTCGCCGAATGAAGACGCTACAGAAGTTCAGCTCAGTTCACGCCGCCTTTCATAACCACTTCAACCAAGAACGTCACCTCGTCAGCCGCAACGACTACAAAGACCGAAGATCGGCTGCCATGGCAGCGTGGGAGCATGTCGCGGGGTAAGCTAACACTTTAGCTCGTTTTTTGAAGATCAGAGACTTGTAGCGGTTGGACTGACAGCACCAGCCTGGGCGATGGTGGTGAATAGCGCCGCCTGCCGGGCCTTCTCCGGGCCGGGCGTCGAGAATTCGACGATGGCGGCAGTGGAGGGCCCGGCGGTGAGGCCGACGCCCAGTCCCATGGCCGCTCGCGCCACGAACAGCCAGACGACGTCAGGCGCCTGCGCAAAGATGACCGCACCGGCCAGTGAGGCGGCAACGCCCAAAAGCATGACGGCACGCCGACCGATCTGGTCGGCAAGGCCGCCGAACAGGATCAGCGCCGTCACAACGGTGATCGGGTAAATCGCAAAAATGCCGGTCGTTACGGTGTGGCTCAGATGCCATTCCCGTGCGTAGAGGCGGTAGGCGATGGCGGGAGCGGCACTGGTCCAGAGCGTGTGAGCCACGACCAGAGCAGCGACGGTCAGGCTCGCTCGGCGGCCAAGAGTTGGATGCACGCGTCGCTCTGCAGCTTCGAGCGTTGTAGAGCAGCTATTCATGTCACAAGACCTCGAACAGGTTGTAGACGGGGCCATCGGAGAAACGGTGACCGGTGCCGATACCGAGAATGTTGTTGAGCCAGGCGTATTTCTCGGAGGCAGTTTCGAACATTGGGTTGATCCGGAAATAATATGTTTCGGGATCGACAACCTCGCCTCGCTCCAGCCGCGTGATGACCTCTGGCGGGCCTTGGCGAATGCCCTTGTATGTCACACCGATCAGCGCACCGTCATCGGTTTTGAGGTTCAGCCGGACGTCGAGCAGCGTTGCGCCATCCCGGCGGACGGATTGCCAGTCGCTGCCGCCGTCTAAGACCTCGCCGGCAAGCCGTTCGCCCTCGAATGCGCCGCCGAAGACGACGCCGATCCGTCGCGTGGTCAGCGGCGTTTCACCAACGACAATCAGTGGCCGCACCGCGAGCTTCATCGTCAGCAATGGCCGCAGGCGTATGGTTTTCAGCGCGTCCGGCAGAGAGTCGGAGAGATGGCTCATGGTCTCGATCCTTTATCGAAATGGCTTGAAATTGGTCGCTCAAGCGACGCGCTCCTCGACCGCATCGACGCGGTCGGGATAGAAAGCTCAGGTGGTTCTTGATCTCGGCCACAGCGTCGTAGGGCGCCTCGTAAGTCCAGATCGCGTCGATCGACCGCTCACCGCCGGACGGTATGCTGAAATAAGCCGCCTCGCCCTTGTAGGGGCAGTAGGACTTCGTCGCCGATCGGGCGACGGCGGTCATGTCCACGTGCTCACGCGGAATGTAATGCACAGGCGGATAACGCGCCGCGCGCGTGTTGGCGATGACTTGTCCGTTCAAGGTCACAATCAAGCGATTTTCGTTCCGCTCGATGGTGATCGGGTGGCTGGGCCAGGTTTTTTGATGGTTTGTTCGGTCATGATGAGTCTTCTTACTGGAAGGTCTTGGCTCTCAGAGCTTCGAGCCGCCGTCCACCCGCAACGTGTCACCTGACACCCAGCGCGCGGCGTCGGACGCGAGAAAGGCGATGGCGCCGGCGATATCGTCGGGTTGCGCCACCCGCTTCAGTGCCTGAAGGCTGAGGGTGAAGTCGCGGCCGGCATCGCTCCTGGTGAAGTTCGACATATCGGTCTCCACCACCCCAGGTGCGATGGCGTTCACGCGTATACCCTTGGCCCCGAGGATCTGGGCGAAGTGCTTCACCAAGGTGTCGATCGCCCCCTTGGTTGCCGCGTAGGCCGACAGGTTGCCGACCGCGGCGTGCGCGGCGAGCGAAGATGTGAAAATGACATTGGAGCCCTCTTTCAGGATCGGCAGCAGCTGCTGAACTAGGAAATAAGGGGCGCGGACGTTCACGGCGAACAATTCATCGAAATCCTCAATCGTCGTCTCCTCGATCGTGGCGTCCTTTGCGATGCCGGCGTTGGCGACCAGAATATCCAACCGGTCGCCGACGATCTCCCGCACCTTGGATGCAAGCTTATGCGCGCCGTCGGGCGCCGACAGATCGGCCCCTACCGCTTCGGCTCGGCCGCCGGCTGCTTTGATCTGGTTGACGACCGACCGCGCTTCGGCGGCGTTGCGGCCATAATGGACGATGACTTGCGCGCCCGCCTTAGCGAGCGCGAGGGCGGCGGCGCGCCCGATGCCGCGCGAGGCGCCGGTAACGAGCGCGGTCTTTCCGTTGCAGGGTGTCATGATAGTTCTCCTTTGTTGTGGTGAAGAAATGGAAAGCCGATCGGATCGTTAGAAACTCAATCGGCCCAACGGCGTTAATGAGCGGCTCGCATCCAGGAACAGTGAGGCGTGGGCAAGGAAGAATTCCGGAGATTGGTAGAACGGCGCGTGGCTGGACTCCGGATATGCGCTTGCCTGTGGGATCAGCTGGCGGTCTTGCCGCCATTCACATGAATAATCTCGCCGGTGATGAAGCCAGCTTGCGGGGAGGCAATGAACCGGATGGCATCGGCAACCTCCTCCGCCGTCCCCACGCGCTTCATCGGCAGGCCGGCGGCGAAGGCGGCCTTGCGCTCTGCCCCGCCTGTCAGCCGGTCCAGCATCGCGGTTTCAATGGGGCCGGGGGCAACCGCGTTGACACGCACGCCGTAGGTTGCGGCCTCAATGGCGGCTGATTTGGTAAGACCCTCCACGGCGTGTTTGCTGGCGGTGTAGAGCGCCATGCCTGCTGCACCGCGTGAGCCCATGGTGGAAGAGATGTTGACGATGCTTCCCGCCCCAAGTTGCTGCAGAGCGCGGAGCGCATGCTTGGTGCCGAGCAGCGTGCCGAGCACATTGGTCTCGAATACGGCCTGGTAGTCCTCCGGCGTCACCTCGGTGAACGGCCCGGCGCGGCCTTCGGTACCGGCATTGTTCACCACGATGTCCAGGCGCCCGAAATGGCCCAGGGCCTGCGCGAAGAGGTTTTCCACGTCAGTTTCGTGGCGGACATCCGCCTGGAGGAAGAGCGTTTCCGCGCCTAGTGCTGCGAGCTCTGAGGCGAGGGCTTCACCCTCCGCCGCGCGGCGGCCAGAGATAACAAGTCGAGCACCCTGGCGGGCGTAGGCGTTGGCTGTCGCGCGGCCGATGCCGCTTAACGCACCGGTGATAAGAACGGTAGAGGAGGCCACGGGGATACTCCTTAAGTATGTAAAGTGATTGCAAAAGCATGAAGTCAGCGTTATGCCATTCGATGAACCTCCAATTACAGGCGATCTTAATCCGACGGAAAGACTTTATTGGTTGGATTGTCATGCTTGCGAAGTATGATTACACTGCCGGCGGAGGGCGCGTTGGAGCTTCGGCATCTGAAATATTTTATCGCGGTCGCTGAGGAGGGTAGCTTGACCCTGGCCGCCGAGCGCCGCCTGCACACCGCGCAGCCCTCGCTCAGCCGGCAAATCCGGGACGTGGAAGACGAATTGGGCGTGGCACTGCTCACGCGCAGTTCCCGCGGCGTGGAGCTGACCGAGGCGGGACAAGTATTTCTGGACCGAGCAAGACTAGTACTGGCTCAGGTCGAGGCGGCGGCACTGGCGGCGCGGCAGGCGGGTAAGCCAGCAAAACCGCGGTTCGCGCTCGGTTTTCTCACGGGGCAGGAAATGGACTGGCTGCCGCAGGCCATGAGCCTGTTGAACGATCAACTTCCCAGCACTGATGTGACGGTTTCCAGCCAGTATTCGCCGCAACTTGCAGAAGCGTTGGCTGAGGGCCGGCTCGACCTTGCCTTTATGCGGCGCGAGGCCGGGCGGCCCAATCTGGTTTTTCAAACGGTCGCATCGGAGCCATTGATCGTGGCTTTGCCGAGCGACCATCCTCTGACGGCGCAAGAGCGCATCCGTCCGGAGGCGTTGGCAGCAGAGACGTTTCTCGGCATGTCGAGCACTGCCCCAAGCTTGCAGCGCGTGATCGACGAATATCTCGGTAAAGCCGGGTTAGATATTCGTCCAACCCATCTGGTTGATAATCTTGCCATGGCGATATCGCTGATCGCCTCGACGCGCAGCGTGAGCTTGCTCCCAGCTTACGCGAAGAATTTCATGCCATGGTCGGTGACCAGCCGGCCGCTGGAAGGCGACGCGCCAACCATCGATCTTGTCGCCGCGTATCGCCAGGCCGACGCATCGCCAGTGCTTGCGGTGTTCGTTTCACGGCTGCGAGACCTTATTGCTCGCTCGTCAAAGAATTAGGCTCGATTCACTCGATTATCGCGCGCGTTTCGTAGATTCGATCGGCCAGACGCCATTTTGTCTTCAGGCGGCGTAGACCTGACCAGATGCTCTCAGGCCATGCGATCATCCGCCGACTGGCAGCTTCGCGCTTCAACCACGACGTTCCCGGACGAAAATGTCCCTCTCGAAAGCGGCCTTTCGTCACCCGGACATCGCCGCGCGGTTTTGCCGCGTCCCGCCGCCCGCGCTACGGCAGTTGGCCACTTTGATATTTAGCGTAAATTCCTTTGTTTAAGCGGGCAAGATCATCCCGGGTTATACCGACCGACTTATGTATGCTGCTATTCACCTCGATCGACCGCATCGCCACGTTGAAGTGGCAGGCTTTCCTGCCGCGCATCCAGCACTTCCTAGGCGCGAAGTCGGACAGGCCCGGTTGATTCAGTTTCACGTAGATCGTGAATCCTCCGACGCTGAACCATGCGAAGTCGTGTGAGGTGACATAGCCGCGCAAACCGATGGAAGGGCTGCAGTAATAGTAGACTTGGCTCGGGTCGGTGAAGGCCGCGAAGGAGAAGAGGTCGCGCTCAATGAAGACGTCTACCCCTTCGGGGATAGGCGCACCGTGCCAGCAGATGCCCTCGAACAGCGCACGACATTCGCCGATTTCTATGTGTGACTGCTCGTCGGCCGGTGTCGACGAATATTTCCATAGTATCCCGCAAGCAAAGCGGACAAACTCATCGACAACGGCGACGCGAAACGGATAGGTGCCTTCGTTGACGAAGGACTCAGTACCCAACTTCCCCCCAACCCTGACCGACCGTAGCCGCTTGATTAGTTGGAATGCCGAATTCTCGTATCTGCCGAGGATACCGTCGCACTCAGCGCATAGAATACCCCGCTCGAAGCGCCCTGTGTTCGATTGCTGTTTCGCGCCGGTCTCGAGATGAACGATTATGTGTTTCTCGTCGGTCTTTGGCTCGTGGAAGATTTCGCGCACGAACGCTTCGGGCAGGAGGTGGGCCCGAATCGCCGGACGCTGGCGGCAGATTAGGCACATTGCAGTAGGAGAATCGTTCACCGGCTCTGTCATAACGGTTAGCTTATCATTGCGGCACGGGTCCTAGGATAGCGGCGGAAACTCTTTTGGCAAAATCGACAGTTCGCGGCTGATTTAACGAACGACCTGTTTGGGTCGGCACCTCCCGATAGAATACATGACTCGTGAACGGCCACTCTGCCTAGCGCTATGCCTGAACCTGCCAGTCCGTTCTCGGCCAGTCTCGTAGCAGCCAGCTTTTGCTTTTCGCCACCTAGGACGTGGAGTGTATTTGGCCGATTCTGTGAAGCGGCTATTCAGCCGCGATGACGCATGACCAACACCGTCCACCGCTCGACTTCTCATCCAGCACCACCGGGAACCGCTAAAAAGCCTATAGCTTGGTGATTCTCGAGGCCGCGTCATCCCTCCAGATTTCCCAAAATCGGTCGCCTGCGTGCCTTCGTAGGGTGCGCCTGCCGTCGGCTCGCCGCTGGGCGCAAGCATTTGACAGCATGAGGAGAGCAAACTGCTAATAAGGAATATACGACAGCAGCTGACGCAGTCGGCGCCGGGGTGAAGGATTGGGAATGGAACTCGCTGAGAACCTTTATATTGTTGGTGCCGGCTTTTCCTTTAATGCTGGCCTTCCGCTTGCCAGTGGGTTCACCACGGCGATGCTGACGCCTGCCACGCCCCTAAGCGAGGGCGAGACGAACGCGGTCCTCAACAAAGCAATCAGAAGGTTTGTGAACGACGTGTTTGGGGACGGTCGCGAGGTGCCACCTGACCAGTGGCCGCCTCTGGAAGACATCTTTACTACTATCGATCTGGCTGCTAACGCCGGCCACAATCTAGGCATCAAATACACCGCATCGGCGCTTCGTACATTACGCCGTGCTCTAATTGTGCGTTTTATGCGCATGCTTCGGATTGCTTACAATGAAAAAAGGAAGGTTCCTGATCGCAGGTCAGAAAAACTTCAAGAAGTCATCATGTCGATTAATTTGGAGAAGAGTGCGTTTTTGAGTCTGAACTGGGACACTGTACTAGAGGATGGCCTATCGAAAGAACAGAAGGTCGAGGTTTTCGATTACGGCTGCGATGCAAAGGCCGCTGGCTTCTCTTCAAGCTACGCGGTGGAAGCGCGTTCCTTCAGGGCACATACGCTTGAAGCCCGTATCCTAAAGCCGCACGGCTCGATCAATTGGATGTATTGTGACTGCTGTAGTCGCCTGAACTGGTTTCGACCTTCAGACACGGCACGAATCGCGGCGAGACTATTAAAAACCGGCGACCGGGACTTTATAAAGGAGCTGATAGGTGAGGCGCCGAGAAGAATAACGGCAAAAGCGCTTTGCCCTGACTGTCGAGCGGAAGCGCTCGGAACACGTTTCGCAACGTTCAGCTACCGCAAGGCCCTCGACTTTCCGATGCATCTGGCAACTTGGCGTGAAGCCGAGCGGCAGCTGCGTATGCGCGAAATTGGATATTTGTCGGCTACTCGATGCCCCCGGCAGACTTCGAGTTTAAGTTTCTGCTTAAGCGAGTTCAAGTGTCACGTGTTAATCCACCGAACGTTGTCGTGGTCACAAGCGGGGGTTTGGGCTCTCCAACCGACGCCGTCTATCGTGCGTTTTTCGGCGAACGAAGTTTCCCGAAGGGCAATATGCATACTAACGAACTCGACGATGCCGCGCTTGCCTCGTTACGAGCGATCGGCGCGCTCAATCCTACAAAACCACGATTGCCGGCCCGAAAAAAGGCAGTGCGAGGTAAGAAGAAGTAGGTTCGCTCAAGAAATTCTAAAGGGTAAACGTGATGAAGTTTGCTGTTAAAGCACTTTTAAAAATCTTGAAGTCGTGGGCGGCGATTGCAGTCTTGGTGTCTTTTTGCCTTCTGAGTTTTTACCTGGGCGAATTGCACCACGACATGAATCTGTTCGCCGCCTCTGGAGGAGTGATGACGATATTTGGGCTTTTATCCCTTATTCGCTTTACAACAATCGATAAGTTTCTCAATCAGGAAGCAATAATCGCGCGGAGCACAGGAATTACGGGCGCTCCACTCCGTCCTGGCGAATCGGAGAGAATTCAAAAGCGAACTTTGGAAGCCGCTCGGATGCGCATCAAGGCCGAACTTAGCTACGAACTCGCTGGAGTTTTCCTGACGATTATAGGCACACTTATTTGGGCTTATGGAGAATACGTTCCTTTATTTAAGCTTCGCATCTGAATGGGCATGCCCTCTCAGTCAAACCGCCTTGGGATGGTCTCCACCGTTTGCTAACTATTGCGTAGTCTCGATGCGGTTACATCATGCCGTTCCTGGACGTCCAGTTTCTTGCGCTTTATCTCAGGAACGGACCGTCTGCTTCCGGCCAGCTCCTGCCGTTCGGCGACCACGGGGGGGCGAGCTAGTCGTTAAGTGGCGGCTCTGCTCTACAGAATGAAGTAAGTTCCCATTTGGTGCTGTCAGTCCAACCGCTACAAGTCTCTGTTCGCCATAGGTTGACCGAGTCTCGACTTACGCCGCGACATGCTCCCACTCGACCATGGCAGCCGACCTTCGGACCTTGTAGTCGTTGCGGCTGACGAGGTGACGTTCCTGGTTGAAGTGATTGTGGAAGGCGGCATGGACGGAGCTAAACTTCTGCAGCGTCTTCATCCGTCGGAACCTGAGCATCGCCCGCTCCCGCCTTCGGAACGGCTGGTGCGAGTTCTCCGCCCTGTTATTCGCATAGCGGCCGATCTCCTGGCGGTCAGCGATGCCAAGCTCCTTCATCGCAGCCCCATAGGAACGTAGGCCATCAGTCGTGATTGTCTTGGCGCAGCCATGACGCTTCATGAGTTTCTTCATGAATTTCAGTGCTGCTTTCTTATCTCGTTCCTTGGTAGCGAAGGACTCCAGCACCTCGCCCTCATGATCCACAGCCCTCCATAGATAATGCATCTCGCCGTTGATCTTCACGTAGACCTCGTCGAGATGCCATTGCCACTGCGTGTGCGCCCGCATCGCCTCGACCCGCTTCTTACGGATCTCGGAAGCAAACATCGGGCCGAACCTGTTCCACCACAGCCTTACCGTTTCGTGGCAGATGTCGATGCCGCGCTGTGCCAGGAGGTCCTCCACGTTGCGCAATGACAGCGGGTAGCGAACGTACATCATGACTACGAGCCGGATCACTTCGGGCGAGGAGTCGAAGTACCGGAACGGGTTCTTGGCCTGGGTCATGCGGGCAGGCTAGGTCATGCACTCATAAACTGATTCCCATGTCGCGGTGGTTGTGATTCAAACTCCTTGGAGGTGTTTGATGACGATTCGGCGGTACGAGATTTCGGATTTTGAGTGGGCGATCATTTTGCCGTTGCTGCCGAACAAGCCGCGCGGCGTGGCGCGGGTTGATGATCGGAAGGTCCTGAACGGCATTTACTGGCGGCTGCGAGCCGGCGCGCCTTGGGCGGACATTCCGGAGCGCTACGGCCCCTATACGACGTGCTACAACCGCTTCGTTCGGTGGCGGAAGCTGGGCGTTTGGGATGCGATTTTCGATGCGGTGTCAAAGGCTTACGAAGGTAATGTGCAGATGGTGGACTCCTCCTCCATCCGGGTTCACCAGCACGCCGCCAACGGTAAAAAGGGGGTCCTGAGGGCACCTCCACTCGGGACATTGCTGCAAGCCGATGCATGGGGCGCTCGCGCGGCGGATTGACCACCAAAATCCATGCCGTGGTCGATGCCAATGGCAACCCGTTCACCCTTAAACTGACCGAAGGCCAAGCCCATGACGGCCGCAGCGCCGAGGACATGCTGGACAGCGTCGGCGCCGGCCAGACCCTGCTAGCTGACCGGGCCTACGACAGCGACGCGCTACGTGAAACTTTGGCTGAGCGTGGCGCCAAAGCAAACATCAAGCCAATGCGACACCGGGTCAACATCCCAAAATTCAACAAGCGGCTGTACAAAAAGAGAAATCTCGTCGAGCGGTTCTTCAACAAACTTAAACACTTCAGAGCAATCGCCACCCGCTTCGAAAAACACGACGCCAACTACCTCGCCCTCGTCAAACTCGCCTCAGCCAGAATTTGGATGCGGTTTATGAGTCGGTGACCTAGACCAGCAAAGCAAGGAAAGGCTAGTTTGGTTTGACAGTGCCACTGCAGAACATGTGGTCGCAGAACGGCCGCCGGAAGCGCTGGTCTGTGGCTTTTCCGATTGTAGAAAGTTTTGAAATTGAGGGAAAGCCTTTAGCGACCGACGTACTGTCGCCAGACGCCGTGCAGCGGCTGATCAAGCATACCTCCGCGACGCTACGGCCGCTTTCCGACGTGGATAGGGTCGCGTTCGCTAACCTGAGCCTAAGGCCGCGTGCGGCAGCAAATGCATGGATTGCCGTCGAAGACGAGATTGATGCTGCTGAGAGAAGCCAGATCGATCCGAAGGTCATCAAGGACATTGACCGTGATCTACGTCTCACTGCAATTGAAGGCTTGACGGAGGAGCGGTGGGCAAAGGTCCGACGGCGCGCCGCTTGGCTGGCTGACCTTTTTGCTAGAGATCGTGCGAGGGCTGGTAAATTCTGTTGCGACCACTGCTCTTTCAAGCCGGCCGACCGACTAACCGGGATGGACGTGACCCACCGGGCCATGCTGGATGTTCACCACCTGAAGCCGCTTGAGGAAGGTTGGCGGATAACGACGGTGGCCGACTTGGTTCTTCTATGTCCGACATGTCACCGCATCGAACATCTTATGTTGCGTTCAGCCACTCACGCCAAGGCCAACGCCCTTCCTAGGTCACCTGCGGGCAGCGTCACTGCGGTCTAAGAGTGGGTCAGGCTATGTTGGGGCGCCAAAGCAGGCAGTCAGCCTCGTCTCTTAATCCGCTTTCCCGCCGCTTGTTGGCGCAACACTTGACCACCGCAACTTAGGCTAAGTCTTCCGTCAAAGGCGGCGAGATGCTGAAATACCCAGATGAGTAACATCACAAGAGAAGAGCTCTATAAGCTTGTTTGGTCAACGCCGATCAGAACATTGGCGCAGCAGTTTAATATCTCTGATGTGGCGCTAGCCAAGCATTGTCGCCGAGCCGGTGTTCCAGTTCCGCCGCGGGGCTGGTGGGCCAAGAAGGAGGCTGGCAAGGCAGTATCAAAAACTACCCTCCCTAGGACGATGGGTCAATCATACAGTACCAGTTTGCGACATCCGGCTGAGAAGGCTGAAGAACACATAGAGCCGGCGCAGCTTGAGGAACCGAAATTCGAGGATCCGACCGAGCTGCTAGACGATGTAGCCAAAGCAGTGGCAGCACTTCAGGTGCCGCGTGATCTAACGCATCCCCATCCAATTGTAGCAAAACTTTTAGCAAATGATGCCAAGCGTAAAAGCACAGCCGATCCGGGTTCATTTATGTACGACTACTATGGACCGAAGTTCGAAGGCGTTTTGCAGCGGCGACGCCTACGTATTTTATCCGGCCTAGTTTCAGCGCTTGAAGCATGTGGGTGCAGAGTCTCGGGAGCCACGCATGCAGGCGAGCGGTTCTCGATCAGCATTCGAAACCAATGGGTGCAAATGTTGCTTGGGGTAGAGGGTGGTAACAGCGACTCATTCCGGGACTTCCGTCGCAGAAAGGTTGCTGAACCCCGCCTTCGTCTGACCGTTGGAGGCCACGATCTTGAAAGGGATGCGGAGGCGGTGACCTGGCAGGATGATGACTTACCTCTTCAAGATAGGTTATCGGAGATCGTCCAGGGCATCTTCAAATACGCACACGCCCAGCATCGCAGGCTTACGCTCATGTTCCATCAGCATTCGATCGTGTTGCGGGCGCAAAAGGAGAAGGACGAGCGGGAGGCAGCTCAAAAAGCAGAGGCCGCGCGTGTCCAGAAAGAGGAGGCCAGCAGAAAAGCGAAGATCCAAGGGTTACTGGATGATGCCACAGCGCTTGAACAGGCCGACCGCATCAGGGCCTACGTTAAAGAGGTGCGTATTCGCGCCCGCGCTAACGGCGCCGATGAGGCCGCCGTCGACAAGTGGGCAACATGGGCTCTCCAGGTGGCGGCGAATCTTGATCCTCTAGTTGGCGACAAGTTCATGATTTCTCTTCCTAGTTAACTGCAAAAGAATGTACGGGTAGATCCCACGTTACTCCAAAAGTGGCTCATCTGATAACGACGCGCCAACGAGCTTTGCCAAAAGGGAGTCACGATCGCCAATCCACATCAGCTCCCCGGTTGTCATGAACACGACCGCGCCAGCCACTGCGCCCGTGATCGCCAGATAGCTTGCGACCTGTGAGACATACCGGGATTTGGCATCGTTCGACGGCATAACGTCCGACTTCCAGTCGAGTACACCAAGCACCTTGCCCTCGCGCACGATCAACGCATCGACCCGGCCCGCTAGCAGCGTTTGTCCATCCTTATGCCAAACCGGAACCTCGGCTTCCAGGAATGGGAGGAAATTTGCTACATCCCCTATTGAGAACAGGTCCTGCACGCATGCAGCTACCTGCGTCGGGTCCGGCATCTCCATATCTGTGCTCAGCAGCTTTGAAATCAGTTGACCAAGAAGTTCCTCGGCACGATCACGCAGCGCCGCGAAATTGCACGGCAAGTCGCCCGAAATGACTTCCTCATTCAGTTTATGGAGGAGCGTCCCACGCAGCGGGCCGGCTCCCACCGGCAGCTCCCGAGGTTCGGTCAGCTCTGTCGATGGCGGCATATCAGCCAGCGGTGGGACCCGATCGGTCTCGCCCAAGCTCGGCTGGCGCCACTTTAACTTCGGGGTGCTCATAGCCACGGCAGTGGCCTGCTCTGCGAACTTCTCGACAGACTGGAGGTTCACTTCAACAGGGCGATCCTCAGCGATCCTTTTGGGAAGCCCATCGAGGTTGATCTCTGCTAATTCGAGCTTGTCAAGCCTTACCGCTCGGTACCATGAGGCCGCCCGAGACGTCGGCAGGTGCGGAACAACTAGAAGGTCCCGCGCCCGCGTGCAGACGACGTACCACATTCTTTGCCGCTCAAACGCCTGCTGACGCTCCTCTTCCTTTCGAGCCTTATCCAGTGAAGCTGGCGCGATGCCACCTACTACCCAATGCAAACTGTTGTGGCTCGGCTGGTGAATGAACTGTGACGGAGGACGGAAATTGGTTGCGGTGCTGATTGGAATGACGATCGGCCACTCCAGCCCTTTTGAATTGTGCATCGTGACGACTTGCACCGCCTCTTCAACACTGTCGCTACGTCCTTCTTGAACCGTAGAGCTGCGTTCCCACTGCTGCTGCAGCTCCTCGACCAAATCGGAAAGCCCAAAGACTGAATAGCGACGAGCCATCTCAACGAGAGCATCGAGGTTGGCTATGGCGCGGGCGTTGCGGCTGGCATGGCGTGCCGCAAGGATCGGACGTATTAGAAGAGCCTCAATTGCCTCGGACAGAAGCTGGCCAGGGGTAACGACAAGCGAGCGGCGTCGGAGCCGCTGCAGCATCTCGATCGCTGATCTGGCATAGGCATTCGACAGCCGGCTGACATCGGTAAGCAGACTGAAGTCAGGCGGCCGCCCGTCCCGCCATTCACCCAGATCGTTGATGATATCAAGCAGCTCCGCGTCGCTGAGGCCGATGATTGGTCCGCGCAACAAAGCCCCAAAGGCCAACCTGTCGGTGGCGTCGGAAAGCGCTCTTAGAAGCGCTAGGACATCCTGTGTCTCAGGGCGCCGCATCAGAGCTTTGCCTGCCTGAGAGGCAATTGGAATTCTGCGCCGCTCCAGCTCTTGTTCGTATCGCCAAAGTTCGGTGTGGCTTGCGGCCACTAATGCGATGTCGCCTGCCCTCGCTGGCCGTGTGCTTCCATCTTTCTGCCTTACTGGCAGTCTGCCGATCAGCTCCTCACACAGAGCCCCCACTGCAAACGCCTCGAGGTCACGCACTTCGGATGGACCTTCGTCGTTGCTTCCGACGGTCAGGCGGACCACGTGGGGCATTGACGCTTCATGATTCTCGATGGTCGAATTGAGGGGAACATAGACCGGCTGGCTGCCACCATCAAACACTTCGGCGAAGTTCGCGTTGACGAAGTCGATGATCGAGCTTCGGGAGCGAAAGTTCGCGGTGATCTCGACGAGTGCCCCGTTGGGATCCCTCACGATAAGGTCGCGTGCAGCGCGATAGGCAGCAATGTCCGCATCTCGAAAGCGGTAAATCGACTGCTTAGGGTCGCCCACAAAGAACAACGCTCCAGGCCGAAGCCTTGCTTCCCGCCAGTTGCTTACGGGCCCGTCAGCCGCGACAGCGAACAGGATCTCTATCTGCAAAAGGTCGCTGTCCTGGCACTCGTCAACCAAGACCGTCGGAAATCGTCTAGCGACATTATCGCGGACCTGAGGGTTGCCGATTACGAGGTTGCGGGCGTGCTCCAGCAAGTCGTCGAAATCCATGACGGCCGCCCTGCGTTTGATCTCGTCGTATGCGTCGATAGCCGATTGCAACGAACCCGATAGCTGCCAAATCATCAGACTGCCGACATGCGCCAGGAGGGCAAGTAGATTGCGGCCAATGGACTCGTAGAGAGCCAGCGCCTCTCCGTGGAGTCGTGCACCCTCTTCTTCCCCCCTGGCCTTCTTCCACGGACCGAGGCGCTGATAGGCTTCGAATTCAAAGCTCCTGCTTCTCATGGGAGAAATACGTGGCGGGTGCGCCATTCGCCACAGCGCATCGAAGTCCACGTTGCCGGCGAAGGCGCCGTCGTAGAGGGCGCGCAACAAATCGAAGCCACTCACGAGATCGTTGGTGTTTTTGTCGAACGGGTGGTCGGAGACCCAGCGCGTGAAAGCCTCGATGGCGTCCAAGAGTTCCAGGTCGGGCCGCAGGGAAAAGTCCGGCGGCGGAGGCCGCGCGCGCCGATGCTGCCTACGGATCTTCGCAAGTTCTCGCAAGTCTTTCTCGACTTTTAGCGGATCGTCCTCTGCCAGCACGACGACCGATCGATCAAGAGGGTTTCCGCTGGAGAGAGCACTGGAGAACCAGTCGGAAAATGCCTGATCGAACATAGCAGCGGCTGCCATCTCATCGGCGACCTTAATACCTGGGTCGAGTCCGGCTTCAACCGCGTTTTCAACGATGATTTGCTGGCAGAAAGAATGAATAGTGGTTGTCGTAAGCTCGCCGAGGTGGTCGGCAGCATCTGCCAGCGCGCTTCGCTGGGCGGCGCTGAGGCCCTCTGGCAGGGCTGCTCGAAGCTCGAGAGGCACACCGCCGGCCAGGAGCTCTTCAACGACCGAGTGGATCCGCTTGCCCAATTCTGAGGCCGATGCCTCGGTGAAGCTGATGGCGGCAATCGTTCCAGGATGACGCCCCGCGGCCAGGAGGATCGCCACCCGGCAAGACATCAGCGTTGTCTTGCCTGTCCCGGCCGCCGCTTCAACCACTAGGTTGATTTCGAGGTCTGTCACGCAGCGGGTGCGCGCATCCTGGTCCGGGATGATTAGGGGCATGAACGCCCCTCCTCTAGAGAGGCATTGACGGCCTTCATTGCAGCCCCCTTGACCATGAGGTAGTCTTGAAGATTGGCCGGTCGCGCGATCCGGTAGGGAGAGAACTTGTCGTGGGCATCCGGGCCAGCTATCGCGTAGCCAGCCTTGAGAGCATCTGCTGCGGCAGTCACGAACCGCGACAAGTCGGCGATGGCAGTGTCGAGGCGCTCTGATTCAAGCGGCATGGCTAATATCGAACTCCCAAGGTAGAGCAGGCGGGCTACAACACGCCCGACATGCGGAACCAACTGCCTGATAGCTATCGCATAGAGGACGCGCTGGAGGTCTTTGCCCCCGTTGAGCACCAAATCGTAGGAGGTTACCTTCAGTATTGACGTCTTGTAGTCGGTGATCCGCGCCGCGCTACCCGACTTCGCCAGGTCCAACCGGTCTATGCGCCCTACAATCCGGAAATCTGTGTCACGAAGCCTTACATCAATTTCCTCAGGCCACGGGGTACCGTCGGGGTTTTGGGCGCCACCAAAATTCAATTCAGTCCAGGTGTCGAGACTATGGGGCAGATCCTCGTCAACCTTGAGCGCATGTAACGTGAGATCGGCCGCCTTGGCGAGGATGCTTATCCAGAGGGTCGTTGGCGGCACAGCCCGTTCGATTGGCCACGCCTCCTGTATCGCTGTGGCCGCCTCCTTGACTACTCGCACCCGTTCTTCAGTCGAGGTCTTCTGCACTCCGCCTAGGCTGTCTAGTCTCCGCACGCTCTTGGCGATGAGTTCATGCACAAGCTCTCCAAAGCTTGCCGCGTCCAGCATCAGCGGTCTACGCGAGAACTCCTTTGGTCGCCAACCGAGACCGCGATTCCAGACGAAAGCCTGCGGGTCCCTCAGGAGCAATCGGAGGGTATCTGCCGAAAACGGTTCGCTAAGCGCTCGCAGAATCGTTGGATGGTTCACGGATACCAATCCGTCCAATTGGTTCAGATCCTTGCTCTGAGCCGCTCTCCAGCTTGCCCGGCTCCTGAGCACCCTTGGATCGGCCAGTGCGTCCGCTGGGCGAGCCAACAGTCGATCGGGCTCGGAAAATGCGTGCTGCGGGACGCGGAGCCGCCTCAGCTCAACCCCCACTTCCTTTGGCCAAAGAACGCTAGCCGCCTGAAGACCGCCGCGGACAGATCGGCGACTGCGCGACAACGCCAGGTGCCGCGCCTGCCCTCGTATAATAGCGAAGTTGGTGCGATCGATTTCCGTCACTGACCGCGGCTGCAAGCCCCGTCGCGGCACGACATGATTAGGTATCAGGGGGTCGTCGCCTCCGGTTCGGGGCCACGACCTGACTGATAACCCAATTAGTCGCACACACGTACGCGGACTGGCGGCAAGCTGATCGGCGGAACACCATACGACCGAGTTTGCGGCGTCGTTCTCGTCGGGCACGCGAAGATGCTGCAGCGACATGGCAAGCGCCGCCGCCGGCGATGCCCGCAAGGCATCCCTCCAGATCCCGAGCGCGTCAGCGCCGAGGAGAAGCTCACCAAGTTCAAGCGCCTCGCTGATCCCCTTTTTGAGGCGTTCAAGGATCGGCATCAGCACGCGCTCAGTCAGGTCTCCGTCGGCACGACGCTCGCGGGATTTCGCGAGAGCCGTTTCCCACTGCTGTACCGTATTGAGAGAAGCAGACGACTGAATGCCCTTCGACCAGTCGACAGGAAGGAGATTTAGAACACCCGCTCTTGGAAGGCTTAGCAACACCCGGCGAATCCGGTCTTGGCTCAGGCCGCGCAACAAGATGTCGGCAAGACCCGCACAACTTTGACCGGCCGCCGTCGACAGTGCGGGAATACCGTTACTGAAGTGGATGGGTAGCGCCGCTTCCCGGCGCAGAACTAGCATGTGCTCGTCGTAGTCACTAAGCGATGTGCTAGCGATTGCGATTTCCGAGGCCGCCAAATCTCCCGTGCTGAGAAGCTCCCGCGCCCACCTGAGCGCCTCAATAACCTCGCTACGGTTGTCGGCTGCCGCTTCCACCCGGCTAACTTCGGGCGTCGAGAGCCGCCGCTCCACCAGCCGCCCTAGAAACCATTGCCGGTCGACCGGGCCAGTCGCTCTCCATTCCACAGGTACGTGTTTGACGAGTGAATTGACCAGCGGGCGCCACAGCGGCGCGATATCTACAATACCTTCGAGCACAACCGATCCAAGCATCTTTGGAGCCCGGTCGGCACGAGCGACCGCGCGGTCGCGCAGATCGGCGGGCAGTAGCCAAGGCAACGAGAGCTGGCGACGGATAGCATCCTCGATGCGGTGGAGGTCGGCTAGTTGTCCCCCGCGGCCGGCAAGCGAATGAAGGTCCAGCCCGGCGTCCCACACCTTCCGCAGAGCCGCCATTACTGCTCGTGGCATCCCCGGCAGGCCGGCGATTTCATTGAATTTTGCCAGTCCTTCGTCGGCCAAAGCAGCCCTGATAAGGGGATAGACTACCTCGGGGGACGCCATTTCAATAAACTCACCACACAAACGTGCAGCAAGCTGGGGAAGCATGAGAACTTCACGACCTATAGAGTTTGAGCGGGCGGCTGCTGCGCGCTGCATCCGATATGCCAACAACCCATCGACCAGAACGACAGATCGCTGCATGAAATGCTCGCGTTGATAGGAATCCTCTTGCACCGGACCTACATCCCCCCGTCTGACGTGCACTCGACCATGTCGTCCCAATAATTCCAAGAAGTGCGACGCTTGCAGCGGGCTACGGTCGTGCAGATATTCCTTGTCAGCCTTCGATCAGTCAACGAGCAGCGCGAAGCATGCGCAACGCTGCAGGCGCTTTGAGCCATGCTTCTGCACTTCCTGGCGCAGTGCCTTGATGTCTATGATGCCGAAGCCTACTTCGTCTTGAACGGACTCGCGAAGCTGGCGAATAGGCCCACTTGACTGAGATGGGAGGAGCCGGTTCCGGCGGCGATCGCTGATGGCGATGTCGCTAAAGGCTATGGCGATGCGGAAGGCGTAAAACGTGATCCAGTCGCGGCGCGTGTTTTCGAGCGTCAGCGGATGGGATCCAATGACCTTCTCATCGCTCGGTCGAACATCAACTCCCGGTTTTCCGTCACCGGGATGGCTTAAGCATCGGCGACGAGGCGCAAACGAGCACCCGTTTGGATCCTCGAGTCATGGCGACGTACAAATTGTGAGCGTTTAGGCTTTCGGCATTGAGGATGACCGATACCTCCGCTTCCAGACCCTTGAGAAGAAGGGTGCTCCCGACTGAACGGCGTGCCAGCGGTCGGCCCACGAGGCGCGATTGCTCCCGGATATTTACTGTTGCCTCAGCGAACGACGGCCCGTCGGGGGGCGATGCCAGCTGCAAGGCGCGTTGCGTGGCTGCTAGAACGGCGGGGCGGTAGCAATACACCCCGCCGGCTGCGCTTATCGCGACCAGAAGGTCGGAAACGGCCGTGAGCGAACGAGCCGCCTCGAAAGTCAGCGCCGACGCTTCAATATTGGTCGGCGCACGACGCAATGTATTAGCTTTGGCTGCTGCGACTGACCGGACCAGGTCTTTCCCGTCGAAATTGCTCATCACGTCTTCGGCGTAGGCGGCGATCACCGCTAGGGCGTCCGCACAATTGATATCCAGCGCTCGTCCAAATTCCGTGAGGTCTCGCAAGTCGACCGCTTCGACGGTAACTGCGCCCGGCACCTTACGAGCGAATTTTCGCTGCCCCGGCGGATCGATGCTGTCGCCGATGATCAGCACCTTCGTCTCACCGGGCGCTTCGACTGACCCAGCCGCAAGCCGCCTATCCTCGTCGTGCACCCCATCGAGCTGGATCCACTCGATGCCAGGCACGTTGCGGAGGTCTATAGCAGTGCCGCTTGCCAGCTTGTCTCTTATGCCCAGCAGCCATTCTCCTAGGTCAGGAGCACCCGCGTTGATCCAGCGCCACGGGGTCTTGAGCTCTCCCTTGACGGGAAAGCATGCAACGACGTCCTTCCACTCGGGTAGGGGATCGTTTCCGAAACCAAATATGGCCTGGAACGGGTCGCCCACTATGACGGTCGGCATGTGCAGGGCGAGATAAGCAACCATTGCATGCTGGCGCACGGAGCAGTCCTGGTACTCGTCGACCAGGAGGCGACTATAGCTAGCCTTAAGAAGGTCGTTTATGTGCCCCGCCTTGATGAGGCCAATTGCTGCCTCGCGAATGGCTAGGTAGTTGGGCCTGCCTCCAGTGACGATCTTGGTGTCGTGACCCGACCGCTGCGGAAAAGTTGAGATCAGCCGGATCGCGAACCCATCCAGGGTCCCCAATCGAAACGCCGCCGGAGCCACACCTGCCTTCTCGAGACGAGAGCGGAGGGCGGCAACGCCGGCATTAGTGTGAGTCAGCACGAGGATCGGCTTTGAACCCTGGTGCCTTGCGAGTGTGGCCATGATCAGCTGGGTCTTCCCGCACCCAGCGGGCGCCACGACGGCGCCTCGCTCGATCTGCAGGAGGTCGATCTCTGCGTCCATCAGCTTGTTGCCCAACGCCAGAGGCCATCTATAACGCTGGTCAGGCTGGGCCGGCATTGTTTATAGGCGGGACCAACGATGACGAAGCCCACGATCTCCATCGACGTTTGAGTCTTGAGCCAGCCATATCGGGCGGCCGCGTTGCCAAGGACCTTGCGACTGGCAGCCCCCAACGCTCCAACTGTGAGCTCAGCCTCAATCGTAGCCAGGCTCGCTGCTTTTGCGGAGACGTTTACGATGTGGGCCCGCACAGCGTCCTTGTCCTTAAGTTCGATCGCCAACTCCAACAGCGCCTTGGCTGCCTGGTCCGGGACAGCTGCGAACAGCTCCTGCTCGAGTGCCCGGCCGGCACTCCAGGCGAAAGCCTGTCCGCCATTCTTGAGGAAGGCTGCCTCCAGTTTCGCCGGTGCTGGCTTGTCACTATCCCTCAATATGGCGACCCCGTAACCAAGCGTTTGAAAGGCTATGGCGCGTCTAAATGTTTCGTCGCCGTTGCCGTTGACCACGGTGGCGCCATGGGTCGCAAGCGCAGGCTGCCCGTCACTACTGAAGCGCTGGTCTAGTCCGCGTACGAGTCCGATTTCGCTGGCGCCTTCGCACACGATGATTTTGGCGGCGAGCAGGGCGTGAGGGTTGGAGCGTATGGCCCCCTGGACATCCCCAGCTTGGCTCGCTTGCAATACGGTGTGGCTGTCAGCGCCACGCCGGGCGACAAAGAGCTGCTCCGCGCTGAGTTCGGCAGTGACCACCGAAGAGTGACTAGTGGCGAAAATCTGCAACGGCGGAACTTGATCCTTCGCTCCCAAAGTCGCGAGCAGCCGGATGATCCGATGCGGTTCAAGCCCATACTCCAGTTCATCGATCAAGAACGTCGTCGTTGACGCCGACGCTTTCCTTTGAAGGGCAGCGATCAGAAGTCTCGATGATCCGACGCCAAGAGATCGTAATGGGACGCCGATCTCGTCGTGTAAAGAAATGGTCCCGGCGTTGAAATTGACCGAGCCGGCATCAAGCATTGCCTGGATAACCTTGCCGACCGGAAGACCAAGCGCCTGGGCCTCGGCCAGAATGAGCTTCAGCGGAGCATCGAGCTCCTTCAACTTGGTCGTATCAAATTCCTCGCGCAACTCGCGGGCAGCGCGCATCAATTCTGCCTGCGCATCCGCGGTCCCGTCGGTCAGCTTGCTTACCACCGAGCCGCGCCGCCAGCTCAGGTGGCTGTCCCCAGTTGCACCGAGACGTCCCGGCGCGATGCGCACCCTATCTGCCCAGGCCAGGTTGCGCGTACGGCCCATCGCCTGGGCGCGTGGAGAGACGAGCGTCCACTCTGGCTCCAGGTCCGCCTGCACGGCCAGCTGCAAATTGAGGGTAGGCTCGAGGCCAGTACCTGGCTCCGGCTCGATTTGTCCCGTGGCGACGTTGAAGCCAACGAGGTAGTCGCCGTAGCTTTCTATGTTCTTGAGCGTGTCGTCCAGTTGGCCAAGGGTGATGCTTATCTGGATCGGCTGGGAAATAGCAAGGCCGTAAAAGTCAGAATCGGTGAACGTCACGGAACGGCGGGCGCCCAGGCAAAGATCGATCGCGTCAAGGATGCTCGACTTCCCACCGTCACCTGGTCCGACCAGGCAATTGATGCCGGCGGATGGTAGCCACGTGAGTTTCTTGATCGACCTGAAGTTTGAGATGTCTATCGCGCGTATTAACGTCACCAGCACCTCCCCGTTTGACTAGATCGTCCTTAGCCACCAGGAGCGGACAATCACCTCGACTGCCATCGACACCTCAGCGATCCTCCCGCGTCAAGGACTATCCAAGTCGCTTGAGCCGCGAAAGCATTTCGGACGATGAACAAAGCCCTGGCGGAACAAGCGCGGTAGACGCGACCAGCGGACGCCCACTATCGGCGTCCGCTTCGGGCTATCAGATCTGTTACCCTGCGAAAACAAATGCCCGATATCGTCTCCATATTGCTGAGATCTGCTGTTCAGCGACGGGCCAGGCCACGTCGCGGCTACTTTGCGGCCTCTAAGGACTTAAGAGCCTTAAGCATGATCCCGGAAGCAGACACCTGTGACAGGTTGGGGTGCTGAGGGGCAACCCACCCGCACGGGGCTCCGTGCCAGAAGCCAAACGAATATGCCTTTTTTGGGCGGTGTTCCCGAACTTGACTATGACGGAAGGCATATTCTAAGCTGGTGGAGACAGACCAGCGCTCTACTCCTCATGCTCGTAATCCTCGTTTTCACTTTTGGTGAAGCGTTTGCTTGCGAGATGATATGTTCGGCAAAAGGCGGTTCTGCGACGTGTGCCAACCGCGCTTTTGTAGTCAATGAAACCCATTATAGAAATGTGTTCTCCTGTCGACCGTTCAGAGTCCCTCTTGATCTGTTGGGGGCCGAATATGGCAGGGTAAGGATCGCCCGCCTTCAGTTTGATAAGCGGAAACTGGTTGTTGGGGTTGTCCACATCAAATGGTCTCTTCATGGGCAACTCACCGTTGTACCAATAAATAATGATGTGACTACTGATTATGGCCGCGTCAGAGTCGCCAAGGTTTACAACCGTAAACTGTCCGGTGAAGGCGCCGTCGTTCTCCGCAGCTCTGTTGGGATCAATGTAAAAATTTCTAACGCGAAGACGCGGCCGGTGCTCCACGATGAACTGTTCTTCAGTCAGCTTAATTTGGCGCGAAATCAAGTCCCATTGAGCGACGCCAACAATGGCCAGTACAAGGGTAAAAACGGTCAGCCAGAAACTGTAGTAAGCAATCGGGTCAGTGACGGATTCCCTGAATATGGTTTCGGTACTTTTACATTCTGGGTGCTCAGCGGTATTATTTTGTGCTGCATTGAGACACATCTGATACTGAGCGGCTGGGACCGGCCCACGAAGTGACAAAGCACCCCATAGCAGCAAGGCCACAGCTAAAACAGGTATCAATACAAGTGTGACGCTGCGCCGCACTAACACCCGCTCACGGCCTCACCGAAAATGTCCGGGTTTCGCCTTTTGTTATAGCGGAACTGGAACTCGGAATGTGGAACGGCAAATACTTTGCAGAGACCCTGTGGAAGGTGCCGAGCACGCCGCGCTTAAAGATGGACCAGAAGCATTCGATTGTCTGTGTATGGACTGCGCCGAGAATGTACTGACCGTGCGAGAGATCAACAGTGCTTTGTGGGAAGTTCTTATCGAGGCCGCGATAGCCAACCCACTGATCAGTGCAGAGCAGGCTCACTTTTTCAGAAACTGCGCCGCGAACGAAAGACTGAAGGGTCTTGGGATCAGTGCTCTTGATGACCCGCGCCACGACATTACCCTTGCGGCTGACCGCCCTGCCACGATGTCCTTGCCCGCGCCGCCAGTCCCGCCAGAGCCGTCTCGACGGCGGTCCTTATGCCGGTTCTTGTTCTTGCCATCGACGAAGGTTTCATCAACCTCCACAAAGCCCATGAGCTTCTGAAAGCCCTCGTCCTGCATACCGCCCCGAATACGGTGGCACATGTACCAAGCCGTTTTGAGGGAGCCGAAGCCCATGTAGCGATGCACCTGCCGGGCGCTGATCTCCTTCTTGCCTGTCACCATAAGGTGAATGACGCGGAACCAATCGCGTAACGGCTTATTCGTGTTCGCGAAGATCGTCCCGGTAATGTGGGAAAACCTATAATTTGTCCCGGCCGGGGAGCACTCATTGCAAAGCCAATTATGCGCCATCGTGCCGTGCGGCTTCACGTTCACGTTGCCGCAACGCGGGCATTTAATTCCCTTCGGCCAGCGGTGGGAAACAACATACGCGCGGCAAGCTTCCTCGTCAGGGAATGCGGCTTCCCACTGGAGGAGGGACATTTGCATAATCTGTTGCGGCTGTTTCTGGCGGGCCATAATCTCTTCCTCTCGACAAGAGGAGTACGGCATAACGATTGACTTAGTCAAGTGCGGGAACGTTGCCTTCTTTTGTCCAGAGCCGTACCATTATTGACAGCGCCAAAATGCTCATTGTTACTACAGTCAAACAGCGGGGGCGGCCTCTTGGCCTGAAAGTATAATGAAGTTCGACGTTGTAGGCCGTATCAACAATATGCGTCTGCCCGACGGTAAAACGGCAATCTTATATTCAGTTTATGAAGCTGTGAGCAATTCAATACATTCAATTAATGACCGATTTGGGGAAGAGAACGCTGCCAAGAAAGGCAAGGTCGCAGTCAAAATCTCTCTAGATAAAGAGAATGACATATCCGCAATTTCTGTGGCAGATAATGGAGTTGGTTTCACCGATGAAAATCTAGAGTCATTCGAGACGAGCGACAGCCGATTCAAGTATCAGAGAGGAGGAAAAGGAGTTGGAAGGTTTATCTGGATAAAGATGTTTCAAACTATTCGAGTGGAGAGTATCGTAAAACACGGAAAATCGACAAATAAAGTTCGGTTTCGATTTATGCCAGAAAAACCAAATTCAATTGCCTATAAGCGTGTCTTGCCTGCACAAGGCCAAGAATTGAATACAACTATTACTTTATCCAAACTAAGAGGAGAACAACGAGGTGGTGTTCGCCCAATTTCTTATCTAAAGGATTTGGCACTTCATTTTTTCCCACAGTTTATCTCAGGAACTTTGCCATCGATTACGATAAACAACAACGGCGAAGTATCGAGCTTAAATGACTTTATTAGCGGCAAGGTCGAGGAGCCAATCATACAAACTGTGCAGGCCAACTTTGGTGCTGGCCCGGTAGACATTACTGTAAGCCATCTTTTTGTTGAAAATTCTATATCGACATCGCTACGAAACGCATATTTGTTGACGGGGCATGGAAGGCTGGTGGGAGAACCAATCTCCATTGAGAGAAAATACGCTCTCAAGGAGCTACCCGACGGGAAGTCGTATGTCGCGGTGGTCCGGAGCAATTTTCTCGACGAGCGCGTAGATCAAGAACGGCTGGGATTTAAATTGACTGCAGAGCAGCGAGAAATATTAGAGGATGCAATACTTAAAGCAACCGAACAATTTCTCGAAAACCACATTAGCAAAATACGTGCTCGGCAAAAGATGACCGTTGAAGGGCTTCTGGCAGAACATCCTCAGCTCGCCACTCAATTTGAGAATATAGATGACTATGTCGTCAATTTGGCTCCGGGAATGGACGACGAACAGATAGCTCAAAATTTGTTCGTTCTCCTCTATAGAGACGAGCGCGAACTTCGTAAGCGCATCGATGCCCTCGACAACCTTCAGTCCCTCGACGAAGAGGCACGGCAACAAGCCCGAGCTACGCTCGAGGATATTCAAGGCCAAGAAAAAGGGCGATTGGCGGAGCTGGTTGTCAAGCGTCATCAACTTCTTCAACTCGCAAACGTTCTTTTGAAGTTCAAAGATGACGAGCAGAAATCATACCACTATGAACGAGTCGTACACGAGCTGATTTGCCCAATGGGTGAGATATATCGGACTGGGGATCATCATAGACATAATCTTTGGATGGTTGATGACTCTCTAGGAACTTATGATTTCTTCGCGTCAGACAAATCGATCAATTCAATCTCCAAAGGTGCCGACTCTCAAAAGGAGCCCGATCTTATTTTCTTTAATCCCCTTGGCTTCCGCCGAACGGGGATGAGCGATCCAGTAGTTATTGTTGAATTTAAGCGACCTGGCGATGAACGGCCAAGCCAGGACCCAGTACGCCAGGTTTTAAGGTACATTGAGGAGCTTCGGGGAGCACAGGTTACTGATGTAGATGGTGGTCATATCTCGGATATAACCAGAAATACGCCCTTTGAATGCATCATAGTATGCGAGTTGACGCCGGCATCACGGACTCTTTTTGAAGCGTCACTTGCACAACACCCGATGCCTGACGGACAAGGATATTATGGCTGGTCAACGGTTCATAATGCTCATATTCGGGTAATCTCATTCGCAAAGATGCTCCGGGATGCTGAGCTTCGGAACCAAGTATTCTTCGATCAACTGAAGCTCGGAAGTCCCTCTTTCGCGGCGAAGAGGCGAGCAGCACGTTCTAGGGAGCGGCGGAATTTGGCAAATTTGTCCAGTATTAGTTAGGTCCAAGAAGGTCTGCTTTCGAGTTTTCTCAAACAAAGGTGACCGTATGCTCCCGGCCACATCCCGCCTGCCGCGTCTTCGGGTCGGAAGAGGATCTCGAAAAGCTAGCATGGCTCTGACGTATTCTCGTATCAGCAAGCTGAAACAGTTTGTGCTCATGGAACGGTTGCCGCGCATCTAGATTATCACCGAAAATCACGCGTCTTTACCTTAAGCGTGTCGATGTGCAGGTCGGGGATGTAGATGTCCCGGACCCTCCGTCCGAGCCCGTCGCGAGGATCAGGCCCTCCTCCTGTCTTGGCCTGATCACCACGTCCATGCGGCACCGGGAAGTTCTCCTCCCGCTCACCGAGGCTTGCCAGCTCGCCCGACAGATCGGTCAGCCGATGCGCGACCAGGTGCACCACCTCACCCTCGCGCTGCACACGGCCGTGCACCGCCATCATGCTGGACGACAGGATGATCCGCCGCTGCTTCTCGTAGAGGCTCGGCCAGATCACGAGGTTGGCGACGCCGGTTTCATCCTCGATCGTGATAAACATCACGCCTTTGGCCGAACCCGGCTTCTGGCGGACCAGCACGATGCCGGCGGTCTCCAGCCACTTGTTGTCCTTCGCTGTGGCTACCTCGGCGCAGGTGACGATCTTCCGGCTGCGCAGCTCATCGCGAAGGAAGCTCAGCGGATGAGCCCGCAGCGTCAGGCCAAGATGGACGTAATCCTCCACCACCTCGCCGCCGCCCGACATCGGTTTTAGGCTGACGGGCGGTTCGAGCAGTTCCGGTTCGATCTCTGCTTCGTGACTGGCGGCGGCAGCTGCAAACAGCGGCAGCGGCTCAGCCCGGAGCCCCTTGATCGCCCAAAGCGCCTCCCGCCGCGCCAGCCTTAGCGATGGCAGGAACGCGTCAGCCTCTGCGATCTGCACTAGCGACGTCGCCGGTACACCAGCGCGGCGCCCGCATGCGCGGCGCCAGAGATCGTCCACCGAGACGAAGGGCTGGTTCGCGCGGCTGCCGATGATTGTCGCGGCATGTGCATTGGCCAAACCCTTCACCATCCGCAGTCCGAGCCGCACCGCGAACCGGTTTTGCTCATCGACCTCTTCGCCGGTCGGCTCAAGCGTGCAGTCCCAGCGCGATCGGTTGATGCAGACCGGCCGCACCTCGACGCCATGTTCAGTGGCATCCCGCACGATCTGCGCCGGCGCATAGAAGCCCATCGGCTGGGCGTTCAGCAGTGCCGCACAGAACACATCCGGGTGGTGGCACTTCAACCAGGATGAGGCGTAAGCGATCAGCGCAAAGGACGCCGCGTGGCTCTCCGGGAAGCCGTAGCTGCCAAAACCCTCTAGCTGCGAGAAGGTCCGCTCCGCGAACGCCTGCTCGTAGCCGTTGGCCACCATCCCCTGCACCAGCTTGTCCCGGAAGTGGGACACGCCGCCGGTGAACTTGAACGTCGCCATCGAGCGCCGCAGCTGATCCGCCTCGGTCGCGGTAAAACCGGCGCACTCGATCGCGACCCGCATCGCCTGCTCCTGGAACAACGGCACGCCGAGCGTCTTGCCCAGCACCTTCTCCAGCTCGGGCTTCGGGTAGACCACCTGCTCCTTGCCCTCGCGGCGGCGCAGGTACGGATGGACCATGTCGCCCTGAATCGGGCCGGGCCGCACGATCGCGACCTCGATCACCAGGTCATAGAAAGTGCGGGGCTTCATCCGCGGCAGCATGTTCATCTGCGCCCGGCTCTCGATCTGGAAGGTGCCGAGCGTGTCTGCCTTGCGGATCATCGCATAGGTGCGGGGATCTTCCGACGGGATGGTGGCGAGGTCGAGCGCGATGCCCTTGTGTTCCTGGAGCAGGTCAAAGCCCCGCTTCATGCAGGTAAGCATGCCAAGCGCCAGGATATCGACCTTCATGAATTTGAGCGCGTCGATGTCGTCCTTGTCCCACTCGATGACCTGCCGATCGGCCATGGCCGCCGGCTCGATCGGCACCAGCTCGTCCAGCCGGTCCTGCGTCAGGACGAAGCCGCCAGGATGCTGCGACAGATGCCGGGGCGTGCCGATCAGCTGGCGGGCCAGATCGATCGCCAGCTTCAGGCGGCGGTCGCCGAGGTTTAGGTTCAGGTCCGCCGCATGCTTCGGCTCGATGCCTTCCTCCGACCAGCCCCACACTTGGGCGTTCAGCATGGAGATCAGGTCCTCCGGCAGGCCGAGCGCCTTGCCCACATCGCGTAGCGCGCCCTTTGTCCTGTAGCGGATCACGGTCGAGCACAGCGCCGCCCGGTGGCGGCCGTAGGTCTCGTAGACCCACTGGATGACGATCTCCCGGCGCTCATGCTCGAAGTCGACATCGATGTCCGGCGGCTCGCGGCGCTCTTCGGAGACGAAGCGCTCGAACAGCAGGTCGTTGCGGCTGGGGTCGATCGAGGTGATGCCGAGCACGTAGCAGACCGCGCTATTGGCGGCGGAGCCGCGGCCCTGGCAGAGGATGCCTTTGCTCCGCGCAAAGCGGATGATTGAGTTCACGGTCAGAAAGTACGGCGCGTATTGCATGGTCTCGATCAGCCGCAGCTCGTGCCGCAACGTCGCCACCACGTCGTCCGGCACCTCGCCCTCGAAGCGCCAGTTCGCACCTTCCCAGGTCAGCTTCTCCAGCGCTTGCTGCGGTGTCAGGCCGGGGATCAGCGCCTCTTCCGGATACTGGTAGCTCAGCTCCTGCAGAGAGAAGCGGCAGCGCTCCATGATCTCAACGGTGCGCGCCAGCGCTCCGGGGTAGCGGCCGAACAGCCGATGCATCTCCTCAGGTGGCTTCAGGTATTGGTCGGCGTGCCGCTCGCGTCTGAACCCGGCACCGTCGATGGTGACGTTGTGGCGGATGCAGGTCACGACATCCTGCAGGATGCGCCGTCCCGGCTCATGGAACAGCACGTCGTTGGTAACCACGATCGCCACCTTTGCCTGCCCCGCCAGGTTGGACAGCTCGAACAGCCGCAGCTGGTCGTTCGGGCGGCGACGTAGAGTCAGCGCGAGATAGGCGCGGTGGCCGAAAGCGCTCGCCAGCCGGCGCAGACGCATGGCGCATACATCGTCCGCCTCATCCGGCAACAGCACGGCGATGAGCCCCTCGCCATAGGCAACGAGATCGGCCCAATCGAGCTTGCACTGCGCCTTGCCGCCGCGCTGTTTGCCCAGCGACAGCAGCCGGCACAGCCGGGCGTAGGCAGGGCGATCGGTTGGGTAGACCAGCACCGACATGCCGTCGGTCAGATCAAGGCGGCAGCCGACGATCAGCCTGATCTTGGTGGTCTTTGCCGCCTCCCAGGCGCGGACGATGCCGGCCAGGCTGTTGCGGTCGACGATCGCCAGCGCCTCGATGCCGAGATGCGCCGCTTGCGCGAACAGCTCGTCGCAGGAGCTGGCGCCGCGCAGGAAGCTGAAGTGCGACGTGACCTGTAGCTCGGCGTAGCGCGGTCCCGATCTGGTTCGCGTGCGGGCGGTGCCCGCATCATCGCGACTGGCTGCACTACCGTCGGCGCCACCCTCGGCGCCGCCAGCACTGTTTCGGCTGTCACGCTCATCACCATCACCATCTTCATAATCGTCACTGTTCATCCAAAGATGCCGTGCAGGAACCAGAGGTGCGAGCCGGTGGCGGCATCCTCGCCATCGCCGGCGCGGTAAATCCAGAAGCGCTCGCCGTTCTCGTCCTCAACTTGAAAGTAGTCCCGGACCGTCGCCAGTTCGGCGTCCCGCTTCCACCACTCGCCGAATACCCGCTCGGGGCCATCGGCGCGCTTCACCCGGCGGCGGATGCCGCGCCAGCTGAAGCTTACCGGCGGATGGTCCGGCAGCAGTGCCACCGTCTCGATCTGCTCCGGCATCGGCAGCAGCCGTGAGGGCCGCGGCCAGTTGTCCGGCCAGGTTGCGCCGTCATCCGGCGACGCCGGCGCCACCCGGCAAATCGAGCGTTCTGGCACATCGCTGGCCACGGGCGCAAAGCGGTACAGCCGGTCCTCACCGACCCGGTTGGCTAGGACATCGATCAGGCCGGAGACATCGGTGTCGGGCTCGTCCGACAGCAACGACGTCATCACCTGCCGGCACTCGAACGGTTCGGCTAAAGTGGCGCAAAGGCTCATGGTCTCGACGCCGAAGCCGGGATCGATGGTCTCGATCTTATCGCAGAGTAGGCGGGTCAGGCGCTTGACGTCGCGGACCGGTGTTGCCGTGCCGACGCGGATCGCCTGCATCTGGCTGTCGACGCGGTGGAACAGCAGGTCCAGCCGGCGGGCGCCGAGACCCTTCGCCTCGAGTTGCTCACACAGCTGCGTTACCAGCTTGCCGGTGTAGCGATGCAAGGTCTCCGGAGCGCCGATCGGTTCCGCGAACAGCCGCCGCACCTCGATCAGCTCTGGCGGCCGCACCGGGTCAATTGTCTCAACAATCCGACCCACCGCCTGATCGAGGCGGCGATGCAGTTGGGGGCCAAAGCGCAGCGCGAGCGGCGCGCGCGGCTTGTCTGCCAGATCGCCAATGCTGTCGAAGCCGAGCTTGCGCAGGGCGGCAACCATGTCGGCTGGCAACCGAAGGGCAGCGATCGGCAACCGCATCAACGGCTCGCGGAACTTGCCAAAAGGAAGAACGAGGCATGGTGTGCCGCCGCCGTTGGTAGCGTATCGGGCAAAGCCGTGGGCTGATCCCCAGGTGTCGGTCACTGCCGCTCTCGCTGTGACTCCAGCTGCTGCGAGCCGGTTCACGATGTCGTCAAGCATCGCTGCCTCGCCACCGTGCAGATGACTGGCACCGGTCGCATCGATGACAAAGCCATCGGGCGGATCGGCGGCGACCACCGGCGAGTAGCGCTGCAGTGCCCACACCGCTAGCTTCCACAGCCCCTCGTCATCTTGCACCGGCTCGGCATCGCGGATGATCAGGCCCGGCACCATCGCCTGCGCCTTTGTGGCCGGCATGCCGACGCGAAGTCCAGCAGCTTTCGCCGCGGCGTTTAGGGCGAACACCTCCCTGCGGTTTCCGCTTCGGCTGGTCAGGATGAGAGGGGCTTCGGCATCAGGTTGATCGGCAGGTAGAGCGGCACGTCGACCAGCAGGAAGCGGCGGCCCCTTGGCTGCTAAAGCTCTGCCCGATTGCCCACTAGCTGGTTGTTCCCTGTTGCTAACAGCTGTCTCAGCCGCCAGCTCTCTGACTTGTCGTGCCGCGGTCGCCTGCTTGCGCATGAGCCGGTCGGTTGGCCAGGTGGGCAGGAGCACCGAGACGACCCTTGGCATCACACGCCTCCACTTCAAAGTCGGCACTCTCGCCGGCACGACATCGCATCAACTCGACCTGCCAACGCGCGCGGCCGATGCCCGGCACCGGCAGCACCACCGAAGGCAGCACCGAGACTCGCCACCTCGTCACCGCCGCGGTCGGCTGGCCGAAGTCGGCGGCGTCGCTCTGCCGGCGCCAGCGGCGGATCGCGATGCCGGGCGTGCTGGAGCTTTCAGCCGCCAGTTGCAGCCGCCGCGAATTGGTCATCGACAGCCGGCCGACCTCGGCGACGACGCTGCCCAGGCCGCCGTGGCGTAGACCTTCCTCGAAGCAACCGAGCACAGCTTTCTCATCGCCAGCCTCGACATAGATCACACGAGCCGCCGCCAGACCCGCTTGAGCCAAAGCCGGCGCAAACAGATCCTGCCGGATTACGCACCACAGGATCTTGCCTTTGGTCCGGGCGGCGATACCGGCAGTGAAAAGTGCCGCGGCAGCACCGTCGACGGCGCCATTGCCGCCGCCGGCCACCTCATGCAGCGCGCCCATGGCAAGACCGCCTCCTGGCAACCGACCATCCATCTCCTGCAGCCCAAATGGCAAAACGCCGGACGCGCGTCGGCTAACGGTTTCAATACGTTGGATTTTATCGCGGAGAAGAGCGATCGCCGGTGAAGGAAGCACGCAGATTTTACCCTAAGAACAAGATGGTGTTGCCTATTTGTTCTAGTTCTAGAAGCGGAGAGTCAAGCGCCGAATCTGGATTAGAGAAAACTCAATCTCGGCTTCTGCGTGAAGTTTTGACCGGAAGCCCTTGCGAACAGAAGAAGAACGGTTGATCCTGGGGATCATCATGTGAGGGTAATTTATTCGTGACGACGGACACCGCGTCTCGCTCCGAGCCTCGTGTCGCTGATGGTCCGGCCATCGCCGCGGAACGGGCCGTTCTGTTGCCGTTTCGGTACTACCTCCAGCACTCATGCAGGTCATCGACGGCGTCTCAAACCGCCAATCATGAAAAAGGTGGGTCAGACTCAAAGCGTCGTTGACAGGGTTACCCGACCTGTTCCTGTGGAACGACAGTGACTACCGCTTTATCGAGATCAAGGCGGAGAACGACCATCTGGCAGGTCATCAGTATGAATGGTTGCGCATCCTGAAGCAGGCCGGAATCGCGGTCGCGCTTAAAAACGTCGAGCGGCCGGTCAATTGCCGTCTAGATCGAGGAGAGGCAAATGCGTGAAGACCGCCGACGTCAGGCGCGGCAACCGGCGCCGAGCTTGTAACTCATGTGCAACCTCTACAGCGTCACCAAAGGCCAGCAGGCGATCCGGGAGTTCACGCGGGCCGCCACCGACACGACGGGCAACCTGCCATCTTTGCCCGGGATCTTCCCGGACATGATGGCGCCGGTGGTCTGCAACGGTGCCGACGATCTGAGCAACCGCGAGCTAACGATGATGCGCTGGGGCATGCCGGGGCCGCCGCAATTTGGCGGTGCGCCCATCACCAACATCCGCAACATCGCCAGTCCGCATTGGCGCGCTTGGCTTGGCCCCAACAACCGCTGTTTGGTATCAGCTACATCGTTCTGCGAGTGGGAGGACACCAAGCCAAAGAAGACGCCGGTATGGTTTGCTCTGGACGAGAGCCGTCCACTGTTCGCCTTTGCCGGCATCTGGACGACCTGGCATGGTCGGCGCGGCACCAAGGCCGATCCAGTCGACGGCCAGCACCGGCTGTTTGGCTTTCTCACGACCGAAGCAAACGCCGTCGTCAGGCAAATTCATCCGAAGGCAATGCCGGTGATCCTGACGACGGCGGAGGCGATGGACGTCTGGATGCGGGCACCATGGCCAGAAGCTGCCACGTTGCAGAGGCCATTGCCCGATGAGATCCTTCACATAGTAGCGAAAGGCGAAAAGCTGGATCAGCCAGGCTGATAACGTTCTGCGTCAAGAGCTTTCCATCCATTGCTCGCTCCGACTGCTTTGCGCCAAACCCAGTCATAGCCGTCGGTCTTGCTGCTGCCCGAAAGCGGACGTCGACAGTGGTGCATAATCAAGAATTTTGCACCAACCCTTGTTCGTACCATCCACGCGACCGGCGAACGATTTGCACGACTGACAGCATGACCGGCACTTCGACCAGAACCCCAACGACCGTTGCGAGTGCGGCCCCGGACTGGAAGCCGAACAGGGCGATGGCCGTGGCCACGGCCAGCTCGAAGAAATTGCTGGCGCCGATCAGCGCCGACGGTCCGGCCACGCACCACTGCACCCCAAGACGGCGATTGACCCAATAGGCCAAGCCCGCGTTGAAATAGACCTGGACCAGGATCGGCACCGCCAACAGGGCGATCACGACCGGCTGGCGCATAATCTGTTCGCCTTGCAGGCCGAACAGCAGCACGAGCGTCAGCAGCAGCGCCGAAAGCGACAAGGGTGACAGGGTGCGAAGGGTACGGTCGAGGGAGACCTGTCCGCCCTTTGCCAGCAGCGCCCGCCGCCAAAGCTGTGCGATGATGACCGGTACGATGATGTAGAGGATCACCGACAGGATCAGCGCTGCCCATGGCACGGTGATTGAGGACAGGCCCAGCAGCAGCGCCACCAGGGGCGCGAAGGCAAACACCATGATCGTGTCGTTCAAGGCGACCTGGCTCAGCGTGAAATGCGGCTCGCCGTCCACCAGGTTCGACCAGACGAACACCATGGCCGTGCAGGGTGCAGCGGCCAGCAGGATCAAACCGGCCATATAGCCGTCGATCATGCCGGCCGGTAGCAGCGGCCGGAACAAATGGCCGATGAACAGCCAGCCGAGCAGGGCCATCGAAAACGGCTTTACCAGCCAGTTGATGCCGACCGTCGCCGCGATGCCGCGCCAGTGGCTTTTGACCTGCCCGAGTGCGGCCAGGTCGATCTTGAGCAGCATGGGAATGATCATCAGCCAGACCAGCACGGCGACCGGCAGGTTGACGTGGGCGACCGTGGCAGCGCCAAGCGCGTGGAACACCGCCGGCAGAGCCTGGCCGAGCCCGATGCCGACGACGATGCACAGGGCAACCCATAGCGTCAGGTATCGCTCGAAAGTCCCCATTGAGGGGGCTTTGCCGGGTGCGACGGCGAGGGTTTCACTCATGGACCAGCGCGATCACGCGACATCGGGGCGGTGCAGCGATGCGCCTTCGATCCGGCCGATCTCGCGGAGCTTCGTGCCGAGAGCCATCTTGTCGATGCTGGCGAGCGGCAGGGACAGGAACAGGCCGATCCGGCTTTTCAGGTACTTGGCGGCCTGGACGAACGCCGTCTCGATTTCGATGTCGGGGCCGGTTACGGCCGCAGGATCGTCGATGCCCCAATGCGCCGTCATCGGATGGCGGGGCCAGATGGGGCAGACTTCCCCGGCGGCGTTGTCGCAGACCGTAAACACGAAATCCATTGCCGGCGCGTCGGGTCCGGAAAACTCGTCCCAGCTTTTCGAGCGCATGCCCTCGACCGGATAGTTGTGGTCTTCAAGCACCCTTATGGCGAAGGGATTGACCTCGCCCTTGGGATGGCTCCCCGCCGAAAAGGTCCTGAAACGGCCTTCGCCATCCTTGCGCAGGATCGATTCTGCGAGGATCGAGCGGGCGCTGTTGCCGGTGCAAAGGAACATGACGTTGTAGATGCGGTCAGACATGCGCGGTTGCCTTCAGTGCGCAGCATGCGGCGCCGGCTGCCGGTTCCGGTTTTGGCGCGCAGAAGGCCCCGGACTCGCCCGAGGTGAGGAAGGTTTCCCAGGACAGGCCTTGCGGGTCGGAGATCCATGACTTCTCGGATTGGGCGTAGCAGCAGGTCGTGGTGCCTTCCTCCAGGACCGGCCGTTCAGCCTGTTGCAGCCGGCCGTAGACCTCGTGCAGCTCGTCGGCCGTCTCGACCTGTATCCCCAGGTGATCGACGCCGGCCGTGCCGCCCCGCATCGAGATCGCAAAATTGACGCGCGGGTCGTCCAGCATCCACTTCGCGTAATCCGGCTTTACAACGGCCGGATCGGCCGCAAAGAGCGTGCTGTAGAAGCGGACGGACTGGTCGAGATCGTCAACCGATACATGGACGTGCAGGCGTTTCATGCAATTTTCCTTTTTGTTTGAGAAGTTGACGCGGCCGGCTTGCACACGGGTGCGCAAGAGGCCTGGCCGCCGCAGCAGTTTTTGGTGAGGAAGCCCACCAGGCCGTTCATGCCGGCAAAATCGGCCGCATAGATGAGCTGGCGGCTTACCCGCCGCTGATTGATGAGACCGGCCCGGTGAAGGTGCTGTACATGGAAGGTCAAGGAGGACGGCGGCATGGCAAGCTTCTCGGCGATAAGACCGGCCGAGAGACCATGCGGGCCTTGCTCGACCAGCATACGGAAGATCGCCAGCCGCGTTTCATGGGCCAACGCACCTAAAGCCTGCACCACCTGACTGCTGTCCATCGCAATTACCTTTCGATTAAACTCGAAATAATCCTAGCTGGGAAAGAAGTCAACGATATTTTGAGTAAAATCGAAGTGGAGCTTAAGTAAAAAATAATGCACCAAGCGCTCGGGTAACGTGAGGCGATAGCTTAAACCGCCGCTTTTAGTCGCTTGCCATTTTGGCCAGATTGGCCAAAATGGCCTAGACGCATCGAGTCGTCGGGGGAGCCGATGCAAACCCAATCCGCCAAGGACGCGAAATACAACTTCGGCCGCTTGATTGACCTAGCGCGGGCTGAGCCTGTGGTGGTCGAGAAACACGGCCGCCCGGTCGTCGTCGTGGTATCAATTGAGGAATATCAACGGCTTGTCGCTATCGAGGCCGCTCATGCCCCGGTGGTGGCTGCTGTCGCAAATAGATCTGGGAAAAGCCATGACTGAGCTGAGCTTCAAGGGCAAAGAGTTCGTTTACAACCATCATCTGGCCGTGCCCTTTCGGCCGCTCGTGCCGCATTACA
Organism: Acidocella sp.; assembly: GCA_965199125.1. Classification (GTDB taxonomy): domain Bacteria; phylum Pseudomonadota; class Alphaproteobacteria; order Acetobacterales; family Acetobacteraceae; genus Acidocella. Next base: position 942,356 of record OZ240683.1, on the reverse strand, counting down.
AGAAGGGGATCGGGCCGGTTGCCCTTGATGGCAACCTCATCGTTCATGGTGACAACCTGCACGCCCTCAAGGCCCTGCTGCCGCTCTATGCGGGCAAGGTGGACTGCATCTTCATCGATCCCCCTTACAACACCGGCAATGAGGGATGGTGCTACAACGATAACGTCAACGCGCCGATGATCCGTGAGTGGCTTGAATCCAACCCTATTGGGATCGAGGACGGCCTACGCCATGACAAATGGTGTGCCATGATGTGGCCAAGGCTGCGGCTTCTATTCGATCTTCTGTCAGATAACGGCGTTATATTCATCTGTATTGATGATAACGAGCTATATAATCTCCGTACCATGCTTGATGAAATTTCTGGAAACCCTTCGAGTTGGGTCGGAACTATCATCTGGAAGAATGTTACCGACAACAATCCAACCAGAATTGCAGTTGAGCATGAATACATTGTGTGTTTTGCGAAGAATAAAGAATCTGTCGAGAAAGTTTGGAAGTCACGCTTCTCGGAAGTCAAAGACCTTCTTGTAAAAATTGGCAAGGATTTTGCAGCGCAATACCAAGATATTGAAGAGATGAAATCTGCATATACCAAGTGGTTTCGAGATCATAAGGCGGAACTTTGGCCGCTTGATCGATATAAATATATTGACCAAGATGGAATCTATACGGGCAGTCAGAGCGTTCATAACCCCGGAAAAGAGGGCTATCGCTATGATGTTATGCACCCCACCACAGGGAAACCGTGCAAACAACCTCTCATGGGCTATAGATTCCCTGAAGAAACGATGAGGGATTTGCTTCAAAAGGATAGAATTCTTTTCGGAGAGGATCACAATAAGATTATCGAGTTAAAAGTTTATGCACGAGAATACTTGGACAAATTGCCAAGCGTGATAGAAATAGACGGACGAGCAGCCGCTTATGAGCTTAGAGAAATTTTCCCTGATAGGGAAAAGGCTTTCGATAATCCAAAACCAGTTCAACTTGTAGAAACAATCCTATCGTTCGCCGCTAAGCCTAATTCATTAGTCCTCGATAGCTTTGCTGGTTCTGGAACTACTGCCCATGCCGTGATGAAATTGAACGCGTCAGATAGCGGCGAGCGTCGGTTCATCTTGGTAGAGGGGGAGGGGTACGCTGATGAATTGACACGCGAGCGTGTCATGCGCGTCATGTCAGGTGTACCCAAGGCAACAAATGATTTATTGAAAAAGGGATTTGGCGGTTCGTTTACCTATTTCACGCTTGGCGACCCGGTTGAACTTGACCGCGTACTGAGCGGGGAAACGCTTCCGTCTTATGAAGGGATTGGCGCGGCCCTGTTCCACATGGCGACGAGCCACGCGCTTAATCCTGCCAAAGTGCAGGAGGCTGATTTTTATCTTGGCGGGGTTCAAGGTCAGCATGTATGGTTGATCTACAAGCCCGATCTCGACTGGCTCAAGTCGCCGGAAGCAGCGCTCACGCTCGCCCACGCCAAGCGATTCGCAGCAACTGACCCGGAGGCGCGTCATCTGGTGATCGCTCCGGCCCGCTTCGTGAGCCAGAAGATGCTGGCCGAACAGAATATCCCGGTCGATTTCGTGCCGCTGCCGTTCGCCCTCTACCGGATCGAGCGGAGCTGACGCCATGTTTCGCCAGCTCGACTATCAGGACCGGGTGATTGCCGCCCTTGACGCCTATCTTGATCTACTCAAGGGACGGAAGAAAGAGGCCGTTGAAGTTGCAGAGCTTGCCGCCAGTAAGCCGCACCTCAACATCCCCGTGCCCGACTTTGCCAAAGAGGCATGGCAGACCATGAAGGCAGCTGGGAAACTCCCCGTTTCCCGCGCCAAAACGCCGTTTTCGTCGCGCTTTGATGGCTGCAATCGGCCCGTGCCCAACGCAGTGCTGAAAGTGCCGACCGGCGGCGGCAAGACATGGCTGGCCGTCTCGGCCGTGTCGCGGATTATGAGCCGCTATCTGGATCGCAACATCGGCTTTGTGCTGTGGATCGTGCCGAATGAAGCGATCTACACCCAAACCATCAAGCGGCTGAAAGACCGCCAGCACCCCTACCGGCAGGCCCTCGACCGGGCCGCTGCCGGGCGGGTGCGGATCATGGAAAAGACCGACCGGCTTGATGCGCGGGATGTGGAAACGAACCTATGCGTCATGCTGCTGATGCTGCAATCCGCGAACCGCGAAACCCAAGACTCCCTGAAAATGTTTCAGGACCGCGGGGACGTTCACGGATTTTTCCCGCCGGAAGGGGAACAACAGGCGCATAAGGCGGCGCTCGATCTTACGCCCAACCTGTCCGCCTATGTCGGGCTGTTCCCGATGGTGAAGGATTCCTTGGGTAACGCGCTACGGATCATCCGGCCTGTGGTTGTCATGGATGAGGGACACCGCGCCGTCTCTGACCTCGCGTTCGGCACACTCTACGGCTTCAACCCGGTTTTCGTGCTTGAGCTGACGGCTACACCGCAAGACGTTCAACCGCGCGGCGGCCGCAGTCCCCGCGAAGGGCGTTATGCCAATCTCCTTGTCGAAGTCACAGGCCGGGAGCTGGACCGGGAGGGGATGATAAAGATGCCCCTCAACCTCGATCCCCGCCAAGGCAATGACTGGAAAGCGAGCCTCAACGCCGCGCTCGCCAAGCTCAATAGCCTTGATGCAGACGCCCGCCGCCTGCAAGCGGATACCGGGCGCTATATCCGGCCGATCATGCTCGTGCAGGTCGAACGCACCGGGGCCGATCAGCGGGAAAGCGGGTATATTCACGCCGATGACGTGAAGGACTGGCTTCTGACGGCCGGTTTTGACGCGGCCGAGGTCGCAATCAAGACGGCGCAGCAAAACGACCTAAGCGCTCCGGAAAATCAAGACCTGCTCTCGCCCATCAATCGCGTGCGGGCGATCATCACCAAACAAGCCCTCCAAGAAGGATGGGACTGCCCCTTCGCTTATGTGCTGTGCAGCCTTGCCGCCAGCTCCAACCTCAATGCGATGACGCAGCTTATCGGGCGCATCCTTCGGCAACCGGGCGCTTTGAAAACCGGGATTGAGGCGCTTGATGAGTGCCATGTGATTACTCATCACGCCGATACCGGATCCGTGGTGGAAGCAATTAAGGATGGCCTCGAACAAGACGGCCTTGGCGATCTGGTGTTGCGGGTGACACAGGACGACACGGCGGGGAGCGGCAACGCAACCCGGACGATCAAGCGCCGGGCCGCGTTCACATCGACGGGAATTTATCTGCCCAAGGTCATGCTGGTGGAAGGGGCAAAAGTCCGCGATCTCGATTATGAAACCGATCTCCTGTCCTCCATCGACTGGCGGGGCTTCGACCCGGCCGACTTGGCGAATCGCGTCCCGGAAAACGCTCAAGCGGCCGAGAGCCAACTTCAACGGATCAGGCTATCCGATGACGGCAAAGAGCTGTTCGTGGGCGAAACCGTCGCGGCCAATTCCGAAACCCTCAAATTTGACCCCGCGCACGCGGTGCGCCTGATCTCGGATATTGTCATCAATCCCTTTGTCGGCAGGGAAATCGTTGCCGCCACGGTTCGCCATCTCCGCGCCCATGGCTTCGATGACGCCAAGCTCGGCCAGATCGCCAGCCTGATTGTCGAAGAACTACGCAAGGGGCTGGATGAGGCCCGCAATGCGCGGGCAGAAGCCTTGTTCAAGGCTGAGGTGGAAGCCGGACGCATCCAATTCAGGTTGCGGCTCGACGGCCGCAACTGGCGGATGCCGTTCACTGTCGAAACCTCGGAGCCGGAGAATGCCCGCCAGTTGGTCAACCGGGCAGGGGGACCGCTGGAAAAGAGCCTGTTCTCTCCGATCTACGAAAATGAGCTGAACGGCGGCGAACGCGACGTTGCGGTTTATCTCGATGGTGAAAAGGCGCTGACTTGGTGGCATAGGAACGTGGCACGGACGCAATACGGAATCCAAGGTTGGAAAAAGGCCAAGATATATCCTGACTTCATCTTCGCCGTTCACAAGGAAGGCGAAAACAAGCGGATCACGATCCTTGAAACCAAGGGTGATCAGCTCGACAATCTCGATACCGCCTATAAGCGTAACGCGCTGGATTACCTGTCCGGTCACTTCCAATGGGATGACGCAACGCCGGTTGGCGAGCTGGAACTTGTGAACACTGGTGAGACGGTCGAGGGGACGTTGATCCTCATGAGCGAATGGCAAGCCAAGCTCCCGGCATATCTCTGAGGGTCAGATTGTCTCCGGCAACCGATGACCTCCGGGGAAATTGAGTGACTGGTGCACAATTCATATGTGGACGGCCCCCGCGTGCAAGAGTTTTTTGGAACTTTTTGGCGATATGGTCAGGTGCAGTCATATGTCCGGCCTCTCGGTGCGGCGCATATGACCGCGGGCCCTGATGGAGTTCGCTGATCGGGTCCCTATCAAGACTGCGCGCTGCGTTGCGCCTTGAATTATCCGGGTCCTCCCGATCGCGGCTCGACCGCTCGCCATCAATTCCTCTTCACCCTCGCATGCTGTGGAGCTGGCTGCGGTTACGCGGCTTGCTCAATGTGTTCTTTACTCCGGTAGCCCTCGCCACGCGCCATAACTGCCCAGACGATGCGGGCGGTCTTGTTGGCCAACGCGACGGCGGCAAGCTTCGTTGGTTTGCGCGCAAGCAAGCCACGGACCCATGCCGCATCCTTCGTCGTTCGATTGCGTGTGTGCCGCAGAACAGCGACCGCGCCGGCAACCAGCAGGCATCGGATGTATTTGTCGCCGCGTTTGCTGGTTCGCCTAAGCCGTTCCTTGCCGCCGCTGGAGTTCTGCTTCGGCGTCATGCCGAGCCAGGCGGCAAACTCCCGGCCGTTTCGGAACAAAGCCGGGTCGGTAACAGTGGCCGCTATGGCACTGGCGCCCATGATGCCGACGCCGGGAATTGTTGCCAGCAATTGGCTGACCTTACTTTGTCGGTGCCACTTGGCCAGCCGGCGTTCGAGTTCGTGAATTCGGGCCGACGTATCATTGTATTGCGCTACGATCATTCGCAGGATCGAGCGGGCCAGTTCGGGTAACGATGCCCCCTCGTCATCGATGACCGTGGCCAGATAATCGACATGAACAAGCCCCTGCGGCGCGGTGATGCCGAACTCCGCCATGTGAGCGCGCAACGCGTTGACCAGCATGGTGCGCTGCCGGACCAGCAAGTTACGACCTCGATGCAGCATTAACACCGATTGCTGCTCAGCATCTTTTACAGGGACGAAGCGCATCGTCGGTCGCGTGACTGCTTCACAGATCGCCTCGGCATCGGCCGCATCGTTCTTGTTGCGCTTTACGTATGCTTTTACATAGGCCGGCGGCATCAACCGTACTTCGTGGCCTAAAGCAGTTAGCTCACGCGCCCAATGATGGGCCGTAGCGCAGGCTTCCATGCCAACCAGACACGGTTCCAGCGATCGAAAATATGCCAGCACCTCGCTGCGTCGCAACCGTCGACGGACGGCTATTTGTCCTGTGGAAGTAATGCCGTGGACCTGAAACCAAAGCTTCGCCAGATCCAAGCCAATCGTGCTAATCTTCATGTGGGCGGCTCCTTCGTGGTGGTGTTCAACGACAACCACTTTGGCACATCGATGCCGGGAGCGGGGGCCGTCCACCCCATCAAGATTTCTGCACCATCCGGAGCAGTTCGCCTTATCAACGACTTCTTTGGCAAATGTCCGGTGCGAATGTTCGTTTTGCCAAAGCGCAGCCTAAAAGCCGACCTTCCGCTCCCGGCGAAATGCAGCCGCGTTGTCGTATGATTGATAGGAACCTCATCCGCTCACGGCCTGACCACCCACCAGTCGGGCCATTTGACTTTCCTCGGCGTCCTGGTTGCTTTGACGATGACCTTCTGCTCGTCCAGGCTAAGCCGCTTTTTTTCGAGCCGAGCGAGCGCGGCTTCGACCAGCCAAGGCTCCAGCGCCATCCGCGCTGTGTCCCTGTAGGGGTCGAGCTTACGTGCCATCCGTAGTGGCTCAAGAGCGCGTGTGACGCTCCCGGGATCGACGCCAAACCTAACGATGGTTATGATCAGCGGTTCCTCTGCGTCTTGCCGCTCCTTCACCTGTTCGATCGCAGCAATTGCGGCGCGAGCGGCAGCGGTGTTTCCTTCAAGTCCGCGTTTGAGCATTTGCAGATAGAAGGCTTCGGCCGCTGTGACCTTTCGTTCCGTGCCTTCTTCCCGGATGGTCACCATCTGGCCGAGCACGGCTTCATAGGGTGCTTCGCGCCGGCGGTTGCGCGGGCGACCTCTAGGATTGCCGCTCTGCCCCCGCTTGAACCGTGCCGCCTCCGGTGGCTGCCCATAGCCGCTACTTTGGTCGTGCGGCTCCAGCTTATCTTCCGGATTTTGTGACTTGCTCATCATCACCGCTTGGCCACCGCAAGCTCTTCGCATCGCGCGTACAGCGCTTAATTTCGTTAAGGTTATGGGTGCTCAACGCAGTCGCGCTGCGCCGGCGGATCAGCGCCGCCTGTACTGCCCATGGCTCCAGCAGCAGTCGCAGACGACTATCACTCGGACGCCTATTATCCAGGTCGATGGCCGCAATCCCAAGCAAAACTAGCGCGTCATCAGCGTTATCTGGATCCGGCGACTCATGCCGCACCACGGCCTTACATTCTGACTTCGGCTTATGTTTTGCCCGCCAAGCTTCTTGTTTGGTGATCCATCGTAGAACTTCCCGCTGCGCGAGACGACTGCCGGCGACCGCGTCCTGATAGGTCCGGTGGTGCAACCCCTCCTCCGCCGTGATCACGCGCTCGACTCCATTACGCAGGACCTTCAAAGTTTTGTTCAAGACGATGCCTAAAGCGGCTTTGGAAGAAGCCGCCGACGACCTTGCCGCCGGGCGGCCGTTCGGGTTGCCGCTCTTGCCCTTCGAGAACCAGCCGGGATTACGTGCCGTGCCCGCAGTCTTCTTGTGGCTCATGACGCTTCCTCATGGCGGCGTGCTTCGAGGCCGGTTCGCGCCGACCAGCGCTCGATCGCTACGTCCACATAGGCCGGATCGATGTCGAGGCCTCTGAAGCTCCTGCCGGTACGCTCCGCCGCCATCAGCGTCGTCCCCGAGCCCAGGAAGATGTCGAGCACCAAGTCGCCGCGGTTCGTCACATCCTGGATCGCGTCAGCCACCAGCCCCGTCGGCTTCACGGTCGGATGCAGCGCTAGATCCTCGCGCCGGCTGCCCTGCAGGGAGTTCACCGAAGCATAGTCCCAGACGTTGGTGCGGTGCCGGCCGTGCTTACCCAGTTCCACCTGATTAAGATGCGGCGCCGCCCCGACCCGGTACACGAAGATTAGCTCGTGCTTCGAGCGGTAGAGCGAGCCCATCCCCGCGTTCGACTTGTTCCAGAAGCAGAGGTTGAGGAGCTGGCCGTAGATCTGCCGGCCGACCGACGAGACGTCGTCCAAATGCCGCCAGTCCATACAAACAAAATGGACGGCCCCGTTGCGCGAGACTCGTGCGGCGGCACCTAGCGTCTCGGAGAGGAACGTCCGGAACTCTGCTTCACTCATCTCGCCCGAGGCCATCGCGAACTCCCGATGCCGCCCCTTCGCATTGGCATGACCGCCAATGCGGACGTTGTACGGTGGGTCGAGGAACGCCGCGTTCACCTGCACGCCGTCACCCAGAACCGCCTGCAGGAACTTCGGGTCGCGGCCGTCGCCACAGCCGATCCGGTGGTCGCCAAGGATCCAGATGTCGCCGAGCTTGGTTCTTGGGCTTGCCGGAACCGCCGGGATGACCTCGTCATCGGGATCCTCTGTCTTCAGCATGACGTCGATCTCGCCCATCGAGAACCCGGTCAGCAGAGGGTCGAAGTCGACATCAATGGAGAGTTCGGCGAGCTCAAGGCGAAGGATCTCCATATCCCAACCGGCATTGAGGGCGATCTTGTTGTCAGCAAGACGAAGCGTTCGCTTCTGGACTTCTGAAAGACCCTCGAGAGTGATGACGGGCAGTTCTGCCAGTCCCAGTGCTTTGGCGGCGAGCAGCCTGCCGTGACCGGCAATGATGCCGCCTGCGGCATCCGCGAGGATCGGGTTTGTAAATCCGAACGTCTCGATCGAAGCCCGGATCTGCTCGATCTGCTTCTTGGAGTGGGTCCGGGCGTTGCGCGGGTCAGGCTTGAGCTCGCCGACCGCGCGATAAACCACAGCAAGGGGGGCAAACAGGGCAGTCGGTCCGTTCATGGTTATGGTCGAAACAGCATCGACCTCGAGTCGCGCGAGAAGTTTCTCTTTATTAAGGCGCTGAAGTTCTGGCGAGAACTGACTGGACTTGCCGGCACGTGTGAGCATTGCTGGTCCGACTCGGCCTCCCGGGCTTGTCCTGGTAGCGGCGGAAATTGTTCCACCGCCTTCTACGAGGAACCACCATGACCAGCTCTACAATCACCTCCAAGTCCACAACTCGGAAGACAAAGGCCGAACCTTCCCGCCCCGCTGTCCCTTCAGCGCCCAAGAAAGCCGCACCTCGGAAGTCTGCTGCAGCTACACGCCGTGCCGCCTCAAAGTCGGGCGCTGCCTCAACGTCGGCAGCAGCCGCTCCTACCTCCAAGCTCGAACAGATCATCGGCCTGCTGCAACGCCCGGAAGGCGCTAGCCTCGCCGAACTCTGCAAGGCTACCGGCTGGCAAGCCCACTCGGTACGAGGGGCGCTAGCCGGCGCTTTGAAGGGCAAGGGCCACGTCATCACCTCCGAGAAGATCAACGACGTGCGCCGCTACCGGACGGCGGTGCCGCTATGAGTGCAGCAATACGTGCACCCTTAAGTGCAGCCGCCTGTGCAGCAATGACTTCCACAACCGCAATAGAAGACGAGGTCCGGGCTCTGGAGATCCTGGACCTCAACGGTCTGCGCGCGGCTTGGGCAGCGCGCTTCGGGCCGCCGCCAAAGCTCCGCTCCGTCCAGCTGCTGCGGATGATGCTGGGCTGGCGCCTGCAGGCGCAGGTGCTGGGCGGCCTCACGCCCGACACCAGGCGCAAGCTCGCCCGGCGAGGTCCGGTGGAGGTAGAGGGTCGGGCCTACGGGCTGGGCGCGATCCTGCGGCGGAACTGGCGGGGCCGACAGATCGAAGTGGTGGTGGAGGCCGACGGCTTCCGCTTCGACGGCCGGCTCTTCGTCAGCCTGTCAGCCGTCGCCCGCGCCGCCACCGGTACCCGCTGGAACGGACCGCGCTTCTTCGGCCTGCGGCAGGAGCGCCTGCCATGACCTTGAAAGCAAGCAAGCCGATGCTCCGGCGCTGCGCGCTCTACACCCGCAAGAGCTCCGAGGAGGGGCTCGAGCAGGACTTCAACAGCCTCGATGCGCAGCGCGAGGCCTGTGCCGCCTATGTCAGCAGTCAAAAGGCGGAAGGCTGGAAGGCGCTGCCGATCGTCTATGACGACGGCGGCTACTCGGGTGGCCACATCGATCGGCCGGCGCTGCAACGGCTGCTCGCCGACATTGCAGCCGGCAAGATCGACATCATCGTCGTTTACAAGATAGATCGCCTGACCCGCTCGCTCGCCGACTTCGCCCGCATGGTCGAGTTGTTCGAGCGTCACCAGGTCAGCTTCGTCTCCGTCACCCAGGCTTTCAACACCACCAGCAGCATGGGCCGGCTGACGCTCAACGTGCTGCTCTCCTTCGCCCAGTTCGAGCGCGAGGTCACCGGCGAGCGCATCCGCGACAAGATCGCCGCCTCCAAAGCCAAGGGCATGTGGATGGGGGGCACCCTGCCGCTGGGCTACGACTTGCCAGCGCCAGGGTCGCGAACGTTAACTCCCAATCCCGATGAAGCCGAGATCGTGCGCAGCATCTTCGCCACCTACCTGGTGCTCGGCTCAGTTCATGCGCTCCAGCGGCAACTCCGCGACCAAGCCATCAACTCGAAGCGCCACACATCTGCCAAAGGCGTTGTGCGGGGCGGTGGATGCTTCAGCCGCGGCGCCTTGTTCCACCTGCTGCGCAACCGCCTTTACCTCGGTGAGATCAACCATCTGGAGAAGTCCTATACAGGCTTGCATCCAGGCATAGTCGATCAGGCCGTCTTCGATGCGGTTCAAGCCAAGCTCGACGCCCAGATACGGCGGCCCAAGACCTCCGAAGGCGGAAAGGCGCACGCGCCACTGCTAGGCCGCATCTTCGACGGCGATGGCCAGCCGATGTCGCCGGCCTTCTCCTACGGGCGCAGCGGCAGGCTGTATCGCTACTACGTGTCAGCGCCGCTTCAACAGGGCAGCGGTCAGATACCAAAAGATGCATTACCGCGGCGCATCTCGGCCGCCCTCATCGAGACATATCTCATCACACGCCTCTTGGCTCTCGTACCCAACCCGCCGGAACAGCCACTCGATCTTGTCTTGCGGCTTGAACTCCATGCCAACGACATCGTCGTATTCCTGTCCGCAAAGATGCAGCGCGCGATCGAGCAGAGACTGGGGCCGGGTGAGCCGGCGACGCCGGATCCCGCTGATCCTGCTCGGCTCTGCCTGACCTTGCCGTTCCGGGTCGCGACGAGCCGCGGTAGAGCCGAAATGATTGCCGGCGTTAGCAGCGGGTCGCGTCCGAACTTAACCCTGATTGGAGCCCTTCGGTCGGCACGTGCTATGACCAACGATGCCGGCGCCGGTACCCCAACCATCGCGGTCGCGCCGACATCAACCTACGAGCGTCGCCTCATCAGCCTCGCCTTCCTTGCGCCCGATATTCAGGACGCCATTCTAGCCGGCAATCAACCACCGCATCTCAACCTCTCAGATATGACCGATCATGACCTGCCCGTGCTGTGGTCGGAGCAGCGCAAAATTCTGGGATGGGCCACCAAGGGCCGACTGGAACAGGTAATTGAGCTCGCCTGTTATTCTTCTAAAAACACCTGATACCGCGTTAAATTGCGCCTGTTAAGTCGCTTAAACCCACCTGTTCTTGCGAAGAACAGGAAAGTGCCGTTGAGGGTCGGTAACTCATTGATTCGGCCACGTTTTTGGCCCCCCCGCGAACGTAGATGCGGCTTCTGCACCTGTTCTAAGCCTCAAAACAGCAAAAATTCCCTGTTCTGCGGGTAAAGTGCCAAACCTCACCTCGCATCAAACATGCAGAGACCGGCCGCACGTGAGTGCCCAAGAAAGACGAAAATGAGGATGATCAGTTGATGGTGAAACAGGTTTGGTGGTTAAAGACGCCGCTACAAAGCCAAACAAAATCCAGCCAAGCTGTTAGAGACGAATGTCAGGACTGCCTGGCGGAGAGACAGGGATTCGAACCCTGGGTACGCTTTCACGCACACACGCTTTCCAAGCGTGCGCCTTAAGCCACTCGGCCATCTCTCCCGCGCCGCCCGGTCTTAGCCAAACCCGCCTGCAACCTCAAGGCTGCGCCGCGTGCCCTAGGCATCCATCTTTAGAGCCGCCAGGAACGCGCTTTGCGGGATCTCCACCTTGCCAAACTGGCGCATCCGCTTCTTGCCTTCTTTCTGCTTCTCCAGCAGCTTGCGCTTGCGAGAAACATCGCCGCCATAGCATTTCGCCGTCACATCTTTTGACAAAGCCGAGATCGTCTCACGCGCCACCACCCGGCCGCCGATCGCCGCCTGGATCGCGATCTTAAACAGCTGCTTCGGGATCAAATCCTTAAGCTTGGCGCAGATCGCCCGCCCCCGCGTCTCCGCCGCCCCGCGATGCGCGATGAAGGACAGTGCATCCACCGGCTCCAGATTCACCAGAATCGAAATCTTCACTAAATCGGCCTCGGCATAATCCGCGATCTGGTAATCGAAGCTGGCGTAGCCGCGGCTGATCGACTTCAGCCGGTCGTAAAAGTCGAACACCACCTCGTTCAGCGGCAGCCGATACACCGCCATCGCCCGGTTGCCCACGTAAGTCAGGTCCACCTGTGCGCCACGCCGCTCATTGCACAGCGTCAGCACTGCGCCGAGGTAATCGTCCGGCACCATGATCGTCGCGCGTATCCACGGCTCCTCGATATGGTCGATCACGCTGCCATCCGGCATGTCGGACGGGTTGTGCAAAAGCTCCATCGCGCCATTGGTGCGAAAGATTTTATAAACCACGGAGGGCGCGGTCGCGATCAGGTTCAGATCAAACTCGCGGCTCAATCGCTCCTGGATAATCTCCAGATGCAACAGCCCGAGAAACCCACAGCGATAGCCGAACCCAAGGGCCGCGGACGTCTCTGCTTCATAATGAAAACTTGCGTCGTTCAGCCGTAACTTTCCCAGACTGTCGCGGAGCTTTTCGAAATCATCGGCGTCTACCGGATACAGGCCGCACCACACCACCGGCACGCTCGGCTTGAAGCCTGGCAGTGCTTCGGCCGCCGGATGCCGGTCATCGGTGATCGTATCGCCCACCTTGCAATCCGCCACGGTCTTGATCGCGGCGGTGATATAGCCCATCTCGCCCGGCCCCAGCGCCTCCATCGCCCGCATCTTCGGCGTGAACACGCCGAGTTGCTCAATCGGATGCACCGCCCCGGTCGACATCATCCGCACCTTCTGGCCGCGCCGGATCACGCCGTTCTTGATCCGCAGCAAAATCACCACGCCCAGATACTGGTCGTACCAGCTGTCGATCAGCAACGCGGAGAGCGGCGCGTTGGGGTCCCCGCTCGGCGCCGGCAGACGCGTCACCAGCGCTTCCAGCACGCCCTCGATGTTCAGGCCTGTCTTTGCGGATATCTCCACCGCGTCAGAGGCATCGATGCCGATTACATCCTCAATCTGCTGGCGAACCCGCTCCACATCCGCCGCCGGCAGGTCGATCTTGTTCAGCACCGGCACAATCTCATGGTTGGCGTCAATCGCCTGGTAAACATTGGCCAGCGTCTGCGCCTCCACCCCCTGGCTCGCGTCCACCACCAGCAGAGAGCCCTCGCACGCGGCCAGGCTGCGGCTAACTTCGTAAGCAAAATCCACATGCCCGGGCGTGTCCATCAGGTTCAGCACATAGGTCTTGCCGTCTTTCGCCGGATAATCCAGCCGCACCGTCTGCGCCTTGATGGTAATGCCGCGCTCTTTCTCGATGTCCATGCTGTCCAGCACCTGCTCGGACATCTCCCGCGCGGTCAGCCCGCCGCAGGTCTGGATCAGCCGGTCCGCCAGCGTGGACTTGCCATGGTCGATATGCGCGATGATCGAAAAGTTGCGGATCAACTCAAGAGGCGTGCCACTCATGGCACTGACATAACAGAAACCGGGCCCATGTCATGCTGCCTCGATCCGCCGGCACAGCCCGGACAACCCGGCCGCCCGCAAAACGCGGGCCTCGCGGATAGCGGTGGCCGGCCTCTTACCGTATCTTCCGGTTGGTCATAGAGCGAGCCGTACCAGCATGTCTGTCAGTCAAATTGCCGCTTCACCTGTTGCCAAGCGGGCCACTGTGCTGCCGGTGCTGGCCGCGATCAGCCTGTGCCATCTGCTGAACGACCTGATGCAGTCACTGCTGCCGGCGATCTACCCGATCCTGAAAGGTGGTTTTAACCTTAATTTCGGCCAGATCGGCCTGCTCACGCTGACCTATCAGACCACCGCTTCGCTGCTGCAGCCGTTGATCGGCAGCTATACAGACCGCCGGCCACAGCCTTACGCGCTGCCCGCGGGCATGGGCTTCACCTTGGCCGGGCTGGTCGCTCTGGCGCTGGCGCCAAGCTATGGGCTGCTGCTCGCCGGCGCCGCCTTGCTTGGCATCGGCTCCTCGATCTTCCACCCCGAATCCTCCCGCGTCGCGCGGCTTGCCTCCGGCGGCCGCCACGGCCTCGCCCAATCGGTGTTTCAGGTCGGCGGCAATTTCGGCCAATCGCTCGGACCGTTGCTCGCCGCCTTCTTCGTGCTGCCGCATGGCCGCCCCAGCCTTGCCTGGTTCGCCTTCGTCGCTTTGGCGGCAATGGTCATCCTTAACCAGCTCAGCCGCTGGACAAGCGGCGCCGGCCATGTACGCCGCGCCGCGCGCGCCGCGCCAGCGGCCGCCGCGGCGCTGCCGGCGGCGCGGATCCGGCTCGCGCTCGCCGTGCTGATCGCGCTAATGTTTTCAAAGTTTATCTACCTGTCCAGCTTCAACAGCTACTACATCTTCTACTTGATGCAGCGCTTCCACCTGCCCACGCAAACCGCGCAGGTCCTGCTCTTTGTATTTCTTGCCGCCTCGGCCGCCGGCGTCGTTATCGGCGGTCCGCTGGGCGATAAGATCGGCCGCAAGGCCGTGATCTGGACGTCCATCCTCGGTATTCTGCCGTTTACCTTGGCACTGCCCCATGTCGGTCTGTACGCCACCGTCGCGCTTTCGGTGATCATCGGGTTGATGCTGTCCTCCGCCTTCTCCACCATCTTGGTGTACGCGCAGGACCTCTTGCCCGGCCGCGTCGGCATGGTCTCAGGGATGTTCTTCGGCCTTGCCTTCGGCCTGGCCGGCATCGGCGCCGCCGTTCTCGGCGTGCTGGCCGACCACACAAGCCTCGGGTTCGTCTATCAGCTCTGCGCCTTTCTGCCTGCCATCGGCGTGCTCACGGTATTTCTGCCGGACTTGTCGGTTCGAAGATTTCGTTAAAGCAGTTCCTTGTTCTAACCCACCGTCACTTCGCTCAGGATAAGGCAAAGCGCCGGGACCAACGTGTCCATCATCGCTTCAGTATGTTTTGGTCCGGGCGTGAAGCGCAGGCGTTCGGTGCCGGCCGGCACGGTGGGGTAGTTGATCGGCGTGGCATACATGCCGAACTCGCGGATCAGCCGCATGCTCACTGCGGTCGCCTGCGCGGCATTGCCGATCATCAGCGGCACGATGTGGCTTTCGCTCGCCATCACCGGCAGTCCGGCGGCGGCGAATTTGGCTTTCAGCATCGCCGCCCGCTCGAACAGTAGCGCGCGCCGCGCCGGCTCGGCCTTCAGCGTGCGGATCGCGGTTAGCGCGGCGGCCACCGTCGGCGGCGGCAGCGCCGTGGTGAAGATAAAGCCGGGCGCGACCGAGCGGATATAGTCCAGCACCTTGAAGTCGCCGGTGATGTAGCCGCCGTGGCAGCCGAAGGCTTTCGCCAGCGTGCCCTCGATGATCGTGACCCGGCCGGCCACTCCGTCCCGTTCGGACACGCCGCCGCCTTGGGCGCCATACATGCCCACCGCGTGCACCTCATCCAGATAGGTCAGCGCGTTGAACTCGTCCGCCAGGTCGCAGATCGCGCCGATCGGGGCAATGTCGCCGTTCATCGAATACACGCTCTCAAAGGCGATCAGCTTCGGCGCCGCCGCGGGCGCGGCCGCCAACAAGCGGCGCAGATCGGCTAGGTCATTGTGCTTGAACACGTTCACCGTAGCGCGGCGGCCATCCTTGATACCGACGATCATCGAGTTATGGTTCTGCGCGTCGGAAAACACCTGCCAGTCCGGCAACGAATTTAAAATGGCGCCGAGCGAAGCCTGGTTCGAGACATAGCCGGAGGTAAACAGCAGCGCTGAGTCCTTGCCGTGCAAATCCGCCAGTTCCTCTTCCAGCGCCACGTGCAGCGGCGAGGAGCCGGCGATGTTACGCGTGCCGCCGGCGCCGGCGCCGTTGCGCCGCGCGGCGTCCATGGAGGCGGCGATCACCGCCGGATCGGTGCCCATCGCCAGATAATCGTTGGAGGACCAGACCAGAATGTCGCGGGTGCGGCCTTCCATTGTCACGGAGTAATACGGGAAACGGTCGGCGAGCTTTTCCAGCGCCACAAACCGGCGATAGCGCCCCTGCGCGGTGATCTCAGCCAAAGCCTCGTCACATTTCGCGAGAAACTTGTGCATTTGCGTGCAGATTAGTCCCGGCCAAGGCAAACGCCAATGGCTTCACATCGTCATTAGAGGCTGCCAAACCGGGGACGTGCAAAACCGCGTCCTCTGGTGCCTCGGCATGTATGCCAGCGCCTCGACCTGGGCGTTCAACGTGGCGCGGCAGATCCATGAGCAGGCCGGTATGGCGCCGCTGCGCACCACATTCTTCAGCGGCAAAGGCGACGTGGCGGCGCTCGCCGTGCCAGGCAACTGGATCGTAAAATCGCACGAGATCACCGACGAGGCGACGGTGCTGGGCCTGGCGGCGCGCGCGACGCGCATCCTGGTAACGATGCGCGACCCGCGCGACGCCGTCACTTCGCTGATGCTCTACCACGGCTATAGTTTCGCCCAGGCGCTGCCGCTGGCGATCGCCGCGACGCGGCTCTGCGCCGGGTTCGCACGGGACAAACGGGCGCGGCTTTGGCACTACGAAAGCGGCTTTTTCAAGAACCCGGAAATGCCCGCATGGCTGGCCGCTTGGCTTGGGGTCACGCTGGCGCCGCCGGCCGCGGCGGCGATTTTCGCCGCCAACCAGCGTGAAGCGG
This sequence comes from Acidocella sp., assembly GCA_965199125.1. Lineage (GTDB taxonomy): Bacteria > Pseudomonadota > Alphaproteobacteria > Acetobacterales > Acetobacteraceae > Acidocella. The sequence continues at coordinate 925,977 of OZ240683.1, read as the reverse complement.
TGGAAAAGCACATCGCGGGGCTCGACCGCCTGCCGGACGTGCTGACCGACCGCGTCTCCGGCGACCGGCTGGACCCGCGCACCCATTGGCACAGCCACCACGCCGGCCGCTCCGGCGAGATGGGCCGCTGGCGCGCCGGCCTGGCGCCCGAACAGGCCGCGGAGGTTGAGCACGCTTTGCGCGACTGTTATGCCTTCGGGCGATGAGCCCGGCGCAAGCGTTAAACGACATCTGGGCCGCCCTGCCGCCGCTCGCCGGCGCCGACATCAGGCAGTTATTCGCCACCGATCCAAGTCGCTTTGAAGCTTTTTCAGCCCGCTTCGGCGACCTGCTGCTGGATTTTTCGAAAACCTCGATCACGCCGTCCGCGCTTAGCTCGCTGTTGCGCCTGGCCGGGGCAGCCGACGTGGCAAGTAAGCGGGACGCGATGTTCGCGGCTGAGAGAATTAACACGACCGAAGACCGCGCCGTGCTCCACACTGCGCTCCGCCACACCGGCGCGGCGATCCCACTGGACGGCGCGGATGTGATGCCGGACGTCGCCGCAATGCTGCGCCGCCTTGCCAGCTTCGCGACCGCCATCCGCACCGGCGAAATCGCCGCCGCCGACGGCAAAGCATTCACCGATGTCATCAACATCGGCATTGGCGGTTCGGATCTCGGCCCCGCGATGGTCACCGCCGCGCTGGCGCCGTATCATGACGGACCGCGTCTGCATTTCGTCTCCAATGTGGACGCGGCGCACCTGGCGGACACGATTCGCCGGCTGGACCCGGCGCGCACGCTGCTCATCATCGCTTCAAAAACCTTCACCACCGCCGAGACCATGACCAACGCGCATTCCGCCCGGCGCTGGATCGCCGGCGCCTTGGGCGAGGCCGCCGTCGGTGCCCATTTCGCCGCGGTCTCCACCGCGCTGGAGAAAGTCGCGGCCTTCGGCATCGCCAACGACCGCGTGTTCGGCTTCTGGGACTGGGTCGGCGGCCGTTACTCGGTGTGGTCGGCGGTCGGCCTGCCGGTCATCCTGGCGATCGGCCCGGACCATTTTTCGTCTTTCTTAGCCGGCGCGGCGGCGATGGATGCGCATTTTCAAGCCGCCCCGCTCGCCGGAAATCTGCCCGTCCTGCTGGCGCTCGCCGGCATCTGGCACCGCGACATCTGCGGCTACCCGGCCCGCGCCATCCTGCCCTACGACCAGCGCCTCGCCCGCTTCCCCGCCTATCTGCAACAGCTCGACATGGAATCCAACGGCAAAAGCGTAACCCGCGCCGGCCTGTCCGTCGCGCGCCCCACCGGCCCGCTGGTGTTCGGCGAGCCCGGCACCAACGGCCAGCACGCCTTCTACCAGCTGCTGCACCAGGGCACGGACGTGATCCCTTGCGAGTTCCTGATCGCCGCGATCGGCCACGAGCCGGAAATGGCGGCGCACCACAAGCTGCTGATCGCCAACTGCCTGGCGCAAAGCGAAGCGCTGATGCTGGGCCGCTCGCTCGCCGAGTCCGCCGCGCGCAACCCGCCCGCTCTCGCGCCGCACAAAGTTTTTCCTGGCAATCGTCCCTCGATCACGCTGGCCTATCGCCAGCTCGACCCCGCAACCCTCGGCACGCTGATCGCTCTGTATGAACATCGGGTGTTCGTCGAAGCGGCGATCTGGGACATCAACGCGTTCGACCAGTGGGGCGTGGAGCTGGGCAAGGAATTGGCGACCCGGCTATTACCGGCGGTGGAAGGCGAGGCCGACCTATCGCGTCATGATGGCTCGACCGCCGGCCTGCTTGGCCACCTGCTGGGCGAACGCGCTAGCGGTTCTGGTTGAAGCCTAGAAAGCCGGCGCCGGGGTTGGGCGTGCCGGGGTCATCGCCGGGCATTTGCCTCGGCGGCGCATCCATCGCCGCCGGAATCATTTTGAACTTACCATGTTTCTCGCCGCGCGCCGTCGCTGTCGGAGTTTGGGGCGTGAGCGTCCACGGCGCGCCGACGGGTCCGCTTTGCGCGCCCTCATTACGGGCGGACAGCAGCATGAATGTGATCGTATTGCGGTTCAGCGCGATCGAAAGGTCGAGCGGCGTCTCGCCCAGGTCGTTCTGCGCCGATATGTCCGCGCCGCGGCTCACCGCGTCCTGCGCCGCATTGTAATCGCCGCTATTGACGGCGGTGAACAGCTCCGTCGTCGGATTACCGGTATCGGCTTTTGGCACCGGCAGCGTGGTGGCGAGCGCCGGGCCGCCGGCGCCAGGCACAGCCGGCGGGGCGAAATCCGGAACCCGCGGGCGCGGCTGTATCCCGCCCGCGCCACCGGCGGCGCTCCCGCCGGGAGAGGCAACGCCACTGCCATCCCCGGTGCCGCTGAGCTGCGCCAAGGCCGCGGCGGGGAGAAGCACGGCAAGGCCGCCGAGCAGGCACAACAGGCGGGAGAAACGTTTCATGGCGCGCAAGCCTAATGCATTCCGCCGCATTGGGCCAGACGAAGCTTAAGAAAGTTTCACCACGCTCCCCGTCGCCTCATGCGCTCAGTGGTTTAGCCACCAGAAACCGGCGTTGAGATAGCCCGCAAAGGCGACCCAGGCGAGATACGGCAGCATCAGCGCCGCGGCGCCGGGCTTAAGCGCGCGGAACCGCAAAATGGTGACCGCCAGAACGCCGAACAAACCGACGATCACGCCAAGCGCCGGCAGCATCAGATGTAGCCCGAAGAACAGCGGCGCCCAGAGCGCGTTCAGCAGCAACTGCCAGCCCCAGAGCGTCAGTGCCGCCCGGCGCCGGCGGCTATCCGGTTCACGCCACACAATCCACGCGGCGACTGCCATCATGACGTAGAGGACCGCCCAGATCGGCGCGAACAGCGAGTCCGGCAGCGTCGCCGGCGGCCGCGCCAGCGACAGATACCAGGCCCGGACACTGACCGCGGAAACGCCGCCGCCGGAGATGCCGACACACAGACACAGCCCGATGAAACCGGCGAGGGCCAGCCATTCGGCGCGGCGTGAAAAACGAAGCGGTTCGTAACCTTGTTGTTTGAAGACACCAACCTCCCTGATGATGGGTGCCGCTAAAGTTGGAAGCTTACGTTTCGTCCCGTTTGGGCCGCGCGCGTAACGCCGCAAGCTGCTGCTGCAGGCGCTCGACCTCGGTCCGCAGACTGTGGATTTCTTCCCGGTATTCGGACGTGGCGTCAGGCTTTTCATCGCCTTCGCGATAGAACGGCGTGAACAGAGTCATCGCCCGCTCCATCATCGCCATGTTCTTGCGTCCGACATCCTCCATGCCCGGCGGCAGAAAGGCGGCGGCGGTTTTCTGCATCGCCGCCCGCATGCTTTCCTGCTGGCGCGCGAAGCTGGACATCGTCTGCTCCAGATAACGCGGCACCACGGATTGCACGTTGTCGCCATAAAAGCCGATCAGTTGGCGCAGGAAGGTGGTGGGCAGCATGGCATGCCCCTTGCCCTCTTCCTCCACGATGATCTGGGTCAGCACGCCGCGGGTGATATCCTCGCCGGATTTCGCGTCATAGACGACAAAGTCGCGGTCCTTGCGCACCATTTCGGCAAGGTTCTCGAGCGTGATGTAACTGGAGCTTTCCGTGTTGTAGAGGCGACGGTTGGCATATTTCTTCACGATAACCGGAGGCGCCGGAGGCGCCGTGACCGCGTTCGCATCGGTTTCGCCCATTTTGGCTGTATTACTCCTCCTCAAACCCCACCGTCGATTTACTCGTTAGATAAGACTAGCATGACACCACCGTTCTGGCGATTAGTATCTATTGCGGCTAGGAGGAAAACCGGCGTCGGGTCGCCGGGGACAGGAATGCGCCATGGACGACGGCTTGGCCAAGGATCTGGTGGCCATGTGGCAGAGCGAGCTGACGGCGATGGCGGCCGACCGGGAGCTGCGCGAAGGTTGGACGGCACTGCTCGCACTATGGTCCGGCATCACCATCGCCGCGTCGCGGGCGCATGACCACGCGTCCGGAAGCGCCGGCACCGCTAAGCCGGCGGGGCCCCCGCCCGCTGCTCCTGCATCTGACGCTGGCCTGGATGAAATCGAGCGGCTTGGCCGGCGCGTCCGCGAACTGGAGCAGCGTCTGGCCGAATTTGATCAATCCAGTCATCGCCCACAACAACAACCCCCCCGGAAACGGCCGCGGCGCCATCCTCGCCGCGGAAACGCTTAGCCCGGCTGCATCCGAGCCGTCGTTCGAGGCTCTGGCGGCGGCCGACCGGCAGCTCATCCGGGGCATCGCCGCCTATCGCCGGTCCCCCTATTCGCGGCAGTTGCGCGACCCGCCGGTGGTCTGGGAGGAAGGCGAAAGCCGGCTGCTGAACTACACCGAAAGTGTCGAGGGGCCGGCAGTGCTGTTTGTGCCCAGCCTGATCAACCGCGCTTACATCCTGGACCTGATGCCCGGCGGCTCCATGCTGCGCTGGCTGGGAGCACGCAGCGTCCGACCGTATCTGCTGGATTGGGGCTGGCCCGGCCCGGTGGAGCGGCAGTTTTCATTGACCGACTACATCGCCGGCCGGCTGGAGCGGGCGGTGGCGGCGCTTGTCGAACTAACCGGCGGGCCGGTGGTGCTGGCGGGCTATTGCATGGGCGGGCTACTGGCGCTGGCCGCCGCCTTGCGCTGCCCGGACAATGTCAGGGCGCTGGCGCTGCTCGCCACACCCTGGGATTTCCACAACACGGACGAAGCGGGCGCCAAGCGTCTCGCCGATACCGCCGCGTTGCTGGAACCGGTGCTGCTTATGTCCGGAACGCTGCCGATCGACGTGTTGCAGACCCTGTTCACGATGATCGACCCGTTCGGAGTAGGCGATAAATTCCGCAGCTTCGCGACGCTCGACCCGGCGACGGCGCGGGCGCAACGCTTCGTCGCCATGGAGGACTGGCTGGCGGACGGCGTACCGCTGGCAGCACCGGTGGCGCGCGAGACGCTGGCCGGCTGGTACGGCGCAAACGCCCCTGCGCGGGGCGAGTGGCGGGTGGCGGGCTTGGCTGTCGATCCAGCCAGGCTGACCATGCCCAGCTTCTGCGCCATTCCAGCCCGCGACCGCTTAGTGCCGCCGGAAAGCGCCCGCCCGCTGGCCGCGTTGCTGAAAGGCGCGCATGTAGTGGAACCGGCGGCCGGACATGTCGGCATGGTGGCGGGCACCAATGCACGGGGCGCATTATGGCAGCCTTTCGCCGACTGGTTGCACGGCCTAAGTAACGACCATTCATAAAGAGGCACACGGCCATGGAAGATGTCGTAATCGTATCCGCCGCCCGCACGCCAGTCGGTTCCTTTAATGGCGTATTTGGCAACACGGCGGCGCATGTGCTGGGCAGCGCCGCTATCAAAGCCGCGATCGAGCGCGCCGGCCTCTCGCCCGAAGACATCGACGAAGCCATCATGGGCCAGATTCTAACCGCGGCGCAGGGCCAGAACCCGGCGCGGATCGCGGCCCACGGCGCCGGTATACCGGATAGCAAAACTGCGCTCGGCATCAACCAGCTTTGCGGCTCCGGCCTGCGCGCGGTGGCGATGGCGGCGCAGCAGATCCGCACCGGCGAGAGTGACATCATGGTCGCCGGCGGTCAGGAGAGCATGAGCATGGCGCCGCACGCCGCCTATCTCCGGGCCGGCGTAAAGATGGGCAACATGGAGTTCATCGACACCATGCTGAAAGACGGGCTGTGGGACTCCTTCCACGGCTACCACATGGGTGTGACCGCCGAGAACGTGGCGCGGCACTACCAGATCACCCGCGACACCCAGGACAAGTTCGCCGTCGCCAGCCAGCAGAAAGCTTCGGCCGCTCAGAAATCAGGCCGTTTTAAGAACGAAATTGTTCCAATCACGCTAACCACCCGCAAGGGCGAGACCATAGTCTCCGACGACGAATATATCCGCCATGATTCCTCAACCGAAGCGATGGCAAAGCTAAAGCCAGCCTTTCAAAAGGACGGCAGCGTGACCGCCGGCAACGCCTCGGGCATCAATGACGGCGCCGCCGCGCTGATAGTGATGAGCGCCAAAGAGGCCGAACGCCGCGGCCTGACGCCGCTGGCGCGGATCGCGAGCTTTGCCACTGCGGGCGTCGACCCGGCGCTGATGGGCACCGGGCCGATCCCGTCTTCGCGCAAGGCGCTGGACCGCGCCGGCTGGAAAGCCGGCGACCTCGACCTGATCGAAGCCAACGAGGCCTTTGCCGCGCAGGCTTGCGCGGTGAACCAGGAGCTCGGGCTGGATCCGGCTAAGGTGAATGTGAACGGCGGCGCGATCGCGATCGGCCACCCGATCGGCGCTTCGGGCGCGCGGGTCTTGACCACGCTGTTATACGAGATGGGCAAGCGGGACGCCAAAAAGGGTCTTGCCACCTTGTGCATCGGCGGCGGCATGGGCGTTGCCATGTGCGTTGAGCGTTAATCGTTACTAAAGACTATTTCAGAAGTCACTCTGGCCGCCCGACTAGAATTATGAAACAGTCTTTAAGACGTTGATGCCGGGGCGGTTGCGGCCCTTTCGCTCGCCAACCGAATTTGCGACATAGGCTGCATGCGGTTGCATGCTTCATGCGCGTCAAGGGACGACGGCGCCGGACCCAAGGCCGTTTTGCTGCTGGGGCCATCCGGTAGCGGCAAATCTGATTTGCTGCTTCGGCTGCTACGCACCGGCTTTCGTCTGGTCGCGGATGATCAGGTGCTGGTCGAACATGGCATCGCGCGGGCGCCGGCGGCACTGGCGGGGCTGCTCGAAGTTCATGGCTTAGGCATCTTCCGCCTGCCCTACGTCGCCTCGGCGCCGCTGCGTCTGGCCGTGCAACTGGGACCCGCGGCCGCGCGCCTGCCGGAACCCGCGCTCCATCCGGTTCTTAATTTGCCGCTGATCAACCTCGACCCGGCGCTCGCCTCCGCGCCGGACCGCGTGATTCTGGCGCTCGACGCCCTCGCCGGCGCGGCGGAAAATGTCGTCGGAGCCTTCTCCGCGTGAGCGCCGCGCCGATCGACGTCGTGCTCGTCACCGGCCTGTCCGGCGCCGGCAAAAATTCCATTCTGCGCGCCCTGGAAGATCTCGGCTTCGAGACCATTGACAACCCGCCGCTCGCGACCCTGGAAGACCTCGCGACACGCAGCGAGCGCAATGTCGCGATCGGCGTCGACGCCCGCTCGCGCGGCTTCGCGGCGGAGGCGGTGCTGGCCGCGCTCGACCGCTTGCGGCTGAACCCGGCGCTGCGTCCAGCGCTGGTATTCGCCACCGCGGAAGATTATTCGCTCCTCCGCCGGTACTCTGAGAGCCGCCGCCGGCATCCGCTGGCGCAGGACGGCCAAGTCGGGGACGGCATCGCGATCGAACGGTCGTTGACCGAGCCATTGCGCCGTGCCGCCGACCTGCTGGTGGATACGTCGGCGTTGCCGCTGGCCGGGCTGCGCCGGCTTATGGAGCAGCATTTCGGCGCCGGCGCGCCCGGATTGGGCGTGTCCTTGGTGTCCTTTGCATATCCCGCGGGTCTGCCCCGCGAAGCCGATGTCGTGTTCGACGCCCGGTTCCTACGCAACCCATATTACGATGACACGCTCAGACCGCTGACCGGCAAGGACGCCAGGATCGGCAACTTCATCGAGCAGGACGCTGATTTTGAAACATACTATGCGAAACTGCGCGATCTTGTGGAATTTTTATTGCCGCGCTTCGTGCAGGAGGGAAAAAAATATGCAACAATCGCTATCGGATGTACCGGTGGGCGACATAGGTCGGTGTTTATGATCGAGAAATTGGCGGCCGCTTTGCGCGGCGCCGGCTGGCGCGTCGGCATCACCCACCGCCAGATTGCAGCCCACGAAGCCGAAGCGGCAGGCGACGAAGCCGCGGCAGGCGCCGGGCGGGGAATGAGTTTCACAAAATGATCGGCCTAGTGATCGTTACGCATGGCAAGCTCGCGGAAGCCTTTCGCGACGCCATGGAGCATGTCGTCGGCAAGCAGAAAAACCTTGCCACCGTCTGTATCGAATCCGACGCGGAGTTCGCCAGCCAGCGCGCCGAGATCGCGAGCCGCGTCGGCGAGGTGGATGACGGCGACGGCGTGATCCTGCTGACCGACATGTTCGGCGGCACGCCGAGCAACCTCGCGATGTCGATGGTCAATCAGCCGGGCCCGAACCAGCCCAGCATCGAGATCATCGGCGGCGTCAACCTGCCGATGCTGCTGAAATTGGCTAAAGTACGTGGCAGCCGGAGCGTGTCGGACGCCGTGCTTTGCGCCGAGGCGGCGGGGCGTAAATATATCTGCTCCGGCGCCGATCTGCACCACCCGGTTCTGCCCGCCGCCTGCCGCGCCGCCGAGTAGCGGCGATGCCTTCGGATAGTGGCGCCGCCGTCACCCGCGATGTCGAAATCATCAATCGCCGCGGCCTGCACGCGCGCGCCGCCGCCAAGCTCGTCACCCTCGCCGAGCGGTTCAACGCTTCGGTGGACGTGATTCGAGACGGCCAGGCAGTCTCTGCCCGCTCGATCATGGGGCTGATGATGCTGGGCGCCGGCACCGGCAGCATCGTTACCTTAAGCGCCGAGGGCTTCGACGCCCGCCAGGCTCTGGACGCGATCGCCGAGTTGATCGAGGCCGGGTTTCATGAGACGGACTGATTGAAATGGCGGCGCCGGGCGCCCCAGCCGAGCAGCGGTTCCGGGGTTATCCGGTCTCGCCCGGCATCGGCATCGGCCCGGTGCGCGAAGCCATCGAGCCAGAGCTTACCTTCGATCGCCGGCAAATCGCTGCCGCCGAAGTGGACGGTGAATTCGCCCGTCTCGACGAGGCCGTCGCCTTTTCCCGCAAACAGCTCACCAGTATAAAAAACCGGCTTGCCAGTCTGCCGGAGCAGAGCCAGTCCGAGCTTTCGCCGCTGATCGACGCCTACGCCCAGATGCTCGGCGGCTCGCGGCTGATGCGCGGCATCCGGACCCGGATCGGTGAACAGTTGCTCTGCCCCGAAAGCGCCGTGCTGGAAGAGACCGAAGCGCAGGCCGGCGCGATCCTGGCGCTCACCGGCTCGGACCGGCAGGGCCGGTTGCGGCGTGCCGAGGAGGTGCGCGAAATCGGCCGCCGCCTGTTGCGCAACCTCACCCGCCAGCCGTTCCGCAATTTTTCAGACCTGCCATCGGGCACGATCCTGGCGGCGGAAGGTTTGCGCCCGGCCGACGCGGCCCTGATCCGTCCGGACAATTTTATCGGCATTTTCACCGCCGAAGGCGGCCCGGACAGCCACGCCGCGGTGATGCTGCGCGCCCTTGGCCTGCCGGTCGTGCTCGGCGCCGCCGGCGTGCTGGGCGCGTTGCAGCCGGAGAGCGTCGCGGTGGTGGACGGCGATATTGGCGAGATTATCCTCAACCCCACGCCCGCGACGCTGACCGAAATTCATGCCCGCTCGAGCCGCGCCGAAGCCGACCGCCGGCTGCTCGAGAAGCTGCGCCATCTGCCGGCGGAGACCACCGACCATGTCGCGGTCGAGTTGCAGGCCAATCTGGAGCTGCCTTTCGAGCTGCCGATTATCGCCCGCTCCGGCGCGGTCGGCATCGGCCTGTTGCGCAGCGAGTTCATGTTCATGAACCGCAGCGCGCTGCCGGACGAGGCGGTGCAGGCGGTGATCTACCGCGAGATCATCGAGGCGATGGCGGGCGCGCCAGTGACCATCCGAGTGCTGGACTGGGGGTCGGATAAGGAGGTGGAGGCGCTGAACGCCTATCTGCCGGTGCGCGACGAGGCCAATCCGGCGCTCGGCCTGCGCGGCATCCGGCTGCTGCTGCGCCAGCCCTCCCTGCTGGAAACCCAGTTCGCGGCGATTTACCGCGCCGCGGCCATCGGCCCCGTGCGGGTGATGCTGCCGATGGTCAGCACCACCGGCGAGCTGATCGCCGCCCGCGAGATTTACGACCGGGTCTGGCGCCGGCTGAAACGCCGCAATGTCGCGTTGCCGGACCAGCAGCCGCCGCTCGGCATCATGATCGAAACTCCGGCCTCGGCGCTGGCCGCGCCGCAACTGGCCCGGCTCGCCGGCTTCTTCGCGATCGGCACGAATGACCTGACGATGTACACGCTGGCCGCCGATCGCGGTCTCGCCGCCAGCCACAAGCTGTACGATCCCCTGGAACCGGCGATCCTGCGGCTGATCCAGATGGCGGCGGCGGCGGGCGCCGCGGCCGGCATCCCGGTGTCGCTGTGCGGCGAACTGGCAAGCCGGGCGCGGGCGGCGCCGCTGCTGGTCGGCCTCGGCATCCGCCAGCTCTCCATGCACGGCAACGCCATCCCCGGGGTAAAACGTGCGATCCGGAGCGTTAGCTTGGCGCAATGCGGGGCCGTCGCGGCCGCGGCGCTGGACGCGCTGGATGCCGCCGCCGTTGCCGCGATCATTGCCCCCGATCAATAATGCCGATCAAAACAACGCCCGCAGCGCCTCAGCCGGGGGGCGCGCGCCGATCTGGCCGATCGCCAGCGCTGCCGCCTGGCTCCCCAATTCGCCCGCGTCGCGCAGGCTCCGGCCTTTGGCATAGGCGGTGAGGAAGCCGGCGGCGTAGGCGTCGCCGGCGCCGGTGGTGTCCACCACAGTCGCCGGCGCCGCCGCCAGCGAGATGCTTTCGCCGCCGGCAAAAATCACACTGCCTTGCTCGCTGCGTGTCAGCACCGCGATTTTCACTTCGGCGGCGGCGTCTTGCGCGGCCTCTGAAAAATCATTGCGCTGGTACAGACTGCACAGCTCCGCCTCGTTGGCGAACAGGATGTCGATCCCGGCTTTGATCAGCCGCCGGAAGCCGTCCCGATGCCGATCCACGCAAAACGCGTCGGATAGAGACAGCGCCGTCTGCCGGCCAAAACTCCGTGCCGCCCGCGCCGCTTCCGCGAACGCCGCCTGCGCCGCCGGCGGATCGAACAGGTAGCCCTCCAGATACAAAATCGCGGAGCCGGCGATCACGTTCTCATCCAGATCGCGCAACGAGAACTCGCCGCCAGCGCCGAGATAAGTGTTCATCGTGCGCTGCCCGTCCGGCGTCACCAAAATCAAGCAACGCGCCGTCGGAACCGCGGCCAACAGAGGCGCGGTCGGGAAATGCACGCCGAGCGCGGTGATGTCGCGCCGGAACGCCGCGCCCAGTTCGTCATCCGCCACCTTACCGAGAAACGCCACCCGGCCCCCGAGTGCCGCCGCGACCGCGCAGGTATTGGCGACCGAGCCGCCGGACGCGGTCTGGCCGCCTTGCATTTCGGCGGTAAGAAGAGTGGCGGTGTCGGCGTCAATCAGCGTCATGCTGCCCTTCGGCATGTCGTGGCGCGACAGGAACGCGTCGTCGGCGCGGGCCAGCAGATCGACGATAGCGTTGCCGATGCCGGTGATGTCAAAACGTGTTTCGGTCAAGGTGCCGTTCCTTTAGCTGCCTAGGGGCGGTAGCATTGGCAAAGCCGCGCCACCAGGGCGACAACCGGACGCCCTTTGGCATTGTCCGCCACGCCTGCCGGTGCTAGCTCCCCCGCGCGCATAACTGCATCGGGGAGGTCGCGTGTTCAATCGACGCAAGCCTGAAGATACCGCGCCTTTGCCGCCGGAAACGCCGGCGGGCGCCGCGCCGCAATTACCCACCGAAGTGGCCAACATCGTCAATGATCCGCGGGCTGAAGATAGGCCCGCGGGGGAAGCCGATAATGGGCTGGACGTTCCGCCCTATCGCCCCGCGACCTTCAAGCCCGCCTTTAAGGAGACCCCGATGGCCCGCACCCCGTTTTCGCCGCCGCCACTGCCGCCGGCGCCGCCCTCCTCCCTGTCATCCTCTTCTCCGCGTCCGTCCTTCCAGCCGGCGACGGAAGAAGCCGGAGAGCGCCGCACTCTGGTGGTCGGCCGGGGCATCAGCGTGCAAGGCACGGTGCAGGACGCCGAACGGCTGGTGGTCGAGGGTACGATGGAAGCCGGCGTGATCGCCGGCCTCACCGAGCTGTCGATCAGCCAAGGCGGCATTTTCAAGGGCGAGGTGGAGGTTGACGAGGCCGAGGTCGCCGGCACGATCGACGGCACGCTGACGGCGCGTAACGCACTGGTGGTGCGCGCCACCGGCCGGGTGCTCGGCACCGCCAAATGCCGCCGCCTGCAGGTCGAGGATGGCGGCCAGATCACGGGCCGTATTGAAATGCTGACCGGCACGTAGAGGTTGGCAAACAATTCTACTGCGCCGGCCAAGAGGCGCCTCTGGCTCGGCGCAGCGAATTCTTGCCCAACCTCTCAGCACTATCCCACCACCAGCGGGATCGGGCAGGCGGCGTCCACCACCAGCGCCGGCGTTCCCGCCAAGGCATCGCCGTCCGACTGCGTCATGATCGCGACGCCCGGCGCAAAGGCGACTTCGCGGCTGGCGATCACCCGCACGCCCGGACAGCGCGGCAGCAGGCCGAGCGGCAAGGCGGCGCCGGCGAGCAACGCCGGCAACGCGCCGGCATGCTCAAACAGCGCCACCTGAAACCCCGGCACGCCGGGCGCGGCGTTCGGCGCCAGCAGATACGGGCCGCCATACAGCCGCCCCTTGCTCACCACCACGCTCGCCGCCTCGTAGGCCGCGCCATCCACGGTCAGCCGAACGCGCGGGAACCGGTAGGCGACCGACTCCCACAGCGACTGCCACACATAGGCGCCGCGGCCGATAGCGCGCTTCAGTAGCGGCCTTAAGCCGTGCACCACCGCGCCGTCGAACCCCAGCCCGACCATCTGCACGAACAGCCGCTCGTTCGCCGGCGCGCCGGCCTCAAGCATCCGCGCTACGCCCGGCCATAGCGGCTTGGTGCGGCGATAGGCGAGCGCGTTGGCAATTGCCCGGGGCGCGGTCGGCAGCCGGTACTCTTTCGCCAGTACATTGGCGGTGCCGAGCGGAATGATCCCCAAAATCGCGCCGCTGCCGATCAGCCCGTTGGCCACCTCCGCGATCGTGCCGTCACCGCCGGCCGCCACCACCAGGCGTTGCCCGGCGCGTGCCGCGTTCCGCGCCAGCGTAATCGCATGGCCGGCATGCTGCGTCTCCGCCACTTCCAGCTTTACGCCGTTTTCCACCAGCAGGTCGAGCACGCGCCACAGCGCGGTGGCGCGCCTGCGCCCCGCTACCGGATTGAAAATGACCAACATGCACTCAAACCCCGGCAGCCGCTAACGCCACGCTCGACGCTTGGCATAAACCTCCTTTCTGCCCGAAGATCATTGCACCCGCGTGACCTTTCAGTGACACTCGCATGATGTTGTGAACCCACTGGATTTGGGGGCTCGTCATGGAAACTTCACTGTCGCCGGCGCGCGCAGCCGGCCTATTGCCAGCTTCATGAACGCAATCGGCCCCCCTAGCGCCCTCCTGGCCAGGCATCTTGCTCCCACCCCCTATCGCAGCATTTTTATTTCGGACACGCATCTCGGCACTCGCGGCTGCCGCGCCGACTTCCTGGCCGACTTCCTGCAATCGGTAACCTGCGAAAACCTGTTCCTGGTCGGCGACATCATCGACGGCTGGCGCCTGCGCCGCTCCTGGTTCTGGGACCGCCATCATGACGACGTGCTGCGGCTGATCCTGGCCGCCGCGCGCGCCGGCACCAACGTGATCTACGTGCCCGGCAACCATGACGAGATGATGCGCAAATACGTGCCGCTGAATCTCGAAGTCGCCGGCGTGAAGCTGCAGATGGAAGCCGAACACACCACCGCGGATGGCAAACGCCTGCTGATCGTGCATGGCGACAGTTTCGACTCGGTGGTGCGCCACGCCCGCGTCTTGGCCCTGCTGGGCGACTGGGCATACACCGCGGCACTCGGCATCAACCGCTATTTCAACCAGATCCGCGTGCGCCTTGGCTACCCGTACTGGTCGCTTTCTGCCTGGCTGAAGCTGCAGGTGAAAGAGGCGGTGAAAGCGATCGACCGGTTCGAAACCGCGCTAGCGGACGACGCGCATAAACGCGGCTTCGACGGCGTGGTCTGCGGCCATATTCACCACGCGGAAATGCGTAGCGTGAACGGCGTGATGTACCTGAACGACGGCGACTGGGTGGAAAGCTGCACCGCGCTGGTCGAACACGCCGACGGCAAGCTTGAGCTGATCGACTGGGTGGCACGCAACAAACTTTCGCTGCTGACCGCCGCCGCCGGCAAATCGACAGCCTCGCGAGACACGGTGTTCGCCGCCGTGTTCGGCGGCGCCGCACCCGCCGCCGCCGCTCTGGGCGACGAACCGATCCATGCTGCGCCAGCCGGCGCCTGAAACTCTTGCCCCCGCCAGCCTGAGCCGCATCCTCATCGTCACCGATGCCTGGACGCCGCAGGTCAACGGCGTGGTGCGCACGCTTGCCACGGTCGCGGAACAACTGCGCGGCATGGGCAAGACCGTGGAGGTGATCGGCCCGGACCGCTTCCGCACCATCCCGTGCCCAAGCTATCCGGAAATCCGCCTCGCCATCCTGCCCGGTCGCAAGCTGGCCCGGCTAATCGCGGCGTTCGCGCCGGACGCGCTGCACATCGCGACCGAAGGCCCGCTGGGCGCCGCCGCCCGCGCCTATGCGCGCCGCCGCCGGCTGCCCTTCACCACCGCCTTTCACACACGCTTCGCTGAGTATCTAGCGGCGCGCACCCGTATCCCCACCCGTCTGACCTATGCCTGGCTGCGGCGCTTCCACAACGCCGCCGCCGGCACCATGGTCGCCACCCAGTCATTGCGCGACGAGCTGACCCGCCGCGGCTTCACCAACGTCCGGCGCTGGTCGCGCGGCGTCGATCTCGACGCTTTCCATCCGGCGCCGCAAGAGCCCTGGAACCTGGCGCGGCCGATCTTCGCCTATGTCGGCCGCGTCGCTATTGAGAAGAACCTTGCCGCCTTCCTGGACCTCGATCTGCCTGGCTCGAAGCTGGTGGTCGGCGACGGGCCGCAACGTAAAAGCCTGGAGCGGCAGTATCCGGCCGCGCATTTCGCCGGCGCCCGCTTCGGGCCGGCGCTGGCCGCCGCCTACGCCGGCGCAGACGTGTTCGTCTTCCCGTCGCGAACGGACACGTTCGGCCTGGTCGTGCTGGAAGCTTTGGCCTGCGGCGTGCCAGTCGCTGCCTACCCGGTTACCGGCCCGCTCGACATCCTCACCGCCGCCCCCGCGCCGGTCGGCGCGCTGCACGAAGACCTCCGCCAGGCCGCTCTGGCTGCGCTGGCGGTGGACCGCGCCGTCTGCCGCCCGTACGCTGAAACCTACTCCTGGACCGCCTGCGCGCAGCTGTTCCTGCACAACCTCGTCGCCATGCACGCCGTCGTTTAGAGCAATATGGCTCGCTAGGCCGGAACGAGCACGCCAGCCAGCTCCGCCACTTCCGCCGCCACCAACGCCGCGTGCATTGTTACCTGCGGCAGGCCCATCAGCTCGCCGAAGGCGGCGCGGGCCAAGGGGCCGCTGACGAACAGCGTCTCGTTTGGCGCACCGTCCCGGTCCAGCGCCCGCGCCCGCATGTCCGTGTCGATGCCGAGGCCGTGGCAATCAGCCCGCACCAGCCCGGCCTCCGCCAGCGAGGCCAAGGCGGCATTGGTGTTCAACACCTGGCTGTGATCCGGCCCGGTGCAGTTGATGATCGCGTCGAACCACTCTTCTTGCGCCGCCGGCGCGCCGCGGCGGCGCAGCCAGACGCGGAACCGGCCGCTCTCGCGCTCCGCTCGTTCGATCCGCGCCGCCTGGATTGTCAGCCGTCCCGCGGCAATCTGCCCCGCCATGATTGCGCCGAGCTGCGGCGCCAGCTGGTAGCGGTGCACATCCCAGTACGGCCGGACATGCCGCAGAAATCGCGCCCGCTCCGCCACCGGCAGCGCCGCCCAGATCTCCTTGCCTTGTTCACGAATTGTCTCGATCACGCTTTCCCAACAGGACCGGCCGGCTTCGGCCGCCTGGATTGTCGCCCGAGCCTGGCGCAGCAGCGCCAGAGCGGTATGGCTCGGCGACGTGCGAAAATCGCCGAAGCTCTCGGTTTGCGTGACAACCCGCTGGCGCGATACCAGTCCGCGGCGCGACACGGCGACAACCTCGCCGGTATGGCCGGCGGCGTGTAGCGTCGCGATCGCATCGGCGGTGGAGAGCGCGGTGCCTATAATCAGCACCCTGTCGCCGGGAGCGGTGTCCCGGCCGACCGCGGCACTCCAGGGGTCAGCGAAAAATTTCGGCTCATCCCGCAGGTGCCGGACCCCGCGCGGCATCGCCGGCGGCGGATGGCTGACCGCCAGCACCACCACGTCCGCGCTGATCGCGCCGCCGCTGTCGAGCAGTATCTCGTAAACCCCGCCGTACCGTTCCACCCGCGTCGCGCGCGCTTGCACGTGGGTCAGAGGCGCGGCGTCGGGCGCCGCGGCTGCCTCGCGCAGACGCATGTCAAGATACCGGCCGAACACCGCACGGCGCGGGAACGCCCGGCCATCCGGCAACAGCGCATCCGGATCGTCATCCAGCGCGCCGGAGTTGCGCAGCCAGGCATCGAATTCGGCCGGCCGGTCCGGCAGCACCAGCAGCCGCGCCGCCGAGACATTCACCCGGTGCGTCGGGTCCGGCGCGGAATAAGCAACGCCGGCGCCCAAAACCGGCCGGGGTTCGATGATGGTGATGTGCGCCCCGTCGGCAGGCGCGGCCTTGCGCGGTAACATGCCCAACAGGTTCAGCGCCACCACCGCGCCGGAGAAGCCGCCGCCGATGATCGCGATGCGCCGGGGGGACCGGCAACCGTCCAGGTTCACATCCAACCGCGCCATCTCCTTGGCAGAGCACGCTGAAAATAACTCTACTTAGCTTGTATTGTAAATGGAATATTTTGCTTCAGTCGAATAGCTTGACAGTAGCTTCTTTTACATCACTCCAGCGCGAGAGCATCTTCTATTCCGAATGCGCCGGGCAGGCCGCCTTTCGGAAACAGCCGGGTGAAATGTCCCATCTTGCGGCCCGGCCTTGGCTCCGCCTTCCCGTAATGGTGCGGGATCAGTCCCGGCGTGGCCAAAATCCTCGGCCACAGCGCCATATCCTCAGCGCCGACCAAATTCTTCATCACCGCGTCGGAATGGCGAGTCGCCGGCGGCAAAGGCAGCCCGGCCACGGCGCGCATATGCAGCTCGAACTGGCTGGCGGGGCAGGCGTCGATCGTCCAGTGCCCGGAATTGTGGGGCCGGGGTGCGATTTCATTGACCAGCACCCGCCCATCGGGGGCCACGAACATCTCCACCGCCAGCAGCCCGACCAGCCCCAGCCGTTCCGCCACCCGCCGCGCGATGCCGTACGCTTCCGCCAGGATGTCCGCAGGCAACGGTGCGGGCGCCAGCGTCATGTCCAGAATATGATGCTTGTGCCGGTTCTCCACCGGATCGAACGCCACGGCCGCGCCATCCGCGCCGCGCGCTACCAGCACGGAAATTTCTGCCGCGAAGTCTACGAAGCCTTCCAGCACCAGCGGTTTCGGCGCCAGCGCCTGATAAGCGCCAGCGGCGTCCTCCGCCGCCCGCAACACCGCCTGGCCTTTGCCGTCGTAGCCGAGCCGGGTGGTTTTCAGAACCGCCGGCAGCCCGGTCCGCGCGATTGCCGCCGTCAGCCCCGCTTCGTCATGCACCGCCGCCCAGGGCGCCGTCGCCACCTCGGCGTCCCGCAAAAACTGCTTTTCCAGCAGCCGGTCCTGGCTGATCCGCAGCACGTCGACGCCTGGACGAACCGTCTTCTGCGCCGCCAGCAGCGCCAGACCGGCCGCCGGCACGTTTTCGAATTCGAAAGTGATTATATCGGCCGCCTCAGCGAATCGCCGAAACGCCGCCTGGTCGTCATAAGACGCAACCGTTACGGCCGCCGCCACTTGGGCCGCCGGGCTGTCTGCCTCCGGGCTGAAAATATGCACCTTGTAACCCAGCCGCGCCGCCGCCATCGCGGACATTCGCCCGAGCTGGCCGCCGCCGATGATGCCGATGACGGATCCCGGTGGCAGGGGGCTCATTCTTCTGTCGTTTCGTCCGGCGTTTCCGGCACCGCCTCGGTCTGCGCCGCGCGATAGGCCGCCAGTCGCGCCGCCAGCGCCGGGTCAGCCAGCGCCAGAATCGCCGCCGCCAGCAGCCCGGCGTTGATCGCCCCCGGCCGGCCGATCGCCAGCGTGCCCACCGGCACCCCCGCCGGCATCTGCACGATCGAGAGCAGGCTATCCTGCCCCTGCAGCACGGTGCTGGCAATCGGCACGCCCAGCACCGGCAGCGCCGTCATCGCCGCCGCCATGCCCGGCAGATGCGCCGCCCCGCCGGCGCCGGCGATGATCACGTGCAGCCCCCGCCCCGCCGCGCTTTCGGCATATTCGACCAGCCGGCGCGGCGTGCGATGCGCGGAGACGACCTTCGCCTCATAGGCCACGCCCAACTCGTCCAGCACCGCGGCGGCATGCCGCAGCACCGGCCAGTCCGACCGGCTGCCCATGATGAGTCCTACCCTTGGCCCAACATCGGCACCGGTTTCGGCAGCGCTCACGCCGTCTGATCCGGAATCAGCCGGCTCTCGAGCCAGGAGATTTCATCCTTCAGCCCCAGCTTGCGCTTCTTCAGCCGCTGCACCTGCAACTGATCCACCGGGGTAAACTCGGTGATGCGGGTGATCACCGTATCGAGGTCCCGGTGCTCGCTGCGCAGCGCATGCAAGCGCCGCAAAAGATTGTCTTTATCGCTCAGCATGCCGGTTCCTTAGTCGGATTCCGGCGCTGCTGGAACCGAAACCAGCCGGCGCGCGATCAAGGTGAGCATAAATTCAGGTGACAGTTTGGTTGCGGCGGCGGTAGTTTTTCCCTCTGGGCGCGTGCCGGCTTGCCGGCGCCTCGCCCAGGCGTTGAACACGCAACGATCACAGGAGTATCCATGAGCACGCAATCCCATATTGAAGCCCTCAAGGGACGTCATGCCAGCCTGGACAACCGGATCACGGCGGAAGATGCCCGGCCACGACCCGATGACATGGTGCTTACGCGCATGAAGCTCGAAAAACTTCGCCTAAAAGAGGAAATGGAGCGCTTCCTAGCGAAACAGTAGTTTTCGGGCGACGCAAACGGCGTTCTAGGCTGCTTCGCTGCTTGGCATAGGCGGCGGCGGGGGCGTGAGTCCCTCGCGCGTCATCCGGTCATTGGCGGCGCCGACCGCGTCGTTCAGGTCGGACTGCTTGCACAGCCCCAGGATCACCGGATCGCGCGGCTTGATGTTGCTGCTGTTCCAGTGCGAACGCTCGCGGATTTTCTGTATGGTGTCTTTCGTGGTGCCAAGCAGCTTGATGATCTGCGCGTCGGTAAGATGCGGGTAGTTGCGCAGCAGGAACAAGATCGCATCCGGCCGGTCGTTGCGCTTCGCCACCGGCGTGTAGCGGCCGCCCTTCTGTTTCTTCGCTTGCGCCTCGGCGGCCGGCAGCAGCTTCAGCTTGGCCTCCGGGTTGGCCTCGCAACGGGAAATATCCTCGGCCGTGATCTGCTTATTGGCGACCGGATCGTAACCGTTAATGCCTTGGGCCACCTCGCCATCCGCGATCGCCTGAATTTCCAGCGGGTGCATTCCGCAAAAATCCGCGATCTGGTCAAATGTCAGGGCAGTTTTGTCAATCAGCCATACAGCAGTGGCTTTCGGCATCAAGGGGAGCGACATGGGTAAATACCTTAAAGCGTCACGGGCGCCGGCTCGCAACGGTCAACAATGTGCAGAAGCACGTCGGCCGCGATATGCCGTCCGGACCCGGCGCGGTCAAGGTCAATACCGGTGAATTCCGAGGATGAAGAGGCTAAAAAGGCCCGCGCGCTCCTGGTTCCGCCGCCTCTCGACGGTCTCGGCGTCGCCGAATTGAACGCGTATATCGAGGTGCTGAACGGTGAAATAACCCGCGTGAAAGCCATGATCTTGACGAAATCGGCTCATCTTGCCGCCGCCGCCGCGTTCTTCCGCACCGCACCGCCGCAGGACGATGACGCATAGCAGCCTTTCCGCCGCCGTCGCGAAAATTTGGCCTGCGGCGCCGTAATCGTGTCGACAGGGGCGGCTCGCGGGCTGTAAGGCCTGCGCTGCTTTAAGGCCAGCCAAGGGCGCTCCTGAAAAAGAGGATGTAACACGTGAAGATCGCTATCGGCTATGAATTGACCTTCGAATTCCCCCGCCCGACGCCGATGATGCTGATGCTGCACGTGCACCCGACCCGGGTGTCCGACCTGCTGGTGCCCGACCATCTGACCACCGATCCGTTCGTGCCGCTGAGCTTTTATCGCGACAGTTTCGGCAACTGGTGCACCCGGCTGGTGGCGCCGGCCGGCCAGTTGCATATCGCGGCGCACGGCGTGGTGCGGGATTCCGGCCTGCCGGATGTGCGCACGCCGGACGCGATCCAGCATGAGGTGCAGGATTTGCCGGACGACGTGCTGATCTACCTGCTCGGCAGCCGTTATTGCGAAACCGACGAGCTGTCGGACATCGCCTGGCGCCTGTTCGGCCACATCCCGCCCGGTTGGGCACGCGCCCAGGCGGTGATCGACTTCGTGCATAACCATATCAAGTTCGACTATCAGCAGGCGCGCTCCACCCGCACCGCGTTTCAGGCGTATAATGAGGGTGTCGGCGTGTGCCGGGACTTCGCGCATCTTGGTGTCGCGCTGTGCCGCTGCCTGAATATCCCGGCCCGCTACTGCACCGGCTATATCAGCGATATTGGCGAGGTCGGCCCGTTTTCGGACATGGATTTCGCCGGCTGGTTTGAGGCTTATCTGGGCGGCGCGTGGCACACTTTCGATCCGCGCAACCACAAGCCGCGGATCGGCCGCATCCTGATCGCCCGCGGCCGGGACGCGGTGGACGTCGCGATCAGCAATAGCTTCGGCTCGAGCCGACTCACCGGCTTCAAGGTTATTACCGACGAAATTATAGAATAAGGACGGCTGGGCAAAGCTTGGAGAGTTACCCCGTCATTGCGAGCGAAGCGAAGCAATCCAGCTAGGCGACAACGACTCATTTCGAACTTCCAACTATTTCCCGGCTAGGTTGCTTGGCTGCGCTCTCAATGACGATGTTGTTTGAACTGACGCTACGGGGCTACCTTACTTTTTCCCCGCCGCCGCTCTAATCTTGTACCATGCTGCTCGATAGCGCTGCGTTCAAGGAAAATGCCGCCGCCGCGCTGGCCGACACGCGGCTGCGCAAGGCGCTGGATCATTCCCTGACGCAGGCGCAAAGCAAGCGCCGGGCGGCGGCTTCGAGCCTGCCGGAGTTCGAGGCGCTGCGCGAGGCGGCAAAGACCATCAAGAACCACGCGATCGCGCATCTGGATTATTACCTGGAAACCTATGCGGCCGCTGTCGAACGCTCCGGCGGCACCGTGCACTGGTGCGCGACGGCCGAGGAAGCGCGCGCCGCTATCTTAAGAATCTGCCAGGAAGCGGGCGCCAAAACCGTCACCAAGGGCAAGTCCATGGTGTCGGAGGAAATCGGCCTCAACCCGTACCTGGAACGGCACGGCATCGCGCCGGTGGAAACCGATCTCGGCGAATACATCCTGCAGCTGCGCGACGAACCGCCCAGCCACATCATCGGCCCCGCCTTCCACCTCAACCGCGAGGATTGGGAGGCGAGCTTCCGCAAATCCCATACCGATCTGGCCCCGGACCGCGTGTTCGCCGAACGCCGCGACATCGTGACCGAAGCCCGCCACCGCCTGCGGCAGAAATTCCTCTCTGCCGATGTCGGCATCACCGGCGCCAATTTTTTGATCGCGGAAACCGGCACCTCGGTGATCGTCACCAATGAGGGCAATGGCGACCTGACGCAGACGCTGCCGAAAACCCACATCGTGCTCACCGGTATCGAAAAAGTGCTGCCCACGATTGAGGATACGATCTCGCTGCTCCGCGTGCTGGCGCGCTCCGCGACCGGGCAGGATATGTCGGTCTACACCACTTTCTCCACCGGCCCGCGCCGGCCGGAGGATCCGGACGGTCCCTCCAACTACCACGTCGTGCTGCTGGATAACGGCCGGTCCGCGATGGTCGGCACCGAGTTTCAGGACATGCTGCGCTGCATCCGCTGCGCCGCCTGCATCAACCATTGCCCGGTTTACGCCGCGGTCGGCGGCCACGCTTACGGCTCGACCTATCCGGGGCCGATGGGCGCGGTGCTGACGCCGATGCTGACCGGGGTGGCGGCGGCCGGGCACCTGCCGAATGCCAGCACGTTCTGCGGCAAGTGCGAAAGCGTCTGCCCGGTGAAAATCCCGTTGCCCAACCTTATGCGGCATTGGCGGGAGCGCGAGTTCGAGCGGCATTTGCAACCCAGCACGATGCGCTATGGCATCGGCATCTGGGGATTTTTCGCCCGCCGGCCGGCACTGTATCGCCTGGCCTCCCGCGCCGCCGCCCTTGCTCTGGGCTTCGCCGGCCGCCGGCGCGGCCGCTTTGCCCGGCTGCCGCTGGCCGGCGGCTGGACCGTCAGCCGCGACTTTCCGGCGCCGGAAGGCGACACCTTCTTCGCCCGCTACGCCGCCCAGCAACGGGCGAAGTGACACGCGAGGCTATCCTCGGCGCCATCCAGCGCGGCCTGCAACGCGGGCCGTTGCCGCCTGACCAGCGCGCCATGCTGGCCGCCCGCACCGCGTCGCGCCCCCGCCAACTGATCCCTACGCGCGGACGGCTCGCGCCCGCCGAACGTCTGGCCGCGTTCATCGCCCATCTTGAGCATGAATACGGCAGCGCCGAGATCCTCGCCGGTCTGGACGACATCGTCGCCGCCGCCGCCCGTTACCTCGCCGCGCAAAACCTGCCGGCCGCGCTCGTCGTCTCGCCGCACCCGGAGCTGCGGGCGCTAGATTTCGCTGCCGTCCCACTGCTGGACATCCGCTTCGGCACCGCCGCGCCCAGCGACCTCGCCAGCCTGACCCACGCCTTCGCCGGCATCGCGGAGACCGGCACTTTGCTCCTGCCCTCCGGCCCCACCCGTCCGACCCTGAACAACCTACTGCCCGACCACGCCATCGTGGTGCTGCACGAAAGCGCCATCGCCGGCTGTTTTGAGGATGCATTCGACCGCCTGCGCGAGGCCGGCCCGCAGCCGCGCAACGTCATGCTGGTCACCGGCCCCTCCCGCTCCGCCGACATCGAGCAAACCCTTGAACTCGGCGCCCATGGCCCGCGCCGGCTGCACGTCCTGATCATCAGTGGCGAGAGCTAAAGGCTTTTCAGAGGACGACCTGCGGCTCTGGGCGGCCTACAGCAAAACCCTGAAGCCACTGCCCGGCAAAACCGCCATCGCCGCGCCGCCCGAACCGCCGCCGCCGCAACCCGCGCCGGCTGAACGGCCGCACGCGCCGCCGCGCGCCCTTCCCACCGCGCACCCAATCGCCGTCGGCCAGCCACCGCCGGGGCTGGACCGCGCCTCCTGGCGCAAGTTCCTTAATCGCCAAATCCCCGCCACCCGCAGCCTCGACCTGCACGGCCACACCGCCGCCCACGCCCACCGCGCCACCATCGCCTTCCTGCAACAAGCCCACGCTCAGCAACGGCGCTGCGTCGAAATCATCACCGGCAAAGGCGAAATCCTGGCCCGCGAACTCCCCCTCTGGCTCGAAGCCCCGCCGCTCCGCAGCCTGGTCCTGGCCCTAGCCTACCCCCACGCCGCCAACACTGGCGCCGTGCGGGTACTGCTGCGACGAAAAAAGTGAGCACTTTTTTTGTAAACAAAAAGGCTCCGCGCCCCGGAAGCAAAAAACTTTATGGCTCTGGGCCACGGCGTTATCGCCGCAAACGCCCATGGCCCCGAGTAACAAAAGTTTTTTGGTGCTTTTTTACAAAAAAGCACTGCTTATCTCGATACAAGAACGTCCCACCGGAGACACGCCATGCCGATCCGCAATCCACTGGAATGGCTGTTCACGCAGGGCAATGCCGCGGCGGAGATCGGCAGCGCGCATCCGGCCGAGTATTGGCCGGCCGTTCCCGGATCGCGCCCGGTGGTGCGGCGCATCGCGGTGGCGGATCTGCGGGCCGCTTTGACCGCCGGGATGCAGGATTTCGCCGCGACCCGCACCGACGTGGTGTTTCTTTGCCTGATCTATCCGGTGATCGGCATTTTGATTGCGCTGGTGGACGCGCGGGAGTCGCTGCTGCCGCTGCTGTTCCCGACTGCCGCCGGTTTCGCTCTGCTCGGCCCGCTATTCGCGGTCGGGCTGTATGAAATGAGCCGCCGGCGCGCGCTGACCGGCCAGGTTTCCTGGTTTGACGTGTTTCAGGTGTTGCGCTCGCCCTCGATCGGCGCGATCGCCGGCATGGGGCTGATTTTGATCTCGCTGTTCCTGATGTGGCTGGTGGCGGCGGAGGGAATATACGATGCCACGCTAGGGCCGCAGCCGCCCGCCTCGGTGATGGACTTTGTCACCGCTCTGTTCACCACGCCGGCCGGCTGGGCGATGGCCCTGGTCGGCTTGGGCGTGGGCTTCGCCTTCGCCGTGGTGGTGCTGGCGATCAGCGTGGTGTCTTTTCCGTTGCTGCTGGACCGTCCAGTGGGTTTGCGGATGGCGATCCGGACTTCGGTGCTGGCCCTGCGCCGCAACCCGGGGCCGCTGGCGCTGTGGGGGCTGTTTGTGGCGGTGACGTTGTTCCTGGGTTCACTGCCGTTTTTCATTGGCCTGATCGTGGTGTTGCCGATCCTGGGGCATTCCACCTGGCACCTGTACCGGGCGCTGATCCGGCCGTGAGCAGCAGGAACTAGTCTTTCCTGAAAAGCATGAAATCGTGGCGATCTGCCCGCTTCCGTGCTAGAAACGGCTAGACGCCGCAAACGGAGTTTCCCGATGGATGACCTGCTTCATATTTCGCCCGGCGAAGCCACCGCCAGCCCGCTGACGTTGCGCCATCCGTTCGAGCCTCTGACGCCGGCGGAGATCCGCGGCGTTGTCGGCGTCATCCGCAACGCGCCGGAATTTGGCGCCCGCATCCTGTTTGAGACCATCGAGCTGAAGGAGCCGCCGGTCGCCGCGCTGGCCGACTACGCCGCCGGTCGCGCCACCCCGCGCGAGGCCCGCGCCAACGTGTTCCTGGGCGACAAGCCGGGGCTGTGGCGCCTGGTGGTCTCGCTGGCCGATGAGGCGATTACCGCGAAAACCTTCCTCGCGCATGCTCGCCCGATGATCCAGCTTGAGCAGTTCCTGGTGGTTGAGGACGTGGTCCGCGCCCATCCGGACTTCATCGCCGCCTGCGCCCGCCGCGGCCTGCACGACATGAGCATGGTGTGCGTCGACCCGTGGTCCGCCGGCAATTTTGGCGTCGCCGGCGAGGATGGCGGCTATCTCTCGCACACTTTCTGCTGGCTGCGCCTGCGTGAGAACGAGAATTTCTACGCCCACCCGATCGAGGGCATCAACGCGGTCGTCGACATCAAAGCCGGCAAGGTGATCCGCGTCGACGATTACGGCCAGGTGCCGATCCCGATGGCCGAGTACAATTACGAAGCGCAGTTCTTCGACACGTTCCGGGCGCCCCTGAAGCCGCTCGACATCGTCCAGCCGGAGGGTGCAAGCTTCACCCTGAACGGCCGCGCGCTCGCCTGGGACAGATGGTCGCTGGTGATCGGCTTCAACGCGCGTGAAGGCCTGACCCTGCACGACATCCGTTACGACGACCGCCCGGTCGTCAACCGCGCCTCGATCTGCGAAATGGTGGTGCCGTACGGCGTGCCGGAGGGCGGGCACTTTCGGAAAAACGTGTTCGACATCGGCGAATACGGCCTCGGCAAGCTGACCAACTCGCTGGAGCTCGGCTGCGACTGCCTCGGCACCATCGCCTATCTGGACGCCGATCTGAACGGCATGACCGGCGACATCTTCCACATCGACAAAGCCATCTGCATTCACGAAGAAGATAACGGCATCGTGTGGAAGCACTGGGATTTCCGAACCGAGCGGACGGAAGTGCGGCGCGGCCGCAAGCTGGTGGTCTCCAGCATCTGCACGGTCGGCAATTACGAATACGCGTTCTATTGGTATTTCGATCAGTCCGGCATGATCGAGTTCGAGATGAAAGCGACCGGCATCATCAACACCTCCGCCTGCATTCCCGGGCAACCGAGCAAATACGGCACCGAGGTCGCACCCGGCCTGCAAGGCCATATCCACCAGCACGCCTTTTGCGCGCGTATGGAAATGGCGGTGGATGGTTCCGGCAATTCGGTGATCGAGTGCAACACGGTGGCAGAAGAGGACGCGAACAACCCTTATGGCAACGCCTTCTATCAGGTGGAGACTGTTCTGAAAACCGAGGGCGCAGCCGCGCGGCGCGCCAACCCGGACAGCCAGCGTTACTGGAAAGTGGTCAATCCGAACAAGACCAACCATGTCGGCAAGCCGACCGGCTACAAGCTGATGCCGACCCATACGCTGGCCAATTTCCTAAAGCCGAACAGCCCGTCGGGCATCCGCTCCAACTTCACCGAAAACCATTTGTGGGTCACGAAGTTCGACGCCGAGGAACGCTATCCGGCTGGCGAATACATGAACCATTCGGACGGCCGCGGCGGTGTCGCCGACTTCGCCAAACAGGACCGGCCGATCGAGAACACCGACCTCGTGCTCTGGCATGTCTTCGGCCTGCACCACGTGCCGCGGACCGAGGATTTTCCTGTGCAGCCCTGCATCACCGCCGGCTTCAAGCTGATGCCGGCCGGCTTCTTCAACCAGAACCCAGGCATCGACGTGGCCCCTGGCGCCAACAAGGCGAGCAAGCTGGCCAACGGCACGTCCTGCTGCGGGGGCTAGGCGCGTTCGTGCTGGATTAACTTAAAGACGTCGTTACGGAAGCGTTTAGGGTAGCATCGCAAAGGCGGTGCTGCCCTCGCACCGTCATTGCGAGCGAAGCGAAGCAATCCAGCTGCGAACGAATGGGAGTAATCGGAATGAGTCGCACGCTGCCCGGCTGGATTGCCGCGCTGCGCTCGCAATGACGGTGCGGCAAGTTCGAGAATGAATATGGCCGAGCCCGGCAATAATCGACCTGCCGAAGACCGTTCGGCGAAACAACCTTAAGTCGCGCCCTCTCCACTGGCCCCGTTATTGCATTATCCACAAATGCACGTTGGGCGTGGCGGCTGCCACCGCCACGCCCGGCTTTGACGAGGCAATCAACCCGAAGATTGGAGACTTCAAAAGATGAGTGCCACCATCAAAACAACCACCCCACCGGCGCCGGCGGGGTCCAAACTGCGCCACGGCGCCTTGAACCTTATGGAAACTTTCGGCCAGTCGATCGCGGTGATCGCGCCGACGCTGACGCCGGCGCTGAACATCACGGTGGTCGCCAGCCTGGCCGGCATCGGCTGCTGGATGTCGTACTTCATCGGCACCATCGGCGTGATGATCGTCGCGGTCTCGGTCGGCATCCTCGCCGCCCGCCACGCCCAGGCAGGCTCCTTCTTCGTGTATATCGGCCGCGCCTTCGGCCCCTATACCGGCGCGCTTGCCGGCTGGTCGATGATCAGCGCCTATCTCATGACCGCGATCGCGGTGGTCGAGGCGTTCCCGATCTTCCTTGGCAATCTGCTGGTCGCGGTCGGCATCAGCAAGCCGATCGTGCCGCTCTGGGTCTGCGCGCTCGCCTTCCTCGGCGTGATGACCTACGCGGCGTACCGCGACATCAAGTTCTCCTCGCGCGCCGGACTGATTTTGGAATGCATTTCTGTCGGCATCATCATTATCATCACGGCGATGGTGATCGGCGCACATGGCACGGTGATCGATCCCGCGCAGCTGGCTTTCAGCAAATTCAAGTATGGCTCGGTGTTCGCCGGCCTCCCCTTCGTGATCTTCAGCTTTGTCGGTTTTGAAAGTTCGGCGACGCTCGCGAAGGAAGCGGGCCAGCCGGAGAAGCGCATCCCGCTCGCCGTGGTGTCCTGCGCCGCCTTTGCCGGCGTGTTCTTTACGCTGATCGCCTATTTCATGGTGTTCGGCGATGGCGACAACACCACCGCCATGGGCGCCAGTTCCTCGCCCTTCACCGACGTTGCCGCCCGCGCGGGGCTGTCCTGGACGGCGACCATCGTTTACTTCGCGGCCTGCATCAGCTCCTTCGCCTGCGGCCTCGCCTGCATCAACGCCGGCTCGCGGCTGATGTACTCGATGGGCCGGTATCAGTTCCTGCACGGCTCCATGGGCACGGTGCATAAAACCCACCAGACACCGCATCTCGCCGTGCTGCTGTCCGCGGGCATCGTGCTGGTGGCGTTCCTCGCGCTGATCCCGGCTGGCTTCCTGAACGCCTTCGGCTGGACCGGCACGATCGCGAGCTTCGGTTTCGTGATTGTCTATCTCGGCATGTGCATCGCGGCGCCGGTGGAGATGAGAAAGACCAAGGACATGAAAGCGCTGAACGTGCTGGTCGGCGCCATCGGCGTGGCGCTGATGGCGTTCGTGATCTGGGGCAGCCTGTATCCCGTGCCCGCCTATCCGTTCAACATCCTGCCGTATCTGTTTCTGGGCTACATGGTGGTGGGCGCGATCTGGTTCTTCATTCTGAAGACCAGGTCGCCGCAAATTCTTGCCACTATTCAGCACGACATGGAGGGATGAGCGGTTCATTCCATGTTTGTTTGATTAGAAATTAAGCGAAAGAGCCTGAAGTCGCGAGACTTCAGGCTCTTTTTTTGTCCATAAAATTCCACGAATGACATCGTTCTCGCAAACTTTGCTTGATATAGCTGCATAAATCCCTTGGCATGAAAGCTGCATGGATAAAGACTGCATATGGATTTTGCCTTAAAAGATAAAGGACGCATAAAGAGTTAGCGCCGCCGGCGTTGCTTTCGTCAATCCTAAAACGGAGACTCAACG
Source organism: Acidocella sp. (assembly GCA_965199125.1). Taxonomy (GTDB): domain Bacteria; phylum Pseudomonadota; class Alphaproteobacteria; order Acetobacterales; family Acetobacteraceae; genus Acidocella. The sequence continues at coordinate 897,136 of OZ240683.1, read as the reverse complement.
ACATGGTAGCCGCAACAGATGTCATCGCCCCGGTCCACCCTGCCGGGCAATTAAAACACGGCGCGCTCAGCCTGCCGGAAACCATCGGCCAGTCGATCGCCAATATCGCCCCCACGCTTACCCCGGCGCTGAACATCTCGGTGGTGGCGGGGCTGGCCGGCGTCGGCTCCTGGATCTCCTACGCCATCGCGACCATCGGCTGCGTGTTCGTCGGCGCCTCGATCGCGACGCTGGCGAAACGCCATCCCGAAGCCGGCTCCTATTTCGTCTATATCGGCCGCACCCTGGGGCCGATCCCGGGCGCACTGGCCGGCTGGACCATGGTGCTGGCCTACCTCACCACCGCCGCCGCCGTGGTGCTGGGCTTTCCGCTGTTCCTCGGCAACTTTCTCGCGGTGTTCCACATCACGCTGTCATTCCCGCTGCTGCTGCTGTTCTCCATCGCCTTTCTCGGCCTGGTCACCTATGCGGCGGCGCGCGACATTCAGGTCTCCTCGCGTGTCGGCCTCGTGCTGGAAACCATCTCGATCGGCATCATCATCGTGATCACGGCGATCGTGGTCGGCAAGCACGGCACCGTGGTCGACCCCACCCAGCTCGACCTCTCGAAAATCCCGGTCGGCGGCGTGATGTCCGCCATGGCCTTCGCGGTGTTCAGCTTCGTCGGCTTTGAAAGTGCCGCTACGCTGGCCAAGGAATCCGCCAACCCGCGCCGCAACGTGCCGTTCGCGGTGATCGGCAGCGCCGCCGCCGCCGGCATCTTCTTTACCGTGATGGCGTATTTCATGGTGCTGGGCATGAGCGACAACGCGAAAGCGATCGGCGGCAGTTCCTCGCCCTTCGCGGACATGACCACGGCGGCCGGCCTGCCCTGGGCTGCGGCGGTCGTATATTTCGCGGCAATGATCAGCGCTTTCGCCTGCTCGCTCGCCTGCCTCAATGCCGGCTCGCGCATGCTATATTCCATGGGCCGCTTCCAGTTCCTGCACGCCTCGATGGGCCTGGTCAGCAAAGTGCATCAGACCCCGCAGAATGCGATCATCGTCTCCGCGCTGCTGACCGCGCTGATGGTGGTTCCGCTGGCGCTCGGCCAGGGCTTCCTCAACGCCTTCGGCCTCACCGGCACCATTGCGACCTATGGCTTCGTGATCGTCTATCTCGGCGTCTGCATCGTGGCGCCGATGGACAGCTATAAAGGCGGGGTGATGAAGGCGAGCCACGTAATCTGCGGCATCCTCGGCGCGGCGCTGATGGCGTTCGTGGTCTATGCCAGCGTGGTGCCCTACCCCGCTGCCCCCTTCAACTGGCTGCCGCCGCTGTTCGCGCTGTACCTGGTGATCGGCTTGATCTGGTTTCTGGTGCTCAAGGCAAAATCGCCCCAGGTCCTGCTCAGCATCGCCAATGACATGGAAGGCTGAAGCCCAGCCGTCAGTCATCAGTGGTCAGTCGTCGGTTGTCAGAGGTCTGGCTGCTGGCGGCTGATTGACTTTGGCGGCCCCGCGTTTTACCCCGCACCGCATCCGGCATGGCGGCGTAGCTCAGCGGTAGAGCAGGGGAATCATAATCCCTTGGTCGGTGGTTCAAATCCGCCCGTCGCTACCATTCTTATCGATCTGCAGCCTTACATCGGTAATTTTGTGCCGCCCGTACCTACAATAACTTTTATGGCAGACATCTGCGCCGCTGAGCCTCCGGCGATGACCATCACGGACGCGCCTGCCTGCAGGACGCTATGATTGGCTGGCGCTAACAGCACGATCGGCGCGTTTGCCGGCACCAGGATCGTCTGACTTCCGCCGTTGTATGTCACGGTAAGCGTCTTGGCGCCGCCGCCGGCGTCGGCGGTCGCTACGTTGCCGTTGGTCATCGAGCTTGCGGTCGTATGCGCCGGCATGGCGGAGGACACGTTGCCGTTGGTCATGCTGCTGCTGGTAGCGCGCGGCATCGGCATCGTGGTGTCGGCGACGGTATCCCACGGATAATGTCCTTCGCCCGCGCCGCGCATCGATTCCGGGAAAACCGCCACTTCAAGCGCAATCTCCTGGCCGCCGGCATTTTTAGTCGCGGTGCCGATGAACTTGCCCGCCTGCACGTCGGACAGGCTGCCTTTGATGGCCGCGACGTAACCGGTCTTTGGTGTCAGCATAATCGTGTCGATCTGCCCCGCCAGCGTCCGAACCGTGGCCGTGCTATCGGTGGCGGAGACAAGCGTCCCGCGAATGCGCTGCGGTGGCGCCGCGAACGCGGAAACGGAAAAAGCGATTGTTGCGGCCACGGCACCTGCGACGATTGCTTTCACTGGTGGCTCTCCTCGATTACGCCCACGTGATTAATCCTGGGACTTTGCAAAACGATACATGGTTATTGCAGATCGTACGTCACATTCGCCTTCGAAAACGTGTTAATTTTCCGGCAGGACGGGCAGCGGCCGGCGGCGCCCATCAGCGCGGTGTCCAGCGTCTCCGTGCTCTCCACAAAAATCGGCGACGGGAACTGAGTTCCGCAAAAGTCGCACTTGATGAAGGTCTGCTTGATTTTCGGCATGGCTTTTCCCCAGCGCCCACGCGGCGCTGTACCAGTTTGGCACGGACCGCGCCTGAACCGAAACATCCCGCTCGCGTCAGCCAGCGGCTAGAAGCTGTTTCAGCGGCGTGCTTTCATCGCACAGCCTGCCCGCGGAGACCGCGCGGCGCTCGGCCACCAGGCGTTTCGCCAGCATGAACTCGCCGGCCCGGTTCACCGCGTCCGCCGCGATCACCTCGCCGTTGCGAAAGTAAAACGCGATGAAGGACTCCGTCTCCGGATCGCCGCGGATCGCCATCTCCTCATAACCGTCGGACAGCCCCACCATCTGCAGTTTCAGGTTATACTGGTCGGACCAGAACCAGGGCGGTGTCGCCGCCGGCGCCGGCTTGCCGCACACCGCCGCCGCCACAATCCGCGCCTGCTCGTTCGCGTTGGGCACCGATTCCAGCCGCACCTTGCGCAGCAGAAAACCATGATGCGCGTGGCTCGCGCAATCGCCGATCGCGTAGATATGCGGGTCGGAGGTCTGCTCGTGCTCGTTCACCACGATGCCGTTATCCACCACCAGCCCGGCCTCTTCCGCCAGCTCGACATTCGGCAGCAGCCCAATGCCGACGATCACCAGGTCGGCCGGCACCGGCTCGTCCTCGCCGCATTCCACGCAGCCGACCGCACCGGCATCGCCTTCCAGAAATCCGCTCACCGCCACGCCGGTGCGGATTTTCACGCCCTTCGCGCGATGCGTGCGTTCATAGAACGCCGACATTTCCGGCGAGGTCACGCGCGCCAGCACGCGCGGCGCGCCCTCCAGCACGGTCACGTCCAGCCCCCGCTTCACCGCGACCGCGGCAACCTCCAGGCCGACATAGCCGCCGCCCACGATCACTAGACGCCGGCCCGCGACGAAACACGGCTGCAGCCGCTCCACGTCGGCGATCGTGCGGATGTAGAAAATATTGTGCAGTTCGGCGCCCGGCACTTTCATCAGCCGCGGCCGGCCGCCGGTGGCCAGCACCAGCTTGTCGTAATGCACCACCGCGCCGTCATCCAGCAGCACATGCCGGTCATGCCGGTCGATCCGCTCCGCCCGCACGCCGGTGCTAATGCTCACCGTCGACCTTTCATAGGCCGCGGCAGCCCGCAGCAGCAGCGCCTCCGTGCCCACCTCGCCCGCCAGAAAAGCCTTTGAAAGCGGCGGCCGCTGATACGGCAGATAGGGCTCTTCGCCCACGAGCAGCACTTCGCCAACATAGCCGGCCTGCCGCAGCTGCGCCGCGACCTCTCCGCCGGCCTGGCCGGCGCCGACGATCACGATCCTGCCGCGGAGATCCTGCGCGTCGCTCATGAAAGCTGTCCCCGCCTCGTCATTCGTTGCCTTAAGGATTACTGCACCGAGCCCGGATCGTTCAACATTCTGTCCAAAATGCCGTCGACCGCCGCTTTCTTTTCGACGTAATACCGCTCCGCGGCCGCCAGCGCTCCGGCCGGATCGCGCAGCGCCACGTCACCCAGCGGCGCCAGGTCGCGCACCAGGTTCAGCGTGCGCTCGGCCGCCGCGAGCGCCGCGCGCGGCGCGTCCAGGCTGTGCTCGTCGGGCATCACCGGCGTCAGCGGCGTGAAGTCGCTGTCGCCATCCTTCGGACCGATCATCGCGCCATCCTCCCTCTCAAACACCCGCCATCGTCATGCCGTCGATCCGGATCGTCGGCGCGTCGGTGCCGCGCTTGAACACGAGGTCGTCGGCCGGCGTCAGCTCGGCGAACATTGCCTTCAAGTTGCCGGCGATGGTGAACTCGGCCACCGGCTCCGCAATCAAGCCGTCGCGGATCATGAAGCCGGCCGCGCCGCGCGAATAATCGCCGGTGATGCCGTTCACGCCCATGCCGATCAGCTCGGTGATGAACAAACCTTCGGTGATATCCGCCATTAGAGCCGCCGGCGTCATCGTGCCGGCCGCCAGGTACAGGTTGCTCGCCCCCCCGGCGTGGCCGGTGCTTTTCAGCCCCAGCTGGTTGGCGCTGCGCGTATCCATCAGCCAGGTGGTCAACACCCCGTCCTCGATCAGCAGCCGGCGCTGACCGCGCTGCCCTTCGCTATCGAACACGCGGGAACGCCGGCCGCGTACGCGCAGCGGGTCATCGATAATGTTCACGCCCGACCGGAACAGACGCTGCCCCAGGCTGTCCTTCAGAAAAGAAGTCCCGCGCGCAATCGCGGCGCCGCTGATCGCGGAGACCAGATGCCCCACCATGCCGCCGGCAACGCGCGGGTGGAACACCACCGGCAGCTTGGCCGTTTTCGGCCTGGCCGGGTTCAGCCGCGCCAGCGCCTGCTCCGCCGCGCGCCGCCCAAGCACCGCAGGGTCCTCCAGGTCAGCGCCATGCACCGCCGATGCGTAATCATAATCCCGCTGCATATCCGTGCCGGCGCCCGCGATCACGGACGCGGAGACGCCGTGACTGGAGCGCGCATACTGCCCGGCAAATCCCCGGCTGGTTGCCAGCACCGAAACGTTGCGCCCCCAGCTCGCCGAACCGCCCTCGGAATTGGTGATTCCGGCCACCGCCAGCGCGGCATCTTCCGCCGCCGCCGCGCGCCCGATCAGCACCTCCATCGCCGGCTCTTCGGCGTCGTCGAGGTCAAGAAAACCCGCATCCAGCGCCGGCAGCGCTTCCGGCACCTCGTCATATGGGTCCTCCGGCACCACACGCGCCATCGCCACCGCCTGTTCCGCCAGCCGCGCGAACGCCGCCGGGTCGATCGAACCGGCGGAAACCGAAGCGTGCCGCCGCCCAACGTAAACCTTCAGAGACAGCCCGCGCCCTTCTGCCCGCTCGGTCTCCTCCACCTTGCCCAACCGCCGCCCCACCGAAATCGAGGTGCCGACGCCGAGCGAAGTCGCCGCCACATCCGCCCCCGCCGCCCGCGCCGCGCGCAGCAACTCCTCCGCCTGGTCCAGCAGACCTGCGCGTTCCAGCACCGCGCTCATGCCGCCAGCCGGTCGATGATCTGCGACAGTTTCGGCACCTGCTTGATCGGTCCCAGAGTCGCCAGCGTCGGCTTGCTATGAAAAATCCGCGCAGCGGCGGCGCAGATATCCGCCTCCGTGACCGCCTCGATCTTCGCCAGCGTTTCGGCGACCGGGATCAGCCGGCCGAAAATCTGCCATTGCCGCGCCAGCTGCTCGCCCCGGCTGCTGGTCGACTCCAGCGACATCAGCAGACCGGCTTTCAGCTGTGCCCGCGCCCGGTTCAGCTCCGCCCCGGTCACCGCCTCCTGCACCTTGCCGAGCTCCGCCAGCGTGACCGGGATCAGCTCAGCCGCCTCGCTCTCCCCGGTCCCCGCGTAAATCCCGAACAACCCGCCATCCACCGCCGGCGCGGTAAAGCTGTAGATGGAGTAGACCAGCCCGCGCTTCTCGCGGATTTCCTGGAACAGCCGGGACGACATGCCGCCGCCCAGTAGCGTGGAGAGCAGCATCGCCGGATAATAATCCGGCTCGCCATAGCCTGGCGCCTCGAACCCCAGCACGATATGCGCCTGATCCAGGTCGCGCTTCTCGCGGTACTCGCCGCCCAGATAATCCGCCGGCATCGGCGCCTCCGGCCGGGCCATCGTCAGGTCGGCGAAATGCCGCTCCACCAGCGCCACCACGCGTGCGTGTTCCAAATTGCCGGCTGCGGTCACCACCATGTTCTTCGGCGTGTAATGCGCGGCCATGAAGCCCGGCAGCGCGTCCCGCTTCAGCCCGCGGATGATCGCCTCGGTCCCCAGCACCGGCCGGCCCATCGGCTGCGACGGATAGGCCGCGGCCTGAAAATGGTCGAAAATGATGTCGTCCGGCGTGTCATTCGCCTGGCCGATCTCCTGCAGAATCACGCCGCGCTCGCGCTCCACCTCTTCAGGCTCGAAGCTCGAATGGCATAGAATATCGCCGATGATGTCGACGCCCAGCGCCAGGTCCTCTTTCAGCAGCTTCACGTAATATGCCGTTTGTTCGCGCGATGTGTAAGCGTTGATGTGGCCGCCGACATCCTCGATCGCCTCGGCGATGTCCACCGCGCTGCGGCTCGCGGTGCCCTTGAACGCCATGTGCTCCAGAAAATGCGCGACGCCGTTTTCCGCCGCCGTCTCATGCCGCGTGCCGGCGCCGATATAGGCGCCGAAGGCCACCGTCTCTACCCGCTCCATCCGCTCGGTCAGCACTGTCAGCCCGGAAGCCAGGGTGGTCACCGAAATCTGCTCGTTCATCGCTCATTCCTATAGGCAAAGCCCCGCAGCAGCGCCTGAACCTCGCCGAGGTCATTGGCCGCGTGAACCATATGTTCCCGCCTGTCATATAGGTCTTGCAGCGGCGCGGGTAGTGCGGGGCGGAACCCCACCGCCCGTTCGATGGCATCCGGGAACTTGGCCGGATGCGCGGTCGCCGCCACGACCACCGGCGTGCCGACCGGTGCGCATTCCCGCGCCGCCGCCAGGCCGATGGCGGTATGCGGATCAGCCAGGTAGCCGCAGTCCCGCCAGGTGCGCGTGATCTCCGCCAGCGTGCCTTCGTCATCCAGCCGAAATCCCACGAAATCCCGCTTCACCGCCCGCCACACCGCGTCCGGCACCGCCATCCGCCCGCTCGTCCGGAACTCCGCCATCACCTGCGCCGTCCGCGCCGCGTCCCTGCCCAAAAACTCGAACAGCAGCCGCTCGAAATTGGAGCTGAACTGGATGTCCATGGAGGGCGAGAGGCTCGGCGCGACGCCGCGTACGCTCATATCATTATCCGCCAGGAAGCGGTGCAGGATGTCGTTGCGGTTGCTGGCCACGATGAACCGACCGATCGGCACGCCCATTTGGCCTGCCGCCCAGGCCGCCAGCACGTTGCCGAAATTACCGGTGGGCACGGCGACCGCCACTTCCACATCCGGCGCCCCCAGCGCCAGCGCCGCCGCCACATAATAAGGTATCTGCGCCGCGATCCGCGCGAAGTTGATCGAATTGACCGCCGACAGCCCCAGCTCGCGGCGGAACGGCGCATCGGCGAACATCGCCTTCACCAGATCCTGACAATCATCGAAATTACCGGCCACCGCGACGTTCAGCACGTTGGCCGCCGTCACCGTGGTCATCTGCCGGCGCTGTACCTCGCTGGTCTTGCCTTCGGGATGCAGGATGCAGATGTCGATCCGCTCCCGCCCGGCGCAGGCCTCGATCGCCGCCGAGCCGGTATCGCCGGAGGTCGCGCCGACGATCCGCACGCGGCGGTCCTGCGCCGCCAGCACATGCTCGAACAACTGCCCGGCCAGCTGCAAGGCCAGGTCCTTGAACGCCAGCGTCGGCCCATGGAACAGCTCCAGCGCGAACACCGAAGCATCCAGCTGCACCAGCGGCACGATGGCGGCGTGCGCGAACCCGGCATAGGCCCGCCGGCACATCGCCTGCAGCTTCGGGTACGGGATGGCGTCCCCCACGAACCGCGCCATCACCCGCGCCGCCAGCTCGGCATATGGCAGCCCGCGCAGCGCCCGCAGCTCCACCGCGGAGAACACCGGCCAGCTTTCCGGCATGTACAGCCCGCCATCCTCGGCCAGTCCCGCCAGCAGCACGCCGGCAAAATCCAGCACCGGCGCCTGGCCCCGCGTCGAGAGATACTTCATGCGCGGCGGCTTACACCAAGGGCATCTCCGCTCAAAGGCAACCTTCCCTAGACTCCGCCCGCTTGCTACGCTGCGTCCAGAGTCGGCCGCTTGGGTCCGATAAGGGGCAATGAAAACCCCCGGGGCGTCTGGAAGGGTAACATGAAGTTCAAGGCTGACCGCGCCACGCTGATGAAATCGCTGGCCCATGTCCAGAACGTCGTCGAAAAGCGCAACACCATTCCCATTCTCGCCAACGTCCTGCTCGCCGTGCGCGAAGGCCGGCTGACCATCGCCGCCACCGATCTTGAAATCGCGCTGATGGAGGAAGTCCCCGCGCAGGCCGTGCGCGACGGCGCCATCACGGTGCCTGCCGCGACGCTATACGAAATCGTCCGCCGCCAGCCGGACAACGCGGAGATCGAGCTCGACCATCCCGGCGGCGACGCGCAGCTCGCCTTGCGCGCCGGCCGCTACTCCACCCAGCTGGTCGCGCTCAGCCATGAGGAATTCCCCAAACTCGACGCCGGCAAATTGTCGCACAACTTCACCCTCCCCGCGCTGCAGCTGCGCGGCCTGATCGACCGCACCCGTTTCGCGATCAGCACCGAGGAGACGCGCTATTACCTGAACGGCATTTTTCTCCATGCGGCGGAGGGCGAGGGCGGCCCGAGCCTGCGCGCCGTCGCGACCGACGGGCACCGCCTCGCCCGCGTCGAGGAACCGCTGCCTGCGGGCGCGGCCGGCATGCCCGGCGTGATCGTGCCGCGCAAAACCATCGCGGAACTGCGCAAGCTGCTGGACGAGGTGTCCGGCGACATCGACATCGCGCTGTCCGAAACCCGCATCCAGTTCACCATCGGCACCATGCGGCTGACCAGCAAGCTGATCGACGGCACATTCCCGGACTATGAACGCGTGATCCCCCGCGGCAACGACAAGACGCTGCGGGTCAACCAGAAAGACTTCAACAACGCCGTCGCCCGCGTCTCCGCGATCTCTTCCGAACGTCACCGGCCGGTGAAACTCTCGCTCGCAAAAAACCTGCTGGTCATTTCCGCCGCCAGCCCGGAGCAAGGCACCGCCACGGAAGAACTGGACTCCGACCAGGTGACCTACGATGCCGGCCCGCTGGAGATCGGTTTTCAGGCCCGCTATCTCAACGACGTAACCGACCAGATCGCCGGCGACGTGGAATTCGTCTTCGCCGACGGCGCCGCCCCGACGCTCGTCCGTGACCCGACCGATGGCGGTGCGGTGTACGTCCTGATGCCGATGAGAGTATAGCGACCCGTCATGCCGGCGAAGGCCGGCATCCACGACTTCCTATGTCCTTAACCCGCCTCACCCTCACCGACTTCCGCTCCTACGCCGCGCTCACCTTCCGCCCCGCCGCCCCGCTCTGCGTCTTCACCGGCCCCAATGGCTCAGGCAAAACCAACCTGCTGGAAGCTGTCTCGCTCCTGGTCCCCGGCCGCGGCCTGCGTGCCGCCCGACCCGCCGAACTTCCCCGCCACGGCGGCGCCGGCACCTGGGCGGCCGCCGCGCAATTCGCCGCACCCGAAGCTTTGGAAATCGGCACCGGCACCACAGCGGACGCGCCTGAACGCCGCGTCTTCCGGCTGGACGGCGCCGCGCCCCGCACGCAGTCCGAAATCGCCGCCCGCCTCGCCGCCGTCTGGCTCACCCCGCAAATGGACCGCCTGTTCACCGACCCCGCCGGCGGCCGCCGGCGCTTTCTGGACCGTCTGGTGGTCGCGCTGGAACCATCCCACGCCCGCGAGATCGCCGCCTTCGAAGCCGCCTCCGCGCAGCGCAACCGCCTGCTGGCCGAGGCCGGCGACCCCGCCTGGCTCGCCGGCCTGGAGGACGCTTACGCCCGCCACGCCACCGCCGCCACCGCTGCCCGTATGGCCCTCATAACCCGGCTGAACGCGGCGCTCACGTCCGGCGTCGCCGCGCCGTTTCCGCCGGTGGCGCTCACGCTGCTTTGCCCGATCGCCGCGCGCCTGGCCTCAGCGCCGGCGCTGGCGGTGGAGGATTGGTTGCGGGAAGCCCTCGCCGCCGCCCGCGCCGCGGACGCGCAATCCCGCACCGCCAGCTACGGCCCCAACAAAGCCGACCTCGAAATATCGGACGCCGACACCGACCGCCCCGCCGCCCTGTCCTCCACCGGCCAGCAGAAAGCCATGCTGCTCGGCATCGTCCTTGGCCACGCCGCCTTGATTACCGACGCGCGCGGCGCGCCGCCTCTCTTACTCTTGGACGAACCGCTAGTGCATCTTGATGAAGCGCGCCGCCTGGCTCTGTTTGCCGCGCTGCAAGCTGCACCCCTCACCGCTTGGCTGACCGGCACGGACGCCGCCCCCTTCGCCGCTTTCACCGGCGCGGCCTGTTACAGCGTCGCCGCAAGCCATATAACCGGCCCATGAACCTGCTGATTTTGGGCGACATCGTCGGCCGCGCCGGCCGCGACGCCGTGCTCGCCGCCTTGCCCGCCCTGCGCACCCGCCTGAAACTGGATTTCGTCGCCGTCAACGCGGAGAACGCCAGCCACGGCTACGGCCTGGCGCCTGACATGGCCGCCGCCCTGTTCGCCGCCGGCGCGGACGTGCTGACGCTCGGCAACCACGCCTGGGACCGCAAGGAAATCATCCCCTACATCGCGACCGAGCCCCGGCTGCTCCGGCCGCTCAACTTCCCGCCCGGCACGCCCGGCACCGGCGCCGCCCTCGTCACGCTGCCCGGCAACCGCAAGGTCTTGCTCGCCCAGGTCATGGGCCGGCTGTTCATGGACCCGCTGGACGACCCCTTCCGCGTTGCCGAGGAGCTACTCTCCCGCCATCGCCTTGGCGGCACGGTTCAAGCCGCAATCATCGACTTCCACGGCGAGGCAACTTCAGAAAAAATGGCTTTTGCCCATGCCTTCGACGGCCGGGTTTCCGCGGTGGTCGGCACCCACACCCACGTCCCCACCGCCGATCACCAGATCCTGCCCGGCGGCACCGCCTTTGCCGCCGATCTCGGTATGTGCGGCGACTATGACAGCGTGATCGGCATGACCAAGGCGCCCGCCGTCGCCCGCTTTATCCGCAAAATGCCCGGCGAGCGCCTCACCCCCGCGGACGGCGCCGCCACCGTCTGCGGCGCCTTCATTCAGACCGCCGAGGACGGCCAAGCGCTGCGCATCGAGCCCGTCCGCCTCGGCGGTCGCCTTCGCCCGGAAATGCCGGAACCTTAACTGACAGTGGCCAACGCCGGCGCAGGGGCGCCGCCGATCCCGTCCAATCTGTCCATCACCTCATCCGGCAGCTCCAGCGCGGCCGCCGCAAGGTTCTCCCTCAAGTGCCCGACCGAAGACGTGCCGGGGATCAGCAGCACATTCGGCGCCCGGCGCAGCAGCCAGGCAAGCGCGACCTGCATCGGCGTCACGCCCAGCTGGGCCGCGACCTCCGACAGCCCCGCCGATTGCAGCGGCGAAAAACCGCCCAGCGGAAAGAATGGCACGTAAGCAATGCCGACGGCAGCCAAATCGTCGATCAGCGCGTCGTCGTCCCGATGCGCCAGATTATACTGATTCTGCACGCAGACGATCGGGCAAATCTTCTTGCCGTCCGCAACCTGCGTCGGCGTGACGCCGCTCAGCCCGATATGCCGCACCAGCCCCTGCCGCTGCAGATCGGCCAGCACCGTCAGCGGCGCCTCCAGCGAACCTTCGACCGGATGATGGGCGTTTAGCATGCTGCGCAGATTGACCACCTCGAGCACGTCCAGCCCCAGATTTCGCAGATTGTCGTGGACCGCCGCCGTCAGTTCCTCTCGCGAAAACGCCGGGATCCACGCAGCATCCGCGCCGCGCCGCGCGCCGATCTTCGTCACGATCACCAGATCGCCGGGATAAGGATGCAGCGCCTCCTTGATGATCTGGTTGGTGACGTGCGGGCCGTAGAAATCGCTGGTGTCGATGTGGTTGACGCCGGAGGTGACCGCTTCGCGCAGCACGGCCAACGCCGCGTTACGGTCCTTTGGCGGCCCGAACACGCCGGGGCCGGCCAGCTGCATAGCGCCGTAGCCCATGCGGTTCACGGTACGGCCGCCTAGAACAAAGGTGCCGGCGGTGGTGCTTTTGGTCATGGATGTCTCCAGGTTGACGACGTTCATATATAGCGCGCCGTCGTCCCTGTGCCCGATTTATCATCCGTTAAGCCCGTGCTGCTTAGATTGCGGAGCCGTAACCTTCGATCAACCCCCTAATCGTCCAGAACCACGACTAGCCGCACCGCAGATGGATTAGCCCATGTCCACCCTCGTCCTCGAACTTAAGCCAGACGATTCGATGATCATCAACGGCGCGGTGCTGCGGTTCAAGAACCGTACGCGTGTCGAACTTACGACTCGATCGCGCTTCATGTTCGGCAAACAGATCATGCGGGAAGAAGCCGCGGGTACGCCCGCCAGCCGGCTCTATTACGATTTGCAAACCGCCTATATCGGCGCCGCCGACGGTCGCCCCGACGCCCTGGCCCGCGCCCGCGCGCTGATCGCCGGGTTTCAATCCAGTCTTACCTCGACGGCCGCGCAAGACATCCTCACTCGCCTGCTCAACTTAATCGAAGCCGATAGCAGCTTCGAAGCTCTCAAGCTGGCCCGCCAGATCATCCACTACGAGGCCGATCTGCTTACCGCTACGTCCAGCTGAACTTTCCTCTCGTTATACAATTCCAAGCATTATAGATTTATCTCAAAATTTGTACGAATTCCTTTCGCTTGTTGACGATTTGTATTAGTTGCGGGTGAGATGGCGACACTTACCCTAATTCATTCGCCGCCACCGGCCACCGCGACGCCCGCGCCGATTTGCGACATCGTGTTCGGTAGCTTCGGCAATGATGAGACTTACATCGGCGAAGGTTGGGCGCCGCCGTCGCCCGGTTATCGCCGCGCCAGCGCGGAACGCTGCGAGCTTTGGCTGGATCATCCGCCGCCGGCGCATTTCTATGTTCTCACCATCGGGCTGCAGCTGTTCAGCGCCTATAAGAACCAGCCTGAAGCGCCGTTCACCGTCGCTGTTCGCGGCCTCACGGTCAGTAGCCGGGCGGCGCCGCGCTTCGGCAAGCTCGCCATCGTCATCCCGGCCGAGCTGGTGGCCGCCCGCGGCCCGGTCCGCGTCACCTTGCACGGTGAAAACCTCGCGGTCCGCCGCGTCACGCTCAACACGCTGGACCCGGCCGCCCTGCCCCGCATCATTGGCGGCGGCGGCATGACCATGCCGACTCTGGAACACGCGCGGGGCGTTCCAGCCGCGAAGTTCACGCTGGGCTTCGAAAGCCTTGGCAATAGCTGCGAGTTCGGCTTTATCCAGCGCGCCTGCGGCGCCGAGCCGCTCAGCCTGTTCCGCTATGCCGCCATCCCGCACGCGGAACTGCTGCGCGCCTTGCGCTCCGGGTTTGACGGTTTCGGCCGCTTGCAAAACCTGTCGCCCTACATCCGCACCGACAATGACGGCCGCCAATTCTACGACATCGTGGACGGCCATTACGACTTCGGCTACCACACTAACATCGCCGTCGGCGAGGTGCCGGAGGACGGCCTGCTCAAACAGCAATCCGGTTACCTGAAGCTGCTGACCCGCAAGCTGACCCAGGAGCTGACGGAAGGCCGGAAAATCTTCATCTACCGGAACAACGACCCGGTGCCGTTGCAGGACATCCTGCACCTGCATAACGCCATGACGGCGCATGGTCCGGCCACGCTGCTCTGGGTCGTGGAATCCGATGCCTATCCGTCCGGCACGGTGGAACTGCTGATGCCGCGGCTGATCCGCGGCATCATCGCGCGCCTAGCGCCGCGCTGGGACGCCGGGCAATTCCAGCTCGAGCCGTGGCTGGAGGTCTGCCACAACGCCCTGCTTCTGACCGAAACTTGCGCGGAAGCCGGGCAGGCCGGTCCGGCGGCCGCCGCCCAACTGCCCGTCGCTTCCGGCGCCCATGTGCGCGACCTTGGCGATCTTTGGGCCTGGCCGCACGATCGTATTGGCGAGGTAGGCAGCGGGCTAAGGATCGAAGCGTTAAACATCCTGCCGCCCCTCGACGCGCCCGATGTCAGCTTCACCTACAGGGCACGCTTCACAGATGGCGCGTTGTCGGAGTGGGCCGCGGCCGGCGAGATCTGCGGGTCCCGCGGCGAGAACCGCGGCATCGCCGGCATTGAGCTGCGCCTGACCGGCGCCGGGGCGACCGGCTATACCTGCGCGTACGATGCCACCTTCACCGACGGTACCGCCAGCGGGCCCGTCCCTGCCGGCGCGCTCTGCACCGCCGCGGAGGGCGGTGCCGCGGAACTCGAAAGTTTCCGGATCACGGTGCTGAAACGGGGTGTCAAATGGGCGCCAGCGCCCGCCCAAATATCCGCACCCGCCGCAAGTGCAGAATTCCCGCGCCCAGCAACATAATCCGCACATGCCGCGCCAGAAACGGGTCGGACATCAGGATCCGGTGCGGCCGCTCCGCATCGGCGGAAACCTCGGAAGCATCCAGTTTCAGAAACCGCGTCACCCAGAGGCTGCCGTCCAGCGAGGTCTGCACCACAAAATTCCGGAACCGCTCAGCCGCTTCCCGCCGGTTCACGATCTCGATCTCGAACACCACGAAATTTTCGAGAAGATCGATCGCCCACCAAGGGTTCAACTCCGCCCGGGTGTGAAAGCCATAATCCTCATGCAGCACCGCGCCATTCGCGCCGGCCGCTTCCATTTGCGGTGAGGCCGAACGTGACCATTCCGAGACCGAACTCACAATCGCCGGCTTGCAATAAGCGAGGTCGCGCGGCACTTCCAGCGCGATCCCCCGCGCCGCCACCTGCCGGCGGAACTCCTGATACCCGGTATGGTCGCCAGCGTTTTTGAAACGTTCGAGCAACAACGGCCAGACCTGCGCGAACGGCACTTCGAGCAGCGCCTCGCGCATTTCCGAGGCTGGGTTCAGCCACTCGGCCGGGTCATAATCCGTGATGATCGTCTCGACGTAGCGCTCCCGCGCGATCACCGAGTGAACCAGGGTGCCGGGCGCGTTCGCCCGCGGATCGTCGAGCGCGATGTGCGGCCGGTAGTGCAGGTTCGCTGTGCCGGCAAATTCGCCCACCTCCGCGCACAGCATCCCCTCCCGTTGCAGAACCGACGGTACGAAAGCCTCGGCAAAGGGCCACTGGCCGCCGGCGGCGAACGCCGCGACGCCGTTCCGGCGCTCGCGCAGCAACAACTCGGCAGCGCGGTCCGACACCACCATGAAAAACACCATCGCCTGCCAGACATCGTCGAAAACCCCGACCGTGGTCGGCAGCCAGCCCCAATCGGCCGGCGGCCGCTGGATCTGGTGCGCTACAAGATCGATTCTGCGCGTCGCCACTGCCTCCAGCATCGGCGTCAAGTCGAGGTTTACCGCGATATCGTACTCCGCCATCATATAATGATCGTAGCCGGGAAACGCCGCGCGCAGCACGTAAATCCCATAATCGTTGTTGTACCAGAGCGAGCGGCCGGGCGGATGATTTGGCAGCCCCAGCGCGCTGCTGTCATCGGTGGTCCAAACCACCTCATAGCCCTGGATCGGCAGCCGGCCGCGAGTTTCATCCGCCAGCACCACCTGCCGCGTCCCGGAACACGCGGCAAAAAACCGCCGTGCCAGTTCCGCCACGCATACATCCCACGTGTGAACCCGAAACGCCGCGACAACGCTCATGGGACCTCCTCTCTCAACGTCATTGCGAGGAGCGAAGCGACGAAGCAATCCATCTTTCTCGCCACGTCACGGTATTATGAATACCGGCGACTCTTTACCAGACTCTCATCAAAGGGCGCACTGCGAAAGCGCGTAGGGCCGAAAAGCGAAGCCCCCTCCGCCACCTCCAACCAAACCCAGCATCAGCCCAGATCCGAAAGTCCCGCGCTCAGCACTACCACGCCCGGCAGGATTTTGCCCTCCATCCACTCCAGGAACGCGCCGCCGGCGCTGGAAAGATAAGTCAGCCCACCCGCTACCCCGGCGCCGCGCAGCGCGGAGACCGTGTCACCGCCGCCGCCCACCGAGATCAGCCCGTGCGTCGTCGCTTCCGCCACCGCCGCCGCCAGCGCGTTGGTCGCGGCATCAAACGGCGGCGTCTCAAACGCGCCGAGCGGACCGTTCCACAGCAGCGTCTTCATCTCCGGCAGTTTCGCGCAAATCGCCGCCACCGTCGCCGGCCCCACATCCAGCGCCATCGCCGCCACCGGCACCGCGTCCACCGCCACAACCTGCGTCGGCGGATTCGGCGCAAACGTCTCGCTCACCACGAGATCCACCGGCAGCATGATTTCGCACTCCACATCCTTCGCGGTCTGCAAAATCTCTAGGGCAGTCCTGTACAAATCGCGTTCCTGCAGCGACTTGCCGACATCGTGCCCTTGCGCAGCCAGGAACGTATTGGCCATCGCGCCGCCGATCACCAGCACGTCCACCTTCAGCACCAGATTACTCAGCAAATCGAGTTTGGTGGATACTTTCGAACCCGCGACGATCGCCATCACCGGCCGCTTCGGATGGCCGAGCGCCGCCTGCAGCGCGCCCAGCTCCGCCTGCATCAACCGCCCGGCGTAAGACGGCAGCAGATGCGCCACGCCCTCCGTGCTGGCATGCGCGCGATGCGCCGCGGAGAACGCGTCGTTGACGTAAATATCCGCGAGTCCCGCCATTGCGCGCGCGAAAGCGGCGTCATTCACCTCCTCGCCGGCATGGAAGCGGGTGTTTTCCAGCACCAGCACGTCACCGTCATGCAGCGCCGCCACCGCGGCCTCCGCCTGGCCGCCGATGCAGTCCTCAGCAAACGCCACCAGCTTATTCAGCACTTCGCCCAGCGCCACGGCGATCGGACGCAGCGACATCTCGGCGACGCGCTTGCCCTTCGGCCGGTCGAAATGGCTGCACACGATCACCCGCGCGCCATTGCCTGCCAGCTCCGCTATGGTCGGCGCCAACCGCTCCAGCCGCGTCGCATCCGACACCGCGCCATCCCGCACCGGCACATTCAGGTCCGCGCGGAGCAACACGCGCTTGCCGCGCACCTCCACCCCATCCAGCGTGCGCGCCGCCTCGATCGTCATAGCGACCCGAACAGGGCGGCGGTGTCCGACATGCGGTTGGAGAAACCCCACTCGTTGTCATACCAGCCCATCACGCGGGCCAGCGCGCCATCCACCACCGCGGTCTGCGGCGCGTCGAAGCTGCAGGAGAACGCGACATGGTTGAAGTCGCTGCTCACCAGCGCTTCGGTCGAATAATCCAGAATGCCCTTCAGCGCGCCCTCGCTCGCTGCCTTCATCGCGGCGTTGATGTCTTCCTTGCCGGGCTGCTTCTGCAAAACCACGTCCAGCGACACCAGCGACACGTTCGGCGTCGGCACGCGGATCGAGGTGCCGTCCAGCTTGCCTTTCAGCTCCGGCATCACCACGCCGATGGCGCGCGCCGCGCCGGTGGTGGTCGGGATCATCGAGAGTGCCGCGGCACGCGCCCGGTGCCGGTCCTTGTGCAGCGTGTCCACCGTCTTCTGATCGCCGGTGTAAGAGTGGCAGGTCACCATATAGCCACGCTCCACCACGAAATTCTCGTGCAGCACCTTCACCATCGGCGCCAGGCAATTGGTAGTGCAGGAAGCGTTGGACACCACCGTCATCTCCTTGGTCAGCGTCTTTTCATTCACTCCGAACACGATGGTCGCATCCACGCCATCCGCCGGCGCCGAGACCAGCACTTTACGCGCCCCCGCCTCGAGCAGTTTGGACGCCGCCTCCTTGCTGGTGAACAGGCCGGTGCACTCCATCGCCACGTCCACGCCTTGCAGCGGCACGTTGGAAGGATCGCGCTCCGCCGAAACTTTGATGGGCTCGTAGGTCCGGCCGTTCAGCGAGATTACCATTCTGTCGCCCTCTACCGCCACCGTGCCCGGAAACCGCCCATGCACGCTGTCGTAACGAAACAGATGAGCGTTGTCCTCGACGCTGCCGAGATCATTGATCAGCACCGGCTCGATGTCGGTCCGCCCGCTCTCGATCATCGCCCGCAACACCAGCCGTCCGATCCGCCCGAAGCCGTTGATCGCTACCTTCACCGCCATCTTTTCTAAACCCCCAGTTTCTTCACGGCATCCAAGATCGCCGCCTCGGTAATACCAAAATACTCATACAAAGCGTCCGCCGGCGCGCTCGCCCCGAACCTTGTCATGCCGATGAACACGCCGCCCTCGCCCAGCCAGCGCTCCCAGCCGAAGCCGACCGCCGCCTCGACCCCCACGCGCGGCGCGTTGCCGAGCACCGCGGCGCGATATCCCGCCTCCTGCTGCGCGAACAACTCGAAACACGGTGCCGAAACCACCGCCACCTGCACGCCCTGTTTCGCCAGCGTGGCCCGCGCCGCCATCGCCAGCGAAACCTCCGTGCCGGTCGCGATCAGCGTCGCCGCGCGGGCGCCTTCGGCCTCCGCCAGCACATATGCGCCGCGCGCGCATTTATTGCCGTTGGACTCGCCGCGCAGCGCGGGCACCGCCTGGCGCGACAGCACCAGTAGGCTCGGCCCGGAAACATTCCGCACCGCCAGCTCCCAGCATTCCGCTGTCTCCATCGCATCCGCCGGCCGCATCACCAGCGTGTTCGGCATCGCCCGCAGGCTGGCCAGCTGCTCCACCGGCTGATGTGTCGGCCCATCCTCGCCCAACCCGATGCTGTCATGCGTCAGCACGTGGATCACCCGCAGGCCCATCATCGCCGCCAGCCGCAGGGGCGGCCGCATATAATCCGTAAACACAAAAAATGTGCCGCCATACGGGATCAGCCCGCCATGCAGCGCAACCCCATTCATCGCCGCCGCCATGCCATGCTCGCGCACGCCGTAGTAAATGTACCGCGCCGCGAAATTCTCCGCGGTGGCGCCCGCCATTCCCTTCACCTGCGTCAGCACCGAGCCGGTGAGGTCCGCGGAACCCCCGACCAGCTCCGGGATCGCCGGCACCAGCACCTCCAGCGCCTTGCCGCTCGCCTGCCGCGTCGCCCATTTCGGCTTGGTCTCCGCCAGCGTTGCCTTGAACCCCGCCATCGCCTCCACCCAGCCCTCAGGCAATTTGCCCGCCATAACCCGCTCAAACTCCGCGCGCGCGGGGTGCTTGGCCAGCCGCTTCAGCCAGCCGCGCCGGGCCGCCGCCCCGCGCGTGCCCGCCGCACGCCAGGGTGCCGCCACCGCCTCCGGCACCGTGAAAGGCAGATGCGCCCAGCCCAGCGCCGCTTTTGCCGCCTCCGCCTCTGCCCCGCCCAGCGCCGCGCCGTGCACGCCCGACGTGCCCGCCTTGCTCGGCGCGCCAAACCCGATGATCGTCTTGCACGCGATAATCGTCGGCTTCGCGGAGCGCTGCGCGAAGTTCAGCGCCGCCTCGATCGCCGCGAAATCATGCCCGTCGATCCGCCGCACCGCCCAGCCATAGCCGGCGAACCGCTTCAGCGGGTCCTCCGTCACCGAAAGCTCGGTCCCGCCATCGATCGAGATGCTGTTATCGTCGAACAACACACACAGCTTGCTTAGGCGCAGGTGCCCGGCCAGCGCTCCGGCTTCGTGGCTAACCCCTTCCATCAGGCAGCCATCGCCGGCCACCACCCAGGTTCGGTGATCCACCAGGCTGCGGCCGTACTTCGCCGCCAGCAGACGCTCCGCCAGCGCCATCCCCACCGCCGTCGCCAGCCCCTGGCCCAGCGGCCCGGTGGTCATCTCGATCGCCGGGTGTTCGCCATATTCCGGATGCCCCGCCGCCACGCTGTGCAGCTGCCGGAACGCCCGTAAATCCGCCAGCGACATGCCCTCATGCCCGGACAGATGCAGCAGCGCGTACAACAACATCGACCCATGCCCGGCCGAGAGCACGAACCTGTCCCGGTCCGGCCATTTTGCGTCCGCCGCATCATATTTCAGAAACTTCGTCCACAGCACCGTCGCTACATCCGCCATGCCCATCGGCATGCCCGGATGGCCGCATTTCGCCGCCTCCACCGCGTCGATCGCAAGCGCCCGGATCGCGTTCGCCATGCCGCGCGCCGCGGTCATCGGCTGCGCCAGCACCTCCGCCTGCCGCTTCAGCGCCGCCTCATTGCCCGTGATCTCCGCCGTACTGGCCATTCACCCGCATTTCCGTTCGTAACGCGGCGTGCATAAAGCCCACGGCCCACCCCGGCAACCCAAGCTAGAGCTACCCGGGAGCTGAGCCGCGATCCGCAAGGCATTGCGCCAGCGCCCGGGATCGGGACATCGGCGGTGTCCGCCGCTCCTCAGCCGGCGCCGCCGCGCGGATGGAGAATGACCTGCTTATGCAGGCGGAAGCTAACCACCTTCGTCATGCAAGCGTGCTCCTGCGCGTGAGGCATCGTGTAACAGTCCGACGATGACTCTTATCATTCTTGGGTGTTGCGACCATCGTAACCGAACGTGCCGCTAACGAAGCAGTTGCTCCGTCCACATGCACAAGCTGATCATCCGTGCGGCAACACGCATCTATTTTTCGCACTTGGCGCCAACCGCCAAAATCGTTCACGTTATTATGTGGCGACTCGGCCGGTTTAATGCTTACCTATAACTGGTGCCATGTGTTTTGATAATGGCCCTGCTAGCCGCCTTGCTGCAAAGCGAGCAGACTCTCGTTTTCGCGTCCAAGAGATGCGTGAATCGAACATATATGCTTCTGCTCACGCGCGACGGCAAGGAAAGTTAGGGTTTAGATAACATCGCCGAGAATGAAGATGAGGACGGAGAAAGGAGTAACGAATGGGCATGATCGAACAGCTTTTTTCCCGTTCTTTGCAATCATACGAGATGCAGCGGCAGCAGGAGATGCCCCTTCTCGAGTATCTCGACCTTTGCCGGCGCGACCCGATGGCTTACGCGACCGCCGCGGAACGGCTGATCGCCGCGATCGGCGAACCGCAGGTGATCGACAGCGCCAAGGATGCGCGTCTGGGCCGGATTTTCCTCAACCGGACGATCAAGGTCTACCCGGCCTTCGCCGAATTCTTCGGCATGGAAGACACCATAGAGCGGATCGTTAACTTCTTCCGTTACGCGGCGCAGGGGCTGGAGGAACGCAAGCAGATTCTTTATTTGCTGGGGCCGGTCGGCGGCGGCAAATCGTCGATCGCGGAGCGGCTGAAGGCGTTGATGGAGCAAATGCCCATCTACGTGCTGAAGGCCGGCGACCATCTGAGCCCGGTTTTTGAAAGCCCGCTCGGCCTGTTCGATCCTGAGCATATGGGGCCGCAACTCGAAGAGCAGTTCGGCATTCCCCGGCGCCGCCTGAACGGATTGATGTCGCCCTGGGCAATCAAGCGGCTCGACGAGTTCCGCGGCGATATCTCGAAATTCTCTGTCGTCAAGCTGCACCCGTCTCGGCTGCGCCAGATCGGCGTCACGAAAACCGAGCCCGGCGACGAGAATAACCAGGATATCTCAAGCCTGGTCGGCAAGGTCGACATCCGGATGCTGGAGCTTTACAGCCAGAACGATACCGACGCCTATAGCTATTCTGGCGGCCTCAATCGGGCCACCCAAGGCCTTCTCGAATTCGTCGAGATGTTCAAGGCACCGATCAAGATCCTGCATCCCCTGCTCACGGCGACGCAGGAAAACAATTACATCGGCACGGAAAATATCGGCGCCATCCCGTTCAACGGGATTATTCTCGCGCATTCGAACGAAGCCGAGTGGCAGTCTTTCCGGCACAACAAGAACAACGAAGCCTTCATCGACCGGATTTGCGTGATCAAGGTGCCGTATTGCCTGCGGGTGACCGAGGAACAGAAAATCTACGAGAAACTGATCCGATCGAGCGAATTGGCGGGGACGCCTTGTGCCGCGGCGACGCTTGAAATGCTGGCGCGCTTCGCTGTGCTATCCCGCTTGCGGCCGCACCCGAACTCCAATTTATTCTCAAAGCTGCGTGTCTATGACGGCGAGAATCTCAAAGAGACAGAGCCGAACGCCAAGACCATGCAGGAGTACCGCGAAACCGCCGGCGTCGATGAGGGCATGGAAGGTATCTCGACCCGCTTTGCCTTCAAGGTCCTGTCCTCCACGTTTAACTACGACTTGCGAGAAGTCGGCGCCGACCCCGTGCATCTGATGTATGTGCTGGAGCAGGCGATACGGCGCGAGCAATTCGGCGAAGAAACCGAAAAACAATATCTCGACTTCATTAAAGGCACGCTGGCGCCGCGCTACGCCGAATTCATCGGCAACGAGATCCAGAAAGCCTATTTGGAATCTTACAACGATTATGGCCAAAACTTATTTGATCGCTACCTCGATTATGCCGATGCATGGATAGAAAATCTGGACTTCAAGGACCCCGATACCGGACAAATGCTTGATCGCGAGCATCTCAATCAGGAACTGACGAAAATCGAGAAACCCGCGGGCATCGCCAACCCGAAGGACTTCCGTAACGAGGTTGTGAAGTTCGCGCTTCGCGCCCGGGCCTCGCGCGACGGCAAAAACCCATCCTGGACATCTTACGAAAAAATTCGCGAGGTCATCGAGCGCCGGATGTTCAGCCAGGTCGAGGACCTGCTGCCCGTGATCAGCTTCGGTAGCAAAAAAGAGGTGGAGACCGAGCGGAAGCACACGGAGTTTCTGGAGCGGATGATCGCCCGCGGTTACACGGAAAGGCAGGTGCGCCGTCTGGTCGAATGGTATATGCGCGTCAAGCAGGCGGGATGAGAGCACCGGCCACGCCATGAACATCGTCGACCGCCGGCTCAACCCGCAGGGCAAGAGCTTATCCAACCGCCAGCGATTTATCCGCCGGGCGCGCGAAGAACTGACAGAGGCCGTGCGCAAGGCAACCGGCGAACGCAGCGTTTCCGATCTCGGCAATCAGGATCGGGTATGGATCAAGGCGGACCGGCTGAAAGAGCCGAACATCCAGCATTCTCGAGACCATGGCGAACGCGACCATGTGCTGCCCGGCAACAAGCAGTATCAGGAGGGCGACCGGATCAAACGGCCGCCGGCGCAAGGTGGCGGCCGGGGCACGGAAGCCGCCGATGAGGGCGAGGGAGAAGACGCCTTTCAGTTCGCCCTGAGCCAGGACGAGTTTCTGGACATATTTTTTGAAGACCTGGAGCTTCCTGATTTGCTGCGCAAGCAGATGAAGTCTTCCGACAGCTTTACCCTGGTTCGCGCCGGCCATTCGATTAGCGGCTCCGTGTCCAACCTGAACTTGAAGCGGACAATGCAAAAGAGCCTGGCAAGGCGGATCGCGTTGAAGCGCCCGCAGCCGGCGGAAATGGCGGCTTGCGAGCGGGAGCTCGCGGCGCTGACCGAAGCCCGAAGCCCGGAAGATATCGCACGCCGGGCGGAACTGGCGGCGGAACTGGAAATTCATCGGCGCCGCAGCCGGCGCATTCCGTTTATCGACCCTGTGGATGTCCGCTATAACCGGTATCAGCAAGTGCCGCAGCCGGTCACCAGCGCCGTGATGTTCTGCCTGATGGACGTGTCCGGTTCGATGTCGGCACATATGAAGGACCTCGCCAAACGCTTCTATAAGTTGCTCTATCTGTTCCTCAGCCGGCGCTACAAAAACGTTGAGATCGTTTTCATTCGGCATACCCATCTGGCGCGCGAAGTCGATGAGGAAACGTTCTTTACGAGCACCGAAACAGGCGGCACCGTCGTCTCCACCGCTTTCGACGAAATGATCGGCATCATTGCCGACCGCTATCCTCGCGATCAGTGGAACATCTACGCCGCGCAAGCTTCGGACGGCGATAACGTGTCGGGCGACAACGTCAAAGTGGCAGCGCTGC
Organism: Acidocella sp.; assembly: GCA_965199125.1. GTDB lineage: Bacteria > Pseudomonadota > Alphaproteobacteria > Acetobacterales > Acetobacteraceae > Acidocella. The sequence continues at coordinate 873,118 of OZ240683.1, read as the reverse complement.
TGAAGGAGAAGATTTTAACGATCTGCCAGTATTTCGCTTACATCGAAGTGAGGAATGAGGGCAGCCGGGAACAGGTCACGGACCTATGGCGAACTTATGACCAGCTGATCAAGTCCGGGCAGCGGATCGCCATGCGCAAAGTGAGTGAGCGCGGCCAGATATTCCCGGTGTTCCGGGAGCTGTTCGCGCGCGAGAAGACAGCGCATGGAGCATCCGGTGCAGCCTAGCTCTGTCAAACGCGCCGAGCAGGACTGGGATTTCGACAGATTACGCTATGCCTACGACGCGATCGGCGAGATCGCGCTGAAGGAGCTCAAGCTCGATATCTACCCCAATCAGATCGAGGTCATCACTTTCGAGCAGATGCTCGACGCCTATTCCTCGATCGGCATGCCGCTGATGTACAAGCACTGGTCGTTCGGCAAAAACTTCGCCCGCGACGAAATGCTGTACCGCCACGGCCTGCGCAATCTCGCCTATGAGATCGTGATTAATTCGAGCCCCTGCATCGCCTATCTCATGGAAGAAAATTCCATGATGATGCAGACTTTGGTGATGGCGCACGCCGCCTTCGGCCATAATCACTTTTTCAAAAACAACAATCTTTTCCGCCAATGGACGGATGCGGACGGCATCCTGGACTACCTCGAATTTGCCAAGAGCTACATTGCGCGCTGCGAGGAACGTTACGGCGAGGACGCGGTGGAGCATGTGCTCGACGCCGCCCATTCCCTCATGAACCAAGGTGTCAGCCGCTATCCGCGGCGCAAGGCGCCAAGCCTGCGCGACGAAGAAAGACGCACCCGGGAACGACGCGAAGAGCAGGAGCGCACCTATAACGAACTCTGGGCGTCGATTCCCGTTAAAGGGGCAAGATCGAAACAATCGCACAACGAGTCTGAACGCCGGCATTTGCTCGGACTGCCGGAAGAAAACATTCTATACTTTCTGGAAAAAAAAGCGCCGCTGTTAAAAACTTGGGAGCGGGAAATCCTGCGGATCGTCCGGCATGTGGCGCAGTATTTCTATCCCCAGAAACAGACCAAGATGATGAACGAGGGATGCGCAACCTTCACCCACTATCACGTCATGAACCGGCTGCATGAGACGGGTTTTCTGGATGAAGGCGCGATGCTGGAATTTTTTCAATCCCATACCGGCGCGGTGTATCAGCCCGATTTCGATCATCGCGGCTATTCCGGCATCAATCCCTACGCGCTTGGGTTCGGAATGATGCAGGATATTCAACGGGTCTGTTTAGATCCGACAGAGGAAGACCGGGCGTGGCTGCCGGAAATCGCCGGCCGCGGCGATTGGGTTGAGGTACTGAAAGACGGCTGGGCCAACTATCGCGACGAAAGTTTCATCCGCCAGTTCCTCAGCCCCGCCCTAATGCGCAAAATGAAGTTCTTTGATTTGCATGACGATGGAAAATCGGACCTGTTCGTCAAGGCAATCCATAACGAACGCGGCTATCAAAAGGTGCGCACCGATCTCGCGAATCAATATGATGTGATTCAGAATGAACCTGAGGTCGAAGTTGTCGACGTCGATCTGGATGGCGAACGGCGGCTCATCCTGCAGCATCGGGTTTATTCAGGAATACTTGCCAAGGAGACTGAGCTTGCCGCGGTGCTGCAGCACCTGGCGGAGCTTTGGGGTTATGAAGTGACGCTGATGGAGGTGACCGCCGATTCCGGCGCGGTTCTGAAGCAGCACAGCGCCGCGCCGACACCGTAATGAGCGCTAAGTCGTGCACATCTTGGCGTGGTTGGATCTGAGGCTTGATGTTGTCGATATCATCGACGACGGCAGAGGCTTTCTTGCCGCAGAGCCCAGCCCATTGCTCCTCCGGCTTTAACGAAGTGCCGATACGATTATCGCAATAATCGTTCTGGCCGCCGGCAAATCCTCTCGGAGCGCGCCTGAAAACAAGCTGCTTACCCCCACACCCGGCGGCGGCACGTTGATCGCGCAAACCGTCGATCATGCCATCGCGTCAGGCGCCGGGCCAGTGATCGTCATAACCGGACATCAAGACGCACTGATCAGAAACGCCCTCAGGGAAAAGCCGGTACGCTTCGTCCATGCTCCGGATTTCGCGGACGGCATCTCCGCCAGCTTGCGGGCCGGTATCGTGGCGCTCGACAACCAGGTGGAGGGCGCGCTGATCTGTCTTGGCGACATGCCCTTGGTCGACCCACATATCATGCGCCAGATCATCGAGGCCTACGATCCCACGCAAAGGCATGAAATCGTTTTACCCGTTTACGAAAACCAGCGCGGCAACCCGGTGCTCTGGGGAAAGCGGTTTTTCCCGGAGCTATCGCAGCTGACCGGAGATGCCGGAGGGCACAAGATCCTACATCGGCATAAGTCCTTCATAGCCGAAATCGCGGTCGGCACCGAAGCCGTGCGGCTGGACTTCGACACGCCGGCCGCGCTTGCCGCCTTCAAGAACGATCCGTGACACAGCATCGTCATCAAAACAAAAGCATCATTCACCGCGGCGGCCCAGATACCCGCCCCGCCGCACCGCGACAATTTCGGCCATGATCGAAAGTGCAATCTCCGGCGCCGTTAGAGCCGCGATCCGCAGCCCGACCGGCCCCCGAATCCGGGCAAGCATCTCAGGATCATGGCCGAGTTCGGCGAGCCGCCCGAGCCGGGCCACGTGACTTTTGCCGGAGCCAAGGGCGCCGATGTAAAACGCGTCGGAGCGCAGCGCCCGGTCAAGCGCCGGGTCATCGAGTTTCGGGTCATGGGTAAGCACCACTACGGCGGTTCCGCTATCCAGGTGCAGCTCGTCCATCGCGGCGTCCGGCCATGTCGTCAGAACCCGCGTGTCGGGAAAACGGTCTTCCCCGGCCAGCGCCCGGCGCGGATCGGCCAGCGTCACGTCGAATCCCATCATCACCGCCAGCGGCGCCAACGCCTGGGCAATATGAACCGCACCCACGATGATCAGCCGCGGCGAAGGGTTGCGCGCCTCGATAAACCACAGCTCGTCCGCGACACTTTGGGTCGATGACTTGTTTGCAGCCAAAGCCGCATCACCGGCCGCATTCAGCAAAGCCGAGGCATTCGTGTTCGGCAGCACAATTTCGGCGCCATCGGGCAAACGTTTTGCTAAAGCAACCGCGCGGCGTTCGGCGCGCGCCTGATTAAGCGCCTTTAGAGTTTCAGGCTTCAACCAAGCGCCTCGACCAGCACCTTCACCTTGCCGCCGCAGCTAAGCCCGACACTCCAGGCCGTATCGTTGGATACGCCGAAATGTAGCCAGGCAGGATTTCCGGAACGCAACACATCGCGCGCCGCCTCCACCACCTCGGACTCGATGCAGCCGCCGCTGACCGAGCCCGCAATCCGCCCCGAGCCTGTCATCGCCATCCGGCTACCGACCGGCCGCGGCGAACTTCCCCAGGTTTCGGTGACCGTCGCGATCGCGACCTGCTCGCCGGCCTCATGCCATTCGGCCGCCACGACCAAAATATCCTCGATGTCCTGCATCAGACCAACAGCTTATCCATGGTGATCGGCAGATCGCGGATCCGTTTGCCGGTGGCGTGATACACCGCATTCGCGATCGCGGCGTTCATCCCCACGTTCGAAACCTCCCCAATGCCCTTCACGCCCAGAGGATTCACGGCGTGATCGATCTCGGGAACCATGATGATATCGACCTTCGGCACATCCGCATTCACGGCAATCAGATATTCCGCGATGTTATCGTTGATGTAGCGCCCGCGCTTCTGGTCACGCTCCGTCACCTCCAGCAGCGCCGAAGCCATGCCCCAGATCATTCCGCCCAGATACTGGCTGCGCGCGGTCCTTGGATTGACGATTCGCCCCGAAGCGAAGGCGCCGGTCATGCGCGGCACCCGGATTTCGCGGGTCAGGCGATGCACCCGCACCTCAACAAAATTAGCCCCGAACGCGAACATCAGTTGCTTGCCGACGCCGCCGGCTCGTCCGGCCATCCGCCCTTTATAGACCGCAGCAATATCCGCGGCCGTCGCCCCTTGCGGCAGGTACTCCGCGTATTCGCTCAACGATGCCACGCCGATGCGATCGAACGCCGCATGCAGTTCCTCATACATCGGCATGGCATTGCCGAACCGCGCTGCGAGCTTCAAACAGGCCAGGTGCACGGCCGATCCAGCCGACGCCGTGGTCATCGAACCGCCGGCGATCGGTCCGGCCGGCAGGTCGCTATCCCCCAACTGCACTTCGACAGCGCCAATCGGCAGATTGAGCCGTTCCGCCGCCAGCTGCTGAAACACCGAATAGGCGCCTTGGCCTACTTCATGCGCGGCGATCTGCAACAGCGCCTTGCCGTCCGCCGTAAGGCTGACCCGCGCCGCCGCCGGCATCATCTGCGTAGGATATACCGCGGTGGCGCAGCCGTACCCTACCAGCCAATCGCCCTCGCGCATCGACAACGGCTGCGGGTTGCGCCGGCTCCAGCCGAAGCTCTCCGCCGCCGCATCGTAACACGTCATCAGGGAACGGCTGGTGTAGGGCGCGCCGGAAACCGGGCTTACCTGCGTGTCGTTTACGCGCCGCAGCTCGACCGGGTCCATTTTCAAAGCCACCGCCAGCTCGTCCATCGCAGATTCAAGCGCGAACATATACGGCACTTCCGGCGGCGAGCGCATGAAGCCGGGCGTGTTGCGGTCCGCACGCACGGCGTTGACCCGTGTCCAGATATTCGGGCAGGCGTACATCTCAACCGCGTTCTTGTTGCCTTCCACAAGGAACACGTCCGCCCGGCTGGTCAGCTCCCAGCCTTCATGCGCATAGGCCACCAGCTTGCCGTTCGCTTCCGCACCAAGCCGGACATGATGCCGCGTCTCGGCGCGGTACGTCGCGACGGTGAACCCCTGGTCCCGGCCGACGACCAACTTCACCGGCAACGCCAGCTCCCGCGCAATCACCGCGACGATCGCGGTGCGCTGGGTCAGAATTCCCTTGCCGCCAAACGCGCCGCCCAAATACGGATTGATGACGTGAACTTTGTCCGGATCCATTTTCAGCTGCGCCGCCGCACTGCTCTTCAAACCGCGCACGAACTGGCTCGGCTCATACAGCGTTAACGCATCGCCGTCCCACACCGCCGTCGTGCTGAACAGCTCCATCGCGTTATGGTGCTGCGTCGGCGTGGTGTACTCGACATCGATGATGGCCGCCGCCCGGGCCAGCCCGGCTTCCACATCCCCCGTCTGCTCGACCTCGCCGGGCTCGATCTCCACACCCGCCTGGTCCAGACCGCTGGCCGCATGTTCTTCGGCATAAACCACTTTAATTTGGTGCGATGCATCGCGCGCCGCCTCGAACGTCGAAGCGACCGCCACCGCGATGATCTGGCCATAATAGTGGATGGCCGCATCGGCCATCGGCATCACGGAATCCGAGACAGGTCCACCCGCCATCAAGTGTTTCACCGCTTCACGCGGCGGCATATTCTCATGCGTGTAGATTTTCACCACACCCGGCAGCGCCGCGGCTTGCGTCACATCCAGCGAGGCGATCTTGCCTTTGGCGATCACGCTGGTCAGCAAATAGCCGTAGAGTTCACCGGGAAAATTCTGATCCGCGGCATAAAGTGGCTTGCCCGTTACCTTCGCCCGCGCTTCATAACGCGGCTCCGGCCTACCCATATTTTCAGCGGCGTGCGGCACCGTCGGCGAAGGTTGATAGTTCAAATCCGCATCTCCTTTGCTTCCAGCAAAGCCCGGATCAGGGTCGCCTTGCCCAGCGGCACCTTATACGCATTATCTGTAGTTGGACGGGCGTCGATGAACGCCGCCTCGGCGGCCTCTCTGGCGCTGCTTTCGTCCAGCACGTTGCCCTGCAACACGGCTTCCGCCGCCTTCGCCCGCCACGGCACGCTGGCCACCCCGCCCAGCCCGATACGCGCCTCCAGCACCTTATCGCTGTCGAGCTTCAACGCCACCGCCGCGGTCGCCGCGCCAAATTCATAGCTCTCCCGGTCCCGCACCTTCACATAACGCGAACGCGGCCAGGGCCCGCTGGTGACGACAAAGCCGGTAATTAGATCATCGGGAGCGAGAGTCGTCTCGATATGCGGCGTGTCCCCATGCAAGCGGTGCAGATCGGAAAACTTCATCGTCCTCGCACCGGCAGCGCCAAAAATCTCCACATCCGCATCCAGCGCGATGAGCGCCTGCGCCCAATCGCCAGGATAGGAGGCAATACAGCTCGTGCTCGTCCCTAAAACCGCGTGTCCCCGGCTATTGCCGTCCAGTGCCGCGCAGCCTGAACCAGGCACGCGTTTGTTGCACTGCGCGTTGCGCGCGTCCCGAAAATAACCGCAGCGGGTACGCTGCAACACATTGCCGCCCAAGCGCGCCATGTTGCGCAGCTGCTGCGACGCCGCCAGAGAAAGCGTCTCCGCCAATACCGGATAATGCTGCCTCACCTCAGCATTTTCGGCTGCCGCCGCCATTCGCGCCAAGGCGCCAAAACGTACGCTGCCCGCAGTCACCTCAACGCCGGAAAATCCGGTGATCCCGGTGATGTCGACCAGCTTTTCAGGCCGCATCACGTCCAGCTTCATCAGGTCGAGCAACGTCGTGCCGCCGCCTATAAATCTGCCGCCGGCAGATTGGATGATCGCCGCCTCCGGCGCACCCACGCTGATCAACCCGAATTCACGCATGTTCAGCGGCTTTCATGAAACTTTCGGCCTGCCGGATCGCCGCCACGATGTTCGGATAGGCCGCGCAACGGCACAAGTTCCCGCTCATGAACTCCCGTATCTGTGCATCCGTCCCGGTGAAGCCGCCAGTAACGCAGGCCACCGCGGACATGATCTGCCCCGGCGTGCAGTAACCGCATTGAAACGCATCATGATCGATGAAGGCCTGCTGCATGGGATGCAACCCTGCCGCACTCTCCAGCCCCTCGATGGTGGTAACTTCCTTACCCTGCGCCTGCACCGCCAACGTCAGGCAGGATAGAACCGCCGCGCCATTAACAAGAACGGTGCAGGCTCCACATTGCCCTTGATCACACCCCTTCTTGCTGCCGGTCAACTCAAAATGCTCTCGCAGCGCGTCCAGCAAACTGGTCCGGATATCCAATTCCTTACTGACCAGCACGCCGTTCACGCTTAATGATACAGGCACTTTAGTTTTAGTCTGGTCCATTCAAGCTCCCAGTATCAAGACTTGCATTTGGGCAGCCGATAAGAAGTGTCAATTGAAGACGCACCTAAAACCATTCAGGCGCTCCCGGCAACTACCCGCCACGCCTAACGCGACGCCAGGATCGCGCGCCGGATCATGCCGTCGTTGAGGCCGTCGATTTGAACTGCCAAAACAAACAGCGAATTCGTGGTAGCCAGATCCACCTCGCCGCCAGGACGCGGCCGCGTCGGCCGCTCGCTAATGGCTTGCGGGAACGCCGGCCTTGATACGGCCCATAAACGTTTGCGTGGTCGGCGCGATGTGTTGTTCGAGCCAGGCTGCCATCGCTTCTTCTTCGCGTAACGAAGCTTGCGCCGCGGCCGCGCCCGCCGGATCGCCGATGAACTCCGCCATAGCGATCAGCGACTTATAGGCGGCCATCTCGAAATGCTCGAACATGTAGTTGGCCAGCGTGTTCTTGATGATCTCGTCGGTAGCGGCGGTGTGTGCCATCGCCGCTATGTTGCCGCCGAGCCCAAGCACGGCCTCTTTCAGCGCCGAATGCTTCTCCTGCAACGCGGCCAGCACCTCTTCCAGCCGCGTGCGCTGAACTTTTGATTCCTCTAGATGCGCTCGCAGCTTCGCCTCGATCTCGGGGTAATTGTCGATACGCTCGACCTGGCGGGTCAGGAGTTCGATCGCCTGAGTTTCCATCGCGTGCGCGTTGTTCAGGCCGGTCACGTAAAACATGCGCGGCTCATCGGCAATCAATCCAGCCATTTGAAAACTCCTTTTTGCGCAACGCGGTTGGGCACGGCATCCATCCCGGAACAACTGGCCGCCACACCAATCGCGTCAACCAGGAGAATAAGTTTTTCACGAAATTAAGCTTGGCGTCAGGTAGCGGGCGCCAGTTGGCGTCATGACCTCATAAGCGTTTTTCAGCAGCCGAATTTGCTCAGCGCTTGCTGAAAAACCGGCTCATTCGGCGCAACCTCCGCAAACAAGCTCATGCAGGAGCGAAACTTCATCGCATCGATGCCGCCGAAAATCCGCTCCAGCGGCCGCCCTTCCTGCCCCGCCACGATCGCCGTCAACTCCAACAGCCGCGGCCCCAGCACCGGATGCGCCAGATAAGCGGCGGCCTCGTCATTACCCGAAATGGCGTAGCGCCTGGACATCTCGGAAAATCCCAGTCCCGCGCGTTGCGGAAACACATACCACATCCAATGGCTCCGCTTCTCCCCCGCTTGCAACTCCGCGCGCACGCGCTCGATCACCGGGTTCTGCGCATCTACAAAGCGCCGCAGATTAAATTGATCATCCACGGTATCTAACCCGGAGCCGCGTCCTTCTTCGCCGCCGCGATCAACCCGTCGTCGATCGCCGTCGCCCGCGCGTAAGCCGGCCGCTGGCTTAGCCGCTCCCAATAGGACAGAAAGGCCGGGCGTTTCTCGATCGTGCCGAACATCAGCCCGAAGCTCATCTGGCCACCGACATACACATCAGCAGCGCTGAAGGTCTCGCCACATAGATACGGCGTCTGGCTGACCGCGTACGCCAATCCATCCATCACGCCGGCAAAGCTGCCATAGCCCGCGGACCTCTCCCGGCCCGGCGTAAGTTCAAAGCCGAACGCGTGGTTCGTCACCGCCGCTTCATAGGGGCCGGCGGCGAAGAACAGCCAGCGATAATAGGGTGCGCGCGCGGCACTTCCCGGCGCCGGCGCCAGCCCCGCCGCAGGGAACGCATCGGCCAGATAAGCGCAAATCGCCGCACCCTCGCTCACCACGGCGTCGCCATGGCGCAGGGCCGGCACCTTTCCCATCGGGTTCACCGCCAGATAATCCGGCGCCTTCATCGTGGTGCCGTAGTCGAGCACCACCGTCTCATAAGGCTGCCCAACCTCCTCCAGCATCCACCGCGCGATCCGCCCCCGAGACATCGGATTGGTATAGAACGTCAAATTCGCCATGCTGCCCTCCCGAACGCGTCCCACCTTCACAACCGCCGGCGCCGAGGCCGTTTGAAAACGTGCTCTGGTGAGTCAGCTGGCGTGATTTTCGAGAACCGGCGCGAAGCGTACGTTAAGTACGCGAGCACCGGAAACGCAGAAAGCGCGCCAGATGGCTGCCAGGACGCGTTTACATAGGCCTTGGGTCGATCCATCCTATGTGGCCATCGGATCGCCGATACACCACGTTGAACAAGCCGTTCTTCAGGTTGCGGAACATCAGCACATGCTGGTCCGCGAGGTCCATGCGCATCACCGCGTCCCGCACCGACAGCGTCTCAATCGCCGTGTCGGACTCCGCGATGACGGTGGCGTGCAGGACCTCGGTGTCGGCCGCCGCCATCAGCTCGCCATCCGGCTCGCCCTGCCGCGTCACGTCCGGCCCATCATCGCGCAGGATGAAGCGCCGGCCCATTTCCGGCTTCGCCTGCTCCTCCTCGTCGCGCCGTACTTCGTCGCGCGCATGGGCCGACACACGCTTGCGGTAGCGCCGCAGCCGGGTTGCGATATGCGCCGCCGCGTCGTCGAACGCGGCGCGCGCATCCGCCGCCTCGCCCTCGCCCCGCACCGTAATCCCGCGCCCGGCATGCATCTGGATGCCGCAGGTGAAGAAGCTGCGGGCCTTTCCAAACGTAACCAGCGCCTCCAGCGCATGGTCGAAATACTTGTTGGTGATGACGTCGAGATGCTGTTCGACATGGATGCGCAGCGCATCCGACAGGTCGAGCTGCTTGCCAGAGACCGTGAGTTGCATAATCGTTTCCCCTCCGATGGCTCAGTAGGCTGGGGATTTTTCCCGTTTGCGTTGCGCCGAGCCAGGAAGGCGCAAAGCCTCCCGGTACTTGGCCACGGTACGGCGGGCTATGTCTATGCCTTCTTTTTGTAATATCGCCGCGACCGCGTCATCCGAGAGGATCGCGTCCGGCCGTTCGCCAAAAATCAGCGCCGCCACCCGCCGCCGCACCGTCTCCGCGCTATGGGTCTCGCCATTAGCGCCGGCCAGCGCGGTGGTGAAAAAAAACTTCAACTCAAAGATGCCGCGCGGCGTGGCAATGGATTTGTTCGAGGTCACGCGGCTGACGGTACTTTCGTGCAGCTCGACCTCGGCTGCCACGTCGCGCAGCGTCAGCGGCCGTAGATGGCTGATCCCATGGCGGAAAAACCCGTCCTGCCGGCGCACGATCTCGGCCGAAACCCGCAAAATGGTCTGCGCGCGGCTGTCCAGCGCCTTCATCAGCCAAGTCGCCCCCTGCAACTGCTCAGACAGAAAAGACTTGGTCTCGCGCGAGGCGGAGGCTGCCATGCGGGCATGAAACCCCCGCCGGATCAGCAACCGCGGCATGGTTTCCGGGTTGATCTCCAGCAGCCAGTCCGAGGTCCCCTCCGCCTTCATCGGCAGTGCCCGCATCAGCACGTCTGGGATCAGCGGCCGCAGCGGTTCGTTGGCGAAACAGGCGCCCGGCTTCGGGTCCAGCCGCCGGATTTCGGCGATCATCTCGCCCAGGTCCTGCGCGTCCACGCCGCACACCGCGATCAGCCCTTTCAGGTCGCGCCGCGCCAGCAGGTCGAGATTGGCCAAGAGCGCGGTCATCGCGGGGTCCAGCCGGTTCTGCTCCTGCAGCTGCACGCTCAAGCACTCGGCGAGATCACGGGCGCAGTTCCCGGTTGGGTCGAAGCGCATCATCTGCGCCCGCACCTGCTCGACCCGCGCCACGCACACGTTCAGTGCCAGCGCGATCGCCTCCGGCGTCTCGGCCAGCCGCCCGGCCTCGTCCAGGGCGGCGATCAGCGCCGCGGCGATCAGCCGATCCTCCCGGCAAGCAAAGGTCAGCCGCGCCTGCTGCTCCAGATGCTCGCGCAGAGACGGCGCATCCTCGCTCAACCCCTCGACCGCGCTCCACCCCTCATCCGGCTCGCGAAAGCCCCGGCCGAACGCCGCGAAGCCGTCGCCGCCGGTCCCAGCGTCGTAACTATCGCCCAGATCGAAATCGAGCGGCGCGTCCGCGCTAGACGGCAGCAGCGTGGAGGCCGCGAAACTCGCCGTATCGGCGCTTTCGAGCGGCGGCGGCGGCGGCGGCGGCTCCAGCGCCGTCACCGCTTCCGGCCCGTCCAGCCGCTCCAGCAGCGGATTCTTCTGCAACTCATCTTCGATGAACTGGCTGGCCTCGACATTAGAAAACTGAAGGAGTTGAATGGCTTGCCGCAATTGCGGCGTCATCACGAGCGACTGGGTCTGCCGAAGGTCGAGCCGTTGAGCAAATGCCATAGAAAGAGATTAATCGAAATTTAATTAAAGACCAAAGCTTTTTTGGCCCGGAATATGCATCTTTCGGTCGTGGCGGCTTACGACAATCCCACCAGAGCGCGGGCGAATTCGGAAGGGTCGAAGTCGCGTAGATCGGCGGCCTGCTCGCCGGTGCCGACCGCGTGGATGGGCAGTTCGTAACGGTCAGCAAGAGCCACCACCACGCCGCCGCGGGCGGAACCGTCGAGCTTGGTGACGATCAGGCCGGTCAGCTCGACCATCTCCTTGAACACGCCCACTTGGTTCACGGCGTTCTGGCCGCTGGTGGCGTCCAGCGTCAGGATCGTGGCGTGCGGGGCGCTGGGGTCCAGTTTGCGGATCACCCGGATGATCTTCTGTAGCTCCTCCATCAGCGCGGTCTTGTTGTGCAGCCGGCCGGCGGTGTCGATCAGCAGCACGTCGGCCCGGCTCGCCTGCGCGCGGGCCAGCGCGTCATGGGCCAGCGAGGCCGGATCGGTGTTGGCCGGCGCGGTGACGACCAGCGCGCCGGCGCGGCTGCCCCAGACCTGCAACTGCTCCACCGCCGCGGCGCGAAACGTGTCGCCGGCGGCCAGCACGGCGGTCAGCCCCGCGTCCCGGTATTGCGCCGCGAGCTTGCCGATGGTGGTGGTCTTGCCGGTGCCGTTCACGCCCACCATCAGGATCACAAACGGCTTGCGCGTGGCATCCGGCGCCAGCGGGATGGAAACCGTCTCGAGGATGCCGGCGATTTCCTTCGCCAGCTCCTCTTTCACTTCCCGATCGGTCACGCTCTGACCGAACTTCGCGTCCCGAAAATTTTCGATCACCGCGGCGGAGGCGCGGGTGCCGAGATCGGCGGCGATCAGGAACTCCTCCAACTCCTCCAGCGCCGCGTCGTCCAGCTTGCGTTTGACAAAGGCGGCGGAGATGTTGGCGCCCAGCTTCTCCGCGCTGCGCGACAGACCGGTTTTCAGTTTGGCGAAAAAGCCGGACATCAGATCAGCTCCGGCAAATGCCCGGCATAGGCGATCACCGCCGGGCCGCGCATCAGTACATGGCCATCGGCCAAACGCCAGGTAATGGTCAGCTCGCCGCCATCCAATTCCAGCGTCGCGCGCCGCTCCGTCAGACCGCGGCGATGCGCGTTCACCAGCGCCGCGCAGGCGCCGCTGCCGCAGGCGAGCGTCAGCCCCACGCCCCGTTCCCACACCCGGAGAAGAATACGGTCCGGCGCCACGACCTGCGCGAAGCCGATATTGGCGCGCCGCGGAAACAGCCGGCTGCGTTCCAGCGCCGGCCCCAGCGTCTCGATGGGCAGGCTGGCGAGGTCGATGACGAAGAATGTCGCATGCGGATTTCCCATCGAACAGGCGGCAGGGTCCTGCACCAGCCCCATCGCCAGCTTAAGATGCAACGTGTCGGCCGGGCCGTTCAGCGGAATGTCGGTCCAGTCCAGCCCGGGCGCCCCCATATCCACCTCAACCAGATGGGGGCCGATAATCTCGGCGGTCAGCAGGCCGGCGGCGGTGCGAATGGTGAGGCTGCGCGCCCCCGTTTCCTCGGCGATCAGCGCCGCGACGCAGCGCGCGGCGTTGCCGCAGGCGCCGGCTTCCGAGCCATCAGCATTCAGGATGCGCATAAAAGCGTCCGCGCCAGCCGCGTCCGGCTCGATCACGATCAGCTGGTCGCAGCCGACGCCGCGCCTGCGGTCGGCGATGCGGCGCACCGTGGCGGCGTCAAATGCCGCGGGGCGGTCCCGCGCGTCCACCACCACGAAATCATTGCCGGCGCCGTGCATCTTCAAAAACGGCCGGCCGGTCAGGAATGCCGCGTCCACGGACCTGTCCGTGGCGCTATTTCAACGCGGAGAAGGCGGTGGGCTTCAGGATCTGGTTGCTGATGTGCTGCACGATGCGATCCGGCGTTTCAGTGGCGGCGCGCTGTTTATGCCAATCCGGATCAGCCTGGAAAGCAGTCCATTTCTCTTCCCGCTCGGCCAGCGAGGTCCACGCCAGCATGTAGGTCAGCTGCTGGTTGTTCTCGCCGATTTCGGCGGTCCAGAAGCCGAGCTGGCGGATGCCGTAGCGGTCCCAGAAGCCGAGCGTGATGTCCTCGAACCGTTTCAGCAGAGCAGGCAGCCGGCCGGGCAGGCACTGGTAAACACGAAGTTCATAAATCATTCCAGCACCCTCCGGCCGCCCGCGACATAAGCGCCGCCTTATGCACCTGCTGCCCGGGCGCGCCAAGCGAACAGCGTTGAGGCATCCGACAATTCACGATACTGAAGGTAGCCGGCATTAGAACTGAACGGCGGGTCGAGATAGACCAGGTCCACCGTCTCGTCGCCGGTGCTCTCCCGCAGCACCGCAAGATTATCGTCGTAAAAGAGCCGGTTCGTCATGCCGCCACATTACGCCGCCAAACCCGCGCCGCAACAACCACCTTGCCCGTCGGATGGACGGGGGCGAGGCTGGGCAAGAATTCGCTGCGCCGAGTAGAGGCGTCTCTTGGCACCGCCCGGAGATTGGTTTCGAGCACCGAAGCGGAGCGGCCTTTCGGGCCGTGAGCATCGGAGCGCAGAAAATAGCCCTCGGATGGCCGACGCAGTAGAAGTGTTGCCCCGCCCCGCCCCGCCTCGCTTCACCCCACCTTCACGCCCTTCCAAAACGCCACCCGCCCCTTGATCTCCTTCGCAGCCAGCAACGGCTCCGGATAATACCATGCGGCATCGGCGTTCACCTTGCCGTCCACCGCCACCGAATAATAGCTGGCCGTGCCCTTCCACGGGCAGCGGCTGGTGGTGGCACTTGGCTGCAGCACCTCCGCCCGCACCGCCTCGATCGGGAAGTAGTGGTTGCCCTCCACCACCACCGTCGCTTCGCTGTCCGCGATCACCGCGTCGTTCCAAATCGCCTTCACCATGTCCGTCTCCTCCAACATCCGAACCACCCATTTTGGGCCGCCCCCGCCGCAATGCAAACCTTCAAGATTCCCGCGCCTGCCGCCGATCTTCAGCTTTTGGTAAGCAAGTCGCCGCTACTCTGGACCGTCGCCGGAACCCAAGAGGAGTTTGAAATAGTCTTATGACCACGGGGACAGACCCTCATCTGCTGGCAATGGCCCTAGTCATGGCCGTGCTCGTCTTTGGGCTGAGCGTGCTCGGCACCCGGATCGACCAGGCCTGGTACCGCAGCCGCCTCTCCGGCAACGAGAAAGCCTGCCGGCAATGGACCGCGCATCTGGCGGACGCGGCGTTCGACGGTCTGCTGATCCATCGCGGCGGCACCATCCTGCAAATGAACCGCGCGCTGGTCCGCCTGCTCGGCTGCCGGGAACGCGAATGCATCGGCCAAAGTTTCTCCAACTTCGCCGCCCCCCGGCAAATGACCCAGCTGCGCGCGGAGCTGGAAGCCCCGGCCCCGGCGGTCAGCGAATTCACGCTGATCCGCGCCGATAAGAGCGAGCTTCTGGTCGAGCTCAGCAGCCAGAGCATCGACCATGACGGCCTGCCCGCCTACGTCACCGCGATCCGGGATATCACACAGCGCCGGGCGGACGCGGAACGCATCTCCTGGCTCAGCCGGTATGATCCGCTGACCGGCCTGGTCAACCGCGCCGCCTTCACCGACAGGCTGATCGCAGCAGTGGCCCATAACGACGCGCAAGGCGGCACCACCGCGGTGTTCAGCATCGACATCGACGAGTTCAAAGCGGTCAACGAGCAGATCGGCCGCGCCGGCGGCGACCAGCTGCTGCAACAAGTCGCCGCCCGCATCGACGGGCTGATTACCGGCGAGGACACGCTCGGCCGCCTGGGCGGCGACAAATTCGGCCTGCTGATGCCCAGCCTCAGCGCACCAAACCGCGCCCTCAACATCGCGGCGCAAATGGAAGCCTCTTTCAAGGACCCGTTCATCGTCGACAACAAATTGGTCCGGGCCAGCCTGTCGATCGGCATCGCGATCTTCCCGGACCACGCGACGGACGTGGAGGGCCTGCTGAAAGCCAGCGACTTCGCGCTGAGACAGGCCGCCCGCGCCGGCGGCGGCTGCACCCACGTGTTCAGCCATGAGGAAGCGCAGGGCAGCCGCGCGGCGGACCGCGCCGAACGCGCGGCAGGCGGGCGCGACCTGTTCCGCGTCGGCCTCAGCGAGCCGCAGCGCCTGTCGCAGGACCTGCGCAGCGCGATCGCCAAAGGCGAAATCAGCCTGGTCTATCAGCCGGTGTTCCGCACCGCGGACCTGTCGCTCGCGGGGTTCGAGGCGCTGGCCCGCTGGAACCATAATCAGGACGGGCTGGTTGCGCCCACCGTGTTCATCCCGCTCGCCGAACAGGCCGGGCTGATCCATGAAATCGGCAGCTTCGTTTGGAAACCGCCTGCGCGGAGGCTGTTTCTATCGGCGGCGAGTGCCGGATGGCGGTCAATCTCTCGCCGCTGCAGTTCAGGGACCCGAACCTGCCTAGCCGGATCGGCGCCATCCTGCGGAAAACCGGCCTGGCCGCCGCCCGGCTGGAGCTGGAGGTCACTGAAAGCGTGCTGATCGACAACAAGGCCGCGGCGGCGCAGGCGTTGCGCGCGCTGCGCGCGATCGGCTGCTCGGTCGCGCTGGATGATTTCGGAACCGGCTACTCCTCATTGTCCTATCTGTGCGACTTCCCTTTCGCCCGGCTGAAGATCGACAAGGATTTCATCCAGGCGCTCGGTACCGATCCGAACGCGGACGCGGTGGTGACCGCCATCCTGGCGCTGGCGAAGAACTTGAAGCTGGAGGTCACCGCCGAAGGGGTGGAGACCGAGGCGCAACTGGCCTTCCTGCGGCAGACCGAGTGCCAGCTGGTGCAGGGCTTCCTGCTCGGCAAACCCGTTGCCCGCGCGGCGCACCAGGTGATGCCGGTCGCGCGCGGCCTGCCGTTGGTCAGCGGCCCGACCTTGGTCTCCAACCGAGCCTGACACCAGCCGGAGTTCCAGACTCGGCGCGGCGAACCTAAACTGCGTTATGCTTACTCCTTCGATCCGCCGGCTTTCCACCCATACCGTCAACCGCATTGCCGCTGGCGAGGTGATCGAGCGGCCGGCGGCGGCGGTCAAAGAGCTGGTGGAAAACGCGCTGGACGCCGGCGCAGCGCGGATCGAGGTGATCCTGGCCGGCGGCGGCATCACCCGGATCGAGGTGATCGACAACGGCGCCGGCATCGCGCGGGATCAGCTGGCGCTGGCGATCGAACGCCACGCCACCTCCAAACTGACTGACGATACGCTGATCCGCATCGCCACGCTCGGCTTCCGGGGCGAGGCGCTGCCCTCCATCGGCGCTGCCGCGAAACTGACGCTGATCAGCCGCCCGGCCGGGCAGAACGAAGCCGCACGCATCACGGTCGCCGGCGGCGCGGTCTGCCCCGTCAGCCCTAGCCCGGGCAGCCCCGGCACCCGCGCAATCGTCGAGGATTTGTTTTACGCGACCCCTGCCCGGCGCAAATTCCTGCGCAGCCCGCGCGCGGAGGCGGAGGCGGCGGAGCGCGCCGTCTGGCGGCTCGCCACCGCCGCGCCCGGCGTCGCCTTCCGGCTGGTTTCCGACGAGCGCGTGCTGTTCGATCTGCCGGCGCAGACCGAAGCGGCGCGGGTGGCGGCGCTGTTCGGCCGGGACACTGCGAGCGGCCTGCTACCGCTGACCGCCGAACGGGACGGGGTGACGCTGTCCGGCTTCGCCGGCGCCGCCAGCACCAGCCGCGCCACCCCAGCGTTGCAAAGCTTCGTGGTCAACGGCCGGCCGGTCGCGGACCCGCTGCTGCGCCTGGCGCTGCGCCTGGCGTACCGGGATGTCATCCCCGCCGGCCGCCATCCGGTTGCGGCGCTATGGCTGAGCCTGCCGCCGGAAGCGTTGGACGTGAACGTGCACCCGGCGAAGACCGAGCTGCGTTTCGCCGACGCCAACGGCATCCGCAGCCTGATCATTGCGGCACTCGGCCGGCTGCTGGAACGGCCGGTCTCGCTCGACCAGGCCTCGCCCGCCTTCGCCCCGCGCCCGTTCGCCCCCAGCCCGCGCCTGACCGGCTTGGCGGCGACCGGCTTTGCGGAAGCCGATCTGGCGCTGCTGACAGCGCCGGCGGCGCGGCAGTTCATGCCCGCCGCGCCGGAGGCGGCGCATCCGCTGGGCGCGCCGGTGGCGCAGATCCTGGACACCTACGTGCTAGCGGTGGCGGCGGACGGCGCGCTGGTGATCATCGACCAGCACGCGGCGCATGAACGGCTGACCGAGGAACGGCTGCGGACGGAATTTCTGGCCGGCCAGGTGGTGGCGCAGCCTTTGCTGCTGCCGGTGGTGGTGGATGTCTCGCCCGGGGAGGCAGCGCGGTTGCTGGTGGAGGCGGGCAGCCTGCGCCGGCTCGGCCTGGAGATCGAGGCGTTTGGGCCGGGCGCCGTGCTGGTGCGGGCGGTGCCGGCGGCGCTGCGTGACGCCGATCCGGCGGCCATGCTGCGCGATCTGGCGGAACAGTTCGCAGAGTTTGAGGCGCCGGAAGCTTTGGAGGCGCGGCTTGACGCGGCGCTGGCGCGGCTTGCCTGCCACCGCTCCATCCGCGCCGGGCGGCGGCTGGCGCCGGAGGAAATGGCGGCGCTGCTGCGCCAAATGGAGGCAACGCCGCGCGCCGCCACCTGCAGCCACGGCCGCCCGACGTTTTTGAAACTAACGCGGGCCGAGTTGGAAAAGATGTTCGGGCGGCGGTGACTGATACAAAAGGCGGGGGTTGATATCACAATCGTCAACGCCGCCGAGGCGCGAGCCCTGACCGTCCGTTGTCGAGCCGGCTATCGCGGCGCCGGCAGCGGGCAGCTCAGCCAGTGCAGGTTGCGGGCGCAAAGGAAGGCGGAGGCGTCGGTGAGGCCGGAGAAGAAGCCGCCAAGGCCTCCGAGGATCGCGAACAGGGTGATAACGACCGCGCCGAACCGTTGCCAGCCGGTGAGATCGAAGCGCTGCCTCACTTCGACGCGCTTACCGTCCCAGAACAGTTGATGGCGGCTGTCGATGCCCAGGCGCTTCAGGTCACCAAGGCGGAGTTCTTTGACGCCCTCCAGTCCTTGGCCTTCTCGCGACTCGTCTGGATCAGCGGCCACGGCGGCGCCCGGCTAATGGCGCGGCGGGGCGCGCCTCTAGAACCGCGATGCGGCTCCGCAGCAGATCGAGATCGTTCAGAATTGCTCCGATGGACTGCGCCTGTTTGGCAAGCGTGCTTTTGAGATCTTCCACGGCATCGGTTGCCGCGATCAGGTCGTCGATTGAATCTTTCGGCAAGCGCTAGGACGAGGCGCGGCTCAGCAACCGGCTGGCATCATCGGATAATTCCTTCGCTTCCCGCTTAAATATTTCAAGCCGTTGCCTGAGATCACGCCGCTTGTCGGCCGCGGCCTTTGCGTTGCTGGTCCCAGCTTTTTTCGCGGTAGATGGTTTTTTTACTGATGGCATGGGGTGCTCCTGGGACGGGAATGTCGCATGTTGGGATGCTCATTTCAATAATGGTGCGCGTGAGCGGGCGACGGAAACGTATCTGCCTTCGCTTTTCCATTTGCGCGGGATACGCTAGGCACCACGGACAGGAGACGATTAAGGGCGGGTAATGGCGAGCAGCGCCGGACACTGACGGAATAGTCGCGTGAAGTGGTATTTTGCTTTTAACGGCGAAGCGACAGGATGGTTTTCCGATCTGATCAAGGCCGCGGTCGTCTCCGCGCGGGCAAAGACCGATTTGGTGCCGCACTGCATTTACGACGGCGAACCTTCCCCACCGATCGACTGGTTGCGGGCGTGGAACGTGACCGTGCACCATAGCCGCGTGCCGTTTCGCGCGCGGTTCTGGGCGGAAAACATCAAGCGGCGCAATGCGGGCAATGGGTTCGACCGGATCAAGGCACTGGGATTCTACCTGTATCTTCAGGTGCTCGAGATTGAGCAGGAGGACGCATACGTTCTGGTCACCGATTGCGACGTGATGTTCCTGAACGGCTATGATTACGGCGGGATGAAACCAAAACTTCTGGCCGCCCTGCGGGATTACCGGGCTGGAGAACCCGTCGCCCGACGATGTCCGGCGTGAGTATAATGCCGGCGTCATGGTGGTGAATCTGCCGGCCCTGCGGCGCCGCATGGATGAGTTGCTGCGCTGCGCCGAGGACAACGCCTATTACTACTTCCCAGTTGCTGACTCGACCTATGACCAGGGGTTGCTCAACACCGTGTTCCGGGAGGAGGATGACTGGCTGCGGCTGCCGCCGGAGTTCAACTGGCGGATTTTTTTCGGGATCAACCGCCAGGCGTTGATCGCGCATTGGCAAGGGCCGAAGCCGTTGCATGTGGCGGATCATCTGGCCGGCGCCCATCGCCCCTGGGCGACGGATTGGATGATCGACAAGCTGCTGCGCGAGGCTTTGGAGCCCTACAAGCATTATCACGAGATTTTTCAGACGCTGCTGCGGCTGGCGGGGTAATAGGCATGACGCAGCAGGAGCCTAGAAAACGCTTTTCAGGGCTTTGGGAACGCGCCAAAGTTCGCTGGAATAGATGTCCAGGCTAAATTTGTAGAGGTCGTTCTCGCGGCCGGCCTGGCTGGCGATGACGAGGTCTGCGGCGGTTTTCAGAACCGGGTCGTAGGCGAAGAACGAGCAAGTTTCCAAAAATGGGTATTCGCTCAGCTCCAGAAAAATCTCCCTGAACGCCTCGTCCGAGGTGCGTTGCCAGGGCGCGGCCGCAGGGTCCGCCCACGGCTGGGCGCGGGTGCGCTGCAATTTGGCGAATGCGATGTTCCAGTCGACCCATCTTAGGTGGAACAGGAACAGGCCGCCGAAGCAGACCGGCGCGGCGACGCAGTGGAAGCCGGGCGACCACTGAACCGGCTTGCGGATCATGACCGGCTTGCACATCGGCGAGGTGAAGCGGACCCATTGCCTTTGTTGCAAAATCGGCCGTGCAAGATCGAGAGGGGGGGATTCGACACGGGGGACCTGGATCAACTCAAACCCGTATGCGTTGGTGACTGGGCTTGTGGTGCTTGCTGCAAAGGACGCAAGGGACGCATGGTGACGCGGATCGGGGAATATGATCTCGTCGACATCGGCGTGAACGACAGCATCGTACTCATCCAGAAGCTGGGCGGCGAGTTCAGAGATGATCTGGGCGCGCCGGTGATCGTCATGGGGTGATCTTGGCAAGCGGATGATAGACAATTGCGGGTTGAGGTTGCTGGTACTGCCGTCATCGGTGCCATGGTCAACGATGGTGCAGTTTGTGGCGCCGACCAGTTTCGAATAATGCGCGACCCAGAGCGGCAGAAAGACCGGCTCGTTATAGACCATCGTGATGGCGGCGAATTTCGTCATCTGGGGCGAACGACGGGGATCGAACCCGCGACAACCGGTACCACAAACCGGCGCTCTACCAACTGAGCTACGTCCGCCATCAGGTGCTGGAGTAGGCGCGTCGTACCGCTGCGGGCTGGCCGCCGTCAACTTCGGCCGGGTGCAGCCAAGCCTGCAGCCGGGCTAGCGCCTCGGCCAGCACCGCCGGCTGTTTGCAAAAGGCGAAGCGCACGTACTGCGTCGGCGGGTCGGCGTCGTAAAAGGCGCCGACCGGGATGGCGGCGACACCGGCCTGTGCGGTTAGCGCGCGGCAGAACGCATAGTCATCGCCATCAAACCCCAGGCCGGAAATGTCGGCGGTGATGAAATAGCTGCCATCGGTCGGCAAAGTGCGAAACCCGAGTTGTTCCAGCCCGGCCCGCAGCACGTCCCGCCGCAGTTGCAGCTCCGCCGCCAAGCCTTGGAAATAGCTGTCCGGCTTGGCGAGGCCGATCGCGGCCGCGCGTTGCAGGTTGGGCGGCGTGGTGAAGGTGAGGTTCTGATGGGCCTTCGCCACGATCTCGATCAGCGTCACGGGCCCGGAAACGTAGCCGACCTTCCAGCCGGTCAGGCTGAAGGTCTTGCCGGCGCTGCCGATGCGCAACGCGCGGTCCGCCATGCCGGGCAGCGTCATCAGCGGCATATGCCGGGCGGGGGCGAACACCAGATGCTCGTACACCTCGTCGCACACCGCGTAGGCATCGTGCCGGATCAGCAGACCGGCGATGAAGGCCAGCTCCTCGGCCGCAAACACTTTGCCGGTCGGGTTCATCGGCGAATTCAGCAGCAGCAGCAGCTTCGTGCGCGGGCCGAAGGCGGCGGCGAGTTCCTCGCGCGGCAGATGCCAGTCCGGCGGGCTGAGCCGCACCAGCCGGGGCACGCCACCCAGCATCCGCACCACCGGCAGATAAGTGTCGTATAGCGGTTCGATCAGCACCACCTCGTCGCCCGGGTCGATCAACGCCATCAGGCTGGCGGCGATCGCCTCGGTGGCGCCGGAAGTGACGACGACGCCGGCGACTGGGTCGATCTCCAGACCGTAGAAACGCCGGTTCGCCGCCGCCACCGCGGCGCGCAGCTCCGGCAGGCCAGTCAGCGGCGGGTATTGGTTGCGGTTGTCGCGCAATGCGTCCGCCGCCGCCTGCACGATATCGGCCGGACCTTCGGTGTCCGGAAAGCCCTGACCGAGATTGATCGCGCCATGCTGCACGGCGAGCGCCGACATGACGGTGAAGATCGTGGTGCCAATGGCGGTGAGCTGCGTGTTGGGCGGCTTCATGCGAACCTCCATCGGTTGCGGAACGAGGTGCCCCCTGAATCAGGCAGATTGTTGCCTAAACTTTGTGCAATGTTTCACAAGGAGTTTCATAATAGGCCATATTTCTTCGCTGCCGTGCAAGATTGTAAGCTGGCACGCCTCATGCAAGGCTAGTTCCGCCAGCCCATTGGCTGGCGCGCATCCGCGCGGGCCGCACGCATGAATAAGGAGGACGCCCGCATTCCGTTGGGCGTGGACCAGATGAAAAAGATCGAAGCGATCATCAAGCCGTTCAAGCTGGACGAGGTAAAGGAAGCCCTTCACGAAGTCGGCCTGCAAGGCATAACCGTTGTAGAAGCAAAAGGGTTCGGCCGGCAGAAGGGCCATACCGAACTATACCGGGGCGCCGAATACGTGGTGGATTTTCTGCCGAAGGTGAAGATCGAGGTGATCTGCGAGGACAGCATCGTGGAGCGCGCCGTCGAGGCGATCATGAACGCCGCGCGCACCGGCCGGATCGGCGACGGCAAGATTTTCATTTCCACTATTGAGGAAGCGATCCGCATCCGCACCGGCGAAAAAGGCGAGACCGCGATCTGACGCCGTTGCGCGAAACCGGCCCCCGTCGCATGGTGACGCACCCGTAACTTCACGCTCAACTCTATCATCAACGAGGACAAAGATGGCGAAAAAGCCCGCTGTGCTGGCCGCTGACGGCGCGACCAAGGTACTGGACCTAATCAAGGAAAACGGAGTCGAGTATGTCGATCTGCGCTTCACCGACCCGCGCGGCAAATGGCAGCACACGGCGCAGCATATCTCCACCGTCGAGCCGGATGTGTTCCGCGACGGTTTCATGTTCGACGGCTCCTCGATCGCCGGCTGGAAAGCGATCAACGAAAGCGACATGATCCTGATGCCGGACGCGGACTCCGCGGTGATGGACCCGTTCGCGGCAAAGCCGAGCCTGATTTTGTTCTGCGACATCATCGAGCCTTCGACCGGCCAGGGCTACTCGCGCGACCCGCGCTCGACCGCGAAAAAGGTCGAGGCTTATGTGAAGTCGACCGGCATCGGCGACACCATTCTGGTCGGCGCCGAGGCGGAGTTCTTCATTTTCGACAGCGTGAAGTTCGGCACCGGCGGCAATTACGGCATGTACCAGATCGACAGCATTGAGGGGCCCGGTTCCTCGCTAAAGGATTATCCGGAAGGCAATATGGGCCACCGTCCCACCGTAAAAGGCGGGTATTTTCCGGTGCCGCCGGTGGATGGCGACAGCGATCTGCGCGCGGAGATGCTCTCCACCATGGGCGAGATGGGGCTGCCGATCGAGAAACACCACCACGAGGTGGCGCAGTCGCAGCATGAGCTCGGCACGCGCTTCACCACGCTGCTGAAAATGGCCGACCAGATGCAGATTTACAAATACTGCGTGCACAACGTCGCCCATTCCTACGGCAAGACCGCGACGTTCATGCCCAAGCCGATCTATGGCGATAACGGTTCGGGCATGCACACGCATCAATCGATCTGGAAAGGCGGCAAGCCGCTCTTCGCCGGCAACGGCTACGCGGATCTGTCGGAGATGTGCCTGTATTTCATCGGCGGCATCATCAAGCACGCGAAGGCCGTGAACGCGTTCACCAATCCGGCGACCAACAGCTA
The DNA here is from genome assembly GCA_965199125.1 of Acidocella sp. Lineage (GTDB taxonomy): Bacteria > Pseudomonadota > Alphaproteobacteria > Acetobacterales > Acetobacteraceae > Acidocella. The sequence goes on along the minus strand of OZ240683.1, from coordinate 849,376 downwards.
TAAAAGGTTGATCCCGGGCTTCGAGGCGCCGGTGCTGCTGGCCTATTCGGCCCGCAACCGCTCCGCTTCGTGCCGAATTCCTTACACGACCAATCCGAAGGCAAAACGGGTCGAGGTGCGGTTTCCCGATGCGACGGCCAATCCGTATCTGGCCTATTCGGCGATCGCGATGGCGGGGCTGGACGGGATCAAAAACAAAATTCATCCGGGCGACCCGATGGACAAAGATCTCTACGATTTGCCGCCGGAGGAGCTGAAGGACATCCCCACGGTGTGCGGGTCCTTGCGCGAGGCGCTGGGCGCGCTGGCCGCCGACCACGAGTTTTTGCTCCAGGGCGATGTATTCGGGAAGGATCAGATCGAAAGCTATATCGAGTTGAAGTGGAATGAGGTTTACCGGTTTGAGCATACGCCACACCCGGTCGAGTTTGAGATGTATTATTCGGCGTGACAAAAGGGGAGCTTCGGCTCCCCTTTTTTGCTTCCGGCCTGATTGGTAAGCCGCATCGTCATTGCGAGCCGGCGAAGCCGGCGCGGCAATCCATCTTTCGTGTACGCGGCACAAAAGATGGATTGCTTCGTTGCGCTCGCAATGACGAACCCGCTGGCGGGGCTTGAGGCAAGGCGGTTCAGCGGATACATGCAGCGCGGAAATAAACACGGAGCAGGAACATGAAGACCCCGATGCGCGTCGCGGTGACCGGTGCGGCTGGCCAGATTGGTTACGCACTGCTGTTCCGGATCGCCAATGGCGATCTTCTGGGCCGCGACCAGCCGGTGATCCTCAGTTTGCTCGACCTGCCGGTGGCGCAGAAGGCGCTGACCGGCGTGATCATGGAGCTGAACGATTGTGCGTTTCCGCTGCTGGCGGGGGTGGAGCCGACCGACGATCCGAAAGTTGCGTTCACGGATATCGACATCGGCATCCTGGTCGGCTCGCGGCCGCGCGGGCCGGGGATGGAGCGGCGCGACCTGCTGGCCGCCAACGCGGAGATTTTCAAGGTGCAAGGCCGCGCGCTGAACGATGCGGCGAAGCGCGAGGTGAAGGTGCTGGTGGTTGGCAATCCGGCCAACACCAACGCCTATATCGCGATGAAATCCGCGCCCGATCTGCCGGCCGGCGCGTTCACCGCGATGCTGCGGCTGGACCATAACCGCGCCAAGTCAATGCTAGCGGAAAAGGCGGGCGTTCCGGTGGCCGAGATCGAGAAGGTCGCCGTCTGGGGCAACCATTCGCCGACCATGTTCGCCGATTACCGGTTCGCCACCGCCGGCGGCAAGCCGCTGCCGGAGCTGATCAACGACGAAGCCTGGTACAAAAACACCTATCTCTCGGCGGTGGGCAAGCGCGGTGCCGCAATTATCGAAGCGCGGGGCCTGTCCTCGGCGGCGTCCGCGGCCAACGCGGCGATCGACCATATGCGGGACTGGGTGCTGGGCACCGACGGCAAATGGGTCTCGATGGGGCTGCCATCCGATGGCGATTACGGCGTGCCGGAGGAGATCATGTTCGGCGTGCCGGTGACCTGCGCGGGCGGCGCCTACGAGCGGGTGAAGGGGCTGCCGATGGACGAGTTCGCCAAGTCCCGGATCGATGTGACGCTGAAGGAATTGCTGGAAGAGCGAGATGGGGTAGCTGATCTGTTGAAGTAGTTACGGACGGTCAGGCAGTAGACGTTCTTCCAGCCAGACGATGAACAGCCCGACGCAGACGCCGAGGGTGACTTCCGAAAGACGCGCGGCGAGCATCCGCTCGGGCGAGCCGGTATGCGGGACCAGCAGAATGATGGTGGCGGTGATGCCGGCGAGCTGGCTGGCGTCCGCTACGTCGAGCAGCCAGCAAACGATGATCGAGAGCAATACAGCGGCGGCGTAGATGCCCAGATTGTCACCGAAGCTGAGGATCAGGCAGAGCGCGACGGCGCCGCCGATTGCCGCTCCGGTCAATTGTTTGCGGGCAGCGCTTTCGGTGTCCTGAAATTTTGCTTGCGCCACGGCAATGGCGGTGATCGAGCCCCAGAACGACTGCGGCAGGCCGAGCAGATGCGCCGGCATGTAGGCGGCGAAAGCGGCAATGACAGATATCAGCCCTTGCCGCGCGCCGAGACGGGCGCGTTTGAAAACGATCCGAGGTCTGTAGGCGTCGAGCATCCCGGCCGAACGAAGGCTAGCCGGAGAAGTTGGCGCTTTCCTTGGGAAGATACATCAGCGGCGATTTGGCGCTGGTTTTGCGGCTGATGCGGCGGCGGTCGCGGGCGGCGGCGACCATGGTGGCGAAAGCGGCGCGCACGGCTTCCGGCTGGTGCGTGCGGCGATCCAGCGCGCGCAGGCAGAAATGCACCTGCGCCATGTGCTGGTAGTATTCGGTAAAAGCGTAGTTCAGCGCGCCGCCGGTGACCGCGCCGATCACCGGGATCGCCTGCGTCAGAAATTTCTCGGATAGCACCAGGCCGAAGCGGCCGGCGGCGGAGCGGATCAGCAGGTTCACCGCCAGGTGGTTGGTGCCGATGCGGGTCGCCCAATAGCCGATCTCGGTTTCGTCGTCGGCCTCGCTCGGGCTGCCATAGGCCAGCACTTCCAGGCAGGCGCGCTTGGTGTCCTCGTCGGCCAGATCCTCGCCGCTATCGCGCGCGACCTCGCCGATCGAGCGCAGGATGGTAGTGGTGGTGAACGGAATGTCAAACAGCACGCCGGGCAGGCCGACGAAGCCGGAGGCGACGCCGCTGGCGGCGGCGGCCAGGCGGTGGGCGCCGTTGCCGCGCGGCGCTTTCGGCCTGGCGATCCGGGGCATGGCGGCGAGGCCGGCGGTCGCGAAGTCGTAGCTACTCCACAACGTGTCCTCGACCGCGTCCTGGGTTCGCTTCACCAGCTCGGTCCAGGCGGGGCCGCCGAGACGCTCGCCGGTTTTGGCGGCGCGGGCGCGAAGGCTCTCGACGCGGCGGCCGAACATCGCGGTCAGGCGCATCATCAGGCCCCGGGAATCCGCCATCAGGATCGCGGCGTGCCAGAGCTGCTGGCTTTCCTGCGGCGTGAGGAACGCCAAGGTCTCGGCCAGCGCGTCCGGCAGCGGCTGATATGTTTTCATGCCAAATCAAATGTGGCGCGGGACGTTGCGTTCAAGCGACTAGCGCAGGTTTGGCGTGATCAGGCTTTCCTCGGCAACTTCCAGCAGGCTTTGCGCGACGTTGCGGGACAGCATGCGGAGCAGCCCGCGCTGCCGGCGGGGGCGCAGCCAGCGCGGCTTGGCGTCGTCGCCGGCGATCTCCTTGACCAGCTGGTCGACATCGCCGAAGCCGTCGATCAGGCCAAGGGTTTGCGCCTTTTCGCCCAGCATGTAGCCGCCGTCGAAGATTTTGCTTTCGTCCGTGGTGAGGCGGGCGCCGCGGCGTTCGCGCACCCAGGATTTGAACATCGCGTGGGCTTCGGCCAGCAACTCCTCGGTGAACACGACGTCCTGCGGGCGGAGCGGCGAGAAACTTTCCAGCCGGGCTTTGTTTTCGCCGGCAGTGAACAGCCGGCGCTCGATGTTATGCTCGGCGATGAACTTGTCGAAGCCGAAGCCGCCGGTGATCACGCCGATGGAGCCGACGATGGACAGGCGGTTGGCGCGTATGTCATCCGCCGCGCAGGCCAGCCAGTAGCCGCCGGAGGCGCCGACATCGCCGATCACCGCGACCACCTTCACTGAAGTCTCCGCGGCACGACGGCGGATGAACTGGCCGATCAGGTCCGACTGCGTGGCGGAGCCGCCGGGGCTTTCGATCGCGAGGATTAGATGTTTGGAGGCTTTGGCAGCGCGGAAACCGCGTTCCAGCACGCCTGTATAGGTTTCCAGGTTGATCGCGCCGGGCCGCGCCATGATCAGGCCGCGAAGTGCCACTACCGGCACGCGCGGGCCGCGCCGCAGCAACTTCATCAGGCCGCTATAAGAGAAATCCATGCAGGGAGATTAGTCTGAGCTGCCCGCGAAAGCGAGTTGGCGTTCGGCGTCCACCATGTAGTCACGCGTCAAAGGTGCGGCTTCCTGCCGGCGGACCAGCTGGATCTGGAAGTTCATATGGTCGTGCACGCGGAACGCCAGCTCCGATCCGGCGAGGTAGAATTCAAACATCCGGCAGAACCGTTCGTCGTACAGCGCCGCGATGGCATCTCGATTGGCGGCGAAGCGGCGGCGCCAATGCGCCAGCGTGCGCGCGTAATGCAGGCGCAGGATTTCGATGTCGGCTGTCAGCAACCCGGCCTGTTCCAGCGGCCCCATCACCTCCGACAGCGCCGGCGAGTAGCCGCCGGGGAAGATATATTTGGTGATCCAGCTATTGGTAACGGCGGCGCCGCCGAAACGCCCGATGGAATGCAGCAGCGCCACCCCGTCCGGCGCCAGGCAGCGGCGGATGGTCTGGAAGAACGCCGGGTAATTGGCAACGCCGACATGTTCAAACATGCCGACCGAGACGATCCGGTCGAACGGACGGTCCATGGCCCGATAGTCCATGAGCTCGAAGCTGACGCGGCCGGCGAGGCCGGCGGCCTCCGCGCGGGCGCGGGCCTCGCGCAGCTGCTCCTCGCTTAGCGTGATGCCGGTGACGCGGGCGCCGAAATCCCGCGCCAGCGTCAGCGCCAGGCCGCCCCAGCCGCAGCCGATGTCCAGCACCGCCAGGTCCGGGCGGTCCAGGATCAGTTTCGCGCCGATATGGCGCTTTTTGGCTGCCTGTGCCTCCTCCAGCGTTTCATCGCCGTGGGCGAAATAGGCGCAGGAGTATTGCCGGTCGCGGTCCAGGAACAGCGAGTATAGACGGCCGTTCAGATCATAGTGATGCGCCACGTTGCGGCGCGAGCGGACGGCATTGTTGGCGCGCAGGACCGGCCGGCGCAGGCGGTTCAGCCGGTTGTTCCAGTTCAGCGCCGGGACGTCGCCTTCCCGCACGTTAAGCAACAGCACGTAGAGCAGGTCAAAAATCGTGCAGCCGGCTGGCACCAGCCCCTGATCCATATAGGCTTCGCCGACCGCCAGGTACGGATCCAACACCAGGCGGCGCAGCGTGGCCTGGTCGCGGATTCTTGCGCCGGCGCTGGGCGAGCCGGCGCCGTAAATGCTCTGGCTGCCATCCGGCCAGATGACGCTCAGCTGGCCGAGGCGGATGGCGCCGCGCAAAATTCCGTGCAGCCAGTTTTTGAATAGCCGGTTCACGTCTTGCTCCGCTTCACGCCATTACGCAAAAAAATCTATCACGGCGCGAGCGTCAAGAAGATAAAGCATTAATAAACGAAAGGCCCCCCGAGCTGGCGCAGGCCCTTATTATCGATGATGGCGGGGGCGTCAGGCGGCGGAGGTTTCCTCCTGCCCGAACAGGGGGCCAAGTTCCGGCGCTTCATCGCGCTCGGCGACCACGGCTTCGCCGCGGGCCTGTTTCTCCGCTTCCTCGGCGCTGCGGGCGACGTTCACCTTGATCTCGATGATCACTTCCGGGTGCAAGGCGACGCGGACCGAGGACACGCCAAGCGATTTGATCGGCGTCTGCAGCAGGACCTGGGCGCGCTCAATGCCCAGCCCGGCGGCGGTGGAGGCTTCCGCGATGTCGCGCGCCGAGACCGAGCCGTAAAGCGAGCCGGCGTCCGAGGCCTGGCGGATCAGCACGACAGTCAGGCCCTGGATCCGTTCGGCAACGCGCTCGGCTTCGTCCCGGCGCTTGAGGTTCTGCGCCTCAAGCTGCGCCCGCTCACGCTCATAGCGCTCGCGGTTGTTTTTGGTGGCGCGCACGGCTTTTGCCTGGGGGAGCAAAAAATTGCGGGCGTAGCCGGGTTTGACTTTCACCACCTCGCCCATCTGGCCGAGTTTCTCGACCCGTTGCAGCAGGATCAATTCGACGTTTGCCATGTGCCGGTCCTCCTTAGGTCAGGACGTAGGGAAGGAGGGCCAGGAAGCGAGCGCGCTTGATCGCCTTCGCCAGTTCACGCTGCTTCTTGCCGGAGACCGCGGTGATGCGGGACGGCACGATTTTCCCGCGCTCCGACAGGAAGCGCGATAGCAGCCGCACGTCCTTATAATCGATGATCGGCGCGCCGGGGCCGGAGAATGGGCAGGATTTCTTGCGGCGGAAAAACGGCCGGCGGGCGCCGACGGCGGGGCGGCGGCCCTCGCCGCGAGCTTCGGTGGTGGCTTCGGACATGGTTGTTACTCCTCTTCGGCCGCGAACTCGTCGCGGTCGGCCCGGAACTCGTCACGGGCGCGGAATTCTTCACGGTCGTCATAGCCGCGCTTGCGGCCGGTCTCGAAACGGCCGGCGGGCTTCGGCCCACGGAAGCCGCGCTCGCGGTCGTCCGACTTGCGGGACAGGATGACCGACGGTTCCTCGGTGATCTCATCGACGCGGATGGTCATGAAACGCAGCACATCCTCGTTCAGGGTCAGCTGACGCTCCATCTCCACCACCGCCGGCGACGGCGCGTCCAGGCCGAGCAGCATGTAATGGCCCTTGCGGTTCTTCTTGATGCGATAGGCCAGGGAGCGAAGGCCCCAATACTCGCGCTTCTTGATGGCGCCGCCATCGGTTTCCAGCTGGGTGGTCACGGCGTCGGCCACCGCGTCGGCCTGCGCCTGGGTGATCTCGCTGCGCGCGATCACCACGGTTTCATATAGAGGCATGTGTGCTCCCTTCGGTTTGTTCAGCTCCGGCCCGGGTCTGGGCACATCCCAACAGCGGGACGAGCATTAGCCGGGCGCGATGCCACGCACCCGGCAGGGGAAGGCGCAGCGTATGGCAGGGGGCGGGGGGTTAGTAAAGGCCTCCGGCGGGCAGGGCTCTGCCCTGCACCCGCTGGGGCCGGGAGGCCCCAGACCCCGCGACTTTTGGGCGTGGGGTGGACAACCTAATCGGGACGGAGAACGGTAGCCGCAGCTTTGCCGTTAGACCAAGTATTATAGGCGACTCCCTTCCATAATACCCAAACCTGTTCGAAGCGGCATCCCGCAACCGTTGTAGCGTCCTTCATCAATGCCTCAATCTCTTCTTGGTGAATTTCGAATTCTCCGGGATTTAGATAAATGATCAGCCCAACTTGTGGATCATAATCCTTTCGGGCCTTCTTTTCAGAGGCACTGGCTAGGATGCCCTTTGCACAATCTGGATTGAGCCATTCATCGGACGAAAGCATCCTCGCATGCGCTGCTGCTTGCCGTTCGGCTTTAATTTCGGCGTTCCGATGTCTTCCTGGCATATCGGCCTCCGTAACCTCGTACGCCTGCCACTGGCCATCACACTCAACTTCGAAATCCGGGCGATTTGCATCAATTAGACGTACCTGTTTTGCCCCGCAGAGGTTCGCAAATGCAGCGGCGCAGTGTGCATCCCGAAACGGCGAACCGGGATCGGTCAGGACGTAATCGCCATACCTCTCGGCGAAGGCATCGACTTTCGCAGAAAAAACTGTTGTGTCCTGGGCCATCGCCAATTCACGGTGCCATTCTTGATAATCTGGACGTTCACGCATCATGATAGTTCACCAACCAAGGAAAAGTGGGGTCTTCATACACAGCAATACTCGGCAGCTTATAGAGTTGTATTTGGAGTCTCACGAACGATTAAGTCGTGGATGCCGGCCTTCGCCGGCATGACGAGGTGGCGGGCATGGGGCCGCGCGAAGCGCAATAAATTTTTTGCCCGTGACCTATGTTCGCGGCCAGTGGCCCAGACTCATAGGGGTCCGGGGCCTTAGGCCCCGGCCGCCGGAGGCCCTTGTTAATCTGTCCCCGCTATACTCGGTTATCCACAGGCGTCCAAAGCTGACGCTGCCGCTAAATCGACGTAGGGTGCAAAAATGAACCAGATCGATTCGCCGCTGCTCGGGCTGTCCCAGCGCATGCCGCCGACCAACGTGCAGGCGGAGCAGGCGCTGCTGGGCGCACTGCTGGCGAACAACAAGGCCTATGAGCGGGTGTCGGAGTTTCTAGTGCCGGAGCATTTTGCCGATCCGGTGCATGGCCGGATTTATCAGGCGATCGCGCGGCGGTGCGAGGCCGGGCAGGTGGCGGACCCGGTGACGCTGCGCGCCGAATTCGAACATGCCGGCGTGCTGGATGAGGTGGGGGGCACGGCGTATCTCGGCCAGCTGTTGGCGGCGATGGTGGGGATTATCAATGCCGGGGATTACGGGCGGACGATCCGGGACGCGTGGTTGCGGCGCGAGCTGATCGATATCGGTGAGGTGGTGGTGAACCGCGCTTTCGGGGCGGAGCCGGAGCTAGACGGGGCGCAGCAGATCGAGGCAGCGGAGCAGACGCTGTTCGACCTCGCGAGCCGCGGGCAGACCGATGGCGGGCACGTGACGTTTGAAAAAGCGCTGAAAAATGCTCTGGATATCGCTTCGGCGGCGTTCAAGAATCAGGGCGCCGTGTCCGGGCTGGACACCGGCTTGCGCGATTTGAACAAGCGGATGGGCGGGCTGCATCCGTCCGACCTCGTGATCCTCGCGGGGCGGCCGGGGATGGGCAAGACGGCGCTCGCGACCAAAATCGCCTTCGGCGCGGCGAAAGCGTTGCTGGCGAACGCGCGCTCGGCCGAAAACCCCAATGCGATGGCGAAACAATGCATCGCGGTGTTTTCGCTGGAGATGAGCGCCGAGCAGCTGGCAACGCGCTTGCTGGCTGAGGAGGCGCGGGTTTCCGCGGACCGGATCCGGCGCGGCGAGATCAGCATGCGCGATTACGACAATTTCGTGCGGGTGACGCGGGAGATCTCGTCGCTGCCGCTGCTGATAGACGACACGCCGGCGCTCACGCTTTCGGCGCTGCGCACACGCTGCCGGCGGCTGAAGCGGACGCAGGGGCTGGGGCTGGTGGTGATCGATTACCTGCAGCTGATGCGGCCGGCGGCGGGCACGAAGCCGGAGAACCGGGTGCTGGAGATCAGCCAGATCACGCAAGGGCTAAAGGCGATCGCGAAAGAGCTTTCGGTGCCGGTGCTCGCACTTTCGCAGCTTTCGCGCGCGGTGGAAAGCCGGGACGATAAGCGGCCGCAGCTGTCCGACCTACGCGAATCCGGAACGATCGAACAGGACGCGGACGTGGTGATGTTTATCTATCGCGACGAATATTATTTGCAGCAGCGGGAGCCGAAGCTGGTGGCGTTCGACCGCGAGGACAAGTTCCAGGACGCGCTGGAGAAGTGGAAGACCGATATGGGCAATGTGTATAACAAGGCGGAGCTGATCCTGGCGAAGCAGCGGCATGGGCCAACGGGGAAGATCGATTTGTTTTTCGAGGGGGAATTTACGCGGTTCGCGGACCTCGACACGGTTCATGAGTAAGTGACGCGGGGCGTAAGTCGTGGATGCCGGCCCGCGCCGGCATGACGGAAAACGGCAGCCGGCTCACCATTGATCTCGGCGCGGTCGTAGCAAACTGGCGGGCGCTGGATGCGGGACATTCCGGAGCGACCGCTGGCGTTATAAAGGCCGACGCTTATGGGCTGGGCGCCGCGGCGGTAGCGCCGGCGCTTTTGGCCGCGGGCTGCCGGCATTTCTTCGTCGCGCACTTGAGCGAGGCGGTGGCGGCGCGGGCATTTGTTCCCGGCGCGATGCTGGGCGTGCTGAACGGGCTGCTGCCGGGCGAGGCGCCAGTGTTCGTGGCGCATGACCTGGCGCCGGTGCTGGGCAGCCTGGCCGAGATCGCTCTGTGGCGGGGCGAGGCGGCGCGGCTGGGCCGGGTTCTGCCGGCGATTTTGCATGCGGACACCGGCATGGCGCGGCTGGGGCTGACGGCGGCGGAGCTGGATGCGCTGCGGGACGATCCGGCGCTGCTGGCGGGGCTGGAGGTGCGGCTCCTAATGACGCATCTGGTCAGCGCCGAGCGGCCGGAACACCCGTTGAACGAACGGCAACGCGCCGCCTTTGCGGAAATCGCGCGGCGGTTTCCGGGACTGCCGACGAGCCTTGCCAACTCCTCGGGCATGTTTCTTGGACCGGGCTTTGCGAGCGATCTGGCGCGGCCGGGGGCGGCGGTTTACGGAATTAATCCGACGCCGGGAGCGCAAAATCCGATGCGGCCGGTGGTACGGCTGAGCGCGCGGATTTTGCAGACCCATGACGTGCAACCCGGCGAGACGGTGGGCTATAACGGCGTGTGGACGGCCCGGCGGCCGAGCCGGATCGCAACCATCGGCGTCGGCTACGCGGACGGCTACCTGCGCTCGCTCTCCAACGCCGGCACGGCGCGCTTTGACGGCGCAACCGTCCCGCTGGTAGGCCGGGTGTCGATGGACCTCACCACCTTCGATGTGACCGACACCGCCGCGCAACCGGGCGATTGGCTGGAGCTGATCGGCCCAGGGCATGAGGTGGACGCGCTGGCCGCCGAGGCCGGCACCAACGGCTATGAAATTCTGACGTCGCTGCGGCATCGCTTCGAGAGGCAATACGCCGGCGCATGAACTCGGTGCTGAATTTTATCGCCGCCATCGGCGCGGCGGTGCTGGATGGCGTCACCTGGTTGGGCGAGTTGGCGATTTTCGCGGTGCGCGGCGTGCTCGGCATATTCCTGCCGCCGTTTTACCCGCGGCTGGTCGGGCGCAGCCTGTTGGATATCGGGTTTTACTCGCTGCCCGTGGTGGCGCTGACCGCGCTGTTCACCGGCATGGTGCTGGCGCTGCAGAGCTACACGGGGTTTTCGCGCTTCAACGCGGAAAGTGCCATCGCCAGCGTGGTGGTGCTGTCCGTGACGCGGGAGCTGGGGCCGGTGCTGGCCGGGCTGATGGTCTCCGGCCGCGCCGGCGCGGCGATGGCGGCGGAGCTCGGCACCATGCGGGTGACCGACCAGATCGACGCGCTCAGCACGCTTTCGACCGAGCCGATGCGCTACCTGGTGGCGCCGCGACTGCTGGCGGGGGTGATCGCGCTGCCGATTTTGGTGGTGGTGGCGGATATTCTGGGCGTGCTGGGCGGGTTCATCGTCGCCACGCTGCGGCTGGGCTTCAACCCAAGTACGTACATCGTCAGCACGTTTTCCAACCTGCGCACGGATGACGTGATGTCCGGGCTGATCAAGGCGGCGGTGTTCGGGTTCATCATCGCGCTGATGGGCTGCTTCAACGGCTACCGCAGCCGAGGCGGCGCGCAGGGCGTGGGCGCGGCGACCACATCCGCGGTGGTGACGGCCTCGATCCTGATCCTGGCGCTGGATTACGTGCTGACCCAGGTGTTGTTCGTCAAATGACCACGCCGAAAATACGCATCCGCGGGCTGAAGAAGGCGTTCGGCGCAAAACGCGTGCTGGACGGCGTCGATCTGGACGTGATGCCGGGCACCGCGATGGTGGTGATCGGCGGTTCGGGCACCGGCAAGTCCGTGCTGATCAAGTCGATCCTGGGGCTGATCACGCCGGACGCCGGCGTGATCGAGATCGACGGCGTCGACGTATTGACCGCGCCGCGCAGCAGGGCGCGGGAACTGCGCGGGCAGATCGGCATGCTGTTCCAGAACGGCGCGCTGTTCGACAGCATGACGGTGTGGGAAAACGTTGCCTTCGGCCTGCTGGCGGAACGCAAGATCAAACGCGGCCAGGCGCGGGCCCGCGCGATCTCGGTGCTGGCCTCGGTTGGGCTGGACGCCAGCGTTGCGGACCTCTCGCCGGCGGAGCTTTCGGGCGGGATGCAAAAACGCGTCGCGCTGGCGCGCGCCATCGCGGCGGAACCAGCGATCATGTTTTTTGATGAGCCGACGACGGGCCTGGACCCAATCATGGGCGCGGTGATCGACGAGCTGATCGTGGACTGCGTCAAACGCCTCGGCAGCACCTCAATCGCGATCACCCACGACATGGCGAGCGCGCAGCGCATCGGCGACGAGGCCGCAATGCTGTTCGACGGCAAAATTGTCTGGACCGGCCCGGCGCGCGGGCTGCTCGCGAGCGATAATCCGTACGTCGATCAGTTCACGCACGGCAAAAGCGCCGGGCCGATCCGGATGGCGGTGCGCAAGTAAGTTAAGAGCCTCCGGCGGCTGGGGCCGCAGGCCCCAGACCCCGTAAACTTTATGCAAGGGCGTTGGCCCAGGCGAAGGTGTTGGCGTCGCGCTCAACGATGTGAATCGTCGCACCGCAAAAACGTCGCAGCGTGGCAGCGATTTCTTCCGGCCTGATCGGCGCATGTGGGCTTTCGTTTAACACGATGGCAGCGACATGGATATCGCAAGCGTTCAGCGCTTCCAGACTGGTCAGCGTGTGGCTGAGGCTGCCGAGATAGGTGCCGGCGATTAGAAGAACGGGCAGGTTCAGCGCGGCGATCCAGTTGCGCACCGTATGCGCCTCGTCCAGCGGCACCATCACGCCGCCGACGCCTTCGATCAGCAGCAACCCAGGGGCGGCGGCGAGGGCGGTTTTGCAGAAGGTTATGAGTTCGGGGAACGCGATCGCCCGGCCTTCGCGCGCCGCCGCCATATCCGGCGACAGGGGCGCGGCGAAGCGCCAGGGGGCGATGGCGGCGACAGCCTCCGGCGTGACCGCGCGGTCCATCGCGGCGAGCAGCACGCCGGCGTCCGAACTGCCGGCGGCGGCAGCGTCGTAGCCGGACATGATTGGTTTGATCGCAGTGGCACCCAACGTCCGCACAAGGCCGGCAGTGATGTAGGTTTTGCCGATGTCGGTGCCTGTCGCGGTGACGAAATAGGCGGTCACGCTGCGGCCAGGACCGTTTCGCGTACGCAGGCGGCCAGCGTGTCGATGGCGGCGTCTTCATGCGCGGCAGTGAAGGCAAAGCGCAGCCGGGCGGTGCCGGGCGGGACGGTGGGTGGGCGGATGGCGGCGACCAGAAACCCTGCATCTTCCAGGCTGCGCGCGGCGGCGAGTGCCGCCTCCGCGCTGCCGAGGATCAGCGGCACGATCGGGCTGGTAGCGTCCGGCAGACCCAGCGCGCGGGTAAAGCGTTGGGCCTTTGCCAAGGGCAGCGCGGTATAAGCGGGATTGGCGGAGCAAAAATCCAGCGCGGCGCAGGCGGCGGCGACGGTGCCGGGCGGCAGGCCGGTGGTGTAGACGTAGCTGCGCGCCCGGTTGCGCAGCAAAGCGATGACGTTGGCGCTGGCGCAGACATAGCCGCCATAGCCGCCGATGGCTTTCGACAGCGTGCCCATCTGCAGGTCCACGCCCGCTGTGTCTTGCTCCACCACGCCGAGTCCATGCGCGTCATCCGTCATCAGCCAGGCGTTGTGCGTCCGCGCGAGGCCGGTCAGCATGGCGATGGGCGCCAGGTCGCCGTCCATGGAAAATACCGCGTCGGTGAGGATCAGCGCGTGGCGGTGGGCGGCGCGGTGTTGCGCCAGCAGCGCCGCCAGTTGCGGCATGTCATTGTGGGGGAAGCTGAAAATTGTGGCGCCGGACAGGCGCGCGCCGGACCACAGGCAGGCGTGAGCCAGCGCGTCGATGAACACGGCATCCGGGGCGCCGACCAATGCGGGTGTGATGCCGATATTGGCGAGATAGCCGGAGCCGAACACCAGGCAGGCCGCCGTGCCTTTCAGTGCCGCCAGCCGGGCTTCCAGCGCGGCGTAAAGCGGATGGTTGCCAGTCACGGCCCGCGAACTGCCGGCGCCGGCGCCGTAACGGCGCGTGGCGGCGACCGCGGCCTCTATGATCTCCGGGCGGGTGGAGAGGTTCAGATAGTCGTTGCAGGAAAAGGAGATCAGCCGCCGGCCACTGCGCCACACGGTGGCGCCGGCCGTGCGGGCGGTCTCCACCGGCTCGCGGCGCAGCGATTGCGCGGCCAGTGCCGCCAATTTTTCCAGCGCGAAGGTTTCGAGCGACATCTTTGCAGCGTCTAAGCATGCGCTGTACCTTGGCCGCAACCAGGAGAGCCGGATGCCGGAAGCAATGATTGGGACGCGGCCGCGTTGGACGCGGGATGAGGTGGCGGCGCTGATGGCGCTGCCGTTCCCGGAGCTGATGTTCCGCGCTCAGACGGTGCACCGGGCGCATTTCAACCCCGTGGAGGTGCAGATCTCGACGCTGCTCTCGATCAAGACCGGCGGCTGCCCGGAGGATTGCGGGTACTGCCCGCAAAGCGCGTCCTTCGAAACAGGTACGCCGGCCAGCAAGCTGATGGCGGTGCAGGCCGTACTGGAGCAGGCGGGGCAAGCGAAAGCCGCCGGCGCGCAGCGCTTCTGCATGGGTGCGGCCTGGCGCAGCCCGAAAGAGCGCGACCTGGACGCCGTGTGTGCGATGATCGCGGGCGTGAAAGCAATGGGGCTGGAGACCTGCGTGACGCTCGGCATGCTGGAGGGCGCCCAAGCGGCGCGGCTGAAGGCGGCCGGGCTGGATTACTACAACCACAACCTCGATACGTCTCCGGAATACTACGGCCGGGTGATCACTACGCGGGTGTATCAGGACCGGCTGGATACGCTGGCGCATGTGCGCGATGCCGGCATCAACGTCTGCTGCGGCGGTATCGTCGGCATGGGCGAGGATGCGGGCGACCGCGCCGGGCTTATCGCGACGCTGGCCAGCCTGCCGGAGCCGCCGGAGAGCGTGCCGATCAACGCGCTGGTGGCGGTGGAGGGCACGCCTCTGGCCAACGCCGAACCGATCGACGCGATTGAATTCGTCCGCGTGATCGCGGCGGCGCGCATCACCATGCCGGCAAGTTTCGTGCGCCTGTCCGCGGGGCGCGAAGCGATGAGCGACGAGGCGCAGGCGCTGTGTTTCCTGGCCGGTGCGAATTCGGTTTTTCATGGCGACCGGCTGTTGACCACGGCAAACCCCACCGTCAGCCGCGATGACGCGCTGTTTGCGAAACTGGGGCTGCGGCCGCTTGGCTGACTGGCTGCGGACGGGGTGGAACCACGTTTGGTTGCCGTACACGCAGATGGGCACGGCGGCATTGCCGTTGCCGGTGGCGCGAACCGAGGGCAGCCGGATTTACCTGCAAGACGGCCAAGTGCTGATCGACGGCGTGGCATCCTGGTGGACCGCCTGCCACGGTTATAACCATCCGCACATCCGCCAGGCCGTCGCGGCGCAGCTGGAGGCGATGCCGCATGTGATGTTCGGCGGCCTGGCGCATGAGCCGGCCTACCGGCTGGCAACGCGCCTCGCGGCGCTGCTGCCCGATCCGCTGAACCGGGTTTTCTTCTCCGATTCCGGCTCGGTTGCGGTGGAAGTGGCGATGAAGATCGCGGTGCAGGCGCGGTTGAACAGGGGCGAGCGGGGGCGGACGAAGATTTTGGGCTTCACCGGCGGCTATCACGGCGACACGCTGGGCACGATGGCGGTGTGCGACCCGGAGGAGGGCATGCACAGCCTGTTCACCGGGCTGCTGCCGGAGCAGCCGGTGGTGCCGCTGCCTTGGGACGACGAAAGCACCGCGGCGTTCGACGCGTTCTTGCACGTCAACGCGCACACGCTGGCGGCGATCATTGTGGAGCCGTTGGTGCAAGGCGCGGGCGGGATGATTTTTCACGCGCCCGAGGTTTTGCGGCGGTTGCGCGCGGCGGCGGACCGTTACGGGCTGACCCTGATTTTCGATGAAATTTTCACCGGCTTTGGCCGCACCGGCACGATGTTCGCGTGCGAGCAAGCGGGGGTTGTGCCGGACATCATCACGCTCTCAAAAGCCCTGACCGGCGGCACCTCGCCGCTGGCCGCCACCATTGCGTCGGACGACCTGTTCGCGGCGTTCCTGTCCGGGCGGCCGGAGGATGCGCTGATGCATGGGCCCACCTTCATGGGTAACCCGCTGGGCTGCGCCGCGGCGAACGCGTCACTGGATTTGTTTGAACGCGAGCCGCGTCTGGCCCAAGCGGCGGCGGTAAGCGCGCAGATGGCGCGCGAGCTGGCGCCGTGCCGGGAAATGCCGGGCGTGAAGGATGTGCGGGTGCTGGGCGCCATCGGCGTGGTGGAGCTGGCGGGCGAAACGGCGGCGCTGCGGCCGCGTTTCATCGAAGCCGGCGTGTGGATCAAGCCGTTTCGCAACGTGGTGTATCTGACCCCGGCTTTGACGATCGCGCCAGATGACTTGGCGATGTTGACCAGCGCCGTGTGCGAGGTGGTGGCGGGAGCTTAACCGGCCCGCAATGCCCATTCGCCGTTGAACCCCAGATGTGCAGCAGCAGCAGCAGCTTCTTCATCTGGCGCAACGGAGACCGAAACCCATGAACGACCAAACGAGCCTCGCGCCGGCGCGGGAGCGCAAGCTGGGCTCGGGCTTCCTGCGTATGCTTGGCGCCGGGGTGATCACCGGCGCCGCGGATGACGACCCCTCCGCCATCGGCACCTATGCCAGCGTTGGCGCGAAGTACGGCGTGGGGTTTTTGTGGATCGCGCCGGTGGTGCTGCCGATAATGTTCGTGGTCACCTACATCGCGGCGAAGATCGGCCGCGTATATGGCAAGGGCCTGTTCGCGACGATCCGCGACCGCTACCCGCCATGGATTTTGTATCCGCTGATGCTCGGCGCCTGCGCCGGCAACGTGATCGAGGCGGCGGCGAATTTCGGCGGCGTGGGCGCGGCGCTCAACCTGCTGATCCCGGTGCCGATCCCGCTGATCGTGGTCGGCACCGCGGTGGTGGTGTTCGCGCTGCAGTATTTCGGGTCCTACGATCTGCTGCGCAGCATTTTCAAATGGCTGGCGCTGGCGCTGTTCGCTTACGTGGGCGCGTCGGTTCTGGCGAAGCCGCATTTGGGCGCGGTGTTGCGCGGCACCTTCATTCCGCACATCCAGTTCTCGGAAAATTTCCTGTCGTTGATCGTGGCGTGCATCGGCACCTCGCTCTCCGCCTATGTGTACACCTGGCAGTCCAACCAAGAGGTGGAGGAGCAGATCGGCGAGGGGCTGCGCACGCACGCGCAACGCCGGGGTGCGAGCGAGCGCGACCTGCAACGCACGCGGCGGGATGTGTTCACCGGCATGTTGTTTTCCAACGTCATTCTGTATTTCATCATCCTTTCCACCGGTGCGACTCTGCACACGCACGGGCAGACCAACATCACCAGCGCGGCGCAGGCAGCCGCTGCGCTGCAACCGCTGGCGGGCGCGGGTGCGAAATACCTGTTCGCGCTGGGCGTGGTGGGCGTGGGGTTTCTCGCGATCCCGGTGATGACCACCGGTGCCGCGTATGACCTGGTGCAGGGCTTCGGCCGCCGCGCGACCATGCACGCTGCGCCGCGCGAGGCGAAGTTTTTCTACGGCACCATCGCGGCGGTGACGGTGCTGTCCGCGGCGCTGAACTTTTTGGGCTTCAACCCGATGAAGGCGCTGGTGTGGTCCGGCATCGTGCAGGGATTTTCCGTGCCGCCGCTGCTGTTCATGATGATGCTGATGACCAATGACAGGCGGCTGATGGGGGCGCGGGTGAACGGCCGGCTGGTAAACGTGCTGGGCTGGGGGACGACGGCTGTGACGGCGCTGGCGACGGTGTGCTTGGTGGTGACGTGGTTCGTCTAAGGAGCTGGCGGCGCGTCCAGCGCGTTGCCCATTTTGACGAAGACCCCGTTTTGCATGGTGCCGAGGTCGCCGGGGTTCAAGCCGGCCGGGCAGGGGCCAATCCATTCCGATTCCGAGACGACATGGGCGGAGAATTGCGGGCTGGAGGTATTCATGTCGATATGCGCCGCCGTGTCGCCGCTCATCGTCATCGTGCCATGGGTGGTCAGCGTGCCGCCGCCATGGGGCGCGGGGCAGGAGCCGGTGAGCGTATAGCTGCCGCCGGAGCCGGAAAGGCTGCCGCAGTTGCTGCCGAACATTTTCTGCTGCTCGACGGCCTCAACCTGCGGGTCCATGCAAAGCACGGTCACCGCCGGCTGCCCACCATGCGGCTGCCCGTCCATCACCATCGTCATGGTCATGGTGGTCTGCCAAAGCCCAGCTTTACGCGGCGGCAGGGTGGTGGAGGCAGAGGCGGCGGCGAGGCCGAGGGCCAGGGCGATGGGGGTTAGGAGGAGGGGTTTGGGGGTGCGCATGGTGGGTCCTTGGTTTTTGTTGGTGTTTGGGTGAGGGTGGCATGGCGGAGGCCACGGCGCAACGAAGAGTGGCAAGGGTGGTTCGGCTGGCGTGAAAGGCGGAGGCAGAGGATTTCTGTGCTAACAGCGCAACGTTTGATGGCTACCGGCAGCTAATGGGAAATTGATTTTTGAATGCGGTTTATACGCACACATCTGGGCCGACGCTGGTGACAGCCGACGTGCGTTATTTCCCTACGGATAGGGCGTTGGCGGCGGCGGCGAACTGGCTGCTTTACTCGTATAGATCGCGTTGACGAGGATCGCGCTTTTCAGCATCCTGCTTTTCTTCGGGCGCTCCAGCCTGAGCTAGCTCCGTTAAAGCAGCAAAAAAGCCTTCTGCAAAAACTTCCAGCATTTCCTTCTTGCGTGCTGCATTAATTCTAGGGATATCGAGAGCGTTGGTGACGATTAACTCGCGTTTGGTTCCGTTCGGCGGAACGCTGAAGTCTAAAATGTTGAAGTTGGCGGTTTCTAAATCAGGATCTTGCAAAAGAATTTCGTCAACTAGTGTCACGAACAACGAGAGCCGTTCAACAGCAAGGGGATTTTTCCGCCAAAAACTGAACCACGGAAAAAATAATGCCCCTTCTACACCGTATACAAGGGGTGGCTCAAAAGGCACCATGAGATCACGGGCTACCGGATAATAACGCCGCTCTACCGACTGAACGAAATCAGGAGTAAGTCCATCAAAATAATTTGTTACTAAAGGTAGGACCTCAAGCAAATTATCCCTGACGCTTACTCGCGCAACTCCGCGACGAATTCCCTCCTCAATTTGCTCATAAGGCACTTTTAGAACAAGTAGGTCACGCACAGCGCTAAACAGCGGATTATAGTTAAACGTAGGCGGATTCTGCGCGAGTCGTACCAGACTTCTTTGAATACGATTCGGATTGTCACGCCAATTACGTGCAAGATGCTGTAACGAAGGCACTCTGAGTTCTGTCATTTGTTCCTCTACTATTGAATTGGAAACGGAGGGGGTGCCTTGGAGTAGAACGTTGCAATCTCTTCGTCGTCGATCTTCATGCCTGCATTAATGGTGCTGTTATGATGCCACACCGAATACCACGGGCCACCGACGACATGGCTTAAGTTAACAAGGTCACTCGCTCTAAGCCGGCTGTAAAAATCAACCACTTTGTAGAGCAGCTCTTGAATATCCGGGTCAAATAGATAGCCGGAAACTTTCTTCATCCCGTCTGTAGGGTCTAGATAGGTTGCCCGTCTGTTTATGGGGGCCCGATCTAAATCCTTAAACTCTCGGTATAAATAAGGTAAAACTGGGCCAAATTCCCATGCCTCAAACTTGTGTTTGATGAGCGGTCTGGCAAGAAAAATCAGAGACGATACGTGGCAAAAGAAAACAATTTTTTGCAACGACAAGTTGGTTATGTTCCGACCTTTAGATTCGCAAAAATCAAGAACAAAATTGGCGACCATGCGTCCGTCGTAAATTCGCTGATGTTCCGTGCTATTCTCCATGAGCGAGTCGTAGACCGTACTTTGCGCTTAAAGGTTGATAAGCGCATGATGGGATATAATAGGGTCGAACTCGAGTCGCTGCAAAGAATCAAAGAGGCCCGAACACGTGCGCTGGCTTAGGTCGGAGGTGTGGTGCCTTTTAATCCCACCTGGAGGCCAAAAGACGGCGTCCCCGGGCCTGCTTAAGCCGCGTTATCTGCCCGATCCGCGCGCTTCCTTGTGTTCGGGTCCAGATGCCGCTTGCGTAGCCGCACGGCACCTGGGGTTACCTCCACCAGCTCGTCGTCTTCCACATAGGCAATCGCCTGTTCCAGGCTCATCTTCCGGGGCGGCACCAGCAGCAGGGCTTCGTCTTTGCCGGCGGCGCGAATGTTGGTTAGTTTTTTCTCTTTGATCGGGTTGATGTCGAGGTCGTTCTCTCTGGAGTGTTCGCCGAGGATCATGCCGACATACACTTTCTCGCCCGGGGAGACGAACATGGTGCCCCGGTCCTGCAGGGCGAACAGGGCGTATTGCACGGCCTCCCCGTCCGCGGAGGAGATCAGCGCGCCGTTGCGGCGGCCTTCCAGCGTGCCTTTCCACGGGCCGTAGCCGGCGAACAGGCGGTTCATCACGCCGGTGCCGCGCGTGTCGGTTAGAAACTCGCCGTGATAGCCGATCAGCCCGCGGGCGGGGATGCGGAAGGTGAGGCGTTGTTTGCCGCCGCCGGAGGGGCGGATGTCCGTCAGCTCGCCTTTGCGGCGGGACATTTTCTCCACCACCGCGCCGGCATAGGGCTCATCCACGTCGATCAGCGCCTCTTCATAAGGCTCCTCGCGCTCGCCGGTCTCCGCGTTCAGGCGCGTTAGAACTTTCGGGCGGCCGATGGTCAGCTCAAACCCTTCGCGGCGCATCTGTTCGATCAGCACGCCGAGTTGCAGCTCGCCCCGGCCGGAGACTTCGAACGCGTCGGTTTCGGAGGAGATGGCGACGCCGATGGCGACATTGCCTTCCGCCTCGGACATCAGCCGCTCGCGGATCTGGCGGGAGGTGACTTTCTTGCCCTCGCGGCCGGCGAGCGGACCATCATTGATGCGGAAGGTCATCGCCAGCGTCGGCGGGTCGATCGGCGTGGCCGGCAGCGGGCCGGGCAGGTCCGGCGAGCCGATGGTCTCCGGCACCGTCGCGTCGGTCAGCCCGGCGACGGCGATAATGTCGCCAGCGGAAACTTCCTCCACCGCCACCCGGTCCAGTCCCCGGAAGGACAGCAGTTTGGTCAGCCGGCCGGTTTCCACCACGGTGCCGTCCAGCCGGTACACTTTCACCGGCATGTTCAGCGTGGCGCGGCCTTGCTCAACGCGGCCGGTCAGCACGCGGCCCAGGAACGTGTCCGCCTCCAGAATGGAAGCAACCATACCGAACGGCGCCGTCGCGTCCAGGTTCGGCGCGGGCACGTGGGCGAGGATGAGGTCGAAGAGCGGGTTCAGGTTTTCGCGCGGCGACTCCAGGTCCGCCACCGCCCAGCCCTGGCGGCCGGAGGCGAACAGGGTCGGAAAATCCAGCTGCAGGTCGTTGGCGTCCAGCGCGGAAAACAGGTCGAAAATCTCGTTATGCACGTCATCCGGCCGGGCGTCGCCACGGTCGATCTTGTTGACCACGACGATGGGACGCAGGCCCCGCGCCAGTGCCTTGCCCAGCACGAATTTTGTCTGCGGCAGCACGCCCTCCGCCGCGTCCACCAGCAGCACGGCGCCATCCACCATGTTCAGGATCCGCTCCACTTCGCCGCCAAAATCGGCGTGGCCAGGCGTGTCCACGATGTTGATGCGCGTGTCCTGCCACACCACGGAGGCGACCTTCGCCAGAATGGTGATGCCGCGTTCCTTTTCCAGGTCGTTGCGGTCCAGCGCCCGTTCCGTCACCGCCTGATGCGCGGCATAGGCGCCGGATTGCTTCAGCAGCTGGTCGACCAGGGTGGTTTTACCATGATCGACATGCGCGATGATGGCGATGTTGCGAATTTTTGGGAGGGACATGAAGGGAGGCCTGACTTCGGTTTGGCCCCGCATAGACATATTGCACCGCGAAAGCGAGAGCTAAAAAGGAATGGGCGCCTTGCGGCGCCCATTGTGGAACGGAACTCGCAGCGGTTAGGGCGAGGAGGCGGGCTTGGACGGGCTCATCGTCGCGGTATTCGTACTGCCAGGCAGGCCGCTGTCGGACGTGTCGCCCGGCGCCGGCGCCATGCCGGAATTGGAGGAGCTGGTCGTGCTGTGCGCCATCGGTTTATGCATCATCGGCGGTGGCGACATCGCCGGGCTCATCGCGCCGCCGGACATGCCACTTCCGCTGCCCATACCACTGTCGCTGCTCATCCCACCAGACTGCTGCATCGCCATGTCGATATCCATGTTGGCGGTCTTCATGTCGCCGTTCATGACTGCTTTACGCGCGCTCTCGATCGAGCTCACCCCCGGATCCGTGTCCGCGGCGATGTCACCCTGCGGCACGGCGCGGTCCAGCAAGCGGGTTTCCGCGTGCGACAGCGCGTCATCCGCCAACATCTTGTTATGGTGTTTGATGGCACCCTTGGCCATGTGCAGATATTCGCCGACGCTCGCCTCCGCCGGCATCGCGGACTTGCCCATCCCCATGCCCATGTAATGATGATGATGCATCGGCGTTGCCATACCGGTCGTGCTGGAGGCTGACATGCCGGACGTGCTCATTGAACTGCCGGAACCGGGAACTTCCGTCTTGCCGGGCGAATTCCCTGGCGTCACGACCATCGGGCCATTCGGGGCGCCGGAGGCGTTCTTGGTTGGACCGCCACTATTGGACATCGCGCCGGACGGCATAGACGTCGCCGAGCCGGATGTAACCGGCGCGGTATTACCCGGCGACTGACCCGGATTTGTCATGGGAGCCGCATTGGGCGCGCCAGTGGGCGCTGGGCCGGTTTGCGAGGTTTGTGCACATGCCGCGCCGGCAATGAACAGGGTAGCGGCGGAAGCAAGCCATAGCGAACGCATGTGTGTCTCCTTGATGGGGTGTCGTCTTATTGTGCGCCTCATGTGGTTGTTCACGTTGTCGCAACAAGTGGACGATATCACCGTCACATTAAACCCTCGTCATCGTTCATTCCGGGAGGGTGATAATGTTCGGACGCGTTTGGTGGCGCGGAATTATCGTTGCTGTGCTTGTGGTCTGGTCGGCTGCGCCGGTGCGAGCGGAGGTGCCGGCTGCAGAGCTGTGCGCGGCGGCCGGGCAGGCGGCGGCGCGGGCGGCCGGCCTGCCGGAGAACATGCTGCTGGCGGTGGGCGTGGTGGAAAGCGGCCGCGCCGACCCCGCAAGCGGCCGCGCCATGCCCTGGCCCTGGACGGTGAACGTGGACGGCGCCGGCGCGTCCTTTGACACTGAAGCAGAGGCCGCGGCATTCGCGCGGCTGGCGCAGAGTTCTGGCGCGGTGGATGTGGATGTGGGATGTTTTCAGGTCAGCCTGCGCTACCATCAGGGGGCTTTCGCGTCGCTCGACGAGGCCTTCGATCCGGCGGCGAACGCGGCGTTCGCGGCGGGCTTTCTGAACAGCCTGAAACAACAGACCGGATCCTGGGGTGCCGCGATTGCGGCGTATCATTCCGCGGCACCGGAGCTTGGCCTGCCGTACCGGCGGCTTGTGCTGGCCGCGTGGCGGGAGCTCGGGCCGCTGCCGGCCGGCCTGGCGCCGGATGATGCGGCGTTCGATGCGGAGGCGCCGGATGCGGTCCCAGACCTGGTGGTCGTCAAACTGGCGCCGGCGGCGCGGCTGGTGCGGGTATTCACTATGGACGATCCGGCCCAGGCGGGGCTCAGCCCGCTTCTGCCGCGCGTGATTTCGCCGTGAATGCTGCCGTTAACCGAGCGTAAACCGCTTTCGCGCCTGATGCGGCTGGCGCGCCTCTATCCGGGCGCGTGAACGGCGGAGCGGCACGTGGCTGATATCAGGGATGTGATCGAGCGATCGGCGGAGGCGGCGGCGGAGGCGCGGGGGCCGTCCTACCTGGCGGCCGCCAAACCCGCCGTCACGAAACGGGAGAAGTTCATCGGCTTCGTAAAAGACGAGGCAAGCGCGGAGGTGCTGCATCGCGGCCTGGCGCCGGCCTTTCCCAATGGCTGCAAGATCAGCGTGCTGGATTTCCGAACGTCGCTTACGCTGCTGGCCAACATGACGACGCCGGAGATCGTGCTGGTCGATGTTTCGGGTGAGGACCAGCCGATCAACGCAATCATGGACCTGGCGGAGGTGGTGGAGGCGGGCACCGTGGTGGTCGCCATCGGCGAAAACCACAACGTGAATTTCTACCGCACCGTGACCAAAGGCATGGGCGTGCGCGAGTATCTGGCGAAACCGTTGACGCTGGAGGCGGTGCAGCGCAATTTGCTGGGGCTGACGCGGGCCGAGATCGAGCAGGCGGCGGCGTCCCGCGGCGGCCGCATGCTGGCGATTTCCGGCGTGCGCGGCGGCGTGGGCACGACCACGGTGGCCACCAACCTCGCCTGGATGATCGGCACCCAGATGCACCGGCATACGGTGCTGCTGGACGCCGACCTGCACAGCGGCACCGTCGCGCTGAACCTGAACGTGAAGCACGACAAGGGGCTTTGCACGGCGCTGGAGACGCCGGAGCGGGTGGACCAGCTGCTGATTGAGCGCTCCACCCAACCGGCGGGCGAGCGGCTGCATGTGCTGGCGGCACTGGAAGGGCTGAACCGCGACGTCGGCTATGACGAGCGGGCTGCGGCGACGCTGCTGAAGGCGCTGGGCGCCCGCTACAACTTCATCGTCGCGGACGCGGGCGCACGGCTGACGCCGTTCGCCCGCGAGCTGTCATTCATGGCGCATCAGCGGATCATCGTGATGGACCCGAGCATGGTCGCGATCCGCAACCTGGAGCGGCTGATGGCGATGCCGGGCGGCCCGCTGCAGTCGCCCCGCGTGATCCTGGTGCTGAACCGCGCCGGCTGCGTCGGCGGCCTCGCCCAAGCCAGCATGGAGCAGACGCTGAGCCTGCGGTTCGACGCGGTGATCCCGGAGTTGCCGAAAGTGGTGCCGAAGGCGGCGCAGTATGGCGAGCCGGCGGCGGAAACCAGGGGCCCGTTCCGCGCCGCAATCCAACAACTGGCGAATGCGGTGGGCGCGAGAGTGGTGGTGGCAGACGCCGCGGCCTGAAACATTTGCCAAGCCGTCATTGTGACCCCGGCGAAAGCCCAGGGAAGCGCCGGCTGCGCCGGCTCGCAACGACGAGTTTAAGTGTCAGGAACTACACATCTGTCAATTCCCTAAACGTAAGCCAACAACAATACAAATCCCGCGAACAAGAGACACCCGGGGTTCGGGGCCTTCCGACCGCAATGGGGTGCAGGGGCAAAGCCCCTACGTTCCTCGCCCCTCATGATTAGGTTTTAGCCGCATTTCGCGCTATAATGACGGGTGTTTCCGAGCCCGGAGTTTCCCCATTTATGACTGCCAACGACGTGCCGCCCGCACCGCAAAATGACCCCGCCGTTACGGGGCCGGACGCTTATGACGCCGCCTCGATCAGCGTGCTGAAGGGGCTGGATGCGGTGCGCAAGCGGCCGGGCATGTATATCGGCGACACCGACGATGGCTCCGGCCTGCACCATATGGGTTTTGAGATCATCGACAACGCGGTGGATGAGGCCCAGGCGGGCTACGCGACCCATGTCGTGGCGGTGCTGAACGGCGATGGCAGCATGACGGTAAGCGATGACGGCCGCGGCATCCCGACCGACATCCACGCCGAGGAAGGCATGTCCGCGGCCGAGGTGGTGCTGACCAAGCTTCATGCTGGAGGTAAGTTCAACCAGAACTCGTACAAGGTTTCCGGCGGCCTGCACGGCGTGGGCGCCGCCGTGGTCAATGCGCTGTCGGAATGGATGGAAGTCCGCATCTGGCGCGAAGGCACCGAGCACTTCATCCGCTTCGAGCATGGCGAAACCGTGGCGCCGCTGCACGTGGTGGGCCCGGCGGCGCATGCCAACGGTACGGAAGTGACGTTCAAACCCTCCTCCGGCACTTTCACGCATGTCGACTTCGACTACGCCATCTTTGAGCGGCGCCTGCGCGAGCTGGCGTTCCTGAACTCCGGCCTCAGCATCGAGTTGCGGGACGAGCGGCACGAGCCGGTGCAGCAGGCAAAGTTTTTCTACCAGGGCGGCGTCTCCGAATTTGCCATCTGGCTGGACCGCGCGAAAACCTCCGTGCTGGCAACGCCGATTGCCTCCATCGGCGAAGCCAAGGAGCACGGCATCCGCGTCGAATTCGCGCTGACCTGGAACGATTCCTACCATGAAACAATGCTCTGCTTTACCAACAACATCACGCAGCGCGACGGCGGCACGCATCTGGCCGGCTTCCGCGCCGCGCTGACCCGCGTGGTTTCCAAATACGCCCAGGGCATGAGCAAGAAAGACAATCTGGAGCTGAACGGCGAGGATATGCGCGAGGGCATGACGGCGGTACTTTCGGTGAAAGTGCCGGACCCGAAATTCTCTTCGCAAACCAAAGACAAGCTGATCAGCTCCGAGGTGCAGCCTGTGGTGCAGGCGGCGGTCGCGGATGCGCTGAGCCATTGGTTCGAGACGCATCCAAAGGAAGCCAAAGGCATCGTACAAAAGGTGATGGACGCGGCCAGCGCGCGCGAAGCGGCGCGCAAGGCGCGCGAGCTGACGCGGCGCAAAGGCGTGCTGGACATCTCCACGCTGCCCGGCAAGCTGGCGGACTGCCAGGAGCGCGACCCGGCCCTGTCCGAATTGTTCCTGGTCGAGGGCGACAGCGCCGGCGGCTCCGCCAAACAAGGCCGCGACCGCAAACACCAGGCGATTTTGCCGCTGAAAGGCAAAATCCTGAATGTCGAGCGTGCGCGGTTCGACCGGATGCTGGGCAGCGCCGAAATCGGCACGCTGATCACGGCACTCGGCGCCGGCATCGGCCGCGGCGAGGCGGAGCAGGGCGGGTTCGACGTGAACAAACTGCGCTATCACCGCATCATCATCATGACGGACGCAGATGTGGACGGTTCGCATATCCGCACGCTGCTGCTGACGTTTTTCTACCGGCAGATGCCGCAGCTGATCGACCACGGCTTTCTGTACATCGCGCAGCCGCCGCTGTACCGCGCCAAACGTGGCAATGACGATCGCTATCTGAAAGACGACGAGGCGCTGGAATCGTTCCTGCTGGAGCGCGCGCTCGGCGAGGCAAGCCTGCGCGCCGCGAACGGCACGATCTACGCGGGCGACGAGCTGCGCGCCGAAATCGGCTGGATCGGCCAGGTGGTGGCGCGCCTTGCCGCGCTCTCCCGCGTGCTGCCGGCGATGTATCTGGAACAGCTGGTGATGGCGGGGCTGCTGGCGCCGGACGGGCTGGGGCAGCATGAGCGCGACCAGATACTGGCGGCGCGGCTGAACGCGCTGGCGCTGCCGAACGAACGCGGCTGGGTCGCGACTTCGGACGCCGGCGGCGTGACGCTGGGGCGCATGGTGCGCGGCGTCGCGGAACGTTACACCGTGGAGGGCGCGGTGCTGCGCACGGTGGAAGCGCGCTTCCTCGCCGAACAAGCCGAACGCCTGGCGGCCATGTTCGGCGCCGGCACCAAGCTGACGCTGGACAGCGCGGCCAAGCCCATCCACGGCCCCGCGGCGCTGCAGGAAACCATGCTCGCCTACGGCCGCAAGGGCCTGGCCATCAACCGCTTCAAAGGCCTGGGCGAAATGAACCCCGAACAACTATGGAAAACCACCCTGGACCCCGCGGTGCGCCGGTTATTGCAAGTGAAAATCAACGACGCGGAAGAAACC
The DNA here is from genome assembly GCA_965199125.1 of Acidocella sp. Taxonomy (GTDB): domain Bacteria; phylum Pseudomonadota; class Alphaproteobacteria; order Acetobacterales; family Acetobacteraceae; genus Acidocella. Next base: position 822,068 of record OZ240683.1, on the reverse strand, counting down.
GACCAAGTGTTCTCCACGCTGATGGGCGACGTGGTGGAACCACGGCGTGATTTCATCGTGAGCAATGCGTTGAAAGTGGCAAATTTGGATACCTGAAGAAGGACTTGAATTAGATGCCTGCGAAGGAAAGGCTACAAGGCGCTCTAAATCCAGCAATCGAAATATTTGTAGGCTACCGGAGCCTACACGAATTTCGCTCTTTATGATCGTATTCATCGCGAATTTCGGTCAAGGCAATTACCTTTGGCCGTCGTGCTTATCCGGCAATACAATCGCAACAATAGATAACGAGAGGGTTCATCATTTTTGGGTGGCGCGCGATCGATCAGGTTATGTTGAAAACACGATAAGATACCTTAAGACTGCGCGAAACCAGCCTCCAACAAAGCCACTAGCATCGCGGTGGTACGGAATTAACGATGAAGTCAACGACACGGCGGGCGACCTCTGGATTCATCGAGAGAAGGAGCAACTTTGGTGGACGGTCTCTCGGGCTGATCCTGCCGAGATCACGTTGCGGCCGTCAGTCTATCCGGAGCGCGATGGTCCTAACATCTACGAAATTCATAAGCCGAGCAACCCTTGGTCGAATCGCAGCCGACAAGGGGCGATTCTGTCCTGGCACTCGCTACCGGCAAAGGCTAAAGATTTTCTATTTACAGAGGGTACATTACAGCGGCTGTCCCCTGAAAACGCAGAATACGCTCAGGCGCTTGTAGCAGGCAATGATCTCAGCTTCTGGCACAACAAGCAGAGTTGGCGCCAGCGACAAGAGCAAGCAAGAAAAGCGCCGGGTATTATCTATAACTTCCGCCAGAAGACAGTATATCGAATGGTACAGACAGCATTTTATACGGTGTCCAACTCTAACGGCCAACAAGTTCCTACAACAATCAAGGACAAGCGTTGTCGATTTACCAGTGTAGACGCCCTGATGGGTTACATCGACAGCCTCATAATCGATCAAGAGGGAATGTGCGCGATCACGGGAATCAAGTTACAGTTCGACGGGGAGGAAGACGACAAAGAGTTGCGCTACTCGCTGGACCGGATCGACAGCTCCGGCCATTATGAGGAGGGCAACCTTCAATTGGTCTGCCGTTTTGTGAACCGCTGGAAAAGCGCGAGTCTCGACAGTGACTTCCGGCGCCTTATTCAGATGGTCCAATCCAGCCGATTTTAACATGTCAACGATTGCCAGATTGGTCTTTTACCTTTGAGTAAATTACTCAATCTGCCACCGAATCAATAATCGCCGGCAGCGGCGGCGGCCTTGCCGGCACCGTCTGTTTCGGCACCTCCGCCGCGGTCTCGGACCAGCCGCCGCCCAGCGCCGTGAACAGCGTCGCCACATCGTCCGCCAGCTGCTGGTTCGCCTGCGCCAGTTGTTGCCGCGCGGTCACCATCGTGCGTTCCGCGTCCAGCACATCCAGATAGGTGGACAGGCCGTTCTCAAAACGGTTGTTGGAGAGGTAGAACGAAAGATTGGCGGCTTGCAGGCTGTTGGCACTCTGGTCGCGGGAAATGCGGTCCGTGCGGTAGGCGACCAGCGCGTCCTCCACCTCCTGCAGCGCGTTCAGCACGGTGGCGCGGTAGCTCAGCGCGGCACTGGCCTGTTGCGCGCGCGCGGTTCGCAAATTCGCCACCAGCGTGCCGCCTTCAAAAATCGGCAGCGTCACCGTTGGCCCGGCCGAGTAAAACAAGTTCGCCCAGTTGGTGAGGAAGCTGGTGTCGGTCGCGCGAATACCCGCGCTGCCCATCAGCGAAATGTCCGGGTAGAAACTCGCCACCGCCACGCCCACGCTGGCGGTCGCCGCGTGCAGTTGCGCCTCCGCCTCGCGAATGTCTGGCCGCCGGCGCGCGAGCGTTGAGGGCACGCCGATGCCGACCACCTGCGGCACGTCCGGCAGCGGCGCCGGCAGGCTAAGCAGCGCATCCAGCGTGCCCGGCGCCTGGCCGGTCAGCACGTTGATCTGGTCGATCGCCTGTTCGGCTTGTTTCTCATAACTCGCCGCCTGCGCCAGCTCGGTATCCAGCTGGCTTTGCGCCTGTTCCACGTTCAGTTGCGGGTCCAGCCCGCGCTGCGCCCGGTTCAGCGTCAGGTTCAAACTGTCCTGCGCCACCCGGACATTTTCCACCTGCTGCAGTTGCAGCGCCTGCGCGCCGCGCAACGCGAAATAGGCTTGCGCCACCTGGGCTTCCAGCATCACCAGCGCGTCGTTGGCGGCTTCCCGCTGCGCCTGCGCGGAGGCTTTCGCTTCCTCCACGGAGCGGCGGACGCGACCGAACAGATCCAGCTCCCAGGTCGAGCTAAGACCGTACTGATACAAATTGATCGGCGAGGCGATCCGGTTCAGCAGGTTGGTGCCGTTGGTATCCACCTGCGTGCCGTTACCCGGCGCATACTGGTTGACCGCGTTGCCCAGGCTACCGATCCCGGAATACGCGCCGTTTTCTTCGAGCAGGCCTTTGGCGCCAAGCTGCTCGCGCATGTAGCTGGCATTGCCGCTCAGCGTCGGCAGCCCGGCCGCGGCGGCGGTGACGACATTCTCGTGCGCCACCACCACGCGCAGCACCGCCTCCTGCAGCGACGGGTTCTGCGCGATCGCCTGGTTCATCAGCCCGGTCAGTATCTTGTCGTTGAAGCCGTTCCACCACAGCGGGCCCGGGTCACTCGCCTCCGTCACCGCCGGGTTCGGGCGCAACGCGGTGTCGTTAAAATGCGGGATCGGCGGCGGCGGCGGCGGATGAAAATCCGGCCCGACGGTGCAGGAACACATCGCAAGGCAGCAGCCAAAAAACAGCCAGGGGCCGCGCATCAGGCGGCGCCGCCGCCGGACTTGGCTTTCACGCCGGACAGCGCCAGCGCGGTCGGAACCAGCAGCAGCGACAGGAAGCCGGTGATTTTGAAAACGTCGATATAAGACAGCACGGCGACCTGATCCTGCAGCATCTGGAACACCTGGCCCGGCGCGCCGGAAATCGCCTGCGCCATCGAGTGGCCGGTGTTCAGGAACGCCTGCTGGATCTGCCCGATCGCCGTGTTGTACGGCTGAAAGGTCCCGGTGAGGTTGGGCACCAGATATTGCTGATTGATCTGCAGATGTTCGGTGACCAGCGCGGTCGCGGCCGAGATGCCGATCCCGCCGAACACGTTGCGGGACATGCTGAACAGCGCCGCCGCGTCGCCATCCTGCTCCGGCGGCAGCGTGGCGTAAGCAATCGAGCTGATCGGCACGAACAGCAGCGAGAGCGCCGCGGTCTGCGCCGCGCGCAACAGCATGAGGTGGAAGAAATCCTCCTGCGGCACGATGTGCATGGAATAGAACAGTGAAGCGGAAAGCGCCAAGCCGCCGAAGGCGATCACGTATTTAGCCGGCACCAATTTAAGCACACGGCCGACGACCGGAATCAGCATGATCAGCAAAACAGCGCCGGGCGCCAGCACCAGTCCGGCCAGCGTGGCGGTGTAACCCAGCTGCTGCTGCGCAAATTGCGGGATCAGCACCGCGCTGGTGTACAGCACCAGGCCCATGATCCCGATCTGCGTGAAGCCGAGCGCGAAGTTGCGGTCCTTGAAAACCCGCAGGTCAACGACAGGGTTTTTCACGGTCAGCAAATAGCCGATGCCGAACACGAAACCGGCGCCTGAAATGGCGAACATAAGGCGGATAAAGCCCGAATTTAGCCAGTCCAGATCCTCGCCACGGTCGACCGCGAGTTCCATGCAGCCAAGGGCGAGTGTAATGAACAGCACGCCGAAGTAGTCGAAGGGCGGCGCGGTGCGCTTTTCCTTCTCCACAAGCGGCGAGTCCCGCACCACGCTCAGCACCCCGAAAAGCGTGAGCAGGCCGACCGGCACGTTGATCAGAAAGATCAGATGCCAGGAGTAAGTGTCCGTCAAATAACCGCCAAGCAGCGGGCCGAGCACCGGTGCGATGATGGTGGCGACGGCGGTGAGCGAGAAGGCCTGCTGGCGTTTATCCGGCGGGAACGTGTCTAGAATGATCGCCTGCTGCGTCGGCTGCAGGCCGCCGCCGAACAGGCCCTGCACCGCGCGGAACAACAGCAGCTCCGGAAAAGTCGTCGAGATGCCGCAGCCGAGCGAGGCCAGAGTGAACACCCCGATGCAGATCATGAAATAGCGCTTGCGGCCGAAACGGCGGCTAAGCGAACCGGAAATCGTCAGCACGATGCCGTTGCAGATGAGGTAGGTGGTCAGCGCCCAGGTGCTATCATCATTGGAAACCGACAGGCTGCCGGCGATATGCGGCAGCGCCACGTTCACGATCGTGGTGTCCAGCACCTCCATGAAAGCGCCGAGCGTGACCACCACGGCGACCAGCCAGGGGTTGGAACTTCCGCCCGACCCGCTCATTTTACGAAGACGGTGGGCTCGACGGAGATGCCCAGCGGCAGACCGGCCACGCCAGGCGGCAAACCGTCGTCGATGGTGATTTTCACCGGCACGCGGCGGACGATTTTAACAAAGTTGCCGGTCGCGTTTTCCGCCGGAAATTCCGTGAAACGGGCCCCGCTCCCAAGCTCGATGCTCTGCACGTGGCCGGTAAGCTTCAACGTTGGATAAGCGTCCACCGCAATTTTCACGCGGTCGCCGGGGCGGATATCGGCGAGCTGCGTTTCCTTGAAGTTGGCGGTGATCCAAACCTGCGGTGTGACGATGTAGAACACCTGCTGGCCGGCCTGCACGTAGGTGCCGAGCTCGACGTTGCGCTGGGTGATCCAGCCATCCTGCGGCGCCCTGATCTCGTTATAGGACAGGCTGACCTCGGCCTGCGACAAATTGGCCTGCGCCTGTTGCAGCTGCGCCTGGCGCTGCTGCACGGTATCCGCCGCGGATTGGATCATCTCCGGCACCAGCGCGGCGGTGGCGACCTGCGCCTGCGCCTGCCTCACGTTTGCGTCCGCGGTGCGCAGCTGCGCCGTCGCCTGGTCGACATCCGAGGCAGCGGTCGCGCGCTGGTCCACGCTGAGCTGCCGTTCGTAATCCCGCCGCATCTGGAACTGCTGCGCGCGTGCCTGCGCCAGCTGCGCCTCCGCCTGTTGCAGCTGCGCCGGCGCCCGTACCCGCGTCTCGGTCAGGTCGACCTCGGAGCTGGCCAGCTGCGAGCGCGCGAGCACCAGATTGGCCTCCGCCTGCTGCAGCCCCGCGTCATTCTGCCGCGGATCGATGGTGAGCAGCAACTCGCCAGTATGAACATAAGTATTATCGTCCACATTCAGCGCGAAGACGTAGCCGGAGACGTTGGAAGCGATCGAGACGGCCCGGCCGTCGGTGTAGGCGTCGTCGGTGGTTACTTTGCCACGCGTGGTGAGCCAGTAGATGAGTCCGGCGATGATCGCGACGATGAGGAATACGACCGCGATGATGATCGGCAAGCGGCTTTTCGGCTTGTCCTCTTTATCATCGCCGCCATCGCCGTCCTTGTCGTCCTCGTCGCCCTCTTTTTGGTCCTCGTCCTTCTTATCGTCGTCTTTCTTTCCGTCGCCTTGCTTGTTCTTGTTCTTGTCAGCGCCCTTATCCTTGCCGCCGTCACGCTCATCGGCTTCGTCGGCCTGTTCGGTATCGCTCATGGCACGCGTACCCTGTCCACCCAAGGCAGCGCAAAACGGGCCTTGGCGGCTTGGGTGCAACGCAACATTGTCCCGGAAATGGTGGCGCTTTGGCCCGTGACAAGAGCCTCATGATGTTGACCCTGGTGGCGCTTCAGCGCGTGCGGGGTTCGCAGTAAGCGCTGCTGCGGGTGAGGTTGACGTTGTAAAACGGATCCCGCTCGATCATGCGGTTCCAGCGCCGGACGAAGCGCATGGTGTCAATCTCGTCGGGCGCGAGCCGTTTCGCGGAGCGCGATTCGTAGTGAATAAGGCTAGCGAACGGCGTATAAACCACCCGCAGCCCGGATTCGACGACCTTCAAGCAAAAATCGACATCGCTATAGTCGATCGGGAAGCTTTCATCGAACCCGCCCGCGACCTCGAACGTCGAGCGCCGGAACGCTAACATGGCGCCGGTAACGGCGGCGTAATTGCGGATGACGTGGGGAAAGCCGTTATAGCAAATTTCGCCCTGCGGCGCATCCACGAATAGATGCGCGCACGCGCCGGCGACGCCGAGCACGATGCCAGCATGCTGGATCAGGCCGTTCGGGCGAAGCAGCCGCCCGCCGACGACGCCGACGCCCGGCATCTCCAGCATTTCGAGCAGCGCCTCCAGCCAGCCGCTTTCGATCACCAGCGTGTCGTCATCGAGCATGACGATGCGCTCGCTGCTATCGGTGTGGACGGCGAAGTTGACCTTCTCGGGGAAATTGAACGTGCCGGTGTTCCAGGCATAAGGCACGAGTTCGACATTCGGAGATAACGTTTCGAGATGCGCGATGTCGCCGGCGCGGTCGAAGTCCACGATGATCCGCAGCCGGAACTCCGGCGCGGGAGCGTGTTCCAGGATCGACCGGACCAGACGCTCCACATAAGTCTGCGCCGAGGGCTGGGACTCGATCCGCGTGCAGCCGGTGAGAATATTGATGCAGACCGTGTCCTCCGGCAGCGCCGGCCGGGGACGGTACGTGCCCGGAAGTTCGCCGTTTTCCACGGTCGCGCGCACGCCGATCCGGTCGCAATGCGCCTGCACCGCCAGCCGGCCATGCTCGACCGGGTCGTCATATGGATCGCGCGTCACCAGGGCCGCTTCATCGGTTGTGCGCGCGTGATACAGCCGCTCGTCCACATGCCAGATCGGCGTGCCCGCGGCCGCCACCCGCAGCGCAAAGTCATGATCCTCCGCGCCCGCGAATTGCCCGTTATAGCCGCCAAGCTCGAGGAACAGCTGTTTCCTGACGCAGATGCAATGCGACATGTACATGCAGGACAGCAAATGCTCCGGCGACCAGTCTGGCTTGAAGAAGGTTTCGCCGTACACGCCCAGATCGTCGACCTTGTCCTCGTCGCAATACAGCAGCACGCCGGTTTTACGCTCGCCGATCCAGGTCCGGTAGGTTTTCAACAGATCGCGCGAGATGCGGTCCGCCTGGCCGACCATGACCAGATACATCCCCGACGCGGTCAGCACCGCGCGGTTGGTGGCCGCGGGCAAACCGGCCGAGGCGGCGCCGAAATGCACCTGCACCCGCGCGTCCCGCTTGCGCAAGGCGCGCAACGTCTCGATCGTATCCGTACGGGTCGACCCATCATCGGCGATGCACCACTCCCAAAACGGATGGGTCTGGGTGATCAGGTCCTGGTAAAGCTCCAGCAACCATTGCGGCTCGGCGTTAAAGACCGGCGTAATCACCGAGAAAAACGGCCGGCCGTTATTGGTTACCAGCTCGGCCAGACCGGCCAGCTTCTGGCCGTTGCGATCGGGCGTCTCGAAGGTGTAAATTTCCTCGCCCGGCGCTTTCGCCGCGCCGCCGCTTACCGTGGTCTCGTCATGCCGATAACCGCCATGGGCCTCGAGCAAGGCGCGCAGCCGGGCGCCGACGCCGGCGGGGGACAACGTTTCGGCGAGAATTGCCGCCAGCGGCTGCACGGCGCCGGGCGCCGGGTGCTCAAAAAACGCCAGAAAACGCTCCAGCAGCGCGTCGAAATCCGGTTCGAACCAGACCGCTTCGGCGCGGTACGGGCCCATGTCGCGGCCGAGTTCGGTCAGCCCGCCGGGGATGTAGTAGGGATAATCCGGGCCAAGGAGGTCGATCGGCCCGGCAAAACTGGAGCACAGAGCCGGCACGCCAAGCAGCAGCGATTCGAAAATGTTCAGCCCGAACCCCTCGCTTCGATGCGGCGAGACGTAAAGATCCGCCAGGCTTTTCAAATGGCAGAGTTCGCTGAACTCGATCAGCCCGTCGATCACCAGCAGATGCCGCCCGGACGCGCGCGAGGCATCCGTCAGCGAATAGTCGCGTGCATAGGTTTTCAGCACGAAGACGTAGCGCCCGGGCTCCGTCAGCTGGCAGTGAGTCGCCAGTTTCTCATATAGGTCGAGGCCCTTGCGGGCGGTGTAGGAAGATGCGTCCATCACGAACAGCACGATCCGCTTGCCCTCTTCCTTATCCTGGGCCAGCCGCTGCGCCCATTGCGCGTAGCCGCCGGCCGCCGCGGCGTCTTGCAGCGCCGGCTGATCGACGACGTAGGGTACCATAATGACCGGCGTATCGGTTAACAGCGCCACGCTTTCGGTAGTGAAGCGGCTGGGCGTCACGATCAGGTCGAACGCCGCCAGCGTGGCCCGCCACTCCGGCAGCGGCGCCGGCAGTTCCCACACCCAGGAGGCGATGTTGAACCGGCCGACCAGAAAATCCACGCCATATTTGCGGAAGAAGCGCAGTACCTGATCCGCATTTAGGAAAAAGAAATTAACCGCGTGCGGCAAACCTTCGTGATGGAACAGGTCGGCCGGCAGCGTGCCGTGCAGCATCGCGGAGATGTCGTGGACAGCAACCGGCACGCCCGCCGCCCGCAGCGCCGCCAGATAGCCGCGCGCGGCATTGCCGAGGCCGCTCTTCGAGCTGAGCGGCGCGAAGAAATTCACGCCTTGTCTCAGTTCCGGCAACGGGCCAGCGGCGGTGTCACCAAGCGCGAAGAAATTAGTGCCCGGCGCCTTGCGGCCCTCAAAAAAACCGTGCCGTTCCCAATGCGTCCGCGCCGCCGCCTGGTCGTTTTTCAGGGCATGGCCGAGATCCGGGTTGACGCAAAAATAGCGCTCGACATCGAGCTTTGAGCTTACTCGCGGCCGCTCCACGAAGGGCCAGATGGCGGCGGTGATCTCGGCGCGCTCGGCGGCGCCGGGCTGGCTCTCGATCAGGTCACGAACCTGGCAGGCGAGCGCGAAGCTGATCGTGCGCTGCAAGGGCGGCGTGCGCTTCGCCATGGCGGTGACGAACGACCAGCCATCCTCGGTTTCTCCGCCTGGTTCCGGTGGCATCAGCGGGTGCGGCACCCGGCCTTCGCGGCAGCCGGCCACCAGGAAATGCTCAAGCCCCGACCGGATGGCGCCCCGCCGCTTCAGCGCATGCGCATCGCGATAGGCCGAAAGATAAAACTCCTCGTCATACCACCACAGCGAAGGCGTCAGGTTTGAGACCTGGCCAAGCAGAACCTTGTTCAGTAGGGCCGGCGCTTTGCGGTCGGGCAAAGCCAAGCCGTAGCCGGGGATGCCGACGCGGCCCTCCGCCTGACCCTTCGTGATGAAATGCACGAAACCGGACCCGACCTTATCTAGGACGATTTGCGCGGCGATATCCGGGTAGTGCCGGCGATATGCGGCCTCGCTGAACAGGCCGGAGGGCGAAAGCGCGTGCTGGCGCTGTTTGCGCAGGTAAAAGTCCATCACGTCAAAATCCGCCATGCCGTTCAGCTCCGGAAAGCGGGCGGCGTAGCGGGCGCGGAAGGCCCAGGCGCTGAACCAGCGGTTGGGCACGAAGCGCTCGGCAACCGGCAAGTTGGCGTAGAACGCCATCAGGTCGCGCGGCGCCACATCCCGCTGTTCGACCCGCTTCACATACTCGTCGACATAGCCGATTTCGAAAAACACCGACGGGGCGCGGCCTTCCGTTCGCCCAAAATCGACATAGTGGTTGTAGGGATTGAAGTTCGGCGACTGCGCCGCCGCCGCCACGTCCGCGTTCAGCCAGAGGTAGCTGTCGCGGTCGAACACCTGGTCGATCAGATGCCGCAGCCGCCCCTCCGCCACGGCTTTCGCGAGTTCCGCCGCGGAGGGCGGGGCCGGCGGCGCGGCATCGGCCGGCGCCTCAACGGGCGGGGCGGCTTCCACAGGCGCGGCATCCGGTGGCGCGCCGTCGGCCGGCGCGGCACCGGCCAGAGCGGCGTCCGCCGGCGAGCTGTCCTCGTTCTGTCCGGCGGCCGGGGTCGCCCCGGCATCAATTTGCATTATTCGACGAAACCTCGGTTGTGGACGCTATTACGGGAGTAAAAGCATACGCCGGATAATACGGCCAGCCACCACGCCAGGCGCCGCCAAGCCCGCGGCGGCATCCTCTTAAGGTTGGCATGGTCATCGCGTCATCCGTGGCGGACGGCGGGCCGCCCTATATTGGTACGCACCGAAGTGCAAAGGATTGGCGATGGCTGGATTACCACGGCGGCTGCTATTGGGCGTTGGTGCCGCCGGCCTGGGCGCGGCCGGCGCGTCCTTGGGGGCATCGCATGCGCGGGGAGGAACGATGAAAGCCGCGAAACGCTCGATGCTCAGCCTCAACATGCGGTCTTCCGAGATGCGCCCGGTTGAGGTGCCGCAAATGTCCACTTTCATGATGACGCTGCCGCTGGAAACCGCCGCCTCGGCGCTGCGCATCGGCCTCGCCAACACCCACCCGGATCCGTACCGGATCGACGGCGTGGCGTGCGCTCAGGCCAATGAGTGGATCGCGCAGCCACAGCCGGGCTGGGTGCATTTCAGTTTCGCCGGCGCCCGCGGTGTCACGGTGCCCGGCAATCGGGTGAACGCGACCGGCGCCGGCAACGTGCCGGCGATCATCTGGTCGGACTGGGTGCCATACCAAACGCAAACGCCGGAGGTGCGGCCGCAGCTGGTCTTCCGCGCCCTGGTGCCGGCGGGAACCCCGATGATGGCGTTTCCGGCCGGCCCCGGGCTGGTCAGCTGGCCCTCGCCCAGCGAACCCTCGCGGCTGAAGGCGCAGGCTTGCGTGGCGGGGGATTTCGTCACCGATCCGGCCCAGCCCGTGCCGGATGGCGAGCCGGTGCCGTTCACGCCGGTCTACGTCGTGCAGTACCGCGCGGCGGCGCCGGGCGTGCAGATGGTGATCGGCGGCGACAGCCATCTCGCGATGAACAACACCTTCGCGCAATGGGCGGCCACCGAGCTTTCCACGCCCGCGGCGCCGATCTCCGTGTGGAACACCGCCTGGGCCGGGCAGCCGAGCAAGACCTTTTGGCCGGCGATGGATGAGGCGATCGACCTCGCGCGCCCGTCCATCAGCGTGATCCAGGGCTGGACCGCCAATGACGGCATGACGCCGGCGGGCGACGAGGCCTATTTGAACCGCGTGAAGGAAATGGCGGCGCGCACCTTCGCAGCCGGCGGGGTGCCGGTGATCGTGAAAGGCCTGCCGCGCAACCTGTTCGGCAAGCCGGAGCTGGACTCCTGGCAGCGCGTCAACCAGCAGCTGGACACGCTGGTGCCGGGCGCGCTGGTGTTCGATCCCCTGCCCTTCATCGGGGACCCGGCGCGGCCGGGCGAATGGATGGGGGGGATGAGCGATGACGCCATTCACCCCAACTGGCGCGGCAACCTCACCCTGCGCGATCCGTTCGCGCGGCTGATTTCGCCGCTCCTTGCCTGAGCGGCGGCTCGGGTTAGCAAAAATTAAACTATCCTCCCGGGGGCCGGTTCGATAAACCGGAGGCAGACAGTAGCGAGGTTTGGCATGTCGGGCACCACTTTAGCGCCGGAGCGGATACAGAAACGGCTCAGCCGGATCTTCAACAAGGCGTTTCCCGCCGTACAGCCCGCGGACGCGCCGGCCGCCACAATGGACACGGTCGCGGGCTGGGACTCGATCGCCACGCTGACGCTGTTCATGCTGTGCGAGGAGGATTTTGGCATCAAGCTGGGCTACGACCGCATCGCCGAGACCAAGAGTTTTTCGGACCTGTTCAAGCTGCTGGAAAGCAAGCTGGCGTGAGTCCCGACGGCGGCTTCGCATTGGCGGCGAGCGCGCGGACGGCCCTCGGCAGCGCGCCGAAGCCGAAGCCGGTGGAGATTTTCGTGCACGGCACCCGGCTGCTGGCCGCCAAGGAAGGCCAGCTGCGCATCGCCATCGCCGGTGCCGCGACCACCGACCTGATCGCCCGCGCGGCGGCGGTGGGCGCGGCGCAAGAGGGCATCGCGCCGGTGATCTACCAGGCGCCGTTCGGGGCGTGGCGGCAGGAAGCGCTGGACGGCGGCTCAGCGCTGCACAAATTCGCGCCCGACCTCGTCGTCCTGGTGACCGACTGGCGGGACGCGGTGACCGAACTGCCGCTGAGCGCGACCGCCGCCGAAATAAATGAAGTCGTCACCGGCAAAATCGCAGGCTTCCGCGCCGTGTGGGACGCGTTGCGCGCCGGCGCCGCGGGCCGGCGGATCGTGCAGCATCTGCCGGCCGCGCCGGCCGCGCAGCTGGGCGGCATCGCGGAGTTGCGCACGCCGGCCAGTGCCCAGGCCCAGCTCGCGGCGGTCCGCGCGGCGATGCTGCAAGCGGGCCCCGATATCGCGTTCCTGGACACCGAAGGCCTGGCCCAGGACGCCGCCGCCTGGTTCGGCGCGAAGCTTCCCTTCGCGCAGGACCACCTGCCGGAATATGTCGCCCGCTTCCGCTCCATCCTCCGGCAGATCACCGGCCGCGCCAAAAAGGTGCTGGCGCTGGACCTGGACAACACGCTTTGGGGCGGCGTGATCGGCGATGACGGCGTGGATGGCCTCGCCCTCGGCCCCGACACGCCGAAAGGCGAAGCCTTCGCCGCCTTCCAGACCTACGCAAAAGCGCTGGCGGCGCGCGGTGTGGTGTTGGCCGTGTGCAGCAAGAACGACCCCGCGGTGGCCGCCGCCGGCTTCACCCACCCGCACAGCGTGCTCGCCTATGCCGATTTCCCAGCCTTCGAATGCGCCTGGACCGACAAAGCCGCCGGCCTGCGCCGCATCGCCCAAACCCTGAACCTCGGTTTGGACTCCATCGTGTTCGCCGACGACAATCCCGCGGAATGCGCGCTGATCCGCGCCGAGCTGCCGGAAGTAACGGTGGTGGAGCTGGGCGAGGACCCCGCCGCCTTTATCTCCCTCGTGGAAGAAGGCCGCTGGTTTGAATCCCAGGGTTTGAGCGCCGAGGACCTCGCCCGCGGCCAGGCCTACCAGACCCGCGCGCAAGCCGCCGGCGCGCAAGCCGACGCCGCCGATCTCGACAGCTTCCTCAAAACGCTGGAAATGCACGGCCGCGTATTCGTGGCCGAAGGCGCCGCGCTGACGCGCATCGCGCAGCTCGAAGGCAAAACCAACCAGTTCAACCTGACCACGCCGCGCCACAACGACGCCGCGATCGCGGCCTTCGCGGCGCGCGAGGACGCGCTGGTGCTCGGCGCCACCCTGGCCGATAAGTTCGGCGACCACGGCCTGGTCTCCAGCATGGTGGCGGTGGTGCAAGGCAACGCCCTGGTCATCGACAGCTGGCTGATGAGCTGCCGCGTCTTCTCCCGCACCCTGGAACACTTCATGCTCCGCGACGTCATCATTCGCGCCCAAGCCCGCGGCCTGACCCGCATCGTCGGCGCGTATGTGCCCACCGCGAAAAACGCCGTAGTCGCAGACCTCTACCCCCGCCTCGGCTTCACCGAACTGGAACCCGGCGCCCGCTGGGAGCGGCCGGTGACTAAGCCGGCGGATGATATTGTGACTTTTATCGAGGCTGCCGAATGAGCATGACGATGGACGACGACGATTACCGCCGCCGGCTGGAAGAGGCGGTAGAAGCCCGCGACGACGGCGAACCGGAAGAAAGCGCCGCGCGGCTGGAAGCTATGTTGGTGGACTTCCCCGGTGACCTGGCGGTAACGCTGGAATACGCGCGTACCATGACGCGGCTCGGCAAAGCCGAACTGGCCGACCCACCGCTTGAAACGGCGATCGAAAAGTACCCAACAAATTTTGAATTGCGGGCCATGTGGGCTGACATGCCGCTCTTCGATTGCGACTGGACAGAACTCGGTCGCCGCGGCAATACGCTGCGCGCCACTTTCTCCGCCGAACAAAGCGCATACCATTTGATCCACGAGCTTCTGGCACTTCGGGAATCATTTCGTTGGGATGATGCGGCAGCACTGGTTCGCGCGCATTGGGACGTTTTCACGAAGACGCCACGAATTTTCCACCACGCCATTGATGCGTTAAGTAGCGCAGTGCGAACGGATGAGCTTGAAGCTTTTCTGGATGCGGCTTCATTTCAGGCTTGGAGTGAGTTGCCGCCGGAAGCGCCAGGTAACCTGCGGCTGCGCGTGGAAGCGACACGGAAAAATCAGGCCCTGATCAAAGCGAGCGGCGTGCGGCTAATTTCGCTTGGACAGAATTGTCTGCCCTTTCAACTACCCAGACGCTGGGGCCTGAACACGCCGCCTCATGACTTCGAAACGCTGTGCCCTTTCGATCAAGGCGCCTTCCACGCCAACTCAGTTGTCGACGCGATTGCCACTGATTTTGCCGCCTATGATGACCGCGACGCTTACGGCCCTGCCTATAATCATATCACGCGCGGCTACACGCTAAGGCATATTCCGAGCGCCGTGCCGTTCTATCACTGGCGTGGCCCGTACTGGTTGGATAACGGCCGCCGCCGCTTCTTCGCACACTGGGAGACCATGGTCGAGAACTGGCGGCGCCTCCATAAAAGGGGGCGTCGGCTTTTTGTTTTCTCCCTCGTCGGCGCCGGCGATTTAAAACGATTGATCGATGTCGCCGAAAAACAACTGCTGGATTCGCAATCCCATCTTCTAATCATAGATGTTCAGAAGCATCGGACGGAATGTCCGGTGCATGAGCGTGTCACATATTTGTACGCGCCTTATCCCGACGACTACGACTGGATATCGGTTCCACATCAAAATACGGTGGGGGGCATCCGCTTTGAGTCGCAAATCGCGAATGCGATTTCTCATCTGATTTCTAGGCTTGCTCAGCTCCCAGAGAAGGAGGCTTCAGCGGCGATCGGAAACGTTGGTGGCCGAACACAGCGGCGAATGCTTGATAGCGCCCTAGCGGCGCTCGCGCGCGGCGATCAGAAAGCCTGCACCGGAATTCTGCAATCCATGCAGGCGTGGCTGCCGGACGATCCGGACACAGCCCTGAATGAATCGCGCGCGCTGCTTCTTGCCGGCAAGTACGCTGAATCCGATAGCCGACTGACAGCCGCGATCGCTCGCTTCCCTGAAGATTTTCCGCTGCGGAAATTTTGGATGGAACGGCCGCTTTTTCTAGATAACAATTGGGCGGAGGCAATCGAGCGCGTGCGCTGGGTACGCAGCCTTCCTTTATCATCCGGCGACACAGCCACATTACACTGCCTGACAACCGAAATGTCGCTTCTTTATAATGCGTCGCGATGGGAAGAGGCATATGCACTGGTTGTAGAAAACTGGAACGTTTGCACCTCGCATGAGGAGGTCTTTCCGCAGGCGTTGCAACTGCTGGACAAGCTTTTCCAGATTGAGGCGGCGGTATCGTTGCTACAGGACGTCACGCCCGCGGCGAAGGCGGCTCTGCCCCGCGACACCCTTGATGCGATCCATAGGCGCCTGGGCATCGCTATCGAGAACCGGCGGATACTGGAGAACGCCGGCACAACGGTGCTCTCTCTCGGCCGCACGAGTAGACCGTTCTTGATCTCCGGACGATGGGGGTTGCAGGGCGGCCCCGCCAGACCTGAAGAGTTGACGCCTTTTGATTTTTGCAAGTTTACCACGGCGGCATGGGCGGACGCGATCGCCTCGGATTTCACAATTTTCGACGACCGCTCACAATATGTAGGAGTTCCGGCCGAAGGTGGCGGCTGGATGCTACGCCATAGCCTCACTGGGACGAGTTTTTTCGATCAACGTGGTGCCTACTGGCTTGAGAAAGACGCAGCGCGATTTTTCGCTCAATGGAACAAGTTAGTTGCTAACTGGCGGGCGAGACGGAGTTCCGGCGCACGGATATTTTTGATGTTTCTGGCCGATCAGGACAATCTCGCGGACATCGTCGAGGTCGCGACTGAGCATTTACTCGATCAGACCGCGCGTTTGCTTATTATCGATACTCGCGCACAGGCCGAACCAGCGCCGAGGCATCAGGCTGTACAATATGTCCACATCCCAGCGCCCAACCGATACATGTGGGACCAGTTCCCCGACTATAATCTACCCGAAGCGGTCGAGTACGAGCGCCTCCTGATGAGTTCGGTCACTTCAATGCTTTCCACGCCCGCAACCGCAGCTTTCCGTTAACATCTGCCCAGAGCCAGCCAACGGCCCACGCGGCCGGAACTGCTTGGCAATGGGCTGGACGTTCTGGGCCGGCTGTTCCGCCATCACGGCGTTCGCGATCTGCTGGACGCCGCCACGCCCGAAGCCCTGCGCGGCCTGAACGAGGAAATCATCGCCGGGATGACGCTGATCACCGACACGGCGATGACAAACCAGCGGCGGTTGCGCGCGACCGACGGGCGGGTGATCTCGCTGGGTCATAACGCGCAATGTTTCCTGCTCGCCGGCCGTTGGGGGCTGTTGACCGCGCCGGCGCGGCACGACGCGCTGACGCCGTTCGATATCGGCGGCTTCACGGCCACCGCCGCCGCGGAAGCGATCGCTACGGATTTCACCGCCTACGACCGGCCGGAGGATTTTACGGAGGCGCCGGCCTGGTTCGGCGGCGTGATGCTGGTGCATGAGCCGACCGGCACCAACTTCCTCAGCCACCGCCGCGCGCGCTGGGGGAAGGAGGAGCGGGCTTGGTTCTTCGCCCATTGGAACACGATGGTGGCCAACTGGCGCCGAACCCGGAACCTGGGGCAGCGCGTGTTCCTGCTATCTCTGTCGGACGGCGCCGATCTGCCACAGATTGTGGCATCGTTGACCGAGAGCCTGCTGGATGCGCGGTCGCATCTAGTGATGGTGGATATGCGCGGTGCGGCGCCGTTCGCCGCTAGCGACCGCGTCAGTTATATCTCCGCGCCGCCGCCGCGCCATTACGCCTGGCCAAGGCTGACCGCCTGCGCCACCCGCGGGGTCGTTGCTTACGAGCAACGGATTGTGTCCGAAATCGCCGCGCGTCTGCCGCATTAAAACTTCTCGAACGCAAAATAGCACGCCAGCACAATGAGCCCGAAAGCGACGGCGTGGTTCCATTTT
Organism: Acidocella sp.; assembly: GCA_965199125.1. Taxonomy (GTDB): domain Bacteria; phylum Pseudomonadota; class Alphaproteobacteria; order Acetobacterales; family Acetobacteraceae; genus Acidocella. The sequence goes on along the minus strand of OZ240683.1, from coordinate 805,160 downwards.
AGGGGCTCATGCAGAAACAGGGTGGAGAAGCCGGCGAAGATGATAAGGGTGACGACCTCCTGAATAATTTTCAGCTGCACCGGCGTGTAAACCCGGTGGCCGAAATGGTTGGCCGGCACCGCCAGGCAATACTCAAAGAACGCCAGCCCCCAGCCGCCTAGGACGAGCGCCCAGAGCGGCACTGCTGGAAAGCGGAACTGGCCATACCAGGCGAAAGTCATGAAGACGTTCGAAACAAGCAGCAGCGCGACCGGCGCGACATAAACCCAATTCATTCTATGATCCCCAGGCTTAAGCAGTTTCGCTTCCAAAGCCGGGAAAGGAAAGATCATGGGGTTTGCGCGGGTCGCGGCACAGGTCGGGGTATTCGCCGTGGCGGGGGCGACGGCCCACGCGCAGCAAGCCGGCGTGGTGGACAAAACCTGGATACAAAGCCGGTACGACGCAACGCAGAATGGGGGCACGATCACCATCCCCAACGGGCAATGGCCGCCCGGCGGCTATGGCGCCCCGTTCTCGCCCACCAAGTCCGTGCCCGGCAAAACCGTGTTGTGGAATTTCACCGGCCCCGCACCCTCGGGCGCGGTCGGCGACGGCGACGTGACCGAGAGCTTTGCCGGCGGCCACGCCAACTTTCTCCGCAACGTGTTCACCGGCAACACCGGCAACCCCACTTTATTCGTCACCCTGGACAATTACAGCCGCGGCTACAAAACCATCCATTACAACGGCAGCTGGGTTGGCGAATTCGCCGACGTGCCGGCGCTGCAAGTGAACGCCACCACGCATCCAAATTCGCTGGGCCAGGTCAACGGCGTGGAAGTTTTCCTCAACAGCCTCGGCAACAACGCCGCCGCCAGCGAGGACCAGGGCCTGGACGTGAAAGTCACGAAAGCCGGGCAGAACAGCACCTGGGCCATCTCCACGATGACCAACGACACCACCGGCCTGCCCCCACAAGCCTTCGCCAGCATCGCCGGCGAATACGACCTGCTGGCCAACGGCCCGGACGATCCGGCCTCGCTCTACGACCCGGAAAAAGGCAACCGCATCTTCATGTGGCTTGTCGGCAAAGTCAGCCCCGTGCCGCACTGGGCCGCGCAAAAGCGGTACGCGGCCGGGGACCGCGTGCTGGCTGACGCATCCGTATTCATCGCGACCCACTCCGGCACCAGCGGCGGCGCGGCCCCGGCCTGGCCATCAGCCGGTACTGTCCCGGATGGCGGCGTCACCTGGCGCTACGGCGAGCCTTACGCGGTGAGCTTCGGACGCGGCATCGCGCTGGACGCGCAAGCCGGGCAGGCGGTGAGTTTCTCCACTGGCTTTTCTAGCAACGCCGCCTTCGCCAATGCGGTGCTGGACCTCTCGGCGGCCCGGCTGCTGCGTCCGCAAGCCGCCGGGCTGCGCCTGGCAGCCAACATGCCGGTTGATTTTTCCGCCACCGCCAGCGCCGCCGGGCAAAACCGGCACACGCTGGAATACTCCACCGCCGCAGGCGGCCTGGTCTACGCCATCGCCAACCGCCCGGCACTCACCATCCGCGACGGCGGCGTGATCTTCAGCGGCCATGTCGCGGTCACCGGTGCCGCCCCCACGCTCACCGCCTGCGGCGCCGGCGCCGCGCTCAGCGCCACCGCCAGCGACCGGCACGGCACGGTCACGACCAGCGCGGGCAGCTGCACGATCACCTTCAGCACCGCCTACACCACTGTGCCGGACTGCCTGCTCACCGGCTTTTCCTCAACACCGCCCTACATCCTGGCGGTTTCCGCGACGCGCCTCGCCGTCCAAAGCGCCGGCAAATTCACCTATCTGTGCGAGCAGTAATCAGCCGTTCTTGTATTCCAGCAACCGGCGGATTTCCGCCGCAATTTTCGCGTAAACATGCCGCTGGTAATGCGCGCCGCCCATGTCGTCCGCGATGTCCGCCTCGCTCTGGATAAAGTCCATGACGTCGATAACCGGGAAACCGAATGCCGCGGCAAGTGGCGCCACAATGGCGTTCACCCGCCCGAACAGGCTCAGGATCGGCTGGTCACGTCCCACCATCTGGTTCAGGCCGATCAGGATCACCGGCTTGTTATGCGACGCGGCGATCTGCAAGGTGCGGCGCACATCGTCCTCGAAGCGCTTGGCGTCGAACGCACCAAGAAATTCCAGCTCTTCCTGCATGAAGCGCCATTGCTCGGCGGAAACGCCGGCGACACCCTTCTCCTTTATCTGCTCGAAGGTCAGCTCCGAAAACCGGCGCTTGCCGATCCGGCTGTTCAGCAGCGGAATGACGAGCCCGGTGCTGCGCGCGCGGTAATAACCGCAGAAGGATTCCGAGGAGAACGAAATCACGAAAGCATCCGGCGTCCCATCAATGATAAACGACTCATACCGCGTCGGCGGCATGCCGGGCAGCCGCGCCAGGATCGCCTGGTTGGCCGACGACTTCGCTTCCTCGGCCGAAGCGATGATGCGCGGCAGCGGGAAAATCCCCCAGTCATGGAACGGATAATTAAATTCCTCCGTCACCTGGAACCATTGCCGCAAATAAGAGGCCGCCATCGCCAGGTTGCAGGCGCCGAACATGCCGACCGAGAATGTCGCAATATTCTTTTTCTCGTCGCCATCCTCCGGCGCCTCCGCGTCGTCCACCACGCGGATCCAGTCCACGGCTGAATCGATGTCGGAAATCACCTCGCCTTTGATCGGCACGAACGGCCGGCCAAGCTTCGACCAGACAAACTGTTCGACGCCCATGTTCATCGAACGGCAGGAGAACAGGAAATGCGTGCAGGTGCCGTTCGAAACCAGGTAGAAGCCGCAAATGCCGTAACTGCCGTAACGGTCGGCAACTTTGACCACGCCGCATTCGGACACGAAGCTCGCCTTCAACTCCCGCTCGAACTGCGCGCGCGCCGCGGCGATGTCTTCCGGCCAGCGGTTTTTCGTGAAGTTCAGCTGGTTGGTGCGGTTCACCAGGTCGTGGATGCGAGTGAAATATTCCTCGGCATTCGCATGGATGCTGATCCGCACGTCGCTGTCGCGCAGAAACTGCGAATTGTCGCCGCCAGTGGCTTTTGCCTGGTCCGCCAGCTTGCGCTCCAGCACCTTATAGCGCGCCAGCCGGTTCAGCTCCGGGTCCGGCTTGCCGGCAAAGCGCGGATCGTCCAGCAACCGGTCCAGAAACTCCGGCTCGGCAATCTGCAGGCCGGGGCTGTAATACTGCGCCTCGTGCAGGTTGGTCACGTTGTCGTCGATGAACATCACCGTCGCCGGCCGCAGCTGCGCGTCCTTGATGATCTGCGCCACCATCGCGCCCTTCGGCGCAAAGGCGATCTGCGGGAACACGAACCGCTCCCACAGCCCCTGTTCGCGCAGTGCCGCCTCCACCGGCGCAGAATTGTTCTTCGAGCAGATCGCGCTGACGATCCCCCGCCGGTTCAGCGCATCCAAGATCGCCGCATTGCGCGCAATATGCGTAACCGCGCCTTCGGACAACGTGCCGGCCCAGAACGTGTCGTCCAGGTCCCAGATCACCAGCCGCACCGCCTCCGGGCCTGAGCCGGCCGCGCCTGAGCCGGCCGCGCCATCGCTTGCGGGCGCGACTTCCTCAACCACCATTGCCGGCCGCACGCCCTTGTCCGCCCGGTGTTCGAGCAGATACAAGGTAATGCCGGCCTCCGTCGTCGGCTTGCGGAAGCCGCTGACGAACAGCAGCTGCGCCGGCTCCCCGCCTTCGACGCCGCCCGGCGCCACCTGAAACGCCAGGTCGAAGCGCCAGGAAACCACGCCCTGCACGTCACACAGCTCCAATACGCCATCCCGCAACTGCCAGGCCGCCTCATTAAAGCTTTTGAACACTTTAACCCGGCCGTCGAGTCCGAAGTAGAACGAGGAGGTCAGCTCGCCGCGGCCGCTGACGCCGAGGCGCCAGCGCGTCTCAACCAGCTTTTCCACCGTCAGCCCAAGCTTGCCCACCGGCACTTGCACAAGCGCCGGCGCCGGTGTGGCCGTGGTGATCCTGTTCTCGGCGGCGTCGCTGGGGATATTCTGTACGTTCATCGGCCCATACTACCTTAACGCGATCCGTTTGCCATCATGCGGCGTCCGCAATGATCTGCCGCGGCGCCCGCAGCTTCGCCAGGATGGCATCCGATATCTTCAAGTAAACCTCGCGGGCGAAATGCGGACCGCCCAAATGGCCGTCCTGCGCCAGATCGCTCTCCGTCCTGATAAAGTCGTTCACGTCGATATAGGCAAAGCCAAACTCCCGGACCAAAGGCCGCACGATCGCGTTGATTTTTGCAAAAAACGCCAGGATCGGCTTGTCCCGCCCCACCGCCTCATTCAGCCCGTTAATCACTACCTGCTTGCCGCGCTCCTTCAACAGCGTGAAAATGTCGATAACGTCCATCATGAATAACGCCTCATTAAAGCCGCCCCGAAAGATAAACTCTTCCCGAAAAAACGCCCATTGCGCGGCAGAAATGTTCTGAATCCCCCGCTCGATAATCTCCTCATACGGCATTTTCGTATAATCCGGCTTCACGAGGCTGTTATGGCCGAGGCCGAAATGGCCCATAGGAATGATCATGCCGGTCGACTTCGACTGATAAATCCCCTGAAACGATTCCTGTGAAAACGACAGCACGTACGCGTCCGAAGCACCGGCGATGAGGTCGCTCTCAAAGCGCCCGGCGGGAATGCCGGGCAGGCGGGCGACGATCTCACGGTTCTTTGAAAGTTGCATTTCGTTGCGCAGCGCCACGATGCGCGGCAGCGAACAGATCTCCCAGCCCTGATACGCGAATGTCAACTCCTCCACCGTATTGACCTGGTTGCGCAGGAAGTTAGAGGTCATGGTCATGTCGCAGGCGCCGCGAATGCACACGGTCATCGCTTTCGCCGGCGCGGCCGCCGCCTCGCCTGGCGCAGTCTGGGCGACATCGGCATCCTCGACCACCGTGATCCAGTCCACGGCTGAGTCGATATCGGAAATCACCTCGCCTTTGATCGGCACGAACGGCCGGCCGATGCGCGCCCACACGAACTGCTCCACCCCCATATTCATTGCGCGGCAGGAGAACAGAAAATGCTTGCAGACATCGCCAACCACGAGGAAGAAGCCGCAAATGCCATAGTTCCCGTACTGGTCGGAAACCTTCACATAGCCCGCATGGCCGTAGAAGTTGGCGCCCTGCTCCGCCTGGTACTGCCGGCGCGCTGCCTCAAAGTCTTCGGGCCAGCGGTTCTTCGTAAAGTTCAGCTGGTTGGTGCGATTCACCAGGTCGTGCACGCGGGCGAATTCACGTTCGATATCGGCGTGGATGCTGATGCGGATTTTGCTCTGCCGCAGGAACTGCGCGTTGCTGCCGGTCCCGGACGTGGCTTTTGCCTGGTCCGCCAGCTTGCGCTCCAGCACCTTATAGCGCGCCAGCCGGTTCAGCTCCGGGTCCGGCTTGCCGGCAAAGCGCGGATCGTCCAGCAACCGGTCCAGAAACTCCGGCTCGGCAATCTGCAGGCCGGGGCTGTAATACTGCGCCTCGTGCAGGTTGGTCACGTTGTCGTCGATGAACATCACCGTCGCCGGCCGCAGCTGCGCGTCCTTGATGATCTGCGCCACCATCGCGCCCTTCGGCGCAAAGGCGATCTGCGGGAACACGAACCGCTCCCACAGCCCCTGTTCGCGCAGTGCCGCCTCCACCGGCGCAGAATTGTTCTTCGAGCAGATCGCGCTGACGATCCCCCGCCGGTTCAGCGTATCCACGATCGCCGCGTTACGCGCATTATGCGTAACCGCGCCTTCGGACAACGTGCCGGCCCAGAACGTGTCGTCCAGGTCCCAGATCACCAGCCGCACCGCCTCCGGGCCTGCGGCGCCTGAGCCGGCCGCGCCGCTACCGGGCGCAGGCGCGGCAGCTTCTTCCGTGGCGGGGACAACCGCCTGCTCCACCTGCCGGTGCTCCAGCAGATACAGCGACACCCCGGTGTCCATCGTCGGCTTGCGGTAGCCGCTGAACAGCACCAGCTGGCCGCTCTCCGGCTCCCCGCCAAGCTGGAACATCAGGTCGAAATGCCAGGCCAGCGTGCCCCGTTCGTCGAAAATCTCCAGCACGCCATCCCGCAGCCGCCAAGTGGCCTCATTAAAGCTTTTAAAAACTTTAATGCGACCATCGGCGCCAAAATAGAACGAGCCAGTCAACTCGCCCCGGCCGCTGACGCCCATCCGCCAGCGCGTCTCCGTGAGCTTCGTCTCGGTCAGCAACGCCAGGGAATCTGCCGCCAGATTGAGGACGGGTGCTGCGACGTTAGCGGTCATCTGCATCACCGTGGCGGAAATTGCCGGTCATTCATGTCATGAAACCTACCCGAATCCAACCCTCCTGGACAGTACAGAGGCGAGACTCAAGCAAACACTCATTTTCCCTGTAATTGCAGAGCATATGGCTCCAACTAATTCGCGCCGCGCCACCCGCCGAGGTTGCCGAATGCTTGATCAGCCGCCCCTCTGGACCTAAGAGTGTGGCAAATGAATGAAATGTTGCGCCCGTCCGAGGCCGCGGATCATCTGAACTTCGGCTTGCTGACGCTTCGCCCGCCGGTCGCGCATGCCGGGCCGGACGAGCCGATCACCGTGATCGTCTCCGGCGTCGGCCGGTCCGGCACCAGCATGACCGCCGGCGTGGTCAGCGCGCTCGGGCTTCCGATGGGCAAGACCGAAAATCAGGCGGTGTTCGAGGACAAGGAGTTCATCACCGCGCTGCTGTACTTCGACTATGCGCTCCTGAATACGTTGATCGCGGCGCGCAACGCCGCGGCGCCCCGTTGGGGCTTCAAGTTTCCGTCCCTGCAAAACCACCTGCTGCCGCCGCAGCTCGGGCGGTTCCGTAACCCGCATCTGATCGTCGTAACCCGCGACCCGGTGGCAACCGCGTCGCGCGCGCATATTTCCGATCCGGAACAGGAAGACGCCGCCGCCGCCTATTTCAACGTCTCCAACCAAGCGTTCGATATGATGCATTTTTTGCAGAAAGCGCACTGTCCCACCCTGCTGCTGAGCTACGAGAAATTCGTGGCATTCCCGGAAAAAGGCATTGACGGGATCGCCGCGTTCTGCGGCCTGAAAGCAACGCCGGCGGTGCGGGCGAAAGCGCTGATGGCGGTCAGTCCAAACAATCCGGATTACATCAAGCTGTTCCACCACGACCATCGCGGACATTTCAACGGCGTGCAGGCTAACCACGCCATCGGCTGGTGCGCCTCGAACGCGTCGGACGATCCGGTGACCGTCGAATTGCTGGTGGACCGCGTGGCGGTGGCGAAAGTAAAGGCCGACATGTTCCGCCAGGACCTGAAGAACGCCGGCATCGGCTCCGGCAAGCACAGCTTCAAAATCGACCTGTCCGCGATGAAACTCAACGACGACTCGGTGCTGCGCGTGCAGGTCGTAGGCGACGGTTTCCTGCTGGACGGCAGCGACCAGCCGTTGAAGAAACTGCGCAAGGAACCGCGCGGCTGAACTAATCGTCCTCGTCTTCCGGAGCCTCTTCCTCCTGCGGCGGCGGCAGGGCGGGACTTTCCTCGGCCAGCCCAACACCGGGGTGGCGGAACGCCATAAGGTTTTTCAGCTCTTCATGAAACACATGCGCCTCAGTCGAGGTGCGGGATTTATCATGCACCCGGTAACGGCATAAAATCTCCGGCACGTACCCGGGCAACAGGCCCTGATCCAGAAACTTCAGCCAGAAATCGTAATCCTCCCAGCCGTCGTCAATATGGGAGAAGCCGTCCACCTTCTCCCACGCCGCGCGGCTGACCAGCGCCATCACATCCACGTAGTTTTTTCGCCGCATCTCGTCCGGGTCCCATATATCGGCATAGCCGATCTCCCAGCGGGCGCCGAACATCTCCGTCTGCGTGTAGGTCGCGGCAAAATCGCCGACCACCGCCGCCGCGTGCAGCCGCTCGATCGCTTTCGGGTAAATCTCGTTATCGGCGTCGATAATGAAAATCCACTCGCCGCGGCTTTTGCGGAAGGCGGTGTTGCGCGCTTCCGCCGGGCCCTGGTTGTGCCGGTGCGTGTACACGGCGATCCGCTGGAACCGCGCCTTGTGCTTCTCCGCCCATTCCGCGGCGACGGCAACGGAATCGTCCTTCTGCGAGCAATCATCTACGATGATCAGCTCCAGCGCCTCGTAAGTCTGCGACGCGACGGAATTCAGGCAATCGTCCAGAAACCGGGCGTAATTGAACACCGTGACGCAGACCGAAATCAGCGGCAGCGCCGGCGGCGCGGCGGCGGTTGCGGGAGCCTTCGGCTTGGCAGCTTTGACGGCGGTTTTGCCGGCCAGCGTCTTGGCCGGGCGTTTCGCCGCCGCGGCGGCCGGTTTGTTCCACTCGAACGCCGCCTCGGTCTTCGGCGCCCAGGGCTTGTACAGGCTCAAGGCGCGTTCTGCTTGCCGGTTTCGATCACGAAATCCACCAGCCTCGCGCCATTGGTCACCGCGCTGTCCGCCTCCGCGATGGCGGCAATATTGCGCTGAACTTTCCCCGCGGCGTCTTGCCCATCGTTGGATTTAAACAGCCATTCCAGCAAATTCGGAATATGCCGGCCGGTCTCCTCAAAGAAATGCACCCCCGCCTTGTACAGCGGATGCGGCAATGTGGGTTCCGTCACCACCACGCTGCCGCCCACCATGCCCTGCTGGACGATCCGGTGCCATTCGAAAAATCCATAATCGTCGCGGTGAATGTTCAGCCACACCTTCGCGTGCCCCGCGACATGGCCGCCCAGGCGGGTGAGAATGCCGTCCCGCTGCCCGGCATTTAACGGGGTGCTGAACCGGCGATAATACAGAAAATTATCAAACTCCGACAAAAACTTCGCCGATCGCGCAAAAAACTTGTCGCGATGCGCGGAGCTGTTGCCGAAGAACGCGACGTCGATAGGCCGCGCGGCGAACGGCGCCCGCCGCGTCGGCGTGTTCCGCGCCGCCCGCGGCAGCACCCGCACCAACGGATGCGTCTCGTCGCCCGGCAACAGCCAGCGCTCCGGCACCACGATGTTCGGGTCGAAATGCATCGCCGGCAGCCCGCATTGCCGGAACATCTCCGCCACCTGATACGAAATATCGATCACGCCGCGCGACATCAGGATGAACGGCATGGCGCGGTCGAACCACACCGTCTGCGGCTGTTCGGTGTTGAACATCACCGCCTCGCCCACGAATTCGCTGGAGACCCAGTTGCGGCCCTTGCCGATGTGGAAAAACTCATGCGGCGCCACAATAATTGAGCACGGCGGCCGCTGGTCCGGCGACGAGGTGTCATCGCGCAGTTCCGCCGTCTGCCCGTTTAGCCTAAGCGCCTCGACCAGCCCCTCCGCGATCTCCTTGATAAAGCTGTTGCCGGATTTGTTGTAATAGACGGCGGCCCGCAGCGCGCCGCGCGGCGGCGCCTTGCGTGGCGAGCCGCCCCGTTTCGCCGCCTTGCTCTCGAATGGCTGCCGCGAAACATCGCCCAGCACCTGCGCGATCTTGCGCCTGTTGAAAACATGCCGTCCTTCCGGAATGCCATAAGCAAAGGCGTGGTTGAGCAGCGTGATCGCGCCCTTTTTGATGTTTGCCTGGGTGTCGAGGTTGAGCTTCTGGTACTCGTCATCCGTGTACAGCGGAAACCTGGAGAGCCGCTGCATACCCTTATAAACCAGCGCCTCCGACAAATCGCCGAGCATGCCGCGATCGACATTCTGCTCAACCGTGCCGTGCAACAGAAAATGCGCAAAGGCGTTGCGGTTCCGGATAACGTCTGGTTTGACGTTCTTCAAATATATGGAAGTTGAAAAATCCGGCGACGGGTTACGGTTTTCATCCGCGCCCCACAACACATAATGCAAAATGGGATCGGTGTTGACCTTGGCGACATCCGGATAGGTGCGCAGATACCATTTAGGGTCGAATAACTTTGACTCCTTTATGATACGTATGTCGGCTTCATTTTCAGGTGTCATTACATTCTCTTCGTCGATGCGGAAGCCGGGCAGGCATCACCCATGACGGTCAGTCGTTGGGGCGGAGGACGATGCGACGCGCGAACAACCGCGGCTTCGTCATTCAAGAGATCATCTGCGCTCAGTCCCCCGGATCACCACCACGAAGGAAAAACCACAAAGGCGGGTTTTAGTCCAGCGTTAACGGTAACGCCACCGTGAAGGTGTTAGTTCGCGCGACGGACTTTCGGTTCAGGCGACGCTCGGCAGTCCCGGTCCTTCCGCACGACTTTCGGCCTGTAAAAGGTTGCGGGTCTTTTGTATCTGCGGCAGGCCCGGATACAGCCGCGCCGGCGTGGCGCCATCGGCATAGGGGCTGGCGAGGCCCGCGGCCAGCTCCTCGATCAGGTTCAAAACCTCGGGCGGGTCCACCGGAAACGGGAACACCACGCCATAGCCGCTGGCGCGCACGCGCTCGGCCGGCGCGCCGATATCCGGCACCAGCGGGATAAAGCCGAACCGCGCCGCCTCGGACAGTGTATAGGAATAGGTCTCTGGCCAGGCCTGCAAAAACAGCGCGAACCGGCCGCGCGCCCGCGCCACCAGAACGGACAGCTCCTCCGTTGTATATTTCCCCGTGATGGTGACGTTGCCGAGTTCGAGCAGCGCCGCGTCGACGTCCGTGTAACCGATGACGCGAAAGCGTAACGCCGGATTGGAGAGCCGGGCGCGGCGCGCGATTTCCAGCAGCTTGGCGGAGCCCTTATGCGCGCCGATCGCGCCCAGCAGCACGATCTCATCATCGCTGCCGGCGCGCGCCGCGGCGGCGCCCGGCGCTCCGGCGATGCCCTCCGCCTGCTCCGGATGCGGGATCGCCCGAACAGCCAGCTCCGGCAGAGCCCGCCGCAGATACCAGACCGCATTGGCCGAGGGCGCGATGATGTGGCGAAACCCCGGCAGCGCCGCCGCGAACAGCGCGCGATGCGCCGCCGGCGTCAGCCTGGTCAGGCGCGAGGCCGGATGCGAACCGCCCAGCTTCACGCAGCGGGCGCAGGTATCGGTGTCGGCGACATCGCAAAACTCGCCGATCGCGTCGATCATGGTGACGCGCGGACACAGCGGATAGAAGTCATGCGCGTAGTAAAAGCTGTTCAGCTGCCGCGCCCATTCGCCGATCCGGCGGATGAACTCGGCCGGAAAGCCGAGTAGCTGATGCACCATCAACCGGCGCGGCTCGGTCACCGCCAGCAGCGCGAACAGCTCCGCCATTTCATCCGGCGCGAAGGCGGCGCGCAGTATCGGCGTCTCGCAAAGCAGCTCGATCAGCCCGCTTTCCTGACAGCGCAGCGTCAGCCGCACCGCCGTCTCATCCCCGGCAGCCGCTTCGATATCCTCAACCGCCCTCATCGTGCCGCCTTCCAGCGCGTTGGTGACCAGCAGCACGAAACGCTGCCCGGCCTGCACGGCGTTGCGCAGCCGCGCGCGGTCCAGCGCCCAGCGGCCGCGCCGCAACCCATCCTGCTCCCGGAACGTCCTGACCACGTCATCATATTCCGGATACCGCGCCGCCAGCATCGGCAGATGTTCCGCCAGCAACGCGGTTTTCTCCTCCGCGAAGGACGCACTCTCGCGATGCACCACCAGCACGCCAGCCGCCGCCACGTTGCGATAACCAAGATTGGCGGCGCGCATGCAGAAATCGTTCTCCTCGCCGTAGCCACGGCCGAACGCCTCGTCCAGCGCGCCGACGCGCCGCAGCACCTCGCCTTTGATTAGCAGACAAAAGCCATGCCCGGTCGGCACGTCGATCGCGAGGCCGGCGCTCTCGGTCAGCGCCGTCCGCGCCAGCTCCGCCCAGCCGATATCCTCCAGCGTCTCTCGGCGCAGCTCGTCATGCGGATACGAAAAAATCGTCGCATTGTTGGACAAAGCGGTGACGGTGCCAATCTCCGGCGCCGCCGCCACCCGGCACATCTCCTCCAGCCCGCCCGCGAACAGCACCGTATCCGCGTTCAGCAGCAGTGCGTCCCCGCCGAGCGCGAAAGACAGCCCGCGATTGACGGTCTTGACGAAGCCGAGATTGCTCTTGTTCGTCAGCACGCACACATTCGGCGCGGACCCGAAGCCGTTCAGCAGTCCAGCCATATCCGGCTCCGGCGAAGCGTCGTTGATCAGCACCAGATGATGCAGCGCGGCGTTGCGATGCGCGAGCACCGACTGAATGCAGGCCCGCGTCATCTGCGCGTTGCGATACACGGGAATGATAATGGTCAGCGGCGGCGAACCCTTCGCGGCCACCACCGGCGCCTGCCGTCGGCCGACAAAGCCGTTGCCGTGCCGCCCGGCCTGCATAAACTCCGTCAGCGCCGCCTGCACCACCGCGCGTTCCGCGGCATTCATCCCGCCAAACCCCCGGTTCGCCGCCTGCGCCGCGCGCTGCGCCGTCACCACCGCGGCGGGGCGGCTGCCGACGATGTACGGGCCGTCGAACAACTCCCGGTCGGCGCCGCGAAACCGGAACGACACGGCGGTTGTATCCAGAATCGAGTGTCCCGGCTTGTGCAAGGTCAACGAAAAGCCCGGCGTCACGCAGCCCGGATACAGCGCCCGCACATCCTCCCGCGCCAGGGTGCAACCGGCGAGACCGGTCAGCGCGCCATCCTGATAAACCTCGAACTTCAGCGCCCGCTCCGGCACGTCCGGAGAAACCAGCCAGCCCGTGTAGGATTCATCGGTAATCGAATCCAGGCTGCTCGCCAGCCGCAGCACAAGCGGCCGCTCAGCCAGCTTTACGCCATTCGCCAGCACGCGCAGCCGCATCTCGCCGCAGCCAAAACATTGATCGTCAAGCTCGATCGCAAACCGCGCCTTGTTCTCCAAGGGATCGGCCGGATCGGCGTCCTGCATCGCCTCCCCCGCGCCGACCACGGCGCCGTGCTGGTTGACGATCTGGATCGCCGGCGGCGAGAAGCCGGAAACCCGCTCCGTCACCCAGCCCGTCACCGTCGCTTTAACAATCGCGCAATCGCCGTCATACACCCCGGCGCCGACGGTGATCGGCGAGCCCGCCAACTCGACGCCCTCGGCCCGCACATGCAGGAGCCGGCGCGCCTCCGGGTTATCCACCGCGATGCGAAACGCGAAATCCGTCCGTCCGCCGCCGACGCCGGCCAGATCCGCCCGATGCTGCGCCGCCCGCCCGGTCGCCAGCACCTCCCCGCCCGCGTCGAAAATCGAGACTTCGGCGTTCGGTTCGGCGTCGGAGAAAGCCCAGCCGATGACGTAGGCGCCGGCCATGCCATTCACATGCCCTTTGATCGCCATCGCCGTCCGCACCTCCGCTGAGTCTCCGCGCGGCCGCCGCGCATTTGGCCTAGCCGGCCGCCGCCACACCCTTCGTTACCCATAACGGTATAAAGTTAATTTTCATCCGTGCCTACGGACGGGGCAGCGCGCGCTGGACAGCCCGCAACGCCGCCTTGCGGCTTTGCAACTATCACCCGGCCCAATTTTGCGGTTCACTCGCCGCCATGCCCACCGCCCAGGAGCTGATCTTCGCGCTGAGAACCTTCGCCGGCGCAATGCTGGCGCTGTACATCGCCTTCTGGCTGGGCTTGGAAAACCCGTACTGGTCGATGGCCACCGCCTACATCGTGGCGCAACCCTTCACCGGCGCCATGCGCTCGAAGGCGCTGTACCGGTTTTTCGGCACGCTCATCGGCGGCGCCGCCGCCGTCGCGCTGGTGCCGAACCTGGTCGACGCGCCGGTGCTGCTCTGCCTCGCACTCTCCGGCTGGATCGGCCTCTGCCTGTACATCTCGCTGCTGGACCGCACGCCCCGCGCCTACACCTTCATGCTGGCCGGCTACACCGCCGGCATCATCGGCTTCCCCAGCGTCACCGCGCCGGGCGATATTTTCACCACGGCGCTGACCCGCGTCGAGGAAATCTCCATCGGCATCGCCTGCACCACGCTGGCCGGCAGCATCTTCTTCCCGCGCGCGCTGGGGCCGGTGCTGGCGGCGCGGCTGCGGGAATGGGCGAAACCGGGCTCCGCCTGGGCAGTCCACGCTTTGGCCGGCGACGCGGAGGATGAGGCGGCGCGACGGGACCGCCACAACTTGGCTGTCGAAGCCGCCGACGTGGCGATGCTGACCTCGCAGCTCGCTTACGACACCTCGCCGCTGCAAAGCGCCACGCGCCATGTGGTCCGCTTCCGCCTCTATATGCTGAGCCTGATGCCGGTGCTGAGCTCGATCGGCACCCGCGTCGCGCAGCTGCGCGTGCATGACGGGCTGACGCCGCCCTTGACCAACGCGCTGCAACTCTGCGCCGCCTGGGTCAGCAGCGGCGAAACGGCGGGCGCCGACGCGGTGCGCCGGTCGATCGACGCGCTGCCCCCGGAAGACGCCGCCTCCTGGGCCAGCATTCTGCGCATCGGCTTGATACAACGCCTGAGCGAGCTGGTCAGCCTGGTCTGCCACGCCCGGCAGATCCGCCTGCACGTTGCCGACGGCGCGCCGGAACCGCCAAGCGCCGCGCTGGAAGGCGCCTTCGTCGCCGCCGCCGACCAGGTCCGCGACCACGGCCTGGCGCTGTATTCCGGCGCCGCCGCGGCCCTCGCCACCCTTCTGGTCTGCGCGTTCTGGATCGAGACGGGGTGGACAAGCGGCGCCGGCGCCGCCGTGATGGTCGCGGTCGCCTGCTCCTTCTTCGCGGCGCAGGACGATCCGGCGCCGGCAATCCAGCTGATGCTGCGCAACGCGCTGATCGCAACCGTGTTCGACGCCGCCTACATCTTCGTCATCCTGCCCCGCGTCGAGACCTTCGCCGGCCTGATGATCGCGCTGTTGCCGGCCGGCCTCGTGGTCGGCGTGCTGGTCTCCCGCCCCGCCACCTTCGGCACCGGCATGGTGCTGGGCGCGGTCGGCTCTACGATCCTCGGCCTGGAAAACGGCTATATCGGCGACTTCGCCGGCTACGCGAACAGCACGCTGGGCCTGGTCGGCGGCCTCGCGGCGGCGGTCGCCGTGACCCGGCTGATCCGCTCGCTCGGCGCGGCCTGGAGTGCCGAGCGCCTGCTGCGCGCCAACTGGCGCGACATCGCGGCTGCCGCCGGCGCGCGCGCGCCGCGGGACCGCGCGCATATGACCGCCGTGATGCTGGACCGCATGGGCCAGCTGATGCCGCGCCTAGCCGGCGTGGCGCCGAAAGCCGGCATCGCCGCGGCGGATGTGCTGCACGATCTGCGCGTCGGGCTGAACGTGATCGGCCTGCGCGCCGCAGCCGAGGGCCTGGCCCCGGCCACGCAACGCCAGCTCGGCGACATCCTGCGCGAGATCGCCGCGCATTATCGCGCCGACCCGCTACAGCCGCCACCGCCATCGCTACTGCGCGCCATGGACGCCGCCATCGCAAACGTCGCGCAAACGGCTAGCGGCGGCGCCGCCCGGCGCGACGGCGCCCGGCGAGAAGCGCTGGTGATGCTGGCCGGCCTGCGCAGCCTGCTGTTCGCGCAAGCGCCGCCACCCGTCCTGGCGCCCGCTCCGGCGCCCGCGCCTCCCGTGCTGTTAAAAGCCGGATGATCGGCGAGATCGACATTCTCGGCGTGCTGGCGCCGCCGCTGCTGGTCTGGCTGGCGATCGCTTTGCCGCTAACCGCCGCCTTGCGCTGGACACTCGCCCGCCTCGGCGTCTACGCCTATGTCTGGCACCGCCCGCTGTTCGACCTGGCATTGCTGGTAATCACGCTGGGCGGCGTCTCCGCGCTGGCCAACCGCCTCGCATGAACGCGAAATCCTTCACGCTCCGCTTCCTGGTCACCCTCTGCCTGGTCGCCTTCGCCGGCGCCGTCGCCTGGCAGCTCTGGAACTACTACATGGTCGCGCCCTGGACGCGGGACGGCCGGGTACGCGCCGACATCGTGGAGATCGCCCCCGATGTGTCCGGCCCCGTGACGCAAGTCTTCGTGCACGACAATGAGCCAGTGCATCAGGGCGACCCGCTGTTTCAGATTGACCCCATCCGCTTCACTCTGGCGATCGAACAAGCCGACGCCGCGGTAACGAAAGCCAAAGCAGTGTTCACCAACGCCAGCAGTGACGCCCGCCGCTACGCCGCGCTCTCGGCGGACGCGGTTTCCGGCCAGGTGAAAGAGCAAAGCAACAGCACCGCGCTGCAAGCGCAGGCGGCGATGCAACAGGCGCTGGCCGACCAGGCGGTCGCCAACCTCAACCTGTCGCGCGCCACGGTGCGCGCGACGGTGAACGGCGTGATCACCAATTTCTCCATGCGCCCCGGCGATTACGTCGTCGCCGGCCAGGCCATGGCGGCGCTGGTCGATACCGATTCGCTTTATGTCGATGGCTATTTCGAGGAAACCAAGCTCGCCCATGTCGCGATCGGCGATCCCGCGCGCGTCACGCTGCTGGCCGGCGGCCCGGCGATCACCGGCCATGTCGAAAGCCTCGCCGCCGGCATCGCGGACGCGGAACGCACCGCCTCGCCCAATCTGCTGGCGGCGGTCAACCCCACCTTCACCTGGGTCCGCCTTGCGCAACGCGTGCCGGTGCGCATCGCGCTCGACCACGTGCCCCCAGAAATGCGCCCCCGCCTGATCGCCGGCCTAACGGCGACAGTCGTTATCGAGCCAGCGAACTAACGATACTTCTATCGCCTGCCGGACAACATGACAGCAGTGTTCAACGGCGCCGCCCGTCAACGTCATCGCGAACAAGCGAGGCAATCCATTCTTCTCGCCACGTCAAGTTGTTACCTAACAAGCATAGGCCATAGATATTGTCCTATCCGTCACCCCCGCGCATCGACCCATGATTCCCACGCAAGCGGGAATCATCTCCATTGCACCGCCTTGGTAAGGGCGATTGTCAAACTAACCAACTAACATGAATGCAAACTTTTATTTAATGTGAATCCTCGAACCGCTGCCCTATGTTTTGCATAAGTAACCAAATTTAACGGGTGGCAAATGCGCACGATACTCATCATCCTTTTGATTCTTATCCTGCTGGGCGGCGGCTTCGGCCTGCATGGCGGTTTGTTCATCGGCTCCGGCGGTCTGTACTATGGCGGCGGTCTGGGCCTGGCGCTGCTGGTGATCCTGGTGCTGCTGATCTTATAACTTAGCCTGCGGGCCTGAAGCCGGTCGCGACTACGTACATCTCCTTGGAGTCCTTCCGGCTGGCCGGCGGTTTCGCGTGCCGAACATTACGAAACCGCAGCTTCAGCATATTCAGCATATCGCGCTCCGCGCCACCCTGGAACAGCTTTGCAACGAACGCGCCGCCCGGCCGCAGCACCTGCGTCGAAAATGTTAGCGCCAGTTCCGCCAGCGCCATGATTCGGATATGGTCGGTCGCGACATGGCCAGTGGTGTTCGGCGCCATGTCGGACAGCACCAGATCGGCCGGCCCGCCGAGCCGCCGCGCGATCTCAGCCGCCATGCCGTCGCCCATGAAATCGCCCTCGATAAACACCGCACCGTCCAGCGGCGCCACCGCCAGCAAATCGATCCCAACCACCTGCGCCGCCCCCCGCGCCAGCGCCACCTGCGCCCACCCGCCCGGCGCCGCGCCCAGATCGGCCACCCGCGCGCCCTTGCCGATCAGATGATATTTATCATCCAGCTCCAGCAGCTTGAACGCCGCGCGCGAACGCCAGCCCGCCGTCTTCGCCGCCTGCACGTAAGGATCGTTCAGCTGCCGCGACAGCCAGCGCTGCGAGGACGGCGCATGACGCCGCGCATTCTTCAGCCGCACCGCCTCGCGCCGCGGCGGCGCCACCGTCTCGCCGGTCATGCGCGCGTCGCGGCGGCCGCGCGCAACAGCCGCGTCAGCATCCCCTCGCGCAAGCCCCGGTCTGCGACGATCAGCGACTCCGCCGGCCACAGCTCATGGATCGCGGCAAAGATCGCGCAGCCCGGCAGCACGTAATCGGTGCGGTCCGGGCCGATGCATGGATGCCGCCGCAGCCCCTCCCGCCCCAGCGCCCGCGCCTCCGCCAGCGCCTCGTCCACGGCGTCCCGCGCCAGCGACACGCCGTCGATCAGCCCGCGCCGATACCGCTCCAGCTTCAACGAAATCCCCGCCAGCGTCGTCACGGTGCCGCTGGTCCCGACCATCAGCACCCCGCCCTGGCGGATTTCCTGCCCGATCCGATGCACCGCCTCGAACGGCAACAACATTGCGGAAACCTCCGCGACCACGCCGGCAAACGCCGCCTCATCATAACACGCATCGGCGCAGCGCTCGGACAGCGTCACCACGCCGATTGGCAGCGACAGATACCCGATCAGCTCAGGTGCGCGCCCGTCACAATACAACCTTACCCAGCCGATCTCGGTCGAGCCGCCGCCGATGTCGAACAGCAGCGCCCGCCGCCCGCCGCGCTCGCACAACAGAGAGGCGCAAGACTCCACCGCCAATTCGGCCTCTTCGCGCGACGTGATAATCTCCAGCGGCAGCCCGGTCGCCGCCCGCGCCTCCGCGATAAACTCGGGCCCGTTCTCCGCCTGCCGGCAGGCTTCCGTGGCGACCGCGCGCACCAGCAGCGGCCCCGCCGCGGTATCGCGTGACCAGCGGCGGATGCGCGACGCGCAGGCCTGCAACGCCGCGATCGCGCGCTCGATGGCGGCGGGCGAAAGCCGCCCGGTCTCGTACAGCCCCTCGCCCAACCGCACCACGCGGCTGTAGCTGTCCAGCACCTGAAATGCGCCTGCGCCATCGGCGGCCCCGGCCAGCGTGGCCCCGGCCAGCAAGCGGCAGTTATTGGTGCCGAGATCGACGCCGATCGCCACCGGCCGCCGCGGACGCCTATGGGCCGCGGCCGCACGCGGCACGGCGTTAAGTGTTCGACTATCCATGCCGGCAGTGTCGCGCCTTTTGCTGGGCATGGGCAAGCGGCGCCGCGGGTTGCCCAGCGCCCGCCCCGGTGCTACCGGACAATCAGCCTCGCGGCGCCCGCTTGGGGGATAGTTTAGCGGTAGAACACCTGGCTCTGACCCGGGTAACCTTGGTTCGAATCCAGGTCCCCCAGCCACCGCTCCGACGTCGCATTGACGCCACCGCGCCGCGCTATACCTTTACGGCGATGCCAGACGCCGCGCCTCCCTCCCCCTGTACCGGCATCTGCGCCCTGGACCGTCTGCTCGGCTACTGCGTCGGCTGCTGGCGTTCCCGCGCCGAAGTCACCGCCTGGCGCGACATGGACGAACCCAGCCGCGCCGCGGTGGTGGCGCAACTCGCGCACCGCCGCGCGCACCACGCCCCCAGCGCCACCACAGAATGACCAATGCTGCGGGCGTATAACTGCGAAACCAGCCGGCTCGCCCCGGTCGACGTGCAGGCGGCGCCGGCGGCCGCGCCAAACGTGCACTGGTTCGACCTAGTGCAACCCTCCCCCGAGGACTACGCCTTCGTGACCCGCGAAACCGGCCTCACGCTGCCCGAACAGGACGACATTTTAGAAATCGAAAACTCGTCCCGCCTCGCGGTGGACGGCGACGTTTTGACCGTGACCATGCCGATCGTCACCCGCACCGGGGACGCCCTGGAAGGCAGCGCCTGCGGCTTCGTGCTCAGCCCAAGCCGCCTGGTGACGATCCGGTTCGCCGACAGCCTGGCCTTCGACAAATTTGCCATGCAGCCGCACGAAACCGGCACGGTCGAGGAATCGCATTCGTCCTACATTTTCATCGGCCTGCTGGAGGCGATCGTGGACCGGCAGGCCGACGCGCTGGAACGGATGCGCACCGAGCTGGATAATTTTTCCCACCGCGTGTTCCGCCAGCATTCGCGGCAATCCGCCGGCAAGGAACCCGAACGCAACGAGGAGAAAAAACTGCGCGGCATGCTCTCCACGCTCGGCGTCAGCTACGACAACATTTCTTTTCTGCGGGACAGCCAGCTCGGCGTCGCCCGCATCGCGCCCTTCGTCGCGGGCAGCGCCAAATGGCTGCCGGCGCCGGTGGTCGCGCGGCTGACCACGCTGCACGCGGACATCGACTCGCTGAACGAGTTCAGCGTGCATCTGTCGGACAAAGTGCAGTTCCTGCTGGACGCGACGCTGGGGCTGATCAACGTCGCGCAAAGCACGCTGATGAAGGTGTTCACCGTGGTCGCGGTGATCGGCATCCCGCCGACGCTGGTCGCCGGCATTTACGGGATGAATTTCCACGACATGCCGGAGCTGTCGTGGAAATACGGCTATGCCTATGGCTGGGCCGTCATCATCCTCTCGGCGGTGCTGCCGCTGGTCTGGTTCCGCATCAAGGGCTGGCTATGAGCGCCGCGGCAACCGCGTTCTACCAGCCGGAAGAAGAAACGGCGGCGGCAGCGATCGCCGCCATCGGCGAAGAACTGGCGCTGTTCGACGACTGGCTGGACCGCTATCAATTCATCATCGAGCTCGGCCGCAAACTCCCGCCCTATCCGGCCGCGCTGCAGGACGAGGCGCATAAAGTGCAAGGCTGCCAGAGCCAGGTTTGGATCGCCGAACAAGCCGCGGACGAAAAACTCTTCTTCACCGGCGCGTCCGATGCCGCCATCGTCTCCGGCCTCGTCGCCCTGGTCCTGCGCGTCTATTCCGGCCGCCCTCGCCCTGAAATCCTCTCAACCCCCCCGAAATTCCTGCATGACCTCGGCCTCATCGGCGCCCTTTCCACCAACCGAGGCAACGGCGTCGCCTCCATGGTCGAACGCATCCAGGCAATGGCCAAAGCCTAATCCCAAGTCGCGGAAATCGTCATGCCGGCGAAGGCCGGCATCCACGACTTTCTAACCAGTGGCGCGGACCACCAACCCCGTCAGTGCGAGCACAGCGAAGCGCGGCCGGCGGCGGCGATCCATCTTTCCACCGCCATTAAAAGTCCGACCTCTACCCACCCAGCTCCCTGAACTTCCGCCTGAGAGAAAGATCATCAGACATCACCGCCGCCTCGATCCGGTTCAACCGCGCATCCAGCGCCGCGAACCGCGCGCTGACCTCGCCGATCCCGCCCCCGACCGGGCTTCCACTACCAACGAACGCCGCCGGCGCCGCCTGATACCGGTCGGCAAAAAACGCGCTGCCCATCGGCCGCCCCATGGCCATCGGCGACCCGCGCCGCTCCAACGCCAGCATCAGCAACAAATAAACAATCACCGTCGGCGCCACCCTGTCCAACAACGCGGTTGCCACGAAGGCCAGCCGCACCCAGAACGGCTTGATCGTCAGCCGCTCCGCGATGCCCGCGCACACCCCGGCGATCCAGCCGTCGTGCGTGTCCCGGTACAGCCCCACCCGCCCGGCATTCACCCATTCAGCCAACCTGTTTCTCATACGTGCCTCCCCCGCCTTCACTTCTTGGGCCGCTCGCGTCACGCCGCCAGTCCGGCGACTCCGCGTCGAGAATCCGTTCCACGGCCGCCATCCGGCCTTCCATCCGCTGCGCGGTCCGGCCCATCTGCTCCAGCATCGCCAGATCCTTCGGGTCCATGCGCGCCGCCCGTTGTTTCATGATCCGCGCGATCAACCAGACCGCGGCGCCCACCACGATCAGCGTAATCGCCACGGCGGTCAGCGCGTTGATCAGGTTGTTCATGGCATCGACGCTATTATCATCCATGATCCGCTCCCGCCGCCGCCGGATTAACCTGCTCGCCTCTCATATAATCCTCCCGCTTCCGGGTTCGCGCGCCAGCTCGGCGCTTCGGCGTCCAGAATGCGCTCGAGCGTCACCACCCGCTGCTCCATTTTCTGCGCCATGGCTAAAGCCTGCTCCAACCGCGCCGAGTCCGCGGCATTCAGCCCGGCGCCGGTTCGCGTCTTCATCCGGTACCGCATGGTCAGCCAGATCGGCCCCATCACGCACATCGCGACAATCAGCACCGCCGTCAGGTTATCGCTCATCTCAACCCCCGTAAGAGCGCGCCGCGCGAATTTGTGCTCCCGCCGCGCCGCCCGAGCCTAACGGCGTTTGCGCCACCCGGAAAGAACTGATCGCGGCCGCCGCCAGGCCACCCTGGATCACCACCGGCCGGAAGCCGCACCCCGCCGGTGACGCACCGCTACCCGCCGCCACCGGCGGCCAGCCGGGCCGCCGGTCGAGCCGGTCGACCACCGCGCAAAACCCCCAGCACATCGCGGCGACGACGCCAAAAACCACCGCCGGGACAAACACCATCATGTGCATGATCATGTTCATGGCTCAGCCCTCCGCCGCCGGCTTGACCCGCGCCTTCAGCGCCGCCAGCTCGTCCTGCACGCTCTGGTCAGCCTCCAGGTCGGCAAACTCATCGCCCAGCGTCCGCTTCCGGCCCAGATCATACGCCTCGACCTTGCCTTCCATCTCGTCCAGCGCCCGCTCCACCTTCTCGAAGCGCGAGAACGCGTCGCCGATCCGCCCGTCGTGGATTCGCTCCCGCAGCTTCAGCCGCGTTGCCGCCGTGTTGGCGCGCGTCATCAGCGCCTTCTCGCGCAGTTTGGCTTCGCTCAGCTTCGCCTGCAGCTGCCCGACATCGCCGTCGCGCGCGCTCAGCGCCTCGACGATATGGCCGTGTTGCGTCTGCGCATCTTCCAGCATCCGCGCCGCCTGCGCCTTCGCCAGCAGCGCGCCACGCGCCAGGTCCTCGCGGTCCCGGCTCACTGCAAACTCCGCCTTGCGCGCCCATTCGTCCCGGTCCTGCGTCAGTACCGTCATCCGCCGCTCCAGCTCCCGCCGCTCCGCGATCACCCGCACGGTCGCGGACCGCACCTCGACCAGCGTGTCCTCCATCTCCTGGATCACCAGCCGGATCAGTTTCGCGGGGTCTTCCGCCCGGTCCAGCAGCGCGTTCAGGTTGGCGTTCACGATGTCGCTCATCCTGGAAAATATCGTCATGTCAGCATCCTCTCACCGGCCCAACGCCGGACAATGAAGATGTTTGCATAGAGCGTGCCAAATGCCGCTGGCATTTCAACCCAATGAATTACAATGAAATTCTAGTCCGGCCTCCTTATGCCATAAGGCCGTCCTGTTTTACAATGTCAACTATTAGCATAAACTGCTAATCAATGTCGGAAACCGCCACATCCCTCTCATCCGGCACTGCCCTCGTCGGCGAAAGCGCGGCCTTTCAGGACATGCTCGCCCACGTCTCCGCCCTCGCCCCCCTCAACCGCCCGGCCCTGATCCTGGGCGAGCGCGGCGCCGGCAAGGAGCTGGTGGCCCACCGCCTGATGTTCCTCTCGCCACGCTGGAACCGCCCCTTTATCACCCTGAACTGCGGCGCCCTCGCCGACACCCTGCTGGACAGCGAGCTGTTCGGCCACGAAGCCGGCGCCTTCACCGGCGCCGCCCGCCGCCGCGCCAGCCGCTTCGAACTGGCCGACACCGGCACGATGTTTTTGGACGAGATCGGCAACGCTCCGCCGGCGGTACAGGAAAAACTCCTCCGCCTGATCGAATACGGCAGCTTCGAGCGTGTCGGCGGCAACGACACCGTGCGCGTCGACGTGCGCCTGATCGCCGCCACCAATGCTGACCTCCGCAGCACAAACTTTCGCGCCGACCTGCTGGACCGCCTGGCCTTCGACGTCATCCGCATCCCGCCGCTGCGCGAGCGCCAGGGCGACGCCGTCATCCTCGCCCGCCATTTCGCCGCCCGCATGACCGCCGAACTCCGACGCGACGTTTTCCCAGGTTTTTCTCCCGCCGCCGAAGCCGCGCTCGCCGCGCACCCCTGGCCCGGCAACGTGCGCGAACTGCGCAACACCGTGGAACGCAGCGTCTACCGGATGCCCGACATCAAAAAGCCGCTGGATGCGATCCTGTTCGACCCCTTCGGCGCCGCCGCGCCCAAACCGGCACCTGCGCCCGCCGCAAAGCCACCACTCCAGCCCGCCGCCGCGGGCTTCCGCGCTGCCAGCGACGCCTATGAACGGCAACTTCTATCGGACGCCCTCGCCGCCGCCCGCTTCAACCAGAAACAGGCCGCCGCCGCTCTCGGCCTGTCCTATCACCAGTTTCGCAACGCGCTGAAAAAGCATAACCTCCAACCGCAATCCATGGAGCGCGCGTGATGGGCCATGACCGTCTGGGTATCATCGTCTACCTGCTCGTGGCCTGGGCGGTCGCGGTGGTACTGATCATCGTCGCCTTCGCCGTCGCCTCCTGGTTCACCCGCAAGCGCACCAAATCGCTTTGGGATTAACCTTGGCATCCATCGCCGCGCCGCCCATCTCTCCCCCGCCATTCAGGGAGCAAACCATGACCGACAAAATCCACTACCGCGTCGTCCAGCACGACGGCGGCTGGGCCTACAAGCTGGGCGACGTGTTCTCCGAAGCCTTCCCGAACAAAAAAGCCGCCCTCGCCGCCGCCCACCGCGTCGCCGACGAACAACGCGTCCCCGGCGACACCACCTACATCGAATACGAAGACGAAAACGGCGAATGGCACACTGAACTAGCCCAAAGCCTCGACCGCCCCGAAGCCGATGTGGAGGAGTAGTCTGCAAATCAAACTTGGCTGACGTCGACGCCAAAATCAAATTAGGGTATTATTAGGATGGCTTCGCAACCTATTGTTTTTGAAAGTTTTTGTCATTTAGATCGGGGTTGAGGACTGTGGACAGCCTGTAAAACTCTTACTTTTCTGCGGAGTCACCCACCTTATCAATTGCGTTTGCTTATCCGTGCTGATAAGAGGATCATCCGATGGTTGATACTCTGGAGACTGTGTTGAATAATCTTGAGGCGACGCTTGTCGATCAGATCAGCGTACTAGATGCGTCTTTAACGCCCCTGCGCCGCGAACTTGAAAACGTACGGAAGGCGAAAGCTGCGCTTTATTCCGAGGCTCGATTGCCGATCGAACCGCCTCGCTCCTTTGCAGTGTCGGTATCTCAGGACTTGCGATCGAGTTCTTTGTTCTCGGGCTGGACGATGAAGGCATTAGTTTTGAAGGCTCTCCAAGAGCAATATCCGGACGGGGCTACGGCCAACGAAATGCTTGTATTGTTTAACACGACCTGGGGGCGGCCCGATATCGTCCGCTCAAGCTTAAGCCCCCAGCTATCGCGATTAAAAGACGAGGGGAAAATTGAGCGGGCGGGATTTGTCTGGAAATCCTGCAGAGCAGCCAACGCGGCTGTACGAGACGACGAAGCACCGGCTAATTTCTCAGCCGGTGCTTCTTTATTCGGGGACGGCTAGTGCGGGGTGCGGCTTTCCATCCAACGCCCCGAGGGTGCGACTCCCTCCGTCTCCAACCCTATCGCTGCGGGAAAGTCATTGGCGTGATCCCCACAGCGAACCTAACCCAAACGCCGGTCAGAGACCGGGAAAGGATCGTGACATGCGTACCATCATAATAACTTAGTAGGGCTGAACGCTCTGCTACGTTATCGTTTGGCTCGGCAGGCCGTGGCTTAACAGCCACGGCTGCTCAACGCACTTAGCAATGTTAAGCAAATCTGTCAAGGAATCCAAAGATTTACAATAACTATGGCAGAGGCTTGTCTGCATGTCGCTAGTAGTACCGATCCTGTTGTGCCAAATAGACGCTTCAGGTAGCCATCAGAGCAGCGTTACGAACCACGCCGCTTATTGATCTGCCGCCCCCGCCCAATCGCTAACGCCCCCGCCGGCACATCCTCCGTAACCACCGACCCCGCCGCCACCAGCGCGCCATCCCCCACCGTCACCGGCGCCACCAACGCGGTGTTGGACCCGATAAACGCGCCAGCCCCGATTACCGTCCGGTGCTTCTTCTTGCCGTCGTAATTACAGGTAATCGTCCCCGCCCCCACATTCGTCCCGGCCCCCACCTCGGCATCGCCAATGTAACTCAGGTGGTTCACCTTCGCCCCCGCCCCCAGCCTGGAGGCTTTAACCTCCACGAAATTTCCCACATGCGCGCCCGCGCCAATTTCCGCCCCCGGCCGCAGCCGCGCATACGGCCCGACCACCGCGTCCGCCTCCACCACGCACGCCTCCAGATGCGAAAACGCCTTGATCTCCGCGCCGGCCCCAACCCTGACCCCCGGCCCGAACACCACATACGGCCCGACCGTCACATCCGCCGCCAGCACGGTGTCGACGGAGAAGAACACCGTCTCCGGCGCCATCATCGCCACGCCCGCCGCCAGCGCCGCCGCCCGCAGCCGCGCCTGCGCCACCGCCTCCGCCGCCGCCAGCTCACCCCGAGAGTTCACACCCAAACACTCCTCATAAGCCGCCTCCACCGCCGCCACCCGCACGCCCTCCGCCCGCGCGATCGCCACGATGTCGGTCAGATAATACTCCCCCGCCGCATTGTCCGGCGTCACCGCCGCCAGCCAGCGCCGCAAATCCTCCGCCTTCGCCGCCAGACCGCCGGCATTGCACAGCCGCACCTCCCGCTCCGCCGGCGCCGCATCGGCAAACTCCACCACCCGCTCGACATATCCGCCCGCGCAAACCACCCGCCCGTATTTCAGCGGATCGGGCGGCGTGCTCGCCAGCAGCACCAGCCCGGCATCCCCCGCCGCCAGCCGCGCCAGCACCGCCGCCATGGTCGCCGGCGTCACCAGCGGATTATCGGCGTAAAACACCGCCGCCACACCATCCCCGAACAACCCCGCCGCCTGCACCGCCGCATGGCCCGTGCCGCGCCGCTCCGCCTGCACCACCACCGCATGCGGCGCCGCGATCGCCGCCAGCGCTGGCATCCCCGGCCCCACCACCACCACGATCTTGTCGAACACCGCTTCGGCCGCCGACACCACATGCCCCAGCATCGGCCGCCCCGCCACCGCCAGCGCCGCCTTCGGCAAACGCGATTTCATCCGCGACCCCACGCCTGCGGCCAGGATTACGGCAGTTTTCAACATGAAAAAGCAGCGCTTTTTTGGAAAAAAGCGCGCAAAAAACTTTTATGACTCGGGGTCAGGGGCATTGGCCCCACCCCGTCATTGCGAGCGCGGCGAAGCAATCCATCTTTGTCAACGCAACTAGAAAAGCCTGGATCGGGTTACTCCACATCCGTCTTTCGGAACTCCGTCTTGCCCACTGCCAGCCCCAAAAACGTCGCCACCACCAGCGGCGCGACAATAACACGGGCGACGTTGTGCAGCCGCGTCAGCGCCGCGACAAACAGCACGGCGAACATCACCAGCACCAAAATCCCCGTCACGCTCGCCCGCCACCCGCCAGGCTGCCGCGCGAACCAAGGCGGGCGTTTCACTCTCGCCTCAGCGGGTGTTCTGCGCTTCGGCTTTCAGATCGGCGGCCCGCGCCAGGATGCGGTCTTCGAGCCCGCTCGCCGTCGCCGGGTCGGCCTCCGCGTCCACCCACTCGCCGTTTTCCTGCACCTGGTGGAACAGCGAGACCTGCACCGCGTTCGCGCTCATCTGGCTGCTGAGGATATAGGCGTTGGCCTTGAACCGCTCCCCCGGCGCCGCCGGCGGCGAGTACCAGTCGGTGATGATCACCCCGCCAAACGGATCGGCCGAAACCAGCGGCATGAATGACAGCGTATCCAGCGTCGCCCGCCACAGATAAGCGTTGACCTGAATACCAGTCCCCGCCTGGCCGCCGCTCGAACCCTTGTTGCCGCCAAAGCTGAACAGCGCGCCGCTCGGCTGCGCCAGCGCGCCCGGCAGGTTGGTGGTCTGCGGGTCGAATACCGCGGCCTGCTTCGGCGTCGTGTCGCTGCCGCAGCCGGCCAGGCTCAGCGACATAGCGCCCAGCACACAAGCAGCCATCGCAGCCGGCAACGCCATCTTCAAGTTCATCCGCTTTCAGTCTCCACCGGCCAAGCAGGCCAACCGCTTTGACCGGGGTCTTAGCCGTCCGGCCCCGCCGCGCCAAGGCCCGGACACAATCCGCAAACAAAAAGGGCGGCGATCGCTCGCCACCCTCTTCGAACCGTGCCGCCTGAGGCTGTTTTAAACTCGCTCTGGTGAGTCAGCTGGGGCAGCTGACGAGAACCGGCGCGGAGCGTACGTGTTGTACGCGATCACCGGAAGCGGAGACAGACGCCTCAGATGGCCGCCAGAGTAGAGTTTAAATCTGCCTCTACCACTTTATGGTAGCGCCTCCGCCAATCGCCTGAACCTGGGCATTGCCGCGGGTGTTCAGCGCGGTGTTCCCGAACTGCTTGCGATGGCCATACAGGTACTGCACGAAGAAGCTGAAGTTCTTGCTCACCACCAGATTGGCGCCGCCGGCGACGCCATACTCGTTCAGCGTCCGTGCGATGCCCACCGTCTTGCCGCCCACCGTCGCGGTGGCGCCGGGAAAGGACGCGCCGGCCGTCTGGTTGTTGAAGTAGCTGCCGCCCACCACCAGCGGCCCGAACGTATAGTCCGCGCCGACGATGTAGCCGAGCGAGTTGCGGGCCCCGCGCGGCTTGTACGTGAAGCCGTCCTCGACCTCG
This sequence comes from Acidocella sp., assembly GCA_965199125.1. Lineage (GTDB taxonomy): Bacteria > Pseudomonadota > Alphaproteobacteria > Acetobacterales > Acetobacteraceae > Acidocella. The sequence continues at coordinate 776,785 of OZ240683.1, read as the reverse complement.
CCGCCCTTCACGTTGCCGCCTACGGTCAGCCCGGCGAACGTCGCCTGCGCGCCCGCCTGATAGATCTGCAGCGCGTCATAGCCAAAATGCAGCGTGCCCTTGCCCGCGGCGACGGCCGGTCCGGTATACCCGATCGGCGCCCCGTACAGCACGCCGCCGGAAGCCTTGATCAACGCGCCATCGGCTTTCAGCGAATATTCCACCATCGCGTCGACCGTGTTCTTACGGCGCTTGCCGATATCGCCCGCCAGCGGCGAGCTCGACACATCGGCGCAGGTCGTGCCGGTGCCCGCCGCGTTCAGACCAGCCGCCGTCGGGCAGTTGGAATAGCCTTCCTGCAATCCGTTCGAGTTCGGCTCATAACTGCCGGCGAAGCTCACGCCCGCGATTGACGGCGAAATGTAAACGATCTTGTCGGTCGCATACAGCGCCGAGGCGTCAGCATAAATGAAGGTCCCGGGCACCGCGTTCACCGGCAGCAGCTGCGACACGCCGCCCGTGGAGTTGAACTGCGCGCCGTCGCCGAACGCTTCGATCACGCCGGTCTGCAACAGCGTGAACGCGCCGTCGCCCTGGCCGAGGCGGACAAAGCCGGAAGGAATCGAACCGATATAGCCATAGGCCCGCTTCACATACAGCCCGTCCAGCCCGTTAACGTTGCTCACACCCGTGGTCTGGTTGGCGCCCACATTGGCGTCGGACCGCGCGGTGCGGAATTCCGCCTGCGCGCCGTAAGCGATGCCGCTCCGCGTCTCCGCGTCGAAGCCCGGATAAATCCGGATGTCGCCGTCGGTCGTGATGTCGTTCAGCTTATAGGTGCCGGCGCCGATGGTGGATTTCACGATCGTCCCCGCCGTGGCGCCGGTCTGGCTGACCGCATAGTTGGTGATGCCGGCGGCGTTCACCGTATTGAAGGTCGACCCGAAGCCGGCGATCTCGAACTGCAGGTAGCCGTTCAGATGCACCACGATGGTGCCGGGCTCGACCGGCTTGACCGGCTGCGCCTGCGCGCCGCCGGAAACGGCGAAGGTGGCGCCGATCGCGGCCACGGCGCCCAGTAATAGCTTACGCATAGATCCTCCTGCGCCGGATTGCCCCGGCAGATTGGTAAAGCGACCCTGTTGGGAGGCCGCGGCACGCCCGCGAAACTCCGGTCAAATGCTTAAAACGCCGAAGACGAAACGGAAGCAATGCAGGATCGCGGCGGCGCCTGCAATTAACGATCACTGTGGCAGGACCGCCACATCTATATGACAGTTTGGAGAAAGTCGGCCTCTCGCATCGGCTGCACGGCTGCAACTTTCCCAAAAATGTGCAGACTCAGCCTGCAAGCCCTAGTTGTTGAGTAGAGTATACTAAGCCCGTCCGCCGTCGCATCGGGATCATCTTGGCAGCGACTTCCTTAATCTAAATCAGCCCGCCGACCGCGCCCGCGCCCGCGCATCCCCACCCCAGCCGCCGCACGTTGCCGCCCTTCACCCCGCCCAGCGAATAGACCAGCGGCCCAGCCATACGGCCGGCCAGCCGCGCCCATCGCGCCGCGCCCAGCGACCGCGCGCCCGGATGGCTGGCGGTCGCAAACGCCGGCGACAAAAACACGATGTCCGCGCCCGCCCGCGCGGCCCGCCGCAATTCCGCGCCATCATGCGCGGAGGCCGTGCGTAGACCGCGCCGTTTTCTCCGCACCCTCACCACCCCCGGCCAACGCCCGCGGCGCAAATGCACGCCGGCCCCCAGGCGCGCCGCCAGCCGCGCATCCCCCGCCACCACCAGCGCCAGCCGCCGCGCCCGGCACAGCGCCGCGACCCGCCGCCCCAACGCCGCATCCTCCTGCCGGAACACCACGCCGCAAATCCCCCGCGGCAGCCGCGAGATCGCGGGCAACGGGTCCGCCAGCCGCGCCGCATCCGTAAACAACCACAGCACCGGATAAGGATCGCGCTGCCGTCTGGGCCGGCCGCGCTTCTTTACCGCACGTGCCCAGGCCAGTAGGGCTGCATCCATGGCCGAGCCTAACCCCATCGCCGCCAACCTCGCCAGCCTGCGCCGCCGCATCGCCGCCGCCGCCACCGCCGCCGGCCGCGCCACCGCCGACATCACCCTGATCGCCGTCTCCAAAACCCATGGCCCCGCCGCCCTCGCCGCCGCGCTGGCCGCCGGCCAGACCATCTTCGGCGAAAACCGCGTGCAGGAAGCCGGCACCAAATTCCCCGCGCCCGGCGCCACCCTCCACCTCATCGGCCCGCTGCAGACCAACAAGGCCCGCGACGCCGTCCACCTCGCCCACAGCATCGACACGCTGGACCGAACCAAACTCGCCGACGCAATCGCGACCGCCGCCGATGCCGCCGGCCTCGCGCCGGATCTCCTCATCCAGGTCAACATCGGTGACGAACCGCAGAAAGCCGGCATCCCCACCGCCGAGGCGGACCGCTTCATCGCCGCGCAACGCGCCCGCTTCGGCGCCGCACTCCGCGGCCTGATGTGCATCCCGCCCGCCGCCGCCGATCCCGCCCCCTATTTCCGCCACCTCGTCGCCCTGGCCGACACGCACGGCCTGCCCGTCCGCTCCATGGGCATGTCCGCCGATTTCGAGACCGCGATCGCTTACGGCGCCACCCACATCCGCCTCGGCGCCGCCATCTTCGGCCCCCGCGCTCACGAAGGGAAAACATGAGTGACTCTTAACCGCCCCGCCTTTATCATCCCCCCACGTCCAACTCCGACAACTGACGACTGAAGACTGATGATCCGTTTATCCGTCCCGCTCCGGCAGGCCCTGTCGCGCCTCACCTTGCCGGTGATGCTGATGATCTCGCTCGCCATTCTGCTGGTCGGCCGCGCCGACCAAGGCCTCAGCGCCCGGCTGCGCTCCGGGCTGGACGACTTCCTTGCCCCCGCCTACGCGCTCGCCGGCGCCCCCATCAACGCCCTGGAGCATGACGGCGGCGCCATCGGCCAGCTCTTCGCCCTGCAGTCCCAGAACGCCGAACTGCGCGCCGAAAATGCCCGCCTGCTGCAATGGCAATCCGTCGCCCTGGCGCTGCAAGCCCAGAACGATGCCCTGCGCGCCACGCTGAATTACACCCCACCGGCGCCGCCCCGCTTCTTCACCGGCAACGTGGTCGCCGATCTCGGCGGCGTGTACGCCCGCTCCGTGCTGGTCGCCCTGCCGCCGAACGGCGCCGGCGCCGGCCTGGTCGGCGCCGTCGCCATGGACGGTAGCGGCGTCGCCGGCCGCGTTGTCGAAGCCGGCTCCCGCTCCGCCCGCGTGCTGCTCATCACCGACCTGAACAGCCGCGTGCCGGTTGAGATCGGCGCAGCCGGCGCGCCCGCGCTGATGACCGGCACCAACGGCACGCTGCCGCAACTGCTGTACTGGGCGCCCGGCCAGCCGCCGGCGGAGGGCGCCGCGGTGCTCACCAGCGCCACCGGCGGTGCCTTCCCCGCCGGCCTGCCGGTCGGCATCGTGCATTACGACGCGCAGAACGACCCGGAAGTCCTGCCCTTCGCGAACTTGGACGCGCTGCGCCTGCTGCGCCTGTTCAGCTACCCGGTCGAAACGCCGGACCTCGCCCCCATGGCGGCCCCGCCGCCGCCGCCAAAGCACGGGCCATGAGCGCCACGCCGTGACGGGCTTCACAGTGCGCCGCCGCCCTAGCCTGGGGCGGCGGCTGGACCTTGCCTCGCGCGTCGCCTGGCCCGGCGCCATGCTGGTGTTCGGACTGCTCGCCCTCGGCCTGCCCTTTGGCCTGCCCGGCCAGGCCGAGCTGCGGCCGGTCTATGCCATGGGCTGCGTGTACTTCTGGTCGCTGTACCGCCCGTCCTCGCTGTCCGCCCCCATGGTCGCCTTCGCCGGCCTGCTGCTGGACCTGCTCGGCATGTCCTCGCTCGGCCTCTGGGCCGTCCTGCTCCTCCTGTTGCAAGGGGCGACCCTGCTCTCCCGCCGCGCCCTCATCCCACGCCCGTTCCTGCTCAACTGGCTGGCGTTCTCCGCCTTTGCCGCCACCCTCTCCACCCTCGCCTGGGCCGCCCAATCCGCCCTGTCCCTCACCCTCCTGCCAACCCTGCCCGCCGCCGTCCAAGTCCTCGCCGCCGTAGGTCTTTATCCGTTGCTCGCCGGCTTCTTCATCCGCGCCCATCGAGGCCCCGCCGCAGTGGAGTTAGCGTGAAGGCAAAGCAAGCAGTTCTTTTTGTGAACAAAAAGAACCAAAAAAACTTTTTTACTCTAGGCCAGTGCCGCAATCGCCGCCGACGCCCATTAGCCACTGCCCTTCAACGTCATTGCGAGCGAAGCGAAGCAATCCAGAGCACGCTGCGACCCACTCGAAATGTGCCGGCTGTTCCAGGGCTGGATTGCCGCGCTCCACTCGCAATGACGTTTTGGCGCCCGAGGCCTAGACTCGAAAAAGTTTTTTGGTGCTTTTTTACAAAAAAGCACTGCTTCCTTTGAAACGCGACACCCAGCGCCGCCCCGCCTTCACCCGCCGCGCCCTCCTCCTCGGCACCGCGCAGGCCGCGGTGTTCGGCGCGATCACCGCCCGGCTGTACAAGCTGCAGGTTTCCGAGCACGGCAAATACGCCCTGCTCGCGCAGGAAAACAGCATCAGCGAGCGCCTCACCGCCCCGCAGCGCGGCCTGATCACGGATCGTTTCGGCGTCATCGTCGCCGGCAACCAGCAGCACTGGCGGGCGCTGTTCATGCAGGCGCAGGCGCCGGACCCGCAGGCCGTGCTGGACAACTTCACCAAACTGGTCCCGCTTGCCGATGACGAGCTGGCCCGCATCGCCGCCGACCTCGCCGACCGCCCCCGCTACATTCCGGTGCTGCTGAAAGACTTCCTGCAGTGGCCGGACATGGCGGCACTGGAGGTCAACACGCCGGACCTGCCGGGCGTAATTGTCGAGGAAGGCACCAGCCGCCTCTACCCCCTCGGCCCGGCGCTGGCGCACGCGGTCGGCTACGTCGCCCGCCCGGCGCAGGCCGAGGCAAAAGCCGACGCTGTCCTGGCCCTGCCCGGCATGCGCGTCGGCCGCAGCGGCGCCGAGGCCGGCCAGGACCTGCCGCTGCGCGGCGCGCCCGGCTTCGTGCAGATGGAAACCAACGTGCACGGCGAAATCGTCCGCCAGGTCGCGCATGATGACGGCGCCACCGGCCAGTCCGTCACCTTGTCGCTCGACACCGGCCTGCAGAACGCCGTCCTTGCCCGCCTGAACGGCCAGTCCGGCGCCGCCGTGGTGCTGGACGCGCAGACCGGCGAGATCCTGGCGATGGCCAGCAATCCGTCCTTCGACCCCTCGCTGTTCGACAAAGGCGTGCCGTCCGACATTTGGGCCGGCTGGATGGCGGACCCCACCCACCCGCTGCAGAACAAATGTACCGCTGGCCTATACGCCCCCGGCTCCACCTTCAAACCCACCGTCGCTCTGGCGGCGCTGAAAAGCGGCGCGCTGACCGCGGACACCTACCTCACTTGCCAGGGCTCGCTCACCCTCGGCGACCACACTTTCTGGTGCGACAATCACGTCGCGCACGGCACCATCACGCTCACCACCGCGCTGCAGGTCAGTTGCGACGTGTTCTTCTACCAGGTCGCGCTGATGACCGGGATCGACCGGATCGCGGACATGGCGACCACGCTCGGCATCGGCACCGATCTCGGCCTCGACATGCCGCACGCCTCGTCGGGCCTGGTGCCCACGCTGGAATGGGCCCGCGCGCACGACATCCACTGGGCGCGCGGCAACACCGTCGTGCAGGGCATCGGCCAGGGCTACAACCAGGTCACGCCGATGGCGCTCGCCACCATGATCGCCCGCATCGCCTCCGGCCTCGCCATCGGCCCGCACATCACCCGGCGCCTCGGCGGCGATTTGCAGAACGGCGCGGACCCGGATGACTGGCTGACGCTGGACGTGGACGACCGGCATTTGGCGCTGATCCGCCAGGGCCTGTTCGAGGTCGTGAACACCCCCGCCGGCACCGCCTATGCATCGCGCTTGGCCCTGCCGAACGTGCAGATGGCCGGCAAGACCGGCACCGCCCAGGTGCATGACAATTCCGCCGCGGAGAAAATGAAAAACTTCAACGACGCGCACATGGCCTGGGCCGACCGCCCGCACGGCCTGTTCGTCGGCTTCGCGCCGATCGACACGCCGCGCTACGCGATCGCCGTGATCATCGAGCACGGCCTGTTCGGCGCCCAATCCGCCGCCCCCGTGGCCCGCGACATCATCACCTACGCCCTAACCACCGACCCCGCCGGCCGCGACACCCCGCTCGCCACCACCGCCTGATGCCCCCAGCCCCCTCCACGTCATTGCGAGGAGCGCAGCGACGCGGCAATCCATCTTTTCTAAGTCGCGACGTTGCATCTTTGGCAGCAAAGCAAGGGTTCTTTTTTGTAGAAAAGAACCCAAACTTCGGTAAATCCGGGTCAAGAGCTATGGCCGAGCTAACGCCCATGACCCAGATTAAAAAAGTTTTTTTGCTTCTTTTTGTTCACAAAAAGAAGTCCTTCCTCCTATTCGCATCGCAACTGAAATGAACACCGACATCATCTCCCTGCACCGCCCGTTCCGCGACCGCTCCTTCGGCCTGGTCCGCAAATTCCTCGCACTGAACTGGCTGTTCGTCCTCTGCGTCTGCGCCCTCGCCGGCGTCGGCTACGCGGCACTTTACTCCGCCGCCGGCGGCGCGCCGCAGCCCTACGCCAACAGCCAGCTGTTCCGCTTCCTCGCCGCTTTGCTGCTGATGTTCGCCATCGCGCTCATCGACATTCGCCTGATCGCGAAAACCTCCTGGTTCACCTACATCACCGGCATCGCGCTGCTGCTGGTCGTGATGAAATTCGGCCATACCGGCCTCGGCGCCAAGCGCTGGATGACCATCGCCGGCATCCAGATCCAACCCAGCGAGCTGATGAAACTCTTCCTCATCCTGGCGCTGGCCACCTATTTCCATCGGGCCCCCTATGAACGCGTCGGCAACCCGCTCTTCCTCATCCCCGCTTTGCTGCTCATCCTGCTGCCGATCGGCCTGATCCTGAAAGAACCGAACCTCGGCACCGCCGTCATCACCGCGATGGTCGGCGGCACGGTGATGGCCGGCGCCGGCGTCCGTTGGTGGAAATTCGCCCTCATCATCGCCGTGCTCGCCGTCGCCGGCCCGCTGATCTACCACCACCTGCACGACTATCAGCGCGCCCGCATCGTCACCTTCATGAACCCCGGCTCGGACCCGCTCGGCGCCGGCTACAACATCATCCAATCAAAAATCGCGCTGGGCTCCGGCGGGCTCGCAGGCCAAGGCTATCTGCACGGCACGCAAAACCAGCTCAACTTCCTGCCCGAAAAACAAACCGATTTCGTGTTCACCATCATCGCCGAGGAATTCGGCTTCATCGGCAGCGTCGCCGTGCTGGCCCTGCTGTTCTGCATCCCGGCGATCGCGCTGTACACCGCGATCCGCTGCGAACATCAGTTCGGCCGCCTGGTCGCGCTCGGCATCGGCGCAAATTTCTTCCTCTATTGCTTCGTCAACCTCTCGATGGTCATGGGCCTGATCCCCGTCGGCGGCGTCCCGCTCCCCCTAATCTCCTACGGCGGCTCCGCCCTGACCGCCGTCATGCTCGGCTTCGGCGTCCTGATGTCCATCCACATCCACCGCGACGTAGAATTCGCCGTCGAAGACTACTAAACCCCGGCTCGTGCCACCGCCCCCTCAACGTCATTGCGGGCGAAGCGCGGCAATCCATCTTTCTTGCCCCAACCTCGAAAGCCATCGATGACCGATCGCCCCGACTTCATCCGCCACTGGCAAGAGCTGGAAAGCGCTGACGACAGCCACTATCCCGACAGCGCCGAGCTCATGGGCATCGGCGCGCCGCTTGGGAAAGCCCTCGGCCTCACCCGCCTCGGCATCCACCATGAACGGCTGCCCCCCGGCCGCCGCACCTCCTACCCGCACGCCGAAAGTGCCGAGGAAGAATTCGTCTACGTCCTTGAAGGCACGCCCGATGCCTGGATCGACGGCACGCTGCATCGCCTGGCACCCGGCGACGCCGTCGCCTTCCCCGCCGGCACCGGCATCTGCCACACCTTCCTGAACAACACCCGAACCGAAGTCCGCCTCCTGGTCATCGGCGAAGCTACCAAATCCGAAAACCGCATCCGCTACCCGCTCAACCAGGATTACGAAAACACCCGCCCCGACGCCTGGACCGACGCACCCCACCGCGAACTCGGCGATCACGACGGCAAACCCGGCTAATGCTGGAAACCCTGCGCGAATCCGTCATGCCGGCGCAGGCCGGCAACCACGACTCCCACCGCGCCAACAACTTCGACACGCTCCGCATCCTCGCCGCCCTCGCCGTCATCTGCGCGCACAGCATCCCGCTCACCTATGGCCCGCAAACGCTGGAAGCCCTGTGGCCGTTTAGCCGCGGCCGCGCCACCCTCGGCTACATCGCCATCCAAATCTTTTTCATCATCAGCGGCTACCTGATCACCGCCAGCTTTCTTCTCCGCCCTGACCCACGACGTTATCTACGCGCGCGTGTTTTGCGTCTGGCCCCCGCTTTGCTCGCCGTGCTCTGGCTGCTCGCCTTTGTCGCCGGCCCCCTGCTCACCACCCTGCCGCTCGCCCAATACTTCCGCTCGCCGTTGCCCTACCGCGCCGCCTTCGGCCTTTCCGACCACCTGCCCGGCGTCTTCACCCACAAACCCTTCTCGTCGGGCATCGACGGCTCGCTCTGGACCCTTCGCTACGAAGCCCTCTGCTACCTGCTCATCCTGCTCCTCGGTCTCGCCCGCCAACTAAAACGCCTGCCCGTCACCGCGCTCTTCCTCATCCTGCTCGCGGCCCGCCTCTGGCACGGGAACGGCGCCCTGCTCGACTTCACCGCGCTGTTCTTCGCCGGCGCCACTCTGCAACTTTGGCAACCGCCGCTAAAAACCAACTACGCCATTGCCTGCGCCCTGCTCTGGCTGCTCGCCCTCCGCTTTGGCCCCTACACCCTCGCTTCCGACACGCTCGGCGCCTACCTCGTCATCTACGTCGCACTGAAACCATCGCTGCCTAACCTCGCGCGCTACGGCGACCTATCCTACGGCGCCTACATCTTCGCCTGGCCGGTCCAGCAGATCCTCTCGCCGCACGTCGGCTGGCTTGCCAACATCGCCCTCACCACCCCCATCGTCCTCGCCTTCGCCTTCGCCTCCTGGCACCTCATCGAGGCCCCCGCGCTCCGCCTGAAAAACCGCAAACTCCTCGGCTTGCTGTAAAAGCGCGGTGGCGCCGGCACGCTCGCCGGCGCCGCCATTCCATCAAGCCGCCAGCTTCTTCGCCAGCTTGGCCGCCCGCTCGCCGATCTTCGATGCGTACTCATCAGCCTTGTAGATATCCGCCACGATCGACTTCAGCTTGGAGACATGATCCTTCATGCCCAGCGATTGTGCATAAGCCTCCGCGGTACCGAACCCCGCCAAGCCGTAATGGCTCATCCGCTGGTACTGCGAGAGCAACACCAGATCCAACAACTCACCCGCCTCCGGCGCTTCCGGCCCGATATGCTTCTTCGCTTCCTTCACCAGCCCTTCCATGCCTTTGCAATGCTCCGGCTCAACATCTTCGCCGGCCTTCTCGAGCAGGCTCTTGATGCTCTCGGCATGCGCGTTGATCCCGTCGACGGAGCTTTCCAGCGTCTTCTTCAGCTCCGGATCATGCGCTTTCGCCGCCATCGCTTTTACCACTTTCGCCATCTGGTCGTTCGCGGACCACAAATCCTTGATCTCGTCGGCGTAAACGTCTTTCAGACTTTCCGGTGCGGACATCTCATCTTCCTTCCAAAGGTTCCGGACGGCAGCGCCCGCGTCGGGGGCGCCGGCCATCCCGCGTCGGTATTTGGGACACTGCCGCCGCTTTTAAGCTTTCGAAAACATGACAAGTTAACGTCGATTGACCGCGCCCCCGGCGCCCCGCCATACGCCTGCTCCCATGTCCTTGCTGCTCCCATGTCCCTGCTGATTTTTGACTCCGGCATCGGCGGCCTCGGCGTGGCCGCGGCACTGCGCACCCTGAACCCCGGCCTGCCGCTCACCTACCTTGCCGACAACGCCGGCTTCCCCTACGGCGAGCAGCCCGACGCCCATCTCCTCCACCGCATCACCACCCTCATCGGCGCCGCCATTGGCCATCTGCGCCCCGCCGCCATCGTGATCGCCTGCAACACCGCCAGCACCATCGCGCTCGCCGCCGTGCGCGCCGCCTATCCCGCCACGCCCTTCATCGGCTGCGTGCCGCCCATCAAACCCGCCGCCGCCGCCTCGCTCACCGGCGAAATCGGCCTGCTCGCCACCCCCGCCACCATCCGCCGCCCTTATCTGCAGGCGCTGATCGCCGACTTCGCCGCCGGCCGCACCGTCCACTCCCTCGGCACCCCCGCGCTTGCCCCCCTCGCCGAGGCCAAATTCCGTGGCCATCCGCCTAGCCCAGCGGCGCTCGCCGCCGCCATCGCACCCCTGTTCGCCGCCGGGCCCCATATCGACGCCATCGCCCTCGGCTGCACGCATTACACCTTCCTGCTGCCCGAGCTGCGCGCCCTTCATCCCCGCATCGCCTTCTTCGACCCCGCGCCCGCCGTCGCCCGCCAGGCTTTAGCCGTAGCGCGCGACCTCCCCGCTGACTCGCCCGGGCCCGCCACCGCCTGGTTCACCGCCGCCCTGCCGGACGCCGCCGCCATGGCCCGCCGCCTCGCCGCCCACGGCTTCGCCAGCCTCGCCACCTTCCCGCACCCCGCCTTCGCCGCTCCAGTCTAATCCATCGGCATGACGACGACTTCGGCATCCCCTGGCTGATCAGCTACATGTAATCTCCGCGCCATCCACCACTGACAACCGCTCCCACTTCGGTTACACCCGTTTAATGCCCGCCGACGCCCCTCAACACCCGCGCATGATCGCCTCGCAGCGCGAGCGCTTCCTCGAAGCGCTGTTCGCCAGCGCCACCGACTACGCCATCATCGCGCTTGACCTCGACGGACTGGTGATCGCCTGGAACCCCGGCGCCGAACACGTGCTCGGCTGGTCGGAAGAGGAGATGCTCGGCAAACCCGCCAGCAATTTCTTCACCATCGAAGACCGCCGCGCCGGCGTCCCGCAAGCCGAAATGAAAGCGGCGCTCGAAAAAGGCCGCGGCAGCGACGAGCGCTGGCACCAGAAAAAGGACGGCGCCTGCTTCTGGGCCAATGGCGAGATGATGCCGCTGACCGACGAAGCCGGCACCGTCCAGGGTTTCGTGAAAATCCTGCGCGACCGCACCGAACAGCGCCTCGCCACGGAAGCGCAGCGTACCGACGCGGAATTTCTGCGCAGCGTGCTCACCTCCTCGGGCGACTGCATCAAGGTGCTGGACCTCGAGGGCCGCCTGCTGTTCATGAACGACGGCGGCCAGCGCATCATGGGCATCACCGAGTTCGCCGCACTGAAAGGCACCTTCTGGCAGGATTTCTGGCCGGAACACGCCCGCCCGATGGTGCACGCCGCCGTCGCCGCCGCGCGCGATGGCGGAACCCACCAGTTCCAGGAGGCCGCCCCCACCTTCACCGGCATCGAAAAATTCTGGGACGTGCGGGTGCTGCCGATGCTGGACCCACATGGGCAACCGGCGAAGCTGCTCGCCGTCTCGCGCGACATCAGCGAACAGCACAGCACCAACCGCGCGCTGCGCGAATTGAACGAAACGCTGGAGCAACGCGTCCGCGCCGCAACTCAGGAGCGCGACCGCATCTGGCATGTCAGCCGTGACCTGCTCGGCGTGGCGGACGGGGACGGCGTCTGGCGCAGCATCAATCCCGCCTGGTCGCATACGCTCGGCTGGGGCTATCACGACATCGTCGGCCGCACGCTGGACTGGCTGCTGCATCCGGACGATATCGCCGGCACGCAAGAATGCCTGCGCCGGCACTGGGCGGGCGAGGCCAAGCTGCCGTTCGAAAACCGCATCCGCACCAACCGCGGCGACTATCGGACGATCTCCTGGACCGCCGTGCAGGTCGAAGGCCTGCTGTACTGCGTGCTGCGCGACATCACCGAACAGCGCGCGAAAGAGGCGGCACTCGACCGCGCCGAGGAGGCGCTCAGGCAAAGCCAGAAGATGGAAGCGCTCGGCCAGCTCACCGGCGGCATCGCGCATGACTTCAACAATCTGCTGACCGGCATTATCGGCTCGCTCGACATCGTGCGCCGTCGCATCGCGACAGGCGAGCTGAACGAGCTGCCCCGCTTCATGGACGCCGCCTCCACCTCGGCGCAGCGCGCCGCGGCACTCACCCACCGCCTGCTGGCTTTCTCCCGCCGCCAATCGCTGGATACCCGTCCCTCGGACGTGAACCGCCTAGTCGCCGGCATGGAGGAGCTGCTGCGCCGCACGCTGGGCGAACAGGTGGCACTGCAGACCAGCCTGAATGAAACGCTGTGGCCGGCGCTGGCGGATGACAACCAGCTGGAAAACGCCATCCTGAACCTCGCGATCAACGCGCGGGACGCGATGCCGAATGGCGGCCGCCTGACGATCGAGACCGGGAACACGGTGCTGGACGCCGCCTACGCCGCCGCCAATGCCGAAGTGCTTGCCGGCGACTACGTGGCGATCTCGGTGACCGATACCGGCACCGGCATGACGCCGGACGTGGTGGAGAAAGCCTTCGACCCGTTCTTCACCACCAAACCGGTCGGCGAGGGCACCGGCCTCGGCCTCTCGATGATCTATGGCTTCGTGAAACAGAGCGGCGGCCATGTCCGCATCTATAGCGAGCCCGGCCAAGGCACCACGATCAGGCTCTATCTGCCGCGCGCGCTGGCGGATCTGGCCGAGCCCAAACCGCCTGCCGTGGAAACGCCGCGCGGCCAGGGCGAAACCGTACTGGTGGTGGAAGACGAAGCTTCGGTCCGCATGATCGTCACCGAAGTGCTGAACGAGCTCGGCTATCAGCATCTGGAAGCCTCGGACGGCCGCGAGGCTGTGCAGATCCTGCGCTCCGGCGTCCGCATCGACTTGCTGATCACCGATGTCGGCCTGCCCAATATGAACGGCCGCGAACTCGCCGAAATCGCCCGCGAGGCCCGCCCCGAGCTGAAAGTCCTGTTTGTTACCGGCTACGCCGAAAAAGCCGCCGTCCGCCACGGCTTGCTGGATCCCGGCATGGCCATGCTCACCAAACCCTTCGCCCTCGACGCCCTCGGCACCAAAATCCGCGCCATGATTGAAGGAAGTTGATTCGTCATGCCGGGCTTGACCCGGCATCTCCCAAAACCGCCACGCGTCTTTCGCCGGCTAGCTAGTCACCACAAACCGAACTAATTCACCACAGCCCGCGCCCGTTCCGCCGCGCGTTTACCCTTCACCGCCGGCGCCGCGGCCTTCAACGCGCGTAAATCCCGCATCCACTGCTTGTTGCGCTCGATGGTCTGTTTGGTCGTATCGATCAGAACCGGCCTGTTATCGCGCACCACACGTTCACGCGTACCCAGCGAGCCGGCTTCCAGCAACTCGATCCGCTTCTGAAGTTCGGCGATTCGAATGGAAAGATTATCTTCGCCGGTTTCGGCCATCCTGCCCTCCTTTTGCTGAGGTCCAGCATAACACGATCTTGGTTTTCGCGGACGCCTTTTACGTCGCAGAACAAGTTTTTGTGGGCATTATCATCTACTTGACTTAGCTTAGTTCGACCAAACGCTATGACTGGTTGCCTTCATCTAGACCAATCGCGTTGACGTTGTGGCCGGGTCAGCGCGAAGCGGAGAAGCGAAGCGCCTTCCGCCACCCCGACAACTGAATCGATTGCTAACTCGCAACGATCCAAGCGTCGTCACCACGTATAACACCATCAGTGCGCCGTGCGCGCCCGCGCCGCCAAAGAAAACAACGTCTGCCGGCAAAACGCCTGATCCGGAACATGCGTGGTCTTGCACGAAGCTTCCGCCGCCAGCGCCTGCCGTATCGCATCGTTCAGCCGCGGCAACGGCCAGCGCGCCAGCGCTTTCGCCACCACCGGCGCGCGCTTGAAAAACACCGGCGGCCGCATCGCGCTCACGGCCTCCGCCGGCGGCAGACCGGAAGCCGCGGCCAGCCGCAGCCGCATCAGCTCGCCCAGCAACACCCGCAACACGCCCACCGGCGCAATGCCCTCGTCGAACGCCAGAGACAGCGCGCGGTCCATTGCCGCCGCGTCGCCCGCCAGCGTCGCATCCACCGCTTCCTGCATCGAGGTATCGCCGCCATCCGGCAGCGCCGCCATCACATCGTTAAGAGTCAGATGCGTCGCTTCGCCGGCATACAGCGTCAGAATCTCCACGGCCTGCGCCAGCGGCGCTGCCTCACCGGGAATGTTGCGCGCCACCCACTCAGCGGCATCCACATCGATCCCGATACCGGCCGCCCGCAGCCGTTCCGAAACCGCGCGCGGCAGCCGCGCCCCGTCGATCCCATAACAAGCGATCGCCGCCGCCCTGGCGTGTTTCTCCGCCAACGCCCGCAACTTGGAGCGCGGCGTCAGCTCGCCCGCCTCCAGCACCACCAGCGCCTCGGTTTGGGCGTTCAGCAGCGTCTCGACCGCTTTGGCCAGCCCGTCACCGGCTTCCCGCACCCGCACCACCCGCCGCCCGCCGGAAAGAGACGCCGCCGTCGCCTCCTGCAGCAGCGTGGCGCCATCCGGCGCTTGCAACTCCGCATACCGAAATGGGTCGTCCCGCCGGCCGGCACCCAGCACCCCCCGCGCCAGCGCCACCCCCCGCTCCGCCACCAGCCCGCCATCCGGCCCGAACACCAGCACCACGCCGGCTTCGCCCGGCCGCGCCAAAAACCCCTCAATCCGCCCCGCCTCTAACTTCATGATATCATTCGATTTATTCCGATGCGATAGCGATACGAACTAGCGCTTCTAATGTAGAAAATTCTAGAAATACTTTAACATCAATGTGTTCCATGGCGTTCCTCGGCACAATGCTCCACGTGGAGCATTACCCGTTCAACAGCGCCAGCAACGAGTCCAACTGATCAAGATTGTCGTACTTGATGATAATCGTGCCTTTCGTGCCATTGAACGTCACGGAGACATGTAGGCCCAATCGATCAATGAGTTGTTGCTTGACGGCTTCGAGATCGCTGTCCAGATGCTGGTGTTCCCGAGGTATTTTGGTCAGTATTTTCGGGTTGATCGATCGTCCGGCTGTTTCCAGATATTTCTCCGTCTGCCGCACAGACAGGCCCTTCTTGATGATCTCGCGGGCCACGAGTGTCGGGCTCATATGCGACATGATCGCCCGCGCATGACCGAAAGAAAGCTCGCCGGTTCGCACCATCTCCAACACTTTGTCCGGCAGCTTTAAGAGTCGCAACATGTTACCGATATGCGCGCGCGACTTGCCGATCGCCTCGCCCAGCGTCTCCTGCGTCATCTCGAATTCGTTAAGCAGCCGCTCATACCCTTGCGCCTCTTCCACCGGGTTCAAATCTTCCCGCTGCAGGTTCTCAACCAACCCGGCCGCCATCGCATCCGTATCGCTCAGCGCCCGCACCAGCACCGGCACCTCATGCAGAGGCACTTTCTGCGCCGCCCGCCACCGCCGCTCCCCCGCGATGATCTGATACCGTCCCTCCTGCCCCGGCTTCGGCCGCACCAGCAAAGGCTGCAGCACGCCACGCTGCCCGATCGAGGCGGAAAGCTCCGCCAGCGCCCCCTCATCCATCTGCCGGCGCGGTTGGAACGGGCTCGGCTCCAGCAAATCCACCGCCAAGCTCTGCACCCCCGGCGCCGTCACCGTGCTCGGCGCCGCCGCGTCCCCCAACAGCGCCGCCAATCCTCGTCCCAGTCGCCTCGGCTGTTCCTTGCTCATGACCGTCCCCGCGTTCTAGCCCGCTGCAAATACTCCTGCGCCAGCGCCAGATAAGCCTGGGCCCCCGCCGAGCGAAAGTCATACAATAAAGCCGGCAGCCCATGGCTTGGCGCTTCGGTAATCCTGATGTTGCGCGGGATCGCGGTCTCATAAACCTGCGCGCCGAAGTGCCCCCGCACCTCCGCGCTCACCTGCTCGGAAAGGTTGTTGCGCCGGTCGAACATGGTCAGCACGATCCCTTCCAGCTCCAGCCGCGGGTTGAGGCTCTTCTTCACCATCTCGATGGTCCGCAGCAATTGCGAAATCCCTTCCAGCGCAAAAAACTCGCATTGCAGCGGCACCAGCACCGCGTCCGCCGCCACCAGCGCGTTCAGCGTCAACAGGCCCAACCCCGGCGGGCAGTCGATAAAAATGGTGCCGTAGCCGCCGGCGTCCTTCAACGCGGCGCGGAGCAAAAATTCCCGGCCCCGCCGGGCGCCGAACTCCAGATCCACCCCGGTCAGATCATCCACCGCCGGCACAAGCGCCAGGTTGGGCACCGCCGTCGCCACAACCAGCGCCGGCAGCTTTGCCTCGTCCGCCAGTAACGAGTAACTGCCGCCGCTCCGCGCCGCCCGCGGCACCCCTAGTCCAGTGCTAGCGTTACCCTGCGGGTCCAGATCGATCAGCAGCACACGCTCGCCACCTGCGGCCAGCGCGGTTGCAAGGTTGATAGCGGTCGTGGTTTTGCCCACGCCGCCTTTTTGGTTGGCGATGGCAACGATACGCGGCGGACCGCCTTCAGCCTGCTCCGACATGACGGATGTTGCTCACCTTCAGGATGCAGGCGTCCGGCCCATGCCCAGGAAACCGCGCCAGCTCCATCTGCCAGAGCCGTCTCGCCGCCGTCAATTCAGGCTCAACGTTGCGCCCCTTCGGGAACAGGCAAACCCCGTCCGCCGCCAGATGCGGCGCCGCCAGACCCAGCAACCGGTCCAGCGGCGCCAGTGCCCGCGCCGTCACCAGCCGCGCCGGCGGCGGCGTGGCCGTTTCTATCCGGCTTGTCAGAACCGTAACCGGCGCACCAGTCTCCCGCGCCGCCTCCCGCAGAAACGCGCTTTTGCGTGCATCTGATTCGATAAGCGTGAACGGAACACCCGTGGCGATCGCCAGCACCACTCCGGGAAACCCAGCCCCGGAACCCAGATCGACAGCATGGTCCGTTCCCTCCGGGATCAGCGGCGCCAGCGCCAGGCTATCGAGCACGTGACGTTCCCAGAGATGGGGAACATCATGCTTGCTGACCAGGTTGATCTTCGCCGACCAACGTTCAACCAAGGCCACAAATCGCCGAAGCCGCGCTTCGCTCACGCCGCCAAGCGCGGCTTTTTCAGGGCGCCAAATACCGCGCCCAGCGCCGCCGGCGTCATCCCCTCAATCCGCCCCGCCGCACCAAGACTGGCAGGCCGCACCCGTTCCAGCTTCTCCGTCAGCTCAGCCGAAAGCCCGCCAACTCTCCGGTAGTCAAACGCCGGCGGGATCAGCACCAGCTCGTCTTTCTCCCGCGCCCGGATTTCGGCATTCTGACGGGCGAGGTAACCGGCATAATGTTGATCGGCCCTCAGAATGTCGGCGGCACGGCTGTTACCGGTCGGTCTGCCGCCGAAGTTTTCCATGTCGCTTACCAGCTTTGCGAACGCTACTTCCCGTTCGGCGCCGATGCAGGACCAGCCGAGACCAAGTCGGGTAAGCCGCAGCTCGGCGTTGTCGGCGCGCAACGACAAGCGGTATTCGGCGCGAGACGTGAACATGCGGTACGGCTCCGTAACGCCCTGCGTCACCAGATCGTCGATCAGCACGCCGATATAGGCTTGGGAGCGGGCCAAAATGGCCGCCGGCATGCCCTGAACGGATCGCGCCGCGTTGAGGCCGGCCATCAGCCCTTGCGCCGCGGCTTCTTCATAGCCGGTCGTGCCGTTGATCTGGCCGGCAAGGAACAGGCCGGGCAGAGCTTTCACCTGCAGGCTGTGATCCAAAGCCCGGGGGTCGACATAATCATATTCCACCGCATAACCCGGGCGGAGCAGGACGGCGTGTTCCAGACCGGGGATGGAGTGGACCACGTGTTCCTGCACATCCGGCGGCAACGAGGTGGAGATGCCGTTCGGATAGACGGTGTCATCGTCCAGACCCTCCGGCTCCAGGAAGATCTGGTGACTGGTCTTATCGACAAAGCGGGTGACCTTGTCCTCGATGGAAGGGCAGTAGCGGGGGCCGCGGCCGGCGATGGCGCCGCCGTAGACGGCGGATTTGTGGATGTTGTCGCGGATGATGGCGTGGGTGGCGGGGGTGGTGGCGGTGACGCGGCAGGCGATTTGCCGGTTGGTGATGCGCGCGGTGAGGGCGGAGAACGGCTCGGGCGGGTTTTCGCCTGGATCGGCCGCCAGATTGTCCCAGTCGATGCTAGCTTTCGACAGGCGCGGCGGCGTGCCGGTCTTCAACCGGCCGAGCGGCAGGTTCAGGGCGCGTAAACAGTCGGCGAGGCTAGTGGCGGCGGCATCACCCAATCGACCGCCGTGTTCCTTTTTTGTTCCAAAGTGAAGAAGCCCGTTGAGAAACGTGCCGCTTGTCAGGACGGCCGCCGTCGCGGCGAAAAAATTCCCATCGGCGGTGGAGACTCCGGACAACCGGCCGTCCGGGGTGCGGTGGAATGTCGTAGCCTCACCCTCGATCATGGTGAGGTTGGGCTGCGCCGCGAGCAGAGACTGGATGGCGGCGCGGTACAGCCCCCGATCCGCCTGCGCCCGCGGCCCCCGCACGGCCGGACCTTTAGTCCGGTTCAGTAGCTTAAAATGAATACAAGCAGCATCCGCCGCCTTGGCCATTAGACCATCCAGCGCATCAATCTCCCGCACCAGGTGGCCTTTGCCGATGCCGCCGATGGCGGGGTTGCACGACATCTCCCCCAACCGGTCATGCCGGTGGGTAATCAGCAACGTGGCAGCGCCGGTACGCGCGGACGCGGCCGCAGCCTCGCACCCCGCATGGCCGCCGCCGATTATGATGACGTCATAGCGCATGGGGCGAGTGTTAGCGAAGTTTCTTCATCAGCGCGAGACGCTGACGAACGCCTTCAGATCAGCTGCCTTGGATTACCACTCGCCTGGAACTCCTCATAGCTCCGCAAACGCTATTTCATAATGCAACAGTCTCTGGTCTTTTTAACAGTTCGAGTGAGCCACGCAGCGGAGATCGCAAGACCTTCTGGTTTATCGCGGTCTCGATCCGCAGCGCCGCTGCCTCGGCCTGAGGCGCAATAATCGTTACCTTATGTCGGTATCCGCCGCCAACCCTCGATCCTATTTCAGAGAAGATCACGGCGTCCTGTTCTTGCCCGACATTGAGAAAGCCCCGGATCAAACGTTCGATTTGCTGCAACGCCGCCGCCACCTGAGATGCAGTCGCCGCAAGACCTCCTGTTTCGGATGGCAATTCTAACGATCGGTTAGTTGCGGCGTCCGCGCCTGTCGCGCCTTGGCTTGGGGCGCCGATAAACTCCATCCCCGCTCTGGTGCCCGCAGCCCAGCAGCGGCGGACAAGCTGCGACGCCTGGCTGCTGAATTGGATAATCATTGTGTCGGGCAGATCCATGGTTTCGCCAAGGTCGACCTGAACCCCGCTGGAAGATCTATCCAGAACCATGCAGACATGATTGGCCTGCGCGGACCCCAGAAATAGCTCGGCGCTTTGGCGCGTGGGAAGGCGCATGTGCCGTCTACGCTCTGCGTTTTCCATCGTCTGGCTGTCGAGCATGTGGGGCGCCTTCAAAGCTGGTGGGTGCGATACGATCAGCTTGCTTCCCGCGCCTTAATGCATGGTGAACACACCGGCGGGACAGGAAAAAATCGGCACCCGAACCCGGCCGGTTTGGTGGGACCGCTATTTGCCAATGCAGAAGCTGTTGAACACTGCGTCCAATATTTCCTCCACGCCGATGATGCCGGTGAGGCGGGAGAGGGTGGTGGTGGCGGTGCGGAGGTCTTCGGCGCGGAGGTCGGGATCGGGGTTTGTGAGGGCGCGGGATAGGGCGGCGGCGGTTTCGGTCAAGCAAGCGGTTTGGCGGGGGCGGGCGATGGCGGCGAGGCCGGCGGTATCGGTAAGTTCGGTGGCGATTTCGGTGAGGCGGATGATGAGGGCGGGCAGGCCTTGGCCCGTAGCGGCGCTGATCGCCAACATGCCGGCAGGGGCCGGCGCCGTGGCGAGATCGGCTTTCGTGAAAATATCCAGGGCTGGTTTCTCGGGCAAAGCTTCGAGGAGCTTTATCGGCTCAGGCGCGTCGGCGGGGATGAGGCGGAGCAAAAAATCGGCGACGCGGGCGTGGGTCAGGGCACGGGCGATGCCTTCGGCTTCTATCGCGTCGGTGGTGGCGCGCAGGCCGGCGGTGTCGGTGAGGTGGACCGGAATGCCGGCGAGGTCGAGCCTGGCGCCGATGGCGTCGCGGGTGGTGCCGGGGGTGTCGGCGACGATGGCGATGTCGGCGCCGGCGAGCACATTCAAGAGAGTGGATTTGCCGGCGTTGGGCGCGCCCAAAATGACGAATTCCAAGCCGTCGCGCAGGCGGGCGGCGGCGGGGGCGGCGGCCAGGGCGGCGGTGATCTCGGCGTGCAGGGCAGCGATGGCGGCGACGAGTTTTTGCTCCACTTCCGGCGGCAGGTCTTCGTCCGGGAAGTCGATGAGCGCTTCCTGTTGCGCGAGCAGCTGGCGCAGCGCCTCGCGCCAGCGCGCGCAGGCGGCGGCCAGGGCGTCGGCGCCGGTCAGGGCCTGGCGGCGCTGGGCTTCGGTTTCGGCGGCGATCAGGTCGGCGGTGGCTTCCGCTTCCAGCAGGTCGAGCCGACCGTTGAAAAAAGCGCGGCGAGAGAATTCGCCGGGTTCGGCGGGGCGGGCGCCCAGCGCCACCAGCGCGTCAGAGACGGCGGCGAGCACGGCGCGGCCACCATGCAGGCCGAGCTCCACGCAGTCCTCGCCGGTGAAACTGGCGGGTGCGGGGAAGCTGGTGACGAGGGCGTGGTCCAGAACGTTGCCGGCGCTGTCTTGCAGTGTGCGCAGCGTAGCGCGGCGCGGCGGCGGCAGCGGCGGTCCAAGCGCCCGCATGATCGTGAAGGCGGCGGCGCCGGACAGGCGGAGCACCGTCACCGCGCCGCCGCGGCCCGTGATGGCCGCGAAAATCGTGTCGCCCCCGCTCACGTGATGGGGCGTCAAAGTTCGAGCGCGCCGGTGATGACGGTGGTGGTGCGGCCGCCGATCCAGATGTCGGCCCCCTGCTGCTCGACGGTGACGTGGCCGGCGCGGCCAAGCGCGGTGCCCTGGCGGACGGTATAACAAGCGGGGGCGAGATTTTCGCCGATCAGCCATTGCGCCAGGCCGGCGTTCAGGCTGCCGGTGACGGGGTCTTCCGTGATGCCGAGATCGGGCACGAAGCCGCGAACCTCGAAGTCGGCCTCGCCGCCGGGCCAGGGCGCGATGGCGCCGAGGTTGAGGCCGGCCATGGCCGCGAAATCAGGGCGCAAAGCGAGCAGCGCGTCGCGGCTGGCGAGCCTGACGGCGATCCAGCCGGCGCCGTTGTCCACCCAGTTGGCGGCGAGGATGGCGGTGGGGGCGACGCGCAGTGCCGCGGTGATCTGGGCGAACGTGGCGGCGTCCACCGGGCCGGCGCGGCGCAGGGGCGGCGCGGCAAAGGCGAGGCTGGCGTCGCCGGATTGGCGGATTCGGATCAGCCCGGCGGGGCATTCCTGAATCAGGTGCTCGCCCTGCGGCGCGCCGCCTTCGGCCAGCCAGACGTGGGCGGAGCCGAGGGTAGGGTGGCCGGCGAAGGGCAGTTCGGCGCTGGGGGTGAAAATGCGGACCCGGTAATCGGCGCGAGGATCGCTGGGGCGGAGCAGAAACGTGGTCTCGCTGAGATTGGTCCAGTTGGCGAAGGCGGCCATTTGCGCGTCCGTCATGGCGTCCGCGGCGGGAACGACGGCGAGCGGGTTGCCGGACAGCGGCGTGGTGGTGAAGACGTCGACCTGGTGGAAGCGATAGCTGGGCATGGCTAGGTTTTAGTGCGTTTGCGGCGGGTTCAAAAGCGGAGAGGCTGGGCACGAATTCGCTGTGCCGCGCCAGAGGCGCCTCTTGGCGCCGGCCGAGGTTGTTTTTGAGCACCGGAACGGAGCGGCCTTCTCGGCCTTGAACACCGGAGCGGAGAAACAGCCTTCGGATGGCCGGCACAGTAGAATTTTGCCCAGCCTCGGGAGACGCGCACCCTATATGCCGCCGATGGCTTATCCAGTGTCAGACCATTTCGACGGCGAGCATTTCTTCAACCCGGAGCCGGCGAACCGCACCTCCGCTCCAAGTGGGCGGCGGTTCGGCATTGCGTCGTTTTTGTGGAATCGGTTCGTGCGGCAGCGGATGCCGGAAGGATGGTCGACCTGGCCAAAGCATGTGGCAAACGCTGTTTATCCCCCGCCGGAGGGCGCGCTGGGGACAAGCGAGATCGGCGTGACGTTTATCGGGCATGCAAGTTTTTTGCTGCGCGTGGGCGGGCTGACGGTGCTGACCGATCCGGTTTTTGCATTGCGGGCGTCGCCGACGCAGGCAGCGGGGCCGCGCAGGGTGCGGGCGCCGGGGATCGCGTTCAAGGCGCTGCCGAAGATCGATCTGGTGCTCCTGTCGCATAATCATTACGACCATTTGGACCTGGCGGCGTTGCGCGCGTTGCGGCGGCGGTTTGCCGGGCTGCCGATCGTCACCGGGCTGGGCAACGCGGCGTATTTCGCGGCGCGGGGGATCGCCGGCGTGGTGGAGCTGGATTGGTGGCAGAGCCATCAGTTCGGCGCGGCGGAAATCACGGCGACGCCGGCACGGCATTTCGCGGCGCGCACGTTGCGGGACCGGAATCGCACGCTGTGGTGCGGGTTCATGCTGAAGTTTGCGGGCCGGGCGATCTATTTCGCCGGCGACACTGGCTATACCAAGTACTTCAGAGAAATCGGCGCCCGGCTGGGGGCGCCCGATCTGGCGCTGCTGCCGATCGGCGCTTACGCGCCGCGCTGGATGATGGGCAGCGTTCATATGAACCCGGCGGAGGCGGTGCAAGCGATGCAAGATACCGGCGCGAAGCAGGCGGTGGGGATGCACTTTGGCACGTTTCAGTTGACGGCGGAGCCGATTGACGAGCCGCCGCGGGAATTGGCGCGGGCGATGGAGGTTGCGGGGGAGCCGGCGGGGCGGTTTGTGACGCTGGATGTGGGAGAGACGGCGATTTATTAACGCGCGCCTCGGCGTCTTCGGCGGCCTGGTTCTGTATTGCTTCGCTGCGCTCGCAATGACGGACTTTTGGAGCGGGTAGCGGGAATCGAACCCGCGCATCAAGCTTGGGAAGCTAACAGGCTACCATTACATCATACCCGCCCGGCCTACTCAAGTTAGCGGCGGCGGATTGACGGTGCAAGCGGCGGGTTTATAGGCGGGGGATGAGCGAGACAGGCAAGCGGCGGGTGGCGACGAGTTTGATCCATGCCGGGCGGATACGCACCAATCTGGATGAGAACGCGGAGGCGTTGTTTCTGACCTCGGGGTTTGTGTACGACAATGCGGAGCTGGCGGAGGCGGTGTTCGCCAACCAGGTGCCGCATTTTCAGTATTCGCGCTTCGCCAATCCGACCGTGCAGATGCTGGAGGGCAAGCTCGCGGAAGTGGAGGGCGCGGAGGCGTGCCGCTGCACGGCGACCGGCATGGCGGCGGTGCACGCGGCCATGCTGAGCACGCTGAAAACCGGCGACCGGTTGGTGGCCGCGCGGGCGCTGTTCGGGTCCTGCCACTGGATCGTCAGCACGCTGTTGCCGCAATACGGGATTGAGGCGGTGTTCGTGGACGGCACCAGCATGGATGAATGGCGGACAGCGCTGAGTCAGCCGACGGCAATGGTGCTGCTGGAGACGCCGAGCAATCCGATGCTGGAGATCGTCGATCTGCGCGCGGTATGCGATCTGGCCCACGCGGCGGGCGCGCTGGTGGTGGTGGATAACGTGTTCGCCACGCCGCTGCTGCAGCGGCCGATGGAGTTCGGCGCGGATATCGTGGTGTATTCCACGACCAAACATATGGATGGGCAAGGGCGGGTGCTGGGCGGCGCGGTACTGGGGCGGAACCAGTGGATGACCGACGTGTTTCAGCCGTTTTTCCGCAACACCGGCCCGGCGATGTCGCCCTTCAACGCCTGGGTGGTGTTGAAGGGGCTGGAGACGATGGGCCTGCGCGTCGCCGCGCAGAGTAAAAGCGCCGACGCCGTGGCGGGGTTTCTGGCGGAATCGCCGAAGGTGGCGCGGAGCCTGTATCCGACACGGCCGGATCATCCGCAGCAGAACCTGGCGATGAGCCAGATGAGCGCCGGCGGCACGATGGTGACGTTCGAGCTTGCCGGTGGCAAGGCGGCGGCGTTTAGGATGATGAACGCGTTCCAGGTGATCTCGATCTCCAACAATCTGGGCGACACGAAATCGCTGGCGACGCATCCGGCGACCACCACGCATTTGCGGATCGGGCCGGAGGAGCGGGCGAAGCTCGGCATCACCGACGGCATCGTGCGGCTGTCGGTCGGGTTGGAAGATACGCAAGATTTGACAGAGGATCTGGGCCGAGCACTGCAAGCAGCTTAGAGGCTCTGAATCAGCGTTGGCAGCGCGCGGGGGCGCTGTTATTAAGCGTCAAAATCCGGAGTAGTGCGATGCCGGCCAGCGCCACCTTTACCCGTCTGCCCCGGTCCAACCTGGCCGAATTGGTCGCCGCCGCCGCGGATGACGACCCGCAGGCCTTCCAGGCGTTTCTGGCCGCCAACGGCACGGCGGTTTCGGATTTTGACGAGGATGGCGAGGTGTTTTCCGTGCTGCTGCCGGTGCTGGCGGAAGAGTACGACATCGACCTGGAAACCAGCGAGAACGAAGTGGTGGCGGAGATCGCCGAGGCGGCC
Source organism: Acidocella sp. (assembly GCA_965199125.1). GTDB lineage: Bacteria > Pseudomonadota > Alphaproteobacteria > Acetobacterales > Acetobacteraceae > Acidocella. The sequence continues at coordinate 751,899 of OZ240683.1, read as the reverse complement.
GAGACGCTGGTGTTTATTCTAACGCTGGAAGACCAGCAGAAGTATTTGTCGAAGTTGAACCCGGATGCGTTTTCGGTCAGTGAGCTAGCCGATGCGTATGAGGAGTTCGCCGAGGAAGAGGACGACAACGCCGGCGAGATGATGCTGAACGCGATCGGCGCGTTGCATCAATGTCTGATGGAGGTAGACGCCGACCACGTGGTCGTGGTGACGGCGGGTTAGCGGTGCCCAGATTGAACGTCACCAACCGCGCCGGCGTGACGGCGGCGGTTGAGGCGGCGGCCGGGCGCAGCGTGATGGAGACCATCGTGGACGCCGGATATGCCGAACTGCTGGCGATATGTGGCGGCGGCTGTTCCTGCGGCACCTGCCACGTGATCGTCGATCCAGCCTGGTTCGGGAGGCTGGGGCCGGTGCATGATGACGAGGAGGATATGCTTGAAGTCGCGGCGCATCGCACGCCGACCTCGCGGCTGTCTTGCCAGGTGCAGATGACCACGGCGCTGAACGGGCTGGCGGTGACGATCGCGCCGGAAGACTAGCATAGCGGCATGGGCCGGTAATTCATTATGGCGAGGGAGCTGGTGTGAATTTTTCAGACCCGTAGCGCAGCGTGCCTTAATCATACGCGAGCAACGCAAGCCGGAAAAAGCGCGTCAGATGGCTGGCAGAACGGGTTATCAGTACATGTGCTGGCCGCCGTTGATGGAGATGGTCGATCCCGTGATGAAGTCGGCTTCGTCGGCGGTGAGGAAGCAGACGCCGCGGGCGATGTCTCCGGCGGTGCCGAGGCGGCCGCGAGGAATGCGGGCGATGATTTTCTGCAGCACGTCGGCCGGCACCGCGCGCACCATTTCCGTATCCACGTAACCCGGCGCGATCGCGTTGACCGTGATGCTGTAGCGGGCACCCTCCTGCGCCAGCGCCTTCGTAAAGCCGTGGATGCCGGATTTGGCGGCGGCGTAATTGACCTGCCCGTATTGGCCGGCCTGGCCGTTGACCGAGCCGATGTTGACGATCCGGCCGAATTTAAGGTCTTTCATGCCATCGAAGCAGAGTTTCGACAGGTTGAAGCAGGAGCCGAGATTGGTGTCGATCACCGCGTCCCACATGTCGCGGGTCATTTTCGCGATGGTGGTGTCGCGGGTGATGCCGGCATTGTTGACCAGGATCTCGATGGTGCCGTGGCGGGCGGCGATGGTGGCGACGGCGGTCGCGCATTGGTCATAGTCGCAAACGTCGAAGCGCACGGTTTCGATGCCGGTTTCCTTGGAAAAGGCTTCCGCGGCCTCCGTGTTGCCGGCGTAGGTGGCGATCACGTGCCGGCCGGCGCGTTGCAGTTCGACGCTGATGGCGGCGCCAATGCCGCGCGTGCCGCCGGTGACCAGAGCAATTCTTGCCAATTCGTTCAATCCAGTTTTTTCGAGAGCATAGGCGGCTTTTTATCTTTCGGAAAGCGCCCTTACCAACGGCCGAGGCGTACGGCGGCGGCGGCGCGGATGACGATGACGGTCCAGAGCAGCTGCGCGATGAGCGGCAGCAGGGCGATGGGGAGTTTCCACGCTGGGGGTGCGGCGAGAAAGGCGATGGCGGTGAGGCCGCCAATGACCGCGAACATCCAGTGCCGGACCGCGACCCAGGCGGCATCCATCCCGGCGCGGCGCGCGACTTGGTACAGGTGGCCATTATGGGCGCGGGCGATGTTCTCGCCAGCGAAAATGCGGCGGACCAAGGTGAAGGCGACGTCATACAGCACGCCGGAGAGCAGCAGGGGGACCAGCAGGAAGGACAAGGGCGCGGCTTCGAAGCGAGCGGCGGCGATGCCGAACAGCGCCAGCATGAAGCCGCAGAACTGGCTGCCAACATCGGACATGAAAATTTGCGCGCGGGGGAAGTTGAACGGCAGGAAGCCAAGCACGCCGCCGGCCAGCAGCAGCGAGGCGGTGTAGACGAAAAACCCGCCATAGACGGCGGCGATGCCGGCCAGGAACAGGCAGGCGATCAGCGTGACGCCGCCGGCCAGGCCGTTCAGACCATCGATAAAGTTCATCGCGTTGGTGATGAACAGGAGAAAGAAGATCGTCAGCGGCACGCCGAGCCAGCCGACGTCGATGGCGCCATAATAGGGCAGCGCCAGCACGTGCAGCCACAGGCCGGAGGCGACCGCGGCGGCGGCGGCGATCAGCTGGGTAGCCAGTTTGACCAGGAAGGAGAGCGCGAACAGGTCGTCCAGAAAGGAGATCGCCGCCATCAGCACGGCGGCGGCGATCACGCCGATGAAGTAGCCCTCCGCCAGGCGGGAGACCTGGCCGTAGCGGTACAGGAGTAGAACGCCGAGCAGAAAGGCGGCGACGATGCCGACGCCGCCGGATTTTGCCACCGGCTCGGTATGGGCTTTCCGGGCATCGGGCAAGTCGGGCACGCCGATGGCGATCATCACCCGCACGACGATACCCGAAAACAGCGCGAGACCGGCGAGGAGCGCGAGGTGGCGGGGGATCGCCAGATAGGCGAGCGAAGGTTCAGCCGTCATTTTCTTGTCGTTGGCAGATGACGTTTGCGCCGTCGAGTGCAAGACGCCTTTGAGCCTCAGCCAGTTGGCGGGTTGGCTGTTTGAACCGCAGTCGGGAAGAAAAAGTCGTGGACGCCGGCCTGCGCCGGCGTGACGGTACAACTGCGGCGGGCGAACAAACTGTTGCCTCTTTTCTCGCCCTTAACGTTATCACCGCAACTGACAACTGACGGTTGAGAACCGAGGACTGTATGAAGATCGCAATTATTGGCGGCGGGTATGTGGGGCTGGTTTCGGGCGCTTGTTTCGCGGAGTTTGGTGTTTCGGTTTCGGTTTATGAGGCTGATCCGGGCAAGCGGCGGATGCTGCTGGAGGGGAAAATACCGATTTATGAGCCGGGGCTGGACAAACTGGTGGCGGAGAATGCCACCGCCGGGCGGTTGGCGTTTCCGGAGCATCTAGCCGACGGGATCGCGGAGGCGGAGGCGGTGTTGATCGCCGTCGGCACGCCGGCCAGGCGCGGCGATGGCCACGCCGATCTGACTTACGTGTTCGCGGCGGTGGAGCAGGTGGTGCGGGCGCTGGACCATCCGGCGATCATCGTGACCAAGTCCACCGTGCCGGTCGGGACCGGGCGGAAGATCGCGGCGCTGGCTCAAGCGCTGCGGCCGGAGCTGGCGATCGAGGTGGCGGCCAATCCGGAGTTTCTGCGCGAGGGGAGTGCGATCACCGACTTCATGCGGCCGGACCGCGTGGTGGTGGGGACTGATAGCGAACGGGCGCGGGAAGTGCTGCGGCGGCTGTACCGGCCGCTTTACCTTATCGAGGCGCCGATCGTGTTCACCGGGCTGGAGAGCGCGGAGCTGATCAAATATGCCGCCAACGGGTTTCTGGCGATGAAGATCACCTTCATCAACGAAATGGCGGATCTGTGCGAGCGGCTGGGCGCGGACGTGCATGACCTGGCGCGCGGGATCGGGTTGGATGGGCGGATCGGGCGGAAATTTCTGCATCCCGGGCCGGGCTTCGGCGGCTCCTGCTTCCCGAAGGACACGCTGGCGCTGGTGCGGATCGCCGAAGAGGCGGGCGCGCCGAGCCGGCTGATCAACGCGGTGGTGGAGGTGAACGACGCACGGAAAGAGGGTCTGGCAGCGCGGGTAATCGCGGCCTGCGGCGGCACGGTGGCGGGCAAGCGCGTCGCGGTGCTGGGCCTCGCGTTCAAGCCGGAGACCGATGATATGCGAGAAGCGCCGTCTCTGCCGCTGGTGCGCGGGCTGGTGGAAGCCGGCGCCGAAGTGGTGGCGTTCGACCCGGAGGCGATGGCGGGCGCGAAGCCGCTGCTGCCACCAGCGGTGGAGTACGCGGCGGACGCGCCGGCGGCGGTGGCGGGAGCCGACGTGCTGGTGCTGATGACCGAATGGAACGAGTTCCGGGCGCTGTCGCCGGCGCGGCTGAAACAGTCGATGCGCGGGCGCGTGGTAGTTGATCTGCGCAACGTGTTCGAGCCGGCGGCGATGCGGGCCGCGGGATTTGCCTATCAGGGCGTTGGCCGGGCACAAGCTGATCTAGTATAGAGCCTCCAGCACCTGACGGGGAAAAGCGCTTGATTGCCGGCCACACGCATTATCCGGACTACGCGAACCCCGAACTCCTGGACAAGATACCACTTTCCGCCCGCACGGTTCTGGATGTCGGTTGCGCGCAGGGGGCGCTGGGCGAGGCTTATCTGCGGCGCAACCCGAATGCGCGGATGCTCGGCGTGGATACCGACGAGGAGGCGGTGGGACATGCGGCGGCGCGCCTGAGCGAGGCCGTGTGCGCCGACGTGGAGGTCACGCCGATGCCGTTTTCGGTGCCCGATGGCATCGACTGCATCGTCTATGGCGATGTGCTGGAACATCTGCGCGAGCCGTGGAGCGTGCTGGCGGCGCATGTGGAGCATCTGGCGCCGGACGGCACGGTGCTGATCTGCATGCCGAATGTCGAGCACTGGCGGTTCGCACTGGCTTTGCTGAACGGCACCTTCGATTACGAGGAGCAGGGGCTGTTCGACCGCACGCATCTGCGCTGGTTCACGCCGCGCACGATGGGGAAGATTTTGACCGACGCCGGGCTGCAACTTTCCGACGTGGCGGCGCGGCCAATCGCGATGGAAGACGCCTCGCGCTTCACCAACGCCATGGCGCCGTCTCTGCGGGCGATCGGGGTCGATCCGGCGGAGTATCTGAACCGCGCCGGGCCGCTGCAATACATCTGGCGGGCGCGCAAAACCGCGCCGGAACGGATGGTGGTGAACGCCACCATGCTGACGCCGCAGGGCGGGGTGAGCGACGTGCGGGTGGTGGAGCCGGTCCGGGCACTGCGCACCGACAGCTCGTTGTTTGCCACGATCGTTTCGGAACATGAGCTTGAGCCGTCGATCCCCGGCGCGCCCCGGATCGCGGTGCTGCACCGGCCGCTGCTATTCGGCGATTCCGGGATCGCGCGGGTGCGCGCCATGCTGGCGAAAGGCTACGTGATCGTCTGCGAATTCGACGACCATCCGGTGTTCATGGAAGAGCGCGGCGTGGCGCTTGACACGCTGCTGACCTTCAAGGCGGTGCACGCGGTGCAGACCAGCACGGCGCCGCTGGCCGAAGTGCTGCGCGAACATAATCCGGAAGTGGGGCTGTTCCCGAACGGCGTGTTCGAGCTGCCGCCGGTGCATAATTTTAACGACCCGGACAAGCTCACGCTATTTTTTGCGGCGCTGAACCGGGGCGAGGATTGGGCGCCGTATATGTCGGCGCTGAATGAGGTGGCGCGGGCGGTCGGTGACCGGCTGCGATTCCAAGTGGTGCACGATCAGGCGTTTTTTGACGCGCTGGAGACGCCGCACAAGAGTTTTACGCCGATGTGCGATTACGCGACGTATTTGCGGATGCTGGGCAATGCCGAGATCGCGTTCATGCCGCTGGTCGACACGGTGTTCAACCGCGCGAAATCGGATTTGAAGTTTATCGAGGCGGCGGCGGCGCGGGTGGCGGCGCTGGCGAGCCGCGTGGTGTACCATGCGACGATCGAGGACGGCGTGACCGGGCTGATGTTCGAGACACCGGCGCAGCTGCGGGCGGCGCTGTTGCGGATGCTGGCTTATCCGGACGCGGCGCGGCGGATGGCGGACGCGGCGCGCGCGCATGTGGCGAAGCACCGGATGGCGGCGTACCAGATGGCGCCGCGGGCGGCATGGTATCGCAGTTTGTGGGCCAGGCGGGATGAGCTGAACGCGGCGCTTAAGGTCCGCGTGCCGGCGCTGTTCGATTAAGCGGATGGTCAGCGGGAAAATCCGCATAGCGGCGCATGTTGAGGTAACGTGGGTTCAGGGCGAGGCGGTGGCGCGCTGCCCGAATTGCGGCGCAAAAGAGCCGGCGCGGCGGCTGTTGGAGATCGATTACCGGCCGCCGGGGGATGCGCATCATTTCGTGCTGCAGGTTTGCGGGCGGTGCGGCGCGCGCTTTCCGGATAATCCGGAGACGATGGATTACAGCTCGGACGAGCTGATCGAGATCGGCTGGCATACCTATCAGGTGCAGCTGGGCGCGGGAGTGTGGCCGATCACGGCGCCATTGACGCGGATCGACAAGCCCGCGGGGGCGCGCATGCTGGAGATCGGTGGCGCTTACGGGTTCGGGCTGGATTTCGGGATACGGGCGCGGGGCTGGAACGGGCGGGGCTATGACCCGTCGCCGCTGGCGGAATTCGGCGCGCGGGAGCTGGGTTTGGATATTGCCCAAGCATATTTCGGCGCGGATGATCTGGCCGGCGGCGCCTATGACGTGGTGCTGGCGACCGAGGTGGTGGAGCATTTGGCGGACCCGCCGGCTTTTTTCCGGCTGATGCGGGCGGCGGTGGGCGCGGATGGGGTGTTGCTCCTGACCACGCCGGATGCAGCGTGGATTACGCCGGAGCTGCCGGCGGCTTCGTTGATGCCGTTGCTGTCGCCGGGCGCGCATCTGGTGTTGCAGACGGCGGAAAGTCTGGAGTTTGCATTGCGGGCCGCCGGCTTTGCCGAGGTGCTGATCAAGCGGGAAGCGATGTCTCTGATCGCTTATGCGTCGCCGGCGCCGTTTGCGCTGCTTGAGGACTTCATGACGGGGCGGGGTTTGTACCGGCGCTATCTGGTGGAGCGGGCGGAGGCGGCGGCGGCGACCAGCGATCTGCGGCTGGGCTTTGCCGGGCGCGGGTTGTTCGAGGCGGCGAATGACGGCGATGCCGGGCCGGCGGCTTCTGCCTGGGCGGCGTTGCTGCCGGCGGTGCGGGCGCGGTTTGAGGTCGACCTCGACACGATCGAGTCGTTGCCGGCGGCGACGGCGGCGGCGAGCCTGGCGGCGCTGGGGCAAATAATGCCGCTGGGGCTGGGGATGATCCTGTTCGGCCGCGCCATGCAGCGTCTCGGCGCCGGTGAAGCGCGGGGCGCGTTGCTGCCGCTGTTCCGGCTGGCGGTGCAAGCAATCGACGCGCTGCAGGGGGCGCTGGCGCAGCGCTCGCTGGGCGACGGCCTGTCGGCGAATTTGCGCCGGGCGGCGGAGGTCGAAATTCTTATTTGCCAGGCCGATGCCGGGGATGGTGAAGCGGTGGCGGCGCTAACGGCTCTCGTGGCGCGCGCGCCGGAGCAAAATATCGCGGCGTGGCGTGGGCTGGTCGGGCTGGTCAATGCCGGTGCGTATGAGGCCGCGACCGCGTTGCAGGCTGCGGTGGGGCTGGATGAGCCGGTCGGGCTGCCAGCGAATTTGCGGCGGGACGCGCTGATGAGCCTCGCCAATCTGGCGCTGGCGCCGGGCGGGGAGACGCTGCGCGCCTTTGGCTACGCGACGGCGCTGCGCGAGATGGACGAGCCGGCCGACGAGATTTTTCTCCTGGCCTTCACCCGGCTGGTCAACGCGTCCCGTTATGACGAAGCTTTGGCGGTGGTGGCGGCCGGGGATTTTGAGGCTTGCCTGAAGCGGGTGGGCGCCGGCGAGGCGGCGCGAGACGCGCGGCTGGCGCGGCTGGTGCTGGACCTCGCGGCCGGCGATCCGGCGGCGGTGCCGGGGCGGCTTAAGGAACTGGACCTGGAACCGGCGCGGCGCGAGGTCTTGTTGCTGGAGGCGTTCGTGCGGCTGGTCAACGCCGCACGCTACGATGAGGCGCTGGCGTTTATTCCGGAGCACGATGTGGCGGGGCTGACGGCGCGGGCAGCCGGCGAGCTCCGGCAGGACGCGGCATTGGCCCAGATCGTGCTTGACCTTGCGGTGGGTGATCCGCTGCTTGTGCCGGATCGCCTGCACCCGCTGGACTTGCCGCCGGCCCGGCGCGAGGCATTACTGCTGGAAGCGTTCGTGCGGCTGGTGAACGCGGCGCGTTATGATGAAGCGGTCGATTTCATCCGGGACCATGAGATGGCCGCGCTGGCGTCGCGGGCGGAGGGCGAGATGAAGCGGGACGCGCAACTGGCGCTGATGGTGCTCGATCTTGCCGCTGGCGATCCGGCGGCGGTGCCGGCGCGGCTTGAGGGCTTGGACATCCCCGCCAGGCGACGGGAGGCGCTGCTGCTGGAGGCCTTCATCCGGCTGGTCAACGCCACGCGGTTCGCGGAGGCCGAGGCCTATGCGGCGGCCCATGACGTGGCGGCATTGGCGGCCCGCGCGGACGCCGTGTTGCGGCGCGACACGGCGATCGCTTTTGCCGTGGCTGATCTCGCAAACGGCGATCCGGCGGCGGTGCCGGGCCGGCTTACCGCGCTGGAAACCGGCGATGAACGCCGGCTAGCGCTCCTGTTCGGCGCGTTTACCGGCCTAGTGAACGCGAAACGGCTGGAGGAGGCGCTGGCGCTGATGGCGGCTTGCGGGATCATGCCGGCGCTGGAGACGGAAGAGAGCGCCGAAGCCGACGATGCCCGTGTCGCCATGGTGCTGCTGGCTTTTGAACAGGGGCAAACCGACGAGGCGGTGGCGCGGATACTGACGCTGAAAACACGCTCGATCGATCCGGCGGTGGTCGACGCGTTGTATGTCGATGGGTTTGTGCGGCTGGTCAATGAAGGCAAATTCGCTCAGGCGCGGCGGTTGCGCGGGCACGGCGCGGTGGAACGCCGGCTGGCGCATTGTCCGCCGTCTCTGCGGCAGGACGCTTTGGCGGCGGCGTTGCTGCTGGAATTGCAGCCGGGCGGCGAGGCGGCACGGATCCCCGGCCTGCTGGAGGACGCGGCCGGCAGCGGGCTGGCCGAGGATCGCGTCGCCGATCTGGCTTTCGCGGCCTTCGTCACCCTGGTGAATCGCGCGGAATATAGGCTGGCTCGCGGCTTGCTCACGGTGGTCGATCCGGCCCTGTTGCGGCTGCGGCCGCCTTATAACGAGACCGCGCGTAACGCGCTGTTTGCCGCCGGCCTGCTGGCGCTGCAGGATGGCGGCGACGTGCGACGCGCGGCGGCACTGTTCGCCCGGCTGCGAGACGCGCTGGTAAAGCTGGCGCCCGCGGATGAAGCCGGCGGCGGCGATGCCGATCCGCTGTTCTGGCCAGCGCTGCGGGGCGAGATCCTGGCGCTGAACCGGCTGGATCGCGGCGCCGAGGCCGGCGTGCTTTTGCAAAGCTTCTTGCCGGCTTACGCCGGCGCGCCGGATGATTTGCGCGGGATGGCGGGGTGAGGCGTAGACTCCGCAAATTCCTGCATTTCATTAAATGGTATTTGGTGATCCCGTTGGCGGTGCTGATCGGCCGGCTCCGCCGGCAACGGCAAATCCTCTCGATCTGGCCGGCGGACGAACTCACGCTCGGAGCCAGGCTGGTGCTGTTCATGCATTTCGATTCGCGCGGCGTGGTGCGCCAGCAATTGCTGGACTACATGCGCGACCTGAAGGAAAACGGCCGCGATATCGTGTTCGTGACGAATTCCGGCAAATTGCGGCCGGAAGCCATGCTGGCGCTGCGCGAGCTATGCACGGCGGTGATCATACGCCGCAATATCGGCTATGATTTCGGCGCCTGGGCGGACGCTATTCATGAATTGGGCTTGCCGCGCGCCGACACGGAAGAACTTATTCTGGTCAATGACAGCGTGTTCGGCCCACTATTGCCGCTCGGCGACGTGCTGCGACGGCTGGACTACAACAAGATGGATATCTGGGGCCTGACCGAGAGCTGGCAGGTCCGCTATCACTTGCAGTCGTTCTTTCTGGGGTTCGGACCGGCGGCGCTGCGTTCCGAAACATTCGCCAAATTCTGGGGCAATGTGCGGCCGGTGCCGGCGAAATCCTATATCGTCCGGACCTATGAAATCGGCTTCACCCAGGCAATGGTGAAAGGCGGTCTGCGCTGCGGCGCGCTGTGGAAATACGAGACGCTGATCAAGCTGGTCGATCGCGCCGAGCTGGAGAAGCTCATCCTCGCGGAGGAGAGCGAGCTGGGGCGCACCGACCCGATCCAGATCACGCGCAAGCTGCAGGTGCTGCGGATACGGGACGCGGTGGCGCGGCGGGTGGCGCTGAACCCGACGTCGGATTTGTGGCGGCAGCTGCTGCTGGCGGGGTTCCCGTTCATCAAGCGGGAATTGCTGCGCGACAACCCGACCAAAGTGGAAGATGTCGGCGACTGGGTGGAGATCGTTCGGGAAACGCTGGCGGCGGACCCGGACCCGATCCTGGTCGATCTGCGGACCATGCTGAAAGACCGCGCGCCATAATCGGTTTCGCAAGGATGCTGGTCCGGCTGCTGGTGGTGGTCGGCTGGACGTTGCTGGCGATGGTGATCCAATCCGTGCTGCTACTGCTACCGGGGCGGGGCAAGGAACGGTTCGCGCGCACCTACTGGCGCGGCGTGGCGGCGATCCTGGGGATACGCATCACCGTCAAGGGCGAGTTAGGCGCTGGGCGGCCCATGCTGTACGTGGCGAACCATTGTTCCTGGCTGGATATCGCCGTACTGGGCGCGACGCTGCCGGGCTGTTTCGTCGCGAAAGCCGCGGTAGGCGAATGGCCGGTGGTGAGCTGGGTGGCCCGGCTGGGGCGAACCGTCTTCGTCTCCCGCACCCGCACCGGCGTCGGCCGGGAACGCGATGAGCTGGTGCGGCGGCTGGCGCGCGGCGACAACATCATCCTGTTTCCGGAAGGCACAACCTCGGACGGTACTCGCGTGCTGCCGTTCTCGCCGGCATTTCTAATGCTGGCGGACGCGCCGGCGAAACCGCAGGTGCAGCCGGTCACGCTGGTCTATGACGGGATGAACGGCCTGCCGGTGCGCCGGCGGGACCGGCCGGCGATCTCCTGGTACGGCGACATGGATCTCGCCTCCCACTACGCCCGGATCGGCCGCGTGCGCCGGCTGCACGCCACCGTGCTGCTGGACGAACCGATGCCACCGGGCATGTTCCCGAACCGCAAGGCGCTGGCGGCGGCACTGGAGGCAAGGCTGTCGCATAACGCTGCCGCGTTGAGGCAGGGAAGGGAAGCAAGCGGCGCTTTTTGAAAAAAAGCGCGCAAGAACTTTTATTACTCTGGGCCAGGGGCATTGGCGGCGGTAACGCCCGTGATCCAGCGTCATAAAGTTTTTTTGCTTCTTTTTGTTCACAAAAAGAAGTGCTTCCTTCTCCTTTCCTATATCGCTTGATGGAGGTGCGTAATGGCGAAATCGACACGGGTAACGGGCAACGATCAGGCGGCGGCGGATCCGGGCGGGACCAGGCCGAAGCCGGGCAAGTCGGCGACGGCGAGCGAGAAGGTGCAAAGTGGTGACCGGAACGACAAGCCGGCGAAGTCGGAGACGCGGATCGCCAAGAAGAAATGACCGGGGCGCCGTTGACGCAGGTGGCAACTTAATCGTCTCGGCGCGGCGGTGGACTTTATTTTCATGCTTACGCGCCAGGACCGGACGGTGGGTCATTGTCTGGCGGTGATGGATGACGTGGCCGGGCTTGGGCTGCGGCATGTTGGGTTCAAGGATGTGGGGGTTGAGCCGGCGGTGTTGCGCGAGCTTCAGGACCGGATACGCGCCGCGGGTGGGTTAAGTTATTTGGAGGTGGTGGCGACGGATCAGGGCGCGGCATTGCGTTCGGCCGAAATGGCGGTGGCGCTGGGCGTAGACCGGCTGCTGGGCGGGACGGAGGTGGCGGAGACGCTGCGGATTTTGCGCGGCAGTGGCGTGGCGTATTACCCATTTCCGGGGCGGCCGTTTGGGCACCCGACGCAGCTGGCCGGTGACGCGGCGCTGGTGGAGGCGCAGAGCGCGGAGTTTGTGGCGATGGGCTGCGCCGGGGTGGATTTGTTGGCGTACCGGGCGACGGAGGCGGCGCCGCTGGACCTGGTGCACGCGGCGCGGCGCGGGTTGGGCGCGCAGGGCGGGTTGATCTGCGCGGGCGGTGTGGACAGCGTGACGCGGATCGCGGCCCTGCGGGCGGCGGGATGCGACGCGTTCACGGTGGGTTCGGCGGTATTCGACGGTGTGTTCGCACCGGGCGCCGGCCTTGGGGCTCAGTTGGCGGCAATTACGGCTTGTTCTGAAGAAGTTGGTGCAGGCGGTGGCTGACCGGGGTTAGCGCGGCCTGCGTTGTTTTGTAGACCTGGAAGAGATCACCGTAGCGATCGTGGTTGGTTTGGTTCGGCGCGATGTGGTCCCGCAGCCGGACGCAGGTGGCGACGGCGTGTTCGGGGCTGGTGAAAATGCCGGCGCCGATGCCGGCGAGGAGGGCGGCGCCGAAAGAGGCGTCGGCGGCTTCAGTGCGTTCGATGGGCAAGCCGGTGACGTCGGCGATGATCTGCCGCCAAGTGGCGCTGCCGCCGCCGCCGCCGAGCAGGCGGGCGGTGCCGAAGTGCAGGCCGAGCGCGCGGGCGGATTCGAGCAGGTCGCGGATCGAGAAGGCAACGCCCTCGTACAACGCGCGGGCGAAGTGGGCGCGGGTGTGGGAGATGGTCAGGCCGATGAAGTCGCCGCGCAGCAGCGGGTCCCAATACGGGGCGCGTTCGCCTTGCAAATAGGGGTGGAAGATCAGGCCGTCCGCGCCGGGCGGGACGGTGGCGGCGAGGGCATCCATTTCCGCGAAGCTGCCGGCGGGGAACATCAGGTCGCGCAGCCAGCGATGGGCGGAGGCGCAGGAATTGGTGCCTGTCGCGGTGTAAAACAGGCCGGGCATGATGTGCGGGTAGCAAGAGATCGGCGGGTGGACCGCCGCACCGTGGGTGACAAGCGAGAGCACGGCGGCGGTGGCGAGCTTGATGGTGGCCATGCCGGGCCGGATGGCGCCGGCGCCGAACAATTCGGCGGTGGTATCGTTGGCGCCGCATACGACTCGCGTGCCGGCGGCGAGGCCGGTGGCCGCGGCGGCCGCGGCGGTGACGTGGCCGACGATGGCGGTTGGGGCGGCGATGGGTGGCAGGGTGGCCATGTCCCAGCCGATCAGCGCGCAGATTTCCGGCGACCAGCCGCCGCCGACGCTGTCGGCCAGCAGCGCGCCGACGGCGTCCGAAAAGTCGGTTTCCCAGGTGCCGGTGAGGCGGTGGCGGAGGTAGTCTTTCGCGAGATAGAGCCGGCTTGTGCGGGCGATGATGTTTGGTTCGTGCTCTTGCAGCCAGGCTAGCATGGCCAGCGTCCAGGTCGGGTTCACGCGGTTGAGCGAGCGGCGGATGATGACCTCGCCGGCGCGGGCGTGCAGGGCTTCGGCCTGGGGCGCGGCGCGCTGGTCGCTCCACAGGATCGCGGGGCGGAGGACGGCGCCGGCTTCGTCCGTCAGCACCGGAATATGCGCGCCGGCGGAGACGCCGATCGCGGCGATGGCGCCGGCTTTGACGTTGGCGGCAATGAGGGCGGCGGGCGCGGCTTGGCAGACGGCGGCGAACCAGTCTTCCGGGTCTTGTTCCGACCAGCCGGGGTGGGGGATGTGGGTTGTGAGCGGGTGGCTGGCTTCGCCCAGCACGTAGCCGCTGGTGTCGATGACGGTGGCTTTCAGGCTGCCGGCGCCGATGTCGATGCCCAGCAGATGTTGCCGTGTGGAGATGGCTCTGGCCCCGTACAAGCGTTCGGACTAGCTTTATGGCCATGTCAGACGCCGTACAACTGGACCCGGGGTTGGTCGCGACGCGGGTCAATCTTGAAGAAATTCCCGTGATCGACATGCAGCCGTTTTTAGAGGGCGGGCCGGTGGAGCGGGCGGTGGTGGCGAAGCAGATCGGCGATGCCTGCCGGCAGATCGGGTTTTTCTACATCGTGAACCACGGGGTGTCGCCGTATCTGGTGACGCGGGCGTTCGAGGAGTCGGAGCGGTTTTTTGCGTTGCCCGAAGAGCGCAAGGCGGAGATCGCGATCGAGCGCTCGGCTTGTCATCGCGGATGGTTTCGCGTGGGCGGAGAAAATCTGGACCCCGCGAAGCAGAAGGCGGGCGGGGATTTGAAAGAGGGCGTGAAGATCGGCCGCGATCTGGCGCAGGAGCATCCGCTGGTGCAAGCGGGCACGCCGCTGCATGGGCCGAACCAGTGGCCGAACCTGCCGGGCTGGCAGGAGACGATGCAGGAGTATTACGACGCAATGGAAGCGCTTGGGCGCGAGCTGCTGCACGCTTTCGCGCTGGCGCTGTCGGTCGAGGAGACATATTTCGACCGCTGGCTGAACGCGCCGATGACCACGCTGGGGCCGCTGCATTATCCGCCGCAGACCGGCCGTGTGACCGAGGCGCGGCTCGGCGCCGGCGCGCACACCGATTACGGCTGCCTCACCATGCTGGCGCAGGACCAGAACGGCGGCTTGCAGGTGCGCAACGCCAACGGGCAATGGATCGACGCGCCGCCGATCGAGGACAGCTTTGTGGTAAATATCGGTGACATGATGGAGCGCTGGACCAATGGGGTTTTCAGCTCGACGGCGCATCGCGTGATCAATGTGTCGGGGCGGGAGCGTTACTCGCTGCCGTTTTTCTTCGATCCGGATTTTGACGCCGAGGTGGTGTGTTTGCAGACCTGCGTGACGGAGGTGGAGGGGCCGAGATATCCCCCGACGACCGCGGGGCAACATCTGCTGGATATGATCAACGCGTCGTTTGCATATCATAAGGACAAAGTTTGAGGATGTTTGGCGGGCGTGGATGCGGCGCTATCGGGGTTGATGCGTTAGCGGGAGCCGATTTGGCTTTGACATCCTCGTGCGCGCTTGGAAGGAAGTCGTGGATGCCGGCCTTCGCCGGCATGACGATTTCACTGACAGTGAGTCTTTATCATATCGTGGCGGCGCGGCAGGCATTGACGGGATAGCCGCCGGCCGACGAACAAACGAGGTGCGGAGTCATAAAAGTTTTTGCGCGCTTTTTTCAAAAAGCGCTGCTTTCTTTGGCTTTCTTGGCGTGCCAGCTTTCCATCAGTTTCAGCACCGTGGCGGCGGTTTCTTCGATGCTGCGGCGGGTGACGTCGATGGTGGGCCAGCCGTGGGCTGTGCAGAGGCGCCGCGCCCAGAGCAGTTCTTTCTCGACTGATTCGTGGTCGATGTAGTCGGCTTGTTCGCCGCGTACGAAGCCAGTTTCGGAGCCGGCGCCGAGCAGTTTCACGCGATGGCGGCGGATGTCGATCAGGGCGCGGGCGTCGATGGTGAGGCCGATGACCGGGCAGCGCGCGGCGGTAAGCGTGGCGGGCAGATCGATGCCGGGGACGAGCGGCACGTTGGCGGCTTTCACGCCGCGATTGGCGAGGTAAAAGCAGGTGGGAGTTTTGGAGGCGCGGGAGACGCCGACCAGGATCACGTCCGCTTCGGCGAGGCCGCGATTGGCCTGGCCGTCATCGTGGCTGATCACGTAGTGCATGGCGTCGATACGGCGGAAGTAGTCGGCGTCCAGCACGTATTGGCGGCCGGGTTTATGGGTGGCGGGGGCGTGGAAGTGGGCTTGCAGGATCGCCAGCAGCGGGTCCAGCACGTGCAGCAGCTGCACACCCATGCGGGCGCAGCTGGTGTCTAGCTCCTGGCGCAGCGCCTCGTCCACCAGCGAGCACAGCACTGGGCCTGGTTCGGCGTGCACGCCTTCCAGCACGCGGTGCAGCTGCAGGCGGGAGCGGATGAGGGACCAGCGGTGATAGGTGACCTGGGATTCGTCAAATTGCGCGACGGCGGCGCGGGCGAGCGCGCTCAGCGTATCGCCGGTGGCGTCCGAGATCAGGTGGATATCCAGCTTATAACTCTCCATGGGCATCAAGATAGCGTGGATCGCTTGTTCAGGCGCGGAGTTTTTTGGGACAGCGGGGATAAGGCTAGGTTTGGGCCGACGGTGGATGCCAGCTGGTTAACGGTTGCGCCGCTTGTGGATAATCCTGCGTGATATTTTATATTCAACAGCTTAAACCAGGGTTTCTGTTGTGGATAAGACTGTGGAACGTTGCCGTAGACGGTTAAGCCCCGTTATCCACAGGCACCAACTACTGCTCCTCTCTCTTAAAGAACTTCTCTTTAAGAAGAGGGCGAATGGGGGTAGGCGGTGGGCATGAAGTTGATGCGGGTTTTGAACGGCGAGGCGGTGTGGCCGCCGCCGGTGTGGTTGATGCGCCAAGCCGGGCGGCATACGCCGGAGTACCGGGCGACTAGGGCAAAGGCGGGGAATAGTTTCCTGGGGCTTTGCATGAACCCGGCGTTGGCGGCGGAAGTGACGTTGCAGCCAGTGCGGCGTTACGCCGTTGATGCGGCGATTTTGTTCTCGGATATTCTGATCCCGCCGATGGCGATGGGCCAGGCGCTGACGTTCGGGCCGGGCGAGGGGCCGCGGTTTCCGCCCCTGCAAAGCGTGGCCGAACTGGATGCGGCGGGGGCGGCACAAGGTTATGCGCCTGTGCTCGAGACTGTCAGGCTGGTGCGCGATCGATTGGGCGCTGACACCGCGTTGATCGGCTTCTGCGGCGGTCCGCTGACCGTCGCGTGCTATATGCTAGACGGCAGAGGCGGCGGCTTTCCGCGCACCACCGCAATGGTGGCGGAAGGCGACCGGTTGCTGAAAGATGTGATCGACCTGCTGGTGGATGTGTCGATCAATTATCTGCAGGGGCAATTGGATGCCGGAGCGGATTGCGTGATGATTTTTGAAAGCTGGGGCAGCATTGCCGCGAGCAAAAATTATGAGGCCTATGTCACCGCGCCGCACCGGCGGATCGTGGATGCGCTGCGGGTTAAAAATCCGGCGGTCAAGGTGATCGGGTTTCCGCGGGAATGCGGCCCGGCGCTAGGTGATTATGTGCGGGGCTCGGGCGTGGCTGCGGTGGGGCTGGGGCAGGATGTGGACCCGTTGGAGGCGATCCGCGCTTGTCCGGAGGGGACAGTTTTTCAGGGTAATCTGGACCCGCATCTGCTGGTAGGCGGCGGTGAGGCACTGCGGGATGCAACGTCGATGGTGCTGAGGGCATTCCGGGGGGTGCCGCATATTTTTAATCTGGGACACGGGATTACGCCCGATGTGCCGCCGGAGCATGTGGCGGCGATGCTGGATGTGCTGCGGGCCGAATGAAGACGGCCATTGTTTTGTTCAACCTCGGCGGGCCGGACCGGCCGGAGGCGGTGAAGCAGTTCCGGATCAACCTGTTCATGGACCGGGCGATCATCCGAGCGCCGATTTTCATCCGGTTCTGGCTGGCGCGGCTGATCGCGGCGAGAAGCCAGGCGGCGGCGCAGGAGAATTATGCGCTGATGGGCGGCGCCTCGCCGCTGCTGAAACTGACGCAGCGCCAAGCGGTGGCGCTGGAAGCGGCGGTGGGGGATGGGGCGAAATGTTTCATCGCCATGCGCTACTGGCACCCGATGGCGGCGGAGGTGGCGCGGGCGGTGAAGGCCTGGGCGCCGGAGCGGGTACTGCTGTTGCCGCTGTATCCGCAGTTTTCCACCACCACCAGCGGCAGTTCGATCTCGGACTGGCATGAACAGGCAGCGGCGGCTGGGTTGGTGGCGCCGACCACCACGTTGTGCTGCTACTTCGACGACGAAGCTTACACGGCCTCGATCGCTCGGCTAGTGGATGCGGCGGTGGTGACGGCGAAGGCGGCGCTGCCTGCGGGCGCGCCGTTGCGGCTGTTGTTTTCGGCGCATGGGCTGCCGGAGAGCATCGTGCGGGCGGGCGATCCGTATCAATGGCAGGTGGAACGTAGTGTGGCGGCGGTTTGCGCGCGGCTGGCCGATGCCGATGTTGAGCATGTGGTTTGCTACCAGAGCCGCGCCACGCCGCAGGTTTGGATCTCGCCCAGCACCATCGAGGAGATCGAGCGCGCGGGGCGGGACAGGATCGCGGTGCTGTTGGTGCCGATCGCGTTCGTCTCCGACCATATCGAAACGCTGGTGGAGCTGGACATCGAGAACCGGGAGCTGGCGAAAGAGGTCGGCGTGCCGGCGTATTTCCGCGCGGCGGTGCCCAATGACGACGCGGCGTTCATCGCGGCGCTGGCCGGGCTGGCGCGGCGGGCGGTGGCGCATGGCGACGGGCTGTGCGGGCCGCATGGCGGCCGGGCCTGCGCGGAGGGTTTGAAGGATTGCCCGTGGACGCGCCGTGCCGCCGCGGTTTGATTTGGTGATTTTCGATTGCGACGGGGTGCTGATCGACAGCGAGGGCGTCGCCTCCGCGGTGGTCGCGGAAGAGCTGACGGAACTCGGCTGGCCGATGACGGTAGAGCAGGCGATGGAGCGGTTTCTCGGCATGTCGATCGTCGAGATGGAGCCGGTGATTGAAGTGAGGCTGGGGCACGCGGTGCCGCCTGGCTGGCGGCAGCGGCTGGCTTCGCTGCTGATCACGGCGCTGGAGCGGGAGTCGAAGCCGATGCCGGGCGCGAAGGCGATGCTGGAGCGGATGAACGCGCTGGGGCGGGACTGGCGGGTGGCGTCTAATTCCTCTGGGGAAGAGATGGCGGTGAAATTTGCCCGCACCGGGATGGCGGCGCTGACCGCGGGACGGAGTTTCAGCGCAACCGACATGATCAGCGCCGGCGGGCGGCCGAAACCGGCGCCGGATGTGTATCTGGCGGCGGCCGCGGATGCCGGCGTGGCGCCGGCACGCTGCTTGGTGCTGGAGGATAGCCCGCTCGGCGTCGCCGGCGCGGTGGCGGCGGGGATGACGTGCTATGGCTTCGATGCGCATGGCGACGGCGTCCGGCTGACCGCGGCCGGCGCGCAAGGCGTGCTGCATGAGTTGGATGAACTGTTTGGAGTGATCACGTGACGATTGCCGCTCTGGTGCCGTTTTATCGTTGGGAGCTGGCGCTGCATATCATTTGCTTCACCGCCTGGATGGCGGCGCTGTTCTATCTGCCGCGGCTGTACGTGTACCACTGCCAGACCGCGCCCGGATCGCTGGAAAGTGCGCGCTTCAAAGTGATGGAGCGAAGGCTGCTGAAGCAGATCGCGACGCCGGCGATGATCGCGACCTGGACGCTGGGCATCCTGCTGGTGCTGACGCCGGGCGCGGTGGACTGGGGCGCGGCCTGGTGGTGGACCAAATTGGTCGGCGTGCTGCTGATGAGCGGCTTCCACGGCGCATGCTCCAAATGGCGGCGCAATTTTGCCAACGACGCGAACGTGAAGCCGGAACGGTTCTACCGGATCGCCAATGAGGTGCCGACGGTATTGTTCGTGGTGATCGTGCTGGCGGTGGTGGCGTGAAGGAAGAACTTCTTTTTGTGAAAAAAAAGAAGCAAAAGAACTTTGTTTTTCCGGGCTGGTGCCCGTGACGGCGCTGACACCTACGGCTCGGAGTTCAAGAAGTTTTTTGTACTTTTATTCGAAAAAAGCACCATTACTTCCCTAAGCTAGCAGCCAGTAGCACGTTGCGGCGGGCCGGCGTTTTGGCGGGGGCGGCTGTCTCGGTTTGGCCAAATGATCGGGCTATCTTCACGATCAGGCGGGTAAATGAAGAGTTTGCTTGAAGCGGCGGCCGGCGGGGTCATTTCTAAAGGGTGAGTATTGCATATATCAACCGGATCGGCACGGCCGTGCCGCCGCATGACGTTCATGACGCGTTCGTCGCGTTCACGCTTCAAGGGCTGCCGGAGGGGCGGGCGCGGCGGCTGTTCGGGCGGATGGCGCAGCGCGCGGGGATCGAGGAGCGGTTTTCGGTGTTGCACAAAGACGGGCTGGTGGAAGCGGACGCGCCGGCGCCGGGGTTTTACCGGCGGGGCGCGTTTCCCAGCACGGCGGTTCGGATGCGGACCTATGAAGCGCACGCGCCGGAGCTGGCGGCGGCGGCGCTGGCAGACCTGGCGTTGGGCGGGGACGCGGCGCGCGTCACGCATCTGGTGGTTGCCTCCTGCACCGGTTTTGTGGCGCCGGGGCTGGATCAGCTGATCGCCCGGCAGCTTGGCCTGCGCGATGACGTGCAGCGCACGCTGGTCGGATTCATGGGTTGTTCGGCGGCGGTGCCGGCGCTGCGGATCGCGCAGGCGGCGGTGCTGGCGGACGCGGCGGCGCGGGTGCTGGTGGTGAACCTGGAGCTGTGCACGCTGCACATGCAGGAGACCGCGGAGGTCGAGGTCGCGCTGTCATTTCTGCTGTTCGGCGATGGCTGCGCCGCCTGCCTGGTCACGGCGGATGAGGGCGGCATCGCGCTTGGCGATTTTCGCGCGGCGCTGATCCCGGACAGCGCGGAGTGCATCACCTGGAATGTCGGCGACCAGGGGTTCGTGATGCATCTGTCCGGCCAGGTGCCGGCGCGCATCACCCAGGCGCTGCGCGACAACACGGGGGATCTGCTGCGCGGCGAAGGAACGCAGGCAATCGACCTTTGGGCCGTGCATGGCGGCGGGCGGACGATTTTGGACGCGGTGCAGACCGGCCTCAATTTGCCGGCCGAGGCGCTGGCCGTTTCGCGGGCGGTGCTGGCGGCGCATGGCAACATGTCGTCGGCGACCATCATGTTCGTGCTGAAGCGGATGTTGGACGTGACAGGCGCCGGCAAGCGCGGACTCGCGATGGCGTTCGGGCCAGGCATGGCGGTGGAGACATTCCGCTTCGCCGTGGCCGCGTGAGGTGGGGGGCGATCTAATGGACCTGCGGGTCCGGTCTACCGCCAGGGAGCTAATGGACGCGCCGGGGCTGGACGGCGCGGTATATGCGCGGTGCCTGACCGACCTTGCCGCTGTGAACCGGGTGACCTCCACGCATCGGGCGACATTGCGCTGGCTCAGCGAGGCGACGGCCGAATTACCGGCGGGGGCGGCGTTCTCGCTACTGGACATCGCGTTTGGGCAGGGCGATTTGCTGCGCGCCATCGCCGGCTGGGCCGCCGGCCGGGGGTTTCGGGTAAAACTGGCGGGGATCGACATGAACCCGCGCAGCGCCTTTGCCGCCAGGTCGGCGACGCCGCCGGGCATGGCGATCAGCTATCTGACCGGCGATATTTTCCGGTTCGAGCCGATGGAAGTGTTCGATTTCATCGTGACCTCGCAATTCACCCACCACCTGTCGGACACGGCGGTGCTGCGGCTGCTGCATTGGATGGAGGGGCACGCGGCACGGGGCTGGTACATCTCCGACCTGCACCGGCACTGGGTCGCGTATTACGGCTTTCGCTGGCTGGCGCGGCTATTCGGCTGGCATGAGATCGTGCGGCATGACGGCACGGTGTCAATCGCCCGCGGGTTTACGCGCAAGGAGTGGCTGGCGCTGCTGGCGAAGGCAGGCGTGGCCGCGCGGGTGCGGTGGCATTGGCTGTTCCGGCATGGCGTCGGCCGGCTCAAGTGAGTGGGGTTTTGGTGGCGGGCGGGGGGCTGGCCGGCGCGGCGGCGGCGGTGGTGCTGGCGCAAGCCGGACGGACGGTGACGCTGGTGGAGCGGAACCCCGGCCCCACCGATAAGATCTGCGGCGAGTTTTTAAGCGCGGAGGCGGCCGGCACGCTTGCGGCACTTGGTCTGGATGTGGCTGCGCTTGGCGGCGCGGCGATTACGCATATGCGGCTGGTGCGGGGCGCGAAAGCGGCGGCCACGGCACTGCCGTTCGCCGGCGTGGGTCTGTCCCGCCGGGTGCTGGATGAGGCGCTGCTGCGCCACGCCGCCGACTGTGGCGTGGATGTGCGGCGCGGCCAGACGGTGCGGGGCGTGATGCCAGGCGATGAGGATGTGGCGCTGGAGGTCGAAGGGGGCGGCACGCTGCGCGGCAGCAGCCTGCTGCTCGCGACCGGCAAGCACGAGCTGCGGGGCTGGCGGCGGGAGGAGGGGCCGGGCAACGGCCTGGTCGGCTTTAAAATGTATTTCCGTCTCACGCCGGCCGCGTGCGCGGCGCTGGCGGGGCATGTCGAGCTGGTCATGTTCCGGGACGGCTATGCCGGGCTGCAGCTGGTGGAGGGCGAACGGGCCAATCTGTGTCTGCTGGTAAATAGAACGCGCCTGGCCGCGTGCGGCGGGTGGGACGGTTTGCTGGCCTGGCTGTGCGAAACCTCGCCGCATCTGGCGGCGCGCCTGGCAGATGCGGCGGAGTTGTTGCCCGCGCCCTTAAGCATCGCGCGGGTGCCTTATGGCTTCGTGCATCGCGCGGCCGGGCCGGCGAACGTGTACCGGCTGGGTGACCAGGCCGGCGTGATCCAGTCCTTCACCGGGGACGGCATGGCGATCGCGCTGCACAGCGCGATGCTGGCCGCCGGGGCGGTGCTGCGGGGCGACAGCGCGGCGGCCTACCACCTGCGGCTGGCGCGCGACGTGACGGGGCAGATCCGCCGCGCCGGCGCGCTCTACCGCATTGCCAATACGCCGGCGGTGCAGCCGGCGCTGCTCGGCCTCGCGCGGTTATGGCCGGCCGGTCTGGCGCTCGCGGCGCGGCTGACACGGGTGCCGGAGCGGGTGAGGATTTAAGGGAAGGAAGCGGCGCTTTTTGAAAAGCGCGCAAAAAACTTCTGCGACTCTGGGTCTTGGGCGTTTCCGGCGATGTGAACGCGGGCGGCGAGCACGACATTTTCGCGGGAAGTTGATCAGGCTTTTCTCAGTAGAAACAGGCCTTGTTCGCCGAACAGGTTGGCGAGGGCGGGAGAGCGGCGCCAGGGGGTTTGGAGGCCTTCTTCGTCGGCGGCCAGCCATTGTTCCACGCGGTAGCCGTCCTCGGCGCAGAGGGTGAAGAAGTCGCGGATGGTGCAGGGGTGGATATTGGGGGTCTCGTACCACATACGGCCCCAGGTTTTGGTCATCGGCATGCGGCCGCGGGTGAGCAATTGCAGGCGCAGGCTCCAATGGCCGAAATTGGGAAAGCTGACGATGGCGTGGGTGCCGATGCGCAGCATCTGGCGCAGCACTTCGCGCGGCCGCTCCACCGCTTGCAGGGTACGCGACAGCACCACGTAATCGAACGCGCCGTCCGGGTAGGTCGCGAGGTCGGTGTCGGCATCGCCCTGCATCACCGGCACGCCATGCGCCACGGCGCGGGTGACTTGCGCCATGTCGAGCTCCAGGCCGCGGGCGTCGCATTGCTTGGTGCGGAACAGATACTCGAGCAGCGTGCCGTCCGAGCAGCCGATGTCCAGCACGCGGGCGCCGGGCGCGATCATCCCCGCGATCAGTGCGAGGTCGACGCGCATGGATTTCTGCGGCGCGACGCTAGAGTCGGGCATGTTCCGCGCAGCCGGCGAGGAAGCCGCTCAAGGAGCGGTGGAAATCCGGCTCGTCCAGCAGGAAAGCGTCGTGGCCTTTGTCGGACATGATCTCGACGAAGCTGGCATTGGCGGCGACATGGTTGAGCGCCCGAGCAATGGCGCGGGACTGCGCGGTGGGGAACAGCCAGTCCGAGCTGAAGGAGACCAGCAGGAAGCGCGTGCGGGTGCCGGCGAAAGCGGCGGCGATGCCGGCCTCGCGGTCGGCCGCGAGGTCGAACAAATCCATCGCGCGGGTGATGGTGAGGTAGGAATTGGCGTCGAAGCGGGTGACGAAGCTGGAGCCCTGGTGCTGCAGGTAGCTTTCGACCTCGAAACGGTCACCGAGCGAGGAGAGTTGCGCGGCGTCCTGTAGCTTGCGGCCGAATTTGCGTGTCAGCGCGGCTTCGGAGACGTAGGTGATGTGCGCGGTCATGCGGGCGACGGCGAGGCCGCGAGCGGGGATGACGCCGTGTTCCCAGTACCGGCCGGCGTGGAAGTCCGGGTCGGCGGCGATCGCCTGGCGGCCGATTTCATGGAAGGCGATGTTCTGCGCCGAGTGATAGGCCGCGGCGGCGACGGGGACGGCGGCGAACACTGCCTCCGGGTACAGCGACGCCCAGGCCAGCGCCTGCATTCCGCCCATCGAGCCGCCGATCACCGCAAACAATTTTTCGATGCCGAGATGCTCGATCAGGCGTTTCTGCGCGCGCACCATGTCGTTGATGGTAACCTGCGGGAATTCGGTGCCCCAAGGTTGTTCTGGGCGTTCGCCGGGCCGGTCGTCGTGCGGGCTGCGCGGGCCGGTGGAGCCCATGCAGCCGCCCAGCACGTTGCTGCAGATCACGTAGTAACGGTTGGTGTCGATCGGGCGGCCGGGGCCGACCAGGCGGTCCCACCAGCCGGGTTTGCCGGTCAGCGGATGGGGCTCGGCGACGTATTGGTCGCCGGACAGCGCATGGCAGATCAGGATGGCGTTGCCGCGCGCGGCGTTCAGCGTGCCGTAAGTACGGTAGGCGATGCGCAGATGGTTCAGGTGGCGGCCGCATTCCAGCGTCAGCCCGTCGGGGAAATCGGCGGCTTGGTGCTGGATTTCGGGAAGGATCAGGCTCTGGTCCATGCGCCGCGATATGCGCCGGCGCACAGGGCCGTGCAATGGCTGAACGTGCTTGGCGGGGTGGGGGGATGGCTGTATCAGTCGCGGCGCGATGGATCACCAGGACAACCCCGCCGGTTCGACCGCCGCGCCGCTTCCTCTGGCGGCGTTGCGGGCGCAGATCGACAAGCTGGACGACCGGCTGCACGACCTGCTGATGGAGCGCTCCGCGCTGATCGAGCGCGTGGCGCGGGAAGCCGGCAAGACCGGCGTGAAGATAAGGCCAGGCCGGGAGGCGGCGATGCTGCGGCGGCTGCTGGCCCGGCACCAAGGCGCGATGCCGGCGCAGACGCTGGTGCGGCTGTGGCGGGAGCTGTTCGGCGGCGCGCTGACGATCGAGGGCGGGCAGACGGTGGCGGTGTGCGACGGTGATAATGGGTCTGACCGGGTGGCGCTGGCGCGCGAGCATTTCGGGCCGCTGACGCCGCTGCGGCGCTGCCATAATCCGGCGCAGACGCTGGCGGACCTGGCGCGGGAGACGGCGCAGGTGGCGGTGCTGCCGCCGCTGGCGGAGGGCGACGATCCGCTGGGCGGCTGGTGGGCGAGTTTGACGACTTTCGGGCCGCACCGGTTTTCGGTGATCGGCAAGCTGCCGTTCGTGACCCGCCGGCCGGAGGGAGCGCCGCTGGGCGAGGCCTATGTGGTGGCGGCGATGCGGCCGGACGCGACCGGTGACGACCCGTCGCTGGATCGGGGGTTGATCTTGCTGGAGCTGCGGGCGGAGCTGTCGCGGGCGCGGATGATCGGCATGATGACCGGCGCCGGTTTCGCGCCAGGGCCGATCTGGCTGAAGCGTGCCGATGCCGATGGCGGCATGCGGGCGCTGGTGGAGGTGGAGGGGCTGGTGGCGGATGACGACCCGCGGCTGGCGGCGATGGCGGGGCTGGAGGGCATGGTTGGGCCGGCAGCGGTGCTGGGCGGCTTCGCGGTGCCGCTGGGAGAGGATGTGTGAAACTGGGACCGCGGCCGCGGCCGGAGGTGTACGCCGTTGCCTCCTATGTCGGCGGGGAGAGCGTGCTGCCGGGCGTGAACCGGGTGGTGAAGCTGTCTTCCAATGAGGGCGCGTTCGGGCCGCCGCCGGCGGCGCTGGCGGCGCTGGCGGCGCAGGCGGGGGCGATGCATCGTTATCCGGAGGGCGGGATGGCGGCGCTGCGGCGGGCGATCGGGGCGCGCTTTGGGCTGGACCCGGCGCGGATCGTTTGCGGCAACGGCTCGGATGAGTTGTTGCAGCTGTTGATCCAGGCTTATGGCGGCCCGGGCACCGAGCTGATCATGAGCGCGCATGGGTTCTCGATCTATGAAATCGCGGGCAAGCTGGCGGGCGGGGTGGTGCGCAAGGCGCCGGAGCGGCGGCTGACGGCGGATGTGGACGCGATTTTCGCGCTGGTGGGGCCGGCGACGCGGATGGTGTTTCTTGCCAATCCGAACAACCCGACGGGGACGATGATATCGGCGGCGGAGATGCGGCGCTTAAGGGCGGGGCTGCCGTCGGATGTGCTGCTGGTGATCGACGCGGCCTATGCCGAATATGTGGACGATCCGGCGTATGAGCCGGGGATGGCGCTGGTGGATGCCGGCGAGAACACCGTGATGACGCGGACGTTCTCAAAGATTTTTGGGCTGGGCGGGGCGCGGCTGGGCTGGGCTTATGCGCCGGCCGCGATCGTGGACGTGCTGAACCGGCTGCGCGGGCCGTTCAACGTCAGTTCCACGGCGGCGGCGGCGGGGATGGCGGCGCTGGCGGATGTTGCGTGGGAGACCGAGGGGCGGGCGCATAATACCCGGATGCGGGGCTGGCTGGCGGCGCGGCTGCGGGCGGCCGGGCTGGCGGTGCAGGATGGTTCGGCGAACTTTTTATTAGTGGATTTTGGCGGGACAGAGCGGGCGCGGGCGGCGGATGCGTTTCTGCGGGGGCGCGGGATTATTGTGCGCAACGTTGCGTCCTATGGCTTGCCGGCGTGCCTGCGCGTGACGATCGGGACCGAGGAGGAGTGCGGGCTGGTGGCGGATGCGCTGACTGATTTCGCCAAGACCGGTGGCTGAGGCGGTGTTTCGGCGGCTGGCGATCCTTGGGGCGGGGCTGATCGGCGGCTCGATCGCGCGCGGGGCGAAAGCGTTTGGCGGGATCGCGGATGAGGTGGTGGTGAGCGATGCCAGCGCTTCAGTGCTGGCGCGGGTAGCAGAGTTGGGATTTGCCGATGTGTGCGAGGCCGATCCGGCGCGCGCCGTGGCCGGCGCGGATGGAGTGATTTTGTGCACGCCGGTAGGGGCTTATGCGGAGCTGGCGGCGTGGATTGGACCGGCGCTGATGGCGGGGGCGGTGTTGTCCGATGTTGGCTCGACCAAGCAGTCGGTGTTGCGGGATGTGGGGCCGTTTGTGCCGGAGGGGGTGCATTTTGTGCCAGGGCATCCGGTGGCGGGCACAGAGTTTTCCGGGCCGGATGCGGGGTTCGCGGAGTTGTTTGCTGGGCGGTGGTGTTTACTGACGCCGCCCGCGGGGACAGATGAAGCGGCGGTGGCGAAGATGGAGACGATGTGGCGGCGGCTGGGCGCGCTGACGGCGCGGATGGAGCCGGCGCATCATGACCGGGTGCTGGCGATCGTGAGTCATCTGCCGCATCTGATTGCGTTTACCATCTGCGGCACGGCAGATGATCTGGCGGATGAAACCCGCCAGGAGGTGCTGCAGTTTGCCGCTTCGGGGTTCCGCGATTTCACCCGGATCGCGGCCTCCGACCCGGTGATGTGGCGGGATATTTTCATGAATAACCGGGAGGCGTTGCTGGAGATGCTAGCGCGGTTTTCCGAGGACGCGCAGGCAATGGCGCGGGCGGTGCGCTGGGGGGATACGGGGTATATCGAGGACCGGATCAACCGGAGCCGGAAGATACGGCAGAGTTTGATCGAGTTGAAGCAGGCTTAATTGCCGCTTTGTCATTGCGAGCGCAGCGAAGCAGTCCAGTCCTGAAGCATACGAGAAGCTCTAAGTGGTTGCGGCTGCCTGGCTGGATTGCTTCGCTACGCTCGCAATGACGAGTTGCTTGCTCTAGCTTCGATACGATCCGTTAATGTCGATGTAGCCGTGGGTTAGGTCGCAGGTCCAGACTGTGGCGCGGCCTTCGCCTAGGCCGATGGCGGCTTCTATTTGTATTTCCTGGCCTTGCATGTGGGCGACGACGGGGGTCTCGTCGTAACCGGGGATGACGGCGCCATTTCGGGCCATCCAGGTGCCGCCGATGGCGATGGCGAGTTTGTCACGGTCGGCGGGTTCGCCGGCTTTGCCGACGGCCATGACGATGCGGCCCCAGTTGGCGTCCTCGCCGGCGATAGCGGTTTTCACCAGCGGCGAGTTGGCGATGGCGAGCGCGATGCGTTTCGCCGAGGCGTTGGAGACGGCGCCGGTGACGGTGATCCGTACGGCTTTGGTGGCACCCTCGCCGTCGCGGACTACCATCATCGCGAGGTCGTGCAGCACTTCGTTCAGGGCGCGGGCGAAATCGGCGAGGTCGGCGTCTGGCAGGTTAGCGGCCTGGCCGGTGGCGAACAGCAGCACCGTGTCGGAGGTCGAAGTGTCGGAGTCGATGGTGATGGAGTTGAAGCTGGGGCCGATGCCGGCGGCGAGCAGGGCTTGCAAAGCGGGGGCGGGGATGGCGGCGTCCGTGAAGAGGAAGCTCAGCATGGTCGCCATGTCCGGCGCGATCATGCCGCTGCCTTTGGCGATGCCGGTGATGCGGACCTCGGCGTTGCCGATCTGGGCGGTGCGGGTGGCGGCTTTGGGGAAGGTGTCGGTGGTCATGATGGCAGCCGCCGCGTGTTGCAGGCCTTCCGGGGCCAGGTCCGTGTGCAGGCGGTCCATGACGGCGACGATTTTCTGCGCCGGCAGAGCCTCGCCGATGACGCCGGTGGAGGCGAGGAAGATCTGGTCCGCGGGCACGCCGAGCGTGGCGGCGGCGGCTTCGGCGGTGGCCTGCACGGCACGCTCGCCCGCGGCGCCGGTGAAGACGTTGGCGTTGCCGGCGTTGACGACCAGGCCGCGCGCCAGGCCGCCCCGTAGCGCCGCCCGGCACTGCACCACCGGCGCGCCGGGGCAGAGGTTTTGGGTGAAGACGCCGGCGACAGTGGTGCCGGGAGCAAACGCGGCGAGCAGCACATCCGTGCGGCCGATGTAGCGGATGCCGGCGGATGCGGTGGCGAAGCGGACGCCGGGGATGGGGAAGAGTTCGGGAAGCGGCAGGGCCAGAGGTGAGCGGGGGATGATGGCCACTTGGTTAAAAGAAGTCGTGGATGCCGGCCCGCGCCGGCATGACGGGATGGTGAATGGGTGCGAGGCAGTAACTGGGCCGCAAGCATCGTCCCAGATTAGTGAGGTTTTTTTGCTTCTTTTTGTTCACAAAAAGAAGTGCTTGCTTGCTCTCCACCTACTGCGCGGGGGCGGTGGTGGGTTGGCCCGGGGGCGTGTTGACGACGATTTTCACTTTGGAGCGGGCGTCGGCGAGGGTGGCTTTGATGGCGGCGTCGGCGAGGTTTGAGCGGATCTGGTCGTGGACGTCGGCGAGGGCTTGCGGGGGCGCGTTGCGCTTGCCTTCGCACAGGATGACGTGCCAGCCGAACTGGGTCTGCACGGGGGTTTTGGTGTACTGGCCGGGTTGCAGGGCGAAGGCGGCGGCAGAGAAGGCCGGGACCATTTCGTTTTGGCTAAACCAGCCAAGCTCGCCGCCAGCGGTCTTGGCGCCGGGGTCGATGCTGTTCGCGCTCGCGAGTTTGGCGAAGTCCGCGCCCTTGTTGAGCTGGTCGATGATGGACTGTGCCTCGGCCTGGGTTTTTAACAGGATGTGGCGGGCTTTGATCTGCGGGGCGCCGGGCTTGTTGGCGTAGTCTTTCTTGTATTCGGCCTGGATCGCGGCTTCCGTTACCTTTGGCGTGACCTGTTGCTGGACGTAGGCGTTCTCCAGTTTTTCGTCGGCGGCGGCCTGCATGACCACTTCGACATCCGGCCTTTTCTGCAGTTTTTCCTTGTGCGCGGCGGCCAGCAGGGCGCGGCGGTCGATCTGCTGGTTCAGCAGGAGCGGCAGGAGCTGGTCGGGCGGCAGTTGCTGCAGCTGCTGCGGCAGGTCGTTGGCGGCGTTTTGCAGGTCGCTGAGGTGGATGGGCGCGCCGTTGACCGTGGCCAGCACCGGGTCGGTGGGCGGCGTGGTTGCGGGGGCGGCTGCCGCGGCAGCCGGTGCGGATGACGTGGTGGATTGGGCTACGGCCGGCGCCGCCAGCATGAAGGCCGCCAGAGCGATGGCGGAGTGGGTGGCGTGACGGCGCATGCGGGACCTCGTTCTGGAATTTGGGCGGGGTATGGCGCAAGCCCCCGGCGCGGGCAAGGTGCGGGCCGTCCGGGTTGACCTGCCGCTGGCGCCGCTTTTGGGATCAGTAACTTTACATACTATATACGGACATCGCCACCACCCCCGGAAGATCGAGCCGACCCATGTTCGCCAGCCTCGCCCGCGCCGTATTCGGCACCAGCAACGACCGCGCCCTGAAGAGTTACACCCGCCAGGTGGCGGCGATCGCCGCGCTGGAGCAGGCGATGGCGGCGCTGGACGATGGTGCGTTCCCGGCGAAGACGGAGGATTTCAAGGCGCGGCTGGCGGCGGGGGAAACGCTGGATGCGTTGCTGCCGGAGGCGTTCGCGCTGGTGCGGGAGGGCGCGAAGAGGGCACTGGGGTTGCGGCATTTCGACGTGCAGATGATCGGCGGCATGGTGCTGCACGCCGGCAAGATCGCCGAGATGAAGACAGGTGAGGGCAAGACGCTGGTGGCGACGCTGGCGGTGTACTTGAACGCGTTGGCGGGAAACGGCGTGCACGTGGTGACGGTGAACGATTACCTCGCGCGGCGCGACGCGGAGTGGATGGGGCGGCTGTATTCGTTCCTTGGGCTGTCCACCGGCATTATCGTCAGCGGGCTGGATGACGAGCAGCGGCGGGCGGCATATGCCGCGGATATCACTTACGGCACCAATAACGAGTTCGGCTTCGATTATCTGCGCGACAACATGAAGTACCGGCTGGAAGACATGGTGCAGCGGCCGTTCCACTACGCGATCGTGGATGAGGTGGATTCCATTCTGATCGACGAGGCGCGCACGCCGCTGATCATCTCCGGGCCGTCCGACGAGCCGACCGAGATGTACGCGAAAGTGGATGAGGTGGTCACGAAGCTGGTCGTGCTGGAGGGCATGTTCGATAAGGATGAGAAAGCCAAAACCGTTACGCTGACGGAGACAGGCTCGGAGACCGTGGAGCAGATGCTCCGCGATGCCGGACTGCTGGCCGAGGGCAATCTGTACGACATTTTCAACATTTCGCTGATCCACCATGTGCAGCAATCCTTGCGGGCACGGGTGCTGTTCACGCGCGATGTCGATTACATCGTGCGCGACGGCAAGGTGGTAATTATCGACGAGTTCACCGGCCGCATGATGGAGGGCCGGCGCTGGTCCGACGGGCTGCATCAGGCGATGGAGGCGAAGGAGAAGGTGGTGGTGGAGCGGGAGAACCAGACGCTCGCCTCGATCACCTTCCAGAATTATTTCCGGCTGTACCCGAAGCTGGCCGGCATGACCGGCACGGCGATGACGGAGGCTGATGAGTTCGAGCAGATTTACAAGCTGCACGTGGTGGACATTCCGACCAACGTGAAGGTGACGCGCGCAGACCATGACGATGAAGTGTACCGTTCGGCCGCCGAGAAATATGAAGCGGTGGCACGGCTGATCGAGGAGGCGCGCGGCCGCGGGCAGCCGGTGCTAGTCGGCACCACCAGCATCGAGAAAAGCGAAATCATCAGTGAATTGCTGAACCAGAAGAAAGTGCCGCACAGCGTGCTGAACGCGCGCTTCCATGAGCAGGAGGCGAAGATCGTGGCGCAGGCGGGGGCGCCGGGGGCGATTACCATTGCCACCAACATGGCGGGGCGCGGCACGGACATTAAGCTCGGCGGCAATTTGGACATGCGCCTGGCGCTGGAGCCGGAGGCCGATCCGGAGGCGATCCGCGCGCAGATCGCGGCGCACCATGAGACGGTGAAGGCGGCCGGCGGGCTGTTCGTGATCGGCACCGAGCGGCATGAGAGCCGGCGGATTGACAACCAGTTGCGCGGCCGGTCCGGCCGGCAGGGAGACCCGGGCGCGTCGCGGTTCTTTCTGTCGCTGGAAGACGATCTGATGCGGATTTTCGGCTCCGACCGGATGGGCGGGATGTTGCAGCGGCTGGGGCTGAAAGAGGGCGAGGCGATCATCCATCCTTGGATCAACAAGGCGCTGGAGAAGGCGCAGAAAAAGGTTGAGACGCGAAATTTCGATACGCGCAAGAACGTGCTGAAATATGACGACGTGATGAACGACCAGCGCAAGGAGGTTTACGCGCAGCGCCGGGAGTTTATGAGCAGCGACAATGTTTCCGCGGTGGTGGCGGAGATGCGCGAAGAGGTGATCGCGGCGATGGTGGCGCGGCGGATCCCGGAGCGCGCGTTTGCCGAGCAGTGGCAGACCGCCGAACTGGCCGAGGATGTGAAGCGGGCGCTGGGGCTGGACTTGCCGGTGGCGGATTGGGCGGCGGAAGAGGGGATGGAAGAGACCGGCATCCGCGAGCGCGTGGCGCAGGCGGCGGAGCAGGCGGCGGCGGAGAAGGCCCGGAAGTTCGGGCCGGATTTGATGAACTTCGTGGAAAAGTCCGTGCTGTTGCAGACGCTGGACCAGGTCTGGAAGGAGCATTTGCTGGCGCTGGACCATTTGCGCCAGGGGATCGGCCTGCGCGCTTATGGGCAGCGCGATCCTTTGAACGAGTATAAACGTGAGGCGTTTGCGCTGTTCAACGCCCTGCTGGATGACTTGAAGGAGCGCGTGACGGGCGTGCTGGCGAATGTGGTGATTGGGACGGAGCCGCAGGCCGCTCCCGTGGTTTCAGCGCCCGTTGTGGCGACCGCGCTGCCGGCCGGCTTCGCGACCTCGCCGGCAGCGGCGCTGGCCAGCGGGGATGTGGCTTTGGCGGAGCCGGCGGCTTTGGCGGCGGGCGTGGGGCTGGCGCAGCCTTACCGGCCGGAAGAGATCGACCCGAAGCGGCCGGAGACCTGGGGCCCGACGCCGCGCAACGCCGCCTGCCCGTGCGGCTCGGGACGAAAGTATAAATACTGCCACGGGCGGGTGTAGCCGCGGCGTTGCCGATAAAGGCTTTTGCGGCTACTAGCGGGGCGCTGGACCCGTAGCTCAGCTGGATAGAGCGTTGCCCTCCGAAGGCAAAGGTCGCGCGTTCGAATCGCGCCGGGTCCGCCAGTATCAGTAAAGTTTTGGCCGGTCTCTCGGCTGGATGTGGCTGGCGGCGAGTTAACTGTCCTTCAGCCGGGTGGCGCGCCCGGAGAGACTCGAACTCCCAACCCCCAGATTCGTAGTCTGGTGCTCTATCCAGTTGAGCTACGGGCGCGGTGGGCGCGGTTTAGCGGAAGCGGTTGCGGGCGGCAAGGTCAGGTGGCGGCGTGTAGGGCCGCCACCACCGCGTCACCCATTTCGGATGTGGCCATTTTTTTCTGACCGGCCGTGGCGATGTCGCCGGTGCGGGCGCCGGATTGCAGCACGGTTTCCACCGCGCGTTCGAGCAGTGCCGCGTCTTCCTCCATGTCGAAAGAATAGCGCAGCAGCAGCGCCAGGCTGAGGATTTGCGCGAGCGGGTTGGCGATGCCGCGGCCGGCGATGTCCGGCGCGCTGCCGTGGATCGGTTCGTAAAAAGCGTGGCGGCGGCCGCCGCCGTCCACGGCGCCCAGCGTCGCCGAGGGCAGCATGCCGAGCGAGCCGGTGAGCATGGCGGCGAGGTCGGAGAGGATGTCGCCGAACAGATTGCCGGTGACGATCACGTCGAACTGCCGCGGGTTTTTGGCGAGCTGCATGGCGCAATTATCGGCGTACATATGGCTCAGCGTCACGTCTGGAAATTCAGCAGCGCCGAGCGCCGCCACGGTCTGCCGCCAGAGCAACCCGCTTTCCATGACATTGGCTTTTTCCACGCTGCACACGGCGTTGTTGCGTTTGCGCGCAAGCTCGAATGCCACGCGGGCGACGCGTTCAATCTCTTGCGTAGTGTATACTTCGGTGTTCACGCCGCGCTTCGATCCGTCCGGTAGCGTTTCGATGCCGCGTGGCTCGCCGAAGTACACGCCGCCGATGCATTCGCGCACGATCATGATGTCGAGCCCGCGCACCAATTCCGGTTTCAGCGAACTGGCATCCACCAGCGCGTCGAACACTTTTGCCGGGCGCAGATTGGCGAACACGCCGAGCTCCTTGCGCAGCCGCAACAGCGCGGCTTCCGGCCGGATGTCGAAGCTCACCTTGTCCCATTGCGGGCCGCCCACGGCGCCGAACAGCACCGCGTCCGCCGCCACCGCCGCCTGCATCGTCGCATCGGTGATCGGCACGCCATGCGCGTCGATGCAGGCGCCGCCGACCAAAGCTTCCGATATGTTGAAACTTGCGCGGCCGGTTTCCTGCAGCCAGTCCAGCACGCGGCGCGCCTGGTCCATCACTTCCGGGCCGATGCCGTCGCCGGGCAGGAGCAGCAGGTTTTTGTTCGCGATCATCTCAGACCCCATTTATCGCGGGCTGCCAGCTTTGTGCCGCGCGCGCCTTTTCCTCATAAGCGTCGATCGCCTTGCCGCGTGCCATGGTGAGCGCCACTTCGTCCAGGCCGTTGAGCAGGCAGTGCTTGCGAAACGGGTCGATCTCGAAATGCAATTCCTCGCCATCCGGGCGGACGACCATCTGGCGTTCCAAATCCACGGTGATCCGGGCATTGGTCCCCATCGCCGCATCGGTCATCAGCGTTTCGCACACCGGCTGCGGCAGCGCGATCGGCAGAATGCCGTT
This sequence comes from Acidocella sp., assembly GCA_965199125.1. Classification (GTDB taxonomy): domain Bacteria; phylum Pseudomonadota; class Alphaproteobacteria; order Acetobacterales; family Acetobacteraceae; genus Acidocella. The sequence continues at coordinate 717,773 of OZ240683.1, read as the reverse complement.
TTTGAAGCAATTGCCCTGAAAGATGTCCGCGAAGCTCGGCGCGATCACGCAGCGTATGCCGAAATCCAACAGCGCCCAGGGCGCGTGCTCCCGCGAGGAGCCGCATCCGAAATTATCGCCGGCGACCAGAATTTCCGCGTGGCGGTATTTCGGCTGGTTCAACACGAAGTCCGGCTTTTCGGTGCCGTCATCTTCGTAACGAAGACCGGCGAACAGATGCACGCCGAGCCCGCTGCGCTTGATGGTTTTCAAGAACCGCGCGGGGATGATTTTGTCGGTGTCCACGTTGGCGACGTTAAGCGGCGCGGCGGCGCCGGTGAGTGTTTCAAACTTCTCCATCACGCCAGTTCCCGCACATCGGTCAGTTCTCCCGTCACCGCCGCCGCCGCCGCCATCGCCGGCGAGAGCAGATGCGTCCGCCCGCCTGGGCCTTGCCGACCTTCGAAATTGCGGTTCGACGTGCTGGCGCAGCGCTGACCGGCCGTTAGTTTATCAGGGTTCATGCCGAGGCACATCGAGCAGCCGGCTTCGCGCCACTCAAACCCCGCATCCAGAAAAACCCTGTCCAGGCCTTCATTTTCCGCTTGGCGCTTCACCAAACCGGAGCCGGGCACCACCAGCGCCCGCACATGCTCCGCCACATGGCGGCCGGCGGCAATCGCGGCGGCAGCGCGCAAGTCCTCGATGCGCGCGTTGGTGCAGGAGCCGATGAACACCACGTCCACTTTTGTGCCGGCCAGCTTTTGCCCCGGCGTCAGGCCCATATATTCCAGCATCCGCGCCAGCTGCGCGCGCCGCGCCTCGTCCGGCTCCGCCGCCGGGTCCGGCACCGCGCCGGTAATCGGCAACACGGCCTCCGGATTGGTTCCCCAGCTCACCTGCGGCACGATCTCGCCGGCATCCAGCACCACCACCTTGTCGTACTGCGCGCCCGGATCGCTCGGCAACGTGCGCCAGTGGGCCACGGCTTTCTCAAAATCCCCGTCTTTCGGCGCATACGGACGGCCTTCAATATACGCGAACGTTACGTCATCCGGCGCGATCAAGCCCGCCCGCGCACCGGCCTCAATGCTCATGTTGCACACGGTCAGACGCCCCGCCATGTCGAGCGCGCGTATCGCCTCGCCAGCATATTCAATTACGTGCCCGGTGCCGCCGCCAATGCCGATCTTGCCGATGATCGCAAGGATAATGTCCTTCGCCGAACAGCCCGCCGGCAACGCGCCATCCACTTGCACCAGCATGTTCTTCGCCGGCTTCTGCAGCAGCGTCTGCGTCGCCAGCACGTGCTCCACCTCCGACGTGCCGATGCCAAACGCCAGCGCCCCCATTGCGCCATGCGTGGAGGTATGACTGTCGCCGCACACAATTGTCATGCCCGGCAGCGAAATCCCCTGCTCCGGCCCGATAATATGCACAATCCCCTGCCGCGCATCCAATAACGGAAAATACGGTACGCCGAACTCCGAAACGTTGCTCTCCAACGTCGCAATCTGCAGCGCGCTCTCCGGCTCATTAATCCCGCTCGCACGGTCCTCGGTCGGCACATTATGGTCCGCCACCGCAATCGTCGCATCCACCCGCCGCACCCGCCGCCCCGCCAACCGCAACCCCTCAAATGCCTGCGGACTAGTCACCTCATGCACCAAATGCCGGTCAATATAGAGCACACACGTCCCGTCCCCCATGCGCTCCACCACATGGGCCTCCCAGATCTTGTCGAACAACGTCCGCGCGGTCATGCCAGTGGCTCCTGAAGTAAGTAAGGCCAAGGGGCGCTGCCCCTTGGAACCCCGCTAAGGGCTAGCCCTTAGAACCCTTTTCTTCAAATGGATTCCAAAGGCGAGCCTTTGCCGGGGGTCCAGGGGGCAGCGCCCCCTGGCCTTGCTTTACTCAGCAGCCGGGGCTTCGACTTCGCGGGCTTTTTCGGCGATGCGGGCGGATTTACCGCGGCGGCCGCGAAGGTAGTAGAGTTTGGCGCGCCGCACGTCGCCGCGGCGCATGATGTGGATATCGGAGATGGTGGGGGCGTAGAGTTGAAAGATACGTTCCACGCCTTCGCCGTAGGAGATTTTGCGCACGGTGAAGGAGGAGTTGATGCCGCGGTTGGAGCGGGCGATGCAGACGCCTTCAAAGGCCTGGATGCGCGAGCGTTCGCCTTCGACGACTTTCACGTTGACGCGCAGCGTATCGCCGGGGGCGAAGTCGGGGATAATTTTGCCTTCGGTCAGGCGGCCGATCTGCTCGGCATCGATGGTTTGGATGATGTTCATGGCTTTGGGGGTCCTTCTGGACGGGGTTTAGGGCGCGGCGGCGTCGGATGCAATGTGGCGCTCGTACAGGTCTGGCCGCCGTGTTTGGGTGATGGCGGCGGCGGCGGCGTGGCGCCAGGCGGCGATAGCGCGGTGGTCGCCGGAGGTCAGCACGTCCGGGACGGCGCGTTCCGCCCAGACCGCCGGGCGGGTGTAATGCGGGTACTCCAGCAGGTTGGCGGCGAAGCTTTCATCTTCAGCGCTGGCCGCGGCGCCCATCACGCCAGGCAGCAGGCGGATGGCGGCGTCCAGCAGCGCCAGCGCGGCGATTTCGCCGCCGGAAAGGATATAGTCGCCGATACTGATCTCTTCGGCGGCGCGGGCGTCCACCACGCGCTGGTCGATCCCTTCGAACCGGCCGCAGAGCAGGATCACACCGGGGCCGCGCGCCAGTTGCTCAACGCGGGCCTGAATGAGCGGCGCGCCGCGCGGGGTGAGCACGATCAGCGGGCGCTCATCTGCAACTGAGGCAATGGCAGCGTCCAGCACATCCGGGCGCAGCACCATACCGGCGCCGCCGCCGAACGGCGTATCGTCCACGCTGCGGTGCCGGCCGAGCCCAAAGCCCCGGATGTCCGTGGCGCGGCAGGACCAGATGCCGGCAAGCAACGCGCGGCCAGCCAGGCTTTCACCCAGTGGGCCGGGGAACATGGCCGGAAACAGCGTGAGGACATCAGCGCGCCAGGTCACGGGCTGGCGTCCACCGTGGCGGCTTCCACCGTGGCAGCTTCCACTGGGGGCTCCACCACCGCATAGCCGGCGGCGAGGTCCACCACCGGCACGGCGGCGCGCGTGAACGGCACGATCAGCGCGCCGGGCGCGATCTCCAGGCTAACGCCGCCGCCGTAATCATGCACGGCGGCTATGGTGCCGAGCGCTGCACCAGCCTCATCGCGGGCGGCGAGGCCGATCAGGTCGGTGAGGTAGAACTCCTCCTCATCCGCCGCCGGCAGCGCCGCGCGGGGCGCGAACAGCTCGGTATTGGTCAGCCGCTCCGCCTCCGCGCGGTCGATGATCTTCCGGCCATCCAGGCTGAGCTGCGCGACGTTGCCGCTCACCCAGTCCAGGCCAAACCGCCGTCCGGCCTTGTCGGTCAGCGGATAGCCGGCCAGCGCCTCCGGGTCCTCGGTATAGGCGTTCACCCGCACCAGGCCGCGCACGCCGTGCGCCTTGCCGATCACGCCCATCAGGATCAACCGCTCGCCCACGGACCCTTAAGCGGCGGCTTTGGCGCGCTCGGCGGCCCGTTCCTGCGCCTTTTTCTTCGGCGCGGACTGTTTTGGCTGCTCCGGGAACACCGGCATCGGTGCGAGGCCGGCCTTGCCCAGGAACTTCGCGACGCGGTCGGTGGCTTCCGCGCCGTTGGACAGCCAATGCGTCAGCCGCTCGGTCACCAGCGTCACGCGGTCGGCATGGTCCGCCGGCAGCATCGGATTGTAGGTGCCGACGCGCTCGATGAAGCGGCCGTCCCGCGGGCTGCGGCTATCGGCAATTACGATGTGGTAGAACGGGCGCTTCTTGGCGCCCGCGCGGGCCAGACGAATTTTCAACGACATAGGTTACTCCTGTTAATGGTTAGAACGGCCGGCCGCCGGGATTGCCGCCGCCGCCCTTTTGCATCATCGCCTGCATCTGCCGCATCATGGCGGGGTTGCCGCCCATCTTGTTCATGCGTTTCATCATGGTCGACATATCGTCAAACTGCTTCAGCAGCTTGTTGACCTCTTGCACCGAGGTGCCGGAGCCGGCCGCGATCCGCTTCTTGCGGCTCGCCTTCAGAATGTCCGGCGCGCGCCGCTCCGCTGGCGTCATCGAGCCGATGATCGCGGCCTGGCGCTTGAACAGGGTGGCGTCCAGATTGGCGTCCTCGATCTGTTTCTTGATCTTGCCGACGCCGGGCAACATGCCGAGGATGCCGGACATCGAGCCCATTTTGGCGATCTGCTTCAGCTGCTGCGCATAATCGGCGAGGTCGAACTTGCCCTTCGCCATCTTGCGCGCGAGCTTTTCGGCGTCCGCCTTGTCGATCGTCTCGCCGGCTTTCTCCACCAGCCCGACGATGTCGCCCATGCCGAGGATGCGCCCGGCTATCCGCTCCGGGTCGAACAGGTCGAGCGCGTCCAGCTTCTCGCCGGTGCCGGCGAGCTTGATCGGCGCGCCGGTCACCGCGCGCATGGAGAGCGCGGCGCCGCCCCGGGCGTCGCCGTCCAGCCGCGTCATCACGATGCCGGAAATGCCCAGCGCGTCGTTGAACGCTTTCGCGGTCGCCACCGCGTCCTGCCCGGTCATCGCATCCACCACAAGCAGCGTCTCCACCGGGTTGACGGCGAAGCGGATGGACTTGACCTCTTCCATCAGCACGAGATCGATGGACAGCCGGCCGGCGGTGTCCAGGATCACCACGTCGTAAACTTCGCGCCGCGCGGTCTCCATCGCCCGGCTCGCGATCTGCAGCGGCGTCTGCCCGGCGATGATCGGCAGGGCGGTCACCTCCGCCTGCTTCGCCAGCTGTTCAAGCTGCAGTTGCGCGGCGGGACGCTGGGTGTCCAGACTGGCCAGCAGCACTTTTTTTCGCTCGCGCGTGCGCAGCCGGAGCGCCAGCTTGCCGGACGTGGTGGTTTTGCCGGAGCCCTGCAGCCCGACCATCAAAATCGGGATTGGCGCCGGCGCCAGCAGGTTGACCGGCACGGCGGAACCGCCAAGCGCCGCGACCAGCGCGTCATTGACGATCTTCACCACCATCTGGCCGGGTGACACCGAGCGCAGCACTTCCGCGCCAACCGCCTTCTCGCGCACTTCGGCGATGAAATCCTTCACTACCGGCAGCGCCACGTCCGCGTCCAGCAGCGCCAGGCGGATCTCCCGCATCGCCTCGTTGACGTCGGTTTCGTTCAGGCTGCCGCGGCGGCGCAGCTTCTCGAACACATCGCCCAGTTTGCCCGACAGCGCGTCGAACATGCTCAACCGTCTCCCAACGCAAAACACGCCGTGGTGCGAACCCTCGCAGCACGGCGGAATGATGATGGCCCGCATCTGCGCGTCGACCGTGGCCGAGTCAAGCGTTGAACCGTCCGTTAACCTCTAGCCCCCAAACTGCGTGCCATGAACGCGCTCGACACGTCCCTGCTGCGCACCAGGCGGCTTCGGCAAGCCGAGCTTCGGCAAGAGGGCGCGGCGCTGCCCAGCACGGCGCAAATTACCGCCCGCGTCGCCCGTTTCCGGAGCAACTTCCTTAACCGGCTGATCCGGCTGAACGAGGTCGCCAGCTTGATCCAGTTCGGCTGCGGCGACGGCCGTCTGTCGCCGCGGCTGAAAGTCGGCAGGTATATCGGCGTCGACACGGCGCATGGCTTGCTGTCGCTCAACCGCCGCTTCACGCTCGGCGGCACGCGGCGCGACTTCTTCACGCCGCGAAACCTGCCCGCCGATGCCGAGGCGGACCTTGCCCTTTCCATCGACGTGATCAATCGGCTGGAAGGTGACCGGGAGTTCAACCTCTACCTCCGCACCCTGTTCGGCGCCGCCCGGCGCTACGTGGTGATCAATGGCAGCGACAAGCCCGCCTGGTCCGGGCAGACAACCGCTCGGCCCTTCACCACACACATCGCCCGCTACTTTCCGGCCTGGCGCCTCGCCGCGCATGTGCCGAGCCCGTTTCCGCCGGCCGCCAATGCCGGTGACTTCTTTGTCTACGCCCGCGGGACCAGCCGCTGCGTGATTCCGGTGCTGGCGCTGATTTAGAGTGGTTGCTGCAGGGCTGCACGCAGCGTCGTGACGTCCGGCCCGGTAATCAGGCCGTAGCGGATGAACAGGTCGATCAGCACCAGATTGACGTTGAACTTGAAGTCGTCGGTCATGCGGGCGACCTCCAAAGCGCGAGCGATGGGCCAAAGTTCGAAATGCTCGACCTCGTCGTCATTCGGGCGTGGCGTGAAATCCTCCGGCAGGATCAGGTCGTAGGCGAAGATCACATCCCGGCGCAGTCCCTCCGGCCGCTCCATTGCATAGGCGAGTCGCGCGACCTGCCGTGCCTCGCGGATCAGTTCGGCCGGCACCGAAGCTTCCTCAGCACCTTCTTTCTCCAGCGTTTGCAGTGGCGTCATTCCCGCCGCCACGCCGCCGGCAACCAGATGGTCGAGCTTGCCGGGGTCGAGTTTTTTGTCCCGCGCCCGTTTGCCGACCCAAAGATGCCAGCCGTCTTGGCGCTTCACGAGGCCGTTAAGGTGAACGCCGGCGCCGATCACGCCGAAATCCGGCAACGCGCCCCGGTCCAGCACCGCCAGCGCCGGCCCCTCCGCCGCCTCCCGCACGTCGAAATCTTCGTCGCGGAAGCGCGCTCCGGCGGCCCGTGCCAGTTCATTCAGCCGGCCGGCCGCCTGCGGTGCCAGCACCACCTTGTCCGTCACCTCTATCTCTTGCGAAAGCGCCGCCAGCCGCGCCGCCAGAGCCGGCTTTACGTAGCCGACATGCGCCACGCCGATCAGAAACGGCAGCCGCTCGCCAGGCAAAGACGCGGAGTGGCAGCTTGTTATGTGGGAGAGGAGCTTTGCAATGCCGGGATCGCATGCCATTTCCTTGACATGACCCGCTCCGCCCCCGTTTCCAACCCCCTTTCACAACCGGGCGCCACTGCGCCGTCGCGTGGCTCGCTCGCTACCGTGCTGTCGCTGCTGCCTTACCTTTGGCCGAAGCACGAACCGGCTTTGCGGGTACGCCTGGTACTGGCCAGCATCGCGATGCTGCTTGCGAAAGTCGCCACCGTCTGCGTGCCGCTGTTCTATTCCCATGCCGTCGACCGCCTGTCGCCCAAATCCGGGCCGCTGGTGCTGCCGGCGGCGCTGATCGTCGGCTACGTGCTGGTGCGGATCGCCTCCACCGGCTTCGGCGAATTGCGTGATGCGATCTTCGCCGCCGTGCAGATGCGCGCCTCGCGCGTCGTCGCCCGCCAGACGTTTGAGCATCTGCACGGGCTCTCGATGCGCTTCCATCTGGACCGGCAGACCGGCGGCCTGTCCAACATTATTCTCCGCGGCACGCTCGGCATCCAGAACGTGCTGCGGCTCGCCACCTTCAACGTGATTCCGACGATCATCGAACTGCTGCTGACTGTCGGCATTTTGTGGCATATCTTCAACGTCTGGTTCGCGCTGATCACCTTCGCCGCGGTCGGTTTCTACATTATTTTCACTTTCGCCTTCACGGCTTGGCGGACGAAGTTCCGCCGCGTGATGAACGAGACAGATAACGAGGCGCAGACCAAGGCGATCGACAGCCTGCTCAACTTCGAGACGGTGAAGTATTTCGGCAATGAGGCGCATGAGTCGCGGCGCTTCGACGAAAGTCTGGCGCGCTACGAAAAGGCTTCGGTAAAATCCCAGGTCTCGCTGAACGCGCTGAACATTGGGCAGGCGGTGATCATTTCCAGCGCCCTCGGCGTGATGATGCTGATGGCGGCGTCCGGCGTGGTGACGCGGCACATGACGCTGGGGCAGTTCGTGCTGGTCAACACCTACCTGATGCAGCTTTACGTGCCGCTCAACTTCCTCGGCTTCGTGTATCTGCAGCTGAACCAGGGTCTGATCGACATGGAGCAGATGTTCTCCCTGCTCCGGGTCAATTACGAGGTCACGGACCGGCCGGGCGCCCGCGTGCTGGCGCCGACCGGCGCGCCTTGCGAGATCGACTTCCGGGACGTGCATTTCAGCTACAACCCGGACCGGGAAATCCTCAAAGGCGTCAGCTTCAGGGCGACGCCCGGCCGGAAGATCGCGGTGGTGGGGCCGACCGGCTCCGGCAAGTCCACCATCAGCCGCTTGCTGTTCCGTTTTTACGACACCACCGGCGGCGCCGTGCTGATCGACGGCACCGATGTGCGCGACATCACCCAGCACAGCCTGCGCGCCGCCATCGGCGTGGTGCCGCAGGACACGGTGCTGTTCAACGATACGATTTACTACAACATCGCCTACGGCAAGCCGGGCGCCACCACCGAGGAGATCGAGCAGGCCGCACGCCTCGCGCAGATCCACGACTTCGTGGTGAAATTGCCGCAGGGGTACAAGACCAAAGTTGGTGAGCGCGGGCTGAAGCTCTCTGGCGGCGAGAAGCAGCGCGTCGCGATCGCCCGCACCATCCTGAAAAACCCGCGCATCCTGGTGCTGGACGAAGCGACCAGCGCGCTGGACACCGCGACCGAGCAGGAGATCAGCGCGGCGCTGCATTCCATCGCCGCCGAGCGCACCACGCTGGTGATCGCGCACCGGCTCTCCACCGTTACCGACGCGGATGAAATTCTGGTGCTGCGGGAGGGCGAGATCGTCGAGCGCGGCAACCACCAGGCGCTGTTGGAGGCGAACGGCATTTACGCCGGCATGTGGGCGGCGCAGGTCGAACTGGATGAGGTGGCGGAGGCGACCGGCATCGACCCGATCCAGCTGCAGAACACCGTCTCCGAAGCAGCGGAATAGTCCGCCGGGTTTTGCTCTGGTTTTTGGCGGTCGCGAGACCTAGCTGTGATTAAGCAACCACCGGAGTTTGTGTGATGCAGCAGCGACAAGAGCCGCCGGAGCAGGACCTCGCCCAGGCCGGTTCGGTCGTCGACAAGTCCATCGAGTTCATGATGGGGCAGCAGATCACGCCGCTGGCAATCGCCTCGGCGTTGCTGGGCGGTGCCATGGGCGTGCTGTGCCGGACGCTGCCGGACGATGTCGTGGTGCAAATCCTCAGCAACGCCATCGACAGCGTGGAGTCCGGGGAAATGCGCGGCAAGGCAGGCCGGGACCACGCCGGCGAGGCTTAACACCGCTTATAAGTCTACTCTAACGGCCGTCTAGGCGCGATTTCCTGCGCTCCGCTGCTCGCTTACTGGAGTACGCCCCGCTGCAGTGCTCGCAAATCACCGCTCGACGACTCACTAGAGCGACTTGTGAATCAGTCTTTACCTTGCGCAAGACTTGACCAATACCTTTGCCTTGGTCATAAGCCGCCCAACTTCGGGCTGGCCTAACTCGCCGGCTTTGCGTTGTTTAAGGATGATCCGATGTCGCGCCGCTGTGAACTGACCGGGAAAACGGTGATGTCTGGCAATAACGTCAGCCACGCCAATAACAAAACCCGCCGCCGTTTTCTGCCCAATCTGCAGGAGACCACGCTGCTCTCCGACGTGCTGGGCAAGATCAGCCTGCGCCTCTCCACCCGCGCGATCCGCTCCGTGGAACACAATGGCGGCCTGGATGCGTATTTGCTCGGCCAAGCCAATAGCAAGCTGACGATCGAGGGGCTGGCGTTGAAGCGACGCCTTCTGCGGGCGACCGCGAAAAAGGAAGCTGAGGCGGCGTAGAACGCGGGGCTCTGCCCAGGCGGGGCACCCCAAGGCTGGGTGCCCTACACCTGCTGGGGCCTGAGGCGCGGCCAGCTAGGCCCTAGACCCGATATGTTAATCCAGATTACGCGACGTCTCGTTATTGATGACAGCACGTTGAGCGAGAATTTCATCGCCGCCTCCGGCCCCGGCGGGCAAAACGTCAATAAGGTCGCGACCGCTGTGCAATTGCGCTTTAATCTGGAGGGCAGCGCGCTGCCCGAAGGCGTGAAAGCCCGGCTGGCCACGCTCGCTGGCCGCCGCCTCGGCAATGACGGCGTCATCACCCTCTCCGCCAGTCAGTACCGCACGCAAAACCGCAACCGCGAGGACGCCCGCGACCGCCTGTTCGCGCTGATCCGCGCCGCCGCCATCGCGCCGATCTTCCGCAAACCGACGCGACCGACAAACGCGTCGAAGACGCGGCGGCTGGACGCCAAAAGCCACCGCGCCAAAATAAAGACGCTGCGCCGGGAGCCTTAAAGCCGCGCCGCCCGTTCGGAGACGAACGGCGCCCGGCCCAAAGTTCAGCGCGACTTCTTGTACATTTTCGTCGCGATCTCGAACATTTCCTCTGGCGCGTAATCGGGCGCGAACGCGCCGTAATTGCCGAGCATGTCGCTGATCTTGCCGCCTTCCGGGAAGCCATCGACCACTTCGAGCTTGCCTTTCGGATCGCCGGGCAGCGCCGCCTCGCCATTGCCCCAAATGCCGGCCATCTCCTTGTAGTCGGTGGGGCTGAACGTATAGAGCCGGCGATGGCTGCCTTCCGCCAGATACTTCTGGCACTCGGGGATGCGCGACAGGTCGATGTTCGGCGTCGGCAACATTTTCTCGACCTCGACGCCGGTCAGGTTCTTCAGCGCCAGCGCATAAGCGTGCGCATGAACAGACCCGCGGACCAGCAAATACCCGCAGACCTCGCGTCCCGTCGGCTCCGTCATCGTCGAATAAACCCGCAGCTTGTGGATGCGGGCGCCGCATTCCAGATGGAAATTGTGCAGCAGGTCGATGACGATGTTGCCGGTGGTCGTGACGAAGTCCATGTTCCAGGAGGCGCCATTGGCGTTCATCGGCATCGCGCCGCCGCCGTTGGACAGGAACGAACTCGCCAGCCGGATGTCCTGCATCTCTTCGAACGGCGCCTCGGAGAGGTCGGCATTGGGGGTCGGATCGCCGGGGCCGTTATTGAGCATCGCGACGCCATTGCTCACCAGCTCGACATGGCCAAGCTCCTCGGCGGTGATGCTGGCAACCAGGCTGTAGAACGGCTTCAGCTGCGCCTTGTTTCTGAAATTGAAGCTTTGGAACATGTAGTTCCCGAGCGTTGACATCTCCCCATACTTGCCGCCGAGCAGTTCCTGCAACGCCGCCGCGGCGTTCGGATTAGGCGCGGTGGGTTCCGGAATGTCAGCCTGTAATTTGTCGATCCGTAAGAACATTGGGTTTCCTATTTGAATTGCGGGCGTTTCCCGCCCGTACAGACATTGCCTGTGTCATCCGCGCCACAAGGTGAATGTTCTTAATCCCCGGTAACTAAAGCCCGGCGTATCGCTAGCCGTTCGTTTTGAAACCGCTTACAAAGCCTGCAGATGACGGTGGCCCGCAAGGGCTGAAACGGGAATGCGGTGGAACGCCGTGGCTGCCCCCGCAACTGTAAGTGGCGTGTTCAAGGCCAAATCCCATTGCCCGACAGGGTGAGAAGGGGGCCAGGAACGGAGGCGGAAGCGTCTCCAACCACGAGCCAGGAGACCGGCCTTCATCGAGACATTTGCGCGTTGATGGACGGGGTGCGCCATGAACGAAAGGGTGAAAGTCCCTGAGCCTCTGTCGCTTCTTTATGCGCCGGAGGTCTCATGTCCAAGCCTATCCATGTCTGCCTGATCATATCCTCATGTCTAATTCCCGCCGCTGCCCTTGCGGACGATGCGGCGGATGACATTGTCGTCACCGCTACCCGCGTGCCCACCGCGCTGGCGCAAATCCCGGCGGGCGTTACCGTGATTACCCGCGCGGACTTCGCCGCCCGCGGTTATACCACGCTGGCGCAGGCGCTCACCGCCGTGAGCGGCCTCGGCGTGGTGGAGGCCGGCGGCCCCGGCGGCCAGACCAGCGTGTTCATCCGCGGCACCAACTCCGAGGACGTGCTGGTGCTGATCGATGGCGTGCCGGCGAACGATGCCTCCGATCCCAACGGCGCCTTCGATTTCGGCCAGGACCTGCTGAACGGCGTAGACCGGATCGAGATCATCCGGGGGCCGCTTTCCGGCCTGTACGGCTCCAACGCGATTGGCGGCGTGATCAACATAATCACCCAGCAGGGCTCCGGCAAGCCGCATCTGGACGTCACCGCCGCCGGCGGCTTTCCCGGCCAGGGCAAAGGCAACGCCACGCTTTCCGGCAGCTCCGCCGGCTTGGACTATATGCTCAGCGCCGCGCTCGACGAGGAGGCGGGGTTTGACGATACCGCCCGCCGCCTCTCGGTCTATAACGGCGTCCGCGACCCGTTCCGCGCCAAATCCGGCGTGCTGAATTTGGGCTACACGGCCGCTCCCGGCACCCGCGTCTACCTCACCGTCCGCGCGCGGGACAGCGACAGCGGCTTCCCGGATCTGGGGTATCCGGTTTACGACGACCCGGACGAGTTCAGCTATAACAAGAACCTGTCCGGCAAGTTCGGCGTGCAAAGCAATTTGCTCAACGGCCTGGTCACCACCGAGCTGTTCATCGCCCGCATCCTGGACGACCGCCGCTACAGCAATCTGCTCGACCCGGACGACCCGAACTTTGCCAGCGCGAACGACCATTATCACGGCGCCCGCACCGACGCGCAGTGGAACAATATCGTGCATCTGAAGGATGCCGGGCCGGCCACGCAGTCGTCCGTGCTGTTCGGCATCGAATACATTAACGACACGGTGCATGAGCGGGTGGACGAAAGCGGCTTTACCGAAAACGTCCGCGCCTCCCAGCATTCGCTGGCCGGGCATCTCGGCGCGCAGACCACGCTCGCCGGCCGACTCACTTTCACCGCCGCGCTGCGGGACGATTCCGTCTCCAGCTTCGGCAACGCCTTTACCGGGCGCATCGGCGGCGTGCTGGCGATCCCGGAGGTGGATCTGCGGCTGAAATCCGCCTTTGGCACCGGCTTCCTGGCGCCCTCGCTGTACGATCTCTACGGCGTCGATAACTTCGGCTATGCCGGCAACCCAAACCTGCGTCCGGAACGCTCCATCGGCTACGAGGCCGGCGCCGAGTTCTCGCTCCCCGCGTTCAATCGGGCGGAGTTCGCGGACCTCACCATGACCTATTTCGCCGACGACATCCGCGACCTGATCACCACCACGCCGGATTTCACCTCGGAGGAAAATGTCGGCCGCGCCCATACCGACGGGGTGGAGAGCGAGCTGCTGCTGACGCCGGCACGCTGGCTGAGCGCGGACCTCACCTATACTTATACCCAGGCGGAGGATGTGGACACGCATACGCCGCTGTTGCGCCGGCCGCAGAACGCCGGTTCGGCCACCATCACCTTCACGCCGACGCTCGCGATCAGCATCGTGCCGCAAATCCGTTACCTCGGCCGCTTCACGGACTATCTGTACGGCGACGACGGCTATCCGATCGGCGATGGCACGGCGCGCTCCGGCACCATCTTCGACCTCACGGCAAATTACGCGCTCTCACCCAACTTCAGCGTTTTCGTCCAGGGCAAGAACCTCACCGGCTCGCGGTTCGAGGCGGTGAACGGCCTGCAAATTCCCGGCGCCTCCGCCTTGTTTGGCATCCACGCGCGGCTCGAATAACGGCGGCTAGCGCGCGGCTTTATGGGCGGCAATGAAGGTGGCGACGCGGCTGCCGAAGGCTTCCGCGGTTTCAAGGTCGCCGGGCGGCATTTCCTCGACCGGGGCGTCGGAGGGTGATTGTGCGAGCGCGCCGGAATAGCCGCCGAGATAGTTGATGTCGTCGCGGGTGGCGGCTTTCGCGTTGGCGGGCATCATGCCGGTGCCGATCCAGACCATCGCGTGCTGCATGGAGAGCGTGATGAAATAGCTGATGGTGGCGAATTTATCGCCATTGATGCTGGCGGAATTGGTAAAGCCGGCGGCGAATTTGTCTTTCCATGCCTGCGCGAACCAGGGCTTGCTGCTGGCGTCCGCGAATTTCTTAAACTGCCAGGAAGGTCCGCCCATGTAGGTCGGGGAGCCGAAGATCAGTCCGTCGGCACGGCCAATGATCTCCCAGCCTTCCTCCGGCAGGTCGCCATTGGCGTCGATGGTCAGGAAATGCGCTTCGGCGCCGGTCTTGGTGACACCGTTCTGCACGTATTCCGCCATGCGCCGGGTGTGGCCGTAGCCGGAATGATGGATGATTGCGATCATGGTCATGTGGTCTCCGTAGTTAAGGTGGCGGGGGTCGAGGCGTTGCGCGTGCCGAGCTTATTGACTACCGAAGGAATGGCAAAACCAAGGGGGAAGCAATGGGCGAGACCAATGTGGTCACGATGGACTCAGGCGTAAAGTATGAGGACCACGTGATCGGCACGGGCGAGATGCCGAAGACCGGGCAGACGGTGACCGTGCACTACACCGGCTGGCTGGACGATAACGGCGCGAAAGGCAAGAAGTTCGACAGCTCGCGGGACCGCGGCCAGCCTTTCAACTTCAAGCTTGGCGTGAGCCAGGTCATCGCCGGCTGGGATCAGGGCGTCGCCACCATGCAGGTGGGCGGCAAGCGGACGCTGATGATCCCGCCCCAGCACGGTTACGGCGCGCGCGGCGCCGGCGGCGCGATCCCGCCGAACGCCACGCTGATCTTCGATGTCGAGTTGCTCGGCTTCAAATAATGCCGTTCGAGACGCTGCTGGTAGAGCAGCACGGGCCGGTAACGCTGGTCCGGCTGAACCGGCCGCAAGCGCTGAACGCGCTGAACTCGGCCGTGCTGGCTGATTTAGTTACGGCGTACGCGGCGTATGACGCCGATGCCGGGCAACGCTGCCTGGTGCTTACCGGCAGCGACAAGGCGTTCGCCGCCGGCGCCGACATCAAGGAAATGCAGCCGAAGGGTTTTGCCGAGATGTTCGGCGAGAACTTCTTCGCCGGGTTTGAGCGGGTGACGGCGACGCGCAAGCCCTGGCTGGCGGCGGTGGCGGGGTTCGCGCTAGGCGGCGGTTGCGAACTGGCGATGATGGCGGATTTCATCATCGCTGCCGATACCGCCAAGTTCGGACAGCCGGAAATAAAGCTTGGCGTCGCGCCCGGAATGGGCGGCTCGCAGCGGCTGACGCGGGCGGTCGGCAAGGCGAAAGCGATGGAGATGTGCCTCACCGGCCGCATGATGGACGCGACGGAGGCGGAGCGCGCCGGGCTGGTGACACGGGTGGTGCCGGCGGCGGAGCTGCTCGACGATGCGTTGAAAACGGCGGCGGCGATCGCCGCGATGCCGCCGCTGGCGGCGATCGCCAACAAGGAGATGGTGAACGCGGCGTTCGAAACCGGGCTGGCGCAAGGGCTGCTGTTCGAGCGGCGGCTGTTTAACGGCCTGGCCGCGACCGCGGACAAGCAAGAAGGCATGGCGGCATTCGTGGAAAAGCGGCCGGGGACCTGGAGCGGCCGTTGAACGACGATGTGCTGGTGCAGCGGGATGGGCGATTGGGCCGCATCCGGCTGAACCGGCCGAAAGCGCTGAACAGCCTGACGACCGGGATGGTGCGGACGATCCGCGCGGCGCTGGATCAGTTCAGCGCAGATGACGCCGTGGCGGCCGTGCTGATCGATGGTTGCGGCGCGCGGGGGCTGTGCGCCGGCGGCGACATTCGCGCGCTTTATGAAACTGGCAAGAGCGATTACGCCGCGGCGGCCGGGTTCTTCCGCGAGGAGTACGACATGAATGCGGCGATCGCGGCGTTCCCGAAGCCATATATCGCGTTCATGGACGGCATTACGATGGGCGGCGGCGTCGGCGTCTCCGCGCATGGCTCCCAGCGCGTGGTGACGGAGACCACGCGCCTCGCGATGCCGGAAACTGGCATCGGCTTTTTCCCGGATATCGGGGCGAGCTGGCTGCTGGCGGCAGCGCCGGGCGAGATCGGCACCTATCTGGGGCTGACCGGTGTGCAGATTGGCGGCGCCGATGCAATTTACGCCGGGCTGGCGGATGTGCTGATCGCCTCCGAGGCATTGCCGGCGCTGGCCGAAGCGCTGGCCGCGCTGCCCCCAGGCGTTAACGATACGGTGGTGCGCGACGTGCTGAGCAGCTTCGCGCAGCCGGGTGAAGCGCCGCTGGCGGCGCAGCGGGGCGTGATCGACGCGACGATGAGTAAAACCAGCGTGCCGGAGATCGTGGCGGCATTGCTGGCGGAGGGGTCGACGTTCGCGCTGGCGACGGCGAACACCATTGGCGAGCGGTCGCCGACCGGGCTGTGCGTGACGTTGCGGCTATTGCGGCTGGCGCGGCAAAGCGCGTCGCTCGACGAATGCCTGGAGCGGGAATATGCGGCGGCCTGCCGGGTGCTGAAGGGCGATGATTTTTATGAGGGCGTGCGCGCGGCGATCATCGATAAGGACCGCCAGCCAAAATGGCGGCCGGCGCGGCTGGACGAGGTGACGGAGGCGATGGTTGCGGCGTACGTGCCGGCCTGACGCGGCGCCTCAAGCAAGCGCGGTTCCGGCGAGCGGCCGTTTGTGCTCGACTTTATGCACGGATGTCTCCATCCTGCGCGGATGAACAGGGTGATGAGCCATGCCGTTTGATCTCGTGGAAGAAATGAGAAGCTGGCGGCATCATCTGCATGCCCATCCGGAGCTATCGCGGCAGGAGAAGAACACCGCGGCCTTCGTGTGCCTGCGCTTGAAGGACATGGGCGTGGATTTCACGCCGAGTATCGGCGGCCACGGCGTGGTGGCGACGATCACGCGCGGCGCCTCCAACCGCTCGGTGGGCTTGCGCGCGGATATGGACGCGCTGCCGATCACCGAGGCGACCGGCGCCCCCCATGCCTCCACCATTCCCGGCGTGATGCACGCCTGCGGGCATGACGGGCACACCGCCACGCTGCTTGGTGCTGCAAAAATGCTGCAAGATGATACGTCATGGAGCGGCACGGTACGGCTGGTGTTTCAGCCCGCGGAAGAGGGATTTGGCGGCGCCCAGGCGATGCTGGATGACGGGTTGCTGCAACGTTTCCCGATGGAGCGGATTTTCGGCTATCACAACTGGCCAGGGCTGGAGACTGGTACGGTAATGGTGCATCCGGGGCCGTGCATGGCGGCGGCGGCGAGCTTTAACATTACAATGAAAGGCCAGGCCGGACACGCGGCGATGCCGCATCTGACCGCCGATCCGGTGCAGGGCGTCGCGCAGCTGATCGTGGCGCTGAACACGATCGTGGCGCGTAACGTCGACCCGCTAACGGCGGCGGTAATCTCCACCTGCACGCTGCAGGCGGGCAATGCGCTGAACCAGGTGCCGGAGACGGCGGCGATCGGCGGCACGTTCCGCGGGCTGACGATCGAGGTGATGGATTTGCTGCAGCGGCGGATCGAGGAGACGGCGCGGCACGTTGCGTTGGCGCTGGGGCTCACCGCCGAGGTGAACATCTCCGGCTACCTGCCGCCGACGGTGAACAGTTCGGCGGAAGCCGGACTGGCGGCGGCGGCGGCCAAGGCGGCGGGGATGCCGGTGCGGCAAGATATGGCCCCGACCATGGGGGCGGAGGATTTCGGCCGGTTTCTGATGGCAATCCCCGGCTCCTACGCGTGGATCGGCAACGGCCCTAGCGCCGGCCTGCACAATCCGGCGTTCGACTACAACGACGAGATTTTGCCAGTGGCGGCGACGTATCTGGTCGGCGTTGCGAAGGCGGCTTTAGCATAGGAAGCAAGAACTTCTTTTTGTGAACAGATAGAAGCAAAACTTCGATGAACTAGGCGAGTGCCCGTAACGCCGCCAGCGCCCCCGCACCGGATTCAAAAAAAGTCTTTGCGCACTTTTAGAAAAAGCGCCGCTTCCTTTCTCATTCCTTGCCTACACCCAGCCTCGGCGCTTCGATGGCGGGGCAGCGGTCCATGATGACGGTCAGGCCGGCGGCGCGGCCGGCGGCGGCGGCAGGTTCGTTGATCACGCCGAGCTGCATCCAGATGGTTTTGGCACCCAGGCGGATGGCGTCATTCACCGGGGCTTCGACTTCGGCGGGGTTGCGGAACAGGTCGACCATGTCGAGCGGGCCGGCTTCATCCAGCGTGGCGACGACCGGCAGGCCGAGAATGGTCTGGCCGGCGAGGCCCGGATTGACCGGCGTCACCTCATAGCCGCGCGAGATCAGGAACCGCATGACGCCGTAAGAAGGGCGCGCGGGTTTGTTGGAAGCGCCGACCACGGCGATGCGGCGGGTGGTGGTAAGCACGCGGCGGATGGTGTCGTCTTCGGCGGTCATGGTTCTCTTTCCCTGGATGACGGGGGCGGTTAAGCCTCGGCCCCATGAAAAATGGTTTACGCGGTTGGTTGATCTGCCTGTTGCTCAGCGTGCTGGGGCTGTTTTTGTGGTCGTCGCCGAACCAGCCGCAGGCAGGGGATGTGACGATGCCGGGGGCGAAATTCAATTCGCTTTCCTACGCGCCGTATCAGGCGGACCAGGCGCCGGGGCGGCGGCCGTTGCCGACGGCGGCGCAAGTGACGCGGGACCTCGCGCTGATCGCGCCGCTGACCAGTGGCGTCCGGACCTATTCGTCGATCGAGGGCAAATTCGATATCGGCAAGCTGGCGGCCCAGGCCGGGCTGCATGTGTGGCTGGGCATCTGGCTGAGCGGCAATGTGAAGGACAACGCGCGGGAGATGGCGGCGGGCATCGCGGAGGCGAACGCGTATCCGGGCGTGATCACGCGGGTAATTGTCGGCAATGAGGTGCTGTTGCGGCGGGATTTGTCGGTCGACGATCTGATCGCCGATATCGACTTTGTGCATGCCCGCGTGAAGCAGCCGGTGGCGTATGCGGATGTAACCGATTTCTGGCGGCAGTTTCCGCAGGTGGCGCCGCATGTGGACGTGGTGATGATCCATTTCCTGCCTTACTGGGAGGATAAGCCGCTGAGCGTGAGCGCGGCGATCGCCGAAATCAAAACCACCACCGAGCAGTTCAAGACGATGTTTCCCGGCAAGGTGATTTCGATCGGCGAGACCGGCTGGCCGAGCCGGGGGCGCTGGCGGGCGGATGCGGCGCCGAGCCGGGTCAATGAGGCGGTGTTCCTGCGGCAGTTCGTGACGCTCGCGGACCAGGAGGGTGTGGACTACAATCTGATCGAGGCGTTCGACCAGCCCTGGAAATACGCCGATGAAGGTGTTGCCGGGGCGAATTGGGGGATTTGGAACGCGCATCGCATGCAAAAGTTTCCGCTGAACGGCGGCGTGGTCGAGCATCCGGACTGGGCCTGGTACGCGGTGCTGGGCGCGTTGTTCGGCAGCCTGCTGTTCCGGATTGGCGGCTTTGCCGACGTGCGGCTGGCGGTGCCGGCGTTCGCGCTGGGCAACGGCTTCGCGCTGGCCTGCGCCGGCACTCTGCCGATGTTGTACGACGGCTGGCTGAAGCTGGACGGGCTGGTGAACCTGCCGCTGCAAGCCGTATTCGCCGTCGTGGTGATCCGGCGGGTCGCGCGTCTGCGGGCCGGCGAGGTGCTGCCGCCGGGCGAGACCGGCGCGCAAGTCGTCGCCGGGCTGCGGCGGCTCCGGTTCAGTTTCAGCTACGACGCGTTGTGGTTTCTGTTCCTGGCTTCGGCGGCGGTGTTCCAGGTCCTGCTGGTGGTGGACGGGCGGTACCGCGACGCGCCGATGCCGGTGTTCATCGTGCCGGTGATCGCCGCGGTGCTGCGCTTCTGGACCAAGGACAAGCCGCAAAATCTCGGCTGGGAAGAGCTGCTGGCGGCGAACGTGCTGGCGGTCGGCGCGCTGGGCGATGCGTTGATCGAGGGCGGCGGCAATCTGGACTTCGTAACCTGGAACATCGCGGCGCTGGTGCTGGCCGGGCCCGTGCTGATGGTGCAGGAGGGGGTACGGAGAAATAGAGCCGCCGGCGGCCAGGGCCGCCCATTGTCCGGCTCCACTTCGAATTAACGTCTGTCAGCAAAAGCGAGAAAGAATATGAAATATCGGGAACTAGGCGATAGCGGGGTTACTGTTTCGGAGATCGCGTTTGGCTCGTGGCTGACGACGTCGGGCGGTGTGCAGAAGGATGTCGCGGTCGCCTGCGTGCATCGGGCGCTCGATCTGGGGATCACGCTGATCGACACCGCCAATGTGTATGGGCGTGGCGTGGCGGAAACCGTGCTGGGGGAGGCTTTGGCCGGGCTGCCGCGGGACAGCTACGTGCTGGCGACCAAGTTGTATTTCCCGATGAGCGATACCGATCGCGGCCTGTCGGCGGCGCAGATCCACAAGCAGATTGACGCCTCGCTCAAGCGGCTGCGGGTCGAGTATGTCGATCTGTACCAATGCCACCGCTATGACGCCGACACGCCGTTGGAGGAGACGATGACGGCGCTGAGCGAGGTGGTACGCGCGGGCAAGGCGCGGCATATCGGCTTTTCGGAATGGCCGGCGGAGAAGATCGAGGCGGCGCTGGCGATGACCGACATGGTGAAATTCGTCTCCAGCCAGCCGCAATACTCGCTGCTGCATCGGGACCCGGAAAAGGCGGTGATGCCGATCTGCGCGCGCTCCGGCATCGGCCAGATCGTCTGGTCACCGCTGGCACAGGGCGTGCTGACCGGCAAATATTCAGCCGGCGCGAAAGTGCCGCAGGACAGCCGGGCGGCGAGCCAGAGCATGGGCGGCACGATCCCGCAACAATGGCTGGAGCCGCCGGTGCTTGGCGCGGTGCAGGCGCTGCGGCCGCTGGCGGAACAGGCGGGCTTGAGCCTGGCGCAGTTCGCGCTGGCCTGGGTGCTGCGGGAGCAGAACGTATCGGCGGCGATCATCGGCGCTTCCCGGCCGGAGCAGGTGGATGAGAACGTGAAAGCGTCCGGGCACGACGTGCCGGCGTCGCTGTTCGCCGAGGCGGAGCGGATCATCGGCGCGGCGCTGACCTAGCCGTTGCTTTTCCGGAGGCTTTGAACCGGCTATGAAACCTGCATGAGTTGGCTCACCGAATACGTCCGTCCGAAAATCCGCACGCTGCTGGGGCGGAAGGAGGTGCCCGATAATCTCTGGCATCAATGTCCCAGCTGCCAGCAGATGATTTTTCACCGCGAATTGGAGGCGGCAAAGAAGGTGTGCCCGCATTGTGGGTTCCACATGCGGGCGCTGGCGGCGGAGCGGCTGGCCTGGACGTTCGATAACGGCGCCTATACGCGGATCGATCTGCCGAAGGCGGTGGCGGACCCGCTGATGTTCCGCGACCAGAAGCGCTATGCGGACCGGCTGAAGGACGCGCGCGCGGCGACCAGACTGGAGGACGCGCTGCTGGTCGCGCACGGCGCGGTCGGTGGCCATAAGGTGGTGGTGGCGGCGATGGAGTTCGAATTCATGGCCGGTTCCATGGGCGGGGCGGTGGGCGACGGTTTGGTGGCGGCGGCCCGGCTCGCGGTGCTGCAGGCGGCGCCGCTGATCGTTTACACGGCCTCCGGCGGGGCGCGGATGCAGGAGGGCGCGATCAGCCTGATGCAGATGCCGCGCACCACGATCGCGGTGCAGATGGTGAAGGAGGCGGGGTTGCCCTTCATCGCCGTGCTGACGGACCCAACAACCGGTGGCGTGTCGGCCAGTTTCGCCATGCTGGGCGATATCCAGATCGCTGAGCCGGGGGCGCTCATCGGCTTCGCAGGCGCGCGGGTGATCGAGCAGACGGTCCGCGAAAAACTGCCCGAGGGCTTCCAGCGCGCGGAGTATCTGTTCGAGCATGGGATTATCGACATGGTGGTCAAGCGCGGCGAGCTGACGGCGATGCTGGCGCGGCTGATCGAGCTAACGACCGCGCGCAAGCGGGCCGCCGCCGCTTGAGCAACACCGCGGCGCCTTACGAGGCGGCGCTTGACCGGCTGCACCGGCTGTACCCGACGCTGATCGATCTGCGGCTGGAACGGTTGCAGCGGCTGCTGACGGCGCTGGGCAACCCGGAGGGGCGGCTGCCGCCAGTGATCCATGTGGCGGGGACCAATGGCAAGGGCAGCACGATCGCGTTCATGCGCGCGATGGCCGAGGCGGCGGGGCTGGCCGTGCATGTTTATACCAGCCCGCATCTGGTGCGGTTCAATGAACGCATCCGGCTGGCAGGTACACTAGTAAGCGACGCGGCGCTGGCCGAGGCGCTGGACGCGATCGAGGCAGTGAACGCGGACGCGCCGATCACGGTGTTCGAGGCGATTACCGCCGCGGCGTTCTACCTGTTCGCGCGGACCCCCGCGGATTTGTGCCTGTTGGAAGTGGGGCTGGGCGGCCGGTTCGACGCGACCAACGTGGTGGCCCGGCCGGCGGCTTGCGCGATCACCGCCATCTCGCTGGATCACCAGGAATTTCTGGGCGAGGACTTGGGCGCGATCGCGGCGGAGAAGGCCGGGATCATCAAGCCCGGCGTGCCGGTGGTTACCGGGGCGCAGCCGGCGGCGGCGCGAGTGGTGATTGAACGTATGGCAGAGGCGGCGGGCGCGCCGTTGCTGGCGCGTGGACGGGACTGGGACGTTGCCGAGACGCCGGCGGGTCTAAACTTTGAAGGCATGGCGCTGCCGCGGCCTGTGCTGATCGGCGCGCATCAGGCGGAGAATGCCGGCATTGCAATGATGGCGTTGCGGGCCGCGGGCTTTAATCTGCCGGCGGCGGCGCTGGCGGCGGGGCTGGCCCGGGCGGAGTGGCCGGCGCGGCTGCAACGGCTGCATGGCGCGCTGGCGCGGCGGCTGCCGCCTGGCTCCGAGCTTTGGCTGGACGGGGCGCATAATCCCGGCGGCGCGGCGGCGCTGGCCGCGCAGTTGCGAGAATGGCCGGGACCGACGGTTCTCGTGGTGGGGATGAAACGGTCGAAAGATGTGGGCGAGTTTCTGCGCCTGTTGCTGCCGCACGCGGCAGCTGCCTTCGCGGTGGCGGAGCCGGGGCAGCATCTGGCGCTGCCGGTGGAGGAAATCATTACGGCGTCGGCCGGCATCGCGGTGGCCGGGCCGGATGTCGCGGGGGCTCTGCGGCAGGTGCGGGCACCGGCACGAGTGTTGATTTGCGGAAGTTTGTATCTCGCAGGCGAAGTGCTAAAGCTGGACGAAAGACAGAGATTTTTACTCGTATAGTTAGCTAATGTCCGGCGTTGTCAAATTCCAAGAGAAGTGGTTGTTGATTCATCGGAACTTCGAGATAAAGTAACTGGGTATAGAAAGCAGGAATTTCTGCAACTGATTTTTGGATTAGCATCACGTTGTGACGTCTTTTGTCCGAGATGTAATAGCATTTATCCCGAAGCACATCTCCTAGCCTCTTTAATTCCGTTAATTCATCTTCGGTAGTTTTTCTTGTTGTCTGCCAAGTACCGCTAGCTAGACCTAAAACATGATCCAGACGAAGGGCATAATCGATCAGTATAAACTTCTTCAACTCTGCCGAGATTTGTTTAGCCGTCTGATGATCGCGGCTTTCCTGACCCGACCTAATATTAGCAAACCAACCACTATTCCGGCTGTCACTTATTTGCGTTAGATTATGCTCCGATTCTCGGCGCCATCTGATCCGAAGCTCATGAAGTTGAGAACGTACATCCAAGATACTCGAACGAATGTCGCCAACGGCGGCATTAGATAGAATTGTTCTAGCTTTGAAGTACAATTGTTCAAGTTTTGTTTCTTGTTCAATATCATGATAAGCCTCAAGCTTTGATAATTTTTCGATAGTTTCTCGCTGTAAACGCGCCATATCTGCATCAGCGATTAGATGTGCAATCTCGACGGCTATCAACACACCGGTCGCGGCTGCTCCTGCAAGCGCAAATCCCCCACTGACTTGAGTAGCCTGTCCTGCGTACTTGCCTCCCAACTCGGAGACTACGGCAGTCCGGTCTGTTCCTTTTCTCGCCCACTTTAGGCCTCCCTCACTGAATCGCTTCTGCAGTCCGCGATCCAACCCGACTTTTACAAGGTTTCGCTCGCAAAAGGATCGGACGGCTGTTGTTGTGAGTGCTACCACTGAACCTTCAGGGCGTAACAGGTTCGCGTATTCGACGGCACAATCTATTGCCGCTTCTGCAAAAACCTCGGGGTCAAGAGAGTCGCGGAAGCTCAGGTTTTGAAGAAGCATCGCGCTTGGCCCATGCGGTATCATGTCATTTGAGCTGCTCATCTTGTTGCTCCAAACCTGCCGAAAAGCATAATGCCCATAGTAAATGAACGTAGCTAGTACAATTTGTTAAGCAGTTGGAGAACGTCTCATGCGCATGAATAAGTTGGGCCGGACCGGGTTGTTTGTCTCCGAGCTTTGCCTCGGCACGATGACGTTTGGCGGCCAGGGCGAGGTTTGGAGCAAGATCGGCGATTTGCAGCTGGCGGATGCCGAGCGGCTGGTGGGGCGGGCGCTGGATGCCGGGATCAACTTCATCGATACCGCCGATGTCTACTCGGACGGCCGGGCGGAGGAGATCACCGGTCAGGCACTGCGCAACCTGAACGTATCGCGCGAGAATGTGGTGGTGGCGACCAAGGCGTACGGCGCCACCGGACCAGGGGCGAATTCGGCCGGCGCCTCGCGGTTGCATCTGGTGGACGCGATGAAGGCGAGCCTGAAACGGCTGCAACTGGACCATGTCGATCTGTACCAGATCCACGGCTTCGATCCGGCGACGCCGATCGAGGAGACGATGCGCGCACTCGATACGCTGGTTCAGCATGGGCACTGCCGGTATATCGGCGTGTCCAACTGGGCGGCATGGCAGATCATGAAAGGGCTGGGGATTGCCGAGCGGGAAGGGCTGGAGCGCTTCGCCAGCCTGCAGGCCTATTACACGCTGGCCGGGCGGGACCTGGAGCGTGAGATCGTGCCGATGCTGAAAAGCGAGCATGTCGGGCTGCTGGTATGGAGCCCGCTGGCAGGCGGCTTGCTGAGCGGCAAGGTGACGCGCGCGCAGGAGAGCGCCGCCGGCACCCGGCGGGCCAATTTCGACTTTCCGCCGGTGCAGCGCGAACGGCTCTTTGATTGCGTCGATGCGATGCAGGAGATGGCAAGGCAGCGCAACGTTTCGGTCGCGCAGATCGCGCTCGCCTGGCTGCTGCACCAGAAGGTGGTGAGCAGCGTGATTATCGGCGCGAAACGGGTGGAGCAACTGGACGACAATATCGCCGCGACCGAAGTGGAACTGACCGCGGCGGAGCTGGATACGCTGGATGCGGTGAGCGCGCTGCCGAAGGAGTATCCGGGCTGGATGTTTGAACGGCAGATGACGCGCGTGCAGCAACTAGCTAAGATGGGGCGGGTAACGGCGCGTTAGAAAGCCCAAAACTTTTGCGATGCTGGGCCAAAGGCGTTGGCAACGCCACAGGCATTGGCCCAGATTAATAAAGTTTTTTTGCTACTTTTTGTTCACAAAAAGTAGTGCTTGCTTCTTTACAACGTTCGAAACATCAGCAGCGCGTCCACTTCGCCGAAGGTCGGGTGGCGGAAGGCGCTGGGCAGGCGGGCAAGGGTTTCGAAGCCGAGGCTTTGCCAGAGCGCGATCGCGCGCGTGTTGCTGGCGATCACGAAGTTGAACTGCATGGCGGTGAAGCCGCGGGCACGGGCTTGGGCGAGGGAGTGTTCGCACATGGCGCGGGCGACGCCGCGGCCGGCGGCGGCGGGGGCGGTGACATAGCCGCAATTGGCGATGTGGTTGCCGCCGCCCGGCTGGTTAGCGCGCAGATAGTAGGTACCGAGCAGGCCGGTTGCGTCTTCGGCGACGAAAGTTTCGCGATCCGGGCCTGTCCAGTAGGCGAGCGCCTCAGCTTGCCTCATGCCGCGTGGCAAGGCGTAGGTTTCGCCGGCGCGGATCATGGGGCGCAGGATGTTCCAGAGCGCGGCGTGGTCGCCGGGGGTGGCGGGGCGGATGCGCATTGGCATTGATGGTGCGGCGGCGGCATTTCATGCAAGAGTAGACGCGCGACGAGGACCGTGCACGATAATCCGGACGTTGCACAGAGGAATAACCTGACGCGATAAACAGCGCAGCGGCATACGACGTATAACAAGTTGCAAGAAACGCTAACAGAAGATCTACTGGTAGCTCGCCCAAAAGGACAATCGAGGGTTGTAACTTTTGATGCGCTGCACAATACGATACGCGTCGAGATGATTACGCCTACGAATAGGTTTCGAACCGAATCAGTGGCTTGTCAGATGCGATTTAGTTTTGGGCGTCTGCTTCAAGTCAAAGGATCCGTAAAAAACAGCGTAAAATATTAACTTTTTCGAGACGACCTCTTCGGGGCTGCTTTCCCTTTGTTAGCCCACTAAACACTCTGCCGAACGTAACGAAGCGGTGGCGTTACGGCATGGCTTAGGCGGCACGGGGAAAAGCATCATGGGGTCATATAACTGGAACGGCGGCTCGGGCGGCTGGGGCACGATCGCAAACTGGACCGGGGGCGTTCCCAACAGCACGACGGCGGACGCAACGATCGCCGCGGCCGGCACCTACACCGTTACGGTGGAAAGCGCGAAAACCTATACGGTCGACAGCGTAACGCTCGCCAACAGCACCGCGGTTCTGGATATTGCCGGTACGCTCGACCTCGCCGGCACGCTTGCTTTGCTTGATTTGTCCAGCGGCACGCTTGATATCGCCGGGCTGGTGTCCGGCGGCACCGTCGATCTCAACAACGGCAACACACTGGTCGCCGCCGGCGGCACGATCAACGCGGCGCAGCTGGTTCAAGGCGGCTCCGGCTACATTAATCTGAACGGCAGTTCGCTCACCCTCGGGGGCACCTCGACGCTGCAAGGCTATGAGATCGGCACCGGCGACCTAGTCATCACGGGCCTCTCCACGCTGACTGACGACACCTATTTCGAAGCCGGCGTCACGCTGGCGGATAACGGAACCATCAGCCTGCAAAGCAGCGCAAATTTTGGCAGCAACGGCACCGCCGCGACAGTTTTCAGCATCGCCAGCGCCGGCGTTTTTGACGTAACGGCGGTGGACGCCGCGTTGAACAACTCCGGCACCTTTTCAATCACCAATGCCGGTCTGTTCGAAGTCACCGAAACCGCCGCCAGCTACATCAATGTGTATGCCAATTTCACCAACGCCAGCACCGGCACCATCCTGCTGAACGCCGGCGATGATGTCAGCCTGCTTTACGGCACCAATGACCTGGCCGGCACCATCACCGGACCGGGCGATCTTTATCTCGGCGCCACCACCACGCTGGAAGCCGGGCTGGTGCTGAACAACGGCCGCTATCTAACGTTCAACGGTGGCGGCGCCGAGATTTACCTGAAGGGCAACCGGCTGTTCAACCAGCAATATTTCATCGATCAGAACGGCGCGACGCTGCAGCTGGATGGCTACAGCGCGACGCTGAGCGGCGGCGGGACGCTGGCCGCCTACATCGCGGGGCCGGGCACGCTGGACATCACCGGCACGATCTATAACACCGGCGATCTGACCTCCGGCGTGACCGAGGTGCTGAGCGGCGCCGAGATCCAGAACGGCAGTACGATGCTGGACAGCGATTACGGCAGCGCCGCGACCGTGCTCTCCATCACCACGACCGGCACCTATGACATCACCGCTGATGGCCAGATCTATAACGGCTACGGTAACGGCAGCGGCACCGGCACGATCATTAATGCCGGGCTGTTCGAAAAAACCGGGCTGACCAGCTACACCAACATCTACGCCAACTTCACCAATGCCAGCACCGGCACGATTTTTGTCGGCGCCGAGCTTGATATCAGCCTGATCGCGAGCACCACCAACGACCTCGCCGGCACCATTACCGGACCGGGTGATTTTTATCTCGGCCAGGGCAGCACCACCACGCTGGAAGCCTCCGCGGTGGTCGGCAACCTCGCCTATTTCACCGTGAGCGACGGCGGCACGCAACTGATCCTGAACGGCAACCGGAGTTTTGCCTCCGGCACGACCTTTACCGACCAGAACAGCGCCGATGTGAATATCGGCGCCCACACACTGACACTGGCGGGCAGAGCCAGCCTTTACAACGCGTATCTGACTGGCGCCGGCGGCGAGCTCGTGATCTCCGGCAACGCCGACATCAACGGCTTCAACGTGATCGGCACCGCGACAGTGCTTGATACCGGGTTCATCACGGAGGACGGCTATGATGAGCTGGGTACGAACAATTCCGCGCAGGTGACGCTGTCGATCGCTTCAACCGGCACTTACGACATTATCAACGACAGCATCATCAACCCGCAGAACGGCGCGCCGATTGTCAATGCCGGGCTGTTCGAGAAGACTGCCGGCACCGGGGTCTCCGACGTCTACTCGGTGTTTACCAACAGCTCGACCGGCAGGCTGGACGCGGCGGATGGGACGATCCGGCTTGATAGCGGCGGCGTGCTGGGCGGCAGCCTGATCGGCGCCGGCGAGCTAGACCTGAATGGCGGCACCTTTTCGCTGGCGGCAAATGCCGCGGTCAGCGTGGCGAATTTGTTCGTGACCAGCGGCCAATTGCTACTGCAGGGCAGTTTCGCGACCACGCATCTCTTCGACCTGAATGGCGGCGGCACGCTGAACCTGAACGGTTTCAACATGTCGCTGAACAATCCCGGCGACTATTTCGGCAGTTCGACGATCGCGGGTGCGGGAACGCTCTCCGAGGCCGGTCGCGCCGATGCTTATGGGCTGGTCCTGACTGGCGGCGCGGAGCTGCTCGATCTCGGCACGATCACGCAGGATGGCCAGCTCTATATCGGCGTCAGCAGCACTGATGCGGCGACGCTCAGCATCGCCTCCACCGGCATTTATGACATCCTGAACGATAACAATATCTACACGAATGACGCCACAGCGGTGATTAACAATGCCGGGCTGTTTGAAAAAACCGCCGCGACCAGCGGCACCGACATCTATGCTACGTTCAACAACGCCGCGACCGGCCGGTTGGTGGTGAATACCACCGGCTATATTCAGTTGGAGGGCGGCGGGTCGCTGGCCGGCACGATTTCCGGCATTGGCGGCCTGTACCTCGGCCAGTATTACAGCGCGCAAACTTACACGCTGGCGGCGGCCGCGGTGGTTAGCATCGGCACGCTCGGCGTCAATGGCGGCACGTTGCAGCTGGGCGGCGCGCACAGCCTCAGCGGCGTGTTTTCCGAGACCGGCGGCGACGTCAATCTGAACGGCTTCAATCTGACGCTGAGCGCCGCCGACAATCTGGATAACGCCTATGTCTCCGGCCCCGGCACGCTGGACATTACCGGCGGCACGGAGCTGCGGAATTATAACGTCACCGGCGGCGTCGAACTGCTGGATGCCGGCACCATCACCATGGACGGCAACCTGCAACTTGGCCTGAACGGCACCGACAGCGGGACGCTCAGCATCGCCAGCGGCGCCGTGCTGAACGTCATCAACGACAGCTATATCTATGCCAGCGGCACCACCAGCCTGATCAATGCCGGCCTGCTCGAAAAAGTCGACGATAACGGCGTGACCTATATCCAGGCGCCGATCAACAACACCGGCATGATCGACGCGGCGCGCGGCACCATCGAACTGGCCGGCGGCGGCACGCTCGGCGGCACGCTGGAGGGCGCCGGCACCATCGAGCTGGTGAGCAGCACCTTCCTGCTGACCTCCGCCGCGGTGGTCAGCGTGGCGACGCTCGACGACTACAACAGCGTGTTGCAGGTGCTGAGCAGCCGAACGCTGAGCGATACGTTGACCGTGAACAACAACGGCAACATCAGCCTGAGCAGCGACACGCTGACGCTGACCGGCAACGATTTCCTGCAGGGCTATCAAACCGGGCCGGGCCTGGTCGACGTGACCGGCACCAGCGACATCAACGGCTTCAACCTGACCGGGGGGGCGGTGCTGCTGGATGCTGGCACGATCACGCAGGACGGCGGTTTTCAGATCGGCGAAAGCGGCACCGATACCGCTACGCTCAGCATCGCCTCTGCCGGCACGTTCAACATTTTGAACGACAACTATATCTATGAAGACGGCACCGTCGCGATCCAGAATGCCGGGCTGTTCGAGAAGACCGGCAGCGGCACCAACCGCACCTATGTGCAGGGCGCGTTCACCAATAGCGGCACGATTCTGGTCACGACCGGCATTCTGGAAGAACAGACGCTGGTCAATAACGGCATTGTCACGATCAGCAACGCCACCGACCAGACCGACACCAACGTCACCGCGAGCGCCGGCAAGACCGGCCGGTTCGCGCTGACCGGCAACGCCACGCTGTACGATGTCGGCGGCATCGCCGCCGGCCAGACGATCGCACTGTCCGGCACCAACGACCTGGTGCAGATCAACAACGGCGCGACGTTGGCGGCCGCCGTCGCCGGCTTCGGCGCGTCCGACACCATCGACCTGCAGAACACCGTGGCGAACGGTTTCGCCTATGCCGGCGGCGTGCTGACGCTGACCGAAAACACCACGGTGGTGAGCACGCTGACGGTGGCGACGGTCGCCGGCGCCGGCACCTTCAGCCTGGTGCAGGATAGCGCCGGCAACGGCACCGACATCATCCTTGCCACCCCGGGCAGCATCACGCAGCCGAGCGGCAGCATCAGCACGGACGTGTTCACGGTGGCCACCGGCGGCAACTTCAACACCGCCTCCAACTGGAGCAGCGGCAGCGTGCCGGGGGCGACCAACCTGGCGCAGGACCATAACGGCGGCAACGTTACCGATGCCGGCAACAACACGATCTACCAGATCGACTTCAACAATAGCGGCCTGACCTTTTCACAGACCACCGGCATCCTCACCGTGACGGATGGCGGGGATATTGCGTCCGGCGTGATCGTGCAGTCGGCTGGCGCCATTATTAGGGATCAGGCCGGCACGCTCAGCCTGCCAGAGGAAGGCACGATCGCCGGCACCCTCGCCGGCACGGGTTCGATAGAAGTCGGCGGCAACCCAGGCAACGGCCAAACCGCCGTGACGATCGCGGCGAGCGCGGTGCTCAGCGTCGCGACGCTATCGCTGGACAATGTCGTGCTCGGCGGCAATCAAACCTATGCCGGCGTGTTCGCCGGGCCGGGCGGCGATTATCTCGGCCTGAACGGCTTTACCCTGAACCTGACCGGGCAAACCTATCTGGCGCCGACCTATGAGTACACGGTGAGCGGGCCGGGCAAGCTGGTCCTGGCCGGCGCCGCGCAATCGGCGAATTTCTATATCAATGGCGGTTTGACGGTGGCTGTCGCCGGCACGTTCACCGACGATCAGAACATTTTTCTGGGCGCGGGCGGGAGCGATACCTCCGAGATCTCCATTGCCGCGGCCGGCACGCTCGACCTTGCCGCCAATGCGGGCATCAATGGCGACGGCTTTGCCGCCGTCACGCTGCTCAACGCCGGTCTTTTGGACAAGGTCAGCGATAACGGCACGGATTATGTCCAGAGTCTAAATCTGACTCAGACCGGCACGGGCGTGCTCGACGCGGGCAGGGGCACGATCATCGTGCTCAATGACGCGGGCACGCTGGCGGGGACGCTGGAGGGCAGCTTCATCGCGCTGCAGAACGACCAGATGACGGTCGCGGCCGGCGCCGTGCTCAGCGTGGCGACCCTGCAGATCGATGGCGGCAGTACCCTGTCTTTCGGCGGCGCCGCAACCTACGCCGGCAACTTCGACATGAGCGGCGGCAGCGGCGGCACGCTGGCGCTGGGCAGCTTCGGGCTGGACCTTACCGGCATTGCCGAACTCGGCGGCGAATATGTCGCCGGCACCGGCACGATCACCATCGCGGCCGCCGCCGACATGAACGGAATGGAGCTGGTCGGCGGCGAAACGCTGCTGGACAATGGCACGATCACGCAGGACGGCGGCTTCCAGCTCGGCCAGGCTTCGACGGACGCCACATCGCTGGTGATCGGCACCGGCGGCGTTTACAATATCATCAACGATAACGGCATCGGTACGTCGAACGCGACGCAGACAATCACCAATAACGGGCTGTTCGAGAAGACCGCGGATAACGGCAACAGCTATATCTATGCGATATTCGATAACACCTCGACCGGCACATTGAACGCGGCGTCCGGCACAATTTATCTCGAAAACGGCGGCGCGCTGGCCGGCACTGTCGAGGGCGCGGGCGAACTCTACCTGCAGAACAACAATGCCATCGTGACGCTGGCGTCTGGCGCGGTGCTCACCGTCGCCACCTTGCAAGTCAATGAAAATCTCCTGCTCGAAAACAGCCGCGCCTATAGCGGCGACTTTATCCAGACCAATAATCTCGACCTGAACGGCTTTAACCTGTCGCTCACCGGCACCGCCTCGCTCGACAACTCGGTACAGGGAGGCGGCACGCTGGCCGTGGCGGGCAAGGGGGACATCAGCGGCCTGTATTTATATCAGGGCGCGGTGATGGTGGTGACCGGCACGCTCACGCAGGATGGCGGCTTTACCATGAGCAACACCAGCACCGACAGCACGGTGCTGAGCATCGCGAGCGGCGGCGTGTTCGACCTGCTCACCGACAACAACATCAACAACAACGGCCCGGCGGCGATCATCAATGCCGGGCTGTTCGAAAAGACCGCCGATTATGGCAACAGCAACATCTATCCGACCTTCACCAACGCCAGCACCGGTGTGCTCGACGTGGCGCAGGGTCTGCTGGACTTCCAAAGCGGCGGGTCGTTCGCAGGCACGCTGACCGGCGGCACGGATGGCACGATCGCCGATGGTGCAATCATCTTTGGCGGCGGTGTGGCCTCGCTCGCCGCGACCGCGGTGGTTTCGGTGGCGGAGCTGCAATTGGCTGGCGGCACGCTCTCGCTCGGCGGCAATCTCGCCTATGGCGGATCATTTGTCGGCACCGGCGGCACGCTCGATCTGAATGGCCATAATCTCAGCCTGATCTCGCCGGTGCTGGAGTTCGAGCTGGTGGGTCCGGGTACCATGAACGTGACCGGCACTTCGACCTTCAGCCTTGGCATCAGCGGCGGCGCGGTGGTCGTGGATCAGGGAACGATCATCTATCAGGGGCTGCAGCTTGGTTATAACGGCGCCGATAGCGGGGAGATCTCGATCGTCAGCGGCGCCACCCTCAACATCGTCAACGACAACAATCTGAACGCTCAGGGTACGGCCTCCATCCTGAATGCCGGGCTGTTCGAGAAAACCGCGGATAACGGCTTCAACGCGATCTATCCGAGCTTCACCAACCAGTCGACCGGCGTGATTTCCGTGACGCAGGGCACGCTCGGCTTTTACAGCGGCGTGCTGGGCGGCACGCTGACCGGGGCGGGCGAAATCCAGCTGAACGGCAACGCTACGCTGGCCTCGACGGTGGTGAATGTCGCGACGCTGGACGTCAACAACTACCCGACGCTGGGCGCGAACCTCGCCTATGGCGGCGATTTTATCCTTAATTATGCCGACACGCTCACGCTGAATTCGCATGCGCTCCTGCTCAGCGGCACCGCGGCGCTGATTGGTGGGTTTGAGGGGCCGGGAAGCGTCACGGTCAGCGGCAGCGCTTATGTGCAGACCGCCGACCTGTTCGGCGGCGCCACGCTGGTGGATACCGGCTTCATCAACCAGATCGACCAGCTGCGCTTCAGCGAGAACGACAATTCGTCCGACACGCTGGTGGTCGCCGCGAGCGGCGTTTACGACATCCAGACAGACACCAACTTCCAGAATGACGGCGCCGGCGCGGCGGAGGTGGCCATCAATGCCGGTCTGCTGGAGAAAACCGGCGATACCGGCTTCTCCGAGTTGCAGGTGACGCTGAGCAACACCGGCACGGTGCTGGACAACAGCGGCACGTTGCAGATCGACAACGTCACCAACCTTGCCCTCGGCACGCTGACCGGCGGCACCTGGGAGAGCGAGGCCGGGCTGCTGGGCCCGACGCTGTCGCTGGCCGGCGGCACGATCGGTGTGGATGCCGCTTCGGTGACCTTGTCCGGCGCGGGTTCGGAGCTGATCGCCGGCGGCACGCTGCTGGAGCAGAGCCTGACCTCGGTGACCTCTGCCGGCGTGCTGGCCGCCCTCGGCGCCCGCGGTTATGCGAGCACCAATGCGCTCACCGATGCCGGCAAGATCTTGCTGGCCGGCGGCACCTTCTCGGCGCCATCGATGACGGTGGCGAGCGGAGGCACCTTCTCCGGCTTCGGCACGGTGAGCGGGCCGGTGACGGATAACGGCCTGATCGATGTGACCGGCTCGTCCCTGACCCTTGGCGCGGCAGTGAGCGGCACCGGCAGCCTGCTGATCGGCGCCGGCGACGAGCTGATCCTGGGCGCGGGCGCGGCGAGCGGCGACTCGATCACCTTCGGCGGCAGCCTGTCGGTGCTCGGGTTGGAAGCGCCGAAGAGCGTGCTAAGCACGCTGGTCTCTCTATCGCCGTCCGACACCATCGACCTGATCGGCACGCTCGCCAGCAGTGCGACGATCGTGGGCAGCGAACTGATCGTGACGCTGAGCGCCGGCGGCACCATCGCTTATGCGCTGGCGGCGGCGAATGCGCTGGACCGCGCCGCGGCCGTCTCGGATGGGCATGGCGGCACCGACATCACGGTCTTCAGGGACGCAACCGCCAGCACGGTCACGCCTGGTTCGGTCAATTTTGGCGAGCGGCATGCGGGTTCGGTGCTGGTGGAGACCTACACCGTCACCAACAACGCGGTGGTCGATCCGTATTCGGAGAAGCTGGACGGCTCGATGGGTGCGCATAGCGGCGCGGTCGCGGATTCCGGCAGCTTTACCGGCCTGGCGCCGGGGGCAACCAACAAGACGTCGCTGATGGCGACCCTGGCCAGCACGACCGCGGGCGTGGTGAGCGGCACCGCGACGGTGAATCTGGAGACCGACGGCAGCGGCGTGACCGGCGACGGGCAAGGCACCATGGCGCTGCCGTCGCAGACCGCGGCGCTGTCCGGCACGATCTTCAGCTACGCGACACCATCAGTGGTCTCGCCAAACCCGGTTGCCTTTGGCGAGCGCCATGTCGGCGCAGTGGACACGCAGACCCTAACCGTCGCCAACAAGGCGGCGCCGGGGGCGTTTTCTGAAAATCTGGATGCCAGCTTTAGCGGCACGTCCAGCGACCTGACGACCACCGGCAGTGTCAGCGAGCTGGCGGCGGGGGCGACCAGCACGGCGCTGAACGTGACGTTGAACGCGGCGACGGCGGGCTCGTTCATCGGGGTCTCGACCATCGCACTTACCTCGGACGGCTCGACCATCGACACGTTGGGCACCACCGCTTTGCCAAGTCAGACGGTGACCGTGACGGGTGAGTTCTTCAACCTCGCCACCGCCTCCACCGTCGCGCCGGTCAACTTCGGCATCGTGCATGTCGGCCAGACGGCGGTCAGCCAGGTGGTCGTGCTGAACAACACCGCCGCTCCCGGCGCGTATTCGGAAAACCTGGACGGCAGCTTCTCCGGCACTTCCGCCAGCATTGCCGCCAGCGGCACCGTCAGCGAATTGGCCGCAGGCAGCGGCAGCGGCTCGGCGCTGAACATCGGCCTGCAAACCGGCAAGTCCGGCATCATCAGCGGCTTCACCACGCTGAACCTCACCTCGGACGGTACCGGCATCGACACGCTCGGGACTACCGCGCTGGCGCCGGAGACCATCGCCGTCACCGGTACGGTGGATGCCTACGCCGCGGTCGGCGTCAGCCTGATCTCCGGGCCGGGCAAGCTAAGCGGCGGCGCCGGCGGCGTGTTCACGCTCAACCTTGGCTCGGTGGCCATGGGCGGCGCCACGCCGGCTGAGAGCATCGGCATCGAGAACACCGCGAAGGGCCAGGCGGATCTGCTGAAAGGCACGCTGGCGCTCTCCGGCACCACCAGCGCATTCACCAACAACAGCCCGATCAGCTTCACCGGCGTCGCCGCCGGCAGCCAAAGCACCGGCCACACCATCTCACTGCACACCGGCGCCGTCGGCACCTTTACCGAGACGATCGTGCTAAGCCCGACCGGCTACAACGCCTCCGGCTACGCCGGCACGCTGGCGCCGGATACGCTGGTCGTCACTGGCACCGTCACCGCGGCGGCGGCGGTCTCGCCGCTCGGCGCCAGCCCGACGGTGATGAGCTTCGCAACGCCCGCCTCGACTGCCGGCATCCTCGCCACGCCGGGCGCGCCTGTCACGGGCCAGGCGGCGGGCCTGGGCGGTGCTGAAGCGCTGGCCGGCACCGGCGCCTCGCCATGGGGACTGTTCGCCGACGTACCTGACACATCCAGCACCACCTACCTGGCCCACGGCCTGGCAACCGCCTCGGTCGCCGGAGCCGTCACGTCATTCGGCCTCATCGGCTCCGACCTGCACAAACCGCTGTCGGCGCCCGTCGCATGGGCAGGTGCAACACTAACCAGTTGAACGAAGAGGCTGCCCAGCCTCGCTCAGCGGCGCTCGGTCTCGGCTTCTAAACCGAGCATCTGGGCCAGGCGGTCCAGCCGGCGCACCACCGACTCGCCGGCAAATACGCCATTGGCTTCGGCCAGGCCAAGGATCAGCCGGCCGGGGGCGATGGTGAGCGTGGTCCCAGCCAGCAACTGCGGCGTGCCGGCGGAGAGCGTGTAAGCAAGTCGAAGCGCGGTGCCGAGCGTCTCCGCGCGGCGCGCCGTTGGTAGATCGAGCAGCGTGCGCGCCGGGCTGAGGAACGGGCTCTCCGCCGGCGCCTCGTACCGCAACGCCACGGTCAGCGCCAGGAAAGCGCGCGCGTGGTGGTCGAGCCCGATGCCGGGCTGGCGCAACACGCGCAGGAACGCCTGCTCCGGCCGGTACTCCGGATGTTCATGGCTGCCGATGTCGGAAAGCCAGCAGGCGGCTTCGCGAAGGCGCCGCTGCGCGCCGGTCTCCGCCGGAAACAGCGGGTTGGTCCAGGCGATCAGCGCGCGCGGCAGCGCCGCGTCCCGCAGGATGCCGCGCGTCAGGTCCCGCCCGGCCGCCAGCAGCGGGTCCTCGGCGCGGACCTCTGCCGGCAGTTGGCGGGCAAACCAGCCCTCCCGCAGACCGTTGGCGCTGAACACCACGCGGTCGACGCCGGATGCCCGCAGCAGCCGGCGCAGGATCAGCGCGGCGTAGGGCAGGTCCTCGATCCGGCGGCGCGGCACGCCGGGCATGCGCTCGATCAGCTTGCGGCCGGCCTCGCCGATCACGCCAGCCAGGTCCCGCGCCTCCTCGCGGCCGATCGTATAGTGATGCACCATGTTGAGCGGGTAACCGGTCTGCGCGATGTGGATGCGGGCCAGCGCCCGAAACGCGCCGCCGGCGAGGTACAGGTCCCGCCCGGCCGCGGCGGCGATGAATGGCGCTTCCTCCAGCGCCGCCGAGACGATGGCGCGCGCGCGGACCGGATCGCCGCCAGCGCGGTCGGCCAGGCGGATGACGCCGACCGGCAGCGTCGCCGTTTCCGCCACGCGCCCGGCATCCAGGCGCACCAGTTCCAGCGAGCCGCCGCCGAGGTCCGCCAGCACGCCATCCGCGCCGGGGATGCCGCACAGCACGCCCTCGGCCGATAAAATCGCCTCCTGATGGCCAGTGAGCACCGAAACCCGCAAGTCGGGCAGGCGCTCCATGAGCAGACGGACGAATTCCGGGCCGTTCTCGGCGTCCCGCACCGCGGAGGTAGCCAACACTTCGAACAAGCTAGCGCCCATCGCGCGGGCGATCGCCGCATAGCGCCGCAGCACGGTCTCCGCCTGCTGCATTGCCCCGGCGTCCAGCTGGCCGGTGCGGGTCATGCCTTTCGCCAGCCGAAGCACCGCCTTCTCATTGAAAATCTGCACCGGGTTGCGGTTCTCGCCCTCGTAAATAACCAGGCGGACGGAATTGGAACCAAGGTCGACGACCGCGCGCCGCGTGTCCATCGGCCCCACGCTGCGCGGCATCAGATCATCGGCGGCGGTCTGGTCCATGGCCGTAATGTCGCAGATTAGGCTTGGGTGAGCAAAGGAAGCCAAAAAACTTCTGTGACTTTGGGCTATGGGCTTTGGGATCGCACCCGGCGCTAGCCCAGAATAATAAGTTTTTTTGCTTCTTTTTGTTCACAAAAAGAAGTGCTTGCCTGCCCTATATACGCTCCCGGTTGGCATCCGGCGGCCAAACGCATAAGGGAGCGTGAAAATCCCGTTGCAGAGATAGGTAAACTAATGCCCGATATGAGCCAGCCGACCGACTACAAAGTGCGCGACATCGCGCTGGCCGAATGGGGCCGCAAAGAGATCGAGATGGCGCAGGACGAGATGCCGGGGCTGATGGCGCTGCGCGAGGAGTTCGGCGGCCAGCAGATTTTGAAGGGTGCGCGGATCGTCGGCTGTTTGCACATGACGATCCAGACCGCGGTGCTGATCGAGACGCTGACGGCGCTGGGCGCTTCGGTGCGCTGGTCGTCCTGCAACATCTTCTCGACGCAGGACCACGCCGCGGCGGCGATCGCGGCGACCGGCGTGCCGGTGTTCGCCTGGAAGGGCATGAACGAGGAGGAGTTCTGGTGGTGCATCGAGCAGACGGTGCGCGGGCCCGACGGTTGGACGCCAAACATGATTCTAGACGATGGCGGCGACGTCACCAAGCTGATGCACGACAAGTACCCGGAGATGCTGGCGGACGTGCGTGGCATCTCCGAGGAGACCACGACCGGCGTGCACCGGCTGTGGGAGATGGCGAAGGCCGGGAGCCTGCTGGTGCCGGCGATCAACGTGAATGACAGCGTGACCAAGTCGAAATTCGACAACCTATATGGCTGCCGCGAGAGCCTGGTGGACGGCATTCGCCGCGGCACCGACGTGATGATGGCGGGCAAGGTCGCGGTGGTGGCCGGCTTTGGCGATGTCGGCAAAGGCTCTTCCGCCAGCCTGCGCAATGCCGGCTGCCGCGTGATGGTGACCGAGATCGACCCAATCTGCGCGTTGCAGGCGGCGATGGAAGGCTACGAAGTGGTGACGATGGATGAGGCGGCGCCGCGCGGCGATATCTTCGTCACCGCCACCGGCAATGTCGACGTGATCACCATCGAGCATATGCGGGCGATGAAGCACCGCGCGATCGTCTGCAACATCGGGCATTTCGACAGCGAGATACAGATCGAGAGCCTGCGCAATTACAAATGGGAAAACGTGAAGCCGCAGGTGGATGAGGTGGCGTTTCCGGACGGCAAGCGGCTGATCGTGCTGTCCGAAGGGCGGCTAGTGAATCTCGGCAATGCGACGGGACATCCGAGCTTCGTGATGAGTGCGAGCTTCACCAACCAGGTGCTGGCGCAGATCGAGCTGTGGACGGCGCCGGCCGGCAAGTATGAGCGCAAGGTTTACGTGCTGCCACGGCATCTGGATGAGAAGGTGGCGGCGCTGCATCTGGCAAAAGTGGGTGCGAAGCTGACGCCGCTTTCCACCAAACAGGCGGAGTATTTGGGGCTGAACAAGGCCGGCCCGTTCAAGCACGAGCTTTACCGGTACTGATGCTCCCGGCCAGCAACATCCTGGCGGCGCTGGGGCTGGCGGCGCTGGTCGGCGGCATGTTGTTTTTCGGCGCCATCATGGCGCCGCTGGTGTTCACGAAGCTGCCGCCGGAGATCGCAGGGCCGTTCATCCGGGCGGCGTTCCCGCGCTACTACGCGTTCATGGTGGTGAGCGCCGCCATCGGCGTTATCGGCTTTGCGCTGCGGCGGCAGGCGGTGCCGGCGGTGGTGCTGGCGCTGGTGGTACTGGTCACGTTGTGGCTGTGGTTCTGGTTGATCCCGTACCTGAACGGCGTGCGGGATGCCGGGAACAACGTGGCGTTCGCGCGCGGGCACCGGCTTTCGGTTTGGGTGAACGGCGTGGAGCTGTTGGCGGCGCTATGGCTGCTGGTGCGCGCAGCGGTTTAGGTAGAGCGCGAGCAGCGCGGATTGTTGCGCCGGCTGCCAGCAGGGGTTTGCGGCGAAATAGGCTTCGGCTTGCGCGATGGCGGCACGGCTGGCGTCGTCGCCGGTGATTTTGGCCAGGATGATTTCGGGGTCGTCGATAAGAGTGGCGGAAGGCGCTGCGCTTTTCCGCCCTACGGGTACCGCAGAGGGCGGAAAAGCGCAGCGCCTTCCGCCATTCTGGTCCGGACCGATCAGTAGAATGTTGAGATTGTCCGGCGCTGCGGCGAGGAACGGGCCGGGGATGCCCACGCCGTCATTCCCAAAAGGCACCAGCACCAATGTGTGCGGCGTGGCAAGCGCGGCGGCGGCGCGGGCGGCGGCGCCTTGGCTCTGCATGGTAGCGGGGGCGATGGCGAGGCCGACAATCGCGCAAGTCTGCACGGTGAGCAGCACGATGAGCAGCGGGCGCGGTAGCGCGGCGGCGGCGAGCAAAGCGATGAACGGCGTCGCGAATGCCAGGTAGCGGATCTCGATCGGCGTGTTGTGGAACACGACGCCCAGAGCGAGCAATCCCGCCGGCGGCGCGGCGGCGGCCAGCGCGAATAGGGCAAAAGGCGGCCGCCAGGCGCGGATGATGGCGACGCCGCAAAGGACGGCGAGAATGAGCAGCCCGATGGTGACCGGAACAGCGAGCGCCCCCGCACAAATCGGCAGCCCGCCGAACAGCGTCGCGCCGGTATCTTTCGCCAGCAGCGGCAGCGCGTGGCGCCAGGAAAAGGCCGCGAATTGTCCGGTGCGGGAGGCGCGTTGAGCAACGAAGAACCAGGCGTCCGCCAGAAGGAACGGCAGCAGGCCTGCGACGGCGAGAAGCAAAAAACGCCAGCGCGGTCGCGCCAGGATAAGCCAGAACAACGCGGCAAAGGCGGTGAAGATGGCGAGATAATTGGCAAAAGCGGCTGCGCCAAAGGCGATGCCGGCGGCCAGAGCGTAGCTCTGCCGGGATTTCGCCACCGCGAAGAAGAGGCAGGCCACGCCAAAGACGTTCAGAAATTGCGCCATTGCGAAGCCGCGGGCGACGATGCCCGTGTAAGCAAAGCCATAGGTGACCAACGCGAGCAGCATCGCGGGAACGACCGGTATTTCCGCCAGCGCCGCAAGCCAGCCGAGCGCGGCAAGTGCGGCGACCGCGCACAGCACCGAAAGCAGCCGGGCAGCCAACCAGGACGGCCCGAAAGCGAGGCGCCAAAGCTCGAGCACCCAGAAATACAGCGGCGGATGCACGTCGCCGCTGCGCAAATCGCGCGCGATCTGGGTCAGGCTGGCATGGCCGGCATAAAGCGCGCGGACGTCGCGTGGATGGAACACGCCTGCGGGCCAGGCAGGGCGCGGATCGCCGGCGGTTAAAAAGATTGAATACGCCTCGTCGTATTCCGGGCCGCGCAGGACAGCGACGACCGTGAGAACCAAAATTGCAAATACCAGAATAACCGCAATGGCCGTAATTTGTGGCCTTGGTCTTGACTCGTCATGCCGGCGAAGGCCGGCATCCACGACTTGCGCGGACAGCGGCGGTAGCGTCAAGTCAGAAAGACTTGGCTACCGGCCTTCGCCGGTATGACGGTGTTGAGTCGGCCGCCGTCACCCCAACAACCGCCCGATCACCCGCGCGGTATAATCCACCACCGGAATGATCTTGCCGTAATTGATCCGCGTCGGCCCGATCACCCCGATTGCGCCAACAATCCGGTCCTGTTTGTTGCGCGCCGGCGCCACCACCATGGAGACCCCAGCCGCGCCAAACAGCCCGCTTTCCGCGCCAATGAAAATCCGCACGCCGTCCGAGGTGTCGGCAAGCTCCAGCAGCCGCAGCATCGTCTCCTCGGTCTCCAGCCGCTCGAACAGCGCCTGGATCGAGGCGAGCTTGGCGAGCTGGTCGACATCGGCAAGCAATCGCCCCTGGCCGCGCAGGATCAGCGAGCCGGCGCGGCCCTCGCCGCCCCAGGTGGCGAGCCCGGCCTCGATCACGCTGCCGGTCAGCGCATCCAGCGCGGTGCGGTCCGCGCCCATGTCGGCCGCGACTTTGGCGCGTAGCTCGGCGAGCGACAGGCCGGAGAGCTGCGCGTTCAGGTAGTTGCTGGCCTGCTGCAGGGCGGAAGGCGGCAAGCCGGCCGGCGTGTCGATAATGCGGTTCTCCACCTGGCCGTCGGCGGAGACCAGCACCACCAGCGCGCGGCCGGGCGAGAGCGGCACGAATTCGATGTGCTTCACCGGCCCCTCGCCTTTCGGCGCCAGCACCAGGCCGGCGGCCGCGGACAGGCCGGAGAGCATCGTGCTGGCCTGCGCCAGCGTGTCCTGCAGGCTGCGGCCGGATTGGGCGAGCGAGTTGTTGATGGTTGTCCGCTCATCCTCCGACAATTCGCCAAATTGCAGCAGGCCGTCCACAAACAGCCGCAGGCCGCGATCGGTCGGCAGCCGGCCGGCGGAAGTGTGCGGCGAGAACAACAGCCCGGCTTCGGTCAGGTCCGCCATCACGTTGCGGATGGTGGCGGGCGAGAGGTTCAGCGGCAGCAGGCGGGAGAGCGTGCGGCTGCCCACCGGCTCGCCGGTTTCCACATATTGCTCGACGATCTCGCGCAGCACGGCGGCCGAGCGCACGTCCAGCCCCGGCGGCAGCCGCGGCGGCGCTTTCGGGTTCAGCTTGTGGCTATGGTCCATGGCGGAAGCCTCCGCTAATAGCCGCGCAGACGCAAGAAGGAGCCAGTATGACGCGCCCATCAGGACGAGCCGCGGACGCGCTGCGCACGGTCTCCATCACCACCGGCTTTTCGCATCACGCGGAAGGCTCTGCGTTGATCAAAATGGGTGGCACCGAAGTGTTGTGCACCGCGAGCGTGGAAGGCAAGGTGCCGGGCTTTATGCGCGGCCAAGGCGAGGGCTGGGTGACGGCGGAGTACGGCATGCTGCCGCGCGCCACGCATACGCGCGGTGACCGTGAGGCGGCGCGCGGCAAACAATCCGGCCGCACGCAGGAAATCCAGCGGCTGATCGGCCGTTCACTGCGCGCCGTGGTGGACCGCAAGGCGCTGGGCGAGATGACGATCACTCTGGATTGCGACGTGCTGAACGCCGATGGCGGCACGCGCTGCGCTTCGATCACCGGCGCTTATGTGGCGCTGGCGCTGGCGCTGCGAAAGTTGAAGGCGAAGAACGTGCTGAAGGGCGACCCGCTGGTGGGCCAGGTGGCGGCGGTGTCCTGCGGGATTTACCAGGGCACGCCGGTGCTGGACTTGGATTACCTGGAGGATTCCGCGGCGGATGCGGATGCAAATTTCATTCTGACTGCCGCCGGCGGGATCATCGAAATCCAGGCGACGGCGGAACGGGCCACCTTCGACGACACGGCCCTGGCAGGGCTGCTGGCACTGGCGCGCGCCGGCACGGCGGAACTGTTTAAGGCGCAGCTTGAGGCGCTCACAGGCTGATGACGCCGGCGCTTTGGCGCCGTCGCGTGCCGGCGTTTGCGGCGCATCGGCGCGGGCGGGTGTCGTTGCTGATTTTTGCCGTGGTATTCGTGATCAGCATGGCAGCGGATGTGGTCGCAAACGACAAGCCGTTGCTGCTGGCGTATCGCGGCCGGCTTCATGTGCCGATTTTGCAACGGCTTCCGGAGCAGACATTCGGCGCGGATTTCTTGCCCACCGAAGCGGATTATGGCAACCCTTCGGTCCGCGCCGCGATCCGCGCGCATGGCTGGATGATCTGGCCGCCGATCCCCTATCGCTACGACAGCATCGTGTGGAATGCCGGCGCGGCGCCGGCGCCGCCCTCGGCGCGCGACTGGCTGGGCACCGACGAAGCCTCGCGCGACGTGCTGGCGCGGGTGATCTACGGCCTGCGTTTTTCGATCCTGTTCGGCTTCGGGCTGACCTTCCTCGCTTCCGGCATCGGCATTGTGGCGGGCGCCTTGCAGGGGTTCTATGGCGGGCTGACGGATCTGCTGTTCCAGCGTTTCACCGAAATCTGGTCCGGCCTGCCGCAGCTGTTTCTGCTGATCATTCTGGGCGGCATCATCGCGCCGAACTTCTGGATTTTGCTGCTGTTCCTGCTGCTGTTTTCCTGGATGTCGCTGACCGGCGTGGTGCGGGCGGAGTTCCTGCGCGCGCGGAGCCAGGATTACGTGCGCGCGGCGAAGGCGCTCGGCGTCGACGACGGGCGGATCATGCTGCGGCATATGCTGCCGAATGCGATGATCGCGGTGCTGACGTTTCTGCCGTTCAGCCTGTCGCAGTCGATCACCCTGCTCGCGAGCCTGGATTTCCTCGGCTTCGGCATGCCGCCGGGCGCGCCGTCCCTGGGTGAACTGGTGGGTGAGGCGCGGGCAAATCCGCAGGCGCCGTGGCTGGGGTTGACCGCGTTCGTGGTGCTGGGCGGGGTGCTGATCCTGCTGATTTTCATCGGCGAGGCGGTGCGGGATGCCTTCGACGCCCAACAGTACCGGGGGCGCGTGCCCTGAGCCTGCTGGAGGTTGAAGGGCTGACGCTGGCGGCCGGTGGCCGGCGTCCGGTCGACGCGCTTTCGTTCAGCGTGGCGGCAGGGGAGACGCTGGCAATCGTGGGGGAAAGCGGCGCCGGCAAGACACTGGCGGCGCTCAGCGTGCTGAACCTGCTGCCGCCCGGCGTGACGCGGCAAGCCGGGCGGATCACGCTGGACGGCGTGGACGTGCCGGCGGCGCGGCCGGAGGTGCTGCGGCGGCTGCGCGGCGGCGTCGCGGGCATGATTTTTCAGGAGCCGCTGCTGAGCCTCAACCCCCTGCAGCGCGTGGGGCGGCAGGTCGGCGAGGCGATGAGCCTGCATCAAGGCCCGGTTCGGGGATCGGTTCTGCGGGACAATGTTCTGGCGCTGCTGCGCGAGGTTGGGCTGGCGGATGCGGCGCGGCTGATCGACGCGTTGCCGCATCGCCTGTCGGGCGGTCAGCGGCAGCGGGTGATGATCGCGGTCGCGCTGGCCGGCCGCCCAAAATTGTTAATCGCCGATGAGCCGACGGCGGCGCTGGACGCGGCGCTGCGGGGCCAGGTTCTGGAGCTGATCGCGCGCGAGCGGCGCGAGCGGGGCCTAAGCGTGCTGCTGATCACGCATGATCTGGCGGCGGTGCGGGATTATGCTGACCGCGTGCTGGTGCTCGACCGGGGCCGGGTCGTGGAGGAGGCGCCGGTGGCGCGGCTATTCGCGGCGCCCGCGGCGGCGCAAACGGCGCGGCTGCTGGCGGCGCGGCATTTGCCGGCGGCCGGTCCGGCGCCCGAGACGGCAGACGTCGTATT
Source organism: Acidocella sp. (assembly GCA_965199125.1). Lineage (GTDB taxonomy): Bacteria > Pseudomonadota > Alphaproteobacteria > Acetobacterales > Acetobacteraceae > Acidocella. Next base: position 672,829 of record OZ240683.1, on the reverse strand, counting down.
GTCCGCGCGTGGCGTTTCGGTGCGTTTCCCGGTCGAACGCGGCGTGCTGCGGCGCAAGGCCGGCGAGGTCATCGCGGTGGACGATGTCTCGTTCGAGCTGCGCGCCGGCGAGACGCTTGGACTCGTCGGCGAATCGGGCTCGGGAAAGTCGACCATCGTACTGGCGGTGTTGCGGCTGATCCGGTTTCGCGGCGCCGTGTTCCTGGGCGGCGAGGAACTGGCGCGGTTGCCGAGGCGGGCACTGCGCGCGGCGCGGGCGCGATTGCAGGTGGTGTTTCAGGACCCGTATGGCAGCCTGTCGCCCCGGCTGGCCATCAGCGACATCGTGGCGGAGGGGTTGCGGGTTCACCGGCCGCGGCTGGACGCGGCGGCGCGCGCCCGGCTGGTGGCGAACGTGCTGGCGGAGGTTGGGCTGCCCGCGGCGTTGGCGGCGCGCTACCCGCATGAGCTTTCGGGCGGTGAGCGGCAGCGCGTGGCGATCGCCCGGGCGCTGGTCCTGCGGCCGGCTGTGCTGGTGCTGGACGAGCCCACGGGATCGCTCGACGCCACCGTGCAGGCGGACATTCTGCAACTGCTCGGCACACTGCAGCGCCGCCACGGCTTGGCCTATCTGTTGATCAGCCACGATATGAACGTGATCCGGGCCATGGCGCACCGGGCGATCGTGTTGCGAGAGGGCAGGGTGGTTCAGGCGGGGCCCGCCAATGAAATCTTTGCCGCACCGGCGTCCGACTACACGCGAGCGCTTTTGGCTGCTATCGAATCGGGTTTATGAAATCAGACTTGGCATTCTACTCAGCGCCGGAACCCAGCTCCGCCGTCGGGGCGGCGGCGCGCGCGACCAGTGCCTCGACCCGCTCCCGCAAATCGCCAACCGCGAACGGTTTGACGATATAGTCGTCGCCGCCCGCATCCAGCCCTTTGATCCAGTCGTTCAGCCCGCCCAGGCCGGACAGGAACAGCACCGGCGTGCGAACGCCTTCCGCGCGCAGTTTCTGCAGGATGTTGGCGCCATCCACGCCGTCCGGCAGCTGCCGGTCGAAAATCATCACGTCGAACCCGCCGCCTTCGGCGAGCGCCAGACCGTCCCGCCCATTTGCCGCGTGAACCACCGTGTTGGCCGTCTCTTGCAGGCCCTTTACGACGACGCCGGCGACATCCTCATCGTCTTCGATCAGCAGTACACGCATACGGCATGTCCTAGCGAGGTATCGTGAACTTGTCGATATTCGGTTCCGTACGGTAGGAATCTGCCTGCCGCCGCGATCTGTTTTTATTCCGTACTCGTGGTAATGGTCACTTGGATGTTGTTCCGCGGAGAGATGTCGTGAACGATATGGTGAGCAAGACGAGTTTGTCCGCCGCCGGCAAAGCCGCCGAGCTGGAGGCGTTCGCCGCGCATTGCGCGCATGATTTCAACAACCTGCTGACCGGCATACTCGGCAACCTTGAGCTGATGCAGAACCGCGCAAGGCGCAACGGCGTAACGGAATTCGATGGCTATCTGGAGGGCGCGCGCCACGCTGCCGGGCGCGCCGCCGACTTCTCGCAGCGCCTGTTGGTCTTCTCCGGCCGCGCCACGCAGGAGCCGGTGCCGGTGCCGGTGAACGCCCTGGCGCGCGATATCATCGAGCTGATGCGCGAACAGTCGCGGGTGGTGGTAAGTGATCTCGCCGAAGGCCCGGACCTGGTGTTTTGCGATCCAACCCAGCTTGAGCTGGCGCTGCTCGAACTGCTGGACAATGCGAATGCGGCGACTGGCCGCCAAGGCGACGTCACCCTGCGCAGCCGGTTCGCGCCGGATGAGATTCGTCTGGCGGTAGCCGATACGGGGGCGGGTATGGCGCCGGAACTATGCGCGCGGGCCGCCGAACCGTTTTTCAGCACGCGGCCGAGCGGCGCCGGCAAGGGCCTCGGCCTCGCCATCGTCGAACGCTTCGCGCGGGACGCCGGCGGCGCCGTAACGATCGACTCCGCCCTTGGGCAAGGCACCACGGTCACCCTCAGCCTGCCGCGAATGGAAATCCGTTCGTAAACCATTGCCAGGCGTCACCCGTCCGCCCCGGGCCATTCTGCGGGGCAGAAGAGCTCCTCATTTTCGTTAGAACGGGTAGCGTTAGGCGCTTTGACCGAGCCGGGCCGGCCCCAAGGCGCCCGCGCCGGCGCAGCTTTGGCGTCCGGGTCCGCATCACCTATAGTCCGCCCATGGATGCAGTCCTCGCGATAGACACCACCCGGCGCGCCAGCCCCCGGCGCGACATCGGCTTCAAGCAATTGGTGGCGCTGGTCGCGGCGCTGATGGCGACCAATGCGCTGGCCATCGACACCATGCTGCCGGCTCTGGGGCAGATCGGCGCCTCGCTCGGCCTTGCCGCCGCCAATGAACGGCAGTGGGTCATCACCGCTTACCTGCTCGGCTTCGGCGCCGCCCAGCTTGTTTACGGCACGCTCGCCGATCGTTATGGCCGCAAACCGGTGCTGGCCGCCGCCCTGGCCATCTACATCGCCACCAGCCTGGCCGCCGCGCTGGTGCAAAGTTTCGAACTGCTTCTTGTGGTCCGCGTGATTGAAGGGCTGGGCGCCGCCGGCACACGCGTTATCAGCGTCTCGATCGTGCGAGACCGGTACGAGGGGCGCCAGATGGCGCGGGTGATGTCGCTCGCGGTGATCGTGTTTATCGCCGTGCCGGCCCTTGCGCCCTCGATCGGCCAGCTGATCATGCTGGTGGCGCCGTGGCGGGCGATTTTCTTCGCCCTCGCGCTGTTCGGCGCCGTGGTGTTGCTCTGGATGGCGCGCAACCTGCCAGAAACGTTGCACCCGCAGGATCGCCGCCCGATCGACATCGCCAATATTTTCGCCGCGGCCGGAACAACGTTGCGCAACCGCACCTCGCTCGGCTACACCCTGGCGATGACGGTGATGATGGGGAGCATGTTCGGCTTTATAAATTCGGCGCAGCAGATCTTCGCGGAGGTGTTCCGCCATCCGCGTCTGTTCTCGCTGATCTTTGCTTGCATCGCCGGCAGCATTGGGGCGGCATCGCTGTTCAATGCCCGGCTGGTGCAACGCCTCGGCCCGCGGCGCATTTCCCATGCGGCACTGGTCGGCTTCATCGTTTTCGGCGTCATCCACCTCGGCGTCGTTTTCGGCGGCCACGAAAGTCTTGGCAGTTTCATCCTGCTGCAGATGGCGATGATGTTTTGCTTCGGGCTGACGATGGGCAATTTCAGCGCGATGTCGATGGAGCCGCTCGGCCACATCGCCGGCTCGGCGGCCTCCATTCAGGGGTTCATCTCCACTTTAGCGGCGGCGCTCATCGGCATGGTCATCGGGCAGTTTTTTAACGGCACCGTCGTGCCGCTCAGCATCGGGGCCGCCGTTTGCGGCGTGGTGGCGCTTTCGCTGGTGGCGTACGCGGAGCGCGGCAGACTGTTCCGCGCTCACTACGCGCTAAGCTAGGCCGGAGAGCCGAACTTCGCGAACGTCCGCTGGTCCTTGTTCTCCCGCATCAGCATCGAGAAACTGGGGATTTTCTCGAACCCTAGCCCCAGCGGCCGCTCCGTCTCCTCATCCATCACCACCTGGCCATAAGCCGCGCCGGCGATCTTTTCCCATTTCCCGGCCGGCTTCTTCACTTCCAGATTCACCACCGTGGTTTTGAACACCAGGCGCACGATGGCTTCTTTCGGCGCTTTCGGTTTGGTCAGGCTGAGGCAGCCGGCGATGATTTGCCAGCCATTGGCCAGCGCCCAGGTGGTGATCTCTTCGCGGTCCATCGGCGGCCCCCCTGGCGGCGTAGCGGTCTTGCTACGAGCAACGCAACATGCTCGCAAGCCGCGCCGGCCATGGTAGACTACGCCCGCGCCACCACGGAGTGACCCGCTTGCCCCCATCCCCCACCTTGCAAGCAGCGGAAATTCTGGCCGCCGCGCGGCGCGGCGGCGCCGGCATTGCCGAACTGCCGGAACCGTTGCGGCCGCGTACGCTGGATGAGGCTTACGCCGTACAGGATGCGGCGGCGGCGCTGCTCGGCCCCGTCGGCGGCTGGAAAGTGGGCGCGGAACCGGATGGCAGCGTGCGCGTCGCGCCGGTGCCCGCGAGCTTCGTGCATTTGCAATCCGCCGCTCCGGCATTTCCCATCGGCGTACGGTTGGAGGTGGAGCTGGCGCTCCGCCTCGGCGCCGATCTACCCAAATCGGCCGCGCCTTATACCACCGCCGAAGTCGACCGCGCCATCGGCGCCGCGCACGTCATCATCGAAGTGCTGGGCTCGCGCTTCGAGACGCCGGACGCCGTCTCCCGCCCCAGCTTCCTCGCCGATGGCAACGGCAACGCGGCGATTATCATCGGCGACGAAATCCCGGACTGGCGCAGCCTGGACCTCTCAGCCCTCACTGTCACCCTGACCACCGCCGGCGCGATCCTCGCCCGAGCGACGCGCGGCGCCGCTTTGCCGCAGGTGCTGGACTTGCTAACAGCCCTCGCCAACCATGCGGCCGATCACGGCGGCGGACTGCAGGCCGGGCAGATCATCATCACCGGCGCCCGCGCCGGCCCCGCCGCGGCGCCGGTCGGAACGATGCAAGGCCACGTCAATGAAAATTTTACGATCAGCCTTCGAATAAGGGAGAAGTAAGACTTCTTTTTGTGAACAAAAAGAAGCAAATAAACTTTATTAATCAGGCTGGTGCCTGTAGCGCCGCAAACGCCCATGGCCCAGAATAATAAAAGTTTTTTGCGCGCTTTTTTAAAAAAGCGCTGCTTCCTTCTCTTCCTTCGTCCGCTCGATCGCCCGCCGCACCACGGTGAACGCGTGCTCCGGCAGGATCTCCGTCAGGCAGCGCTTGTCATACGGGCACGCCGCCAGCACGCCGATTGCGCAGGGCGAGCAGCCGGTCTTCTTGAACAGGATGCTCACGGCCGGGCCGCGCGCCATCCACTCGAAAGGATTATGCGAGGCGCCGAACACGCACACCGTTGTTACCCCCAGCTGCGCCGCAAAATGCGCGATGCCGGAGTTGTTGGCGATCACGCAATCGGCCTGCCGTAACACCTCGCCGGTTTGCGCCCAGCTATGCGCGCCGCAAAGGTTTCGGTAATGCGACGCCGGCAGATCATAAAGCGCGCGCGACACCGCGTTGCGCTGTGCCCGGATGCCGATGAAATCCACCACCGCGTCCAGCCGCTCCACGCAGAGCCGCGCGAGGTCCCGGTAGTGTTGCATCGGCCAGTCGCGCAGCGGGTCGTTGGACAGCGGCGCGATCACGATTGAGCGGCTCATTCGGTCCGCAGCGTGAACGGATTTTGCATGCGCAGACCGACAAGATTGGCGAGCAGCATCTGCATTTCCTGCTGGTGCAGCGCCGGCAGCACGCCGCGTTTATAGGCGCGGATGCCGAGGAAGCGGAACGGCGGCAGCACCGCCGCCGCCGCCATGCGCAGCCGGATTTCCATGCTCCTCACCCGTTCCTCGAGCTCCAGCGCAAACACCGGAAAGCCGCCCGGCCGCACCGAAAGCTTACCGTGCTGGTGGGTGCGCTCGCCGCCCTGGCTGCACACGTCATAAGCGATGTCGAAGCCCTCCGCCAACGGCTCGATCACCACCTCCATCCGCCAGGAGCCGGGCTCAAACATCTCGTATGGGCCGAAGATCAGCACTTCGCTGGCGCCGCGCCGTTCGCCTTCCTGGTCATGCACCACCGCGAAACCCTCATGCCGCCCGACCAGCGTGCTGAACGTCGCCGGCGTCAGCACCCGGCGATACGAGCGATTCTCGATCGTCGGGTTGATGAAGGGGAGAAAAATATCGAGAAACGGAAATTCCTGCGTGCTGCCGAAGCCGGCGCGATGTTTGGCGTCCAGTTCCGCCAGGAGCGGCCGCGTGTCCGGATCGACGCGCAGGTCGATTGCGAGGTCCCAGCTCAGCCCTGCCACCGCCTTCACAAAATTCGCGGGGTTGCTGCCGGGATAGGAATCATTATGCGCCTGGCTCGCGATTTCCGGAAAGAAGCCGGCCGGGATCACGTCGTCGAACAGCCCGAGTTGCCGCGCCTCGGCCTCCACCCACGGGCCGCAGGCAAGGGTCAGATGCGCCTCCGCAAAACGCTCGCGCAGCGTCCGGAACGCCGGAAATGCGGTGATGAAGTCGCCGCGATGGTCCAGCTTCAGCACCAGCACGCGCGCCGCCGGCGTGTCGCTCTCGATCGTCATCAGCGGCTCATGATCGTCCAGCTTGGCGACGCGCAGATATTGTCCGGGGCTGTTAAAGGCCGGCGCCTTCGGGCTCAGCACCTCGTCCGCGTAATCCGGCCGGCGGATGCGCTGCAGCACCATCACCAGCTCGTAGCAGCCGCCGGCATGCCGCTCCGGCGGGATCGTGTAGTCGAAATCCGCGTCGTTATCGTGCAGCAGGCGCAGCCGGTAGGACATCGGGTCCAGCGCGTCTTCCACCTCCGCCATCAGCGCGCCGGCGGTGTACAGGCGTTTGTGGTCGCCGTTGAAGCGCGATGGCAGCGCGATCGTGCGCTCATACAGATATTGGTGCGGCACCGCGATGACCATGTGGCCGCCGATCCGCAGCACGCGGAACCACTCTCGCAGGGCTTGGCGGTAATCGGGGATATGCTCCAGCGCGTGGCTGGCAAACACCGTGTCCTGGCTTTCGTCCGGGAACGGCAAAGTGCGGCCATCATAGCCCGGATAATCCAGTTCCACGCCGATCGCGTGCGGAAAGATCGGCTGCGCGTCCGCCACATAACCTTTGTAGCCGATGTCCAGAATGTTGGGGCCGCTGAAGTATTTTTTGAAAAACCCATCCTGCTCGTACAGGCGGTAGGTTTTTCGCAGCTCCTGGCCGACATGCGCGGCCCAATCGTCCACCACCCAATCGTCCGCCGCCTCGTCCTTATCCAACAGCCTCTCCCCCGCCAGCCCGGTCAGATATGGCGCTCTAGAGCAATACGGCTTGAAGTTGAAGCGTCCTTACGAACTCCGCAAACGCGCCGCCGCGACAACCGGCAATGTTCATTCATTCGGCGGTGACGGATTGGCGTCATTGGTCGGCTGGATCGAATTGTTGATCGTCACGGGGCTGCCGTTTTTCAGCTTTATCTGGCCGGCGGTCACCACTTGGTCGCCCACATTCACGCCGCGCGTAATCGCTACCTGATCGCCCCGCGTCTCACCTTCCGTCACAAACTGCTGGTTCGCAACCAGACCGCCGCCTTTCGCCGCTTTGCCGTTCGGCGTCTTGCCGGCCAGCGGTTTATTGTCGGGCGTGACGATGAACACGGTGTCGCCATAAGGGTTATAGGTGATCGCGGTCTGCGGCAGCGTGACGAAATTCTGCGGCTGGCCGATGCCGACATCGACCGTCGCAAACATGCCGGGCCGCAGCACCAATCCCGGGTTACTCAACCCGGCGCGCACTTGCACCATCCGCGTCGTGGTGTCGATCGCCGAGTTGATCGCGGTGATCGTGCCGGGGAAGCCGCGGCCGGGGAACGCGTCGATGCTCACGGTCAGCGCTTGACCGACATTGATCTGGCTAAGCGCCTGCTGCGGCACGTAGAAATCCACGTAGAGCGGATCGAGCTGCTGCAGTGTCACGATCTCGGTGCCCGCGCTTAGATACTGGCCGAGATCGACCTGCCGGATCCCCAGCCGCCCGGCAAAGGGCGCCCGGATCTGCTTTTCCGCGATCAGCAATTGCTGCGCCTGCACCTGCGCGTTCGCCGAGGCCAGCGTGGCGCGGTCGGTATCAACGGTCGCCTGGCTCACGCCATCGGCCGCCAGCTGCTTCACATCGCGCCGATAATTTACCTCGTCCAGCGCCGCGGTTGCCTGCAGCTGCGCCAGCACCGCCGGATCGTTATTGGCGCGCAGCGTCAGCAGCAGCGTGCCGGCCGCCACATCCTCGCCGGATTCAAAGTGAATCGTATCGACGACGCCGGAAACCTCCGCGGACAGATTGGCGCCGTTGATCGCGACCAGACTGCCGACCGCATGCAGCGACGGCTGCCAGGGCATGTCCGCGGCTTTGATCGCCGCCACCGTCTGCGACGGGTTGGACAGCGTCGCGAGGAACTTGCCGATCATGATGTTGCGGAACGCGCCAAAGCCGAAAATCAGCCCGAAGACGATGCCGACCGCCAACAACATGATAACGAGCCGTTTGATCATCTGGTCCACCTTGCAAAAGGTATCGTGGCAGAAAACGCCGCAGGAATGCGCGCCAAAAACTTCACGGGAACAAGCCACAGCATTGTTGCGCCGCCGCGTCCACGTCGCCGCGATGCCACCAGCCGCCGCCCAGCGCCTGAAACAGCCCGGCGGAATCGGAAAGCCGCGCCGCCGCCGCTTTCGCCTGTGTCAGCACCGCGTTCTGGTATGTGGTCTGCGCGGTCAGCACGGCTGTCAGCGGCTGGCCGCCCAGCTTGAACTGATCCTGCGTCACCGTCAGGCTCTGGCCCGCCGCATCCACCGCCGCCTGCGCCGCGTTCAAGGTCTGCGCGTCGAATTGCAACGCCTGCAAAACGTCCGCCACGTTCTGGAACGCGGCGATCACGGTTGCCTGGTACTGGTCGCCGGCGGCGCGCGTCGCCGCCAGAGCCGACTTGCGCCGGGCGCTCAGCGTGCCGCCCTCGAACAACGGCTGCGTGATGCCGGCGACCAGGCTCCAAACCAGCGTCTGCGGCGTGAACAAGGTGCCGATGGTCAGCGCCTCGCGCCCCACCCCCGCGGTCAGCGTGATCTGCGGCAGCATGTTGGCGGTGGCAACTCCGAGATCCGCGGTCGCGGCATGCAGCTGCGCGGCCGCCGCGGCGACGTCTGGCCGCTGTTCCACCAGCGCGGAGGGCAGGCTCACCGGCAGTGCTTGCGGCAGATGCAGTGATTGCAGCGTGAAATCGCGTGCGTCGAAATTCGCCGGCAACGCGCCGACATAGGCGGCCAGCTGGTCCCGCGTCTGCGCCAGGCCCAGTTGCAACGGCGGCAGCGTGGCGAGCGCGTTGGCCAGCGTCGCCTGCTCGTTCAGCACATCCGCTTTCGGCACGCCGCCCAGCGTGAACTGGTTGTTCAAAATATTAAGCTGCTGTTGTTCGATCGAAATGACCTGCTGGGTCGCGGCGATTTGCGCGTTATAGGATGCCTCGGTGACCGCGGCCGTCACGATGTTGGTGGTCAGGCTAAGATAGCTCGCTTCCAGTTCGTAACGTTGATACTCCGCTTCCGCGGCGAGGTTTTCCACCTGTCGCCGCACGCCGCCGAACACATCCGGCGTGTAAGACAGGTTGACCGAGGTGTCATAGATCGTAAACGGCGAGATGATCGCGTTGCTGCCCGCCGCCGACGAACCGGCACCGTCACTCGCGATTTGTGCGGAGGAAATCCGTTGCCGCTCATCCTGGAAATTCGCTGACACGGTCGGGCTGAACGCGCCCTGCTCGGCCCGCAGATCTTCCTCCGCCTCGATCAGCGTTTGTTGCGCGGCCGCCAAGGTCGGATTATTGGCAAGCGCCGTATCGATCAGCGCGTTAAGCTCGGGGCTTTGGAACAGCGCCCACCATTGTCCGGAAATATCCGCGCCCAGCATCAGGCTTTGCGCACCGCCAGAGGCCACGGCGTTGGCCTGGGGAGTCGCCGTTGGCGTTCCGCCCGGCAGGTAGCCGGTCACCGCGGGGGGCGCCGGCGGGTGATAATTCGGGCCTACCGCGCAAGCGGCCAGGCAAAATGACATGCCGGCGGCGAGCGCCTTGATCGGGAAACCCGATAGTTTCATATCGCCCGGTTACCGGGCTTGCGGCACCGCGTCAAGGATGCGGCGGCGCGCGGGAAACTTGCTAGTTTCCGCGTTTGAGGTAAAACGCGATGATGCCAAGGTCGGCGAACCGTGCACATGCGATAGCGGGAGAAGATATCGCCGCGCCGCGTATGTTGAAGTTGATCCGGGCGGCGGAAAATATCTTCCTCGTGAAAGGCTACCACACCGCGACCATGAGCGAGGTCGCGAAAGCCGCCGGCATGTCAAAAAAAACCGTTTATCAACTGGTCGAATCGAAGGCCGATCTATTTTCCGCGCTATTTGCCCATCATGATTCGTTGCTGACCCTGCCTGTACTGCCACCGGACTGGACCGCAAGCGAAGTTCTGACCGAAAATCTTTTATGCCTGGGGCGGTTTCTGCTACGGCCGGAACAAATCGCTCTGGTCCGGCTGATTGTCGCGGAGCATGTGCATGACCCGGAATTTGGCGCGCTGTTTTACCAGAAGCGGGTGTTGAAGGCGCGCTCGCAGCTTGAACTTTGCCTGGCCGGAATGGCACGGCGGCAGGGCCCGGCCCGGCAGGGCAATGCGCGGCGTGGCGTGGCTGAAATGGCGGCGTTGCTGTTCGGCCTGTCGCTCGGCGAATTCTATCTCGGGTCCTTGCTGGGTTTTCGCAATCCGCCGGCGCGCGCGACGCTGGAAAAGCGCGTGCGCGGCGCGGTCGAGATGTTCCTGCGCGGCTCAGGCTGTTTCCTGGCGCCGCCGATCAGCCCCGCGTCCCGATGACCAGCCGCCGCGCATGTTCCAGCACGCTGTCCAGCGTCTCCGCCAACGCAAAACGCGGCGTCCAGCAAAGCCGCCGCCGCGCATAACCCGCATCGCCGACCGCGCGCGCAATCTCCACGGGCCGCAGCCGGCCCGGGTCTTCCCGTACCTCGATCGCGCCACGCGCCCGGATCAGCAAGCCGCCCAACAGATCGCCGATTTTAATGCCCACGCCGCTCGCGACATTGATCGCGCTGTCGTTCGGCAGATCATCAAAACACGCGATGCACGCGGCATAGGCGGCGCACACATCCCGCACGTCGAGAAAATCCCGCTCCGGCGTCAGCGCCCCCACAAGCAGCACCGGCGGGCTCAACCCCGCTTCGATCCGCGCAATCTGGCCGGCGAAGGCGGGCGCCACGAAGGCTTCGCTCTGCCCCTGCCCGGTATGGTTGAACGGCCGCGCCCGTAGCAGCCGCAAACCTTGCGCCGCCAACCGGCTCAAAGCCGCCTCCGCCGCCGCCTTGGTCTGCGCATATATGTTCAGCGGATCAAGCGCGGCCGTTTCATCCAGCGCGTCCCGGCCCCGGAAGCTGCCGCCATAGACTTCACCGCTGGAGACGAACAGCAGCCGGCAATCCGGCGCCCGGCGCAGGATCGCCTCGCCCACCCGCACCGCGCCGTCCCGGTTCACCGCCCAGGCCCGCGCCGGATCATGCCCCGCGATGTCCACGGCGGCGATGCCGGCCAGATGCACGCAGACATCCGGACGCAAACCCTCAAACGCGGCGGATACGGCTTGTCCATCGGTGATGTCGAGCCGAACCTCGGCGCCCGCGAGCCCGCTGCCGGTGATGCGCGCGCCGGGATACGCCGCCGCCAGCGCCGGCCGCAAATGGCGGCCGACGAAGCCTTCCGCGCCGGTGATCAGAATATGCGCCGGCGTCACGGAGGTCAGCGGGCGCGCGTGTAGGCCGGCCGGCCGGCCGACGTCGCGTGCCGCTGCAGGTCGGCCTCCACCATCTCGGCCGCCAGCTCCTCCAGCGGGATTTGCGCGCGCCAGCCGAGGCCGCGCGTGGCCTTCGCGCAATCGCCGAGCAGCACGTCCACCTCCGCCGGGCGCAGCCGCGCCGCGTCGACCCGGACATGGTCGGCGGCGTTCAGCCCGGCATGGGCAAACGCCATCTCGCAGAACTCCCGCACGCTGGCGGTGCGCCCGGTCGCCACCACGTAATCGTCCGGCGTGTCCTGCTGCAGCATCAGCCACATCGCCCGCACATAATCCCGCGCATGGCCCCAGTCGCGCATCGCGTCCAGATTGCCCAGCGTCAGCTCATCCGCCAGCCCCAGCTTGATCCGGGCCACGCCATCGGTGATCCGCCGGGTCACGAACTCGATGCCGCGCAGCGGGCTCTCATGGTTGAACAGAATGCCGGAGGAGGCGTGCATGCCGAAACTCTCCCGGTAATTCACCGTCATCCAATGCGCATATAGTTTGGCCGCGGCGTAGGGCGAGCGCGGATAGAACGGCGTGGTCTCCGACTGCCGCTCCGCTTGGATCTTGCCGAACATTTCGGAGGATGAAGCTTGATAGAACCGTGCCTGCGGATGCGCCGTGCGCACCGCCTCCAGCAGATTTACAGCGCCGATGCCGGTCACCTGCCCGGTTACCAAAGGCTGCTGCCAGGAGGTGGCGACGAAGCTCTGCGCCGCCAGATTATAAATTTCGTCCGGCTTGTGCTCGGCCAGCAGCCGGATCAGGCTGGACAGATCGGTCATGTTGCCGTCCACCAGCTCGATCTGGTCCAGCACGCCGAGCCAGCGCAGCCGCTCGCCGATCACGTCGGAGGAGGCGGAACGCCGGATCATGCCGATCACGTGGTAGCCCTTGCCCAACAGCAGCGCGCTTAAATACGCGCCATCCTGGCCGGTAACGCCGGTAATTAAGGCTTTACGCATATGTCCTCCCATTGCGGCGCGGCTGGCGGGATGCTGATAGTGCAATTGGGGTGGATTGGAAGCGGGCCCGGATAACGGAGCTGGCTTGTAGCTCGTGCTTAACTCCGTCATCCCTGCTAGGGGCGGCGACGCATCGAGGTGGCAAAGAATGACGATTTGGCTCGACCTGGAAGATCTGGTGCGGTACTTCCACCACGCTTCCCGGCCAACTGGCATACAGAGACTGACCTTTGAAGTCTCGCGGGAGCTGTGGAACATCGGCGGACCGGGACGAAACATCCGATTTTGCCGCCACGCCGCCGGGTCATCCGGCTTTCGCAGCATCCATTTTCCGTCGCTGGAAGCGGGCATCGCCGCCGCCGCGGCCGCCGCCGCCTGTGCCCCCGCGCCGGCGGACCCGGTGGTCCCGCCTAGCCGGTGGAAGCCGGACGGCATCGTCATGCGGGTCGCCAATTCCGGCCGCCGGCTGCCGCCCGGGCTGCGCCGGCCGATCGGCGTGATCGGCCGGGCTGTCGTGCAGATCATGGCGGAGCTGCCGGACCTGGCCCGCGCCGCCCGCCATGAAATCGTGATGAACAGTGCCCAGCGCGCGCAGATCGGCGGCCATGGCTTCGATCTCGACGGTGAGGACGTGGCCTTCGCGCCGGGCGACTGGATCGTCAATCTCGGCGCCAACTGGGAAACGCCCTATCCCGCCAGCTTCTTCGAAACTTTGGAAAGTCAGGGCGTAAAACTCGCGATCCTGGCGCATGACCTGATCCCGGAGCTGTTTCCGGAATGGGCCGTGCGCGTCAATGCGGAGAATTTCCGCGCCTGGCTGCGCAGCAGCGTGATGGCGGCGCAGGTGCGTTTCGCAGTCTCGAAGAGCACCGCCACCGACCTCATCGCCTGCATGAAGGCGCTCGACCGCGACATCCCGCCGCCGGTGGTGCTGCCGATCGGTTATGTAGCGCCGCCGCAAACGGAGCCCGAGGCTCCGCTGATGCTGAGCCGGCCTTACGTGCTGCTGGTCTCCACCATCGAGATCAGGAAAAATCACGCTTTGATGTTCCGCATCTGGCGGCAATTGCTGCTCAGCCTGCCGGCCGACCAAGTGCCGGACCTGATTTTCGCCGGCAAGGTCGGCTGGCTGACCGCCGACCTGATGCAGCAGCTTGAAAACACCGCCTGGCTGGACGGCAAGATCAAATTCATCCCGGCGCCTTCGGATGACCAGCTTTCGTCGCTGTACCGCCACTGCATGTTCACCGTGTTCCCGTCGCTGTACGAAGGCTGGGGGCTGCCGGTGACCGAGAGCCTCAGTTTCGGCAAAATCGTCGCCGCCTCGGACCGCGCCTCCATTCCCGAAGCGGGCGGCCCGTTCTGTGTCTATTACGATCCGGAAAATCTGGGCGAGGCGTTCCAGGTGATCAAAGGCCTGATCGAAAACCCGGAGCGTGTGAAGGCGCTGGAGGCGCGCATCGCCGCTGACTTCCATCCCCCAAGCTGGGCCGACACCGCCCGCGCGATCCTTGCGGCACTCCCGCCCGCCGCGCCGGAAGCGGTCATAGAGCAGGCGGCCGTTGCCTGGATGCCCAGCAAGTAAAGTCTCTAGTGGCTGAACAGGTCCGGCGCCTCGTACCCCAACAGGTCCAGCCGCGCCCGCATCGGCAGGAACGAGAAGGCGGCCTGCGCGATCTCCAGCCGCCCTTCCCGCCGCAGCAGCGCCTCCAGCTTCGCCCAGATCGCGTGCAGATACAGCACGTCGGATGCGGCGTAGCTCAGCTGTTCCGGCGTCAGCTCGATGGCGCCCCAGTCGCTGGTCTGCTGCTGCTTGGAAAGCTCCACGCCGGCCAGGTCGCGGCATAAATCCTTCAGGCCATGCCGGTCGGTATAGGTCCGCACCAGCCGGGACGCGATTTTCGTGCAGATCACCGGCGCCGTGACAATGCCCAGACCGTTCATGATTGCCGCGATATCGAAGCGCGCAAAATGGAACAGCTTGGTCACCGCCGGATCGGCCAGCAGCGCCTTCAGCCGCGGGCAGTCGGCGCCGTGCCCGCCCAAGGACGGCGGAATGATCTGCACCAGATGCGCGGACCCGTCGCCGGCGGATAGCTGCACCAGGCACAGCCGGTCCCGCCGCGGATCAAGCCCCATCGTTTCGGTATCCACCGCCACCATGGCGCCGAAATCCAGGCCGCCCGGCAGGTCGTGCTGGTGCAGATGGATGGTGCCGCCGCTCACGAAGATGGTTGCCATAATTCCACGCGGTTGCCGGCCGGGTCGGTGAACCAGCCGAACTTGCCGTAATCCCCCGCTTCCCGGTGCGGGTCCACGTCGGCGCCGGCCGCCGTCAGCCTGTCCAGCACGGCGTCCAGATCATCGACCCGGAAACTCAGCATCGCCGGCTGGGCCGGCGGGAAGTAATCCGACGCGCGGCGAAAAAAAGATACGGCGATTTTCGCGTCCTGGCGCGCGGGCGGAAATTTAAAGCCCGCCGGCCCGTTGCCGATGCCGAGATTGGTTTCATACCAGGCGTAAAGCGCAGCCGGGTCGTCCACGCGCAGAAACACGCCGCCAAATCCAGTGATTTGCGCCATATCGACCCTCCTCTATCACATGCCGGGAAATCTTGGTGCCCAGGAGAAGACTCGAACTTCCATAACCTTGCGGTTGCTAGCACCTGAAGCTAGTGCGTCTACCAATTTCGCCACCTGGGCCTGTCCAAGATCGGCTGTCGCCAGCGCGAGGCGCGCGTGTACCCTTGGAAGCCGCGAAGCGTCAACTGCGCTTGAGCCGCGGTGCCCCAGCGCATATGCACAAGCTCAGGCAGGAGGATCTTCTAATGAAGATGACGCGGCAGCTCGCGACGGTGTTTGGCGGCTCGGGCTTCCTCGGCCGCTATGTGGTGAAACGGCTGGCCGCGCAGGGTTACGTCGTGCGCGTCGCGGTGCGGGACGTGCAACGCGCGCAGGCGCTGATGACGCAGGGCGATGTCGCCCAGATCGTGCCGCTCTACGCGCCGTTGCGCGAGGAGGCTCTGGTGGCCCGCGCCACCGAAGGCGCGGATGTGGTGGTCAACCTCACCGGCATTTTGAGCGAGCGCCGGCGCGGCGATTTTTTCAGGGTCCATGCCGAGGGCGCCGGCCGCGTCGCCCGCCTCGCCGCCAGTTCGGTCGCCCGCCACTTCGTGCATATCTCCGCGATCGGTGCCGACGCCGCCAGCGCTTCCGACTACGCCCGCAGCAAGGCCGAGGGCGAGGCCGCGGTGCGCGCCGCCTTTCCGAAGGCCGCGATCCTCCGCCCGTCGGTCGTGTTCGGCGCGGAAGATCAGTTTTTCAACCGCTTCGCTGCCATGGCGATGCTCTCGCCGGTGCTGCCCGTGGTCGGCGGCGGCACCCGCATGCAGCCGGTCTATGCCGGGGACATCGCGGCCGCCGTGTTGGCGGCGCTCGCGCCCGCCGCCGCCGGCCAGACCTATGAGCTGGGTGGCCCGGAAGTGAAAACCTTCCGCGAGTTGATGGTCCTCATGCTGAACATCATCGAACGCCGCCGCCTGATCTATGATCTGCCGCTGCCGCTGGCCCGCGTGCAGGCCGCAATGCTGGAGCGTCTGCCCGGCAAGCTGCTCACCCTCGACCAGATCAAGCTTTTGGCAACCGATAATGTCGTTGCGCGCAACGCCTTATCCTTCGCCGCGCTAGGCCTCACGCCGACCCCGCTCGATCTTATTCTGCCGACCTACCTCGCCCGCTACCGCCCCCCAAGCGGCCGCCGCGTGTCACCGTTCAAGAAGTAGGACATGATCCGTACCTAATTTGCCGAAAACTTCACCGGATTCTGCTGGTCGCGCGATCATCTTTATAGAACTAGGACAGGGCCGCTGTCACATAGATGAAAATCGTTAGCATTTTCCCAAAAAAGTGAGTAGCAAATGCAAAACCGGCGCGGAGCAATCCAGGCGCGGCCGAAGCCCGTGGAGGAGCGAAGATCGTGCCTGATCAAATGCTGCAATTTACCCAGCTGCCGCAGGAGCAGCCCAATAAGCGGGCGGTCACGGAACGCCGCGCCGATTTCGCCGAAATCTATCGCAAGTTCGAGACGCGCAAGGCCGCCGCGCAGTCCAGCCGGTGCAGCCAATGCGGCATCCCGTTCTGCTCCATCCACTGTCCGGTCGCCAACAACATCCCAGACTGGCTGAAGCTCACCGCCGAAGGCCGGCTGCAGGAAGCTTACGAGTTGTCCTCCGCCACCAATACCTTCCCGGAAATCTGCGGCCGCATCTGCCCGCAGGACCGGCTATGCGAGGGCAATTGCGTCATCGAAAAGGGCTTCGAGAGCGTCACCATCGGCGCGGTCGAGCGCTTCATCACCGACACCGCGTTCGAGGAAGGCTGGGTGCAGCCGATTACCGCGCCATTCGAACGCCGCCAGTCGGTCGGCATCATCGGCGCCGGCCCAGCCGGCCTTGCCGCCGCCGAAGGCATGCGCAGCCGCGGCTACCAGGTCACGGTGTACGACCGGCACGATCGCGTCGGCGGGCTGATGATCTACGGCATCCCTGGCTTCAAACTGGAGAAGGAAATCGTCATGCGCCGCTGGCGCTGGCTCTCCGAGGGCGGCATCAAGTTCGAGCTGAACGCCGATATCGGCGGCGGCCTGCCGTTCGCGGAGCTGCGCGCCCGGCACGACGCCATCCTGGTCGCGACTGGCGTGTACAAGCCGCGCGAGATCGCCGGCCCCGGCGCCGGCCTGCCCGGCATTGTCCCGGCGTTGGACTTTTTGATCACGTCCAATCGCAAGGGCCTCGGCGACGCGGTACCGGATTTTGAGTCCGGCCTGCTCAACGCCCGCGGCAAAGATGTCGTGGTGATTGGCGGTGGCGACACGGCGATGGACTGCGTGCGCACCGCCGTCCGGCAGGAGGCCAAGTCCGTCACCTGCCTGTACCGCCGCGATAAGCAGAACATGCCGGGCTCCCTGCGCGAGGTCAGCAACGCCGAGGATGAAGGCGTGGTGTTCACCTGGTTGGCAGCGCCGGAAGCCTTCCTCGGCGAGAACACCGTCTCCGGCGTGCGCGCGACCCGCATGCATCTGGGCCTGCCGGACGCTTCCGGCCGCCAATCGGTGGAGCCGATCGCCGGCAGTTCCTTTAATCTACCCGCCGACCTGGTGATCAAGGCGCTGGGCTTCGATCCGGAAGACATCCCCGGCGCGTTTAACGAACCGGCGCTGGCGCTGACCGGCTGGGGCACGCTCGCCGTCAATACCCGCACCGGCATGACCAGCCTGCCCGGCGTGTTTGCCGCCGGCGACATCGTGCGCGGCGCCAGCCTGGTGGTCTGGGCGATCCGCGACGGCCGCGAAGCCGCCGCCGCCATGCACAACTACATCGAAGCCCAACAATTCGCCGAAGCCGCGGAGTAAGCCACATGCTTGAAGAAACCGGGGAAGAATTCCTCGCCGCCTGGCACGACAACGCCGCCCGCCTGCGCCACACTTACGACCCGAGCCAGGAACATGACGCTTGCGGCGTCGGCATGGTCGCCGCGCTGGACGGCAAGAAGCGCCGGGACATCGTGCAGGCCGGCATCGACGCGCTGAAAGCCGTCTGGCATCGCGGCGCGGTCGACGCGGATGGCAAAACCGGCGACGGCGCCGGCATCCATATCGAAATCCCGCAGGATTTCTTTGCCGCCGACGTAATGCGCGGTGGCGACCGCCTGCACGCCGGGCCGATCGCGGTCGGCATGGTGTTTATGCCGAAAACCGATCTCGGCGCGCAGGAACGCTGCCGGCAGATCGTCGAGACCGAAATCCTGCAATTCGGCCACCGCATCTACGGCTGGCGCCAGGTGCCCATCGACGTCTCCTGCATCGGCGAAAAAGCCAATGCGACTCGCCCCGAGATCGAACAAATCATGCTGTGGAACGCCCGCGGCGTGGCGGAGGACGTGTTCGAGCGCGAGCTGTACATCATCCGCCGGAAAATCGAGAAAGCGGCAATCGCGGCGCAGATCCCCGAGCTGTATCTTTGCTCGCTGTCCTGCCGCTCGATCATCTACAAAGGCATGTTCCTGGCGGCGTCACTGACGGAATTTTATCCTGATCTATTGGACGAGCGCTTCGTCTCGCGCTTCGCGATCTACCACCAGCGCTACTCGACCAACACCTTCCCAACCTGGCGGCTGGCGCAGCCGTTCCGCATGCTGGCGCATAACGGTGAAATCAACACGGTCGCTGGCAACGTCAACTGGATGAAAAGCCACGAAACCCGCCTCGCCGCCGAAGGCCTGGACGAGTTTCTGGACGACATCAAGCCGGTGGTGCAGGCCGGCGGCTCCGACACCGCCTGCCTGGACAACGTGTTCGAGCTGCTGGTCCGCGCCGGCCGCGACGCGCCGATGGCGAAAGCGCTGATGATCCCGCCCTCGATCGGCAACGATGCGACGATGGTGAAGTCGCACCGCGACCTGTTCCTGTACTGCAACGCGGTGATGGAGCCGTGGGATGGGCCGGCCGCGATCGCCGCGACCGATGGCCGCTTCATCATTGCCGGGCTGGACCGCAACGGTCTGCGCCCGCTGCGCTACGCGGTGACGCAGAACGACATGCTGATCGTCGGCTCCGAAGCCGGCATGGTGAAGCTGGACGAGGAAGACATCCTCGAAAAAGGCCATGTCGGGCCGGGTCAGACCATCGGCGTCGATCTCGACGCCGCAAAATTCTATCACGATGCCGACATGAAAGACATGCTGGCGGCGCGGCAGGATTTTAGCACCTGGACGAAGCGCATCACGGTGATCGACCACACCGTGAAAACTGACGCGCCGGAGCCGGTGCGCTACGACGCGGAGGCGCTGCGCCGCCGCCAGCTCGCGGTCGGTTTCACCCTGGAAGAGCTGGAACTGCTGCTGCACCCGATGGTGGCGAACGGCGCCGAGGCCATCGGCTCGATGGGCGACGACACCCCGCTTGCCGTATTGTCGGAAAAATACCGCGGCCTGCACCACTTCTTCCGCCAGAGTTTTTCCCAGGTCACCAACCCGGCGATCGATAGCCTGCGCGAATCCCGCGTGATGAGCCTGAAAACCCGGCTCGGCAATCTCGGCAACGTGCTGGAGGAAGACAGCGATCAGTGCGATCTGTTGCAGCTGGATAGCCCGGTGCTCTCCACCGCCGAATTTGACGCGATGCGCCGCACCATGGGCGACGCCGCTTGCGTCGTCGATTGCACCTTCAAGGTCGAGAACGGCGAAG
The DNA here is from genome assembly GCA_965199125.1 of Acidocella sp. Classification (GTDB taxonomy): domain Bacteria; phylum Pseudomonadota; class Alphaproteobacteria; order Acetobacterales; family Acetobacteraceae; genus Acidocella. The sequence continues at coordinate 653,101 of OZ240683.1, read as the reverse complement.
GCGGGCTGCGCCGCGCCATCGAGCGCATCCGCCGTGAGGCGGAAGAGGGCGTGCGCGCCGGCCGCACCCATGTGATTCTAACCGACGAGGCGATGGGCCCGGAGCGGGCGCCGATCCCGATGATCCTCGCCACCGGCGCGGTGCATACCCATCTGGTCCGCTGCTCGCTACGCACCTTCACCAGCCTGAACGTGCGCGCGGCCGAGTGCATGGACGTGCATTATTTCGCCGTCCTGGTCGGCGTCGGCGCCACCACGGTCAATGCTTACCTGGCGCAGGAAAGCATTGCGGACCGCCAGGCGCGCGGCCTGTTCGGCAAGCTCAGCCTGAAAGAAGCCGTGGGGAAATATAAAAAAGCCGTCGACAAAGGCCTACTGAAAGTCATGAGCAAGCTCGGCATCTCGATGATCGCCTCTTACCGCGGCGGCTACAACTTCGAAGCCATCGGCCTGTCCCGCGCGCTGGTCGGCGAGTTCTTTCCCGGCATGGCGTCGCGCATCTCCGGCATCGGCCTGCCCGGCATCGCCCATAAAGTGCTGGAGCTGCATCAGCAGGCCTGGTTCGGCAATGTCGTGCCGCTGGATGTCGGCGGCGCCTACCGCCTGCGCCGGCGCGGCGAAACCCACGCGTTCGACAACAACGCCGTGCACCTGCTGCAAACTGCCGTCGCTTCGGACAGCTATCAGCTGTTCCGCCGCTACGCCGACATGGTCCGCAAACAGCCGCCCGTCGCGCTGCGTGACCTGCTAGACTTCCGCGCCGACCGCGTCAAACCGATCCAGATCGACGAGGTCGAAAGTGTCACGGAAATCCGCAAAGTTCTGGTCGCCCCTGGCATCTCGCTCGGTGCGCTCAGTCCGGAGGCGCATGAAACCCTGTCGATCGCGATGAACCGTATCGGCGCCCGTTCGGATTCCGGCGAGGGCGGCGAGGACCCGGCCCGCGCGCAGCCCCGCGCCAATGGCGACAACGCTTCCTCCGCGATCAAACAAATCGCCTCCGGCCGCTTCGGCGTCACCGCCGAATACCTGAACGACTGCAAGGAGATCGAGATCAAGATCGCGCAAGGCGCGAAACCCGGCGAAGGCGGCCAGCTGCCCGGCTTCAAGGTCACCGGCCTGATCGCGCGCCTCCGCCACGCCACGCCCGGCGTGATGCTGATCAGCCCGCCGCCGCATCACGACATCTATTCGATCGAGGATCTGGCGCAGCTGATCTACGACCTGAAACAGATCAACCCGCACGCCACCGTCTGCGTGAAACTGGTGTCGCGCTCCGGCATCGGCACCATCGCAGCCGGCGTCGCCAAAGCCAAAGCCGACGCGATCCTGATCTCCGGCCATTCCGGCGGCACCGGCGCTTCCCCGCAGACCTCGGTGAAATACGCCGGCATGCCTTGGGAGCTCGGCCTGTCGGAGGCGCATCAGGTGCTGATGCTCAACCGCCTGCGCCACAACGTCACGCTACGCACCGATGGCGGCATCAAAACCGGCCGGGACGTGGTGATCGCCGCGATGCTGGGTGCGGAGGAGTTCGGCATCGGCACCGCCAGCCTGGTCGCCATGGGCTGCATCATGGTCCGGCAATGCCATTCCAACACCTGCCCGGTCGGCGTCTGCACGCAGGATGACGCCCTGCGCGCGAAGTTCGAGGGCACGCCGGAGAAAGTCATCGCGCTGTTCTCGTTCATCGCGGAGGACGTGCGCCACATCCTCGCCTCGCTCGGCTTCAAACGTTTGAAAGACATCATCGGCCGCACCGACTTGTTGCACCAGGTCAACCGGGGCGCGGATTACTTGGACGATCTCGACCTGAATCCGATCCTGGCGCAGGCGGACCCCGGCCCGCATGCCCGTTTCTGCACCCGCACGGGGCGCAACGAGGTGCCGGAAACGCTGGACGCGCGCATGATCGAAGACGCCGCGGCGTTCTTCGCGCATGGCGAGAAAATGCAGCTACAGTACAACATTCGCAACACGCACCGCGCCATCGGCACGAAATTCTCCTCGCAGATCGTCGCCAAGTTCCGCGGGAAAACTTTGGCCCCGCACCACGTCACAGTCCGCATGCGCGGCTCCGCCGGGCAGTCGCTCGGCGCCTTCGCGGTCAACGGCCTGAAACTGGAAGTGCTGGGCGACGCCAACGATTATGTGGGTAAGGGCCTTTCGGGTGCCACGATCGTGGTGCGCCCGGCGCCCTCCTCGACCCTGCTCAGCCAGGACAACACCATCATCGGCAACACGGTGCTGTATGGCGCCACCGCCGGCGCGCTGTTCGCCGCCGGCCGCGCCGGCGAGCGCTTCGCCGTGCGCAATTCCGGCGCCACCGCGGTGGTGGAAGGCATCGGCTCCAACGGCTGCGAGTACATGACCGGTGGCACCGTCGTCGTGCTCGGCGACGTGGGCGACAATTTCGGCGCCGGCTTCACCGGCGGCGTGGCTTTCGTTTACGACGGCCGGGATGAGTTCGGGGTCCGCGTCAACCCGGAGAGCGTGCTCTGGCAGCGCGTCGCCACGTCCCACTGGGAAGCTACGCTGAAAGCGCTGATCGAGCGGCACGTCGCGGAAACCGGCAGCCGCTACGCCGCCAGCATGTTGAACGACTGGGAGCGCGAGCTGCCGAACTTCTGGCAGGTGGTGCCGCGCGACTACGTCAAATACCTGGCCTCGCCACTGAGCGAAGCCGCAGCCGAAATCGCGGTGGCGTAAGCCGGCGCCGGCATTATCCGCCGCCAGCAGCGCGCGGCGGCGAGGCTAACGATCAGCGGCGTGAGCAGCAGGCCGCTGCGCATGGTCACGACGGTACAGAAAAATGGCCAGGTCCAGAGCAGAATATCGAGCAAGCCGAGCCGCTCGCCATTGGCGGCAAACACCACGGCCACCGCGATCGAAAACGCCACCATGTCGGAGGTGTAGCCATACGGCGTGATGAACAGCGACAGGCACACGGTCGCCCCCATCCGCGCCAACGGTTCCGCTTCGGGCAGCCGCCACGCCCGGTACGTCAAAACAATCGCGGCGAACGCCGCCGCCGCTTGCGCGATGTCCGCCGCCGCGACGCTGGAACCAAAGGTTCGCAACATCCAGAACACCGACACGCCGGAGTTGATGTTCAGCTGTGGCGGCGGTGCGTTAAGAATAGCGCGTGCCATTGCGCCGGACCGCGTGAAGAACAGCCCCCAAGCATGGAAGCCAAGCCAGCCAGAGATCGCCAGCGCCAGCGCCAGGAACGTGGCCGCCGCGGCGGCGATGGCGCGCCGGTACCGCGCCGCCAGCCACGCCACCGGCACGATCACGCCCTGTTGCGGCTTCAGCGTTGCCAAGCCCAGCATGATTCCCGCCTGGATCGGCCGGCGCGGCGCCAGCAACAGCCCAGAAACCACCAGCGCGCCAGTGATCACGCCATATTGCCCGAGCTGCAGCGACCGCCAGGTGGCGGGACCGAGCAAACCAATAAGCAGGATCGGCCAGGGCAGCCGGGCGTAACGCAGCAGCAGCCCGGCCAGCACCAGCGTGCCCGCATCCCAAAGGGTGAACGCCGCGGGCAGCGGCAGAAACGACAACGGCACCCCGATCAGCAGCACCGTCGGCGGATAAATCCAATCCTGCTCGCATAAATCCGCGCCAAATCGCGCCTGCTTCCAGGACTGGAACAGGTGCGCGGAATACAGCCCGTCCAGCCGCCCGGAGCGCACCATCCCGCCCGCCGTCCACAGATTGGCGAAGTCACCCTCCGGCATGGTGTGGTTGACCGCGGAAGGATGCAGCGCGCCGTGCGCCCAATCGCCACGGATGGAAATTCGGCTACTCTGCAGCATCAAACACAACAACAGCAGCAACAGCATCCAGCAGCAAACGCGATAAACCGCCTCGCCCAGCGCCCACAATTTTTGCAACCGCATCCCGAACCCTCCGCAACGTCGCGTCATGCGGCCGCGTTTGGAGGAAATGTGGCGTCAAATGATGAAGAAAGGCTTTGTGACGGTGCAGGGTTAGAACAGCATAGCGTGAAGTTGAACCCAACATCGTCATTGCAAGCGAAGCGAAGCAATTCAGCCGCGAAACAAATGGGGAACGTGAATTACTTGCATGTTCGCCGGCTGGATTGCTTCGCTCCGCTCGCAATGACGAATTGATGGACCAGGAGCTATGACTCTGTCCGCTACCGCACCGCCTGTTCAACGATGGACGGCGTCAACACCTGCGGCAGCCGTTCGGCATCGCCGTGCGCCGGGTAAAACATATAGAGAGGCACGCCGGCCCGGCCGCTGGCGGCGAGAAAGGCGGTGATCGCAGGGTCGCGATTGGTCCAGTCCGCGACCAGCAGTTTGGTGCCGGTCCGGGCCAGGGCGGCGCGCACCGCCGGCGCCGCGAGGGCGGCGCGCTCATTGACCAGGCAGGTGATGCACCAGGCAGCGGTTACGTCCACCAGCACGGGCTGCCCCGACTGGCGCAGCGACGCCAGCCGCGCCGGCGTGTAGGGCGCTGCGCCGGGCAGAGTCAGCGCCGCGCCGGCGGCCGCCGGCCGCAGCAGCACCAAGGGCAGCAGCGCCACCAGGGCCAGCGGGCGCAGCCGGCGCAGAGACAACGCCGCGCCCAGGCACAACGCGCCCAGCAGGAGCAAAAGCACGCCCGCCATGCCCGCCTCGCGCGCCATCACCCAGGCCAGCCAGAGCGCGGTCGCGAACATCGGCAGGCTCAGCAATTGTTGCACCCGCAACATCCAGGCGCCGGGCCGCGGCAGAAAACGCGCCAGCGCCGGCACCGCCGCCAGCAGCAGAAACGGCGCGGCCAGCCCCAGCCCCATGCAAAGAAAAATCCCCAGCGCCGCGGGCGGCCGGGCGGCCAGCGCGGCGGCGACGGCGCCTGCCATGAACGGCGCGGTGCACGGCGTCGCCACCGCCACCGCCAGCATACCATTGAAAAAACTGCCTTGCGGCAGCGCCAGCCCGCCGATCCGCGCGGGCAGTGTGAACATGCCCGCCAGGCTGAGCCCGGCGCAGAACACCAGCCAGGCCAGCACCGCGACGAACACCGGCGACTGGAACTGGAAGCCCCAGCCGGCCGCGGCGCCGCCGGCGCGGACCGCCAGCAGTGCCACCGCCAGCGCCAGCATCGCCGCCAGCACACCGGCGGTGTAGCCCAGCGCCTCGCGCCGCACCGCAGCCCGGGCGGCATTGCCCAGACGGATCAGCCCAAACGCCTTCATCGCCAGCACCGGAAACACGCAGGGCATCAGGTTCAGCAGCACGCCGCCCAGAAACGCGAAGCCCAGCCACAGCACCAGCGGCGGCCTGACCGACGCGGCGGTTACTGCCAGGCCCGGCATGGCATCAATGCTCAGCGCCTGCGTCGCGCCGCTCGGATCGGTCAGCTCCAGCACCCCCGCCAGCGGCGCGCCGGCGGCGAATGCCGGCCCGGGTGTCAGCCGCAGCGTCATGCCCGCGGCGTCGAACGCCAGTGGTTGCGGCGCGGCGTTGACGATCGCGCCCGGCTGGCTAGGGAAAAACCGCGCCGCGCTGATCTGCGTCCGGGTGGCGCCGGCCAGGCGAAGCGTGCCATCCGGCGCCACCCGCGCGGCGAACGGCGACGCTACGATCGCCGCCGGAGGAAACAGCGCCGCCTCCGCCGAGACGCCGCCCGGCAACGGCAAGCTGAACGCCGCATGTTCCGGCACGCAGATGTCCCGGCACACCAGCCAGCGCGCTTGCGCCGTCACGGCGGCGCCGACGCCGGTCGCGCGGAACGGCAGCACCACCTCGCCGCTCAGCACGTAGGCGGCAACGCCGTCCTGCAGCAGAAATTCCGGCGGCGGAAAATCGATCGCCGCAGCTGCCGCCGGCGCGCCCAGAACCACTTGCGGCGTCAGGCCGGCATCGCCGGGGTTCGACCAATAGATGTGCCAGCCCGGCGCCAGCCTGAACTGCAGCGCCAGCGTTACGGCGCCGCCCGGCGCGTCATTGGCCGCGGAGATCAGGCTTACGGTGTCCCGGCTGCTGACAAAGCTGCCGCTGCGCGCGCCGAAAGCGAAGCCGGGCAGGAGCAAAAGAACAAGCAACAGAGACCGCATGCACCGCAATATCGCATGAGCGCCGGCAAACTGATAACCCCGCTTCATGCCGGACCATCCCCTGCCCAAACCAGCGCTTCCCGTGCGGGAGGTTCTGCCCGCGCTGCTGGCGTCTCTCGCGGCGCGTCCGAACGCGATCCTGGTGGCGCCGCCCGGCGCCGGCAAAACCACCTGCGTCCCGCTGGCGCTGTTCGAAGCTGATCCCGCTGCCAAAATCCTGCTGCTCGAGCCGCGCCGGCTGGCGGCGCGCGCCGCGGCGCAGCGCATGGCGTTCCTGCTCGGCGAACCGGTCGGCCAGCGCGTCGGTTTTTCCACCCGCCTGGAAAAATCCGTCTCCGCCGCCACGCGGATCGAGGTGATTACCGAAGGCCTGCTCACCCACCGCCTGCTCGCCGATCCTGGCCTGACCGGTATCGGCACCGTGATCTTCGACGAGGTGCATGAGCGCGGGCTGGAGGCCGACCTGGCGCTGGCGCTGACGCTGGATTTGCAACGCACGCTGCGCCCGGAACTGCGCATCCTCGCAATGTCCGCCACCGCTGAAGCCGGCCGCCTGTCTCTGCTCCTGGACGCGCCGGTGGTGGAGAGCGACGGGCGGATGTTCCCGGTCACCGTCCAGCACAGCGCGCGCGACCTCGCCACCGCCCGCGATCTGCCGGACGTTATGGCCAAAGCGGTGCGAGAGGCGCTGGCGGCGCATGACGGCGACATCCTCGTCTTCCTGCCCGGCATGGTGGAAATCCGCCGCACCGAGGCGGCGCTGGCCGGCTGTTCGGCGCTGGTGCTGCCGCTGCACGGCGACCTGCCGCCAGCGGCGCAGGACATGGCGCTGCGGGCGCATGAGCGCCGGCGGGTGGTGCTGGCGACCTCGATCGCCGAGACGTCGCTGACCGTGCCCGGCGTGCGCATCGTGATCGATGGCGGCTTCCGCCGTGCGCCGAAGCTGGACGTGGCCACCGGCCTCACCCGGCTCGCCACGCTGCGCATCAGCCGGGCCGCCGCGGCGCAGCGCGCGGGAAGGGCAGGGCGGGAAGCGCCGGGGGTTGCGATCCGGCTGTGGAGCACCGCCCTGCATCGTGGCCTGCCGGCGTTCGAGCGCCCGGAAATCCTGGAGGCCGAGCTGTCCGGCCTGGTATTGGCCTGCGCCGCCTGGGGCGAGGCGCCGGAGACGTTGCCGTTCCTGGATCCGCCGCCGGCCGGCGCGCTGGCCGCTGCCCGGCTGCTGCTCACCGAGCTGGGCGCGCTGGCGGAGGGGCGGCTGACCCCGAGCGGCCGGGCGATGGCCCGGCTGCGCGCGGCGCCGCGGCTGGCGGCGATGATGCTGGCGGCGCTAACACCGGCCGAGCAGGCGCTTGCCGCCGACCTCGCGGCACTGCTGGAAGAGCGCGATCCGCTGGCCCGCGACGCCTCCGCCGACATCGCGCTGAGATTAAAACTGATACAAAACGGCCCCTCTGATATCACCTCCGCGGACCGTGGCGCTGTCGCGCGCATCCGCCAGGCCGCTGGCGTGTACCGCAACCGCCTCGGGCTTGGCGCGCGCATTGCGGCCGCCGGCGATCCCGGCGCGCTGCTGGCGGCGGCGTTTCCGGACCGCATCGGCCAGAGCCGGGGCGAGCCGGGGTCTTACCGCCTGTCCGGCGGCGGCAGCGGGCAGCTGCCCAACCCGGCAGACCCGCTGGCCAGGCAGAAGCTCCTGGTCATTGCCTCGCTGGACGCCAAGGGCGGCAAAATCCGGCTCGCCGCCGCGCTGGACCCGGACCGCCTGCCGCCGGTGCTCCAAGCCCGCCTGCAGCGCAGCCGCGACTCCGGGTTCGACCCGGCGACCGGCGGCGTGCTGACCCGCGAGCGGCTGCGCCTGGGCGCGCTGATCCTCTCCGACCGCACCAGCCCCGCCGGGCCGGAAGAGGTGCCCCCGGCGCTCGCCCAGGCGCTGGCGACCCGGCTGAACCAACTCGACTGGACGATGGCGGCGCGCAACTTCCAGGCCCGCGTGGCGCTGCTGCGCGCGTTCGAACCCGACCTGCCCGATCTTTCGGATGCCACGCTCGCCGCCACAACAGCGGAATGGGCCGCATCTGTGCTCGCCGGCATGACAAATTTCCGCGAGGTTAAAAATCTGGACGTGGCTGCCGCGCTGCGCGGCCGGCTCGACCACGAACAACTGCGGCGGCTGGAGCGGGCGTTGCCGGCGCAGCTCGAATTGCCCGGTGGCCGCGTCACGATCGACTACACAGGGCCGATCCCCGTCGCCGCCGCGCGGGCGCGGGATTTTTATGGGCTGGATATCACGCCGCGCCTGGCCGAGGGCCGGGTGCCGCTGCAACTGGCGCTGCTCTCGCCCGCCGGCCGGCCGATCGCGGTGACCGCCGATCTGGCGAGTTTCTGGCGCAACGGCTGGCGGGACGCGCGGCGCGACATGCGCGGGCGCTACCCCAAGCATGACTGGCCGGAGGAGCCTTGGCGCGCCTCGCGTGACCCTGCATAGTCGGGCACCCGCTTGATCGACGTGCGGCCTCGCCCTAGGCTTGGCAAAATGCCCCAACTCTCAATGCATTCGCCGGTCGGCGACCTGACGATCTCCGAGGAGGATGGACAGATCGTCGCTCTGGATTGGGGCTGGGGACGCGACCAAACGTCCACGCCGCTGCTTGCCCGGACCAAAGCCGCGCTGGAGGCGTATTTTGACGGCGCGGCCTTGCCGGATGATCTGCCGCTGGCGCCGCGCGGCTCGGCCTACCGGCGCTCCGTCTGGCAGGCGCTGCGGAGCATTCCAGCCGGCCAGACCCGCACCTATCTGGACATCGCCCGCATCGCCGGCGGCTCCGCCCGTTCGGTCGGCGGCGCGAACGCCGCCAACCCGATCCCGATTTTGATCCCCTGCCACCGCGTCGTCGGCACCGGCAATCCCGGTGGCTATTCCGGCGGCGACGGCCTGCCGACCAAACATGCTTTATTGGGTTTCGAGCGGCTTGGACTCTAACTAAATCGATGTCCAAGGCGATCCGCATCCACGCCGTCGGCGGGCCCGAGGTGATGAAATGGGAGAGCGTGCCGACGCCGCGGCCTGGCCCGGGCGAGGTGATGCTGCGCCATGAAGCGGTGGGGCTGAACTATATCGACGTGTATTTTCGCTCCGGCCTTTACAAGACCGCGCTGCCGGCAACGCCGGGCTTGGAGGGCGCCGGCACCGTGCTCTCGGTCGGCGAGGGGGTGGTGGATCTGGCGCCCGGCGACCGCGTCGCCTACGCCGGCGGCGCGCTCGGCGCGTATGCCACCGAACGGGTGATCGCCGCCGACCGGCTGGTGAAATTGCCCGATAGCATCGACTTCAAAACCGGCGCGGCGATGATGCTGCAGGGCATGACCGCGCAATATCTGCTGCGGCGGACGTTCCGGGTGGGGCCGGGGCAGACCGTGCTGATCCATGCCGCCGCCGGCGGCGTGGGGCTGATCCTGTGCCAATGGGCGAAGCATCTGGGCGCCACGGTGATCGGCGTGGTCTCCACGCCGGAGAAAGCCGAGCGCGCCGCGGCCAATGGCGCCGCGCATACCATCGTTGGCCACGCCAATCTCGCGATGAAGGTGAAGAAGATCACCGCCGGCGCGATGGTGCCGGTGGTGTATGACGCGGTGGGCAAAGATACCTTCGCGAGCAGCCTGGACTGTTTGGCGCCGCTCGGCCTGATGGTCAGCTATGGCAGCGCGTCCGGTCCGGTGCCGCCGGTGGACGTTTCGGTGCTGGGCACCAAGGGCAGCCTGTTTCTCACCCGGCCCAGCCTTGCCACCTACACCGCGACGCAGGGCGATCTGCTGGCGGTGGCGAAGGATTTGTTTGAGGTGGTGACCTCCGGCGCGGTAAAAATCCAGGTGAACCAGACGTTTCCGCTGTCCGAGGCCGCCGCCGCCCATACCGCGCTGGAGTCCCGCCAGACCACGGGCAGTACCGTATTACTACCCTGAAGCGCGGCTGTGCCGCCGCCGCCATCTGCGTGGCGCTCGTTCTGTTTTGCATCTTGTTTATCGACCGGCCGGTGGAGCGGGTGGTGTTGGCGAACCGGGCGCTTTGGCCGTGGTTTCGCGTCATGGCCGCACCCTCGCTGCTGCCGCTGCCTTGCGCCGGGCTGTATCTGTGCCTGGCGGTATGGCGGCGTTTGGGCGGCCGCGCGCCCTGGGCCGAGGACCGGCTGTATCTCGCCCTCAGCCTCGCCACTTTGGCGGCGACGGCGGCGAAAGACGAGCTGAAATGGGTGTTTGGCCGGCCATGGCCCGAAAGCTGGGTGAATTACGGCATCTACGCCTTCCACCCGTTCGACACGCTCTGGCTGTATGGCGGCTTTCCGTCCGGCCATACCGCTTACATCACCGGCCCCCTCGCCGTGCTGTGGCAGGCGGCGCCCCGCTACCGGCCGCTCTGGGCGGCGCTGCTGGTGCTCGTGATGATCGGGCTGGTCGGCGCCGGCTATCATTTCGTGGGCGACGTGATCGCAGGGTTTTTCACCGGCGCCGCCGCGGCCGCCGGCACTTTGCTGCTGCTGCCGCATGAACGGGACCACGGTGTTTAGAGACTGTTTCAGAAGTCGCTCGGGTGAGTCGGATAGTGGCGACTTGCGAGCACCGAAGCGGAGCGTACTCCAGTACGCGAGCATCGGAGCGCAGAAAATTGCCTCTAGCCGGCCGCCCGAGTAGACTTATGGAACAGTCTCTAAGCGCGCTGCTCGGCTCCCGCCGGTTCCTGCCGCTGTTCGTCACGCAGGCGCTGGGCGCGGTGAATGACAACCTGTTCAAGAACGCGCTGGTGGTGCTGGCGTTGTACCGCCTCGCCCATGTCGGCCCGATCCTCGTGGCGCTGTCCGGCGGCGTGTTCATCCTGCCTTACGCGCTGTTTTCCGCCGTCGCCGGACAGTTCGCGGACGCGCGGGAGAAATCCCGGCTGATCCGCTTCACCAAGTTCTGGGAGCTGGGCCTCGCCGTGCTCGCCGCCATCGGCTTTCTCACCGGCGGCTTCGCGGTGCTGATGGCGGTGCTGTTCGGCTTCGGGATGCAGGCGACGTTCTTTTCGCCGTTAAAATACGGCATCCTGCCCGACCATTTGCGCGAACAGGAGCTGGTCGCCGGCAACGGGCTGATCGAGGCCGGGACGTTCACCGGCATCCTCGTAGGCACGGTCGCAGGCGGCGCGCTGATTATTTCCACGCACGGGCCGGCGCTGGTCGCCGCCGCCGCGATACTCATCGCCGCCGCCGGCATCGCGAGCGCGTACCGCATTCCCGCGGCCGCCGCCGCCGAGCCGGGGCTGAAGCCGGATTGGAACATCGTCCGGCAGACCGCGCTGCTGATCAAACTTTCGCGCCGAAACGGCGAGGTGTGGTTTGCGATCCTCGCGATCAGCTGGTTCTGGGCGATCGGCGCGATCCTGCTGGCTGAATTTCCCACCATCGCGCATGACGCTCTGGCCGCCAATGGCCACGTCGTGACGCTGATGCTGGGGGTGTTCACGGTCGGCGTCGGCCTTGGATCGCTCGCCTGCGCGCGGCTGTTGCACGGCGTCGCCTCCGCCCGCTACGTCGCCTATGCCGGCTTCGGCGTCTCCGTGTTCACGGCGGACTTTGCGGTCACCGCCATGCGGGCGCCGCATATGGCCGACATCGCCGCCGTGCTGGCACGCTTTTCCGGTTGGCACATGCTGCTGGATTTGCTGCTCCTGGCGATCGCGGGCGGGATTTACTCCGTGCCGCTCTACGTGATTTTGCAGGAGCGCGCGGAGCCCTCGCACCGCTCCCGCATGATCGCGGCGAATAACATCATGAACGCAGCCGCCGGCGTGATCGGTGCGGCCTTGACCGCGGGGCTGTACGCCGCCGGGATGTCGGGCGCGGCGATTTTGCTGCTGGCGGCGGGTGCAAATTTTATCGTGTCTGTGTGGATTTTTCTCGTGGTGAGAAGAAGAAGCGCTTTTTTGTAAAAAAGCGCGCAAAAAACTTTTGCCACTCTGGGGCTCGGGCGTTGGCGGCTACAACGCCCATGGCCCAGATTCATAAAGTTTTTTTGCTACTTTTTGTTCACAAAAAGTAGTGCTTCCTTACAGTCTTGTCTTCAAATGATCCGCCACGCGTAGCGCATTTGCGACGATTGTTAGCGTCGGATTTACCGCGCCGATGGAGGGGAAGAATCCGGCGTCGGTCACGTACAGGTTATCCAGCTCGTGCGCCTTGCAGTTGGTGTCGAGCACGGAGCTTGCCGGGTCGGTGCCGAAGCGGACGGTGCCGGCCTGGTGGGCGGTGCCGCTCAGCACGATGTCCTTTTTGAAATAGATGCGATGGTCGAGCATTTTCTCATGCGCGCCGAGCTTGGTCATCGCTGCTTCCATCTTCCGGCGCAGCCGCTTATGCGCTTCGATGTTGGTGTCGGTTTCCGCCAGCGTCACGCGGCCATCGGCGGCGAGGGAGATGCGGTTTTCGGCCAAGGGAATATCCTCGCTGGAGAGCCAGAAATCCATCGTGTAGCGGGACATCACCTCGAACGGCAGGTGCGGCGCGAAGGACAGCCATTCGGGCAGCGCTTCCGCGCGGATCTGGTCTGGATGGGTTTTGGCGCACATCTGCACCAGGCCGAGCGGATAGTCATAGTCATCGGCGCCGAAGTAATAGTCGCTGAGCGCCAGGGTTTTTTGAAATATCGCGTTGTTCTGCTCCTTCAGCAGCGCCATCAGCACGGACTGGTTGTGCCGCATGTAATTGCGGCCGACCTGGTCCGAACCATTCGCGAGGCCCCGCGGATGCGCGTCGTTGTGCGAGCGCAGTAACAGCAAGGCGGAGCTGAGGGCGCCGCATGCCACGACCACGATGTTCGCGGAATAATGTTCGGTGGCGCCATCGCGAACTACGTGAACGGCGGTGACGCTGCGGCCGGTGGCGTCGGTTTCCAGCTTTTCCACATACGCGCCGGTGAGCAAAGTGACGTTGTCATGCGCGGCCAGAGTTGGGTCCACGCACATCACCTGCGCATCGGCCTTGCCGTTCAGCAGGCACGGAAAGCCGTCGAAAGTATCGCAGCGGATGCAGGTGCTGGTCGGCGTCGCGCGGCCGTGTTTGTCTTCCTTGAGCAGAATGCCGAGCGGCAGATGGAACGGGCGCAGCCCGTTGGCGCGCAGGCCGGCATCCAGGGCGGCGACCGCGCCCTCGTGGCTGACCGCGGGCGCCGGGAACGGCGTGCTGCGCCACGGCTCGGTCGGGTCCTCGCCGCCATTGCCGTGCACGGCGAACAGGTTTTCCGCCTCGCCATAATACGGCTCGAACACGTCGTATTTCAGCGGCCAGGCAGGCGAGATGCCGTCCGCGTGCTGGATCTCTTCAAAGTCGCGTTCGCGCAGCCGCAACAGGGCGGAGCCGTAGACCTTGGAATTGCCGCCGACCCAGTAATGCAGGCCGGGATGCAGCGCCTTGCCGTCCTTATCGAACCAGTTTTCGTTCGCCTGGTATTTGTTGTCGACGAAGACCGACTTCGCGTTCCAGTTATCGCGCTCGCGCGGCAGGTATTCGCCGCGTTCCAGCAGCAGGATTTTTTTGCCCGTCGGCGCCAGGCGCTGCGCCAGCGAGGCGCCGCCCGGGCCGCTGCCGATGACGATCAGGTCGTAATGGTCCATCGTTCAAGCCTCCACTTCGATGTGCAGCAGGTGGCCGTCCGGATCGGTTTCGACCGCGGCGGGGCCGGCGTTGAATACCAGCCGCGTCGCCGCCACGTCGTTCGGCGCGGCCGGCGGGGCTGACAAAACCTCGCGATAACACAACAGTTCCAGAGCCAGTTGGCCGGCCGGCGCGCTGAGCCGGGTCACTTCCACGTCCGCGCCCTGCAATCCGTCGAGCGTATCCTGCGCCGCGCCGGTGTTGTGCGAGCCGCCCTGCGGGACGAGGCCAAAGTCTTTGTAGAACGCGATGCTGGCGGCGGTATCGCGAACCACGATCGCGGTATGGTCGATGCGCGGCGTACTGCCGTCGGGAAACTGGATCAGTTCCAGCGGATGGCCTTCCGGATCGCGGAACTTGAAGGCGATCGCGCCGCCGGAGCTGGCCGGCAGCTGCACCGGGCCGGTGGTTGAAATCGGCCGCCAGCCGGCGACGCCGCGCAATGTCTCATACGACGCGGCGATGTCCGGCGTGACGATCGCGAAGTGCTGGAAGGACGAAGTGTTCGCCATCTGCCCGGCGGGGAAGCCGCGGCCCGGCGGCTCGAATTCCAGCAATTCGACCTCGCTTTCACCGCAGCGCAGGCGTGGCCCGTTTTGGGAGAAGCCCAGCGCGGTCTGGTAAAACAACGCGAGCGACGCCGCTTTCCGCGCGACCAGCGCGACGCGGATCAGGGCCACGCCGCGCCCCGCACGTTCAGAAAGACGGCGTAGAGCGTGTGCGAGCCGCCAATGAACAGCCGGTTTTTGAACACGCCGCCGCCGAAACAGATGTTGGACACGACATGCGGGATCAGAATTTTGCCCAGCAGTTCGCCCGCCGGAGAAAGGCAATGCACGCCGTCGCCGGCGCTGCTCCAGACATTGCCATGCTCGTCGCAACGCATGCCGTCGCAATTGCCGGGTGCGACTTTGTGAAACTCCCGGCCGCCGGTCAGACCTTCGCCGTTCACCTCGAACACGCGGATGTATTGTTTCGGGTCCGGCTGCGTTTGGTCGCCGGTCTCGGCGATGTATAGAAGGCGTTCGTCGGGCGAGAACGCCAAGCCGTTCGGCCCGTCGAAATCATCGGCAACGGCTTTGATCTCGCCGCTCACCGGATCGAAGCGGTAGACCGCTGGCGGTTGCTCGGAGGCCTGGCGGCCGCCCTCGTAATCGTTCAGCAGGCCGTAGAGCGGATCGGTGAACCAGATCGTACCGTCGGACTTCACCACCACGTCGTTGGGCGCGTTCAGCCGGCGGCCTTCGTGGTGGGTCACCAGCGTGGTCACGGTGCCGTCGTGTTCGGTGCGGAGCAGACAGCGGTGGCGATGCGAACAAGCGATCAGCCGGCCTTCACGGTCGCGCGTCTGGCCGTTGGCGTAGCCGGAGGGCGTGCGATACACCGAAATGCCGGTCTGTTCGGACCAGCGCATGGTGCGGTCGCGCGGCAGGTCCTGGAACAGCAGGCAATCAGCGTCGCCCATCCAGACCGGGCCCTCGATCCAGCGGAACCCCGTGGCCAAGACTTCCAGTTCGGCATTGCCCAGGATGTAGCTGTCGAATTGCGGGGCGAACGTCTCGTGATAGCTCACGTGAACCGGCATGGTCCCGGCTTGCCGCCCAAAGTTTCGAACTGCACCAGCATCAGCACTGCCGGCGCGTCGCCGACGGTGGTCGAGTAATGTCCGGTCCTGCCGTCCTTGGTGGCGGCGCCGACATCGTCGCCCAACGCGATCTCGCCGGGGCCCATTTCAACGCGGCTGCCATCCATCGCCTCCACCGACCAGCGGCCGGAGAGGGGAATGATCCACTGCGTCTTCGGGTTCGGGTGCCAGTCGCCGATCCAGCCCACGGGCAGCACCGTGAACATCACCGTGGTTTGTTCGGTGGTTTTGACGCCCTGCCACTGCGCGTCGGCGCCGCCGCCGATCGACTTCATCTCGAATTCCGTGAGAAAGCATTGTTTGTGGCGGCTGACGCCGTCCGCATCCAGGTATAAATGCCAGTAGGCGATTCGCGGCGATGAATTCATGGCGCGCCCCCATCCACATGCCGCGCATAAGGATGGGTGGAAGCCAGCGGGTTTGCAAGAAAGCCGCTGATCGAGATGGGGCCGGTGCCGAGCGTGACCAGCAGGATGCCGGCGGCGAGCGAAAAATTCTTCAGAAAATCCCAGAACAGCAGCCGCCCGCTGCTGTTGCCGCCGGCCCAGAAATCGCCCGGCGCCCAGAATTGTTTGAACAGCACGGCCGTCGCCATGCAATACAGCGACAGGATCAGCGCGGCCGCCCGGTCCGCGACGCCGGTGATGATGCCGAGCGAGCAGAACACCTCCACCGCCAGGCCGGCCAAGACCATCGCGGCCGCCGGGGCGCGCGGCTTGATCAATTCCTGGGCCTGCCCGAGCGCGCCCTGGAAGTTGAGAGTTTTGTCCAGCGCGCTGAACGGGAAGAACAGCACGACCAGCAGCCAGCGCAGCAAAAACGTCAGGATAAGCGTCATCGACCGCCAATCAGAAGCGAGGCTTCCATTATACGCATGCGAAGGCCTGCGGCAATTGACAGATCGCGCGCAGCGCGGCGCAAGTTGGGACATGCGTTTGTTCGTCGTATTGCTCGCCGTGCTTTGCCTGGTCGCGCCAGCCCACGCCGGGCGGCCCCTAGCTGGGCGGCCGGGCGATAATTTCTTCACCGCCTCGGATGGGACACGGCTGCATTACTGGCAGGCCGGACCGCCCGGCGCGCCCACGCTGGTGTTTGTTCCTGGATGGACCATGCCGGGGTGGATTTTTAACCTGCAGGCGAAAGCCTTTTCCGGCGCGTATCAGGTGGTTGAGTTTGACCCGCGCGGCCAGGGTTATTCCGAGGTCGCGCCGGGCGGCTATAACCAGAATCGGCGCGGGGATGACATCGCGGATTTGCTTACGCAGCTCGGCCCGCGCCCGGTCGTGCTGGTCGGCTGGTCGCTCGGCGTGCTGGACACGCTGGCTTATATGCACGAGCATGGGGATGCGCGGGTCGCCGGGCTGGTGCTGATCGACAATTCGGTGGGTGAAACTCCGGCGCCGCTGCCGCCGCATTTGCCGCCGCTTCGGCGTCTGCCGGGCAGCCGCGACACTTTCATGGCGACGTTCGTGCGGGGAATGTTCCGCAAGCCGGTGCCGCCGGACTATCTGAATGCGCTGACGCAAGCGGCGCTGCGTATGCCCGAGGCCGATGCCGCACTGCTGCTGAACTATCCCGTGCCACGCAGTTACTGGCGGGAGGCGATTTTCGCTACCGCCAAGCCGGTGCTGTACGTGGTCCGGCCCGGGCTGACTGGCCAGGCCGATCATCTGCTGCGGGACCGTCCGAACACCGACATCGCCATCTACGCCGATGCCGGCCACGCGCTGTTCGTGGACGATGCCGCGCAGTTCAACGTGCTGCTGCAGCACTTCCTCACCGGCACCGTCTGGCCGCAAGAGTGAGGCTGGCGCCGCTCTTTCTGGTTTCGCTGACGGCGGTCGGCATGGAGACCGCGCTGACGCGGTACTTCGCGGTCGCGAGCTGGTCCGATTACGGCTATTGGGTGATTTCCATCGTGATGGCGGGCTTCGCGCTGAGCGGCGTGGTGCTGGCCCTCGCGCGTGACTTGGCTGTCCGCCACGCGGGCCGGCTGTTCGCGGCGCTGCCGGCGATGCTCGTGCTCAGCGGGGCGCTTGGGTATAGCGGCGCGATCGTCAATCCGTTTAACCCCCTGCAGCTGCAAAATCCCGACACCTATTTGCCGCAGCTTGGCAATATCGGGCTTTACTATGTGGCCTTGCTGCCGTTCTTTTTCCTCGCCGGGCTGTTCATCTCGCTTTGCTTCACCGTCGACACCGGCCGCATCGGCCGGGTCTACGCCGCGGACCTGCTGGGCGCCGGCGCCGGGTGCATCGCCGTGCTGGCGCTGATGTTCGTCTGCCCGCCCTTCGCGCTGATCCCGGCGCTGCTGCCGGCTTTGGCGCTGGCCGCCTGTCTCATCGGCCGCCACGCCCGCGCCGCCGGCGCTGCAGCACTCCTCGCTCTGCTGCTGGGCGAGGCGTTGCTCGCTTTCGGGCCACAGGCCGCGGTCAGCCAGTACAAGCCGATCTATGCCCCGCTGCATACGCCGAACGCCCGCGTCGCGGCCCGCATCCTCTCGCCGCGCGGCGATTATCTGCTGCTCGACGATTTTACCGAACGGGTGAACACCGACATTTCCAACGACGCCGCGATGCTGGGCTATCCTGACCCGCCACGCAGTTTTGGCCTGTACCGGGACGGCACCCGCATCGCCAGCCTGCCGCTGCCCGGCGGTTTAAGCAGCGGCTACGCGCCCGGCGCGCTGGACGCGTTGCCGTATTTGCTCGTGCCGCACCCGAACGTGCTGCTGGTCGGCGCGTCCGGCGGCTTCCGCATCGATGAGGTTCTGGCGCTTGGTGCTAAGCATGTGCGCGCCTTGGAGCCCGAGCCGGCGCTGTATGCCGTGCTGCGCCACGGCCTCGGCCCATCCCCGGCTTTTCCGCCCGACCCGCGCGTCACGCTCTCGCCGCTGGCGCCGCGTGCGGCTTTTGGCGCAGGCCGGTACGACCTGATCGACGTCTCGGCGGATTTCCTTGACGCCGGGCCGGCCAACGTCAGTGGCCTTACTACGGAGTCCCTTGCCGCGGCGTTGCGTGCCCTGACGCGCGGCGGCATCCTCTCGGTGCCGGTTTCCATTCAGGACCTGCCGGCCTATTCATTGCGCATGCTGGCGACGCTGCGTGCGGCGCTGGCCGCCGATGGCATCGGCAACCCCGGCCAGCACGTGATCATCTACCGCTCGGCCTGGAACGCCCGGTTGCTGGCCAGTCTTGCGCCTTTTACGCCGGCGCAGGCTGGGCTCGCGGCAAGATGGTGTGACGACCGTTCCTTCGACATCTCCTACACCACGGATTTCGACGCCGTCGCGGCGCGCGATAATCTATACAATGATCTGCCGGCGGTCTCCTTTACGACAGGCACCGTCACCGCTGAGGGGCCCGACGATGCCATTGCCGACGAGGCGCCGGCGGTTTTGAACGGCGCGCCCGCCGTCTCCGGCGCCGCCTTCAACCTTAGCCCCGCAACCGACGACCGCCCCGCCTTTTACGCGATCCTGCGGCTGAACGACCTGCCGCTGCTGCTCACCCGCCTGCAGATCCTGCCGCAGGCGGAGATCGGCGCGCTGGTCAATCTCGCGGTGCTGGCGCAGGCGGCGGTGCTCGCGGGCCTCGTGCTGCTGGTGCCGCTGCTGGCGCCGCGCCTGCGCCATCGCGCCGCCAGGCCGCCCATCGGGCTGCTCCGTCCGATCCTTTATTTCCCCGCGCTGGCGCTGGGGTTTCTGTTCATCGAGATTTTCCTGATCGAAAAAGCCAGCCTGCTGCTGGATGACCGCGCCGCCGGCTTCGCGCTGGTGCTGAGCTTCATGCTGATCTTCTCCGGCCTCGGCAGCCTGATCAGCAGCCGTTTTGCCGCGGCGCCCGGCCGCGGCGTCTGGCTCGCCTGCCTGACCGTGTTGATCTGGGCGACTCTAGTCCTGGCGCTCCTGCCCGGCCTGCTGCCGGCGGCGGAAGCGCTGCCGGCAGCGCTTCGCGCCCTGCTGGTCCTACTGGTTCTGGCGCCGGTGTCGCTGGCGATGGGGCTGCCGTTTGCGCTCGGCCTCGGCCGGCTGGGCGAGGGCGGGTTCCTGCCCTGGGCCTGGGGGCTGAACGGCGCGTTTTCGGTTGTGGCGACACCATTGGCTAATCTTCTGGCGCGAAACTACGGCTTCACGACGGTTTTAGCCGGCGCGGTTCTGCTGTATGTTCTGGCCGCGACAACCTTTCCCGCCCCTCGGAGACAGCCGGCTTGGATCAGTTCACGAACGCCCTCACCCGCCGGGGACTGATCGGCGGTACGGCCGCGTTGGCCGCGATGCCGACTTTCGCCGCCAATAGTCTGGCGCAAGCCGCGCCCGGTCCGCCTGTCCCTCTTGACACTCCGGCGACGCCTAATGGCGCGCCCTGGACCCGCGCCGCGTTTGAGAGTGCGATGGTGAAATCCGGCCGCCACGTCTCCCTCACCGATGCGCAGTTTGCCGCCATCCAGGCGCGCAGGCCGGTGGCGATGAAAGCCATCGCGGACTACCTGGCGATGCGCTTCGGCGCCGCCGATCCGGCCGTGCTGGCAGGCTTCGCCGCCGTGCCGCGCGAGTACTACCATTATAATTATGCCGAGGACCGCTCCACCTGCGGCGATGCTTATGACAGCCCGGCCGTGCCATGGCCGATCGGCTACGGCTCCGCGCTCTCGGATTATCTCGGCCAGGCCTACATGACGCAGGTGTGCAAGCCGCGCGCGGGCGATGTTTCGCTGGAGATCGGCACCGGCAGCGGTTTTCAAAGCTCCGTGTTGTCCCGCATCGTCGCCTCGGCCTACTCGATCGAGATCATCGAGCCGCTGGGCAACGCTGTGAAGAAGATTTTCTCGCCGCTCGGCTACAACAATATCACGACGAAACTGGGCGACGGTTATTACGGCTGGCCTGGCGTAAAAGGCGGCTTCGACATCATTATCGTCACCTGTGCCGCGCAGTACGCACCGCCGGCGCTGTTCGCGCAGCTGAAGCCTGGCGGCCGGATGATCATCCCGATCGGCCAGCCGTTCAAACGCGGCCAGGTGCTGTACGTTTACCGCAAGGATGCGCAGGGGAAAATCCATTCACGCCGCGACATGGGCGTGTTCTTTATCCCGATGACCGGCACGATGATGAGAATTCCGGCCTCCCAGGCAACGGCAACCCCCAGCTGAGCGGCGCTTGCTGCCTCTCCCGGCGGACATGCGCCGACTTGCTGCGGTCTGGCGCGCATGGCACTCATCGTGCCGCCCCGCGCGGCTTTCGCTCTTTAACGCCTGACAGGAGTTGTGCTTGATCAAACCGTTGCGCAAAGCCGTGCTGCCCGTCGCCGGACTCGGCACACGTTTTTTGCCCGCGACCAAGGCGATCCCGAAAGAAATGATGACGGTGGTCGACAAGCCGCTGATCCAGTACGCGGTGGATGAGGCGCGCGCCGCCGGCATCGAGCAGTTCTGCATGGTTACCGGCCGCGGCAAGACCGCGCTGATCGACCATTTTGATATCGCCTTCGAGCTGGAAGCGACGCTGGCCGAACGCGGCAAGAAAGAGGCGCTGGCGCTGCTGCGCGAGGAGGCGATGCCGCCCGGCTCGATCACCACCGTGCGCCAGCAGGTGCCGCTCGGCCTCGGCCACGCGATCTGGTGCGCCCGCACCTTTATCGGCGAAGACCCGTTTGCGATCCTGCTGCCCGACGATCTGGTACTGAGCGATGTGCCGTGCACCCAGCAACTGGCTGACGTGTATCACGAGACCGGCGGCAACGTTGTGGCGGTGAGCGAAGTGCCGATGGAGCAGACCAACCGCTACGGCATTCTCAAGACCGGCAAGATCGAGGGCAGCCGCGTGGAAGTCACCGGGCTGGTGGAAAAGCCGGCGCCCGCGGATGCGCCGTCCAACCTCTCGGTCATCGGCCGTTACGTGCTGCTGCCGGAGGTGGTGAAGTACCTGGCGCAGATGGAGCGGGGCGCCGGCAATGAGGTGCAGCTGACCGACGCGATGGCGAAGATGATTGGCAACACGCCGTTTCACGGGCTGAAGTTCGAGGGCAGGCGCTTCGACTGCGGCGACAAAATCGGCTTTCTGGAAGCGCAGATCGCCTTTGGCCTGGCCCGCCCGGACCTCAGCGCGCTGGTCCGCGAATTCCTTAAAAATTACGTCAACGCCTGAAAGCTCTCATGGAATTTGACCATCGCTTCAACGACAGCAGCCTGCGCGAATACGATATTCGCGGCATTGTGGGGGAGACGCTGAACGCGGCGGATGCTTATGCGATCGGCCGCACTTTTGGTTCGATCGTGGCGGATCACGGCGGTAAGCGCGTCGCGGTGGGCTGGGACGGAAGGCTGTCCTCGCCGATGCTGCAGGCGCAGCTGATCGAAGGGTTGATGGCGAGCGGCATGGAGGTGCTTTCCATCGGCCGCGGGCCGACGCCGATGCTGTATTTCGCCGCGTTCACCGAGAACACCGATGGCGCGGTGATGGTGACCGGCAGCCATAACCCGGCGAACTACAACGGCTTCAAGATGATGCTGGGCAAAAAGCCATTTTTTGGCCAGGACATTCTAAGTCTCGGCGCCCGCGCTGCGGCCGGAGATGTGGTGGCGGAGACCGCCGGCAGCGTGACGCAGAGGGATGTGAGCGACGCTTATATCGCGCGATTGCTGCGGGATTGGGATGGTGGCCGGGAGCTGCATGTCGTCTGGGATAATGGCAATGGCGCCGCCGGTGACGTGCTGGCGAAATTGGTGAAGGAACTGCCGGGCAAGCACGTGGTGCTGAACGGCACGATCGACGGGTCGTTTCCGGCGCACCATCCGGACCCCACGGTGCCGAAAAACCTTGAACAGCTGATCCAGGCGGTAAAGCGGCAGGGCGCGGATGTCGGCGTCGCGTTTGACGGCGACGCGGACCGGATTGGGCTGGTCGACAACGCCGGGCATATTTTGTTCGGCGACCAGTTCCTGATTTTGATGGCGCGCGATGTGCTGAAGAGCCATCCGGGGGCGACCATTATCGCGGATGTGAAAGCGAGTCAGGTGCTGTTCGACGAGATCGCCAAAGCCGGCGGCAAGCCGCTGATGTGGAAGACCGGCCACAGCCTGATCAAATCCAAGATGGCGGAGACCGGCGCGCCGCTGGCCGGCGAGATGTCCGGGCATATTTTCTATAATGACAAGTGGTACGGGTTTGACGACGCGCTTTATGCGGCGGTGCGGGTGCTCGGCGTGATCGCGCGGGGGACCGAGACAGTGGCGGCGTTCCGCGACAGCCTGCCGGCCGTGGTGAACACGCCGGAGCTGCGCTTCGATTGCGCGGAGAGCCGCAAGTTCGACGTGGTGAAGGAAGTCGCGGAGCGGCTGAAAGCCAGCGGCGACACGGTCTCCGACACTGACGGCGTGCGCGTGACCACAACCGATGGCTGGTGGCTGCTGCGCGCTTCGAACACCCAGGCTGTGCTGGTCGCCCGCGCCGAATCCGGCTCCGAGGCCGGGCTATCCCGGCTGAAATCCGAATTGGCAGGGCAGTTGGCGGCGTCTGGGCTGGCGCCGGATTTTTCCGGCGCCAATGCGGGGCACTGAGAAAAGAGCCTCCGGCGGCTGGGGCCGCGGGCCCCAGACCCTTGTTAGTTTGGCCGGTGTATGTAGGGCTAAGGTTCCACCGCTGGAGGCTCTTCTTAACCTGGGTTAACCAGATGGCCTGCATGCAGGTTGTTCAGCGTGTCCTGGCAGGCGTTTTTGTCGCCCAGGCCGAGCCGGATGGTTGGCAGCAGAGCCAAGGGCGGGAACAGAATGCCGAGGCCGACGGCCGGCACCGCGCGCTCTGCCAGTGGCCCCGCGGCCGGGAGCACGCTGGGCTTTTTCAGCGTGCCGCCGACATTGATCGGCGTCGACAGCGAGCCGATGGAGAAATGCGTGGCCTGCGTCTTGATCGCGAGGTCCAGCTTCTCGGTATCCAGGTTGATCGTGCCGGAGCCGAGGATGTTTGCTTCCGTGGTCGCCAGCAGCAGCTGTCTGGTGTCCACCACGCCGTCCGTCAGTTCGAAATCCGAGACCAGGCACTGCACATCGGCCTTGTTCGGGATGCCGAGGGCGGACAGCACCGCGTCGCCTACCTGCAGGCCGGCGAGATCCACCAGCAGCGCGCTGATATCGCCGCCATGCGACATGAACAGCTGCAGGCCGCCATTGCCGTGGCCCAGGATCAGCGCCACGGAATTTCCGGTGCCGGTCAGATGCGCGGAGCCGCCGACCACGCCATCCCCGGCAAAGGCGTGGGTCGCCGCCATCAGCCGCTTTAGCTGCAACTGCCGGAAATCGATACGCGCGCGTGTGTGCAGCACGTTGTCCACCGGATTCAGGTCGAAATTGCTGGCGATCGTACCGCTGCCGACCGCGAAGTTCAGCGGGTCCACCGTGATGCGGCCGTCATCGATGATCAGATGCACCACCAGCATGTCCAGCGGTACGTCCTTGTTGATGATGTGCTCGCCGCGGTAGCGCAGATCGACATTGGCCGCGTTGATTTTCGGCAGGTTGAACGGCTTGTTCGGCAGCAGCGTCGGGCTGGCGTTCGCGGCTTGTACTTTCTCGCGTGTCGCCGCGGTTTGCCCCGGCGTCGTGGTCTTGCCGGGGGTGGCGCCCAGGAAGCCGGCGAGGTCGGTGAGGTCGACGCGCCGGGAGCTGAGATCGGCGGTCACCATCCGCCGGCCATCCTTGGTCGCCGCCGGCGTCTCCGCGATCGAGCCTTCGAGATCGGAAGAGCCCATGGTGCCGACCAGATCGTCGAACCGGATCTCGCTTTTGCTGTAGTCCAGCTTGGCGGCGATATTGAACGGCGGTGTCTCCGGGATCGGGATGCCGGTCAGCTGGTACAAATTCGCCATGTCCTGGCCGGAAAATGTCACCCGCAGATTGGCGCCGGCGAAATCCGCCGGGTCGCGGATGGTGCCGACCAGGCTTGCTTTGGTGGTACCGTTCACCAGGTGCACATCGACCGGGTAGGGTTTCGACGCGTCGCGCAGAGACAGCAGTGCGCCGCCGATCAACGTGCCGGTGATCGGCGCGGCGCTATACGTGCCTTTCGCGCCCACCACGATCTCGCCGCCGGTGAACAGCGGGTCGTTGGCCGGCGCCGGTTGCGTCTGCATCGTCAGGTTGAAGTTGGTTTTCAGCTTGGGCATGATCACGCTGGCGTCGCCGTTGTTGATGATCAACTCGCCCAGCTCCGGCGGCTTGCTGGCGCTTGGCTTGCCGCCGGAGCTTTTGCCGCCGCCTAGCGTGTAGTTGTTGGTCCCGTCCGCCAGTTGCCGTACGGCGAAGGAGGGGTGGTCGACCTCGATGGTGGTCAGGCTCAGCACCCGGTGCGTGATGTATTTCCAGACATTTATTTTCACGATCAGCTGGTCGATCGTGCCGAAATTGGCGGGGCTGCCGGGCGGCGGGGTGAAGCCAGCCGGGTTGGCGAGCACGATGCCGGTCGCCGTTACCGTCGTGGTGCCGCCGAGGCCGACGCGGAAATGCTGCAGCGTGACTTTCCGCCCTAGCGCCGCCGAAGCCTGCGACTCCACGATCGGCTTGAACCAGTCCCAGTCCCAGAAGATCGCCAGCAGAACGATTGCCAGAACGAATATGCCGAGCACGCCCGCCCAAGTCTTCCTCCGACGAGTCATGGCCCAGTCCGCACCCCTTTTTATCAAAAGCAATGAACTTGTGACGACCCGCCGGCCGCGCAACGATCAGCCGCCGCGTGTCCGGATTTTAATGGGTCAAATGAATTTGTTAAAGTTGACGAGAAGGGTATCTACCGTCTTGTGCCCGTTTTAGTAAGAGGACGCCGCGATAGTGTAACAGGAAAACCTTGGCGAGCTATTGACCCGCACACGCGCGGAAAGAATGGAATGCACTGGGTTACCATGCCCAGTAAACTTGAGGTTTACGACGCAAGTAGGCTGGTTGTCCGGCCGGCGAAAGAAGGAGGTGCGCCAATCTTAAATATTATTGGATGCGGCTTCTCGCTCGCAATGACGTTGGAAACCAGGGGCAGTGGTTCAAAGTCATAGGTCGTGTGGGAGCGCCGCACTGCGAGCTGAAGCGGATGCTGGCGGATGCGATGTTGGACGATATGGCGCTGAATTCACTACCTGCCCTCGCGCCGCAACGGCATTCCATTCCCGTCCACTGCAATGCGTGCTCAAATACATGCGCAATCACCGGCTACCCGTCACGGCTTCCGCGAGGTCATAGATCAACATGTCTGAAACGATAACGTCTTCCGTCACGGGGCCGATCACGCTCACGAGCGGCGCGTACCCCGGGCCGCTCAGCATCACCAGCACCGGGACGGTGACCGGACAGTCTTATGGGGTTGCCATCGAGCTCAACGCGAGCAGCTTGAGCAATGCGGGGCAGATCCTCGGCGGCAAGTATGGCGGCGCGGGAGTCGCGATTGACGGCGGCATCCTGCACAATACCGGCCGGATCATCGGTGGTTCAGGCGGCATTTACGGGGGCATCGGCGTCAATCTTCAGTACGGCGGCGCCTTCACCAATAACGGCCTCGTCCAGGGTGGCGGCGGCGACTCCGCGGGCGGCGCCGGCGTTTCGTTGAACGACGCCGCCACATTGACGAACCGCGGCGCCGTCACGGGCGGCGGTGGCACGGAGAAGTCCGGCCCCGGCGTCAACCTGACGGGTGCCAGCACCGTGATCAATGACGGGGTCATCGACACCGCCCAGTCCGTGTACATAAGCGGCGACGGGATCGACATCAGCGGCGCCGGCGCGGTGATCAACGCCGCCGGAGCCACGATCGCCGCCGGTCAAGATCGCCTGTATGGCGGCTTCGGGATCTATGGCGGTGGCGGCGGGACCGAGTTCATCAACAATGCCGGGATCATCAGCGGCGGCGAAGGCGAGCTGTACGGCGGTGCCGGCATCGCCATCGGCAGTCTCGGAACGGTCGTCAACACCGGCAGCATTTTCGGCGGCTTGTCCAGCGAGGGCGTCGGCGGTGAGGGCGTTAGTTTATCGAGCGGCGCGACCTTGTCGAACGGTGGCGTGATCCACGGCGGCGAGAATGGCCCCAACTACGTAGCCACGCCGGGTGAGGGTACCGGCGTGTTCGATAACAGTGCCGGCGTCTCCAACACTGGCTTGATCGTTGGCGGCCAGGGCTACAACTATCTGTTCGGCCACAATGGCACTTATAGCGGCGGTCTGGGCGGGGCAGCCGGCGCCGGACTTGTGCTCGAAGACGGCACCCTGACGAACGCCGCGGGAGGCGTGATTGCCGGTGGTGCGGGCGGCGCTGGCTATCGAGGCGGTGGCGGCGGCGGCACCGGCATTTATGCGTATGCGTTGAGCGGATCGATCAGCAATAGCGGGATCGTCAGAGGCGGCGCCGGCGGACTCGGCTTCGCGGGCGCGGGTAGCGCCGGCGCCGCCGGCATCGAACTTAGACAAGGCCTTGACCTTACGGTCACCGGCTCTGGCACGATCATAGGCGGCGCCGGCGGCTATTCCGACCACGGCGCCGGCGGTAATGGCGGTGATGGCGCCGATCTGAATGGCGGCACGCTGGCGCTGACAGGCACGGTCGCCGGCGGCGCCGCCGGCGGACAGCCCGGAACGCTCGGCGCGGCCACGGCCAGCGCCGGTTACGCCGTCAATTTCGGATCGATTGCCGGTGAACTCATCCTGGGCAAGGGCGCGGTGCTGCTGGGCGGCATTGCCGGTTTCGGCGCCGGCGACACGATCGACCTGAGCAGCGTGCTCGCTACGTCGGAGTCGTTCTCCAAAGGCATCCTGACGCTGTTCGACAACGGGACTGTCGTAGATACGCTGACGTTAGCTTCGAGCGTCGCTTCCGGCGGCGAGGCGTTTACGCTGACATCCGATGGCGCCGGCGGGACGGACATCGTCGCAACGAATTTAGCCACGGTGGGGCTCAGCCTGATCTCCGGGCCGGGCAAGCTCACCGCCAACAGCGCCACGCGTCTCACGCTAAATTTCGGCACGGTAACAAAGGGAAGCGCGGCGCCGAGCGAGAGCATCGGCATCGAGAACACCGCGAAGGCGCCGGCGGATTTGCTAAAGGGCACGCTCGCGTTGTCCGGCACCACCGCCGCGTTCACCAATAACAGCGCGAACAGCTTCACCGGCGTCGCCGCGGGCAGTGAGAGCACGGGGCACACCATTTCGCTGCATACCGGCACCATCGGCACGTTTGCCGAGACGATCGTGCTGAGCCCGACCGATTATAACAGCTCCGGCTTCACCAAAACGCTGCCGGCCGATACGCTGGTGGTGGTGGGAACGGTGGTGGCCGCCGGGGCGGCCGTGGGCGTGGCGAGCCCGGCGGTGATGAGCTTCGCCGCATCGCCATGGATCGCCGCCACGACGGTCATGCCGGCCGCTTTACTAACGGGGGACGCTTACGCGCCAGCGAGCGGCGGCAGCTTGCCGTGGGGCATGTTCGCGGCAACGCCTAGCGCTATGATGGCCGGCGGCACGGACTTCTTCGCGCATGGCCTGACGACGGCATCGGTTGCCGGCGACGCGACTTCGCTTGGCCTCGGCGTTTACGACCTGCACAAGGCGCCAGCGCCGGACGCGTGGGCGGCGCCGACGCTGGCGAGCTGATGGCGGCTTCCGGATGACCGTCGCGCACGGCGTTCACGGCACCAACACGCCATGATGCAAGGCCTTCACTTCCGGCTCGACATGGATGGTGATCGCAACGCCGTCCATTTCGGCTTTTAAGGCGGCCTCGATCCGGTCGCAGATGTCGTGCGCCGCCGCCACCGTCATGCCGCCCGGCACCACCAGGTGGAACTCCAGGAAATACGAGGGGCCGGCCTGGCGGACGCGCAGATCATGCGCCTCGATCGCGCCCGCGGCGTGCAGACGCACCAAGTCCTGGATCCGCGCGGTCATCTCCGGCGGCGGCGCCTCGTCCAGCAAGCCGCTGAACGAGCGCTGCAGCGTGTACGTGCCGGCGATCGCAACCTGTGCGGCGATGAACAGCGCGACCACCGGGTCCAGCACCGGCAGGCGCAGCAGCGCCGCGGCGACCAGTGCCACGATGATGCCGAGCGTGGTGAGCACGTCCGTCAGCAGATGCTGCGCGTCGGCCGCGAGCGCCGGCGAGTGCCGCGAAATGCGCCGCAGCATCAGCGCCCAGAGCAGATTGGCCAGCCCGGCCGCGCCATTGAGGCTGAGGCCGAAGCCGAGGCCGCCCTGCAACGGCGCCAAAGCCGGCGGATGCCACAACGCCGCCAGGGCGCGTTTCAGGATCAACACGCCGGCGAGCAGGATCATCGCGCCGGTCGTCACCGCGCTCAGCAGTTCCACCTTGGCGTGGCCGTAGGGGTGCCGCAGGTCCGGCGGTTTGCGGCTGGCAACCAGCGCGTACAGCGCCAGTGACGAGGCGCCGACATTGACCAGCGATTCCAACGCGTCTGAAAACAGGGCGGCGCTGCCGCTGACCCGCGCCGCGGCAAACTTCAGCGCCAGGGCAAGCAGCGCGACGCCGATACTGCCGATCGCGAAGTTGGTGGGGGCGCGCATGGGCGACAGCTAGCAACTCCGCGCCAAGTTCTGCAACGTTTTGACGGGAGCTGCGCCGTCTGATGTTGCCGCCGGGACACAACGGTCCCGCTTACGTCGCGAACGGGCACAAACGCGATTGACTTTGGCCGCACAAAGTTTTGTCTTCCTGCTCAATCAATAGTCAGGTTTAACAATTCGGAGGATCGCCGCGTGTCGCATCGCCTGAAGCCGGGTTTCGGCTGCCTGAAAGCGCTCGCGGTTCTCGCGCTGACGTTTTTTGCCGTTTCCGCCCGCGCTTCCGACCCGCTGCCCGGCGACCTGGTCCCGCCGCCCGTCAACATCAACATCGGCCTCGGCTATAATTACTTCTCCGATGCCGGCCAGTACGGGCAAGTGCGGGGCGACAATACCAAGAACAACACGCGTTTGGCGGACGACGTACTCGTCGCCCGCTACATCCGCACCTTCATGGTCGGCGGCTTCAATGCCGGCGTGCAGGCGTATATTCCTTATGTCGCGTTTGTCGGAAGCCAGGAACTGGGCGTGCAGAATATCCCGGGGCCGGCGCCGGGCTTTCCTGCCTTCGGCCCCGGCCGCGCCGCGCTGGCTTCAAATGACGGTTTCGGCCAGCCGAATTTCAGCGCGTTCTTCTATCCGATAGATAATGACACGACCGGTACTTACGCGGTGATCAGCCCGTGGATTTCGCCGCCGGTCAGCAGTTTCGACAAAAACAAAAGCCTGAACCCGGGAACCCAGAACGTTTGGACCTATGAGCTGGAGGACGGCATCCGCACCCGGCTGTTCGGCGCCGCGACCACGCCGAACCTGTCGATCGAGGTGTGGGACACGCTGTATGTGTACGGCAATAACGGCAATTCCGCTTTGGTCCAGCCGGCGGTTTCGGCGGACAGCATTTCGCCGCTTTACCAGTCGTTCGGGATCACCAATCCGCTGCAGGCGGCTTCATCCACACCGGCGACGTTCCGCGAGCAGCCGACCAACGAGATCCGGGTTTACGTGCCTTACGAATTCGCGCCGGCGATGCGGGCGTTCGTGGCGCCCGGTTTTTATCAATCCTTCGGCGGCAAGGCGACTTATAAGATCAACGGTCTCGGCGTGGTGGATTCCGGCGCGCGCACGAATGAGAGCCAGTTCAGGATCGTCGCCTCGACCTTTTTGTCCCGGCACCTGGCGGTTTTGCTGGCGGGGTATTTCGACGTGGCGGCGCATGGCGGCCCGCTGAACCGGACGGTGGTTTTGCGCGTGGGGGTTTTCTTCTAGACGATGATGCGAGGTTAAGCGCTGAGTCGTTTGCGGTTGGCGCGGACTTTGCGGCGGTACAGTTTCATCACTTCTTCATGCGCAAATCCGGTATCGCCGGCGATCGCCGCGGCCATCATGAGCTGGCCGCTTGCAACCATGGCGGCGACCTTTTCGGACAGCATCAGCTCCGTCTCGCGCTGCACGTCCGGACCGCCGAAGGCAATCTTTGAAAGCCGCAGCGCGATCACCTGTTGCAATTCGATTGCCAGCATCGCGCTTTGCAGCGCCGCGCTGGCCCAAGGTGGAATGGGAGGAACAACCGGCGGAGAGCTTGCTTTAGACATTTGCGGCCTCGCTGTTCATCCTCTTATGGGTCGCTTCGGCCGCCGCGTCCATTTCGTTCGCCGGCCCGCCGATCAGTTCGACCTGCCGGGCCAGGCGGGTGAGCGTTTCGGCGCCCGCGCCGGCCGGCAGAGCGGGCCGGGCGGTTGGGCGCAGAGTCAGGCTGTTCGCGATCCAGCCTTGCCATTGCCGCCAGAGCGGGCGCTCCGCCGGCTCGAGCGGCGGCGGGTCGAGCGCCAGCACCGAGAGACGCCCGGCGAGGCGGCGCAGTGCCGCGTCCACCACGGCGCCGCGCTCGATCGCGGGATCACGCCGGCGATGCGGCTCCAGCACCGCGCGCGATAGCGAGGCTTCCAGATTATTGCTGGCGAGGCCGGCGGCGCGCCTGGCGGCGTCCGGCGGGCCCAAGCCGTCCAGCAACGCCGTGAACACCGCGTCGACATAGGCGGCATGGGCGGCGATGGCGGCGGTGATCGAGGCGGCCACGCGCCCGCCCTCGAACTGCGGCCAGAGCATCAGGTTGGCGAGCACGGCGGCCAAGCCGCCCAGCACCGTATAGCCGACGCGGGAGGTGGCGATGGTGAGTTCGTTCGCGCCGGGCGCGATCTGTTCGATTAGCAGCACGATCATCGGCGTCAGCGCCGCCATGAAGGCGGTGAAGCTGACGCCGCGGATGGCAAACGCGAACACGGTGAGCGGCAGCATCGCCAGCGCCTGCGCGGCATGGCTTTGCACGATGAGGCCGAGCAGCGCCGCCAGCACGCCGCCCAGCATCGTGCCGCCGATCCGCTCCAGCGAGCGCGCCCAGGTGGCGGAGAATTGCGGCTGCAGGCAGAGCACCATGGTGATCGTGGTCCAATGCGCGAACGGGCTGTGCTGGGACATCGTCCAGGCCAGCACCAACGCCGCGATGCAGCCGGCGCGCAGGCCATGCCGCAACCCCGCCGAGCCCGGCGACAGGTTCTGCCGGATCGGGCCCAGCAGCCGGCGGCGCCAAGGCTCCGGGGCTGGTCCTTCGGCGGCCGATTGTCCGGCGGCGGTGGAGATGGTCATCAGCACCGCCAGATGCTCGGCCAGCGCCTGCAGCATGCGTTGTTCGGGCGCGGCGTCCGGCAGGCGCGCCAGCGCGCCGCGCAGGCGATGCAGGCTGGCGCGCTTTTTCGGCGTGTCGATCGAGCGGTCCGCTTCGATTTCCGGGCCGAGGGCGGCGAGCCAGCCGGCCAGCAGGCGGATCGGCCGGATCGGGCCGGGGCGGCTGGCCGGGTTGTTCTCCAAAATTTCCGACAGCGCCACGAGATCGCCGAACACCTGTTCCAGCGTCTGCAGGCGGACCGAAAGCTGAGCCGCGCGGGGCGTGATCAGGCCGCGGCGGCGGAAGGTCTGGTAGGCGACTTCGCGGCTGGCCTCGATCGCCATGCGCACGCCGCCCCGGTGCCGCGCGGCGTGCGCGGCGAAGGCGGCGACGCTCTCCTCCGCATCGGCCAGCGCCGCCAGCTCGCGCGCCAGCCGCGACAGCCGGCGGCTGACAGTGGCGAGCGCCCGGCGGGCCGGGGCGTAGGGGTGGATTCGCCAGATCAACAACGTCAGCAGCACCGCCCAGGCGGCGCCGGCGGCGAGGTTCAGGCCATGCGCCGCGGCTTGGCCCGGCGGTAGCGGACGGTCGAGCGCCAGGACGGTGACGACCGTGAGCAGATTGCCGACCTGTAGGCCGCCCTGGCCGTAGATGCGCGCGAAGCTGGTGCAGAAGATCATCAGCCCGGCGAGCGCTGCCGTGACCCCGATGCCGATGCCAATGCCGCGCAGCATCCCGAAGCCGGCATAGACCAGGCCGGCGAGCAGCGCGAAGGCGACCACGGCCGGCACGCGGCGCGCCAGCGTGCCGCCCGGGTCGGCGAAACAGGTAAGCAACGCGCCGAGTGCCGCCAGACCATAATCCGGCAGCCCGAACAACACGCCGGCAATCACCGGCAACGCAATGGCGATGCCGGCGCGTAAGCCCTCGGCAAATGACGCGGCGCTGGGGTTGACCGCAAAAACCGGCGTGGTGCGGGGTGGCTTCACGAAGAAAGCAAGCGGTTCTTTTTTGAAAAAAAGCACCAAAAAACTTTTTTGACTCTGGGTCGGGGGCGTTCAAGACGACCCCGCCACGATTCGACGTCTTTGCGAGCGAAGCGAAGCAATCCAGCCCTGAAACATCCGGGACATTCCAAAGGGGTCGCACGTTGCCTAGCTGGATTGCTTCGCTTCGCTCGCAATGACGGCTTGGTCTTTTTCAAAACTGCTTCAAAACTTGCCTGACTTGGGGAACCCTGTCGGCGCCAGGCGGCCGGTTTGGGCGCGGGCGCCTAGCCAGTCGGTGAGTTTGGTTTCGGTGCGGGTGCGCTCCGCGTTGATGCGCCAGCTCAGGCCGTCGGCCAGGACGAACACTTTCAAGTCGGCGAGGTTGCCGTCTTTGTACTTCTGCAAGGCGACGCCGGCGCCTTTTGCCATTTCCGGCACTTCGGCGAGCGGGAAAATGAGCAATTTGCGATTAGCGCCGATGATCGCGACGTGGTCGCCGGCGGCCGGCACGCAGGTGGCGAGTTCCTCGCCGGGGCGCAGGCTGAGAATTTGTTTGCCGGCGCGGCGTTCGGAGGCGAGTTCCGCGCCGGGAATGACGAAGCCGCGGGCGGCGTTGCTGGCGATCAGGTAGCGCGCGGCGTCGTCGGGCAGGAACAGCGCGACCACGTCGTCATCGTTGCCCAGTTCCAGCAGCAGCCGGATCGCCTGGCCGTCGACGCGGCCGCGCGGCAGGTCCGCGACTTTCACGGTATAGACGCGGCCGTTGGTGGCGAGCAGCGCCAGGCGGTGTGTAGACTCGCAGTGCAGGCGGATGGCGAGGCGGTCGCCTTCCTTGAACTTCAGCTCGGCGTCGGCGCCGAGATGGCCGCGCAGTGTTTTGATCCAGCCTTTTTCGGAAAGGATCACGGTCAGCGGCTCGCGCTCCACCAGCGCTTCGGCGACAATGTCCAGCGCGGGCGCGGCCGCGCTGATGCGGGTGCGGCGCGTGCCGAGCGGGCCCGTGCCGAACTTGGTCTTGACCTCGACGATCTCGGCTTCGATGCGGGCCCAGCGTTTGCCGTCGTCTTTCAGCAGCATGCGCAAATCTTTCTGCTCGTTGGACAGGATTTTGTGTTCGCGGCGGATGTCCTGTTCTTCCAGCCGGCGCAGGGCGCGCAGGCGCATGTTCAGGATCGCTTCGGCCTGCGCCTCCGTTAGGCTGAACGCCCCGATCAGCGCCGGTTTCGGTTCGTCCTCGTTGCGGACGATGCGGATCACTTCGTCGAGGTTGAGGTAGACCGCGAGATAGCCGTCGAGGATTTCCAGGCGCCGGCCAAGCGCGTCTAGCCGGTGGCTGGAGCGGCGGATCAGCACTTCGTGCCGGTGATCGAGCCAGGCGCGCAGCAGATCGCGCAGGCCGTAAACCTTTGGGGTGCGGCCGGCGTCCAGCACGTTCATGTTGAGCGGGAAGCGGGCTTCCAGGGCGGTCGCGCGGAACAGCGAAGCCATCAGCATGTCCGGATCGACCGTGCGGCTGCGCGGCTCCAGCACGAGGCGGATGGTCTCGGTGCTTTCATCGCGGATGTCGGCGAGCAGCGGCAGTTTCTTCTCGGCCAACAACTCGGCGATCTGTTCGATCAGGCGAGATTTCTGCACCTGGTACGGAATTTCTGTGACGATGATGGTCCAGGTGCCGTGTTTCTGCTCCTCGCGCGCCCAACGGGCACGGGTGCGCAAGGAGCCGCGGCCGTTTTCGTAAGCGGCGAGCAGCGTCGCCGCGTCTTCCACCAGCTCGCCGCCGGTGGGAAAATCCGGGCCCGGCATGTGCGCCAGCAAGGCGGCCGTGTCGGCTTGCGGGTTCTGGATCAGGTGGATCGCGGCGGCGCAGACTTCTCCAGCGTTGTGCGGCGGGATTGAGGTGGCCATGCCGACGGCGATGCCGGCGGCGCCGTTGGCCAGCAGGTTTGGGAAGGCGCCGGGCAGCACGATCGGCTCGCTTTCTTCGCCGTCATACGTGGGCCGGAAATCCACCGCGTTTTCATCGATGCCGCGGAGCAGGAGTTCGGCGACTTCAGTGAGCCGGGCTTCGGTGTAACGCATCGCCGCCGCGTTATCACCGTCGATGTTGCCAAAATTGCCCTGGCCCTCGACCAGCGGAAAGCGGGAGGCGAAATCCTGCGCCAGGCGTACCATCGCTTCATAGATCGAGGCGTCGCCATGCGGGTGGTATTTGCCCATCACGTCGCCGACCACGCGGGCGCATTTCTTGAAGCCGGAGCGCGGGTCCAGCTTCAGCTGGTGCATCGCGTAGATCAGCCGGCGATGCACCGGTTTCAGCCCATCCCGCACATCCGGGAGCGAGCGCGAGGTGATGGTGGAGAGCGCATAGGCGAGGTAGCGTTCCGAGAGCGCGCCGGCGAGCGGCGTGTCGTCGATCTTGCCGCTCAGGTCATCGGGCATGGGGGTCCTCCGCGCAACGGTCGGCAATCAGCTCATAAAGACGCGTGCGCGCCGGCGGAAGGGGGCGGTGGCGGCCGCCGAAGGCGTCACGTGTCAGGAAGTGGCCGGTCAGGCGCAGGCCGTCCAGGCATTCGGCGAGGTCCGGGTCCGCGCCGTCCAGCAGGAACGGCGGCAAGGGCAGCAGCCGTGCCGCCCAGTCGCCGGCGGCGGAAAGCGAGACGGCGCGGCCGGTGCGGGGCGAGACATAGGCCAGGCGGTCGTTCTCGCCGGTGGTGACCGGGTTGGCGCCAAGGTCCAGGCCGAAGCCGAGTTCGCGCAGCAGGTCCAGTTCCCAGGCGATCATTGCCGGCAGCGCGGCGCCCTCGATGGCGATGCCGGCGAGCAGGCGCGCCAGGCCGTGGAAGCTGGCAGGATGGGCTTCGCGTTCCGGCATCGCGCCGGCGGCGACCGCGCAGGCGGCGTTCAGCACCGCGAGTGCCAGCCGGTCCGGCATCGCCAACGCGGCGCCCGGATGCACCAGCTCGGCGGTGAAGAAGCCGAGCTGTTCGGTCAGGCGCGCGGCCCAGCGCGCGGCGACCAAGTTGCCGGGCTGCCAGAGCGACGCCTTGCTCCGCGAGCCGCCGCCTTTGGCGAGGCCGCGCCAGGCGCCGCCGGCCGCGGTAAGCACTGTAACCAAAGCATCGCCCTCACCGTACGGGGTCACCTCCAGCACGATCGCCGGCTCTTGCCATTCGGTGGTCAGTTGTCAGCCGTCAGTAAGGTGTGGGGCATGTTGGGGTGGCGGGAGGATGCGGGCGCTGCAATGATTTGTCGAGGCGCGGCCCAGTCTCATCGGCAGGTTGCCCTTTACACCGTCTGGTATAACTTTGTCCGGATGCCGTCTGACCGCATCATCAGCCATTATGAGCGTCATGCGCGCGACTGGGAGGCGGATCGGCGCAAGGGCGGCTGGTCCGACAAGCCCTGGCATGATCGTTTTATCGCGGCATTGCCGGCGGGGGCGCGGGTTCTGGACCTCGGCTGCGGTGGCGGCGCGCCGGTTGCGGTGAACATGGTTGCCCGCGGCTTGCGGGTGACCGGAGTTGACGCTTCGCCCACGCTGATCTCGCTATGCCGCGTGCGGATGCCGGATCAGGAATGGGTGGTCGGCGACATGCGGTCTCTCGCGCTGGGCCGCACCTTCGATGGTATCCTGGCCTGGGATAGTTTCTTTCACCTCACGCCCGATGATCAGCGGCTGATGTTCGAGAGATTTGGAAACCATAGCGCCGAACAAGCGGTTCTGATGTTCAACGCCGGGCCGGGTTATGGGGAGGTTGTTGGGAGCTATCGCGGCGACCCGCTCTATCACGCCAGTTTGGGGCCGGCGGAATACGCGGCACGACTCGGTGAAATTGGATTTGAAGTCGTCGCCCACGCCGTTGAAGATCGGTCGGCAGGCGGCCGAACGGCGTGGTTGGCGCGGCGTGGTTAAGTTTCAAACCGAGACACGATCGGCGTTTTGCGGCTTGGTGGGGCGTGTTAGGAGGTGGCGCGGCGGCGCATAATGCCGTTGCCGCGTGGAAAACGTCAAACAACAAGGTGGACCATGTTCATTCAGTCAAAACGTTTGCGGATGGCGGCGGTGATCGCCGGATCGATGCTCGCCGGCGGCGTGATGGGCGGCACGGCGGTTGCGTTTCAGAGCCATATGTTCAACGCGCTGCACGCTTTGCAGGTGGCGCGCAATCAGCTGAATATGGCGTTGCCCGATAAGGGCGGCTACCGGCTGCAGGCGATGAGTCTCGTGGATCAGGCGATCAGCGCGACCAATGCCGGCATTTCGGCGGGCGCGCAGTAGAAGGTTGCTAACCCGCCGAGATCGCGCCGGTCCCGGCGGGTGTGCTGCCTTTGAGTGAGGCGGCGGAGGATTTTGTTCTTCTCACTTTTCACGGCACGTTGTTGGTGTATGCGCGGGCGCAGCGCGTGCTCTGCCACCGGCCGGTGGATGAAGCGGCGGCGGGGTTACTGCCGGTGCGGTTGCTTCGGGCGGCGACAGGCGAGCTAAGCGCGCTGTTGCCGGCGCCGCCGGCTTCGGACGCCGCCGATCATGAGGGGTTACGGGCGGCATTCACCAGCATTGCCTTTGAAGACGGGCTGCTGCCCGGTACGGTCGCGCTGCGACGGCGGGAAATGTATGCCAGCGCCGAACGTAACGGCGCCATCAGCGTGGCAGCGATCCAGTGCATGGGCTGGGAGAGCTTTCTGCGGGTGGCCCCGGCGGGGCTGGCGCTGCTGCGGCATATCTCGAAGTCGTCCTGGCTGGTCGGCGGGGCGCTGGTCGAACCGTCGGCGATCCGCATGGCCGCGCGGTTTACGCTGAACTTCGGCGCGCTGGAAGTCGATCTTGCGCAACGGTTTCCGCAAGTGGAGGACGGCAATCGCGATCGGTTCACTCTGTCGCCACGCGGCGGCGGCACGGTGGTGGCGACACGGGTACGGGCGCCGCGCGCGGCGGCTGTGGCGCCGAAAATCTGGATTTTGCCGCTGGGCAACACCGCCAACCGGGCGCTCCAATACATGACGGCGGAGGCGATGCGGGTGGAGTATCCGGAGGCCGTGATCGAGAACATCCAGCTCGCCGAATGGGGGCGGCACGCGCCCGTGCCGCGGCCGGCGCCGGCCCGCGCGGCGGTGACCGGGCATGACCGCTACCGGATCGACGTGCCCGGCCTGGCCGACTGCCTGCGCCGCGGCGTGGTGGAGACGGTGGTGCTGGACAGCTATACCTATAATCTGGATCAGTTTCCGCCGCGCGCGGTGGCGAAACGGCTGCTGGGCGAAACAGCGACGGGGCGCGAGGCGCGCGGCTTCGGCCCGCGCGAGCTGGTCTGCGTGGTGCGCGCGGATGAGATTTTGCGCGGCGTGCATCCGGATTATCTTGTGCTGCCGCCTAAATATTATCGGAAGCTGCAAGAGCGCACGGGGCTGGACCTGGTGTTTTATGGGCAGCTGGGCGACGACATCTATTCGCAATCGTTGCGCGATGCGTTTCCGCGCGCGCGGTTCATTCCCGGCCGTGATCCGGGCTATGATTTCGACGTGTTGCGGCGCTCGGTGCATCTGGCGCTGGCGATCAGTACGTTTGCGTGGCTGGCGGCGTGGCTGAGCGAGGCGGAAACGATTTTTCTCCCGGTGGGCGGGATGTTTAATCCGGTGCAGCATCCGGATTTGATGTTTTTTCCGTTCGACGCGCCGGAAGTTCAGTATGTTTTGCTACCGTATCAGAAGATGTTCGAGCTGCAAACCGATCCGGCGCGGTTTTTGCGGCAGCAGCAGGTGCTGGCGGCGCAGGCGCGGTTTGCCACGGCGGCGGAGGTGCGGGAAATCTGGTTGCGGGCGGAGCCTCTGGGGCGGGGGCGGGTGCTGGTGGGCGGGTTTGATCCGGAGTTCTACACCGAGACTTATCCGGACGTGCTGCGCTGGATGGAGAACGGGCAGCCGGCGCTGGCGCATTTTCTCCTGCGCGGCGCGGCGGAGGGCCGGCAGGCGCTTAATTTCGACGCGGATTTTTACGTCGAGCGTTACCCCGATGCCGCGATGGAGGTTGCCGCAGGGCTGCAACCCACGCCGCTCAGGCATTTCATGGCGGTGGGCTGGCGCCGGGATTATAGACCGACGGCGAGCGCGATGTAGTTGACCGAAAGGTCGCGGCTGATGCGGAAGCCGCCGCCGAACGGGGCGAACGTCATGCCGGCGGTGTCGAGCAGACGCAGGCCGGCCTGGCGGCATTGCGCGGCGAGCTCGGCCGGGGTGATGAACTGGCGCCAGTCATGGGTGCCGACCGGCAGCAGGCGGAGCAGATATTCGGCGCCGAGTTTGGCGGTGAGGTAGGAGCGGCGGCTGCGGTTCAGGGTGGAGATGAACAGCAGGCCGTCCGGCTCCAAGAGGGACGTGAGGGTTCGCAGAAATTGCACCGGGTCGGCGACGTGCTCGATCACTTCCAGCGCCGTGATGACGGGAAACTTTGCGCCCTCAAGCGCAAGGTCTTCGGCGGTACCCGCGCGATAACTCAAAGCCAGGTTTTTGCCGGCGGCGTGGGCGGCGGCGGCGGCGATGGCCTCGCCAGCGGCGTCCAGGCCCAGCACGTCGCAGCCGGCCTGCGCCAGCGCCTCCGAAAGCAAGCCGGCGCCGCAGCCGATGTCCAGCACGCGGGTGCCGGAAAGCGTGCCGACGCTGGCGGCGATGCGCGCGGTGATCCAGCCGGCGCGCACCGGGTTCATTTGATGCAGCGGCCGCATCGGCCCTTGCGGGTCCCACCAGCGCGCCGCCAGCGCGTCGAACCGGGCGATTTCCTCAGCTTTGACCGAACCACCCGGCATTTGCCCAACCCTCCCGACACCGTTATGTGACGGCCGCGGCCAATGGGCCAGAGGACAAGAGTGTGATGGCGGAAAAGCGGTTCTTTTTTGAAAAAAGGAACCAAAAAACTTTTGCTAATACGGGCCCTGGGCGTTGGCGGGACCATCGCCCATGAACCCGATTCATAAAGTTTTTTTGCTTCTTTTTGTTCACAAAAAGATGTCTTTCTTCCTTCTACCCGCATCCTGACCATGGCGCGGATCGTGATGAAATTCGGCGGCACGTCGGTCGCCGATCTGGAGCGCATCCGCAACGTGGCGGCGCGGGTGAAGCGCCAGGTGGTCGCGGGCGATGAGGTTGCGGTGGTGGTGTCGGCGATGGCGGGCACCACCAACCAGCTAGTGGGCTGGTGCCAGGGGCTGTCGCCGCTGTACGACGCGCGGGAATACGACGCGGTGGTTTCGGCTGGGGAGCAGATCAGCGCCGGGCTGCTGGCGATCGCGTTGCAGGAGGCTGGGCTGAACGCCCGCTCCTGGCTCGGCTGGCAGATCGCCGTGGAGACCGATGGGCAGCATGGCAAGGCACGGATCAATTCAGTTGATGCCGAGGAGTTGCTGGAGCGGATGGCGCGCGGCCAGATCCCGGTGGTGGCGGGGTTCCAGGGCATCGGTCCGGACAACCGCATCACCACGCTGGGCCGCGGCGGCTCGGACACGTCCGCGGTGGCGCTAGCGGCGGCTCTGCAGGCGGATCGCTGCGACATCTACACCGACGTGGACGGCATCTACACGACCGACCCGCGGATTGTTGCGAAGGCCCGCAAGCTCGCTAAGATCACCTATGAGGAGATGCTGGAGCTCGCCTCGGTCGGCGCCAAAGTGTTGCAGACCCGCAGCGTCGAGCTTGCGATGAAGCAGCGAGTGCGGGTGCAGGTGCTCTCCAGCTTCACCGACGCGCCGGGCACGCTGGTGGTGGATGAGGATGAAATTTTGGAACAGGAAGTGGTCGCCGGCATCGCCTATTCGCGGGACGAGGCGAAAGTGACGGTCCGCCGGGTGCCGGACCGGCCGGGCATCGCCGCCGCGATTTTCGTGCCGCTGGCCGAGGCGCATATCAACGTCGATATGATCGTGCAGAACGTGGCGGAGGACGGCACCACGGACATGACGTTCACCATCGGCAAGGCGGACATCGCCCGCGCGCAAGCCAGCCTGGAGGCGGCGCGCCAGACCATAGGTTACGCCGAGATCAGCACCGATCCGGACGTAGCGAAGCTTTCGGTGGTGGGCGTGGGGATGCGCAGCCATGCCGGCGTGGCGGGCACGATGTTCAGGACGCTGGCGGATCGGGGGATCAATATCCAGGTGATCTCGACCAGCGAGATCAAGGTCAGCGTGCTGATCGCCGCGGAATATACTGAATTGGCGGTGCGGGCGCTGCACACGGCGTATCAGCTGGATGCTTGACGACCCGGACGCCCGTGCGAGCCAGGAGGCGGCTGTGCAGAAAGCGGCCGCCTGGGCGGCGGCAGTCCGCGCGTATGACGCGCTGACCGGTCGCGGCCGGGCGTTTCTTGGCGCCGATTACCCGATCATGGGCGGGGCGATGAGCTGGGTGTCGGAGCGGCATCTGGTGTCGGCGATTTCCAATGCCGGCGGCTTCGGCGTGCTGGCCTGCGGTGCGATGAGCCCGGCGCTGCTGGAGGCCGAGATCGCCGGCACGCAGGCGCTGACGGACCGGCCGTTCGGCGTCAATCTGATCACCATGCATCCGGCGCTAAATGAGCTGGTGCAGGTTTGCCGGCGCGCGGAGGTGACGCATGTGGTGCTGGCCGGCGGCATCCCGCCCGGACCGGCGGTGCGCGCGGTCAAGGATTTCGGCGCGAAATTGATCGCGTTCGCGCCCGCTCTGGTGCTGGCGCGGCGGTTTGTGAAGGCCGGCGTCGACGCGCTGGTGATCGAGGGTTCGGAGGCCGGCGGCCATATCGGCCCGGTGTCGCTGACCGTGCTGGCGCAGGAGATACTGCCGTTTGTTCGCGAGGTGCCGGTGTTCGTCGCCGGCGGGCTGGGGCGGGGCGAGGCGGTGCTGGGCTATCTGGAAATGGGCGCCGCGGGGGCGCAGCTCGGCAGCCGGTTCGCGGCCTCGGTGGAAAGCATCGCGCATCCGAATTTCAAAAACGCGTTCATCCGCGCCAATGCGCGCGACGCCGTGCCTTCGATTCAGCTGGACGAGAATTTTCCGGTAATCCCGGTGCGGGGTCTGGCCAATGCCGCGACCCGGAAGTTCTTGCAGCATCAGGCCGAGACCATCGCCCGTTTTCGTGCCGGCGAGCTGGACAAGACGCAGGCGCAGCTGTCGATCGAGCATTTCTGGGCCGGCGCGCTGCGCCGCGCGGTGATCGACGGCGATGTGGAGACCGGCTCGGTGATGGCCGGGCAGTCGGTCGGCATGGTGACGCGCAGCCAGCCGGTCGCCGAGATTCTGGCCGAGCTGAAGGCGCAGGCGGTGGCGGCGCTGGTGGCGCGTGCCGCCGGATGAAACGGGGGCCGCCGGTTCGGCAACCAAGCATCGCGCGGAGGCCGCCCGCCGGGTGAAGCGCCGGCGGCTGTTGAAGAGCCGCGACAGCCGCCGGATGCTGGCGCGGCTGCGCGAGGCGCTGGCCTCCGGCGCCGCCAGCCTGCCCGACATCGCCGCTCTGGTGTCGCAGGAGCTGGGGGCCGATGCCTGCGCGATCTACATCGCGCGGCAGGGCGAGATGCTCGAACTTTCCGCGATTTACGGGCTGAAGGTCAGCGCCGTCGGCCGGGTGCGGTTGCGGTTCGGCGAGGGCATCATCGGCATGGTGGCGGCCTCCGGCGACGCGCTGAACCTGGCGGACGCGCAAAACCATCCGCGTTTTGCCTATAAATCCGAGGTCGGCGAGGAGGATTTCGCGGCGATGCTGGCGGTGCCGGTGAAGCGGGCGGGCCGCACCCTCGGCGTGATCGCGATGCAAAGCCGGCAGGCGCGGCTGTTCGCGCCGGTCGAGGTGGAATCGGTCGCGACCGTGGCGATGCTGCTGGCCGAAATTCTGGCGGGCGCCGGCGCGACTGATGTCCCGGAGGAAGGGCTGGGCGACAGCCTGCCGCGCCGTTACGCCGGCCACATTCTGGCCGCCGGCATCGCGCGCGGGCCGATCCTGCCCTATGGCGCGTCGGCGCCGATCGCGCGGCTGCTGACCGACGATCCGGAGGCCGAGCTGGTGCGGCTGGAAGCGGCGGTGGAGGCGGCGAATAAAAGCCTGGACGGGCTGATCTCCGGCGCGCTGCCCGGCGGTAATGCGCCGCGCGACGTGCTGGATGCGTACCGGATGGTGGCGCGGTCCAGCGGCTGGCTGGGCCAAGTGCGGGCGGCGATTGCCGATGGGCTGGCAGCGGAGACCGCGGTGGATAAGGTGGCGCGCAACATCCGCGAGCGGATGCGCCGGATCGCCGACCCGTATTTGCGCGAACGCCTGGCGGATATCGAGGACATGGTGGGCCGGCTGATGGAGGCGCTGGGCAGCGTGGCGCCGAAGCCGGAGCGCGCCGATGGTTTCTTGCTGTTGGTCCGCCGGCTGGGTCCGGCCGACCTGCTGGACTGGCACGCGCGCGGCATCGCCGGGGTGGCAATCGAGGAGGCTTCCACCTCCGGTCACGCGGCGATTCTGGCGCGGGCGCTCGGGCTGCCGGCGTTGCAGGTGGAGCGGGGCGCGGTGGAGGCGGCGCATGCCGGGGATGAGGCGCTGCTGGATGCCGAGGGCGCCACGCTGATCCTGCGGCCGGAGCCGGAGGTGATCCAGGTGTACGACCACGCGCTGGCGGCGCGCTCCGTGCGGGCGGTGGCGCTGGCGGCGTTTCGGGACCTGCCCGGCAAGACCGCGGACGGCACCCGCATTCAGCTGATGCTGAATGTCGGCCTGGCGCTGGAGCTGGACCAGCTGGAGCGCACCGGCGCCGACGGCATCGGGCTGTACCGCACGGAAATCGCCGCGCTTGCCTCCGGCGGCGTCCCCGGCGTTGCGGCGCAGGCGGCGGAGTATGGCCGCGTGATGGACCGTGCCGGCGGGCTGACGGTGCAGTTCCGCACGCTCGATCTGGGCGCCGACAAGCTGCTGCCGGGCGAAACCGGGCGGGGCGAGGAAAACCCGGCGATGGGCTGGCGCTCCCTCCGCGTTGGGCTGGACCGGCCGGCGATCTTGCGGCGGCAGCTGCGGGCGCTGCTGCTGGCGGCGCAGGGACGGCCGCTCTCTGTGATGTTCCCGATGGTGGCGACGGTGGAGGAGTTCCGCGCGGCTCGGGATCTGCTGGAGGCGGAGGCGGCGCGCATCCGGCCGCTGCCGGAGCATTTGCTGGCGGGAACGATGATCGAGGTGCCGTCCCTGCTGTTCCAGCTGCCGGGGCTGCTGGCGGAGGCGGATTTCGTCTCGCTCGGCACCAATGATCTGATGCAGTTTTTGTTCGCCGCGGATCGCGGCACGCCGGAGCTGGCCGACCGGTACGATACACTGTCCGCGCCGGTGCTGGAGATGGTGGAGCGGTTGGTGGCGGCGTGCGAGGAGGCGGGCGTGCCGCTTTCGGTCTGCGGCGAGGCGGCGGGGCGGCCGCTGGACGCGCTGGCCTTCGCGGCGATCGGCGTGACCGCGCTCTCGATGTCCGGCAACGCGATCCTGCCGGTAAAGGCGCTGCTGGCGGCGGCCGATCTAGGCTCGTTTCGGCCGATACTGCGCGAATTGCGGCGTAGTGGGGCGGCGGGGGGCAGCATTCGGGAGCCGCTTACCGCCTGGGCCCGGGAGCACAATCTGCCAGTGTAGCTTAACGGACCACGCGGGTATAAAATGCCGGCGTGATGCAGCGCGAGACGGGAACCACGCGGATGGAGGCGGACGGCGAGCCGAAAGGCGCCGCGAAGCTGGGTGGGGAGCTGCGCACGGTGCGGGAAGGGCTGGGCTGGAGCCTGGCGGAAGTGGCCGCCGGCCTGCGCATCCGCCTGCCTTATCTGGAGGCGATCGAACGGGGCGAGCTTTCGGCGCTGCCGGGGGCTGCGTATCAGACCGGTTTCCTGCGCACTTATTCGCAAGCCTTGGGGCTGGATCCGGAGGAGATTTTGCGCCGCTTCCGGGCGGAGGGGATGGGCGTGGCGCCGAAGGCCGAGCTGAGTTTTCTGAGCCCGGTGCCGGACCGGGCGGTACCGACCGGGGCCATCGTGATGGTCGGCGTAGTGCTAGTGTTGGGGGGCTACGGGCTGTGGTTCCGCCATACCGAGCATGAACGGCGGCTGGCCGCTTCGGTGCCGGCGGTGCCGGCGGAACTGGCGCCGCTCGCCGTGCCGAAGGCGATGACGCCGCCACCCGCGCCGGCTGTGGTGGCGGCGAAGCAAGCGGCTGTTCCCACAGCGAGCGTGAGCACCTCAACCGCCGCGGCGCCTCCGGCGGCCACCGCGGCGACAACACCGGCGCCACCCGCCGCCACGGCGGCTGGTTCCGCACCCATTGTCCCGGCTCAGGGCCAGGTGATCCTGGCGACCGGTGATAGCTGGATCGAGGTGAAGGACCCGACCGGCACCATCCTGTTCAGCCGGGTGCTGCATGCCGGGCAAAGCT
Organism: Acidocella sp.; assembly: GCA_965199125.1. Taxonomy (GTDB): domain Bacteria; phylum Pseudomonadota; class Alphaproteobacteria; order Acetobacterales; family Acetobacteraceae; genus Acidocella. The sequence goes on along the minus strand of OZ240683.1, from coordinate 608,106 downwards.
GGCCGGTGCCGGACGAGGCCGGGCTGACGATGACAGCCGGCAATGCCGGCGCCACGGAACTGGCCGCCAACGGCAAGGCCGGCGCGCCGCTGGGGGCAGACGGCGCCGTATTACGCAACTATGCTCTGACACCGGCGCCGGCCACCGCGCCGAAACCCGACTGACAACCAAGGACCGGTTTATGAATTACCGCGAGTACCAGCAGATCACCCGCCGCAAGACCCGGCAGATCAGTGTCGGCAAGGTGAAGGTGGGCGGCGACGCGCCGATTACCGTGCAGACCATGACCAACACGCTGACCACGGATATCGACGGCACGGTGGCGCAGATATTGCGCGCCGAGACGGCGGGGGTGGACATCGTGCGCGTGTCCTGCCCGGATGAGGAAAGCACGGCGGCGCTGCGGCACATTATCCGCCAAGTGAACGTGCCGATCGTCGCGGACATTCATTTTCACTACCGGCGCGGGATTGAGGCGGCGCAGGCCGGGGCGGCGTGCTTGCGCATCAACCCCGGCAATATCGGCAGCCCGGAGCGGGTGCGCGAGGTGATTAAAGCGGCGCGCGACCATAATTGCGCGATGCGGATCGGCGTGAACGCCGGCTCGCTGGAGCGGCATCTGCTGGAGAAATACGGCGAGCCCAACCCGGAGGCGCTGGTGGAAAGTGCTCTGGAGCACGCGAAGATTTTGCAGGACAACGATTTCCACGAGTTCAAGATCAGCGTGAAGGCGTCGGACGTGTTCATGGCGGTGGCGGCGTATCAGCAGCTTTCGGAAGTGTGCGATTATCCGCTGCATATCGGCATTACCGAAGCGGGCAGTAAACGCGCGGGGACGGTGAAGTCGTCCATCGGGCTTGGTTCGCTGTTGTGGGCGGGGATCGGCGACACCATGCGGGTCTCGCTTTCGGCGGAGCCGGAGGAAGAGGTGCTGGTGGGGTGGGATTTGCTGAAGTCTCTTGGGATAAGGCATCGAGGCGTGCGGATTATTTCGTGTCCGTCCTGCGCGCGGCAGGGGTTCAACGTGATCAAAACGGTGGAGACGCTGGAGGAGCGGCTGGCGCATATCAAAACGCCGATCACGCTGTCGATTATCGGTTGCGTGGTGAACGGGCCGGGTGAGGCGCTGATGACGGACCTTGGGCTGACCGGCGGCGGCAATGGGCGGCACATGATCTATGCCGCGGGGAAGACCGACCACACGATCGATGGTGGGGATATGGTGGAGCACATCGTGGACCTGGTGGAGGCGAAGGCGGCGGCGCTGGAGGCGGAAAAGGTGCTGGAGAAGCTGGCGGCGGAATAGCGGTAACAACCGTTACTGCGAGCGGAGTGAAGCAATTCATCTTTCGTGCCGTTCGCCCGTGAGCAAGATGGATTGCTTCGTCGCTGCGCTCCTCGCAATGACGGGTGCTTTTAGTTTTTGATCTAGAAGAATCGAGAAGATGCTCCCTCCCCTGCAAAATGTTCGCGACTTCGTTGAACGCGTCATTCGTCATGCCGGCGCAGGCCGGCATCCACGACTTTTTCGATCCACAAAAATGCCAATGGGCTTGGTTGCGTCGGTGAAGTCGTGGATGCCGGCCTGCGCCGGCATGACGAGGCGATAATGGCGAATCCTCTGCAACCTGTTCGCGGCACGCGGGATATACTTGGCGACGACGCGGCACGGCATGCGCATGTGGTGGAGACCGCGCGGCGGGTTACGGCGTTGTATGGGTTTGCAGAGTGGCAGACGCCGATTTTTGAGGACACTGCATTATTTTTGCGGCCGCTTGGCGAAACCTCCGATGTCGTTACGAAAGAAATGTATACGTTTGAAGATCGCGGCGGCGACTCCATAACGTTGCGGCCGGAAGGAACAGCGGGCGTCTGCCGCGCGTTGATCACTGCGGGCCTCACCCAGACACTGCCACAAAAAGTCTTTTATGCTGGCCCAATGTTTCGTTACGAACGACCACAGAAAGGGCGGTACCGGCAGTTTCACCAGATTGGCATCGAATTGTTAGGACCGGACACCCCGCTCGCCGACGCGGAAGTGATTGCATGTGGATGGCAGATTTTGCGAGAGCTCGACATAGCCGATAATGTTATGTTGCAAATTAATACTTTAGGTGACGTTGAGTCCCGGGCCAATTACCGAACCGGGTTGATCGCATACTTCTCTGCGCACGCTTCGCAGCTATCGGCTGACAGCAAAATTCGCCTCGAAAGAAATCCGCTTCGTATTCTCGACTCGAAGGATGAAGGCGATCGGGCGTTAGTTGAGTATGCCCCGAATATCGAGAACTTTCTCACGCCCAAAGCGCGCAAGTTTTATTTAGATCTCAAATCACACTTGCTCGCCATGGGTGTGAATTACGACGAAAACTCGAATATTGTGCGCGGGTTCGACTACTATAATCACACAGCCTTTGAGTTCGTCACAAATCAATTGGGCGCTCAAGGCACCGTGATTGGCGGCGGCCGTTACAACGGGCTGGTGCAAATGCTGGGAGGGCCGAGTGTGGCAGGTGTTGGTTGGGCAGCCGGCATCGAACGTCTGGCCATGCTTCTCAAAACGGTTCCGGCCTCACCTCGTCCGGTGATCGTGATTGGCGATGATAAGGCGCCTGAAGTCGCCGCGTTCCTACGAAAGCAAAACGTTAAGACAGAATTGGCGTTCGGCAACAGTTTGAAGAATGGCTTGAAGTACGCCAACCGAGTTGGTGCAAGATGGGCTGTCATTGCGATTTCGGGCCAGCTGGGAATTAACGGTTCAGTTGGTCTTAAGAACCTCGATGATGGCGTTCAAAATGACGTTCCGCTAAGTGATCTAATTGCTTGTCTAAAACAAAATGAATAAAACATCGGGGTCTGGGGCCTCCGGGCCCCAGCGGGTCCAGTGCAGAGCTCTAGCTTTACGTAGCCCTTGCTTCAGTAAGATGGATTGCCGCGCTTCGCTCGCAATGACGGCGGGGGCGCGATGAGTTTCGAGCACAAATTGGACCGCATTCTCTCGCGCGCGGAGGAGTTGCGGTTTGTGTTGTCGGGGGCGCTCAATGGCGAGGCGTTTGTGAAGGCGTCGAAGGAATTGGCGGAGCTGGAGCCGATCGAGGCGCGGATTTTGCAGTTGCGGGATTCGGAAAAGTCGCGGGCGGAGGCTGAGCATCTGCTGGCCGATCCGGAGATGAAGGAGCTGGCGGCGAGCGAGTTGGAGACGCTGAAGCAGGCTTTGCCGGAGCTGGAGATGTCTTTGCGCCTGGCATTGCTGCCGAAGGATGAGGCGGATGATCGTTCCGCAATACTGGAAATCCGGCCGGCGGCGGGCGGGGATGAGGCGGGGCTGTTCGCGGCGGAGTTGTTCGGCGCGTACCAGAGATTTTCCGGGCTGCATGGCTGGAAATTCGAGGTGATGGAGTATGGCGAGAGTGAGCTGGGCGGGTTGAAGGAGGGCATCGCCGAAATCACCGGCAAGTCCGTGTTTGCGAAGCTGAAATACGAGTCCGGCGTGCATCGCGTGCAGCGCGTCCCAGCCACGGAGACGCAAGGGCGTATCCATACCTCTACCGTAACGGTTGCGGTGCTGCCGCAGGCGGAGGAGGTGGACGTGGAGGTGAACGAGGGCGATCTGCGAATCGACGTGTATCGGGCGTCCGGCGCCGGCGGGCAGCATGTGAACAAGACCGAGAGCGCGGTGCGGATCACGCATCTGCCAACCGGCATCGTAGTGGCGATGCAGGAGGAGCGCAGCCAGCACAAGAACCGTGCGAAGGCGATGAAGATTCTGCGCGCGCGGATGTATGAACAGCAACGCTCCAGCCTGCATGCGACACGGGCGGCTGACCGGAAAAGCCAGGTCGGGACCGGCGACCGTTCGGAGCGCATTCGCACCTATAATTTTCCGCAAGGGCGGGTGACGGACCATCGGATCAATCTGACGCTGCATAAGATCGACCGGGTGATGCTGGGCGAGATGGATGAGATCGTCGACGCGCTGACCGCAGAGGATCAGGCGTCGCGGCTCGCGGCCGAGGCGTGAGCCTCTCTAAAAGATATTTGGCGTGACGCCGGCCGAGGCGGTGACGCAGGCGGCGGCGCGGCTGGCGGCGGCGGGGGTGGAGGCGCCGCGGCGGGAGGCGCGGATTTTGCTGGCTGCGGCGCTGGGCACGGAGGCGGCCGGGCTGCTGGGGTGGGGTGACATCGATCTGGCCGTGTTCGAGCCGCTGCTGGCGCGGCGGCTGGCGCGCGAGCCGATGGCTTATATCCTGGGCCGGCGGGAGTTCTGGGGCCTGAGCTTTTTCACGACGCCGGCGAGCCTGATCCCGCGGCCGGACAGCGAGACATTGATCGAGGCGGCGATCGCGGCACGCCAGGACAGCCGGGCGGTGCGGCGGATACTGGATCTCGGCACCGGCACGGGCTGCCTGCTGCTGGCGGCGCTGACCGAGTTTCCGCAAGCGTTCGGCGTCGGCGTGGATCTGGCGCCGGCGGCGGCGGCGCTGGCGGCGCGCAACGCCGGCGCGCTGGGGCTGGCCGGCCGTGCCGCGTTTTTCGTTGGGGACTGGGCCGCGGCGCTGACGGGGACGTTCGACCTCATCCTCAGCAACCCGCCCTATATCCCGGCCGGTGAGGTGCAAGCGCTGATGCCGGAGGTTGCGCAATTCGAGCCAGGCCTGGCGCTGGATGGCGGCGCGGACGGTCTGCACGCGTATCGCCGCATCTTGGCAGCCCTGCCGGGGCTGCTCGCGCATGATGGGGTTGCCGTGCTTGAACTTGGCTCAGGACAGGCCGACCTTGTGGTGCGGATGGCGGCGGCGGAATTTGCCACGTCGTCGCATGCGGACCTGGCCGGGCATGATCGGGCGCTGGTCTTGCGCCGGTCCACCGGACCTTGACCAAATAAACATTTGGCAGACGGCGCGGTAACGGCTAAGGACACTGCGCGCGCGGCGTTTTGGCCCTGATCCGGGTCATTTTAAACGCCTTGGCTGTGGCGGACTCATCGCCTGGCCCGCGCCATATCGAACGAGGATGAATAAAAGCATATGAATATCAAGCGCATGCGTGGCCGCAACCATCGCCCGAACGGTGGTGGCGGCGGTGGTGGCGGAACCGGCGGCGGCTTCAGAAACCAGCAGAACGGCATACCGCTCAACCGAAACCACGTTTTCGACAGCAGCGGGCCGGAAATGCGGGTGCGGGGCACCGCACAGCAACTCCATGAAAAATATATACAAATGGCGCGCGATGCATCCTCTAGCGGCGACCGCGTGACAGGCGAGGCGTATTATCAGCACGCCGAGCATTATTTCCGCATCATCAACGCCATCAATCAGGCGCAGACTCAGAACGGCCAGCCGCAGAATGGACAGGCGCCGAACGGCCAGATCCAGAATGCACCGCAGGGCTATAATCAGGGCGGCCAAAATCCGAATGGGCAGGCGCCGCAGCAGGGCCAGCAAAACGGCTATGGCGCGCCGCAGAATGAGTATCGCCGGCCGCCACAGCAGCATAACGGCAACGGCAATGGCTACCTTCAGGAGCCGCAGGACGCCATTGAGACCCGCGGCTACGAGCCGCGGCAGAACGTCCCGCGCCAGGAGTATCAGGACCGGCGGATCGAGCGGCCGCGGGACGTGGCGCCCGAGCCGCGGCCGGAGCAACGGCCAGAGCAACGGTTCGAGCAGAAGCCGGAGGCGCGGCCGGAACATCGCGTAGACCGCCGCATCGATATCAGCTCGGCGCTGGAAGCGGAACTGGAAGCGGCGGTGGCGCCGGCTGTGTCGAACGATCGGCCGGAGCCCGCGCCGACGCATGCTGCCCCATTACCGGCGGTCGCGCCGGGCGCTTCCACACCGGGCGCTCCCGCGCTGGGCGCCGCTGCGCCGCAACCGATTACGATCCCGATCGCCGCCGCGGCGCCGCAGGAAGACGCCGGTGCCGCGGAGGCCGCAGCCGTGGATCTGGCCCCTCGGCCGCGACCGCGCGGCCGGCCGCGGCTTAACAAGCCGGTGGTTTCCGAATGATATGAGCCGGGGACTTTAATCCGCTAATCTCGTCATAGCGGCAAAGGCCAGCTTGACGGGATTACTGCCACTGAGTCGTCGTCGTTTAAGTCCGTTAGACTAAGAAGCGTCAGCGCGGCGTCAGCACCATCACCATCTGCCGGTTTTCCATCTTCGGCATCTGTTCAACTTTGGTGTCGATATCCATGTCGGCGCGGATGCGCTCCAGCACTTTCACGCCCAGCTCTTGATGCGCCATTTCGCGGCCGCGAAAGCGTAAGGTAACTTTCACTTTGTCGCCTTCGCCAATGAAGCTTTTCATCGCGCGCAGCTTCACCTGGTAGTCATTCTCATCGATGTTCGGGCGGACTTTAACTTCCTTGATTTCAACGACCTTCTGCTTCTTGCGCGCCTCGTTCTTTTTTTTCTGCTGTTCGTATTTGAACTTGCCATAATCGAGAATTTTGGTGACCGGCGGTTCGGCGTTGGGGCTGATCTCGACCAGATCGAGACCGGCGGCGAAGGCGCGGGCGATCGCGTCCCGGGTGCTCATCACCCCCTGCATTTCGCCGTTCTGATCGATTAAGCGGACCTGCGGTATTCTTATTTCGTCGTTGACCCTTGGCCCTTCGCGTGAGGGGGGCGTGGGCGGCGCTGGCGGTCTGGCTATGGAAGTCTCCTGTAGAGGTTGCGAGGCATGGGCTTAGTCGGAATCGGCATTGAATGGCAATTCCTCAAAAGCCGGTCAGCAAGATGTCGAGCGCACGGGTGATTTCGTCCCAGTACTCTCTCGCCAGGAGGCAGACAGGCTTGGTCAGTTGCCGCGCAGGCACAGCGGTCAGTTCCTGGGCGATTACGACAAAACGCTGATCAAGCACATTCACCGCCGGATTAAGTTCCGAAACCAGGTTCTTGACCTTGGCTTGCGGCAAGAGCGGGACGACGACGCGACTTTCGAGGTATGAGAGGAAATGTGACTGGACATCCAGAAGATGACGCTCATTGATGCCTGCGATCCGATAAACCTCGAAACGCGCCATCAGAAGAGCCTGAGATCGGCCAGAAGCATCCCTTCGCGCTCAATACGCTCATTGTATTCATCCATCGCCACGCGGTTTTCTTCCAGCCATTTGATGGCCCTCACGGCTTTCACCTCGGCCGCCAGCCCCGCTTCGCAGGCTTGTGAAACATTGATTTTAAGTGCGCGTGCCTGCGCCAGCAATGAGCTTGCCAGGGTCACGTTCGTCGGCCGGCGAAGTTCACTTGCCAATGTGTTTCTATGTCGCACAAAACGGCTCCTAATCCATTTTCTATGCACATGTAGCATCACCATGTATAGCGCGCAATCTACATAGGAATATGATGAACTCGAGGACGATCCTTTCGCCTCTAATGAAACGGCGAGCGTGAATGTACTGACCGCAGCTGCAGCGCTGGCCGGTATGCTTAGCATTGCGGAGTACCCTGTGGACAAAAAAGACAAGAAGGATCGCCGCAAAAAGGCAAGTGGAAGGGCCAATTTTTGCTCCACAGTGATCGGCAAACTTGGTCAATAGAGTTCAAGCAGCATATGCCCGAGGAACGAGTGCCCAGTCCAAAGGAATTGAAGAACCTTTTTGAAAACGCGGTCGGTGACGCTCGGCATCTTTATAATAAAGACGGTGAAGTCCGCGTTGGCGCTTTAATCGTTCCGACTTACTGGGTCGATGAGAAAGACAAAAGGCTGAGACGCTCCATACGCGCCTCCGCGAGTTTGGCCGGAGCAGTGATACTAGTGTGCAATTTTCTTGGGAGGTTGATGCCGGTGGCGTTCACTCCAGAACAACCTTCTTCTATTTCGCAAATGTTTCTTAAGGATTCAAAAATCCGGTGGCGCCGCTTCGGCCTTTAACGCCGCAACCGCCTCCTCCAGCCCCAGCACTTCCTGCGCCGCACCGCCCAACCGGCGCAGCGCGACGGTGCGGGTTTCGGCTTCCTTGCGGCCGAGCACGAGGATGTTGGGAATGTGGGTCAGGCTGTGTTCGCGGATTTTGGCGTTGATTTTCTGGTTGGAGAGGTCGAGCTCCACCGTCAGGCCGGCGGCGCGCAAGGCGGCGGCGACTTCCTCGGCGTAGGCATCGGTATCGGAGACGATGGTCGCCACCACCGCCTGCACCGGCGCCAGCCAGAGCGGGAAGCGGCCGGCATATTGTTCGATCAGAATGCCAATGAACCGCTCGAAGCTGCCGAGGATGGCGCGGTGGAGCATCACTGGGCGGGCGCGGCTGCTCTCTGAGGTCACATATTCGGCGTCCAGCCGCTCCGGCATTACGAAGTCCACCTGCAACGTGCCGCATTGCCAGTCCCGGCCGATCGCGTCGCGCAGCACGAATTCCAGCTTCGGGCCGTAAAACGCGCCCTCGCCGGGATTGACGATAAACTCGACGCCGGCGGTAGCGCAGGCGGAAATCAGCGCGGCTTCGGCGCGGTCCCATACTTCGTCGCTGCCCGCGCGCGTGGTCGGGCGGTCGGAGAATTTGATCGCGAAGCTCTCGAAGCCGAAATCCGCGTACACCGCGGTCAGCAGCTCGACGAACTTCACCGTCTCCGGCGCGATCTGCTCCTCGGTGCAGAAAATATGCGCGTCGTCCTGCGTGAAAGCGCGGACCCTCATGAGGCCGTGCAGCGCGCCGGAGGGCTCGAAGCGGTGGCAGGCGCCGAACTCGGCCATGCGCAACGGCAGCTGGCGGTAAGAGCGCAGGCCCTGTTTGAAAATCTGCACATGGCAGGGGCAATTCATCGGTTTCAGCGCGAGGGTTTTATCTTCGTCCTCGACCTCGGCGATGAACATGCTTTTGCGGAATTTCTCCCAATGGCCGGAGGCTTCCCACAGCGAGCGGTCGACCAGTTGCGGCGTGCGCACTTCCTCGTAGCCGGCGGCGTCCAGGCGGCGGCGCATATAGGCTTCCACCGTGCGGTACAGCTTCCAGCCTTTCGGGTGCCAGAACACCGAGCCGACGGCTTCTTCCTGGATGTGGAACAGGTCCATCTCCCGGCCGATGCGGCGGTGGTCGCGACGCTCGGCCTCCTCGATCTGGTGCAGATGGGCATCCAGCTCCTTTTGGTCGCGCCAGGCGGTGCCGTAGATGCGGCTGAGCATCGGGTTGCGGTGGTCGCCGCGCCAGTAGGCGCCGGCGGTTTTGGTGAGTTTGAAGGCGCCGCCGATGTCGCCGGTGCCGCGCATATGCGGGCCACGGCACAGATCCAGCCAGTCGCCCTGGCGGTAGATGGTTATGGTTTCGCTTTCGGGCAGGTCGCGGATCAGCTCGGCTTTGAAGCTCTCGCCTTTCGCCTCGAAGAACGCGATGGCGTCTTCGCGCGGCCAGACCTCACGGGTGAAGGGGGCGTTGGCGGCGATGATCTCGCGCATTTTGGCTTCGATAGCGGGCAGGTCTTCGGGCGTGAAGGGCTGGTTGCGGGCGAAGTCGTAATAGAAGCCGTTTTCGATCGCGGGGCCGATGGTGACCTGGGTGCCGGGGTACAGCGCCTGCACCGCTTCGGCCAGCACATGGGCGGTGTCGTGGCGGATCAGGCCAAGGGCGGCTTCGTCCTTGCGTGTGACGAACTTCACGGCGGCGTCGCTGTCGATCTCGCGGGACAGGTCCTGCAGCGCGCCGTCCACTTCCATCGCCAGCGCGGCGCGGGCGAGGCCGGGGCCGACGGCGGCGGCGACCGCGGTGCCCTTCACCGCGCCGTCGAACTGGCGGATGGAACCGTCGGGCAAGGTGATCGCGGGCATAGAAAAGTCTCCGGGGGAAGGTCGCGCGTTATGGCAGGGCGGCGAGCACCCGCGCAACCGGCAGCGCGGCCAGATCAGGCGCGCGCAGGATGATGGGCCAACCGCCGTCCGGCAAGCGCGGCGCGGTCAGCGCCGGGTCGCTGGCGCCGCCGAACAGGACGACGGAGGGGACGCCGAGCGCGGCGGCGAGATGTTGCGGGCCGGTATCGTTGCCGATCGCGAGGCGGGCGCTGGCGATGATCGAGGCCAGCTCGATCAGGTTGGTCTGGCCGGTGAGGTCGCGGGCGGCGGGTGCGCTTTGCCGGATGATGGCGGCGAGTGGGGTTTCGGCTGCCGTGCCGATGATCACGGCGGGATGCGGCAGTTGCGCGGCGAGGGCGCCGAAGCTGGCGGCGGGCCAGCGCTTTTCCGGCCGGTGCGGCGCGGCGCCGGGCGCCAGCACGGTATAGTCCGTTGGCAGGTTGAAGCGGGCGATGTCGGTTTGCAGCCATACGAGGTCCGGCGGGGGCAATGCGGGGATGCCGGCGCAAGCCAGTTGTTCGGCTAGGCGCTCGCGCGTGTGCATCTTGTTGCGATTGAGGTTGGCGTGCGGCAGCGCGCAGCCCGGCGCGATGCCGTTCCAGCGCGGGCGCCCAGCCAGCGCAAAGTAGCGCGAGGAGCGCGCCGAGGTTTGCAGGTCGTACACCATATCAAAGCCGCGCAATTGGCGGCGCAGCCGCAGCAGGCCAGGCAGGTTCCAGGGCGCCGGGCGCGTGTCGGTTTCGATCCGGTTGAACCACGGGCTGGCTGCAAGAAACGGCGCGAAGGGCGCGGTCGTCAGCAGCGTGATGCTGTCGGCGGGATGGGCGTTGCGGATGGCGGCGAAAGCAGAGAAAGCCAGCACGATGTCGCCGAGCGCGCCGTGCTTGATGACCAGGATTTTCACTCCAGCAGCTCGCCATACACGCCGAGTACGGCCGCCTGCATCGCGGCGATGCTATACTCGGCGCTGACCACGGCGCGGGTGTGCTGGCCGTGGGCGATGCGTTCGGCGGCCGGCATGTCCAGCAGTGCGTCGATGGCGGCGGCCAGCGCCGGCGCGTCACCGGGCGGGACCAGAAAACCGGTTTCGCCATCGCGGATGGTCTCGCGGGCACCGCCATGGTCGGTGGCGATCACCAGTCGGCCCATCGCCTGCGCCTCGATGATGGTGCGGCCGAACGCTTCGGGGTCGGTGGAGGCGTTGACCACGATGTCGGCCAACATGCAGGCGGCGGGCATGTCGTCGGTGGCGCCAGGTAGGCGCAGCCGATCCGCGATGCCGAGGCGCTGCGCCAGCGCGATCAGCTCCTGGGTGTAGGCGCTACGGCCCTGGTCGTCGCCGACCAGCACCGCCACGGCGTCGGTGTGGCGGAGCGCCGCCAGCGCGGCGATCAGCGTTTTGTGGCCTTTCCAGCTGGTGAGCCGGCCGGGGAGCAAAATTGTTGGCGCGCCGAGCGGCAGGCGCCAGTCGCGCGCCAGCCGGCCGATGCGGTCGCCGAGTACGGCGGCGGGGTCGAATTTGGCGGCATCGACGCCGCCGGGGATGACGCGCAGGCGGTCGTCGGCCACGCCGTGGCGGGCGCGAACCAGGCCGGCGACGAAGTCGCTGACCGCGATCACCCGTGCACCCGAGGCCATCACCGCGTTATAGCGGCGCTTGCCGAAGGTCTTTTCGTTGTATACGCCGTGATAGCTGGTGACGAGCGGCACGCCCGTGCGCCGCGCCGCCGATAGCGCGGACCAGGCCGGCGCGCGGCTATGGGCGTGAACCAGATTAACGCCGCGGGCGCGGATCAGCTTCGTCAGGCGGCCGGCGTTGCGGCGGATCGCGAGCGGCGATTTCGTGGCGAGCGGCAGTTCGATGATCTCCGCGCCGGCGCGGAACGCCGCTTGCGCCAGCGGCCCGGTTTCACAGGCGATCAGCGCGAGGTGGCCGGCGGCCACCACCGCCTCGCAAATCTCCACCGCCACGCGTTCGGCACCGCCGGTGTCCAGCCTCGGCAGCACCTGCAAGATGGTGAGGGGTCGATCATTCATTCGCCGGGCGCTAACACGGAACCGAAGCGGAAGGGAGGCAGGCTTGGCCACGACGACGCGGCAGGGGATTGAGCTGGCTTACGAGATGCTGCCGGGGGCGGCGCCGGTGGTGGTGTTTTTGCCGGGCTTCGCTTCGGATATGACGGGCACGAAAGCCATGTTGCTGCGAGATGCGTGCGCGGCGCGGGGGCAGGCGATGCTGCGGCTGGATTATAGCGGGCACGGCGCGTCCGGGGGCAAGTTTATCGATGGCTGCATCGGCGATTGGGTGGAGGACGCGGCGCAGGTGGTCGCGAATGCGCTGGGCGAGGAACCGCTGTTGCTGGTGGGGTCGTCGATGGGCGGCTGGATCGCGCTGCTGCTGGCGCTGCGGTTCGGCGCACGGGTACGGGCGATGTTGTTGGTCGCGCCGGCGCCGGATTTCACCGAGCTTTTAATCCGGCCGCGTCTGCCTGTCGCCGTGCTGCAGCGGCTAGAGACGGAGGGGGTGATCTACCGGCCAAGCGCGTATGGAGAGCCGATGCCGCTGACTTGGAAACTGCTGCAGGATGGGGCCAGGCATCTGCTGCTGAACGGTCCGATCGGCGTGACCTGTCCCGTGCGGGTGCTGCACGGCATGAAGGACGCGGATGTGCCATGGCAGACCAGCCTGGACCTCGCTGCCTGCCTCGCCAGCGAGGATGTGCGGCTGACCTTCCTCAAGGATGGCGACCATCGCCTGTCCCGGCCGCGGGACCTGAAATTGTTAGAGCAGACCTTGTTCGCGCTCCTCGGCGAGAATGGCGATTAAGCCTTCGCGGTAGGTGGGGTAGCGCCAGGCGAGGTTGAGCGCCGCTTTGGTTTTGGCGTTGGCGACGCGGCGGTTTTCCGACCAGAAGGACAGGCCCATCGGGCTCATGCGCGGTGCCGCTTCGTCGAACGGCACCGGCTCCGGCGGGTCCACGCCAGCCAAGCGGGCGGCTTCCACCACCACGTCGGCGCTGGCGGCGGGTTCGTCGTCCGAGAAGTTGAAGATGCGGGTGCCGGGGGGCGGGTTCTGGAGCATCGCCGCCAGTACGCCCTGCGCGATGTCGTCGCGGTGGATGCGGCCGAACTGGTGGCCGGGCTTAACCACGCGCCGGGCGGTGCCTTCACGCAGGTCGTCGAACATCGAGCGGCCGGGGCCGTAAATGCCGGCGAGGCGGAAGATGTCCACCGCCGCCGCGCCGCAAGCGGCCCAATCCCGTTCCGCCGTCACGCGCCGTTGCGCGCGCGGCGATGTGGGGGCGGGCGCGGTGTCCTCATCCACCCAGCCGCCATCGCGGTTGCCATAGACGCCGGTGGTGGAGAGGTAACCGGCCCAGGCCAGATGATCCGCCACCACGATCTGTGCCGCGTAACGCGCCAGCACCGGATCGCCCCGCTCATCCGGCGCCGCTGTTGCAACCAGATGCGAGGCTTCAGACAGCGCGTCCTCGGCTTCCGTGAAGTCGATGAGGGTGACGCCGGTTTCCGGGAGCTGCGCCGCTGGATCGCGGGAGGTGACGGTGACGGTGAAGCCGGCGGCGCGTGCTGCTTTGGCGATGGCGCGGCCGGAGTAGCCGAAGCCGAAGATCAGGAGGTTGCGTGGGCCGGCTTTCCCGATCATCGCGCCGTGCTCATGCGCGTCAATGTCAAGCCGCTGCGCGGCGCGCTGACGCGCGACTTTGACCCGCATTCCGCGCGGCGCTCTGGGAGGTTTGGCCGGGACGAAGAAACGGCTTTTTCAACCGAACCAAGAAACGGGTTTCGCGCGAAGCGCAATCAGCGTCATTGCGAGCGGAGCGAAGCAATCCAGCCCCGAAACATCGAGGACATTCGGGATGCGTCGCTTGCTGGCCGGCTGGATTGCTTCGCTCCGCTCGCAATGACGGCTTTGGCATAACCCCGCGTCGGAAAGTCACGGGGTCTGGGGCCTCCCGGCCCCAGCCGCCGGAGGCTCTTGCTTGCTTCATCAGAAATCCAGATCGGCGTAGTGCGGCGGCGGGGCCATGCCGTTCACGCGGTCGGCTAAAATCGTGCGGAACGAGGGGCGGGATTTCATGCGGGCGTACCAGTCTTTCGCCGGGGGCGAGAGGCTCCAGTCCACATCGCCGATGAAGTCGAGCGAGGACAGCATGGCGGCGGCGGCGAAATCGGCCAACGAGAGCGAGGCGCCGGCAAGCCATTTCCGGTTCTCCGCCAACGTGCCGATATAGGTGAGATGCGGTTTCAGCTGCGCGTAGCCGGTGCGCAGCGCGGCGGCGTCGGGTGCGCCGAGGCCGAGCGCCTGCTTCATGGTTTTCTCCCAGAGCAGGTTGCGGGCGACGTCGCCGAACAATTTCTGGTCGAACCAGGCGACCAGGCGACGGGTTTCCACACGTTCGCCGATGGTGCGGCCGAGCAGGGAGGTTTCCGGGTAGGCCTCGTCCAGGTACTCGCAGATCGCGTTGGAATCCGGGATCACCAGGCCGTTATCCTCAACCAGCGTGGGGACGGTGCAGGCGGGGTTCAGCTCCAGATACTCGGGGCGGCGCTGCCAGACTTTTTCCACCAGCAGCTCGAATGGCAGGCGCTTTTCCGCCAGCACCATGCGGACCTTCCGCGCATAAGGCGATAGCGGCAGGTGGTAGAGGGTGCGCATCCCGGCCTTATGCCACCACCGGGCGGTCAAAATAAAGCCGCCGCGAGGATTTGTTGGCAGCGGGGGCGGATTACGTTAGGGTACTAACTATATGACGGTGGACGGTCGCGTGATCGCCAGCCAGATCAAGGATGATGAACGTGCATATTTCGTTGAAAATTGCGCCATGGGCTTTTGAAGATGGCGATTCGGTTGGATCGGCTGCCGGTCAATCCTGGGCCGGGCCAATGAACATCGCCGCTGGCTGCTGGCATCCGGATGCCGCGTGTCGTGAAACCGCGGCCGAGGCACGGGATGTGGTGTCCGCGGCTGAACTGATCGCGCACGCGTCGCCGAACCGGCTGCCGTTCGTCGGCGCTGATGCGTTGCTGGTGCCGGCGGGCGCCGCGGCCTTGGTGAGCGAATCCGTAACCGGCGCGGTGTTTGCCGAGGCGCAGGCCCAGGCGCCCGCGCTGACGTTTGAGAGCGGCGAACTGGTGATGACATTCGTCGATGACCGCCTGGGAGGATTTCTGGACTTGCGTGATGCTGAGCCGGTGGCTGAGATCAAGATGCCGGAGGCGGCGTCGTTGCGTTTGGCCGACAACACCGTGATCCGGCTGACCGGCATGATCGGCGCCGCCACGCGCCGCGTGCGCGAGGCGTCTCAGCTGGTCGGTCTACCAGGCGCCAGTTTCGCGACCGCCTGATTAGCGTCGCCGCCTCGTCAATGCGAGCGCGGCAAAGCGATCCATCCGGGCAGTCGGCGACTTACTGAGAATTACCGAATGTTTCACGGCGGGATTGCTTCGCTTCGCTCGCGATGACGGCTATGGCGAAGCCGGCGCACCGTTGATCGTGGGCGTGGCCGTGCCGGTTGGTGGGCCACCAAGGATGGCGGGTGGGTTCGGCGGGCCGCCGGCAACGCCCGGGGTCATGGTGCTGTTACCGGCGCCGACCGTCATCGAAGCGCCAGGGGATTGCGACTTTGGCGTGCCGTTGGCGTTGATGCCGTTGGCGGTGTCGATGTTCGGGCCGGTCAGGCTATTGGAATTAGCGGTGACGCCGGAGCCCACCGAGTTGCCGCTCTGCGCTAGGGCGAGGCTGGGCAGTCCCAAGCTGAAAATCGTGGCCAGCAACCAGCGCGTCATCAGCCTTCTCCACCGTATGAGATGCATATAAGCACCTTGCGGTTTGGTGCGAGGCGCAGCGCAAAAGAAACTCCACATCGTCATGCCGGCCCCCGCCGGCATGTGATGTGGTTGCTCTAAGCGAGATAGCGCCGGGTCAGATGGGTCTCGAACGCGGCGGGGTTCAGGTGTTCGCCGGTGGCGGCGGTTAGCAGTTCGTTGAAGCCGAGGCGGGCGCCGTGGCGGTGGACGTTTGCGGTGAGCCACGTGGTGAGGGGCGAGACGTCGCCGCGGGCCAGCGATGTGTCCAGGTCGGGCAAGGCGGCGCGGGCGGCGGCCATCAGCTGCGCCGCGGCCATCGCGCCCAGCGTGTAGCTGGGAAAGTAGCCGATCAGCCCGCAATACCAGTGGATGTCCTGCAGGCAGCCGTGCGCGTGGTCCGGCGGCGTGATGCCGAGCAGGTTGTGCATGCCGTCATTCCAGGCGGCGGGGAGTTCGGCAACCGGCAGATCGCCGGATAGCAGCGCTTGTTCCAGCCGGAAGCGCAGCAGGACGTGAGCGGGGTAGGTCATCTCATCGGCATCGACACGGATAAAGCTGCGCGAGACGTGGCGCAGGTCGGAGCGCAGAGCGCTGACGCTGATCGGCCGGGCGAAGGCTTCCGAGAGCACGGTGGAAAGGTAGCCGATATAGGCGTCCGAGCGGACAGCCTGCATTTCGATGATCAGCGATTGGCTTTCATGGGTGGCCATGCCGGCGGCAGCACCTACCGGCTGGCGGGCGTAGGCGCGGGGCAGGTTCTGTTCGTACAGCGCGTGGCCGGTTTCGTGCAGCGTGCCCATCAGCGCGGCGCAGACATTGGCCTCGTTATAGCGGTTAGTGATGCGGATGTCGGTCGGCGTGCCGCCGCAGAACGGGTGGGCGGAGCGGTCCAGCCGGGCGTGGCCAAAGTTTAGGCCCGCCTCGCCGGCGAGGCGGCGGCACGTGGCTTCCTGCGCCGCGATCGGGTATGGGCCGGGCGGCAGCGGCTCGGTGGGTGCGGCGTTTTGGCGGGCTTCGGCGGCGGGTAAGGCGGTGGCGAGGAAGGTTTCATAGCGGGCGAAAATCGCGGCGGCGTCGGCGGAGGTGATGCCGCGCTGGTACTGGCTCATCAGCGCGTCATAAGGTGAGAGGCCGAGGGTCTGGCCGAGGATGGTGGCGGCCTGGCGGGCGAGGTTAAAGACTTCGGTCAGCGGGGCCGTGACGGCGGTGAAGTCGGAGTGCGGTTTAGCCGTGCGCCAGATCATTTCGCAGGCGTTGCCGGCGATGGTCGCGGCCTCCACCAGGTCGCGCGGCAAGGCGGTGGCGCGGCGCACGTCGTCGCGCATCAAGGCGAGGTTGACGGAGTCCCATTCATCGTTGGGCGGCGCGGCTTCGGCAAGGTCGTCGGCCAGTTCGGGCGCTGTCAGCAGCTCGTGGCTGAGGCCGGCCAGCGTGGCGAGTTGCTCGCC
This sequence comes from Acidocella sp., assembly GCA_965199125.1. Classification (GTDB taxonomy): domain Bacteria; phylum Pseudomonadota; class Alphaproteobacteria; order Acetobacterales; family Acetobacteraceae; genus Acidocella. Next base: position 591,043 of record OZ240683.1, on the reverse strand, counting down.
GCGGGCGGCGGCGCCCCCGGCCGGCATCATGGTGGCGGCGTCCCAATTCAGCACGGCGGCGGCCTCGTTCAACGCGGCGATGCGGGCGAAGCGGGTGGTGGCGCGGGTGTAGGCGGTGATGGTCATGGGTCCAGGAGCCTTTTGCGAGCGAAGAAGATGAATTGAAAGATCAGCACGCCGGCGAAGCCGAACCAGGTGAGGGCATAGCCGTAGTGGTTGTTCGGCGGCGTGGGCAAATCCTGCGCCGGCTGCGGCAGCGGCGAGCCGGGCGGTGGCAGCGGCCCCATCGCGATCAGCACATCGGGCGCCACGGCTTGCAGGCCAAGGCCGGCCGCGATGCGGACGGGGTCGAGCGTGTAAAACAGGCGGGCGGCGGGGTCGTCGGTGCCGGCGAACCAGCCGGGTTGGATCGGCCCGTGCACGTAGCCGATGGCAGGCGGCGGATTGGTCAGCGGCGTCGGGATGGTTTGCGGCACCCAGCCGAGATCGACCAGCCAGATGGTGCCGGAGGTGGCGCGCAGCGGCATGATCAGCTCGCCGCCGGCGATCGGGCCGTGCGGGGAGTCGTGGACTTCATCGCCGTACAGCGCGGCTTTACCGGCGACCCATTGGCCGGCGATGATGACTTTCTCGAACGGGCTGGGATGGGCGGGCAACGGCACCGGCGGGGAAATGGCGGCGGCATGGATGGCGGCTACGATCGCCAGTTTCCATTTCAGCCGGTGGAGTTGCCAGACGCCGAGGGCGATGAGCAGCCAGAAGGCAGTGAAGGCGGCGATGCCTGGGGCGATCAAGCGTCTATAACGCTCTCGCGGGATCACCAAAAGTCGTGGATGCCGGCCTTCGCCGGCACGACGAGTAGGATGCGGCGGCTAACCGGCAACTATGGCGCTTTTGCCTAGAAAATAGATGCAGACGAACAGGAACAGCCAGACCACGTCGACGAAGTGCCAGTACCAGGCGGCGGCTTCGAAGCCGAAATGGCGTTGCGGGGTGAACTGCTTGTCCATCGCGCGCCACAGGCAGACGCTGAGGAACGCGGTGCCGACGATGACGTGGAAGCCGTGAAAGCCGGTGGCGATGAAAAAAGAGGAGGCGAAAATGCCGCCATGATAGAAGTTGAACGGCGAGTGCGTGTACTCCCAGGCCTGGCCGCAAAGGAAAATAACGCCGAGCAGAACGGTGACGGCGAGGCCACGCACGGTGCCTTTGTTGTCGCCTTCCAGCAGGCAGTGATGCGCCCAGGTGATGGTGGTGCCGGACAGCAGCAGCACCATGGTGTTCATCAGCGGGATGGCGAACGGATCGATGGTGGTAATGCCCATCGGCGGCCAGACCGGCGCATGGGCGACGCCCATCGTGTCCGGGAAGAAGAAGTAGTTGAAGTAGTTCCAGAAGAACGAGACGAAGAACATCACCTCGGAGGTGATGAACAGCGCCATGCCGTAGCGCAGGCCGATCTGGGTGATCAGCTTGTGCAGGCCGGGGGTGCGGGCTTCGTGGATCACGTCCCGCCACCAGACGAAGCCGCTGAACAAAGCGAAGCCGAGGCCGAAGGGCAGCAGGTAATAGAAGCGGAAATGCGCTGCGAGGATGATGCCGGTGAAGGTGAGGAGAAACGACACCGCGCCGCAGAGCGGCCAGATGCTGGGGGCGACCAGATGGAACGGATGCGGGACCGTGGTGCGGATTTGGTCGGTCGCCGTATGGACTGTGCCGCTCATTCTTCTCTCACCACATCTGGCCGTATTCGTGAAGTTTTACTAAGGCTATCGCGTAGATAATCAGGCAGAAGCCGCCCAGGACGGCGAGCAGCGCGAAATTGCGGCCGCGGCGGCGGCGGTTGAACTCGGCGCGGAATTCGGGCGTCCAGTTGCTTTCGTGCGCGACCACTTTCGGCATGGTATCGGGCATCTAGATCAGCCGGTCCACGGCGCAGGCGCCGAATAGCAGGAACAGGTACAAGATGGAGTATTTAAATGCGGCTCTGGCCGGAGCGTCGCGCGTCAAGCTGCGGCCGGTCTCGTCCTGTGCGTCGTGCAGCAGGCGCCAGGAGTACGCGACGAAGGCGGCGCCGAGAGCCAGCGTCGAGACGCCATACAAGCGGCCGGTGAGGCCGAGCTCGAAGGGGGCGAGCGTCACCGGCACCAGGATCAACGTGTAGACCATCACGCAGACGCGGGTGTGGCGGGCGCCGCGCACCACCGGGAGCATTGGCACGCCGGCGCGCTCGTAATCGGCGGAGGCGTAGAGCGAGAGCGCCCAGAAATGCGGCGGGGTCCAGAAGAAGATGATGGCGAACAGCAGGATGGGAAGCATCGAGACATGGCCGGTGGCGGCGGCCCAGCCGATCACCGGCGGGAAGGCGCCGGCCGCACCCCCGATCACGATGTTCTGCGGCGTGCGGCGTTTCAGCCAGGCGGTGTAGATGAACACGTAGAAGGCGATGGACAGAGCCAACGTGGCGGCGGCGACCAGATTGGTGGCGAGACCCATCAGAATTACTGAAAAGCCGGCGAGCAGGACGCCGTAGGTCAGCGCCGCGTCCGGTGCGATGCGGCCGGCGGGGATGGGGCGGGACGCGGTGCGGCGCATCACCGCGTCGATATCCCGGTCGTACCACATGTTGATCGCGCCCGCCGCGCCGGCGGCGATGGTGATGCACAGGACCGCAACCGCGCCGAGCAGCGGGTTGATGTGGACCGGCGCGATGATCAGGCCGATGGCGCCCGTGAACACCACAAGGGTGAGTACGCGGGGCTTGAGGAGTGTGATCCAATCGGAAACAGCGGACCCGACGCCCGTGGTGAGGGTTGTTTCGCTCATGCGGGACGCGCGGCCGGCAAATGGCGGAAGGCGCTTCGCTCAGCCCTACTCATCGGATGACTGGAACGTCTTCAAACGTATGGTGCGGGGCCGGAGAGGGCACGGCCCACTCCAAGGTGGTGGCACCCTCGCCCCAGTAGTTGTCGGCCAGCGCCTCTTTCGAGGTGAACACCGCGTACAGGATGTAGAAGAAGATCAGCGTCGAGGCGCCGGAGATCAGCGCGCCGACCGAGGAGACGAAGTTCCAGCCGGCGAAGGCGTCGGCGTAATCCGGATAACGGCGCGGCATGCCGGCAAGGCCGAGGAAGTGCTGCGGGAAGAAGGTGAGGTTCACGCCGATGAAGAAGGTCCAGAAATGCATCTTACCCCAGAATTCGGGGTACTGATGGCCGGACATCTTGCCGATCCAATAGTAGAAGCCTGCAAAAATGCCGAACGCGGCGCCCATCGACAGCACGTAGTGAAAATGCGCGATCAGGAAGTAGTCGTTGTGCAGCTCCTGATCCAGGCCGGCATTGGCAAGCACGACGCCGGTCGCGCCGCCGATCACGAACAGAAAGATAAAGCCGATCGCCCACAGCATCGGCGTCTTGAACTCAATCGAGCCGCCCCACATCGTGGCGATCCAGGAAAACACTTTGATGCCGGTGGGCACAGCGATCACCAGCGTCGCAACCTCAAAATAGATGCGGCTGTCGGTCGAGATGCCGGAGACGAACATGTGGTGCGCCCAGACCACAAAGCCGACGAAGCCGATCACTACCAGCGCATAGGCCATGCCGAGGTAACCGAAGATCGGCTTTTTCGAGAAGGTGGAGACGACGTGGCTGATAATGCCAAAAGCCGGCAAAATCATGATGTAGACTTCCGGATGGCCGAAGAACCAGAACAGATGCTGGAACAGCACCGGGTCGCCACCGCCCGCGGGTTCAAAGAACGAGGTGCCGAAGTTGCGGTCCATGATCAGCATCGTCACCGCGCCGGCGAGCACCGGGATCGCGAGCAGGAGCAGAAACGCGGTAACCAGGATGGCCCAGCAGAACAGCGGCATTTTATGCATTGTCATGCCGGGCGCGCGCATGTTCAGGATGGTGGCGATGAAGTTGATCGCGCCGAGCAGCGAAGAAATGCCGGCGAGATGGAGCGAGAACAGCGAAAAATCCGTGGCGATGCCCGGAGAATACTGCCTGTCGTCCAGCGGCGGATACAGCGTCCAGCCGGCGCCGGCGCCGGCACCCACGGTCATGCCGATCATCACGAAAATAAAGCCGCAGGCGAGGAACCAGAAACTCATATTATTCAGCCGTGGAAACGCCATGTCGGGCGCGCCGATCATCATCGGCACCATCCAGTTGCCGAAGCCGCCGATCAGCGCCGGCATCACGAACCAGAAAATCATGATCAGGCCGTGCGCGGTGATGATCGCGTTCCAGGTGGTGCCGCTGGTGACCCAGTGGTTGTGCGGGTACATCAGCTGCAGCCGCATGATCATGGAGAGCGCGCCGCCAACGCAGGCGCCGACCACCGCCATGGTGATGTACAGCGTGCCGATGTCCTTGTGGTTGGTGCTCATCAGCCAGCGATGCACGAAGCCCGGTTTGGCGTGAGCGCCATGGACATCATGGACGTCATGGACGTCATGCGCGTCATGCCCGACCGGGGTCTCGTCTTGAAACGTGGAGGACATCGCTTCTCGCTCCTAAAAACCGCAGACGGTCACTTCACGACCGCCAGATCGGCATATTGGTTCACAGGCGCCGGAGAGGAAGCCGGGTCCGGCGGAATTGTGTTCTCCGTGTAATTGGCCTGCGCCACCTTGATCCAGGCGAGGTAGTCCGCCATCGGCACGGCCTTGATCTCGATCGGCATCGCGTCGTGGTTCAGGCCGCAGATCTGGTTGCACTGGCCGTAATAGGTGCCGGCCTTCGGGATTTCCGTCCAGCTGGTTACGATGGTGCCGGGAATCGCGTAGCGCTGCACGCCGAGCGAGGGCAGGTAGAAGCCGTGCAGCACATCGTCGCTGGTGATGTTGAATTTGATCTTTTCGCCGACCGGGATGACCAGCGGATGATCGACGGTCAAGCGGCGGATGTCGCCGGGGGCGAGCTTGTCGTCCGGGATCATGTAGCTGGTGTAGTCGAGGCCGGGAACCGACTGATAGCTGTATTCCCAGTACCATTGGTGGCCGGTGACGTTAACGGTCATGTACGGGTTGCTGTCATCCGCCTCGTAGTAAATGAGGTTGATCGAGGGGATGATGATGACCGCCAGGATCAGCGTCGGCACCACGATCCAGATCACCTCGATCAGCGTGTTATGGGTGACGTAGTTCGGCACCGGATGGGCTTTGGCGCGGAATTTTATCATCGCGTAGCCCATCAGCACGCCGACGAAGACCACCACGCCGGTCATGATCCACAGCACGTACTGCATCAGCCAGTCGATCTTCGCCTGCATCGGGCTGCCGGCCTGCGGGAACCACAGCTGCCAGTTGTGCGGCGCGTTCACATAAGCGTTAGCGGCGGCTGTTGGGTCGGGCGCCGCGGTCTGCGCCAGCGCCGCATGGCCGGCGATAAGCGCCATGCCGAGTGCCGCGCAAAATACCAAACCAGAAACCCGCTTCATTCGGTAATCCCGCTGTCAGGCCGCGCAATATCACAGGCGCCGGCTCAGCCAATTGATAGAAGGCGGCTGGCGCAAGATCAAGGCGCGGGCTGCCAGACGTTCCCGCCGGTCAAGCAGATCAGGGTCTCGCGGCTCAGTTGTTGATTTGCACGAGCCGGAACAGGCCGAGCGGCTGCATCAGACGCACACGCGCGCCGGCGCGGTCAGGCGCGTCCAGCATATGGGCGAGGCGAAAATCCGAATGCCAGCCGAGGCGCGAGGCAGCCGGCGCGATCGCGCGCTCCACCCACCAGACCGGGCCGCGTTCCACCGCGAAGTGGTTGACGAACAGGAGGGTGCCGCCGGGGCGCACCACGCGCCGCAGCTCGGCGACCAAGGCGCGCGGGTCGGGCACCACGCTCGCGACGAACATCGCAACCGCGACGTCGAAGCTGCCGTCGGCGAAAGCGGTTGCCTGCGCGTCCATCTCCTGCAGGGCCTTGATATTGCGCAAGCCGAGGTGGCCAACCCGGCGGCGCGCGACGTCCAGCATTTCGGCGGAAAGGTCGATGCCGGTGACGTGCTTGTCCGGCGCGTAAAGCGGCAGAGCGAGGCCGGTGCCGACGCCGACCTCCAGCACCTGCTCGCCGGCCGCGGCGTTAACCGCGGCCACCGCCGCCTGGCGGGCGGGGCGCGAGATCAGTCCGAACCAGGCGTCGTACCGCTCCGCCCAGCGCGCATATGCGACGCGCACGCCGTCCGCATCCAGCGGCGCACGGGGTGCCGCCAAGGGTCGTCCCAGCCGTTTTGCCGCCGCGCCAAAACCGTCAGCCATCCGCCGCCTGCCCCAGTGTCATCGTATTGTCGTGAACAATGGCGTCAAAACGCTGCGATGATCAATGCCAGGCGGACCGGTCACGCGTCCGCGGCGCCGAGGGATCGTTCCGAGATCAGCGCCAGGAACTCCCGGCGGGTCGAGGGATCGTCCCGGAACGCGCCCAGCATCCGGCTGGTCACCATGCTGGCGCCGGGCTTGTGCACGCCGCGGGTGGACATGCACTGGTGGTTTGCCTCGACCACCACCGCGACGCCGCGCGGCATCAACACGTCGTTGATGGTGTTGGCGATCTGCGCGGTCAGCTTCTCCTGGATCTGGAAGCGATGCGAAAACGCGTCGACGACGCGGGCCAGCTTGCTGATGCCGACGACGCGGGTAGCCGGCAGATAGGCGACATGGGCGCGGCCGATGATCGGCACCATGTGGTGCTCGCAATGGCTTTCGACGCGGATGTCGCGCAGCACGACCATTTCGTCGTAGCCGTCAATTTCCTCGAAGGTGCGGGCGAGCAGCGCGACCGGGTCATCCTGGTAGCCGCGGAAGAACTCTTCATAGGAGCGGACCACGCGGGCTGGTGTGTCCTGCAGACCCTCGCGGGCCGGATCCTCGCCGCCCCAGAGCAGCAAGGTGCGCACCGCCGCCTCCGCTTCCTGCCGGCTCGGCTTGCGCGCGGGGTTCTCCGCCGGCAGCGGCTTGACGCTTTGTTCGTTCATTCTGTGCTCCTGGCGCGTCGTTTTGCCAAAGCAATATGGTCTGCCGCCCGAAAGAGGCAAGCGACGAGGCTGGGCAACAATTCGACTGCGCCGGCCATGCGAGGGCCGTTTCCGCGCTCCGACGCTCTCGGCCTCAAGGCCGCTCCGCTGCCGGCGCCCCGCCTGGGTGCTTGAAAACAACCTCCGGCCGGCGCCAGGAGGCGCCTCTGACCCGGCGCAGCGAATTCTTGCCCAGCCTCGCCTTTGATCAGTGAACCTGATTGTTCTGGTGCGGGCTGTCGAGGCTGAAGGTCGGGATTTTCACGTCGAAATCTTCGCGGCCGTCGAGATGGATCATGTGGTAGTGCCCGGTCATGAAGCCCGACGCGGTGCCGAGCGGCGTGCCGGAGGTGTACTCGAAGCTTTCCGTCGGCTCCAGCACCGGCTGCTCGCCGACCACGCCGTCGCCATGCACCATCTGCACGCGGCCATGCGCGTCGGTGATGCGCCAGGTGCGGCGCAGCAGCTGCACGGTGGTCGGGCCAGCATTGGTGATGGTGACGCGGTAGGCCCAGACATAGCGCCCCTCCGCCGCGTTTGACTGGTCCGCCAGATAGAACACGCGGACTTTCACGTGGATGCCGGCGGTGGTCGCCTCGAAGTCGTGGTTCACGGCCTAGCCTTCTTGGAGCCTTGCCGCCAAGCTAATGGAGGCGGACAAGCCCGGCAAGGCAGGCTCGGCATTTTGCCGCCGCGCGCCGGCGCTGCTAGCTTCCGGGCAATGGAATTTTTCAGCGCGCCCAGCCGGCGCATCGCGATGGCAATCAGCATTACCTTGTCCGCTTGCGCCGCCGCACCTTCCGGCGGCGGAAGCGGCGTCAGCGAATCCGCGTCCGCGACCGCCTATGGCGCATTTCTGGCGGCGCATTATGCCGATGCGCAGCAGGACCCGGCGATCGCCGCGACCTATTATCAGAAAGCGCTCGCCGCCGATCCGGGCAACTCGTCGCTGCTGGCGGAGGGCTTTGTCGCCTCGCTGCTGGCGGGCACGCCGTCCGCCACCGCCATGGCACGCCGCACGCCGAAGAACGCGCTAGCGCTGATGCTGCTCGGCAACCAGGCGGCGCTAGCCGGCGACTATGCCGGCGCCGCGCGCAACTACCAGTCGTTGCCGTCCGATGATCTTTCCAACCTGATCAAGCCGCTGTTGCTGGCGTGGTGCGCCGCGGGGGCGGATCGGCCGGCAACGGGGTTATCCACGCTGGAGCGTTATTTCGCGGGCGGAAATTTCAGCCCGGTTTACGTCTTGAACGCCGCGCTGATCGCGGATGCCGCCGGCGACCGCCAAGACGCCGCGCAGTTGTACGCCGCCGTGAATACGGGTGCGGAGCCAAATCTGCGGCTGGCGCAGATTGTCGCGAGCTGGCAGGCGCGGCAGGGGCAGATGGAGGCGGCGGAGGCGGAGCTGGCGGCGCTGATCGCGGCGCATCCCGATCTGCGCGTGGCGCTGCCGGCGCTGAAAGCGGAGATCGCGCGGCCGGTGATCGGGCCGGCGACCGACGGCTTGGCCGAGACCTACCTGACCGTGGCGGGGCTGCTCGACCAGCCGCCGCAGGTGCTGCTGCGCATCACGTTTCTGCGGTTCGCGCTGGCGCTGCGGCCGGACCTCGCGGCGGCGCGGCTGCTGCTCGCCAATCTGCAGGCCGGCGGTGCGGACCCCAACACCCCGCCGACGCCGGCGCAGCTGAACGACGCGCTGGCGACCTTGCGGCCGGTGCCGGCGACCGACCCGCTGTTCGGCGCGGCGGCGGTGCAGGAGGCGAGCCTGCTGGCGTCGCTGAACCAGCCGGATCAGGCGGTCGCGCTGCTGAACCAGGTAGCGGCCAGCGATCCGGGGGATCCGGCGCCGTTGGCCGCGGCGGGTGATGTGTTGCGCGGCAACGGCCAGTTCCGGCAAGCGACCTCTGCCTATGACAAGGCGGTCGCGCTGACCGGCCAGCCGCCGCCGGCCGATGCCTGGAGCCTGTATTTCGACCGTGGCATCGCCGAGGATCAAGCCGGCGACTGGCACGCCGCCGAGCCGGACATGCTGAAGGCGCTGGCGCTCTCGCCGGACCAGCCTTACGTGCTGAACTATCTCGGCTACAGCTGGGCGCTGAAGGGCGAGCGGCTGGCGGACGCGCAGCACATGCTGCAGGAGGCGAACGGGCTGGACCCGAACGACGGCGCAGTGATCGACTCGCTCGGCTACATCACCCTGAAACAAGGGCACACGGCGCAGGCGATCGGGCTGCTGACGCAGGCGGTGGAGCGCGATCCGGATGACGCGGAAGTGAACGCGCATCTGGGCGACGCGTTCTGGGCAGAGGGGATGAAGCTGCAGGCGGGTTATCAGTGGCAGCGTGCGCTGTCGCTGAAGCCGGATGCGAAACTGCAGGCGCAGATTGAGGCAAAGCTGAAACAAGCCGGCCAGCCGGGCTAATGTTTTCTGAGTTCGCGCCAGCGAAAGTGAATTTGTATCTCCACGTCACCGGGCGGCGGGAGGACGGATATCATTTGCTCGATAGCCTCGCGGTGTTTCCGGCGGTGGGCGATGAGATTGCCGCGGCGTCGGCCGCGGGTTTGTCGCTGCGGGTTGCGGGGCCGTTCGGCGCGGCGCTGGACGGGGAGCCGGATAATCTGATGCTGCGGGCGGCGCGGCTGCTGAACCCGGACGGGGGCGCGGCGCTGGTGTTGACGAAAAACCTACCGGTGGCGTCGGGCATCGGCGGCGGCTCGGCGGACGCGGCGGCGGCGCTGCGGGTGCTGGTAAAGTTGTGGGGCGGGACGGTAACGCCGGAACTGGCGCTGCGGCTGGGCGCGGATGTGCCGGTCTGTCTGGCCAGCGCACCGGCGCGCATGGGCGGCGTTGGCGACGCGTTGGCGGCCGCGCCAGGCTTGCCGCGCTTTGGGATCGTGCTGGTTAATCCCGGCGTGCCGGTCGCCACGGCCGCGGTGTTCAGAGCGCGCAGGGCCGGGTTCAGCGCGCCCGCTTCGCTGCCGGCGGGCTGGGCGGACGCGGCGGCGATGGCGCGCGATCTGGCGGGGCTGCGCAATGATCTGGAAGCGCCGGCGCTGGTGCTTGCCCCGGCGATCGGCGACGTGCTGGCGGCGCTGCGGGCGCTGCCGGGTGTGCTGCTGGCGCGGATGAGCGGTTCGGGCGCCACTTGCTTCGCGCTATTTCCGGAGCCCGCGGCGGCGGTGGCGGCGGCCGACGCGCTGCGGCAGCCGGGCTGGTGGTGCTGGGGCGGGGGCCTTTACGAGACGGGCGCCGCAGACCTATGACCAGGCCGCGCCTTTGGGACGTCGCCAAGCGGTAAGGCAGCGGATTTTGATTCCGCCATGCGGAGGTTCGAATCCTCCCGTCCCAGCCAGCCGCGGGGGATGCGCAAGGGGGAGGCGGCCGGATGAACGCGGGCGCGTACCCTGAACCTGCGGGGGTTGTCATCCGATATTGATACGGGGGATGATCACGAGGAGGCGGCACGGCAGGCGGGCTGCCTCGCCGAAGCGGACCTGACGGCGCCGTGTCAGGCTTTCGAAGCGGTACTTAACGTTGGGGACGTGATGATGGACAATCTGGCCGAAGAAACCTGGTATGGCAGCGCCCACGACAACGTGGTCGACGGCTTCAAGCTCGCAATGCGCCGGCTCGCCGCCACGGTCACCCTCGTCACCACCAATGATGACGAAGGCTATCATGGTCTGGCCGCCACGGCGGTAACTTCGGTCTCCACCGCGCCGCCGGCGCTCCTCGCCTGCGTCAACCGCTCGGCCAGCGCTTCGGACGTGCTGATCAAACGCAAACGTTTCGCGGTGAATATTCTGCATGCGGACAATGCCCCGCTGGTGCCGATTTTCAGCGGCAAGATCAAAGGGCCGGAACGCTTCCGGCACGGCGTCTGGAGCCATCTGGACAACGTGCCCGTGCTTGCCGGCGCGCAGGCGGTGCTGGTCTGCACGCTGGCGCAGAGCATGGTGTTCGGGACGCACACGATTTTTATCGGGACAGTCGATGCGATACGCATACGCGACGACATCGACCCGCTGATTTACCAGGATGGCTATTACGGCAAGGTTTTGCGGCGCGACTGAGCGGCCGTTCGTAAACCCGCTCTGGCGGTCATCTGGAGCGTCTTTCTGCGCTGCGATGCTCGCGTCCTAAATGTACGCTCCGCTTCCATTGAAGGACGCCGCCGCAACGAGGTGCCCCCAGCTGACTCACCAACGACGTTCCAAACGGCCTCTCCAGCGGGAAGGTTTGGCCTGTTTTAAGAAAATAGGCGGTTATTGCGCGATTTTATGTTCATTTTGCTACGAAAGTAGTATGTGATACCGAGAACATCGTCTGTCTTCGGGTCAATAACCGGGCCGGGCATAAAGTCGTCAAAACCGCCGTGTCTAAAAGAATAATTTAATAATTGGGAGAAGTAATTTGGAAAAGGAAGAAGTGGAGGAACATCACGTCGTGCCGATACCGGGCTGGATTTGCTCGGCAATCTTGATGACGATGGTGGTCGGCTGCGGGGTGTTTCTGTACGTGATCGGCTGAACGCCGGCCGCTATGGTTCGGGGCTCCGGCCGAATATTCCGGCCGCGACCGCCTCTGCCCGCGCGATGTATAGACGGTTAAGCAAGGGCGTGTGCGAGTGGTAGTCGCCGATGGCCGGCAGCAGCGCGCCATGGGTCTCCGCCAGATACACCCGCAGGACCAAAGCGGCGGCGGCGATGTTGAAACAGGGATCGTTGATCAGCCGCGCCCGAGTTTCCGCCGGCGACAGCTCCGCCCGCGCCGACAAGGCGGGGATCCAGATCGTGTTGATCTGCATGACGCCGAGATCGGCTGTGCCGTTGGCGTCCGGCCGCACCATGCCGGGGGCGCCCCCTTCCAGCGTTTCGATGACTGGCAGCACGCGCGGCGGCAGATGCGCGATGGAGGCCACGGTGAGCATGCAGGCGAGGTAGTGGATCATGTGATTACGCCGGACGCCGCCGGGCCGCGGGCTTTGACGGTGCCAGGCGGTTGCGTTAGCAAGCCGCGAAACGCCAGGTCCAGCCGCAGCATGAACACGCGAACCTCATCGACCGTTCAACAACGTGAACCGGACGCCGGTGGCCCGGACGCCGGCTGCCCGGACGCCGGCTGCCCGGACGCCGGCTTTCTTGAGGCTGGCTTCACGTTGCTGGAATTGCTGGTTGTGATCGTTATTCTCGGTTTGCTGATCGGGCTGGTCGCGCCGGCGGTGCTGAAGCAGTTGGGCCACGCCAAGAATTCGATCGCGAAACAATCCGTCGCGCAGCTGGAATCGGTGCTCGATCTTTATAAGCTGGATGCCGGCAGCTATCCGAGCACGCAGGACGGCCTGCAGGCGCTGATCGCGCAACCGGCGGATGTGACCACCTGGTCCGGTCCATATTTGAAGAGCGCTACGGTGCCGCTCGATCCCTGGGGGCATCCGTTCATGTATCAGCAGCCTTCGGCGCGGGCGGACCATGATTACGACCTGTGCTCGCTGGGCGACGCCGATAAGCCGGGGCAGCCGGGCGATCCGGGTCTGATCTGTAATTAGACTCGATTTCGACATGCTAATTCAGCTGCAGCATGCGGAACGGGGCATTTGCGCGCGCGCCGAACAGGCTGACGACGGCGTGGCGGCATAGGCCGGCGGCGGCGCAGGCGTTGATCTGCACCACCGGCGCACCCGCGCCGCCGGCCAGCGCGGTAGAGGGGACCCGCGCCAGCGCGGCGCGCACCGGCGGAGCGGCCAAAGCGGGGTCCGGCTCGGCCGGCGCATATAGGCTCAGATAGGGTTGCAGCCGCGCGCAAATGCCAGGCGTCATGCCGAGCACGTTGCTGAGTTCGGCGAGCGACTGGAACGGCGCGCCCGGCGGCGCGTAAGCGCGGCCGGCGCGGCGGTATGCGTCCCGCGCGGCGGCGCCGGCGGCCTGATTGGCGGCCGGCGTGCGCCAGCTGACGATCCCACTGGCAATGCTGTCGGCCTGATCCTGCGGCACCGAGACCTCGCGCAGCAGCGCGGCGAGTACCGCGGCGGAGGCAAGGTTCGGGTTCACCATGCCGCCCAGGCTGCGCGCCTGCACCGCGATCGGGACGCCGGCGATAGTGACTTGCCGCGTGGCGCCGTCCGGCCGCCAGTGCGCCGGCCCAGGCGCCTCCAGATGAAACACCGCCGCCTGCACCGCGCCGTCATCCGCCGCCCGCTCTTGCGCGGCCAGGCGCAGATTGGCCGCGAGACCGATCGCTACCCTGCTGCTCGCCAGCACCTGGCTCATCAGCAGCGCCAGCAGCACCATCGTCCAGAGTACGATTAGCAGCGCGAACCCCCTCTGACCCGTCACGGTGGCGGCAGCCTGGCGCGCAGCGCCTGGTCAGGGTCGGCGGAGCCGGCGACTGGGGTCAGTCGCAACATGCTTTGTACGGCGGCGGCGTTGGGCATCTGTTCCAGCATGTCGGCGGTCAGGTCCGCGGCGTCAGCTTGGCTGCGCATCACATGCGGGGTGATCAGCACCAACAGCTCGGTGCGGGTGCGCTGGTTGTTCTGGGTGCTGAACAGATCGCCCAGCAGCGGCACGTTTTTCAGGAAGGGCACGCCCTGATTGGCGTGCGAGTCAGAATCCTGGATCAGGCCGGCGAGGCCGATGGTCTGGCCGTCCTGCACCGCCACCCGCGAGGTCACCGCGCGTTCCGAGAAAGTGGGCGAGTTGATCCCGGCCGTGGTGACGTTGGGCTGTACCGCGCTGACCTCCTGCGCGACGTCCAGCGTCACCAGCCCGTCGCTTCCGACATGCGGCGTGACCTGCAGGATCACGCCGGTTTCGCGGTAGTCGATCGAGTTCACCACCGGCGCGTCGGACAACAGCGTGCTCTGCGAGGTTTGCGTCAGATACGGCACCAGATCGCCGACCTGCAGGCTGGCGGCCTGGCCGTCCAGCACCAGCAACTCCGGCGAGGACAGCACATTCACCTTGGTCACCGCCTGTAATAGCGAGATCGCCAGCGGCGCGGCGTCGCCGTTATGGCCGGAGAGCACGAAGCCCGGAAAGCTGGTGTCCAGCGCCGCGGTGGTGCCGTTGCTCAGCACCGCGTTAATGCCGCCGGAGCGGAAGAAGAACTGCGTGCCGTATTGCAGCGCGCTGTTCAGGTCCACCTCGGCGATGGTGGCGTCGATCCGCACCTGCACCGGGCTGCTATCGATCTTGTCCAGCATCGCCTGGATGCGGTCGTTTTCCACGGCGGTCGCATAGATCAGCAGGGAGTTGTTCTGGTTGTCGGGGATGATGCGCAGGGCATCGGCATCCACTTGTCCGCCGCCCGATGAGAGCGGGCCGAGCAGCGCGCTGGCGCCGGCGGCGCTCTGGTCGCCGCTGCTTTGGCCGCCGCTTTGGCCGCCGCTTTGGCCGCTTGGCGCGCCGCTGGACGATGTGCCGGTATCGGTCACGCTGCCGCCGAGCAGGCCGCCGATCCCGCCGCTGCCGCCGAGGCCGGTGATGCCGCCCGCCGTGTCGCTGCCGCTGGTCCCGCTGCCGCTGCTGGCGCCGCCGCTGTCGCCGGATCCACCGTTGAGCGCGCTGGTGGTCTGGCCGGTCGCCTGCGGGGTCGGCTGCGCGGTCACGTCGTTCGGCGTGAACGCCTGTTGCAGCACGTAGGCGGCGTCATTGGCGCGGCTGTTCTGCAGGTAATAGACGTGCCAGCTGCGCACCGTCTCGCTCTCCACCTGGTTCAGCACCGCGTAGACGCGCTGCGCGTCGAACAGGAAGCTTTCGGCCCGCGCGATCACCAGCACGGCGTTGATCCGCTCGAGCGGCACCACCGTGACCGTCGCGGACAGCTGGGCGTTCGCGCCTTTCACCAGCGCGGCGGAAAATGCGGAGGCAAAGTCCCGCGCGTCGCCGCTGGTGACCGGAAACAGCTCAAAAGATTGGCCGGCCAGAGCATCGACGTCGAAGGCTTGGATCAGATTCACCAGCGCGGCGCGGCTGGCCGGGTCGCCCTCCACGATCAGCGCGTTCTGGTCGGGTGCGGCGACGATCCTGCCGCTATTGGTGACGTAAGGCTGCAAGGCGGCGGCCAGCTGGTCCGCGGACGTAAAGCGCAGCGGCACCACCACGGTGCCGCCCAACGCGTCATTCCCGGCGAGCGCGGGCGAGGCGGCGGCCTTGTCCGCCGGCATCACCCGGTAGATGCCGTTGGTGCGCACCAGCACCGCGTTGTTCTGCGCGAGCAGGGTCTGCAGTGTCGGGATCAGCGCGTCGCGCGCCAGAGGTGTCACGGTGCGCAGGCTGACGGTGCCGGTCACGCTAGGGTCGATCGTATAGTTCTGCTGCAGGATGGTGCCGAGGATCTGCGCGACCACGGTGCGGATGTCGGTATCGGCGAAATCCAGCGAGATGTCGCCTTGGCTAGGTGTGCCGGCGGCCTGGGTAAGCACGACCGGGGCGGCGGCGCTGTAGCTGGCACTGGGCCGCAAGCCGTTGCCGCCGCCGGTGATCGCGCTGTCCATCCGCCCGGTATCCGGCGGCGCCAGCTGGCTTTGGGCAATCAGCGGCGCCGCCGGCGCGGCGGCCAGCGAAGCCGGGCCGGCCGAGGGCGCGTTACACCCGGCCAGGGCCGCGACGGCGAAGAGCGCCAAAGTTCGCAGGGCGCCTCTCATTGCGGCATGTTGGAAAACAGCCCGGTCGGCGGCGGCAGTGGCTGCGGTGCGGCGGGCGGGTTTGGCGAGGGTGCCGGGGCGGCGGCGGTGAAGCTGGGATGCACGCTGATCGCGCCGTTCGGGCCAACCAAGCTCACGCTGTCCGGCGCGATGGTCTGCAGCTGATACGCGCCGATGTGGCCGCCGAGGCGCAGCACGGCGGCGCTGCCGTTATCGGCGATGAAAATCGCGCTGCGGCCGGCGCCGGTGATCACGATGGCGGAGAGCCTGGGCACCGTCTCGTCAAGGACGGCCGGGGCGGCTTGCGGCGGCCGGCGGTCCGGCCTGAACAAGGGCCGCGCCAGTATCGCCGCTTGCGCGTCCGCCGAGCTGGCCGGCGCGATGGCAGCCGGGCGCGCGGCCGCGGCATGCGGTGGCGGCAGGGGTGCCGGTTGCGGCAGCGGCGCGATCGCCTCCACTGCCAGCAGCGCCGCCAGCAGCGCCGCCAGCACCGTCGGCATCAGATCCGGCGCGGTCACGAACCACCGTCCGCGTCGCTGTTGGGGCCGCCGCCGGCACGGAAGGCGGAGACGGTGAACGTTGCCTGCAGGCTGACCTCCTGCCGTGGGTCGGGTGGCGCGTTACCATTGATCGTGAGGTCATCGACGATCATGCGCGGGCTGGCGCTGTCGATCTGTGCCAGCAGCGTGATCAGCGCTGGCCAGGTGGTGGTGACGCTGACCGCGACGCCGATCCGCCGCAGCGCGCCCACATCATCGGCCGGTTGCATCTCGGCGCTGTCCAGGCTGATGCTGGACCGCGCGGCCAGGTTTTGCAGCGACGATTGCAAGGCGGCGCCGGCGATCGCGTCCGAACCGCCGGGCAGCAGCACGGTGGCGTTCGCCGTTTGCGCGGCCGCCGCGGCGCTCCGGCGCAGCGACGGCAGCGTCCGTTGCAGCGCCAGCATATGCGCCAGCTGTTGCCGCTCATCCTGCAACAGCGCGGCGCGAGCGCCGTACCAGTCGCTGAGCGGCGCGATGACGCCGAACGCCACCGCCGCCAGCGCGAGCAGCGCCAGCCCGGCGGCGCTGATCTGCCCGGCCCGGCCCTCCGGCAGAGCGTAATTCATGGCGTCACCGTGGCGTTGATCGAAAACAGGTCGGCATCGCCGTTGATCGCGCGGGTCACCGGCGCCACGAACCGCGGATCGTGGAAGGCTGGCGTTGCCGCCAGCACCGCGATCAGCGCGGCCGCGTCGGCCGACTGGCCGTCGATCGTCAGGTCGCCGTCTTTGAGTGTTAGGTCGCTTAGCCAGGTGCCGTCTGGCAAAGCGCGCGTCAGCACGGCGAGGCTGCGCAACGTGTCGCCTTGCTGTTGCGCCGCCGTGATCGCGGCCTGCGCGGCGGCGGCGGCGGCGAGGCGTGTCCGCAGCGCCTGCGTCTCCCGCAGCGCCGGCGCGAGTGCGGCGATTTGCTGACCGGCGTTGTTCAGCGCGGCCTGCTGGCGGAGCACCGGTACGGCTAGACAGGCCAGCGCTAATCCGGCGCATAGCAGCCACAGCGCGCGCCGCTGAAAATGCGCCGGCGCGGGCCCCTGGCGCAGCTCGATCAGGCCGTTTTCGCATTCCAGGAAGGAGGGCCGGAGCCCCGCCTGCCCCAGCGCCGCCAGCAGCGCCTCGACTGGCCGGCGCAGGACCAGCAGCAGGCTGAATTTCTTGAAGTCGCGGTTGGCGGAGTGGCGGGCTGGGCCGGTGCTCCAGAGCAACTCGGCGGCATCAAAGGGCGTCAGCCGGTCCATTTCGAAGACCAGCATCGCGGACAGGTCACGCGCCGCCGCCGATGGCAACGTGACCTCCCGGTGCAGCACCATGCCGGGCGGCAGACGCAGGCCTGTGCGCAGCGCCGGCGGCATTGCAGGCACCGCCGGCATCAGATGCTGGTGCGGCAGGCTGAGCGGCGTGCTTGATACGGCTTTGCCGTCGCGCCGGATCAGCACGCTGCCGCTCGCCGCCAGTTCGGGGTCCAGGCGCAGCTCATCCACCGTCACGATCACCGCGTCGGGTTGCTCGCCCGGCCGCCGCCGCCGCCCGATCGGCAACGAGCGGATCTGCCGCAGCCACCAGTTAAAGAACTCGATGAGCACGGGCATCGGGGAAGATAAGGAAGCTGGAATCATGCGCGCGGGCAGTCTTCGCCTAAACAAGAGAAAAATGGATGCTTCATGTCACGGGCCGCCCGCGGCCGGGGCGGCGATCAGGTCTGGCCAGGTTTCGGCGCTCGCGAAGGCGAAGCCGATGCGGACCAGCAGCGGCGCGCTTTTGCGGTTCCAGTGGTCGGCCCAGACAGGCGAGGCGTTTGGCTGCGGCGTGAGGTAGCTAACCCGGATGGCGGTGACGCCGGGCAGCACCGGTTCGGTCTGTGGCGGAGGCGGCGGGGAGAGTGGCACCCCTGGCGGATGCGGCGCCCAGCGCAGTATCAGGCCGTTGGCCGCAGCAAGCAGGACGACATCGGCGAGGCCTCCGGGCACCCGCGCGCCAGCCGGCAGGATGGTGGTGAAGGCCAGCTTGTCCGGCGAGCCGGTGAAGCCGGTGGGGGAGGCCTGCTCGAGCAGCCGGCGCAGCGCGCCATCGGCGGCGGCCAAAGCTTCCGGCTGGGCGGCGCTGTGGCGCTCCTTGGACCAGGCGGTCAGGCCGTAACGTGTCGTCTGCGTCAGCCCGGCCATCAGCAGGCCGAATACCACGAGGGCGACCAGCATTTCCAGCAGGGTGAAACCAGCATCCCGCGCGGTCATGAGCCTGGCCCCGCACGTTCGGTGTCCAGCCGCACGGAGCGCGTGCCGATCTGTTCGGTGACGCTGACGGCGTAGAGTGTGAGCCGACCGCTGCTTTGCAGCGTGGTGACGGTGAGCCGCCAGCTGTAACCGCCGCCGTCGTCGCCGGCGAGCTGCTCCGGGTGCAACGCCGTCAGCACGCCGATGGAAGCGAGCCGCGATTGCGCGCGGGACACCGCTTCCTGATCGCTTGCGGCGGCGCGATTGCCGGCGGCGCCGTGGAAGCCGGCGGCGAGTAGCGCCACGGTAGCCAAAGCCGCGATCACGAAGGCCACCATGACTTCCAGTAACGTGAAACCGGATTGGCGATTAAGAGGCATGGATGCCGATCCGTCCGGTCAGCCAATCCGCACTGACGCTGATCTGCCTGCCGTTTTCCTCCAGCAGCACGCTGCCGCCGCTGTCGCTGCCGTCCGGCTGGAACACGATGCCCCCAGCCGGCGCCTGCACGGCCACGGCAAGCCAGGCGGGCAGCGCCGGCAAGGCAAGTGCCACCGGGCGGCCGGTTGCAATGGCGCGGCCGGCGGCCTGGTGCATCGCCCCCGCCACATCGGCGGCGGCGGCTCGCGTGCGCAGCCAGCGGTCGCGCGGCGGCCCGATCGCGGCCAGCGCGCCGATCACCAGCCCGAGCACCGCGATCACCACGACCATCTCGATCAAGGTAAAGCCGCTCTGGCGCGATTGGGTGCTACTGGGCAATGTCGTTCAGACTCAGCATGGCGAGCAGCAGCGACGACACGATTCCGGCGACGGCGGCGCCCATGATGATGGTGATCGCCGGCACCAGCAGCGCCACCGTGCGCTGCACGCCGAGCCGGGTGCGTTCCTCATGGATGTCCGCCGCCCGCAGCGCCATCGGACCGAGCTGCGCGGTCTCCTCGCCCAGCCGCAGCAGATGCACCAGCCGCGCCGGAAATACCGCCGAGCGGGCGAGCGCGCGGGCCAAGCCCTGTCCGGTTTTCACGCTTTCCGCGGCCCGCGCCACCGCCGTTCGCGCCACGCTATTGCCCAGCACCTCGCCGGTGAGGCCGAGCGCCGCCAGCAGCGGCACGCCGTTGACCAGCAGCAGGCCGAGCGTGCGGGCGAACCGCGCCGCCAGCACCTCGCCCAGCAGCCCGCCCACCACCGGCACCGCCAGCAGCGCGCGATCCGCCAACAGACGCGGCCCCGGCCGGCGCAGCGCCCAGACCGCTGCCGCGCCGCCGGCGACCAGCAGCGCCAATGCCAGCAGGCCGAAGCGCGACACCGCCGCGCCGGCGCCCAGCAGAAACGCGGTGGAGGGCGGCACCGGCACGCCGTTCTCCGCGAATAGCGGCACGAATTGCGGCAGCACGCGGGTCAGGAGCAGAATGATGGAGCCGGTGGCGGCGACGACAAGGATCGCCGGATAGATCAGCGCGGCCTGGATCGTGGCGTTCAGGCTGCGCTGCCGTTCCAGTAGTCCCGCGACCCGCTCCAGCGTCACCGCCAGCGCGCCCCCGGCCTCGCCGGCGCGGACCAGACCAATATAGAGTTTCGGAAAGCTGCGCGGCTCGCGCGCGCAGGCGGTGGCCAGCGGCGCGCCGTCCCGCACCGCGTCCCGCACCCGACCCAGCACCGCCGCAACCCGCTTGTTCGCGGCGCCCTCCACTAGAAAGCGCAGCGCCCGGTCGAGGTCCTGGCCCGCGCCCAACATGGCCGACAGCTCCCGTGTCAGCTCGGTCAGCTCGCCCCGCCGCAGGCCGCCACCGCCAAGTTCCAGGTTCAGCAAACCCGAAACCCGCCGCGCCGGCGTAATCCCCAGCACCATCAGTCCACGGCCATGCAGCGCCGCCGCCACCTCCGCCACGCTGGCGCCCTCCGCCACGCCGCGCACCACCTCGCCGCCGCCCAAAGCGCGGTACTGGAAAGAAGGCATTAAAGGAAGCAGTGCTTTTTTGAAGAAAAGCACCAAAAAACTTTTGTCATTCTGGGCCATGGGCATTGGCGGGGACGCGGGCACAGGCCTAGATTGATAACGTTTTTTTGCTTCTTTTTGTTCACAAAAAGAAGTCCTTGCTTGCCTCTCATTCCTCCGCCCTCACGGCGCGGAGGATTTCTTCGATCGTGGTTTCGCCTTGTTCCACCGCGGCGATGCCGGATTGCAGCATGGTTTGCATGCCCGCCGCGACTGCCGCTTGTTCGATGGCGTTTTGATCGGCGCGGGCGAAGAGCAGGCGTTCGATGTCGGCGTCGGGAGCGAGGAATTCGGCGATCGCCTGGCGGCCGCGGTAGCCGGTGTTGCGGCAGGCGGGGCAGCCCACGGCGTGCCAGATGGTGTCGCCGGCCAGGCCGAAGCGTTGGCGCAGTTCCGGCGCGGCGGGGCCGGGGCGTTTGCAGGCGGGGCACAGCCGCCGCACCAGCCGCTGCGCCAGCACGCCGCGCAGCACCGCCGCGACCAGATAGTCCTCCAGCCCCATGTCGCGCAGCCGGGTGATCGCCGCCGCCGCCGAGTTGGTGTGCAGGGTGGAGAGCACGAGGTGGCCGGTGAGCGCCGAGCGGGCGGCGATTTCCGCAGTTTCCAGGTCGCGGATTTCGCCGATCATGATCACGTCCGGGTCAAGCCGGACGATCGAGCGCAGCAGGCTGGCAAAGCCGAGGTCGATCTGCGGTTTCACCTGGATCTGGTTGATGCCGGGGAGCTGGTATTCGATCGGGTCTTCGACGGTGATGATTTTGCGTTGCTCGGCGTTCAGGCCGAGCAGCGCGGTATACAGCGTCGTGGTTTTGCCCGAGCCGGTGGGGCCGGTGACCAGCAGGATGCCGTTCGGGCTGGCCAGCGCATCGTTCAGGCGGCTGATCACCTGCGGCGCGTGGCCTTGCGTGGCGTAGTCGAAGGCGACCGAGCCGCGGTCCAGCACGCGCAGCACGACGATCTCGCCGTGCAGGCAGGGCGCGGTGGCGACGCGGAACACCACGTCCTGGCCGCGCACCGCCATGCGGATGCGGCCATCCTGCGGCAGCCGGCGTTCCGCGATGTCCAGCCTGGCGAGGATTTTCAGGCGCGAGACGATTGCGGGTGTCAGCCGCGCCGGCTGCGTCTCCGCCTCCTGCAGATCACCGTCATAGCGGTAGCGGATGCGCAGGCGGTCCTCGAACGGCTCGATATGGATGTCCGACGCCTGAGTCTCGACCGCCTTGGCGATGATCTGGTTGACCAGGCGGATGACGGGCGCCTCGCTGGCAAGATCTTTTAGCCGTTCGGCGTCGTCGTCCGAGGCGGCTTCGGCGGGAGCGCCGGGTTGCGCTTCCGCCGCCGGGTACAGCCGTTCGAGCGCTGCTTCCAGCTCCACCGGCACGCCGACTTCCACCCGCACGTGGCGGCCGGTGGCGAGGCTGACCGCGGCCGCGGTAAACGGCTCCAGCGGGTCGGCCAAGACCAGCACCAGCTCATTCGCTTCCAGCGCGATGGGCACCGCATGGGCGGCACGCAGGAAACGCGGGCGCAGGCGTTCCGGCAGCACCGGCGCCGCTGGGTAGCACGCGGCGTCCGCCAGCTTCAGGCCGCAAATCTCCGCCAGCAGCTCCGCCAGGCCGCGTTCGGACACGAGGCCGAGCCGCGCCAGCGCCTGCGGCAAGGTCAGCCCCAACTCCTCGGCGACTGTCTCGGCGCGCTCGAGAGCCACCGCGTCGCACAGCCCAGCCGCCAGCAGCCGCCGCGACAACGCGGCGACCGGGGGCGGGGCTTGCAGCTCCAGAGCGGGAGCGGGCATCATATCCATCGGGCACGTTCCATGTTTGGCGGCGGCCTGGCGCGCTGCCCTCCACTCAGACTTTCGCGTGGCGAAGGCAAGTGACAGCATTATGTCTATATTTCCTCGGCATGTATATTTCCTTCATTTTCGACTGGGGCCTGCTGGTACTGGCGCCGTTCATCGGCAGTTGGCTCGGCGTCGTCATCCGGCATGCGCCGGCGGGCCGGGGCCAGGTGCCCAAGGGATGGGCCTGGCGGCGTTCGGCATGTGAAAGCTGCGGGCATCGGCTGGGCCCTGCGGAGCTGGTGCCGCTGCTCAGCTTCGCCGTCTTGCGGGGCCGGTGCCGGGCCTGTTTCGCGCCAATCGGCTGGTTCAGCCTGGCCATTGAGATTGCCGCCCTTGCCGTTGCCGCCGCCGCTCTGGCGGCGGATGGGCTGACAGCGCGCGCTTGGGTGGATGCCGGGCTGGGCTGGGCGCTGCTGGCCGCCGGCTGGATCGACGCCGAGACGTTGATCCTCCCCGATGCGATCACCTTGCCTTTGATCCTGGCAGGGCTGGGGGTGACCGCTGTTTTTGCGCCGGCCACTCTGACCGACCATGCCGCGGCAACAGTGCTCGGCTATCTTGCCTTCCGTCTGCTCAACGCCGGCTATCGCGCGTTGCGGGGGCGGGAGGGGCTGGGCGCGGGCGACGCCAGGCTGTTCGCCGCCGCCGGCGCTTGGGCAGGGGTGGCGGCGCTGCCGGAGGTTGTGCTGCTGGCGGGGTGCCTTGGCATCGTCTGGATCGTGGGCTGGCGGATTGTCGCGGGCGGCCGGCTGGACCAGCCGGCGCCATTCGGGCCGGCGCTGGCACTGGCCTTGTTCAGCCTGCGCCTGGCGGGCTGGTGAAGCGAACGGCGCATTGACTTGAGCGCTGTTCCCTCGTTTGGCTGCCGCGATGCGCCTTCTGCTGTCCTTGCTGTTTTTTGCGTCGCTGTGCGGTCCGGCGCGCGCCGCCACCAATCCGGAGGCGACGCATCAGCCGGCGGCGGCGGCGGCGGCGGCTGTGGTCAAGCATGAGGCGACGATCATTCCCGGCTCGCCGCTCGCCGTACTTACCGGCGCCAGCCCTCCGGCGACGCCGCCGAACCAGCCGATGCCCGCTACCCCGCGTCCGTTCGGCACCGGCAATCTCGGCCTGTCGCTGACCAGCGTGATCGGCGCGGATGCCGACCATACGGTCGAAACCTTTGCCGCGGCGGTCCAGCAATCGATGCGGCTGACGCCGGTCTGGGATTGGCTGAACGGCTTCGGCGTAAACCCGGCGCGGCGCCAACTGGCAAAGGATATCGGCCGCGGCCTATTAATCGCGGTGCTGCCGGCGCTGGCGGCGGAGGCGGCGCTGCGCTTCGCTCTGGCTCGGCCGCGCGCTGCTTTGGCCGCCCGGGCCGCGGCGGAGCCGCCGCCGCCGCTACGGCCGGAGGGCTTGGCCGCTGCCGAGGCGGGTGAGACGGAAGACATGCCGAACCGCCGCCGCCGAAGCCTCGCGGCCTGGGCCCGGCTGATCCTGCGCGGCCTGCTTTACCTATCGATGGCGCTGCTCCCCGTCGCTGCGTTCGCGTTGATCTCCGGGGTCATTCTGGGCACCGGGCCGATCGACCAGCTGGTGGCGCGGCTCTCGATCGTGGTGGTGTGCAACGCTTACCTCGCCTGCCGGCTGGCCTTGGAGTTGCTGCGGTTTTTCGTGGCGCCGAAAGCGCCGGCGCTGCGGCTGATCCCGATGCAAAGCACGCGCGCGGAGCAAATCGTCGCCTGGGTCAGGCTGACCCTGTTTACCGGCGCGATGGGCTATGCCGCGATTTCGGTGTGTGAAGTGCTCGGCCTGCCGCGCAACGGCACGCTGGTGCTTGTCCGGCTGGGCGCGCTCGCGGTGCATGTCGAGGTCGCGCTGATCATCTGGAAATCACGGCATGTCGTGGCGGACTGGATCGCCGGCGACCGCGCCAACAACGACATGGTGCACCAGTCGCGCCGCCGCCTCGCCTTCGTCTGGCCGTACCTCGCGCTCTTCTACGTCATGGCGCTGTGGATCGCGCTGGCCGGCGGCATTCATCACGCCTTTGGCCTGTTGCTGCGGATCGTTCTGGTGCTGGTCGGCGGGTCGGCGCTGGGGCGGCTGAGCTGGAGCGGCAGCATGTGGCTGCTGGATCACCTGCTGTCCGATGACGACGCCGATCATTCGCGCCGCGCCACCATCACCGCCCGGGCGCGGGCCTACAACCCGCTGATCCGGCTGGTGCTGCAGATCGTCATCGTGGTCGGCGTCGTGTTCATCATCCTGCAAGGCTGGGGTTTTCATGTCGTCCCCTGGCTGCGCGAGGATAAGACCACGCATCGGCTGATCTCGGCGTTTTTCTCGATCGTGCTGACCATCGCGATCGCGCTCACCGTCTGGGAAAGCATCAATGCGCTGCTGCACGGCCGGATCGAGCGGCTAGCCGCCGCCGAGCGCGTGCGGCAGGCGGCGCGGCTGCGCACGCTGATGCCGATGCTGCAGGCGACCATCGGCGCGCCGATCGGGGTGATCGCCGGGCTGGTGTGCCTGTCGGAAATCGGCGTCAACGCGGCGCCGCTGCTGGCCGGCGCCGGCGTGTTCGGCATCGCCATCGGCTTCGGCAGCCAGAAGCTGGTGCAGGACATCATCACCGGGCTGTTTTTGCTGCTGGAGGATGCGGTGCAAGTGGGCGATGTGGTCAATCTCGCCGGCCAGCAGGGCACGGTGGAGCGGCTTTCCATCCGCACGATCAGGCTGCGCGGGTTGGACGGCTCGATCAACATCATTCCGTTCTCGTCGGTCACCACGGTCGCGAACCTCACGCGCGATTTTGGCTACGCGCAGATTTCCATTCAGGTCGATTACGAGGAAGACCTGACGCGGGTTTACGCGATCCTGGAAGACATCAGCCGGGAGATGCGGCAGGAGGCGAGCTGGGGCACGATGATTAGGGACGACCTGAAATTGTTCGGCCTCGACCAGTTCGGCGCTTCGGCGCTGGTGATTACCGGGCAGATCCGCACCGGCCCCGGCCAGCAGGCGGCGGTGCGGCGCGAGTTCAACCTGCGGGTAAAACGGCGGTTTGAGGCCGAGCGTATCTATATGCCGTACGCCTATCTGCCGCCGCCACCTCCTTTCCTCAGTGGTCACCCACCAGAATCAGTGGCCAGTGGCCAGTCGTCGGTGGTCAGTGAAGACAAGCCGGCGACGGCGGAGGAGCCCCGCACCAGTATCTGACGACTGGCGACCGACAACTGACGACTGATCGGCATTAGGCCAAGCACGTCCTTCCGCGCTTGGATGATGGTGAGGCCGGCGAATTGTGGCGCCAGCGTTTGGCCGAGCCGCTCGAAAACTTCGAAGGCCCCGAGGTTCAGCCGCCAGTGCAGGGGCGGCGCGAACAGCGTCGCCATGCGCGACTCTACCTGGAACAACAGGCCGGTCAGCAGCCGGGTCAGCTGCCCTTGAGAATAGGGCTGGCCGTGGCCGAAGGGGGTGGTTTCGGCATAGGCCCACAGGCCGCGGCGGTTCGGCACCACCACGATGATCCGGCCGTCATCGCGCAGCAGGCGCCAGGCCTCGCGCAGAGTCCGCCGCGCGGTCTCCGCCTGCTCCAGCCCGTGGATGAACAGAATACGGTCGAAGCTGCAGTCCTCGAAAGGTAATGCTTCCTCTTCGGCGAGGCAGGCCAGGCTGGCGCGGCCGCGCGGCCATGCGTTCAGCCCCATCTGCCGCGGCGACAAGGCGACGCAGCGTTCCGCCGTCGGCCGCCAGGCCTGCAGATACGGCCCGGCATAGCCAAGACCCAGCACCGCGCGGCCCGTGCAGTCCGGCCACAGCGCCGCCAGCTTGCGGCGGACCAAACGCGCGGTCAGCTCGCCCAGCGGGGTGGCGTAGAATTCCGCCGCGTCTCGCGCATCGATCGCCATCGCGCCTATATATCATCGGATTTAACGAAGGAGAGCGCGCCTTGACCGTGATCGCAACGCCGGTGCCGATGCTGAGCGACAACTACGCCTGGCTGCTGCGCGAGGAGGTAAGCGGCAAGGTCGCGCTGCTCGATCCGGCCGAACCGAAGGCGGCACTGGCCGCGGTGGCCGCCGCCGGCGGGCGGCTGGATATGATTTTCCTCACCCACCACCACCGCGACCATACCGAGGGCGTGCCGGCGCTGCTGGCGCGGTATCATCCGGCCGTGGTCGGCAGCGCGGCGGATTCGCATCGGCTGCCGAAGCTGGACATCGCGGTGCATGAGGGCGATCTGGTCGAGTTCGGCACCGCGAAAGCGCGGGTGATCGACACGCCGGGGCATACGATCGGCCATGTCGCCTATTTCTTTGCCGATGGCGCGCTGCTGTTTCCGGGCGACACGCTGTTCTCGCTCGGCTGCGGACGTCTGGCCGAGGGCACGGCCGCGGATATGTTCAGTTCGCTGCGAAAGTTTTCAGACCTGCCGGACGACACGCTGGTCTGCGCCGGACATGAATACACCGTCAGCAACGCGAAGTTCGCCCTGCACGCGGATGGCGGCAACACCGCGCTGCGGGAGCGGGCGGGCGAGGCCGGGGCGCTGCGGGCGGCAGGCCAGCCGACGCTGCCGAGCACGCTGGGCTCGGAGCGGGCGTGCAACCCGTTCGTGCGGGCGCCCGACGTGGAGACGCTGGGAAGGCTGCGCGCGACAAAGGACGATTTCAAGTAACGCCCCCACGCTACCTGGCGGTGATGGGCGTCGCCGGTTGCGGCAAGTCAACGGTGGCGGCGGCGCTGGCGCAACGGCTGGGCTGGTCATTTACCGAAGGCGACGCGTTTCACCCGCTGGCGAACATCGAAAAGATGCGGCAAGGTGTTCCGCTCGAGAACGCCGACCGCGAACCCTGGCTGCGGCTGATCGCGCGCGCCATCATCGCGTGGCGCGAGGCCGGCAGGCCGGGCGTGATCACCTGCTCGGCGTTGCGGCGCGCGTACCGGGCGCTGATCGCCGGCGGGCAGCCGGATGTGTGTTTCGTGTATCTGCGCGGCAGCCCGGCAGCGATCGCGCCCCGACTCGCCGCTCGGCAGGGCCATTTCATGCCGGCGGCCCTGCTGGACAGCCAGTTCGCCGCACTGGAAGAGCCGGCGCCGCCGGAGCGGTTCGTCGCCGTAGACGTGACGCTGCCGCTCGAACCTTTGATCGAGACCGTCCTTGCCGAACTACGCCTGGGTTTTACCCTTTCGTGAAACTCTGTTTATCCGGCATTGATCGATGTGCGGTCGCCGCCACCTTCAGGGGCGACGATGGAGGACACGATGAGCGAAACTCTCGACACGACCCGCACGTATTACGTCACCGGCCTGAACAATGCGCATGCGATGGAAACGCAGGCGACGCAGCTCATTTCCCGGCAGCTGGAGCGTCTGGAGAACTATCCGGAAATGGCCGCCAAACTGCGCGACCATCTTCACGAAACCGAGATGCAGCGCACGCGGATCGAAGAAGTGCTGGCCGGATTGTCCGAATCCCACTCCTCCGTGAAGGACGCGGCGCTGGGTCTGGTTGGTAACCTCGCGGCGCTCGCGCACACGCCGGCGCCGGACGAGGTTTTGAAGAATACCTTGGCCAATTTTGCCTTCGAGCATTTCGAGATCGCAGCGTATAAGTCGTTGATCGTGATGGCCGAAGCGGTGGGCGACAAATCCGGGCTGAACGCGGCGAAGGCGTCGCTGGTTGAGGAAGAGCGGATGGCGCAGTGGATTGGCGACCACATTGCCGGCACGACCATGCAGTTCCTTGGGCGCAAGGAAACGGGCGTGAAGGCGGACCGATGAGCGGCGGCGCCGACCACGGCAAGCATCTGGACGAGGGCAGCGCCGACAGCTTCCCCGCCAGCGATGTGCCGAAGACGGTGGAGCAAGCGGGTGTTATGGCGGATGACGCGCCGATCAACGCCGCGCCGGCGGTCTCTTCGACTGTACGGCGCATGCTGATGACCGGTCTCGTCGCGCTGCACCGGGCACAGCTTGGGATGAACGAGCTGCTGGTGGCATTGCAGGACGGCAGCGGCGCGCTGGGGGAGTTTACCGGCATGCGCGCCGCCGCGAGTGTCTCCCAGGCGCAACGGATTGACAGCGTGCTGACCCATTTCGGCCATGCCCGGCCTGACAGCCATGCCGGCCATCTGGCGCCCGCCGGCGGGATCGCCGCCATCTATCGGCAGACGGCGGAAGGGCCGGTGCGGGATCTGGCCGGCGCCTACGCGCTGCATACCGCCATCCAGCAGGAGGTCGGCGCCTATCAGGGACTAGAAATTCTAGCCCGCAAAGTCGACGCGCCGCATACGATTGAAATTTTGAAGGAATGCCAAGCGGAAGCGTCGTCCACCGCGGACGAGTTGCGCACGCTGATCGAGGACAGGCTGCTGCCGGAAGCTAGCACGGCGCTGAACGCGGAGTTGCCGAAGGAGTTGATCGAGCTGGCGTTCGGCGGGGCGTAGGCTTTTCTGGATTGGTAAAGTCGTGGATGCCCGTATGACGATGGGTTGACGGTGCGGCCCGTTTAAGATCGACGTTGGCCGCACCACGGGCATGAGACCTGACTACCAAAAGTTTTTTGGTTCTTTTTACAAAAAAGAACCGCTTCCTTCTACTCCATCCTCACCCGGTACGGCACGGCCCCGCGTTCGGCGGTGCCTACGTCTAGGCTGCGGCCTATTGGCGGGACAGAGCGGTGGCGGCAGGAGGTGCGGTCGCAGGCGCGGCAGCCGGGGCCGATGGGATCGGCGGCGTCCAGGTTGGTGAGGTCCAGGCCGGCGGCGTAAATGGTTTGCACGGCGTAGCGGACTTCGCAGCCGAGCACGACGGCGACGGCGCGAGGGCGGCTGAGGAACGAGCCGCCGCCGCGGCCGACGGTGCGGGCGATGTTGAGGTAGGTGGCCTGGTCCGGCGTGCTGGCGAGCTGCACCAGGATTTCGCCGGGATGGGCGAAGGCGCGGTAGACGTTCCATAGCGGACAGGGGCCGCCGAATTGCGCGAATTGAAAGCGTGTGACGCTGCTGCGTTTCAGGATGTTGCCGGCTATGTCGGTTTTCGCGAAGTAGAACGGTATGCCGGGCAGGTCCGGCCGCTGCATGGTGCTGAGGCGGTGGCAGACCTGTTCGAAGCTGGCGCCGAAATGGCCCTGCAAGCGCTGGATGTCGTAGCGCAAGGTTTGCGCTTGGTCGAACAGGCGCCGATAGGGCATCAGCAGCGCGCCGGCGAAGTAATTGGCGAGGCCGATGCGCAGCAGGCCTTGCGCTTCCTCGGTGGCGAGGCGGGCGCGGCGGACTTCGCGCTCCACCAGCGCTTTGCGTTCGAGCTGGCCGATGACATGGGCGAGCCAGAAGGTTTTGCTTTCCACCGCCGCGTCTTCCGTCAGGGTCAGCCGTTTCGCGGGCCTGTTCAGGCGCCAAAAGGTGCCTTGCTCGACCAGCCGCGGGGTGCTGCCGACGGCAATGCCATGGCGGTCGGCGAGGTAGCGGGTGAGGTCGTCGCGCAGGGTGGCGCTGCTGAACTTCGCGTCCTCGAACAGCTGTTCGGCAGCGCGGTCCAGGGCTTCGAAATGGTTGTGCTGGGACTGCACCCAGTCGCGCACTTCGTCGTAGGGAAAGCGCGGTGCGGTGGCGGCGTGGTCGGCCAGGCGGTTGTTGTGGGTCTCGATTTTCTGCTGCTCGAGGCCGGCATAGACGCGGTACAGGTGCAGGAAACTGTCGATTAAGGCGGGGGCGGCGCGCACGGCGGCCTGCACCTCGTCTGCCGCCAGGTCCTTGCCCCAGAACAGCGGATCACCGAAAGCTTCGCGAAGTTCGCTGGCGCGGCGGAGGTCCTCGGTATCGGCAAAGTAGGTTTCGGAGACGTTCAGGGCATCGGCGAGGCGGGTGAGCAAAGCAGGGGTCAGCGGCCGCTGGTCTCGCTCCACCTGGTTCAGATAGCTAGGCGAGATTTGCAAGCGGGCGGCGAGGCTGGCCTGTTTCAGCCCCGCTTGATGGCGCAGGCGGCGCAGGCGGTCCCCGGCATAGATTTTCTTCGGCAGCATCAACTTCACAAACTTCGCAAGTCGGTTAGGGCGGTTAACGCTTATATGCAAGCCGGGACACTGGCGGGCGGAAGCGTTCCGCGCGAAGAGGGCGCAACAAAACATCAAGGAACCCCGCCGCCATGCAGATGCAGGAAGTCCGCGTCTATCCTTCCAAAACCAGGCTGGCCCGCCAGGACCAGCTGGCATGGAAGATCGCGGGAGTGGCCGCCGATAAGGTGGCGGTCCAGCGCGAGGTGGCGGAGATGATCGTCAACCGGATCATCGACAATGCCTCGGTGGCGATCGCGTCGGTCAACCGCCGGCCGGTGGTTTCCGCGCGCGGCATGGCGCTGGGGCATCCGCGTAAAGGCGGGGCGACGTTATTCGGCGCCGCGCGACAAGTGACGGTAAGCCCGGAATGGGCGGCCTGGGCGAACGGCACGGCGGTGCGCGAGCTGGATTACCACGACACGTTTCTGGCGGCGGATTATTCCCACCCGGGCGACAATATCCCGCCGATCCTGGCGGTAGCGCAAACCGCGGGGCGCTCCGGCAAGGACCTGATCCGCGGTATCGCGACGGGCTACGAAATCCAGATCGACCTGGTGCGCGCGATCTGCCTGCACGAGCATAAGATCGACCACATCGCGCATCTGTGCCCGGCGCAGGCGGCCGGCATCGGTACGCTGCTAGGGCTGAAGCAGGAAGTGATCTACCAGGCGGTGCAGCAGGCGGTGCATGTGTCCTTCACCACGCGGCAATCGCGCAAGGGCGAGATTTCGTCATGGAAGGCATATGCGCCGGCGCATTCGGGCAAGCTCGCGATCGAGGCGGTGGACCGGGCGATGCGGGGCGAAGGCGCGCCCAGTCCGGTTTATGAGGGCGAGGATTCGGTGATCGCCTGGCTGCTGGACGGCAAGGATGCGCTGTACCACGTGCCGCTACCCGCACTCGGTGAGCCGAAGCGAGCGATCCTTGACAGCTACACCAAGGAGCATTCAGCCGAGTATCAGAGCCAGGCGCTGATCGACCTCGCCTTCCGGATGCGCGAGCAGATCGAGGATTTGGATGCCATCGATAAGATTGTCATCCACACCTCGCACCACACGCATTATGTGATCGGCACCGGCGCCAACGATCCGCAGAAGATGGACCCGAAGGCGAGCCGGGAGACGCTGGACCACTCGATCATGTATATTTTTGCGGTGGCGTTGCAGGATGGCAGCTGGGACCACGTGGCAAGCTATGCGCCGAAGCGCGCGGGGCGGCCGGATACAGTGCGGCTATGGCAGAAGATCGAGACCCAGGAAGACGCGGAGTGGACGCGGCGCTATCATACGCTCGACACCAACGAAAAAGCGTTCGGCGCGCGCATCGAGGTGTTTTTCAAGGATGGCAGCAAGCTCGAAGATGAAATGGCGGTGGCGAACGCGCATCCGCTGGGCGCCAAGCCATTCGAGCGGGCGGACTACATCCATAAGTTCCAAAGCATCACCGACGGCATCATCTCGACCCGCGAAAGCAACCGGTTTCTGGAGGCGGTGCAGAACCTGCCGAAACTGGCGGCGGGCGAGCTGGCGGTGCTGAATGTGGCGCTGCCGGCCGGGCGGCTGGAGGAAGCGAAGGCGGGGATATTTTAGGGGAAGGAAGACTTATTTTTGTGAACAAAAAGGCTGCGCGCCCGGAAGCAAAAAATTTATGACTTAGACCAAGGCGTGCCGGTGAACGTGGCCTAGTTTAGCAAAAGTTTTTTGTTACTTTTTTTCAAAAAAGTAGCGCTTCCTTGCTTAATTATAAGGGCCCAAAATGAGTGAAACCATAACGCCGAAGCCGAAGAAGTCCGTTGCACTTTCGGGTGTGACCGCCGGCAATACCGCTTTGTGTACGGTGGGGCGGACCGGCAACGATTTGCATTACCGGGGTTATGACATTCTGGATGTGGCGGAGGCGTGCGAGTTCGAGGAGATCGCGCATCTGCTGGTGCATGGCAGCCTGCCGAACGCAGCGGATTTGAAAGCCTATAAGTCGAAGCTGCGGGCGTTGAGGGGGCTGCCGGCGGCGGTGAAGACGGTGCTGGAGGCGATCCCCGCGGCGGCGCATCCGATGGACGTGATGCGGAGTTATGTGTCGGCGCTGGGTTGTGTGACGCCGGAGACGCATGACCATAACACCGCGGGTGCGAAAGACATCGCGGACAAGCTGATGGCATCGCTCGGTTCGGCGTTGCTGTACTGGTATCATTTTGCGGTGAACGGCACGCGCATTGAAGTGCGGACCGATGACGAGACGATCGGCGGGCATTTCCTGCATCTACTGCATGGACGGCCGCCCTCCGCTTCCTGGGTGCGGGCGATGCATACGTCCCTGGTGCTGTATGCCGAGCATGAGTTCAACGCGTCCACTTTCGCCGCTCGCGTCATCGCCGGCACGGGCGCGGACATGTATTCCGCGATCACCGGTGCCATCGGCGCGCTACGCGGGCCGAAGCATGGCGGCGCGAATGAGGCGGCGTTCGAGATACAGAAGCGGTACGACACGCCGGACGAGGCCGAGGCGGATATTCGCCGGCGGGTGGAGGCGAAAGAGGTGGTGATCGGTTTTGGTCATCCGGTCTATACCATCGCCGATCCGCGCAACGTGGTGATCAAGCGGGTCGCGAAGGCGCTGAGCGAAGAGGCCGGCAGCATGCGGATGTTCCAGGTCGCGGAGCGGCTGGAGAGCGTGATGGGCGAGATCAAGAAGATGTTCCCGAACCTCGATTGGTTCTCCGCCGTGTCCTATCACATGATGGATGTGCCGACCGCTATGTTCACGCCGCTGTTCGTGATTTCGCGCACGTCAGGCTGGGCGGCGCATGTGATCGAGCAGCGGATCGACGGCAAGATCATCCGGCCTTCGGCGAATTACACCGGGCCGGAGAATTTACCATTTTTGCCGATTGGGGAACGCAAATGACCTATTTGAGTGGCGGCGCGCCGGCTGCTTTGGCGGGCGAGCGGTTCCGGGCGTTGCTGGCGCGGCCGGGGATTTTGGCGATGCCGGGGACGCATAACGGCCTGGCGGCGCAGCAGGCGAAGGCGGCGGGATTCGAGGCGTGCTATCTGTCGGGTGCGGCGATGACCGCATCGATGGGGCTGCCCGACCTCGGGATAATTACGGTCGATGAGGTGTGTTTTTTCGTGCGGCAGGTGACGCGCGCATCCGGTCTGCCAGTGCTGGTGGATGGCGATACCGGCTATGGCGAAGCGCTGAATGTGATGAACATGGTCCGCGCCTTCGAAGATGCGGGCGCCGCGGCGGTGCATCTCGAGGACCAGATACTGCCGAAGAAATGCGGCCATCTGAACGACAAGAAGCTGGCGAGCCCGCAGGATATGGCAGCGAAAGTGGCTGCCGCGGCGCATGCACGGCGGCATCTGTATATCGTTGCGCGGACCGACGCCGCGGCTTCGGAGGGCATGGACGGCGCGGTGGCGCGGGCGAAGCTGTATGTGCAGGCGGGGGCGGACGCGATTTTCATCGAGGCGATGAATACCGAGGCGATGTTCCGGGAATTCGCAGCCAAGATGCCGGCGCACGTGCCGCTGCTCGCCAACATGACCGAGTTTGGGCGCACGCCATTCTTTACGAAGAACGAGTTCCAAGACATGGGCTATAAAATGCTGATCTGGCCGGTGACCTCATTGCGCGTCGCGGCGCTGGCGCAGGAGAAGCTGTTCAAGGCCATTGCCCGTGACGGCGGCGCGCAGAACTGCGTGGAACAGATGCTGACCCGCAAGGAGCTGTACGCCACCATCGACTACGAAGGTTTTGAAGCGCTGGATGCGACCATCGTGAAGACGATCATTCCGGAAGCGATGCCGCAATAGAGCCGCCAGTAGCGCCTGGTTGTGTTTTGTCCCGGAGATATTAGAGGTAGGGGCGGACCATGCGGGGGTTGAAGGTTGAGACGGTTTAAGCGCCTGCTGGTTGCCAATCGGTCCGAGATCGCGATCCGCGTCTTTCGTGCCGCCGCCGAACTCGGCATTCAGACGATCGCGATCTATCCTGAACACGACAAGCTTTCGCTGCACCGGTTCAAGGCGGATGAGGCGTATCTGATCGGCCGTGGCAAGGGGCCGATCGAGGCGTATCTGTCGATCGAGGACGTGATCCGGGTGGCGGTCTCCGCCGGCGTCGATGCAATTCATCCGGGCTATGGGTTTCTGTCGGAAAATCCGGATTTCGCCGATGCCTGCGCGGATGCCGGCATCGTGTTTATTGGCCCAACATCGAAAACCATGCGCACGCTGGGCAACAAGGTGGCGGCCAGAAACTTGGCGGTTTCCGTCGGCGTGCCGGTGATGCCGGCGACCGTGCCGCTGCCTGATGCCCAGGCAGATGATGGCGCCGAGATCAAGCGGATGGCGGCGGAGATCGGCTATCCAGTGATGCTGAAGGCGAGCTGGGGCGGCGGCGGGCGCGGCATGCGCCCGATCGATACCGAAGAGACGCTGCTGGACTCCGTGGTGGCCGCCAAGCGCGAAGCGAAGGCGGCGTTCGGTAATGACGAAGTGTATCTGGAAAAACTGGTGCGCCGCGCCCGGCATGTGGAGGTGCAGCTGCTGGGGGACTCGCATGGCGGCCTCGTGCATCTGTTCGAGCGTGACTGTTCGATCCAGCGCCGCCACCAGAAGGTGATCGAGCGCGCGCCGGCGCCGTATCTGAGTACCGAGGACCGCGAAAAGCTGTGCAACGCGGCGCTGGCGATCGGCCGCGCCACGGATTACTGTAATGCCGGCACGGTAGAGTTCCTGATGGATATGGAGAGCGGCCAGTTCTACTTCATTGAAGTTAATCCGCGCGTGCAGGTGGAACATACGGTGACCGAGGTGGTGACCGGGATCGACATCGTGAAGGCGCAGATACGCATCGCCGAAGGCGGCCATGTCGGCGATGTCGCGGAGACCGGCGTGCCGCCGCAGGAGCAGATAAAGCTGCGCGATCATGCGCTGCAATGCCGGATCACCACGGAAAATCCGGAGAATAATTTCATTCCGGATTATGGCCGGATCACCGCCTATCGCGGCGCGCACGGCTTTGGCATCCGCACCGATGGCGGCACGGCCTATTCCGGCGCGGTGGTGACGCGGTTTTACGACGCGCTGCTGGAGAAAGTCACCGCCTGGGCGCCGACGCCGGAAGAGGCGATCGCGCGGATGGACCGGGCGCTGCGCGAATACCGGATACGGGGTGTAGCGACCAACCTCGCCTTTCTGGAAGCGCTGCTGAACCATCCGGACTTCGCCGCCAACAAATACACCACGCGGTTCATCGACAACACGCCCGCGCTGTTCCAGGTGGCGAAGCGGCGTGACCGCGCCACCAAGCTGCTGCGCTACATCGCGGATGTGACGGTGAACGGCCATCCGGAAACGCGCGGCAAGCCGCGCCCGGCGGCGGAGGCGCGTACGCCGGAAGCGCCGCGCTTTGGGCATGAGCGGGCGGACGGTACCAAGCAAATTCTGGACCGGCTGGGGCCGAAAGGCTTTGCCGACTGGATGCTGGCGGAGCGGCGCGCGCTGGTGACCGACACCACGATGCGCGACGCGCATCAATCGCTGCTGGCAACGCGGATGCGCAGCCATGACATCGTGGCGGTGGCGGAGGCGTATTCGGTGGCGCTGCCCGAATTGCTGTCGCTGGAATGCTGGGGCGGCGCGACGTTCGACGTCTCGATGCGGTTTCTCTCCGAAGGACCGTGGGAGCGGCTGACCATGCTGCGCGAGCGGGTGCCGAATCTTTT
The DNA here is from genome assembly GCA_965199125.1 of Acidocella sp. Classification (GTDB taxonomy): domain Bacteria; phylum Pseudomonadota; class Alphaproteobacteria; order Acetobacterales; family Acetobacteraceae; genus Acidocella. The sequence continues at coordinate 555,007 of OZ240683.1, read as the reverse complement.
ACTCCAGATGCTGCTACGGGGCGCCAACGGCGTCGGCTACACCAATTACCCAGACAACGTGGTGAAGTTCTTCATCCGCCAGGCGGCCTCCGGCGGCATCGATCTGTTCAGGATCTTCGACTGCCTGAACTGGGTCGAGAATATGCGCGTCGCGATCGACGCGGTGTGCGAGGCGGGCAAGCTGGCGGAGGGCGCGCTGTGCTATACCGGCGACATCCTGGACCCGAACCGCGCGAAGTATTCGCTGAACTACTACGTGGGCGTGGCGAAGGAGCTGGAAGCCGCGGGCTGCCATATCCTCGCGATCAAGGACATGGCGGGGCTGCTGAAGCCCTCGGCCGCCGCCGTGCTGGTGAACGCGCTGAAAAAGGAGGTCGGGCTGCCGATCCATCTGCACACGCACGACACCTCCGGCATTTCCGGCGCCACGGTGCTGGCCGCGGTGAATGCTGGGGTGGATGCGTTCGACGCGGCGATGGACCCGATGTCGGGGCTGACCTCGCAGCCCTGCCTCGGCTCCCTGGTCGAGGCGCTGCGCAACACGGTGCGCGACACCGGGCTCGATCCGGACGCGATTCGGCGCCTGAGTTTTTACTGGGAAGGCGTGCGGCGGCAGTACGCGGCGTTCGAGAGCGATCTGCAATCCGGCGCCTCGGAAGTGTATCTTCATGAAATGCCCGGCGGGCAGTTCACCAATCTGCGCGAGCAGGCGCACTCGCTGGGGCTGGAGACGCGCTGGCACGAGGTGGCGCGGGCGTATCGGGACGCCAATGAGATGTTCGGCGACATCGTGAAGGTCACGCCGTCCTCCAAAGTGGTGGGCGACATGGCGCTGATGATGGTCAGCCAGAACCTGTCGCCGGCGGAGGTGGCGGACCTGGCGCGGGAAATCTCCTTCCCGCAATCGGTGGTGGAGATGCTGCGCGGCGATCTGGGGCAGCCGCCGGGTGGCTGGCCGCCGGCGTTGCAGAAGAAGGTGCTGAAGGACCAGCCGCCGAGCACGGCGCGGCCCGGCGCGCTGCTGCCGGAGATCGACCTGGAGGCCAAGCGGCAGGAGGCCGCGGCGCGCTGCGGGATCGAGTTTAACGACCAGATTCTGGCGTCTTATTTAATGTATCCGGACGTGTTCACCAACTTCAACGCCGCGATCCGCACCTACGGGCCGGTTTCGGTGCTGCCGACGCCGGTGTATTTTTATGGCATGGCGCCGGGCGACGAGATCGCGGTCACCATCCAATCCGGCAAGACCATGATCGTCAGCCTGCAGACCATCGGCGACACCGATGAGGACGGCAGTGTGCGGGTGTTCTTTGAGCTGAACGGCCAGCCCCGCGTGGTCAGCGTGCCGAACCGGAGTGCCGTGGTGGCGCGGCCGGCGCGGCGCAAGGCGGATGAGGCGGATGAGGCGCAACTGGGCGCGCCGATGCCCGGCACGATCGCGGCGGTGCTGGTGCGCGAGGCGCAGGTGGTGAAGCAAGGCGAGCCGCTGCTGGCGATCGAGGCGATGAAGATGGAAGCGCAGCTGGCTGCACCCCGCGACGGCACGATCAAAAGCATTCTGGTGCGTCCAGGCGAGCAAGTGGATGCGAAGGACTTGTTAGTTGAATTCGCTTAAATCGAGAACCGGGCCCGCCGAATGAGGAATTTTACCGATCTGTTCATCAGGCGGCCGGTGCTGGCGCTCGTGGTCAGCCTCACGATCCTGGTGCTCGGCCTGCGGGCGATCAGCGCGCTGCCTGTGCTGGAATACCCAAACACGGTGAACTCCACCATTACGATTACCACCAGCTATCCCGGCGCCAGCCCAGATGTGATCGCGGGGTTCATCACCACGCCGATCGAAAACGCCGTGGCTCAGGTCAATGGCATCGACTACATGACGTCCACCAGCCAGACCAGCACTAGCACCATCACCATCAACATGATCCTGAACCACGATCCGGATTCCGCGTTGACCGAGATCAGCGCCAAGGTGAATTCGATCCTGAACCAGTTGCCGGCCGGCTCGCAGCAGCCGGTGCTGACGCTGCAGCAGGGGCAGACGACCGACGCCATGTACGTGGCGTTCAAGAGCTCTGTATTACAGCCGAACCAGATCACCGACTACATAACCCGCGTGGTGCAGCCGCAGATCCAGGCGGTGCAGGGCGTGCAGACCGCGGAAATTCTCGGCGCGCAGAACTTCGCGATGCGTGTCTGGATCGACCCCGTCAAGCTCGCCTCTTTCGGATTGACCGCCCATGACGTCTACCAGGCGCTCGGCGACAACGATTTCATCTCCGCCCTCGGCAATACCAAGGGCCAGATGGTGCAGGTCACGCTGACCGCGTCGACCGATCTGCACAGCGCGGAGGCGTTCGGCAACCTGATCGTCAAGCAGAGCAACGGCGCGATCATCAGGCTGAAGGACGTCGCAAAGGTCGAGCTCGGTGCCGATGACTACGAACAATATGTTTCGGTCGACAATAAGGACGGCGTGTTCGTCGGCGTGCAGGTGGCGCCGAACGCTAATCTTCTGGCCGTCATTGGCGGCGTGCGCAAAGTTTTTCCGGGCATCATTGCCAACCTGCCGTCCGGGCTGACGGGCGCGATCGTTTACGACTCGACGAATTTTGTTAATGCCTCGATTTTTGATGTGCTGAAGTCGCTGGTCGAGGCGTTGCTGATCGTGACGCTGGTGGTGTTTGCTTTTCTCGGCTCGCCGCGTTCCGTGCTGATCCCGGTAATCGCAATCCCGCTTTCGCTGATCGGCACCTTTGCAATGATGCTGATCCTTGGGTTCAGCATCAACTTGCTGACGCTGCTGGCATTGGTGCTGGCGATCGGCCTGGTCGTCGACGACGCGATCATCGTGGTCGAGAATGTCAACCGGCATATCGATGACGGCGAGCCGCCGATCCAGGGGGCGTTGCGGGCGGCGCGCGAATTGGGTGGCCCGATCATCGCGATGACGATCGTCCTGATTGCAGTTTACGTGCCGATCGGCTTCGAGAGCGGGATCACCGGCGCGCTGTTTACCGAATTTGCGTTCACCTTGGCGAGCGCGGTCGCGATCTCCTCGGTGGTGGCGCTGACCTTGACGCCGATGCTGTGTTCGCGCGTGCTCAAGCCGGTCGACCGCGCCAACCCCGACTGGGAGGGGCGGCTGATCAGCTTCATCGACCGCCGGTTCAACGAGCTGCAACGGCTGTACATGCGGATGCTGCGTGGCAGCCTGAAAACCATTGGGGTAACGCTGACCTTCGCAGCGATTATTTTGAGCAGCATCTATTTTCTGGCCAGCGGCGCCAACAGCGAACTGGCGCCGCAGGAAGACCAGGGCTTCGTGGTTCTGATACAGACCCCGGCGCCGAATGCGACGGTGGAGCAAAAGTCGATCTGGGATAAGGCGGTCGCGCTGATCGCCCTGAAACATCCCCAGGTGCAGCACGTTTTTCAGGTCGACGTGCCGGGGCAGGTGATCACCGGCAACGTGCTAAAGCCCTGGGATCAACGCAATGTCGGTGCAACCGCCATACAAAACCAATTGCAGGATGAAACCGACAGTGGCGTCGCGGGCGAGCAGGTCGTCGCGTTCCAGCCGCCGTCCCTGCCGGGCGCGGAGGGGCTGCCGTTTTCTTACGTCATCAAGACCACCCGCTCCTTTGACGAGCTTTATCCCATTTCGCAGCAACTGCTGAATGCGGCGCTTAAAAGCGGCAAGTTCATCTTTCTGGACAGCGACCTGAAGCTCGACCAGCCGCAGTCGAACGTGACGATCGACCGCTCCAAGGCGTCCGACCTCGGCCTCAGCATGAGCGATGTGGGCGCCGCCTTGTCGGAGGCGCTGGGCGGCAATTACGTGAACTATTTCAGCCTGGACGGGCGGTCCTATAAGGTGGTGCCGCAGGTCAACCGGGTATCGCGGCTGAACGTCGACCAGCTGGCCGACTATACGATCACGGCGCCGAACGGCATCCCCGTGCCGCTTTCGGCGGTGGCGACGGTGTCCACGTCGGTGATCCCGGAATCGATCAACCATTTTCAGCAGCAGAACTCCGCGACCATCGCCGGCGTTCCGGCGCCCGGCGTCTCGCAAGCGGAGGCGCTGGCGACCATGCAGCAACTGGCGTCGCAAATCCTGCCCACCGGTTACGCCACCGATTATGCCGGCCCGCTGCGGCAATTCGTCGGCGAGAGCAGCGGCTTCATCGGCATTTTTGGCTTCGCGGTCGTGATTATTTTCCTGGCGCTGTCGGCGCTGTTCAATTCGTTCCGCGATCCGCTGATCATTCTGATTTCGGTGCCGATGTCGATCGCCGGCGCGCTGATTTTCATCTATCTTGGCTTCGGCGGCGTCAGCCTGAATATCTATACCGAGGTCGGTCTGGTCACGCTGATGGGGCTGGTCAGCAAGCATGGCATTTTGATGACCGAGGTTGCCAACACCGCGCAGCTCGAGGGCAAATCCAAACGCGAGGCGATCGAATACGCCGCCGGGCTCCGGTTGCGGCCGATCCTGATGACCACGGCGGCGATGGTGCTGGGCGTGGCGCCGCTGATCATCTCAACGGGCGCAGGCGCCGCGGCGCGCGTCAATATGGGCGTGGTGATCGCGAGCGGGCTGGCGATCGGCACCATGTTCACGCTATTCGTGGTGCCGGCGGTATACCTGGTGCTGTCGGAGAAGAAGACTAAACCGGTCCGGCGCGCAGCAGCCGAGTGAGGCGCAGCGTAAGCGCCAGCGTGCCGGCAATGCCGGCGAGCGCCAGGCCGTCATGGATCAACGCCGCCCCTGGTGCCGCGGGCACGAACACCGCGCCGCCCCACGCGCCGATCAACACATAGCCGAACAGCGGCGGTAACGCTGCCAGCGTGCCGAGGCTGTAATCGCCGAGCGCGATGCCGGACAGGCCAAGCGCGTAAGAAGTGAGCGAGAACGGCATCGCCGGCGAAATGCGCAGCAGAAAGACGATCCGCCAGCGGTCCCGCGTGACCCTGGCATCGAACGCCGCGAGCCGCGCGCGCCGGCCAAGCGCGGCCGCGATCAAGGGCCGCAGCAACGACCGGCTGAGCCCAAACGCAGCCAGCGCCGCGGCCAGAATGCCGAGCGCGCTGGTCACGAACCCGAGCCCGATGCCATACACCGCACCTGCCGCGACGCCGAGCAGCGCCCCCGGCACGATACCGGCCAGCGCCAGCCCCGCGACCAAAGCCGTGAACAACGCCACGCCGAACGGGCCCATTGCCCGCAACGCCGCCGCCTCCCGCATAAAGGCGTGGGCGATTGAATGAGGAGCGTTAATGCTGAAAGCGAAGAGGATGAGAAGGCAAGCAAGGAAGAGGTTCTTTTTTGAAAAAAAGAACCAAAAAACTTTTGTTAATTTCGACTGCGGGCGTGGGCGGCGCCATCGGCTAAGGCCAATATTAATGGAGTTTTTTTGCTTCTTTATGTAAAAAGCTCGCCCCTGCGAAGGCAGGGGAAGTGCTTCCTTTTCTTGCCACCGTGCCAGACGGAAGGCCATCGCGGTTCTTAGCACGCCGCAGCCGTAGCGGACGGAGCGGGCAAAGCTGATCGAGGAGGCTTCCGCGAAGTAGCGGGTGGGGCAGGAGATTTCGCCAATGTGGAAATTGGCGAACGCCGCCTGCGCGAGCATCTGGTTGTCGAACACGAAGTCGTCGGACAGGCGGTCCAGCGGCAAGGCCCGCAATACGGCTGCGGAGAAGGCGCGGTAGCCGGTGTGATATTCGGAAAGCTTCAGGCCGAGTGCGATGTTTTCGAGGAAGGTCAACACCCGGTTGGCGAGGTATTTGTACAGCGGCATGCCGCCGGCGAGCGCGCCGCGGCCGAGGATGCGTGAGCCGAGCACGACATCGTAATGGCCAGACGCGATCATCGAGGCCATCGCGGTGACCAGGCGGGGCGAGTATTGGTAATCCGGATGCAGCATCACGACGATGTCCGCACCCCGGCGCAGGGCTTCGGCGTAGCAGGTTTTCTGGTTGGCGCCGTAGCCGCGGTTGCGCTCGTGCGAGAGTGTACGTATGCCCAGCCGTGCTGCCAGCGCCACAGTGCCGTCCGCGCTGGCGTCGTCCGTCAGGATCACCTCATCCACCACGTCATGCGGGATTTCCGCGTAGGTGCGCTCCAGCGTGCGGGCGGCGTTATAGGCGGGCAGGATGACGATGACACGTTGGCCGGCGAGCATGGCCGAAGATTAAAGGCTAACCGTTAACGGAGCGTCATGCCGCGCGGGTCAGCCTTTTGATAAAGGCGGATAGCTGGTGGCGGCGCATTTCGGCTTTCGCTTTGGTGCTGGTGGTCATGTAGTTCATCTGCAGCACGTAGCGTTGGCCAATGAAGGTTTTGTGGCCATGGAACGTCGCCGGCCCGTTTGGGAAGACCAGCAGCGCGCCGTCCGTGGGCGGCACTTCCACCACATAGTTCTCCAGGTTTTCGCCGTCCCGCAGCAGCCGCAGGCGGCCCTCCTGGCGGGACCAGGCGTCGCCAGGATTCAGGTAGAGCAGGATGGTGACGCGTTTGGCGGCTGAATCCGTGTGGATCTGGCCGTCCTTGGCGCCGGAATTGCCGCGCAGTGTGGTCATCACTGGTGCGCTGGCGAGGTCCAGTTGGAACTTTTTTGCGATGGCGGCGCGGAAGGCTGGCCCCTCAAGAGCCGCCACCATCTCTTGTGCGGCTGGGCCGAGGCGCAGCGCGCCGACGGGAAAGCTGCCGCGCCCGCGCATCGCCGGCAGCGCCGCGACCACGCTTGGCAGCACCGCTCGCGGGACGAAGTTGGGCACCAGGATGTGGTCGAACGGGTCATGCGCGACCGGGGCAGCGTGCAAAAGGGGCAGGTCGAGCGGGGACATCGGCCAGAGCCGTAATCAGCCAGGCGGATCGCGTCAATCTGGCGGCGGCCGCGGCTTGCTGTTAAGGCCCAGCCGCCACTTCGGTAAAGGGTCCAGATGAGAACACGTTTCACCGCCGCGAACGACGCCGGGCTGCTGCTAGGCCGGCTGTTGATGGCGGCGCTGTTTCTGCCCTCCGGCATCATGAAGGCGATGAGCTTCGGCAACACGGTTGGCCTGATGAACGCGGTGCACGCGCCGATGCCGGAGCTTGCCGCGGCCGTTGCTGTATTTTGCGAGATCGTGCTGCCGGTGCTGATCGTGATCGGTTTTCAGACCAGGGCCGCGGCGTTGCTGCTGATTCTTTACACCGCCGGCGCAACCTATCTGGCGCACCGCTTCTGGCTGATGCCGCCGGCGCAGGTTATGGAGGCGCAAATTAACTTCTTCAAGAACGTCGCCGTCATGGGCGGCTTCTTGATCCTGGCAAGCGCCGGGCCGGGACGGTACTCCGTCGACCGCGACTAGACCCCGCCGGGTTATATTGCACCGCAGCAGAGGGTAAGCTAAGGCCGGGTTAATGTCCGCGCACGCGCACGCTTTAAGCCCTCCTACGCCGGCCCTCAGCCAAACCGCGCCGGGCGTTATGCCCGCTTATCGGGCAAGAATAGCGTCCGGAGAAATCACCTCCGACCCGGCGCAGGCGCGGGCGGCGGAGCGGCTGCAGGAGCTGTGGACCCGGCTGCGCGGCTATAATCCAAACCCGAAAGCGCCGCCGAACGGCTGGGTCGGCCGGCTGCTGCGCCGCCGCCATGTGGATGAGGCTGGCGACCATCCGAACGGCCTGTACCTGGTCGGCGAGGTCGGCCGCGGCAAATCCATGCTGATGGATTTGTTTTTTGAAGCAGCCGACGTGCCGCGCAAGAAGCGCATCCACTTCCACGAGTTCATGCAGGACGCGCACCGGCGCTTCCACCAGATCAAGCGCGACAACCCGGAGGTGGACGACCCGATCCCGCCGCTTGCAGACATGATCGCGGAGGAAGCGGCGCTTTTGTGTTTCGATGAGGTCCAGGTGCACGACATCGTCGACGCGATGATCCTGGGTCGGCTGTTCGAGGCGCTGTTCGCGCGGCTGGTGGTGGTGGTCGCGACCAGCAATACGGCGCCGGATGATCTGTTCAAGGGCCAGCCGGGGCGGGATGCGTTTCTGCCGTTCATCGCGCTGTTGAAGAAGCATCTGGACGTGCTGGAGCTGGCGGCGGCGCGCGATTACCGGCGGGAGCGCGTGCACGGGCTGAAAGCCTGGCACGTGCCGGCGGATGCACGCGCGGACGCGGCTCTGGACCATGTGTTTACGGAACTCACCGCCGGCATCGCACCGCATGCCAGCTCGCTCACCATCACCGGCCGGACATTGGTGGTGCCGCATACCGCCGCCGGCGTGGCGCGCTTCGACTTTTCGGCGCTGTGCGGCGTGCCGCTGGGGCCGGGCGACTACCTGGCGCTGGCGACGCACTACAACACACTGCTGATCGACGGCATCCCGCGCCTTTCGCCCGACAACTTCGACGAGGCGCGGCGCTTCGTGACGCTGATCGACGCGATGTACGAGCACCGGGTAAAACTCTACGCCTCCGCCGCGGCGTTGCCGGACGAGCTGTACCGCAGCGGCACCGGCGCGGCAATTTTCGAACGCACCGCGTCGCGGCTGGAGGAAATGCAGAGCGAGGCATACCTCGCGTTGCCGCATCTAACCTAGCGCCTCGCGCGCCTTGAGGCGCCGACACTTTAATTCTAAGGCTCGCGGCCATGTCCGAACCTGGCAAACATCCGCCTGCTCTGGAATATATTCTCGTAATTTCCGCCTTCATTGCCGGTACGGTCGACGTTATCGGCTTCGCGCGACTGGGCGGCATCTTTGCCTCCGCCATGACGGGCAATCTCGCCTTCCTGGGGCTTTATCTCGCGCGGGGCCAGGCGCTGGCGGCGGGCGGTTCGATGGTCGCGCTGTGCGGTTTCATCGCCGGCGCGGCAGCGGGCACCATCGCGGTGCGCCGCCGGAGCCGCCACGTTGCCTTAAGCCGGCTGCTAGGCGGCGAAGTTGTTCTTTTCGCCGCGGTCGCCGCCATCTGGTTCGGCGTGACGGCGCATAAGATCGGTATGCTGGGGACGGACACGATGGTCGCGCTACTGTCGGTCGCGATGGGAGCGCAGAGCATCGTCGGCAAACAGATCAACCTGTCGGGTATTCCGACGGTGGTGTTCACCAGCACGTTGTCCAACATCGTGGTCGGCATCACCGACGCATTTGCCGGAGAAAAAGCTTTTACCGTTGGCGTGGACACAAGGCGCCAACTAATGTCGTTCTTTCTCTACCTGGTTGGCGCCTTTTGCGCCGGACTGTTGGTTTATCTCGACACGCGGCTGATCATTCTGTTGCCGCTACTGGCCGCGGCGGCGGCGTTGGCCGTGCACGCCGCCTCGGCGCCGCCGCCGGCTGCATAAACGTCGTATGTCAGGTCAGTAATACCCGTGGCCAAAACCGCCAAACAGCCAGACAACGATTAGAACGATCACCACCAGCCCAAGTACGCCGCCGGAGCCTCTCCCACCATAGGAGCGATGCGCGTAATACCCGCCGCCGCCGCCAAACAGAAGCACCAGCAGCAAAATGATTAAGATCAGGCCCATGTGATTTCCCAACGTTCCAGTGATAGATGATTGCGATGCCGAACGTACTTATGCCCCGGCACCGTGGCCGAAAGAGGGCGGCGGCATTAAAACCTCGTCACCACAACGTCATGGCAGCTGCCTTGCACGCCGCGCGTTGCTTGCGGCGTAGGCGGGGGCTATGACGACCGGGTCCCAACTGGTTCCGGAGCGTTGAGTTTATGGAGCAGAATTTCGACGTTATCGTCATCGGCTCCGGCCCCGGCGGCTATGTCTGCGCAATCCGCGCCGCGCAACTTGGCCTGAAAACCGCATGCGTCGAAAAGCGCGCCACGCTCGGCGGCACCTGTCTGAACATCGGCTGCATTCCATCGAAAGCGCTACTGCAATCATCGGAGAATTTCACGCAGGCCAAGCACGCGATGAAGGATCACGGCATCACCATTGGCGAGGTCGGGCTGGACCTGGCGCGAATGCAGGCGCGCAAAGGCGAGGTGGTGACCGCGAACACCAAAGGCGTCGAGTTTCTGTTCCGGAAAAACAAAGTCACCTGGCTGAAAGGCGAAGCGAAATTCACGGGCCCGCATGAGATTGAGGTTGCCGGCGCCGCCTATACCGCCAAACACATCGTGATCGCGACGGGCAGCGACTCCGTACCGCTGAAAGGTGTTGAAGTGGATGAGAAGCGCATCGTCACCTCCACCGGCGCGCTGGAGCTCGACGCGGTGCCGAAGCACCTGGTGGTGATCGGCGCCGGCGTGATCGGGCTGGAACTCGGCAGCGTATGGCATCGTCTGGGCGCCGAAGTCACCGTGATCGAGTTCCTGGACCGCATTACGCCTGGCCTGGATTTGGAGATCGCCACGCAGTTCCAGCGCATCCTGGAAAAACAGGGTATCAAGTTCAAGCTCGGCACCAAAGTAACCGGCGCGACGGTGACGGAAAGCGGCGTAACGCTCACCGCCGAACCGGCCAAAGGCGGCGCCGCCGAGACGATCGAGGCGGACATCGTGCTGCTCGCCATTGGCCGCTATCCCTACACCGCGGGACTCGATCTCGCCGCCGCCGGCGTGGCGACAGATGAGCGCGGGCGGGTGAAGATCGACGAACATTTTCATACTAATGTTGAGGGCGTTTACGCGATCGGCGACGTGATCGCCGGCCCGATGCTGGCGCACAAAGCCGAAGACGAAGGTGTGGCGATCGCGGAGCGTATCGCGGGCCAGGCCGGCCACGTGAATTACGACGCGATCCCCAGCGTGGTGTACACCTGGCCGGAAGTCGCGGCCGTGGGCAAATCCGAGGAAGAACTGAAAACCGCCGGCATCGCCTATAACGTCGGCAAGTTCCCGTTCATGGCAAACGGCCGCGCGCGTGCGATGGGCGATACCGACGGGTTTGTGAAAATCCTCTCCGACAAAACTACGGACCGGCTGCTCGGCGCGCATATCCTCGGCCCCGACGCCGGCACGTTGATAGCGGAACTGACTACCGCAATTGAGTTTGGCGCCTCCGCCGAAGACGTGGCGCGGATTTCCCACGCGCACCCGACGCTGAACGAGGCCGTAAAGGAAGCAGCGCTAGCGGCAGACGGCCGGGCTTTGCATATTTAGGAAAGGACTTCTTTTTGTGAACAAAAAGAAGCAAAAAAACTTTGTAACTCTGGGCTGGTGTCTATGGCCGCGCCAATGCCTATGGCCCAGAGTCGCAAAAGTTTTTTGGTTCTTTTTTTTAAAAAAGAACTGCTTCTCTTGACTTCCCTTATCCGCCTCGGCGTGAACGTTGACCACGTCGCGACCATGCGCAATGCGCGGGGTGGGCTGCATCCGGACCCGTATACGGTGGCGCAGGCGGCGGTGACGGCTGGCGCGGACGGGATAACCATTCATTTGCGCGAAGATCGGCGGCATATTGGTGACGCCGATGCCGAGAAAATTTGCGGCTGGGCGGGCGTGCCGATCAACCTAGAGATGGCGGCGACCGAGGAGATGACCGAGATTGCATGCCGGCTGCGGCCCCACGGGGTTTGCATCGTGCCGGAGCGGCGCACGGAGATCACCACGGAGGGCGGGCTGGACGTGGCGGGCAAACACAACACGCTGTTCCCGTTCATCGCGCGGCTGAACGAGGCCGGAATCGTCGTGTCGTTATTCGTCGATCCGGACCCGGACCAGGTGCGCGCCGCGGCGCGGATCAGGGCCGGGGTCGTGGAGCTGCACACCGGCGCTTACGCGAACGGCAAGCCGGGCGAGCTGGAACGGCTCGCCGCCGCCGCGATGCTGACCACGGAATACGGGCTGGAATGTCATGCGGGGCATGGGCTGACCTACGACAACGTCACAGCAATCGCAGCACTTCCGGAAGTGCGGGAGCTGAACATCGGGCATTTCCTGATGGGCGAAGCGCTGTTGGTCGGACTGCCGGCGAGCATCCGGGAAATGAAGCGGCTGATGGACGCGGCGCGGGTATAGGCTACTCCGCCGCGCGCTGCGCCAGGCGGAACGCGGCGGCAGGATACACGCCTAAAATTCGGGTTTCGGAGGAGAAGAAGGCCAGCTCCTCGAACGCCAGGCGCAGCGACGGGTGTTCGGGGTGGCCGTCCACTTCCGCCAGGAACTGCGTGGCGGTGAAGCGGCCGTCCATCATGTAGCTTTCCAGCTTCGTCATGTTCACGCCATTGGTGGCGAAGCCGCCCAGCGCCTTGAACAGCGCAGCCGGTACGTTGCGCACGCGAAAGATGAACGTGGTCATCAAATCCGGCGTTTGCGGCGGCGGCAAGCGCGGCGTTTTCGCCATGATGTAAAAGCGCGTGGTGTTGTGCGCGGCGTCCTCCACATTGCGGCGCAGGATTTCCAGGCCGTGGATTTCGCCGGCGAGCGAAGAGGCGACGGCGGCGTCCTCCGGGTTGTTCAGCCGGGCGACGATTTCCGCCGCGAGCGCGTTATCGTCTTCCGCCACCGGCTTGGCGCCCAGCTCGCGGATCAGAATGCGGACCTGGCGCAGGGCGACGGGGTGCGAGTGGATGCGCCTGATGCCGGCGACGGTCGCGCCTTTCGGCGCCAGCAGGCAATGTTCCACACGCAGAAAAAACTCGCCGATGATGGAAAGGCCGCTATCCGGCAGCAGCGCATGCATATCCGGCACGCGGCCGGCGAGGGAGTTTTCCGGCGGCAGCATGGCGAGGCCGGCGCTGCCGTCCCGCACCGCCTCGATCGCGGATTCGAAGGTCTCGCACGGCAAGGTGGCGCGTTCCGGAAAGGCCAGGCGGCAGGCGAGGTCCGAGTAAGCGCCGGGCTGGCCCTGAAAAGAGATTTTTCCCTCACTCATGGCGAGTGGCTTAGATGGCGACGCACATGTTCCAGGTCGGCGGGTGTGTCGACGCCGAGCGGCGCGTGGCCGATGCGGGCAACGCCGATCCTGAGGCCCGCTTCCAATGCGCGTAGCTGTTCCAATTTTTCGCGTTGTTCGAGCGGCGAGGGCGGCAGCGCCACAAAACGCGCCAACGCCGCCCGGCGATACGCGTAGATGCCGACATGGTGCCAGAGTGGGCCGTCGCCGCTGGGCACCGCGTTGCGCGAAAAATACAATGCCGGCGCCACATCCGCGTCCTCGGCAAAGGCGCAGGCGCATTTTACGATGGAGGCGACGACGGCCTCTGCCGCGGTGGTGACCGGCGCCACCAGCGTCGCGATGTCGAACTCCGCGCGGCCAAGCGGACGCAGTACGGCGGCGATCTGCGCCGGGTCGATCAAGGGCAGGTCGCCCTGCAGGTTGATGATCACGTCATACGCGCGGTCCGGGTCCAGCGCGGTCAGGGCGGCGTGGATGCGGTCGGAGCCGGAGGGCAGCTCCGGGTTCGTCATGAACGCGGTGCCGCCGGCGGCGCGCACCGCGTCGGCCACTTCTTCCTCCGAACAGGCCACCGCAACCGGGCCGAGCGCCGCCGCGACGGCGCGCTCCAGCACGTGGACGATCATCGGCTTGCCGGCGATGTCCGCCAGCACTTTGCCGGGCAGCCGCGTGGAGCCCAGGCGCGCGGGAATGAGGATGATCGGCGTCAACGCTGAGAATGTCCCGGTTCTTGTCGGGCCTGCCTAAATCGCTATAGGAAGAAGCGCAATGCGGCGCTTTGAGAAGGTCTGAAAGCATGGGCGAGACGCGATGAGCGAGGCTGGCAAAGACAGTCTGCTGATCAACAAGATCATGGCCGGCATCCTCACGGCGGGGCTGGCGTTTTGGGCCGCCAACCGGATCGCCAACATCGTAGTGCCGGATGATGCGCCGAAGACTGCGGCGATCAAGATCATTGGCCTGCAGACCGCCGCCGCGCCGACGGCCGCCGCGGGCCTCGCCTCCATCATCCCGCTGCTGGGCGGCGCCGATATCGCGAAGGGCTTGGCGTTCGTGCAGCAACAATGTTCGTCTTGTCACGCAGTCGCGCCCGGCGGGCCGAACGGCATCGGGCCTGACCTGTATAACGTGATGGGCGGCGCGATGTTCCTGGTGCCGGGCTATAGCTTTTCCGATGCGGCAAAGTCCAAGGCAAAGGGCAACTGGAATTACGACACCATGAATGCCTGGCTGGCGGCGCCGCAGAGTTTTGCGCCCGGCACCACCATGTCCTATTCCGGGATCAAGAACACACAGACGCGCGCGGACGTGGTGGACTATCTGCGCACCATCGCCGCCAACCCGCTGCCGCTGCCGAGCCCGGCGGACGTGAAGGCCGCCAGCGCCACGCCATCGTCGCCGCCCGAACAAGCGGCAGGCGCGGCGCCCGCCGGTGCTGCCCCTGGCGGCGCTCCGGCCGCGCCGCCCGGCATCGACACGTTGTTCGCCAGCGCGGACCTAAACAAAGGCAATGCGGTGGTGCAGCAGCAATGCACGTCCTGCCACAGCGTCACCAAAGGCGGCGCGGCGGGTGTTGGGCCGAACATTTACGGCATCGTCGGCGCGAAGATGTTTTCGCAGGCTGGCTTCTCGTATTCAGACGCGGCGAAGGGCAAAGCCGGCGGCGTTTGGACCCCCGATACGCTGAGCGACTGGCTGACCGATCCACAGCATTTCGCGTCCGGCACGCTGATGGCGTTCGCCGGCATCAAGAACGACCAGACGCGGGCGGATGTGATCGCGTGGCTGAACAAAAACTCCGACAAGCCGGTGGCGCTGCCCGGCGTGAAGTAGTCCCGCTTCGTGGAAGCCTGGGTCACGGCGGCGGAAGCGGCGCTGGACACGGCGGGAGCGGTGATCCGGCGATATTTCCGTGCGGGCGTGGGCGCGGAGCAAAAGGCCGATGAAAGCCCGGTGACGATCGCGGACCGCGAGGCTGAGCAGATTTTGCGCGGCGCGTTGTCGGCGGCGTTTCCGAATCACGGTCTGCTGGGCGAGGAGTTTCCCGCCGCGCGGGCTGACGCGCGCTGTGTATGGGTTATTGACCCGATCGACGGCACCCGCGCTTTTCTCACGGGCCGGCCGAGTTTCTGCACGCTGTTGGGATTGCTGGAGGATGGCGTGCCGATCCTGGGCCTGATCGACCAGCCGGTGACCGGCGAACGCTGGATCGGCGGCCGCGGGCTGCCGACGCGCTTTCGGGGCCCGCTTGGCGGCGTGCTGGGGCCGCGGGCGCTGGCGGCGCTGGCGGAGGCGGAATTGTCCGCGACCAGCCCCGAGATGTTTTCCGCCACCGACGCGCCGCGCTTCGCGCGGCTGCAGGCAGCGTGCCGGCGCACCTATTGGGGCGGCGACGCCTATGCCTATGGCCTGCTGGCGCTTGGGCAGATCGACATCGTCGCGGAGGCGGGCATGAAGCCCTGGGACTGGGCGGCGCTGGTGCCGGTGGTGGAAAGCGCTGGCGGCGTGATCACCGACTGGGCCGGCAAGCCGTTGCGGCTGGACAGCGACGGCAGCGTGCTGGCGGCGGCGAATACAGGGCTGCATGCCGCGGCGCTTGCGGCGCTTTAGACTTAAGCAAGAGCCTCCGGCGGCTGGGGCCGGGAGGCCCCAGACCCCAAACATTATTCTCCTCGTTCTAACCATCTTGGTCTTTTCCGAAGCGCGTGCAGCGCCGCGCGACGATGTGATCACGCTTGGTGCCGCACCGCTGCCGGCGGTAGGATTTGCCGCGCTGCCTTATGCCAATGCCGCTGCGCCGAAAGGTGGGGTGTTGCGGGTCTCGGCGCTGGGCGGGTTTGACAGCCTCAACCCGTTCATCCTGCGCGGCACCGCGCCGCCCAGTATTTTTCTGCTCTGGCAGCCGCTGTTCAAACTGTCCGACACGAACAGCGTGACGGCTTATGCGGATCTCGCGCAATCGATGCGGATTGAGGGGCGGACGGTGACCTTTGCGCTCGATCCACGCGCGCGCTTTTCCGACGGCACGAAGGTTACGGCGGCGGATGTGGTGTGGACGTTCAACACGCTGGTGACGCAGGGCCAGCCGTTCTTTGCCGGCTATTATGCCGGCGTCGCCAGCGTGGCGGCGCCGGATGCGGAGACGGTGGTGTTTACGCTCAAGCCGGGTGCCGGGCAGCCCGGCGCGTGGCGGGATTTGGCGCTGAACCTCGCCGGCATGTACGTGCTGCCGGCACATTTCTGGGCCGGACGGGATTTTTCGGCGCCGCTGCGCTCAGCACCGGTCGGTTCGGGGCCGTATCGGGTGGCCGGCGAGTCGTTCGGCAACGCGATTAGCTACGCGCGGGTAAAAAATTGGTGGGCGGCGGCGCTGCCGGCCAATCGCGGCTTTGACAATTTTGATGGCATTACCGAGACGTTTTTCCAAAGCGACACGGTGGCGCTGCAGGCGTTCAAGGCCGGACAGATCGACGCGCGGGTGGAGCCCTCCGCGACGCAATGGGCGACCGCGTACAACTTCCCGGCGGCGCAAGACGGTCGCGTGGCGTTGGCGCTGCTGCCGCAGACATTGCCGGCGGGGATCCAGGGTTTTGCCTTCAACACGCGGCGGCCAGTTTTTGCGGACCCGCGCGTGCGCCAGGCGTTGACGCTGGCGTTCGATTTTGAGTGGATGAACCGTGCGCTGTTCCGCGGCGCCTACACGCGCGAGCAAAGTTTCTTCAGCAACTCGAAGCTGGCGTCCTCTGGCTTGCCGAACGCGGCGGAGATGCGTTTGCTGGCCCCGTTTCGCGCGCAAGTGCCGCCAGCGGTGTTTACGACGCCGTTCGCGCTGCCGGTGACGGATGGCTCCGGCTACAACCTGCCGGAGCTGCAGGCGGCGATGAAGCTTTTGAACGCCGCCGGCTGGCAGGTGCGGGACTTCCAATTGGTGGACAAATCCGGCCGGTCGATGAGGTTCGAGATTCTGCTTAGCGACCCGCAATTCGAGCGTATCGCGATCGCTTACGCCGCCGATCTGAAATTGCTCGGCATCGCCGCGACGGTGCGCATCATCGACCCCGCCACCTATCAGCGCCGGCTGCATAATTTTGACTTCGACATGATCCGGCAGGACATCCCGGAGACGGATTTTCCCGGCGCCGAGCAGGCGGATTACTGGGGCTGCGCCGCCGCCGCCACACCCGGCGACGACAACTTCACCGGCGTCTGCGCGCCCGCCATCGACGCGATGATCGCGGCCGAAATCGCGGCGCCGGATGCCGAAGCAAAAACCGCGGCGGTGCATGCGCTGGACCGGCTGCTGCTGAACCATTGGGTGATCATCCCGTGGTGGACCACCAACACGCTGCGCCTGACCTGGTGGCGGAACCGCGTGGAAAAACCTGACGCGCCGTTGCAGGTGGGCTGGGATTATGAGCTGTGGTGGGCGAAATGATCATGTATCTGGCCAAGCGTTTGTTGTTGGTTGCACCCACGTTGTTCGGGATCATTGCGATCAACTTTGCGGTCGTGCAGCTCGCACCCGGCGGCCCGGTGCAGACGGTGCTGGCGCGTATGCAGCCGGCCGGCGCGGCGATAGAAAGCGGCGCGGGCGCGGCCAGCGTGTATCGCGGCGCGGAAGGGCTGGACGCGGCGACATTGGCACGCCTCAACACGCAGTTCGGCTTCGACAAACCGCCGCTCACGCGCTTCTGGCTGATGCTGCTCGGCTATGTTACCTTCCATTTTGGCCAGAGTTTTTTCCTCGGCGGCTCGGTGCTGTCGCTGATCGGCAGCCGGCTGCCGGTCTCGCTCTCGCTTGGGCTGTGGTCGACGTTGCTGGTCTATCTCGTATCCATCCCGCTCGGCATTGCGAAGGCGGTGCGCAATGGCTCGCGGTTCGACCTGATCAGTAGCGTGCTAATCCTGGTCGGCTACGCAGTGCCGGGGTTTCTACTGGCGATTTTCCTGATCGTGCCGGTCGGCGCGGGCGGCGCGGTGCCACTGTTCCCGTTGCGGGGCTTGAGCTCCGGCGTGGCGCAAAGCTGGCCGGCGCAGGCGGCAGATTACGCCTGGCACCTGGTGTTGCCAACCATCGCGATGACCATCGGCGGCTTCGCGACGCTGACCATGCTGGTGAAAAATTCGTTTCTGGAAGAGATCAACAAATTGTACGTGCTGACCGCGCGGGCGAAGGGCGCGAGCGAGGCGCGGGTACTGTACGGCCACGTGTTCCGCAACGCGATGCTGCTGGTGGTCGCCGGCTTTCCCGCCGCCTTCATCGCCATCCTGTTCACCTCCACCTTGCTGGTGGAGATCGTGTTCTCGCTCAACGGTCTCGGGCTGTTGGGCTACAACGCGGTCCTGCAGCGGGATTATCCGGTGATGTTCGGTACGCTGTACATCTACACGCTGGCCGGCCTCGCGATGCACATCGTTGGCGACTTTCTGTACACGGTCGTCGATCCACGCGTCCATTTCGACGGGCGGCTTTAAGCCAGCGCTACCAACGCGCCGTTTTTCCATTGTTGCACGCTGGAGAAACTGCGGGTGTTCTGGCCGTTTTTGTCGAAGGCGACGCCAAAATCATTGGCCAGCGTGCCCAGCGGAATGTCGGTCTTGCGCAGTGCCGCGAGCAGCGCCGCCGGATCGCCGCCGGCCGCGTTCAGTTTATCGAACACCAGCTTTGCGCCGACGAAAGCGGTAAGGCTGTCCGGCGAGCGGGGCGGCATCCCGTAGCTGGCGGTGTAGGCATCCGCGATGTAGCGCGACCGCGCGGCGTAAAACGGCGCGCCGACCACGATGGTGCCGTCGAAAATTGCGCCAAGCGCGTAAGCGGTTTCGCGGAGCATAAACCCGTCGCCGCAGCCGATAACGATCGGCTTCCAGCCCAGGTTCTGCATCGCGACATTGATCAGCAGCACGTCGGCGGCGTCCGCGGCGTGCAGAATCAACTCGGCGCCCGCGCGTTTCAGCCGGCTCACCGGCTCCTGCAAATCCGCGGCATCCGCCGGGTAGCCGACGCTGAGCAGCGGCGGTGTTTTCGCCTGGCGCCAGACGGCCAGCGCCGCCGCCGCGATCGCGCCGGCGGTGGCGCCGGTGTTGAACAGCAGGCCGATTTTCTTTGTGGCGTAGCGCTGGTTGATCATGCCGGTCGCGGCGGCGGCGATCATGGTCGTGGTCGGGCCGGTGCGGAGCAGAAACCTGAAGCCGCGCGTGGTGATGCCGTCCGCCGGCGCGTTCAGCTCGATATAGGGGATCTGCGCCAGCTCGGCGGCGGCGGAGCCAGGATAAGACAGCGCCGACGCACCGGAGCCGAGCAGCAGGTCCGCGCCGCCGACGATCAGCGCTTGTGCCGCCCGCTCCGTCTGGTCCTGCGCCACGCTGTCGCCGGTGACCAGCGCGACCGGCTGGCCGCCGATGCCGCCGGTGGCATTGACCGCGCCGGCGGCGAGCTGGATGCCGCGCAGGCATTCATCGCCGATTAGCGACGCCTCGCCGGAAAGCGGTAGCAAGGCGCCGATGGTAGGGGCGGGCCGGGGCGCGGCCGGCTGGCTGACAGCGGCGCCGGCGCGGCGGGCGGTGACCAGTAAGGTACCGCCGGCGAGCAGGGCGCGGCGGGGCAGAACGCTGAAAGACTGTTTCATAAGTCTACTGGCGGCCGTTTAAGGGCGATTTTCTGCGCTCCGGTGCTCACGTACTGAAGTACGCTCCGCTCCGGTGCTCGGAAATCACCCCTATACGACTCGCCAGAGCGACTTCTGAAACAGTCTTTCAGGGGGGCGGACACGCGCGGAACCTGCCCGACCGCCGCGCGATCCGCTAGAGGGGGGCCGATCTTGACGGCGCCGGCGCCACCGCCGAGCTAAAGGCGATGTCCCAGATCCTGCCGACCACCATGCGTTTCATTGACGTGCCGGAGCCAGGCGGCCCCGAAGCGATGAAAATTGCGACCGGGCCGTTGCCGGCGCCGGCGCCGGGCGAAGTGCTGATCCGCGTGCAGGCGGCGGGCGTGAATCGGCCCGATGTGCAGCAGCGCAAAGGCGCCTATCCGCCGCCGCCCGGCGCCAGCCCCATCCTCGGCCTTGAGGCGGCCGGCGACGTCGTGGCACGGGGCGAGGGGGTGACGGAGTGGAAGCTAGGCGCGCAGGTCACCGCGCTGTGCAATGGCGGCGCCTATGCGGAATATGTCGTGGCACCCGCCACGCAGTGCCTGCCCTGGCCGCGGGGCTTCACCGCCGTGCAGGCCGCGGCGCTGCCGGAGAATTACTTCACGGTCTGGGCCAACGTGTTCGACATGGCGGCGCTCGCGGCCGGCGAAAAGCTGCTGGTGCATGGCGGCACCTCGGGCATCGGCATCACCGCGATCCAGTTCGCGCTGGCATGCGGAGCGGAAGCCTTCGCCACCGCCGGCTCGGCGGAGAAATGCGCCGCGATCACCCGCCTCGGCGCCACCGCGATCAACTACAAGGAGGCGGATTTCGTCGCCGCGGTCCGCGAGGCGACGGCGGAAAAGGGCGTGGACGTGGTGCTGGACATGGTGGGGGGCCTGTACACTGCGCGCAACCTGAACTGCCTGGCACGCGACGGGCGACTGATGCAGATTGCCTTCATGCAAGGCAGCGTGGTGAAAGACTTCGACCTGTTGCCGGTGATGATGAAACGGCTGCGCATCAGCGGCTCCACCTTGCGGCCGCGTACGGCGGCCGAGAAGGGCGCCATCACCGCATCGCTGCGGCGCGAAATCTGGCCGAAGCTGGAGGCTGGCGTATTCGCCCCGATCATCGACAGCGTGCTGCCGCTGGCGCAGGTGGCGGAGGCGCATCGCCGCATGGAAAGCAGCGCGCATATCGGCAAGATCATGCTGACAATGGCCGAATGACCCGGGAGGCCAGCCTCCGCGTACGCATCGTGACCGGCCCGGACGGCGAGGTGCTGCACGTGCTGGACGCGCCGGCGCCGATGCTGCCGGCGGTCAGCAAACGCGATATCGAGCAAGCCTGGGAGGCGGCGCGCGCGGTGCGCGGTGCCGTGCCGCCGGCCCGCGGCTTCCGCTTCGCCCGCGCTGCCGGGCCGCCAGTGGAGCTGTTGCTGCAGGACCGGGACGCCGCCGCCTGGGCCGCGGCCGTCGACCAAATTGCCGATCTTTCCACGCCGCGCGGCGTCTCGCTGTGCTTGCGGCTGCTCGGCCTGGTGGAGCTGATGGGCCGGGCGGGCTGGGTCCGCGCCTGGTTTCGGCTCGACCGCGCTGGCGCGGAGATCGCGCCCGCCCTGATGCAAGCGGCGGCGCTGTCACCGTTGACAGAGAGCGGCGGCTTTGACGAAAGCGCGCTCCGCGCTCTATTGCCGGCCCAGGCAGCCGAAACGGCGTCGGGAGCGGTTGAGGCATGAGGCTGATCGGGACATGCGGATTGGTTTTGGCGTTGGGCGGCCTCGCAGGCTGTGCCGCCGCGCCGCCGCCTAGTCAGGCCGCCGCGGCGGACGCCGCCGCCTGCACCGCCCAGGCCGACGCGGCTTATAATGCGCAGAACTACGACCAGCTTTCCCGCACCGGCCAGAACGGCCTGTATTACGCGCCGATGCCTAACCACGTCTTTGATGCCCAGCAGCAAGGCGCGCTGCATGTGCGCGACAGCCAGATTACCGATTGCGAGGCGCATGGCAGCGGCGGCGCTACCGCCAGTTATGCGGCGCCTTTGGTCACACCGCATATCGTCCCCAATCAGTGAATGGAGCCTCACCATGAGCCGCATCATCCGCACGGATGCCAACCCCGTGCTGTCTAAAGTCGTCGAGTATCACGGCTTTATCTATACGCAGGGGTTGGTGGCGCGCGATCTCGCTTTGGACGTTACCGGCCAGACCAAGGACATCCTCGAGCAGCTGGACGAGACGCTGGAAACGCATGGTACGGACAAGACCCGTTTGCTACAGGCGCATATCTGGTTGAAGGATATCGCTGACCGTGATGCGATGAACCAGGTTTGGTCGGCCTGGCTGCCGGCCGATGGAGCGCCCGCGCGCGCCTGTGTGCAGGCGGTAATGGCGAATCCCCGCTATCTCGTGGAAATTATGGTTACGGCCTGCCGTTAACTAGAGGTTAGGTTATAAAGCGAGCGGATCGTGTTGAAAACACACTAGTTTTCTTTACGCAATCTTTACAACGCTGGTCTAGCTGTACTAGCAGCACAGGCTTTACGATGGCGATTAGGAAGCTTGTCCTAACTTCCGCGTTGGAGCACGGCTCAATTTACGAATTTCTGTCTATGTTGTAATTTTGTCGCAAATATCGGTTGCGGCATTCGCATTCCACCCCTAGCCCTGACGCATGGCATCGACTTAAGGGGCTGCGCGCGGGATGGAACTACAAAATTCGACGCGGAAAATCGGCATGAGCCGTGGCCGCAAGTTGCTTTTCGGGTTTTGCCTTACGTTGTTCGCCGGCTTTAGCAGCCATTCCGCCTCCGCCCACGCCAGAACCAGCCACCACATGCGCAGCCTTGGCCACCATTACCTCGCCAGCGCCCATCATCACCTGAATTACGCGAGCTACGGCCACCGGCGCTACGCCATCGGCCATATCCGCTACAGCCAGGCGCAGGTGCGCTGGGCGGAGCGGCATCCGCGTTACGCGGCCACCGCGCATTACTACCATTCCGGCCTGCAATGCGTGCCGTACGCGCGTGAAGTCTCGCATATCGAACTCTCTGGCGACGCCTTCCTGTGGTGGGCCGAGGCCTCCGGCCGCTACGCCCGCGGCGACGCGCCGGCGGAGGGTGCGGTCCTGAACTTCCGCCCGATCGGCCGCATGCCGCTCGGCCACGTCGCGGTGGTGACCGCGGTGATCGACAGCCGCACCATCCTGGTGACGCAGGCCAACTGGATCCGCGGCGCGATCACCAATGACGTGACGGTGCAGGACGTCTCCGCCGATAACGACTGGAGCCAGGTGCAGGTGGAACTCGGCGACAGCAGCACCCTCGGCGCCGCCTACCCGACCTACGGCTTCATCTATAACCAGCCGGACGACGGCACCGTGTACGCCAGCGGCAATACCGGCGCGGCCAGCACCGAAGTCGCGGAAGCGCCGCGTGCTGTAACCGAACAGACCGACGCGCCGGACCGCAATTTGCAGTAAGAAAGACGAAGGGGCGCTGCCCCTTCACCCCGCTGGGGCCGCGGGCCCCAGACCCCGAGTTTTGTTCTTGCTTGCGCTTCTACGGCGAGCTCAGCCCGGCTTTTTCAAAACTTTGAACATCAGCCGCTCGAACTCCGCCACCGTCAGCGTCTCCGCGCGGCGTTCTGGATCGATGCCGGCGGTTTCGAGAAGCGCCGCCCCACCAAGCGATTTCAGTGCGCCGCGCAGCATTTTGCGGCGTTGGCCGAAGGCGGCAGCGGTCAGGCGCTCCATGGTGCGTAATTGCGCCGCCGGCGGCTGCGCCGGGCGCGGGACGAGGCGCACCAGCGCCGAGTCGACTTTCGGCGGCGGCGAGAACGCAGCGGCGGGGATGTGCATGAGAATGTCGGCCTCGCAAAGCCACTGCGCCAGCACCGACAGCCGGCCATAGGCGCCGCTGCCGGGCGCCGCCGCGATCCGCTGCGCGACCTCCAGCTGGAACATCAGGGTCATCGATTGATAGGCCCCGGCCTGCGTTAGCCAGCGCACCAACAGCGCTGTCCCTATATTATAAGGTAGATTGGAGACGATTACGCGCGGCGCCGCCACCAGCGCCGGCAGGTCGGTCGCCAGCGCGTCCGCCTCCAGCACCGTCAGCCGGCCCGCCGCCGTCTCCGCCAGCGCGCGGTCGGCGGCGGCGGCGCGCGGGTCCAGCTCGATCGCCAGCACATGGCGAGCGCCGGCGTCCAGTAGCGCGCGGGTCAGGCCGCCGGGGCCGGGGCCGATCTCAATCACGTTCATCCCGGCCAGCGGCCCAGCCGCGGCGGCGATGCGCTCCAGCAGATATGGGTCCAGCAGGAAGTGCTGGCCGAGCGACTTGTCCGGCCGCAACCCAAATCGGGCGATTACCTCGCGAAGAGACGGCCGGCTGGGGATCGCATCACCGGTCATGCGGCTTGTTAGCGTGGCGGCGCGCGTGGCAACAAGCGGTTGTGCCCGACACCGCGCCCTTGGCCCCGCCCGACGATGCCGCGCGAACCCGCGGGGCCGGCGGCTGGGCGCAAAGGGCGCCGATGAAAGCGCTCAAAGTTCTGCGGGCGCTAGTGCGCGCGGACGAGGCGTGGCTGGCGCTGCTGGCGGCGGTGGTGGGCGTGCTCGCGGGCTTCGGCGTCGCGGCGATCAACGTGATCACCGCCTTCATGCACGCGCGGCTGTTTGCGCTCCCCCCCGGCCAGGGGCTTTCCGAATCCGCCTCCATCTCCACGCTCCGCGCGCTGACGGTGCCGGTGCTGGGCGGGCTGGTGCTGGGCGTGTCCGGCCGGCTTTTGGCGCGGCTGCGGCCGCGCAAGTTCATCGACCCGGTGGAGGCCAACGCGCTGCATGGCGGCCGCATGTCGCTGACCGACAGCCTCATCGTGGCTGGTCAGACCGCCTGGTCTAACGGCGTCGGCGCCTCGGTGGGCATGGAGGCGGGCTACGCGCAGCTGGGCAGCGGCCTCGCCTCGCGCCTCGGCCGCGGCTTTCGCTTGCGGCGCGGCGACATGCGGGTACTGGTCGGCTGCGGCGCCGCGGCGGCGATCGGCGGGGCGTTCAACGCGCCGCTTTGCGGCGCATTTTACGGGATCGAGCTGATCATCGGCGTGTACTCCATCGCCACGCTGCCGTTTGTGGTGATCGGCTCGCTGTCCGGCACGCTGACGGTACAATTGCTGCTGGGCGGCACGCCCGCGCTGAACGTGACGCTGCCGAACGTGGTGCCGGGCAGCGTGTACCCGGTGGTGCTGGTGCTGGGTGTCGCCTGCGGCCTCGCCGGCATCGCCATCATGCGCGGCGTGACGCTGATTGAGGAGGGCTTCCGGCGGAGTGAAATACCGCTTTGGATACGCCCGGTCCTGGGCGGCGCGGTGGTCGGCGTGCTCGGCAGCATCACGCCGAAGGCGATGTCCTCCGGCCACTCGGCGCTGCACGCCGGCATCAATGTCAGCTACCCGTTCCTGTTGGCGCTGGCGTTGTTGCTGATAAAAGCGTTGGCCTCGGCCTTTTCCATCGGTTCCGGCTTCCGGGGCGGGCTGTTTTTTGCCTCGCTGTACCTCGGCGTGCTGTTCGGCAAGGTGTTCGCCGGCGTCATCGCTTTCCTGCCGTTCCTCACGCCGATGCCGAACGGGTTTTACGCGGTGGTGGGGATGAGCGCGCTGGCGGTCGCGATCGTCGGCGGCCCGATGACCATGACGTTCCTGGCACTTGAGAGCACGGCAAACTTCTCAGTCACCATGGCGGTGCTGGCCGCCTCCATCGTCGCCACCATCACTGTGCGGCGGCTGTTCGGCTACTCCTTCACCACCTGGCGGTTCCATTTGCGGGGCGAGAGCATCCGCAGCGCTGTTGATATTGGCTGGATGCAGGCGCTGACCGTGGGGCGGATGATGCGCCACGACCAGCAGAGCGTGCCCGCGGACATGCCGGTAGCGGCGCTGAAGCGGCAATTTCCGCCAGGGGCCGTGCCGCGCCTGATCGTGCTCGACTCGAACGGCCGTTATGCCGGCATTGTGTATCCCACCGACGCATTTGCTATGGATGAGACTCCGGCGGTGGCAGCCGACATCGCCCGGCACCGGGAGCATTTTTTGCTGCCCGGCATGACGGTGAAAGAAGCGGTGGCCGCGCTACAAGCCACGGAAGCCGAGGCTTTGCCGGTTCTGGACAGCCCGCTCAGCCGCCGCGTGTTAGGTTTGCTAACCGAACAGGCTGCGTTACGTCGGTACAACAAGGAGCTTGACCAGAGGCGCCGCGAGATTTCCGGTGAGTGAAAACTACTAATTTGGTAGGAAAAGTAGGTCTTAAGTTTGGTAGTATCCGAAAGTCACAAAATTACTTTTACAAGAGGTGAAATCTCTTCTAACGGCCTGGAAAGGATGCAATGCAGCAGAAACCCTCGCCAAAACAATTAAACACGTCTCTACAAGGCGCAGTCTTCTATTAATTTCGACGATTTAATTATAATTCTCAAAACCTATCGAAATTTAATAAAATAAAGGTGATTTAGCGCAATTTTTCCGGGTCTGGGCTGCATGTTTTGCTTGCTTATGCTGCATCGCGAAGGTAAGGAAGGGTTAACGGCACTTTAAGCAGGAGTTTCCCGATGTCTGGGTCTTTAACGGTAATTGGCGGCCACACTGGCGCTACGCTCACCGGTTTGGTTAACATTCCGATGGATCAGACGGCGCTGACCCTGAGCGGGTTAGGCGTACAGACTGCTTTAACTGGGGTTTCAGATGCAGTGACGCTAGGCGCTGCAAGCTTCACCAACTTCAATATTATCGATGGACAGATTGCCAGTTCAGTCGGCTCGATCGTTGGTGGAGGTGTTTACGAACTCTCTGATACGGACAGCACCGGCGCAGTGGCTTCCGGGCCGCCGGCCAGCGGGGTGTTTTCTGTTCCCGCAGGCTTCAGCACCCTCGTGGTGGAAGCGCCGGGCGATGAGACCGTTACGGGAACCAATCAGCAGGGTTTCCTCGCGGTGTTCAGTGCGCAGAGCAGCGTGAACTTTACCTCAGACGGCACCGGCACTGTGGTCGCCAGCAGCGGCAACTTCATTCAGGTTGGCGGCACTTTTGGTCCCACTGATGGTTGGACAATCGTTGGCGGCGCTTCCGGCGCGGACACGATCAATACAACTGCTGAAAGCACCACCCTCACCACCCAAGGTGCTGGTAATGTCGTGGGTCTTGCGGGCATCTTCTCCACGGTCGTGGCCGGTGGCACAGGCGACCTGATCGCCGGTTACGGCGGTGTGAACATTGTTTCAGTCACCGGCTCTGGCGATGCCATGCTGATTTCTGGCGGCGCTGACACCGTATATGCAGCGGCTGGCTCCAGTAACTTCAACGCCTTCTTCTTCAACGCTGGCGGCGGCACGCTGGACTTCATCAACCAGAGCTCGGTTGCCGCTTCGGTGACCGGCGGCGCTGACGGAAACTCGGGTAACGTTACCGCCTTTGGCGGCGTGGGCGGCGGCTACTATGAGGGCGGCACGAGCGGCAACAATTCACTAGTTGGTGGCATTGGGACATCCTCTTCCACCTTGATCGGAGCGGGTACCAACAACTTCCTGAGCGTTGATGGCTCCGGTGGTAATGCCTTATTTGCGGGCGACGGCACGGCAACACTGCTCGCGGGTAGCGGCACGGCTAACAACCTTTTCACCGGCGGTGCCGGTACCGACATAATTTCTACAGATGGCGCCGGAAGCCAGAGCTTCTTCGTCGGAACCAGCGGCTCTGAAACGTTAACTGGTTCTTCCGTGTCCGGTGCTCTGAACACCTATTACTTCAACCAGACCAGCGCCCAGGGCGGCGGTACCGACGTGATCACCGACTTCAAGTACGGCACCGATCAGGTCTACATCAACCCGTTCGACTCCACCGGCGGATCGGTATCGGTTCAGGGCATTTCGACCATCGACATCAATGGTCAATCTTCCTCCGCTATCCAGTTAACCGATAACACCACCATCAAGCTTGTCGGCGTGACATTTAACAGCGCACAGGCCGCGACGATCGTGGGCAGCACGCACTTCTAAGCCAGCCCTTATCTAACTGCAAAAACCCGCAGTTTAACAACTGCGGGTTTTTTCTTGTCTAGACCTTGGCGGTTCGGCATCAATCTCACGATATACATTATGTGCGGCTGTTACCGCAGCAAGAACGGGTAGACGCGAGCGTCAACAAAAGGTTCTACCTGACGTGATGAGGGTAATCGACTCACACTGCGGTCGCACACGCGTTGATTTTGTTCATCAGAGAGAACGAAGCGCCGTGCGGTTCTGGCGGCACCATCGAGCCCGACGCCCACCGTCATCACTTGTCGGACGTGATGACGACCGCCAGCGCGCAGCAGCACCACTCGTCACTGCAAACACAGCAGAGCATTCTGTCTTTCGCGCCGCGAATGGACCTGGCTGCCACGGCTAGCCGCGCCACGCTCGACTTCCCCGGTTCGTAATGACGCGCTTGATGGGCGGGAACCGTTCATCCAGTAGCGTTTCGATAGACGCCTGCCGTTTTATATCTCCAGCAGCATCCGGCTCGGATCTTCCAGGCTCTCCTTCACGCGCACCAGAAAGGACACCGCCTCGCGGCCGTCGATAATGCGGTGATCGTAGGAGACCGCCAGATACATCATCGGCCGGATCTCGACCTTGCCGGCAATCGCTACCGGCCGTTCCTGGATTTTATGCATGCCCAAAATCGCCGATTGCGGCGGATTGAGAATCGGGGTGCTCATCAGCGAGCCATACACGCCGCCATTGGTGATCGAGAACGTGCCGCCGGAAAGCTCCTCCAGCTTCAACGTGCCGTCGCGCGCCCGTTTGCCAAAGTCGCTGATCGCGGCTTCAATCTCGGCGATGCTCTTGGTATCCGCGTCGCGGATCACCGGCACCACCAGTCCGTTCGCACCGCCGACCGCGATGCCCATGTGCACGAAATGTTTGTACACGATCTCGTCGCCGTCGATCTCGGCGTTCACCGCCGGAAACTCCGCCAGCCCCGCCACCACGGCCTTCACGAAGAAACCATTGAAGCCGAGCCGCACACCTTTATGCTTTTTCTCGAACGCATCCTTGTAGGTCGCGCGCAGGGCCATGATCGCGCTCATATCCACCTCGTTAAAGGTGGTCAGCATCGCTGCGGTATTCTGCGCATCCTTCAGCCGGGAGGCGATGGTTTTGCGCAGCCGGGTCATTTTCACCCGTTCTTCGCGCGCATCATTCACACGCGGCGGTTTTGCGGCGGCCGCCGCGGGCGCGACGGGCGGCTTGTTAACAAAAGCAAGCACATCGCCCTTCGCGATGCGGCCATCTTTGGCGGAGCCGGCACCGATGTCGGCGGCGGAAATGTGCTTCTCCTCCATCATCTTCGCGGCAGCGGGCAGAGGCGCGGCCGGCTGAGGCGCGGCCGGCTGAGGCGCGGCCGGCTGAGGCGCGGCGCCGGGCCGCGCAACGGGGCCGGAGGGCGCGGGCGGCGGGTTCACGCCGGGGACCGGCTGCGCCGCCGGGTTAGGCGTTGCGCTTGCCGGTTCGGCCTTGGCTGGCTCGGCTTTCTTCGGCTCGGCGGCCTTTACTTCCGCTTTCGCGGCTGGCGGCGCCGCAGCGCCGGCAGCGCCGACACGGCCCAGCAGCGCGCCCGCCTCAACCTCCGCGCCCTCATCGGCGATAATCTCGGAGATCGTGCCGGCTTCCGGAGCCATGACTTCAACCGTGACCTTGTCCGTCTCCAGCTCGACCACCGGCTCATCCGCCGCCACGGCCTCGCCCGCTTTTTTGATCCAGCGCGCAATGGTGGCCGTGGTCACACTTTCCCCCAGCGGCGGGACTTTAATATCGGCGGCCATAACTGCTCCTCAGTTGTTCCGAGCGGGCCAGAACGGCGCGCTTAATGCGGACGATGAGCTACACGCTCAACCCCGATGATGAGCTACACGCTCAATGCCTCATTGACGAGGGCGGCCTGCTCCGCGGCATGCACTTTGGCGAGGCCAGTGGCGGGGCTGGCGGCCGCCGCCCGTCCAACAAACCGCGGCCGCTTCGCCACCCCGTTAAGGCAGCCAAGTACAGCCTCGATCCGTCGGTCCACGAACGTCCAGGCGCCGCTGTTCTCCGGCTCTTCCTGGCACCAGACCAGTTCGGCATTAGTGTATTGCTCGATCGCGGCTTTCAGATTTTTGCCCGGGAACGGATAGATTTGTTCCAGCCGCACGATCGCGACGTCGCGGATGCCGCGTTCGCGCCGCGCCGCCAGCAGGTCGTAATAGACCTTGCCGCTGCACAGCACGACGCGCTTCACCGCCTCCGGCGCCGCCAGCTCATCGGTCTCCGGGATCACCAGCTTGAACGCCGAGCCGTCGCTCATCTCTGCCAGCGAGGAAACCGCGAGCTTGTGCCGCAGCAGCGATTTCGGCGTCATCAGCACCAGCGGCTTGCGGAAGTTGCGTTTCAGCTGCCGGCGCAGTGCGTGGAAGTAGTTCGCCGGCGTGGTCAGGTTGCACACACTCATATTGTTCTCGGCGCAAAGCTGCAGATATCGCTCCAGCCGCGCGGAAGAATGTTCCGGCCCCTGCCCCTCGCTACCGTGCGGCAGCAACAGCGTCAGGCCGCACATGCGCAGCCACTTGGTCTCGCCGCTGGCCAGGAACTGGTCGATGATCACCTGCGCGCCGTTGGCGAAATCACCGAACTGTGCCTCCCACAGCACCAGCACGCCCGGATCGGCAACCGCGTAGCCGTATTCAAAGCCAAGCACGCCGACCTCCGAGAGCAGCGAATTGACCACGTCGATCTTCGCCTGGCCGGGCGCGATGTTGTTCAGCGGCACGTATTCGTTCTGATTGCTCTGGTCGATCAGCACGGCGTGGCGCTGGCTGAAGGTGCCGCGCTGGCTGTCCTCGCCGGACAGGCGCACGCGGTGGCCGTCCATCATCAGCGTGCCGAACGCCAGCGCCTCGCCGGTCGCCCAGTCGATGCCTTCGCCGCTGTCGATCATCTGCTGCTTGGCTTCCAGCTGCCGCAGAATTTTCGGGTTGAGGTCGAAATTCTCCGGCGGGCGCGACAACGCGGCGCCGACGGTTTTCAGCTGCTCCAGCCCGGCGGCGGTGCCTTGCTCTTCTTTCTCGTCATCGGCGCCGCCCGCTTCATGCAGCCCGGCCCAATGGCCTTCGAGCCAATCCGCCTTGTTCGGCTTATACGCCTGCGCGCCCTGAAACGCCTCTTCCAGTTTCCGGTTGTACGCATCGGAGATGGCTTGCGCCTCGGCCTCGGTCACACTGCCCTCGGAGGCTTTCGCTTCGGCGTATAGCGAGCGGGTGGTTTTGCGCGCCTTGATCGCCTTGTACATGATCGGCTGCGTGAACGCCGGTTCGTCATTCTCGTTATGACCGTGGCGGCGATAGCAGACCAGGTCGATCACCACGTCGACCGCAAACTGCATCCGGAACTCCGTCGCCAGCCGCGCCGCGAACACCACGGCCTCCGGGTTGTCGCCGTTCACGTGCAGGATCGGCGACTGCACAGATTTTGCCACATCCGTGCAGTACATGCCGGAAAAGCCGTGGGCCGGGACGGTGGTGAAGCCGATCTGGTTGTTGACTACCAGATGCACCGAGCCGCCGGTGCGGTAGCCGATCAGCTGGCTCATCGCCAGCGTCTCATACACCACGCCCTGGCCGGCGAATGCGGCGTCGCCGTGCATCAGTATCGCCATCGCGGAGCGTCGCGTTGCATCGCCGGACATGTCCAGCCGGGCGCGGATCTTGCCCACCACCACCGGGTCGACCGCTTCCAGATGCGAAGGATTGGGCTGCAGCGACAAATGCACCTGATTGCCCTCGATCGCGATGTCGGCCGAGGTGCCGAGATGGTATTTGACGTCGCCGGAGCCCTGCACGTCCTCGGGCTTGGCGCTTTCGCCGCCGAACTCGCTGAACAGCGCGACCAGCGGCTTTTTCACGATGTTGACCAGTGTGTTCAGCCGGCCGCGATGCGGCATGCCGATCGCGATCTCGCGCACGCCACCGCGGGCCGCGGTTTCAATGATCGCGTGCAGCGCCGGGATCGTGCTCTCGCCGCCTTCCAGGCCAAAGCGTTTGGTGCCGACATAGCGGCGTTGGCAGAACGTCTCGAAGCTGTCCGCCTCGGTCAGCTGGCGTAGGATTTTGGCTTTATCTTCCTTGTCAAAACTGGTTGCCCAGCCATTGCCCTCGATCCGGCGCTGGATCCAGGCCTTCTGCGCCGGGTCCTGGATGTGCATGAATTCGACGCCGATCGGGCCGCAGTAGCTGATTTTCAGCGCCGTCAGGATGTCCCGTAGGGTGGCGAATTTCATGCCGAGCACGCCGTCAATGAAGATCGGCCGGTCCATGTCATCGTCGGTGAAGTGGTAGGTCGCGGGGTCAAGTTCGGCGTGATAGACCGGCGGCTTCAGCCCCAACGGGTCAAGCTGAGCATCCAGATGGCCACGCACGCGGTAGGCGCGGATCAGCATCAAGGCGTGGATGGAATCCAGCGTGGCGGCTAGGGCAACGCCCGGCGTGGCCTCGGGCGTTTTTGGCGGCAGCGGCGTGGCGGTCGCGGCCGCGGTTTCGAATACATCGGGCCGGGGCGCCCAGGAGGCGCCGGCGGCATCCAACAACACCGCCTTGCCGTCATCGTCCAAAGCCGCGAACAATGCCGCAAAATCCGGGTCGACGGCATCCGGCGCCTCGACCCATTTCGCATAAAGCTGCGCGATAAATTGGGCGTTCGCCCCATTCATCGCCGTCGCGATCACATCAACACCAGCCATTCAGCACCTTTTCCCGTCGAGCCCGCACCGCTTCCAGGCGCGCCTGAGCTCCGACACATAAGGTAGAAAAATTACCATCGCTTCGCAAACTTGGCCGGGCAGGGTTGCGCCGCATTGCCTTTCTGAGGCCATAATCTTGTCGCGACAACAACTCAGGCGACTTCAATCAAATAAGCCGCTTTCAATAGCCTGTTTGGTTAATGCTTGGACGATCGGCATGCCTCCCGCACCGTGCCAATGCACGCCATCGGTACATGCTCCTGGCCGCCAGACATCGGGCGTTCCCTCTGCCGCCACGGCTTCGCCGCCGTTGATGACGCCGCGAACCAGCTGAGGCAGCTCCGTTGACGCGCGCTTGATAAAGGCATTCAGCGCGCACCGGTCCTTCGCAAAGCCCGCGCTGAATGGGCTTTGATTCTCGATAGTCGCCCAGCCGTCGCTCGAGCGGGTGCGCGGAGGAATCGTGCACGCGATAACTGGCTTCCCGCACTGCGCCGCCGCCGCCGTCCAAAGCGCGGCCAGGTTCTGCTCGATCTCCCGCACTGGGAGGCCGTGGTTCAAATCATTGGACCCGCCTTGCACGATCACCGTGCCGCAGGCGGAGAGCGGCGACAGGTAGCTCATGTCGGGCTGGGCGAAGTCCCGCAGCAACATGCCGTCCCGGCAGATTTTCACCATGCCGATGCCGGCCTCGGCACATGCCCGTTGGTACGGACCCCGATTCTCCTGTCCGTCGCCATCGTAAGGCGGCTGACCTGTTTCGCTGTCGCCGTTCCCGGCGGCATGGTCATCGCCGACAATGCCGACCGCCAGCACAGGTCCAACCGGCACGCCGTAGATACCAATGGGCGCGAAACGCCCATTGCCGCTGAGCGAAAACGCCTGCGGATCGACCTCGCCACCAAAATTTGGTTCCACATCGGCCGGCCCGTTCCAGCCGTAGTCGTTGCGGCGGCCGGCCGGCGCCAGGGATTGGGGCCAGGTGCCGGGTAAACCTTCCGGCACCCATACCAGCGTCTCGATCGCGAAATCGGTGCCGGCGGGCACGATCAAATGCCGGATGTCGCTGCGCTGGTTGCGGCCGGGCTCAACAGAGCCGTGCCACTGGCCGCCGAAGCCCAGTATTTCGGAGCGGCGGTCCTTTATGAAGAACACTTTCCCCGCCACCAGCAGCTTGTTGTTGCCCGGCACCGGCGGCTTGAGGGGCCGGAGCGACCAGTTGGCGAACTCTACCGCCACCGAAAGAAGATCGACCGGCAAGGCTTGCACCAAAACGCGGCTACGCTGCCAGGTCGGCGCGGGAGCCTCCAGACCACCGCCGTTGCCGTAGAAGCCCGCGGACCAGGATCGGCCGCCAATCGCCCGCAAACGATGAGAACCGATGCCTCGCGCCAGTCCGAGCAATGTGCGGGCGAACCTAGCGGGCGTCATTTCCGTCCAGCTTTAACAGCCATGCCTCCAAATGCCCGGCCGAACGCAGTTAGGCCGTCAGCGCCTTTACCATCGTGCTGCCCAGCGCCGCCGGGCTTTCGGCAACATGGATGCCGACCTCGCGCATCGCGTCGGTTTTGGCGCCGGCGGTATCCTTGCCGCCGGAGATGACCGCGCCGGCATGGCCCATCCGGCGACCCGGCGGCGCGGTGACGCCGGCGATGAAGCCGACCACCGGCTTCTTGATCTTGTGGCGGCCGAGAAACTCGGCGGCGTCGATCTCGCTCTGGCCGCCGATCTCGCCGATCATAATGATCGCCTGGGTCTCATCGTCGTGCAGAAACAGTTCCAGCACCTCGATGAAATCCAGCCCCTTGACCGGGTCGCCGCCGATGCCGACGCAAGAGGATTGGCCGAGACCGGCGGCGGTGGTCTGCGCCACGGCCTCATACGTCAGCGTGCCGGAGCGCGAGACGATGCCGATCGAGCCGCGCTTATGGATATGGCCCGGCATGATACCGATTTTGCATTCGTCTGGCGTGATCACGCCTGGACAGTTCGGCCCGACCAGGCGCGAGCGGGTGCCGGACAGGGCGCGCTTCACCCGCACCATGTCGAGCACCGGAATGCCCTCGGTGATGCAGACGATCAGCTCCACGCCGGCGTCGATCGCTTCTAATATAGAATCCGCGGCAAACGGCGGCGGCACGTAGATGGCGCTGGCATTGGCGCCGGTTTTCGCCACCGCCTCGCCGACCGTGTTGAACACCGGCAGGTCCAGATGCGTCTGCCCGCCTTTGCCCGGCGTCACGCCGCCGACGACTTTGGTGCCGTAGGCCAAAGCCTGCTCAGAATGGAACGTCCCCTGCGCGCCGGTGAAACCCTGGGTGATGACCTTGGTGTTCTGGTTGACGAGAATGGCCATTACGCGGCTTCCTTCACGGCTTTGACGATTTTTTCCGCGGCGTCGGCGAGGTTGTCGGCGGAGATGATCGGCAGGCCGGATTTCGCCATGATGTCCTTGCCGAGCTGCACGTTCGTGCCCTCCAGCCGCACCACCAGCGGCACCGAAAGCGACACTTCCCGCGCCGCCGCGATCACGCCCTCCGCAATCACGTCGCAACGCATGATGCCGCCGAAAATATTCACTAGAATGCCTTCAACATGCGGGTCGGATAGGATGATCTTAAATGCCGCCGTCACCCGCTCCTTGGTGGCGCCGCCGCCAACGTCGAGAAAATTGGCCGGCTCCGCGCCGTACAGCTTGATGATGTCCATGGTCGCCATCGCCAGGCCGGCGCCGTTCACCATGCAGCCGATCGAGCCGTCCAGCGCCACATAATTCAGGCTGTGCTTGGTCGCTTCCAACTCCTTTGGATCTTCCTCGCTCTCATCGCGCAGTTTTTCGATTTCGGGATGCCGGTACAGCGCGTTATCGTCGAAGCTGACTTTGGCATCCAGCGCCACTACTTCGCCGGCGCCGGTCACCACCAGCGGGTTGATCTCGACGATCGCGCAATCCAGCGCCACAAAGGCCTCGTACATCGCGCTCACGAATTTGCTGAACGCGCCGATCTGCTTGCCTTCCAGTCCCAGCCCGAACGCCAGCTTGCGGGCGTGGAAGCTGGAGATGCCGGAGGCCGGATCGACCGGCGCGCGCAGGATTTTCTCCGGTTGGTGAGAGGCGACTTCCTCGATTTCCATGCCGCCTTCGGTCGAGGCCATCACCAGTATCTCAGAGACCGAACGGTCGATCAGCAGAGAGACGTACAGCTCACGCTTGATGTCGCAGCCGGCCTCCACATAAACCCGCCGCACCATCCGCCCTATGGGCCCGGTTTGTTTGGTAATCAGCGTGTGGCCGAGCATTGCGGCGGCGGCTTCCCGCACTTCGTCCAGCGACTTCGCCAGCCTCACGCCGCCTTTGCCTTCCGGAGCGTCCTTGAACTTGCCAGCGCCGCGGCCGCCGGCGTGGATCTGCGACTTCACCACGTAAATAGAGCCGGGAAGTTTTTCCGCCGCCGCCACCGCCTCATCCGGCGTCCAGGCGACATAGCCATCGAGCACCGCGACGCCGTAGCGCTTCAGCAGTTCCTTGCCCTGATATTCATGGATATTCATTCGTGGCCACCCGTTTCATGCGGTAAAAGGCGTTCGGCAAAGGTGCTGCGCTGCTACTCCAAAGATTACAGCCGGGCAAGACGCTATGTTGCAATGCGGCGAAAAGCTCTAAAAGCACGTGCGGCGGCACCGTGGTTGTTGTAATACGCTGCGATTATCCAGCACGAGGCTTTATCAGATGTTCCGCAGTTCCCGCCGCGCTGTTTTCGCCTGCACGGCGACGTTGCTGCCCGTCTTGGCGTTCGCGCAAGCTAGTGGGCCGATCCAGCCGTTCCTGCCGCCTACCGGATTTGCGCTGCAGTCCAACAGCATGAAGGGCGCGAACGGACGGCCAGCGCTATACGGCGCTGCCCGGCCTGACGCCAACTGGTATTTCGCGCCGATGGGCAATCCGGGCGATCTGCCGGCGCTTGCGCCCGGACCTGATGGCGCCAGCTGGTCCGCCAGCGCGCCCTGGGGTTCCGCAAAGTTCAGCCTGCAAAACAACCTTCCGACTGAAACCATCATGCAGAACGGCGGCGCGCTGGCCTGCACCAGCCTGATGGGCATGCCCCACGAATACGATATGTCGATCACCCCGAACGGCAAGAACTCGGGCTATCCAACGGCGGTGAACCCGGCGCTCTATGCCAGCAACCAGGCGTTTCCAAGCCTTGGCCAGCTCGCCTCCTTCACCCTGAGCGGCACGTTCACCGTCGACGTCGCCAGCCAGGCGGTGCCGGTCTCGCCGTGCCGCGTAAACCACGCTGGCGCCGGCTACGGGGTGATTCTGATAGACACCAAGGTCAACCCGCACCAGATGTTCTGGTACACGGTGCTGCTCACCCATGCCTGCATGCCAGTCTCGGCCACCGATCCCGGCCCGGAATACCAGAACTGTCAGGCGATTCGTAACCACCGTGGCCCGATCTGGTTTTGGAGCGGCGCCGGCGGCGCCGGCCGGCATGTATCGATGAATTTATTGGGCGGGGTGACCACCGCGCACTATGCTGTGGGCGATCCGCTGACCTCTTACGGTGTCAATCTGGTTAACGATAACGAGCCGCATGCACTTTCGCTCGATCTTCTATCTCGGCTTACGACGCTGATTACCAGTGGCAAGGACCAGATCGATCCGGACCTCACGCACTGGAGGGTTGCCGGCGTCTCCTTCGGGCAGGAATTGTGGGGCGACACGTTGTTTTCCACCACTTGGCAAGGCTTCGTCCCGACTTGGACTGTCAAGCCCGGCGCCTGACTTCGAGTTGTGCTTTTCTGCCGCGGTTTCTTGACAGGGCGGGGGGCGGTGGGTAGCAGTCCGCCACGTCTCGGCGGCCGCTTAAAGCCGCTGAAAAAGGTGCATGAGCGACGGTCGGGATCACCAGAGTTTCGAACAGCGGCTCGCGGCTGCGCAAGCAGCGGCCGCCGCGGAACGAGGTGACAGGCCGAGGCCGGCCGCTACGTCCGATGCGGGCAACGCGGCCCGCGCCGTGCAGCTGGCGATGCGGCTGGGGGTCGAGCTGGTCGCCGCGATGGCGATCGCGGTGTTGCTCGGCTGGGGTCTGGACCGGCTGTTTCACACTCGTCCCTGGCTCATGGTGGCGATGGTGCCGGTTGGCATGGCGGCGGGGTTGCGTAATCTGGTCCGCGCGGTCGGACCGGCGGGGAAGAAAGGCTGAGGCGGGAGCAAATGGCGGGCCCATCGATCGACGCGCTAGGACAATTTCGCCTAACGACCGGCCTTGGGCCGCTCGGCGCCGCGGTAAATTTCACCAACTCGAATGAGGCGATGCTCGCCGCCGCGATCATCATCGTAGTATTGTTCGCGTTTGGGCTGCGTGCCGCGGCGCTGGTGCCGGGCCGCACGCAGTCGGTCGTCGAGCTGCTCTACGAATTTGTCCACAACATGTGCGCCGAGACGATCGGCGAAGGGGGCCTGCGCTATTTCCCGCTGGTGTTCACGCTCTTCAGCTTCATTCTGCTTGGCAATTTGATCGGGCTGTTTCCGTATTTCTTCGCGTTCACCAGCCATATCGCGGTCACGCTCACGCTGGCTTTGTTCGTGTTCGTGTTCTCAACCGGTGTCGGCTTCTACACACACGGCTTTCGCTTCTTCAAATTCTTTGTCCCGGATGGTGTGCCCGGCTGGCTGCTGCCACTGCTGGTGCCGATCGAGATTATCTCTTACCTCTCGCGCCCCGTCTCCCTCTCCGTCCGGTTGTTCGCCAACATGACCGCCGGGCATGTGATGTGGGAGGTGTTCGCCGGCTTCATGCTGCTGCTGACCGCGAGCTTCGGCGTGTTCGGCGCGGTGGCCTCCATCCTGCCGCTCGGCCTCAACGTCGCCTTGGTGGCGTTGGAACTGCTGGTCGCGGCTCTGCAGGCCTATGTGTTCGCCATCCTCACCTGCCTGTATCTGCACGACGCCGTGCACATGCACTGACAATCGTCTCTTGAAAGGAAAGTTTTTATGGATCCCACCACGGCGCATCTGCTTGCGAAAGACATCGGCGCGGGCCTCGCCACCATCGGCGTCGCGGGCGCCGGCGTCGGCATCGGCAATCTGTTCGGCGCCTTCGTCTCCGCCGTCGGCCGCAACCCGGCGGCGCGTGACAACATGTTCCGCGATGTGTTGCTCGGCTTCGCGCTGACTGAGGCCGTGGCGCTGTACGCGCTGGTGATCGCGTTGATCATCCTGTTCACCTGATGCGCCGACTCGCCATCAGTCTCGTGCTCGTGCTGTTGCCCGCCGGCTCGCGGGCGGACAGCACGTTGCCGCAGATGGATTTCCACAACCCCCTGACCGGCGATCAGCTGGTCTGGATGGTGGTGATCCTGGTGGCGCTGTACCTGGCGCTCTCCCGCTGGGGCCTGCCGCGCATGGGCGCCGTGCTGGAACATCGCGCCGGCATCATCGCGCGCGACCTTGCCGCCGCGCAGGCCGCGAAAGAACAGGCCGATGCCGCCGTGAAAGCGCTGCACGCGACGCTGAAAGACGCGCGGGCGAAAGCCCATGCCGAGGTTGCCGAGGCGGTGGCGGCGGCGAAAGCCAGCGCCGCGGCGGAAGCGGCCAAAGCCAATGCCGAACTAGAAATCCGCCTGGCCGCGGCCGAAGCGCGGATCGCGCAGGCCCGCGCCGCCGCTTTGGCGGCACTGCGTCCAGTCGCCGAACACGCGGCCGCAACCATGCTGGCCCGCCTCACCGGCGCGCCGGCCGATCAGGCCGCGCTGGCGCCCCGACTGGACAGCGCGCTCGCCACCCACGCGGCCGCCTG
Organism: Acidocella sp.; assembly: GCA_965199125.1. Taxonomy (GTDB): domain Bacteria; phylum Pseudomonadota; class Alphaproteobacteria; order Acetobacterales; family Acetobacteraceae; genus Acidocella. Next base: position 515,912 of record OZ240683.1, on the reverse strand, counting down.
AACAATGAATTACGGCGCGTTCCATTACATTCCGTGGCAATACGGCACCTTCTGGGTCACCGTCGCGATCGTCATCTTCGCGATCTTGTTCGCTCGGCGCATCGCCGCACCGCTCACCGCCATCCTGGACCGCCGTGGCGTGGCCGTGCGCGGAGCCCTGGACGAGGCCGCGCGGCTGAACGCGGAAGCTCAGGCGATGCTCGCCGACGCTCGCAAAAAACAGGAACAAGCCACGCAAGACGCCAAAGACATCCTCGCCCTGGCGCATGACGAAGCGGCCCGGCTCGCCCAGCAATTGCGCGCCGAAGCGGCGGCGGCCGCGCAGTGGCGCGAGCGCTTGGCCATGGACCGCATCTCCGCCGCTGAACACGCCGCCCTGACCGAAGTTCGCGCCGCCGCAATCGACATCGCCAGCAAAGCCACCGCGCAAACCCTACGCGAAACCTTTGGCGGCGACGCCGACAGCGCCCTGCTGGACCACGCGATCAGCGATCTGCCCCGGGCCCTGCGGTCTGCTTAGGGAAAGAAATTAAGCAGCGCTTTTTGAAAAAGCGCGTAAAAACTTCTATAAATCAGGCCTGTGCCCGTGACATCGTCAAAGCCCGCGGTCCAAGTCATAAAAGTTTTTTGCGCGCTTTTTTACAAAAAAGCGCTTCTTCTCCTTATCCAAACATGTTCGGCTGGCCGTTGGAGGCGCCGAGGCCGCCATCCACCGGCAGGTTCACGCCGTTCACGAAGCTTGCATCCTCGCTCGCTAGGAATGCGATGACCGCGGCGACCTCTTCCGGACGCGCGGCCCGGCCGGTCGGTATCCTAGCGGAAAACTTTTCCATCAGGGCGGGATTATTCACCAGGTCATCGGTAAGTTCACTGGCTGTGAGGCTGGGGTTGACAGCGTTAACCCGAATGCCCTGGCTGCCATACTCCAATGCCAAAGAGCGCGTCAGATTGGTCACCGCGCCTTTACTCGCGTTGTAGAAGCTCCCGCCCCAATCGCCACCGAGGCCCGACACGGAGGAGACGTTGATGATCGAGCCGCGGGTTTTCAACAGATGTGGGATCGCCGCGCGGCAGCCGAACATCACACCGTCTATGTTGATGCTCATCGTGTGATGCCAGTCTTCCAGCGTCATCTCGGTAAACTTGGCAAAGTTCCCGACGCCGGCGTTATTCACCATCACGTCGAGCGCGCCGTATTTCGCGACCGCCGCCGCGACCAGCCCTTCCATATCGGTGAGCTGCGATACATCCATTGGATGCACCAGCACCCGTGTCTCATCCAGCGCGTCGGCGACATCCTGCAGCTTGCGCGCGCGGCGGCCGGCCAGCACGACGTTCGCGCCCTCTGCGGCGAAGCGTTCCGCGGTGGCCTTGCCGATGCCCGAGCCGGCGCCGGTGACGATGACGGTCTTGCCCTCAAATCTGTTCATGTCGTATCCCTTGGCGATGTTAGCGCAGACGTAGTCGCTGCGTCGGTTGCGGCAAGGCCGTTGATTCGCCATGGAAACAAGGTAATGTGTCGTTAGCCTCGCCCGTTTCGCATGGTTGGGGATGTTCACCGCCGCTTTAGCTGGGAGATTTTGCAGAATGAGAAAAATGGCCGTCGCCGCTCTGGCGCTTGCTGCCTTCGGCTTTGCCGCCACCGTCCCGGCGCAGGCGAAAACGTTCAAGGAAATAAAGTTCGGCGTGGACGCGACCTATCCCCCGTTTGAAAGCCTGTCACCCAGCGGCCAATTCATCGGCTTCGACATCGATCTGGGCAAAGCGGTCTGCGCCGAGCTGAAGGTGAAATGCGTGTTCGTGAGCCAGGGCTTCGACGGCATTATCCCCGCGCTTGAGGCCCGCAAGTTCGACGCCATTCTCTCCTCGATGACCAAAACACCGGTGCGCGCGCAACAGATCGATTTCTCGTCCGAAATGTATGACGAGCCGACCAGCCTGATCGCCAAGAAAGGCTCCGGCCTTACCCCCACCGTCGCCAGCCTGAAGGGCAAGACCGTGGGCGTGGAATCCGGCACAATACAGGAAACCTACGCGAAGACCTATTGGCAGCCGAGCGGCGTGAACGTGGTCTCCTATCCCGGCCAGGATCAGGTTTATGCGGATCTTCTGTCGGGCCGGCTGGATGCGTCGCTGCAGGATTCCGTGGAAGCCGATTATGGTTTCCTGAAAACCCCGAAGGGCTCCGGCTATATGTTGGCCGGCGACGCCACCGATGATCCAAAGGGCGTGCTCGGCTCCTACATCGCGATCGGCATCCGCAAGGACGAGCCGGAGCTGAAAACGAAAATCGACAGCGCGATCGCGACGATCATTGCCAATGGCACGTACAAGAAGATTGAAGCCAAATATTTCAACTTCGACATTTACAATGCCGAGGCCGCGAAGTCCTGATCTGCGCTCCCCTAACTCGTCATGCCGGCGAAGGCCGGCATCCACGACTTGAGGCCCGCTGATGTTCTCGCTCGCCGGCTACGGCCCGCAACTCTTTGCGGGCACCGTCACCACCGTCGAGCTCTCGCTGCTGTCGCTGCTTGTTTCCTTCCTGCTCGGCTTGGCTGGCGCCTCCGCGAAGCTGTCGAAAAACCGGCTCGCCCGCGGCATCGCCACGGTTTACACCACCATCATCCGCGGCGTACCGGACCTCGTGCTGATGCTGCTGATTTTCTACAGCCTGCAGATATGGCTGAACGACGGCACCGACTACCTCGATAACATCCAAAGCAAATTCGACTTTGAGATCAGCCTGGACCCGTTCACCAGCGGCGTCATCACGCTCGGCTTCATCTACGGCGCCTATTTCACCGAGACGTTTCGCGGCGCCTTCATGGCGGTGCCGCGCGGCCAGTTGGAGGCGGCGCGTGCTTTTGGCATGCGGCCGTTCCTGGTGTTCCGCCGCATCCTGTTCCCGCAGATGATGCGCTTTGCTCTGCCCGGTCTCGCCAATAACTGGCAGGTGATTTTAAAGGCCACCGCCTTGGTTTCGCTGATCGGCCTGACCGACGTGATCAAGGCCGCGCAAAACGCCGGCAACGGCACGTTCCGCGTGTTCTTTTTCGTGTCAGTCGCGGGGTTGGTTTACCTGGCGCTGACGACGCTTTCCAACGGCGTGCTGATGCTGCTGGAACGCAAATACGCGATCGGCGTGCGGCGCGCGGTGTTATGATCTACATCGTCCAGCACTATTGGCGCAACTTCCTGTACACGGACGGCTACCATATCACCGGCCTCGCAATGACGCTGTGGCTGCTGGTCACGGCGTTGATCATCGGCTTCTGCCTGGCGCTGCCGCTCGCCATCGCGCGAAACTCGCGCAATACGTTGGTCTGGGGGCCGGTCTGGCTGTACACGTTTCTGTTCCGCGGCACGCCGCTTTATGTGCAGCTGTTGATCATTTACACCGGCGTCTACGGCCTCTCATTCGTGCATAATACGCCGGCGCTGGCGGATTTTTTCAAGCGCGGGATCGACTGCACGATCCTCGCCTTCGGACTGAACACCGGCGCCTACACCACGGAAATTTTCGCGGGCGCGATCCGCGACACCAGTTTCGGCGAGGTGGACGCCGCGCGCGCCTTCGGCATGTCGCCCTTCACTTTGTACCGCCGCATCATCATTCCGGGCGCACTGCGGCGGGCTTTGCCGGTTTACAGCAATGAGGTGGTGCTGATGCTGCACGCCACCACCCTCGCCTTCACCGCCACAGTGCCGGACATCCTGAAAATCGCCAACGACGCCTACTCCGCGACGTACAACCCGTTCGCCTCCTTCACCACGGCGGCACTGATTTACCTCTGCATTTCCTTCGCGCTGATCTTCATCTTTCGCAAAGCGGAGCAGAAGTTTCTGGCGTTCCAGAGCCCATGATTTAGGTCCGGCTGTTAGTATCCCCCGCTGGCATCGCGGACATGTCCATCCACATCGCTCCCAAGCCATGACCGTCGGGATCGGCGAGGTCGCGGGTGTACATGAAGCCATGGTCTTCTATCGGGTTGATGTCTGAAACACCGCCATTCGCGGCGGCGGCGTTGCTCATCGCATCGACAGCGTCGCGGCTCTCGCATGACAGCGCGAGCATCACGCCACCCGGCGGCGGGATGGGGCGGCTCGTGAAGCTGCGCCACTTGTCGTGGGTGAGCAGCATGAAGTTGATCGCGTCGCTCCATACCATGCACGCCGCCGTCTCGTCGGTGAATTGAGGATTGCTCTTGAACCCAATGGATTCGTAAAAAGCCACTGATGCTTTGAGGTCGGTCACCGGCAGGCTGACGAAAATCGCTTTACTCATCGCGCCGTCGTTAATTCTTGATCGCTTTCGCCTCGATCGCCGCCTGCGCGGCGGCCAGGCGCGCGATCGGCACGCGGTATGGGCTGCAGGACACGTAATCCAGCCCGACATGCTCGCAGAACGCGACGGAGGCCGGGTCGCCGCCGTGCTCTCCACAAATGCCAAGTTTCAACGCTGGCTTCGTGGCCCGCCCCTTCTCCGCGGCAATTTGCACCAGCGCGCCGACGCCCTCCACGTCGATCGAAACGAACGGGTCCTTCGCCAAAATGCCTTGCGCGACATAGGCTGGCAAAAACTTGCCCGCGTCGTCGCGCGACAGGCCGAAAACGGTCTGCGTAAGATCGTTGGTGCCGAATGAGAAAAAATCCGCCGCCTCGGCGATCTTGTCCGCGATCAGCGCGGCGCGCGGCAGCTCGATCATCGTGCCGATGCTGTATTCGATCGTGGTGCCGGTCTCCGCAAACACCGCCTTCGCTACGCCTTCAATCTGCGCGCGGGTAATGTCCAGCTCGCGCTTAATGCCGACCAGCGGGATCATGATCTCCGGCACCGGCGCAACACCGTTCCGCGCCACCTCAATCGCCGCTTCGAAGATGGCCCGTGCCTGCATTTCATAAATTTCGGGGTAGGACACGCCAAGCCGGCAGCCGCGATGGCCCAGCATCGGATTGGTTTCCGCAAGGTCTGCGGCGCGCGCCTTGATCGCCTTCGCATCCACGCCGAGCGCTTCGCCCACCTCCGCCAGCTCGGCATCGCCGTGCGGCAAAAATTCGTGCAGCGGCGGGTCCAGCAAGCGAATCGTCACCGGCAGCCCCGCCATGATCTGAAACAGCCGTACGAAATCTTCCCGCTGGAACGGCAGCAGTTTCGCAATCGCCGTGCGCCGCCCCTCCGCGTCATGCGCCATGATCATCTGCCGCACGGCGCTGATCCGCGCGGGGTCGAAGAACATATGTTCCGTGCGGCACAGGCCGATGCCCTCGGCGCCAAATTTGCGCGCGGTCTCCGCGTCCAGCGGCGTCTCCGCATTGGTGCGCACCTTCATCCGCCGCGCTTCATCGGCCCATTGCATCAGCGTCCCGAATTCGCCGGAAAGCTGCGGCTCGACCATCCCCACCGGCCCCACGAACACGTCGCCCGTCGCGCCGTCGATGGTAAGAATCTCGCCCGCGCGCACGACGACACCGCCGGCGGAGAGCGTCTGCGCGCCGTAATCCACCGCGATGCCGCCGGCGCCGGCCACGCAGGGCCGACCCATGCCGCGCGCCACCACGGCGGCGTGGCTGGTCATGCCGCCGCGGGTGGTGAGAATGCCGCGCGCCGCGTGCATGCCGTGAATATCCTCAGGGCTGGTCTCGATCCTTACCAACAGCACGCTTTCGCCCTTCTGCGCGCGCAGCTCCGCCTCATCGGCGGAAAACACCACGGCGCCGGAGGCGGCACCCGGGCTCGCCGGCAGCCCGCGTTCAAACAATTTCGGCGTCGCCTTCGGGTCCAGCGTCGGGTGCAGCAGCTGGTCGAGCGAGGCGGGGTTGATCCGCATGATGGCGGTGTCGCGGTCGATCAGCCCGGTCTCCGCCATCTCCACCGCCACCCGCAAGCTCGCCGCCGCACTACGTTTTCCGGAACGGGTCTGCAGCATGTACAGCCGGTTCTGCTGCACGGTAAATTCGATGTCCTGCATATCTTTGTAGTGTTTTTCGAGCACATCGCGAACCTTGTTAAGCTCGGCATAGGCTTCCGGCAGCGCTTCCTCCATGCTCACCTCGCCCGGCTTGGCATAGGCTTTGGACAGCGGCCGCGGCGTGCGGATGCCGGCCACCACATCCTCGCCTTGCGCGTTCACCAGGTACTCGCCGTAGAATTCGTTCAGCCCCGTGGAAGGATCGCGGGTGAAACAAACCCCGGTCGCGCAATCCTCGCCCATATTGCCGAACACCATCGCCTGCACGTTCACCGCCGTGCCCCAGTTCGCCGGAATATCGTGCAGCCGGCGATAGGTGTTGGCGCGCGGATTCATCCATGATCCGAACACCGCGCCGATCGCGCCCCAGAGTTGGTCCTGCGGGTCTTGCGGAAAGGGCTTGCCGATTTCCTCCGCCACCATCGCCTTGTACTCTTCCACCACCTGGCGCCAATGCTCCGTAGTCAGCGCTGTGTCTTCCACAACATCGGCATCCAGCTTGGCGGTTTCGATAATCTCCTCGAACCGATGATGGCCGACGCCGAGCACCACCGAGCCGTACATCTGGATAAACCGCCGGTATGAATCCCAGGCAAAACGCGCGTCGCCCGAACCTTTCGCCAGCCCCTCCACCGTCACGTCATTCAGGCCGAGATTTAGCACGGTATCCATCATGCCGGGCATGGACACGCGCGCACCGGAACGCACGGAAACCAGCAACGGTTTTTCCGCATCGCCAAACTTCCGCCCCACCGACTCCTCAATCCGCGCCAACGCAGCCGCGACCTGTTCCTTCAGCCCGGCCGGATAATTGTTGTTGTTTTCATAATACGCTGTGCAGACTTCCGTGGTGATGGTGAACCCCGGCGGCACCGGCAGATCGATGCTCGCCATCTCCGCCAGATTGGCGCCCTTGCCCCCCAACAGGTTTTTCAACGCGGCGTTGCCGTCATTCACCCCGGCGCCGAAATTATAAACCCATTTCATGGTGGCAAGCATAAGTGGCTCCTTAGGTCTCGATCCGCGAAAAGTCGGCGATCTGGTTCATGGTATCGCGCAAAAGTGCCAGTAATCGCAAACGATTAAGGCGTAATTCAGGCTCGGGTGCATTAATGGTCACTTTATCAAAAAAAGCATCTACCGGCGCTCGCAATTGCGCCAGAGTCTTCATCGCTTCATCATACCGCTCAGCAAAAAAGTCCTCAATTGTCTGATTTTCAACATCGGCCAAAGCGTCCGCAAATTCGGTTTCCTCCGCACCGCCCGACAGGTATCTCAAATGCGCCCCACGATGCGGGCCGTCCTTTGCGTCCTCGATGCGCAGGATGTTTGCGGCGCGCCGATACGCGACAATGAGGTTTGCACCGTCCGGCCCCGCCAGAAACGTCGACACCGCGTCCACGCGCTGCATTACCCGCGTTAAATCGTCATCCGTACCGGCGCCGAGCACCGCATCCAACACATCAAACCGCCGCCCCTCGCCACGCAATTTCACGCGCAGCCGTTCGATGATGAAGGCGAACAGTTTTTCATCGCCGGCGAGCAATGGCCGTAACGGCAGCCGCAACTCATTCTCCAGAATGATACGGATCACCCCCAACGCCGCCCGCCGCAGCGCATACGGATCACCCGACCCGGTCGGCACTTCGCCGATGCGGAAAAATTCCCGTAACGTATCGATCTTATCCGCGAGCGCGACGCTGACCGGAACAATACCTGATGGCACGACGTCAGTCGGCCCCTTTGGCTGGTAATGCGTCTTGATCGCCGGCCCCACGATGCTGCCATTCCAGCCGCGCATCAAGCGTTCGGCGTAATAGCCGCCCATTACGCCTTGTAGTTCGGGAAACTCGCCAACCATGCCGGTGACCAGATCGGCTTTGCATAGCCGCCCAGCCCATTCAGCCTGCACGGCTTCAAAACCAGTGGCACCCAACGTCTCTGCAATTTCGAGCGCGAGCTTACTAATCCGTTCAGCCCTCGCAAGCTGCGTACCTATCTTCATGTGAAACACAATGCCAGCCAGTTTCGGCAGCAAGGTATCCAAGGGCGTCAGCAAATCCCGATCCCAAAAATGCCGCGCATCCGCGAGCCGCGCCCGCAGCACGCGTTCGTTGCCGGCAATGATAGCGGCGCCCCCGTCCAAGGCTTCGAGATTTGCAACAAACGCAAAATGCGGTGCCGGTTCTCCGGCGGCGTTGCGAAGCGCGAAATACTTCTGGTTCACCTTCATTGAAAGCTCCCGAACTTCCGCCGGCAAACTCATAAAATCTTCATCGATTTCGCCAATTAGCGAGACCGGCCATTCGATCAGTCCGTTAACTTCCTCAAAAAGCGCCGGATCATGCACAACACTCAGGTGACGCGAGCTTGTGCTAGAAGTGAGGTCTCGTCGTATTCTGTTTTGGCGCTCGCCGGGATCAGCAATAACCTTATGCTGTCGAAGCTGGTCCTCCCAGTCTTTAACGCCGGATACCGCAAAACAGCCTTTCAAAAGGTCCCGATGACCTTCGGTCAGATTTCCCGCGGTAATCGGCCCGACTCGGATCGGAACAATCGAACTATCAACGAGGCAGACAATGCGGCGCAGCGGGCGCACCCACGCAAAGTCCTCTCCTTGGCCCCAGCGCATGACTTTCGGCCATGGAAACTTCTCGAGAGCGGGCCCTAGTTTTTCCTTTACCGTCTCGTCAGCCGGCCGCGCCTTTACTTCCCGTCGCAGAAAAATGAAACCGCGTTCTAGGACAGTTTGATCAATAGTTGCGGCATGCTTCTTTAAGAAGCCTTCTAGAGCGGCTGGCGGTGCTCCTTCTCGTGGGCCTTTTACTTCTTCAAGGCCACCGCCTTGATCCGCGTTGACAGTACCTGCAATGGCAATCCGCCTTGGGCCATACATGAATCGATCAATTTGAAAATCGATTTCCTTAAGGCTAACCTCGCAAATGTCTTTCAAGCTGATGCCGGCGCCGAACTGCATCCGCGCCGGTATCTCCTCCGAAAACAACTCCAGAAAAAACTCAGGCATTGACCAAATCGCCGCTCAGCCAAACCTCGGCGCAGGCCTTCGCCAGCTCGCGCACCCGGGCAATGTGCCCCGCCCGTTCCGCCACCGAGATCACGCCGCGCGCGTCCAGCAAATTAAACAAATGGCTCGCCTTGATGCACTGGTCATAAGCCGGCTGCGCCACCCCCGCCGCCACCAGCGCGCCACATTCCTGCTCCGCATCGGCAAAATGCCGCACCAGCATCGCGGTATCCGCCAGCTCGAAATTATACCGCGAATACTCCCGCTCCGCCCGCAGGAAAATATCGCCATAACTCACGCCGGCACCATTAAAATCGAGGTCGTACACATTCTCGACCCCCTGCACATACATCGCCAACCGCTCCAACCCATAAGTCAGCTCGGCGCTCGGCGACACGCAGGTAATCCCGCCCACCTGCTGGAAATAGGTGAACTGCGTCACCTCCATGCCGTCGCACCACACTTCCCAGCCCAGACCCCAGGCGCCCAGCGTCGGGCTTTCCCAGTCATCCTCCACGAATCGTATGTCATGCAGCCGCCGGTCGATGCCGATCGCGTCATAGCTCGCCAGCAGCAAGTCCTGAATATCCGCCGGGCTCGGCTTCATAATCACTTGGTACTGGTAATAATGCTGCAGCCGATTCGGGTTCTCGCCATACCGCCCGTCGCTCGGACGGCGGCAAGGCTGCACATAGGCCGCCCGCCACGGCTTCGGCCCCAGCGCCCGCAGCGTCGTCGCCGGATGAAACGTGCCGGCCCCCATCTCCATGTCATAGGGCTGCAAAATCGCGCAGCCCTGCCGCGCCCAGAACCCGTGCAGCGTCAGAATAATGTCCTGAAAGCTCAGTGGCTGTGTAGCGGGGGCTGTCATGAACGGTGCAAAAATCGTAGCATCCCGGCCACGAATAAGGCCCCGCCTGGACAAGAGCAAGGAGACCCGTTTGCGCAACCCCCTTCGCTTGGCCCAGGCGGATTGGACCGGCATCTGGACGGTCGCCGCCATCGGCATGGCCGCCTTTGCCTTCCGCCAGATGGCGATCGTGCCGCGGGCCACCGTCGGCCTGTGCGCTGCCGCCAAAGCGCCCATGTTCTGCGCCCCTCGCGCCGCGGTGCTCTGGCTGCAATATCAGCAGCTGTTCGGCTGGGCCGCGCTGGCGCTCGGCGCCGCTGGCTTTTTCTTGGGCCGCCGCTGGCCGGGCGTGTTCGCCGTCGCGGTCGGCGTCGCCGCGGTGGTGAATTACAACGCCACCACCGGCGTCATCGGCGCGACGCTAGGCCTGATCGCTTGGGCCAGCCTTAGCACCGGCCGGTTCAAGCCGTCAGTTTAAGCCGAGCCGGCCCATGTTCAAAAACTTCTCCCGCCGCCGCGCCCGCAGCGCCTCTGGTGTCATCGCCAGCAGCGGGGTCAGAGCCGCCTCAATCGCGGTGCTCAGGCTGGCCAGCGCTTCCGCCGGCGCCCGGTGCGCGCCGCCCATCGGCTCTGGCACAATCTCGTCGATCAACCCCAGCCGCTTCAAATCCTGCGCGGTAATCCGCATCGCCTCCGCCGCCAGCGGCGCCTGCGCGGCGTCCCGCCACAGGATGGAGGCGCAGCCTTCCGGCGAAATCACCGAATAGGTCGCATGCTCGAACATCAGCACGGCGTTGCCCGCGGCCAGCGCAATCGCGCCGCCGGAGCCGCCCTCGCCGGTAATGCTCGCCACCAGCGGCACCGGGGCCGCGAGGCACGCATCGATCCCGCGCGCGATCGCCTCCGCCTGGCCCCGCGCCTCCGCGTCGATGCCCGGATACGCGCCGGCGGTGTCCACAAAGGTTAGGATCGGCAGGTTGAACCGCCCCGCCAGCTCCATCAGCCGGCGGGCCTTGCGATAGCCCTCCGGCCGCGCGCTGCCGAAATTATGCTTGATGCGGGTTTCCGTGTCGGTGCCTTTCTCGGTGCCGATCACCATCACCGGCTCGCCCTTGAACCGGCCCATGCCGCCGAGGATCGCCTGATCATCGGCGAAGGCGCGGTCGCCGGCCAACGGCGTGAAGTCGGTAATCAGCCCGGCGATCACCGCCGCCGCCTTCGGCCGCTCCGCATGGCGCGCCACCAGCGTCTTCTGCCAGGGCGTCAGCTTTGCATACAGCCCGCGCAGATGCTTCTCCGCCTTGTCGGATAGCCGCGCCACCTCCTCGGCGATGTTCAGCTCCCCCGGCGAGGTCATCCCCCGCAATTCCTCGATCTGAGCCTCAAGTTCAGCGACGGGTTTTTCGAAGTCTAAATACTGGCGCATGATCAGCCGTCAGTTGTCAGAAACGGCACGCGCCGGCAACTGCACCCGCTCTAAGGCAGGTGTTTAGCAATATACGGCGGCAGGTGGAACGCGCCGGCATGAACCTCCGGCGACCAATACTGGCTCTTACCGGTAATCCCCGCCGCTTCCGCCCGGCGCGCCAGCTCCTCGGGCAGAAGCCGCGTCAGCGCCGGGTCCTTACCGGCCCAGCCCAGCGTCATGTACCCGCCGACGTAGGTCGGCACCGCCGCCACGTAGGCCGTGACATGCGCGAATGACCGTTTGCGGAGCAATGAAGTATCCCGCAGTTCGTCCGCCTGCATGAACGGCACGCCGCACTGGTTCACGATCACGCCCTGCGCGGTCAAAATCCGCGCCGCGTTGCTGTAGAATTCATCCGTGAACAGCACCTCGCCCACGCCGATCGGGTCGGTCGAATCCACGATGATCACGTCGAACGTGCCGGCGCCGGCGTTTTTCACGTAGTCGATGCCATCGCCCACCAGCACCTCGGCACGCGGATCGTCCCAGGCGTCACCCGCGATGCCGGGCAGAAACTCTTTCGACAGCCGGATCACCTCGCCGTCAATCTCCGCCATCAGCGCCCGTTCCACGCCGCGGTGCATCAGCGCGTGCCGCAGCACGCCGCCATCGCCGGCGCCGATGATCAGCAAGTTTTTCGCGACGCCATGCGCCAGCAGCGGCACATGCGTCAGCATCTCCTGATACACAAACTCATCCCGCTCGGTGATCTGCACGATCCCGTCCAGCGTCAGCACCCGCCCGTGGCTCTCGGTCTCGAACACCGCGATATCCTGAAACGCGCTTTGCACCCGCGCCAGCTGGCGGGTGAAGCGGAAGCGTTGGCCCCAATCCGGGTACAGAGTTTCGTTCAGCCAGGTTTCGGTCATGGTGTGCTCCTCCCACGTCATTGCGAGCGAAGCGAAGCAATCCAGCCTTTCTTCAGTCGCGAAAAAGAAGATAGATTGCTGCGCCGCGCCGGCTCGGCCGGCTCGCAATGACGGTCAGTTGTTGTTTAGGTAACGATGCCGCGGCGCTGGTCGCTGACGTCCACGATTGAGGGGCTGAATGCCGCGCGCAGGAACGGCACCACTTTGTGCGGGTCGCAACAGCCGCACATGAACACGTCCACGGCCGCAAAACCCCGCTCCGGCCAGGTGTGGATGGAGATATGGCTCTCCGCCAGCACCACCACGCCGGAGACGCCGCCATTGGGCGTGAAGTGGTGGAAATGGCTGTGCAGAATCGTCGCCCCGGCGGCCAAAGCGCCGGCGCATAGCGTCTCGTCGATCAACTCGGGGCTGTCCAAGCTACTGGCACCCCACAGATCAATAAGAAGATGCATGCCGGCGAACTTCACGCCGTCACGTTCGACAAAATAGTCCTTTGGCTCCACGGAGACCAATTCGATCGTCTGGTTTTCGCTCGGAGACTCCGAGACCATCCCCAGTCGGGCAAGTGCGTTCATTGCGAACCCCCTCAACTAGCAGACAGCCTGTAAGCCGCGGCACCGCGCCACGACCCCCTGGGCCAAGAGCGGGGGCTTATGAGGCTAACGCCCTTGGGACGCAAGGGTTTTCGCGCAAAACATTATGACAATAGCCGGCATCCAGTCATGCGCTACGGTCGGCTTTGCCAAGGCATCAGGTAGTGGGCACGCAACCGGTTGCCGACCTGTTCGGCTGTCCGGCCATGTGACGGATCAGCTTTCCTAGTGTCGTGCACCGGCAGGACCTCGTCCTTCAGCCAGCGATCCACGGCGGCATCGTGCTCTTCCGGCTTCATTCGGGTCACTCCGCCGCCTCCGCGTAACTCTCCAGCGGCTCGCAAGTGCAAACCAAATTCCGGTCGCCGTACACATTGTCCACCCGCTTCACCGGCGGCCAGAATTTAGCGGCCGCGACGAAGGGCAGCGGGAAGGCGGCTTGTTCGCGGCTGTACGGGTGGGTCCATGCACTTGCCATCACTTCCGCCGCCGTGTGCGGGGCGTTTTTGCAAGGGTTGTCGTCTTTGGGCCAGGCGCCGGCGGCGATCGTGGCGATCTCGCCGGCGATGCCGATCATCGCGTCGCAGAAGCGGTCGATCTCGGCCTTGTCCTCGCTTTCCGTCGGTTCGATCATCAGCGTGCCGGCGACCGGCCAGGACATTGTGGGGGCGTGGAAGCCGTAATCCGCCAGGCGTTTGGCTATGTCCTCCACCTGCACCCCGGCGGAGGCGGCAAAGCCCCGGCAATCGACGATGCATTCATGCGCCACCCTGCCATTGCCGCGATACAGAATCGGGTAATGCGGCTCCAGCCGCGCCGCCACGTAATTAGCGTTCAGGATCGCGACTTCCGTGGCGCGGGTGATCCCGGCGGCGCCCATCATGCGCAGATAAGCATACGGGATCGGCAGGATCAGCGCCGAGCCGAATGGCGCGGCACTCACCGGACCGTAGCCGCTGGCCGGGCCGCAGTCCGCGCGTAGCGGATGGTTCGGCAAATGCGGCAGCAGATGCGCCGCCACGCCGCTCGGCCCGATCCCCGGCCCGCCGCCGCCATGCGGGATGCAGAAGGTTTTGTGCAGGTTGAGGTGGCACACATCGGCGCCAATCGCCGCCGGCGAGGTGAGCCCCACCTGCGCGTTCATATTCGCGCCGTCCATGTAAACCTGGCCGCCGGCCTCATGCACCGCGTCGCAGATCTCGTGGATGCCGGCCTCGAACACGCCATGGGTGGACGGGTAGGTGATCATCAGCGCCGCCAGTTTCTCGCGGTGTTGCGCGATTTTGGCGTGCAGGTCCGCCACGTCCACATTGCCGTCGCGGTCGCAGCCCACCACCACCACGCGGTAGCCGGCCATGGTCGCGGAGGCGGGGTTGGTGCCGTGCGCGGAGGAGGGGATCAGGCAGATGTCGCGGCCGCCATTGCCCTGCGCCTCATGCCAGGCGCGGATCGCCAGAAGCCCGGCGAATTCGCCTTGCGCGCCGGAATTGGGTTGCAGCGAGATGCCGGCGAAGCCCGTCACCGCCTGCAGATAGCCGCCGAGCCGGTCGATCAACTCTTTATAACCTTCGGTCTGGTCGGCGGGCGCGAAGGGGTGGATGTTGGCGAATTTCGGCCAGGTGATCGCCTGCATTTCCGCCGCGGCGTTCAGCTTCATGGTGCAAGAGCCGAGCGGGATCATCGAACGGTTGAGCGCGATGTCCTTGTCCTCCAGCCGCTTCAGATAGCGCAGCATGGCGTGCTCGGAAGCGTGAGAGCCAAACACTTCGGCTTTCAAAAACGCCGATTTGCGCGCGACGGTTTCGGGGATCGACGGCGCGGCATCGGCCAGCGAACCGCCCAGCAATTCCGCCAAAGTTTCCAGCTCAGCCCGTGTCACGGTTTCATCCAGCGCGATGCCGACGCCGTTTGCGTCGAGTCGGCGGAAGTTAAAGCCTGCGTCTAACGCCGCCTGCATCAACGCCTCGGCGCGGTCGCCGGCCTCGATCGCGATGGTGTCGAAAAACGCCGTGTGGCGGAGCGAAAAACCGCCGCGCCGTGCCGCGTCCGCCAGCGACCGTGCCTGCAGATTGATCCGCCGCGCGATCCGCGTCAGCCCCGTGGCGCCATGCCACACGGCGTAGAACCCGGCCATCACCGCCAGCAGCACCTGCGCCGTGCAGATGTTGGAGGTGGCTTTTTCGCGCCGGATATGCTGCTCGCGGGTCTGCAAGGCCAGGCGTAGGGCCGGCTTGCCGGCGGCGTCCACGGAGATGCCGACCAGCCGCCCCGGCATCTGACGCTTGTAAGCGTCGCGGGTGGCGAAATAGCCGGCATGGGGGCCGCCGAAACCAATCGGCACGCCGAAACGCTGCGCCGAGCCCACCACCACATCGGCGCTCATCTCGCCCGGCGGTTTCAGCAGCGTCAGCGCCAGCAGATCGGCGCAGACGATAGCGTGGCCGCCATGTTTCCGTGCCGCCGCGATTTCGGTGGTCAGGTCGCGCACCGCGCCGGATGTGCCGGGATAATTGAACACCGTCGCGAACGCATCTTCCGGCACCTCGCCCGGGGCGAAATCCACCACCTGCCAGCCCAGCGGCCAGGCGCGGGTGGCGATCACCGCGCGGGTTTGCGGATGCACATCCGCCGCCACCGCCACGATGTTTGACTTATTACGTGCGATGGCGCGGGACATCTGCACCGCCTCCGCCGCCGCCGTCGCCTCATCCAGCAGCGAAGCGTTGGCGATCTCCATGCCGGTCAGATCCGTCACCGCGGTCTGGAAATTCAGGATCGCCTCCAGCCGCCCCTGCGCGATTTCCGCCTGGTAGGGCGTGTAGGCCGTGTACCAGCCGGGGTTTTCCAGCACGTTGCGCTGGATCACCGGCGGCGTGACGGTACCGTAATAGCCAAGGCCGATCAGCGAACGTTTCACCACATTGCGACCCGCCAGTTCCCGCAGCTCCGCCAACACGCCGGCCTCGTCGATCGCCGGCGGCAGGTCCAACGGTGCGATGCTCCGGATCGGCGCCGGCACGGTCTGGCCGATCAGCGCGTCCAGGCTTTCGGCACCCACGGCTTTCAGCATCGCCGCGATCTCATGGTCGCGCGGGCCGATATGCCGGCCGACGAACCCGTCCGCCGCTTCCAGCGCGGCCAGCTGATCGAGCGCGCCCATCACAGCGTCCCCAGAAACGCGTCATAAGCGGCGCGGTCCATCATTTCGGTGAAAGCGGTGGCATCCTCCAGCCGCAGCTTGAAAAACCACGCTTCGGCTTCCGGTTTCTGGTTCACCAGCCCCGGCTCCTCCACGATCGCGGGGTTTTGCTCGGCGACGGTGCCGGTCAACGGCGCATAAATGTCGGAGGCGGCTTTCACACTTTCCACCACCGCGCAGGCCTCGCCCTTGGTGACCGAGCGGCCCGGCTCCGGCAGTTCCACGAACACGATGTCGCCCAGCGCGTGCTGCGCGTGGTCGGTAATGCCGACCGTGGCAAGACCGTCCGCCTCCACCCGCAGCCATTCGTGATCCTTCGAGTAATAGGTATCGGGCATGGCGCAAAAATCCTTTTCAGCGAACGTAGCGGTGGGGGATGAAAGGGAGCGGGGAGACGGTACCGGCGAGCGGCTTGTCGCGGACGATCAGGTTCAGTTCGGTGCCAGGCGCGGCGCAATCGGCGCGGACATAGCCGAGTGCGATTGGCGCGTTCAGGCTGGGCGCGAACAGGCCGGAGGTCACGCGGCCAACGGGGGTGCCATCTTGCGTCTGGATCACGGCGCCGGCGCGGGCGGGGGCGCGGCCTTCCATCCGGATGCCGACCAGTTGCTCCGCCGGGCCATGCTCCAGCGCCGCGCGCACTGCGTCGGCACCGAGGAAATCCCCCGCCTCCCGCCGCTGCTTGCCGATGGTGAAGCCGAGGCCGGCGGCGATGGGGTTGCTGGTTTCGTCGATGTCCTGGCCGTACAGGCACAGGCCGGCCTCCAGCCGCAGCGAATCCCGCGCACCCAGCCCGGCCGGCACCGCGCCGCGCGCCAGCAAGGTTTCGGCCAGCGCCTCGGCATGGTTGGGCGCGCAGCCAATCTCAAAACCGTCTTCGCCGGTATAGCCGGAGCGGGTGACGATGCAGGGGATGCCGGCAATCTCGACTTCCGCAACGGCCATGAATGCCAACGACGCGGCTTCCGCCAGCACGTCCGGCGCGCGCGGGCCTTGCAGCGCCAGCAGCGCGCGCTCGAAGCGGGGGGTAACGGCGACGCTATGCGCCGCGAGGTGCGCGATGTCGGTGTCTTTGCGGCCAGCGTTCAATACCACCTGTAAATGCGCGCCAAGATTGGCGACCATCAAGTCGTCCAGAATGCCACCTGCCTCATTTAACAGCAGCGTGTAGCGTTGCCGGCCTCGTTTCAGGGTTTTCATGGCGCCGGGAACCACGGCTTCCAGCGCCGCCGCGTCGGTCACTTCGGCCTGGCCCATATGCGAGACATCGAACAGCGCGGCGCCGGCACGGCAGGCGAGATGCTCGGCGATGATGCCGGCGTACTGCAACGGCATCTCATACCCGGCGAAGGGCACCATGCGCGCGCCCAGGCGGCGATGCAGTCCATCCAACGGCGTATGCTGCAAAATGCCCCCGTACCGATCAGCCTCCGGCCAAAGCGCCGGACCAACTGACCCCCCTCTGTCACGGAACCTGAGAGATTCGGGCGAGCCCTTTCGGGGCGCGCCGTTACTCCGTCGGTGCGGCGGTTGCCCGCCGGCTTTCCAGAGTGTTCCGGTCGTTTGCGCAGTCCTTTTGCCTGAGCGTTTCCGGGGGCCGGTTGCGCCTTCGGCGGCGGGCTTTTGCTCCGCTCTCTCCTGCGTTCACTTAAGGGAACAATGCTATGATGGGGCAGGGCACGCGATTTGCAAAGCTGTTTTATCGCAAAGCAGGAGCGTCACGTTATGTCAGAGCAAATTCCGGCCGCGACCGCGCTTGTTGTCGAGGATATCCACAAGAGTTTCGGGCCGCTGGAGGTGCTGAAAGGCGTTTCCGTCACGGCGCGGGAGCAGGATGTGATCGCGATCCTCGGCAGCTCCGGCTCCGGCAAGAGCACGTTCCTGCGCTGCATTAACCTGTTGGAAATGCCGGACCGCGGCCGGGTGCGGATCAAAGGCGAGCTGATCGAGATGCGGGAGGGCAAGGGCGCGCGCGGCGCCGCCAACCCGAAGCAGGTGGAGCGGCTGCGTTCCCGGCTGGCCATGGTGTTCCAGCAGTTCAACCTTTGGGCGCATATGACGGTGCTGCAGAACGTGATCGAGGCGCCGATCCATGTGCTGAAGCTGGACCGCAAAACCGCCATCGCGCGCGGCGAGGCGATGCTGGAGAAGGTCGGGCTGTCGGCCAAGCACCATGCGTATCCGGCGCAACTGTCCGGCGGGCAGCAGCAGCGGGTGGCCATCGCCCGCGCGCTGGCGATGGAACCGGACGTGCTGCTGTTCGACGAGCCGACCTCGGCGCTGGACCCGGAGCTGGTGGGCGAGGTGCTGAAAGTGATGCGGGACCTCGCGAAAGAAGGCCGCACCATGCTGGTGGTCACGCACGAGATGGGGTTCGCGCGGGAAGTGGCGAGCCGGGTGATGTTTCTGCACAAAGGCCAGTGCGAGGAGGAAGGCGTGCCGCACGAGATGTTCGCGCAGCCGAAATCCGAGCGTTTCCGGCAGTTTTTGTCGTCCACGTTGAAGCATTGAGAATGCTCCACGTGGAGCACTGTGGCGAGCTTGATCTGATAACAGTCTGTTAGTAAAGCTATCTCGTCATTTTTGTTACAGATTAATTCGCAGGTCGTTTCGGTTTTCCAACATCGTGATTGCGAGCGGAGCAATCCAGCCGGCGAACAAACGGAAATTCGAATAGGGTGCTTGGTTCCCGACTGGATTGCTTCGCTTCGCTCGCAATGACGATTACTACGCGAATTTCAGGATCAGAAACCCGCCGATGATGCCGGCGGCGATGCCGGCGGTGACCAGGCCCAGGCGTTTTTCGATGAACGTCCGCACCGGCGGGCCGAAACGGCGGAGCAGGGCGGCGAGGAGGAAAAACCGCGCGCCGCGGGTGACGAGGCTGGCGCAAATGAACAGCGGAAAGTTGAAGGCGGCGGCGCCGGCGGCGATGGTGACGATTTTATATGGGATCGGCGTTAAACCTTTGATGAGAATCACCCAAACGCCGTAGCGGGCGAATTTTTGCTGAAACGCGGCGAAGGCAGCGTGGTAGTGGTAAAAATTGATCAGCGGCTGCGCCAGTTTTGCCAGCAGCGCGTAGCCGATCAGATAGCCAGCCATGCCGCCGAGCACGCTGCCGCCGGTGGCGATGGCGGCGAAGCGCCCGGCACGGCGGGGCTGCGCCAGCGCCATCGGGATCAGCAGCGCGTCCGGCGGGATGGGGAAGAAACTGGCTTCGGCGAAAGCGACGGCGAACAGCCACCACGGCGCGGCGGGGCTTTCCGACAGCAAGATCACCCTGGTGTAAAAGCGGCGCAGCATCGGCGCGGGTTGGCACGATGCCGATGGCGGCGCAACCGGTGGTCGCAAGAAATTATTTCATTTGATTATTGTCGTTTCGGGAGCGTGAGGTTAAGAACGGGTAAACAGGGAACGAGCAAATGACCAGCGTAACGATCAGCACCATCAACACCGCCGGCGTGTACGTGGCCCCTGGTTATGCGACTTCGATTACCATCGCCGGCAGCGGCGGTATTGAGCCGAATAGATATGACTCATTGGGTGCGCTTTGGGTGAGCAACCCAACGACGCTGGAGAGTGTCGTTAACCATGGTATCATCGAGGCGTTTTCATACGGATTTCCCAGTGAGGCGGGCGTCCTTCTCTCGTCGCCGACGCGCTTGACCAATACCAGCGAGATTCTCGGTGGCGTAGGCGCCCGCTCGGCAACACCCACCGGCGGCGGCGATGGCGTTTATGCCGTCGCATTGTCCAGCAGCATCAATACTGCCTCGACGGTGGACAATAGCGGCGTCATCGGCGGCGGCGCGGGCGGCTACGGCTTAGGGAGCCAAGGCCAAGGCGGCTACGGCGGCTTGGGCGTAGCTATAAGCAGCCAGTACACCGCAGGAACCCTGCTGAACAGCGGCACAGTGACCGGTGGCTACGGCGGCGGCGCCCAAGTTGAAGGGGGAGGTGCCGGTGGCATCGGCGTTCTTATCGAAGGCCCAGGTTATGTCAGCAACACCGGCTTTATCCGCGGCGGCTTCGGCGGGTCCGGCAGTTATGATGTGCCAAAGTATGGCGCCGCCGGGGGCGCTGGCGGCGTCGGTGTAGACGTCTTCAACGCCCCGCTCAGCAATAGCGGGACGATCATGGGCGGCGGTGGCGGCGGCATTCCAAACATCCAGGACGGCGGTGGCGGCGGCCTTGGCGTTTATCTTTCCGGTGACTCCGGTTTCAGCCAAGGGCTGATTGAAGGCGGTCTCGGCAATGCAGGAAGTTTGTCTGGCGGTTTCGGCGGCTTCGGCGTCGTCTTAACTAATTACGGTTCACTCACCAATAACGGCATCGTCATCGGCGGCAATGGCGGCGAAGGCCTGAACAAAACCGGCGAAAGCGGCAATGGCGGTGTCGGGCTGGAGGTTCAGAGCGGGGCCATCGCCAATAACTCTTTCGGCAAGGTGTTCGGCGGCGCGGGCGGTTATGCGCCGCTCGATGTCTCCGCGGGCGCCGGCGGCGCCGGCGCCTATGTGGACGGCACGCTGACCAGCCACGCGACGATTGCCGGCGGCGCCGGCGGCAACTTCTATGGCGATGGCGGAAACCAGCGCTACGTGGGCCTGGCAGCCGGCCGCGGCGGGGACGGGGTGGACATGCGCTATGACAGCAGCTCCCTGACCAATCTCGGCATCATCCTCGGGGGCCAGGGCGGCAATATGTATGGCCGAGGCGGCCACGCCGGCCGCGGCGGTATCGGCGTCGTCGCGGCCGATGCCGGGACCTTCACGAATGACGGTACCGTGATCGGCGGCCACGGCGGCTATACCTACCAGCCGGCTTACAACAATGGCTATGGCGGCGCCGGCGGCGTTGGCGTGTACGTCGCCGGTGACAAGCTGGTCATGAACGCCGGCACGATTATCGGCGGCGTCGGCGGCAGCAATATCTATACCGGCGCCGCCGGCGGCGCCGGTGTCGTCGTCTATGGCGGCACTTTCGTCGATAGCGGCGCGGTGCGGGGCGGCGCGGGCGGCGTCAGCCAATTCCCAGGCGCGGCCGGAGATGCCGTCTATTTCGTTTCCCCCTATCAGGCCGGCACCCTAGTGCTCGACCCCGGCGCCAGCTTCTCCGGCCTTGTCACCGGCAACAGCGGGGTTGCCAACGTGCTCGAACTGGCCGGCACCTCCACCGCCACGCTGTCCGGCATCGGCACCGAGTTCACCGATTTCGGCGTGGTCAGCTTCGCGAGCGGCGCGCAGCGGATCGTCGAGGGCAAGGTGGCGAACCTCCACAGCATCGCCGGCTTCGCGCTGCACGACGCGATCGTGCTCGACAGCTTCACGACCACGATCGCCGCCGTTTCGAGCACGTCGATCGTGCTCAACAGCGGCGCGGCCAAGGACGCCATCACGCTGTCCGGCAGCACCGCAAAAGAGGTGTTGATCGCCGACGGCGGCGGTAAAACCACGATCTCCGCGGCCGGCGCGACAAACACCACGATCGGCGCCAACTCCGGGCAGTTCGTGCTCTCCGGCGGGACCGCGACCGGCACCAAGATCAACACCGGCGGCACCGAGGTGGTGGAGAATGGCGCGACCGCGTCGGCCGCGACGATCGCCGGCGGCACGGTCTCGTTGGAGGTCGGCGGCCATCTCACCACCGGCCTCAGCTTCAGCGCCGTCACCGGCGGCAATCTGACCATCGAGTCCACGACCCTGCCGACCGTGGCGATCAGCGGCTTCATCGCGGGCGACACGATCAAGCTGGCCGGCGTGGTGTATAATTCGAAAGACACGGTGACGGTCGCGACCGCCGGGACGGTCACGATCAACACGCCCGGCACGTCCTATAAGCTCGATATCGCCGGCGCCACGGTGGGCGAAACGGATTTCCATTTCGGGCCCGGCTCCGTGCTGACGAAGTCGGCGGCGAAGATGATGGGGTTCCTGGCGCCGGAGACGCTGGCTTACGCGCCCTGGCTTACGCCGATGGCAGCGCCAAGTTTTGCCGAATTGTTCGGCGGAAGCTTGCCGGCGGCGGCGCCGGAGAGTGGCGGGGGCTTCACGGCGGCGGCGGCCCAACCCGACCCGGCGCTGATCCACGGCGTCGGCTATGGCGCGTTCACGATCTCGGACAATGTCAGGCTGGAGATGGGGGCGATCCACCACGGCAGCCCGATCTAGCCAACGCCGTCCTCGTAAAAATGCTGCGCGATAGCGGCCAGCGTTTCGGCGCGCGGGCGTTGCGGGGGGAGCGGGGGGTAGATTTTGATGTGGATCGGGCCGGGGGTTTTGAAGAAGGCGCGGCGGCTCCAGCGGCGGCCGGAATCGGTGGCGGCCGGGATCACGGGGATGTTCAAGGCGCGAGCCAGGGCGACGATGCCGGGCTGCAGCGTCCCGCGCGCGCCGGGCGGCACGCGGGTGCCTTCCGGGAACACGATGACCGGGCGGCCGGCGGCGAGCGTGGCCTGGCAGTCGGCGATCAGGCCGCGCAGGCTGGCCGCGCCGCCGTCGCGGTCGACCGCGATCATGCCGGTGGGGACCAGCATCCAGCCGAACACCGGGATTTTCGTGAGTTCCTTTTTCAGCACGTAGCAGGGCCGGTGCAGCAGGGTGAACCAGACCATGGTGTCGAACGCGGATTGGTGTTGCGCGGCGATCAGCGCGGCGCCTTGCGGCAGATGTTCCGCGCCGGACAATTCCACGGTGATGCCGCAGAGCCGGCGCAGCGAGAACAGCACGAACACCGACCAGGCGTAGGACACGTCGCTCAGCCGCCGGCGGGCAACCGCCCAGATCACCAAGGCCCAAAGGCTCAGCACGACGCCGCTGCCGAACATCGCCAGGTTGAAGGCGGCGGAGCGGAGGAAGATCATGAGGCGGGGTCCGTGAAGGGCGCCAGCCGGTCGCCGAGGCCGGAGCGGACGATGAGGTACTTGCTGTACTCGCCGGCCAGAAGGCGCAGGGTGGACCAGCGCGGCGCGGTCATCGCCGGCGGCTGCACGGGCGCGCCGATCAGCGCCACGCCGGGCAGGAAGTGCCGCAACTCCGCCAGCGCGCGCGGCATGTGGTAATCCGCGGTGACCACGATCAGCGAACGCATGTGCCGGGCGCGCGCCCAGTCCGCGGTTTCCACGGCGTTGCCGTAGGTGGTGCCGGCCATGTGGCCGAGCGTGATGGCGCCGGCGTAGCGGGTGGCGGCGGCCGCGTCGTCCGGCGTTAGGTCGCCGAGATAGGTGCCGCGGCCGACGCCGGAGACCAGCAGCGCCGGGGCGTCACCCGCCGCCAGCAAAGCCAGCGCGGTGCCGACTCGGTTGTCGCCACCGGTGAGCGCCACGATGCCGTCCGCATGCGGCATCGGCGATGGCGGGCGGGCGTTCAGCACCCAGGCGGCGAACAGCAGGAAGCCGGCCAGCCAGAGGATGCCGAGCAGCAGGCAAAGCCGGAGGAGCAAAGCCAGCGGCCGGAACCGGCGGCGGCGGAATTTCGGCCGGCGCGCCATTACAGCGCGAGGAGATTGAGGAGAGTCACGGTGCCGGTTCTACTTAAACTTTTGGCCGCCCTCTACTCTTGGAAAGGCCGCCGGCGTTTAGCCGAGCCGGCGCAGCCAGCCGCGCACGGTGAGCTGCGTGGTGCCCCAGCCGATGGCGGCGGCAGCCAACGGTAGGGCGGGCAGTGCGAACCATAATGCGGCCGGAAGGGCTTCCACGGCCGGTAGATCGCGGCGGGCTGCAAAGCCGGCAAAGGGGGCGGCCAACAGCGCCAGCCAGAACAGCACCGGCAGCGCGGCCAGCGCGCCCAAGGCGGCGCCCGCCGCGGCCAGAAGCGTGGCGCGGCCGGCGAAGCGGGCGGCGATGTCCGCGTCTAGCGCGCCCAGGCCGTGGATGATCTCGATGGCGTCCCGCCGCTGCGCCAGGCCCGCGCGGGTGGCGACCGCCACCACGGCGGAGGCGACGAAGGCGACGATCAGCAGCACGGCGGCGGCGCAGGTCTGGATGCTGGTGGTCAGGGCGGCGACCCGCGCGGCCCAGCGTTCTCCGGTCTGCACGCTCGCCCCCGGTACCGCCGCCGCCACCTCATCCGGCAGGTCATTCGGCCCGGCGCCATTCCAGGTTGCGGTGATGACCGCCGGCAAGGGCAGGCTGGATATCGCGAGATCGGTGCCGAGCCACGGTTTCAGCAGCGCATCCAGCTCGTCCGGCGTCAGCAGATGCACCGCGCTCATCCCCGCATGGCCGTTGAGCACCGCCAGCACCGCGTTCAGCCGGGTGCCGGCGGTGGCGGCCTGGCCGGTTGCCGGGTCGTCCGGGTCCGGCACCTGAATGGTCAATCCGGATTCGGTTTCGCCCCGCCAATGCGCGGCGAGGATGGCGGCGGCGAGGGTGCCGGCGATCGCCAGCGCCGCAAGGAAACTCATGGCGCCGACCAGCACCGGCAGCAGCCGGTCCGTGCGGGTGGCGCGCAGGCCGAGCTGGTCGATGCGCTTAGCCATGCAGGCGCCCGGCTTCCATGTGCAGGCAGGGCGCGGGGTAGCGCGCCACCAGCCCGGCGTTATGCGTCGCCACGATCACCGTGGTGCCGAGTTTATTAAGCGCGGTGATCAGCATCATCAGCCGCTCGGCCTGGGCGTCGTCCAGATTGCCGGTGGGCTCGTCAGCCAGTAGCAGGCGGGGCTGGCCGATCACCGCGCGGGCGATGGCGACGCGCTGTTGTTCGCCGCCGGAGAGCTCGTTGGGGCGGTGGTCGAGCTTGGCGGAGAGGCCGACCCAGCGCAGCAACTCGGTGACATCGGCGCGGATCTGCGGCTCGGCCCGGCGGGCCAGGCGCATGGGGAGCGCCACGTTGTCATAGGCCGAAAGATGCCCGAGCAGGCGAAAATCCTGATAAACCACGCCGATCCGCCGGCGCAGCAGGGCGGCGGCGCGGCGGGAGGCGCGGCCGGCGTCCACGTCCAGGATTTGCACGCGGCCGCGGCTGGGGTGTTCGGCTAGGTACATCAATTTCAGCACGCTGGTTTTGCCGGCGCCGGAGGGGCCGGTGAGCCAGCGGAAGCCGCCATCGGGGACCTCGAAGCTGAGGCCGCGCAGCACCTCCGGCGCGGCGGTGGCGCTGTGGCGGCGGGCTGCCCCGCGCGGGTATTTCAGCCAGACGTTTTCGAAACGAACCATGGAGCGTCCGCCAGCCTCCGTTGCCGCCGACTCGCGGCCGGGTGAACGTACATGCTCGTGTTGCGCCGTGGGGCCAAAAATGTCATGCGGCGCGGCATGCGCGTGACCTGCCCGAACTGCCTGACGGAATACGATGTGCCGGATGAAGCGATCGCGGGGCGGCCGCGGACGGTGCGCTGCGCGCATTGCGGGCACCAGTGGCGGCACGGAGAGGTGGCGAATGATGCGCCCGAGGTTGATGATTTGACCGAGGCTAATCCGGCGCCGGCGGCGGCGCCGCTGATTGATGCGCCGCCGCTGTTGCCCGAAGCCATAACGCTTTCGGCCGTGCCCGAGCCGGCCGCGCCTGAGCCGGCCGCGCCTGAGCCGGCCGCGCCTGAGCCGGCCGCGCCGCGTCCGGGTTCGGCCGCCGAAGAGGCTTTGGCGGCCCGCAAGGCGGCGTTTTTGCCTCCGCCCGTGCCGCCGCGGCCGCCGCGCCGGCGTTCTTTCGGGCCTGCCGTCATCGCGCTGCTAAGTTTGGCGCTGGTGATCGGCGCGTTGGCGGCGCATCGGCCGATTATGCGGGTGTGGCCGGCGAGTGCAGGATTTTATCAGGCGCTGGGGCTGGGCTGAGATTGCACTGGAGGTCGGGACAACCTTCCGAAGGCTCCGCGGTTCAAGGCTGGATGCCGGCCTCTTAGGCGGCTGCCCTTATGGCAGCCGCTTTTACGTCGTCGCCGACCAAGTCGGCGAAGGTTTCGAAATTGGCTTCGAAGCGCTTCACCA
Source organism: Acidocella sp. (assembly GCA_965199125.1). GTDB lineage: Bacteria > Pseudomonadota > Alphaproteobacteria > Acetobacterales > Acetobacteraceae > Acidocella. The sequence continues at coordinate 490,014 of OZ240683.1, read as the reverse complement.
GATTTGCGGCGGCGGCGTCATAGGCGGCGCTGTCGTGCCAGGCGGCGCGGGGGTCCAGGACCTCGTCCGGCACGCCGGCGACATGCGTCGGGATAGCCAAGCCGAAGAACGGGTCGCGGCGGTAAGAGGCGTCTTCCAGGTCGCCGGCCAAGGCGGCGCGCAGCAGTGCCCGGGTGTGCTTGATCGACATGCGGGTGCCGACACCGTAGGGACCGCCGGTCCAGCCTGTGTTGACCAGCCAGCAGGAGGCGCCGTGCCGGGCGATCAGCGATTCCAGCAGCTTGCCGTACACCGCCGGCGGGCGGGGCAGGAAGGGCGAGCCGAAGCAGGTGGAGAAGGTCGCCTGCGGTTCCGAACCGAGGCCCTTTTCAGTGCCCGCGACGCGCGCGGTGTAGCCGGACAGGAAGTGGTACATCGCCTGGCTCGGCGTCAGCTTCGCGATCGGCGGCAGCACGCCGAAGGCGTCGGCGGTCAGCATCACCACGTTCTTTGGAATGCCGCCGCGGCCGGACAGTTCCACGTTCGGAATGTATTCCACCGGATAGCAGGCGCGGGTATTTTCGGTAAGGCTCTGGTCGTTCAGGTCCAGCCGGCCGGCGCTGTTTGCGACGACGTTTTCCAGCACCGTGCCGAAGCGGTGCGAGGCCGCCCAGATTTCCGGCTCGGCCCTTTGCGACAGGTTGATCACTTTGGCGTAGCAGCCGCCTTCGAAGTTGAAAATGCCGTTCGGGCCCCAGCCATGTTCGTCATCGCCGATCAGCCGACGCGCCGGGTCTGATGACAGCGTGGTTTTGCCGGTGCCGGAGAGGCCGAAGAACAAAGCCGCGTCCTCGTCCGGGCCGATATTGGCGCTGCAGTGCATCGGCAGCATGCCGCGCTCCGGCAGCAGCCAGTTCATGACGGTGAAGATCGATTTCTTGATCTCGCCGGCGTATTCGGTGCCGGCGATCACGATCATTTTCTCCGCGAAGTTCAGCGCGATCGCGGTCGAGCTTTTTACACCGTCGATCACCGGATCGGCCTCGAAGAGGGGGGCGTGCAGGATGACGTAATCGGGGGTGAAATCCGCCAGGTCGTCCGCCATGGGGCGGATGAACATGTTGCGCGCGAACAGCGCCTGCCAGGCGCCGGTGGTGACCAGCCGGACGCGGATGCGGTGCGCAGGGTCGGCGCCGGCGAACAGATCCTGCGTGAACAGTTCCTGGCCCTGCAAATAGGCCTGCACGCGGTTTTTCAGCGCGGTGAAGCGGTAATCCGGCATTTTCTGGTTGACCTTGCCCCACCAGACATCGCCGGTGGTGGAGGGCTCGTCGACCACGAACTTATCCGCGACGGAGCGGCCGGTATGCGCGCCGGTGCGCACGATCAGCGCGCCGTCGGCAGAAAGCTGGCCCTCGCCCCGGAGCACGGCGTGGGTGACCAGTTCCGGTACCGCCAGATTGGCATGCACGGTCACGGCGGCGGCGCGGATGCCGGTGCCGGCAAGGGCGGCGGCGGCATGAAAGGCCCGTTCGGTCGAATGAGTCACTTTGGACAGTCCCCGGTGTTAAGGATTAACTCCCTAAAGCAAAGCCATGGGGCGCATCAACATTAACCTTCCTCGGCCGCCACAATTTTACGTTGCAGTGCGGCAGGATCGATGACGGCCGCCGCCGCGAAGCCGCCGACATAGTGGACCGTGTCCAATTCTAGCCGCCAGAAGGCAAAATCCGTGAAGTCTGCGTAGAAGGCGGCGTAAGGGTGCCAGGCGAGATATTGCGCGCGCGCCTCGGGCGCGTTGGTGATCACGGCGCGGCCGGTGAGGCAAAGACGGGGCGCGGTCTGCGGGTTCTCGCTCGCCGGGGGGCCGGCCAGCAGCAGGGCGCAGGCGGGGTTTGTCAGCAGTTGTCTGGTGTGGATGGAAAGCTCAGAGAGCAGCAGCAGCGGCGCGCCGTCCGCCGCCAGCGCCGGCGTGACCAGCGCGGCGTGCGGCACGCCATCGGCGACGGTGGCGAGCATGCCCATCCGCGCGCCGCGGCACAGCAGCGCGGCTTCCGCCAAGAAGTCGCGCGGCTCTTGCTTTGCTGCCATAATACCGTACTCCCGCTCGCTAAGCCGCTGTAAATGGGTGCCCAGCCGATGAAACACACAATCGCCCTGGTCGATGACGACCGCAACATCCTGACCAGCGTGCAGATGACGCTGGAACAGGAAGGTTTCGCGGTCCGCACTTATACCGACGGCGAGTCCGCGTTGCAGGCGCTGCTGGCGAAGCCGGCGGACCTCGCGGTGCTGGATATCAAAATGCCGCGGATGGACGGCATGGAGCTGCTGCAGAAACTGCGTGCCCGCTCCGCCATGCCAGTGATTTTCCTGACCAGCAAAGACGACGAGTTGGACGAGCTGATGGGCCTGCGCCTGGGCGCGGACGATTACATCACCAAACCGTTCAGCCAGCGCCTGCTGCTGGAACGCATCCGGGCGCTGCTGCGCCGCAACGAGGTGAGCAAGGCTGAGGGCTCCGGCGCCGCGCCAGCCGGGGTAATCACGCGGGGGCACCTCACGCTGGATGAGACCAAACACCAATGCCTGTGGAAGGGGCTGGACATCCAGCTGACCGTCACCGAGTTTCTGTTGGTCAAATCCCTCGCCGCCCGGCCCGGCATGGTGAAATCCCGCGACCAGCTGATCGACGCCGCCTACGGTGAAAATGTCTATGTCGACGACCGCACGATCGACAGCCACGTCAAACGCCTGCGCAAAAAGTTCAGGAACGAGGACGAAGAGTTCGACCAGATCGAGACGTTGTATGGGATTGGGTATCGATACAAAGAGGCATGAGGCGGCAAGAAGAAAGGCCAGGGGCTCTGCCCCTGGACCCCGCTGGGGCCGGGAGGCCCCAGACCCCGATTTGTTTTGAGCCGAGGTGTGAGAACGAACTACGGCCCAGCGTGATATTTTTATTGCGCCTACGGCGCGGTCGCGCGGCAAGTCATTGGCCCAAAGTTATGGGGTCTGGGGCCTCCCGGCCCCAGCGGGTCCAGGGCAGAGCCCTGGCCTTTCTTCGTGGCTAAACGTCAAATTTCTCCTTTGTTGCTCCGTATTCTGGGGCTGAACTTCCTACCGCTCATCCTCATTGGCGCGGCGCTTTTGTATTTGAACCAATATCAGCAGGGGCTGGTGGCCGCGGAGGTTTCGGCGTTGCGGGAGCAGGCGCGGATCTACGCGGGGGCGCTGGCGCAGAGCGCGGTGCAGGATAATCAGGGGCAGCCGGCGCTGGACCCGGATCTGGCGCAGCCTTTGTTGTATCAGCTGTTGGAGCCGACGCCGAACGCGCAGGCGCTGATTTATGGGCTGGATGGGCAGATCATCGCCAACTCGCGGGTGCATCCGGGGCCGGGGGGCGCGATTATCACTGAGCCACTGCCGCCGGCGCAGCCGCGGGGGTGGCTCAGCCGGCTGGTGGCATTGTTTTACGACCAGGTGTCGAGTTCGCTGGCCAATACGGATGATTCCGGGCTGCAGGGGTCCGGCGCGGGCGAGGACCCGGACACGCTGGGCTGGCAGCCGGACGCGCGGGAGGCGCTGCAGCTGACCAGCGCCTCGCCGGACCAGGAAGCGGCGCCGTATATCCGGCGCAGCGAGGAAGGGCGGCTGCTGATCACGGTGGCGGAGCCGATCAACCGCAGCCAGCAGAATGTGGGGACCGTGCTGCTGACGCGGGTGGCTGACGAGGTGGACAGCGCGGTGTTTTCCGTGAGGCTTTCCATCCTGGGCCTGTTCGCGCTGGCGCTGGCGCTGACCGTGCTGCTCTCGCTGTACCTCGCGCGCACCATCGCGGCGCCGATTTTGCGGCTGGCGCAGAACGCGGCGCTGATGCGGGAGGGGAGGGCGCGCACACGGGGCCTGCCGGAGGCGATGACCGAGCGGGGCGACGAGATCGGCACGCTGGCGCGGGCGCTGGACGGGTCCGCGCATGCGCTGTGGGCGCGGATGGACGCGATCGAGCAGTTCGCCGCCGATGTCGCGCATGAAATCAAGAACCCGTTGTCCTCGATCCGCTCAGCGATCGAAACGTTGACGCGGGTGGAGGACCCAACGCGGGCGTCGCGTCTGCTGGCCATCATCACGCAGGACGTGGCGCGGCTGGACCGGCTGATTACGGATATTTCGGACAGCTCGCGGCTGGATTCCGAATTGTCCCGCACCAGGCCGGAGCCGGTGGACATGGCGCGCGTGCTGGCGACGCTGAAGGAGATCCATGACGCGACGCGGGCCGCCGACGGCCCGCGGATGGTGCTGGACGCGCCGGCGGTGGGGCTGGAAGTGCGCGGCATGGAAAGCCGGCTGGTGCAGGTGATGCGCAACCTGATCGGCAACGCGCTGTCCTTCAGCCCGCCAGGCGGGTTGATCTGGCTGCGCGGGCGGGAGACCGGCGGCATGGTGGAACTGGCGGTGGAGGATGAGGGGCCGGGCATTCCGGACGGGCGGCTGGACGGGATTTTCGACCGGTTCTATTCGGAACGGCCGCAGAACGAGCAGTTCGGCAGCCATTCGGGATTGGGTTTGTCGATCTCGCGGCAGATCGTGGAGGCGCATCAGGGCAGAATTTCGGCGGAAAACCGGCGGGACGCGGAGGGCGCCGTGATCGGCGCGCGATTCGTCATCCGGCTGCCAAAAGCGGAGGCTGACACATGATAACGGTGATCGATCATCCGCTGGTGCAGCACAAGCTGACGCTGTTACGACGCCGCGAAACCACGACCGGCGATTTCCGGCGCCTGAGCCGCGAGATCAGCCTGCTGATGGGTTATGAGGTGCTGCGCGACCTGCCGCTGGAACCGATCGAGATCGAGACGCCGCTGGAGCCGATGCGGGCGTTTCAGGTCTCCGGCAAGAAGCTGTGTTTCATTTCGGTGCTGCGCGCCGGGGCGGGAATTTTGGAGGGCATGCTGGATCTGGTTCCGGCGGCCCGGATCGGCCATGTCGGGCTGTACCGCGATCCGGTGACGCACCGGCCGGTGCGCTATTATTTCAAGGTGCCGGAGGCGCTGGATGAGCGGTTGTGCATCGTGGTGGATCCGATGCTGGCGACCGGGCACTCGGCCGCGGCGGCGGTGACGCTGTTAAAGGAGGCGGGTGCGCGCGCGGTGAAGTTCGTGTGCCTGCTGGCGGCGCCGGAGGGTGTGACGGCCTTCGAGGCGGTGCATCCGGATGTGCCGATTTTTGCCGCGGCGCTGGATCGGCAGCTGGATGAGCATGCGTATATCCGGCCGGGGTTAGGCGACGCGGGCGACCGGTTGTTTGGGACGCGGTAGCCGATGACCTGTCCCTGACGGGTACGTCTCGTATTGGGGCGTCAGTCAAATCGGAAGGCGGAGACCGGTTTTTTCAGCACGTGGCCGGCGTAGATTTTCTCGGCCGGTGCTTGGGCCGCGCCGGCTGCGACCATCAGCGGCAGCAGGTGCTCCTCGCGCGGATGGGACATGCGGGCACCGGGCGCGGCCGCCCATTCCATCAGTTGAGCGTCCCGCGCTGGCGGCGACGCGGACAGGCTTGCCGTCAGCCAGTTGTCGAACTGCTCGGCCGCGTGCGCGACGCTTGCATCCGCGAACTGGCTTGTGTTGTGGAAGCTCATGCCGGAGCCGATGATCAGCACGCCCTCATCGCGCAGCGGCGCCAGCGCGCGGCCGGCGGCGAGATGCACGGCGGGGTCGAGGTCTAGCGCCAGGGACATTTCCACGATCGGGATCGCGGCTTCCGGGTAGGCGACCTTCATCGGAATGAATACGCCATGGTCGAGGCCGCGCGCGTCGTCGATGGTGGCCGGGAAGCCTGCCGCCTTCAGCAGCGCCGCCGCCCGTGCCGCAAGCCAAGGCGCGCCAGGCACGTTGTAACGCAGCTCGTAAGTGTGCTTCGGGAAGTTGTAATAGTCGTACAACAGCGGCGGATGCGCCGCGCCGGTGAAGGCGAAGCCATGTGTCTCCCAATGCGCGGAGACGACCAGGAGGGCCTTCGGCGCCGGGAGCTTATCGGCCATGCCGCGGAGAAAATCCGCCATATCGGTCCAGATGCCGCGCGGATCGTCCATAAAAAAGCACGGGCCGCCGCCATGCGGGATGAACAGAACGGGCTGGCGCATCATGGTCTCGCTCATGTGTTGGGCACCGAGTCGCCTGACTCCGGCTGCGTGAACGGCGTGAACACGGGCGGCGGGGTTTTGTTCGGGTCGCTCACGTTCAGCGCGACGGAGGCGCCGAGCGCGTTCGCCATGTCGGTCGGCACCAGGATCGTCACGCCGCGATCTTTGTTCATGTCGTAGATCAGCCCCATCTGCCGGATCTGGAGCGCCACCGGATTATTGGCGTAGATATGCGAGGCTTCCGAGATTTGCTGCGCGATCGCGACTTCCGCGCTGGCCAGCGTGACGCGCGCCTGTTTTTCTTTCTCGGCTTGCGCGTTGCGGCTCATCGCATCGTTCAGCTCGCGCGGGATTTTCACGTCGCGGATTTCCACGGAGATTTCGCCGATGCCCCAGCCGACGGATTTGCGCGTGATGTAGTCCTGCAACTTCGCGTCCATGGTTTCGCGCTGGCTTAGAATGTCGTTCAGCGTGGTGGCGCTGATCACTTCGCGCAGAGAGGTCTGCGCGATCTGCGCGATCATGTTGCGGTAGTCGGTCAGTTCGGTGGCGGCGCGTTTCACGTCCGAGACGCGCCAGAACATGATGCTGTCCATGGTCACGGAGACCGCGTCGGCGGTCAGCGTGTCCTCGGCGGAGATGCGGGTGCTTTGCCGGCGGGTGTCGACCACGGCGTACACGACCTCGAACGCCGGGATCAGGAAATACAGGCCCGGCCCGCGTACGCCGGCGAAGCGGCCGAGGCGCAGCACCACCGCGCGCTCCCACTCCGCCGCGGTGCGCAAAGTGAGCGACAGGATTATGCCGAGCAGCACGATGATGCCGCCGACGACGTACATGTTCAGCAGCACGGCGACCGCGACGCCGATCGCGGCGACGACGAAGGCGATGACCTGGACGGCGCTGTTCATTTTCATTCCTTAGAGGTTCGTTTCGGGATGATAGCAGATGTCGTCATCTCAAGCACGGTGCCACCGTTCTGGTTGTGGGTGACGAGGTGGCTGGTGATGATGCCGTGGTCGGGACGGCTCACGCTGCTCCGCACCGCTATGATTTCGGCGTGCAGGTTGAGCGTGTCGCCGGGGCGCACCGGCCGTTTCCAGACCATGTTTTCCACGCCGAGCCCGACCGAACCCGGCGCGATGATGAACGACCGGCCGCGGATGAACATCCCCATGGTCAGGCTCGCGGTGTGCCAGCCGCTGGCGATCAGGCCGCCGGTGATGCTTTGTGCCGCCTGCGGATCGGTATGCATCGGCTGCGGGTCGAACTGTTCGGCGTAGGCGATCATCTCAGCTTCGGTCAGCTTCTCGCCCACCACGTCCATGCTCTGACCGACGGCAAAGTCCTCAAAATAATAGGTTTCCATCGTCTCTCCGCGACTCGGCGTGATTTGAAGTAGTGTCTCGGCCATGATTAGCCAAACCGCGCTCCTGCTCCTCCTGGTCGGCCTGATCGCGTTCGCCGCCGCATTGTGCGGTTTTGCCGCCTGGCGGGCGGCGGCAAGCGGACCGGCGCGGCTGCGGCTGGTGCTGAACCAGCTGCTGGCCGGCGGCCGGGCGGAGGCGGAGCTGACCCGCGCCAGTATGAGCGCGATGGAGGGGCGGCTGGCGGCGGCGATCCAGTCCGGCACCACGGAGGCGCTGTCCGCCGCCTTCGCGCAGATCACCGGCGCCACCCAGAACATGGCGAGTACGATCGACGCGCTGCGCCGGCAGGCGGCGGAGGACCAGCAGAAGACGATGGCAGTGCTGGAAACCCGGCTCGGCCTGATCCAGAACTCGGTGAACGAAAAGCTGCACGAAGCGGTGGAGAAGCAGATGACCACGAGCTTCGCGCGCGTGCTGGAGCAGTTCGCGCAGGTGCAGCAGGCGATGGGCGAGGTGCAATCCGCCGCCGCGCAGATCGGCGACCTGAAACGCATTTTCTCCAACGTGAAAACCCGCGGCGGCTGGGGCGAGGCGCAGCTGGGCGCGATGCTGGAACAGGTGCTGCCGCCCGGCGCGTTCGAAAAGAATTTTGCGGTACGCGAGGGCTCGCGCGAACGGGTGGATTTTGCGATCCGCATGCCGTCACGGACGCGGCTTTGGCTGCCGGTGGATTCGAAGTTCCCGACCGAGGATTATGAACGCCTGCTGCTCGCGGCCGAGAACGCGGATGTGGAGGCGGAACGCGCGGCGCGGGACGGCATCGCGATCCGGGTGCGGCTGGAGGCAAAGAAAATCCGCGAGAAATACATCTGCCCGCCGGACACGGTGGAATTCGGCGTGATGTATCTGCCGAGCGACGGCCTGTTCGCCGAAGTCGCGCGCATCCCAAACTTGATCGATGAGATCAGGGTTCGCGACAAGGTGATCGTTCTTGGGCCGACGCTGCTGCCCGCTTTGCTGCAGACCATCCATCTCGGCCACATCACGCTGGATTTAGAGAAACGCGCGGGCGAGATTGGCAAACTGCTCGGCGCGACGCGGGGCGAGATGGGCAAGATGGACGACTTGCTCAGCAAACTCGCCGCCAACGCCTCGGCGATGTCCAGCAACATTGAGAAAGTGCGCGTTAGAACGCGGGCGGTGGGGCGCGTGTTGAAGACGGTGGAAATGGTGGAGTCCGCAACGGCGCAGGAGCTGTTGGGATTTGTGGAGGAGGCGGAGGAGCAGCTTTCAGGGACGGAAGGTTAAAGGAGCACTTTTTTGTAAAAAAGCGCGCAAAAAACTTTTGCGTTTTGGCCTATGGGCGTTAGCGGCGCCGGCGGCATAGGCCCAGATTAACGAAGTTTTTTTGCTTCCGGGGCGCGCAGCCTTTTTGTTCACAAAAAAAGTGCTTTCTTTCTAACTGTCGCTATGCGGCAGTGGCTTGATGCTAATGAACCTTGTGATGAACAGCGGGTTCTGCATTGATCCGGCGTCCGTCACCGACGCTTCCTGGATGCAGTCGGATGGCGAGGAGAACAGCTGGCCGGAGAAGCGCACTTTCTGGCCGACCTGCAAGCCGCTTACGGTCTGATACAGCGGCGAGTCCTGGGAGATCAGCGTGTTGTTGCCGAGGTTGTTGAGCGCATTCGGCGCGGTGCCGAAATCCACGTTCGGCAGCACGGCGATGGAGAGCACGGCGCCGCCGGTGATGGTGCTGTCGATCTTATCCACCGTGCCGATCCAGTCCGTGACCTGCAGCCCGGTGATGGTCTGGCAGATCATCGCGGCGCGCTTGCTGCGCCAGTCCGTGAGGTCCGCGCCCGCCGGGTTCTGCACCTGCGCCATGATCGGGGTCATGCCGTTGATGAAGGAGACCTCCGCCGCCGGGCTGGAGGAGCCGGAGGTGCGGGTGAACCAGACCACCGCGATGAGGATGACGGCGACGGAGGCGATGCCGGCGATGAGGCTGTTGCGGCGCATTTTGAACTCCCAGACACTTGCCGTGGCTGATACAGGCAACGCCGTGAGCGGCGCAATCTTGCTCTGAATCTTGCTTTCATGCCGCCGGGGCGCGATGATCCGGCATGACGATTTCATTTGCCGACATCACCGCCGAAACGCCGAGTGCCAAGAGCCTCGCCGCTGCTTACGCCATGTTGAACGCGCGCCTCGACGCCGGCGAGCTGGCGCCGGCGGTGGCGCAGTGGGAGCAGCTGCGCCGCGAGATTGATAGCTGGAGCGCGCTGGTCTCGCTCCGCTTCGAGCAAGACACCGCCGATGAGGCGGCGAAAACCGCGCAGGAGCATCGGGACGCGCTGATGCCGACGGCGACGATGCACGAGGCGGCGTTCAAGCGCCGGCTGCTGGCGGCACCCGACCGCGCGCAGATCACCGCGGTTGCCGGGGCGCACGCGCTGCGGCTTTGGGAGACCGATGTTACCACTTTCGACCCGGTGATCGAGGCCGATCTGCAAGAGGAATCACGACTGCAATCGCGCTACACCGAACTCCTCGCGTCGGCGAAAATCGAGATCGAGGGCGCCACGGTCAACCTGTCCGGTCTGGCGCCGTACGATCAGAGCCTTGACCGCGACACGCGGTATGCCGCCGCCGCGGCGCGCTGGGCGTTCTTTGCCGCCAATGGCGCGGAGCTGGACGAGATATACGACACGCTGGTGAAACTGCGCCATGGCATGGCGCGGAAGCTTGGGTTCGAGACGTTCACGGAACTCGGCTACCGGCGGATGCGGCGGGTGGATTATGGCGCGGCGGACGTGGCGCGCTACCGCGATGAAATTCGCCGCCACGTCACGCCGCTGGTTGCGCAGATCTATGAGGCGCGGCGGGCCCGGCATGGCTGGGACCATTTCTACGCCTGGGATGAGGCGCTGACAGATCCGCAAGGAAATCCGAAGCCGGCCGGCGGCGAGGACGAGCTGATCGCGCAGGCGCAGGCGATGTTCGAGGATATGGACGGGCGGCTGGCGGCGTTTTACCGAATGATGAACGAGGGCGGGTTTCTGGACCTCACCAACCGGCCGACGAAGGCGCCTGGCGGCTTTTGCACGTCTTTCCCCAATGCCGGCATGCCGTTCATCTTCGCCAACTTCAACGGCACGCATCACGACATCGACGTGTTCACGCATGAAATGGGCCACGCCTTTCAGAACTACGAAAGCCGCGCGCTGCCGGGCTTCGACTATTTTTGGCCGACCTCGGAATCCGCCGAAATTCATTCCATGAGCCTGGAATTCCTAGCTGAGCCGCATATCGCGCGGCTGGTGGGGCAGGACGCGGCGGCGCGCTACCGGCGCATGCACCTCACCGAATCTCTGGCGTTCCTGCCTTACGGCGCCTGTGTCGATCATTTTCAGCACGAGGTTTACGCCAACCCGCAGGCGACGCCGGCGGAGCGGCATGCGATGTGGCGGCGGCTGGAAAAACACTACGAGCCATGGAGCGATTATGGCGACCTGCAGTACCCGGCGAAAGGCGGCTATTGGCAGACGCAGCTGCATATTTATGGCGCGCCGTTCTATTATATCGACTACACGCTGGCGCTGTGTTGCGCGCTGCAATTCTGGTTGAAATCTCGGGCAGATTATGCGGGCGCGATGGCGGATTATGTTGCGTTGTGCGGCCGTGGCGGGGCGGCGCCGTTTCAGGCGTTGGTTGCCTCCGCCGGCCTGATTTCGCCTTTCGCGCCAGGCGCGCTGGCCGATGTGGTGGCGGAGGCGGAGACGCTGCTCGGCGCTCAATAAATGCGCCGGTTACTCGTGATGGTTTTGCTGCTGCTCGGCGGCTGCCGGCATGAACTGTCGGCGCAGGATGTGAGCGTTGCGGGGCTGGTGCCGGCGCTGGCTTTGTCGATGACGGATGTGCAGACCGGCAAGCCGGTAACCGCCGCCGATTTCCGGGGCGAAGTGACGATGCTGTATTTCGGCTACACCAACTGCCCGGATGTCTGCCCCGCGACGCTGTATAACGTGGACAAAATCCTCCGCCGCCTGGGCCCGGCCGGTACCCGCATGCAATTTCTGTTCGTCACGGTGGACCCCAGGCGCGATACCCCCGCGGCGCTGGCGCAGTATGTGGCGCTGTTTGGCCCGCAGATTATTGGCTTGCGCGGCGATGCGGACCAGCTCTACGCGCTCGCCCGGCGCTACCGCGTGGTGTTCTCGGTAAGCAAAGAACCCGTGTATACGGTCACGCACTCCGCCGCCGTGTATGTGTTCGACGCGCGTGGAAACGCCCGCTTCATCATCGCCGGCCTGGAGAGCAACAGCCCGGACTTCAAAGGCATTGCGGCGGACCTTGCCGATGCGGCCCGAACCTAGGCTATAACTCGCCCGCAACCTTATTGAACGTGTTTTCCGCGCCGTGGCCGACATTGGTCACGGCCGTGATGATCACAACCGCGATCAGCGCAGCGATCAGAGCATATTCGATGGCCGTGACGGCCCGGCGATCCAGCCCCAACACAAGAAGTCTCGATCTCAAGCCGGTGAAAAAGCTGTTCACTAGCACGTTCAAATCCTTACAAAGCCCAGTTGCAGTTTGTCACTTAAAGATGAACGTTTCGTATAGGGGGCTCTCGGCGCGGCTTGGGGAACAAGGTCGCATTGATAATCGTCGGGCAGAGCAGACATAGGCCTCCGTACAGGGTAAAAGGCTGCCGCCGGATGAAGAACGACGAAGAGACGGGTGCCGGCGACGCGGACGCGCTTGCCGGGCTGATCGAGCCGCAGGAGGCGGCGGAGAGCGTGGGGCTGGTTTACGTGACCGACGAGCAGCCGGGCATCCGCCGGCGGCGCGATGGCGACGGCTTTACGTATCTCCGGCCCAGCGGCAAGCAGGTCACCGACGAGCGCGCGCTGGACCGCATCAGAAAACTTGCGATTCCGCCCGCTTATGAAGATGTGTGGATTTGCGCGGACGCCGATGGCCATTTGCAGGCGACCGGGCGGGACGCCAAGGGCCGCAAGCAATACCGCTACCACGCGAAGTTCCGGGAGGTGCGGGAAGGCACGAAGTACGAACACATGTTCGAGTTTGCCGCCGCGCTGCCTGGCATACGCGCCAGCATCGACCGCGACATGGGCCGGCGCGGCATGCCGCGGGAGAAGGTGCTGGCCACCATCGTGCATCTGCTGGAAACCACGATGATCCGCGTCGGCAACGAGGATTACGCCAAGCAGAACAAAAGCTATGGTCTGACCACGCTGAAGAACCGGCATGTCGCCGTGGAAGGCGCGGAGCTGAAGTTCAATTTCAAAGGCAAAAGCGGCAAGCAATGGCGCCTGAACGTGCGGGACCGGCGGGTGGCGAAAATTGTCAAAGCCAGCCAGGAACTGCCGGGGCAGCATTTGTTCCAATATCTGGATGAGGACGGGGCGCAGCGCAGCGTCACCTCCGGCGACGTTAATGCCTATTTGAAGGAAATTTCCGGCCGCAACATTACTGCGAAGGATTTTCGGACCTGGACGGGAACCGTGCTGGCGGCGCTGGCACTGACCGAGTTCGAGCGGTTCGACAGCCAGGCGGCCGCGAAGAAAAACGTCCGCAACGCGATCGAACGGGTGGCGGCCCGGCTGGGCAATACGCCGACTGTTTGCCGCAAATGCTACGTTCACCCGGAGGTGCTGGACAGCTACATGGCCGCCGAACTGGTGCTGGAAGCGCAACAGGAGGTTGACCGCGAGCTGGCGGACGAATTGGCGACCCTGCGCCCCGAGGAGACGCTGGTGCTGGCGTTCCTGCAGCGAAGGCTGGCGGAGAAAGCGCCGGCCTGAGCTACTTCGGCTGGAACCCGGCGCCGTCCGCTTCCGCCTTGCAGGCATAGAAGCCCTTGCCGCTGCCGTAGCCTGCCGTGCCGGACGTCATGTAGCTCATGCCGCCGGCGGACCAAACGACCGTGTCGCCGGGGCAATGGCCGGTGGCGGCAGACGCCGAGGCAAAGCGGTGCGAGGTGCCGAGCCCGGTGGTCGCCCCCGCCGCTTCGCTGGCGCTGGAGCTCATCTGCGCCAAGGCCGGCGCGGCGCCGAGCGCGCAAAGCAAACACAGGGCCGGTAAAAGGCTGATACTTTTCAACATCAAACTCATGGTGCTTCTCCCGACGATGTTCCGCCTAACGAACGTCCGGAGCACGTCGAAGTCAACTGGTGCCGACGCCCGGGATTGAACCGGGGACCTACTGATTACGAATCAGTTGCTCTACCGCTGAGCTACGTCGGCCGCGCACGTGCAGCCTATATCGGAGCCCCGGCACCCTCGCAACTAAGCCTGGCCGGAATCCCGCGCCGCCAGCTTGCCCAGCGCCGACCAGTCTAGCGCCTCGCCGCCTGTCGCCAGCAAGGTCAGGAAGCGGTCGCGCAGCAGGCTGGCAATCGGCATCGGCACGCGCAGCTCCTCGGCCGCGGCCAGCGCGAGGCGGATATCCTTCTGCCCCAGCGGCGCCGCGAACCCCGCCGGCTCGAACACGCCGCCGGCGATCAGCCCGCCATAGGTCTTATACACCGGCGCGGAGAACAGCGTGGAGGTCAGCAGGTCGAGATAAGCGTGCAGATCGACACCGCCTTTGCCGACCAGCGCCATCGCCTCGCCCAGCGACTCGATCACCGAGGCGATCAGGAAATTGCCGCTCAGCTTTACGAGATTGGCGGCCGGCGGTGATTCGCCCAGGTTGAAACTGCGCTGGCCAATCGCCTCGAATAGCGGCTGGCAAACGCTAAGCGCCGCCGCCGGCCCTGCCGCCGCGATGAACAGCTTGGCGGCGGCGGCGGCATCCGGCCGGCCGAACACGGGCGCCGCCACAAACCGGCCGCCATGCGCCGCCGTCAGCCGTTCCGACAGCGCCACGCTGATCGTGCTCATGGACACGTGCAGTGCCCGCGCCGGCAATTGCGCGACGATGCCGCCGGGGCTGAACGCCACCGCCTCCACCGCCTTGTCGTCCGCCAGCATGGTGAACACCACCTCCGCGTCGCTGGCCGCGGCTACCCCCGCCGACAGCCGCGCGCCGGCCTTCACCAGATCGGCCGCCTTCTCCGGCGAGCGGTTGAACACCACCAACTCATGCCCCGCTTTCAGCAGATTCGCCGCAATGCCTTGCCCCATCTGGCCCAGCCCAATAAACCCGATTTTCATGCGGCAGCCCCCGATCCCAGCTGAGATAAGGTGAAGAGGAAGAAAAGTAAGGAGCAGCGCTTTTTACGAAGGCTCTCGACAATGACCAACGGTGCATCATGGTCAAACGCGGAACAAAGAATGATTTACCTGCCGAGAGGCAGGGGAGATCAGGGCATTAGGCGCCGCCTTGCGGGGTTCCCGCGTGATGCCCGCTCATCTCCTCGCCGGCATTCGCCGGCAGCATCGCGCAGAACGGGATTGCCAACGCGGCAATGCAGGCGACCACCGCGAACGCCCAGTGATAGTCCGCGACGGAGGCGCGCGTCGCGTGGTGCAGCGCCACCAGCATTTCCAACGCGGCCGCCGCCACGACGATGCCGAGTGTCAGGCTGAGCTGTTGGACGGTGGAGTACAGGCTGGTGGCGGCGGACACGCGCGCCCGTGAGATCTCGCCGTAAGCGATGGTATTATAGGCGGTGAACTGCAGCGACCGGAACACGCCGCCGACCAGCAGGATCGCGTCCAGCAGCAGCGGCGGCCAGCTTCGTTCAAAGAACGCGCAGGCGCCGATGCCGAGCGCGGCCAGGCCGCCGCTGAAGATCAGCGTCATGCGGAACCCAAAGATTCGTAGCACCGGCTGCGCCAAGGGCTTCACGGCCAGCGCCCCCATCGCCGCCGCGAAGGTGATCAGCCCGCTTTGCATGGCGCTGTTGCCGAAGCCGAGCTGCAGCATCAGCGGCAGCAGGAACGGGATCGCGCCGATGCCGATACGGAAAAAACTGCCGGCTACCACGGAGACCATGAAGGTCGGCAACCGCAGCAGCGAAAAGTCCAGGATCGGATGCGGGTGCCGGCGCGCGTGCAGCGTATAGATGGCCGCCGACGCCAGCCCGACCAACAGCGACGCCAAGGTCCAGGACAGCGGCACGATGCCGCGGCCCAGCGTTTCCAGCCCGGCCATCAACGTTGCCATTGCGAGGCTGGTAAGCAACAGGCCGGTTAGGTCCAGCCGGCCGCCGCGATCCGCCTCCCGCACATCGGGGATGAACATCGTCGCCATCACCACACCCAGCACACCCATCGGCACGTTGATGTCGAACACCCAGCGCCAGGAAAACCAGGTGACGATGAAGCCGCCCAGCGGCGGGCCCATGATCGGCCCGATCAGCGCCGGCACCGTGATCCAGGACATCGCGTTGACCAGCTGCGACTTCGACACGGTGCGCAGCAGCACCAGGCGGCCGACCGGCACCATCATCGCGCCGCCCAGCCCCTGCACGATGCGCGCCACCACCAGAAACCAGAGCGTGGTGGAGAAACCGCACAGCACGGAGCCGGCGGTGAATACCACGATCGCGCCCCGGAACACGCGGCGGCTGCCCAGCCGGTCAGCGAGCCAGCCGCTGGCCGGGATGAAGACCGACAGGCTGATCAGATAGGACGTCAGCGCCACGCTCATATGCAGCGGATCGGCATGAAAGGTGCGCGCCATCGCCGGTAGCGCCGTGGCGACGATGGTGGCGTCCAAAGACTGCATGAAAAACGCGGTCGCCACGATCAGCGCGGTCAGCCGCACCGTTTTTAGCGAGGCTACCGGCTCGGCCTCAACGGTGACGCTATCCATGCTAGCGGCTCAGCCCGGCTGCCGCCAGCGCGCGCAGGTAAGCCGGCCAACGATCGGGCTTTTGTTGCTCAAGGCGCCACAGATAATCCCAGGTATAAATGCCCGTGTCGTGGCCGTCGGAGAAGCTCAGGCGGATCGCGTAATGCCCGACCGGCTCGACCGCGACGATTCCAATATCCTGCTTGCCCGCGACCAGCCGCTTATCGGCCGGCGTATGCCCCTGCACCTCGGCGCTGGGGCTTTCCACCCGCAGATACTCGGCCGGCAGGACGGCGACGGCGCCGCTGTCGAAGGTGATGTGGAGCTGGTTGTCCGCGCGCCGGAGCAGAATCTCGGTCGCCGCCGTCACGGCTCCAACTGGCGCGCCTCATCCGCGAGCATGATCGGGATGCCATCCCGGATGGGATAGGCAAGGCCAGCCTTGGGGCTGACCAGCTCGCCCCGTTCACGGTCGTAGGTGAGGGGCCCTTTGGTCAGGGGACAAACGAGAATTTCCAGCAGCCGGGTATCGACCGGGATGTTATCCGCCATGTTCAACTCGCTTTGGGTTCATCGTCGCGCCGGTCTCCGAAAGCGTTGATCTCCAGCATGGCGAGCAAGGTGCGGGCTCGATCATTCAGATCGCGCGCTTCCAGCAATGCCTGCTTCTCCCCCGGCTCGAACGGGCAGGCCATGCAGAGCGAGACGATCAGCGCTTCATCCGGCAGGGAATCGATTGCTTCCCAGTTCGCGTCGACGCCGGTCCGGGTGAAGTAACGGTTCAGCGCGCCGATCAGTTCGGCGCGTTCGAACGGCAGCACGTCGCCTTCCGCCGGCGGCGCCAGATCGGCCGCGAAACCGGAAAAGCCTGCCCTGACCCGGCGGTAGCCGCGCACTGGCCCGACCTCCTCGACAATGGAAAAACGGATCAACCCCGCCAGCGTGATGAGATAACGGCCATCGCCGGTTTCGCTGAAGGCGGAGATGCGGCCGAGGCAGCCGGTGCGGTACAGGCCGGGGCCGTTATCGCCCTCCCCCAGCCGGCGGTCCGGCTGCACCATGCCGAACATCCGTCCGGCGCCCAGCGCATCCTCGATCATCGCGAGGTAGCGCGGCTCGAACACGTTGAGCGGCAGGCGGCCGCTGGGCAGCAGCAGCGCCCCGCCCAACGGAAAGACCGGGAACTCTTGCGGCAGCGCGTCAAGCTCTCGGCGGTCGGTCATATGGCGGATCAACTGAACAAAATTGTTGAGAGCTTGCGCCGCGCCGCCATTGTCGCCGCGTCGTCAAACCCCCAGGCTTCGAAGAATTTAAGCAGTTGCAGCCGCGCGCCATCTTCATTCCAGGCGCGGTCGCGGCGGACGATCTCGAGCAGCGCATCGGCCGCCGCGGCCCGGTCTCCCGCGGCGTTCAGCGCCGTCGCCAGATCATAACGCGCGGCGTGATCGGCCGGATCGGCGGCCAGCCGCGCCTCCAGCCCGGCTTGCGCCGCGAGCGCCTGGCGGCCTTCGGCGGCCAGCGCCAGAGCGGCGCGGGCGCCGGCCAGTTCCGCATGCTCGGCCAGCGCCGCCGGCACTTCCGCCAGCACATCCTTTGCCTGTTCCTCATCGCCGAGGTCGATCAGCGCCCGGATCAGGCCGCCCCAGGCTTCCGGTTTTTCCCGGTCCTGCTGCACCGCCGCGGCGAACAGCTGCGCTGCCTGTTCGGCGTCGCCCTCCTCCAGCAACAGCCGCGCTTCCGCGATCAGGTCGGCGCCGGGCGCCGAGGAGCCCGCCAGCTTCAGCAGATTATCGATGAAGCGGCGCACTTCGCTTTCCGGCACCGCGCCCTGAAACGTGTCCGCGATCTGACCCTGCCAGAAGCCGACGACGGTCGGGATTGACTGCAACGGCAGACCGAGCTGGGTGAGCTGCTGGACCAGAGCCCGATTTTTATCGACATCGATTTTTACCAGCCGGACGCGCCCCGCCGCCGCGCGGACGACCTTTTCCAGCGCCGGTGTCAACGTTTTGCACGGTCCGCACCAAGTCGCCCAGAAGTCCACGATCACCGGCAGCTGGCGCGACGCCTCGATCACATCGGCCATGAATGTCGCCTGATCGCCGTCGATGATCATGGCGGCAGCGCTTTGTTCGACCGGAAAGGGCGGCTGATCGGGGTGGAGCAAGCTGTTCATGTTTGGCAAATCCAGTTTGTAGTCTCGTTATATAGCATCGCCGGCGGCGCTCACACCCCGCCCGGGAGGGCTTAAGTCGGCATCGGGTTAGCGGGTTGCAATCCATCCGGAGGATGCTTAAAGACCGCCACGGAACGCGGGCGTAGCTCAGGGGTAGAGCACAACCTTGCCAAGGTTGGGGTCGAGGGTTCGAATCCCTTCGCCCGCTCCAGATTTCAAGGACTTAGATAGCGTCCGCCTTGCATCGCCAATCACGCCCACCACAATCGTCCTTTTCACGAATTCTAAGCCCTATTAGCGGGCTAAAAACGCATGTATTATATAAATCGTCCGCGGGCGGAAACGGACGCGAAAGACACGCCGCCATGGGCGTTGCACGCGGTATCGATCTTCGCTTGATAGTTGGCAGGGCTTTTCGGCGTTAAGAAAAGGCGGCTAGCGAGTTCAACGAGGGGGAAGGGAAATCATTGTGGCCCACAGCCTGAAACAAGCGCTCCAGGAGATCGGTCGCGATCACAAGCTTTCTCTATGGTTCCTGATCGTTGTTTGCTTTACGGCGTTTCTTTTACGCGATCTGGCGTTGCCTTTTGCCAGTATACAGCATTTCGGTATCTGGAAGTTCACACTTTTCATGCCGGTTTATTTTGCTGTACTTTTTTACCTGTTCTTCCAAATTTCCCACGTTTCAATAAAATCAACGCGCTTTTTGCTAGCAATCCTTCTGATGATTTTGAATTATATTATCGTCTTTGCGTTTTTTTTCAGAGGTGCGGGGTTATACGCAACCCATTGCCTGCCCTCGGACAGTGGATGCCCGACCACCGTCGTTCATGACGGCATCGTCGCGTTATATTATTCTGCTACCACGCTTACCACAGTAGGGTGTGGCGACTTCATTCCGGCAAATGATTATGGCCGGCTGTTCGCGTCGGTGGAGGCCTTGAGCGGTTATTTCGTTCTGGCCACCATTGTAGCGATCATTACGCGACGGTTCCATGATGTACGTCCGTAGATGGTCGCCAATGTAACGTCGGAAAATATCCGGAACATAATAAGAAGTTCCGTCTCCTTCAGTGCATCAGTCTTCGAGACCCTTGGGATGAGACACGCGGACCCGATTGCGCCCCGCGCGTTTTGCGGCGTACATCGCCGCATCCGCGCGGGCGATCAAGGCCTCGGCGTTATCGCTGGGCATGAAGCTGGCGACGCCGATACTCGCGGTTACATTGACCGGTCCGGCTGGCGTGGCCAGCTGCGCGTCCGCTAGCGCCACACAGAGGCGGACGGCCAGAGTCTTGGCTTGTTGTAGTTTGATGGCGGGCATGCAGACCGCAAATTCCTCACCGCCGATACGCCCGAGCATGTCCACACGGCGGATATTCCTGGCCAGATAGTCGGCAATACCACATAAAACGGCATCACCAACCGGGTGACCGAGTTCATCATTTATTTTTTTGAAGTGATCAACATCAAGGAAGACCAGACATGGTCCAATGCTATCCGCCGCATCCGCACCTTTTTTGGTGGCCGCTTCAATTTCAGCATTTATTGTCCGCATGAGCGCGCGGCGGTTTGGAATGCCGGTCAGCGTGTCACGGTCCGCCAGGTACTCAAGCTCGTCCAGCCGCCGTTTGTCCAGCGTGACATCCCGTTCGATGGCGGCAAAATGCTTGATTGCGCCATCACTGTCCCGCAGCGGCATGATTTGTATATCCAGCCAGTATGGCGCTCCGGACTTGGCGTAGTTCAGTACTTTTTCATGTGCATATCTGCCCATGTGCAGCGCCGTGGAGATTCTGTTCAGCGCGGACCTGCTGGTGCCTGGCCCCTGCAGAATGCGGGGCGTTTTGCCGATTACCTCCTCAACTGAATAGCCTGTCAGCCGCGTAAAAGCAGGATTTACATAAACGATGACGGGGCCTGGCGGCTCCAGATCAGGCGCCGTAACGATGACGATGTCATTAAGGATCTCGGCAATCTGCGAAAACGGCACGCTTTCGGACCATAAGGCCTGTACTGCCCGGATTTCGGTTCCGCCGTCTGTCATCTTCCGCAGCTTCTCCGGCGCGTCTCTCATCGTGCCCATGATTGCCTCCGCCGGCAGGGGCTTGCCGAGAAGAAAGCCCTGAATCTCCGTGCAATACGTGTCTCTCAGCAGTGTCAGCTGCTCTTGCGTTTCAACCCCTTCGGCTAACACTGTGATGTTAAGATCCTTGCAAAGCCCGATGACAGCGCGGAAGATAGCTTGCATCGTTTCGCAGCCATCCTGCACCGCCCCCATCTTTGAGGTGAAGAAGCGGTCTATCTTGATTTTATCGAAAGGAAAATTTACCAGGTAGCCGAGCGCGGAATAGCCGATGTCAAAATCATCGATAGCAATCCGCACGCCGGTGTTGCGGATTGATTGCAACCTAAGAAGGCGGTCCGAATCTGCCGGCATGACGGCTCTTTCAGTAATCTCCAACTCTAGCCGCGATGGTGGTAAGCCCGATTTCCGCAGCGCCTCCGCAACGACGGATGGTAACACCGCGTTCTCCAGCTGACGCGGGGACATGTTCACCGCGACACGAGTACTTGCCGGCCAGTTTGTTGCCTCTTTGCAGGCTTGTTCCAAAACCCATCGGCCAACTTCAACTATAAGACCGGCTCTCTTCGCAAGAGGAAGGAAGTCTTCGGGCGGAACGTTCCCGCGCTTTGAGTCGTGCCAGCGCAGCAGTGCCTCAAATCCTACAATTTGATTGGTGAAAAGGTTGAACTGCGGCTGATAGGCCAGCGTGAACGCCTTGTTGGCCCAAGCGATTTCGACATCAGTTTGGGTAAGCGGTTCCGCGACGTCCGGATCCTGCTCTTCACTGCTCATCTCAGGCCGGCCGTTTTCACTGGGCATCGCGGTGGTTCCTGTGGCGGCTGTAACCGAATTAGGTTTCCAAAAGGCTGAAATTTTCACCTCTGCACATTTTGTGAGTGACTTGGGCGTCACCTGCGCCAGGCGCGGGGGGAAGATAATGGGTGCGTGTGCCGGCCGGGCGGTCCTTGTTTGCCCCAGCCATCGTTTCTTTGGCTTTAGGCCGAACCTGGGCTAGCTCACGTAAGTCAACTTGTGAGGCCCTTGATGCCGCCGCTCCATCTTCTTTGGCCCTTTCTTTTGGCGACCCTGATTTTTACGGTAATGCCGGGTCCGGCGGTTCTTTATTCGGCGGCGCAGACGCTCGCCCATGGCAGGCGTGCCGGCCTGATGACGGTACTTGGACTTCATGTCGGCGGCTACGCTTATGTCGCGGCTACCGCCTTTGGTCTTTCGGCGCTGCTTCATTACGTGCCGGCGCTATATATGGCGGTGAAGCTGGCTGGGGCGGCCTATCTGATCTTTCTAGGGATAATTATCATGAGAAAGAAAAGTGATCCGCGGCAGGTTTCGGGCCACGAACCCAAGAGTGGCAGAAACTCCTTTAAAGGCGGATTAGCGGTGGAGTTGCTGAATCCAAAGACGGCGATCTTCTTTGTCGCCTTTCTTCCTCAGTTTGTCGATCTGGGTGGAAACGTGCCGGCGGCCCTGCAGTTGGCGATCCTCGGTATCTTCGTGAATTGCGCGTTCTCCTGCGCCGACATCACGAGCGTTCTGCTTGCGTCTGAATTGGCTGGCCGATTTGGCCAGCGCGGCTGGGGCCAACGGCTTGCCCGGCTTGTGAGCGGTTCGATTTTGATTGGCCTTGGCGCCCGGTTGGCGACAACGCGTGCCTGAACGTCACGGGGAGCCGGATCAGAGCTTAAGGATGCGCGTCGCGTTGCTCCACGAGATCTTTTCGCGCACCGCCTCTGATAATGGCGCCTTGTCAAACCATGTGCCGGCAGCATCCATGCTCTCAAACGGATGATCGACCGAAAACATAATTGCGTCCTCGCCCATCCCTTGCAATGCACAGGACAACGGTTCGTCGGAGAACATGCCCGCGGTGGTGATCGCGACGTTACGCCGGATGATCTCCGCCGGCTTCGGCGCCACATCGCCGCCAAACGCGCCCGCCCGCGCATCCAGGCGCCAAAGCAGATACGGAAGTGTCTCACCCATATGGCCGAGCAACAGCCTTGCTTTCGGAAAACGCTTGAAGACGCCGCCGAAAACGAGGCGTAGCGTATGCGCCGCCGTTTCCGCCGTCCAACTCCAGGTCGCGCCAATCAACTCTGGACGTCCCGCATAGGTCGGCGGCATGACCATTGGGTCGGCCGCATGTAGATAGACCGGCGCGTCTAGCGCTTCCGCCCTCTCCCAGAACGGACTGAACCGATCGTGGTCGAGATACTCGCCGTTCGTGTGCCCGATCAGCAGCACGCCCTTCATACCGAGCTGCCGGATCGCACGTTCCAACTCGTCCGCGCCCGCCTCCGGGTCCTGCAATGGCACGGTCGCAAAACCGGCAAAGCGCGTTGGATATCTCTGCACCATACCGGCAAGGTAATCGTTCGCTTGGCGCGCGATCTGCATGGCGGCTGTGGGGTCCAGGATGCCCTGCACGCTCGCGACGTTCGACAGCACGGCGAAGTCTATGCCGGCGGCCGACATGGCCTCGAGCCGCTGCTCGCCCACGTCGGAAAGGACAGCAAGGAGCTTATCCGTTATCGCTCTGGGTACGTCGGGGATCAGGGTGAGCCAGCGCTCGATATGGGCCGGATCATTGAGGACGAAGTGCTCTTCCAAAGCTATGCGGCGCATTAGTTTCAGCCTCAATGGATTGTTGTAAAGCTCTAGATAATTCCGCTTTGCCGTAACGCGCCGATCTCGGCATCGTCAAGATTCAGCCAGCTCCGAAGCACCTCTTCGGTATGTTCGCCCAGCGCCGGCGGCGCGATCCGGTAGGTTGCTGGAGTCTCGGATAATCGCACCGGGTTGGCGACCAGTTTCATCGTCGCGCCCTGCGTGCTCTGCATCGCAATGATGTTGCCGCGCGCCAGAACATGCGGGTCGTTGAACACGTCGGAGAGGCGGTTGATCGGCCCATAACCGATTTTTTGCGCTTCCAGCTTTTCCACCCACCAAGATGTCGGGTGCTTCCTGAACAGCGGACTGAGCTTCTCCAAAACCAAAGCGCGATTTTCAACGCGGCTGGCATTGGTTGCAAGCCGCGGATCCGCTAGCCACTCCGGCTCTCCAAGCTCTTTGCAAAACCGCGCAAACGTCGGATCGTTGCCGATCGTCAGCATGATCGCGCCGTCTTCGGTTTCAAACACCTGATAGGGAGAAATATTGGGGTGCTGATTGCCGAGCCGCTTTGGGTTCTCTCCGCTCGCCAGATAGTTCATGCCTTGATTCGCAAGCCAGGCGACGCTGGTATCCAGCATGCCGATATCGACCTGCTGGCCGAAGCCGGTATGTTCCTTATGACGTAGCGCGGCCAGGATGCCGATGCAGGCGTACAGGCCGGCGAACAGATCGGCGATCGGGACGCCGACTTTTTGCGGCAGCCCGTCCGGCTCGCCGGTCAGGCTCATCACGCCGCCCATCGCCTGCACCACGCTGTCATAGCCCGGCCTCGGCGCATATGGCCCGGATTGGCCAAAGCCGGTAATCGAGCAATAGATCAGGCCCGGGAATTTCTCGTGTAGCTGCTCGTAGCCAAGGCCATATTTCGCCAGCGAGCCGAATTTGAAGTTCTCCACCAATATGTCGCATTGCTCGATCATGCGTAACGCCAAAGCCTGGCCTTCCGGCTGCGAAATATCGAGCGTGACGGAACGTTTGTTGCGATTGGCGCCGGCGAAGTAAGCGCTCTCCGCGGTGCCGGGCATGACCGGCGGTACGAAGCCGCGCGTATCATCACCGGCGCCCGGCTTCTCGATTTTGATCACATCCGCGCCGAGATCCGCCAGCATCTGCACGCAGGTTGGGCCGGCCAGCACCCGGGTCAGGTCGAATACTTTTAAGCCCGCCAGAGCCTGCGGCATCAGGCCCGGCGCGGGTGGGGGCGAAGACGAGTCTTGCATCAAGTTACTCCGGAAGCGCTTGACCGCGCGTCTCGCGGCTAAGCGGAATGATCAGCAGGCCGACGGCAAAGGCAATCGCGGTATAGGCGACGGGCGTGCCGATGGTGCCCACATGTAGCACGGCGCCGGCGAGCACGAAATTTACGCCGGCGCCAATCAGCCTGCCGATAGATGTGCAGAAGGCAAAGGCGGTAGCGCGGATTTCGGTCGGGAACAGTTCCGGCAGCCAGAGACTGAACATGGCAAAGTTTGCGCCGCCGATGCCGAGGAAGAACAAGGCGACGATGAAGACCGGCAACGCGGTGCCGGTGGGCAGATAAAAGGCCCAGCCAAAGGCGGCGATGATGGCAACGAACATCAGCACGAAGTAAAGCGCCAAAGTCGTTCGCCGGCCGATCGCCTCGGCCATCGGCGGCAAAACCAGGCAGCCGAGAATGGTGCCGGCGGATAGAATGGCCGTGCCCAGAGATGCGGTATGGATTGCCTGCGGGATGCTCATGCCCGATTTCTTGGCGAGCTGTATCAAAGCCGTCGGCTCGTAGACCGCGCCTGCCCACAGGCCGATGATCGCGACCGTCAGCAAGGTCGACATCACGAAGGTTTGGCGGCGGTAGGGCTTTGAGAAAATCCGCGCCAGCGGCTGGCTGACCACCGCCGCGCGTTTGTGTTCCCATTTTACGCTTTCGGTCATCCGCGACAGAATCCAGACGGAAACCAGCACCGGCGACACGCCGCACAGGAACATGGCGCGCCAGCCAAAATGAGCGCCCACCGTGTAGTTAAGCGCCGCCGCTATGAAAAAGCCGGCGTAATAACCGGTCTGCAAGTAGCCGGCGCCCATTTTGCGCCGGTCCTCGGGCCAGCTTTCAGCGATGTACGTGCCTGCGAGCGC
The DNA here is from genome assembly GCA_965199125.1 of Acidocella sp. Taxonomy (GTDB): domain Bacteria; phylum Pseudomonadota; class Alphaproteobacteria; order Acetobacterales; family Acetobacteraceae; genus Acidocella. Next base: position 464,703 of record OZ240683.1, on the reverse strand, counting down.
CCATTCGCCGCCAATGCCGATGCCGGCGATCAGGCGAAACACGGCGAGCTCCCAGATATTTTGCGACAAGGCGGCGAGGCCCGTGAACAAGGCGTAAAGCAGGATGGTCCCCGCTAGCGTGTTCTTTCGGCCGAACTTATCCGCGACCGGGCCCCAGATGAAAGAGACGCCCCAGCCGACCAGAAACATCGCGAACAGAATGGAGCCGTAAAAGCCGACATGCGCGGGGGTGGCGGAAATGCCCGAACGCGGCAGCAGTTCCGTCATCGCCGGCGCAAGCACCAGGGCGTAGATGAAGCTGTCCATGCCATCCAGCATCCAGCCGGACCATGAACCCCAGAAGCCGGTGATCTGCTGGTGGTTAAGCTTGGTGCGGGTTGCCGGGCGCAGGCCCGATCCGGCACCAGGGCCTTGGGCACGGGTAAATCCAGTTGATGCCATTGAAGTTCCCTCTTGTTTATGCGTTATGTTAGAAGCTTAGGGTCCACACCTTGGCCAGAATGGACCCGGACGGTTCAGGCACGTTTACAAAGGATTGAGACGCCGCCGCTTATCCCTGGGCGGCGCCGTGGTCAGCAGTGCCTCAACCTCCTTGGAGCAGGCGACAGTTCCGTCGCGCACGAAACCTTCATGGTTCGCCTCGATGGTGGGCGGATCGTACTGGTAGTTCACCATGATGCCGTAGGATTCAGCTATCCCGGCGCGGTTGGCATTTGCCAGGAAATTGATCCGCTCCAGCCTCGCTCCGTTGCCGAGATGGAAGCGCGCCACCGGGTCGGTCCGGAAATTGAGCTGGGTGGATTGCGTCAGGTAGATCGCGGCAAGGCGAAGCAGGAGCGGCTTCAGCGCGTCGCTGAGCTCCGGCCGGACCGGCCAGGCAGCGTTTGCGAGCAATGTTTGAAAGGCCGACGCAAGCTCGTCCGGACCGGGCTCCGGCTGCGGTTGAATTTCAGCCGCCTGTAACAGCGCTTGCCGTTCGGAGACACCGACCGTAAGCGTTGGCAGCGTGTTGATTTCGAGCTGCTTCGTGAGCCATTTGCGAAAGCCGGGTACCGGCGAGAGGGTCGCAAAGCTTTTGATCCCGGGATGTTCCTCTCGCAGCTCTTCCACCACCTGCTTGATGAGGAAATTGCCAAAGGAGATTCCGCGCAGGCCATCCTGACAATTGGAAATGGAATAGAAGATGGCGGTATCAGCGGAGGCGGCGCGGGCGATCTGCGCGGCCTCATCGGAATCGCGGTCGATCAGGCTTTGCACAGAGCTGGCAAGACCGCTCGTGAGCGCGACCTCGACAAAAATCAGCGGCTCGCCGCGCAGAGCCGGATGAAAGAAGGCAAAGCAGCGCCGGTCCGGCGCGAGCCGCCGCCGCAGATCGTCCCAGCCCTGAATTTCATGAACCGCTTCGTAAACGATCAGCTTTTCAAGTATTGCCGCGGAGGTTTGCCAGTCTATCCGGCGCAGTTCGAGAAAACCCCGATTGAACCAGGAGGCGAACAGATGCTGCAAATCCGCATCCAACAGCTTGAGCGTTGGGTTGCTCGGCAGCAACGCCGATAACTCCTTGCGCAAGCCGACCAGCAAAGCAGTGCCGCCCTGCGCCATGTTGATCCGGCGCAGCACTTCCTGGCGCGGCGGTTCCGCGGCATCTGTCAGTAGCGCCGCCGCCGCCGGCGTCGGATCGTTCAAATAGTTCGTCGCCGCCGCCGAGAGCTTGACGGTGTCGGGATTAAAGCGCTCGGCAAGAAAGAGGAAATACTGCAGACGCTCCTCCGCCTGCAGCCCGCGCAACACTGCCAGCAGTTCGCGCGACAGCGCGGCGCCGGAAGCCTCGCCCCGTTCGGAGAGCAAGGCGCGCGTTAATATCCGGGCGCGTTCCACGCTCTCGATCTGCGTCGATGGGATCGCGGCAAACCGCCGGCCCCGATCAGCAACCGTGAACCATAGCCGCTCTAGCCAGGTGCGGCTTCTTGCGGGGGCGATGCTCTCCGGCGCCGCAGGATAGAAGAGCGTGACTTCAGCCGAGGCTTTTTGAGGCACGTTTATCCTTACATTTTTCGTTCGATCGTATACAATAGGATATGCGCGGCGCAACCTTGTATGCAAGGCCTTCGGAACGCGTCCGCGAGGCTGTCCTTGTTTCGATGCCAGCCGCGCGATCCAAAGGAACTTCAGTTGTCGAAAACGGTTAATCCGAGCAGCCCCATCATTCCGATTACGCGCTTGGACCAGGGCGCACCTGCAAGCGCCACGTTGTCCAACCAGATCCGGACGATCCTGGCGGACGACATCACCGCCGGCCGCATCAAGCCCGGCGCGGAGATCGACGAGCAGGAGCTGGCGCAGCGTTTCGGCGCCTCCCGCACGCCGGTAAGGGAAGCTCTGCGAGACCTCGCCGCCTCCGGCCTCGTCATTATCGAGCCCCGTCGAGGCGCCCGGGTCATCGAGATGACATTGGAGACGATCGGCGAATTGTTCGAAGTAATGGCGGAGGTCGAGGCGCTCTGCGTGCGACTGGCCACCTTCCGGATGTCCACGCAGGAACGAGCAATACTAAGTCAACTGCACGCCGAGGCTTTGCCCTTGGTCCGCGCATCAGATGTTGATGGCTATGACCGCGTCAACCTGGCCTTTCATACGGCGATCTATGGCGCGACCCATAATGGGCAGCTACGTGAACACGCCGCCACTTTGCGAATGCGCCTGGCACCCTTCCGCCGCGCGCAGTTCCGGGGCAACCGGCGGTTGGGCGCGTCTTTCGCCGAACACGGCCAGATCTTGAGATCGATCTTCCTGGGCGATGGCGACGCCGCCGCTAGATTGATGCGGTTGCACATGCTTACCGCCAGCACGGTTTACTCTGATTACGCCCATGAACATTCCGCGACGGGAAATGCCGAACCGTTTTGGCATTCGCCGATGTAGGGGTGAGGTTTTTGGAGATCGACGTGGATCGTTACTCGGTCCATCCCGCTACGGCGTAATCGCGGAACAACATGCGGCGGATAATCAAAGCGTTAATCCCACGCTGGCCGCATCGAGGCGCTCATCTGGTCGGCGCCGAGCTCGATCTAGGTCGGCGATGTTGCTCGCTCTGATTTTGCCGATCAACATTTCGAGTGGCGGTGGAGTAAGCATCCCGCCAAGCTCACCTGTTGACACCGCGGAAAGGAAGTGACTAAGTGTCTTGGTGACTTGTCCTGCGAGAGTGACATTCTTGAGGCAACCCACTTACGAAGGTTACTAGGTCTTAGCCAGAATCGGAGGTTTCACATGACCAAGGTTTTTCGAGCGACGCAGCCGGTAAGTGAGCTTCAATTATCCAGTGAATCGTTGCGGCAGACGCCGGACGGCATGATCGAGCAGATCGAGTCCCTGCGTCCTTGGCTCCGGGGGATGCAGAGCGAGGCTGAGCGGCAGCGTCGTGTTCCGCAGGAGACGGTGGACCGTCTTGATGCAATAGGTGTTTACAGCCTCGCGATCCCCGCGCGTTTCGGCGGAGCGGACTTCTCGGCAAGGGATCTGTTCCGCATCTACGAAGCCCTCGGCATGAGCTGTGGCGCCACTGCGTGGACACTGTGGGCTTCGACGGGTGGCAATATGTGGAGCGCTGCCTTTCCCGATGATCTCGTAAAGCCGGTTTATGAGGCGCCTTGGGTGGGAAATCGAACCTGTGCCGTGGGTGGTAGTTCGCGTCGCCTGTCCGGTACCGCGCGAGAGGTCGATGGCGGCTGGATGGTTCGAGGCGCGTGGCCGTTCGCCACTGGTAGCGTGCATGCGTCGCATGCTTACCTTGCGGTATTTTGCGACAAGATTGACGATACGAAGGTTGGCATGGTGCTGGTGCCCAAGGAGTCTTATGTTCTTCGGGACGACTGGGATTCTATGGGAATGGCGGCCACGGGTAGTGGGACGATCGTCATTGAAGAGGAGCTCTTTGTCCCTGAGGAGCGTTTTAGCTCCCCTCGGATATTGTTGGAACGGCTTGCCGAACTCAAGAAAAAGGGGCTTGGGCTGCGGCCGGGTGGTCTTGGCCGATCGATCATGCTGAGTACTGGCAATGCCGTCGGCATGGCGGAGTATGCGCTTGAGTTATTCCTTGAGGGCATTGCGAAAAAGGCGATCGCGTACTCGCCGTATAATCGACAAGTAGATGCGCCGGTCACCCATCTGACTGTTGGCTACGCGCGAATGCAGATCGATGCGGCACGGCGCATTGCCGAGGCGTCACTTGACAGTCTGGACCGGCTTTATGAGGAAGATCGCGAACCCACTCAAGATGACACGGTTCGGTACCATGCTGATGCGGCCTACGTTTGGGACAGCTGTGCAACTGCCACCGAGTCGCTGTTCAAGGCGTCTGGAGCATCGGCCATTTCAAAGAAACAGCAGCTTCAGCTCGTCGCGCGAAATTGCCGCGCCGGCAGCATGCACGCGATCCTTAATATACAAACGTGCATGGAGAATTATGGGCGGCATCTTTGCGGCGTCGACAGCACGATTACAGCTGTCAGCGTTTTAGCTCGGACCGGTTGATGGTAGCGCGGGATGTGCTAGCATTCGTACCATCATATCATAAGGGCAAAACAAAGACGTAGGAAAATCCCGACGCGGGATTTCAGATGATCACGGAAGCGCCGGGACAATATTTGTTTAGATAGTTCGAGATAAATCCTGCGAGAAAATGACGATTTAAAAGCAGTCGCGGCGGAGTTGTGCCTCTATAATGCCTTTCTTGGATGGTATTTTTTCAATAACGCTTTCACGCAGGGATCGCTCTGCAGAATTTATCAAAGAGCATTTACCAGCCACCGTTGTGACTTGACGCATGATACTTGGCGACTTAGCGATTTCGAAAACGATGCTAGAATAGGGAGAAAAAAATGACACATGATGAGCTTAGTGCTCGTGCGGAAATTCACGACGTTTTGCTGCGCTATTGCCGGGGCCTTGACCGTGTTGATATGAGCCTCGTTCGAGGTGCTTTTCATAAAGATGCTTGGATTCAGTTTCCCAAAAGTCTTCACATTGGTGGGGCTGACGGATTCTTTGATTTTCTAACGGCGGAGATGCCTCGGTTCAAGCGCACAATGCACTTTCTCGGAAACAGCTTGGTAGAGTTTGACGGTCCGAATGTTGCCCACGTCGAGACGTATCTGACCGCCGACCATCAGGGATCAGAACTCCATCATTGGAAGAACAGCTACGTGAAGTTGTGGGCTCGTTACCTGGACAGGTTCGAGCTGCGCGACGGCGTGTGGCTGATTGCTAAGCGTGAGCTTCTGGTCGATTGGATGTACAAGTATCCTTTGGAGGGCTGGTTCGACGATCATCCCGATGCATCCGTTGGACGGCGAGATGGTACGGATCCAGCTCTTCGCCATTATGCCGGGTTTGGCGGCACGCCCGTGGCTGCGTAGGAACTAGTTTATCGATACGCCGCGCTGCTTATTTGGAAACTGCCCGTAACTAATGCGGGCGGTTCTGAACTTTTAGGTATGTCCTATAAGTTAGGAACGCTGGACATAGTGCGGGGAATTTATCAGCTTAAATAAATCATCGCGGGCAAGCTGGCGCTCGCCTACCGGATGCATCCATTCGAGTAAGATTAGATAGGAGAGACTGATGTCGCTCACAGGCAGTTTTGCGGGACCGGTTGTTGGCCTAAAATATCAAACGCCTACATTTAGTGGGCTCACGAATGAAAAGGGTGAGTTCTTCTACAATGAGGGCGAGCGGATCGCTTTTTTTATTGGAAAAACGTCAATTGGCTCGGTTGTCGGTGCGCCGCGGGTAAATCTCGCGCAGATCGTCAGCCGGGTGGATGGAAACGTTCAAAAACTAATGGATCCCGGTTTGACCAACATTGCGCGGTTCCTGTGCACGTTGGACGTAGACGGCGATCTGAATGGTGGCATAGTTATCGCGTCAGAGGTACACGAGATTCTCGGTGGAAGAAAAATCAACTTTCGGCACGACGTTTCTTTCGCCGGGCCTGCTCCCGATAATGTTAGAGACTTTGAGGAAGATCCGGATATCGAAGAGATCATTCAGAAACTCTCTGACAACGGTGTGTTCTCTGACCATACTCCTCGAAAACTTTTCTCCGCTGCAGCGGCACGCAACGAAATCCGACGCAATATTCTTGGGATCATGCGTTTCAGGGATGTCAAAATTCAGCTTCGAAATGGCTTGTACGTTTACGCAGATATCTTTCGGCCGGCAAAGGAGGGAAAGTTCCCGGTTGTCATGAATTGTGGAGTGTACGGGCGGGCGTTTCATCATCATTCAATTTGTAATGACGCGCAGTTTAACGCCCATGAGGAGATGGAAGAACGATACTTCCAAGGTAATTCCGATGGCCTAATTTTCGAAAATCATGAAACGGTTAATACGGCGGATTGGGTGCCACACGACTATGTGGTTATGCGCATTGATGGTCCCGGCACCGGCAAAAACCCCGGCAAGCTGGCGCCTTGGGGCTTTGAAACGGCGGAAGCGTATCGCGACGCGATCGACTGGGCGGGAGAGCAACCTTGGTCAAACGGGAACGTTGGCCTTTGGGGCATGTCCTACTATGCAATTAATCAACATGCGGCCGCTAGCCTTGAGCCTTTGCATCTGAAGGCAATGATTGCGATCGGAACCGACGTCGATCTGTACGAGGAGCTGATGTATACCGGGGGAATTTGGAACGACGAATTCTTCCGATTTTGGTACAAAGCAGGCGTCCTTCCCGCGGTTTGCGGAGCGCCTGATGAAGTTGACTTCCTGACAATTGGAGAAGCCGCCCCGTTTAGAGATTCGAATATTAGCGCAATTTTCGGCCCTGCTTCTCAAGTCTTTATGAGTCCGGACATGAGCAAGGTGAAGGTGCCGCTGTGGGCCGTCGCTACCACCACGCATCCCGCTCATTTCCACCAGTTGGGCGGCAGCGAAGCCTATATTAATACACGGACGGCGGACAAGAAAATCGATTTTTGGGAAGATTGGTTCACGAAGTCATATTCAAAGAAGATGTTGGCCGATCACAGGGCTTTTTTTGACTACTGGCTCAAGGGAATTGAAAACGGCATTATGGAAAAACCGCCGGTGCGGCTGGAGATCCGCACCGGTGATGGCGCCTCCTACCTGCAGGAGGAGAACGAATGGCCGATTGCCCGGACGAATTACATAAAGTGGTATTTTGATGCTTCGCCGTCTGACTGGAAGGGTGACGAGTACCGACGCGATTTCCTACGTTTATCGCCGGCGAAGCCTGATGTAGAACGGCAAGCGGATTATTCAGCGGAGATACCCGTTGAAAATCGGAGTGGACCGACTTCGGTCGCGGCGCCCTCTGCGCTTGCTGCTTGGAAAACTGGCATTTCCTTCATCAGCGATCCCGTCGGGGAAGACATGGTCTTCGCGGGCTACAGCAAAGCGACGCTTTGGGTTTCTTCCACGAGCAACGACATGGATATCTACGTGTCTCTAAGGGTCGTTGATGATAAGGATCAGCTAGTAGACTATATTGGCATGGCAACAATGGGAATGAACACAAAACATTATCCGCTCGCGAAGGGTTGGCTAAAGGTTTCTCACCGCAAGCCCGACATGTTCCGATCGACCGAATACACGGTTAAGCACACGCACCTTAAAACTGACTACGCACCACTGACCGCCGGCGAAGTGGTGCCTGTTGAAATCGAAATTATTCCCAATATTGCCCTGATCCGGCAAGGCCATCGTATCCGTGTAGATATTCAACCGTTAGACGGCTTTGCTCATGGTACGCGGCATAAGTACGATCCGACATACCATGACGGCGCACGAAACTTCGTCTATACCGGGCCGGAGCATCTTAGTTATATTCAGCTGCCAATCGTGCCGAAATTACGGTAAGGATCAGTCCGTGGGCGGTATTCCCGTTCCTATCGAGCTGGTGCCTCGATGTCCGGCAAAGATCATTTCACGGGCTACGAATCGTGAAGATCATTTGGAGATCCTCGAGGCGTTCCACAATGGACAGGTCTTCTAACGATATTGGCTGTTCATAAAGCGACTGCTGTGAGGAAGGAGACTGAATACAAAAGCGGATAGTTTCGGCGATCAGCGGTCCATCGTTATACAGACTTGTCACGCTTGTTCGATGAGAATAAGCCTGAAGAACGCCGCTTGGCAGAAGTGATTACATCATACGAGGACAAGTCTCCTGCAGAATAGCCGACCTACCTCAAATGCTATTAGACCAATCCGCCGAAAGGTGAAGATGGTCGATGAAATTATCGAAACGCTCCGCCAGGATATTGTTACGCGGCGGCTGCCTGATGGCGGGCGCCTTCCGAGTGAAAAGGACTTGTCTGAACGGTTCGGGGTCAGCCAGCCGACTGCAAGAGAAGCGATCCGCGCGCTTGAGACACTCGGTCTCGTTGAGGTTTTTCATGGTAGCGGTTCGTTCGTCCGTAGCCAAGGCGACTATGCACTCGCATCAGCCCTGCAGACACTGCTGCAGCTTGAGCGCGTGGGTATCATGGACGTTCTTAACGTTCGCCAGGTGCTGGGACGTTATTCCATCGAGGTGGCGGCATCCGTTGCGACTGAAGAGGATATTGCAGCGATCAAATTAGCCTGTGACCGCTTTGATGAAATAAGCGATGTGAAAGAGGTAGACGATGTAATTGCTCTGATCATCGGATTTCAACGCGCCGTTTCGGCAGCTTCTCACAATCCTTTGCTCCACTCCCTGGAGTTGTTTCTGCTGGCCCTCCTGAGCGAAGTTCAGGTCGGATCACTAACGGCGCGCAGCGTCCGATTCTGGCAAACGCGGGCGTTGAGTTTCCAGCCGCATCGCTTAGCGATTCTTGAAGCGTTGAAATCAGGCGACCCGCAAAAAGCGCGTCAGGCAATGGATCCGTATTTTGATGCGCAGCGCGTGCGGTTTGACCAAGATGATAATTTGCGGGCGCTCGATTTGTCGAGCCCCAGTCTGATCAATGTTGTGGCAAACATGGTTCGGCATATTAAAGTCTGAACCGATCCCGGTGCCCAGTCCCTACAGTCAGTTTCATGATCATCGGGCCTTTTTTGTGCTGCGGCTTGCGGCCTGCGTCGCGTACTTGGCAGCAATAGCTCCATTACTTTTTCGCTCATTTTCAAGAACGACCTGACGCGCCTCTGCCGAGGTCATTCCAAGGATGCGAAGCTGATACTCGGCGGCGCGGGCTGAGACGTCCGGTCCGGCCCCGGCAAGGCGTGCACTGACACCCACCCGAAGAAGCGCCAAATGAGAATCAATCACAAACTCGTCTACCTGCTCCGAGAAACGGCCCTGTTCGATTCCCAGCGTGACGTCCAGCCGCATGTATCGTGAAATTCCTCCTTTTATTGACTCAAACTCGGTGAAAGCGGAAATGAGCAGCCGGCCCCAGGTTGGTTCGGCGACAGCGATCTCTATAAACTGGTAGGTTCCAAACGCCACTCGGGCCGCCCCATCATTCAACGATACACGCGTGCTACTCATTTCATTATGCATCGCGAGTGTCACTGCGTGGCAAACAGCAGCGACAATCTCGGACTTATCCTTAAAATAAAGGTAAAAGGTGCCGTTTGCGAGTTCTGCAGCGGCGGCAATCTCGCTTACAGATGTAGCGTTGATGCCGCGCTCAGACATAAGCCTGAGCGCGGCTTCCGTCAGCCGCGCGCGTGTGCGGCCGCGCTTTCCGTCTTGATGTAAAAGGTTAAGTGATCTTGCTACCATAGGCATCTCTACCTTGACGAATATTTCTACGCAATTTGGTCCTTGACCTCGATATTGACGAACCTCTCATACTGAGATAACTCTCACTTTGACAGTAGATCAACGTGGCTGGGCTGTTTATGGATCAAGACAGCTGAACGGCTGACGTAAAACAATATGCGAACCGGGCGCTAGGCGGAACAAGGGAGAGGTTTTAGTGGTAACCCACATAGTTATCTTCTTGTGGATCGACGGTGTGACCAACGACCAGCTGGAGAGCTTTCGACGGGCCGCTGATGAGATGGCCAACGAGTTGCGCGAAATCGCCACCATACGGCATGGTCCGGATCTGCATTTTCGTGACGGCAATGGCGATTATGCACTTGTTGCGTTTGTTCCTGACAGAAAGGGCTGGGACATTTATCAGGCCCATCCAAAACATCGGGCCTTTGTCCGCGATTTCGTTACGCCGATTCAGGCAAGCCGTCTCACGATTCAGTTCTAGTGCAGGTAAATCTGGACCCGAACATCGCAGCGGCCTTGAGTTTTATAGAGGACGCTTGGCACCAGTTAAGGGTGAATCGCGTCTCTTATTTTTGATACTTTACTGTGCTTTGAGCGGCGAATTTGGAGATTAGAGAATGCAGCTTCCCAAGCCTGTGTATAAACCAAATTTTCTAGTAACGCGCGCGAGCCATATGGTGTCGCGCGTCAGTGACCTTGAGGCGAGCCGGGACTTTTACTGCAATCTTCTTGGCATGGTCATCAGCGATCAAAACTCCACAACGCTGTGGCTCCGCGGACTGGAAGAAGCTTGCCATCACAGCATGGTGCTCAAGCTCGGCGAACCAGCGGTTGAGCGCGTGGGAATGCGTGTTCTTACCGAGGAAGACCTTGATCTGCTGCAGGAGCATTTTGAAGCGGCAGGTTTTCCCACGAAATGGGTTGAGGTCGAATACCAAGGCCGTACGCTGCACACTACCGACCCGGCTGGCACCCCTCTTGAGTTCTGCGCCACGATGGAAACGCGCGAACGCCTTTTCGCCCACGCCGACCGCTTCCATGGCGCCTGCGTGCTGCGTCTCGATCACTTTCAGATCGTAACCTTGAAGGTCCGCGAATGCTTGGAATTCTATAACGGCATGGGGTTTCGTTTGTCCGAATACGTCGTTAAGGACGACAATCTTGAGATGATCTTCCTACAGCGTAAAGGGAACCCGCACGATATCGTGTTCGCCAATAGAGAGGGGCCTCGCATGCATCATTGCGCGCTGCAAGTTCCGGAGACGCATCATCTGATGCATGTCTGTGACCTTTTCGTTGTCGGGGACAAGCAGGGTCAAGTGGAGTTCGGGCCGGCCCGGCATTTCAGTCCGGGCCTCGCCCGCTTTCTCTACCTGCGCGATCCTGACGGCCATCGGATCGAGCTGTTTCCCAGCCATTACCACACTGTGGACATTGAAGACGAACCTCTCAAATGGCAGGTGCCCGAATTCAAGGTGGGTGGTTGGACCGTTCCACCAGATCGCTGGTGGAACGACACGATGGCGTTCGTTGAAACCGGCAGCTGATCAGGAGTCCGTGCATGCGCATTGTTACGCTTGAGCAAAATGGCACAGTTAGCCACGGCGTTCGGATTGGTGACCGTATCAGGGTTTATCCTACCGCAACATCCGCCGTAGAACTGGCGGTAAACGTAAAAGGCCATGACGCAAGCCACGAGGTTGCTCTTTCGGAAGTTAATTTGCTGGCGCCGGTTCCGCGGCCCGGAAAGGTGATTTGCATCGGCCTGAACTACCGGGATCATGCCAAAGAGGGCGGCAATCCGATCCCAGATTATCCCGCGGTGTTCCTGCGCGGCGCAACATCACTCGCGGACCCGGGCGCGGTTTTGGTTTATCCCGAATGTTCGGATAAGTTCGACTATGAGGCCGAATTGGCGGTTGTAATCGGCAAGACCGCCACAAATGTCGGGGCAAGCGCGCTTGATTACGTTGCTGGCTATACCTGTTTCAATGACGGGTCGGTTCGGGACTATCAACGTAAATCGACGCAGTGGACGATGGGCAAGAACTTCGACCAGACCGGCGGTTTCGGCCCTGAACTTGTGACAGCGGACGAGCTTCCGGCTGGCGCAGCCGGCTTGCGGATCATCTCGCGCCTTAACGGCGAAATCATGCAAAACGGCAATACAGGCGACATGATTTTTGATGTGGCAGCACTGATTGTAATGGTGTCGGAAGCAATGACGCTTGAAGCCGGTGATGTCATAGCCACCGGTACGCCGGCGGGGGTTGGATACGCGCGAAATCCCCCGGTGTTCCTACGCCCGGGGGATCATATCGAAGTAGAAATTGAGTCAATCGGAATACTCCGCAATACGGTTGCCCGTCGCGCAGATCAATCTTGATTAGGGCGGCGGCTGGCCGCCTCCTGAAGAGGAACACGACGAAATGCCCAAAGTTTGCAAACTGCTGGGGATATCAGGCAGCCTCCGTTCCAGATCCTTTTCGACGGCTATTCTTGTAGCGCTCGCAGAAGCGGTGCCAGCGACCGCAACCTTTGACTACGCCGATATCGGAAAGCTTCCGCATTTTAATCAGGATCTCTATGTCGAACTATTGCCGCCCGGTGCAGCGCTTTCGCGAACAAATTGCTGCTGCGGACGGTTTGGTGATCTCCTCGTCCGAATATAATCACGGCATGCCCGGTGTCCTCAAAAACGCGTTTGACTGGGCTTCGCGCCCTCATAACGGCTCGCCGCTGCGTGACAAGCCGTTCCTCGTCATTTCTTCGTCGCCGGCTTTTACCGGCGTGCGCGCTCAATATCAGATTCGAGAGACATTGGTTTCTTCACTTGCGCGTCCAGTAACCACCCCCGAGATTGTTGTCGGCAATGTTGCGGAGAAAATCAAACATGGACATTTCTCTGACCGCGCTGCGATAGGTTTTGCAAAAAGTGGTTTGGCAAGACTATCAGAAGAGATCGAGTTGCTGTCCAAGCACAATGGAGAGAAATAATGCATTCTGCCCTAGATTTCGTTGACCAACTTCTTTTTATGAGACATATCTCAACCTCCGTTTAGGCGTCAGCGGAACTTCTGGCGAAACTGAATTTGGATGCTGGAGAATGCCACCATAGTGATAGACTTTACGTCAAGAACGCGATCTAAGGAAACGTGATGGAAATAACGAAATTTGCAGATGCTCCTCAGTATACCTTGCCCAATCATGATGATGTCATCGCACGGCGACTCCAAGGAAGCCCGGCGAGCACAGCCAACTTCGCATTAGTCGGCCATTCCCAATTTCCGCCAGGCGCGATCGTTCCTATGGACGTCGCACCTGTTGGTAGAATTTATGTGGTAGTGCAGGGAACCATATTAGTCGAGCAGGCGAATGGGTTGCGTCATAGCCTGAACCAATGGGATAGCGTTTTTGTGCCGGCTGGCGAGGCTCGGGCGGTTTCAAACGAAAGCGGTGATATGGCCGCCATAATTGTGATCACGCCACCGCCAGCTCAATAGCCCAGGCGGCGTTCGTCGGTTGAAATTGAGCGATATCGCTCATCTGCGCCTTGTCTGCGCAAAAAGACAAGAGATAGTTCAACAACAATTTCAACGCCTGTACCAACAAACTCAATATTGACGTTACTCTCATATTGAGATATTTCTCAGTTCGGTTGGGAGGCGCCGTTGACGATCAGGCGTCGTGATCAAGCCGGGCTTCGAGGGTACTCGTGAATCAAACAACGAAAATAAACGTCAGGAGGAAATAATGTTGGAGCGTACGGTGCGGACGCTGGGGTTAAACTCTTTTGGCTTGGCGAGACTAAAATCGGTCGCGCGGCATAGCAATATTTTTGCAAGCGGAGCTTTGGTTTTTGGCATGACGGCGTCAGCCGCCCATGCCGCGACTTGGCAGGAAGGTGACTATACGATCACCTTGCAGTCGACGCTGGATTACACGCTCGGCGTAAGGACAGCCCCGGTCGATAACACATACCTTAATGCGTTAGGTCCAGATGGCCCCAACGGCCTCAACGTGGATGATGGTGACCGGAACTTCCGTGGCGGCATCACGCAGAATCTGTTCCAGACGACAGAGCAATTAAACATTCAGAGGGGCGATTACGGCTTTCGCGCCAGCGCCCAAGCGTTGATCAATACAGTTTACCTGCATCATAGCGACAATAACTCTCCCGGTACCTATAATCCCTTCACCGTGGGTCCGCAGGGCTTTCCCAGCGGAACGGTTGCAAATGAAGGTCGAAACTTCCGAATGCTCGCGGCGTTTATCTATGGCGCCGAGAATTTTGACGACGGCCGGCAGCGTTTGTCCTGGCAGATTGGCCGGCAGACTATAACATGGGGCGAATCCTTTTTCTCGACTGATGGTCTGTCCGGCCTACAGGCGCCTGTTAACGTTAACTACGCGGAGTCGGAGCCGAATCCTCAGCTCCAAGCGCTGTTCCTGCCCACCGGTGCGGCGTCTTTCTCGTATGACTTCGGTAATAGCATCACGGTTGACGCTTATTGGCAATTTGAATATGAGCCGAGCGTACTCCCGGGCGCTGCCAGCTATTTTTCATTCGCCGATCTTCTCGGGCCAAGTGCCCAGCGCATTCTGCTACCGCCGATTCCGGGTTTGTTGCCCACGGGGGCATCTATTTATCGTGCGCCCGATATCCGGCCGTCAAACGGTTTGGACCAATTCGGGTTTGCCGCTCATGATCAGATCGGCCCCGTTTCTGCCGGTCTTTATTTCGTTCGTGGTATTCCGAAGGCCGAAACTGTTTACGAGAATGTGAATTTTGAAACCGCTGCGCCGGGGCCGGCACCGTTTCAAAACGCAGGGCTCGGCGTTGGCCGGTATAATCTTGTATATGGAACGCCGGTAAATGCTTATGGCGTGAGTGGGTCGGCAACCTACGGCATTTACAACTTTGCCGTGGAGTTAAGTGCGCGTACGAATCAACCCCTAGAAAGTCAGGCTCCTTATGGTCCGGAAACCGGTCCACTCGGTCCTCAGTCGGCAAGCTATAATCATCCGCTTTACGCAGCGGGCAACGTGTTGAACGGTGAGTTCAACACGCTTATTTTAACGCAGCCACTGCCGCTGATGCCGAATGGCGCGACGATTATCGGTGAAGTGACGCTGAATGATGTTGTTGGAGCAATTAAGCGCGAGGCGGCCCTGACACCTGGAGGGACCCGTGAGGGCGGCGCTTTCGAGGGCACGTTCACGCCGAGCTGGTTCCCGACCCCGAACATTGAAATAGAATTTCCCGTTGGTATTACCACGACATTTTTAGGCAGATCGGTTTATGACTTTGGCACGGCCGCGGGAGACAGTACCTACGACATCGGGCTTGAAAGCGTTTATAAGAACAATTTAACATTCGGCGTGACTTACCAGCGTTATGCTGGGCCGCCAGGCCGCCAACCTTATCTCGACCGGGATTTTGCGACTTTTTACGTTGATAAAACGTTCTAATAATTGAGAAACGGGAGCCACTAAAATGAAACGTCGCAATGTTATGCTTGGGATTTCGTGCGGTCTTGCTGCTCCGGCGATCCTTAAAATAGGTTCGGCCAAGGCGGCCGCCAATTTGGACCCAAGCCGCCTGAAAAGCGAATTGACGCCGCTTGGCGCCGAACGTGCCGCGAGTCAGAGTGGATTGGTGCCTGCCTGGACCGGGGGCGCCACGACGCCGCCAGCGGGCTGGACTCCGGCAATGAACGGGCCAAACCTTTTTCCGGGACAGGCGCCAAGTTATACCGTCACCCAAGATAATATGCAGCAATATGAAAATCTGCTGTGTGATGGCCAGAAGCGGCTTCTCAGCCGCTACGGGACGAAAGGCTACAAGATTAAGGTTTATCCAACGGCGCGCACGGCCGCGGCGCCGCAATTTGTCTACGACAACACGGCGCTGAACGTTACCCGCGTGACGCCCGCCGATACTGGTATTGTTTGGGGATTTAAGGGTGGGTATCTGGGCGTACCGTTCCCGATTTTGAGCGACGACCCGGTCATGGCCGGTGCCCAGGCCATATGGAACCATAATCTACGGTGGGGCGGGACTTTCTTTCAGTTCAACCAATCCATCATGGTAGGCGGCAACGGTGGGCCGCCTGTTATCGCGAGCGTGAGCAAGCAAAGTTACTGGTATCCGTATTTCGATCAGTATCAAACGCTGGAGCAGTATGACGCACATCCTCGGGCTTCATGGATCCGGCTGGACCAGACCGCGCCAGCAAATCAGGTGGGCCAAACAGAGGTAGGGGCGTATTCTTCAAACTATGACCGCTTACCACCTGCCGCGTTCGAATATTTGGTCGGGGAAGGGCGTATTCGTGAAGCGCCGGATATCAACTATGATACTCCAAACGCACAATCTGATGATGTCATCAACATCGATGAGATCGACATGTTCAGCGGGAAAATGGACCGCTACATCTGGACCCTGCGCGGCAAAAAGGAAATGATCGTTCCTTACAATCAGTGGACCGTGTTTAACTCCCCGACGAGCCAGGTTTATGGGCCGGACACCATGAATCAGGATCTTGTGCGTTATGAAGTGCATCGCGTTTGGGTGGTCGAGGCAACGCTGGCGCCCGGTAAACGGCACACAATGCCGCGTCGTGTGTTCTATGTCGATGAAGATACATGGCAGGTTCTGGCGACCGATGGCTATGATTCTCAAGGAAATTACTGGAAATTCGGCCAGCTTTTGGTGCAGGCGCAACCTCAATTGCCGGGCACGACGTTAAGCGGGTGGGTCATTCAAAATTTTCAGTCGAACGCCTATGTCCTCGCCGGAACTTACTACGCGGATTCAGTTCCGATCACGAACACGCCGCTTTCTTTCGATCCTCTGGCCCGCACGTTGTGGAGTCCGCAATCTTTGGCAAATAGTGGCGGACTATGATTGAGCCGGCGGAACGTGAGTTTTGTTGAAAACGTCTTTCGAAGCATTGGGAAGATGGCAGGCTAAAGTTTTTCTTTTAATCTGCTTGGCTTTGTATGGTTTCGGGCGGCCTGTTGCCTTTGCTGAAACAGGGATCCATGCGCTTGATAACGCCGCGATTTCGGTAAAGTCCCCAACGGCGGCGCCGCTGGTCGCCGTCACCCGTGTTGGTCAGCGGCTTGTCGCCGCTGGCCTCCACGGTCTGATTGTTTTTTCCACGGATAATGGCACCACATGGCACCAGGCCTCGGTGCCCGTTGATGTGACGCTGACGGCGCTCTACTTCAAATCCGAACGAGAGGGCTGGGCGGTAGGTCACTTCGGCATCATCTTATACACAGATGACGGTGGTGTTTCCTGGACGCGTGTCGTGGATGGCTTGGATGTGATAAAGGCGCTGAACGCCACTGCCGCGCTGGCGCAATCTACGGCGCCGGCCACGCCGGACACGCAATTGAAGCTCCGGGTCGCGACAGCCTATCAGAATGCCGGACCCAGCAAGCCGTTCCTCGCGGTTGGGGCGTGCGGGAGCGGAATTCTAGCCGCGGGCCAACAGGATTTGGCGATGTTCAGCGACGATGGGGGAAAGATCTGGAAGGAATGGACGTCCGCGATCGACAATCCAACCTTCGACAATATTTATGCCATCACGCTTGAAGGCGATTTGCCCGTTCTGGTCGGCGAGGACGGCCTGGTGCTGAAGGGGGATGCAGATTGTAAAAACTTCAAACCCATGCCCGGGCCGTTCACCGCGACCTTGTTTGACGCCGTCAACAACGGCTCCGGCGGTCTGCTGCTGTTCGGTATAGGTGGGGGCGTCTACTTATCCACGAACAGCGGGGGCACGTGGAAAGCGATATCTCTCGGCACCGACTCAGTCATCGATTCCGGGGTGCTGCAGGATTCTGGAGACATGCTTTTGGGATCGCTCGATGGAAACTTGTATATGAGCGACACTACACTCCAAAGCTTCCACCAAACCTCTGTGTCCTTGCCTTTCGAGATAGCAGGAATGGCGGTTGCGCCGGACGGTAATTTGATCGTGGTCGGGAATGGTGGGATCCGCATCATACCGTCAGCGTCGGTTCGATAATTGAGATGCATGATTTGACATACAGCTCGACTAAAAATGTCCGCGCCGTCATTAAGGATATTGCTGACTTCGACCAGCAATCGGGCTCGCGTGTCGAACGGACGATTTTCAATAATCGCTTTGTCATTGTGATCATCTGCGCTTTGCTAACATGTTTTCTGGGGTATCAGGCGAGCAAGCTGAAGTTGAACGCCGATTTTGAGGGCACAATTCCGCTGCACGACCCGTTCATGGTAAATTACCTGGCGCATGCGGATAAATTGCAGTCGCAGGGTAACGCGCTCAGAATCGCGGTGCAGGCCAATGACGGGACGATCGCGAGTGCGCAATACCTCGCGACTTTAAGCTCGCTCACCAACGATGTTCTTAACCTGCCGGGTATCAACCGGCCTCTCACGACATCCCTATGGACTCCGAACACACGCTGGACGGGCGTTGAGGCGAATACCATAACTTCCGGCACCGTTATTGACGATAGCTATGTCGGCCTGCAGAACCAGGTGCCGACCGTTATGGCGAACATCAAGAAGACCGGACGGATCGGCGATCTGGTCGGCACGGATTTTCAGTCCAGTATGATCTATGCGCCGTTGATGGACCATAATGGCGTTACCGGCGGCCCGATTGATTATGGGCAGCTTGCCGCGGATCTCGATCATCTCCGCACCACCTACGCCCAAAAAGGGATTACGCTGCACATCACCGGCTTTGCCGTCGTGGTCGGCGACATGATTCTAGGGATCCGCAAAATCCTGGCGTTTTTCCTGCTGAGCACGCTGATCGCGGCCGCGATGCTCTACTGGTTTACCCGGAGCGCCAGCAGCACGGCCCTGGTTGTCTCGTGCACGCTGGTCGCGGTAACGTGGCAACTCGGCTTTCTCCCGCTCATGGGTTATGATCTCGATCCATATTCGGTGCTGGTGCCGTTCCTCAT
Organism: Acidocella sp.; assembly: GCA_965199125.1. Taxonomy (GTDB): domain Bacteria; phylum Pseudomonadota; class Alphaproteobacteria; order Acetobacterales; family Acetobacteraceae; genus Acidocella. The sequence goes on along the minus strand of OZ240683.1, from coordinate 445,988 downwards.
TTTCGCCATCGGGATGAGCCATGGCGCGCAAAAGATGAACGGCGTCATGCAGGACATCGGACGCGGCACGCACAGGCTGATCGCCGCGCGTTACACGTTCCGGCGGTTATTTGTTGCCGGCTTCACCGCGCTCGTTTGCGACGCGGTTGGCTTCTCTGTCCTGGGACTTATACGAATTCAAGAGATCAGGGAGCTTGCCGCCATCGCGAGTTGCGGTGTCGCCATCCTGATATTCACGAACCTTATCCTGCTGCCGATTTTGTTAAGTTACGTTGGGGTTGGAAAGAAAGCGGCGGTTCGCAGCTTACGGGCGGAGGAAGCATCCGAGAACGGCACAAATAAATTTGTGATGTGGGATTTCCTGGCGCGTTTCACGCGGCGCCGCTGGGCGGTTCCCACGCTTGCCGCGGCCGTGCTGCTTGCCATCGGCGGTTTTGCGATCGGCCGTTATGCGCAGATCGGGAGTGTCAGCGATGGGGCGCCGGAACTTAGGAAAAACTCACAGTATAATGTCGATATTCGATATATGCAGAGCCATTATCGTGTTAGCAGCGATACGATTATCGTGTTGGTGGATTCCAAACCCTATACGTGCACGAATTACGACGAGCTTTCCACCATTGACCGGCTGGGATGGCAATTAAATCAGATGCCGGAAGTTCAATCGACCTCATCCCTGGCTTCAGTCATGTCGTACCTGACGCAACTGATGACCGATGAATCACCGAAGTGGAATCAGGTGGTTGATAGTCAGGCATTGTTGAACAGCTTGGCGCCGCAATTGCCGCTGGGGTATGACTCGTTCGATTGCAGCTTTATCCCGGTGAATATTGCGCTCCGAAATTTGAAGGCGTCCTCCCTCGGCAAAGTTGTTTCCGCTGTTCAGACTTTCATCGCTAATCCAGAAAACAAGAGCTCTGCCTTCACGATGTCGCTCGCCGGTGGAAATGGCGGCATTGCCGCGGCAACCGACAGGGTGATCCAACAGGCAAATACGCATATGCTGCTTTGGATTTATGCGGCGGTCGCCGTATTATGCTTCATCGCATTTCGGTCCTGGCTTGCGGTCGTTTGTGCAATACTGCCGTTGGTAGTGACCTCGCTTTTGTGCCAGGCGCTCATGGTTATTCTGGGTATTGGGATCACGGTGGCGACGTTGCCTGTGGTTGCTCTGGGGGTAGGAATCGGCGTTGACTACGCGCTTTATGTTCTGGGTGTGATGATGACGCATCTGCGCGCTGGTGTCCCGCTGGAGGAGGCTTATAAGCGTTCGTTAAGATTTACCGGGCGGGTGGTCATGCTAACCGGTTTTACCCTGGCCGTGGGTGTCGGAACGTGGATTTTTGCTCCGATCAAGTTTCAGGCAGATATGGGCTTGTTGCTGGCCTTCATGTTCCTTTGGAATATGGTCGGGGCGTTGGTCCTCCTTCCGGCCATAGCAAGTTTCCTGTTGAAACCAGCTTCCCCAGTACACACGACACCAGTTTGATGCGTAACGGCGCACTGTTCCTTGAAAAGGCCATAGCGGCGCGCGTTCGATAAGGCTTAACGCGGTACAGATCTCAGGCGAAAGCGGAGCGAAGAATGGACGATGTAATTGTGATCGGCTCCGGACCCGTTGGACTGTTCTCGGCTTTGTTGCTGGGCAAGCGGGGCCTTAACGTAACAGTCTGTGAACGGTGGGCAAAACACTATCCGCTGCCGCGCGCCTGCGGGATCGATCACGAGGTTGTCCGCATGCTGCAGGGCGCAAACCTGGTCAGTAAAGTAGAACGTTTTCTTGATCCTGTGATCGGACCAGACAAGACATACGAGTTTGTCGACAAGATGGGAGAAACCCTGCTCAAGATCGACTGGAACCGGCCCGGTAAGTCGGGCTGGCCACAGATGAACATGTTCTACCAGCCGGATTTGGAAAACGTACTCGTCAGTCAGATCGAGCGTATGCCGAACATCCGTATGCGGTACGGCCGTGAACTTGTGGACCTACGCCAGTCGTCAGATCACGTCGAGCTGTGTTTGGCGGCCACGGCCGACCGAAGCATCGTCGAGAAGGAGTACGCGCGCTATGTCATAGGCGCGGACGGCGCACGAAGCGCGGTGCGGACGTTGGCCGGAATTTCTCAAACCGATCTTGGTTTTGCCTATGACTGGCTGGTGGTCGACGTAGTTCCGGGCGCGGATCGCGTTTGGAAACCCTATGTCGTCCAGCACTGCGATCCTGCGCGCCCTGCGACGTTAGTTGGCAGCGGACCCGGCCGCCGGCGCTGGGAATTCATGCTTCTGCCAGGAGAGACGGCAGAGGAGCTCAACACCGTGGACAAGGCATGGGAGTTGCTGGCGCCTTGGGATATTAGACCCGACAACGCCGTGCTCGAACGGCACGCAGTCTATACCTTCCGGGGTTGCTGGGCCGATCGCTGGAAGGAGGGACGCCTGCTGCTGGCCGGTGATGCCGCGCACCTGATGCCGCCATTTTTGGGGCAGGGGCTTTGTTCCGGCATGCGGGACGCGATGGCCCTCGCCTGGCGGCTGCCGACGGTTTTGCGGGGAGAAGCGCCCGAGACGCTGCTTGACAGCTATGGCCTGGAACGAAGCGCGCACGTCCAGGAAATCATCGAACAGGCGGTTGCACTCGGCCGGGTAATCTGCACGCTCGATCCTTTGGAGGCCGAGCGGCGTGATCTGGAAATGAAGGCGGCGCTTAATGATCCTGCTGCTCAGCCGACCCCCCCGCCGGAACCAAAACTCGGAAGTGGCGGGATCGTACGCCGGGACGATCCGAATGCCGGCTATTTGTCGGTGCAAGGTCACGTTCGTCATCAAGGGGTGGAAGGGCTTTTAGACGATGTCGTTGGCCCTGGCTGGCAACTGCTGATCCGCGGCAGCGCGGCCCGGCTGAGCGATGAAGCGAAACAGGTCGTCGATCGGCTTACGATCGGTATCGCTACATTCGGCACGAGTGGCGACACGATCGACCTCGATGGCACGTACGCAGCTTGGTTCGCTGAGCTGAACGCCGAGGCTGTCCTGATCCGTCCGGACTTTTACGTGTTCGGAACGTCGGAGGACGCGGACGGCCAAAGCGATCTTGTGGTTGCGGCGTGGCACAGCCTTCAAAGGGATGCGCTCGTGTTGATGGCTGCGAGCTGAACAATCATTAAACATATAGTGACATCATCACCCACTAGTCACCGATCACTGGAAAAAATGGTTGAAGTCTCGAAAGTCGACGACCTGACGCGAGCGTTATCCGGCCCGTTCTGCTTGTTGGTGTTGGCCAGCTCTGGCGAAGAGGTCCAAACCGAATGCCACCCACGACCGGCGGCTTTCAGAAGTGGGGCGGGGATTGAACAATGAGTTTGGAAGAAACGCCGGCAGTGTTTGTGACAGAGAGCATCGACGACAAGCAAATCGGCAAGCTCGTGTTCGCCAACAAGACACGCCGCCACGCGCTCAGCACAGATCTTTTGAATGCTCTTACGAAAGGTCTGATTAACTTCTCCGCACAAAAACTGCCCGTCGTTATTTTGACCAGCGGCGTAGGCCAGGAGGTTTGGAGCGCCGGTTTCGATATAGGTGAAATGGTAGGTGACCGGGATCCGCTGGCGCACGGCAAGCCGCTGGAACGTTTCCTGCAACATGTGCGATCCTATCCGGGCGTGGTGATCGCGATGGTGTCCGGCTCGGTTTGGGGTGGCGCGGTCGATCTGGTAATGAGTTGCGACCTTGTGGTTGCAGACCATAGCGCAACATTCGCCATAACACCTGCGAATATCGGGCTGCCATACACGACAAGTGGGTTACTTCGGTTCCTCAATAATTTACCGATCCACACGCTAAAAGAAATGTTTTTTTGTGCGTATCAACTCGATGCTGAACGGGCGGCACGTTTTGGCGTGATCAATCGACTGGTTGATCGTGAAAATTTGGAAACCGTCACCATTGAGATGGCGCAGGACATTGCCAGAAAGGCGCCGTTGGCCATTCAGGTCATTAAAGAAGAACTGCGACTTCTTGAAGACTTCCAGCCAATGCCCGTTCATGCCATGGAACGGATCGCAGAACTGCGCCGGCAAGCTTGTGAAAGCGAGGACTTCACTGAACGGCTGGAGACGTTCTTAACACGACGAAAACCAAAATCAGGAGGCGCAGCGTGACGTCGAATGTGGTTATCTGTCTTCGTCTGTCAACTTCTGGCCTCATGCAGTCGCCAATCTTCTTTTGGCGAAATGGAGGGAGATGAACAACTCCAAAATGTTCTTCCACGGGCACCTGTTATAGCTGCGTCGCTATGACAATGTTAGAAAAGTTCGCGGGCTGGCGCGCTGCCTGCAGATCGTAATGCACTTCGGCTTTAAGGAGCAAAAGTTACGCATTTGCTTTTGCTCGTTGCGGTTGAGCTTCGTCACCTGGTCAAAGTCCGTGTCGGAAGAACTGCGGTAGCGGGAAGGGTCGATTTAGCGATACAGCTAAATACAGCTTAATGGAGTGCAATATGATACTGGTGACAGCGGCGAACGGCAATCAGGGGAAGTTACTAATCCCCAGGCTTTTAGCAGCGGGAGCCGTTATTCGTGCCTGCGTTCGCTCCAACTCGTCCGCGGAAACTTTGCGCGCCATCGGCGTAACCGACATCGTCATCGGTGACATTAGTGACGAAAACTTGATGGCTCGTGCAATGTCCGGCGTGGAGAAGGTCTACCATATTGGGCCGGCCCTTAATCCGAAAGAGAAGGAAATGGGCTTTGCTGCCGTCGATGCCGCGCGTGCAGCCGGCGTGAAGCATTTCGTGTTCAGCTCGGTGCTTCATGCGATCATCACGGATCTGGTACAGCACGAGATCAAGCGCGACATCGAGGAGTACCTGCTGTCGTCCGGGCTGGAGTTCACAATTCTCCAGCCGTCCAACTACATGTTGCCAATGAGGCTTAAGCCTGTTTTTGAAAAAGGTGTTTTCTATCTATCCTGGGCTCTAGAACGTTATCAGTCGCTGGTCGAGGTTGGCGACTTGGCGGAGGTGGCGGCAAAAGTTCTTGACGCCAGCAGTGATCACGCGGGCGCCACATATGAACTCGTCGCGCCTGGGCGCTATACGGCGTATGATCTCGCGAAAGTCATGTCGGAAGTGTTGGGTCGGGAAGTTTCCGCCGAGCGGATCGAGTCTGAGACGTTTCTTAAAGCGTTTCTCCGCGCTGAAAGTCTAACGCAGTTCCCTTACGAGACAAGAGTATCCCGTGCGATCAGCGAGAGATATAGTCGTCATGATTTCGTCGGAAATCCGAATGTACTCACGTGGTTGCTTGGCCGGCAGCCAACGACGTTCAGGCAGTTTGTACAGAGACATTTTGACGCTTTTCGAGCTTCATCATAAGCACGCTGTAGTCTTGCTTGGGCGACGCCAAATTCTGATGAAGGAGCCGACTGATGAGCGCCATCATGCTCGACCACATCCATCTCCGTGGCCGAGATCCGGAAGCGGTAGCCGACTTCCTGTCGCGGCACTTCGATGTCGAGATCGTCAGCCGGATGGAGGTGCGCGGCCTGCCGCGCGTGGTGCTGCGCGTCGGCGATGTTGCGATCTTCATCGAGGGCGCCACGGATGACATGCCGCGCGTGCCCGCTATGCCGTTCCGAGGCATTGAGCATGTCTGCCTGCGGGTGCCGGACATCGCCGCGCACGCTGCGCGCTTGGAACGGGCCGGCGTTGCGCTGCTCTCACCCGTGTCCGAGATTCGGCCGGGGGTGTGGGCCGCCTTCGTCGAGGCGCCGGACGGGATCCTGGTCGAAGTAATCGAAAGGTCGGCGGCCTAAGCGAAAGGACGCACACATCATGCACGAGCTCCGAATCGACCACGCCGCGCTGAGCAAATTTTCGGCTGCAATTTTGCGCGCCGCCGGTCTTGACGCGCAGGATGCCGCGTTGTGCGCGGACACGCTGGTGCAGGCCGAACTGTGGGGCCATGCATCGCATGGCGTGCTGCGTCTGCCCTGGTACGTTGCCCGGCTTGCCTCCGGCGCCTGCGATCCAACTGCGAAGCCGCTCGTGGTGCAGGACATGGGCGCGCTGGCGCTGGTCGATGCCCGCGATGCCATGGGCCAGGTGGCAGCCAATTTCGCGATGGAAGAGGCCGTGCGGCGCGCCGGGATGCACGGCATCGCCACGGTGTCTGTCCGCAACTCCAACCATTTCGGCACGGCGATGTACTACACTTCGCGGGCCGCCCGCCGGGGCATGCTGGCCTTCCTGTCCACGAATGCCAGCCCGGCGATGGCTCCGTGGGGCGGGCGGGAAAAGGCGGTCGGCACTAACCCTTGGTCGTGGGCCGCACCCGCCGGCGAGCTGCCGCCGCTGGTGCTCGACATCGCCAATACCAGCGTCGCCCGCGGCAAGGTGTACCTCGCGCACCAAAAAGGCGAACATATTCCGCTGACCTGGGCGCTCGATAGCGCAGGCCGGCCGACGGACGATCCGCGGGCAGCGATCGAGGGGTTGATCCAGCCCATGGCGGGACATAAGGGCTACGCGATCGCGTTGATGATGGACGTCATCTCCGGCGTGCTGAGTGGCAGCGCTTTTGGTGCCGGTGTTGTCGGTCCGTACCGCCCGGAAGGCCGGAGCGGCGCCGGCCATTTCGTCTTCGTGCTTGACATCAGCCGGCTGATGCCGGTCGCCGAGTTCGCGGCTCGGGTGGGGGAACTCGTTGACGGCCTCAAGCGCATTCCGCTCGCCGAAGGCTCGACCGGGATCCTGTATCCCGGCGAGCTGGAGGCGGCCAATGATGCGCGCGCCCGTAGCTCGGGCATCCTACTGCCGGCGGACACGGTACGCGATCTGCTGGCTCTGGCCCGCACCTACGATGTCGCCCCGGACTTCTCGCCTGCCGCAGGAGCTTAGACCCGACCCAGAAGGAGCAATGGCATGACCGTCGTCGTCATCAACTTACGACAAGCGGCCTGATCGGAGCCTAGGCGAACCATGTGGATCGGCACAAGATGCCCGATCGAAAGGTCAATACTATGAGTAAAGGCGTTATTCTAAAACCGAATGACCTGCCGGCCCATGAACGCGGTAACGGCAATAAGACGATCCCGCTGGCCGGACCGAGGATCGGCGCCGGCTTCCTTAACGGCATCACCGTGATCGCGCCGGGCTCGGCAATCCCGCTGCATACCCACAACTGCGAAGAAAGCGTGGTGGTGCTGGAAGGCGAAGCGATAGCCGAGATCGACGGCGAGCGGCATGCACTCTTCCGACATGACGCGAGCTGGATTCCGGCCGACCTGCCGCATCGGTTCATCAATGTAAGCCGGACGGAGCCTCTTACCATTTTTTGGACGTACGCCCGGCCGGATGCGACGCGCACCATTGTCGAGACTGGCGACACCAGGCCGGTTTCTGCCGAATACGAATCGGAGAGGCCGCAGACTTCGAATTCTCGGCCGACAAATCTTCCCTAGGCCGAGGGGAGCGGGACGGAGCAGGCCGATCACGCTGCTGATGATGCTGTCAGTTTAACCGCTATCAGCCTCCGGGGCCGGCCCAGATATCCAACGTGGCGGCCTCGCGCCGAAATTCCTTGACGGGTATATATTCTGGGGAGTTCCAGAACGCGTAAATGGCTTCCATGGACGGGAACTCAAACAAGGCTATTCCGCGTCCATCCTGTTGTCCTTCGAAAAGCTCAGCTGTTCCAGCTTTCACGTTTTTTCCGCTAAAACTCGCAATGAGCGGCACAACCGCCTCGCGGTATTTCCCAAACTGGCTCTCGTTACAATCGTGGTTTGCACAATCATGTAAGCTGGCATCCGTCCTCTCCATTAATTTCGGTGTCCGCATCTAAAGCATGTGCAGCCATTCGCTGCGCACGCTTCCAGTCTCAGGCGGCACGTAGTGGTGCGCAAACCCGGACATGCCGTCGGCGGCGTCGCCCTGCCGGGCTGCGCTCCGGCCGCTCACGCCGCGCCGGCGGCGAGGACGTCACCGAAAGGCTTCGGAGCGTGGCCCGACAGCTTCTCGATGTCGCCGGTGACGATGTCATAGGCGCCGCTGGCTTGGTGCGCCAACATGCCGACCATCATGCCCGCCATCGGCGGCGGCATTCCGCCCTGGGCGAGCATGGCTCGCAGCCGATCCTCGCTGACCACCTCGAACGGCAATGGCTTGCCGGAGGAAGCGGCAAGCGCCGCCGCGCGTTCCGCCCCCGAGAGCGCGGCCGGTCCGGTCAGGGCGTAGACGGCCCCTGCGTGATCCCCGCCCGCCATCGCGCCTGCCAGCCCGGCGGCGACATCGGCACGCGAGACGAGCGACATGCGGGTGTCGGCGAGGCCGACCATCGCGCCCATCTGCAGGGCAGGCTGCGACATCTGCACGAAGGTTTCGGCGAAGAAGCTCATGCGCAGAATCGTCCAGCGCTGGGCCTCGCTGCGGACCAGCCGGTGCTCGCCCGCCCAGTAAGCGGCGCCCACCGCTGGCTCCGCCTCCTCGCGCGTGCCGGTGGCCGACAGCAGGAAGATGTGCGCCACCCCCGCCGCCACGGCCGCGTCTACCATCGTCGCGGCCTGCCGGCTGCGCACGCCCGGGCGCAGGTCGGCACTGGGGATGAGCAGCAGTCGGTCCAGCCCGGCAAAGGCGCTCTTCAGCGTGTCCGGCTTGTCGTAATCGCCCAAGCGCCCCTGCACGGCGCTCGCCTGCATGTCCGGCGTGCGGCTGATTGCGATGATCTCCGCTTCTGGGGCAAGGGATTTCAGCCCCGCCACCGCGGCACGGCCAATGTTGCCGCTGGCACCGCTGACGCCGATCTTCATGGGAACTCACCTACGAACATTTTGTGTGTTACGATGTGAGCGGCTAAGAGAGACGGCGCAAGAACGCACGCCCATGTCCGTAACGCACACCAATGTGCGTGGCCTAAACGAAGGGAAGTCGATGATGCCGCCCACGGCCGCCGTTGCCGCTGAAACCAAGCGCCAGCCGGAGAGAGATGACTGCCGCGGGTTGGCCCAGATCATCGACCGGGTTGGCGATAAATGGACGGTGATGGTGGTGGGGCACCTGTCCGAGCACGGCACCATGCGCTTCAACGCGCTGATGCGCGCCATACCCGGCGTTTCCCATCGCATGTTGACGCTGACAATGCGTGGGCTGGAGCGGGACGGCCTTGTCAAGCGAACGCCCTACGCGACTGTCCCGCTTCGCGTGGACTACGAGCTTACCACGCTCGGGCGCTCGTTGACCGAGCCATTGGCGATGCTGGCCCGTTGGGCCAGCATCAGGCGTGAGGAGATCGACACAGCGCGGGCCAAATACGACTCTTCCCGTTCGTTGGCAGCCTGAACGTTCTCACTCGCCCTGATCTTGAAGGACACTGATTGCCGACCAGGCAAGCGGGTCAATCGCCGCCGATTCAGACGAGAACAGGCGGGGTCGTCTTTATCGTTGGTCTGACCATCAAAACCTAGCGGCCACTGGCCGCCGGCGACGACTGCATAAGCTTTGCTAAATAATGCACCCCAAATGCTTGTCCTCCCAGTTTAAACCGATGTAAGTTTTCGTTAATGAGAACAGCTGAACCTCAATACCGCTTCCGCAAGGAGGAGCGGCCGGCAGTTCCGGGAGGCGTCTACACTCCGTGGCATCCGATATCGCGGCGCGCCGGCTACGCCTTTACCGCGGTGTCACTGGCGCTGCTCAGCACGTTCGGCAACGGGCTGGTCAGTGACAATTTGAGTTATGTGGCGGGAGGATACGGCCGTGATTCGGCCGAGGCCATCTGGCTCAATGTCGCCTATACGGGCATGAGCGCGAGCGCCAGCCTGTTTGTCGTAAAGGCGCGGCAGCAGATCGGCATCGAGCCGATCGTGCGGACGCTTCTTTCCATTTACATCGTCGCGGCGGCGGTTGAACTGTTTTTCCCCAGTTTCACCACCGCCCTCATTTCCCGCTGCGCAAATGGCTTGGCGACTTCCACCAGCGTGGCGCTGGGCACGTACATGATGCTGCAGGTTTTCCCCAAGAAGATGCAGGCCGCCGCGGTGCCTATCATCATAGGCGGCGCTCAGCTTGGGGCGCCGCTTGCCCGGCTGATTCCGGTCGAGCTGCTTGTTCGGAACGGCAATTTCGGCCTCCATTTGATCGACCTTGCACTGCCGGCGGTCGAACTCGCGCTGATCCTGATCTGGCCGCTGCCACCGGCCCTCACCGCCAAAGTGCTTGGGCGTCTTGATATTCTAACCGTGGCGTTGCTGCTTCCGGCGATGGTGCTGCTGGTCGGCGTGCTGGCGCTAGGACGCACGCTCTGGTGGACCGACACGCCATGGCTGGGCTGGATGCTGGCGGGCTCGGTGCCGCTCGCTGCGCTCGGCCTGGTGGTCGAACTCAATCGCCGCCGGCCGACCCTCTGGATCAAATGGATGCTGCGCGGCGATGTGCTCCGCTTCGTGGTCATTGCCTTCGTCGAGCGAATTGCGGTTGCGGAACAGAGCACCGGCGCCGTCGGTCTCATGTCGTCCGTGGCGGGACTAAACGATGATCAGTTGCATGGTCTATTTGCCGTCGTGATCGTCGCGATGGTGCTAGGCATCGTGACCGTTGTCAGCTTCCTCAGCATTAAGGCGATTCCCTGGATGGTGACGGTGGCTCTCATCGTCATCGCGGTGGCAGCCGGCATGGATAGTCTGTCGAATTCTTTCACGCGGCCGCAGGATCTGCTGCTGAGCCAGGCGATGATCGGCTTTGGCACGACCTTGTTCGTGGGGCCGGCGCTGCTGTTCGGCATCACCCGCGTCTTAAGCAGCGGGCCACAATACATGGTGACGATGATTATGCTGTTCAGCTTTACGCAGAACATCGGCAGCCTTGCCGGCAGCGCGCTGGTCGGCAGCATGCAGTATACCTACAGCCGCGAGGCGTCGACGATCCTTACGGGCGATCTTCGAGGTTCGGACCCGCAGGTCCAGCAGCGGATCGAGGCGAATGCCTCGCTGCTCGCCGAGGCGCAGAGCCAGCAGGCCAACACAATCGGCTACCTCGACGCATTCAGGGTGATCGCGCTCATTGCTTCGCTAAGCGCGGCGATCGTCCTGGTGTTGATGGCAAGCATGGCGTTTTTCCAACCGCGCAAAACAGCAGGAGCGCGATGACCGCGAGCGATACAGGGGAAGAGCAAGAGGGCGGCGGCGATGATGGGCAGCCGCCCGGTGGTCATGTCGACGATCCGTCGACGCCCGAGGCCGGCGCCGCGACGGGTGACCGGGAAAAGGCGGAAAATCCGCCGCCGGATCACTGGTCGCCGCCCAAGAAGGGGCTGGTGATATCGGGCGTCATCGTATTGCTGGCCATCGTTGCGGTGCTGGCTATCCTGGCGGCGTGGCAGCTGCCGCCCTTCGGCTCGGCCGGCCCCGCGACCGATGACGCTTATGTACAGGGCCGCACGACGTCGGTCGCGCCCCAGGTGAGCGGCTATATCACACAGGTCCTGGTCTCCGACTTCGCGCATGTGAAGCGTGCTCAGCTGCTCGTGCTGATCGATGACAGCTCGTACCGTGCCCAGGTCGAGGAAGCGCAGGCAAGTCTCGCCGTGCAGGTCGCGCAGTTGGCGAACAACACCCAGTCGATCGCGTCCGCGGAAGCGGCGCTGCAAGGCAAACGGGCAACACTGGAAAGTGCTAAGGCGCAATTTCTGGTGGCGTCCGCCGATCTGCGCCGCGCCAATGCGCTGGTCGGCGACGGCAGCATTTCCGCCCGCGAGCATGACCAGACCGTTGGGGAGTACGCGGAGCAGCTTGCTTCCCTGCATCAGGCGCAAGCCGACGTGCAGATCGCCGAAGAGGATGTGCTGACCGCCGAGGTGCAGAGCCAAGAACTCGAAGCGGAGGTTCAGGAAGCCAAGGCCAAGCTCGACCAGGCGCAAATCGACCTCGGCCACACCAGGATCTACGCGCCCGATAATGGCCAGCTCGGCGAGGTGGACGTCCATGTCGGCAGCTACGTCAGCAGCGGCGTCGAGCTCTTCTCGCTCGTACCGCCGGACCACTGGGTGATCGCGAGCTACAAGGAAACGCAGATGCATGCCGTCTTTGTCGGGCAACATGCGAGCTTTACGGTGGATGCGCTCGCGGGGCGCCGGTTTGATGGTTTCGTACAGCGCATTTCGCCTGCGACCGATGCCGAATTTGCCCTGTTGAAACCGGACGATGCCACCGGGAACTTCGTGAAGGTGCCCCAGCGCATCGATGTCCGCATTGCCATCCCGAACCAGGCGCTGGTGGACAGGTTGCGGCCGGGCATGTCCGTCGAGGCTTTCATCGACACGGCCTCCGGCGCCGGGGGTCCCGCGGGCCCGCCGCCATGAGGCGCATCTTCGCCGTTCTGATGATCCCCGCATTAGCGGCCGGATGCATGGGGCCGCGCCCCATGATACCGCGCCAGGCCGCCGTTGTGCCGCCGGCCGCCTGGCGAACCAGTCCCCAGCCCCCTTCCGGCGACGTGGTTCCGGATTGGTGGGGTGCGTTTGGCGACCCGGTGCTGACCGGGATCGTCAGGCGCGCGCTCGATAATAATACCGATATTGCCACGGCGGCCAGCCGCATCAGCCAGGCGCAGGCGTATTTCCGCTTTGTCCGGGCAGACCTGCTGCCAAACGTCGGCGGAACCTTCATGGGCGCGCCGCGCGATCAAACCTACAGCGCGCTCGGCACGACCTTGGATTTTACCGGATATGAAGGCGAGCTTCAGGCCTCCTACGAGGTCGATCTCTTCGGCCGGCTGAGAGACAACACCGAAGCGGCCCGGGCGCAGCTGCTTGCCACCGCCGCGGCGGCGGCAACGGTGCGCATCGCCACCGTGTCATCCGTGGTCGAGGCCTATGTTCAACTTCGCGCCAACGACGCCAGTCTGGACATCGCGCAGCAAACGCTCGCCGCGAGGCAGCAAGAATTGGCGCTGCGTAATCATCAGGTTCAGCAAGGATACGCCGCCCAGCTTGTCAGCAACGAGGCTGAGCTCGGCGTCCAGTCCGTGGTGCAACAAATCCCGAACATCGTAATTTCCATTCGGCAGTCCGAGGACGCGTTGAGCCTGCTGCTCGGCGACGATCCAACTTTCATACCGCGCGGGCGCGCGCTGGTGGACCTGGCACTGCCGCCAGTTCCTTCGACCCTGCCCGCGACATTGCTGCGCCGGCGCCCCGACATTTTTGCGGCCGAGCAGCAAGTGGTCGCCTCCGATCGCTCTCTCGACAGCGCGCGCAAAGCCTTCCTTCCAAGCATCTCGCTGTCCGCAACGGTCGGGCAGCTTAACGCCGACGTGCTGCCTAATCCGATCGATACCTATTCATTCATCGGCAGCGTCCTGCAACCGATCTTCGAGGGCGGCAGGCTGCGGGCGCAGGCGGATATTGCCGCGGCGGAACGCGATCAGGCGGCGTTTGCTTACCGCAAGACGGCTCTGACGGCCTTCCAGGAGGTCGAGGACGCGCTCGTCGCCGTCCAACAGCTGGCGGCGAAGGAGCAGGCGCTGACAGCGCAAGAAGCGACGCAAAGCCGCACGCTGACCCTGGCGCAGCACCGTTTTGATGAAGGCTATACCGACTACTTCGAGGTGCTCGACGACGAGCAGAACTTGCTGACCGTGCAGTTGTCCCTGGTCCAGAACCGGGCCGACAGGTTGAACGCGATGGTGGCGCTCTACCAGGCAATGGGCGGCGGCTGGTCCGTGCAGGATGTAGCAGACGGCGCGCAATAACGATCAGCGGAGGCGAGGATATGCCAGGGGAACGGCCTAAAGTCGTGGTCATCGGCGCCGGGTTTGGCGGCCTTAGCGTGGCGCGCGGGTTGCGCCGGGCGGCGGTGGACGTAACTTTGATCGACCGCAACAACCACCATCTGTTTCAGCCGCTGCTATACCAGGTGGCGACCGGGGCGCTGGCGGCGTCTGACATTGCCTCGCCGATCCGTTCGCTCCTCGCCCGCCAGCATAACGTCGAGGTGCTGATGGGTGAGGTAACGGGGATAGACCCGGTGGCGCGCTTGGTGTCGCTACGGGATATTGTCGCCGTTCCTTACGACTATCTGGTGCTCGCCACCGGCGTAACCACCAGCTGGTACAGCCATGCGGACTGGGCGGCATATTCAGTCGGGCTCAAAAGCCTGAAGGATGCCGAGGCGCTGCGGCTGCGGCTCCTCGACGCCTTTGAGCGGGCCGAGAGCCGCACCGATCCCGAGGAGATACGCCGGTTGATGACGTTCGTCGTGGTCGGCGGCGGCCCGACGGGCGTAGAACTAGCCGGCTCCATCCGGGAATTGGCGCGTCACACGCTGGAGCGTGACTACCGGCGCATCCGTCCCGATCAGGCGCGGGTGGTGATATTTGAGGGCGCGCCCATCGTGCTGGCCGGCTTCCCCGATAAGCTGCGCCACTATGCGCAGGCAAGGTTGCAACGGCTCGGCGTCGAGATCCACACCGGCGTGGAGGTCGAGCAGGTGGACGCCGATGGCGTAGTCGCGAGCGGACAACGAATATCCACCGCCAACATCTTCTGGTGCGCTGGCATGGCGGCAACACCCGCGGCTGCATGGCTCGGCACTGCGACTGGCGGGCATGGGACGGTACAGGTTGCAAACGACTGCTCGGTCCCTGCTCACCCGGAGATTTTTGCGATTGGCGACGTCGCCAGCTTCACCGGTGCGGACGGCAAAGCACTGCCTGGCGTGGCTCCCGTCGCTAAACAGCAGGGCCGCTACGTCGCCAGGTTAATTCACGCCCGCGTCTCGGGCGCCGCGGCGCCGGGACCCTTCCGGTACCAGAACCAGGGCAGCCTTGCGATTATCGGCCGCTCCAGCGCCGTCGCGAACTTCCCTCACCTCAAATTCACCGGCATCACGGCCTGGCTGTTATGGAGCTGCGTACACCTGCTTTTGCTCAACGGCATGCGCAACCGGGTCCTGGTCTACGTTCAGTGGATCTCGGCTTGGCTGTTCAACAGCCGCGGCGCGCTGCTGATGACCGGCACCAAAGATCATGCCAAGTGAACGCCAGCAGACCTCCCACTCCGAACGCAGACAGCAACCAGGAGAGCCACGCCGAAGTCGATTAACTTGGCGACTTCATACGGGTGGCATTGTCCTTGCCCTTGCCCGAGCAAACACCTGGGCCGGCGTGGTTGTGCCGCCTACTTGCTCTGCGCCGGGTGCGCCGAAGTCGATCCAGCCAGAGTTGATCGAGTCCATCATCTCCTCGTAAGGACCTGTCGAGCCTTGAGGCACGCCCATATAACCGAGGGCCGCCGCCCACTGCTCGCGAGGCATCGCCCGTACCCGGACCTGCTTGCCGAGCACCTCGCCTATAGCCTTGGCAAGCTCGTCAGGGCTGATCCGGCTGCCAAGTTCCACGATCTTCTTGCCCTCCCAACCTTCCGCCAGCAATCGGGCGATCTCACGGCCGATGTCTTCCGTCGCGGCCATCGGCACAGTGCGGCTCTTGGGCGCGAGAAAGATGTCGAACGTTCCCGTTGCTTCCGCCTGCTTCAAGCCATACGTGTAGTTCTCGATGAACGAGCCTGGTCGCACGAAGACTGAGGGGAACGGCACGTCCTTCAGCGCTTCCTCAAGCATGTGGGTCGAGGTAATGTTTCCCAAGCCGCTGTTTTGTTGCGACCCGAACGAGGACAGCACGGCCAGAAGCGGCGGCGGCGTTTTGCTCAGGGCCTTTATATAGCTCGCGATAGTGGCCTGGGCTTCCGGAAAGCCGGGCGCGGGCGCCATTGTTGGAAGCATCATCAGGAACGCACCCTTGACGCCTTCCAGCGAAGCAGCGACCGCCACGGCGTCATTGAGGTCGCCGCCGCGGACCTCGACACCCTTCTGCGACCAGCCGGCTGCTTTTTCCGGGTTGCGGACCAGGGCGCGGACCTGCTCGCCGCGTTCCAGCAATTGCCTGGCGGTCGCGCCGCCCACCTGACCGTTAATTCCTGCTACGAAGAACATGGGTTGTTCCCTCACTGGCTCGGGTTGGCGTGTTTAGACAAATTCGGCTGCTCCGGCCTTCAATCACCAACGGTTCCGGTGTTGGGCGGCATGCCCGTCGTGAAAGAAGCCGCCGGTCGGCCCGATCGGACTGAGTGTCGCCAGGTCAACGGCAACTTTGGCGGCCTCTTCGACGGTGCGGTGTCCGGTATGTCCGTTCAGGTCCGTCGCGGTGAAGCCAGGATCGGCTGCGTTGACCTTGATGCCGTCGGCCAGCAGCTCCTTGGCGAGCTTGACGGTCAGCATGTTGAGCGCGCTCTTCGACGCGCAATAGCCTGCGAAGCCGACGTTCCAGTACAGGCCTGCCATGTCGGTCGTCTCGGCAAGGGAGCCGAGGCCGCTGCTCATCATGACGATTCGCGCCGACTTCGAGCGGCGCAGTAGCGGCAGGAAAGCCTGCGTGACCCTCACCGGGCCGAGCGTGTTGACCTCGAACATCATGCGGATGTCCTCCAGCTTCTCCTTGCTGGCGAGCAATGGCGTGCCGATGCTGATACCCGCATTGTTAATGAGCACGTCGAGCGCGCCGATCTCTTGTCCAAGGCGGTCCGCCGCCAATTGCACGCTGTCGTCGCTCGCCACGTCAAGCATGAGCGCGCGGACGTCGATGCCAGCGCTACGTAAAGTCGCCGCGGCGCTTTCGCCGCGATCCATGTCTCGGCATCCGAGCCAGATAGCGTATCCGCGCTCCCCAAGCTGGCGAGCGACGGCGAGGCCGATGCCCTTATTGGCGCCGGTAATAAAGGCACTTGCATTGTTCGGCATGAGATAAATCCTCCAGCCCCACTCTCTATTAAAGCGTGCCGGACGGCATCCCTCATCGCGCCATAGATTTGCCTGATCCTACCAAGTGCACTAGCCTGCACCCCATAGATGCATGAACCCGTGGGAGTGGGCGATCGCAATGCTTGCACAACTCGTAACGGTGGCGGGCCGCCACGGCTCCGCGTCCGGAGCTCCCACAGTCATGCCGCGGCTTACGATCAGGTTGGCCGAAGCGCCAACCGACCCCATGCCGGCCCTGTTCGAGCCCAAATTCTATCTGCTGCTGCAAGGCGCCAAGCGGATGACAATTAGCGGCAAGACGTTCAAATGCGAGTCCGGCACATGTGCCGTGGCGTCGGTCGGATTGCCGTTCACGAGCGAGGTGACCGAAGCCTCCCCGGACCTACCCTATCTCGGCATCGAGTTGAGGCTCGAGGCGGGCTTCGTGGCGAGCCTGTTGCTCGATTTACCGGATGCCACCAAGCAGCACGCCTCGACTATCTCGATCGCGCATGTCGACGAAAGTATCGTGGAGCCGCTCGACCGCCTGCTTCGGCTTCTGGACACGCCGGCTGACATACAAGTGCTGGCACCGCAGTTCGAGCGGGAATTATACTATCGGCTGCTGCAAGGACCGATGGGTGACACGCTGCGCCAGATCGGCCGGCATAACACCCGCTTCGGCCAGATCAGAACGGCGGCGGCGTGGATTTGCGAGAACGCCGAAAAGCCGATGTGCGTGGCGCGGCTCGCCGCCTCCGTCGGTATGAGCGTCACCTCCTTCTACCGCCATTTCAAGGCGGTGACAGCGCACAGCCCGCTTGCCTATCGACGTCATATTCGCCTGGTGGATGCCCGGCGCCGGCTCGCTTCCGGATCGACCAACGTAACGGCCACGGCCTTCGCAACCGGCTATACAAGCGCCTCGCAGTTCAGCCGCGAGTATAAAAGGACCTTTGGCGTAACACCGATCCGCGATACTGCGCTGCTGCGTCAGTAGAGGCTAGGTGATTATTCTGAGCATTCGCGCTGCAGAGCTACTTTTGCGAATTATGCCCTGCGGTATGACTTTTCACGCAGGATTTTCATCCGAAGGGATCTGGCCAGGCCACCACTTGCATTCCAATTTCGGCAAATAATTGTGCGCGTCGCGATGCGGGGATATCCCGTGATGCCAGATCTGCCGGCGGCAATGTCCTTGCGGCCGCGGGAACCGCGGTGACTTCAAGTAGCCGCTCGAAGCCTGCTTGTGTATAAAGGTTCAGCATTCGGGCTGTTTCGCTTCGAACCCTAAAGGCGTGCACCGTACCTCTTGGGATAAAGATGAAGGCGCCGGCACCGGCAACCTCACGCACGCTGCCGGCGAGGAACTCCGCCTCTCCATCCAGAACATAGAATACTTCGTCCGCAAAGGAATGTACGTGCGGCGGCGCACCCGCACCTTTCGGGCAAAGCTCCTCAAACAGTGTATAGCTGCCGTCCGTTGTATCGGCGCCGGCAAGAAGCGACCACAAAATTCCGTTGCTCCAAAACGCCGGCGAGGTCTTTGCGTTCGTTGCATACGGCAACGCTCGCGCACCGGGGAGCGGCGTGGTGACCATTTTTTCGCGCGATGGCGGGTCAGCAAAAGGCGTGCCCAAGACGGAAGTTTGGCCATAATCGGCGCCGAGCTTGTCCACCAACTGCCGTGGCGGCAAGGTGAAATCTTCTGGTCCGGGTGCCTCGTTTCGAGATGCCGGCACCCCAAGCCCGGCCACGATCAACTCGAAGCCAGCGGGCAAGTAGAAATTCAGAAACCGGCAACCTGGCGCGGCTAAAAAAGCGTGCTCCGTATGCCGCGGCACCGCGACGAACGAGCCTGGTTCCGCCAGAATGGTCTGTCCCCCCGCAAAAAAAGTGCAGCTTCCGCTAACAAGATAGAGCCCCTCATCCTGAGGATGGGTATGCGTGACCGGTCCGCCCGCTTCGGCGCCGTTAACTTCATCGACAAAACACAAGGCGCCGCCGGTTTTATGCCCGGTCGCGAGCAGCCGCCAGAGTAGGCCGATCTGCCAGAACCGCGCCGCGCTTTCCGCCGTTTCTATGAAAGCGTTGGCAGTGAGTGCACTGGCGTTGAACGTCATGGAGCGCGCCTTCTGAATTTTACGCGGTAGCATTCCACAAACTTCTTCTCAAAGCTACTGGTCTTCGAGGTATTGGAGAACCGCCGTTTTAGCTAAACTCTCGGTACAACTCCGCCCTTATCAAGTCAGCTCGGCGTCGGCGTTTCTCTGAAAGGCCTAAACAATGTTCATGCGCCAGCTCACCTATCTTATCGCGCTGGACAAGCATCGGCATTTCGGCCGCGCGGCGGAAAGCTGCCACGTCTCACAACCGGCCCTGTCGAACGCCATCAGGGACCTCGAGCGCGAACTCGGCATCACGATCATCAGGCGCAACCGGACGTTCCAGGGGATTACTCCGGAGGGCGAGCGGGTCATCCTATGGGCGCGGCAGATGCTGGCCTCGCTCGAAGGGCTCCGGCAGGAAGCCGACCTGATCAGACGTGTACCAGCAGGCCACCTCGTCATCGGCGTGGTTCCTACCGCCATCCACGCGGCAACGCTGCTCAGCGTGGAATTCCGGCAAACCATGCCACAATTATCGCTCGAGGTCCTGTCTCTCAGCACCCCCGTCATCCTGCAGCGCCTGAAGGAGCAGGATTTGCATCTTGGCCTGCTATACGACCGGTCGACAACCGGCGAAGCCTTCGACGTGCTGCCGTTATTCGCCGAACGTTATGTGCTGGTTGCCGGCGACCACGCCTCACTGCCGCGCGAGTTGAGCTGGGCAGAAGTCAGCGAGCTACCGCTATGCGTTCTGAGCCGCGACATGCAGAACCGGCAGATGATCGACGAGATTTTCAGGAAGCTGGAGGTAAAGCCGAACATCGTCATCGAAACGAATGCAATCCACGTTCTTCTCGCAGAAGCTTTGAGCGGCCGCGCCTTCAGCATCATGCCGCTCAGTGCGTTACCGACGGAATATGCTGGCGCCGGCATCCGTACCCATCCCATCACGCCCGAGCATGCGGAGGATGTCTGCCTGGTCAGGCTCCGGCGCGAGACACAGCCTGCCGTATCGGAAGCTGCCTGGCGGCTGGCGGCTGATCTCGACCTGCGAGCCATGCTGGAACAGCCCGCGGGCTCTCGTCCTTCATAATCAACAGTTATCATTAGGTTCGGCCAAACGATTGGACCCGCGAGGGTATTTAGACTCACCTGCCGTCCGTGGCCGCCACATCATTGGAAGGCCGAATAAAAAGAAAGAGGAAATCCATGGCAAAAATTCTTTGTGTTCTCTATCCAGACCCGGAAACGGGCTACCCGCCCAACTACGCGCGGGACGACATTCCCGTCATCACAGGCTATGCCAACGGCCAAACGGCCCCCGCCTTGAAAGGTCCTCTGGGCTTCAAGCCCGGCGAACTCGTCGGCTGCGTCTCCGGCGAGTTGGGCCTGCGCCCTTATTTGGAGAAGCTCGGCCACGAGCTGATCGTGACCAGTGACAAGGACGGCCCGGACTCTGAGTTCGAAAAGCATCTCCCCGATGCAGAGGTGGTCATCTCACAGCCGTTCTGGCCGGCCTATCTGCCGAAGGAGCGCATCGCCAAAGCCAAGAAGCTGAAGCTGGCTCTCACCGCGGGCATCGGCTCCGACCATGTCGATTTGGACGCCGCAGCGCGGGCTCATGTCACGGTGGCTGAAGTGACCGGTTCGAACAGCGTCAGCGTCGCGGAGCATGTCGTGATGATGGTGCTATCGCTGGTGCGCAACTACCTGCCCTCGCACGAGATCGCCAAACACGGCGGCTGGAACATCGCCGACTGCGTCGCCCGCAGCTATGACGTCGAGGGCTTGCATTTCGGGACTATTGCCGCCGGCCGCATCGGCCTGGCCGTGCTGCGCCGCCTGAAATCCTTTGATCTGCATCTGCACTACACCGACCCGCACAGGCTTAGCCCGGAGATCGAAAAAGAATTGAACCTGACCTTTCATCCCGATGCGGAGTCGCTGGTACAGGCGGTGGACATCGTCAATCTTCAGATGCCGCTCTACCCGTCCACCGAGCATTTCTTCAACGACCGGATGTTCTCGCTGATGAAACGTGGCTCCTATCTAGTCAACACGGCGCGCGGCAAGCTTGTGGAACGTGATGCGGTCGTGCGTGCCATGGAATCTGGCCAGCTCGCTGGTTATGCTGGCGATGTCTGGTTTCCGCAGCCGGCGCCGAAAGATCATCCTTGGCGGACCATGCCGTTCAATGGGATGACGCCGCACATATCGGGCACCTCTCTTTCCGCCCAAGCGCGCTATGCCGCAGGCGCGCTGGAGATATTGGAAAGTTATTTTGGGGGTACCCCGATACGTGAGGAATATCTGATCGTGGACGCTGGCGTGCTCGCGGGGACAGGCGCGAAATCCTATAAGCTGACATAATCCCTTTGGTACTGGCGGCCGCTGTAAGACGGCGGCCTCCAGCGCACAAAGCTAACGCATAAACCTGGTGGCCGACGGCGCATGGCCAAAGCGGTTTTTAAAGCTCCTGCTGAAATGCGAGGAGCTGCTGAATCCCCATGAGAATGCGGTCGCCGTGACAGAGCGCTCTTCCTTGCGCGCGCTTTCCAAAGCATCACGGCATTTTTCCAGCCTGCATGACCAAAGATATTCGGTGATGGTCATACCCTCACTAGCAAACGACTGATGCAGTAGCCGTTTACTACAACCCAGGGCTTCCGCGACGTGGCCGACACTGAACTCCGGGTCTTGCAGGTGTTGCTGGACGACGCGTTTAATTTCGAGGTTCAACGTAGATCGTGAAGATCGTGAAGGCTCAGGAGTTTGATCTTGATGCAGCGAAAGCCGCAGCAGGCGAAGAATCGTGCCGGTCACTTCTTCTTCATGGCGTGGTCCAAGCTCGCCTGTCTCATCGATCGCCGAGCGGACAAACTTTTTCGCGAGGCCGCCAACGCCAGACGAACTCGCCTGACGTAAAAGCGGTGTTTCCTCGAACTGTATGTCATTCATCAACGCCAAATCTTTCGGTACCGCTACGACAAGGTGCCGGCTGTCGCCTGTGCTGATGACGGCGTGGGGCCGGGAAACATCGTAAACGATCCAATCTCCCGGACTGACGGCAAGTTCCGCGCCGCCCTGCTGATAAACCGACGTGCCCATGAGCTGGCAAACGATTTTAATCGTCGATTTCCGGTGGTTCCCCACGGCGCTGTTTGGCAGCGTGATGCGATGACGCGACGCCGCGATGTCGCAAAGTTTTAGCCTCCCGATGACCGCGAGCTTGATCCGGCCGTCGAGAGTTCCCGAGCCATACCCATCGGTTTCCAGGCCGCTGCATATTTGGCCTAGGGCGCGGTTCCAAAAACCGAAACGATCCGGGCGCGACACGTCTGCCGTGCGCAGAATGATATTCGGCCGTCTCATTTCCATCCCTCTGATTGCGCAGGAGGTCTTATAAGGCCAAACTGGCAGCCTTGCCAGAAGTACACCGCGGTGAGCATTTTTACGTTACATAGTGCACGTTCAAGCAAATGCCTGCTCTCTGGGGCAAGCCACAAGACCGTTCGCCGGGCATAATCCATCCGTTAGAAGAACTAGCGGTACCCGAAGCGCACCACGACGTGTCAAGTTGTATCGGATTGAGATTTAAGGAGGTTATTATGGTTCAAGCTATTTCGATTCACCCATCCGTCGATCATGGCGTCCTGCCTGGCTCACCGGATTTTACCGGCGGCACACTCGCATGCCTGTGCACGGATCAGACCGTGAAACTGAAGATTGAGTCTCAGTCTGCGCATAATCACGCGTGCGGCTGTACCAAATGCTGGAAGCCGGAAGGCGCGCAGTTCTCGGTTGTCGCCGTGGTCCCGCGCGACAGGGTAAGCGTGCTGGAAAACGGCGACAAGCTGGCAGTTGTCGATGAGACGGCGACAATCAAGCGCCATGCTTGCAAGGCGTGCGGCGTGCATCTCTATGGGCGCATCGAAAACACAGCACATCCATTTTACGGTCTGGATTTTATCCATACCGAACTTTCACCTGAGACCGGCTGGTCGGCGCCAGGGTTTGCAGCCTTCGTGTCGTCGATCATCGAGTCCGGCGCCGACCCGGAAAATCAGGAAGCCGTGCGTACGCGCTTGCGGGAACTCGGTCTCGAGCCGTATGATTGTCTCTCACCCACGCTGATGGATGCCATCTCAACGCATATCGCTAAGACATCCGGTGTCTTGAAGTCCTGACACGCAAGTAAAGAGGTTAGAATGGATATTCGCGCAGCCGTGGCCCGTGCGGCGGGCCAGCCTTTATCGATCGAAACGGTTCAGCTCGAAGGACCGAAAGAAGGTGAGGTTCTGGTCGAGATCAAGGCGACCGGTGTTTGCCATACCGACAAATTTACGCTCTCCGGTGCCGACCCGGAGGGAATTTTTCCGTCTATTCTGGGGCATGAAGGGGCTGGCATCGTCGTCGATGTCGGTCCCGGTGTTCGGTCGCTGAAACGAGGCGATCATGTAATTCCCCTGTACACGCCGGAGTGCCGGGAATGTAAATCCTGCACCAGCCGCAAGACAAATCTTTGCACTTCAATCCGGTCGACGCAGGGCCGGGGCCTGATGCCGGACGGCACCAGCCGGTTCTCTTGCGACGGCGAACCGATCAGCCATTATATGGGATGTTCGACCTTCGCGAACTACACGGTCCTGCCGGAGATCGCGCTTGCAAAAATCCGTGAGGATGCTCCATTCGAGAAGGTTTGCTATATCGGCTGCGGCGTTACCACCGGTATTGGCGCGGTCATTTTCACCGCCAAGGTCGAGCCCGGCGCGAATGTCGTGGTGTTCGGCTTAGGTGGCATCGGGCTCAATGTTATCCAGGGCGCCAAACTGGCCGGCGCGGATATGATCGTCGGCGTCGACGTCAATCCTGAACGTGAAGCACTGGCGCGCAAATTCGGGTTAACTCATTTCGTCAACCCAAAAGAAATTGACGGCGATCTCGTGGGTCATCTGGTCGAGCTCACCAAGGGCGGTGCGGATTACAGCTTCGAGTGCGTCGGCAACACCACGTTGATGCGGCAGGCGTTGGAATGCACGCATCGCGGCTGGGGCGTTTCAACTGTCATTGGCGTCGCGGCTGCTGGGCAAGAGATATCAACTCGGCCGTTCCAGCTCGTCACCGGACGGCGTTGGATCGGCTCGGCCTTTGGCGGCGCGCGTGGCCGGACGGATGTTCCCAAAATCGTCGATTGGTACATGGATAAGAAGATCAACATCGATGATTTGATCACCCACGTTCTGCCGTTGGAGCAGATCAACGATGCATTCGATTTGATGACTAAAGGCGAGTCAATAAGAACGGTCATAAAGTTCTGAACAAAGACGATGCTACAGTATGCTGAAGACCGCGAGCGAGCATCGGGTATTTGACCCGTATGCGTTACCTTTGGATAGCCCCAAGCGCGGCTAAAATCTAAGCCGTTTCCGGCGGCTAATGACTTTCAGAAAAAGTCTAGTCGGTTCAAAAAAGCGGAAATTTGTCACCGATCGCGGCTGCCAAATACCGCTGCCCCTACAGCGGAGTGCATAAGTGACGTATCTCTCAGTCTTCAATTAACTTAGAATATCGAGAAGCAAGGAGGTGGATTTTCTTCTACGCAGCATAACTATGCGCCCCCTCGGATTTTATTTATGATGATCTTTCGCTCGAAATTGGAAGATGTCCAGATAAGGTTACTCTTGCTTTTTCGAAAATCCTAGCTTAATCGAAAAGCGGCCGCATTAAGGCAAAGCTCGTAGGTGAGTAAATTTTCGTCAGATATTAAGAGGAAGACGTTGAATGACACCCAAGCGCCCCATTGTCATCCTCGGAGGCGGCCTTGCTGGCCTCGCTGCGGCGAATGCGTTGGCCGCGTTCGGCATCAAGTCGGATGTATATGAAGCGGCTCCGGTCTTGACCGATGTCGGCGCCGCGATTGGTACCAGTCCACAAGCCTATAAGGCGCTGGAAGCCATTGGGCTCGCCGAGACGATCACGCGTGTTTCGACGCCGGTCATCGGCCTTGTCACGCGTAACATGCAGACCGGTGAGTTTATTGATTTTGTTGACAACCAAAAGGCCGCCGCCAAGTTCGGCGGCCCGTTTCATACGTTCCACCGCGCCGATATTCTGGAGGCGCTGGCCAGCCGGCTGGATCCGGCGTCGATCCATCTCGGCCACCGTCTTGCCGGGCTGGAGGAGCGCGATGACTCCGTCATGCTCTCCTTTGCCAATGGCACGAATGTCGAGGCTGAATTCGTGATCGGCGCGGACGGTGTTCGTTCGATCGTCAGGCAGGCGCTCTATGGTGATGATCATCCAACCTATACCGGGCAGATGGTGTGGCGCGCGTTGCTGAAGGGCAGTGAGGTGCCGGCGGAATGCCTGGAGCCCAGCGGCTGGGTGCAGTGGGTTGGGGCCGGATGTCACTTCATGGCCTATTATATGCGCGGCAGGGAACTCTTGAACGTCGTGACGCAGGAAGACACCGAGAAATGGGTTGCCGAAAGCTGGTCGACCCGTGGCGACCCGGACGAGATGCGTCTTAGTTTTCCCAATCCGGAACCTCGGCTCAAGACGCTGCTGGACCTCGTCACCGATTGTTCCAAGTGGGGCTTGTTCACGCGGCCGCTCACCGATAACTGGGGCCGCGGCCGGGTTCAGCTAATTGGCGACGCGGCGCATGCGATGCTGCCGAATATCGGCCAAGGCGCGTGCCAGGCATTCGAAGATGCCTACATCCTCGCCCGCTGGTTGGACGCCAAGCGTCAGGACGTGCCGCAAGCCTTTCGCGATTTTCGCCGCGTGCGGATACCGCGCGTGCACGCCGTCCAGCGGCGCGCCGAATGGGCGGCGCGGTTCAAGCACATGCAGGACACCAGCGCACAGAAGTCGGTACTATCCGGCAAGGAGCATTCGGAAAGCGACATGGGATGGATATTCGGCTTCAATCCGGTCACCGACTGGGACAAAGACCCGGTGGTGCCGGCAGATAAATCCGTCGGTCTGGGAGACCTGCCGGACGCTCCATTCGAAGTGCCACAAGCCGTTGCATAGTCGAGGATGCCGGCGTAGCTCCCGGCGACACGCAGGGGTGCTGACGCCGAAAATTGTGATGGGAACTTGGCTTTGACCCAGGAAATCGTTGTTCAAAACGACCTGGTTTATGCGCAAGACGGCCGACCACTTTTGTGGGATGTTTATTCTCCTGCGTTACCAGCCGGTGACCGACCGGTTATTCTTCTGTTGCATGGCGGTGGATGGCGCACAGGCAACCGTTCATTCATGGCTGAAGCTGCGACGCTGCTGGCAGAGCGCGGTTTTGTTGCCGTTTGTCCGGAATACCGCCTGATTGACGAGCTTGCCTGGCCAGGTCCTCTGAATGACGTGCGCACCGCGGTGAGAGCTGTTCGGGCGCATGCAACCTCCCTCGCCGTCAATTCTGATCATCTGTTTGTCATGGGCTTTTCGGCGGGTGCACATCTTGCTCTTCTCGCTGCCGGGGCGCCATCAACGCATTTCGCCGCAACCAGCCGTCCGTACGGCGAGTTATCCGAACAGATCGCGGGAGTAGCAGCGTTCTTTCCGATTGCACAGCTTAACCCGATGTTCGCGCACCAACTAGGTATCGGCGCCGACCAGGTCGAGGAGGTTAGTCCGGTAAGTTACGCGTCCACGCTACCTCCGACAGTAATCTTTTGCGGCGATGCTGACCCGATTACACCCGCCGCGCAGTCGATCGGATTGCATGAAGCCATCAATCGCGCCGGCGGTGTCGCTGATCTTCGACTGTTTTCAGGTCTTGTGCATGAATTCGTCTCGCTTCCAGGAATGAAGGAAACGACAATTCAGGATGCCGTCGCGTTTTTCGACCGTACTGTAATAGGCAAGGCAGCTTTTGAACAAGAACTTGAAAAGTTAAAAGTCTGGTGGACCGAATTACTTAATCGCCCTCGCTAGTAAGCCCGCTGCGGGAACCCCGGCGCATGCCGTTGTTCAAGTTTAACTTTCATCGGAATTGGCGAATTTTAGATTGCGTCAGCCACCCGCTAGGTGAGAAAAGAGTTTTTAAGCGTCTTGCTGATATGAAAGTTGCGCTTTGGTTTGAAGAGCGATAAAAGATCACTAAGAATGTTTGGAAACGCCTTTATAATTGAATAGTGGTAGCGACACCAGAGGTTGCGTAGCGGTAGAGGAAAATGCCTTGAAAGGCAGACGTACCGCATAAGAAAAGAAGGTTAAGGAGGAGACAATAATGAAAATTACAAACCGGCGCACGGTTTTAAAATCATCCGCGGCAACTGTGGTGGCGGCGTTGTTGCCGAAGTCATCGTGGGCGCAAGCCTCGTCATATAGTGCTGAAGATTTGAAGGGCAGCACATTAACGCCCTTCGGCTCAATTCGCGCGGGTAACGCTGATGGTACTATTTCCGCATGGACAGGGGAGAACTTGGCGCTGCCGGCGGGTTTTCAGGAAGGCACATCGCCGCAATTCTTTACTGATGAGAAGCCGCTCTACAGCATTACCGGCGCCAACTATACCAAGTACCAGGACAAGCTGCCGGCCGGCGCCATCGCCCTTTTACAAAAATATCCAAATTTCCGGTTAGATGTGTATCCAACGCATCGCACTGCAATCGCGCCGCAATATGTTTATGACAACATATACAAAAACGCGACAAATGCACAGCTTTCGGCTGACGGCAATTCGGTCACCGGCGCTTATGGCGGCATCCCCTTCCCGTTCCCCAAAAACGGCAACGAGGTGATGTGGAACCATGAGTTGTCTTGGCAGGGTACGGCAGTCTACTACAATAACGACGCGCATCTGGTCAGTGCGGATGGTTCGATCATCCTAGAGAGCCGAGTGCGTTGCTGGCAGCAATTCCCGTACTATTTTGAAAACGGCGAGGAACGCTGGAATGGCTTTTTCAGTGAGGCGTTTATCGAGCCAATCGCGCCACCATATCAGGCCGGCGCCAACATCATAAATTTGCAGCCGACCAACCAGTTGACCACGCCTGTTGAGGCATGGGAATATTTGGTTGGCCAGCGCCGTGTTCGGCGCGCCCCTGAGCTGCAATATGACACACCAAACTCGATCAGCGGCGGTACCTCGAACTGGGATGAAGCTTTCATCTTCAGCGGAAAACTCAACGAGTACCGGTTCGATTATTTGGGGGTAAAGGAAATCTACGTTCCGTATAACTGCAACAAGTTTAACTCGGCGGCGATCGCTGACCAGTTTCAGCCGGATTTCATAAACCCGGATCTTACAAGGTGGGAACTGCACCGGGTCAAGGTCGTAAACATGACGTTGCTGCCGGGCTCGCGTAATGTCGACGCGCGCCGTGTGATGTATTACGATGATGACGGCGGTAGCGCCTTAATGGCGGACGTGTATGACGCCTCCGGAGCGCTCTGGAAGTTCCAGCATAATATGCCTGGGATATTTCCGAATGTTCCCGCTGTCGTCACGGTTGCAAACTTCAACGTCTACGACCTTCATGCCGGCAATTACTCGTCCTCCGCGCATTATGACAACGAAGTGTCGCCGCAGTGGAAGCCGATATCGGAGCTGCCCGCCTCGTTCATGACACCCGGTCAGTTGGCGGCCACGGCCGGCGGTTATTAGTGATAATTGTCCGCCGAACCAAGAGTAGAGCGTAATGAGTGTCAACTCATCACGCTCTACTCCATTGGTGCCGAAAGCAATTACCCCTTAATAGCCTGCGTTGCCACAATCGTGTTTAGGGCGATATCATTTACCAAGAGGCACTGGCTAGGACGACGCCAAGTCCTTACTCACTTGGCTGATCCCGCTGGACTTCAACTTCCGGCCTTCTTAACCAGCGCCGAGAAATGTCCGAATAGCGGACGTCCCGCGAGCGCCCGGCCATAATTTTCCGCACAAGTCTCGTAATTGAAATGAGCATGAACTGTCGCCACGCGTGCGTCTCGCGCATAGCGTTGCATTGGATTAGTCTCAAGAATTGTTGAGGCGCCACTGGCACGATGAAGAATTTCGATTGCCTCGCAGCATCCGCGAACTGAAATGGCCACGTCGAATTTCAGCTTTGTCTGAAACAGATCATCCGACGGCTCACCTGTGGCCGCTCGACGGTCGAGCTCCATACAATCGGCGGACAAAACACGTTCGGCCGCGTCAATGCGAGCCGTCGCTTCAGCAAGCTGAAAATGCGCGACGGGAGCCTCCGACTGGATCTTGTAATCTGTGCCGACGATCCCGCGCTTGTCCAGACGGTCCTTGAAATAGGCAAGCGCACCCTTCGCCATGCCGAGCGGTGTCGAACCCGATAGTATCGTGGTGTAATCGAGAAAGTTGTTGAGGTAGAGCACCTGGCCAACTGGCGGCGCGGATGCCCAGTTGCCGGCGCTCGCATCCTTAATCCGCAACACGCGATAGTCGGGCACAAACAACTCTTCGGCGAGTTGGACGGTATTGCTGCCCGACGCCTTCATGCCACTGACCGCCCAATCGTCCATGACCTCGAGTGCGCTGGTCGGCACAAGCGGGAGAAGCATGTCGGGTTGACCATCCGGTCCCTCGCACATGGAGCCGAGAATCGACCACGCGGTGTGACGGCAGCCGCTGCAGAACGGCCACCGGCCACTCAGCATGTACCCGCCTTCAACCCGGCGTGCCTTTCCCGGCCCAACGGGAGAGAGCACGCCCGAAATGCGCGGGCCAACCCAATCCATTCCGTAGACCTCGTCCTGCGCTTTCCTGGAGAACATGGCGATCCAACGTCCGTGCGTTGTGGTTACCCAACTCACCCACCCGGTCGAACCAGCAATCGCACCAACAGCGCTGTAGACGCGGCGCTGCTCTTCGGTGGAATAGGCAAGGCCGCCATATTCCAGCGGGAAGCTAATCCGGAAGACGCCGATGTCATCTAGCGTCTTGATCGTCTCGTCACAAAGACGGCCGGCTTTCTCCTCGCCGAGTGCATTCGCCTGTAGCTTGGGCATGACTTGTGCAATCATCTCAATCATTCTGTCGGCGGTGAGGTCGCGCTGCTCTGGGCGGATGATCTTCGAGATCGAGGACATTTGCTTTCTCCTGAAACTTACTTTTAATGAACTTGATTGGTCTGTCGTATCACGACAGGAACCTTAAACAGCCGCGCCGGGTTATCCTGGAGCACCCTGACGAACTCTTCTTCCGAAACGCCGCCTTCACGCATGAAGCGCGCGGTTACTTGCGGAGCCAGGGCCGGCGCATCGCTGCCAAACAAAAAGCGGTCGATCCCATAGGCTTCGCGCGCATAGGCGATGACAGCCGGATCCGGAAGAAGGTTGGTATCGTAGCTAAAGCGGCGCAACTCCTGAATGAGTGAGCCGCCCGGCTCTTCGTCGGCAAGTCGGGATTTGCCTTTAAAACGACTCCCCAACCAAATCACGCGCTGCAGGAGAAATGGCAGCGATCCCCCCAGAAGCCCGATGATAACCCGCAGGCGCCGATGGGTCCGGCATAAAGCAACCAGGCGGAGGGCCGCTGTAGCAAGCTCGGCAGCGCTTCCGATCGTGACCGCAATTCCGGGATCGTCCATACCGGCAAGCCCCGGTTCCGAACCGCAAAGAATGCCGCCCGGATGCACATAAACGATCGCTTCCCGCTGGTCGAGTTCCGACCACATGTCCATAAAAGCCGGATCATCGAGCGCATGCCCAAGCGCGGAGCAGCCGAGATGGATGCCGGCGAACGCAAACTCATCGAGGCAACGAACCGCCTCTTGCGCGGCTGCTTGTCCATGTGGCAGCGGCAAGCTGCCGAATGCCGCAAAGCGGCCGTCATAACGGTCGATAACGTCTTTGTAGGCTTCGTTGACTTCCTGTGCGGCCGCCAGGGCAAGGCCAGCATTTCTCAGATAGGGGCTATTCGGGCCGGTACTCAAAATTTGCAGGCTCAGCCCCGCTTCATCCTGGCCTTCAATCATCTTTTGTAACGTAACCTCATCGTGCGACGCGCCGAATGTTGGGCCATCGCCTTCGCGCAGCATCTCCATATAGGATGCCGGAAGATGATGGGCGTGAACATCAATGAACATGACCATTTCCCTTCTTGATCCGTTGAGGAGATGCTGAACGTCGCTCGATTTGCAGCATCGAAGGGTCTTCACGAAGCGAAGACCATCCGATGCCGCGGGACTTGTTAGGCTTCTGGATCATCGTCCTAAGTTGATGCCCGTAATCAATACATAAACTGCTGAGGATCGCGATCAATGCCAAGCTGCATCCGTCCCCAGGCCGAAAAGCTCACTTCCGGATTGAGGATCACATGGCTGGCGCCAAAATGCACGTCACGCCAAGCCTTCTGAATGTTGCTGCTGGTCGAAAAGCCTCCAGCGCCGGAGATCTTCATAATCATGTCCATACCAGAAACGATCAGTTCCGCGGCACGCGCCTGGTCACGGTAGCAACGGGCACGCAGCGCGTCGGAGGCTGGGACCGGCGCGTTCGCAACCTCGATACAACGGCGCATCAGCAAATCAGCGGCGTCCAGATCGGCGGCGGCACGCGCCATGTTGACCTGAATGCTGGTGAATTGCGACACCTGGGCGCCGAAACGACTGACACGGGTTTTGGTCCAGCGTACGTACTCGTCCAGCGCGCCGCGTGCGGCGCCGAGGATTGGGGCAAGGAAGGTCAGTGGCGCGTAGGTGATCCACGGTGCGCGGAAGAACTGCGCCGTGTTGAGCTTCGCACCCGGAGTTGCCGCGTCGCGCATCTCAGCGACCTTCAGCGTGTGCTCGAAGGGCACGAATACGTCCTTGACCACCACCGTGTTGCTACCCGTGCCGCGCATGCCGACGGTGTTCCAGGTGTCGACGATTTCAAATTCGTCGCCGGGGACAAGGAACAGCGTCCAGTCCGGCGGGCCATCGGCCTTCGGCACCATGCCGCCAACCACGACGCGGGAGGAATGGTTGATACCGCTCATATAGGGAATTTCACTGGAAACCCGGTAGCCGCCCTCGACCAATTCGAGCTTGGACGTTGGCGTCATGGTGAGCGAGATCGCGACATCCGGCCCGTTTGCCCATAAATCCGACTGCGCCGCGTCGGGAAACTGCGCCATGTAATGCGGATGATGGATCATCAGGCTGGCGCACCAGCCATGTGCCGCGTCTACCTTACCGAGTTCCTCGCACACATCCACCCAGGCCTGCAGCCCAAGTTCAAGACCGCCAAAACGCTTCGGAAGCAGAATGCGAGCGAGCCCGATATCAAGGAACTCCCGTGCTGACTCCGCGGGGATTGAGCGATTGCGTTCCGAGTCCTCGACGCGGGCGCGAATACCGGGCAGCAAAGCTTTCACATCCTTGAGAATGCTTTCCGCGGTGGGGGTCATCTCGACGACTTTTAGGGTTTGTGACACCAGACTCTCCTATTTCATCTATACGTTGTGATTAATGGTGGGGATTGCCCGGGAAGCCAAAGGCGACGCGCCCGCGGCTCGTATAGGCATCCGCGCGATCCACACCGATGTGAACGCCGGTCGAATGCACGTCCCGGAATAGCTGCTGCAGCGGGTGGGAGTCGAAAAGGGCCATGGCGCCGGCGCTAGTGAAAAGCTGATCAGTCAGTTCGACCGAGCCGCGCCCGATAAAGCCGCGCCAGGAAAACCATTGCGCCCGCTCCTCATCCGACAGGATAAAACTCTTGCCGCTGAGCGCGTGGTCCCAGCCGGTTTGCGCATATTTCTGGGCCAATGCCCAGACTGCGTCCCATTTGGTGGCAGCTTCAGCGTAGATAAGTTGCGCGGCCGGAACTTCTTTCGCGGGGACGCCGATATAGGGGCGTATGCGTGCCGATGTCCAAGCGTGAAACTCCTCCACGACCCGCTGAGCGACGCCAACGGAAGGCGGCATGACCGCAAGCCCCTGCATGGTCATCAGCGGCATGCGCCATAACGGGCCGTCATTGACCACGGGGCCGCGTTCATGCGCGACGCGAGCGATCGAAAAGGCGCGGTGTTCGGGCACAAATACCCGTTCCACAATCACCCCGCGGCTCGCGGTGCCCCGGAGGCCCAGCGTGTTCCAATCATCATGGATCGCGAGATCCTTTTTCGGTAGGAAAAACAGGTGATGTTCCGGCTGCTCGCGGCCAGGCGCCACGGCGATACCGCCGACGCCGATCCAGCTTGACCATTCAATGCCGCTGGCGAACCGCCAGTTGCCGGTGACCAAATAGCCGTCGGCGACACGTTCAATCTGGCCGACCGGTGCAAAGGAATCGCAGATAAACGCGTCCGGATCCTCGCCCCAGACGTCTTCCTGCAGCTGGTCCGACGCAAATGCCATATACCAGTCGTGAAAGCCGAGCACGGTGTAGAGCCAGCCGAGCGCCGCGGAGCCTCGGGCAAATTCGCGGCCGACATCCAGGAAGGTCATGGGATCAGATTCGGCGCCGCCCCATTTCCTATGGCGGCAGAGTTTCATCAGGCCAGTGCTACGGAGCTTTTCAATCACGTGGTCAGGCATACGGCGGTCGCGCTCGGCCTGCTCGCGGCAGTTCCATGCAAGTTCTGCAACACCTCGCGCCTCGTCGAGCAGCATCTCGCGGGTTTTTTTAGGTCTCAGGCTGACTTGAACGTTCATGAATTATCTCCGATTGATCGATAGGTTGCGTAACGATTTGTGATTATACTTCGCCGGTTCCAAGAATTAGACTTATGCCCATCCCGGTGCTCTGAAGTCTTCCACCGGTAGCGTTCTATGATAGGCGCGTTGAAAGAATATAAGCGGCCGTGCGGCGCGCGTCACGGTCAGTTCGCAGGGCTTCGCAAGCACGATGATATGGTCGCCTGCCTCGACTTCGCGCTCAAGCATGCAATCGGCCCAGGCGAGGCAACCTCGGATCACGCCCACGCCTTGCTCTTCGAACGGAACGCTTTTGAACTTGTCCGGCGACCAACCTGAAATGATCTGACAAAGCCGCCGCTGATCGCTCGCAAGGATGTTCGCGGTAAAACGGCCCGCCGCTTGAACAGCGGCCCAGGAACGTGACCCACTGGTAACCATGAAGCTGACAAGTGGCGGATCAAGGGAGACCGACGAGAACGTGCCGACGATCAGGCCCACCGGGCCTTCGGCGCCTTGCGCAACAATCGCCGTGACACCCGTTGGAAGCTGGCCGAAAAACTCCCGATAGCTTTGCGCGTCCATAGCGTTCAGCTTTCGTAAACAGATACTGGCGCCGCGCTGCGGAACTCGAATGAAAGCCCGGACTCCACCAGGTGCTGCGCATAGGCGGCAAACGCGGAATCGTCAACAACCGCGTGCGTCGCAGCGACGCTCATGTCACGCAACAACTTTTCCAGAATATTCGGCCGGCGCAGCGCAACCATTCCGGACCGGCGAAAAGCAAACTGCACGGTTTCAAGCGCGAGCTCGCTGGCTTGCGCCGCCAACACACGGGGCAGATGACGCTCGCCATCCATCCAAGATTGCGACTCGCCAAGCGCAGCGGCATCGATGCGCTTGTATAGTGAGAAGGCTAGCGCCTCGATCGATTGTAACCTGAGCACCGTCCGGCCGAACTGTTCCTGCACCATTTCACGATCGCCGATTTGCCGGCCGGCTGAAGGCTGAGCAAGGCTCAGCCGCAACTCGCGCAACGCACGCCGGGTAACCCCAATCGCAAAGGCGAGATGCTGATAGCTTTCAAAATGCTCAACATCCACAAGATCATAGCGTCGGTTCCCGCGCACTTGCCCGTAAGGATTATGTTCTCTACCGGCGAGCTCGGACGGTAGAAAGTAATTAACTAGCTTGAAGTCGTTTGAACCCGTGCCAGCGAGACCAACGACGTTCCAGGTGTCGAGAAGTTCAACATCGTGAACCGGGATGACAAGTGGCAACAGGCGGGAAGGGTCCCGGTCGACAAAAGCAGAGGCGTGCACCCATTTTGCGTGGCGGATAGAACTCGCCAGCCGCCAGGTACCGTTCAGGGTGTAACCACCGTCTGTAGGCGTGGCAACGCCGCCGGGTGCGGCGGAAATCGAACATGTAGGCACGCCTGCCGCAAAGATGCGATCGATCGCCGCCTGCGGCATGGTGGCGCCGATCACGGCGAGCCCATGGCTCGCAACCATCGTACACCAGGCGGCGGACGCATCCTCAGCCGCCAGAGCCGCAAGGACTTCGATCTGGGCAACGATGGGTAACTCAAAACCCCCAAGCTCTTTGCACAGATGCATGCGCCATAACCCAGTCGAATGAAGGGCCGTGACCGACTCTTCGGTCAAACATCCCTTGGCGTCCGACTCCAATGATCCGGACCGTAACGTGCCGGCAATTTCCTGTACGGCGGCTAATAGTTGATCTCGGTCGGCGATCCACGTCATTGCCACGGCGTTCAACGAATGATCATCTGAATGAGCGTGCGGGGCAGCAAACAGCCCAGGCTCCTCCAATGTCATCGTTTCCATCCGCTTCTCCATCCGTCTAACCCGGAATTTTCTCGCCGATCATAAGAGGACCGTACGGTACGGTAAAGATTATAAGCGGTCTAGCCATGATGTCAAGCGAATTGTGCAAAGATATTAGCTTTCGCCTCGTAACCGCCGGCTTAGCACAAAGAATTAGATAAGCCGTTATTACCTTAGTTGCCATAGCTCGACCAATATGTAGCATAATTGAAAGCGACGTTAGGCGATGACTTTTAAGCAGTTGGCCGATAGAAACCTACGAACGGCTTGAATATGTTACTGAAAGCCTTGCCACCGCTTTATCGTTTGTCCAAGAAGCATTGGTGCCCATCGTTTGGGTGTAACACTTCGGTATAGCCTCATCTTTCTAAGTAAGGCGTGAAAATGATCAGAAACGGCATCGCCCTCGTCACGGGTGCGAATAAGGGTATTGGCTTTGAAGTCGCCCGACAGTTGTTGCGTCGCGGCTATATGGTATGGCTCGGCGCCAGAGATGAAGGCCGCGGCGAGGCCGCCACGCTGGCACTACAAGCAGAAGGCGGCAAGGTTACATTTCAACCGCTCGATGTCACAAGCGACGAAAGCGTTACTCGCGCGATGAAGCAGATCGAGGATATGTCAGGGCGCCTCGACGTTCTCGTTAACAATGCCGGGATCGCGTTAGATAACGGCATCCCTCCGAGTCAAGTTGATCTGCAAATGGTGCGGGCGACGTTCGACGTCAACTTCTTTGGTTGTATTCGGGTAACGCAGGCGTTCCTGCCTCTACTACGAAAGTCAGCAGCTGGCCGGATCGTCATGGTCAGTAGCGATATCGGCTCGCACGCCCACCAGACCAATCCAGCGTTTCCATATTACGGTCTTAATCCGATGGGCTACATCAGCTCGAAGGCTGCGTTGAACGCCGTCACGATTTCTTTCTCCAAGGAGCTTCGAGAAACCAACATCAAAGTTAATGCGGCGAATCCGGGCTTTACCGCAACAGACCTAAATGGCCATCTCGGCTTGCTCTCGGTGGAGCAGGGTGCGACACCGATTGTCGAACTCGCGACGCTTGACGATGAAGGCCCGACTGGCAAGTTCTTTGGCCCCGACGGCGCGGAGCCGTGGTGACTTAAAAACAGTTCTTTCCTCTCGCTGTCAGCACAGCTCAGCTTATTTTTGTATGTCTTCGGATGGATTGAGTGTTGCGGTGAAAGAACATATGGTCTCATCCAGAGGAGTTCGATAAGGTTTACACCGCACCAAGCTCGCGCGGCATTGGTACAAACAAAAAGGAAACGACGATGAGAACAATCACCCTAGAGGAACATTGTGCAAGTCCGGGTTTTATGGCTGGGCCAGGCAAGGACTTCATGAACCAGCTTCGTGACCGGGGCGGACACTTTGCCGAGGTTTACGAACGGCTTCAGGACATTGGTGACAAGCGCATCGCGGCAATGGATGCGGCCGGTATCGATATTCAGGTGCTCTCGCTCACCGCCCCCGGCGTGGAGCAATCAGACACAGAAGAGCAGGTTTCGATTGCCCGCGAAGTCAATGATTGGCTCGCCGAAGGGGTTAAAAAAAACCCCAGCCGTTTTGCTGCTTTCGTAACCCTGCCTGTCGCGGCGCCGGAGAAGGCGGCGGAAGAGCTTGATCGCCGCGTTACGCAGCAGGGCTTCAAAGGCACGTTGATCAACGGCCACACGCACGGTCGCTATTTAGATGACAAGTTTTTTTCGCCGATCCTGGAGCGGGCTGAGGCGCTCGACGTTCCGATCTATATTCATCCGACCATTCCGCCGAAAGCAGTCGTGGACGCGTATTACAGTGGCTTTTCTCCGGGGGTCAGCTCCATATTTTCTATCGCTGGCTGGGGCTGGCATATCGAAACCTCTGTACACGTCATCCGCATGATCCTTGGCGGCGTATTCGACCGCTACCCGAAGCTCCAGGTCGTCATCGGCCATATGGGCGAAGGGCTACCGTTTTTCTTGCCCAGGATAAACGATACGATGCCGAAACAGCTAACAAAGCTGGAGCGTCCAATCGAAGCTTATCTGCGCGAAAACATTCACTACACTTTCAGCGGCCTCAACTATCCCGCGACTTTCCTGAACCTCCTGCTAGAGGTCGGCGTATCCCGGATCATGTTCTCCGCTGATGATCCTTACCAGTCGATGGCGGCATCGCGCGTGTTTTTGCAGCACGTCCCGGTCAGCGAGGCGGACCGGGAAAGCATCGCCCACGGTAACGCCGAGAAACTGTTCCGGTTGTAACATGTTGGCGTCTGATAAACGTAATCCAAAGCACGACCCTTGGCCGACCTGTACCCCTGGCCGCTTCATAAAAGGTGAACAGGTTACGCTCCAAAAAGGCCCGAGCCAAAATAGCCGGTCAGCACCATAACCGCGGTTACATTTCCTTGATGGCGGCGTCGTCCGGGTTGGATAACTCGAAAGATGCTACTACTGGGTAAAAGGGATGCTATATTATAACGTGGCAACTTTTGACTTCAGGGTCGTTGATGAACATCAAGAAGCGACGTGTAACGGCGAAACGTCTGGAACAAGCGTCCAAGATCTGTGCGGAGCACGGCGCCCAGCTCACCGAGCTGCGCAGCATTGTGTTGGGCCTGGTGTTAGAAGCCGGCGGCCCGTTGACGGCCTACCAATTGCTGGACAGATTAAAGGAGACGCGAAAGGGTGCCGTGCCGCCGACCATCTACCGTAGTCTGGACTTTCTGCTGGAACACGGCTTGATCCATAAGATCGAGCGGCTGAACGCATTCATTCCCTGCGCGGATGCCGAGCATAACCATCACGATGTTCAATTTTTGATTTGCCAGAATTGCGGGATCGTTGCGGAGATTGAGGATCATACGGTGTCTCACGCGCTCGAGCGGGCCGCGGAGAAGAAGGGATTTCACCCCAACAAAGTCGTGGTGGAGCTTGATGGAACCTGTGCCACGTGCGCAGCCACCTAGTAGCGAGATGTAGCAGCGGAGGCAGAGGAGCGAGCTATGGCCAGCGGCTGGGCACCGGATAGCGCGGTGCAGGACCAGATCGACGACACGGTGGCGGACGCTGTCCGGCTGGCGCGCGCGAAACTGCCTGTCGGCGCCGGCGAAACCCATTGCATCGAATGCGGCGATGAAATCCCCGAGCGGCGCCGGCAGGCGGTGCCGGGTGTACGGACATGCGTGCCATGTCAGTCAGCTCGTGACGCCAACCCCGTGAGCACCGGCATCAACCGCCGCGGTAGCAAAGATAGCCAGCTTCGCTAATCTGGCGCTGCTTCATTCCGACCATTCGCTTTCGGCTGCTAGGCACCTCGCGGACAGGTGATGGAACCATTCACGAAAGCGCGAGATAAAGTCCGCCTTGAGTTTCATGAAGAAACTCATGTCCTCTCATCAGCTGAAATGACTACAAGTCCGGCGCTCCGTTAATAAGCCAATGAAAGCACCTTGTCGCCTAAACCCTGGCTTTGAGCCACTTACAGCACTCGGTCTGACGGCACCAAGCCATTGAATAAAGTCTCTTCACACATGCCAATTTTGCATGTTAAATGTTTGGCAACCATGACGGCGCCGCGATCAGTAGTCTGATGGAGCCAGCTTGGTGGACGTTTATCCGGAGGAGTTGTTGTCATGGTTCCATTCTTCAGCCGATCCATCCGGACCGGGATGCTACTCGGCGCCTCGCTCCTCGCGCTGGGTGCGGTTGCGGCCCGTGCAGCCCCTCCGGTCGTTACGGCTGTGGTGACCCAGGTGGATGACGCAACAGTCGCGGCGTTGCCAGGCGATCGGCCAGGGGCGATCAATTTGGCGACGGACAGCGGCGTGTTGCCCGCGGCGGCGGAACTGCCCGAGATACGGCTTGAGCTGAAGCGGCCGGCCGCGCTGCAGGCGGCGCTCGATCGGCTGGTGGAGCAGCAGCAGGACAAAGCATCGCCGGAGTATCATCACTGGCTGACGCCCGCGGATCTGCGCGCGTACGGGCCTGCCCAGGCGGATATCGACCAGGTAACCGAGTGGCTGGCTAGACGGGGGCTTAAGGTAAACAGCGTGTCGCGCAGCGGCATGGAGATAGATTTTGGGGGGTCGGCCGCCGCGGTAGGCCAAGCGTTCCATACTGAGATGCATGCCTTAAACCTGCGTGGCGAGGCGCATATTGCAAACCTGTCGGCCCCATCGGTACCTGCGGCGCTGTTGCCGGTGGTTGCCGGCGTGACGCTGAACGACTTCTTTCCCAAGCCGATGATGCGGCGCGCGAGGCCTAGCCTCACCGCGCCCACGCCGGAGGGAACGTTCTACGCGGTGACGCCGCCGGATTTCGCCACGATCTACAATGTCAATCCTCTGTTCAGCGGCGCCGCTGTGGGCATTCCAATCACCGGCGCCGGAATCACGGTGGCGTTGGTGGAGCAGACGCGGATACGCCCATCCGATATCGCAACCTTCCGCACGTCGTTCGGGCTCAGCGGCTACCCAGGCACGCTGACCCAAGAGAATCCTGGCGGCTGCAAGCCGGCAGGATTTACCGGCGACGAAGGCGAGGCCGCATTAGACGCCGAATGGTCGGGATCCACGGCGCCCGGAGCGACGCTTTTGGAGGCAGAATGTGCGACAGTGCCGCCGCTGTATTTCGGGGTGGAGACGGCGCTGCAGAACTTGGTCGAGGCTGGCACCACCGCGACGGTGTTCAGCATAAGCTACGGCGGCAATGAAGCAGAAAGCGGCTACGCCTTCGAAGACGGCTGGGTGAACCTGGTGGAAGAAGCAGCCGCGGAGGGAATTTCCGTTTTCGTTTCGACCGGTGACAGCGGCGTATCGACCAGTGAAGGCGGTTTTGCGTCTGACGGGCTATTCGTGAACGGATTGTCGGATACTGCTTACAACACCGCGGTTGGGGGCACTGACTTCCTCGACACCGCGCTGGGGGAGAACAGCACGTACTGGTCCAGCGCGAACTCGGCCACCGGGCAGTCCGCGCGGTCCTATATTCCGGAAACGCCGTGGAACAATTCTTGTGCGAGCCAGGTGATCGCGGCGACGGAGAGTACCACGCCCGCGCAACTCTGTGCCGCGCAACCGACGATCGGGCAACCCGGTGTCGGAGGAAGTGGCAGCCAGAGCGTGTTCTTTACGAAGCCCTATTGGCAACTGACCACCATTCCGGGCATGCCGAACGACAACCGCCGCGACCAGCCGGACGTGTCGCTGTTCGCCGCCAACGGCATTTTCAACCATTTCTATCTGCTTTGCATGTCCGATACGAGTGAAGGCGGAGCGCCGTGCAATTATCGCAACGTTAACGACCTGCTTACCAATGCGGCTGGCGGCACGTCATTTGCCGCACCGGACTTTGCAGGGATCGCGGCGCTGATCCAGCAAACCGCTATGCTCGAAGGGGTTCAGACGCCTCAGTCGGGAAACCTCGCGCCATTGCTCTACAAGCTCGCGGCCGCGCAATACGCGAACACGCTCGCGCGCTCCACCTGCAACTCTTCTTTGGGCAACAAGATCTCTTCGGGCTGCACATTCTACAACGTGACCGCCGGTAATAATGCGGAGCCGTGCGTCGCGGGGACCGTGGATTGCGTGGGCGGTGGGGCTGCCGGGGTGGGCATTCTGTACAATCGGGAAGTGACGCCGGAGGAGGCCTATCCAGCGCACCTGGGCTACAGCCTCGCCGCCGGCCTGGGGACGGTGAACGTCACGAATCTCGTCATAAGCAGTATCCCCTGAGCAGGGGCATGCAGCAAAGACAGTCTGGCCAGTGAGTAGGTCTGTCGTGCCCGACGTCTTGCTGCGTTCCGCCAGGCGGTAATCCGCTTAGTAATTTTGCGTCAGACGCAAGCGCGCGTCCTCGGCTCCTAGGTGGTTCAGTGTCCTTACTTACCGGCGAACGGAGCGTGACGCTGGTGGAGATGAGTGTCAGGACTGCCTGGCGGAGAGGGTGGGATTCGAACCCACGGTAGGCTTGCACCCACAACAGTTTTCGAGACTGTCCCAATCGGCCACTCTGGCACCTCTCCGGGCAGGCGGCGGCTTATACGAAAGCGCCTTGCGCACGGCAACCTGCCGCCTGATTGACAGCGGCCGGCGCCCGGCTATAACGCGCCACTGTCGCGGCCGGGCAACCTTGCCGCGCCCAACCTTTTGCCTGATTTGGACGAAACAGATGTTCGCAGTGATCCGCACCGGCGGCAAGCAATACCGCGTCACTCCGGACGCCGTGCTGAAGGTGGAGAAGCTGGAGGCGGAAGCCGGCAGCACCGTCACCTTTACGGACGTGCTCGCGATCGGCGGCGAGGGCGGGCTGCAGCTCGGCGCGCCGGTGCTGGCGGGCGCCACCGTCACCGCTACGGTGATCGCGCAGGACCGGCTGGACAAGGTGATCATTTTCAAAAAGCGCCGCCGGCAGAACAGCCGCCGCAAGAACGGCCACCGCCAATGCGTGACCGTGCTTCGGGTCGGCGAAATCAGCGTCGCATAACGGAGCAAGCTCATGGCACATAAAAAAGCAGGCGGGTCTTCCCGCAACGGGCGTGACACCGCAGGCCGCCGGCTCGGCGTAAAGAAGTCCGGCGGGCAGGACGTGGTCGCCGGCAACATCATCATCCGCCAGCGCGGCACCAAGGTGAAGCCCGGCGCCAATGTGGGGACGGGGCGCGACCACACGCTGTTCGCGCTCACCGACGGCAAGGTCACTTTCCTCCGCAAGAGCGACGACCGCGTGCATGTTTCGGTGATGCCGGCGAAGCTCGCGGCGGAGTAACCCCAACCGGCACGGAGATTTTGAAAAGGCCGGCACCAGCCGGCCTTTTTTATTGGCACCATGAAGTTTCTCGACCAGGCGAAAATCTACCTTAAATCCGGCGATGGCGGGGACGGCGTCACCGCATTCCGGCGCGAGAAGTTCGTGCCTAATGGCGGCCCGGACGGCGGCGATGGCGGCCGCGGCGGAGACATCGTGTTCGAGGCGGTGGAGAACCTGAACACGTTGATCGATTTCCGGTATTCCCAGCATTTCCGGGCCAAAAAGGGCGATAATGGCTCCGGCTCCGACCGCACCGGCGCCGCCGCGCCGACCCTGAAAATCAAGGTGCCGATCGGCACCCAAATTCTCGACGACGACCGGGAGACGCTGCTGGCGGACCTGGACGCGCCGGGGAAAACCCTAACATTTCTGCGCGGTGGCGATGGTGGCTTCGGCAACGCCCGGTTCAAGACCTCCACCAATCGCGCGCCGCGCCGGGCCGATAAAGGCTGGCCGGGCGAGGAGCGCTGGGTCTGGCTGAGGCTGAAGCTGATCGCGGATGTGGGGCTGGTGGGGCAGCCCAATGCCGGCAAATCCACGTTTCTTTCGGTGGTTTCCGGCGCGCACCCGAAAATTGCCGACTACCCGTTTACCACGCTGCACCCGCAGCTCGGCGTGGTGCGGCTGTCGATGGCGGAGGAGTTCATCATCGCCGACATCCCCGGGCTGATCGCCGGCGCGCATGAGGGCACGGGGCTGGGCGACCGGTTTCTCGGCCATGTCGAGCGCTGCGCCGTGCTGGTGCATCTGGTGGATGGCGCGGCCGGCAATTGTGTGGCCGCCTGGCGCACGGTGCGGCGGGAGCTGGCGGCCTATGGCGGCGGGCTGGCGGAGAAGCCCGAAGTGATCGTGCTGAACAAGGCGGATGCGATGACGGCGCGGGAGATCTCAACCCGCCGCGCGGCGCTGGCGAAAGCCTCTGGTGCTGCGGTGATGGTGGCCTCCGGCGTCTCCGGCCAAGGCGTGCCGGAGGTGCTG
Source organism: Acidocella sp. (assembly GCA_965199125.1). Lineage (GTDB taxonomy): Bacteria > Pseudomonadota > Alphaproteobacteria > Acetobacterales > Acetobacteraceae > Acidocella. Next base: position 402,864 of record OZ240683.1, on the reverse strand, counting down.
CGGGCGTTGCAGAACATCGTGACGGCAAAGCGCAACGCATGATTCCCAGCCTCGCCAGCGCGCGGCGGGTGGTGGTGAAGATCGGCAGCGCGCTGATCGTGGACCCGGAGGCGGCGGCGCCGCGTGCTGCCTGGCTGGCCGGCATGGCGCAGGACATCGCGGCGCTGAGCGCGCGGGGCGTGCAGGTGATCGTGGTGTCCTCTGGCGCCATCGCGCTGGCGCGGCGGCGGCTGAACCTGCCCGGCCGGCTGCGGTTGGAGGAGAAACAGGCGGCGGCGGCGGTGGGGCAGATCCGGCTGGCGCAGGCGTGGAGCGAGGCGCTGTCCGCGCATGGGCTGACCGCGGCACAGCTGCTGATTACGCTGGAGGATACCGAGGACCGGCGGCGGTACCTGAACGGCCGGGCGACGCTGAGCACGCTGCTGGGGCTGGGTTGCATTCCGGTGATCAACGAGAACGACTCCGTGGCGACGGCGGAGATACGTTTTGGCGATAACGACCGGCTGGCGGCGCGGGTGGCGGAGATGATGCAGGCGGACGCGCTGATCCTGCTCTCCGACATCGACGGGCTGTACACCGCGGACCCGCGGCGGGACCCGGCGGCGCGGCATATTCCTGTGGTGGCGGCGATGACGCCGGAGATCGACGCCATGGGGGGCGAGCCGCCGCCCGGCTATTCCTCCGGCGGCATGAGGACGAAACTGGTGGCGGCGCGGATCGCCACACAGGCGGGAGTGGCAATGGCGATCGCGCTCGGCAACCAGCAGAATCCGCTGGCGGCGATCGAGGGCGGGGCGCGATGCACGTGGTTTCTGGCAGCACCCGATGGTCGGAGTGCGCGGAAAAACTGGATCGCGGGGCATCTCGCGCCGCTGGGCGCCGTGACGGTGGATGCGGGTGCCGCACGGGCGCTGGCGAAGGGGTCCTCGCTGTTGCCGGCCGGGATCGCCCAGGTGTCCGGCAGCTTCGAGCGGGGCGACGCGATCGACGTGCTGGCGCCGGACGGGGCGCGGATCGGGCGCGGCCTCGCCGCCTATTGCAGCGCCGACGTGGCGGTGCTGGCGGGGCATCGGAGCGAGGATTTTGAGGCGCTGCTGGGCTGGCGGGGGCGCGACGAGGTGGTGCACCGGGACGATCTCGTATTGTTCTAAAACCAAGTTTTGGTTTCTCACCCTGGCTGAATCTGATACAAAAACGCCCCTTTGATATCAAAATTTTGTTTCGTCGGGTGGTGAGTTTGGCTAATTTTATGGTTCGGGGTGTGCCGGATGAGGTTTACGCGGCGCTGAAGCTGGCGGCGCGGGCGCGCGGGGTGAGTGCGGAGGCGCTGATCCGGACGGTGCTGGAGCGGTATTTGATGCCCGAAGGGCGGCTGAAGATGGGGACCGCGCTGGTGCGGGTGGGGCAGCTGGTGGGCGGGTTGGAGTGCCCAATGCTGCGCGACCGGCGGCGGCCTCCGGTTCCGGGGGCGTGATGCTGCTGCAGGCGGTGGTGGTGGTGGCGGAGCTGTTGCGGCCGGCGCCGAAGCCTGGGGTGGTGGCCTGGGCGGATATGCAGCTGCATGAGTCGCTGTTTATCGGTGCGCCGTGCGCCGCGCTGTTGCTGAGCAACGCGGCGCGGCTGCCGCCCTGGCAGCGGGAGACGGCGCGCGGCGAGGCGGTGATGGAGAAGGCGCTGGCGCTGTTCGACAACCGCATCCTGCCGTTCGATTATGCGGCTCTGCGCGCGTACGGCGAGATCATGCGCGAGGTGCGGCGGATAAAGTTCAGCATCGGCCGGCGGGACGCGATGACCGCGGCGATTGCGAAAGCGAACGGGCTGTGGGTGGCGTGCCGGAACGAGTCGCCGTTTCTGGCGGCGGGGCTGGTAGTGACGAATCCTTGGGATTTTTAGGGTGATCGTAGACTGGCATTCTTTTTGTGGCCGTAAGCGGACGGACCGCTGTTGCTCCGGCGATCGCGATTAGCGCCCGCCTCCAGCAGCGCAAGCCCCGCCTCAACGTTGGGCCGGCTTATGGCCACGTTTTCCGCATGGAAGACGTCTTACAAATATGCCAACGTTAACCTTCTAGAACGATAGCGAGGTTTCCGTGGCAGCATCACTTCCATACTTAGCGAGCAATAAGAACGTAGGCGTTCTTTTTGATAAGATTGCATCTGCAAAATTACCCGAGAAATTTACACATTCGTTTCTTACCACAACAATTGGGCTGAAAGGCACGAATGATCGATCGTTGATCCCATTGCTTAGGAACATGGGATTTATTGATCAGTCAGGTACGCCGCTGCCGGCGTATCGACTTTTGAAGGGCCATAACAAATCGGCTGCCATCGCGAGTGGGATGAAGCATGCCTATGCGCCACTTTTCGACTCTGACCAGAATGCACAGAAGCTTTCCTCTGAGCGCCTGAAAAGCCTAATTGCACAAGTTGCGGGGGTCGATGCTGATGCGACCTCTCGGATTGCCAGCACGTTTAGTTCGCTTGCCAAACTAGCTGACTTTGATGCCGAAGCGACTGACGGAGAGCCAAAAACCAAGCTAGAAACCATCGACGCCATTCAAGATGAAGAAACTTATAGAGAGCCGGCAAAACCCAGCTCTCTACGGACCGAGTTTCACTACAATATACAAATCCATCTCCCAGCAAATGGAAACGAGGATACTTATCTCAATATATTCAATGCAATACGCAAGACCTTCCAATGACGATTGACGGGACGACAGCGCTCTTCATCATGCTTGGTCAAGCGGCAGAGAAAACCTTAACGGGTTTAGATGATCTCGTACCAAGAGATTCCTTGCTTCTTTCGTCCTCGTATGACCTCGCTCCACTTGTTCCTGACATGGTACGGCAGTCGGCTGAGGCCGCCGAGGCATACCGCTTATTTTTTGTATTCGAAAATTATCTCCGAGATGTAATCGTTGGAGTGCTTTCAAAGGATGGTCAGGAAACGTGGTGGGACAAAGTACCAAGTGACATCCAGATTGAGGTCACTAAGCTCGAGGAAACCGAAGAAATGAAAAGCTGGATGGCGCTCGGCTCCCGCGACAAGTCGGCCCTAATGACGCTTCCCCAATTGTTGAAAGTCATCGATCAGAATTGGAAAGGAGCATTTGATGAAGTGGTCCGTGATAAAAGTTTGGTTCAAGAAGCCCGTTTGATCGGACATCTCCGCAACACGATTTGCCATATGAGCGTCATTTCCTCAGAAGAACTCGATCGCATCCGGCAAGTTATGCGAGATTGGTTTCGAGTGGTCGCGCCTTAGCAACTTGAAGGTAGCAATCCGACGCCGTTGGGCGGTTCAATCGCAATCGTAATACCTCGGTGCTGGCACGTTGCGATGGCGGATTGCGCGCTATGCGCTTAACCGCCGCACGGTTATTACGGTTACAGCGACGTCCGCTTATGAGGTGAGGCGGTTTCTCTGGTTATGTCCAAGATGAGCGCAAAACAGCCAATGCACGTACCGCTTGTTCAACGTTTAAGCTCATAAATCCCGGCTGATCTGCGTCCAAAGATGGATTGCTGCGCTTCACTCGCAATGACGTGGTTGGGCGGGGAGTAGCCGTAGGGTGGGGTGCGGAAAAACACCCACCCTACGCCTCGACTGATTCCGGTGGCTATGTGGCGGGAAGCTGAGGCTGCCAAAAGCGGTGGCGTCGGTTTGAAGGCCGTCCGTTTGAGGTTGTTCAGCCGTCTGTTACTGGATTGCTTCGTCGCTTCGCGACTCGCAATGACGAGGGGGCTTTGCGACGCGCAATGACGGGTGGGGCTTTTGTTGGAAACTCGCAATGACGGGTGGGGCTGCGCCGGGATTCGGAATGACGACGCAACGCCACCGCCACACCCAATCCAACCCGTCATTGCGAGTCGCGAAGCGGCGAAGCAATCCAGGACCGGGCTGATGAACGGAGCTGAACGGCGGCGGTTGGGGTTAGAACAATGTGTCGTACAGATCGCGCCAGGTTGGGTTCAGCGTTTCGATCAGGCGGAGTTTTTTGGCGCGGGAGCCGCCTTTGATTTGTTTTTCGCGCAGGATCGCGGACTCCATGGTTTCGTGGAGTTCGTACCAGACGAGGTGTTTGCAGCCGTGGGCGGCGGTGAAGCCGGGGATTGCGTTGGTTCGATGTTGGGCGATGCGTTGGATGAGGGTGGAGGTTACGCCGATGTAGAGGGTGCCGTTGCGCTCGTTTGTCACGATGTAGACGGCTGGGTGTTTCATGGGTTCGGTTCTGGATTGCTTCGCTGCGCTCGCAATGACGGTTAGGCGGACAGCGCCGCTGGTTCGGTTCGGGCGCGTTTGGTGATTAGTTTGTTTAAGGCGTGGAGGTACGCTCTCGCGGCGGCGACTATGGTGTCCGTGTCCGCACCTTGGCCGTCTACTAGTTTGCCGTCTTCTTCCAGGCGGACGGTGCAGCGGGCTTGGGCGTCGGTGCCTTCGGTGACGGCGCCGACGGAGAACAGGCGGAGTTCCGCGGTGTGTGGGAAGAGGGTCTGGATGGCGCGGAAGGTGGCGTCCACCGGGCCGTCGCCGGTGGCTTCCGCGGTGGCGGCGGCGCCGTCTATTTCCAGTTCCAGCAGCGTGCGGGATTTGCCCTTGCTGCCGCCCCAGAGTTCCAGCGAGATGAATTTGATGCGCTGGTGGTCACGCATCACTTCGTCGTCCACCAGGGCGACGATGTCGTCGTCGTAGACCAGCTTCTTGCGGTCGGCGAGGTCCTTGAAGCGGCGGAAGGCGTCGTTCAGGGAATTGTCGCCGAGGCCGGCGTAGCCCAGCGTGCGCAGCTTGTCGCGGAAGGCGGCGCGGCCGGAATGTTTGCCCAGCACCAGGGAGTTTTTCTGCAGGCCGACGGATTCCGGCGTCATGATTTCGTAGGTGGCGGCGTTTTTCAGCACGCCGTCCTGGTGGATGCCGGATTCATGCGCGAAGGCGTTGCGGCCGACGATGGCTTTGTTGGGCTGCACGTCGAAGCCGGTGATGGTGGCGAGTAGTTTCGAGGTGCGCATGATGTTCTGGGTGCGGATGTTGTTGACGTACGGGTGCGCGTCCTGGCGGGTGCGGATCGCCATCGCGACTTCTTCCAGCGCGGCGTTGCCGGCGCGCTCGCCGATGCCGTTGATGGTGCATTCGATCTGCCGGGCGCCGGCGGCGACGGCGGCCAGAGTGTTGGCGACGGCGAGGCCGAGATCGTTGTGGCAATGGGTGGAGAAGATCACGCGGTCGGCGCCGGGCACGCGGGCGCGCAGGTCCGTGAAGATGCGGGTCATGTCCTCCGGCAGGGAATAGCCGACGGTGTCCGGCAAGTTGATGGTGGTGGCGCCGGCGGCGATCGCGGCCTCGACGCAGCGGGCGAGGAAATCCGGGTCGGTGCGGCTGCCGTCCTCGGCGGACCATTCCACGTCATCGGTGTAGTCGCGGGCGAGGGTGACGCTGGCGGTGACGGCGGCCAGCACGGCGTCCGGCTCCATCCGCAGCTTGTATTTCATGTGCAGGGCGGAGGTAGAGATGAAGGTGTGGATGCGGCGGCGTTCGGCCGGGCGGATCGCTTCGCCGGCGCGCGTGATGTCCTCGCGGCCGGAGCGGGCGAGGCCGGCGATGACCGGGCCGCGCACGGCTTCCGCGATGCGGCGGACCGAGTCGAAGTCGCCTTGGCTGGCGATCGGGAAGCCGGCTTCCAGCACGTCCACGCCGAGCTCGGCCAGGGTTTCGGCCATGCGCAGTTTTTCGTCGATGTTCATGGAGAAGCCGGGCGATTGTTCGCCGTCGCGCAAGGTGGTGTCGAAGATGACGACGCGGTTGGCGTCTATGACGCCGAAGTTGGGATGGGTGATCATGGTGGTCTCGCTGTTGCCGGAGGGTTTGCAGGCGGGGTTTAGTCCCCTGAACGACGGCCGGCGGGAGTGCGCGCGGAACTTACGCCCAGGGGCGGGTAAGTCGAAGCTCCGGGAGGCGGCGGGCGCGAACCATGGCTGGGGGATAAGCGAAAGAGCGAAGCTAGGCAAGGGCGGTTGCTTAAAGTTTCGGCAAGCATTTTGTCGCCAAGCTCCGGCCATGACGAGCGAGACATTTGTGGCGCGGGCGGGCACGTTGCCGGATTACGGCTTGGAGACGAACTGGTCGGGCGGCCAGGTGCCGGGCGCCGGGACTGTTGGGGTGATCGACAAGGGCACGGTGCTGATCGACCCTGGAACGACGCTGACCGCGGAGCTGCTGCTGCGGGCGCGGGCGGCGCTGTCCGGCAATGGCGGCGGGTTTTCGCTGGGGCCGGGCAGCGTCGTTTCGGTGGAGGGCAACAACGCGCTGGATGCCGATGGCGCGATCGTCAACCACGGCACGGTGCTGCTGGCGGACGGCACGGCGCTGACGGTGGTGGTGGAGGCGGGCGCCGCGATCGCACAGTCTTATGGCCTGAACATCCCCAGCCTGCGCAATGACGGGCTGATCACGGTGTTCGGCGGCGCGACGCTGGCGGTGGAGGGCACGGAGCTCAGCAATACCGGCGCGCTCGTGGTGGATGGCGGCGTGCTGGAGGTGGCCGGCGGCGCGGTGGATGGCGGGCAGTCCGGGCAACCGGCGGGCGGTGTGATTGTTCTGGAGGATGGGGGTTCCGCCAGTTTCAGCGACGGCGTGGCCAACCAGCAGATCGGGTTCGATGGCGCGGGCACGCTGAGTTTCAGCGACGTGGTGGACATCGCCGGCGTCACGCTGCGGCACTTTTCGATGCTGGACAGCATCTTTGTGCCTTCGGTCGCGGATGGCGACACGCTGCTGCGGAGCGTCGACTTCGCCGGTCTGGCCCCGCATACCGCGCCGGAGGTGATCGCGACGGGCACGGGGGCGGAGATTTTGCTCGAGCATGTGCCGCCGTGTTTCGCGCGTGGCACCGGGCTGCTGACGCCGTCCGGCTACCGCGCGGTGGAGACGCTGCGGCCGGGCGACCCGCTGGTGACCGCCAGCGGCGACGTGAGGGCGGTGCGCTGGGTCGGCAGCCGCACGCTGGACATCGCGGCGCATCGCCGGCCGGAGGCGGTGCAGCCGGTGCGCATTTGCGGCGGCGCGCTCTCGCCCGGCGTACCGGCGCGGCCGCTGCGCCTCTCGCCAGACCACGCGCTGCTGCTGCACGGCGAGCTGGTGCCGGCGAAACTGCTGGTCAACGGCATCACCATCCTGCGCGAACGCGGCTGCATGGCGGTGACGTATTTTCATGTGGAGCTGGACCGGCACGACATCCTGCTGGCCGAGAACCTGGCCGTGGAAAGCTATAATCGACACCGGCAACCGCGCGCTGTTCGAAAATACCGAAGGCACGCCGCGGCGCGATCCGGTGTTCGGGCGCGGCACGCAATGGGACGCCAGCGCTTATGCGCCGCTCTGCCTCGGCGGGCCGGTGCTGCGCGAGATCCGGCAGGATCTGCGGGCGCGGACGGCCGCACTCGGCTACACCGCCCGCACGCTGACGGACGTGGCGCTATGGGCCGCGGAGGGCAAGCTGCCGCGGGTCGGCGGGCCGGATGACGCGCCGGTGTTCGGCCTGCACGGCCAAGGCGGCCGCATCGCCATCCGCTCGCCGCGCTTCGTGCCGGCGGAATTCGGCGCCGGCGAGGATGACGCGGCGGATGAACGGCTGCTTGGCGTGGCGCTGCGTGCGATCCGGCTGGACGCGGCGGTGTTTCCGGCGCGGCGCCTGGCCGTCGCCGGCTTTTACCCGCGCGCCGGCAATGAAACGGCGGACTGGACCGACGGCAACGCCGAAATCGAAGTGCCGCCCGGCGCGGCCACCATCGGGCTCGACATCGCCGCGCTGCCGCTTGGCTGGATCATGACGGGTGTGCCGGCCCCGTAGCGCGATGGACTTGGCGGGTCCGCCGGGCGCGTGCCGCGTGCGCGCATGAAACTTCACGCTTTCGCCGCGGCCGGCTTATATGCGGTAGATGAGGACCGGCAGCTGAACGACACCGAACCAGAGATTGCGTGGCCGCTATCGGCTGGCGCGCCGGATTTCCTGGCGGGTGCCGGCGAGATGGGGCGGCTGATCGGCGCGTTCGACTGGGCGTCGACGGCGCTTGGCCCGATCGAGGGCTGGCCGCAAAGCCTGAAAACCCTCACCGGCTTCCTGCTGCGTTCGCCGGTCCCGATGGTGCTGCTCTGGGGGCCGGACGGCGTGATGATCTATAACGACAGCTATTCGGTGTTCGCCGGCGGCCGCCATCCGCTGGGGCTGGGCCGGCCAGTGCTGGACGGCTGGCCGGAGGTGGCGGAGTTCAACGCCAATGTCATGAAGGTCGTCCTGGCCGGCGGCACCCTGGCCTACAAGGACCAGGAGCTGACGCTGTACCGGGAAGGCAGGCCCGAACAGGTCTGGATGAACCTCGACTACTCGCCGGTGCTGGACGAGGACGGCCGGCCCGCCGGCGTGATCGCGATCGTGGTGGAAACCACCGAACAGGTGCTGGCGACGCGCCGGATCGCCGCCGAGCAGGACCGCCAGCGCCAGTTGTTCAACCAGATGCCCGGCTTCATCGCCGTCACCACCGGCCCCGCGCATGTCTACGAGTATGTGAACGCGGCCTATCAGCGGATCGCCGAGCGCACCGAGTTCATCGGCCGGAGCGTGCGCGAAGCGTTGCCCGATCTTGCCGGCCAGGGTTTCTACGAGTTGCTCGACCATGTTTACGCCAGCGGCGAGACCGTGACGCTGCACGCCACCGAGTTGCGGTTGCGGGGCGCCGGCGAGAGCAAGTTCATCGACTTCGTGTATGATCCGATCCGGGACGATGCGGGCGCGATCACCGGCATTTTCATCGGCGGCTACGAGGTGACGGAGACGCAGCGCGCGCTGGCGGCGCTCAGCGCCAGCGAGGAGCAATTGCGGCTGGCGACCGAGAACGCCGAGGTCGGCCTGTGGGATGTCGATGTCGTGACCGACACGCTTTACTGGCCGCCGCGGGTGAAGGCGATGTTCGGCATCTCCGCCGGCGTGCCGGTTTCGATGGCGGATTTTTACACCGGGCTGCATCCGGAGGATCGCGAGCGCATCTCCCGCGCCTATATCGACGCGGCGGACCCGGTGTTGCGCGGTCTGTACGACGTGGAATACCGCACCGTCGGCGCCGAGGACAAGGTGGTGCGCTGGGTCGCGGCCAAGGGCCGCGGCGTGTTCGACGGCGCCGGCAACTGCGTCCGCATGATCGGCACCGCGCAGGACGTGACCGCCCGCAAGCACACCGAGCTGCGGCTGCAGGAGTTGAACGCGACGCTGGAGCAGCAGGTGGTGGAACGCGCGCGGGAGCGGGCTCTGACCTGGCAGATCACGCCCGATCTGCTCGCCGTCTGCAACGCGCAGGGGATGTTCGAAAGCGTTAATCCGGCCTGGACCAAGGTGCTCGGCTGGTCCGAACAGGAACTGCTGAGCGACCCCTTCATCGCGTTTTTGCACCCCGATGACGTGGCGCCAAGCCAGCGCGCTTTTCAGGAGGCGCGGCGGGGCAGGCCGTTGATCCATTTCGAGAACCGTTACCGGACCCGGAACGGCGCGTTCAGGTGGATGTCCTGGGTCGCCGTGATGTCGGGCGAGAGGGTCTTCGCTACCGCCCGCGACGTCACGGAAGAGAAGGCGCAGGCCGCGGCGCTGGCGGCGCGCACGGCGGAACGCGAACTGATCTGGCGCAACGCGCAGGATCTGCTGGTGGTGCTCGACCCGGAGGGGAAGTTACTGGACGTCAGTTTCGCCGCCAACCTCATCCTCGGCTGGCCGCCGGAGGAGATGGTTGGCAGGTCGGTGTTCGACTTCATCCATCCGGACGACCTGGAGCCTTCGCTAGGGGCGCTGCGGGAGGCGTCGGTCGGCGCCCTGCCGTCTTTCGTCAACCGCTACCGGCACCGCGACGGCAGCTATCGCTGGCTGTCCTGGGTCGCCGCGCCGGAGAACAATCTGATCTATGCGACCGCGCGGCACGTCACGGTCGAGCGCGAGCAGGCGGCAGCGCTGGCGGAGGCGCAAGAGGCGCTGCGGCAGGCGCAGAAAATGGAGGCGATCGGCCAGCTGACCGGCGGCATCGCGCACGACTTCAACAATCTGCTGGCCGGCATCAGCGGCAGCCTGGAGCTGCTGGAGGCGCGTCTGGCGAAGGGACGGCCGGAAGGCGCCGAGCGCTATATCGGCGCGGCGCAAGGCTCCGCCCGCCGCGCCGCCGCGCTGACGCAGCGGCTGCTGGCCTTCTCCCGCCGGCAGACGCTCGACCCGAAGCCGACCGACGTGAACCGCCTGGTCACTGGCATGGACGAGCTGATCCGCCGCACCGTGGGGCCGTCTGTGCTGCTGGAGGTGGTCGGCGCGGCCGGTCTGTGGATGACGATGATCGACCCGTCGCAGCTGGAGAACAGCCTGCTCAACCTGTGCATCAACGCCCGCGACGCGATGCCCGCGGGCGGCCGCATCACGATCGAGACCGGCAATAAATGGCTGGACGAACGGGCGGCGCGGGACCGGGAATTGCCGCCCGGGCAGTATATCCAGCTCAGCGTATCCGATAGCGGCACGGGCATGGCGCCGAACGTGATCGCGCAGGCGTTCGAGCCGTTTTTCACCACCAAGCCGCTGGGACAGGGCACCGGGCTTGGGCTTTCGATGGTGCATGGCTTCGTCCGCCAGTCGGGCGGGCAGGTGCGGATCTATTCGGAACTCGGCAAGGGCACGACCATGAGCCTGTACTTGCCGCGTTTCATCGGCGACGCGGAACAGGACGAGGCGGCCGCGGAAGAACTGCCGGTCGAGGGCGGGCAGGGCGAGACGGTGCTGGTGGTCGATGACGAGGCGACCGTCCGCATGCTGATGGCGGAGGTGCTGGAAGAGGCGGGCTACGCCGTGCTGGAAGCGGCGGACGGGCCGGAGGCGCTGAAGATTCTACAGACGGAGATGCGGGTCGACCTGTTGCTGACCGATGTGGGTTTGCCGGGCGGCATGAATGGCCGCCAGGTCGCCGACGCGGCGCGCGCGACACGGCCCGATTTGAAAGTGCTGTTCGTGACGGGTTACGCCGAAAACGCGGTGATCGGCCACGGCCATCTGAGCCCGGGGATGGCGGTGATCACCAAGCCGTTCCAGATGACGGCGCTGGGGAACAAGGTGCGCGAGATTATCGAGACGGAGGGAAACGCGTTCTGACGGCGATCTGGGGCGTCTTTTCTGTGCTGCGGGTGCCTCCGCCTGGGTGCTCACGACCTTAAGGTCGCTCCGTTTCGGTGCTCGAAAAGCCACCCCAGGCGGCGCGCCCCCAGCTGACTCGCCGACGCGTTTCCGCGCCGGCGGTTGTTTGGCGTTGTTAGACCGGGCGGTCGCCTAAAATGGTGGCGCGGCGGACGCGGCGGTGGGCGGGGAAGTAGTCGGAGATCGCGTAGTGCTGGCTGAAGCGGTTGTCCCAGAACGCCACGGCGCCGTTGGTCCAGTGGAAGCGGACCTGGAACTCCGGCGTTTCCAGATGGCGGTATAGAAATTCGAGCAGCGCCTTGCTTTCCTGATGGTGCAGGCCCTCGATATGCGAGGTGAAGCTGCGGTTCACGTATAGGCCGCGGCGGCCGGTTTTCTGGTTGGTGCGTACCACCGGATGCAGCACCGGCTTGTGCTTCTCGTACTCGGCGGTGATTTTCGCGTCCTTGCCGTACAGGCGGAAGCGCTCCGGCGAAAAGTTCATCGAGAAATCGTGCACCGCGTGCAGGGTGGCGAGGAAGTCCTGCATCGGCTTGGAGAGCGCTTCGAAGGCGGCGTAGGTGGACGCCCACATCGTGTCGCCGCCGGCGGCCGGCACGTCATCCGCGTACAGCACCGAGCCGAAGGGCGGGGTTTCGATGAAAGTGACGTCGGTGTGCCAGTTGTTCTGGTGGCCTTTCAGGCTTTCGTCGTATTCCAGGATCATGATCTCCGGCACGGTTTCGTGGCTCGGATAGACCGGATGCACGTGCAGGGCGCCGAAGCGGGCGGCGAAGTCGCGCTGCTGCGCGGGGGTGAGCGTCTGGTCGCGGAAGAACAGCACCTGGTGGTCTTCCAGGCCTTGGCGGATCGCCGCGATCACCGTGTCCGACAGGTCGGCGGCGAGGTCCAGGTCCGGCACCATCGCGCCCAGTGCCGGCGCCAGGCGCTCGAAGCGCGGCAGCGTGCTTTGGCTGAGATTGTCCGGATGAGCCGGCCGGTTCTCGGTGATGTTGTTCATGGGACGCTCCGATGATGTTTGAACAGCTTAACACATAACTCTACTCGATCAATCGAGAAAAAAGCTGGATTGCTTCGCTTCGCTCGCAATGACGACGAGGATGGGTCCGGATACAAGCGCTCCTCAGGACTTCCCCCCAAGCTAGAAAGCTGTTCAGGCGGCGCGGCGGGCGACTTCTTCGGGGGGCATTTGGACCAGGGCTTCGTAGTCGGCCAGCAGCGTTTCGGTGATTTTGCCGGGCGCGAAATCTTGGCGGCCGATGCGGCGCACGGGGGTTACCTCGGCGGCGGTGCCGGCGAGGAAGACTTCCGTTGCCTGGGCGATTTCCTCGAGGTTGATGTGGCGTTCGATCACCTCGATCCGGCGGGCCTTGGCCAGCGCGATCACGGTGCGGCGGGTGATGCCGTCCAGGAAGCAGTCGGGCGCCGGCGTGTGCAGCTTGCCGTCGATCACCAGAAAGATGTTGGCGCCGGTCGCCTCGGCCACGAAGCCGTCCCAGGTCAGCATCAGCGCGTCGTTGAAGCCGGCGGCCTCGGCGGCGTGTTTGGACAGCGTGCCGATCATGTACAGGCCGGCGGCTTTCGAGGCGGTGGGCGCGGTCTGCGGGTGCGGGCGGCGCCATTCGGCCATGCCCAGCGTGACGCCGGCCATGCGGTCCGCTCCGAACAGGTTCGGCCATTGCCAGCAGGCGATGGCGAGGTGGATTTTCGTCTGCTGCGCGGAAACCGCGAGCTGCTCGGTGCCGCGCCAAGCCAGCGGCCGGACATACGCGTCAGTGAGATGGTTGGCGGCCAGCACCGCTTTGCAGGCGGCGTCGATCGCATCCGCCGAAAACGGGATTTCGAAGCCGAGCAGACGGCCGGAGTTGATCAGCCGGTCGGTATGCGCGCGCAGCTTGAAGATGTGGCCGCCATAGGCGCGCTCGCCCTCAAACACCGCGGAGGCGTAGTGCAGGCCGTGGCTCAACACGTGCAGCTTGGCGTCGCGCCAGGCGATCATCTCGCCGTCCCACCAGATCGTGCCGTCGCGGTCGTCGAACGGGATCAACGCCATCATTCACTCCAATCTTGGCGACACGCTTGAATATGAGGCAGTTAAACTGTCTTATGCGGCTTAACGAAATGCCACGGATCGCGAAGCTGCCATGCAAGACGCCCCGGTTCAATATAGTTCGGCCCAGTCGCTCGCGCAGGCATCGAATTCGCACGGCCAGCCTGGCGCCGGGCTGCTGTTCCTGCGCGAGGAGGAGCTGCGGATCGCGCAGGACCGGCTGTTCTTCGCGTTGCGCGACCTGAACCAGGCGGCGGATAAAATGCTGCTGGCGATGGGGTTTGGCCGGGCGCACCACCGCACCCTGCACTGGATCGGCCGCAAGCCGGGGCTGAACGTGGGGGAGTTGCTGGGCATTCTCGGCATTACCAAGCAGAGCCTGACGCGGGTGCTGGGCCCGCTGATCCGCGAAGGTTACGTGACGCAGGCGCGGGGCGTACGCGACCGCCGCCAGCGCCTGCTGAGCCTGACCGACAAGGGCGCGGCGCTGGAAGCGCGGTTGTTCGAGACGCAGCGCGAGCGGCTGCTGGCGGCATATCGCGAGGCGGGCGGGCCGGCGGTGGAAGGCTTCCGCCGCGTGCTGCACGGCCTGACCAAGGAGCAGGGCCGCCGCTATTTCGACCAGCTGGATAGCAAGAACGCCGTCCGCGCGCCCAGGCCGCCTGGATGAGCGGCGACGCCGCGCATATCCTGCTGGTCGATGACGATGACCGGCTGCGCGGTCTGTTGAGCCGGTTCCTGGGCGAGCAGGGCTTCCGCATCACCACCGCGCGGGATGCCGCCGAGGCGCGCGACAAGCTGCGCTTTCTGGACTTCGATCTGATGGTGCTGGACGTGATGATGCCGGGCGAAAACGGCCTGGCGCTGACAGAGGCGCTGCGCGCCGACCGCGCGCCGACCCTGCCGATTTTGCTGCTGACGGCGCGCGGCGCTCCGGAGGACATCGTCGCCGGCTTCGAATCCGGAGCCGACGATTACCTCGGCAAACCGTTCGACCCGCGCGTGCTGCTGGCCCGTATACGCGCCATGCTGCGCCGCGCGGTGCCGGCCCCCGACGCGCAAAAACTGGCCGCGCAAAGCGGGCCGCTGCAGCTGGGCGCGGCGAGCTTCGACCCGGCGCGGGCGGAGCTGAGCACGCCGAACGCGCGCATCCGGCTGACCGGCGCGGAGCTGGCGCTGCTGGTCGCGTTCGCGGCGCGGCCGCATGAGGTGCTGTCGCGCGAGGCGCTGGCGGCGGTGCTGGAGATGGACGATGTCAGCGAACGCGCGATCGACGTGCAGGTGACGCGGCTGCGCCGTAAAATCGAGCCCGACCCGCGCGAGCCGCGCTTTCTGCACACCGTGCGCGGCAAGGGTTACGTTCTGAAACCCGGCGCATGAAGCTTAGGTTCGGCGGGTTTTCGCCCGACACGCTGCTGCGGAAAATCCTGCCGCGCAGCCTGTTCGGGCGCTCGCTGCTGATCGTGCTGATCCCGCTGGTGCTGCTGCAGGCGGTGGCCTTACAGATTTTCTACGGCAGCCATCTGGATGAACTATCTCGCCGGCTGGCGGGCGCCGCCGCGGGCGAGGTGTCCTTCATCATCGACGAGATCGACCGCGCGCCGAAAACTCGGGGGCTGGTGCTGCAGGAGGCGAAGGCGCATTTCGACTTCGATTGCACGTTTCTGCCGAACCAGACGCTGCGCCACCTGCCGCCGCCGGACGCGCCGGGGCCGGTGGATCAGGACCTCGCGGCCGAACTTGGGCTCGACCTGCACCGGCACTTCAACGTGGCCTGGAACACCGCGCCGGATTTCATCCGGGTGAACGTGCAGATGGCGGACGGCGTGCTGTCCGTGGAAGTGCCGCGCAAACGGCTTTACGTCGGCGCGCTCTACATCTTCGTGGTCTGGCTGCTCGGCACGGCGCTGCTGCTGTTCGGCATCGCGGCGCTGTTTCTGCGTACGCAAGTGCGCGGCATCCGCCGGCTCGCCAGCGCCGCGGAAAGTTTCGGCATGGGCCGCGACATCGGGCCGATCCGCCCCGAGGGCGCGGCCGAGGTGCGGCGCGCGGCGACCGCGTTCAACCGCATGCAGGAGCGGCTGCGCCGATTTCTCACGCAGCGCACCACCATGCTGGCCGGCGTGTCGCACGATCTGCGCACGCCGCTGACGCGGCTGCGGCTGGCGCTGGCGATGCTGCCGGAAACGCCGGACGGCGACCTGGCCGGCATGGCCAGCGACATCGAGGAGATGGAAAAACTGATCGGCATCTATCTCAGCTTCGCGCGCGGCGAGGGCAGCGAACAGGCGGCGCCAACCGATGTGCCGGCGCTGCTGGAGGACGTCGCGACCGCCGGCCGCCGCGCCGGCGCCAGCATCAGCTGCACCGCGCCGGAGACGCTGGTCGCCACCCTGCGGCCGGAAGCGATGCGCCGGGCGATCACCAACCTGGTCGACAACGCGCGCCGCCACGCGAAGCACATCCTGCTCTCGGCGACATCGGTGAGAAGCGGCCATTTCCGCATCGTGATCGACGATGACGGGCCCGGCATCCCGGCCGACCGCCGCGCCGTGCTGTTCCGGCCGTTCGAAACCGCGGAAGCCGGCGGCACCGGCCTCGGCCTCGCCATCGCGCGCGACATCATCGGCGCGCACGGCGGCGACATCATGCTGGCCGACCGGCCGGGCGGAGGCCTGCGCGTGGTGATCGAGTTGCCGGAATGATGACGAGGAATCGTCATCGCGAGCGAAGCGCGGCGATCCAGCCGGGAAGCAAGCAACCCAGCCCGGATTTCACGGTTGTTCGCCGGCTGGATTGCTTCGCTTTGCTCGCAATGACGGATTTGGAATAATGATAGCTCCCACCAAGGTCTTTCCCAACCTGACACGGCTGCATTTTGCCTGGGAGATCGAGGAGTTTGGCTGGCGTATTGGCGACCACAGTTATGGCAAGCCGAACGTTCTGGATCCGGATTATGCGCGGCTGGTGATCGGGCGGTTTTGTTCGATCGGGCCGGAGGTGACGATCGTGCTGGGCAATCATCGCACGGATCTGGTCAGCACGTATCCGTTTCGCACACTGGCGCATTTATGGCCGGAGGCGGCGGGCGGCGCGGATGACCATGAGGCGCGGGGCGATGTCGAGCTGGGCGCCGATGTGTGGATCGGCGCCAAGGCGACGCTGCTGCCGGGGGCGCGGATCGGGCCGGGGGCGGTGATCGGCGCCGGCGCGGTGGTGCGGGGCGTGGTGCCGCCTTATGCCGTGGTGGCGGGCAATCCGGCGAAACTGGCGCGGCTTCGCTTCGACCACGAAACGGTGGCGCGGTTGCTGCGCGTGGCGTGGTGGGACTGGGAGGAAAGCCGGCTGCGCGCCCATCTGCCGCTGCTGATGAGCACCGATATCGAGGCGTTCCTTGCGCAAGCGGAGCGGGCGCGGGACCCTCTGCCTTAATTGATGCGTTGCGCCGCGGGGGGATAACGATTAGCTGAGATGATCGGCCAGCCTGTCACGGCATTGGCCGACTGAGAGCAGCGTGCGCTCCCGCCATTTGCGGGAAGGCCGAAGCTCTGACAACCCTACAAGCTTCTTTCGTGATCCGGAATCACCTGTTGCGGCTGTTGCCGAGGGCGGAACTGGCGCGGTTTCGCGACTGGTTCGAGCCGGTGCGGCTGACCGTGAAGGACGTTCTGTTCAAGCCGGAGGCGGAGGTGAAGAGCGTGTATTTTGTCGAGGCCGGAACGGTTTCGATGATCGCCACGTTAAAGGATGGCGCCAGAGTCGAGGTTGGGCTGGTTGGTCCGGAAGGGTTGGTTGGCCTGGCGCTGATCCTGGGTGGCGGCAGCTCGGCGGTGGAGGCGATGGTGCAGGCAGACGGCATGGCGCTGCGGTTGCCGGCGGCACGGCTGCACGCAGCGCTTGCCGCGGCGCCGGCGCTGCAAGGCTTGTTGCTGCGCTACGTGGACAGCTTCTCGGCGCAGGTGGCGCAGACCGCCGCGTGCAATGCCCGCCACCAGATCGAACAGCGGCTGGCGCGCTGGCTGCTGATGACCGACGACCGGGTGGAGGGCGACCGGTTCGTGATGACGCAGGAATTCATGTCCACCATGCTGGGGGTACGCCGGCCGGGCGTGACGGAGGCGATCGGCGCGCTGCGGCGGGCGGGCCTGGTGGAACACAGCAGCGGTACGTTGAGGGTGCTGGACCGCGCCGGCCTGGAAGCGGCGTCCTGCGAATGTTACGAGGCGGTGCGGGCCAGGTTCGACTGGCTGGACCTGGACCGGGCGGAGGCGACGCAGAGGCGGAGCGCGGAATGATCGGAGCGCCGGTTGGCGCCGAATGCGGCTTCTGTACGCTAACGAACCGCAACGTCCTGTTTTGTAATGCAGACATCGCTGATGAGACTTGGGACGATTCGATGACAGGCTAGGCGACCCGCGATCGCGCGGCGCGCATATCCGCCGCCACCGCAGTTCTTCACCGCCGCCGTCAGCAGCGCGGCGGCTTATTCAAATTTGTTTATTGGCTCCCGGGCAATGCGTGCTCCCGCTAGTCATGCGGAGCGCGCATATCGATGGAACCGTCTGCTCAGCCTCTAATCGCCAATGTTCTGCTCAACATGCTGCCAGCGGAAGAACTGAAACGGTTCAAGGCGCGGCTGGAGCCGGTGAAGATGAATGTGAGAGATGTGCTGCTGGTCGATGGCGCGCCTGTCAAAGCGGCGTATTTCTTGCAGTCCGGCGTGATTTCCATGATCAAATTACTGGAGGACGGCACGCGCATCGAGGTTGGGATCGCCGGCAAAGAGGGGATGGTCGGCCTGCCGCTGCTGCTCGGCGCGGATACGTCGTCGGTGGAGGCGATGGTTCAGGTGGAAGGCGAGGCTTTGCGGTTGCCGGCCGAGGCGTTCCGGCAGGCGCTCGGCGAAGCGCCGGCGCTGATGCCGCTGCTGCTCCGGTATGTGGACACCTTCAACGTGCAGGTTTCGCAGACCGCCGCCTGCAACAGCCGCCACCAGATCGAGCAGCGGCTGGCGCGCTGGCTGCTGATGACGCGCGACCGGGTGGAGGCGGACAGCTTCGTGATGACGCAGGAGTTCATGTCCACGTTGCTGGGCGTGCGGCGGCCGGGCGTGACACTGGCGATCGGCGCGTTGCAGCGGGCCGGGCTGGCGCAGCATCAGCGTGGCGTGCTGCGGGTGATCGACCGGCCGGGGCTCGAGGCCGCGGCGTGCGAATGCTACCAGACGGTCAGCCGCCGGTATGCTTGGTTGCGGCCGCCGGTCGGGCTGATCCGGCCAGGTTGAGACCGCAGGTTCATCGTATGGCACGAATGGTTCGATACCGAACCGCGAGAGATCACGGCGCCGTGCATACATTTCTTGAGAAAAATTCATATCGGGCGCGGCCCGGGAGTTCTGGCATGTTGAACATTTCATTGCTGGATGATGGTTTCGATTCACGGTCATTGCAGGCGCTTCTGGTCGGTTGCCGGTTGGACCTGCAAACGCTGCGGCGCGATGTGGCCGAAGATGATGATGAAACCAGGGAGCCACGGCTCAGCCTGTTGGAAAGCCGGTTGCGGCGCCTGGTCGGCCGGCTGGAATCCGCCGCCGCGGCACTGGACCGCCGGTTTGAAAACGCGGTTGGGCCGGCCGCGCGGGACACCGCCCTGCTGCTCAACCGGGAAGCCGACCTACGCGTGAAAAACAGTTTGAAAATCATTGGCGATCTGCTCGAGAAGCAGGCCGGCCGGGTCCCCGGCGCGGAGGCGCGGCTGGCGCTGCAATCGGCGATCGCGCGGATCGGTGCGGTGGCGCGCGTGCATGCCTGGCTGCAAGAGAAAGCGTCGCCCAGCGGGAAGGTCGAGCTGCAGGATTATCTGGCGACCCTGTGCGCGACGGTTGCCGAGGCATTCGGCGCCGAGGAGAAGCGGATCAGCCTGCGGATCGATCTGCAGCCGCTGTCCGTGCAGCCGGAGACGGCGCGATCGATCGGCATCATCGTCACGGAGTTGGTGACCAATTCCGTACGCCATGCCTTCACGCCTGGGCAGGCGGGCGAGGTGCGCGTTAAAGGTGAGACGACCGACTGCCGTTACCGTCTATGTGTAGAAGACGATGGCGTGGGTTTGCCGCAGCGTGACAGCATCCCGGTGGCGCCCCGCATGGGCTTGCTTCTGGTGAACGCGCTGGCCGCACAGGTGCGTGCGCAACTTCTTGTCGAAGTCGCGCAGGGCACCCGTTATACGCTGCTGCTGCCGGCCTGACCGGCGTTAGAGCGTGATGAGTCGGGACTCATCACGCTCTCACCTCGCTTCGGCGAATGATTTAATGGGTCGGTTGTGGCGCTTCGCTATTCAACTGCCAGCCGTATAGGCGGAAGTTCGCCGGAGGTATCAGCCGCCGTAGCGGGCGAGGGTTTCACGCAGCGGCGAAGCGCCGGGGTTTGAGCCTTCCATGTCGAGCACGATCTCGCGCGCATCCAGCGTGCGGCCGTAATAGCTTTGCTCGGCGCCCGCGTCGTTGGCGAGCACGGAGCCGGCGAGCGAGATGCCGCCGTACAGACCTTGCGTCTTGGAAATCGTGATGATGTCCGCGTTCAGCGCCGTGGACATCGAGCCATTGGCGTTGGCGCCGATGGTGGCGATGGTCAGGCCGGCATCGGCGCCGAATTTGAACTGGCTGTTGATCAGCGCGTTCAGGCCGCCGGTGGTCATTACCATCATCAGCACCTGCGCGGTCTGCACGCCGGCCTGAAAGCCGAAGCTGCCGCTGCCGAGGCTGTAGAAGGCGGGGTTGGACCAGGAGCCGTTGGCGGCGCGCGCAACCATCAGGCAGCCGCCGCCTTCGCCGCCGAGGATGAAGCCGGCGCGGAAGATGTCCGGGCAGACCACGACGGCGCGGGCCTTGCGCAGCACGGATCGGATCTGCGCGCTATCGGCGGCGCCCATCATGCTCTCCAGCGCCAGAGTCGAGCTATCAACCAGTTGCTGCTGGGTGCCGGCCTGCGCGGCGCAGGCGGTGAACAGCGGGGCGGCGAACAGCGTGGCGGCGAGTAGCAGGCGTTTCATGTGGTTACTCCTTCTTTGGTGGCGAGCACGTGAGGCCGTGCCCGGGTTTTGGCAAGCTTGCGCCGGTGACGTGGAGAAATGTTCATTGAGCGATATTAGTCGCCAACCGTATTCATTGTGGTCGAGCCGGGTGAGCGAGATGTTCTCGACCGCGAGCGACAGCGCCTGATGCGGCGTCAAGTCAAGAGCGTGGGCGCAGGCGGCGCGGATGGCGCCGCCATGGCTGACGATGATGATGTCGGGGCCGTTTTGCTCCGCCAGCAGGCGGGTCAGCGCGGCGCCGACGCGGGCGATCATGGCGGCGAAGTTTTCGCCGTTGGGCGGCGTCTCGGCGGCGTGGATCGGCCAGAACGGATGGCGTTCATGGGCGGCGCGGGAGTCGAAGGTGGCGATCGGCTCGCCCTGGAAGTCGCCGAAATTCTGTTCGACGAAGCCGGCGTCGATGTGCAACTCCGTGGCGGGGTAGCCGGCGCGGAACAGAGCCGCCGCGGTCGCCTGCGTGCGGGATAGAGGGGTGGCGAACAGGCGGGCCGGGCGCGGCAGGCGGGCGGCGAGTGCGGCGTAGCGCGGCGCGTCGGCTGCCATGGTGGTCTCGCACACCGGCACGTCGTTCAGGCCGTACAAACGGTCAAGCGCGTCCGGGTGGACGATGGCGTGGCGGATCAGCCAGAAGCGGCGCAGGCTCATTCGCCGCCCCCGCTCATTCGCCGATCGAGATCAGCGCGCCGCGGATGCGGGCGGCGCGGAACTGGCCGGCAAAGATGGCGGCGGCGATCGCGGTCCAGAGCAGGTTCAGCGAAGCGGCGGCGGTGAGCTGGCCCCAATCGGTCACGTGGTGCAGCAGGGCGGCGCGCATGCCCTCAAACACATGCGCGGCGGGCAAAGCCAGCGCCAGCGGTTGCAGCCAGGCGGGCAGGGCCGCCACCGGATAGAACACACAGGCGAAGGGCGTGATGCCGAAGGCGATGGTCCAGGCCAGCGCCTCCGCCCCCGCGCCGTAGCGGAACAGCAGGGAGACGATGCAGAGCGCGATCCACCAGCCCATCACGAGAAGATTCAGGAAAAACAAAAGCAGTACCGGTCCCAGAGCGAAAATATTGAGGCTGTACAGCGCGTAGGCGATGATTGTGGCGGGAAGCAGGCCGGCGACCGTGCGCGCGACCGAAACCGCGAGCAGGGCGGCGACCAGCTCCGCCGGGCGTAGCGGGCTGACGAAAACGTGGCCCAGATTGCGCGACCAGATCTCCTCCAGGAAGCTGAAAGTCACGCCGAGCTGCGAACGCAACGTGACCTCCCACAGCAGCACGCCGGCGATCAGCGCGGCGCCGGCGAGGATGGCGGGGTTGGCGGTGATGCCGGTATGGGAGGCCGCGAAGAAGCGGGCGGTGAAGCCCCAGATCAGCAGCTCCAGCGTCGGCCAATAGGCGATTTCCAGCAGCCGGGGCCAGGAGCGGCGGTAGACCACGGCATGGCGGTACACCATGCCCCAAACCCTGCGCAGGGCGCGGCGCGCGGCGGGCCTCACGCGGCTTCGTTCCCCATTTTCTCGTTGCGGGCGATGTCCAGGAACACCTGTTCTAGGTCGTCGCGGCCGTAGCGGGAGATGAGGTCGGCGGGCGCGCCGGCATCGACGATGCGGCCGGACTTCATCATCAGCACGTCGTCGCACAGGCGCTCCACCTCCGCCATGTTGTGCGAGGCGAGCAGGATGGCGGCGCCGGATTCGGCGCGGTAGCGCTCCAGCGCGGTGCGGACGAAGTCGCCGGTGTCGGGGTCCAGGCTGGCGGTGGGTTCGTCGAGGAGCAACAAATCGGGTTTGTTGATGAAGGATTTGGCCAAGGCGACGCGGGTTTTCTGGCCGGCGGAAAGCTCGCCGGCGGGGCGGGAGAGCAGGCCGTTCAGGTTGAACTGTTCGGCGAGTTCGGCGATGCGGCGGCCGAGCCGCGGCACGTCGTAGAGATGGCCGTAGATGCGCAGGTTTTCGGCGACCGAGACGCGGGCGGGCAGTGCGATGTACGGCGAGGAGAAGTTCATGCGGGCGAGCGCGGCGAAGCGGTCGCGCGCCATGTCGTGTCCGAGGATGGCGATGCGGCCGGAGCTGGGGACCAGCAGGCCGAGCAGCATGGAGATGGTGGTGGTTTTCCCCGCGCCGTTGCCGCCGAGCAGGCCGAGGATGCGGCCGCGCGGCAGGGTGAAGGAGATGTCGTCCACCGCCAGCGTGCCGGGATAGCGCTTGGTGAGGTTCTGCACGGTGATCGCGTCCATGGCGTGGGGATAGGCTGGCGCGTGCGTGCTGCCAAGGCGGCGGGGTGGTAGGCTGACGGGATGGAGAGTCTGGCGCTGTATATTCATTGGCCGTTTTGTTTGAGCAAATGCCCGTATTGCGACTTTAACAGCCATGTGCGGGACGTGCGGCCGGATGGGCGGATGGCGGCGGCGTTGCGGGGCGAGCTGGCGTTCGAGGCGGCGCGGCTGGGGCGCCGGCGGCTGACCTCGATCTTCTTCGGCGGCGGCACGCCGAGCCTGATGGACCCGGCGGATGTGGCGGCGCTGATCGAGGATGCGAAGCGGCTGTTCGTGCCGGCGGACGACATCGAGGTCACTCTGGAGGCGAACCCGACGAGCGTGGAGGCGGGGCGGTTCGCGGCCTATGCCCAGGCCGGCGTGAATCGGGTTTCGATCGGCGTGCAGAGTTTTGACGAGGCGGCGCTGCGCTTTCTGGGGCGGGAGCACTCCGCCGCCCAGGCGGTGGCGGCGATCGAGCTGGGGCGGCGGATTTTTCCGCGGCTGTCATTCGATCTGATTTATGCGCGGCCCGAGCAGAGTTTGGCGGCGTGGCGGGCGGAGCTGCAGATGGCGCTGGCCTTGGCGGCGGATCATTTGTCGCTGTACCAGCTGACCATCGAGCAGGGCACCAAGTTCGCGACGTTGCATGGGCGCGGCGCGTTCGTGCTGCCGGAGGAGGCGCTGGCGGCGGCGCTGTATGACGAGACGGCGGCGGTGGCGGGGCGGTTCGGGCTGCGCGGCTATGAGATTTCCAACTATGCGAAGCCGGGCGGCGAGAGCCGGCATAACCTGAGCTACTGGCGCTACCAGGACTATGCCGGGATCGGGCCGGGGGCGCATGGGCGGGTGACGCTGGCGGGCGGCCTGACCGCGACCAGCCGGCACCGGGCGCCGGAAGTCTGGGCCGGGCTGGTGGAGACGCAGGGTACCGGCGCGACGGTGGAAGAGGCGGTGCCGGCGCGCGACCGCGCGCGCGAGGCGCTGCTGATGGGGTTGCGGCTGGCGGAGGGCATCGACGCGGCGCGGTTCGAACGGCGGACGGGCGTGGTGCTGGCGGACGCGGTGGATGCGGCGGTGCTGCGGGCGGCGGTGGAGGCGGGCTATGTCACGCGCACCCCCAGCCATCTGGTGGCGACCGCGGAAGGCCGCCGGCGGCTGGACGCGCTGCTGCCGGAATTGGTCAATTAGGACGTAAACCAAACCTCGTCATTGCGAGAAGCGAAGCGACGAAGCAATCCAGCCGGGCCGCCGGCAATCATCTTCGAATAGGGCTTATGTTTCCCGGCTGGATTGCTTCGCTTTGCTCGCAATGACGACGTTGGCGCTTAGGAAGGACGCCCTACTTCAGCATTCCAACATGCGCCGCAATAATTCGACGTCCTCGGCGAAGGCAGTGTCCTGGCCCATCAGGTCGGTGATGCGCGAGACGGCGTGCATCACCGTGGTGTGGTCGCGGTCGCCGAACTGGCGGCCGATATCGGGCAGGGATTTGCTGGTGAGCTGTTTGGACAGGAACATCGCGACCTGGCGCGGCCGGGCGATGTTGCGCGAGCGGCGGGCGGAGGACATTTCCGTGACGCGGATGTTGTAGTGTTCCGCGACTTTCTTCTGGATTTCCTGGATCGTGACGCGGCGGTCATAGGCGCGCAGCAGATCGTGCAGCACTTCCTGCGCGGTTTCCAGGGTGAGCGCGCGGTCGAACAGGTTGGCGTGCGCGATCAGCCGGTTCAGCGCGCCCTCCAGCTCGCGCACGTTGGAGGTGATTTTATGTGCCAGGAACTCAAGCACTCTCGGCGGCACCGGCACGCCGGCGCGGGCGGCTTTGGCTTCCAGGATCGAGATGCGGAGTTCGTAAGTGGTGTTGTGCAGGTCCGCGACCATGCCGCAGCCGAGACGGGTGCGCAGCCGGTCCTCGACCGACAGGTCCGAGGGCGATTTGTCGGCGGAGATCACGATCTGCTTGCCGGAGTCGATCAGTGCGTTGAAGGTGTGGAAGAATTCTTCCTGCGTGTTGTCCTTGCCGATCAGGAATTGCAGGTCGTCGATCATCAGCACGTCGACGCTGCGCAGCTCGTTCTTGAATTCCATCGTGGACTGGAAGCGCAGCGCGTTGATGAAGCGGAACATGAATTTTTCCGCCGACATATAGGCGACCGTGGCAGGCTTGCCGTGCTTCATCGACAGTTCCCAGGCGATGGCGTGCATCAGATGGGTTTTGCCGAGGCCGACGCCGCCATACAGGAACAGCGGGTTGAACTCCGCGGTGGCGGGCGCGGCGGCGACGCGCCGCGCGCAGGCATAGGCGAATTCGTTCGGTTTGCCGACGATGAAGGTTTCGAAAGTGAAGCGCTGGTCGAGCGGGGCGGCGACATCGGCGCGCGGCTCGCCCCGGCCATCGCCGCGGGCATCGTTTCGGGCGTCGCCGCGCGGCGGGAACGGCGTGGCCGGATTCGCCGCGCCGGGAGCCTGCCGCGGCTCGCCTTGGCCGCCGCTCTGGGCGGCGTTGGGCTCGCCGAGATCGGGTACCGCGCCGCGCGCCGGGCGGGTGCGGATGTCGACGCGGCGCACCGCCGGGTTTTCGGCCTTCCAGAAATTGGTGATCAGCGTGCCGTATTCCTTGGCGACCCAGTCGCGCAGGAAGCGCGTCGGCAGGATCAAGTTGACTTCATCGCCGTCCATGCCGGCCAGGCCGACCTGCTTCAGCCAGGTGCGGTACTCGACCTCGCCGACCTGGGCCTGCAGCCGCGCCCGCACACTGACCCATTGCTGCGCGAGCTGCGCGTCGCCGTCCCCAGGCGGCGGCGACTCCGGTTGGACGGCGGGTTGACGTTGAGGTGCCAGGACAGCCATTTCGGCGTCGCGCATCGCTCGGATCTCCAGGCTCATATTGAACAACGCTCCCAGCGCTCAACGTCATTTTGCGTCAACGTCACGGCGATTTCGCGCCACCGCCGCTGCCCAAACAGGTTCCGCGCAAGCTCGTGAAAGCTTGCTCTTTCCCAAAATTGGAACAAGGCCGGACGATGCCGCAAGTTTGAAACAGTAGGTCAGCAAGGGGCTGCCGCGCAAGCACTGAATCAAAGCGAGTCTGATGCTAAGCCGTTGAATTGATCCGTTAAAGCTGCAGATTCAACAGGCTTGGAAAATCCTCGAGACAGGTATTATTTTCGTTGTAATCACGAAATAGTGTAGGCGCGAAAAAGCAGCGGCGCCCCGCGGCGCCGCTGCCTGACGTTGCGGAGATGACGGCGGATCAGGCGGCCGCGACGGCCTTTACGCGGGCCGAAAGTCGGGAGAGTTTGCGCGCCACCGTGTTGGCCTTCAGCACGCCTTTGCCGACGGCGCGTTGCAGCTCCGGCTGCGCGGCGCGGAACGCATCCTGTGCGGCCTGATGGTCGCCGCTCGCCACCGCTTCCTCGACGCGGCGCAGCGCGCCGTGCACGCGCGACTTGCGTGCCTTGTTGCGCGCGGTGCGCGTGATGGTCTGCCGGATGCGCTTACGCGCCGATGCGATATTGGCCATGGGTCCGCCGAAGGGTCAGTGGGAGTGAGGGCGCGGTCTAGTCCGGGCGGTGGGGGGCGTCAAGGCGCCGCCGGCAAGGCGCGGCCGGCAAGGCGCGGCCGGCAAGGCGCGCTTAATAGGGCACGAGGTTTTGCGGCGCGGTGGGGCTCGACGACAGCGGCGCGGCCGGCAGCGGCGGGGGCGCGGGCGGCGCGATATAAGAGGGCGCGGGCGGCGCCGCGGAGGGGGCGGCGTAAGAGGGCGGCAGCTGCAGCGTTTGCCCAGGCAGCGGCGTGACGGGTAGCGGCGCCACCGGCGGCGTCACGCCGGATGGCGTCAGGCTTTGCGGCGCGCCGGGCGCGGAAGGCGCGCCCGTGGATGGCGCTCCGGTGGCGGGAGGCGCTGCGAGCGGCGCGGCTGAAATGACTCCGCCGGCGTCCGCCGGCGGCACGCCGGGGGCGGCGCCAATGCCGGCCGCGCCAAAGGCGTTCGGCGTGTAGACCACCCAGGCGCTCAGATCGTGCTGCACATGGTATTGCAGCTGCACGTTCATCGCGTCCATCAGCTGCTTGGTCATGTCGTACAGCGCCGCCGGCATATTGCTGTCGTCATCGGGCGCCGCCTCGCTGTGGCTCACCGCCGCTTCCGTGAAACCGGTGCGCTGGCCGTCGGCGCTGGCGACGTCGACCCGCACGGTCATGGCGCCGTTCAGCGTGCCGTTGGTTTCCTCGACCGAGGCGTCCTCGATGGTGACGGTCGCGGTGCCGGGGGCGCCGCTGGCGATCAGCCGGCGCGCGAGTTCAGTGCCCAGCACGGCGGGCGGCGGCGCCGGATCCTCGGCCATCAGCTGCGCGGCGCCGGGGTCGATCGCGTAGCTGTTCACCACGTTCACCGTGGCGACCTGCAGCGTGATCGGCGGCAGATAGCTATAATTCAGCGGCGCGAAGGTCTGCGGCGGGCTGCCGCCGCAGCCGGCCAGCCCGATCGCCAGAGACAGCGCGGCGACAAGGCGCTTCACGCGGGGCGGCCGTCCGCGGGGCGGCCATCCGCGGCGCGGCCGGCGACGCTGTCGCGCGGGAAACGGAAATCGAAATTGCAGAACTCGCAGGTCATCGTGATGTCTCCGCCGATCGTCATATGGTCCAGATCGTCGATGGAAAACCCCTCGAGGATGGCGCCGAGCCGGGCGCGCGAGCAGCGGCAGCCATAGGCCAGGGCGCGCGGGCGGTCCACCGCCACGCCCTCGCCATGGAACAGCCGGTAGAGCAGGCGCTCGGGCGTCAGCGCGTCGTCCAGCAGCTCGGCCTCGGTTACGGTGTCGGCCAGGATGCCGGCGGTGCGCCAGGCTTCGTTTTGCTCGTCCTCGGACAGGTCGGGATCGACGCCGCCGGCGCCGGCGATGCGCTCCAGGATCAGCGCGCTGGCCCGCCAGCCTTCCAAGCCGGCTGACGCGGCAAGATAGATTTTGCAGGCGAGCTGTTCGGAAGTGGCGAAGTAGTATTCGGCCATCTGCGCCAGGGTTTCGCCGTCCAGCGCGACGATGCCCTGGCTCGGTTCGCGATCCGCGCCTTGCTCCACGGTAAAGGCAAGGTAGCCGTTGCCGAGCAGCGCGCGGGCGGTGGCGTCGGCCGCCAATTCGGCGTCGGCGGCGACGCGGGCATAGCCGCGCAGCGCGCCGATATCGGTGCAGTCGGCGAGCAGCATCGGCACCGGGCCGTCGCCTTTTGCCTGCAGGCTGAACGAGCCGGAGAATTTCAGCGCGGTCGCCAGCGCCGCGGCCAGCGCCAGAGCCTGGCCCATCAGCCGGCGCACCGGCGGGGCGTGGTCATGCCGGGTGAGCAGCGTGTTGGCGAGCGGCCCCAGGCGGATCAGCCGGCCGCGCACCGGCCGGTTCGGCAGATAGAAGGGCGTGACGCCGCGTGGCACCGCGAGATCGGGCACATCCGGCCGGGAGCTGTCCAGAAAGGCCGGGAGTTCACTCATCGCACCCTAGATAACCATCCGTTGCCACGCGGCCAAGTCCGCGTTACCGCTGGTTCATGCAGACGCTCGACGTGCCGCCTTCTGGCGTGCTGGGGGACCTGGGCGGCGCCGTAAAGCGGCTGCCGCGCGCCAGCGTGCTGGTGGTGGGCGACGCCATGCTGGACCGCTACGTGTACGGCGAGGTGACGCGGGTGAGCCCGGAGGCGCCGGTGCCGGTGCTGACGGTGACGCGGGAAGTGGCGATGCCGGGCGGCGCCGGCAACGTGGTGCGCAACCTGATCGCGCTGAACGCGGGCGCGGCGTTCGTTTCGGTGGTGGGCGACGACCAGGCGGGCTCCGACCTCACCGGGCTGATCGGCGGACAGCAGGGCGTGGAGCCGTGGCTGCTGGTGCAGAGCGGGCGCACCACCACGCTGAAGACAAGATATATCGCGCAGGGCCAGCATCTGATCCGCGCCGACCGGGAAGAGACGATGGCGCTGCCGGCGCGGCTGGCCGAGCGGCTGGTGCGGATCGCGACCGACGCGATGGCGGCGACCGGGATCACCGTGCTGTCGGACTACCGAAAGGGCGTGCTGGATGCCGGGGTCGCGGAGAAGCTGATCGCGACGGCGAAGGGCATGGGGCGGCGGGTGATCGTCGACCCCAAGGGCCGCGATTACGGCCGCTATGCCGGCGCGGACATGGTGACGCCGAACCGGCGCGAGCTCGCGGAGGCGACCGGGCTTTCGGTGGATGACGAGCATGGGATCGTGGCGGCGGCGCAGGTGCTGCTGCAGCGTTATAATTTTGGCGCGGTGCTGGTGACGCGGGCGGAGGACGGCATGAGCCTGATCACGCCCTCGGACATTCGGCATTATCCGGGCGAGGCGCGCGAGGTGTTCGACGTGTCGGGCGCCGGCGATACGGTGGTGGCGACGCTGGCGGCGGCGATGGCGGTGAACGTGCCGCTGGCGGACGCCGCGCGGCTCGCCAACATCGCGGCTGGGGTCGTGGTGGGTAAGGTGGGCACGGCGGTGGCGCGGCCGGACGATATTCTGGCGGAGATCACGCCGGCCACCGGCGCGCTGCGCAAGGTGGTGACCGCGGCGGCGGCGGCGGAAGCGGCGGAGCGCTGGCGGATGCGGGGGTACAAGGTCGGGTTCACCAATGGCTGCTTCGACCTGCTGCATCCGGGGCATGTGCATCTGCTGGAGCAATGCCGGGCGATGTGCGACCGGCTGATCGTGGGGCTGAACGCGGATGCGTCGGTGAAGCGGCTGAAAGGCCCGACCCGGCCGGTAAATAACGAGGCGGCGCGGGCGGCGGTGCTGGCTTCCGTCACCAGCGTCGATCTGGTGTGCCTGTTCGAGGAAGACACGCCGCTGAACATTCTGAACCTGATCCGGCCGGATGTGCTGATGAAGGGCGCGGATTATACGCACGACACGGTGGTGGGCGCGCGCGAGGTGGAGGCCTGGGGCGGGAAAGTGGCGCTGGCGGAACTGCTGCCGGGGCACTCGACGACGGCGACGCTGGCGCGGCTGCGCGGCTGAACGAAATGGACGAATTGCCGCTAGGGCCGGAGGTCGATGCGTGGCCGCGGCCACTGCCCGCGCGGGTGCCGCTGGCGGGGGCGCATGTGGGGTTGGAGCCGTTGCATCGGCGGCATGCGGCGGAGCTGTTTGAGGCGATGCGGGGCGACGAGGACAGTTTTATTTATATGAGCTACGGCCCGTTTGCTTCGGCCGAGGCGTTGCGCGATTTTGTCGCGGCGCAGGCGGCGCGGCATGATCCGATGGTTTGGGCGGTGCGGCCGGTGGTCACCGGGAGGGTCTCCGGCTGGCTGGCGCTGCTGAACATCGATCCGCAAAACGCGGCGATCGAGCTGGGTAGCATCTGGTTCGGCCCGGCGTTGCGGCGGACCCGCGCCGCGACCGAGGCGATGTTCCTGCTGCTGACTCAAGCGGCGGACGGGCTGGGTTATGAGCGGCTGGTGTGGAACTGCAACGCGCTGAACGCGCCTTCGATCCGCGCCGCGCTGCGGCTGGGTTTTTCGCCGGAGGGTGTGGCGCGGGCGCATATGAAGGTGAAGGGCAGGCGGCGCGACACCGCGATGTTCAGCATCACGGCGGCGGCGTGGCCGGCGCGGCGGGACGCGATCACGCGTTGGCTGGCGCCGGAAAATTTTGCGGCGGACGGGACGGCGCTGCGCGGGCTGGCGGAGTTGCGGGACGATCCGCCGGACGCGCAATCCGGGAGCTCGGTTTGACCGACGCACCGCCGATCTCAGTTGCGACCATCGCCGCCGCCGAGGCGCTTCTGGGGGTGACTTACAGCGCGGCCGAACGCGCGTTGATGGCGGATAATCTGGCGCCGCAGCTCGCGCTGGCGGCGCGGCGGCGCGAGATGGTGCTGCCCCACACGCTGGCGCCGGCGCTGCGCTTCGATCCGCGCCTGCCGGGCTTTCAGATGCCGCAAGTCGCGCCGTTCGCCTGGGCGCCGGGCGGCGGGACGCCGGTGCCGGCGGCGGATGAGGACATTGCCTACGCGCCGGTCACGGAACTGGCCGGGTGGATCAGGCGGGGCGCGTTAACGGCCGCGCGGCTGACGCGGATTTACCTGGCGCGCATCGAGCGGTTCAATCCCGTGCTGTTGTGCTTCGCGCGGGTGACGGCGGAGGCAGCGTTGCGACGTGCCGACGAACTGGACGAGATGCTGGGCGAAGGCACCTGGCTCGGCCCGCTGCACGGCATTCCATACGGCATGAAGGATCTGATCGACACCGCCGGCGTGGAGACAGATTGGGGGGCGGAGCCTTATCGCGGCAGGGTCCCGGCGGAGGACGCGTATGTGACCGCGCTGTTGCACCGGGCGGGCGCGGTGCTGCTCGGCAAGACCACGCTGGGCGCGCTGGCCTATGGTGATATCTGGCATGGCGGGCAGACCCGCAACCCGTGGAACGTGTCGGAAGGCTCCAGCGGTTCCAGCGCCGGCTCGGCATCCGCCGTGGCGGCCGGCCTCGTGGGTTTTGCAATCGGCAGCGAGACGCTGGGCTCCATCGTCTCGCCCGCCGCGCGCTGCGGCGCCACCGGGTTGCGCCCGACCTTCGGCCGCGTGTCGCGGCGGGGCGCGATGCCGCTGTGCTGGTCGACCGACAAGATCGGGCCGCTCTGCCGCGCCGTGGCCGATACCGCGCTGGTGCTGGACGCGTTGAACGGTGCCGATCCGCGCGACCCGTTCCAGATCGCAGCACCGCTCGGCAGCATGGCGGGGCCGTTCGCGGGACTGCGCGTGGGCTATTTCCCGGCGGATTTTGAGGATGCGGAGGCGCATGAACTGGACCGCGCGGCGCTGGACGCGGTGCGGGAACTGGGCCTGGTCCTCACGCCGCTGCCGCGCCGCGATCTGCCTTACGACTCGCTGATGGCGGTGATCGAAGCCGATTGCGCGGCGGTGTTCGAGGCGCTGACGCTGAGCGGCCAGGACGACCAGCTGAGCTGGCAGGACGCCGAAGCCTGGCCGAACACATTCCGCAAGGCGCGGTTCCTCTCGGCGGTCGACTACGTGCAGCTGGGCCGGCTGCGCCGGCTGGTGATGGAGGAGATGGACGAACATTTTGCCGCCGTCGATCTGATCATCGGACCCAGCCTGATCGGCCCGATGCTGATGCAGACGAATTTCTCGGGTCATCCCTGCCTGTGCCTGCCCGTCGGGCTGCGCCCCGAGCCGGCGCGCGGCCTGGCGTTCGGCCGGGAGCCGCCGCCGCGAACCGAGCTCCACGACGTGCCGCACGCGGTTTGCCTGTGGGGTCCGCTGTTCGATGAAGGGCCGATGCTGGCGCTGGGTACGGAATTGGAGACCCATTTCAACATGGCGCGGCGGCGGCCACCACTGTAGTCGCGGATAGGCTGACTAACGGCCGGTTACTGTTTCGGCTGAAAATCTTTTGCGCCGGTTTGCCAGAGGATGAAGGAAAATTCGTTGGCCAGGGTGGCGTTATCCTGGGCTTTGGTGTCGCCGATGCCGTGGCCGGAATCGTAATCCACGCTGAGCAGGATGGGTTTGCCGCTGGCGCTCGCGGCCTGTAGCCGTGCGGTCATTTTCGTCACCGCCCAGGGGGCCACGCGCGGGTCGTTGGCGCCGGTTTCCAGCAACACCGCCGGGTACTTCACGCCGTTGCGCACATGGACATAGGCGCTCATCGCGTACAGGCCGTGGAAGCCGGGTTCGGTGGTGACGGAGCCGAACTCCTCGATGTTCGGCGGGCCGTTGGGGGTGAATTCCATGCGGAGCGAATCGGTGTCGCCGTGGCTGTCGATCGCGGCGGCGAACAGGTCCGGGCGCCAGGTGATGGCGCCGCCGATGGTGATGCCGCCGGCGCTGCCGCCCTCGCCGGCCAGATAGGCAGGCGAACTGTAGCCCTGGTCCACCAGATACTGCGCGCAGGCGATGAAGTCGAAGATTGTGTTGATTTTGGTCAGCTTCATGCCGGCTTTGTGCCAGTCCTCGCCCAGCCAGCCGCCGCCGCGGATATGGGCGACCGCGTAAATGCCGCCGCGGTTGAACCAGGGCAGCAGACCGGGGTCGAAGCCCGGGGTCAGCGTGATGCCGTAGCTGCCATAGCCTTCCAGCAAGGTGGGGTTTTTGCCGTTCAGCTTGGTGCCGGCCTTCATGACGATGGAAAGCGGCACCAGCGTGCCGTCATAGCTGGTGGCCATCACTTCTTTCGAGACCAGGCCGTTTGTATAGGTGGCGAGGGATTTGTGGATGCCGGTGTCGATCATTTTTGCCGTTGCGGGATCGTACCGGTAGTCCAATGTCGCCCGCGTCCAGGAGTCCAGCGTCACCATCGCGCCTGGCATTACCTCATTTGTGTCCAGCGCGCCGATATAGGCGGGATAGGGCAGAGCGACGGTCTGCGCCGGCGCGGTGCCGCCGTTTTGCAGGGGCAGCCGGGTGATCCGGCTGTAGCCGCCGGCCACGCTGTTCACGTATAGCGCGTCTTTTGCCACGCCGAAGGCGCTGATCACGGCGCCGCTTTGCGCCACCACCGTGCGCGCATGGGCGATGTCCGGCGCGTTCAGATCGGTTTCGATGATTTTATAGCGCGGCGCGTTCTGGTAGGTGAGCAGAAACAGCTGGTTACCGGCAGCGTCGAACTGCGTGACGTCGTCGCCTTTCGCCACGATCTGCTTCCACACCGGCTTGCCGGCCGCCAGTGCCGCGATCGGAGAGGTGTAGATCGCGTCGATGACGTTGTTGCTCTCGTTTTCCACCAGGATGCCGAAGGCGTCATCGCAGCCGGGGAAGGTCATCACCAGGGCGTCCTGATCCGGCGCCGCATTGACCGCGGGATCGACGTTGTAGCCGAACACCGGCGTGTCGCCGTCGCCGTTCGGGTTCTGCCCGAGATGATGCAGCCACACCCGGCTTTTCAAATAGAAGTCCGCCGGGTTCTCGCCTGCCGCCAGTTTTTGCAGCCGGTAATAGGCCAGGCTGTCATCCGGCAGCCACCAGACCGGCAAGAACTCGTCATTATCGCCGTCGACACGGTCGATCGCCACACCCTGATCTTTGTCCGTGGCGGTTTCGGTCACCCGCAGCGTCGCGGATTCCGAACCGCCGGCGGAGACGCCGTAGGCGACGTATTTGCCGTCTTGCGATGGTTGGAAGAAGTTGATCGCCTGCGCCGAACCTGGCGCGCCGAACTTGTCCGGATCGACCAGCAGGGTGGTGGCGCCGGAGGCGGGGTCGCGCATGTAGAGTTTGCCGCTGTTCTGGCCGGGCAGGGTTTGGACGTAAAAATACTTGCCGCCGGCAATGATGAAGCCATCGACGCCGCTGCCGAGATCGCTGGCCGCCGCGATGTCCTTCAGTAATTTCGCGCGGCCGGGCAGGCTGTCCAGCATCGCGCGGGTATAGGCGTTCTGGCCCTTCATATAGGCGGCGAGCGCCGGGTTGTTCGGCGCTTCCATCCAGCGGTAGTTGTCGGTGACGTTGGTGCCGTAATAATTCGTCACCACCGGATGGATGGCGGCGACCGGCGGGGCGGGGGGCGCGGCGAAAACGGCGGGGGCGGCGAGGCAGAAGGCGGCGGCGCAGGTTAGCTTTTTCATCCCCAAACGTCCCATGAATTCCGCCTATTGCCTAGCCGTCGCGGTTGAAGCGGGCGGGACGTTTTTCGGTAAAAGCGGCGACGCCCTCGGCAAAATCCGCGGTGTTGCCGAGGGCGCGTTGCAGGTCGCGTTCGAGCTCGAGTTGCGCGGCCAGGCTGTTGCCGGGCGAGGCGGCGTAGGCGGTTTTGATGGCGGCGAGCGACTGCGCGGGCCGGGCCGCCAGCTCGGCCGCCAGCGCCAGCGCTTCGCGCGCCAGGTCCGCGTCGTCAAACACTTTCCAGACCAGGCCGAAATCGCGCGCCTGTTCGGCGCCGATCGTCTCGCCCAGCATTGCCAGCGCGCGCGCCCGGCCTTCCCCGACCAGCCGCGGGAGGAAAAACGTGCCGCCGGCATCCGGAGCCAGCCCGATGCGCACGAAGGCCTGGGTGAAGCTGGCGGCGCGGCCGGCCACCACGATGTCTCCGGCCAAAGCGAGGTTCATGCCGGCGCCGGCCGCCACGCCGTTGACCGCGACCACGATCGGCTTGGCGCAGGCGCGCATCGCCAGCACCAGCGGGTTGTAATGCCGCTCGATCAGCTCGCCGAGATCGGGCGTTTCGCCGAGCACCTGCAGCAAATCCGCGCCCGCGCAGAAGCCGCGGCCGGCGCCGGTGAGCAACACGGCGCGCACCTCTGGGCCCACGGTTTGGAACGCCGCCAGCAGCGCTTTCAGAAGCTGGCCGTTCAGCGCGTTCAGCCGGTCCGGCCGGTTCAACGTGAGCACGCGGACGGCACCCACGGTCTCCGCCAGCAACAAGCTGTTCATGGCATGTCTCCCTTTCGAAGGACGCTGCCAGAGCCGCCTTGCCGCCGCAATGGCGCCGCAACTTGCCTGCCGCCGCCTTTCGCCGTACCTCGGCGTTTTGTTGCGGGAGCTTGAGCGATGTCGTTACGGGTCGCGGTCGTCGGTGCCACCGGGGCGGTCGGGCGGGAGATTTTGAAGACGCTGGCGGAGCGGCGTTTTCCGATTTCCGAGATCGCCGCCGTCGCCTCCGCGCGCTCCGCCGGCGGGCAGGTTTCGTTCGGCGAGGACCGGGTGCTGACCGTGAAGAACCTGGAGAAGTTCGACTTTGCGGGCTGGGACATCGCGCTGTTTTCGCCGGGCGCCGAGGTTTCCGCCGTGCATGCGCCGCGCGCGGCGGCTGCCGGCTGCGTGGTGATCGACAACACCTCGCAATTCCGCATGGACCCGGACGTGCCGCTGGTGGTGCCGGAAGTGAACCCGGAGGCGCTGCGCCGCTTCGGCAAACGCAACATCATCGCCAACCCGAACTGCTCGACCATCCAGATGGTGGTGGCGCTGAAGCCGCTGCACGACAAGTTCACGGTGAAGCGCGTGGTGGTGGCGACCTATCAGAGCGTGTCCGGCGCCGGCAAGGAAGGCATGGACGAGCTGCTGGCCAATACCAAAGTGCATTACGTGCACGACAAAAACCCGCCGCAAGTGTTCCAGAAGGATATCGCTTTCAATGTGATCCCGCAGATCGACATGTTCATGGATGACGGCGCCACCAAGGAAGAATGGAAGATGGCGGTGGAGACGCGGAAGATCCTCGACCCGAACATCGCGGTGATCGCGACCTGCGTGCGCGTGCCGGTGTTCATCGGCCATGCCGAGGCGGTGCATGTGGAGTTCGCGAAGCCGGTCAGTGTGAATGAAGCGCGCGCGGCGTTGCGGGGCGCGCCGGGCGTGATCGTGCATGATACGCGGGAAGACGGCGGCTACATCACGCCGGCGGAAGCCCAAGGCGAGGACGCGGTGTATGTGTCGCGCATCCGGAAAGACCCGACGGTGGCGCATGGCCTGGCGTTCTGGTGCGTCTCCGACAATCTGCGCAAGGGTGCCGCGCTGAACGCGGTGCAGATCGCGGAGCTGCTGGTGGCCCGGAACATGCTGGCGAAGGCCGCGTGAAGTGGCGGATTGAGTCCGAGACCGGGCGGTTGCGCGACGTGCTGTTGTGCCCGCCCACCTATTACAGCTGGATAGATACCAACGCGGTCGCGCATGCCACGTTGAGCAGTGGTGCTGCGGCCGATGCCGCGCGGCGGGCGGCGCAGTACCGGGAGCTGGAGCACGCGCTGCGCCAGGCCGATGTCGCCGTGTATCACACCACGCCGGAGCCGCATCTGCCGTATCAGGTGTACACGCGGGATTCCTCGCAGACCACGCCCTGGGGCCCGGTGCTGACGCAGCTGGCGATGAAGCAGCGGCGCGGCGAGTATGCCTCGCTGCTGGAGTTTCATGCCCGGCACGATGGGTTTTACAAGTTTGCCACCGCCGGCACGGTGGAAGGCGGGGACATCCATATCGTCCGGCCGGGGCTGCTGATGGTCGGCCATTCCGGCGTGCGCACCAGCGCCGAGGGCGCGGCGCAATTCGCCGGCTGGTTCGCCGAACACGGCTGGGAAACGAAACTGGTGCCGTTCGCGGAACATTTTCTGCACCTGGACGTGCTGTTCTGCATGGCGACGCCGCTTCTGGCGGTGGCTTGCGTCGAGGTGCTGGGCCAGGACTTCGAGACGTTCCTGAACGACCGGCAGATCCGCGTGATCCCCGCCAGCTATGCCGAGGTGATGGCGATGTCCTGCAATCTGCTGGCGCTGGGCGATGACCGGGTGATCTCGCCGGCGCATTCCGTGCGGCTGAACGCGGCGCTGCGGGCGGAGGGCGTGGAAGTGCTGGACCCGGAGCTGGACGAATTCGCCCGGGGCGGCGGCAGCGTGCATTGCATGACGATGCCGTTGCTGCGGGATAGTGTGTAGAAAATGTGTCTACCGGGCTAAATCTGGTAGGTGTATATACGGGGATTGACGTCGGTATACTGATCGGGTAGAGAAACGTCATGTCAAAAACCCGCGCGTTCAAATCCGGCAATAGTCAGGCGATTCGCATTCCGGCTGAGCTGGCTTACGATGACATTGGCCAGGAGCTGACCATCACCCGCATGGGCGATGTGATGACGATCTATCCTGCCAAGCGGAACATGGCTGAAGCCATCGCCTTGCTGCGGACACTGCCAAAGGCTCCTCCTGATGACGAACCATTTGAGCGCATTGAGATGCGTGAGACGATCTGGGACTAATGCTTGGCGTATATGTTGGACACCAACATGGTTATCCACGCCATGCAGGAGCTGCAAATCGTTCTAGATAAACTGCTTCTCCATAGCGGGGCTGTTTTGATGTCGTCGCTCTCACTAGCGGAATTGCAACGAGGTCTATTTAAGCGAACGACCCACACGCAAACGCGTCGAGATCGGTTGGCGGCATTACTGCCGCAAATTCCGGTATTGTCGTTCGATAGCGCGGCCGCTGAAAGTTATGGCCGAATTCTTGCGCAATGCGGCTGGGTGAGGGGGCGCGATTTCGATCGGATGATCGCCGCGCATGCGTTGAGCATTCGCGCCGTGCTGGTCACGGACAATGAAGCCGACTTCCGCGATATTCCGGGCCTGACCGTGGAGAACTGGAAACACTAGCGGCTGGCCGGTTAATCTTCTTTCGCGCCAGTCAGGACCATGCCTCCCGCGGCGCAGACGATTGCCGCCAGCAGAAACGGCGCGCCGGGGAAATGCAGCGCAGCACCCGGCCGCGTCGCCACTGTAAACAGCGCGCCGGTGGCGAGGGGGGCGATGATCGCCATCAGGCCTTGCAGGCAGGCGAGCGCGCCTTGCGTTTCGCCCTGGCGCCGGCTGCCGGCGCGGGCGGAGAAAATGGCCTGCAGCGACGGATTGCCGAGCGCGCCGAGCGCCAAAATCAGCACGCCGGGGAACATGATCCAGCGGCTGGCGGCGAAGGCGTAGAAAAAATAGCCGAGGGCGCTGCAGCCGAGCCCGGCCAGCGCGGTGCGGCGCCGGCCGAGGCGGGACTGCGCGCGGCCGACCAGCAGCCCTTGCGTGATGGCGGAGGCGATGCCTGCTAGCGCCAGCACCAGCCCATTATCCCGCGTGTTCCAATGAAAGCGCATCTGGTTGGCGAGGATGAAGCTGCTCTGCTGCGCGCCGAGCGCGAACCACAGGCAGCACCAGGCGAAGCCGAGGCGCCAAGCGCCGCCGCCGGCAAAAGCGCCGCGGAGCGCGCCGAAGGGGTTGGCGCGGCCCCAACGGAACGGCCGGCGGCGGTCCGCCGGCAGGCTCTCCGGCAGCGCCGCCAGGCCGTACAGCACGTTGCAGCCGGCGAGGCCGGCGCTGACTAGGAAGGGCAGCCGCACGGAGACGCCGCCGAGCAAGCCACCGGCCGCGGGGCCGAGCACGAAGCCAGGCCGAACATGGCGCCGACCCAGCCGAAGCGCCGCGCCCGCTGCTCGGGCGTGGAGATGTCCGCGAGATAGGCGCTGGCGGCGGCGGTGTTGCCGCTGCCGGCGCCGGCGGCGGCGCGGATCAGGAAGAACCAGAACAGGTTCGGCGCGAACGCGCTGGCCAGCGCCGCCAGCCCCTGCGCCGCCAGCGAGGCCAGCAGCACCGGCCGCCGGCCGAAGCGGTCCGAGAGGCCGCCCAGCAGGGGTGCGGCCGCAAATTGCGCGGTTGAAAACGTGGTGAGGATCGCGCCGAGCCAGAATGAAGCGTCGCCGGCCGAGATATGTCCCAGCCGCATCACCAGCCCCGGCTCGACCGGGATGACCACGCCGAAGGCGAGCGCGTCCAGCGCGACGGTGACCATGATGAAGGCCACGCTGCCCTTTGCGCCGTTCGGTGCGGGCAACCGCTACTGGCTCGCCCAGATGATCCGGTGCATCCAGACGATATCCTGCACGGCGAAGGTCAGCTCCGGGTAGGACGGGTTGAGGCTGGCAAGCTCGATGCGGGTCGCGGTGCGGCGGCTGAGCAGTTTCGCCATTACCGCGCCGTCCGCGGCGCGCGCCACCACGCGGTCGCCCGCGCGCACGGGGGCGGCTGGCGAGACGACGATGGCGTCGCCCTCGCGGTAGGCCGGCTCCATGGAGTCGCCGGAGATGGTCAGCGCGTAGGCGTTGGCGTCGCCGGTTTGCGGCAGCTCCACCTCCTCCCAGCCGGCGCCGGCTGGGTAGCCGCCGTCATCGAAAAAGCCAGAAAGCCCGGCCTGCGCCAGGCCGATGAGCGGGATTTTGCCGCGCGCGCGGCCGCGCTGGTCCGGGATGGCGCGGGCGCCCTGGACCAGCGCCGTGAAGTCGGAAAGATCTGCGTTGGTCGCGGCAAGAACTTTGGCCAGGCTTTCGGTGGAGGGCCAGCGATGCCGGCCGTCCGTGGCGCGGCGTTTGGAGATGTTGAAACTGGTCGGGTCTAGCCCTGCCTTGCGCGCGAGGCCGGAGGGCGAAAGCCCATGCTCGGCGGCCAAAGTGTCGATGGCGCGCCAGATCTCGTCGTGACGCATTGGGAAGCCTATCTCGAAGAATCAGGGCTTTACACGAGATGTTGCGCAAGCGGAAGCGACAAATAGGAATTTAAGCCGCTTTTCTTGCCCAGAAAGCGAACTTCCGCTAGTTTGTTCTTGTTATGTTCTACAAACTAGGACTATATTCCAGGATATTCAACCTAGAATGGTCCTGCTGAACTTCCAAGATAAAGGATTTGCTCATGGCTTTCGCGCTCCGCAACTTGTCCGTTCTCGCCTACGCCAACGGCTTCACGCTGTGGCACTACAAATCCGGCAGCGACAAATTGGCCCAGACCGACCAAGCGGGCTACTTCGCCGACGCCGCCGACCTGCTGACCCAGGGCGACATGGTGATGCTGTCCGCCGCGGAGGGCGGCAGGATCGCAACCGTCGCCGGCAGCGGCAAAAGCATCGTGCTGGCGGCTTTATGTTGAGGTGAGGCGGCGCCGCGTGCGGTCAATGAGCGCGCGCAGCGGGGCGGTGGCGCGCCAGCTGGTGGAGCGGAGCAGGATGTCGTGTTCCCGCGTTAGCTGCGCGAGGCGTTCGCTCAGGGCCGCGGTTTGCGCGGTGGCGAGCGCCGCCTCGGTTTCCAGCGCCAGCAGGCGCGCGGCAATGGCGTCCGGCGCGTCTTCCCGCCACAGCCGGTGCTCGGTTTTGCGGCCGGCGGCGTGCGGCCAGCTGTGGAACCAGGACTCGTAGTTGTCGATGTGGAGCGCCGCTGGCGCCAGCCCGGCCTCGGCGAAGGCGACGCGGCAGGACAGCTGGTCGCGACGGGAATAACGATACACATGGGCGAGCCACAGCTCCATCGCGGAAGCGACAAGCGGATGCGCGTGATCGCGCAGCATGATGCCGGCCCAGAACGGTTTCGTCGCCAGCACCTCGGCATGCGCCGCTTGGTAATGCCGCAGTTGCTCCGCCACGCGCGCGGGATCGTCCAGCCCGCCCGCGGCGACTTCAACGAATTCATCCAGCACCGTCGCGCGAAAACTATGTTCCGGCAGCGCGATGCCGGCGGACAGATCGACGGCGGCGAAAATCTGCTCCGGCGGCACGCGCAGCAGCACCGAATTGTCGATGTACAGCGACGCGGAGAAGTCCGGCAGGAGCCTGTGCGCGAGCAGCTTCGCGGCGCGCTGGCTGCGTATGGCGTCGCAGGCAAAAGCCGGACGCAGCGGGCGGATCTGCCAGCTCTCGCTGACCACGGCCGGATCGTCGGTGAAACAAATAAACGGCAGCGCCGACTCCCGCGCCGCCGGCTGTTCGTTCAGCGTCTCATAACCGCCGGTGAGAGCCGTATAAACGCAGCGCACTAGCAGGAGAAAAGAAAGCAGTTCTTTTTTGTAAAAAAGAACCAAAAAACTTTTGTTAATCTGGGCTGGAGGCTTTGGCGCGGGCACGAGCACCGGCCCAGATTAGCAAAGTTTTTTTGCTTCTTTTTGTTCACAAAAAGAAGTCCCTTCATCCCTCGTAGTTATCGGCAACCA
This sequence comes from Acidocella sp., assembly GCA_965199125.1. Taxonomy (GTDB): domain Bacteria; phylum Pseudomonadota; class Alphaproteobacteria; order Acetobacterales; family Acetobacteraceae; genus Acidocella. Next base: position 361,805 of record OZ240683.1, on the reverse strand, counting down.
GCCGGTCCAGCAGGCGCACGCCGAAGGCGGTGGCGCCTTTGGGGCAGGTGGCGCTGTCTTTATCGGCCCAGGCCATGCCTGCGATGTCCAAATGCGCCCAGGGCATGGCGTTGACAAAGCGCTGCAGGAACTGGGCGGCGGTGATGGAGCCGCCGGCACGGCCGCCGCCGATGTTTTTCATATCCGCGATTTGCGAGTTGATGTTTTTGTCGAAGCTTTCGCCGAGCGGCACCAGCGGCATGCGCCAGAGTTTTTCGCCGGTGTGTTTGCCGGCGGCCGTCAGTTTCTCGCACAACTCGTCATTATTGCTGAACATGCCGGCGTATTCGTGGCCGAGGCCGACGATGATCGCGCCGGTCAGCGTGGCGAGGTCGACCATGAATTTCGGCGCGAAACGCTGCTGCGCGTAGAACAGCACGTCGGCGAGCACCAGCCGGCCCTCCGCGTCGGTGTTCAGCACCTCGATGGTCTGGCCGGAATAGGAGGTGACGACGTCGCCAGGGCGGACGGCGGTGCCGGACGGCATGTTTTCCACCAGGCCGATCAGGCCGACGGCGTCGACCCGCGCCTTGCGTCCGGCGAGTGCGGCCATCAGCCCGGTCACGGTGCCGGCGCCGGCCATGTCCCACTTCATGTCTTCCATGCCGGCGGCGGGTTTGATGGAGATGCCGCCGGTATCGAAGGTGACGCCCTTGCCTACGAACACGACGGGGTCTTTCGGCTTTTTCGGTTTCTTGCCGTCTTCGCCTTTGGTCAGGCCGGAGGCGCCGAGCCATTGCATGACCACCATGCGCGGCTCCCGCGCGCTGCCTTGGGAGACGCAGAGCAACGAGCCGAAGCCGAGTTTTTCCAGGTCCTTCTGGCCGAACACCTCTACGCGGACGCCGAGTTTTTTCAGCGCGACGGCGCGGTCGGCGAATTCTTCCGGGTACAGCACGTTCGCGGGTTCTGTCACCAGGTTGCGGGTCAGCTCCACCCCGGCGGCGATGGCGGCGAGCGGGATGTAGGCGGCGGCGGATTTGTCGGGGTCGGCGCCCAGGATGGTGAGGCGGGCGAGTTTTGGCCGCTCGTCATCTTTCATCGTGGTGCGGTATTTTTCGAAGCGGTAGGCGCGGAGGCGGGCGCCGAGGCCAATATGGGCGGCGAGGGTGGGGTCCATGCCGTCCGCCAGGATCGCGGCTTCCGGCTCTTTCGCCAGCGCGGCGGCGGCGGCGCCGCCCAGCTCTTCCGCAGCGCGCGCGTCCAGGGCGTCCGGCTTGCCGAGGCCGAGGGCCAGCACCCGCGTCAGCCCGGCGCCGGGGGCGAGCAGGCTGGCGGACTGGCCTTTCTTGCCGGTGAAGGCGCCGGCTTCCAGCGCCCGGGTGAGGCCGCCGGAGAGCGCCGCGTCCAGCGCCGCGGCGTGACCGTCCAGCGCCGTGCCTTCCGCCAGCGGGATCACGAGGACCCCTGCTTTCGGCAGTTCTGCCTTGGCGAAGGCGATATCCAGCATTGACGAACCCCCGTGTTGATCCGGCCAACATAACAGCGATGTGACGCTTGGCCAGACTGGGCTATCTGTGGGTCATGGATGACGAAGCATTGATGGCGCTGGCGGTGCGGCTGGCGGGCGCGGCGGCGGCGGCGATTTTGCGGGTGCGGGCGGCCGGCTTCGCGGTGGCGCAAAAGGCGGACGCGTCGCCGGTGACGCTGGCGGACACCGAGGCCGAGCGGGTAATTGTCGAGGGTTTACGGGCGGCGGCGCCGGAGATCCCGGTGATCGCGGAAGAAGAAGTGGCGGCCGGGCGGGTGCAGGCGGTGGCGGCGGCATACTGGCTGGTCGATCCGCTGGACGGCACGCGGGAGTTTGCCGCCGGGCGGGATGAGTTCGCGGTCAATATCGGGTTGATCCGGGATGGCGTGCCGGCGCTGGGCGCGGTGGCGTCGCCGGCGACCGGCGAGATCTATTACGGCATCGTGGGCGTGGGGGCGTGGAAGCGGGTGGGGGATTATCCGCCAACGCCGATCGCGGTGCGGGCGGCGCCGGCGCGGCTGACGGTGTTCGCCTCCCGCCATTACGCGGATGATCCGCGCCTCAAGGCGCTGCTGGCGAATTATGCGATCGGGTCGCTGAGCAATATCGGCTCGGCGCTGAAATTCTGCCGGGTGGCGGAAGGGCTTGCGGATTTTTATCCGCGGCTGGGGCGGACCATGGAGTGGGACACGGCGGCGCCGCAAGCGGTGGTGGAGGCCGCCGGCGGCACGGTGCGGACGATGGATGGGGAGCGGCTGCGCTACGGCAAGGCGGGGTTCGAGAACCCGGAGTTCATCTGCCGGGGCGGTTAAGAGCCTCTATAGCATCGACTTGGCGTGGCTCAGCGCCTCGGCGCAGACGCGTTGCGTGAGCTGCGCTTTCAGCCCGGTGCCGCCGAGCGCCACCTGGCCGTTGCCGGTGTTCAGATCGCCATTGGCGCCGGCGGCGTAGCTGCTGTCATTGGCGGGCGGGGCGGCGGAGCCGGTGAACTTGCTGAGCAGGGATTGCTGCACGGTGGACGGGACGCTGCCTGCCGCCGTGCCGTTGGCGCCGAGGTCGTTGTTCTGCATGCAGTATTGCAGCAGGCCGGCGAGGTTGGTGGGGCTGGCGGCGCCGACCGAGGGCACGCCGCCCAGGCCGCCGAGGCCGGAGCCGCCGCCGGAGCCGGACCCCAGCGCGCCGGAGAGCATGTTGGACAGCTGCGCGTGCGCGGCCGGTGCGGCCGGTGCGACCGGTGCGGCGGCCGCGGCCAGCAGGGCGGCGGCGAAGGCGAGGCTGCGTTTGTTCATGGCGTTTTCCTTTTTTGGTTTGTAAGCATGGCGGCGCAGTTGTGGGGGTGAAACGCGTGAACCGTAAAGTGCTGTTGGTGTTGGCGGTGGCGCTGGTTGTGCTGCTGGTGGGGCGCGCGCAGCGGCATGAAGCGGCGGCGCCGGCACTGCCGGTGAGCGCCGGGGACTGGACGGCGAGCGCGGCCGGCGGGACGTATACCGAGACCGGCAGCTATGGCGGGCAGCAGCTGGCGCTGGTGTTCGCGCCGGGCCAGGATGTTTCCCTGAACGTGAGCGGGCCGGCGGGCAAGCTGCCCGGCGATGACGACGTGCCGTTCCACGCGACGTTCGACGACAATGCCAGCTTTGCGTTCGATGGGGACGGCAGCGGCGGCGATGGCACGGTGCAGGCGCCGGTGAATGACGGCCAGGTGGCGGGCTTCACCCGGCACTTGGGCGATGGCGGCAGCCTGGTGCTTTCATTCGACGACCAGCAGACGGCGCCGCTGGTGTTCCCGCTGGATGGCGCGGGGACGACGTTCAACGCGCTGGCGGCGGCGATGCGGCGGGCGGGGGTGGCGGGGCAATGGGGCGCGGGCGGCGGGCCGAGTGCGGCGGATACGGTCGCCGCGGTGTTCGGGCTGGGGGTGGGGTGGTTTTTCACCGTGCTGGCGGTGCTGTATTTCCTGCCGGCGGTGATCGGGTATTCGCGCGGCAGCGTGCATGCGGGGGTGATTTTGCTGCTCAACGTGCTGGTGGGATGGACGGTGATCGGCTGGTGGGTGCTGCTGGTGTTCGCGATGGTATCGCCGGCGCGGGTGAGGGTGGTGGCGGGGCGGATTGGAGGCCTGCGATGATGAGCATGAACCGGATGGTGGCGCAGGGTTTCAGCAAGGTGCCGGAGGTGACGCTGGGCTTCTGGGTGATCAAAGTTGCGGCGACGACGCTGGGGGAGACCGGCGGCGATGCGGTGACGATGAGCATGAAGCTCGGATACCTGGTCGGGACGATTATTTTCGCGGCGATCTTTCTGGCGAGCGTGAGCGCGCAGATCGCGGCGAAGCGGTTCCATGCGTTTCTGTATTGGTTCACGATCATCGCGACGACGACTGCGGGGACGACGCTGGCGGATTTTCTGGATCGGTCGATCGGGATTGGGTATCTGGGCGGGTCGTCAATATTGTTCGCGCTGCTGATGGCGACGCTGGGGCTGTGGTACTGGCGGATGGGGAGCATTTCCGCGCATTCCGTAACGTCCCGGAAGGCCGAGGGGTTTTACTGGGGGGCGATCATGTTCTCGCAGACGCTGGGCACGGCGCTGGGGGATTTTCTGGCGGATAGCGGCGGGCTGGGGTTTGCCGGCGGGGCGTTGGTGTTCGGCGCCGGTCTGGTGGTGATCGCGCTAGCGTACTTCACCACGCGAATTTCACGGACGGTGCTGTTCTGGGCGGCATTCATTCTGACCCGGCCGCTGGGGGCGACGGTGGGGGATTTTCTGGACAAGCCGATCGCGCATGGCGGGCTGGATCTGAGCCGGTATGCGGCGTCCGGGGTGCTGGCGGCGTTCATTCTGGTTTGCGTGGCGTTGTTGCCGCAGCGGGCGAGCCGGACGGATGTCGTGGCGTAAGGCGTTTCGCTGATTGGTGCGAAAGGGCGGCGGGTGGAATGTTTTACGTGAAACATCATAATAGAACGGGCTAGCAAGTTGTTAGTAACACTAATGTAGTGGGTTATCCCTGGGGCTGTTGAATCGTTGTGGTTTCGGAATCAGACTTATTGGGCGACACGGGAGGTGCTGCCGATACGATGGGTAGCACTTCGCTCATCCATCCTACGCTTTGCTGGAACAATACGGGGTTGAGCAGGTGATCTCCGACGCGTCGGCGCAGCCGGCGGGGCGGATCGGGCTGTTCAACTCGCCGGATTTTCTGGCGGTGGCGGGGCAGCATGGGCTGACATGGGCGCGTGGCTTTCGTCTGGAGTCGTTCAACGCGTACCGCGCGCGGTTCGGCATGACGCCGTATGCGACGATTCGCGACTTCGCGGATGGGAACGCGGTGGCGAGCGCGCTGGAGCGTGTTTATAAGGGCGACGTGCAGGCGGTGGAGTTCACGGTCGGGCTGTTTGCGGAGAAGCGCGGCGCGACCGAGGTGATGCCGTCGACGCTGACGCAAATCGTCGCGATCGACGCGTTTACGCATATTCTGACGAACCCGATCCTGGCGACGGAGGTGCATGTCGAGTCGACGTTCTCGCCGCTGGGGTGGAAGATGATCGCCGAGAACGCGACGCTGACGCAGATTATCCGGCGGAATACGAACCCGGCGGTGCCGGTGACGGTGAGTTTGGCGATTTAGGTGGGCTGCAACTGCGGGGTGTCTTCGTCGGAGTGATTTGCTGCTCAACGTGCTGGTGGGGTGGACGGTGATCGGCTGGTGGGTGCTGCTGGTGTTCGCGATGGTGTCCCCGGCGAGGGTGCGGGTGCTGGCGGGGCCTCCATAGAACGGAATCTGACGCCGGAGGCGCATTGCAAGGTAACGTATAGCTTCAAGAGAGGAAGATGATCGCCGACGATGACCCAGGCGCCATCTATCCTTGTGACATAAAACGAAGCTTTGCCGACTACAACTGACCGTCAACTTTAAATAAAGGCTCAAGAAAGTTCTGTTTCTAGCTCTTGGGTGGCTACAATTTATTTTCGAACTCCGCAGAGCAATCGAAATTTGCGCTGAGGCGTCTTAATTCTTCTGAGCAGTCGCGCCTGGGGGTATACGAACAGACTGATGTGCAGGATTACCTACTAAATTTTGGTAGAATTTTTTTGTAGGTTCTACTATCGTCGCCAGTGATAAAATTAGAACCGCTACTGTAAGATAACGCATCTGTCGTTGAACTTTAACATTCTCTAAAGTACTTGCAAGCTCGCTTTGCTTCAGCAGAAAATCCCTTAGAATTTTGTCGGCGTTAGACAGTCGGCGAGATCGCCGCGCAACCTCATTATTTAACATCTTGTCTAGCTCATAGACTACTTCATTAGGTCGACCGCGACTCTCAACGAATTGTTGGGTTCGGAAGTGTCTCCCAAAATTTTTGTATCCTTCTAAAAAGTCTGGAGAGAATGAATTGACATCGAAACTATCTTTTATAACTTCCCTTAGCTCCTTTAAAAGAAGCCTGGCGTCTGACTTTGAATTTAGTGAGAAGCTTGAGTCGCGAATAGAATTAAATTTGGCCTGAAAGACATCTACGAGGGCAAGGCAAGACCATCTCCAAACAAGCTCTTCCAGCTTATTATCAAAATAGTTTAAAAATTTTTTCTTTCCATTACCAAAATACATCGAAGTGTTGACAGACTCTAACTCAATCAGATTTACACTATAAATCGAATGATATTTTGGCTCTTGCCGCCAATAATTTGGCCAAGCAAAGACCATACAAGGGTCTACTAAAGACACCCAGCTATTAGCGCGTGGTTCAACATTGAGAAGTTCTTGATAAACTTCATGAGGAAAGGCTGTCTCTACTCGAGATCCAAGTTTTTTTGACGAATTGAACGCAATCATTTCACAAGTTGGAAAATGTTCAATGGATCGCGATTCGGAAAATGTTCCAGGCAAATTTATCTTGAACCAGGCTGCAATGTCATTTCTTATCGAGTCTCTAATCTGGCTGATCCTCCTCTCCTTTTGTGATCGAGGATGAACGTGCCGCCAGCCATTTTTTAAGGGCTCAAGTTTGGTTTCATATCGTTTACGTATCGCATCATCGTACTCCCCGGAATATTCGTCTTTGATTTCAAACCGGATGACCACGCAGGTTAATGAGGAGCTGAGAGTAAATAGATGCACAAATGCCGCTTCAACATTTCTCGGAAGATTTATCTCGGATACGGCTGATAAATATGAAGATTTCTTTCCCGGTGGAACAAGCGTCGGAAGTCGCATCCAACCTCCGCCTTCTCCATTTTTTCGAGCATCTTGTAGCCATGGGCCTGGGTCATTAACAAAAACACCTGCATTGTCGGCATTCCATCCCAGTTTTTCAAAAGCGCTGAATAGCTGTTTGCTATGCGAAGGCAAGTAAAATTCGGTGCCCCACAAACAGTAAATTTCCGAGCGTTCATCAGACGGAGGCGTCGATCTATCATTGTCCTCATCGTCTGACTGACGAGAGAGAAGCTCTGCTTCCTTCATTCGAGCCTTTCTTCCCAAAGACCAGAAAAGATCATTTTGAAGGCGGTGAAGTCGGTGCAATGGGTTCATGAGGGATTAATTCACAGCCATGAAGCGCCTCCGCGTCAAGAAGAATCATCTGCGTTGTTAGTTACTCAATTTCATGCTCGGTTTGGATCGTCTACGCGTTACATTTTTGTTGTTTAAGCGTCCACGCGCACCGGGGATTTGATACCCTCGGCCAAAGCCGCCACATCGCCCAACACCGTGTCCACACCCGTCGCGACCAGCCGGTCAATCAACGCCGAGGCCACCACCGCCGCGTCCGCGTGTTGCGCCACCAGCGCCGCCTGCGCCGGGGTGCGGATGCCGAAGCCTACGGCGATGGGGAGAGACGTGGCGCGGCGGAGGCGGGGGATGTCTCGGGCGAGGTCTTCGGCGGTGGCGGTGCGGGTGCCGGTGATGCCGGTGATGCTGACGTAGTAGACGAAGCCGGAGGAGCCGGCGAGCACCAGGGGCAGGCGCTCGTCGGAGGTGGTGGGGGCGATCAGGCGGATCACGTCCAGGGCGTGTTCGGCGGCGCTGGGGAGGAGCAGGCCGGCTTCCTCGGTCGGCAGATCGACCACGATCAGGCCGTCCACGCCGGCGGCGGCGGCGTCCCGGCAGAATGTCTCCACGCCGTAGGAGAGGATGGGGTTGAGGTAGCCCATCAGCACGATCGGCGTGTGGTCGTTGGTGGCGCGGAACTCCGCGACCAGCGCGAGCACGCCGGGCAGCGTGGCGCCGGCGAGCAGCGCGCGGCGGGCGGCGGCCTGGATGGTGGGGCCGTCCGCCATCGGGTCCGTGAAGGGGACGCCGATCTCGATGATGTCGGCGCCGTGCGCGGCCATGCCGGTGAGCAGGGCGAGCGAGGTGGCGCGGTCCGGGTCGTAGGCTTCGATGAAGGTGATCAGCGCCGCGCGCTCGCCCCGCAACGCGGTAAACGTTGTGGCGATACGACTCACAATTCCACGCCGAGATGCTGGGCGACGGAGAAAATATCTTTGTCGCCGCGGCCGCACAGGTTCATCAGGATGATGGTTTCGGGCGGCAAAGCGGGCGCGATTTTCTGCACGTAAGCGAGGGCGTGGGACGGTTCCAGAGCCGGAATGATGCCTTCCGTGCGGGTGCAGAGCTGGAACGCCGCCAGCGCTTCGTCATCCGTGATGGCGACGTACTCGACGCGGCCGATTTCGTGCAGCCAGGAATGTTCGGGGCCGATGCCGGGATAATCGAGCCCGGCGGAGATGGAGTGGGCTTCCAGGATCTGCCCGTCCGGCGATTGCAGCAGATAGGTCCGGTTGCCGTGCAGCACGCCGGGGCGGCCCATCGACAGCGACGCCGCGTGCTGGCCGGAGTTCAGGCCGTGGCCAGCGGCCTCCACGCCGATCAGCCGCACGTCATCGTCCAGGAACGGGTGGAACAGGCCGATGGCGTTGGAGCCGCCGCCGATCGCGGCAATGGCGATGTCCGGCAGCCGGCCCTCGGCCTCCTGCATCTGGGCGCGGGCTTCGTTGCCGATTACGCATTGGAAGTCGCGCACCATCGCGGGGTACGGGTGCGGGCCGGCCGCGGTGCCGATGATGTAGAAGGTGTCCCGCACATTCGCGACCCAGTCGCGCATCGCGTCGTTCATCGCGTCCTTCAGCGTGGCGGCGCCGGAGGTGACGGGGATCACCTCCGCGCCCAGCAGCTTCATGCGGAACACGTTGGGGCGCTGCCGCTCCACGTCCACCGCACCCATGTAGATGGTGCAGGGCAGGCCGAACAGGGCGCAGACGGTGGCGGTGGCCACGCCGTGCTGGCCGGCGCCGGTCTCCGCGATGATGCGGGTTTTGCCCATGCGGCGGGCGAGCAGAATCTGGCCGATGCAGTTGTTTATTTTATGCGCGCCGGTGTGGTTCAGCTCGTCGCGCTTGAAGTAGATTTTGGCGCCGCCGAGCTCGCGGGTCAGGCGTTCGGCGAACCAGAGCGGGCTGGGGCGGCCGACATAATGCTTCAGGTAGTAGTCGAGTTCGGACTGGAAGGTGGGGTCGGCTTTTGCGGCTTCGTAAGCCGTTTCCAGCTCCAGGATCAGCGGCATTAAAGTTTCCGCGACGAAGCGGCCACCGAATTCGCCGAAACGGCCGCGGCCGTCCGGGCCCCCGCGTAGGGAGTTTGGGCGAAGGGTGTTGTGCAGGGGGGCGTTCATCGGGCCGGATTAGCGCGGATGGCGGCGGGAGGTAAGGGCCTGGATAGTCGGAGCGGCTAAGCGCTCTTGCCCGACCACGCCGGGCCGGGGTTTATTACGCGGATGGAACTTTTTGGCACGCCCGAGCGCCAGTTGCTGCGCGCCTGCCTGGGCGAGGGCGACGCCGCGCGCGAGGCGTTTCACGCCTGGCGGCCGCATGGCCAGCCCGGCACGCTGGACGGGCGGTATCTGCGGCTGATGCCGCTGCTGCATACCAACCTCGCCCGGCTCGGCGTCGAAGACCCGATGCTGCCCTGGCTGCGCGGCCTGTCCAAGCATAACTGGCTGATCGGCCTGTTGCGCAAGCAGCGGGTGGAGGAGGTGCTGGCGGCGTTCGCGGCGGCGGAACTGCCGGTGGTGCTGATCAAGGGCGCGGCGCTGCTGGCGCGCTGGCCGGCGCAGACGGATACGCGGCCGATGGGCGATTTCGATCTGCTGGCGCCGGTGGGCCGGATGCGCGACGCGCTGAAGATCCTGCGCCGGATCGGCTGGCAGGCGCCGGCGCCGCATCTGCTCGGCGTCGGCGACCTGGCGCAGGGCCATGCGATCGGCGTGCGGGCGCGGCAGGACATCTGGATCGATTTGCACTGGAAGCCGGCGGCCGCGGTGGGCGACCCGGCTTATGCCGAGGCGGTGCTGGCGCGCGCGGCGCCGGGGAGGTTCGGCGCGCGGGAGGTCGCGGTCGCGGGGCTGGCGGATCATCTGTTCGTGCTGCTGGCCCATGCGTTTTATAACGTGGCGGACCGGCGGATCGACTGGGTGGCGGAGGCGGCGGCGCTGCTGGATCGAGCCGAAGGTGAGCTGGACTGGCGGCTGTTCCAGACGCTGGTCAGGCGGTACCGGCTGCAAAGCTGGACGCGGCTGGCGCTGGCCGAGGTCGCGCCCCTCATGGCGCAACGCCTGCCGGCGGAAGCCTGGCCCGCGCCCCATTGGCATTTTGCGCAGCGGCGGGAGCTTGCCGCCCGCGCCGCCGATCCGCCCTCGCCGGCCGATGCTGTGGTACGGGCGGCGGCTAATCGCTGGCGCGGCGGGCGTGGCGCGGCTTTGGCTGATCCGGCGCTTTTGACGTCCTTGGCCGGCCTGCCGCCCTTGCGCCGGTTTTCCAGCGGCCGGTTTTTGCTGCGCCTGGCCAGCTTGCGCGGGCTGGATCTGGCCTCGCTGGGCCGGCTGGAGGCCGGCGGCTTCAATGTGGACCGGGATGACGCCGGCACATCGTTCCTCGCCGGCTGGTCCGTGCCGGAACCGGCGGGGCGCTGGACCGACGGTGAACATGTATGGCTGCTGCTTTGCACGCCGGCGCAGGCGCCCGGCGCGGTCAGCGTTACTTTAAGGATCAACGGCGTGCCGGCGGCGCTGGCACCGGCAATCCCGCGGCTCGACGCGGACATCTGGCTGGGCGGCGCGACGCATGAAGTGAGTTTCGAGGACGGCATCACGCCGCCCGGCCCCGTCACGCTCTCCGGCCGCATCCTGCGCTGGCGGCGCTGGAACGTGCTGCCTTTGGTCATCCGCATCACCAGCGAACTCGACCCGATCAAACGCGGCATCGCCACCAGCGACAAGCGCCGGCTGGGCCTGTTTCTGGAAGCGATCGAGTTGCAGTCTTCATTGCCGGCGGCGGTCTAGGAACTCCTTCATCGTCACCAGATAGCCTTCGTGCTGTTCCGGGCGCGCCCGGCGACCCATGTTGTCCGCATGCAGGCGCCGCGCGTACACCACATCGGGCAGCATCTTCCAGCGAAATCCCAGCGCCACCGCGCGGGCGTACCAGCCAATGAAATCCGCGTAGCGGCGCGCGGCATCGAAGTGGCCGAGCCGGTCCAGCGCCGTCCGCCGGATCAGCAGGGTGCCTTTCACCAATCCTGGCTCGGCGGGGGCCGGGCGCTGTTCGGCGCCATGATCTTTGAACATTTCCATGTGGCCGAACACGCCATCCAGCGCCGGCTCCGCGCGTAGCGCCGCGCGCTGCAGGGCGAGTTTTTCCGGTTTCCAGAGGTCGTCCGCGTCCAGGAACGCGATCAGGTCGCCGGTCGCTTGCGCCAGCGCGAGGTTGAGCGCGGCGCCCACTCCGGCGTTTGCTTGAGACAACAACGTGACCGGCGGCCGGCTTGCCGTGACGATCGTGGCGGAGGCGTCGGTCGAGCCGTCATCCACCACGATGATCTCATCCGGCGGCTGCGTCTGCGCATGCGCGGAAGCCAGCGCCGCTTCGATGAACGGCGCGGCGTTGTAGCAGGGTATCAACAGCGAGACGCGCATCGTTACTCCGGCGCGCGGGCCGTTTCGCGGAGGCGCGCGCCGCGCCGGCGGCGCAGGCTGGCGCGCAGCGTGTCCAGCAACGCGGCCTGCGACCGTTCGATGGCGCGGGAGCGGTTGCCGCCATGCTGGCGGTAGATCAGCGTTACCGCGTCCGTTAGCGCCACGGGGGTTTTTGCTTCCAGCAGCCGGAGGTACAGATCCACATCCTCGGAATAATCCCGCGCCGGCGCCATGCCGCCGAGCGCCACCCAGACGTCGCGGCGGATCAGCCCGGTTGGGAACATGAAAGGCACGTGGCTGTGGTTGGCCTGGGTGAGCCGCGGGTCTTCGGCCAGGCCGGGCGAGGCGCGGATTTCGATGCGGCCCGCGACCAGCCCGGCGCCCGGTTGCGCCGCCAGGGCCTCCAGCAGCTTGGCCGTGCGGCCGGCGGGCCAAAGGTCGTCATGGTCGAGGAACGCCAGCCATGCACTGAGCGCCGCCGCGGCGCCGGCGTTGCGCGCGCCGGCCGGCCCCTGTTGGCTTTGGGTTAGAACCATGATGTCCGGCGACACGGCGCGCGCCACTTCGGCGGAGCCGTCAGTCGAGCCGTCATCGACCACGATGATTTCTTGCACCGGATGGCTCTGCGCCAGAATGCCGCGCAGGCCTTCGGCCAGATGCGCGGCGCCGTTATGCACCGGCATGATCGCGCTGATGCTATTCATGTTCCGACCAACGCGGCGAGCGCCGCCAGCGCGTCGGGAAAATCCGGTCCTGGGTCGAAGCGTTGCGGCGGCACCGCGGCGAGCAGGCAAGAGAGTTTGTCCATGCGCGCCGCGTCGTAGCCTGGCGTCGCCGTGGTGGTGTTGGCGATCATGCTGGCCAGCACGCGGGTGCGGCTGACCGGCGAGAATGTCGGCGCGGGCGCGCCGCCGCGCTCCAGCAGCAGGATGGCGGCGAGCGGCGCGCCGCCGATGGCGATGCCCGCATCGCCTTCCGGGAGTAAGAGCTCGTGCCGGAGATCGTCGAGGTCGTTGGACATTTCCCGCTCCGCCATTGCGCGCAGCTGTGGAAAATGTCCCGCCATGTCGGTGCGCAGCCGAGCGGTGGCGTAAAGCGGCGCAGTTTCCGGCCGCGCGGTGTTGACCAGCACGTAGTCGTCGCCGGCGAAGCCCCAGCCGGCCTGCGCCGCCGCCAGCGACAGGCTGGTTTTCCCGGCTTTGCCCGGCCCGGTGATTAGAAGGCCGCGCCCGCCGCGCGAGATGCCGGCGGCATGGACGCCGAGCCAGTCGGTGCCGGTCAGCATCGCCTGAAACGAGGCGAGGAAAGGGTGCGCGCGCTCCCAGGAGGGGATGTCCGCCGCGTCGTCGATCCAATAGCCGGCGCTGGCGGTGGCATGGTCCAGCAGGTGCAGCGTGTGGGTGAAGTGGCCGAACCACAGCGCGTAGCCTCGCGCGCCGGCGCTGACCTGGATGTCGCCGTCACGATCGTCCGGGACCAGCGGCGGCGTGTAGCCGCTTGCCGAGCCGGACAGCGCCACCAGGCGATAATCCGGTTCGCCAGCGCCCCCACGCACTGCAAAGGCGCCGGATAGCGCGGCTTTCATGAGGGCACTTTCAAAGCGGATTGCCACCGTCAGCGGGCCGACTTGTACAGTTAGGCCAAGCGCCGGATCGTCCGAGACGCGCGCGGCCATCGCCGCCAGCGCCTCGTGGATGGGCGGCCTCGGGACGTGCTGGTTCACGCGGCGGCGGACGCTTGTCCGTTAGGCTCCATTGGCGCGGAGCGGCCAGCCCTGGTCGCTGACGTCGTGGATCGGGTCGACCAGCAACAGGCCCTGCAGGTCGTCGAACTTTTCGATGATCGGCGGCTCGAAGGGGCCAGGGGCCAGCGCCCCGGAAAAAAGGGTGGGCGCATCGGAAGATGGCTGCAGCAAAGCCTCCGCCACCAGCTGCGCCGCGAAGGCGGCGATGGCGGGCGCGGCGCCGGCATCGCCCACATAAGCCGCCCCGATCTCGTCCAGCGCCCGGCCCTCGCTCAACCAGGTCCAAAGCTCAATGGCGCTGCCGCCGAGGCTGTAAAACAGGCCGGTGTCGAGGTTTGCGACCACCAGCTCGTCGCCGAAATCCTTCATGATCACGCCGGGGCCGGCGGCGCGGTAGCGCGTCGCGGTGCCGGATGAATGGGTCTGTGTCATGGCGTCCTTTCCGTCCCTTGCGGCGAATGCGTCACGGGACCTTCGCGAACGGTACTTAAACCCGTTAAATGTTGCAAGATTGTTACCACCTGACAAGGAGGCGAGATTGACAAACACGCGGTTTGATAAATCTGGTTCAGCGGGCAAAAGGAGCTTATATCCGTTGGGCTATGAGAAAGAATGAAGCCGTTGAATTGCTCGCGCGACAGGCCGACGCCGTAAAGGCGCTTGGCGCGACTTCGCTGTATCTGTTTGGATCGACCGTGCGAGACCAGGCTGGCGACGACAGCGATCTTGATCTTTTTATCGACTACAACAATGCCAGCCGATTTTCATTGCTGGATCTGGTCGGCATCAAGCAGTTTCTGGAACACCAACTGAGCACGATCGTCGATGTGACGACGCGGGATAGTCTCCACCCTTTGCTGAAAAACCGCATCGAAAGCTCTGCACTACAAATTTTCTGATGGCGCGGCTGGCAGCGCCGGCGGTCTCCGCTATTCTCGAAGCCATAGCGGGTATTTCGGCCGCAACCGCGGATAAAGGTCTGGACGATTACGCGGCGAGTTGGGTGCTCCGTCACGCGATCCAGCGTGGTGTCGAAATCATTTCGGAGGCAAGTCGCCGACTTCCCCCTGAGCTACAGGCAACGCAGCCGCAGGTTCCTTGGCCGCTCATCATGGGTGTCGGGAACGTGTTGCGTCACGAGTATCATCGAATTTCGGATGTCATTATCTGGCGCATCGTTGTGGACGACCTTCCCATCCTCAAAGCCGCCGCTCTCGCCATGGAGGCGGCTTTAAGAGACGAGAACAATGCCGGTTGAGGACTTAGGTTTGGTCCTCTGCCCAAAGCGGTTCATCGCTCCTCAACCCTCCCCCTGTGGCCTCTCGAATGCATCCTTGCCGTCGAAGCGTTGTAGTTTCTCAATGTGCATCCAGGCGAATTGGGCGCCGATGCGTTGCACCAGGTAGCTGATTTCCGCCTGGCCGTTGGCGGTCGACGCGGTCAGGGGTTTGGGGTGTTTCAGCATGAAGCGGCAGGCGAAGTGGTCGACCAGGAAGGTCTGGCCGCCGGTGGGCGGATAGACCTGCACGCCGCGGTTGGAGATGCCGGCCAGGCGGAACGGGCTGTCTTCGGCGATCACGTCCAGTTCGGCGCCGAGTTGTTCCGCGCGCAGATCGGTTTCCAGAAACACGTCGATGCCCACCAGCTCGCGCGTGCCGGGCTCGGTATGCGCGGTCAGTTCGGGCCAGGGTTTCAGTTCGAGTTTCTTGTAAGAGCGCGATGGCAGGTTCGAGGAGCGGCCGAGATTGGAGATGAGCTGCGCGGTGAAGGCGGCGGTGCCGACACCATGGCCGCGCGGCGAAAGATCGCCGGTCAGGTTTTTGCCCTCCGCCAGCGTGATGAACAAGGCCTGCTCGATGGTCTCCGCGACGTCAAACACGCTGATATGGCGCAGCATCATGATGGCGGCGGAGAGCAGCGCGGTGGGGTTGGCAAGGCCCTTGCCGGCGATCTGCGGCGCCGAGCCGTGCACCGCCTCGAACATCGCGGCGTGGTCGCCGAGATTGGCCGAGGGCGCGATGCCGAGGCCGCCGACCAGGCCCGCGGCCTCATCCGAAATGATGTCGCCGTTCATGTTGGAGGTGACGATCACGTCGAACTGTTCCGGCGCGATCACCAGCTGGTGCGCGCAGTTGTCGATGATGATGTGGTTCTGCGCGATGTCCGGAAACTCCGGGCCGACTTTCTCGAACACGCGCTTCATCAGCCCTTCGGTCAGCTTCATGATGTTGGCTTTGGTGGCGCAGGTGACGGTTTTGCGCTCCTCCGCCTCCGCCACCGCGAAGGCGGCGCGGATGATGCGCTCGCAGCCCGGCGCCGTCATCAGTTTCAGGCATTGCGCGACGGAGGTGGTCTGCATGTGTTCGATGCCGGCGTACACGTCCTCCACGTTTTCGCGCACGATCACCATGTCGATGCCGCGGCCGGTGAACGGCGTGGTGACGCCGGGCAGTTCGCGCACCGGACGGATGTTGGCGTACAGCTCGAAATGTTTGCGCAAGGTGACGTTGGCGGATTTGCCGCCATAGCCGACCGGGGTTTCCAGCGGGCTTTTCAGCGCCAGGCCGTTGCGCGCAATGCTGTCCATCGCTTCGCGAGTCACGCCCGTCATCAGGCCTTTTTTGAACACCTCGGCGCCGGCTTCGGCCATCTCCCACTCAATCGGCGCGTGCGCGGCGGCAAGGATTTCCATGGTCGCGGCCATCACCTCCGGGCCGATGCCGTCCCCCGGCAGGGCGGTGACTTTGGTTTTGGTGGTGGTCTGCACGGTGGCGTCCATGGTCAAATCCCCGGTTCTGGTGGGCGGAACATAAGCGGCTTGGGGGGCGCGCGCTACCGCATCGCAGCATAAACCTCACGTTCAAAGGCAAAATGGGCCTGCATGGCGGTGAGGTCGCCGGCGGGGAGGATCTGCATCAGCAGCACGGCGGCGAAGCCTTGCGCGGGATCGATCCAGAAGCCGGTGTTGGCGGCGCCGCCCCATGCGAGGCCGCCGGGGCTGCGGCCAAAGGCCGTGCGCTCGGAGTTGATGATGAAGCCGAGGCCCCATTTGGCGTCCATGCCGGGAAACATGACCGAGGGCGCGACGCCGGGCTCCGCGGAGGGGATGACGCCGGCGCGCAGGCCGCCGATCTGGTTGATGGACATGGCCGTGATGGTCTCCGGCGAGACCAAGCCGGCGCCGCCGTTCAGGAAGACGCGGGTGAACTTCAGGTAGTCGTTCAGCGTGGAGAACAGCCCGCCGCCGCCGGAGAAGAACTCCGGCATTTGTGGCGGCGTGGGCGGCAGCGCGTACAGGCTGCCATCCGGCTGGCGGCGGTGCATGCCGGCGAGGCGCTGCGTGCCGGCTGGCACGAACATGGTGCTGTCCATGCCGAGCGGGCCGGTGATGTGGTTTGCGAAATAGGCGTCCAGCGGCTCGCCGGAGGCGGCTTCCACGGCCTGGCCGACCCAATCCGTGCTGATGCCATAGGCCCAGCCGGTCCCGGGTTCGAACAGCAGCGGCAGGTCCAGCGCCGCGGGGTGCGCGCGGGGGGCGGCGGGGTCGCGGGCGGCGAGCCAGGCGGTGAGTTCGGCGCTGGCGAAAGTGTAGGAAAAGCCGGAGGTGTGGGTGAGCAGGTGACGCAGCGTAATGGCGGTGCGGGCCGGGCGGAGGGTGCCGTTCTGCAGGATTTGCGGGTGGGCGAGCTGCGGCAGGATGTTGCCGATGGGCGCGTCGAGTGAGAGCTTGCCCTGCTCGACCAGCTGCATGGCGGCAAGCGAGGTGATGGGTTTCGTCATCGACGCAATCCAGAACAGCGTGTCCGCCGTGACGGGGTCATCGCCGCCAAGGGTGGTAGCGCCGGCGTAGCTCTCAAACACGGTGCCGGCCGCGGTGGTAACGCCGGCGGCGAGGCCGGGGACTTTGCCGGGGGCGGTGGCTTCGGTGAGGACGCGGTGCAGGGCGGCGTGGTTCATTTAGGGGTCCAATCGACGCTTCATTGTTGATGTAGCGCTTCCCCGGATGGGGCGGTAGGCTCAACCATATCTTCACGGCGCTACGGGAAACAGTAGTTATGCAGGATGACGCGTTTGAGTGGTCGGACGTCAAAGCTGCTAAGATTGGAAAGATCACCGCGTCACGTTCGAACAGGCGAAGCAGGTTTTTCAGGACCTATACGCCGTGGAGGTTCTGGACGATCGGGAGGATTATGGCGAAGAACGGATCAACCGGATTGGGCGCTTTGGCGACGTGCTTTTGAACGTGACTTAACGATACGCGGTGGACGAACGCGCATCATTTCAGCAAGACGAGCAGAACGGCATGGAGCAGACTTCTTCTTTACTCAAAACGAAAGCTAAGCCGCCGGATGCTGACCCAGCACCGATGACGACCGCGCAGTTGCGCACGGCGCGGGTTGTGCCGCTGGTGAAAACGTTGCGGACAACGCTGGGGCTGACGCAGGATGAGTTCGCGGCGCGGTTCAAAATACCGGTGGGGACGTTGCGGGATTGGGAACAGTCACGGGCGGAACCGGACGCGCCGGCGCGGGCATATTTACAGGCGATCGCAGGTGATCCGGAGGGCGTGGCGCGGGCATTGGGAAAGGTGCCAAGGGCGTAGAACTTGCCGAGAGCTTAATTTCCGGCTGAGGAAATGTTATGCGGATCAAGCTCCATAGCCAACTTCTTGGCAGTGGACTGCGCAGATAGTTGTTCTTCTCGAGACAGTAGCGCACCGATTACATTAGACATGGGCTTGGCTGAGGCGAGGCCGCCGATAGATGCAACGTCATACCAAGTATAAGACAGAACAAAATTTTGGTGTCCATATTTCTGCTCTGAGTAAACTTGTCCTAGCATGTACTGAGCATTTGTGTCTCCAGCATAGGCGGACTTCCCTAGCCAAGTCAGAGCATTTTCGACGTCAATAGGAGTTCCTGCTCCGAGTAAATAAGATACGCCCACATAGTAGAAGGCTGCTTTATCGCCACCGTTTGCAGACTTCAACATGTAGTTAAAAGCGGTTACGTCGTTGCTCTTGACGAGAATCCCATTTGAATAAGCCATAGCCAGATAAAAGTCTGCGTACGGATCTCCAGCCGCAGACTCATTTTTGAGTATTCCAATTGCCTTGGGACAATCTTTTAGGTTGGTTGATGCGCTGTCCAGCGGCCCGCACATTAAGATAGCGCTCATTGTGGTTTCGCTGATGTGAGGAGCTGCGTAAGCGATTTGGTTGCTTAGCAAAAAGGCATTCACAACGATTGTTCTCTTCAGCATAACACCTCTTTTACTTAGTGGGCCTCACCCCAATGCTTGCCAATTCCTGTCTCCACCGTCAGCGGCACCGATAGCGTGACGGCGGCTTGCATAGTGGCTTGCGCGATGGCGGCGGTGGCTTGGGTTTGGTCGTCGGGGGCTTCGAATAGGAGCTCGTCATGCACTTGCAGAATTAGCCGCGCATCGAGCCCCGCCTTGCGCAGCGCCGCCGGCAGTTTCACCATTGCGCGTTTGATGATGTCCGCGGCGCCGCCTTGTAGGGGGGCGTTTATGGCTTGGCGTTCGGCGTAGGCGCGGAGGGCAGGGATTTTTTCGCGGATGCGGGGGACCCAGCAGCGGCGGCCGAAGGGGGTGAGGACGTAGCCGTGGATGCGGGCGTGTTCTTTCGTGTTTTCCATGTACGCGCGGATTTGCGGGTAGCGTTGGAAATACGCGTCGATGTAGGTTTTTGCCTCGCCGCCGCTGATCCCCAGCTGCCGGGCCAGGCCGAACGCCGAAATACCGTAGATGATGCCGAAATTGATCGCTTTCGCGCGGCGTCTCGTCGCGGCGTCCATGCCGGCCATCGGCACGCCGAACACTTCGGATGCGGTACGGGTGTGGATGTCTTCGCCGTCCGCAAAGCTTTGTTTCAGTGCGGGAATGTCCGCGACATGGGCGAGCAGCCGCAGCTCGATCTGGCTGTAATCGGCGGAGACCAGGCAGTGGCCGGGCTCGGCGATGAACGCCTTACGGATGCGTGCCCCTTCGGCGGTGCGGATCGGGATGTTCTGCAAATTCGGGTCGGTCGAGGAAATTCGGCCGGTGGTGGTGTTGGCCATCTGAAACACGGTATGCACCCGCCCCGTCACGGCGTCGATTTGGCCGATCAGCGCGTCCGCGTAGGTGGATTTCAGTTTCGACAACTGCCGCCAGTCGGTGACGCGCTGCGCGATCTCGAAGCCCTGTTCGGCCAGCGCCTCCAGCACCGAAACATCGGTCCCCCAGGCGCCGGCTTTGCTTTTCTTGCCGCCCGGCAGCTTCAAGGTTTCGAACAGCACCTCGCCCAGCTGCTTCGGGCTGCCGAGGTTGAACTCCTGGCCGGCGAGACGAAAAATATCCTTCTCGATCTCGCCCATGCGGCCGCCGAATTCTTCGGACATCGATTGCAGATCGGCGCGGTCCACCATCACGCCGTGCAGTTCCATCTCGGTCAGGATCGGGATGAGTTTTTTCTCGGTCAGCTCGTACAGCGCGAGAGACTGGTTCACGCGCAGCGCCGGCTTCAGCGCCAGCCACAGCCGCAGCGTCACATCCGCGGCTTCTGCGGCGAAGCTCGTGGCGGCGGCGATCGGCAGGTCCGCGAAGGTGAGACGGTTGCGGCCCGACCCGGCGACCGTGTCGTAATGCGCCGGGTTATGCTGCAGATGGTGCAGCGACAGCGTCTCCCGGTCATGCGCGAAATTGCCGGCGTCCTGCGTGTAGGACATCAGCATCGTGTCATCCACCGGCGCGATCAGCGCGGCGCCGGCGCGGGTCAGCACCTCGATGTTGTACTTCGCGTCGTGCATGATTTTCAGCACGGATGGATCGGCGAAGAGCGGCTCCAGCGCCGCCAGCGTTTCCGCCAGCGGCAGCTGCGGCGCGTCGTCCAGCGCCAGGTTGTGCGCCAGCGGAATGTACCAGGCTGCGCCTGCATCGGTCGCGACCGCGATCCCCACCAGGTTGCCGTGCAGCGAGTTGCGGTTGTCGGTCTGCATGTCCAGCGCGATGCGCCCGGCGGTGCGCGCCGTGGCAATCAAATTGTGCAGCGCTTCCATCGTGGTGACGGCGGTGTAGCCGGTGAAATGCACCGCCGGCGCCGCCACCGGCTCCGGGTCCTGCTCCGGATGGTCGATCAGCGCCAGGCGGTGCTTGATTGAGCGAAAATTGTTGGCGTCCAGAAATTTGCCGAGAACCGCGTCATCCCAATGCCGCAGCACCAAATCCTCCAGCGGCTCCGGCAGCGGCGCGTCGTCGCGCAACGTGACCAGCTGTTTGGACAGCAACGCCTGCGCCTGGTGCTGCTCCAGCGCGTCCCGCCGCTTCGAGGGTTTCATCTCCGGGATCGCGGCGATCACGCCCTCCACCGTGCCATACTCGCAGATCAGCTGCGCCGCGTTTTTTGGGCCGATGCCGGGCACGCCGGGCACGTTATCCACCGCGTCGCCGATCAGCGCCTGCACCTCGATCACCTTGTCCGGCGAAACGCCGAATTTTGCCTCCACCTCGGCGGCGCCGATCGGCGTGGTCTTGATCGGGTCCAGCATGTACACGGCCGGGCCGATCAGCTGCATCAAATCCTTGTCGGAAGAGACGATGATGGTCTCGCCGCCGGCGGCGGTGACGTGTTTGGCGTAAGCGGCGATCAGGTCGTCCGCTTCCCAGTCCTCCAATTCGATGCAGGGCAGACCGAACGCCTTGGTGGCCTCGCGGATCAGCGCGAATTGCGGGATCAGCTCGGGCGCCGGCTCCGGGCGGTGCGCCTTGTATTCGCTGTACATGCGGTTGCGAAAGGTGGTGCGGCCGGCGTCGAAAATCACCGCAAGATGCGTGCCGGTATGGTCCTTCATCAGCTTGGTGATCATGTTGCAGAAGCCGTACACCGCGTTCACCTGCACGCCGTCGGCGCGCGTCATCGGCGGAATGGCGTGGAAGGCGCGGAAGATGAAACCGGAGCCGTCGACCAGCACCAGGCGCGGATAGGCGTCGCTGGGTTTGAAGGCGGCGCTCAATGCGCGTCGTCCGTGACGCCGGGTTTCAGAACAAACACGCGCGAGCAATACGGGCAGGTGATTTGCTTGTCGGCGATCCGCAGGTACACCTTCGGGTGGCCATCCGCGCCCACCCCGCCGTCGCATGAGACGGCGCGGCGGGTGACGATGGTGGTGTCGGTCGGTGTGGGTTCGGCGCCGTCCGGCATGGGGTGGCCTCGTGCAAAGGGTGTGCGTAGTGATAGGGCAAAATCGGGTGGCGCGGAACCTTTGCGCGGCGGTGCTGGCGCTCGTGCTGGCGGGCTGCGTCCTGGCCGGATGCGCGGCCATCCCGTTCCGCACGCCGAAGCCGCGGCCGGGCTTCCCGATCGTGACCAGCGGATTGTTCACGTTGCCCGACGGCGCCCGGCTGCCGTACCGGCTGTACCCGGCGCGGGGGAAGCTGCGCGCCGTGGTGCTGGCGCTGCACGGCTATACCGACAGCCGCGACGCCTGGACGATGCTGGCAAGTGTGCTGAACGCGCAGGGCATCGCGCTCTATGCGCCGGACCAGTCGAGCTTCGGCGCTACCGTGAACCGCGGTTATTGGCCGGGCACGGCGGTGCTGGTGGATGAGGCGCGGGACATGGCGGTGATCCTGCGGGCGCGGTTTCCGGCGACGCGGCTGGTGCTGATGGGCGAGAGCATGGGCGGCGCCATCGGCATCCTGGCGGGCGCTTCCGCCGCTCCACCGCCGGTGGACGCTTATGTGCTGTCGGCGCCGGCGGTGTGGGGCGGTGCCGCGCTAAACCCCTTGTTTCGGGCGGTCCTTTCGCTTTCGGCTGGTGTGGCGCCGGCGAAGCGGCTGACCGGCGGGCTGGCCCATGTCAAAGCCAGCGACAACCGCGCGGCGCTGATCGCCTTCGGGCGGGACCCGCTGACCATCCGCGCGCCGCGGCTGGATAATCTGGCCGGGCTGGTGCAGCTGATGGGCCAGGCGCAGGCGGCCTGCGCGGCGTTCGATCAGCCGGCGCTGATCCTGTACGGCGGCAAGGACGAGCTGGTGCCGCCGGAGGCCATGCGAAGCTGCTGGGCAGCGATGCCGGCCGCGGCGCCGGTGGTGTTGGCGTATTATCCGCCGGATTATCATTTGATCGAGCGTGACCTGGAGCGGGCGGTGCCGGACGCGGATATCGCCGGTTACATCCTTGGGCTTGGTTTGCCTTCCAGCGCGCCCAGCCTGGCGACGGTGTTTCTGGCGGCTGGGCCGCCGCCTTGACGCAGGCTGTTGGTATTTTGTCCGTCCGCACCATGTGACAGCAAATGCGCGAGGAGAGTGCGATGCGGAGCAAGATTCTGAAAGCGGCGGTGGTCGTGGGGCTGCTCGGCGCGTGGCAGTTGCCGGCCAGCGCGCAGAGCGGCGCGACGCCGCAGCAAATCCAGGGCTTGATCGCGCAGGGGCAGGAAAACGCCGCGCTTAACGACCTGCAGATGATCCTGCAAAGCCATCCGCAAAGCGGCGTGGCCTGGTATCTGACCGCCGAGGCGCAGGATGCGCGGGGCGATGAAGGCGCGGCGCGTGACGCGCTGGCGAAGGCCGACCAATACGCGCCCGGCCTGCCCTTCGCGCAGCCTAACGAAGTGGCGGCGCTGCGGGCGCATCTGAACGGTACTGGCGCGCCGGCGAGTGGCGGGGCGGCAACCAGCCCGGCGCCCGCCGGCATGCATATCAGCCCGATTTTCGTGATCGGCTTGTTTGTCGTGCTGTTCCTGCTGGTGCGGATGTTCATGCGCTCACGGCGGCGGATGGCGCCGGGCTACCCGATGAACCCGGGCAATCCGGTCGGGCCTTACGGGCCCGGCGGCATGCCTTATGGCGGCGGCGGCATGATGGGCGGGCAGGGCGGCATGATGGGCGGCGGTGGCGTCGGCGGGTCGCTGCTTGGCGGCCTGGCGGCAGGCGCCGGTTTCGCCGGCGGCGAGCGGATCATAGATGGCATGATGGGCGGCAACCGGGGAGTCGACCCGAACGGCAACGGCAATGTCGAACCGGGTGCTGGCGTTGATCCCGGCCGTGATGACGGCCTGCAAGGCTCGCCTGGCTGGGGCGATAATTCCGGCGACGTCGGTAACTCGGGCAGTATCGACAGCGGCGGCGGCTTCGACCCCGGCAACAACTGGTGATTTATTCCAGCCGTTCCGCTTTTCGCAGCGACGGGAACAGTTTCATCCAGAGCAGCGCGACGGCGACGGTGCCGAGGCCTCCAAGCACGGCCGCCGGCACCGCGCCGAAGAGAGCGGCGGTGACGCCGCTCTCGAACTCGCCCAGCTGATTGGAGGCGTTGATGAACAGGAAGTTCACCGCGTTGACGCGGCCGCGCATGTCGTCCGGTGTTGCGAGCTGCACCAGCGACAGACGGATCACCACGCTGACCATGTCCGCGGCGCCCATGATCGCCAGCGCGAACAGCGACAGCAAGACCGAACGGGAAAGCGCGAACACCATGGTCGCGACGCCGAACACGATCACCGCCTGAAACATCCGCAGGCCGACGCGCCGCGTGATTTCGCGGCGGGCGAGCGCCCAGGTGATCAGCAGCGCGCCGATCGTCGGTGCGCCGCGGAGCAGGCCAAGGCCCCAGGGGCCGGTGTGCAGGATGTCATACGCGTAGATCGGCAACAGCGCCGTAGCGCCGCCGAGTAGCACCGCGAACAGGTCGAGCGAGATGGTGCCGAGGATGTTCGGGTTGCGGCGGACGAAGCCGACGCCGGCGAACAGCGAGGCCAAAGTTGGTGGCTCCTTGGCCGCCACCGGACGGTCCAGCCGGATGAACCCGAGAGCGATGGCGCCCAGCAGCCAGAAACCGGCCATGATGGCATAGGGTACGCCCGGAGACACGGCATAAGCGAAGCCGCCGAGCGCCGGGCCGGCGATGGCGCCGAGCTGGAAAACGCCGCTCGCCAGCGCCGTGGCCCTCTGCAACAAACGCTCCGGCACCACGCCGGGCAGCAGCGCAGAAGAGGCCGGACTTTCGAACGCGCGGACCGCGCCGAACACCGTCACGGCGGCGAAAATTTCAGGCACCGTCAGCCAGCGGCCGAAACTGCCGGCGGCGAGAAACGCCGCGACCACCGCTTCCGCCAGCGAGCAGAGCTGGGTGACGCGGTTGCGGTCGTATCGGTCGGCGGCGTGGCCGGCGATGAAGGTGAGCACCGCGGTGGGCAGGAAACTGACCAAGCCGACCAGCCCAAGATCGAGCGCGCGATGGGTCAGCGCATAGATCTGCCAGCCGACCGCGACGGCGCCCATCTGATACGCCAGGGAAGAGCCGACGCGGCCCAGCATGTAGAAAATGAAGTGCGGGTGCCGTCCGAGAGACTGTTCCATAAGTTTACTCGGGAGGCCGGCTAAAGGCGATTTCCTGTGCTCCGATGCGCGCGTACTGAAGTACGCTTCCGCTTCGGTGCTCGCAAATCACCCCAGGCTGGACGCCCACTATCCGACTCACCCGAGCTACTTCTGAAACAGTCTTTAAGCATGCCCCCCTATAGGCGGAGGCTGCTGTAGCCGGCTAGGCGTACCGCCTGAACGATTCAGCCGCTCTTTTTGCCGTCGGCGAGGCCGACTTCCTGGCGCAGGTGGTCGATCCGCTTGGACGCTTCCGACTTGGTCAGCTCGCCTTCGGCTTCTTCGGGTTCGCCGGCCTGGTCCGCCAGCGTGTGCAGATAGGAGGACTGCGCACCGGTCATCGGCTCGCCGCCGGTGGTCCAGTTGTTAGGGTCCTTGATGGTGTTGGACGGGGCGGGTTTTTTCGTGGCCATGGAACTCTCCATCATCTTGTTCGTGGTATGTTCTAGGTTGGCGGCGGCCGAGGTGATTTCAATGGTTCCGCGCCAATTTTACAGCAGCCTGCGGATCGCGTCGTGCAAGGCGGGCACGACGTCCGTTGCGAACCACGGGTTGCGCATCTCCCAGCCGATGGTGCGCCAGGAGGGGTGGGGCAGCGCGAAGTATTTTGGGTGCGTAGCGAAGTTTCGCACCCGCTCCGTCATGCTGCCGGGCCCGAGATAACGGCGCTGGGAGTAACTGCCGATCAGGAGAAACAATTCGATCTGCGGCATCAGGCGGAGAAACCGGTCGTGCCAGAGCGGCGCGCATTCCGGCCGCGGCGGACAGTCGCCGCCGGCGGGAAGGCGGCCCGGATAACAGAAACCCATCGGCATGATGGCAAGGCGCGCCGTGTTGTAAAACACGTCGCGGCCCACGCCCATCCAGCCGCGCAGACGGTCGCCGGCGGCGTCGTTCCACGGCATGTCCGTGTTGTGCGCCTTGGTGCCCGGCGCCTGGCTGATGATCATCATCCGTGCGGTGGTGGAAACGCGGAAAATCGGCCGCGGCCCGAGCGGCAGGTACGGCGCGCAGACGGTGCAGGCGCGGGCCTCGACGGATAGAGTTTCGAGCGGAAGTTTAGATAGAAGCAAACAGTGCTTTTTTGTGAAAAATGCCACCCGCCCGGGGCACCAAAAAACTTTTGTTATTCCGGCGCGAAGGCAACTGCGCCGTTACGGGCACAGACCTAGAGTCATAAAAGTTTTTTTGCTTCTTTTTGTTCACAAAAAGAAGGGCTTCCTTCTTACCTAAAACGGTATTTCGTCGTCCAGATCCATTGCACCGCCCCGCGGCGCGTCCCAGCTGCCGGCGGCGGCGCGGGCGGGGGTTTTCGCGGCGGGGGTTGCGCGTGGGGCATAATCCTCGCCGCCGCCGCCATTCGGGTTGCGGTCCAGCAGCACCATTTCGGCGCCGAAGCGGCCGAGCAGCACTTCCGTCGTGAATTTCTCCTGGCCGGCGTTATCGGTCCATTTGCGGGTCTGCAGCTTGCCCTCCAGGTACACTTTCGAGCCCTTGCGCAGGTATTTTTCCGCGACATCGGCCAGCCGGTCGTTCATGATGACGACGCGGTGCCACTCGGTCTGTTCCTTGCGTTCGCCGCTGGCTTTGTCGTTCCAGCTATCGGAGGTCGCGACCGCGAGGTTGACGATTTTCATGCCGGCCTGAGTGTTGCGGATCTCCGGGTCCTTGCCGAGGTTGCCCACCAGCGTCACTTTGTTCACACTACCGGCCATCCTGGGCCTCCTCTATTGCTATTGGCGTAAACGTTAATCGAAACTCGATCGGTGAGCCAGCGTAAAGGCAGCCGGCGAGGCGATTTGAGATTGTATCAGGCAACCGGCTGGCGTACAAGAACATTGCGGGAACATTCCGGCGACAGGCCGGGACGATGTGAGGCTGGCATGGTGAAGACAACTCATGGTTAAAGCGTCGGGCGCGGGCTTCATCACGGTGCGGGGCGCCCGCGAGCACAACCTTAAAAACATCGACATCGAAATCCCGCGCGAGGAGCTGACCGTGATCACCGGGCTGTCCGGCTCCGGCAAATCGTCTCTGGCTTTTGATACGATCTACGCCGAGGGCCAGAGGCGCTATGTCGAGAGCCTGTCTTCCTACGCCCGGCAGTTCCTGGAGCTGATGGGCAAGCCGGACGTGGACAGCATCGAGGGACTGTCCCCGGCGATCTCGATCGAGCAGAAAACCACGTCGAAAAACCCGCGCTCCACGGTCGGCACGGTGACCGAAATCCACGACTATATGCGGCTGCTCTGGGCGCGCGCCGGCGTGCCGTATTCGCCGGCGACCGGCCTGCCGATCGAGGCGCAGACCGTGGCGCAGATGGTCGACCGGGTGATGACGATGCCGGACGGAACCAAGCTGCTGCTGCTGGCGCCGGTGATCCGCGACCGCAAGGGCGAGTACCGCAAGGAGCTGGCGGAGCTGCAGCGCAAGGGCTTCACCCGCGCGAAGGTGGACGGCACACTGTACGAGATCGAGGACGTGCCGGCGCTGAACAAGAAGCTGAAGCATGAGATCGAGGCGGTGGTGGACCGCGTGGTGGTCAAGCCGGGCATCGAGAAGCGGCTGGCGGATTCGTTCGAAACCGCGCTCGGCCTGTCCGACGGCATCGTTTATGCCGAGACCGCGGATGGCGGCGAGCGCACGGTGTTTTCCTCGCGCTTCGCCTGCCCGGTGTCGGGTTTTTCCATCGAGGAGATCGAGCCGCGGCTGTTTTCCTTCAACTCGCCGCACGGCGCCTGCCCCGCCTGCGACGGGCTGGGCGCGGAGACGTTTTTCGACCCGCATCTGGTGGTGCCGGACGAGCAGCGGGCGTTGAACGAAAGCACCATTCTGCCGTGGGCGAACGCGCAATCGCCGTATTACGACCAGACGCTGGCGAGCCTGGCGAAGCACTATAAAATAAAGCTGAACGTGGCATGGGAAAAGCTGCCGCAGGCGGTGCGGGAGGCGATCCTGTACGGCAGCGGCAAGGAGCCGGTGGAGCTCACCTACAAAGACACCGCGCGCAGCTACACGGTGAAAAAACCGTTCGAGGGCGTGATCCATAATCTGGAGCGGCGCATCAAGGAGACCGATTCCGCCTGGGTGCGCGAAGAGCTGAGCCGCTACCAGGCGGAGCGGCCCTGCGCGGTGTGCCATGGCGCGCGGCTGAAGCCGGAAGCGCTGGCGGTGAAGATCGCGGGCAAGAACCTGGCGGAAGTGGCGGAGCTGTCGATCTCCGGCTCGCGCGACTGGTTCGCCCAAGTAGGCGAGACGCTGACGCCGCAGCGGCTGGAGATCGCGCGGCGGATTTTGCGCGAGATCAATGATCGGCTGCAGTTTCTGGTCGATGTCGGGCTGAACTACCTTACGCTGGCGCGCGGCTCCGCCACGCTTTCAGGCGGCGAAAGCCAGCGCATCCGGCTCGCCAGCCAGATCGGCTCCGGGCTGACCGGCGTGCTGTACGTGCTGGACGAGCCGAGCATCGGCCTGCACCAGCGCGACAACGAACGGCTGCTCGGCACGCTGCAGCGGCTGAAGCGGCTGGGCAACACCGTGCTGGTGGTGGAGCATGACGAGGACGCGATCCGCGCCGCCGATCATCTGATCGACATGGGACCGGAAGCCGGCATGAATGGCGGCTACGTGGTGGCGCAGGGCACGCCGGCGGAGGTGGCGGCGAACCCGAAATCAATCACCGGCGACTACCTGTCGGGCCGGAAAATGATCCCGATCCCGGACCCGCGGCGGCCCGTGCAAAACGACCGCGTGCTGAAAGTCATCGGCGCGCGCGGCAACAATCTGAAGAACGTGACGGCGGCATTTCCGCTCGGCGTGTTCACCTGCATCACCGGCGTCTCCGGCGGCGGCAAGTCCACGCTGGTGGTGGACACGCTGTACAAGGCGGTGAGCCGGCGGCTGATGGGCTCCGGCGAAGTGCCGGCGGCGTTTGACCGGCTGGACGGGCTCGAGCAGCTGGACAAGATCATCGATATCGACCAATCGCCGATTGGCCGCACGCCGCGCTCCAACCCCGCGACCTATACCGACCTGTTCGCGCCGATCCGCGACTGGTTTTCGGAAATGCCGGAAGCGCGGACCCGCGGCTACAAGGCCGGGCGGTTTTCCTTCAACGTGAAAGGCGGCCGTTGCGAGGCCTGCCAGGGCGACGGCTTGCTGAAGATCGAGATGCACTTCCTGCCGGATGTGTTCGTGACCTGCGACACCTGTAAGGGCAAGCGCTATAATCGCGAAACATTGGAAGTGAAGTTCCGCGAGAAATCCATCTCCGACGTGCTGGATATGAGCGTGGAAGAGGCGCTGGGGTTTTTCAAGGCGGTGCCGAAAATCCGCGACCGGCTGTCGATTTTAAGCCGCGTCGGGCTCGGCTACATCAAGCTGGGGCAGCAGGCGACCACGCTGTCCGGCGGCGAAGCGCAGCGCATCAAGCTCGCGAAGGAACTGGCAAAGCGCCCGACCGGGCGGACGCTGTATATTCTGGACGAGCCGACCACCGGGCTGCATTTCGAAGACATCCGCAAGCTGCTGGAAGTGCTGCATGCGCTGGTGGACGCCGGCAACACCATCATCGTGATCGAGCATAATCTGGAAGTGATCAAAACCGCCGATCATTTGATCGACATCGGCCCGGAGGGCGGGGACGGCGGCGGCCGGATCGTCGCCACCGGCACGCCGGAGGAGATTGTGGCCGTGAAGGCGAGCTACACGGGCCGCTTCCTGGCGCCGCTGCTGAACGCCGACAGGCCGGGAAAGGCGCGGCGCAAGGCGGCGGGATAATTAGGCCGTAAGCGTCGCATCGGCCAGCGGCGCCTTGGCCGCGGGCTCGCGTATCGCCATGGCGTCGCCGATCAGCACGATCACCGGCCCGCCCGGCGCGCTTGCCGCGAGGGCGCGGCCGAGGGTGGCGACGGTGCCGCGGATCATGCGCTGCGCCGGCAGGCTGGCGCTTTCCACCGCGGTTGCCGGCGTTTCCGGCGCCAGGCCGGCCTCGATCAGATGCGTCGCGACGCTGACGATCTGCCGCGCGCCCATGTACAGCGCCAGCGTCCCGCCGGTTGCGGCCAGCGCCGCCCAATCATGCGCAGGTAATGCTCCGTCCGCGCCATGGCCGGTCAGCACGTGCAGCGCGCGTGACACATGCCGCCGGGTTAGAGACAGTTGCACCGCCGCGGCGGCGGCGCTGGCGGCGGTCACGCCGGGGACAACCTCGCAGGCGAAACCGGCGGCGGTCAGCGCCGCCAGCTCCTCATCGGCACGGCCGAAAATCATCGGGTCGCCGCCTTTCAGCCGTACCACTACGCCGCCGCTCCGGGCGTGCGCGCAAAGCAGCGTGTTGATCGCCGCTTGCTTGGTGGCGCGCGCGCCGCAGCGCTTGCCGACGTCCACGATGATCGCGCCGGCAGGGACGAGCTCCAGAACCCGCGCGTCGACTAGGCTGTCATGCAGCACCACGTCGGCGGTTTGCAGGATGCGGTGGGCCTTTACCGTCAGCAGCTCCGGATCGCCCGGCCCGGCGCCGAGCAGAAAAACGCGCGCGGTCAAACGACTTGGCGGCGCGTAATGAAGTCGCCGAAGCCCTCGCCGGCCTCGCGCCCGGCCGCGTAGTCCGCGAACAGCGGCGACAGCGTGGCCAGAATCGTGACCTCGTCGGCGTCCTCCCGGTACAGCCGGTTCAGCCGCGAGCCGTCGCGCGCGCCGCCGAGATGAAGGTTGTATTTGCCGGGGTTGCGGCCGACGAAGCCGATCTCCGCGATGTATGGCCGCGCGCAGCCATTCGGGCAGCCGGTCATCCGCACGTTGATCGGCTGATCGCCCAGGCCATGTTCCGCCAGCAGAGCCTCCAGCTTGGTGATCAGGCTGGGCAGATAACGCTCGCTTTCCGCCAGCGCCAAGCCACAGGTGGGCAGCGCCACGCAGGCGATGGCGGCTTCGCGCAACACGGAAGCGCGCAGCTTCACGCCATGCGCCGCCAGGGTCTTTTCAATTTCCGCCCGCGCCGCATCGGTCGCGCGGGCGATGATCACATTCTGGTTCGGCGTCAGGATAAACGAAACATCGTGCGTTTCCGCGATCTGCTTCAGCGCCGTCTTCAACCTCCAGCCCTCGACATCGGCGACGCGGCCGTTTTCGATGAACAGCGTCAGATGGTGCAGCCCGTCATCGCTGGTGTGCCAGCCCATGCGGTCGCCGTTATCGGTGAAGTTGTACGGCCGCGCCGGCTGCAGCTTTTCCTTCAGCCGGTTGTTCACCTCCGCCACGAACCACTCCAGCCCGCGGTCCACGATGGTGTATTTCAGCCGCGCCCGCCGGCGGTTGGAGCGGTTGCCGTAATCGCGCTGCGTGGTGACCACGGCCTCCGCGACCGCGACGGCGTTGTCCACGCCGCAGAAGCCGACGACGTCGCCGACGCGCGGAAATGTCTCCGCGTCGCCATGCGTGGCACCCATGCCGCCGCCGATCACGACGTTGTAGCCCGCCACGACACCGTTCTCGACGATCGCGATGTAGCAGAGATCATGCGCGAACACGTCGACATCGTTCTGCGGCGGCACCGTGACGGCGATCTTAAACTTGCGCGGCAGATAGGTCTGCCCGTAGATCGGCTCGGCCTCGGTCGCCTCCGTCACCTTCTCGCCATCGATAAAAATCTCCCGCCAGGCGCCGCTTTGCGGCAGGAGCGCGGTGCTGATCTCGCGCGCGGTCTGTTCGGCTTGCGCATAAACCGCGCCGGCGAATTCATTCGGCGTGCACATCACGTTGCGGTTGACGTCGCCGCAGGCGGCGATGGTGTCCAGCAGCACGGAGTCGATCTGCCGCAGCGCCGGCTTCAGATTGGTCTTGATCACGCCGTGGAACTGGATGGATTGGCGCGTCGTGACGCGCAGCGTGTGGTTGCCGCGTTCATCGGCCAGCTTGTCCATCGCCAGATATTGTTCGCGCGACAGCACCCCGCCCGGCACACGCAGCCGCGCCATGAAGGCGTAAGCCTTGTCCAGCTTGCGCTTCGCCCGCTCCGGCCGCAGATCGCGGTCATCCTGCAAGTAAATGCCGTGGAATTTGATGAGCTGCTGGTCGTCCTCGGAGATCGCGCCGGTTGCGAGCTCGGCCAGGCCGTCTTCCAGTGTGCCGCGCAGAAACCGGCTGTTGGTCTTGATGGTTTCGTTATGCGCGAGCTTCGGCGCGTCGGTCATTATGCCGCCACCGCCTGTTCCAGGGGCCGCGCCAGATGAATGCCGCACTCGGTTTTATCCAGCCCCGCCCAGCGGCCGGAGCGTTTATCCTCGCCCGGCAGCGGCCGCAGCGTGCAGGTGGCGCAGCCGATCGAGGTATAGCCCTCGGCCTGCAGCGGATGCCGCGGCAGATCATGGCGACCGAAGTAACCCTCGATCATGTCATCGTCCCAGAACGCCAGCGGGTTGACGGTTGTGCGCCCGTCCGGCCCGGCTTCCACCATGGTCAGGTTGGTCCGCGTGCCGCCCTGCGCGCGCTTGCGGCCGGTGATCCACGCCGAAAAACCTTCCAGCGCGCCGTCCAGCGGGTTGGTCTTGCGGATCGCGCAGCACAGGTCGGGATCACGCTCCCACAGCCGCCCGTCCGGATCATAGGCGGCAAGCTGCGCGCCGCTGGGCCGGATGCTCCGCACATCGGTCAGGCCCAGTCGCGCCACCAGCGCGTCGCGATAGGCGAGCGTCTCCGGGAACAGCTTGCCGGTGTCGAGAAACACCACCGGCGTGCTCTTGTCGATTTCCGAGATCATGTGCAGCAGAATCGCGGACTCGGTGCCGAACGAAGACACCAGCGCGATCTTGCCGGCGAACCGATCCTGGATCATCGACTCCAGCACGCATTCGGCGGCGGGCGGATCAACCAAGTCGAACATCAATACACATCCTTTTTGTAGCGGCCGGCGGCGATCAGCGCGTCGAGCGCCTGGACCCCGGCGCTCGCGTCCTTGCCGTCCGCCAAAATACGCGCCAGCACCGCCTCCACGTCGCGTGCCATGTGCTTCATATCGCCGCACAGATACAGCGTGGCGCCCTCGGCCAGTTGCGCGCGCAGCGCCTCCCGCCGGTCCCACAGCACATGCTGCACGTAGCGCTTCTCCGGCTGGTCGCGGGAGGAGGCGAGGTCGAGCCGCGAGAGCACGCCGCTCTTCAGCCAGTCCTGGATCTCCAGCTGGTACAGGAAGTCGTACAGGAAATGCCGGTGGCCGAAGATCAGCCAGGATTTGCCTTTCGCGCCGGTCGCCTCGCGCTCCTGCAGAAAGCCACGATAGGGCGCGATGCCGGTGCCGGCGCCGATCATCACGACCGGCGCGGCCTCGTCCTTCGGCAGGCGGAAATGCGGGTTGGGGCGGATGAACACATTCAGGCTGTCGCCCGCGCGCCGGCGGTCCGCCATCAGCCCGGAGGCGACGCCCAGCCGCTCCCGCCCGGCGGAGGTGTAAGCCAGCCGCGCGACGGTCAGATGCGCTTCCTCGCCCACCAGCTTCTGCGAAGAGGCGATCGAATAATAACGCGGCGCCAGCGGCCGCAGCAGCGCCAGCAACGCTTCCGGCGCCAACCGGTGCGGTGCTGCTTCCAGCAGGTCGATCAGCTGGCGGCCGGTGGTGAATTTCGTGCGGCCGGCGTCGTCCAGCCCGGACAGGCCGGCATCGCCGGTCAATGTCGCGTAGTCCTTCACCTGTTTCGCCGTCAGCGTGCTGAGGTCGTAGCGGCTGGTCAGCGCCTCCACGGTCGCGGCGTCATCCGGCAGCCCCGCGGCGCGGCGCACCGCCGCCACCAGCGCCGGATCGTTTTCCGGCACCACGCCCAGCGCGTCGCCCGGCTCATAGCTCAGCCCGGAGCCGGCGAGGGAGAGCTCGACCTGGAAGGTCTCGCTGTCGGCGCGGTCGGAGGTGAGCTTGTGGTGCGCGGTGATCTCCGCCGCGAACGGCGCGGTTTTGGAGATACCGGCGCCGGCTACCGGCTTTTGAAAATCGACATGGATAACCGAACCGGCTTCTTTCGGCGCCAGGCTCTCCAGCGTCTCGTTCAACCAGGTCTTGGCGCCCGCCTCGTAATCCAGGTCGAGATCGATCCGCTCCGCCGCCCGGCTGCCGCCCAGCGCCGCGAACCGCTCATCCACGCGCCGCCCGGTCTCGCAAAACTGCGCGTAAGAGGAGTCGCCTAGCGCCAGTACGGCAAATTTCACGCCGTCCAGCCGGGGCGCCGCGTCGCCCATCAGCGCCCGGTAGAACGGCGCGGCGCGCTGCGGCGGCTCGCCGTCGCCCCAGGTGGAGACGATCGCGAGCACGGTGCCGGCGGATTTCAGGCTGGCCACGTCGGCGTCCGCCATGTCCAGCACACGCGCGGCGAAACCGCGCTTCGCGGCGTCCTGTTTGGTGCGGGTGGCGAGCGCCTCGGCGTTGCCGGACTCGGTCGCATATAAAATCAGCAGCTTCGGCTTGTCGGCCGGCGGCGCCAGTGGGGCAGGGGCCGCTTCGGCACCTCTGCCCTCGGCCGCGTCCAGCCCCGCGAGAAAGCCCGACAGCCAGGCGCGCTGCACCAGCGAGGCGCTGCCGATCACCTGATCGAGGGCCGCGATCTGTTCCGGCGCGAACGGCGCCGTGTTCGGTAACGTAGTCATCTTTGGCATGGGCTGAACCTAATCGGAGGGCGTTGTTAATGGGGCTTTGGGCAGGACAGCCAACAGCGCTCCGCCACCAGCGCGTCGATACGGCCGGCGATCTCCGGCATGTTCGCGCCCTCGTCCCGCCATTGCCGGCGCAGGCCGCCGACCTCCTCCACCCGCTCCGCCCAGACCGACGCGAAGCATGTCTCCAGCGAGCGCCGGATGCTGCCGGCGAGACCAGGCGCCGCGCCGCCGGTGGAGACGGTCAGCAACAGGTCGCCGCGCCGAACCTCCGCAACCGAGTGGAAGTCGCACAGCGCGGTCCGGTCTTCCACATTGACCAGCACGCGCCGCGCCCGGGCGCGGCCCGCCAACGCCGTGGCCGCCGCCTCCGGCAGATCGACAACCCATAATACGTGCAGCGCACCGAGGTCTTCATCCGCCGGCAGTCTGGCGCGCAACATCGCGCCGGCTTCCGCCGCCAGCGCCGGCGACGGCGCGTCCGCAAACAACTGCACATCGGCACCTGCGCGCCGCAGCAGCCGCAGCCGGCGCAACGCCAAATCGGCGTTCCCGGCAACGGCAAAACTCACATTCCGAGGGTCGAGCGCCACGGGTATCATAGCTCGTAAGAAGGATATCTTTCCACGGAAAGCAAGTGGGACGCGGAAATTAGCGACGTTCTACCGGATCGAGGGGTTTAAACAGAAGAACAACCTCTTTACGCCAAAAACCGCAGCAACGTCGTCCAATCTATATCGGGTTGCTAGCATATGGCTTGGGCACCGCCGCGTCGTTCAGCCCGTCCAGCGCCAGATCCATCGCGAACGTGGTGCCGCCGGAGCCGGTCCGGCGCACCACGAGATCGCCGCCATGGGCGCGGATCAGGTCGCGCGCGATTACCAGGCCGAGGCCGCTGCCGCCGCGCCGGCCCGCGCCATTGAAAGGCCGGAACAGATTGTCTTTCACCCGTTTCGGCAAACCCGGCCCGTTATCGGCGAGGATCAGCCGCGTCGCGCCTTCCTCGATCTCTACCAGCAAGGTCACGCGGCTGGCGCCGGCCTCGGCGGCATTGCGGAGCAAATTAACCAGCACGCGGTAAATCTGCGTCCGGTCCAGTGCTAGCACCAGGCTGGCCGGCACCTGGTTCTCGATGGCGATATTCGGATTATGCGGCTGCAGGGCCAGCGCCGCTTCGTCGATCAGCTCGACCAGGCATACCGCGCCGCGCACGATCGCCGGCGGCCCTTCGCGAGCAAAATCCACCGTGTTGCTGACCAGCGCCGCGGCCCGTTCCACGGACGGGATCAGCGTCCGCGCCGCCCGCTTCGCCGCTGGGTCGGCGGTCTCCTGCAACTGGTCCGCCACCAGCAAAGCGGAGCTTAGAATGTTGCGCAGATCGTGGCTGATCTTCGCCACCGCGGTGCCGAGCGCCGCCAGCCTGGCGTTGCGCCACAACGCCGCGCGCAATTCGACCTGCATTTCCGCCAGTTCACGCGCCGCGCTGGAAATTTCGTCGTCGCGCCGCGCCGCCAGCCAGCTTAGATCGTTTTGCTCGGCATGTTCGGGATCACGCCGGAAGCCGACGATGCTGGCGGTCAGTATCTGCATCGGCCGCACCAGCAGCCGGTCCATTGCCGAGAACACCAGGAAGCCGGTCAACACCGCCAAAATCACCGCCACGCCGGCGACATTGGCAACGTAGGCGCGCAGATGCCGCATCAGCGCCTTGCCGCTGACCACGATGTCCACCATCATCTGGCTTTGCAGCGGACTCGGCCCGACCACCTCCAGCCACCGGCCGCCGAGCCCCACCACCGCACGGTCCGCCTGCCACATCGAGGCCGGCAGGCTTTCGGTGGCGAGATCGATCCGGCGGTCAGGCGCCACAACGGGACCGATCGGCGGCAGCTGAAAAATTTTGCCGGGGACGACGAGGCGGATCGACGCGGTGTCCGACAAAGTCAGCAGCGCCGCCCGCGTTTGCTCATCGAGCATCCCGGTCTTGCCGGCGGCATCGGCCGCCATCGCGGAGTAGGCGGCAAGATGCGCCTGCGTCACCCGCTCCAGCAGCCAGTCCTGCCGCTCCCGCCCCAGGCTCGGCATCAGGGTGATCAGCTCGACAAACAGGATAATGCCGATGGTCAGCCATAGCACCCGCGCCGACAGGCTGCCGCCGAACACCGTCTGGTCACGCCGCCGCCGCCTCAGGCCGGCATCATCGTTCCCGGCGAGAGTTCCGGGGCTTCCCGGCCGGCGGTAAACAGGGTCTCGATGAAGGTCCAATCCGTGTTCATCTTCGAAGTTAGAGGGTGCCGTGCCAGTGCTGCGTCCGCCGAAATATCGCGCAATCGCACGCCCGCCGGCAATGCGCGCAATTCTGCGTCCAAAGGCGCCTGAAAAGCAATCTCATGGAGCCGGTGCACGATATCGGCGGTGCTGCTCGGCACGCCCTTGCGCGCGCGCGGCTGCGCCCGCACCAGCACCAGCGTCTCCGGCGGCGGCGTGAGCACGGGGGCCAGTGCCGGATTGCAGGAGTAGCCGCCATCCCAGTAGCTGCGCCCGTCGATCTGCACCGGCGGGAACAGCATCGGTACGCAGCAGGAGGCCAGCAGCGCCTTCACGCTCAGGCTGGCATTGTCGAAAATCCGCGCGGTGCCGCTTTCCACATCCGTCGCCGCCACGTAAAGCCGCGGCGCCGCCGGGTCGCGGATCGCCTCCAGGTCCAGCAGGTCCTCCAGCAAAGGCTGCATCGGGTTCTGCCCGAACGGGTTGAGCTGATTCGGGCTGAACATCCGGAACGCGTTGGTGATGCCTTGCCAGGCCATTTCGGTGCCCATTTCGAGGCCCTTGTCCCAGCCCCAGAGCCAGTCGAACGAGGCGCTGGGCGGCCCGAAGATGCTGGCGCCGGCGGCCCGCTCCCATAACGCCCGCATGGCCTTGCGCGCGCCGCTCCGGCCGCCGCGCGTGAAACCCTGCACCGCCATGGCCGCGAGCAGCGCGCCCGAGGACACGCCGGTGATGGCGCCGAATGTCAGCCCGTCTTCCAGCAGCCGGTCCAGCACGCCCCAGGAGAACGCGCCATGCGCGCCGCCGCCCTGCAAAGCGATCGCGATGGCGCCGGAGGACGTTGGGGAGGACTTAACTGACATCGGCATGTTGTTACGCTGCGCGCACGCGGTGGCGGCGGCAAGCGGCCGCCGGCGAAATCCTCAAAATCCTCGGCAAATCGCGCAGATTGACGTCCGCACGGCCCTCCGCCTATATGCGCCGCACCGCGACTGATCCGTTTTACGGTTCGGCCGCCGCCTTTTTGCAACCACCTTTTATACGCGACGTATCGCGCCGGAGCTGCCCACGTGAAACGGACCTACCAACCCTCGAAGCTCGTCCGCAAGCGCCGGCATGGTTTTCGCGCACGCATGGCCACCGTGGGCGGCCGCAAGGTGATCGCCAATCGCCGCGCCAAAGGCCGCGCCAAGCTTTCCGCCTGAGCCTTTTTGGCTGAGAGGCGTTGATCATGGCCATGTTCAGCCCCCCGCCTACGCTGAAACGCCGGGCAGAATTTTTGCAACTGGCGCGTGGCAGGAAATTGGCAAAGCCAGGTTTCGTGATGCAATTGCGGCGCGTCGCGGAAGCTGAGCCGCTGCGGATCGGCTATACCGCGACCCGCAAGATCGGCAACGCGGTGGCGCGCAACCGCGCCCGCCGCCGTTTGCGCGAAGCCGCCCGGCTGACGCTGGGTCCCGCCGGGCTGACCGGCCTGGAACTGGTGCTGGTCTGCCGGCAGGACACCGCGCGCTTGCCGTTCCGCGCGCTTTGCGACGGGCTGGAGGCGGCGCTCGCCGAGCTGCGCCGGTGACGCCCGCGGCGCGTGTTCTGTCCAGCGCGGTGCGCGCCTACGAGCTGACCTTGCGGCCGGTGATCGGCGCGCATTGCCGGTTCACCCCGTCCTGCAGCGCCTTTGCGCGCGAAGCTTTGGCAACACATGGCGCCTGGCGCGGCAGCTTGCTCGCCGGCAGGCGTGTGCTGCGCTGCCATCCTTTGAACCCGGGCGGCTACGACCCGGTTCCCCCCACGGAAGCCTGAATCATGGATCAGAAGCGCCTGCTGACGGCCATTACCCTCTCGCTGGCCATCCTGCTGTTGTTTCAGTTCGTGGTCGAGCGTTATCTGCCGCATCCGGCGCCGTCCCCCGCGCTGACCACGCAACAGGCGCAACAGGTGGCCGGCACGCCGCAGGCCGCCGAGGCGGCGGGCGCGCCGGGCACCGCGCAGTCCGCGCCGGCACCGACCGGTCCGCGCCTTACGATCGACGCGCCGAAACTCTCCGGCAGTCTCAGCCTGACCGGCGCGGTGCTCGATGACATCGTGTTGAAAGATTATCACGAGACCGCGGCGCAGAGCTCGCCGCTGGTGCAGATCCTCGGCCGCCGCGCCGGGACCAAGCCGTATTTCGTGCAGTTCGGCTGGAACGCTGCTACCAGCAGTGGGACTGCCACCGGCAGTGGGACCGCCACGGGAAGCTCCCTCGCCGTGCCGAATGACGGCACGGTCTGGACCGCCTCCGCGCCGGCGCTGACGCCCGCGACGCCGGTGACGCTGAGCTGGAAGAACGGCGCCGGCCTGACCTTCGAGTTGATCCTCGCCGTCGACGATCATTACATGTTCACCGTGCAACAGGCGGTGATCAACGGCGGCAAAACGCCGGTGAACCTGTTTCCTTGGTCCCGCGTGGTGCGGGACTATAAACCGGTGGAGCAGACCTCTTCTTACGTGCTGTTCGACGGGCCGCTCGGCGTGTTCAACAACACGCTGAAACAACTTTCCTACGCCAGCCTGAAATCCGACGGCAAAAACGCCGCCGGCGGGGTCGCCTATAACGAGACCAGCGCTGGCGGCTGGATCGGCATTACCGACAAATACTGGCTGACCGCGCTGGCGCCCGACCAGACCGCAAACCTGACCGGCTACATGGTCTACCAGCCGGCGAGCGACGGCGACGGCAACTCTTACCAGACCGACTTCATCACCGCCGCGCCGCAGACCATCGCGCCTGGTGCCACCGCCAGCCTGCAGACGCATCTGTTCACCGGCGCGAAAGTGGTGCGGGTGCTGGAGGCGTATCAGAACCAGTACGGCATCCCGAACTTCTATAAGGCCGTGGATTTCGGGCATTATCTGTACATCATCACGAAGCCGATCTTTTTCTGCCTGGATTGGCTGAACGCCAAAATCGGCAATTTCGGGCTGGCGATTCTGATCTTCACGGTCGGCGTAAAATTGCTGTTCTTCCCGCTCGCCAACTACTCATACCGCTCCATGGGTAAAATGAAGCTGGTGGCGCCGAAGGTGAAAGCCATCCGCGACCGGCTGAAGGACGACGCACCGAAGCAGCAGGCCGAGATCATGGCGCTGTACCGCAACGAGAAGATCAACCCGGCCTCCGGCTGCCTGCCGCTGGTGGTGCAGATCCCGGTGTTCTTCTCGCTGTACAAGGTGATCTACAGTACGATCGAGATGCGGCAGGCGCCGTTCTATGGCTGGATTCACGACCTCTCCGCGCCCGATCCGACCAATGTGTTCAACCTGTTCGGCCTGATCCCGTTTGACCCGTCGGGCCTCTCGCCGTTCCTGCATCTCGGCGCGCTGCCGATCATCATGGGTTTCACCATGTTCCTGCAGCAGCGGCTGAACCCGGCGCCGCCGGACCCGGTGCAGGCGCGGCTGTTCCAGTTCATGCCGATCATCTTCACCTTCATGCTGGCGCGGTTTCCGGCGGGCCTCGTGCTGTACTGGACCTGGAACAACCTGCTTACCGTCGCGCAGCAATGGCTGATCATGCGCCAGGCAGCGAAGCCAGTCGTCAGCCGTCAGTTGTCAGTTGTCAGTAAGGGTGAGTGAGAGTCTGCCAGCGTTCGATGCGCCCGAGTTCGGCGCCGAGGAGGTAGAAGCGGGGCGGCGGTTGTTTGCTTCGTCTTGCGACTTTTTTTATGCGGCGCAGGCGTTGGATCATTTGCCGGAGGCGCGGGGGATCGAGATTGCTTTTGCCGGACGCTCCAATGTCGGCAAGTCCACGCTGCTGAATGCGCTGACCGGGCGGCACGCGCTCGCCCGCGTCTCGCACCAGCCGGGGCGAACGCGGCAGTTGAATTTCTTCCAGCTGGAAGCCGCGCCCATCGTGCTGGTGGACATGCCGGGCTACGGCTACGCCGAGGCGCCGAAAGCGGTGAAACGCGACTGGCAGGGGCTGATGCTGGACTATCTGCGGGGCCGGCCGAACCTGCGCCGCGTTTTGTTGCTCCTGGATGCGCGCGTGGAGGTGAAAGCCGCGGACGCTACCGTGCTCGATCTGCTGGACCAGGCCGCGGTCGCCTACCAGATCGTGCTGACCAAAGCCGACAGCCTGAAACCCTCGGCACTTGCCAAAAAGCAGGAGGAGACCCGGCTTCTGGCCGCCGCCCATCCGGCCGCGCTGAACCAGGTGTTCACCACCTCCAGCACCACCGGCCTCGGCATCGAGGCTTTGCGTGCCAGCATCGCGGGCTTTATCGATAGCTGACCCTTGGGCCTGACCATTGCCGCCGCCGCGAAACCCGGCAAAGCTGGCGGAGCAAAAGAGGGAAGCAGAATGGACGCCGCGACGCTGAGCAAAGCCAATGAGCAGGCGCAGATCGTCGCCCGGGTCCTGCCCTACATGCGGCGCTACGCCGGCGCCACCGTGGTGGTGAAATACGGCGGCCACGCCATGGGCGAGGAAGGTCCGGCGAACGAATTCGGCCGCGACATCGCGCTGCTGAAGCAGGTCGGCATCAACCCGGTGATCGTGCATGGCGGCGGGCCGCAGATCAGCGCCATGCTGGCGCGCCTCGCGATCAAATCCACCTTCATCGACGGTCTGCGCGTGACCGACGCGGAGATGGTGGACGTTGTCGAGATGGTGCTGTCCGGCACGGTCAACAAACACGTGGCGGGGTTGATCAGCCGGGCCGGCGCGCTGGCGGTCGGCATCTCGGGCAAGGATGGCGGGCTGATCCGCGCGCGCAAGCTGACACGCCTGAAGAAGGACGCAGACTCGCCTGTCGAACGCCCGCTCGATCTGGGATTTGTCGGCGAGCCGGCGCATATCGACACGCGGGTGATCCACGCTTTGACAGGCGCCGGCTTGGTGCCCGTGATCGCGCCGATCGGGGCGGGGGAGGACGGCCAAACTTACAACATCAACGCCGACACGGTGGCCGGCGCGATTGCCGGTGCGCTGAACGCCAACCGCCTGTTGCTCCTCACCGACGTGCCGGGCGTGCTGGACAAGTCCAAAGCCCTGATGCCGGACCTGCCGCTCTCCGCCATTGCCGGCTTGATCGCGGACGGCACGATTTCCGGCGGCATGATCCCGAAAGTGGAAACCTGCATCGAAGCGATACGCCAGGGCGTACGCGGCGCCACCATCTTGGACGGCCGCGTGCCGCACGCCTTGCTGCTGGAACTATTCACCGAAGGCGGCATCGGCACGCTGATCCACAAGTAGACCAGACCAGCGGCCGAAGCCACATACTTAAAGAACGACCTCGCCGTGCTCCATGCCGTTCCAGTACTTGATCCGCTCGGCTGTCACCTTGATCATCACGATGTCCGGCGTTTCGATGCCGTTCGCGAACCATTTGTCGAGTTCCGGCCGCCAATGCGGCGCGTAGCTTGCCTTGTCGCGGATCAGCTCGGCTTTGCCCTCGACGAAGACGTAAAACTTGTTGCCGACGAACAACTTCTGCGAGCCCTGATAAGCGAGGCCGACATTCGGATCACGCTCGACATCCGACACCGTATGCGTCGTTTCCTCGGTGAAGAAATATGATTCGCCCGTGTAATTGACATCGCCGTTGTTGCTCATCGGCCGGCCGGCGAGCGCGCCACCTTCACCTCGCGTGGTCAATACCGCGATATCGATGTCTTTCATTTTTTCCGCCAGCTCGGAAAATGTGAGATCGGCCATGATTTCCTCTGATGTTGTTGCCGACACCATCTAGGTAATGAAAGCAGCGACTCAAGCGGCAAATGCCACCATTGCCTGATCGCGCCTCGGTCGTTGAAACTCGCTCTGGTGAGTCAGCTGGGGCGGGCTTTCGAGAACCGGCGCGGAGCGTACGCTGGTACGCGAGCACTGGAAGCGCAGAAAGACGCTTCAGATGGCCGCCGGAGTGAGTTTCAAGCGGCGAACTGGATGACTTCCCGAACTCGCGGATAGATCTCGCCGGCCCAGCGCTTGCCGCTGAAAACGCCGTAATGGCCCACGCCGGTCTGCACGTAATGCCGTTTCAGCAGCGGCCGCAACTGCGAACAGAGATCGAGCGCCGCAGCGGTCTGGCCGAGCCCGCAAATATCGTCGCGCTCGCCCTCGACCGTGAACACGAAGGTTTTCTTGATAGTCTCCGGCTTCACCGCGCGGCCGCGGTATTTGAGGACGCCGCGCGGCAGATCGTGGTCCTGAAAAATACGCTGCACCGTCTCCAGGTAAAACTCCGCCGGCAGATCCATCACCGCCAGATACTCATCGTAAAATGCCCGGTGCGTTTGGGCGGCGCTGGCGTCGCCGGTCGCGAGCGCGCGGAACTGCCGCTGATGCGCCGCGATGTGCTTGTCCAGGTTCATCGACACGAAGGCGGTGAGCTGCATGAAGCCGGGATAAACTTCGCGCCCGGCGCCTTTGTAGCGCCAGGGCACCACGTCGATCATTTTCTCCTTGAACCAGGCGATATCTTTGGTCTTCGCGAGTTTGTTGACCTTCGTGGGATGCCGGCGCGTATCGATCGGGCCGGCCATCAGCGTCATGCTGCGCGGCGTCGCCGGATTGTCATCCTCGGACATGATGGATACCGCCGTCAGCACCGCGACAGTCGGCTGGCAGACGCCGATCACGTGGCAGCGCGGCCCCAGAAACTCCAAAAATTTGATGACATGCTCGACATAGTCGTCAAACCCGAACGGGCCGGCTTCCAGCGGCATGTCCCGCGCGTTCTTCCAATCCGTGATATACACGTCGTGGTCCTGCAGCAGCACTTCCGCGGTGCCGCGGAGCAACGTCGCGAAATGGCCGGACATCGGCGCCACCAGCAGCACTTTCGGCTGCGGGCGATCGGTGTCCTTCTTGAAGTGCAACAAGCTGGCGAAGGGCGTTTCGAACACCACCTCATCCGTCACGCCCGCCATGTTGTTGCCGACCATGACATCGTTGATCGCAAAGGCGGGCCGCTTATGCGTGGTGCCGGAATGGCCGAACACATCCAGCGCCGCGTTCAGGTGCCGCAGCGCGATGCCATAGGGCGGGTGCGGCGTGACCGTGCGCAACAACGCCGCGCCGGTTCGCGCCATCAATCGCAGCGGATTGAGGAAATCGGCTTGCGCCTGGTACATCTGATAGATCATACTCGGGCTCCGGCTGCTGCTTGCAGCGCTGCGTGGTGGCACATCGTCTGGCTCGTCGCGCGACATCTGTATCCGATCTTGCCCCGAATGCTAAGCATGGACAGCTTTACACCGACTGGAAAGGATTAACATGGCTGAGGCAACGTTGTTGATCAGCAGTAAGAACTATTCCTCCTGGTCGCTGCGCGGCTATCTGCTGGCGAAACTGTCCGGCATCGAGTTCGTGGAAGAGCACGTCGCGCCGGATGATCCGCGCGCCCGCGAAGAGCTGCTGATGAGAACCTCGTCCATCCTCGTGCCCTGCCTGATCCACGGCAGTATTTCGGTATGGGACACGATCGCGATCGCCGAGTATCTGAACGAGCTGTACCCCGAAAGCGGCATGTTGCCGGCCGAACCGCAGGCCCGCGCCCGCTGCCGCTCGATCAGCGGAGAAATGCATTCCGGCTTCGCGGCGCTGCGCTCCTCGCTGCCGATGAACCTGCGCTTTCACAAGCCCGGTTTTACCGTTTGGTCCTCCGCGCAGGCCGACATCGACCGCATCACCAGCATCTGGCGGGATTGTCTCGAGAGCTGGAAAGGGCCGTTCCTGTTCGGTAAGGCGCCAACGATCGCAGATGCGATGTACGCGCCGGTGGTGACACGGTTCATGAGTTACGATGTCGCCGTGGGACCGGTTTGCCAGGATTACTGCGCCACGATCATGCAGTGGCCGCCGATGGTGGAGTGGATCACCGATTCGCATGGCGAGCCGCAGGAAATCATTGAGCTCGATCTGGATTTCTGACCGCTACGCGGCCGGCTCAGGCGCGGCCGGCTCAGGCGCGGCCGGCCCAGGCGCGGCCGGCTCAGGCGCCGCCGGCGGTTCGGGCGTTGTCCAGGGTGTTGGCGGCGGCACGTCGGCCATGCCCTCCACCTCCACGGTGCCGAAGGCGGCCGGCGCGGAGATCTCCATGTATTCCATGTCGGGCGAGTAATCGAACAGGTAGTGAGTGATCCCGGGCCGCTGATGCACGCAGTCCCCGGCCGCAACCAGATGCTCCCGATCACCGTACATGAAGCGGGCCCAGCCCTTCATCA
Source organism: Acidocella sp. (assembly GCA_965199125.1). Lineage (GTDB taxonomy): Bacteria > Pseudomonadota > Alphaproteobacteria > Acetobacterales > Acetobacteraceae > Acidocella. The sequence goes on along the minus strand of OZ240683.1, from coordinate 317,086 downwards.
TGTAGACGATATGAAAATCCGCGATGTGCTGGTGCCAGCCGGTGCCATGTTCCGGCGGCCGCTCCGGGTTGGCTTTCACCAGCTGGCAGATCACCCGCCCGCCGGTCGCTTCGTCGATGCCGAGGTCACGATACAGAAAGAAGTCTCGCAAGCCGTCCATCCGCCAGGGCGTGTCGCCCGGCTTGATGTGGGAAAACTGGTTGACGATCGTTCTATCGAGCATCGCGCGCCTCGGTGTGGGACATCGGCCATACTGGCACGACGCAGTGGCCAAATCCAGTTAATTTTGCGGTGCAGCAAAAACCCCCGGCCAAGGGCGTGATGAGCCTCTTCTGAATTTCTACGCGCGCATCGCCTCGATCTTGTCCCAGATCACCGCCGATAGGTTTACGCCGTCGAACCGCGCGACCTGCTGCAACCCGGTGGGCGAGGTGACGTTGATCTCGGTCAGGTAGTCGCCGATCACGTCGATGCCGGTGAACAACAGCCCCTGTTCCTTCAGCGTCGGCCCGATGGCGGCGCAGATTTCTTTATCCCTCGCGGTCAGCGTGGTGGCCTCCGGCCGGCCGCCGGCATGCATGTTGGAGCGGCTGTCGCCATCCGGCGGCACCCGGTTCACCGCGCCCAGCGGCTCGCCGTCGATCAGGATGATGCGCTTGTCGCCGGCGCGCACCGCCGTTTCGTAGCGCTGGATCATCAGCGGCTCGCGCGTCGCGGCGAAAAACATGTCGAGCAGAGAGCCGAGATTTTCGTCGTCAGGCTTGATCCGGAACACACCAAGCCCGCCATTGCCGAACAGCGGTTTCACGATGATGTCGCCGTGCCGCGTGCGGAACTCCCGGATCGCGGCCACGTCCCAGGAAATCATCGTCGGCGGCATCAGCTGCGGAAAATGCGTGACCAGCAGCTTTTCCGGCGCGTTGCGGACCGCGGCCGGATTGTTCACCACCAGCGTTTTAGGATGGATATGCTCCAGCAGATGGGTCGCGGTGATATAGGCCATGTCGAAAGGCGGGTCCTGGCGCATCAGCACCACGTCCATCTCCCGCAATTCGATCGTGCGTGCCTCGCCGAAGCTGAAATGGTCGCCGGCCACGTCCCTGACGGTGACCGGCTGCACCCGCGCCTTCAGCGTGGCGCCGTCCAGCCACATATGCCGCACTTCGTAATGCCAGAGCTGGTGGCCGCGCAGTTGCGCCTCCATCATCAGCGCGAAGGTCGAGTCGCCGGTGATCTCGATGCCGTGCATCGGGTCCATCTGAACCGCAATCTTTAAGCTCATCGGTGTCCCTGATCTTTTCTGGCCGGCGCCAGCCTAACAGGCGCTCCGCCGGCGCTAAAGGCCCGCGCCGTCTTCGCCGCGAGCGGCAATCTCGCGCGGCGCCGTCTTTGTTCTCGCTTTATCGAAATGACGTACCATAATGTCGTTATAGCATCGCCACATTCTCGACGCGGCGCCGGGAGATGTTCGACCCGTACCAAAGACTTTCAAACAAATCTTTGCTGGAGTTGATGAATCCCATGAATATCGAAGCCGAATTGCGCCACGCCGTCATCGACCGTTTGATCGCCGCCAGCCTGCGTGACGCCACCCCCGCGCGGGAAGCTTCCCTGAAGACCTGGCGTTCGATCGACGTCAAGCAAGCGGCGGCGGCGGCGCAGATCGCCGCCGACATTACGCCCAAGGTTTAACTAGCCGGGGTCGATGGTACTGGCGCAGGCATCGGTCGGCGTCGCCGCGGCGTGGCCGACCACCGGCACGATCTTGATCACCGCGGAGCCGACGCGGCAGGGCGCAGCGAACAGACCGCAACCGCCGAGCCCAAGCAGGCAGGCCAGCACCAGGAACCGCCGGAACATCAACTTAGCGGGAACACGGTCACTGGCGTCTCCTGGTAAAGGCTTGGGAAAAATTGCCGCAAATTCTGCACCTTCGGAACATCGTTTTCGACGATGTACGGGTAATCCGGGTTTCGCGCCAGAAAGTCCTGATGATATGACTCCGCCTGGTAGAACGGCCTCACCGGGTCCAGCCGCACCACGATCGGCGCGCCGAACACATGCGCCGCCGCCAGCTGCGCGAGGTACGCGCTGGCGGTCTTCTGCTGCGCCGGCGTCGCGTACCAGATTTCCGAACGGTATTGCGTGCCGCTATCCGGCCCCTGGTAGTTCAGTTCGGTCGGGTCCGCCGCCACCGAGACGTAAATCTGCAAAATCCGGCCGTACGAAATTACGCGCGGATCATAAGTGATCTGCACCGACTCCGCATGCCCGGTCGAGCCGGTGCTGACAATCTCATATTGCGCCGCCGCCGCGCCGCCGCCAGTGTAGCCGGCGACCACATGAGTCACGCCTCTCACATGCTCGTAAACCCCCTGCATGCCCCAGAAACAGCCGCCGGATAAAACAGCGGTCGCGCTCGCCTCATGATCGGCCGGATCATACAACGGCGCCGGCGCCCGCACAGGCGGCGAGTCCGCCAGCGCCGAACCGCGCACAACGGCAACCGCCAACCCGGTGACCATGACCAATCCCGCCACCCAGGCAGCGGATACGGCAAACTCACGACGAAAGACGAGTGGCATTGTTGAACCTTAACTGGGGCGGGAATAAGCTCATCCTATATAGATGTCCCGGCGGCAAGCGGCACCAGGTCCGCCGCACGATCAGGAGGATTTGATGAGCTCAGCCACGCAAACGGATTACCCAGTCACCCATACCGACGCGGAGTGGCGCAAACTGCTGACCCCCGAGCAATACGACATCCTGCGCGGCCACGGCACCGAACGCCCCGGCAGCTGCGCCCTCAACTTCGAAAAACGCGCCGGCAGCTTTTCCTGCGCCGGCTGCGGCCAGAAACTCTTCGTCGCCAAAACTAAATTCGACAGCCGAACCGGCTGGCCCAGCTTCAACGACCCCGAACCCGGCGCCGTCGCCACCACCGTCGACCGTAGCCTCGGCATGATCCGGATCGAATGCCACTGCAGCCAATGCGGCGGCCATCTCGGCCACGTCTTTGAAGACGGCCCACCCCCCACCGGCCTGCGCTACTGCATCAACGGCGCCATCCTCAACTTCGCACCGGCGGCTGAGTGAGAAGAAGGCCAAGGGGCTCCGCCCCTTGGAACCCCGCCAAAGGCTCGCCTTTGGAATCCATTAGAAAGAAAAGGGTCAGGGCGGGCGGGGCCACCCAGGTGTTTGAACGATCAGAGGCCCCGCCCGCCCTGACCCTTCCTCTCAAGGGTTCTAAGGGCTAGCCCTTAGCAGGGTCCAGGGGGCAGCGCCCCCTGGCCTTACTTCTTTACTCGGCGGCAAGTGCGGGTTCGATCATGTCGACGGCGTGGGCGAGGTTGACGGAGAGCAGGCGGGAGACGCCGCGTTCTTGCATGGTGACGCCGTACAAGCGGTCCATGCGTGCCATGGTGAGGTGGTGGTGGGTGACGACGAGGAAGCGTGTGCCGGTGTCGCGGACCATGTCTTCGAGGAGGGTGCAGAAGCGGTCGACGTTGGCGTCGTCCAGGGGCGCGTCCACTTCGTCGAGCACGGAGATGGGGGCGGGGTTGCACTTGAACACGGCGAAGATGAGCGAGAGTGCGGTGAGCGCTTGTTCTCCGCCGGAGAGTAAGGAAAGGGTGGCGAGCTTTTTGCCGGGCGGCTGGGCGTAGATTTCGAGGCCGGCGAGCAGCGGGTCGTCGTCGCCGACCAGAGCCAGGTGGGCTTTACCGCCGCCGAACATGCGGTTGAACAGGGCTTGGAAGTGCCGGTCGACTTCGGTGAAGACGGTGCTTAGCCGGTCGCGGCCTTCGCGGTTGAGGTGGCCGATGGAGCCGCGCAGTTTGCTGACGGCGGAGAGGATTTCGTCGCGTTCGCGGTCGATGGTAGCGATGGCGGTTTCCGCTTCTTCCGCTTCGATATCGGCCCGCAGGTTGACCGGCCCCATGTCCTCGCGTTCGTGCGTCAGGCGCTCCCAGCGGCGGCGGGCTTTGTCTTCTGACTCCGGCGTCAGCTCGGCCGGCGGGTCGGGCAGGGCAGGGGCGGCGCCAAGGCGCTCGAGGATGCGTTCGGCAACGGTTCCCCAGGCGTGATCCGCGGCGGCTTGCGCGGCTTCTTCACGGATGCGGGCTTCGCGGGCGGCGCCGAGGCCGGATTCGGCGGCGCGGGCGGCACGGGCGGCGGTGTCCGCTTCCAGCTGCGCCGCGTGCAGTTGTTCGGCGGCGTGACGGTGCGCGGTTTCGGCTTGGGCCAGACGGTCCAGCGTGTCGCGCCGGGCTGCGGCGGCTTGCTCCGGCGCGGTGGCCAGCGCTTCGGCGGCGGCAAAAGCCTCCGCATGGCGATCGGTGAGATCGGCGAGGCGGCCGGCGGCGTCCTGGCCGCGCGCTTGCCAATCCGCGGTTTCCTGCGCCAGCGCCGCGGCGCGGCGGGTGCGGGCGGCATCGGCGGTGCGGAGCGCGTCGTGTTCGGCCCGCGCCGCCGCGTCGGCCCGGTGCGCTTCCGCCAGTTTTGCCCGCGCCGTTTCTACGCCAGCGCGGGCTGCGGCAAGATCAGGCAACGCCGCGGCCACCGCCTGGCATTGTCCCAGAATAGCCGCCGCTTCGCCGGCCTCGCCGGCCAGCTGCGTGCAGCGTGTCTCCGCGCCGGCGGCGCGCGTGGCGGCGCGCTCCGCTTCCGCGGTCAGGCGCACCGCCTCCGTCCGGGCCCGGTCAAATTCAAGCTCCGCCGCCCGCCGCCCTTCGCGCGCTGCCTGTTCGGCGGCGCGGCCGGCGCGTTCGGCGGCTTCCGCGCCGGTGTGCCGGGCTCGCATGGTTTGCGCCTGCGCCTGCGCCGCCTCGCGCTCGCCGGCCAGCACGGTTAGCCGGTTGCGTTGCGCCAGCCGCACCGCCGCTTCGGAGGCGGCGCCGGCGCGCAGGGTGTACCCGTCCCACCGCCACACATCGCCGGCGCGCGAGACCAGCATCTGCCCCGGTCTTAGCGCCGCCTGCAGCGCGTCGCCGTCCTCGTTCTCCGCCAGCAGCCGAATTTGCGTCAGCGCCCGCGCCAGAGCCGGCGGCGCCTCCACCAGCGCCGCCAGCGCGTGCGCCACTGCGTGTTCCAGCGGCGGCAGGGTCCGCCAATGCCGCGCCGCGTTCACATCGGCCGAGGCCGATAATTCCTCCCGTAGCGCCGCGCCGAGTGCCGCTTCGAGTCCCGCCGGCACCGTCAGCTGGTCCAGGATCGGCGCCGACTCCCGGCCGAATTTCTGCGCCAGCAGCGCCGCCAGCGCGTCGTGCTCGGCGTTGATTTTGCTTAAGCTGGCCTCCGCGTTCGCCGCTCCGCCACGCGCCGCGGCCAGCCCGGCTTCCCCGGCCACGCGCGCCGCTTCGGCCGCAGCCACCGCGTCACGCGCCTGCAACAGCGCCGTTTCGGCTGCGCCCCGTGCCGCTTCCGCTGCCGCGACCTGCTGCGGCGCGATCACGCACGCCAGCAATTTTGCAAGTTCCGCTTGCGCCTCGGCGTGGCCTGCGCGGAGCTTGCGGTCGCGGCTCTCCGCCTCCGTCAGCGCCCGCCGCGCCGCATCAGTCTCGGCGGCGATCCGTGCGGCCTCTTCGGTGGCGCGGTCGGCGGTCGCCTGCGCCCGCGCCGCCGCCTCCAGCGCGGCGTCCTCGGCCAGTTCCGCTTCCCGTAGCGCCGCCGGCGCGGCCTGCGCTTCGGCGTCCAGCCGTGCCGCCTCCTCTTCCAGCCGCCGCGCCGCCGCCGCCGCGTCCGCCGCCAGCCGCGCGGCGTGGTCGCGGTCCTGTTCCAGCGTCCGCGCGCGCTCCCGCGCCTCCGCCAGAGCAGCGCGGGCGCGGGCCTCAACTTCCGCCGACTGCTCGCCCGCAATCCGCGCACGCTCCAGCGCCGTGCGGGCGTCGCTTTCCGCGGCCCGTAGCGCCGGCAATAACGCTTCCGTCTCCGCCGCTTGCGCCGCCGCCAGCCCGGCGGCCACGGTCGCCTCCGTCACCGCATTCTCCGCCAGCGCCAACGCCGCCCGCGCGGCGCCGCGCGCCTGCTCGGCGACCGCCCGCTGGATCGCCAGCAGCTCCGCCTCCGCCGCCCGGATCGCGCCGGACAGGTTGCGGTACCGGCTGGCCTGCCGCGCCTGGCGTTTCAGCTCCGCCAGCCGCGCCTCGATCTGGCCTTTCAGATCGTCCGCCCGCGACAAATTCTGCTCGGCCGCGCGCAGCTTCAGCTCCGCCTCGTGCCGCCGCGCGTGCAGGCCGGTGATCCCCGCCGCCTCTTCCAGCAGCGCCCGCCGCTCATCCGGCCGCGCATTCACAAGCGACCCGACGCGGCCCTGGCTGATCATCGCCGAAGCGCGCGCGCCCGAGGCGAGATCCGCAAACAAGGTCTGCACATCCCGCGCCCGCGCCTCCCGCCCGTTCACCCGGTACAGGCTGCCCGCGCCGCGCTCGATCTTCCGGCTGATCTCCAAATCCGCCGCTTCATGGAATGGCGGCGGCGCCAGCCCGGCGGTGTCCTCCAGCGTCAGCGTCACTTCCGCGAGGTTGCGCGAGGCGCGGCCGGCGGTGCCGGCGAAAATCACGTCTTCCATTTCGCCGCCGCGCATGTTGCGGGCGTTGGCCTCGCCCATCGCCCAGCGCAGCGCCTCGATCACATTGGATTTGCCGCAGCCATTCGGCCCGACCACGCCCGTCAATCCCGGCAGGATTTCCACCGTCGTCGCATCGGCGAAGCTTTTGAAGCCGGCGATGCGCAGACGGGCAAACCGCGCCGGCATATGTTAAGTTTTCACCTTTGCCGCGTTGGCGACGGCGGCGGCGAAATCGTCGTACTCCAAGGCGCCCGGCATCACCTTGCCGTTGATGATGAAGGTCGGCGTCGAGTTGATGTGATACGTCGTCTCCGCGTTCTGCTCCTCGTTCACGATGAACGTCTTCAGCTTTTGGTTGGCGAGCGCGGCGTCATAGGTCGGGCGGTCCATGCCCGCGAGCGCCGCGTATTTGAAGATCGACTCCTTGTAATCGATGCCGGGCGTGAAGGCCCAGTCGTCCTGGCTCGCGAACAGCGCCTCGATGAACGGATAATATTGCGCCGCCGGTAGGCTGCGCGCCACTTGCGCCGCCATCAGCGCGACCTCGTCCAGCGGAAAATCCCGGTACATGATCTGCAGCTTGCCGGTGTCGATCAGGTTTGGTTTGACCTGCGGCATCGTGACGTTGCCAAAATGCGCGCAGTGGGTGCAGGTCAACGAAAAATACTCGATGGCGATGACGGGCGCGCTGGGCAGGCCGAGGCTGCGCGGCGCGAATGGCGAATCCGCCGTTTCGGCGGCGCGAACAGGCTGTGCGGCGCTGGCCGCGACAGCTGAGGCACCTACCAGGGATAGTGTTGAACGGCGGGTTAACAGCATGTTTTCCTCTATATCTAGTGTACGAACGTTTTGCGCTTGAGTCGACTCTTAATCTCCTTTGGCATGGATCGCCTGATACAGCCGCGCCAACGCCTCGCCCACCGGCCCCTCCGGTAGATCAGTTGGTATTGGCGCCGGCGCCTTGCGCCTCACGCTCGCGATCGGCGGATCGGCCACCCGGGTTGCCTGCTGCACGAAGCGCAGCCGCTCCACCATGCGGCACCCCAGCGCCAGGTTCAGCCGCGCGATGATGTCCGGCGCCATATGCTGCAGCTCCAACGCCGCGGGCCCTTCGCAAGCCAGCATAAGCGTGCCGCCGGCAAACTTTACCGGCGCCGCGCGCACCGCTAGTTCGGCGCCGGCCAGGTTCGGCCAGTCCGCCAGCAAAGCGGCCGCCGCCGGCGCCCGCCGCGTGAACGCCGGCCGCACCACCGGCGCCAGCAGCCCCGCAATGCCCCGCGGCGCGTAGTTGCGCTTGGGTGGCGTGACCTCAAGTTTGCGCGCCTCCGCGAGACCCTTAAGATTGCGCGCCTCCGCGCGGGGGGGCACATGCTGTTCCGGTGCAGCCCGCTTGCCCATCCGCGCGCGACCTCCTTTCCTGGTACGCCGCGCATCGGCGGCATTTGCCGTGGCGCGCGGCGCCGGGCGGATCAGCCGACCCCTACCATGTCTGGCTCTCGGAGATCATGCTGCAGCAGACCGTCGTCGCGACCGTCATCCCCTATTACCGGAAATTCCTCGCGGCGTATCCGACGATTTCAGCGCTCGCAACCGCGCCGGTGGAAGAGGTGCTGGGGCTGTGGGCAGGGCTCGGCTATTACGCCCGCGCCCGCAATCTGCACACCTGCGCGCAGGCGGTGGCGGCGCAAGGCGGCTTCCCCAGCAGCCTTGCCGGGCTGCGCGCTTTGCCCGGTATCGGCCCCTACACCGCCGCGGCGGTCGGCGCGATCGCCTTCAGCCTCCCGGTTCTGCCGGTGGACGGCAATATTGAGCGCGTCGCCGCCCGCGTCTTTGCCATCACCGCGCCGCTGCCGGCGGCGCGCCCGGCCATCGCCCGCGCCGCCGAGGTGTTTTTGAATGACCCGAACGCGCGGGCGGCGCCGGGCGACTTCGCGCAGGCGCTGTTCGACCTCGGCGCCACCATCTGCACGCCGCGCCGCCCGGCCTGCGGCATCTGCCCCTGGCGGGGACAATGCGCGGCGCAAGCGCAAGGCATCGCCGCGGCGCTGCCGGCGCGCGCGCCAAAGCCGGTCCGCCCGCATCGCGACGGTCAGGCTTACGTATTGCTGGACGCGGCGGACGACGTGTTGCTGGTGCGCCGGCCGGCGCACGGCCTGCTCGGCGGCATGCTGGTGCTGCCGGAAACCGCGCCGCTACCCTCGCTTACCGGGGCTGACTGGCGCGACGCCGGGAGCATCCGGCATGTTTTCACCCATTTCACGCTCACGCTGGCGGTGCGCGCCGCGCGGCTGCCCGCCCTGCCGCCGGCAAGCCTCAGCGCCCCCGCGGCGACCGCCCCGGTGCCGAGCGTGATGCGCAAGGCCCTTGACGCGGCACTGCGCACACTCAACCAATAGAGCATGTCCGACCACGATCCTCATGCCGGCCTGCTGGCGCTCGATACCCATGTCGATATTCCCTGGCCTAAGGGCCCCAGCCCTTTCGAGGACGGACCGCGCTGCGTCGATCTGCCGAAGCTGAAGGCGGGCCGGGTCGCCGCCGTCTGCTTCGCGGCCTACATCCCGCAAGGCAAGCGCGACGCGGCGGCCAACCTCGCCGCCGGCGCCCGCGCCCGCGCGATGCTGGACGAGATCGCCGCGATGGCGCCCGAAGATGGTAGCGGCGGCGTGCTCGCCACCAGCGCCGAGGCGATCGAAGCAGCCCATCGCGCCGGCCGCATCGCGATCATCCCCGCGATCGAAAACGGTTACGCCATCGGCACGGACGGCGCCGCGCTGGACGAGTTCCGGGCGCGCGGCGTGCGTTACATGACGCTGACCCATAACGGCCACAACGCCATTGCGGACGCCGCGGTTCCGCGCGCCGATCTGGGCGACGAGCGGGCCGAGCATGGCGGCCTCTCCGGCTTCGGCCGCGACGTGATCCGGCGCATGAACGAACTCGGCATACTGGTCGACATCTCGCACGCCGCCAAAAGCTCGATGCTGCAGGCGGTGGAACTTTCCACGGTGCCGGTGCTGGCGACGCATTCCTGCATGCGCGCGCTGTGCGACCACCCGCGCAACCTTGACGATGAACAGCTCGACGCGCTGCGGGACAGCGGCGGCCTCGTGCAGATCACCATCGTGTCCAACTTCCTAAGGCCGAGGGCGCGGGCGGCGGACCTTACCGTCGCCGACATCGCCGATCATATCGACTACGCCGTGAAACGGATGGGCGTCGATCATGTCGGCATCGGCACGGATTTTGACGGCGGCGGCGGCGTCCGCGGCTTCATGAACGCGAGTGAAACACCGGCTTTGACCAACGAACTGGCGCGGCGCGGATATGACCACGCGGCGCTGGAACAAATATGGGGCGGGAATTTTCTCCGCCTGCTGCGTCGCGCCGAAGCCGCCGCCGCTTAGAGCGTGATGAGTTAGCAGTATCACGCTTACTCTTGTTTCGGCGAGCAATTACGGCTCGATTGCGTCGCTTGCGCTTCGCAACTCAACTTCAAGCCATATTGCTCAGCCTACTTCCGCCGGTCGCTGGTGATCAGCTCTGCCAGCGCACCGGCGACCAGGGAGACGATCATCGCCTTGCGCGGATCGCGCCGCACCAGCACGCTGATTAACTTCGCGCCGAGCCCGAGGGTGTCGGCAAATTCCTGCATCATGCTCGGCTGCCGCTTCTTGGTTTTCGCGATAATCATGCCGCCGAGCCCGGCCATCAGAGCGATCAGCACCAGCCCGGCGCCCGCGGTCGCCAGCGCCGCCACGGAATGCGCCATAAGATGCGACATCCACATGTAGAAACTGGCGACGACGAAACCGATGCAGATCAGCGCAACAAATAAGATCGCCGCGCCGAGCCCGGTCCAGAGCGCGATGTCGCGCACCAGCGCCTTTATGCGTCCCGTGATGTTCATGCGCTTGTGCTAGATGATCGAGTTACGAGCGCCGCAGAAATTGCGAGACCAGCAAACCGGCCCCGAAGGCGATGGCGATGCTGGCAATCGGCCGTTCCGTCACCTCGGCCTCCACCCTCGTTACGGCTTCCTTGCCCTTCACCATGCCGCGCGCGACCACGTCCTTGCCCGAATCCTTGAGCCTGGCGGCGATGGTCTCCAGCTCCGCTTCAAGCGCCGAAAGACGCGACGACAAACCGTTATTGTCCAGATACGAACCCATCTGATCCAGAACCTCCACCGTACTGCCGCTGACCTTGTCCTTCATCCCCAGCAAATTAGAACGGAATTCGCCGAACTGCTTTCTCAGATAATCGAGATCGACGTTTTCCGGATCAATCCGCTTGGCTTTCATCTTTGCCCAACCTCCGCTTGAGAACGATTTCGACTTCGTAAGGCTATACCTTATTTTCAACCGTTTGCCGCTATAATTGCTGTAATGCAACGCCCTTGCCGCAAGGCCTGTTCGTTTACGATTTCATGGGGCCACGCCAGCGCCTGTTACCGCACCTTTTTGAGGTAAGCCTTGGGGTTGGACAAAATGGCTATATATTCACCTTGCCCGGGTGGTGACGGCGGCCGGCGCGAAGGGGGAACAAGATGCGAATACTCGTCGTGGAGGACGACAAGGACGTAGCGGGGTTTGTCGTGAAGGGGCTGCGCGAAGCCGGCCACACTGTGGAGCACGCCGATAACGGCCGGGACGGCTTGTTTCTCGCCGCTTCGGAAAACTTTGACGCGATCATTCTGGACCGGATGCTGCCCGGCGGCATCGACGGCCTACGGCTGCTCGAAACGTTGCGCGCGCAGGATAATGTCACGCCGGTGGTGTTCCTCTCCGCGCTCGGCCAGGTCGATGACCGCGTGAAGGGGCTGAAGGCGGGCGGCGACGACTACCTGACCAAGCCGTTCGCTTTCGCCGAGCTGCTGGCGCGGGTCGAGGCGCTGGCCCGGCGCGGCAAGAGCGATGGCCCGACCACGCGCCTCTCGGTCGGCGATTTGGAGATGGACCTGCTATCCCGCGGCGTGCGGCGCGGCGGCCAGAAGATAGACCTGCAGCCGCGCGAGTTCCGCCTGCTCGAATATCTGATGCGCCACGCCGGCCAGGTCGTGACCCGCACCATGCTGCTGGAAGGCGTGTGGGACTACCATTTCGACCCGCAAACGAACGTGATCGACGTGCACGTGTCCAGGTTGCGCCAGAAGATCGACAAGCCCTTTGAACTGCCTTTGCTGCATACCGTGCGCAACGCCGGCTACATGCTCCGCGCGGAAGAGGTTTAGCGCGCCAACCGCTTGAGGCTGATGCGCATGGACCCCATTCCATCCAAACCGGGGGCGCCCAGACCGGCGCGGCGCGGTGCTCTCAGGCGGTTTGGCTGGTTCCGGATGTGGCGTCCGGCCCGGCCGCTGGTGCGCTCGGCCGGCATCCGTTTTGCCATTATTTATGCGCTGGTATTCGGCGTCTCCGCCGCGGCGCTGGCCTTTTCGCTTTGGTACGCGACGGTCGGGCTGTTGCAGCGCCAGGTCGAGGTCGCTATCCGCAACGACGCGATCGCGCTGAACGACCACTACACCGTCGGCGGCCTGCCCTCGCTGATTGCCGCGATCCACGACCGGCTGACCGACACGGCCGATACCGACGGGATTTATCTGGTGCTCGATCCGCTGGGCAACCGCATTATCGGCAACCTGGATCAGTGGCCGTACGGCATCACGCAGATGGACGTTTTGTACGAGCGTCCGGTGGTCCGCAACCATGTGCATTCGGTCGCCTTGCTGCGCGCCTTCGCGCTGCCCACCGGCGAGCAACTGCTGGTCGGCCGCGACGACCGGGCGCGGTCGGAACTCAGCGGCGTGCTGCGCGACGGGCTGATCCGCGCTTTCGCCATGATGATCGTGATCGGGCTGATCGGCGCGGTTCTGATCCGCGCGCTGTTCCGCCGCATGATCCGCGACATCTCCACGACCACGCGCGCGATCGCGCAGGGGGACCTCGCGCGGCGCGTGCCGAAATCCGGCGTCGGCGACGAATTCGACGATCTGGCCGAGATCATCAATGACATGCTGGAGCGGATTTCCCGGCTCATGGACGGCGTGCGCCAAGTCTCCAACTCGATCGCACACGATCTGCGGACGCCGATCACCCGCGCCCGCACCCGGCTGGAAGACGCTTCACTGCGCGCCAAAACCGAAGACGAGCTGCGTCTCGCGATCGACCGCGCGACGCTCGATCTCGACGACATCGTCAGCGTGTTCGAAGCGCTTCTGCGGATCGCCGAGATCGAGGCCGGCTCGCGCCGCGCCGCTTTCGCCCGGCTCGACCTGGCGCCGTTGATCGCCGACATGGACGAGCTGTACCACGTGGTCGCGGACGAGCGCGGGCTCAAACTGGAAACCAGCGTGAGCGAACCTTTGCCGCTGCTGGGCGACCGCCAGCTGCTGCAACAGGCGATCGCCAATCTGCTTGACAATGCGCTTAAATTTTCACCCGCCGGCGCCGCCATTTCCATGGCCGCCGGGCTGAACGAGACGATGCTGGAGCTAAGCGTCGCCGATCATGGCCCAGGCATCGCGCCCACGGACCGGCAGCATGCGACCGAGCGTTTCTTTCGCGCCGAATCCGCGCGCAGCACGTCCGGCTCCGGCCTTGGCCTGGCGCTGGTGGCGGCGGTCGCGCAGCTGCATAACGGCGAACTGCGGCTTACGGATAATCATCCGGGCCTGCGCGCGACGATCATCCTGCCGGCGCGTTTCGACACCGGTGAACCGTAAGCACGGTCGGCGCAAAAAAAGCCGGACCCGAAGGCCCGGCTCTCTTAGATCGGCTGGCGCGATTTAGAACAGCAGGCCGGCTTCCAGCGTGCCGGCGAATATGCCACGGCCGGTGCCGTTCTTGCCATAGCCGTACTTGGTGCCGTCCGGCCCCTTGTTGCGGGTCAGATACAGGTAGCCGCCATCGGCCCGGACAAACAGGTCCTTATACTGCCAGGTCGGCGTCAAGGACGCGCCGACACCTTGCGAATCCGGCCCAATGAACCAGGCGATGTTATCCGCGGAACTGGTGTGCGAGGACCAGTATTCGCCCCACGCGCCGATCGAGTACGGCGAGGTGCCGATCGTATAATCGGCAAACAGCGCCGCGCCATAATTGTCCGTGCCCTTAGTGATGCCGATCTTCGCATCCCGCTTGGCGTACTGGTACTGCACTTCCGGCACCAGGTTCAGGTTGCCCATTGTGTAGCTGTAAAACGCGCCGATCAGATCGGAGTTGACGTATTCCGGACCATCGAACGCAACCGTGTTTTGCGAGCCGTTGGTCGTGCCATATGAATAGGCGTTCAGCCCGGTGCGGCTGAGATTGGCGCCGCCGTAAACGCTCGCGGCGTTGCTGCTGTTGACCGAGTAAGTCGCCAGAAACTGGATGAAGTTGAACACGCCGGTGTCGTAGCCGTCGCCGAAGGTTACCGTCGCGTTGATCGGGCCTTGCGTGTAGTTGGCCGAAACACCGCGGTTCTGGCTGTTCTGCACGTAGAAGATTTCCGTGGTCAGCTGGTTGGAGTTGTTCCAGTCGATGCCGGATTCCCAGCCTTCCAGCGAGCCGAGCTGGCCTGCGGAGAAGGTGAACGGCGTGCCCTTTGGTGCCACGGTGACGTAGCCGGCATAAAGCGGCCCGGTCGTGAAGGTGTTGATGGAGGTCTGGCCAAAGGCGGTGCCAAGCGCCGCGGTGCCGCCGTTGGAGCCGACCTCGATGGTGAACTGCAGTTCCCCATCGGTCTTCTGCAATTCGACCAAAGCACTGCCAACTTCCGCGCCGTTGGACTTGTCAGTAAACGGCAGATTGCCGTTGTTGTTGGTCTGGGTCAGGTAATAGCCGTAGCCGTCGATGCCGCCGCTCAGCTGCAGCGGCCCGAGCGGCCCGCCGTCGATCTGGATGGCCGTCGGCCCGCTCATGGCTTGCGCGGCATGAATCGCCAGTAATGAAGATGCGGCCACGAAACCAAGGCCCAAAAGCTGACGACGCAACGTAATCATTCTGCCTCCTTAATTCGCATTTGCTGCTCACAAACGCCTAAACAATGGACGATCCCGCACCAAACCAAGTGAAACGCCTGGAGTCGCGCCGTCTACTATAACGAATTGGCAATCTACATGGCATTCCCGTGAACAGACCAGCCGAAAGCAACAAAGTTTTTGCTTTGCGGCATTCCTGTTGCGGAAAAGACACAAATGGGTAATGCCGAAGAACAATAGATGATCCCGGTGGTAACACGTCTGAAACAGCGCCTCAGCGCGGCTTGGCGGCGAACGTCGTGCCCAGCGCTTGCGCGCAAAAGAAGCCAAATCCGCACGCGGCCAGGCAGGCGGCGACGGAGGCGAATACATATAGCCCGGCGCGGCCGGGCTGACCGGTGCGGGCCAGCTCCAGCGTCTGCAGGCTGAACGAGGAGAACGTCGTGAAGCCGCCGCAAAGTCCCACGGTGACGAACACCCGCGCCTCATACGGCACCGCGAAGCGCGCAAAGCTGCCGGTCAGCACGCCAAAGAAACTGATCACGAACGAGCCGAGCACGTTGATCAGCAACGTCCCCCACGGAAACTCCGAGCCGGTCGCGACGGCGATCGCACTCGCCAGCCAGAACCGCGCCACGCTGCCCAGCGCCCCGCCAACCGCAACGTAAAGATAACTCACTGGCCCCACCGACAACTAACGACTGTTAACTGAGCTCCGCCAGCAGATTCAGCTGCGCGTCCCGCGGCTCGACCTGGTCGGTCAGCGCGATCGGGTAGTCGCCGGTGAAGCAGGCGTCGCAAAACGCCGGCTTGGCGGGGTCGCGCCCGGGCCGGCCCAGCGCCCGGTACAAACCATCGATCGAAATGAACGCCAGGCTGTCGACGCCGATCAGCCTAGCCATCGCCGCGACGTTGTTGCGCGCCGCCAGCAGCTTGCCGCGCTCCGGCGTGTCGATGCCATAAAAGCAGGAATGCGTGGTCGGCGGCCCGGCGACCCGCATATGCACCTCCGCCGCGCCGGCGCCGCGCACCATTTCGACGATCTTCTGGCTGGTGGTGCCACGCACGATCGAATCGTCCACCAGCACCACGCGCTTGCCCTCCAGGATCGCCCGGTTGGCCGAATGCTTCAGCCGCACGCCCAGATGCCGGATCTGGTCCGTCGGCTCGATAAAGGTGCGGCCGACATAATGGTTGCGCACGATGCCCAGCTCGAAATCGATGCCGCTGACCTGCGCGAAGCCCATCGCCGCCGGCACGCCGCTATCCGGCACCGGCACCACCACATCCGCCTCCACCGGCGATTCCCGCGCCAGCTGCCCGCCGATTAATTTGCGTGCGGCGTAGACGGAGGTTCCCTCCATCACCGAATCCGGCCGCGCGAAATAGATGTATTCGAACACGCAGAACCGCGGGCTTTCCGGCCGGAACGGCTTGATGCTTTGCACCCCGGCATCGTCGATCACCACGATCTCGCCCGGGTCGACATCGCGGATAAACTGCGCGCCGACGATGTCGAGCGCGCAGGTCTCGGATGCCAGCACCCAGCCGGCATTGCCGTCCGCGCCCGGCAGCCGGCCCAGGATCAGCGGCCGCACGCCCAGCGGATCGCGCACGCCGATCAGCTGCTCATTGGTCAGCGCCACCAATGAATACGCACCCTGCACCTGTTTGATCGCATCGATCAGCCGGTCGATGACATTCGAGTACAGGCTAATGGCGATCAAGTGGACAAAGACTTCGGAGTCCATGGTGCTTTGAAACAGGCAGCCGCGCCGAGTCAGCGCTTTGCGGAGAAGATGAGCATTGGTGAGGTTGCCGTTATGGCCGACCGCGAAGCCGCCGAACTCGAACTCGGCGAATAGCGGCTGCACGTTGCGCAGCACCGTCTCGCCGGTGGTGGCGTACCGATTGTGTCCGATCGCCCGCGCCCCCGGCAGTGCCGCCATCACCTTGGCGTCGCCATAATTGTCGCCGACCAGACCGAGGCCTTTGTGGGAGTGGAACCGCACCCCATCATGTGTGACAATGCCGGTGGCTTCCTGGCCACGATGCTGCAGCGCGTGCAGGCCGAGCGCGGTAATGGCCGCGGAGTCGGTGACGTTCCAGACGCCGAAAACCCCGCATTCCTCGTGCGGCCTGTCATCATCAATCATGATCGAGACTCCGCGCCACGCCGCACCGTGCCCTCACCTAAGGGTATGACAGTTCGATGTCGAGCCAAAGCTTTGCAGAGCTACTCAGACTTCAGCGCACTGCCGGCGACCGGCTGCTGCATCAGGCTGCCGGCGGAGGGCGCCGGCGTGGTGTGCGGCGGCAAGATCACCGGCCGGTATGTCGGCGGCAGCAGCCCCGCCAGCAGCACCGCCCCATCATAAGCCGGGCCCAGAAACCGCGCATCGGTCACCGGCGCCGGCCACTGCCCCTGCGGCAGCCCGATCGAGAGCCCGATATACGCGATGCTCACGATCACCGCTCCCCGAACCACGCCGAACACCAGCCCCAAGGTGCGGTCCAGCTGCGACAGCGCGGAACTCCGCACCAGCCCGCCCACCGCGGCGCTGACGATGCTGAGCACGATCAGCACCACCAGAAACACCATGCCGATCGAGGCAAACACCACCAGGTTCTTCTGCGGCAGGATGCTGGCGACCTCCGGCTGCACGTAAGGATACAGCTTGAACGCCGCCACCACCGCGCCCACCCAGGCAAAAATGCTCAGCACCTCGCGCACGAAGCCGCGCACCATGGAAAACAATGCGGATAGGATGATGATGCCTAAAGCGGCGGCGTCGATCCAGGTCAGAAGAAAGAGCCTCCGGCGGCCGGCTCCGGCCCCGGCCGCCGGAGGCCCTTTCTTTTCTCAACATCATGCCTTGGCTTTTACGCCCCCGGCAGCCAGCGCAACAAGGTCCGCGAGGTGCCCGATCTCGCGCAGCTTCAGCCCCGCCGGCACCGCCAGCGTGTTGGCGCCGCCGGCGACACGGCGCGGGCAGGCGGCGGCGGCGAAGCCAAGTTTGGCCGCTTCCTTCAGCCGCAGATCCGCCTGCGCCACCTGCCGCAGCTCGCCGGACAGGCCGATTTCGCCGAAAAACACCATGTTCGAGTCGGTCGGGATGTCGGACGCCGCGGAGATCAGCGCCGCCGCCACGGCCAGGTCAGCCGCCGGCTCGCCGATCCGCAAACCCCCGGCGACATTCAGATACACGTCGTTCATCGCGAGCTTCAGCCCGCAGCGGGTTTCCAGCACCGCGATCAGCATCGCGAGCCGCCCGCTATCCCAGCCGATCACCGAGCGGCGGGGCGAGCCGGCCGGATTGGGTGAAAGCAGCGCCTGGATTTCCACCAGCAACGGCCGTGAGCCCTCCATGCCGGCGAACACCGCGCTGCCGGAGATGTTGCCCCGGCGCTCGGCCAGGAATAGCGCGGAGGGGTTCAGCACCTCGGCCAAGCCGGCTGCGGTCATCTCGAACACGCCGATCTCGTCGGTTGCGCCGAAGCGGTTTTTCACCCCGCGCAGGATGCGGAACTGGTGGCCGCGATCGCCTTCGAAATGCAGCACCACGTCGACCATGTGTTCCAGCACGCGCGGGCCGGCCAGCGCGCCGTCCTTGGTCACGTGGCCGACCAGCATCAGCGCGAAGCCCTGGGTTTTCGCGGCGCGGATCAGCTCGAACGCCGCCGCCCGCACCTGTGTCACCCCGCCCGGCGCTGAATCCACGCCCTCCGCCCACATCGTCTGGATGGAATCGATCACCACCAGCGCCGCGTCCGGAAACTGCCCGAAGCTCGCCAGGATGTCCGAAAGCTCGGTGGCGGCGGCCAGCTCCATTCGCGCGCCGCCGAGACCCAGCCGGCGCGCCCGCAAGCGGATCTGGTCCACCGACTCCTCGCCGGAGATATACAGCACGCGCGCGCCGGCCGCGCCCATCGCGGCGCCGGCTTGCAGCAGCAGCGTGGACTTGCCGATGCCGGGATCGCCGCCCACCAGCACGGCCGAGGCCGGCACCAGGCCGCCGCCCAGCACCCTGTCGAACTCGGCGATGGCGGTGGGGACACGCGGCGGCGGCGGCGCGGTGCCCTGCAGGCCGACAAACTCGATCTGGCCACGCCGCCCTGGCTTGCTCTTGGCGCCGCCCGGCACCGCGCGCGCCACCGGCTGCTCTTCCAATGAGTTCCAGGCGTCGCACACCTCGCAGCGCCCGGCCCATTTCGGAAACACGCTGCCGCATTCGGCGCAGACGAACTGGACGCCGGACTTCGCCAAGCGGTGCTTAGCCGGGCTGCCAGCCGAAACGGGTGGTGAGGAAGCTTTGCAGCCCCGCCTGCACGAAGGCGCCGCCCGCCACCGCCGTCATTTGCGCGCCGGCAAGCGCCGCGGCCGCCAAGGTGAGGTAGCTGGCGCGCGCCGCCGCGGCGAGACCCGGGCTCACGATCGCCGCCCGCGCCGCCGCCTGCCACTGCGCCACCGCCGCCGGATCGGTCAGCTTCGGCAGCACTAGCAGAAAGTCCGTCCGCGCGGCGGCCGCGGCGGCGTGATAGGCCGGGTCCAGCGACGACTTGACCCCGTTGGAGAACGCCACCGCGTCCGGCAGACCGGGAAACAGCGGGTCGGGCAAAGCCGCGCCATCTGCCGCCACGCTGCCGATACAAAATACCGGCACGCCGCCATTGGCCGCCAGCGGGCCTAAGTCTTCCGGCACGCCTTCGCCGCACAGAAACACCGCGTCGGCCTTGCCGGCGATGAACGCGTCGGTTTTAGCCTGCGTGCCGTGCAGGCCGAACACCGGCGCGCTATCCACGCCGCAACGCTGCAGCGCCAGCAGCGCCGCCAGGTCGTTACTCTGCGGATCATCCGCCGCCAGCCGCAACGGCGGCCCGGCGCGCAGGCTGGCCGGGCTCGGCACCACGCCGTCCCAAAGCCGCGCCACCAGCACGCCGGAGCCGACCCCGGCCATCACCGGCACCCATCGCGTCGGGTCGAAATGCACCCGGTCGTCGCCGGTCAGCCAGGCGATCAACGCGAGGCCCGGCAGAATCGCGCCGGTCCGGCCGTCCGAGACCACCAGCGCGTCCAGCCGGTTCGCCCCGGTCACGCCGTCCAGCCCGCCATCCGGCTGCGGCTGCATCCCCGGCGCGCCGGCAAAACAGCCGCCCATCGCCAGCGCGCAGGCATTGCCCCAGCGGCTGGTTTCGGCGCCATCCGGCCCCGCGACGAGCAGATTCAGCGGCGGCAAATCCAGTGGCGGCGACGCCGCATGCCCTTTGCCCGCCGGCGCCAATGCCGCGCCGGCCAGACCGCCCAGGCCCGCGAACACCTGCCGCCGCTTGAGGCCGCCTGCTAACCTGGGCACTAGAATGCCGCGCCGAACACGCCCGTTGCCGGGACATCATGCTGCACGATCATTGTCATCGCTTGCTCCACCGATTATTTCATACGGATTATTTCAGGTGTCGTAACGGATTAACGCCTCGAACGGAACCGTCAATTTGTTACGGCCGTGCAGGAAGTTCAGCTCGATCATCGCCGCCGCCGCCACCACCTCGGCGCCGACATTCCGCAGCAGCTGGATCCCGGCGGCCATGGTGCCGCCGGTCGCCAACAGGTCATCCACCAACACCACCCGCGTCCCAGGCTCCACGGCATCCGCCTGGATCTCGATCCGGTCGGTGCCGTATTCCAGGCCGTAATCCAGGCCGACGACCGCGCCCGGCAGCTTGCCGCGCTTGCGCAGCATGATGAAGCCGCAGCCGAGTTTCAGCGCCAGCGGCGCCGCCAGCAGAAAGCCGCGGCTTTCGACGCCGGCCAGCACGGTCGGGTGGAACGCCCGCACGGCGCTCGCCATGCGGCCCATCGCCACCTGCCACGCATCCGCGTCCCGCAGCAAAGTCGAAATGTCGTAGAACAAGACCCCCGGCTGGGGGAAATCCGGGATGCTGCGGATGTGGTCTTTGAGGTCCATTCAGGCGTCAGTTGTCAGTCGTCAGTCGTCAGGTCAAGCCAGCGGCCGGCGGCGGCATCGTCCGTGGGTCTCGCAGCTACCCAGACGGTCTCGCCGTCCTCATATTCTTCGGCCTTCCAGAACGGCGCTTGCGTCTTCAGCCAGTCGATCAGAAACCCCGTCGCGGCCAGCGCTGCCTGGCGATGCGCGCTGGCGGCGGCCGTAAACACGATGTTGTCGCCGGGCTTCAGCCGGCCGAAGCGGTGAATGATCACGCAGCCGGTCAGCTGCCAGCGCCGGCCCGCCTCGGCAGCGATTTGCGCCAAAGCCCGCTCGGTCATGCCCGGATAATGCTCCAGCGTCAGCGCCACCACCCGACGCGCTCCGCTCTCCTTGGCGCGCACGATGCCGGTGAAGCTCGCGATGCCGCCGGCGTTTTCATCATGCAGCCGGGCCAGCTCCGCGCCCGCGTCAAAATCCTCCGTCTGCACCAGCACCCGGATGTCCATCAGCCGCCCGTCACCGGCGGGAAAAACGCTACTTCGCCGGCGCCCGCGAGCTTCGTGCTCAGAACCGCGAACTCCTGATCCACCGCGCAGCGCACCATTTTCTCGCCCGAGAAAGCCTCCGCGTAACCCGGCCCGCGGGTCTTCAGCCACCCCACCAGATCGCCTACCGTCGCAAGGTCCGCCGGCGGTTCAAGACTCTCCTCCGCCTTGCCGACGCGTTCCCGCAGCCACGCGAAATATAAGATCCTCATTGAAGGAGCACAGGAAAGGCCCGGCGTCAGCCCGCGCCGTTCCGGATATGCCCCGGCACGGCCGGTATGGTCGCGGGCGAGGCCCCCGCCGGCCCGTTGTAAAGCGGCGCGTTCTGCGGCGCCGGCAGACGGTCATCCGCCGGCGGCGTCACGCCCGGCGGATAAGGCGAGGGTACGGACGGCGTATAGCCCTGGCCGAGCGGCAGGTTCATCTGCTGTTCCACCTCGCCGATCGTTGGCATCTGCTGCACCGGCCCCGGCCAGACATCGCCCAGCTGCGGCACGATCGGCGGCACGTCCGTTGGCTTGCCCAGCGCCCGGAGCGCGGTTTCGCTTTGTGGCGGCGGCGCGTTCGGGTTGCCGAACGGCCAGGAGTCGCGCACGAAATGGCGCTCGCTGACGCAGCCGGAGAGCAGCAAAAGGAGCCCAAGGGCCAGGCGTTGGCGCAAACTGATCACTCCTCATCACGTCCGCGACTGGTTTATACCAAGTGTCGCCAAGATGAAATTCGCGATGGCCGTTACGGCGTCGAGCCGAATTGGGCCTGCAGGCCCGCAAACGCTGTCCGTAGCCCGCACGGCTATGTTCAGCTCCGACCGGAGCGGCGGCTTGCCAATCCCGAAGGCGGGCACGCGCTCAAACCGCGCGGCGCGGGGCGGTGACGTGGCGCAGGCCGGCGTTCAGATAGTCCCAGCCGGTCACCAGCGTCAGCCCAGCGGCCAGCCACAGCAGCGTGCCGCCGATCCAGGCGACCGGTAGCCGCCCCAGCCCCACCACGCCGGCGCCGTGCACGCCGAGCAGCAGCACCCCCAGCGCCGTCATCTGCACGCCGGTTTTCCACTTCGCCAGCCGCGTGACCGGCAAGCCGATGCGTATCTGCGCCAGATACTCCCGCAATCCGCTGACCAGGATCTCGCGCAGCATGATCACGATCGCCGGGTAAATTCCCCAGGCCGGCAGATGGCCGAAGCCGACCAGCGCCATCAGCGTCGCGCCCACCAGCAGCTTGTCCGCGATCGGGTCCAGCATGCGGCCGAGATCGGACAGCTGCAGCCGCCCGCGCGCCAGCCGCCCGTCCAGGTAATCCGTCACCGCCGCCGCCGCGAACAGCGCGCAGGCCAGCACATCGGTCAGCGGCGCGCTGATCGCGACCAGCAGCACCAGCAGCGGGATGGCGGCGATGCGCGACAGCGTCAGCATATTCGGCAGATCGGTCAGCATGGCACCCGTCTAGCCGCTTTTGGCGCGCGGCGGAACGGCCAGAACGGCGGCCAAATGGCCGATCGCGGCCGCCCCGGCCGTCGCCGCCGCCAGCTCCAGCGCGCGATAGGCCGCCAGTACGGCTTCGCCCGCCGCGGTAAGTCTGGCGCCGCCGCCGCCGGCGCCGCCTTTCGCCGCCGCCACCAGGGGTGCTGAGAACGTGCCGTTCATCGCCTCCACCAGCGCCCAGGCGCGCTTATAGCTCATGCCCATCCGCCGCCCCGCCGCCGCGATCGAGCCGGTCTGCGCGATGTGCATCAGCAAGTCGGCCCGTCCGGGCCCAAGCACCAGCGCTTTGCCGCGCCTGATGCGTATCCGCAGACTCAATGCCGCCGCTGGCTGGATCATGACGGCAGATCAGCATGATCGCGTCACGTTGACGATATAGCCGGGCGGGGATAACGCTCCGGCCCTGTCACCGCCTAACGAGGATAACATGCCTTTTACCCGCCGCGCATTGCTCGCCGCCGCCCCTTGCGTCCTGGCCGCCGGCCCTTTGCCTGCTTGGGCGGCCAGCGCGATCACGGTTGCTTACGCCGGTTCGATGGGGGTGGTGATGGATAAGGGCATCGGCCCCGCCTTTCAGGCGCAAACCGGCACCACCTTCCACGGCATCGGCCAGGCCGCCATGGCGCTCGCCCGTCTGCTCTCGGCGAAAACAATGATGGCGGACGTGTTCGTTTCGGTCTCCGCCGGGCCGATCAAGCTGGTCGAAAAAGCCGGGCTGATCACCAGCGCCGCGCCGGTCGCCAGCACCGACATGGTGCTGGCCTATTCGCCGGCCTCCAAATTCACCGATGCTTTCAAAAACGCCGGCACCGATGGCTGGGTGAAAGTGCTCAGCAGCCCTGGCCTGAACTTCGGCCGCACCGATCCGCGGGTCGATCCGCAGGGCCAGTACGTGCTGTACACGCTGCAACTGGCCGAGACCTATTACAAGATGCCCGGCCTGGCCGCGAAGCTCACTCTGGCGCCGCTCAACCCGGCGCAAATATTCGCCGAGCCGTCACTGCTGGCGCGGCTGCAGGCCGGCCAGATCGACGCCACCATCGGCTATGAAAGTGCCGTGATTTCGCAGAAGCTGCCGTACATAAAGCTGCCGCCGGAGATCAATTTCGGCGACCCTTCGATGGCCAAGGAATATGCAAAGGCGTCGCTCAGCCTGACCGTCGACGGCAAGCCGAAAACCCTGCATCCCTCGCCGCTGGTGTTCTACGCCGCCGCGCTGAGCAATGCCGCCAACCCGGCCGGCGCGAAAGCCTTTGTCGATTTCCTGCTCTCGCCGCAGAGTCAGATAATTTTGCAGCAACACGGCTACAACCCCGGCAAGGGCAACCCGATCTGATCCGCCGCCTGGCACAAGGCGTCCTGCTGACGCTGCTGCTGGGCTTTCTCTCGGTGCCGCTGTTCGGCCTGCTCACCGGCGGCGATTGGCGCAACGCCACGCTGTCGTCCGACGACGCGCGCGCCATCCTTACCTCGCTCAGCCTCGGCGCGCTGGCGGTCGGGCTGATCGTGCTGTGCGGCACGCCGCTGGCGCTGTACCTGGCCCGCACGCGCGGCCGCGTCGCCGGCTTTGCCGAGCTGCTGGTGCTGATCCCGATGCTGACGCCGACGCTGGCGCTCGGCATCCTGCTCGCGACGTTCTACGGCCCCGCCGCACCGGTCGGCGCCGCCTTTGCCCGCGCCGGCCTGCGCCTGACCAACACGCCCGCCGCCTTCATCCTCGCAGCGGTTTATGCCGCGCTGCCGACCTACATCATCGCGGCCCGCGCCGCCTTGGCCGCGGTGCCGGCGGAGTATGAGGCCGTGGCCCGCACTCTCGGCGACCCACCGCTGCGCGTATTCTTCCGCGTGACCTTGCCGCTCGCCCGCCGCGGTCTCGCCGCCGCGCTGGCGCTGTGCTGGGTACGCGCGCTGGGCGAGTTCGGCATCGTGCTGATCATCGCCTACTTCCCCGCCGGCATGCCGGTGCAACTTTGGACCGACCTGCAAGACCTCGGCATCCAGGCGGTGTTCCCGCTACTGGCCGCGTTTCTGCTCGCCACTCTGCCGCTGCCGCTCTGGCTAGGTTTGCAAAGCCGCCGCGCTACGGCTCTAACGATGCAAGGAAGCTAAGGACTTCTTTTGTGAACAAAAAGGCGCCCCGCCCGGGGAAGCAAAAAAACTTTATTGGTCTGTGGGTGTGCGTTGGCCGGGATCAAATCCGTGCGCAAGAGGAATCAAAAGTTTTTTGGTTCTTTTTTTAAAAGAGAACTGCTTCGCATGACGTTCTCCGTCGATCTTCGGCTGGTCACCCCGTTAGCGCTCCATGCCCGCTTCGAAATCCGCGGCTTCACCGCTTTGCTGGGCCGCTCCGGCGCCGGCAAAACCTCGTTGCTCCGCGCTTTGGCTGGTTTGCTGCCCGCCACCGGCACGCCCTGGGCGGGGCTGGCGCCGGAGGCGCGGCCGGTCGGCTACCTGCCGCAAGGTGCAGCGTTGTTCCCGCATCTCTCCGCGCTGGGCAACGCCGCCTACGCGCTGCGCGGCGCCGGCCGCATTGCTGCCGCGCAGGCGCTGTTGGACGAACTCGGCATCGGCGCCCTCGCGCATCGCCCTGCCACCAGCCTGTCCGGCGGCGAGGCGCAACGGGTCGCCCTGGCCCGCGCCCTCGCGCGCCGCCCGGAGCTTTTGCTGCTGGACGAACCCTCCGCCGCGCTGGACGCCACCAGCCGCGACGAGGTCATGCTCTGGCTGATCGACACCATCACGCGCCGCACCATTCCCGCTCTAGCCGCCACCCACGACCCAGCGATCGCCGCCCTCGCCGACTGGCTGGTGCTGCTCGCCGGCGGCCGCGTCATCGCCCAGGGCACGCCCCGCGCGCTGCTCGACAACCCCGGCACGGCCGCCGCCGCGCAACTGCTCGGCTACGAAAACATATGGCACGCCGCCGGCGCCACCTACGCCGTCCGCGCCGCCGACATCGAGCTTGCCGAAATCGGCCACCCTGCCACCATCGTCACAACCCGTCCCCATGGCCGCGACCTGCGCCTGCACTGCCTGGCGCCGCAGCAAATGACCGTGCTGCTGAAAGACGCGGACGAAACGAACTTTCAGCGAGGCAGCACTATCTTCCTGCGCTTCCCGGAACGCCGACTAAAAATACTCCAGGAATAAGCAGCGCTTTTTTGTAAAAAAGCGCGCAAAAAACTTTTGCGACGCTGGGTCCTGGGCGTTGTCTCCGTCAACGCCCAAGACCCGGATTATCGAACTTTTTTGCTACCGGGGCGCTGAGCTATTTTGTTCACAAAAAGAAGTCTTCTCTACCTCCTTTCCTCCCGCAAATATGGCCGCGTTAAATCCGCCGGCTGCGCGTTTGCCGTGGTCTGGAAAAACCCCGCCACCAGCAGGTACGCGAGCGTCGCCAGATACGGCGACATTTCGATCAGGTACACCGGCACATTCAGCCCGCTGGACAGCAGCTGCGGGATCATTGCCTCCACCGCGCCGAACAGCAGCGCGGCGCCGATGGCGCGGAGCGCGTTCCAGCGCGACAGCGTGACCATGGCGACGGCGATCCAGCCGCGCCCCGCGACCATGCCGTCCACCCAGATATGGCTGCCGACCAGGCTGAGATGCGCGCCGGCGATGGCGCAGAACACGCCGCCCGCCAGCACCGCGCCGAAGCGCATGAGGAACACCGAAACGCCGGCGGCATCCGCGGCCGGCGCGTCCTCGCCCACCGCGCGCAGCCGCAGTCCAAGATCCGTGCGCTCGATCACGAACCAGACCGCGACTGCCGCGGCCAACGCGAAATAGGTCATCGCGTCCTGGTCCAGAATTGCCGCCAGCGGATGCGGCAGCCAGCCGAACCAGGCGGCCGGCAGCGGCGATAGGCCGGTGATCGGCTGGTTGTTGTACGGGTCGCCAAGAAAGCCGGACACGCCGATACCCATCGCAAAAGTGACGAGGCCTGCCAGCACCTGTTCTACCCGCAGCACCACCACCAGGATCGAAAAGACCGCCGTCAGCGCCAGCCCGGCCGCGGCGCCGCCCAGCACCGCCAGAAACACGCTGCCGCCGGCGAGGCAGACGATCACGGACACCACCGCGCCCATCGCCATGATGCCCTCGACGCCGAGATTCATCACCCCCGCCCGCTCATTAATGATCAGCCCGATGGTGGCGAGCAGAAACGGCGCCGCGAAGGCGGGCATGGTCGCCAGCCAGTTGACGATAATGCCGCTCACTCCGCGGGGACTTTGACGGAAACCGTTTTTGATACCTTCGGGATTTTCACCCAGCTCAGCCGGTAGCGGAGCAGAAACTCGAAGCTGGAGATGCACAGCAGCAGCGTCGCCTCGATGGTCAGCACAGTCGCGCCCGGCAGCTGGTAAAACGCCTTCAGCGAATCCCCCGCCGTGTACAGTCCGGCCACCGCCAGCGCCGCCACCACCACCCCAAGCGGATTGGCCCGCGCCAGATACGCCACCACGATCGAGGGAAAAATGAAGTCGTTGCCGACGAACTGCGTGAGTTTGTACTCCTCGCCCGCGGTCACGGCGAAGCCGGCGAGGCCCGACAGCAGCCCGCCGAGACACGCCATCAGCAAAATGATCCGCGCCACCGGCACCCCCACCGCGCGCGCCGCCCGCGGGTTGGCCGCCACGGCGCGGGACATGACGCCGACCCGGCTGAACGAACACAGCCACCAGCAGAACAACGCGGCGCCGATGGCAATAAAAATCCCGGCATGCACATGGCCGAAGCCGAGCAGCGCCAGCCGCTCATCCGGTGCGAAGGTTTGCGACACCGGGTAAGAGTCCGTCGGGTTGCGCCAGGCGCCGTACAGCAACTGCTGCGCCAGCATGGCGCCGATATAATTCATCAGCAGCGTGGTGATCACCTCGTTGGCGCGCAGATACAGCCTTGCTGCCGCGCACACGCCGCACCAGGCGCCGCCGGCCAGCCCCGCCGCCACGGCCATCACCGGCAGCCGCCAGCCGGCGGGGCCGACATGGTACAGCACTACGGCCGTCGCCGCGATCGCGCCGGCCCAGAGCTGGCCCTCCACACCGATATTCCAGAATTTTACCCGCAGGCATACCGCGACCGAAAGCCCGACCAGCGTCAGCGGGATCGCTCGCGTCAGCGTCTGGTCCAAGCCTTCCGGATTGGCGAAAGTATAGACCACGAATTGGCTCCACAGATCGCCAAGCCCCATGCCCTGGGTGAGCAGAAAAATCGTGGCGACGACCAGCCCCGTCACGATCCCCGCGCACAACGTCAGCGCCGTGAACCGCGTGGAGACCGCCAGGCGCGGCGAGACGATCGGCCTGTAGGCGAGCCTCAAGCCATCTCCAGCATCAGCCGGCCGATTTCATGGCGGTCGAGCTCATGCGCCGGCTGCGCCGCGCTCAGCCGGCCGTGCGACATCACCGCGACGCGGTCCGAGAGTTCCATAATTTCGTCCAGATCTTCCGAGATCAGCAGCACCGCGACGTTGCGTTCGGTGGCGGCGCGCAGCCGCGCCTGCACCGCCTGTACCGCGCGGATGTCCAGCCCGCGCGTCGGCGAATGCGCGATCAGGATGGAGAACGCGCCGGCGAACTCGCGTGCCAGCAACAATTTCTGCGCGTTGCCGCCGGAGAGCAGCCGCGCCGGCAGCTCGGCGCTACCGCCGGCCACTTCGAACTCCGCCACCGCCTGCCGCGCCAGCGCCGCCATCCAGCTTTTTAACACGAACCAGCGCCGCTCCGGTTTTGCCAGCGTCAGCCGGGGCAGTGAAATGTTCACCATCAGTGGCAGCTCGCCGAACAGCCCCATGCCCATACGGTCGGCCGGGATGAAGCGCAGCCCGGCCTCCCGCCGCGCCTCCGGCCCCTTCGGCGCCGGGCTTTCGTTGATCACAATCCCGCCGGCGGAAGCGGCGCGCAGCCCGATCAGCACCTCCACCAGCTCCGCCTGGCCATTGCCGCCGACGCCGGCCACGCCCAGAATTTCGCCGCCCCGCACGTCCAGGTTGACATCGCGCAGCGGCACGCCGTGCGGGCCAGCCGCGGCGCTGATGCCGATCAGCCGCAGATTTTCCCGTTGCGGCCGCGCCTGCTGGCGGGGCGCCGCGCCGGCCGGCTCCGCCCCCACCATCGCGCGCGCCAGCGACGCCGCCGTCATCCCTGCCGAGGCCGCGCCGTCGATCACCGTCGTCCCGGCGCGCATCACCGTCACGCGATCCGAATAACCGATCACATCGCGCAGTTTGTGCGTGATCAGCACCACCGCCCGGCCGCCGGCCGCCAGCGTACGTGCCAGCGCCAGCGTCGCTTTCGCCTCTTCCTCGGTCAGCACGGCGGTCGGCTCATCCATGATCAGGATGCGCGCGCCGGCGAGCAGCACTTTCACGATTTCCAGCTTCTGCTGGTCAGAGATCGCCATTTCATCAACACGCGAGCGCGGGTTCAGCCGGAAGCCAAGCTGCGCGCATGAGGCTGCAAGTGCCGCGACGGCTTGCGCCTCGGTCTTCCATCCGGCGCGGCGCGCGCAGGCGAGGCGGATATTCTCGATCACGCTGAGCGGGCCGACCAGTTTGAAATGCTGGTGGATCATGCCGAGCCCGGCATCCGCCCCCGCCGCCGGCGTCTCGAACCGCACCGGCACGCCGTTCACCGCCACCTCACCGGCGTCCGCCGTGTAAAACCCCGCCAGGATGTTCATCAGCGTGGACTTGCCGGCGCCGTTCTCACCCAGCAGCGCATGAACTTCGCCCCAGGCGAGGGTGAAATTGGCGCCGCGCAGCGCCGGCCGCGATCCGAAAGATTTATCGATCGCCGCCAATCTTACGGCAAGCGGCGGGCCTTCCTGCATGCGCCGGCAGGGCTACTTCATCGAGCCTTTCACGTTGCTCACCAGGTAGTTCATGTTCCACAGATCGTCGTCGCCGATCATCTTGCCGTCGGCGACCTTCACGCTGCCATCCTGCGCCGTCATCGGCCCGGTGAACGGGTCGAACGTGCCGGCCACGATCTTCGCGCGCACCACCTCGATCTTCGCGACATCGGCCGCCGGCAGATGCTGAATCGGCGTGATGTCGACGACGCCGGTTTCGATGCCGTAAAGCGGCGTGCCGCCGGACTTCCAGGCGCCGCGTCCCATCTCTTTGACCATCGGCACCAGCTTCTTGCTCCAGTGAAACACCACCGAGGTCAGAATCCCGTGCGGCGCGGATTTCGACATGTCGAGCTGATAGCCGACCGCGTATTTGTCCGCCCGATCCGCGACGATCAGCGCCGCGGCGGAATCCATGTCGGTCGCGATCACGTCCGCCCCTTGCTGGATCATTGCCTGGGAAATCTGCGCCTCTTTCACCGGATCGCTCCAGGCGTTCACATACGCCACCTTCACCACCGTGCCGGGATTGGCGGCGGCCGCGCCCATCGCGAAGGAGTTCACGTCCCACACCACGTTCGGGATCGGAAAACCCTCGATCATGCCAAGGGTTTTGGTTTTCGTGGCGTAACCCGCCGCCATGCCGGCCAGATACCAGCCCTCATAGGTCTTCGCGTAGAAACTCTCCAGGTTCGGCGCCTCGGAAATCCCCGCGATGTTGACGAAAGCGATATCCGGATGCGCTTTCGCCTCCGCCGCGAAGGCGTCGCTGTAGCCGTAGCTGCCGGCCAGAATGATGTTGTCGCCGTGGTTGATGAACAGGTCGATCGCCTGCTCCACCTTTGCCGTTACTTCCGGCACGTTCTCCACATAGGGGATTTTCTGGCCATAGGTTTTCTGCAGCGCCAGCCGGGCGTCGTTCTGCGAAGTCGCCCAGCCGCCATCGCTGGTGGTGCCGTAGAATATGAAGGCGATTTTGGGCTTGCCCATGAGTTTCACCTGGGCCGCCGCCGGCACGGCCATGCCGGCGAGGATCAGAGCGGAGAGGACGCAATCGCGAAGTTTCATGAAAAGCCTCGATGGTTGGTTAAGGGACGGGTTCCGGCTGGCGGTAGCCATAGGTGGCGTCGAACCGGCTCTGCACGTAATCGCCGGCGATCACTGGCGGATATTTGCGCGGCCGCTCGGCGGTGACGCAGCCGGGCAAAGCATCGATCACCGTGTCATAATTGAGCCCAAGGAAAAACGGGATCGAGTAGCGCGGCCGGCCGGTGATGTTGATCGCGCGGTGCACGGTGGAGGCGAACAGATCGTTGCTCCAGCGCGCCATCTGGTCGCCGATATTCACCACGAAGGTGCCGGGGATCGGCGGCGCCGCGATCCATTCGCCGGCGCTGTTGAGGATCTGCAACGCCGGCACCTCATGCTGCGCCAGGATGGTGAAGCACTCGTAGTCGGAATGCGCGCCGATGCCGATCTGCGCCTCCTCCAACGCTGCGGGGTCCTGACTTGGGTAAAACACGATCCGCTGCGCCATCGTCGGCTTGGTGATCATCGGGGCGAAGAAATCTTCTTTGAGATCGAGCGCCAGCGCAAAGGCGCCGAACAACTGCCGGCCGAGCCGCAGCATCTCCGTGTTATACGCCAGCATCGCCTGGCGCAGCGCCGGCGGGCGCTCTGGCCATTGGTTGACGCTGTAAAGTCCCTTGTCGCCCAGCAGATCCGGATCGTCCGGCGGCAGTTCCGCACCCATGTCATAGGCCTCGTGCAGGTCGCCTTTGCCCGCCGGATCGGTGTTTTCTTCCAACAGTGGCGTGTAGCCGCTGTTGTTGCGCGAGAGCTTCACATGCACCCGCATTTTCTCTTCCAGCGGCAAGCCGAAGAACGCGGGGCCGGCCTCAAACAGCGCGGCGGTCATCGCCGGCGGCACGCCATGGTTCTTGATGTAGAAAAAGCCGACCCGCGTCGCCGCATCCTTTAAAGCGGCGGCAACCGCGCGCTTGGCCGCCCGATCATCGCCTAGCATGGCGGAGAAATCGATCACCGGGATCTCATGAAACGGCGCGTCGCGCGCGGACAGGCCGGCGGATGCCTGGCGTTGGCCGTTTCCCGTCTCGATCACCCCCATGGCGCCCCCAACCGTCAACTCATGGTTCATGGCTCTGCAACAAATAGCAAGAAAAATGCTGGGCGGGGGATGCAGTTTAGGCCGGGGCCACGGCCTGCTGGCGGTTTTTCAGGCAGCCACCGCTTCCGCCATGAAAAACGTGGCGAAAAGCAGGGCGGCGTCCAACCCAAACGCCACCGAAAGGTTCAGCCGGTGCGCGATCAGGCCGATCACCACCGGGCCGGTGAGAAAGCCGACATAGCCGAGCCCGACCACCGACGGAACGGAGATGCTCGGTGCCATGCCCGGCACGCGGCCGGCTGCGCTGAAGATCAGCGGAGCGACATTGCCGATGCCGAGCCCGACCAGCGCGAAGCCGAGGATGCCGGTCACGCCAAACGGCAGCGCGATGGTCAGCGCCATCCCCGCCGCCGCCAGCGCGCAGCCCAGACGCATCACCGTCGCCGCGCCCAGCCGGCTCGCCGCCCAATCGCCCAGCACGCGCGCCACCACCATCATCGTCGCGAACCCGGCATAGCCGAGTGCGGCGGCGGCCAGCGGCATGCCGCGCGAGAAGCGCAGGAAAATCGTGCTCCAATCGGTCGCGGCGCCTTCGGTCAGGAAACAGGCGAAGCAGCACAGGCCGAGCACCACCGTCGCCCGGTTCGGCGCCACGAACAGCTTTTCGCCCGGCGGCGGGTCGGAGCCTGCCGGCAGCAAATGCCGCGCCTGCGGCAGGATCGCCCAGACCGCTAGGCCAGTCAGTGCCGCGCACCAGCTCGGAGCCACGCTTTCGCGCAGCAGCAGGCTGGTGGCCAAAGCCACCACCAGGCCGCCGAAGCTGAAACACCCGTGGATCAGCGACATCTGCCGGCCGCCGCTTTGCGTCTCGATCATCGCGGCCTGCGCGTTCATCGCCACATCGACGCCGCCGAATGTCAGGCCATAGCAAAACAGCAGCAGGGTAAAGCTCAACGCGCTCGGCGATAGGCTCAGCGCCGGCAGCAAAAGGCCGAGCAGCCCGCCTGAGCCAAGCAGCAGCATCCGGCTGCCGAAGCGGGCTATCAGCAGGCTGCACAGCGGCATGGCAAGCACCCCGCCGGCGCCGCCCACCAACAGGATCAGGCCCAAAGTGCCGTCGTTTAGGTCGAAGCGGATTTTCGCAGTGGGCGCGATGATCGCCCAGGTAGACATGCCCAGCCCCGCCATGAAGAAGAACAGCCGTATGGCGCGGAGCTTTGCCGCCATCGTGATCGCGGTCGCTTCCACCTCTGGCGCCGCTAAGATTGTCACTCCGCCCCCGATCAAACCATGGCGGCGTTTAGCGCATTAACCAACTTCGGCCATACCCCGCGAGGGATATGGCCGAACTGGATTCGATGGGCGGGATGTTAGATGCGGCGGCGGCGGCCTATCAAAGCGTGGTAGATAACCAGCACCACCACCGCGCCAAGCACTGCGATGAACAGGCTATAAAGGTTAAATCCCGTCACCGGCGCCGCGCCCAGCGCGCTGAAAATCGCGCCGCCGATCAACGCGCCGACAATGCCCAGAATCATGTCCAGCACCGGCCCCTTGCCGCCGTTATCGACGATCAAGCTGGCGATCCAGCCAGCGATGATGCCCAGAACGATCCAACCGAGAATAGACATGGCTTAACTCCCTATCATGTGCCGGTGGGTAGATGTGGCGGATGATGCCGGGCTGCAAGAGTTTTTACCATGGCAATGCAATGAACCCGGCGCGCTAAACGGCATTACGCAATTTGTTGGCTTCCAGGCCCTGCCAGGCCAGCAGCACCGGCACCGCAATGACAAAATCCCGCGCCCGGCGCAGCAGCGACAGCGAAATCGCCAGCTCCGGCGGGATCCCGAAAATGCCGGCCAGTACCGTATATGCCGCCTCCTGTATCCCGACCCGCCCGGGAATGAAGAACGCCACCGCCATGATCGCATGCAGCAGAGACTCGATAATCAGCGCATGCACGAAGCTGATCGGCACGTTCAGCGCCCGGAAGCCGACAAAGGACGCGGTCGCCGTGCCGAACCAGCAGGCCAGATGCAGCGCTGCCGCCAGCGCCAGCCGCCACGGCTCGGCGTACACGATGTCCAGCGAGATCTGCAGCCGCCCCATGCCCAGCACCGCGGACTTCGCCGCCCGGCCGGCGATGCGCAGCATCATCCGGCGGAACCAGAAGCTGCCGCCGCGCTGCACCACCACCAGTCCCACGCCCATCACCACCGCCACGCACAGGCCGAGCCCGACCGGCAACACCATGAAATTTGCCGGCGACCCGCGCGCCAGCAGAGCCAGGCCGATGCCGATAAACGCGATCTCGCTCAGAAACTCGGTCGTCACATCGGCGAGCGTCGAAGCGGCGGCGTCGGTCGGGTTCACCCCGCCCAGCGCGATCACTCGGGCACCCAGCACGTAGCCGCCGACCTGGCTGAACGGCAGGAACTCGCCGGTCGCGTCGCGCACCAGCCGCCCCCAGACCAGCAGGCGGACACTGCCGCGCATGCGGCCGCGCAGCAAAATCCGCCAGCTCAGCGCGAGCCCGAAGGTGATCACCAGCTGCGCCGCGACATATGCCAGAAAGCCCGACAACCGCACCGAAGTCAGCGCCCTCAACACGTCCGCGGCGCCGAAATAGATCACCAGCCCGGTAATCAGCCCAAGTCCGGCGAGCACCAGCACCGCCGAAATGAGCCTGCCGCCCGTCACGCGGCGGATGGTTCCAGCGCCACTTTTTTCGGCCGGATGAACAGCCGCGCCAACCGCGCCAGCTTCGGCATGGTGGTCGGCCGCAATAATCGAGAGTCGTAGCCCGCCATCCGCCGCCTGTCTTCCTCGAGGCAGATATCGATCAGCGCCGCCGGGTCCATCTCATCGGCCAGCGCTTTCGAGCCGTTCATGGTGAAATTCGCGTCGGCTCCGTCCAGCCCGTCCACGCCGCGCGCAATGCCGATGCGCTCCCAGATCAGGAACGCCCAGACCGCGGCGGTTTTCGCAGCGAAATAGGGCCGGCGCCAGAGCGGCATGTTGGCCTTGTGCCAGGCGATCCAGTTGGTGAAGAACAGAATATGCCTCCCCTCTTCCTGCACCACCGGCTCGAATGTCTCTACCAGCTCCACGGGAAAAAACCCCGATCGCCGCGCCATCTCGAACAGCCCGTAAGCGAAGAAGCTGTCGATGCACTCCGAATAGCCGGTGACCATGAAGCCCCATTCGGCGTTGCGCGGCAGGCTGTATGCCGGCTCCGGCTGCATCGGGATATCATAGGCCGCGACCAGCCGGCTCAGCACGTCCCGGTGGCGGGCTTCTTCCCCGGCCATGTGCAGCAGCGCGGCGCGCAACGCTGGCTCGCCTTGCACGTGGGCGTAGGCTTCGATCCGCATGCTGGCCTTGATCTCGGTCTGCACCGCGATGTCCCAGATCGGCAGCGAGGTGATGCGCGCCAGCGTATCCGGCGCCAGCTTCGGCCAGTTCAGCACGGCCGGCTTGTACGGGTTGTAGGTTTCGGTCAGCAGCCGCGTCAGCATCGCAAAATGCACGGCATCGCCCGGCCTGATCTTGCCTGGCGCCGGGAACTCCCAGTGCCGGGCGTTGAAATCGGCCGCCGCCACCGCCTCGTCCCCCGCCGTGTCTGCCGTCTCTCCCAAAGCCTGTCCTCCAACCTCGGTTGCGCGTGGCGAGACGATGCGTTCTAAAGCGCCACGCCGCCCCAAGTATAGATGTAGGGCGGCAAGACCGCCGCGGAGAGAGTGTTGGACGAGAAAGACGGGTCTTTCACGCTGGTGACCGGCGCCACCGGATTCGTCGGCGCGGCGGTGGCCCGGCATCTCGCGGCGCGCGGACACCGGCTCCGGCTCACGGTGCGGGCGAACAGCGACAGGAGCAACCTTGCCGGAATCCCCGCCGAGCTGGTGGTCGCGGACCTCGCCGCGCCGGAAACCCTGGCGCCCGCGCTCGCCGGCTGCCGCTATCTGTTTCACGTCGCGGCGGATTACCGGCTTTGGGTGCCGGACCCGGCGGCGATGCGGCGCGTCAACGTGGCCGGCACGATCGCACTCCTGAACGCCGCCCGCGCCGCCGGCGTGCAACGCACGGTGTATTGCAGCAGCGTCGCCGCACTCGGGCTGACCCCGGATGGCACGCCCGCGACCGAGGCCACGGCGGTCAGCGCGGCGCAGCTGGTCGGCGTCTATAAACGCTCCAAATACGACGCCGAGCACGCGGTGCGGGGGTTGGCGGCGGCGGGGCAGGACATCGTGATCGTCAATCCCGCAGCCCCGGTCGGCCCCGGCGACATCAAGCCCACGCCGACCGGCAAAATGATTCTGGACGCGGCGCGCGGCCGCATGCCGGCCTATGTCGATACCGGCCTGAACATCGTGCATGTGGACGACGTGGCGGCCGGGCATCTGCTGGCGCTGGAACGCGGCCGTAGCGGCGAGAGCTACATCCTCGGCGGCGACAACCTGATGCTGCGCGAATTGGTGACGATGATCGCGCAACAGGCCGGCCGCGCGCCGCCCCGCATCCGCCTGCCCATCGGCCCGCTGATGCCGCTCGCGGCGGCGATGGAACGCGTCGCAGGGCTGACCGGGCGCGCGCCGCTGATGACCCGGGAAATGCTGAAAATGGCGCGCAAGACGATGTTCTATTCCTCCGGCAAGGCGCAGGCCGAACTCGGCTACACGTCGCGCCCGGCGGCGGCGGCGGTGGCGGACGCGCTGGCCTGGTTCGCGTCCAACGGCCGCATGAGATGATCGCCTTTCTGGCCCTGCTGGTCTGGCTCTATCTTTATTTTGCGCATGGCAAATTCTGGCAATCGGCGCCCGAACTGCCCGCCGCCAGGCCCGTCAGCTTTCCGAACGTGGACATCGTGGTGCCGGCGCGGGACGAGGCGCCGACGATCGGCCCGGTGATAGCCTCGCTGCTGGCGCAGGATTATGCCGGCACATTCCGGGTCATCCTGGTCGACGACAACTCGACCGACGGCACCGCCGCCATTCCTTCGGCGGCGCCCAACCTCACCGTCCTGACCGGCGCGGCGAAACCGCCCGGCTGGTCCGGCAAGCTCTGGGCGCTGTCGCAAGGGGTCGCCGCCACCACCGCGCCGCTGCTGCTGTTCACGGACGCCGACATTATTCACGACCCGCGTCATCTCTCGGCGCTGGTGGCGCGGCTGGAGGCGCCGCGGGTCGACATGGTGAGCGAAATGGTGCGGCTGAACTGCGCCAGCCTGGCGGAGCGCGCGCTGATCCCGGCCTTCGTGTATTTCTTCCAGATGCTCTACCCCTTCGCTCGGGTGAACGATCCGCTGAACAAGACCGCCGCCGCCGCCGGCGGCACCGTGCTGGTCCGCCGCGACGCGCTGGAGCGGATCGGCGGGATCGCGCACATCAAATCCGCGCTGATCGATGACGTCGCGCTGTCGCGCGCCGTGAAGCCCTTTGGTCCGATCTATCTCGGCCATTCCGGACTCGCCACCTCGATCCGCCCATACCCGGACTTCGCCGACATCTGGTCGATGGTGTCGCGCACCGCCTTCACCCAGCTGCGCTACTCCTGGGCGTTGCTGGCGCTGACCATCATCGGCATGACCCTGGTCTGGCTGGTGCCGGTCTATGAGGTGGTGTTCGGCGTCAGCGGGCGGTTCTTCTGTGGGCTGATTGCCTATCTGCTTTCGGTCGCGAGCTTCGGGCCGACGCTGCGCCGCTACGGGCTGGACCGTGCCTGGGGCTTCGCGTTGCCGGCGATCGCGCTGTTCTACATGGCGGCCACCGTCGGCTCGGCGGTCAATCATTGGCGCGGCACCGGCGCCGCCTGGAAAAACCGTGCCTATGGCGGCCAGGGGACCGCCGCATGAGTACCGCCACCAACGATAATGCGCCGGGCGCCGCCGCGCCGGCAGCCGCCGCGCCGGCGGCGGCTGCCGCGCCGGTTGAGGTCTGGTCAGGCAAGGACCGCGCGGACGAAAACTTCCCCGTCGGCTCGTGGCTGATCGCCAAACCGCTCCGCCCGCACATCCACGCCTTCTATTCCTTTGCCCGCAACGCCGACGACATCGCCGACCACGAAACGCTGGCGCCGGACGAAAAGCTTGACCGGCTGGACATCATGGAGGCGGTGCTGCTTGGCCAGCGCGAAGACGGCGCGCCGAGCGCGATGCGCCTGCGCCAGTCGCTGGCTGAAACAGGCGTGCCCGCCACCCATGCGCGCGAATTGCTGACGGCGTTCCGGCAGGACGCCACCAAAACCCGCTACGAAGACTGGGCGGCGCTGATGAACTATTGCCGCTATTCCGCCGCGCCGGTCGGCCGCCACGTGCTGGACCTGCATGGCGAGGCGCAAACCACCTGGCCCGCTTCCGACGCGCTATGCGCCGCTTTGCAGGTGCTGAACCATCTGCAGGACGGCGCCGAGGATCTGCACCGGCTGGATCGATGCTATTTGCCGCAGGATTGGCT
This sequence comes from Acidocella sp., assembly GCA_965199125.1. Lineage (GTDB taxonomy): Bacteria > Pseudomonadota > Alphaproteobacteria > Acetobacterales > Acetobacteraceae > Acidocella. The sequence goes on along the minus strand of OZ240683.1, from coordinate 279,143 downwards.
GGCGGAAGCCGGCGCCACCACCGACGACCTGGCGCGCGAGCGCGCCGCGCCCGGCCTGCGCCAGGTGTTCGACCGCATGTTGGCGGAGACCACCGCGCTGAACCAAGCCGCCGCCGCACTTCCCGGGCTGGTGCGGGCGCGCCGCCTGCGGCTGGAGACCGCGGTGATCGCCGGCCTCGCGCGCCGCCTGACCACCCGGCTGCGACGCCAGGACCCGCTGGCGATGCGGGTGAAATTACGCCCCGCCGATATCCTGGCCGCGACCGTCTCCGCGCTGCCGCGTCTGAAATGAGCGCCTCCGACACCGCCGAGATCACCGCGCTGGTGAAACGCGCCGGCACCTCTTTCTACTACGGCATGAAAATGCTGCCGCCCGCGCGCCGGCACGCGATGTACGCGATCTACGCCTTTTGCCGCCTGGTCGACGACATCGCCGATGACGACGCCGTGCCGATGGCCGCCAAACGCGATGCGTTGCAAGCCTGGCGGCGGCGGATCGCCGAACTTTACGACGGCCACGCCGATGACGCGGTCACCCGCGCGCTGCGCGAGGCCGTGCGCGATTACGCTTTGCCGCAAGCCGACTTCATCGCGATCATCGACGGCATGGAAATGGACGGCGAGGCGATCGTCGCGCCCAGCCTGGCCGAGCTGGACCTGTATTGCGACCGTGTCGCCGCCGCCGTGGGCCGGCTTTCGGTGCGGGTGTTCGGCGATGCCGGCGCGGCGGCGCAGGATGTCGCCCACGCCCTCGGCCGCGCCTTGCAGCTCACCAACATCTTGCGCGACGTGGCGGAGGACGCGGCGCGCGGCCGGCTTTACCTGCCGCGCGAATACCTGGCCGAAGCCGGCGTGCCGCCAGCGGCCGCCGCCGCCCTGGCAGCGCCGGCGCTGCCGGCCGTCTGCCGCCGCGTGGCGCTGCTGGCCGAGCGCTATTTTGCCCAGGCGCACGCCGCGATGGCGTTGGCCAACCCCCGCGCCATGCGCCCGGCGCGGCTGATGGCCGCCAGCTATCGGCCGCTGCTGGCGCAGCTCCGCCGCCGCAACTACCGCACCGACCGGCCGCCGGTGCGCCTGCCCCGGCTGCAGAAACTGGCTCTCGCCGCCCGCATTCTGCTGCCATGACCATCCACGTTATCGGCGCCGGCGTGGCGGGTCTCGCCGCGGCCTGCACGCTGGTCGAAGCCGGTCAACAGATAGTGCTGCACGAGGCGGCGAAAGCCGCCGGCGGCCGCTCGCGATCGTATTTCGATACGGCGCTGGGTTGCCGGATCGATAACGGCAACCATTTGCTCCTGTCCGGCAACCGCGACGCGCACGCCTATCTGCGCCGCATCGGCGCGCTGGACACGCTCACCGGCCCAGCAGAGCCGATCTTTCCATTTATTGATCTCGCTAACGGCGCCACCTGGACCCTGCGGCTGAACCGCGGCCGTCTGCCGCTCTGGATCTTCTCAGCCCGCCGCCGCGTGCCGGGCACCAAAGCGGCCGACTACCTGGCGCTGACCAAGCTGCGCAAAGCCAAGCCCGGCGATCTGGTGGCGCCGCTGCTCGGCGGCGCGGGGCTGCTGTACCGCAACCTCCTGGAACCGCTTGCCATTGCCGCGCTGAACACCATGCCGAAGGCCGCCGCCGTGGCGCCCTTCGCCGCCGTGGTGGCGGAAAGCATCGAGCGCGGCGGTGCCACCACCATCCCGCGTTGGCCCGCGATCGGCCTGTCCGAAAGCTTCATCGACCCGGCGCTTGCCTGGCTCAGGGCGCGCGGCGCGGATATCCGCTTTGGCAGCCGGATCACGGAACTCGACCCGGCCCAGCCCACCGTCGTCGCCGTTCCCGCCTGGACCGCCGCCGCGCTGATCCCCGGCCTCACCGTGCCGGACGAGTTCGAGGCCATCTGCAACCTGCACTTCAAAACCCCGTTACCTGCCGGCGAGGCGGGTTTCTGGGGGCTGCTCGGGGGCACCGCCGAATGGGCCTTCGCCAAGGGCGAGATCCTCTCCGTCACCATCTCCGCCGCCAACCGCCACGCCGAGACTGGCAATGAAGCGCTGGCCGCCGCCGTCTGGGCGGACCTGGTCCGCGCCTTCGCCCTGCCGGCCGAGATGCCGCCCCACCGGGTGGTGCGGGAGAAGCGCGCCACCTTTGCCGCCACCCCGGCGCAACTTGCCCGCCGGCCTTCTACCGCCACCGCCAAGCCGAATTGGGCGCTGGCGGGCGACTGGACAGATACCGGCCTGCCCGCCACCATCGAAGGGGCGATTCGCTCCGGCAACCGCGCCGCTCTGGCTTTATTAACAAAAGCTTGATTATACAGGTTAGATGAACGCGTTTCTGGAACTATCTATAGACCGCGCCCATGCCAGCCTGGCCGGCGAACAGCAGGCGGACGGCCATTTCGCGTATGAATTGGAGCCGGATGTCACCATCGCCGCGGAATACGTGCTGCTGGAACATTATCTGGACCGGATCGAACCGGAACTGCAACGCAAGCTCGGCGTGTATCTGCGCCGCCTGCAAGGCGACAGCCCGGAAAATTCCGGCGGCTGGTCCTTGTTCCAGGGCGGCGCGCTGGACCTGTCCGCCAGCGTCAAAGCCTACTTCGCCCTCAAAGCGATCGGCGATGCAGCCGACGCGCCGCATATGGCCCGCGCGCGCGACGCCATTTTGGCCGCCGGCGGCGCCGAGCGCAGCAACGTCTTCACCCGCATCCAGCTGGCTTTGTTCGGTGCCGTGCCCTGGCGCGCCTGCCCGATGATGCCGATCGAGCTGATGCTGATGCCGGCCTGGTTCCCGATTACCCTGCGCAAGATGTCGTACTGGTCGCGCACGGTGCTAGCGCCGCTGCTGGTGCTGATGGTGCTGCGCCCGCGCGCCCGCAACCCGCGCGGCGTGGGCATCGGGGAGCTGTTCGTCACCCCGCCTGAACTGATCGCGGACTGGATCCACGGCCCCTACCGCTCCGCCTGGGGCCCGCTGTTCAAACAGCTGGACGGCGTGCTGCGCCTGGCCGCGCCGCTCTTTCCGAAACGCTCCCGCGCCCGCGCTACCGCGAAAGCCGTCGCTTTCATCGAGGAGCGGCTGAACGGCGAGGACGGGCTCGGCGCGATCTACCCGGCGATGGCCAACACCGTGATGATGTACGACGCGCTGGGCTATCCCGCCGATCACCCCAGCGCCGCCACCGCCTGGGCGGCGGTGCGCAAGCTGTTGGTGGTGGGCGAGGAAGAGGCGCGCATGCAGCCCTGCCTGTCGCCGATCTGGGATACCGCCCTCGCCGGCCACGCGCTGGCGGAAGCCGGCGACGCGGAGGCCGCCACCGCCGCCTCCGACTGGCTGACGCCCAAACAGGTGCTGGACGTGATCGGCGACTGGGCGGACAGCAGCCCCGGCACCGCGCCTGGCGGCTGGGCGTTCCAGTACAACAACCCGCATTACCCGGACGTGGACGACACCGCGGTCGTCGCCATGCTGCTGCACCGCGCCGACCCCGAGGGCTACGGCGAGGCGATCGAGCGGGCGCGCGGCTGGGTGCTCGGCATGCAATCGCGCAACGGCGGCTGGGGCGCCTTCGACATCAACAACGACCGGCAATATCTCAACCACATCCCGTTCGCCGATCACGGCGCGCTGCTGGACCCGCCGACGGAGGACGTTACCGCCCGCTGCATCTCCTTCCTCGGCCAGCTCGGCAACGAGGCGGACGCGGAAGCAATCGCCCGCGGCGTGGATTATCTGCGCCGCACGCAGGCGCCGGACGGCAGCTGGTTCGGCCGCTGGGGCACCAATTATATTTACGGCACCTGGTCGGTGCTGTGCGCGCTGAACGTCGCCGGCGTGGCGCATGACGACCCGATGATCCGCCGCGCCGCCCTCTGGCTCGCCGCCAGGCAGCGCCCGGATGGCGGTTGGGGCGAGGATTGCGAAACCTACGGCAGCGCCCCGCCCGGCGAGTACCACGGCGACGCCGCGCAAAGCCTGCCCTCGCAAACCGCCTGGGCGATGCTGGGCCTGATGGCCGCCGGGGCGCTGGACGACCCGGCGGTGAAACGCGGCGCCGACTACCTGCAGGCGGCCCAGGGCGAAGACGGCAGCTGGACCGAACAAGCCTTCAACGCCGTCGGCTTCCCGCGCGTGTTCTACTTAAAGTACCACGGCTACCCCCGCTTCTTCCCACTGCTGGCGCTGGCTCGCTACAAAAACCTGCTCGCCAGCAACGACAGGCGGGTGAACTTCGGGTTTTAGGAAGGAAGAAGCAGCGCTTTTGGTAAAAAGCGCGCAAAAACTTTGACGATATTATACTTGCCAAACCCATTAGATTGATGTAGAAACGGCTCATAACTGGAGCCGAGCCGATGTCCGTCCTAAACGCCCCGCATTTTCAAGACGAAGAAGCAGCCTACGCGAAGCTGGAGAGCATCGTTTGGCCGCACGGCGCGACCTGCCCGCACTGTGGCAGCCTGGACCGCATGAAGAAGATGAACGGCACCGCCACCCGGCCCGGCCTCTACAAGTGCTATGCCTGCCGCAAGCAGTCCCGCGTGACTGTGGGCACCGTGTTCGAGTCCAGCCATATCAAACTGCATGTTTGGCTCCAGGCGATGTACCTGATGTGCTCCAGCAAGAAAGGCATTAGCTCTAACCAGCTTGCCCGCGTTCTGGAGGTCACGGTCAAAACCGCGTGGTTTATGAGTCACCGTCTGCGCGAGGCTATGACCGCCGGCACCCTGCCCCCGATGGGTGGCGAAGGAAAAGTGGTCGAAATTGATGAGACCTTTATCGGAAACAAGAAGGGTGCCGCGATCAAGCGGGGCTATCGGCACAAGAACGCGGTTTTGACGCTGGTTGAGCGTGGCGGTCCCGCTCGCTCTTTTCATGTTGACGGTGTGAGCGCCAAGGATTTGCTGCCGATTATCAAAGCCAACGTGGCCCCCGAAACTTCCGTGATGACGGATGAAGCGGTGCAATACACCAATTTGGACCGCCATTTCCCCAAGCACGGCTTCACCCGTCATAAGGCTGGCGAATACGTGAAGGCTGGAGACATTCATACCAATACGGTGGAGGGCTTCTACAGCGTGTTCAAGCGCGGCATGAAAGGCATCTACCAACACTGCGGCGAGAAGCATCTGCATCGCTACGTTGCCGAGTTTGATTTCCGTTATAACCAGCGCGCACGGCTGGGATTCGATGATTTAGCTCGCACTAGCAATGCTCTTAAGGGTATTGTGGGCAAGAGACTGACCTACCGGCCAGCTTGCAGGTAAGGCTAGGAGAGCGATGGCAGCCCAGGAGGAAATTACCCTCGTAATTTTCGGCCTATCCATAGATAACGGCCTCGTTAGGGCTGATGTTTTTGCACGCAAAATGGGTGCCCTGGTCAGGGCACTAAAGAAGGCAGATCGGCTGGATAATGGGGGCAAGCATTACGACTTTCTTATTCAAGAGCTTGATAAAGGGAGTGCTTTAGCCACACTTAAGGAAAGAGCGTCTTCGCGGCAACGGCCGCGCAGCTCAAGCGTCCTGTCTGTGGGTGCTATGTGTTCTGCGGTATCTGAGGGGCGCCCTGTCGCGGCAGGTTCGTATTCGCTGTTAAAGACGATCAGCAATTTGTCCGATGGGGTGGATAAGGTTTTTTCTCACGGAGAAGTTCGTTATTCGGGAAATAACGTTGTACGGCTGGACCGATTCTTTGATGACCAGTCAAGCACGATTTTGGCCGGCCAAACAGAAAAAGATGAAAAGCAGGAGGTGCTATTCTCGGGGGTTTGTATGACTTCCTTTGACGGAACCTTAGAAGTCCTAGATGGTAGAGGCCAAATGTTGCTTGCCAAGCTGACGTTGGCGGCTGGTGGTTCTGAGGTAGACTGTGTGCTTCGCGAAGATTTGGTTCATGATGCTAAAGATAATTTCAAGGCCAACGTAAGAGTTACAGGAACCGGCATTTACGACGGCACAAGTTATCTCCCTAAAAGGTTTAACGTTGCTCATCTGAAGCATTTGAACAAGTCACGTGATATATTAGCGTGGCGCGGGAAATTTTCGCCCGCAGGTGAAGACGACGAATTAGCGTGGTTTGATGAGCAAACCTGAGGCTTTGTTTTGGGATACGTGCGTGATCACATCATTTCTCACGAATGATGAACTTGATACAGATTTGCCTAGCGTGGAGCAGTTTTTGCGAGATTGTAGGGGTGGAAAAACTCTTATTTACACATCCACAATCTCAACAGCGGAAATACTTCCGAGCCGCATAAAACACCCTGTGTACTCGTCCTATGACGATTTCTTAAATGACCTGGATGGCTCGGTAATTCCGATATCACCTGATCCAAACATTATGCGCATGGCGGCACGGCTGCGCGACCTGTCTTATCAGAAGCAGGCTACTAAGCTTCAGGTAGCTGTCCCGAAACTTAATGTGCCTGATGCTATAATCTTAGCGACAGCCATCATTTTAGAAACCGGCTATAAGGTTAAACTCGACAAGTTCCATACGTTCGATAAAGGCAAGAAGCGAAGCTCGGATGGTCCTGGTAAGTGTGTACCGTTACTAAGCTATGAAACATGGTGTGAAATGATGAACGCAGAAGAAAAAGCCGTGGCCCAAAAGGTCATAGATTTAGACAGGTGCAAGCCTACACACCCTACACCGGAACTGTCCGGTGTCTGAGAATGAAACCGAAAAACTTGTCCAAATTGGCCGCTTCAAGGAGGCCGCCCGCGAGCTAGGCTGCGACGAAAGCGAGGCCGCGTTCGATGAGAAGCTTAGGAAGCTGGCCGGGCACAAACCAAAAGACCAAAAGCCGCCCGGAGAGAAAAAATAGATGGAACGATACCAGCGCTTAGCTCTGCTTATAACAAAAATTTATGGCGCGACGTTTTTAGCGCTAGGTTTTGGCTGGGGCATAGCGGGGTTGGCTATGCTATTTTTAGGACCCCAATGGCACAATAGCAGTGAAGCGTATCTTGCTACGTGCGCCACGCATTTTCTGGCAGGAGCGCTCATTGTCGGCTTCTCTCGGCTGATTGCAAGATTCGCCGTAACGCCATAAATCTGGCGTATGGGTTTGGCAAGTATAATATCGTCAAAACTTTTGCGAGTCTGGGCGATGGGCGGTAGTCGCGCCATGGGCGCAGTTCGTCATTGCGAGCGTAGCGAAGCCATCCATCGTTAGGGACACGCCCGGCTATGGTAAAGAATCTCTTGCCAGCTTGCTGTCGGTTGCATGGGCAAGCGATCAGGTTGAATTCGAGCCAGCGCGCTTGCCGATGGCCTGGCGCATGCATCCGCCGCTTAAGTCTGGCCTTGCGCCTGGGCGATGAAGGACAGCAATTTGGTCGCAACTCGCTCCGGCATCTCGGCGTGTGGATAGTGTCCGGCCCCGTCAATAATCAGGGTCTCGGCACGGAGTTCGGAAGCGAGCCAGCGAGCTTCCGCGGTAGCATCTGGAAAATCCGGATCGCGAGTGCCCATCACGACGAGCGCGGAGACCCGGCTCTGGGGCAGCATGGCCGCGGTATCCGCCTTTGACATGCCGATCATCGCTTGAAGCGCCGCCATCCGCCCGGCTTCGTGTAGATTTTTCGCGATTGCAGCTTTGACCAGGGCCTGGTCCGCTGGCTTGTGCGACGGGAACAGACTGTTCCAGTACGTGGTCCAGAACCATACGCGCCAAGGCCCCGCAAAGCCGATTTTCAAGACGAACTTCTGAAACCATGAGGGCTTCTGGTCACGCACGATGGAGCCCAGCAACACCACGCCGCTCACGCGCGCCGAAGCATCGTGTGCTGCCCACAGCGCCGCCCCCGCGGCAAACGAATTACCCAGAATAACTGCGGGACCTGCCTGCAGATGTTGGATCAGGGCCAACGCGTCGCGACCGATCGCACGCGCCGAGTAGTCGCCCCACCGGGCTGACGTTTCGCCGAAGCCCCGCACATCCATCGTGACGACCCGATAGCCGGCCGTTCGTAGCGATGGCCGCAACAGCCGGTACTCGGACCGCAAATCACCCATGCCCGGAATCGCGAGGATCATCTGGCCGTTTCCTCCGGTGTCGTCATAGGCGATCCGGCCGCCATCGACGGCCAGAAAACGCGTCTCCAGCTCTGACGATCCTCCGGGCGATGCGCCAGGAGTGGAAGCCAGGGCGGCCGGCTTGGATATCGTGTCCACGGGCACTCTCCATTATGCATGATGATCCGCAATATGATTGCAATCGGCCTGAACATAATTGCCGAAAAGCGTCACTTTACTGTACGGAAATGTATGAGCACACCCAGTCTCGATTGGGCCCTCTGGCGCTCGTTTTTGGCGATCCTGCGGGAGGGCAGTTTGTCAGCCGCCGGCCGGCGGCTGGAGGTGGCACACCCCACAATCCGCCGCCATCTCGACGAACTTGAAGCGAGGCTAGGGTCGCCGCTGTTTGTGCGTTCGCAATCGGGGTTGGTCGCCACCGAATTGGCGCACAGCCTGCGCGAAACAGCGCTTACCATGGAGGCCGCGGCTGCTCAGCTTGTGCGGATTGCTTCGGCTGATGCCGGCGCGGTGGCTGGCACCGTCCGTATCACGGCGAGCGAGCTTATGGGCGTGGAGGTTCTGCCCCACATCCTGTCCGGCTTGAAAGCGCTGCATCCCAGGTTGTCGTTCGAGCTTACCTTGACCAACAGCGTCGAGAACGTGCTGCGCCACGACGCCGATATTGCCGTGCGGATGGTGCGGCCGGCACAGGACGGTCTGCTGGCGCGCAAAGTCGCGCTCATTCCGCTCGGGTTCTACGCCCACGAGTCCTGGGTCTCAAGGCGAGGCGAGCCGGCCAGCGTATCGGAAATTATCGCATCCGGCAGCCTTATCGGTTACGACCGTGAGCCTGCGCTTGTTCGGGGGCTGGCAGCCGCCGGCATCGCGGCCACGCCAACGGATTTCGGCTTCCGCTCCGACAGTGACTTGGCCCAGCTCGCGGCGTTGCGGGCGGGTCTTGGAGTCGGCATCTGCCAAAAGCCGCTCGCCGCCCGCGACCCGAAGCTTCGACAGGTTCTTCCCAACTTTACCTTCGGGCTGGAGACCTGGCTGGTGACGCATCCCAGCCTTCGAACTGTAAGCCGCGTGCGTACCACATTGGATGAATTAGCCCGCGGTTTAACGAGCTACGTCGATGTACCAGGGCATTAGTCGCGATACCCAGCAGCATTTAACATGCAACGGCGGAACCGCACTTGCCGGCGCGGTTCTAACCCTGTTCACTTGTACCGTCCCACTCGCACAAGGAGCCGTTCATGTCCCTGCTGCATCTGCCGCCCACCGCCACCGCCGAAGAGGTCGCGGATAATCTACAACAACACGGATACGCAATCGTTGATGACCTGGCGCCCTCCGGCCTGATGGACCGCATCCAGGCGGAGATGGCGCCGCATGTGGAGGTCACGCCGTACGGCCAGGACGCGTTCGTCGGGAAGGCCACGCGCCGCACCGGCTCGATGATCGCCCGTTCGCCGGCCGCGCGCGAGCTGATCATGAACCCGCTCGCGATCGGCGCGGCGGCCAAGTTCCTCGGCCACGCCTCAACCTTTCAGCTGCACCTCACCCAGATCATTAGCGTCTATCCCGGCTCGCCGGCGCAGCCGCTGCATCAGGACCAGCTGGCCTGGGATTTCTTCCCCTTCCCGGACGACTACCACATCCAGTGCAATCTGCTGTGGGCGCTCAGCGACTACACGGAGGAAATGGGCGCGACCCGCGTGGTGCCGGACAGCCAATATACCGGCAAGGACAAGACCTACACGCAGGCGGACAGCCTGCCGGCGGTGATGACGCGCGGCTCGGCGCTGTTCTACACCGGGAAAGTCTATCACGGCGCCGGCGCCAACGTCTCGGAGCGGACGCGCCAGGGCATCAACATCACCTATGCGGTCGGCTGGGTCCGGCAGGAGGAGAACCAGTACCTCTCCACGCCGCTGGAAGTGGCCCGCACTTTGCCGGACGAGCTGCTGAAAGTGATGGGCTACCAGATGGGCTGCTTCGCGCTCGGCTATGTGCGGGACTTTGAGGACCCGATGGTGATGATCCGCGAGCCGGAAACCCGCGGCGTCTTCGGCATCGAGATGACCCGCAAGAACGCCGAGAAAGACAATTCCACCGCCGGCATGGTCGCGCACCTTCACGAGCACTCGGCCTGAGCCAGCCCGCATGAGTTGAGGCGGCCATTGCAATTGCCGGCCGCCGCCGCACATTTGCCCCAGGGTAGAAGTTCAGGGTCGCATGTCGCAATCATCTCCTATTGGCGGCGCCCCTTCGCAGCCGGTTTTCTCCGCGTCCGCGGCCAGCGCCCCGGGCGGCATGCTGCTGTTCGTGCTGGTGGTCGCGGCGCTGTATTTCGGCCGCGAGGTGCTGATCCCAATCACGCTCGCCTTCCTGCTGGCCTTTCTGCTGGCGCCGCTGGTCTCGCTGCTGCGGAAAATCCACATCGGCCGCATCCCCTCGGTCTTGCTCGCGGTGGTGCTGGCGCTGGTCGTGCTGGCGGCGATCGGCGGCATCATTGGCAGCCAGATCGCGGACCTCACGGCGGACTTGCCGAAATACGCCGGCCAAATCGAAACCAAGATCAGGGGCGTGGAGAACTCCACCGTCGGCCGGCTGAGCCATCTGATCGACCGCGTGGGCACCAACCATGGCGGCCTCGCCGCCCTGGATCAGCCCCATGGCACCGCGCATGGGCCGGCGCCGCGGGGAACGGCGGCGCAACATCAAACGGGCGCATCGCCGGCGGCTACCGGTCAAAAACCGGTCGCGGCGCCGGCTGGCGCGACTGCATCCGGCGCGGCGCCGGATGCCGCGCCTGCCCCAGCCGCGACGCCGCCAACCTCGCCCGCACCGGCCCCCGCCGCCGGTCCGGCGATGAGCCCTTACGCGCTGATCATGCAGTATCTGGCGCCGATCCTCTCGCCCTTCGCCACGCTCGGCATCGTCATCGTCGTCACCATCTTCACCTTGCTGCAGCGGGAAGACCTGCGCGACCGCATGATCCGGCTGATCGGCTCGGACGACATTCACCGCACCACGCTGGCGATGGACGATGCCGGCCGCCGTCTCAGCCGCTATTTCCTCACGCAACTCGCGGTCAACACCTTCTTCGGCGTGGCGATCGGCGCCGGGCTGTTTTTCCTCGGCGTGCCGAAGCCGGTGCTGTGGGGCCTGCTTTCCGCTCTGCTGCGGTTCGTGCCTTATGTCGGCTCGCTGATCTCGGCGCTGCTGCCGATCGCGCTGGCCGCCGCGGTGGAACCCGGCTGGTCGATGGCGCTGTGGACCGCCGGCTTCTTCATCGTCGCGGAAGGCGTCACCGGCCAGGCGGTCGAGCCGCTGCTGTACGGCCATTCCACCGGCCTCTCGCCCTTCTCGGTGGTGGTGGCGGCCATTTTCTGGTCCTGGGTCTGGGGGCCGATCGGGCTGATCCTATCAACGCCGCTCACGCTCTGCCTGGTGGTGATGGGCCGGCACGTGAAGCGGCTGGAATTCCTGGACGTGATGCTGGGCGACCAGCCGGCGCTGACGCCGGTGGAAAGCTTCTACCAGCGCATTCTGGCCGATGATCCGGACGAGGCGCTGGACCAGGCGGAAATCTATCTGCGGCAGGAAACGCTGCACAACTACTACGACAAGGTGGTGCTGAAAGCGATGCAGATGGCGGCGTTCGACGCTGAGCGCGGCGTGCTGCTGCCGCAACAGCTGAACGCGGTGGTGAAAACCATCCAGGTGCTGGTCGGCAGCCTGGAGGAACATGGCGACGACCCGGCGCCGCCGCCGCCGCCGGCGGCCGAGGACGACACGCTGGACGCCGAAGCCCGGCCGCCCGCGCTGCCGCCGGCCCGCCCGGAACCGCAAGTACCGGCAACCTGGCGCACCGGCCCCGCGATCCTGTGCATCGCCGGCCGCGGCGCGCTGGACGAGCCGGCGACGGCGATGCTGACGCAGCTCCTCGGCCGGCAACATTTCGGCTGCCGCGCCGTCTCCCACGCGGAGGTCGCACGCGACGCGATCGGCGGGCTGGACGTCGCCGGCGTAAAAGCCGCCTGCGTCGCCTATCTGGACGTGAGCACCAGCAAGGCGCAGCTGCGCTACCTGATCCGCCGGCTCCGCCAAAAACTGCCGCGCAACACGCCGGTGATTGTCGGGCTCTGGCCGGTGGAGGACCAGGCGCTGCACGATAAGGCCACCCGCGACATGATCGGCGCCGACCACTATGTCAGCTCGTTCGAAGACGTGCTGACCACCTGCGGCACCCTCGCTCAGAACGAACCCATGCCCGAACTGGCGCCGGAGGCGGCGACCGCGAAATAGACTATGGGTGCGGCGGCAGCTCTCGCCGCAACGTATCCAGCGGCAGCAATGCGCCGTCGCGTTCGAAATGCCAGTAGGTCCAGCCGTTGCACGAAGGCGCGTTCTGCACCGCGGCGCCGACCTGATGGATGGAGCCGCGATGGCCGCCGCTGACCAGCGTGCCGTCCGGCGTGACGGTGGCGGCGACGCGGCGTTGCCGGTCCATCAGTGTGGCGCCGGGTTTGATCACGCCGCGTTCGATGAAGCTGCCGAAGGCGATGCGTGGCGCGTCTCGGCCACGCGGTGGCGCCGCCACCACCGAGGCGGCGGGCGGCCGCTCGGCCCGCAGCCGCCCCCAGGCCGCCTCCACATAAGCCGGATGGCGTTCGATGCCGATGAAATGCCGGTGCAGCCGTTTCGCCACGGCGGCGGTGGTGCCGGTGCCGAGGAATGGGTCCAGAATAATCTCGCCGGGCGCGGTGGAGGCGAGGATCACCCGGTGCAGCAGCCCCTCCGGCTTCTGCGTCGGATGCAGTTTCAGCCCATGCGCGTTGCGCAGCCGCTCCGGCCCGGTGCATAGCGGCATCGTCCAGTCGCTGCGCATCTGCAGGTCGTCGTTCAGCGACTTCATGTCCTGATAGTTGAACTTGTACCGCGAGTCCCGCCCCCGCGCCGCCCAGATTAGCGTCTCATGCGCGTTGGTGAAGCGCCGGCCGCGGAAATTCGGCATCGGGTTGGTTTTGCGCCAGATCACGTCGTTCAAAATCCAGAAGCCGAGGTCCTGCAGGATGCTGCCGATCCGGAAGATGTTGTGATAACTGCCGATCACCCACAGCGTGCCGTCCTTGCGCAGCACCCGGCGGCACTCGGTCAGCCAGTCGCGGGTGAACGCGTCGTACGTGGCAAAATCGGCGAAGCGGTCCCAGTCCTCGTCCACGCCGTCGACCAGGCTGTCATCCGGCCGGCGCAGCTCGCCGCGCAGCTGCAGGTTATAGGGCGGGTCGGCGAAGACGCAGTGCACCGAGGCGTCCGGCAGCATGCGCAGCATCTGCCCGGCATCGCCGAGCAGGATCTGGTCGAGCGGCAGTTCGCGCACCACGTCCACGGTCAAGTCCGACCCTCACGGCCTCAAGGGATAGGCCGGGGCTAGTTGAGCGAGCCGCCGTGGCCGCGTCAATGCGCGGCCGCAACGCCCCATGCAACGGTTTGCCGCCCCGCTAATCCACAAGTTCCAGCAAGCGCGCGGCTTCGAAAGCGCGGATCGCCTCGCCGAAATTCGCGCGGTGGTGGCGGGTAACGCCGTGCTCCGTGATCGCGCGGCGATGGTGGCGCGCGGCATAGCCGGCGTTGCTGTGCCAGTTATACACGGGGTAGCGGACATGCAGCCGCGCCATCAGCCGATCCCGCGTCACTTTCGCGGCGATCGAGGCGGCGGCGATCGACAGGCTGATGCCGTCGCCGCCGATGATGGCCGTGCAGGGCACGGCGCAGCCCGGCTTGCTCCGGCCATCCACCAGCACGTGCTCCGGCGCCCGCGGTAGCCGGGCGATGGCGCGGCGCATCGCCAACATGCTGGCCCAGAAGATGTTGAGCGTGTCGATCTCCGCGACCGACGCCGCCGCGATGGCGATCTCCGCGCCGGCCGTGCGCAGGCCGGCGAAAATCTCCACGCGGCTGGCGGCGGTCAGTTTCTTAGAGTCGTCGATCGCGGCGCGCAGCCCGCGCGGCAGCCGCGCCGGCAGGATCACGGCGGCGGCCAGCACCGGGCCGGCCAGTGGCCCGCGCCCGACCTCGTCCACGCCGGCGACCACGCCGCCGATCCGGCGCTCGTGCTTAAAATGAGGCATCCCGCAACCCCGCAAAGAACTCGCGCAATAAAGCACCGCATTCGGAGTCGCGCACGCCGCCGATAATTTCAGGCCGGTGATGCGTGGTCGGCTGCGTGAACACGCGCGGCCCATGCTCCACCGCGCCGGATTTGGGGTCATAGGCGCCGAACACCAGCCGGCCGACGCGGTAAGCCGCGATCGCGCCGGCGCACATCGCGCAGGGCTCCAGCGTTACCGTCAGCGTGCAGTCCGCCAGGTAACGGTGGCCGCCGGCGCCGGCGGCGCGCAGGGCCAGCATCTCGGCATGCGCGCTCGGATCGCCGTCGGCTTCCACCCGATTGCCGGCGGCGGCGATCACGCCGCCGGCCGCATCGGTCACCACCGCCCCCACCGGCACCTCGCCCCGCTCAGCCGCGCGGCGGGCTTCGTCCAAGGCTTGCTGCATGGCCATACCGCTCCTTGCCTTGGGCGCGCGCGCGGGTCTAGGTGCGGCATGTCGCAACGCCCCTTGATCGGCCTGACGCTGGACGCGGAGCCCGCCGGCGGCTGGTCGAAATACCCTTGGTACGCGCTCCGGCAAAACTACACCGCGGCGGTCGCGGCGGCGGGCGGCCTGGCGGTGGCGCTGCCGCATGATCCGGGGCTGGCGGAAGCGTATCTGGAGCGGCTGGACGGGCTGATCGTCACCGGCGGCGCGTTCGACGTGGACCCGGCGCTATACGGCGCCGCAGACCGGCACGAAACGGTGGCGCTGAAAACCGATCGCACCAGCGCCGAACTGGCGTTCCTGCAAGGCGCTTTGGCGCGGGACCTGCCGGTGCTGGGCATTTGCGGCGGCCAGCAGCTGCTGGCGGTTGCCCTCGGCGGCACGTTGTTCCAGCACATTCCGGAGGCGCTGCCCGATGCTTTGCCGCACGAACAGGTGACCTCGCATTACGAGCCGGGGCACCGGGTGGAGATTCTACGCGATACGTTGCTGTACGACATCGTCGGCGCGGACACGATGCAGGTGAACACCTCGCACCATCAGGCGGTGCGCAATGCCGGGCGGACCAGGGTGAACGCGGTGGCGCCGGATGGTGTGATCGAGGGGGTTGAGGCGCCGGCGCACCGGTTTTGCCTCGGCGTGCAATGGCACCCGGAATATTTGATCGACCCTGGCGACGCGGCGATTTTCACCGCTTTGATCGCGGCTTCAAAATGACTGAAGAGGCGTCGCGTGGTGAGCGCATCGCCAAATTCCTCTCCCGCGCCGGCATCGCCAGCCGGCGCGACGCCGAGGCGCTGATCCTAGCCGGCCAGGTGCGGATGAACAACGAAGCGGTGACGCATCCGGCGGTGTTCGTGCAGCCCGGCGACCTGATCACCGTCAACGGCCAGGCGGTCAGCGCGCCGGAGCGCACCCGCCTGTGGCGCTACCACAAGCCGGAAGGGCTGGTGACCACGCATAAGGACCCGGAAGGCCGGCCCACGGTGTTCGACCATCTGCCGCCCGGCCTGCCGCGGGTGATCAGCATCGGCCGGCTGGACCTGACCAGCGAGGGTTTGTTGCTCCTGACCAATGACGGCGCGCTGTCCCGCCATCTGGAACTGCCTGCCACCGGCTGGCTGCGCCGCTACCGCGTGCGGGTGCATGGCGGGGTGAACCCGGCCAGCCTGAAACGCTTAGGCGACGGCATGGTGGTGGACGGCGTGAAATTTGGCCCGATCGAGGCGGCGGTGGATTCCGTGCAGCGCGCCAACACCTGGCTCAGCGTCTCGCTGCGCGAGGGCAAGAACCGGGAAATCCGCCGGGTGATGGACGCGCTGCTGCTGCCCGTGACGCGGCTGATCCGGGTCGCCTACGGGCCGTTCCAGCTCGGCAACCTGGAACGCGGCGCCGCCGAGGAGGTCAACGGCAAAATTCTGCGCGAGCAAGTGCCAACCGTGAAGAAGTGATGCGGGTCAATCAGGGCCCGCGCATCATCGGCGGTGCCTGGCGCGGCAAGCATCTGGCCGCACCGCCAGGCCTCGCCACCAGGCCGACCGGCGCCAGGGCGCGGCAGGCGGTGTTCGACATTCTGCTCCACGCGCCGTGGGGCGGCCTGGAATTTCTGGAACGGACGCGGGTGCTGGACGTGTTCGCCGGCACCGGCGCGTTTGGGCTTGAGGCATTATCACGCGGCGCGGCCGCCGCCAGCTTCATCGAAAACGCCCCGCCGGCGCTGGCGGCCCTGCGCGCCAACATCGCCGCTTGCCGGGTCGGCGCCGTGGTGCGGGTGGTCGCGGCCGATGCCTTGTCGCCACCGGCCGGCACGCCGCACGAGATTTTGCTCCTCGACCCGCCTTATGGCGCAAACCTGGTGCCGCAAGCGCTCGCGGCGCTGGCGCGGCAGGGCTGGATCGCGCCGGCCGCGCTGATCGTGGCGGAGCTGGGGCCGGGCGATCCGTTTGCGCCGCCGGATTTGCTGGTTGAACGGCGGCACGGCAAGGCGCGGCTGCTGTTCTGGCGACAAAATGGCGCGCGTTAATTTTCTTCCGCCAGCGCTTCCGCCCGGTTAAGTTGCGGCGATGAAACGTCTGTCCCGCCTCGACGGCCTGCGCGGCGTGCTCGCGGTTTACGTCATGCTGGGCCATGCCATGCCGTTCACCGCGCTGCCGCACTGGCTCGCCGGCCCGTTCAGCCATGGCGAGGCGGCGGTCGACTTGTTCTTCGCGCTTAGCGGCCTGGTGATCGTCAACTCGCTGGAACATTTCAAGTGCCGGTTCTGGCCCTTCATCCGCGCCCGCGCCCGCCGCCTGCTGCCGGTGTATTTCGCGGTGCTGGCGCTGGCGCTGATCCTGTACGCCTGGCCGTTGCCGCCGATGCCCTGGCTCGGCACCGCCGCCGGCCAAATCCAGCCCGCCGCCTTGCCGCGGCCGCTGTTCTGGCACCTCGCCACGCATATCACTTTGACCCAGGGCCTGCTGCCCGCCGGCATCCTGCCTTACGCCTTCGTCACCCTGCTTGGCCCCGCCTGGAGCCTCTCCACCGAGTGGCAGTTCTATGTGCTGATCGCGCTGGTCCTGCCGCTGCTGCCCGGCCGCCGGCTGGAAGTGTTCGCGCTGCTTTTACTGGCGCTCGGCATCGCCTACCATTCGCTGGCACCGTATTTGCCGCCCTACTGGCAGTTCACCCGCGCCTTTCTGCCGGACGCGGCGGCCTTTTTCGCCCTCGGCCTCGCCTCCAACATCTGGTTTCGCGGCGGCGGGTTTTTCCTCCTGCTCTTCTGCCTGGCCGCCACCGCCGGGGTCGGCCTGTTCAGTGGCGAACCGGGCAAATCGCTGATCCCGTTCGGCTGGGCGCTCGCGTTGCTGGTCCAGCGCCACCAAAACTTCCCCGCACTTGGTCCGCTACTCGACTCCCGCGCCGCCCAATATCTCGGCGCAATCTCCTATCCCCTTTACTTGCTGAACGAACCCATCCAACGCGCCTGCACCTTGCTCATCGCGCCGTGGGCGGCAGGCGACGCAGTGATCTTCACCGCCTTTTGGCTGCCCATCGCGATCATCGCGACATTAGCCGCTGCCGCCGCGGTGCATCATGGCCTGGAAGTCCCCGCGATGCAGAGCGCAAAAGGTACTCGTGGCACCAAGGGCCGCCATGGTATCAATGCGGGCAAAACTATTCCGGCGACATCAGGGTCAATTCGGACAGATCAATGATCCGCCTCCAGCATATCCGCGTCATTGTGAGCGCAGCGAAGGAATCCGTCTTTCCTGCGTTTAGAGGAAGATGTGACCTTACAAATTGGCCGCTATCGTACTCACGGAACCGAGGTCAAAATCAAACGGCTTGGCGTCGCCGGCATCGACAAGCGCACGCATTGCTGGAACAAAAGCTTGCGGATCATGCCAAGGAAGTTGTGGATATTGCGGCAGAGCATAATTCCACCACGCTAGTTCGGACAGGCCCCGCACCGTCTCCTCATCAAACCGCATTCTGATCCGCCGCGCGGGAACGCCGCCGACGATCTCGTACGGCAAGACGTCCTTCACGACGACCGCGCCCGCGCCGATCACGGCGCCATCGCCGATCGAGATGCCGTTTTTCAAAAGGACGTCCTGGCCGATCCAGACATCATTGCCGATGATCAGTTTCGCGGGTTGCGGATTATTCAGGAACCTCCAGTTCATTTCGCCGAAATCATTGAAGGCTCCGGCAAAGGCACCATGACGCTGGTAAACAATTTCGGAGCTTGTAACGAAATTTATGGCGTGCTGCGGCCCCATCATTCTCACGCCTTGCGCGATCGAGCAATAACGGCCGATCCTGAACGACGTCGACAGCTCCGAAAACGAATACGAAAATCCGCCCATCTTCAAGATCAATTTTCCAGCGGTGAACAGTGAATAGCGTTCGAATCTCGCATCGGCGGCCGCCTTGACGATATCGCCGGGTTGCCAGCGATGAACGCCTCTGTTTCTGGTGGTTTTGACATTATTATCGTCGAAGTATTGTAACAGCTGCTTGCTGATCTTGATCTGCATCACCCCGTGCAAGTTCGAAACAATTGGCATGATCCG
Source organism: Acidocella sp. (assembly GCA_965199125.1). GTDB lineage: Bacteria > Pseudomonadota > Alphaproteobacteria > Acetobacterales > Acetobacteraceae > Acidocella. The sequence continues at coordinate 260,456 of OZ240683.1, read as the reverse complement.
TACCCTCGGTCGTGACCATGCCAGCGTATCCGCATTCGGCTAGGCTGTGAAGAATAGCGTCAGAACGCCGCGTCCTCGAACTCCATCATCACTTCGGCGCCGGATTGGATTGCCGAGAGCAGCCCGGCCGTTGCCGGCAACAACCGCTGCATGAAGAACTTCGCGGTCCCCACTTTCGCTTTGTAAAATCCATCCGCCTCGGCTTTTGGCAGCGCGATCTTCGCCATCCGTGCCCACATGAAGCCGAGAGCGACCAGCCCGAACAGCCGCAGGTAGTCCACCGAGGCCGCGCCGATTTCATCGTGGTTGCTCATGCCGGCTTCCATCACATGCCCGGTCGCGATCTGCAGATGTTCCAGAGCGGTCTGCAGCGGCGCGATGAACGGCGCCATCTCGTCGTCATCCGCATGCGCTTCAACAAATTCCAGCACCGGGTCCAGAAACCGCGTCAGCAGCCGCCCACCTTCCTGCGGCAGCTTGCGCCCCACCAGGTCCAGCGCCTGCACGCCGTTGGCGCCCTCATAGATCATGCAAATCCGCGCATCGCGGGCAAACTGCTCGATCCCGTTATCGCGGATATAGCCGTGCCCGCCGTAGCACTGAATGGCGGTGGAGGCGACTTCGAACGACAGATCCGTGAACAGCGCTTTCACCACCGGCGTCAGCAGCGCGGTGAAGTCGTCGGCGATCAGCTTCGCGTCCTCGTCGGTCGCGCGCTGCAGCACGTCGATCTCGCGCGCCACCCAGCCGGCCAGCGCGCGGCAGCCTTCGACATAAGCGCGCATGGTCAGCAACATGCGCCGCACGTCTGGATGCACTAAAATCGGGTCCGCCGCCTGCTCGCGATATTTGGCGCCCGTCAGGGCACGGCCCTGGATCCGGTCCCGGGCGTAATTCACCGCGTTCTGATACGCCACCTCGGCTACGCCCAGCCCCTGAATTCCAACGGAAAACCGCTCCGTGTTCATCATGGTGAACATCGCGCGCAGGCCCTTGTTCGGCTCATCCACCATCCAGCCTTTGGCGTCCTCGAAATTCATCGCGCAGGTAGCGGAGGCCTTGATCCCCATCTTATGCTCGATCGCCGTGCAGTTCGCGCCGTTGCGTGCGCCCAGCGAGCCATCCTCCTTCACTAAAAACTTTGGCACCACGAACAGCGAAATGCCCTTCACGCCCGGCGGGGCATCCGGCAGCCGCGCCAGCACCAGGTGAACGATGTTCTCAGCCAGATCATGCTCGCCCGCCGAGATGAAGATTTTCGAGCCGCTCAGCGTGTAGGAGCCATCGCCGTTCGGCGCCGCCTTCGTGCGCAGCAGCCCCAGATCGGTGCCGCATTGCGGCTCGGTCAGGCACATCGTGCCGGTCCATTTGCCGGAAACCAGATTTGGCAGATAAGTCCGCTTCTGCTCCTCCGTGCCGTGGTTATACAGCGCGAGGTACGCGCCATGCGACAGCCCCGGATACAGCCCAAACGAAACGTTAGAGGAACACAGCATCTCCTCGACCAGCGTGGAGACCGCCACCGGCAAACCCTGCCCGCCAAATTCGGGCGCGGACGCGATCGCGGTCCAGCCGCCTTCGCAGAAGCCCTTGTAAGCTTCCTTGAAGCCGGCGGGCGTGCGCACGACGCCATTTTCATAAAGGCAGCCTTCCAGGTCGCCGCTCTGGTTGATCGGGAACAACACCTCCTCGGCAAACTTCGCGGCTTCGTCCAGCACGCTGTCCACCAGCTCCGGCGTAAAGTCTTCGTAGCCGGGCAGGGCGGTCAGGCTCTCGCCGTCATGCAGCTCCTGCAGCACGAACCGCATATCCTGCAACGGCGCTTTGTATATCGGCATTTCTTTACTCCCTCTAATTGCGCAGCGGCTTGCCGGTGTCGATGATGCTTTTGATCCGCGCCTGGCTCTCCTTGGTGCGGATCAGCGCCATGAAGTTTTTGCGCTCCAGCTCCATCACGTCGGTCTCGCTCAGCTCGTCCAGATAATCGGTCTCGCCGCCGGTCAGCACGTCGGCCAGCGCCGCGCCGACCGTCACGTCATGCGGCGTGGCGATGCCGCGCTTGGCGAAATCCCCAACCGCCATTTTCAGCGCGACGCGCCCGGTCGCGCCCGGCAGCCGCAGCGCCACCGGCGTCGGCGGCTGGTAATCCTTCGCCAGCTCCAGCGCGCGCGCCTTCGCGTCCGCCAGCAGCCGGTCGCGGTTCATCGTGATCCCATCGCTGGCGTTCAAAAACTTCATCTCCATCGCATCGGCGGCGGAGCGCGAGACTTGCGCGGTCGAGATCATCTCGAACACTTTCGCCACCGCTGGCATCGGCCCTTTCGGCGCCTGCTTATCGCTTTGCCAGCGCGTCAGCATGGTGGCGCAGCCGCCCCAGCCCGGCACCAGCCCCACGCCCATCTCCACCAGCCCGATATAGCTCTCGGCATAGGCCTGCACCGCGCCGGCATGCAGCAGCAACTCGCAGCCGCCGCCCAGCGCCCGGCCCGCGGGTGCGGCCACCACCGGAAATGGCGCGTAGCGCATCGCCAGATACAATTTCTGCCCGTCCTTTATCGAGCCTTCGATCTTTCCCCACAGCCGGATATTCGCCATCATGAAGGCAATGCCGATATTGGCGCCGACGGAAAAATTTGCCTTATGCGGCTGCTGGCGCAGATCATCGTTGTAGATCACCAGCGCCTTGTAGCTTTTGCCGACCAGCGCCAGCGTCTTTTCCAGCAAACCCAGAATATCGCCGTCCAGCATGTTCATCAGTGCGCCGCGCACTTCGGAATGAATTTCAAAACAAAGCACGTGGTCGCCGATATCCCAGACGGAGGCGCCTTTATTGCCCAGCACCGGCTTGGCCGCCCGCTTCACATCCTCCAGCAGCAGCACGCCCGGCGCGCGGCGGATCGGCTTGTACGCGCCCGCCGGCGTGAACTGCAGCAGCTCGGCACCCTCGGCCTTGTAGAATTTGCCGTCGCCGATTTTTCGCAGAATCTCAGGCGCCGGAACGTCGAGTTCCGCCAGATGCTCCGCGACCCAACGCGCGCCGAGCTGGTCGATCAGCTCGAACGGCCCAAACTTCCAGGTATAGCCAAGCCGCATCGCCAGATCGACATCGGCGATGTCGCCGGCGATCTCCGGCACCAGCGAGGCCGCATAGGCCAGCACGCGGCCCAGTACGCCCCAGGCGTATTGCTCGGCTTTCGTCTTCGCGGTGAGTAACTTCTTCAGGTCGGAACGCGCCGCCTTCACCTCTGCAATTTCTGGCTTAATTGCGGGCCGCCATTCCAGCCGCCCGGCTTGCGCGGCGCTCAGCGACAGCGCGGAGGTCTCGCGCTTGCCCGCTGGGTCCCGGCTCGTCCGGTAAAACCCGCCTTTGCCTTTTTTGCCGGTATAACCATCGGCGATCAGCCGCTCGATCACCTCGGTGTCCCGGTTCATCGCATGGAACGCATCCGCCGCCGGCAACAGCCGCGCCAGCGAGGCGTTGACATGCGGTGCCAGGTCGATGCCGACCAGGTCCAGCAGCCCGAACACGCCGGTGGACGGAAAGCCCATCGGCCGCCCCATCACCAGGTCCGCCTCCTCGATCTCCAGCCCCATTTGCAGCGCCAGCACCATCGCACTCTGTATCCAATATGTGCCGATCCGGTTGGCGATGAAGCCGGGCGTATCGTTCGCCATCACCACGGTCTTGCCGAGACTCACATCCGTGAATTCCACCAGCCGTTGCAGCGCGTCGCTATCCGCATCCGCCGGCGCCACCAGTTCCAGCAGCCGCATGTAGCGCGGCGGGTTGAAGAAATGCGTGATGCAGAAATTGCGCGTGAAACTCTCCGGCATTCCCGCCGTCAACTCCGCCAGCGGAATCGTCGAGGTGTTGGAGGAGACCATCGCGCCGTCTTTGCGCACCGCCTCCAGCCGCCGGTACAGCGCCTGCTTCACGTCCAGCCGCTCCACCACCGCTTCCACGATCCAGTCGCAGCCGCGCAGATCGTCGAAATTATCCTCGATATTGCCGGCGGCGATCAGCCGCGCCGCGCGCGCGCCCATCAGCGGCGCCGGATCGGTCTTCTTCAGTCGCGCGATCGCCGCTTTCGCGAGCGCGTCCCGGTCCGCCTCGCCGTCCTTCACGATGTCCAGCAGCAGCACGTTCACGCCGGCATTGGCCACCTGTGCCGCAATCGCGGCGCCCATTACCCCGGCGCCGATCACCGCGACTGAACGAATCGGTGTCATGGTCAAGCCGCCTCCAGCACGGTGGCGATTCCCTGGCCGCCGCCGATGCATTGCGTCGCCAGCGCGTATTTGCCGCCGTCCCGCTTCAACAGCGCCGCCGCCTTGCCGGTGATCCGCGCGCCCGTGGCGCCCAGCGGATGCCCCAGCGCGATCGCTCCGCCATCGACATTCACGATCGCCGGATCTAGCTCCAGGTCGCGCATGCAGGCCAAAGCCTGGCTCGCGAACGCCTCGTTCAGCTCCACCACGTCAAGGTCCTTCGCCGAAATGCCCGCCCGCGCCAGCGCCTTGCGCGACGCGCCAACCGGCCCGACGCCCATGATCTCCGGCCCGCAGCCCATCACCGCGATCGACCTGATCCGCGCCAGCACCGTCAGGCCGTGGCTGGCGGCGAACTCCTCCGAACACACCAGCACCGCCGAGGCGCCGTCGGTCAGCGGCGAGGACGTGCCCGCGGTCACGGAGCCTTCCTTATCAAACGCCGGCTTCAACCCCGCCAGCCCCTCCATCGTGGTCTCGGCGCGGATGCACTCATCGCGGTCCACGAAACCTTTCGCCGTGGACACCGGCACGATCTCCGCCTCGAACCGCCCGGCCTCGCGCGCGGCGTCCGCCTTGCGCTGGCTTGCCACCGCGAACTCCTCCTGCGCCTGGCGGGTAATCTGCCATTGCTGCGCCACGTTCTCGGCGGTCTCGCCCATCGCGATATAGGCCTGCGGCATTTTCGCATACAGCTTCGGCGACGGCATCGGGTTGAAGCCGCCCATCGGCACCCGGCTCATGCTTTCCACCCCGGCGCAGATAAACGCCTCGCCCGCCTGCATCTTGATCGCCCCGGCGGCGGTATGGATGGAGGACATCGAGGAGCCGCAGAACCGGTTCACCGTCTGCGCGCCGACATTCAGCGGCAAATCCGCAAGCAAGCCAATCAGCCGTGCCACGTTCAGCCCCTGCTCGCCTTCCGGAAAGGCGCAGCCGACGATCAGGTCCTCGATCGCTTCCGCCGCCACGCCGGCGCGCGCCAGCAGGCCGCGCACCACCTCCGCCGCCAACTCATCCGGCCGCGTCCGCGCCAGGCTGCCCTTGCCGGCGGGGGCGAAAGCCGAGCGGGCATAGCCCGCGATCACGACGTTGCTCATCTCATCTTCCTTATCAAAATCAACCGGCCTTGCCGGCGAGCGCCGCTTCGCATTGCCGCTCAATCTCGGCGAGCTCGGCCAGACTCTCCTCCAGCGCCACACGCTGCTCGCGCAGCCGGGCTGTCCGCTTGCGCACCGCCCCCAGCAACTGCCGGGTCTGCAGCAGATGCGCCGGATCGGCGTCGTATAGATCCAAAAATTCCTTGATCCCGCGCAAGCTGAACCCCAACCGCTTGCCGCGCAGGATCAGCACCAGCCGCGCCCGGTCGCGATGGCTGTAAACCCGCGTGGTGCCCGCGCGCCGCGGGCAGATCAGCTGCTTGTCCTCGTAGAACCGGATGGTCCGCGCCGTGACGCCCAGCGCCGTGGCGAGCTGACTGACCGAGTAGAGCTCGTGCTCGCCCGCGCCAGTCGCCGGCTGCTGGTCTCGGGGCCGCTCCGTCAGGGCGCTACTCATTTTGGTCGCCCTTCCGCACCATCAACAGTGACGTATAAAGCATACTGCTAACGTATAGGTTATACCCAACCCTTTGTCATCCCCCGGCGCCTAGTCGTGCGCCGCCGGCTTGGCCGCCTCCTCCGCCACCAGCTCCTTTTTCGACAGCTTGCCGACCAGCGTCTTCGGCAGGCTGTCGCGGATCTCCACCTCGCGCGGCAGCTCGATCTTGTTCAGATGCGCCGCCAGGAACCGCTTGATCTCCGCCCCGGTCGTGCTTGCGCCGGGCCGCAGCGTCACGAACAGCTTCGGCGCCTGGCCGCGGTATGCATCCGGCACGCCGATCGCGACCGCGTCCCGCACATCCGGATGCTGATACGCCGCCTCCTCGATCGTGCGCGGATACACATTGTACCCGCCGCAGATGATCAGGTCCTTGATGCGGTCGACGATGAACAGATAGCCATCCTCGTCCAGCACGCCGATATCGCCAGTGCGCAGAGCGCGCATGCCAACATTACCAATGCGCAGCGCGCTATCCACGAACGCCGCGCGTGTCTCCTCCGTCTGGTTATAATAGCCCAGCATCACCTGCGGCCCGATTACGCAGACTTCGCCCCGCGTGCCGGCGGGCAGAAGGCGTTCAGGATGTTCGGGGTCGCGGATTTGCACGATCGTGCCCGGCAGCGGCCGTCCGACCGATCCGGCCCTGACCGCGCCCGGCGCGTTAGAGGACACAACCGGCGAGGCTTCCGACAGGCCATAGCCTTCCAACAGCTTGCAGTTCGTGATCCGTTCGAAGCGATCCGCCACCTCCGCCGGCGTCGGCGCGCCGCCGGCGGCGCAATATTTGATAAAGCTCAAATCCTTATCTTTCTGTTCCTCGGCGGCGTTGCTGATCGCGGTATACAGCGTCGGCACGCCCGGCAACATGGTCGGCCGGCAACGCCTGATGGTTTTCATGATCAGTTTGACGTCCGGCCGCGGCAGCAGCACCAGCTCCGCCGCCAGCGCCACGCCGAGGTTCATGACAGCCGTCATGGCATAGACATGAAACAGCGGCAGTACCCCCAGCACACGCTCCTCGCCTTCGCGCAAGGGCAGGCCAAGCGCCAAGGTCTGCGCCACGTTGACCGAGATGTTGGCGTGGGTCAGCATCGCGGCTTTTGGCCGGCCGGTGGTCCCGCCGGTGAACTGCAGCGCCGCCACGGCCCGCTCCGGGTCGATCGCCACCGGGCTCGGCGCGCCGGCGCCCGCGCATAACGCCTCGAACCTGATATACGCCGCGCCCGCCGGCGCCTTGGCCATCTCCTTGCGCTTGAACAGCCGGAACAGCAGCGCCGGCAGCTTCGGCAACGCCGCCGGCAGCGAGCACAAAATCAATTGGCTCAGTACGCCCTTCGCCACCAGCGGGTCGAGCTTGTCGCGCAGCATTTTCAGGTCGATGCCGGCGATGATCCGCACATCGGCGACGGCCGCCAGCTTCTCGATCTCGTGGCTCAGATACAGCGGATTAAAATTCACCACCGTGCCGCCGGCCTTCAGGATCGCGTAAAACAAGATCACCGAATACGGCGTGTTTGGCAGGCACAGCCCAACATTCACCCCAGGCCCCACGCCAATGCGCTGCAAACCGGCGGCCGCCCGGTCGCTTTGCGCGCCCACTTCCGCCCAGCTCCAGCGCCGGCCCAGAAAATCGATCGCCGGACGCGCGCCATATTTTGCCACGGTACGCGCCATCATCGCCGGCACCGGTTCGGGCTGATAGGTAAAGGTTGCCGCGGGCGGCGCGGTCATCGCATCCATGGGGTTCCTCCTCGCATCAGCGGCCCGCTTTGCTCGGAGCTTCTCTGATGATCGTTCAACCTAGTGGAATTGGGCATTCCGGGCAATTGCCGGCGCATCATGTCAAAGCCAACGGCGCCCGAAGGCGCCGCCCTCGCACGCCACGCCGCGGAGAAGAGTCTCAGACAGCCTTCAAATTGATCGCCGCCGCCTTGCCACGCTCCATCGCCACGTCAAACGTCACCTTCTGTCCCTCGTTCAGGCCGCGCAGCCCGGCGGATTGCACGGCCGTAATGTGCACGAACACATCCTTGCCGCCGTCCTGCGGTACAATGAACCCGTAACCCTTTGTAGTATTGAACCACTTCACTGTACCAGTCGCCATATTTAAGCCAACGCTCCGGAGCCTACCCACAATTGGACGCAGAAACAGGACAGATTGTCAACGACAACCTGAATGTTTGGTAACGAAATCCGGCGGTTCCAGCGCGGGCAGGAGCTCTTCCGGCGAGGTCGGTTTCGGCGCATACTGCGCGCAATAAAAACATCAGGAGACCGAAATGTTGCATGCGGAACTGTACCCGGTAAAACCGGAAATCGCCGCCGCCACCCTGGTCACCAAAGCGCGTTACGAACAAATGGTGGCGGAGGCGGCGAACAACCCGGACGCCTACTGGGCCGAGGAAGCCAAACGCCTGGAGTGGGTGCGCGTCCCCACCAAAATCAAGGACACCTCATTCACCGGCGACGTCTCGATCAAATGGTTCGAGGACGGCACGCTCAACGTCGCGGCAAACTGCCTGGACCGCCATCTCGCGACGCGGGCCGGGCAGACCGCGATCATCTGGGAGGGCGACGAGCCGGGCGACAGCAAGACCGTCACGTACCGCGAGCTGCACGAGCAGGTCTGCCGGCTCGCCAACGCACTGACCACGCTCGGCGTGCGGAAGGGCCAGGTGGTAACAATCTATCTGCCGATGGTGGTGGAGGCCGCGGTCGCCATGCTGGCCTGCGCGCGCATCGGCGCCATCCACTCCGTGGTGTTCGGCGGCTTTTCGCCGGACAGCCTGGCCAACCGCATCCAGGACTGCCAGTCCGTCGCGCTGATCACCGCCGATGAGGGACGGCGCGCCGGCAAGCGCGTGCCGCTGAAAGCCAACGCGGACGCCGCGCTGAAATCCTGCCCCAGCGTGCGGAACGTCATCGTCGTTGCGGTCACCGGCGCCGCCGTGCCGATGGAAGAAGGCCGCGACCACGCTTACGCCGACCTCGCCGCGAACGCCGCTGCCTCCCATCAGCCGGTTGAGATGAACGCCGAGGACCCGCTGTTCATCCTGTACACCTCCGGCTCCACCGGCAAGCCGAAAGGCGTGCTGCACACCACCGGCGGCTATCTGGTCTGGGCCAGCTTCACCCATGAGTATGTGTTCGACTATCACCCCGGCGAAGTGTTCTGGTGCACCGCCGATGTCGGCTGGGTCACCGGCCATACTTACAGCGTGTACGGCCCGCTCGCCAACGGCGCGATCACCTTGATGTTCGAGGGCGTGCCGAACTATCCAGACAGCTCCCGCGTCTGGCAGGTGGTAGATAAGCACCAGGTCAACATTTTCTACACCGCCCCGACCGCGATCCGCGCGCTGATGCGTGAAGGCGACGCGATGGTGCGGAAAACCTCGCGAAAATCCATCCGCGTGCTGGGTTCGGTGGGCGAGCCGATCAACCCCGAAGCCTGGTACTGGTACTACACGGTGGTGGGCGAGGAACGTTGCCCGATCGTCGACAGCTGGTGGCAGACCGAGACCGGCGGCATCCTGATCACGCCGCTGATCGGCGCCATCGCGCTGAAGCCCGGCTCCGCGACGCTGCCGCTGCCCGGCATCAAGCCGCTGCTGGTCGACGCGGAGGGCAACGAGCTGCACGGCGCCGCCGATGGCAATCTATGCATCTCCGACAGCTGGCCCGGCCAGATGCGCACCGTCTACGGCGACCATGAGCGCTTCATCCAGACCTATTTCTCCACCTTTAAAGGCCTGTACTTCACCGGCGACGGCGCCAGGCGGGACGAAGACGGCTATTACTGGATCACCGGCCGCGTTGATGACGTGATCAACGTCTCCGGCCACCGCATGGGCACCGCGGAAGTGGAATCCGCCTTGGTCGGCCATACCCATGTCGCCGAAGCCGCGGTTGTCGGCTTCCCGCACGACATCAAGGGCCAGGGCATCTACGCCTACGTGACGTTGATCGCCGACGCCGAACCTACTGAAGAACTGCGTAAGGAATTAATCTCCTGGGTGCGCAAGGAAATCGGCCCGATCGCGGCGCCCGACGTGATCCAATGGGCGCCGGGCCTGCCCAAAACCCGCTCCGGCAAAATCATGCGCCGGATCCTGCGCAAGATCGCCGCCAATGAAACCGACAGCCTGGGCGACACCTCGACCCTCGCCGACCCCAGCGTCGTCACCGACCTCGTGGATAACCGCGCCGCTTAGAGCATGATGAGATCACTCACCACGCTCTAGCCTTCATCTTGCGAGCAATTTATGGCTCAGTCGTATCGCTGCGCGATTCGACTTCAAGCCATATTGCTCTAATCACGGCTCCAGCTCATAGCGCACCGTCGCGGTTATTTTCACCGTATCGTCGCTACCGGGCGGAAAAGGCGGCAGCAGGTTCTGCGAAAAAATGCCGGTCCAGGCCTGATCCAGAAACGTCGAGCCGGAGCTGTCGGTCATGCGCAGGCCGGTGACGTGGCCGTCCCGATGCGCGGTGAACTCCACGGTGACCGTGCCCTGCTGACCCTGCGCGGCGGCGGCGTCCGGATAATACAGATGCGCGTAGACCCATTTGTTGAAGCCGGCGTTCCAGTCCGAGCCGACATCGCCCTGTATGGTGACTTCCGGCGCCAGCGCCGCCTGCGCGTCCGATTGCGGCAGGCTGAGGTTAAGGCCCTTCCGCCCCGTTGGTGACAATGGCGAGGCGTTGCCGAACGACATGTTGTTCATCACCATGTAGTTGCGCGGGCTGTGACGCGAGGCCCGCTGCGCGCTGCGTGCGTGCGGCTGGGCTAGCGGCTGGCTTTGCGGCGCCGGCATCGGCGGCGCAGGCTGCGGCGGCGGCATCAACTCGTCCGGCATGTCGAGATTTACCTCGGGCTCGGTCTGCGCCACCTGTGGCGGCGGTGGCGCCGGCGGCGCGGCCGGGGTTTGCGCGGGCGCCGTTTCCTGCGCCTGGCGCGGCGCCTGCTGCGCCGATGAACCGGCATCGTACACAACCGACACGCCGGTCGGCTCCAGCGCTTCCTCCACGGGCCGATGCCGCAGGCTCAACAAGACAAGAAGCCCCACGGCCAGCACGTGCAACAGCGCCGCCAGGGCCCAGGGCCACAGGCGGCGGCGTGGCGGCGGTTCCGGCGCGGCTAGCCGGTCATGGGCGGTTAGTTCAGCGGAATAGATCGCAGGTAGTTCAGTAGCCGTAGCCAGGGCCGGGGGCGTAATAGCCTGGCGGCGGGCCAGCCGGGGCCTGTAGAACCTCACCATTGCCGACCATGCACTGCGCATAGGACACGTCATAGCGGCCTTGCAGCGAGTCCGCAGCACCCTGTGCCTGTCCGCCCGCGACCGAGGCGCCGCCCAGCAAGCCGACGCCGGCGCCGATGCCGGCTCCGGCCCCGACATTGCCGCCTAGCGAGCCCAGCGCCGCGCCGGCGGCGGCGCCGAGCAGTGTACCGGCCACCGCGGTCACCGCGGAATTATTGCTGGCACCCTGCGCTTCCTGCCCGGCGGAAGCGTTACGCGACTGCGCGTAGTTGCGGCAGTTCTGGTCGTCATACTGGAACTGCTGGAAAGACTTACCGGGCCCCGGCAGCGCCACGACCGTCGGCCCGGTCGGCGGCGCCACGGTGCAGGTGGCCAATGCCAAAGCCGGCAGCAACGCCAGCGCGCCTAAAGATCGAAGACGAAGTGACGGCATCTCAAACTCCCGCACGATCAGCCGTGCCCTTGATTTTCTACCAAGTAAATAAGTGCCGATTATGGCCGCGCAACGCCGCTCGCACCTTGTTTACATTTCGTAGCGCAGCCAGCCGCACGTATTGACCCTCAGAAAGTTCGTTTGGATTTCGCTCTGATGTCAGCTGGGGCGCCCCCAGGCGGGGCGCCAGGAAGCGCGGACAAATCCTCAGCTGGCCGCCAGAGCGGATTTACAAACGGACTTTTCAAACGCCGTCGAAGAAGTCGCGCACCTTTGCAAAAAAGCCTTCGTGTTCGGGGCTGCCGGTACGGTGGGATTTACTCTCCGACTCGAACTCCTCCAGCAGTTCCCGCTGCCGCCGTGTCAGATCCTGCGGCGTTTCCACCGCGACCTGAATATACATGTCGCCGCGGGCAGCACTTCGCAGCACCGAAAAGCCCTTCGAACGCAGCCGGAACTGCTCGCCGGATTGCGTGCCCGGCGGGATTTTCACCTTCGCCGCGGAGCCGTCGATGGTCGGCACCTCGATCTCGCCGCCCAGCGCCGCCTGCGTCATCCGGAGCGGCACGCGGCAGAAAATATTGGTGCCGTCGCGCTGAAAGATCGGGTGCGGCCGGATCGCGACATGCACATACAGATCGCCCGGCGCGGCGCCGCGCGGCCCGGCTTCGCCCTTGCCGGAAATACGGATGCGGGTGCCGTCCTCCACCCCCGCCGGCACCTGCACGGCCAGCGTGCTTTCCCGCGGCACTGTGCCGGCGCCCGAACAGACGCGGCACGGGTTGCGAATCGTCCGGCCGGCGCCGCCGCAGGTGGGGCAGGTCCGCTCCACCACGAAAAATCCCTGCTGCGCCCGCACCCGGCCGGAGCCCTGGCAAGTGCCGCAGGTATTCGCTGTGGCATTCTTGTCGGCCGAGCCGGTGCCGTTGCAGGCATCGCAACTCACCCGCGTCGCGATCCGCACATCCGTCTTGGTGCCGGCAAACGCCTCCACCAGGTCGATCTCCACCTGCACGCGCAAATCCGCGCCGGTCTGCGCCTGCTGGCCGCCGCGCCGGCCGCCGCCGAACATCTGCTCGAAAATATCGCCAAGCCCGCCCTCAAACCCGAAGCCGCCAGCGCCGCCGCCGCCCGGCCCGCCATTCTCGAAGGCGGCATGCCCAAACCGGTCATAGGCCGCGCGCTTCTGGTCGTCCTTCAGCACATCGTAAGCCTCGTTCAGCTCTTTGAACTTGTGCTCGGCCGCCGGATTGTTCGGGTTGCGGTCCGGATGATACTGCATCGCCAGCTTGCGATACGCCTTCTTCATATCCTCCGCGCTGGCGCCCCGTTGCACGCCCAAAATCTCGTAGTAATCCTGCTTCGCCATTGGTCAGTATCCGATGACGCTACAAGTAAGAAAGAAGTTCTTTTTTGTAAAAAAGAACCAAAAAACTTTTGATACTCGCGGCCATGGGCGCTGGCGCCGCCTCGGGCAAAGGCCCAGGTTGATAAAGTTTTTTTGCTTCTTTTTGTTCACAAAAAGATGTTCTTGCTCTCTCTTATATCCGCTCATTGCTGTCTTCTCTCACCGCGCCCACGGACAAGCCCACAACGCAAATCCCGGAGCAAGCTCCGGGATCACGTTTGCCTTTGAACTCCGCCAAGAATTAAGCGGATTTCTTTTTGTCGTCGACTTCCTCGAATTCGGCATCGACGATCTTTTCGCCGTTCGGGCCGGTCTGCGGGCCGCCGCCAGGGCCGTCCGCGTTCGTGGCGCCGGCTTGCGTCGCGGCTTCGGCCTGCGCCTTGTACATCGCCTCGCCGAGCTTCATCGCCGCCTGGCTCAGCCGGTCGCCAGCCTCCTTGATGGCCGTTGCATCGGTGCCTTCCAGCGCGGAGCGGGCCGCCGTCATCGCCGCTTCCGCTTCGCCCTTGTCCTGGGCGGAGATGGTATCGCCAGCTTCTTTCAGCGTCTTTTCTACCTGGTTGACCATGCCTTCGGTGTGGTTGCGTGCCTCCACCGCCTCGCGCTTGGCCTTGTCGGCCGTGGCGTTTTCCTCGGCATCCTTCACCATGCGCTGGATGTCGGCATCGGAAAGACCGCCCGAGGCTTGGATGCGAATCTGCTGCTCCTTGCCGGTGGCTTTGTCTTTCGCCTGCACCGAGACGATGCCGTTGGCGTCGATGTCGAACGTCACCTCGATCTGCGGCACGCCGCGCGGTGCGGCGGGGATGCCCTGCAGGTCGAAATTGCCCAGCAGCTTGTTATCCGCCGCCATCTCGCGCTCGCCCTGCATCACCTTGATGGTCACGGCCGTCTGGCCATCATCGGCTGTGGAGAAGGTCTGGCTCTTCTTGGTCGGGATCGTAGTGTTGCGGTCGATCAGCCGGGTGAACACGCCGCCCAGCGTCTCGATGCCTAGCGACAAGGGCGTGACATCCAGCAGCAGCACGTCCTTCACGTCGCCGGTCAGCACCGCGCCCTGGATCGCGGCGCCGATCGCCACAACCTCGTCCGGGTTCACGTTGCGCGCCGGCTCCTTGCCAAAAAAGCTTTTCACCGCCTCGATCACTTTCGGCATGCGGGTCATGCCGCCGACCAGGATGACTTCCTGGATCTCGCTTGCGGTCACGCCGGCATCTTTTAACGCCGCGCGGCATGGGCCGAGGGTACGCTCGATCAGGTCGTCGACCAGAGACTCCAGCTTCGCCCGCGTCAGCTTCAGCACCAGATGCTTCGGCCCGGAGGCGTCGGCGGTGATGAAGGGCAGGTTGATCTCGGTCTCTTTCGACGAAGACAGTTCGATCTTCGCTTTCTCCGCGGCTTCCTTCAGCCGCTGCAGCGCGAGCTTGTCCTTCCGCAGGTCGATACCTTGGTCGCGCTTGAACTCGTCGGCCAGGTAGTCGATCACGCGGGCGTCAAAATCCTCGCCGCCCAGGAAAGTATCGCCATTGGTGGACTTCACCTCGAACACGCCGTCACCCAGTTCCAGCACGGAGATATCGAATGTGCCACCGCCGAGGTCATAAACCGCGATGGTGCCGGCGTTCTTCTTGTCCATGCCATAGGCGAGCGCCGCCGCGGTTGGCTCGTTGATGATCCGCAACACGTCGAGCCCGGCGATCTTGCCGGCGTCTTTCGTCGCCTGCCGCTGCGCATCGTTGAAGTAGGCCGGCACCGTGATCACGGCCTGCACGACCTTCTCGCCGAGATAGGCTTCGGCGGTTTCTTTCATTTTGGTGAGGATGTAGGAGCTGATTTGCGACGGCGAATACTTCTCGCCTTTCGCCTGCACCCAGGCATCGCCATTATCGCCGCGCACGATGCCGAACGGCACCAGCTCCTTGTCTTTTGCCACGGTCGGGTCTTCAAACCGCCGGCCGATCAGGCGTTTTACCGCGTATAAAGTATTTGTCGGGTTGGTCACCGCCTGGCGCTTGGCGGACTGGCCGACCAGACGCTCACCGGAATCCGAAAACGCCACCATCGATGGCGTGGTGCGCGCCCCCTCCGAGTTCTCGATCACGCGGACATCCTTGCCCTCCATGACCGCGACGCAGGAATTTGTGGTACCGAGGTCGATACCGATAACTTTTGCCATAATATGCTCCTTCATAGCGGACCCGCCCAGCCCGAAGCACCGGGCAAGCCCCTTGGATAACGTGACGGGATGTATTCAAGCCGGAGCGTGGGCACAAGAGGTTCCGCTCGGCGGGCTACATTAAATCAGCCTCCTAAGCGTTCAGCCAGACAAAGGAGGTGATCGCCTGCGCCAGATCGATGTCCTTCTGCGTCACCCCGCCGGCGTCATGGCTGCTCAGGCTGATTTCCACCTTATTGTACGAATTCGACCAGTCCGGGTGGTGGTCCATCTTCTCCGCCAGCAGTGCGACGTGCGACATGAAGGAGAAGGCCTCCGCGAAGGACTTGAAGTTGAATGACTGCTGGATCGCCTTGCCATCTTCCGCCAGCTTCCACCGGCCGGGCAGGGTCTTGAGCGCGTCTGGAGAGAGCAGTGGTTTCATTGTGTTCCTTTCGATGGACTAACATCGGGCGCGGGGCAGCGCGTGTCAAAGTCAAAGATTGTCTTCATCAAATAAAATGACTAGTTTTCTGACTAGTGAGGGAGGCTCTGAGATGAAGGTTTGGCCGGTGCAGGACGCGAAAGCGAAGTTTAGCGAGCTGCTGGAAAGCTGTGTCACCGAAGGGCCGCAGATGGTAACCAAAAGAGGCGCCGCAACGGCGGTGCTGGTGCCGGTCGCCGAATGGGAGCGGCTGACGCAAACCGCCCGCCCGAATCTGAAAGACCTACTGATGATGGACGAGCATCGGTTCGACCTGGACGTTGATGCGCGCGTCAAATTGCGCCGCCGGCCGCCAATCGAACTCTGATGTTTCTTCTGGACACTAACATCGTGTCGGAACTTCGCCGGGCGAGACCGCATGGCGGCGTGCTGGCATGGATTGAGTCCGTTGACGTCAAAAAATTGTATCTTGCGGCTGTAACACTGGGCGAGCTTCAAAGCGGCGCTGAAAAGGTAAGGCGGCATGATCCGGCTAGAGCCGCAGTGATCGACGTCTGGATCGATCTAGTTATGCAAAATTTTGATGTTCTACCGGTGGACGGGACAACGTTCCGCCTTTGGGCAAGGCTGATGCGTGGCAAGCCAACAATGTTTTTTGCAGATACGTTGATTGCCGCGATTGCAATAAACAAGGGCTTAATCGTAGCGACGAAGAACGTCCGCGATTTTCAGGACTTTGCGGTGAGAATATTCAACCCCTTCGACTTTAAAACCGCACACGGGCCGTAAATACGTATTACTTGCTTCCGTGTTTTCATTTTTCGCAAAAATCACTTGGCGCGCGTAACGTCCTGTCATAGAGATAACGCCCTAACCATGTTCGAGGCCACGCCCATGAACCAACACATCACCTGGAACGAAGTCCAGATGACCGCCGCCCGTATCGGGCGCCGCGGCGGGGTGCGTTTGCGATAGGTTGAGCCGACCTCGCGCCGAACGAACCCTCCGCAAACGGAGGGTTTTTTATTGCGCCCTCCGCTGCTTCGCATTTCGTAAAGCCGCAGGAGATCGACGTGAGTACGCCTCGGGATCACATCCTAATTTTCTTCTTACCTCTGGCGCTGTTCGGCGTGCTGGCGCTGGTGGCCGGCTTGTTCTCGTTGGTGATCGAGCGGGCGGAGCGGCGCCGGGCGCGGCTGTGCGCGCCGCGGCGGCGCGCGTGGCGTTTCCAGCCGGTGGTGATCAAGGGCGGCAAGGTGGAGCCGGCACGGACGGCCGAGGTCGTGCCGTCGGCGGCCCCGCCGCCGACGCGGCGAACCGGCTCTAGCTAAGAGACCACGCCAGGATTGCCTTCTGCGCGTGCAGCCGGTTCTCCGCTTCGTCGAACACCACGGAAGCCGGGCCGTCGATCACGTCGGCGGCCACTTCCTCGCCCCGATGCGCGGGCAGGCAGTGCATGAACACCGCCTGCGGCGCGGCCAGCGCCATCAGCGCCGGCGTGACCTGATAGGGTGACAGGGCGGCGCGCTTCGTCTCCGCCTGATCCTCGGAATCCGCCATGCTGAGCCACGTATCGGTCACTACGCAGGCGGCGCCCGCGACCGCCGCGGCCGGGTCGGCCGTCACGGTGATGTCGCCGCCGCGCGCCGCCGCCCAGGCCAGCGCAGCGGCAGAAGGCGCGTGGCCGGCGGGGCAGGCGAGGCGCAATGAAAAACCGAACAGCGTCGCCGCCTCGATCCAGGAGGTCGCGACGTTGTTGCCATCGCCCAGCCACGCCACCGGCGCGCCAAACGGCCCGACATGCTCCTCATAGGTCAGCAGATCGGCCATGATCTGGCAGGGATGCGACAGCTCGGTCAGACCGTTGATCACCGGCACCGTGGCGTGGCCGGCAAACTCATGCAGCTTCGCCGCTGAATCCGTGCGCAGCAAAACGCCATCGACATAGCGCGACAGCACCAGCGCGGTATCCGCCACCGTCTCGCCGCGGCCGATCTGCATGTCCCGCGCGGACAGCACGATCACCTCGCCGCCCAGCTCGCGCATCGCCACCTCGAAGGAAACGCGTGTGCGGGTCGAGGGTTTTTCGAAAATCAGCGCAAGGGTTTTACCGGCGAGAACTTTTTTCGCCGTGCGCCGGGTGCGTTTGAACCGCGCGGCTTCGTTCAGCAGCGCGCGCAGTTGCGCGGCGGTAAAATCCTTCAAATCCAGAAAATGCTTCGGGCCGGCGGAGCGCGGCAAAGCCGCCGCGCTCATTTTGCCGCCGCCTGTTCCAGTGCCGGCAGGCACCGCCGCGCGGTGCGGTCCAGCAATGCCAGGGCCTCGTCGCACTCAGCCTGGCGCACGATCAGCGGCGGCACCAGGCGCAGCACGTTATCGCCGGCAGCGACGGTCAGCAGGCCCTCGGCCAGCGCCGCGCTTTGCACTTCCGCGTTCGGCACCGCGCATTTCAGCCCCACGATCAGCCCGGCGCCCCGCGCCTCGGTAAACACCGTGGGATAGCGCACGCTCAACCGTTCCAGCCCGCGCCACAAATGCCGCGCCGTGGCGTCGACCTCGGCCAGAAACCCCGGCGCCAGGATCACGTCCAGCACCGCGTTGCCGGCGGCGCAGGCGAGCGGGCCGCCGCCGAAAGTGCTGCCATGGCTACCCGGCACCAGCGCGCGGCCCACACGCTCGGTCGCCAGCACCGCGCCCATCGGGAAGCCGCCGGCAATACCTTTCGCGAGCGACATGACATCGGGCGCGATCCCCGCCCATTCATGCGCGAACAGCCGGCCGCTGCGCCCCACCCCGGTCTGCACCTCGTCCATGCCCAGCAGAATGCCGAACTCGTCGCAGGTGGCGCGCATATCGCGCAGGAAGCGCAGGTCGGCCGGCCGTATCCCGCCCTCGCCCTGCACCGGCTCGACCAGCACGCCGGCGGTCTCGGCGGTAATCGCGTCGCGCAGCGCATTCAGGTTGTTGAACGGCACATGGTCGAATCCATCCACTTCCGGACCAAAGCCGGCGAGGTATTTGGCGTTGCCGGTGGCGGCGATCATCGCCAGCGTGCGGCCGTGAAACGCGCCCTCGAAGCAGATCACCCGGTTGCGTTCGGGATGCCCGGCATCCGCCATCGTCTTGCGCATTGCTTTCACCAGCGCCTCGTTGGCCTCCGCGCCGGAGTTACAGAAAAACACCGTGTCGGCGAAACTGGCATCGACGAATCGTTGCGCCAGGCGCGCCGCCTGCGGCACTTCGTACAGATTAGAGACATGGATCACCCGTGCCGCCTGCTCGGCGATCGCCGCTACCAGATGGGGGTGCCCATGCCCCAGCGAGGACGTCGCGATGCCGGCGCCGAAATCCAGATAACGCCGGCCCGCTGAGTCAAACAGCGCGGCGCCTTGCCCATGGGTGAACGCGATCGGCGCGCGATTGTAGTTCGGCATTAACGCGGAGATCATAGAACACGGCCTTCAAACCACGGAAGGCGCGGACTATTGCGAGGATGAGGGGCCCAAGTCAAACCAGAACGCCGCCCTTCTGGCTGTGGGCGCTGGCGATGTTCTGCATGTTGCCGTCGCTGGCGGAGGGTTATGCCGTGCTGTGGGGGCAGGCGCACGGCTATGCCGGCAAGGCGCTGCGCGACGGGCTGGATTTCTGGGCCGGCGGCCGGCTCGCCGCGACCGGACAGGCGGCGCTGCTGTTTGATCCCGCGCGCTATAACCGCTGGCTGGACGGCTTGTACGGCACGCTGCCGTTTCACCTGTGGAGCTACCCGCCGAACTACCTGCTCCTGGCCCGCGCCTTTGGCGGCTTTACGCCCTGGCACGCGGTGCTGGCTTTCGACGCGGCGGCCTTGCTGCTGCTGGTGGTCACGCTGCGCGCGGCGGCGCTGCCCTGGCCGCTGATCGCGGCGGTGGCGGCCAGCCCCGCCTCGCTGGAAAACCTGCTGGAGGGCCAGAACGCCGCCTTGCTCACCGCGCTGATCGGCGGCGGATTGTTGCTCTTGCCCCGGCGGCCACGCCTCGCCGGCGCCATGATCGGCCTCGCCAGCATCAAGCCGCAGCTCGGTCTGGTGTTGCCGCCGTTTCTCCTCCGCCGTGCGACGCTGGCATTTGTGTGGGCCGCGCTGGCGGCGGTATTGTTGGCCGCAGCATCGCTGTGGGTGCTGGGGCCGGTGGTCTGGGCGGGCTTCTGGCACGTCACCCGCCCGGCGATGAGCGCCGTGTTGCTTACCGGTCACCCGCGGGACTTCGCCGCCGGGCTGATCAGCGTGTTCCGCACCGTCCGCCCGCTCGGGCTGCCAGCTGCATTGCTGGCGCAGGCCGCCGCCACGCTGTTCTGCGTCGTGCTGGCAACGCGGCCGCGTATCGGCGTCCCGGCGTTGCTGATTATGAGCGCGCTCGCCAGTCCTTACCTGCATGATTACGACCTGCTGGGCGTCACCCTCGCGATCGCCTTGCTGCTGCGCGAGCGTCTGGCCTGGGGCTTCCGCCCTGGCGAGAAGCTGCTGTTTTTCCTCGCCTGGTCCGGTCCCGGCCTGCTGCCCTGGGCGCCGCGCCTGGCGCCGCTGGCGCCGCTGCTGCTGGCCCTGCTCTTGGCAAGCGCCCTCTTGGCAAGCGGTGGCGCGCGTGGTGGCGTGGCCGCATGCGACTCGACCACCCCCGCGCGGGCGTAATCGGCTTCCCGGTCGCGCATTCGCGCTCGCCGAGCATCCATAACGAATGGCTGCGCCGCCACAACATCGACGGCAGCTATGTGCTCCTGCCGACGCCGCCAGACGAACTCGCCGCGCGCCTTCGTCAATCGCGTGCCGATGGATTTGTCGGCGCCAATGTCACCATCCCGCATAAGGAAGCTGCGCTGGCGCTGTGCGACCGGCTGGCGCCAAGCGCTGAACGCGCCGGCGCGGTCAACACGCTGGTCTTCGCGCCCGACAGCGTCACCGGCATGAACACCGACGGCGAGGGTTTCCTGGCCAATTTGCGCGCCCACGGCGTGAACCCCGGCGCCGGCCCGGCGCTGCTGCTGGGCGCGGGCGGCGCCGCCCGCGCCATTGCCGCCGCGCTGCGCGATGAGGGCGTCGCCGTTACTTTGTGCAACCGCTCGGCGGCACGCGCGGATGCCTTGGCCGCCGCGCTGGGCGGCGTTCAGGTAATCGGGTGGGAGACGCGCGAGGCGGCGCCGCGGGATTTTTCCCTCCTGGTCAACACCACTTCCCTCGGTATGGCAGGCCAGCCGCCGCTGGAACTCGGTTTGCGCGCCGCGCCGCCTGATCTGGTGGTGGCGGACATCGTATACGCGCCGCTGCGAACGCCGCTGCTGGCGGCGGCCGAGCAGCGTGGACTGCGCACCGTCGGCGGCCTGGGGATGCTGCTGCACCAAGCGGTAGCCGGATTCAACGCCTGGTTTGGCGTGCGCCCGGTCGTAGATGAGGCGCTGTACGACATTGCCGCGGCGCCTTGAAAGTGATCGGGCTCACCGGCGGCATCGGCATGGGCAAAACCACCGTCGCCGCCATTTTTGCACGGCACGGCATCCCCGTGTTCGACGCTGATGCCACGGTGCACCGCCTGCAGCGCCCCAACGGCGCCGCGCTGCCGGCGTTGGCGCGCGCCTTCCCCGGCGCCGTCACGAACGGCATCCTCGACCGCGCCGCCTTGCGGGACATCGTGCTGGCGGACCCGGCGGGGCTGCGACGGCTGGAACGCCTCATGCACCCGCTGGTGCGACGCGAAGAGCATGCTTTCCGCGCCGCCGCCCGCCGCCGCGCCCGCCGCCTTATTCTGCTGGACATTCCTTTGCTTTTCGAAACAGGCGCGGATCGCCGCGTGGACCGGACGATCACCGTCTCCGCGCCGCGCCGCGAGCAGATTGCCCGCATCCGCCGCCGCGGCGCGCTCCGCCCGGCGCAGATCGCCGCAATCATCGCTAAACAGATGCCGGATGCCGAGAAACGCCGCCGCGCCGACCATGTGATCCGCACCGGCCTCTCCCGCTTCGACACCCGCCGCCAGGTCGAACGCCTGATCGGACAGCTCAAATGACTCGCGCCGTGCTGTTCGACACCGAAACCACCGGGCTGGACCCGGCAACCGGCGACCGCGTGATCGAGATCGCCGCGATCGAGCTGGTCAACGACCTGCCGACCGGCAAAACCTTCCACGCGCTGCTGGACCCGGAGCGCGACATCCCGGGCGAGACCACCCGCGTGCACGGCATCACCAACGCCCATGTCCGCGGCAAACCCCGGTTCGCCGACATCGCCGACGCGTTGCTGGATTTTCTGGGCGACGCGCCGCTGGTCGCGCATAACGCGCCCTTCGACTTCGCCTTCGTCGACGCCGAGCTGGCGCGGCTGCAACGTCCCGCCCTCGGCGCCACGCGCATGATCGACACGCTGGTGCTAGCGAAAACCCGCTTCCCCGGCATGCCGAACAGCCTGGACGCGCTGTGCCGCCGCTTCGAGATCGACCTCTCCGCCCGCACCACCCATAACGCGCTGCTGGACTGCAAGCTGCTCGCCGAAGTGTACGTGGAACTGACCGGCGGCCGGCAACGCGGCCTGGTGCTGGAAACCGCGCAAGGCCTTGCCTTCGCGCAATACGAACGCGCCACCGAACGCACGCCCCGGCGCATCGTGCCGGCCCCGGAAACGCTGGCCGCGCACGCGGCGTTCGTCGCGCGGCTGGTGGACCCGGTGTGGCGGCCGGAGGCGGCGTGATGGTGCGTACGTGATGGGGCGCAAAGGCTCGTCGCGGCGGATTTTGTTGGGTACGGCGGCGGCGACGCTGGCGCTGCCCGGCACAGCCAAGGCGCAGGCGGCGGCGGGTTCCGGCGCCGCCGACACTTACGCCGCGTTGCGCGCGCTGAACCCCGCGCTCGCCGCCGTGCTGGTCGGCGGCGCGCTGGCGCTCGGCGACGGCGGCGGCGGCAGTTTCATCTATGACGCGGCCGATATCACGTCGCCGGATGACGGCGGCACGCTTATCGTTGCCGCCAATGGCGCGCGCTACCGCCGCGTCTATAGCGGCGCCCTGCATGTCGCCTGGTTCGGCGGCTTCACGGCGGCGGCGGTGCTCGCCTGCCTCACGGCGGCGCTGGCGGCCGGCGAATCCGTGTGCGCCGATGCCGGGCTGTACGACATGGGCAGCACCGGCCTGGCCTTCGCGCAGCCCTTGGGCAACCTTACCTTCACCGCCGACCCGATGGCGATTTTCCAAAGCAGCGGCGACGGCTCCAGCCCGGTATTCAGCTTCACGCAAGTCGGCGCGAACCTCACCTGGACCGGCGGGCAATACGGCTACGCCACCGCGCCCGCCACGCGCGCCGCCGACGTGCTGGATTTCTGGGGCGACGCGATCACCAACATCCGTCTCGCCAATCTGCGCATTTTCAACGGCGCCAATTTCGGCGTCTGGGTGCGCGGCATGGCGGCCGCCGGCTCCGCCGGCCTGGTCGCGCGCGACATCCAGATTTCGAGCACTCTCGGCGACGGCTTCCACGTCGAAAACTTCGACAGCGATGTCAGCATCGACGGCATTATTGGCGTGAATAACGGTGACGACGTTTGCGCGGTGGTCAATTACCAGCCTTTGCACCCGAATCCGACCACCAACGTGGTGGTGAACAACGTAATCGGCGCTTCCCCCACCTTCGCGGTGCTGAAACTGCTCGGGGTGGACGGTTTCAGCGCGGATAATATCGTCGGCCGGAACGGCACGGGTGAGAATGCCTGCGTGCTGAATCTCGGCGTCGGCGGCGCCTATGGCGCGGTGCTGCGCAATGGCGCGTTCGGCAAGGTGGTGGGTGAAAACATCACCAACATCGTCTTCCCCGGCGTCGCGGGGAATGTCGAGCTCGGCAATCTGTCTTTCGAATCGATCGTCGGCAGCGGCGTGACCGGCAACGGCATCCAGATCGTCGGCGGCCCCAGCACGAACATCCACAACATCACCTTCGGCAGCATCCTGCTCGGCGGCGCCGCGGCGGCGGGCAGCGCCGCATACCCGGCGGAAAATTTCGGCCTGTGGATCGCTTACGCCAACCGCATCGCCTTCGGCGCCATCCAGGTCAGCGGCTTCTACCAAAACCTGAACGTAACCAACTGCGCGGACATCAACTTCGGCGGCATGATCGACTCGATCGACGCCTATCCCAGCACGCAAGCCAACGGCGGCGGCAGCTTTGGCGTGCAGATCCAGTACAACACGGACCTGGTGCTGAACGACATCAGCTACCGCCGCGTCAATTCGCCGGCGACGCAGGCCGGTATCATCGTGAACCACAACAGCACGGTGGAAACCCGCGGTCCCTTCACCTCGCCTCCCGCGGCGTCCGGCGGCGCCGCGTTGCCCTTCGTTTTCGGCAACAACACCGGCGTCACCGGCGCCATCCAGCGCGGCATTTTCACCATTGCTCCCCGCGCCGTCACCGCCGGCGCAGCCTTCGTCACCGCCTATCCCGGCCTGGGCGAGGCCGGCGCCGTCTTCACCTGCGCCGGCGCCGTGCAGACCAGCGGCGCCCCGCAGCCTTTCGCGGTGATCAACGTCACCGGCGCCGAGGTCACGGTGCAGCCGTCGCAAAGCAGCCCGGACTTCGCGCTCAGCGGCGAGGTGGTGGCGGTTTTGAAGTAACAGGTCGCGCCACGCCAAGATTGACCTTGTCGCGGCCAATGGGCGTTAAATCGTTCGGACAGGCATCTTACAGAATTTGGGATCGTCTTGTATGTGTCGGGAGCATCTTTAGGAGCAGATAAAATGAGCACTGGCGAACTTCATGTTTTTGCAAAGGTCGTGGCGCAGGAGGACAAGGCGGATGAGGTCCGGGCGGTGCTGACGGAGCTCGTCTCGGCGATACGCAAGGAAAACGGGGTGATCAAATACCACCTGCACGAGGACATCAGCAGGCCCGGCGCGTTCATGTTCGCGGAGACATATGAGAATGAGGCGATGCTGGACGCCCATAGGAAAAGTGCTGCGTTCGGGAAGGCCTTCTCGGCCATCAAGTCGATGCTGGCGGCGCGGCCGGAACTTCATGTGACGAAGGTGGTCGAGGTCTAAAAAAAAAGGCGGCGCCGAAGCGCCGCCAAGTTTAGGGAGGAAACGTCCAAATGCGGCAGAGCACCGCTCATGCCGCAGAATCTAGATAAGCGGGATGAATGGTTGTGGGCAAGTAAATTTTTGCAGTGCAGCAATGACTAAATGTGCTGCGGATCGGAGAACGATCAGCTAGCGTCGGCTTCCGGCAACAGGATGACCGCCGCGGCCTGGGCGGCGATGCCTTCGCCGCGGCCAGGAAAGCCGAGGCGTTCCGTGGTCGTGGCTTTCACTGAGATCAGGCCGACGGGAACGCCCAGCAATTCCGCGAGGCGCGCCCGCATCGCCGGCGCGTGCGGGGTGATTTTCGGCTGTTCGCAGATCAGCGTGATGTCGGCATTGGCCAGGCGGCCGCCGCGGGCGGCGATGCGCGAAGCGGCGTGACGCAGGAAGCGGGCGCTGTCGGCGTCTTTCCAGGCGGCCTCGGAAGGCGGGAAGTGCCGGCCGATATCGCCCTCCGCCAGCGCGCCGTAGATTGCGTCGCACAGCGCGTGGATGCCGACATCGGCGTCCGAATGGCCGGCAAGGCCCAGGGCGTGCGGGATGGTGACGCCGCACAGGATCATCGGCCGGTCGGGCGCGGTGGCGTGCACGTCGAAGCCGGTACCGATGCGTGGGATCATATGCAGCCCGAACAGTTGCGCGAGCCGAGGCAGGTCCTCGCGGTGGGTGAGTTTGATGTTGAGTTCGGAGCCGGGAGTGAGCGCGACGGCGAAGCCGGCGCGTTCCAGCAGCGCCGCGTCATCGGTGGCGGCGCTGCCCGCCGCGGCCCGGTGCAAGCGCAGCAGCGTCTCGAAGCGGAAACCCTGCGGCGTCTGCGCGCGGAACAGGTTTTCACGCGGCACCGTGCCGGCGATGACGCCGTCCACGCCGCGTTTCAGCGTGTCGGAGACCGCGAGCGCCGGGATTGCACCGTCATGACGGTCGAGCGCCGCGAGCACGGCCTCAACCGTGCCGGGCGGGATCAGCGGGCGGGCCGCGTCATGCACCAGTACGATGTCCGGCGCGTGCGGCGCCAAAGCTTCCAGCCCGGCGCGCACGGAATCCTGCCGCGCGGCGCCGCCCGGCACCACCGGCAGATGGGCCAAGCCGGCCAGCGCCGGGGCGAGCAGCGCCGCGTCGCCGACCGGCTGCAGCAACGCCGCATGCGCGGCCAGCGCTTCAGCGGCGTGACGAAGCACGGGTTTGGCGCCGAGCGCGACAAATTGTTTGGGGAGATCGCCGCCAAACCGTGAGCCGGTGCCGGCCGCGACCAGGATCGCGGCGATTTTTTGGCTTGGGCAAGTCATTGCGGCGCAGATGTGACGGCCAGGTGATTGCGCGTCAACCTTCTGCCCCGTAAATTGCCCAAATCATGAGCAATGATTTCCCGATGATCAGGCCGATCGTGCTGGGCCGCGGTGCCAGGGCGGTGACTTTGCCGGTGCCGGTGATCCTGGCGCCCCTCTCGGGCGTCACGGACCTGCCGTTTCGCGCGTTGGCGAAGTCGCTCGGCGCCGGGCTGGTGGTCTCGGAGATGATCGCGTCCTGGGCGATGGTGCGGGAGAACCGCAACACGCTGCGCATGGCGGAAGTAGTCGCCGCCGGCGGCCCATCCGCCGTGCAGCTGGCGGGTTGCGAGCCGGCGGCGATGGCCGAGGCGGCGCGGATCGCGGTGGGACTTGGGGCCGACATCATCGACATCAATTTCGGCTGTCCGGTAAAGAAGGTCGCGATCGGCCAGGCCGCCGGCTCGGCGCTGATGCGCGACGAGGCGGCGGCGGCGCGGATCCTGGAAGCGACGGCGCGGGCGGTGGAAGTGCCGGTGACGCTGAAAATGCGCATGGGCTGGGACCGGGACAGCCTGAACGCGCCCCGCCTCGCGCGCATTGCGGAAGAGGCCGGGATCGCGATGGTGACGGTGCATGGCCGCACCCGGCAGCAATTCTATGAGGGCGAGGCGGACTGGGCGTTCGTCGCGCAAGTGAAGCGGGCCGTGAACATCCCGGTAATCGTGAACGGCGACATTACCAGCGAAGTCCGGGCGGCGGAGGCGCTGCGGCAATCGGGCGCGGATGGCGTGATGATCGGGCGGGGCGCTTACGGGCGGCCGTGGTTCCTCGCACAGGTGGCGCATTATCTGGCCACGGGCGCGGCCATCGCGCCGCCGGACCTGGTGGCGCAGAAAGCCATCTTGCTCCGCCATTACGCGGCGATCCGGGCGCATTTCGGTGAGGGGCCGGGCGTGCGGCTGGGGCGCAAGCATGTCGCCTGGTACGCGCACGGCCTGCACGGCGCGGCGGCGTTCCGCGCGGCGCTGAACCGGCTGGATGACGGCCAAGCGGTGGAAGCGCTGATCCATGAATTTTACGACCCGCTGATCGACGCAGGCCAGCCGGCGCCGGCGCTCGCCGCATGAGCGGCATCCGGCGGGCGTTCAGCCGGGTCAAGCGCGTGCCGCCGCCGCGCCCGGTGCGCGTGGAGGCCGAACAGGTTCTGAACGCACTGCCGGTCGCCGTGGTGATGCTGGATGAAAGCGACGTGTTCTGTTTCGCCAACTACGCGGCGGAGGAGTTTTTCGGCTCGTCGAAGGCGTTGCTGCTGAAACAGCATCTGGGGGAAATTCTGCCGCTGGACCACCCGATATTTTTGGTCCTGGAGCGCACGCGGCGGGACGGCTTGACGGTCGCGGAGCATAATCTGGTGCTGGAAGGGCCGCGGCTGGCGCGGCGCGGCACCTCGATCCAGGCGGCGCCGCTGCCGGAGGAGCCGGGCTGCGTGGTGCTGACGCTGCAGGACGCCTCCGCGGCAATGGCATTGGACCAGCAGATGTCGGCCCGCAACGCCGCGCGCAGCATCACCGGCATGGCGGCGATCCTGGCGCATGAGGTGAAAAATCCGCTGTCCGGCATTCGCGGCGCCGCGCAACTGCTGGAAACCAGCGCGCCGCCGGCGGACCGGGAGCTGGCGGTGCTGATCCGCGACGAGGCCGACCGCATCCGCGCGATGGTGGAGCGGATGGAGACCTTCGGCGAGAAAAAGCTGGAGCGCCAGGCGGTGAACATCCACCGCGTGCTCGAGCATGTGCGTAAACTGGCGGGCTCCGGTTTCGCGGCGCGGATCAAGTTCACCGAGGCGTATGATCCTTCGTTGCCGCATGTGCACGGCAACCGCGACCAGCTGATCCAGGTGCTGCTCAACCTAGTGAAAAATGCCGCCGAGGCGATCGCGGGGATGGAGCGGGCGGATGGGGAGGTCCATTTAAGCACCGGCTTTCAGCACGGCGTGCGGCTGACCGCGTCTTCCGGCCGGGTGCGCTCCAATCTGCCGTTGTTCGTGGCGGTGCGCGACAATGGGCCGGGCATCCCGGAAGATATACGGCGGCATCTGTTCGAGCCGTTCATCAGCACCAAGGCGACCGGCAGTGGGCTTGGCCTGGCGCTGGTCGCGAAAATCGTCGCCGATCATGGCGGGCTGATCGATGTCGACAGCCGGCCCGGCCGCACCGAGTTCCGGATCAATCTGCCGGTGTTCGAGGAACCACCAGAAAGCCAGGATAAATGACGCTTCCCACGGTGTTGATCGCCGATGACGATCGTTCGATCCGCACGGTGCTGACGCAGGCGCTGGGGCGGTCAGGTTATCAGGTGCGGGCCACCGCCTCCGCCGCCACGCTGTGGCGCTGGGTGGAGGATGGCGAAGGCGACGTGGTGATCACCGACGTAATCATGCCGGATGAAAACGGCCTCGATCTGATCCCGCGTATCCGCCGCATCCGCCCCGAACTGCCGGTGGTGGTGATGAGCGCGCAATCGACGCTGACCACGGCGGTGCAGGCGACGCAGCGGGGCGCGTTCGATTATCTGCCGAAGCCATTTGACCTCGCGGATTTACTGTCGGTGGTGGACCGGGCGCTGAAGCAGCCGGTGCAGCACAGCGGCAACGTCGAAGCGGTGAAGCACGCCGATGACCAGCTGCCGCTGATCGGCCGCAGCCCGGCGATGCAGGAGATCTACCGGATCATCGCGCGGCTGACGACGACGGACCTGACCGTGATGATCAACGGTGAGAGCGGCGCCGGCAAGGAGCTGGTGGCCCGCGCGCTGCATGATTATGGGCGCCGCCGGGCCGGCCCGTTCGTCGCGATCAACATGGCGGCGATCCCGCGCGAGCTGATCGAGAGCGAATTGTTCGGGCATGAGCGCGGCGCCTTCACGGGCGCCACCAACCGTCACGTCGGCCGGTTCGAGCAGGCCAATGGCGGCACGCTGTTCCTGGACGAGATCGGCGACATGCCGCCTGAGGCGCAGACCCGGCTGCTGCGCGTGCTGCAGGAGGGCGAGTTCACCACTGTCGGCGGCCGGCAGCCGATCCGGGCCAATGCGCGGATCGTGGCGGCGACGCATCGGGACTTACGCGCGCTGATCCGCACCGGGCAGTTCCGCGAGGACTTGTTCTACCGGCTGAACGTGGTGCCGATCCGCCTGCCGCCGCTGCGCGAGCGGCCGGACGACATCCCCGTGCTGGCGCAGCACTTCCTGAACAAGGCGCAGAGCGAGGGGCTGCCCGCGAAGTCGCTGGACCCGGGGGCGATGGCGATGCTCTCCGCTTATCGCTGGCCGGGGAATGTGCGCGAGCTGGAGAACCTGATCCGCCGGCTGGCGGCGCTGGTGCCGCAATCGGTGATCACCGATGCGATCATCGCGCTGGAGCTGAACGATCATGTGCCGGTGGAGGAGATCGCGCCGGTCAGCGGCGACGAGGCCGATAGTCTGACGCAGGTGGTGGAGCGGCATGTCGCGCGGCTGCTGGCGGCGATCCGCGAAAGCGGCGAGGAAGGCGTGCTGTACGAACAGGCGCTGGCCGAGCTGGAGCGGCCGCTAATCCGGATGACGCTGGCCGAAACCAGGGGCAACCAGATACGCGCGGCGGCGCTGCTGGGCCTGAACCGCAACACGCTGCGCAAGAAAATCCGCGAACATGGGATCGGCGTGCAGCGCCGGGTGGGATAGCGATGCTGGAAACCACGTCCGACGAGGAGGTAAGGGGCTCGCGCTCGCTGCCGGCCTACGCGCTGGACATCGCGCTCGGCCGCATCTCGACGCTGCTGCTGGCCTCGCTGGCGCTGGCGCTCGGCATCGCAACCTTTGCGATCCTGGCCGGACGGATCAAGCTCGGCGTGCATTCCGGCGGTGCGATCGGTCTCAGCGTCGCGGACTTCGCGGCGCTGCTGCTGCTGATCATCGTGCTGGTCGGCCGGGTGACGCGGGTGGTGCTGGAGCACCGGCGGGGCGCCGCAGGGGCGAGGCTGCATGTGCGGCTGGTGTTCCTGTTCGGCGGCGTGGCGGCGGTGCCGGCGATCCTGGTGGCGATCTTCGCCACGGTGTTTTTCAACATCGGCATCCAGGCCTGGTTCAACCAGCGGGTCAAAACCGCGCTTGATGAAAGCAGCCAGGTGGCGCAGGGCTATCTGCAGGAGCACACCAACGATATCCGGCTGGACGCGCTGGCGATCGCCAACGAACTCAGTCTAAGCGGCACGATTTTCTTCGGCAGCGCCAACGGCTTTGCCTCCTACCTTGCGACGCAGACCGCCGAGCGCGGACTGACGCAGGCGGTGATTTTTGAGCCGGTGTCCGAGCAGGTGGTCGCCTCCGCCGGGCTGCTCGCCGGCCTCGGCGCCACGCTGCCATCGCCCGGCGTGATCGCGCAGGCGAAGCTGGGCCAGGTGGTGGTGACCAGCGAGCCCGACGCGACGCTGGAAGAGGCGGTGATCCAGCTGGATTCGACGCCGCCGCTGATGCTGATGATCGAGCGGCCGATCGACCCCGATATTCTGGACCACGTGCAGCGCACCGAGGCGGCGGTCGCCGAGTATCAGCGGCTGGAGCATAACCGCGCGGGGCTGGAGATTTCCTTCGCGCTGGTGTTCGCGACCGTGGCGTTGCTGGTGCTCTCCGCGGCGGTGCTGATCGGCCTCGTCATCGCCAACCAGATCGCCAAGCCGATCGGCCATCTGATGCGCGCGGCCGAACGGGTGCGGGAGGGCGATCTGTCGGTGCGGGTGCCGGAGATTTCGACCGGCGACGAGGTGGCCGGCTTGTCCCGCGCCTTTAACCGGATGACCGGGCAGCTGGCGGCGCAACGTACCGAGTTGATGGCGGCTTACGGCCAGCTCGATGAGCGCCGGCGCTTTACCGAGACGGTGCTGGCGGGCGTCTCCGCCGGCGTGATCGGGCTGGACGGCAAAGGCCGGATCGAACTACCGAATCGCGCCGCCGCCGAGCTGCTGCGGCTCGACCTGATGCTGAAGGTCAGCCAGAAACTGGCCGAGGTGGTGCCCGAGTTCGCGCCCCTGATCGCTCAGGTGATGGCCACGCCGGAGCGGCCGGCGACCGCGGAGATCGAGCACGGACCGGCGATGGGCAAGCGCGTGCTGCTGGTGCGGATCGGCGCCGAGCTGAAATCCGGCGTGCCGGACGGCTTCATCGTGACGTTCGACGATGTAACCGAATTGCTTTCGGCGCAGCGCAAGGCGGCCTGGGCGGATGTGGCGCGGCGGATCGCGCATGAGATCAAAAACCCGCTGACGCCGATCCAGCTTTCGGCGGAGCGGCTCAAACGCCGCTTCGCGCGGGACATCACCTCCGACCTCGAAGGCTTTATTTTGTGCGCGGACACGATCGTGCGGCATGTCGGCGACATCGGCCGCATGGTGGATGAATTCTCCACCTTCGCGCGCATGCCGGCGCCGGTGATGAAGCCCGAGTCGCTGGAGCGGATCGCGCGCGAGGCGATGGTGCTGCAGCGCGTCGCGCAGCCGAAAATCGACTGGGAGGTGCAAATTGCCTCGCCGGATCTGCGGGCGGTGTGCGACCGGCGGCTGATCGGCCAGGCGCTGACCAACCTGCTGCAGAACGCGGCGGATGGCGTGGCGATGCGCGAAGGTGCGCGCCACGTGACGCTGCGGCTGTTCGCCGAGGACGGCAATGCGGTGCTGGCCGTGATCGATGACGGCATCGGCCTGCCGGAGACCGATCGCGCGAAGCTGACCGAGCCTTACGTGACGCATAAGCCGAAAGGCACCGGGCTTGGCCTTGCCATCGTGCACAAGATCATGGAGGACCACGGCGGCGTGCTGGAACTTTCCGAGGCGCCGGAGGGCCCGGGCGCGATGGTGCGGATGATCCTGCCGCTGTTGCAGCTTCCGCCGCGCGAGGTGGCGGAGGCGGACGAGGCGATGAGGGGAATATCTGCTTGAACAGGTTGCCGAGATGACCGAGATCCTGATCGTCGATGACGAGCCCGACATCCGTCTGCTGATCGAGGCGGTGCTGCGCGATGAGGGGTTCGAGGCGCGCAGCGCCGGCACCTCCGACGAGGCGATCGCGGCGTACCGTGCGCGGCGGCCGGCGCTGGTCATCCTCGACGTGTGGCTGCAGGGCTCCAAGCTGGACGGCATCGGAATACTGGACGTGCTGCATCAGGAGCAGCCGCGGGTGCCGGTGGTGATGATCTCCGGGCATGGCACGATCGAGACGGCGGTGGCTGCGATCCAGCGCGGCGCCTACGACTTCATCGAAAAGCCGTTCAACTCGGACCGTTTGCTGCTGGTGGTGCGCCGCGCGCTGGAGGCGGCGAAGCTGGCGGCGGAGAATGCCGAGTTGCGGCTGCGCGCCGGCGCTGAGGTCGGGCTGCTCGGCGAAGGCGGCGGCCTGGCGGCCTTGCGCGCCGGCATCGAGCGGGTGGCGCCGACCGGCTCGCGCGTGCTGATCACCGGCGCGCCGGGTGCGGGCAAGCAGACGGTGGCGCGGCTGATCCACGCCAAGTCGCGCCGCGCGGACGGCCCGTTCGTGGCGCTGAATTGCGCGATCCTGGCGCCAGAGCGGTTCGAGACGGAGCTGTTCGGCACCGAAGCCGGCGCCGACGCCCATGCGCAGCCGCGGCGCGTCGGCGTGCTGGAGCGCGCGCATGGCGGCACGCTGCTGCTGGACGAGATTTCCGACATGCCGATGGAGACGCAAGGCAAGATCGCACGGGTGCTGCAGGAGCAGAGTTTCGAGCGGGTCGGCGGCACGGGTGCGCGTGTGAAAGTGGATATCCGCGTGCTGGCCTCGACCGCGAAGGATCTGGGCGGGGAGATCGCGGCCGGGCGGTTCCGCGAGGATTTGTATTACCGCCTCGCGGTGGTGCCGTTGCGCGTGCCGTCGCTGAAAGAGCGGCGGGAGGATATTCCGGTGCTGGCGGCGCATTTTCTTGAGCAGGCGGCGCGGACTTCCGGGCTGCCGGCGCGCAGCCTGGCCTCCGACGCGGTGGCGGCGCTGCAGGCGCATGACTGGCCGGGCAATGTGCGGCAGCTGCGCAACATCATGGACTGGCTGATGATCATGCGCACCGGCGAGACCCGGGAGTTTTTCCGCGCCGAACATTTGCCGACGGAACTCGCCGCGCACGCGCCGCGCGCTCTGGCGATCGACCCCGCGGCCGATGTGATGGCGCTGCCGCTGCGCGAGGCGCGGGACGTGTTCGAGACGCAGTATCTGCAGGCGCAGTTGCTGCGCTACGGCGGCAATATCAGCCGCACCGCGAATTTCGTCGGCATGGAACGCAGCGCCCTGCACCGGAAGCTGAAGCAGCTAGGTATCGGCGCCGAGGAGCGGCTGGCTAGTTAGAGCCAATTCGTCATTGCAAGCGAAGCGAAGCAATGACGGGTTGCCTCTGTTTAGAACGTCACAACAAATCGCGCGCCGCCGACAAATTCATCGCGCAGATTATGCGTTGGATCGTCCGGGTCCTGGACGCCGGCGCCCGGGTTGACGATGAACTGCATGTCCGGCTGCACCACCAGCCAGGGCGTCGCCTGCGCCTGATAAGTCAGCTCGAACAGCTCTTCGGTGCTTCGCGCGGTGGCGCCGCCATCGCGGTCCAGCGCGGCCGCGCGGCTGCTGACCCGGCCGATACCGAAATCCACCCCGGCTTGATCATTGTCCCGGCCGGGTAGCGGCGCGGCCAGCGTGACGCCGCCATTGAAGCTGAAATCGATCAGGTTCTGCGTGTCCGGCGCGCCCATGATCCGGCCGAAGACGTTCAGGGTGCGGGAGTTGTCGGCCGCCGACTGCCAGACGGTCTGATCCGCCACGCTGTACAGGCTGTAATTGCCGTGGTGCATCACGGCATCGCCGTTGCTGTCCGGGTCGGCGAGGGAGAGGCCATCGGTGCCGAAACGCTGGTCCGGAAACGATCCGGTATCGTACCAGAAGCCGATCTTATACGTGCCCGGCAGGCCGCTTCGCTGGTCGGCGGTTTGCACTTTGTCGCCGGCCGCCGGCTCGTTGATCGCGACCTGGTATTCCGCGATGAACAGCGCGCCGGTGTTGAGGTTGAATTTCGCGCCGTCGCCGTCGCGCGCCTGCGCGTCGTCGCTGAACGCGCCGCCGCCGGGATTGTCGTCGAACACGCCGGCCAGCAGCGTCTGGTTGTCTTCGGGCTTATACCGCAGCCGAACCCCGAGTGATGACAGCGGATAGGCCGGGCCGCCACCATACAGATCGTACGAAGGGATCAGCGGCCAGCCTGCCATCGTGTTGACGAACAGGCCGGAATAAGTGCTGGCGATGAATTCGTTGTCGATGCTCTGCTGACCGATCTTGATGTCGGCGCGGGTGAAATCGAATTGCTGCTCGTACCAGAGTTCCCACAGCCGCGTGCCGTCTTCCGCCTCGTTGCCGTTGGCCGCCTGCAGGTTGTCGAGATAAGGGCCGGTCAAGGACTGGCCGTGGATCTGCAGGGCGCTGACATGGAAAGTGCCGCCGGGCAGCCCGAAGGCTTTGCCGGTGTCGATCTCCATCGTGCCGGTGGTCACACCTTCCATCGTCGCGCCCTGTTTCACGCCGCCGGCGAGGTTGCCGAGCAGATTTTCGCTGTCATTGCCGCCGAGCGTGATGCCGTAGTTGCCCAAAGCCGTGCGCACGCCGCCAATGTCGCCGAGCAGCTGGCTGTCATCGGCCAGCGACTCGTTCGTTGCGAAACCGGACATAAATAGTCCGCAGATTACCGCCATCCAACCGGGGTTGAATTTGCCCATTTTTCGCTCCTGTTGTTAAAGCCGCGGCTTGACGCGGCTAACTTTTTGTTAGTTCGTGGTCAGGCTTCGAACAAAGTCTGGCCGATATACTGGCCCGGCTTCACGCCCGGCGGGCAGGCGAAAATGCCGCTGCCGACATGGGTGGTGAACTGGTTCAGCGCGTCCAGCTTCGCCATCTTGTCGAAGATCTTGATGAAAGAGTCGCGCGGGTCTTTCTGGTAGGACTGGAAGAACAGCCCGCTGTCATACTCGATGCCCTGGTGCCAGGGCGGCCAGCGCTCGGCCACGAAACTCGCGCCATTATTATAGGAGTAGGAACGCCGCAGCATCTGGCTGCCGCCATTGTTTATGGGTGCGGCGAGCCGGACATGGGCGGTGTCCGAGATCACGGAATTGCCGTCGGCGTCCACCGCGTCGAATTTCGGCGGGTCAAATTCTGCCTTGCTGCCGAGTGCCGCGCCGGAGACCTTGTGCCGGCCAATCGTCTGCTCCTGGAAAGCGATCTTCATGCGGTCCCAGTGCTCCAGGAAAATCCGCACCCGGCGCGCCACCATATAGCTGCCGTTGTTCATCCAGCTGTTATCGTCGACCCAGACGATCGGCGGCGCCTGATCATAGGTCGGGTTCATCGTGCCATCTTTGAAACCGAGCAGGTTGCGCGGCGTGCCGGCGGTCTTGCTGGCATTGGTGAAGCCGCTTTGCACCCACTTCAGCTGTACGACAGCGGCGCCGATGCGCGCCAGTTGCCGCACGGCATGGAACGCCACCTGCGCATCGTTCGCGCAAGCCTGCACGCTGAGCGCGCCGCCGCTTTGCCCGGGCGCCAGCTGCTCGCCGTTAAAATGCGGCAGATCGGCCAGCGCCGCGGGCCGCAGATGCGCGATGCCGTAGCGGTCGACGCCATTGGCGGTAAACAGTTCGGGGCCAAAGCCGAAGGTCAGCGTGAGGCGGGACGGGCTCATGCCCAGCGTCTCGCCGCTATCCAGCGCCGGCTGTTCCTCATCCTGCTCGCCCGGCTCGGCCGGCAGCCCCTGCGTCATCCGCGCCGCCGCCGCCGTCCAATTCTGCAGGAGCGAAATCACGTCCTTGCGGTCGCCGGACAGGATGTCGAAGGCGGCAAAGTAGGTGTTTTCCTGCATCGGCGTGATGATGCCGCCCTGATAGGCGCCGTAAAACGGCTCGGCGTCGGCCTGCTTCGGCTGCGGCCGCGCCGGCATGATCTGCGCCTGCGCCGCGTCGATCCTGGCGGCGCTGGCCGCACCCACCAGCGCGCCGGCCGCGCCCAGGAACAGCCGGCGGGAGGGCTTGATCGTTTCCTCGGTCATTGCGCCCGCATCAACGTGTTCACGTCGTCCTCCACGTAATAGAATCC
The DNA here is from genome assembly GCA_965199125.1 of Acidocella sp. Lineage (GTDB taxonomy): Bacteria > Pseudomonadota > Alphaproteobacteria > Acetobacterales > Acetobacteraceae > Acidocella. The sequence continues at coordinate 224,362 of OZ240683.1, read as the reverse complement.
CTTGCCGTCGGGCTGCATGACGATGCCGAACAGGTCGCCGCTGCCGGGCGGGGTCTGCGCCTCGTCGGCGTCGATCCACTCCGCGCCCTGCTGCTTGGCGTTCGCGGGATCGATTTCCACCACCTGACCGTTCAGGCCGTTCACCACCAGCAGGGTTCCCGCCGGCGTCATGGCCATCGCCAGCGGCCGGTTCAGCAGCCCGCCCTGGCTGATCTGCGTGCCGGTGCCGGCCGAGCTGGTGCGCGTCGCAGCATCGGGGATCGCGACCACGCGGTTGCCGATGGCGTCCGAAACGTACAGGTCGCCATTGGCGCCGAGTGCCAAGCCTGTCGGGCCGATCAGGAACACGCCGGCATCCGCCTGCGCGTTGAAGCCGCTGCCGATCACTGTCTGGCTGGTCACCACCGGCGGCTTGGCCCCCAAGCTGCCTGGGGGAATGCTGAGGTCGATGCGCAGCACGGTTGCTTTCGTCTGCACCGGCTGGCCGGGTGCCGCGATGCCGAAGCCGGCATTGCTCAGGAACAGCGTGGCGGTGTCGCCGTTATCGATCGCCGCCATGTTGCCCCAGGGATCGTCGATATTCGGGCCGGCGATGGTGCCGGCGACCTTGCCGGTGGGATCCAGCACGATCAGGCAGCCGGGGCCGAGGGTTTTGGTGGTGCCGTCGGTGCTGGGCGCGCTGCCGACAATCACCCAGCCGGTCTTCAGCATGATCATGGCGGTCGAGAGGCCGACGCCGCCGGGGCAGCCGGGCAGCGCGCGGGGGATGGCGGCGAAGGTGGTGGTTTGGCCGGTCGACGGCCGATAATCCATGATGGTGGTGCCGGCGCCCTGCAAATTGCCGCTATTGTTGAAATTGTCGACCAGCACATCGTCCTTTTGCACCGTCCCGGCGGAAACCGGAGCTATGATCAGAGCATAGGGATTCTGATCGCCATTATCGGGCACCGTGGAAGTCAGCAGCTGGTGCTTATGCATCGTGCCCAACAGCGACATATCGGCGCGCGCGGCGCCGGCGAACACGAGACCGGCGAGCACGGCAAAGGCGAGGCTAGTTTTCCCGGTCATGGTCTATCGGCCCCGTTGTTAATGCAACTCATTCTCACCTGACGCGCGCGGATCATCTGTAGATCATACATCTCAGGCGCTCGCTTTTGCTTCGCCGGCGGCCGGGTATGCCATCACTTCACCCTCCACCGTCAGCCACACTTGCGCGCCGAGCGCCGGCACGGCCTGGCTGAAAATACGCGCGGTAACCTCATCTGACGCATCCTTCAAAGCCAGCCGTACCACCGCGTCATGGCCGTAAAAGGTCACGTTTCTGACCTCGGCCCGGACACTGCCGGGTGAAGACAGGGCGGCGATCTTGATCTGTTCAGGCCGGACCATGACCTCGACCGGTCCATCTGGGGTGCCGGCGGCGAGAGACAATCGGCCCAGCGCGCAACGCACGCCCTGGTTTTCGGCAAGGCCTGGGGCCAGCACCGCCTCGCCGATGAAATGCGCGAGGCCGGCATCCGCGGGGCGGCGGTACAGCGCCGCCGGTTCCGCCAGCTGCGCCAGATGGCCGTCGCGTAGCACGCCGACTTGGCGGCCCATGGACAGCGCCTCCTCCTGATCATGCGTGACCAGGATCGCGGTGCTGCCGGCGGCGCTCAGGGCAGCGGCGACGGTGGCGCGGGTTTCCGCGCGCAGGCCGGCGTCCAACGCGGAAAACGGCTCATCCAGCAGCACCAGTTCGGGGCCTGGCGCCAGCGCGCGGGCAAGTGCCACGCGCTGCTGCTCGCCGCCGGAAAGCTGGTGCGGCGCGCGGCTCGCGTAGCTGGCCGGCAGCTCCAGCATCTCCAGCATCTGCCGCACGCGGTTGGCGCCGGCCTGGCCGCGCCGCGCCGCGCTGGCCAAGCCGAAGGCGATGTTGTCGCCGACCGAAAGATGCGGGAACAGCGCGCCTTCCTGCGCCATGTAGCCGATGCCGCGCCGCTCTGGCGGGGTATGCAGGTTGGGCGCCGCGATCAGCGTGCCGTCGATCCGGATCTCGCCGCCATCCACCCGCTCGAACCCCGCAATCAGCCGCAGCAGCGTCGTTTTGCCGCTGCCGGAGCCGCCCAGCACGGCGAGCAGGCTGCCCGCTTTCACGGTCAGGCTGACATCGCGCAGCACCGGCGTGCCGCCATAGGATTTCTTGAGGATCGAAACCTGCAGCTTGTTCATCATCCGACCCCCTGCGGGGTGAGCACGCTACCGGCGCCGAAGCGGCGCGCCAGCAGCCAACTGGCGGCAAGCGACATCGCCGCCAGGGCCGCCGCATAAGGCGCCGCCGCGGCAAACGCCAAAGTGGAGGTGTCCGCCCAGACCTGTGTCGCCAGCGTCTGCGTGCCGATCGGCGCCAGCAGCAGCGTCGCGGTCAGTTCCGTGGTGACCGCGATGAACACCATGGCGGCGGCGGCACCGAGGCCTGGGCCGGCCAGCGGCAGTGTGACCCGCCACAGCACGGCGCGCCAGTTCAGCCCGAGCGACCGTCCGGCTTCCTCCAACCCGCGCTGCGCCTGCACGATCGCACCCCGGATGCTGACCAGTGCCAGCGGCAGGAACACCACGGCGTAAGCGAGCAGGAGCAGAAACACGCTTTGATACAGCGGCCGCAGCAGATGCACGGTGAGCGACACCAGCGCCAGCGCGACCACGATGCCGGGGATGCTCTGCGCGAGATAGGCGGTGCGCTCCAGCGCCACGATCAGCCAGCCGTCATAACGCGCCGCCAGCACGCCCAGTGGTGCCGCGATCAGCATGGTCAGCGCCGCGCCGCCGAGGCCAAGACCGAGCGAGGCGAGTGCCGCGCTGGCAACTCCGGCAAAAGACGCGCCCACGGTCGCTGTGGCGGCCGCGCTGTCTTGCGTCAGCCACCACAGAATGGTGCCGAGCGGGACTGCGATGGTCACCAGCGCCAGAAGCAAAAACCCTAGCGGCGCGACGTGGCGCCAGCGGCCCAATGTGTAGCGGGCGGCGGCGCGGCGGGTGCCGCGGCCGAGCCGGCCATAGCGCGCCCGGCCGCGGACCAGCTGCTCGGCGACCAGACAAAGCAGGCACAGCAGCACCAGCACCACAGCCAGCAGCGCCGGCTCCGCGCCGGAAAACCCGGCGCGATACGCCGAGTAGATCGCGGTGGTGAACGTGCGAAAACGCAGCATGGCGAAGGCGCCGAACTCGACCAGCGTGTCCAGCGCCACCAGCAGCATGCCGCCCAGCAGCGCCGGCCGCAGCTGCGGCAGGATCACGCGGCGGAAAACTGCGGCGGGGCTTTGCCCCAGCGAGCGCGCGCTCTCTTCCAGCGCCGGGTCCATCTCGCGCAAGGCGGCGGCGACCGGCAGGTAGACCAGCGGGTAATAAGACACCGTGACCACCAGCAGCGCGCCGGCGAAATCCTGCAGGCCGGCGCTGAGCGAGACCCAGGCGTAGCTGGTGATGAAAGCGGGGATGGCGAGCGGCACCACCACCAGCACCGCCCAGAACCGGCGGCCCGGCAGATCGGTCCTTTCCACGAACCAGGCGGCGGCGGTGCCGATCACGCCGCAGGTAACGCCGGCGCATAAAATCAGGCCGATGCTGTTGAACAGCAGCTGCGCCACCAGACCGCGCCCGAGCAGTGCGATGGCGGCGGGCAGGCCAGCGCCGCCCGCATCCGCGAACGTCACCGCGACCGGCAGCAGCACCAGCGCCGCCGCCACGCCGCCCGCCGCCAACAACCCCACAGGCGGACGCGCGGCGTGCAACATCAGATCAGTCCGGCCTGTTGCAGCAGCGCGCCGGAGTTCTTGTCGTCGCCCAGCGTGGCGACGTTTATATTCGGCGGTTGCAATTGCTTGAACGGCGTCAGCAGCTTGTTCGGGGCCACGCCGGCGGCCAGCGGATACTCGAAGTCCACATCGGTCTGCGCCAGCAGAAGCTGCGCCGGCGGGCTGACCAGAAACGCCAGGAACTTCTGCGCCGCCGCCTGATTAGCCGAAGATTTCAGCACCGCGGCGCCTGAGATATTGATCAGGCCGCCGATGTCGCCGTGGCCGAAATGGTGGATCTTGCTGCTGGTGGCGGCCGCGCCCTGCGCCGTCTCCAGCCGCGCCCAGTAATAGTTGTTGATAATGCCGGTCGCCACCGCGCCGCGGTCGACCGCCGCCACCACGCTTTCATCGTCCTGATAGATCGTGGCGTTCGCCTTCAGCCCCTGCAGCCAGGCCAGCGCCGCCGGCTGGCCTTCCTGTTTGATCACCGCGGCGACCAGCGGCAGGAAGTCGGCATCGCTCGGCGCGATGGCGACACGGCCTTTCCACTCCGGCTTGGCGAGGTCGAGCAGCGAGGCCGGTAGCGCGGCCGGCTGGATCAGCTTCGGGTCGTAGGCCAGCACGTTTTCCCGCGCCAGCACGCCGACCCAGCTGCCGTCCGGCGCGCTGTCATGCCCCGGGATCTGGCGCAGCGTGCCGGGCATGACCGGCGCCAGCAGCCCCTGCTCATCCAGCAGCGTCAGCTCCGGCGAGTTTTCGGTGAAAAACACGTCAGCGGGAGAGTCTTTGCCTTCCTGGATCAGCTGCGCCGCGAGCTCCGGACCCTCGCCTTCATGCACCCGCACCTTGATGCCGGTCTGTTTGGTGAAGGCGGCGGTCAGCATGTCGATCACCTGCTCATGCTGGGCGCTGTACAAAGTGAGCAACGGCTGCGCCGCCGCCGGCGCCGCAAACGCGGCGGCCAAAGCGGCGGAAAGAGCACAAGCTGCGCCGACAAGAAAACCAGCCCGCATAACCACCCCAGTTGCGAATGAGAAGAGTTCTCAATTAGAGCAGAGTTAATACTAAAGCCGGTTTACCTTGTCAACGCGTAAAGATGGTTTTGGTTAAGCTGACGTGACCGCGCGAGCTCTGGCGTTGCGGAGCAGAAAGACGCCGAGGATGGCGGACAGCGCAAACATGACGAAGCCCAGGAGCAGGATATGCAAGTGGCTCGGTCCGCTACCCTGGCCGATCAGCGCAAACACCAGCGTCTGCGGAATGAACCCGATCGCCGAGGCCGCCAGAAACGGCAGCGCCCGCACTGAGGACAGGCCGGCGGCCAGGTTCAGCAAAATGTTGCTGCCGACCGGCATCAGCCGCAGGGTCAGTGTCGCGATGAACGGCTGCGCCGCCAGCATCCCGTCAACCTTGCGCAACGGCGCCGCCAGACGGCGGCGGACGAAATCCTGGCCAAGCGCGCGGGCCCAGATAAAATCGGCGCTCGCTGCCATGATCTGGCTGACCAGCGCGATCGCGGCGCCGTACCAGGGGCCGAAAGCGTAGCCGGCGACGAAGGCCGGCACCTGGCGCGGCAGGCCGATCGCGGTTAGCGCCGTTGCCAGCAGCAGGAACATCGCCGGTCCGCGCAGCCCGCCCTGCGCCACCATGTGCTCCAGCGTCGCCTGCGCGGAGGAAGCGCCGAGCAGAGGCAGAGCGAAGGCGACGGCCATCATGCCGCCGGCCAGCAGCGCGGGCTTCAGCGCGCGTGTGGCGACGGCGGCCTGGGAAGCGTTGCGCGGCGGATTATTCATGGTTGATCTCGATCTGCGGAACTTTCCAACGGCGTTGCAGCCAGGCCACGCCAAACAGATCGACCACGCCGACCCGCAAGCGGTCCCAGGTGCCGTAATGCGAAGCGCCGTGCTCGCGCGCATGGTGTTTCACCGGCACGGAGATCACCTGGCCGCCGGCGCGGATGAACAACGCCGGCAGGAAGCGGTGGATATGGTCGAATTGCGGCAGGTCCAGGAAGGCGGCGCGGCGGAACAGTTTCAGCCCGCAGCCGGTATCGGGCGTGCCGTCCCGCAGCAGCCGGCCGCGCACCGCGTTGGCGATCCGCGAGCCCCAGCGCTTCGCGTCCGAATCACGGCGCGTCACACGATGGCCGGCGATCAGCACCGGCGTCGGCCCCACTGGCTCGGCGGCGCGCATCGCTTCCAACATCGCCGGGATGTCGGACGGGTCGTTCTGCCCATCGCCGTCCAGGGTGGCGATATAGGCGCCGCGCGCCGCGCGAATGCCGGTGATCACAGCGGCGCTCTGGCCGCAGCTTTGCTTATGCCGCACCCGCACCAGCGTCGGCAGCGTTGCCGCCACTTCCGCCAGGATGCGCGGCGTGTCATCGGCGCTGCCGTCATCGACATACACGATCTCGTGCTCGATGCCGGCGAGTGCGATGCTGATGCGGTCGATCAACGGGCGCAGATTGGGCGCCTCGTCATGCACCGGCACGACCACGGAGATCAGCGGCGCGCCGGCGGGGAGTTCGGGGAGGGTCTGGGCGTAAGGAGCTATTTTCATGAGCGCCATTCAGCCGCCGCATTAAGGCGCATCTGTGGCCCGATTCCGGCCAAGAAAAGAAAGTTGAGATGCCGGGGACCGGCCTTGTGGGCGACCCGGTCCGCGGCGCGCGCCGCCGTCATCATCGTGTTGGCACCGACATAACCCTTCCTACCACACGGCGCCGGGGCCGCCAGTTGTTGCAGTGCGAGATATTGTCACCGAACCGCCACAACCCAAGGGAAAACGGCCTTGGCTTGGCCCAAACCCGCCGCTATAAGCCCGCCCAACGCCGGGCGCGGTCGAAATGCGTGCCTGAGTTGAGATTAGGATCGAGAGCGGCATGTTGATTTCACTGCCACCGGACTACCGTCCCTCCGAGGACGAAGAGTTCATGAATCCGATGCAGGCGGAATATTTCCGCCAGAAATTGCTCCGCTGGCGGGGCGATCTGGTGAAGGAGGCGAACGGCACCCTCGCCTCGCTGTCCGAGGGCGGCATTCTGGAAGCTGACATCACCGACCGCGCGAGCGTGGAGACCGACCGGGCGCTGGAACTGCGCACCCGCGACCGGGCGCGCAAGCTGATCGGCAAGATCGACCAGGCGCTGGGGCGGATCGAGACCAGCAGCTATGGCTATTGCGAGGAGACCGGCGAGCCGATCGGCCTGCGCCGTCTGGAAGCCAGGCCCATCGCCACGCTGTCGATCGAGGCGCAGGAACGGCACGAACGTATGGAACGCGTGCACAGGGATGACTGAGTCGGCACACCGTCATGCGGCGCAGGCCGGCATGACGAGGGGCGGTTAGCGGCTACTTGTTGACCCTCGCCTGGCTCTCCAAAATCGCCTTTTCCGCCGCGTCCCGGTCGCCCCAGCCGGTGATTTTCACCCATTTGCCTTTTTCGAGGTCTTTGTAGTGCTCGAAGAAGTGCCGGATCGCGTCGCGGGTGATCGCCGGCAGCTGCGCGGCCTCGGTGATCTCGGTGTACTGGGTGTGCACCTTGTCGTGCGGGACGCAGACGATTTTTTCGTCCTGGCCGGCCTCGTCCTCCATCTGCAGCAGGCCGATCGGGCGGGCGCGGATCACCGCGCCGGGCACCACCGGCACCGGGATCAGCACCAGAGCGTCCGCCGGGTCGCCATCCTCGGCCAAAGTGTTGGGAATGAAGCCGTAGGCCGCCGGGTAGGCCATCGGCGTGAACAGCAGCCGATCCACGACCATCGCGCCGCTTTCCTTGTCGATCTCGTATTTCACGGCGGAGCCTTGCGGGATCTCGATCACCACGTTGATGTCGCGCGGCACGTCCCGGCCGGCGGAGAGTTTCGATACGTCCACTGTCATCTCCCAGAAGCTGCGCGCTCTTAACCGCCCCCGCCCTTCTTGCCAACGCGGGCGGGGCGGCTATGTTCCGGCCGGTCCCTGCTTTGGCAAAGGGCGCCGGTAGCTCAACGGTTAGAGCGGACCGCTCATAACGGTTTGGTTGCGGGTTCGATTCCTGCCCGGCGCATTCCCCCGGCGCATCGGCGAGCGCCGTCAGCTGGCGCGTCGTTCTCCGGTCAGGCGATCGTTGCGCCGCCACCAGCCCTCGCCAGCCGGGGGGACCGCGCGTCCGGCCGCCAGCGCGGCGATCGTTTGCGCCAGCGCACCGGCCAGCGGATCGGCGCGCCGCATGTCCAAAGCTCCGGGTTCATGACGACCTAGCCGCTCGCGAAGCAGAACGTGCCAGTCAACCAGCCCGAACAGCGCCCAGGCGGTGACGGCGCGGATATCGGCACCTCTATCGCGCAGCGTCCGCGCCGCCTGCCACGCCTCGAGCAGCCACAGCACCTGTTCGCGCGCGTCGTCGCAACCCAGATGCGCCTCGGTCAGCGCGATCGGACGCTGATAGCGCTCCCATACTTCCCAAAGCCGCGGCTCCCAGCCGAGCCATCGCGGGTCCAGATCCATCCGCACGGCCTCGGTGTCGGCATAAGCCTGCCGGCCGTTGCCGCCCCGCATCGCGGGCGGATACAGCTTGACGCGATGGTCCAGGAAGCGGTCGCTGGTCACATAATGGTTCACGCCGATCAGGTCGGGCGCCGCTTCTCCGCTTGCCAGCTCGTCGAGATCCGCCGCCGGAATGCCATGCGCCTCCAGCCGCTCCCGCCAGGGATGCGCATGGTCGACTTGGCCGCACAGCAGGTCCAGGCTCAGCCAGCGCCGCTCATTCTCGTAAGCCGCCTGATCCGCTAGCGGCAGGGTCGCGAACACACGGCCGATATCCTCGGTGTGGACAAAACACGCCGCCGGCAGCCGCCGCCGGATCGCCCGCATCGCCAGCAGCGCGGCCCGCGCCTGCATCACGAGGGCGCGCAGAAATACGCCTTCATCGCGCAAATGCGGATACCAATGGCCGTACAGGCAACTGAACCGCGCCGTGGTCAGCGGCTCGTTCACCGGTACCCAAGCGGCGACATCAGGGTAGCGCGCCGCCGCCCGCGCCGCGTGGGCCGCCAGTTTTTCCGGGAAAAGCGGGTCCAGAAACGACGTTTCCGGCGGCCCGGACCCGTGGTGCAAAAGACCCGCAACCACGTCCATCCCGCGCGCATGAAGTGCCTCCAGCTGCTCGTCATGCCACGCCCAGCCTTGCCCGGCTTCGTGATCGGCCGTCACGCGCTCCCACGTGATCGGGTAGCGCAGCGTCCTGATGCCCAGCGACGCTATGAGGTCGAAATCGGAGGCGCGGCGGTCGTGATGTCCGGTTTCCCTGATCTGGTCGCGCCAGGCATCGTCCACCCGCACAACGCTGCACTCCAACCCGCCCCACAACTGCAACGGCAATCCAAACGCGGGAAGCACCACAGACTATCCTCCCACTCATTTCTCATGGTGTGTAACAGAACCACGCACTCAAAAATCTGTTACAAGGTTAATTCAACGCCATCCGGCAAGCGAGTCGAGATTCCCGACCACGCGAAGCTAAGCCGAGCACGAAACGGGTAGAGCAGCCATGTCAATGCGACGTCGCGGCGACGTGCCGGGACGCCGGCGGGTAGCGGCGCGGGCCAGGCTTTGGCACCCGCAGATCGCGCGTCGCCAGCTGGCTGTGAAAGCCGAGGCCGAGGCCGCCGGAGAGGCCGGCGACGAGCAAAACGCCCAGAAGAACCGCCCGGCGTCTGGGGCCCGGACCGTTGCGGCGCTCTTTCCCGGCGCCCGCCGGGTCCAGGAACCGGCTTGCGCCACCAGCCGCTGGCATCGTCCTCACGCCTCCAACACGTTGCGCGCCAGCTCTTCCAGCCAGGCGGTGGCGTTGCCGTCGGACGGCGCGCGCCAGTCGCCGCGGGGCGAGAGCGAACCGCCATGGCTGACTTTTGGGCCATTCGGCATGGCAGAGCGCTTGAACTGGCTGAAGCCGAAAAAGCGGCGCAGGAACAAGTCCAGCCAGTGGCGGATTTCCGGCAGCTTGTACTCCGGCCGGCGCTCTTCCGGGTAATGCGGCGGCCAGGCGCCGCGGCCGGCATCGCCCCAGGCGTGCAGCGCCAGAAAAGCGATTTTGGAAGGCCGGAAACCGAAGCGCAGCGTGTAATACAAGTTGAAATCCTGCAGCGCGTAGGGGCCGATCTTCGCCTCCGTGCTTTGCGGCGTCTCGCCTTCCGCCACTGGCACGAGCTCCGGCGAAATCTCCGTGTCCAGGATCGCGTGCAATGTCGCGTTCACTTCCGCGGCGAACTGGTCGGAGGCCGCGACCCAGCGGATCAGATGCTGGATCAGCGTTTTCGGCACGCCGGCATTGACGTTGTAATGCGACATCTGGTCGCCGACGCCATAGGTGCACCAGCCGAGCGCCAGCTCCGACAGGTCGCCGGTGCCGAGCACGATCGCGCCGTTCTGGTTGGCCAGGCGAAACAGGTAATCGGTGCGCAGTCCGGCCTGCACATTCTCAAAGGTGATGTCGTAGAGCGGTTCGCCGCCGGCGAAAGCGTGGCCGAGATCGCCCAGCATCTGCCGCGCTGCCGGGCGGATATCCAGCTCGCGCGCGGTGGTGCCCAGGCTTTGCATCAGCCGCCAGGCATTGCCTTTGGTGTGCTCGCCGGTGGCGAAGCCGGGCAGCGTGAACGCAAGGATTTGCGCGCGTGGCAGGCCGAGCTGGTCGAACGCCTTCGCCGCCACGATCAGCGCGTGGGTGGAGTCTAGGCCGCCGGAGACGCCGATCACCAGTTTTTGCACGCCGATGGCGCGCAGCCTTTGCACCAGGCCGGCGACCTGGATGTTGTAGCCTTCATAGCAATCCTGGTGCAGCCGCGCCGGGTCGGCGGGCACAAAAGGGAAGCGTTCGACGCTGCGGCGCAGGCCGAGATCGCCGGCGGGCGGCTCCAGCCGGAAGCCGATGGTGCGGAACTCGGCCGTGGCGGCGGCGTGGGCGCGGCGGTTGTCGTCGAAGGTGCCCATCCGCAGCCGCTCCTGGCGCAGCAGATCGAGGTCGATATCGGCGATCAGGGTTTGGCCGTCGGCCGGGAAACGCTCGGCCTCCGCCAGGCTCACGCCGTTCTCGAACATCATCAGCTGGCCGTCCCAGGCGAGGTCCGTGGTGCTCTCGCCGGCGCCGGCCGCGGCGTACAGATAGGCGGCGAGGCAGCGGGTGGAGGCGGATTGGGCGAGCTGGCGGCGGCTCTCGGCGCGGCCGATGGTGATCGGGCTGCCGGAGAGATTAGCGAGCACGGTTGCGCCGGCCAGCGCCGCCAGCGCGCTCGGCGGCACCGGCACCCACATATCCTCGCAGATTTCCACGTGCAACGAAAAGCCGGGCAGGTCTTCGGCGGCGAAGATCAGGTTATTGCCGATCGGGCAGGTCTGGCCGGCGAGCGTGATGTCGCCGCGCAGTGCGTCGCCCGCCGCCGCCTGCCGACGTTCGTAGAATTCGCGGTAGGTGGGCAGGTACGACTTCGGCACGACACCGAGCAGCCGGCCGCGATGCATGACCAGCGCACAGTTATACAGCCGCCCGGCATGGCGCAGCGGCGCGCCGATGACCAGCACGGTGCCGAGCCCGGCTGTTTGTTCGAGCAACGCCGCCACCGCCTGCTCCACCGCGTCCAGCAGCACGTCCTGGAGCAGCAAGTCCTCGATCGAATAGCCGGACAACGTCAGCTCCGGGAACACTGCCAGCGCCACGCCTTGCGCCGCGCAGTCTTGCGCCATCGCCAGCACGGCGGCCCCATTGGCCGCCGGATCGGCCAGTGCCGTGCGGATGGTGCAGCAGGCGGCCCGGACGAAGCCCTGGGCGTAGAGGGAGCGGAACTCCATGGCAAACTGTTAGGCCCGTGCTCGCTATCTGCAAAGGCCAGGCTGTCAAGGCGCCGCCTCGGCTCGTGCCTTCAGCGCCGCGTCCATGGCGGCAAAATCCGGCAGCAACTGCCTGGCGTCCCACACCCACAGCACCACACCGCGCAGCGTCTCGGACTGGGTGAACAGCGTGCCGCCGGCAACGGCTTGCAGCCGAAAGCCATGGTCGGCGTCCAGCAGCCGCGGCAGCCAGAACCGATGATACAGCAGCAGGTGCCCCCGCCACAGCAATTCGCGGTTGGGTGCCGCGACCAGCACCGTCGGCCAGAACACCATCTGGTCCGGTCCGGGATTTTCGACGTTCTCAATCACGGCACCCGGCGCCAGCGTGCCGGCGAGCCGCATCTCCGGGTTCCAACGCGGATAGCTCGGCCACGCGGCCAGGATCGCCCAGACCCGCGCCGGCGGTGCGGCGATCTGCACGCTGTGCGTCACCGTCACGCGCGGCGCGACCCGGAGTGCCAACGCAATTGCCAGCACTGCCAGCGACACACTCCAGGCGGCGATTTTCATCGGCAGGGCAGCCTCAAGTTTGCCCCTGTCACGGCGTCCCCTTATACGCTGCGCCACCCCATTCGGATCGAGCGGAACAGATGGCCAGCTACCAGTACGTCTATGTCATGAAAGACCTGACGAAAGCCTATCCGGGCGGGCGCGAGGTATTCAAGGGCATCACGTTGTCCTTCCTCCCCGGCGTGAAAATCGGCGTGCTTGGCGTCAACGGCGCCGGTAAATCGACGCTGCTGAAAATCATCGCCGGGATCGAGCGCGAATATGGCGGCGAAGCGTTCGCGGCCGAGGGTGCCCGCGTCGGTTATCTGGCGCAGGAGCCGCATCTGGACCCGAATAAAACTGTCGGCGAGAACGTCGCGCTGGCCTTCGCCGAGCTGAAATCCGCGTTGGACCGCTTCAACGCGATCTCGGAAGAGTTCGCCGAGCCGATGGACGACCAGAAGATGGACGAGCTGCTGGCCGAGCAGGCGCGGCTGCAGGAAAAAATCGACGCCGAGGATGGCTGGGACCTCGACCGGCAGATTGAAATCGCGCTGGACGCGCTGCGCTGCCCGCCGCCGGACGCCGCGGTGGACAAGCTTTCTGGCGGCGAAAAGCGCCGCGTGGCGCTGTGCCGGCTGCTGCTGGAAAAGCCCGAACTGCTCTTGCTCGATGAGCCGACCAACCATCTGGACGCCGAAAGCGTCGCCTGGCTGGAGCGCACGCTGCAGAATTACGCCGGCACCGTGATCCTGGTCACGCATGACCGCTACTTCCTGGACAACGTGACCAACTGGATCCTGGAGATCGAGCGCGGCCGCGGCTATCCCTATGAGGGCAACTATTCTTCCTGGCTGGAACAGAAGCGCAAGCGCCTGGCGCAGGAAGAGAAAGAGGAAAGCTCCCGCCAGCGCGCTTTGGCCGAGGAGCAGGACTGGATCGCCTCCTCGCCGAAAGCCCGGCAGACCAAATCCCGCGCCCGCATCCAGCGCTATGAGGAGATGCTGGCGAAGTCGCAGGAACTCTCCGGCGGCACGGCCGAGATCGTCATCCCGCCCGGCCCGCGTTTGGGCGGCACGGTGATCGAGGCGCTGGATCTGCACAAAGGTTTCGGCGAGCGCGAGTTGATCGACGGGTTGAACTTCAAGCTGCCGCCGGGCGGCATCGTCGGCGTGATCGGCCCGAACGGCGCCGGCAAAACCACGCTGTTCCGGATGATCACCGGCGCCGATCGGCCCGACGGCGGCAGCCTTAAAATCGGCGAGACGGTGAAGCTCGGCTATGTCGATCAGTCGCGGGATTCGCTGGACGGGTCGAAAAACGTCTGGGAGGAGATCTCCGGCGGCACCGACGTGATCCATCTCGGCAAGCGCACGGTGCAGTCCCGCGCCTATGTCGGCGCCTTCAACTTCAAGGGCTCGGACCAGCAGAAGAAGGTCGGCATTCTCTCCGGCGGCGAGCGCAACCGCGTGCACCTGGCGAAAATGCTGAAATCCGAAGCCAATGTGATCCTGCTCGACGAGCCGACCAACGATCTGGACGTGGACACGCTGCGCGCGCTGGAAGAGGCGCTGATGGAGTTTCCCGGCTGCGCCGTGATCATCAGCCATGACCGCTGGTTTCTGGATCGCCTCGCGACGCATATTCTGGCGTTCGAAGGCAACAGCCATGTCGAATGGTTTGAGGGCAACTTCCAAGCCTATGAAGAAGACAAGCGCCGCCGCCTGGGCCAGGACGCGGCCGAGCCGCATCGGATCAAGTATCGGCCCTTAACAAGATAGTCATGCTTTCGCCCTGGCACGTCGCCACCGCACGGCTGAGCATGACGCCGGTGGCGCTGCGCGATTACCGGGATCTGGCGGCGCTGAAAGCGCATCCGCGCGCCTTCGGGCAGATGCTGGGCGGCGTGCGCACGCGCGCCGAGACCAGCGACGAACTGGCGCGCGACATCCAAAGCTGGGGGGCGAACGGCTACGGCATGTGGACGGTGCGGGCGCGCGACGGCGGCAAATTCCTCGGCACCGCCGGGCTGATGCTGCGGCCGGACGGCCGCGGCATCGCGCTGCGTTTCGCATTCTGGCCAAAAGCGCGCGGCGCCGGCGTCGCGCGGGAAGCCGCCAGCGCGGTGCTGTTCTACGCTCATGACCGGGCCGGCCTGCAACGTGTAGTTGCGGTCGCGCGAGAAGATAATTTTGCTTCGCGTACCATCCTTGGCACGGTAGGCATGACCGAGGTGGGCCGGTTCGAACGCGACAATGTATTACTGCTTATTTATCAATCTCTTCGCGGAGCGGACGTGGAGGTGAATTCGCCGCCATAAACGTTGTTCCCGCTTGCACGTCACAAAGTTTTTCAAGAAAACGTCGGCCATGACGCGCGATCAGCAGAAGTCGATCACCGAATTCGTCGCGCGCACCGCGAACGTTGGTGATACCGAACTTGATGTCGAGGCGGATGCCATCATCCGCGCCTTGTTCGTGCGCAATCCCGATGCCGCCTATCGCATGACGATGCTGGCAATGGCGCAGGAACAGGAATTATCGGCGCGGCGTGAACTGGATGCGCCGTGCGCGGCGGCGCCGAAAGCTGAGCTGGCTTCAGTCGCGCGCTGGCTGAACGGCATGCTGAAACGCGAGCGTCCGCCGGAGAAGACGACCGGCAAGAAAGCGCGAATCTAATCAATCCGCCGCGCTTCTGAAACGCGCGGCGGCAACCGCGTCTTCCGCCAGCGCGCTGCGCACGGCGGCGATCCCGTCCGGCGAGGCAAGTGTCACCACTTGATCGAAAAACGGCGCGGCGCCGGTCGCGCGGGCGCGGAACAGTGCGCTCAGCGCCGCCGCCGCCGGCCCGCGCGGCGCGCAACAGGCGCAGCCGATGAAATGGCGGGTCGCGGGCAAGGTGAAGCGCACCGCGTAGCCGTCGGGCGCGGCGCGGTCCCCTTCCAACAGATAAGCCGCCAGCCCGGGTCTTCCCGGGTCACGCGACAGGAACACCGGAATCCGCATGTCAGAACCTGGTTTCATTTTCTGGCAAATGGGGCGCGCCCGATGTATCTGACAGGGATGCGCCCGCCCCATCTGCTTGAAATCCTGCCCCGCCGCGTGCTGCTGTGTGACGGCGGCATGGGCTCGCGCGTGCAGGCGCTGACGTTGGACGTCGAGCGCGACTATTGGGACAAGGAAAACTGCACTGAGGTGCTGAACCTGTCCCGCCCGGACCTGGTGCGCGACATCCACCGCGGCTACTTCGCCGCCGGCGCGGATTGCGTGCAGACCAACAGCTTCGGCGGCTCGCCGATCACTTTGGGCGAGTTTCAGCTGGAAGACCGCGCCTTTGAGATCAACAAAATCGCCGGCGAGCTGGCGCGGGAGGCGGCGGAGAGCTTCGCCGATGACCGCGACCGCTACGTGATCGGCAGCATCGGGCCGGGCACCAAACTGCCGAGCCTCGGCAACATCGCTTACGACCCGTTGGAACAGGCGCTGTTCCTCCAGGCGCAGGGGCTGATCGCCGGCGGCGTGGACGCGATTTTGATCGAGACCTGCCAGGACACGCTGCAGATCAAAGCGGCGGTGAATGGCGCGAAACGTGCCCGCATCGAGGCGGGAACCGATACGCCGATTTTCGTGCAGGTCACGGTGGAAACCACCGGCACGTTGCTGGTCGGCCCGGACATCGCCGCCGCCGCGACGGTGATCCAGGCGCTGGACGTGCCGCTGATGGGGCTGAACTGCGCCACCGGTCCGCAGGAAATGGCCGAGCATGTGCGCTACCTGTCGCGCAACTGGCCGGGCCTGATCTCCGTGCAGCCGAACGCCGGCCTGCCGGAATTGGTGGACGGCAAAACCTTCTACCCGCTGGCCGCGCCGGAGATGGCGAGCTGGGTGGAGCGCTTCGTGGTCGAGGACGGGGTGAACTTGATCGGCGGCTGCTGCGGCACCTCCACCCCGCATATCGAGGCGCTGGACGCGATGCTGCGCCGGCTGGGCCAACCGCGCCCCATGCCGGTGGAGCGCAAGCCGGTTTGGGTGCCTTCCGTCGCCAGCCTGTACGGCGCCACGCCGTTGCGGCAGGAGAACAGCTATTTCTCCATAGGCGAGCGCTGCAACGCCAACGGCTCGAAGAAATGGCGCGAGTTGCAGGAGGCCGGCGACTGGGACGGCTGCGTCGCGGTCGGCCGCGAGCAGGTGGCGGAGTTTTCCAACGCGCTCGACATCTGCACAGCCTTTGTCGGCCGCAACGAAACGGCCGAGATGAATGAGGTGATCACCCGCTTCACCTCCTCGGTCAACGCGCCGCTGATGATTGACTCGACTGAGACGCCGGTGATCGAGGCGGCGCTGAAACTGCACGGCGGCAAGCCGATCATCAACTCGATCAACTTTGAGGACGGCGAACATCTGGCGGCCGACCGGCTGCGTCTCGCCAAGAAATTTGGCGCGGTCATCGTGGCGGGAACCATCGACGAAACCGGAATGGCGAAGACCGCGCAACGAAAATTCGAGATCGCGGAACGTCTCGTTGACTTCTGCTGCAACCAACACGGCCTCGCGCAAAGCGATCTGATGATCGATCCGTTGGTGCTGACCATCGCGACCGGCAATGAGGACGACCGCAAGCTCGCGCAATGGACGCTGGAAGGCATCAAGCTCATCCACGACAAGTTCCCGGACGTGCAGATCGTGCTCGGCCTTTCCAATGTAAGTTTCGGCCTGAACCCGGCCGCTCGCGCCGTGCTGAACTCGGTATTTCTCGACCTGTCGGTCAAGGCCGGCATGACGGCCGCGATCGTCCATGTCTCGAAAATCCGCCCGCTGCATCTGATCGCGCCGGATGAGGTGCAAGTGTGCGAGGATCTGATCTTCGACCGCCGGCGCGAGGATTACGACCCGCTGCAAAAACTTCTGGAAATCTTTGCCGACCGCAAACTGCAAGACGCCACCAAAAAGAAACGCGCGGAGACGGTGGAGGGCCGGCTGAAGGACCGCATCATCGACGGCGACCGCAAAGGGCTTTCGGACGAACTTGACGACGCGCTGCGCACCCACAAGCCGCTCGCCATCATCAACGACATCCTGCTGGACGGCATGAAGGTGGTGGGGGAGTTGTTCGGCGCCGGCAAGATGCAGCTGCCCTTCGTGCTGCAATCCGCGGAGACCATGAAGGCCGCGGTGGCGTATCTGGAACCGATGATGGAGCGCGTTGCCGGCGAGGAGCGGGGGATTATCGTGCTCGCCACCGTAAAGGGCGATGTGCATGATATTGGCAAGAACCTGGTCGACATCATTCTGACCAATAACGGCTACAAGGTGTTCAACCTCGGCATTAAAGTACCGCTGGCGGACATGGTGGCGGCGGCGAAGGAGCATCATGCGCACGCCATCGGCATGTCCGGGCTGTTGGTGAAATCCACCGTGGTGATGCGCGAGAACCTGGAGGAAATGTCCAGGCAGGGCCTAGATATTCCGGTGATGCTGGGGGGCGCCGCGTTGACGCGGAACTACGTGGAGGATGACTGCGTCGCCGCCTATGCGTCCGGCCGCGTGGCCTATGCGCGGGATGCTTTCGACGGGCTGCATCTGATGGACAAGGTCACCGGCAACGGCTTTGACGATTACCTCGCGGTGATCCAGAGCAAACGCAAAGGCAAGGCGCGCAACACGAAACGCAAACTCGGCCAGGCAGACGCCGCCGCCTTCGCGCCGGTGGATGTGAACGCGGTGCAGGCGCGCCGCCGCCGAATCACGCAGGACGTGCCGGTGATCACGCCGCCGTTCTGGGGGGCGCGGCTGCTGGAAGCCTCGCCCAAAGCCATCGTGCCGTTCCTGAACGAGCGCTCGCTGTTCCAGTTCCAATGGGGCTTCCGCAAGCAGGGCAAAACCCTGGATGATTTTCTGGGCTGGGCGCGGCAGGAACTCCGCCCGGTGATGAAACGCATGTTGGCGCTGTGCGAAGCGGACAATATTCTGAAGCCGCAGGCGGTGTATGGTTATTGGAAAGCCGCGGGCCAGGGCAATGACCTGATTTTGTTTGAACCTGACGGAACCACGCAAGTCGCCCGCTTCGCGCTGCCGCGCCAGCCGAAAGACGACGGCGAATGCATCGCCGATTTCTTCCGCGACATCGACGATAAGGAGCGCGACGTGATCGGCCTGCAGGTCGTCACCGTCGGCCAGCACGCCTCGGAAGTGGCGCGCGAATGGTTTGAGGATAACCGCTACCAGGATTACCTGTACCTGCACGGCATTTCGGTGGAGATGGCCGAGGCGCTGGCGGAATACACGCATAAACGCATCCGCGCCGAACTCGGCTTTGCCGCGGAGGATGACCGCGACATGGACAAAATGCTGAGCCAATCCTATCGCGGCTCCCGCTACTCCTTCGGCTACCCGGCCTGCCCGCGCATCGAAGACCAGGACCAACTCCTCCGCCTGCTCGGCGCCGACCGCATCGGCGTGTCGCTGTCCGACGAATACCAGCTGCACCCGGAACAATCGACCAGCGCGATCGTGGTGCTGAACCCGCGCGCGAAGTATTTTTCGGTGTAAGAACGCAGGGCTCTGCCCTGCACCCGCCGGGGCCTAAGGCCCCGGACCCCTGTTAGTTTAAGATGAAGATTGATGCACTTCGCGCGCGCAATTGGATTGCCGCGCTCTTAATTTCATGCGTTTATAATTTATCGTGCAACATCAGTCATATTTAGAGCCCGACGTGATATTGTTACCACTCCCACCAGAACAAAAAAATATCCCAGTGTCGCGATAATTAAGGTCTGGCGGATACCAATAATCTCCCCAATCACGCCGCCCGCGAGCGCGCCCAAGGGGGTCGAGGCGCCCATCGTTGTAAACAATCCGCCAAATACGCGAGCCAACATTGCTGGGGGCGTCGTTTTTTGAACGTAAGTCATCAACGCGACGCTAATAAGTGCTGATCCAAACCCGTTGATCATTCGACAAACTGCAAAAATAATTGTTACGTCAGTGGACGAGCCATGCAGAGCGCAGACACAACCATCCGCTAAAACGAACACTCCTATGGCTATCGAGAGTAAGGTCACAAGACTAAGTTTCTGAGCAAGACTGCCAGAAAGCATCCCACCGAGCACTGCTCCTACACCTCCAACGGCTAGAGCAGTGCCGTAAAAGCTTGGTTTTATGCCTAGATGTTTAACAATAAAAAGAGCCTGCAAAGCGGCGAACGCGGAGCCAAAAAAGTTCAAAAATATAGCAATGACAACAATAAGTCTTAGGGTCACGTTTTTTACGATGAAGCTAAACCCAGCACGAAAGCTGGCAAGCGTAGATTCCTGCTCCAGCTGTTTCAATGACGACACAGAACTTGATGGCAGCGTCAGCATCAAAGCCATGGCGAAAAGAAAGGAAATCGCATCGAAGCTAATGGCTCCAGGAGCGCTGAATACGGCAATCAAAAGCCCTGCAACTGCTGGTCCTGCAATTTGTGTAGTTGATTGTAAAACGGAGAAGCGCCCGTTGGCTTGCGCCAGTCGATCCTTCGCAACAATGGAAGGTATAAAGCTTAGCAATGCAATGCCTTCGGCGCTAGCAATGCTGGTTGCTATGAAGCTGACGCCGAGCAGCACTTTGAAAGAGAGAATTTGTAATGTTTTGCTAAAAGGAACAACAGCAAGAACTAGAGCGCTTAAGAGATTGGCTGCAAGCAACACTCGCCGCTTCGGTAAACGATCAATCACTACTCCGGCGAACAAGCCGAAAAGGACACCCGGTAACCGGCCCGCGCTGCTTAGCAAGCCCATTTGAAGAGGAGTTGCTTGGAGAAATAAAACAGCCGTTAAGGGCAAAGCGATAATCGTTATTTGCGAGCCAAGACTAGAAATCGCTTCCGCGGCCAGAATAATGCGGAAGGGGCGTTTGGTCATTGTCTCTGTTTAAGGATTACAGAAGCAACTCCAAAGTAAAAAAGTAGTCTTCACTCGTGCAGTAACCAAGATAAGCGTATAAGCCCCAACTAATAGGGGTCTGGGGCCCTAGGCCCCAGCCGCCGGAGGCCTTTTCTTGCCTGCCCCCGCCGCATACCGTACTTCCGCCCGGCAACCACGGAGGGCCGCCAGATGACCGCCATCGCCGATATTGTCGCACGGGAAATTCTCGATAGCCGGGGCAATCCGACCATTGAGGTGGATGTGACGCTGGAGTCCGGGGCGTTTGGGCGGGCGGCGGTGCCGTCGGGCGCGTCCACCGGGGCGCATGAGGCGGTGGAGCTGCGGGATGGCGACAAGGACCGTTACGGCGGCAAGGGCGTGCGCAACGCCATCGTTTCGGTGGAGACAGAGATTTTGGAGGCGATCGGCGGCATGGATGCCGGGGAGCAGATCGCACTCGACAACATCATGATCGACCTGGACGGCACGCCGAACAAGTCCCGGCTGGGGGCCAACGCCATCCTCGGCGTGTCGCTGGCGGTCGCGAAGGCGGCGGCGAATGATCTGGGGCTGCCGCTGTACCGGTATATCGGCGGCGTCGGTGCGCGGACCTTGCCGGTGCCGATGATGAACATCGTCAATGGCGGCAAGCACGCCGACAACCCGATCGACATCCAGGAGTTCATGATCCAGCCCATCGGCGCCTCCAGCATCGCGGACGCCGTGCGGATCGGCGCGGAGATTTTCCACCAGCTGAAAAAGGATCTGCATGAGGCCGGGCTGAACACCAACGTTGGTGACGAGGGCGGCTTCGCCCCAAACCTGAGTTCCGCCGAGGAAGCGCTGGCCTTCATCGCGAAAGCCTGCGAGCGTGCGGGGTACAAGGAAGGCCACGACATCACCTTCGCGCTGGACTGCGCCGCCACCGAATTCCACCATAACGGCAAGTACATCCTGGAAGGCGAAGGCAAGACGTTCGACGCCGCCGGCATGGTGGATTACCTGGCCGGGCTGGTCGCCCGCTTCCCCATCGCTTCCATCGAGGATGGCTGTTCGGAGGATGACTGGGCCGGGTGGAAGCACCTGACCGAGGTGCTTGGCGGCAAAGTCCAGCTGGTCGGCGACGATCTGTTCGTCACCAATCCTGAGCGGCTGCGCCGGGGCATTGCCGCGCACACCGCCAACTCCATTTTGGTGAAGGTCAACCAGATCGGCACGCTGACGGAGACGCTGGAGGCGGTGGAGATCGCGCAGCGCGCCGGTTACACCGCCGTGATGTCGCACCGCTCCGGCGAGACCGAGGACGCCACCATCGCGGACCTGGCGGTGGCCACTAATTGCGGCCAGATCAAAACCGGCAGCCTGGCGCGCAGCGACCGCACCGCCAAATACAACCAGCTGATGCGGATCGAGGCCGAGCTGGGCCCGGTTTCGCGCTATGCGGGTCCCACCTTGAGGCGATAAGCATGGTGCATTGCGGTGGGGGCGGAAAACCCGTTAAGCTACGAATCGTGATGGGTGAACGCCCTAGCCGGCAACGTTAGTGTGGTCCCGTCCGTCCTGGCTGCCCTGGAATAAAGGAGACTCCCATGCCGAGCCTCGCCCTCTCGACTGAAACCGAAGCCGTCGCCAACCCGCTCGACCTGGTCGAGCAAGTGGTCGCGGCCAATGAATGGGCGTTCGACCGCCGCTCGGACTCCGACATGGCGGCGGAAGCGCCGGGCAAATGGTGCGATTACGGGCTGTATTTCTGCTGGAGCCATGAAATCTCGGTTATGCATTTCTCCTGCGCCTTCGATCTGAAAGCCCCGGAAAAGCGCCGCGCCGCGCTGTATGAGCTGCTGGCGCTGGCCAATGAGAAGCTGTGGATCGGCCATTTCGGCATGGATCAGGATGACGGCATGCCGATCTACCGCCATTCCGTGCTGCTGCGCGGCGCCCGCGGCGCCTCGGCGGAGTCGATCGAGGACATGGTGGACATCGCGGTGACCGAGTGCGAGCGCTTCTTCCCGGCCTTCCAGTTCGTGCTGTGGGGCGGCAAAACCCCGCAGGAGGCGCTGGAAGCGGCGATGCTGGAGTGCATCGGCGAAGCCTGAGCCGGCTACGCCTGACCGCGCGATGACCCTGCCGCCGGTCCTCCTGGTCGGCGGCGGCCGGATGGGTGCGGCGATGCTGGCCGGCTGGCGCGAACAGGGGCTGGCGGCGGCATTGGTCGTCGATCCTTCGGCGGCGGCCGGCGCGCTGGCGGGGCCGGGGGTTGAGGTTGTGGCGGATGCGGCGGCCATCCCTTCCGCCTTCGCTCCCGCCGCCGTCATCTTCGCCGTGAAGCCGCAATCCGCGCCGGCGGCCTTGCCCGCCTACGCCCGGTTCACCAGCGCGTTGTTCATCTCCATAATGGCCGGCAAAACTATCGCATCCATCAGCGCCGCCATCAGCGCCGCCGCCGTGGTGCGCGCCATGCCGAACACCCCGGCGGCGGTGCGGCAGGGCATCACCGTGGCGGTCTCCGGCCCCGCCGTTTCACCGGCGCAACGCGCGCTGGCGGACGCCCTTCTTTCGGCCATCGGCCAGGTCGCCTGGGTGGACGACGAGGCGCTGCTCGACCCGATTACCGCCATCTCCGGCGGCGGCCCCGCCTATCTGTTCCTCCTGACAGAACTTTTGGAGCAGGCCGCGCTCGACCACGGCATCGCCCCCCGCCTCGCCCGCCAACTGGCCCGCCAGACCATCATCGGCTCCGCCGCCCTGCTCGCCGCCGGCGACGAGGACGCCGCCGCGTTGCGCGCCGCCGTCACCTCCCCGAACGGCACCACCGAACGCGCGCTGGCGGTGCTGCGCGCGCCGGAAGCCTGGCCGAAAACCTTCGCCGAAGCGATCGCCGCCGCCGCCGCGCGCTCGCGCGAACTCAGCGTCGGTTGATGGACACTCACACGCCGCGTTGCTAAGACCCGCGCGCCAACCGGGAAGCCCGCGCATGAAGATCGTTGCCTGCAACAGCAACCGGCCGTTGGCTGAAGCCGTGGCCGCCAGCCTGAACCTGGCCCTCACCCGCGCCGCCATCCGCCGCTTCGCCGACATGGAAGTGTTCGTCGAAATCCATGAAAATGTCCGGGGCGAGGACGTGTTCGTGATCCAAAGCACCTCCTACCCCGCCAACGACAATCTGATGGAACTTCTCATAACGCTGGACGCGCTGCGCCGCGGTTCGGCTCGCCGCGTCACCGCCGTGCTGCCGTATTTCGGCTACGCCCGGCAGGACCGTAAATCCGGCCCGCGCACGCCGATCTCGGCCAAGCTAGTTGCCAACCTGATCACCGAAGCCGGCGCCAACCGCGTGCTGACGATGGATCTGCATGCGGGGCAGATTCAGGGCTTCTTCGACATCCCGGTGGATAATCTATACGCGGCGCCGTTGTTCTCGCGCGACATCAATGAACGTTTCGCCAACCGCCAGCTGATGATCGTCTCCCCGGACGTCGGCGGCGTGCTGCGCGCCCGCACCATCGCGCGCCGGCTGAACTGCGACCTCGCGATC
Source organism: Acidocella sp. (assembly GCA_965199125.1). GTDB lineage: Bacteria > Pseudomonadota > Alphaproteobacteria > Acetobacterales > Acetobacteraceae > Acidocella. The sequence continues at coordinate 200,791 of OZ240683.1, read as the reverse complement.
ATCGACAAGCGCCGCGAACGCGCCGGCGTTTCGGAAGTGATGAACATCATCGGCGAGGTCGCGAACCGCGACTGCATCATCATCGACGACATCGTCGATTCCGGCGGCACGCTTTGCAACGCGGCGGAAGCGCTGCTCACTAACGGCGCGCGTTCGGCGAGCGTGTACGTCACCCACGGCGTGCTGTCCGGCGGCGCCGTCGCGCGCATCGCGGCCTCGCCGATCGAGATGCTGACGATCACGGATTCAATCGGCGCGACCCAGGCGGTGCGGCTCGCGCATAATGTGCGCCAGCTCACCATCGCGCCGCTGCTGGCCGAAGCGATGCGGCGGATTTCAGAAGAGAGTTCCGTGAGCTCGCTGTTTGACTAAACCCGGAGGATAACCATGAAATTGTACCATTTCCCGCACGCCTGTTCGCTTGGCATTAACGTGCTGCTGGAAGAAACCGGCGCGCCTTATGAACTGGCACTCGTCAACCTACAAGAGAACGAGCAGAAGAAGCCGCCCTTTATCGAGATCAACCCGAAGGGCAAGGTGCCGGCGCTCGCCCGTGACGACGGCGGCATCATCACCGAATACCCGGCGATCGCCTACTACATCGCGCGCAAATTTCCGGAAGCAAAACTGCTGCCGGAGGATCTCGACGCGCAGACGAAAGTGCTGGAGCTGTTGGACTACATGATCTCCAACGTGCACATGCGCGGCTTCACGCGGATGTTCCGCGCCAGCACCTTTTCGCCCAGCAAGGCGGATGAACCGCAAGTGGTCGCCGCCGGCCGCGACGTGATTGAAAAAGGCTTTCACCTGCTCTCGGAAGAACTGGGCGAAAAAGATTATCTGGCCGGCGATTTTTCGATCGCCGACAGCGCGCTGTTCTTTCTCGAACGCTGGGCGGGCACGCGCGCCAACATGCCCCTGCCCGAAAACCTCGCCCGGCACCTGGCGCGCATGCTCGGCCGCCCGGCGGTGCAACGGGCTTTGGCCAGCGTCGGCCTCGCGTGAGTTCAGCCCTGCCGCCGGCGCCGTTCTGGTTCCTGCGGCACGGCGAGACCGATTACAACGCGAAAGGCCTGAGCCAGGGCGCGATCGACGTGCCGTTGAACGAGACCGGCCGCGCGCAAGCCCGTGCCGCCGCGCTGCTGCTGAAAGACGCCGGCATCGCCGCCATCTTCGCCTCGCCGATGCGGCGCACGCGCGAGACCGCGGAGATCGTTAACGAAACGTTGCAACTGCCGCTGAATTTCGAGCCCGACCTGCGCGAGGTTGTATTCGGCGGCATGGAGGGCAAACCGTTGATGCCGTGGTACACATCCTGGGTGGCGGGCCAGTACACGCCGGAAGGAGCAGAGAGCTTCGCCGACCTCCTGGTCCGCGCACAGGGCGCCTTTGCGCGCGTGCTGGAAGCGCCCGGCCCGCTGCTCATCGTCTCGCATGGCGGCGTGGCGCGCGCCGTGCAGGCGCTCAAGGGCGGCGCATCGACCGTTCCGGCCCCGAACGGCGTGCCGTTTTTTGTAAACTAGCCGGAGCAACCGCATTTTAAGTCCGATTTTGGCACAAATACCGCCGTCCGCCGCGCTTTGTAGCGGGTTGTTAAGTAAGGCCGCCGCAAGATACGGGCCGATCGATGGACCCAAAATGCTGGTGATGGCGCGTATCGCTGACGTAATCGACGGTGTTTCCACCGGCCTGCTGGTCTGGTCGCTGTTGGGCCTGTATCAGGACATGGGCCACGCCGTCTCCCGCCGCGGCCGCTGGCTGGCCGGCATCGCGCTGGCGGCGGCGGGCACGCGGAGCGGGCTGGCCCTAGCCTGGATTTTCGGCGTGGAATTCCTGCCGCCATCGTCTCGCCTGCTGGTGGCATGCGTCCTGCTGACGGTGGCGATCAGCGTAAGCATGGGACGCGCCCATGTCTTCCGGGGCCAGATTTCCCGGCTGCACGACGTGCAGATCGGTGAGATGGAGCAGGTCATGCGCAGCCGGCTGATCTATGCGGAGGCGCAGGGCGCGCAGGCGCGCGAGTGGCTGCTGATGTCCGAGCAGATTTCCCATGTCGGGCACTGGCGGATCGGCCTGCCGGCGAACGAGCTGTTCTGGTCGGAGGAAGTCTACCGCATCTACGGCGTGTCGCCGGAAAGCTTCACGCCGGAGCTCGACTCCGCGATTCGCCTCAACCATCCCGACGATCGGCATACGGTGCGTTCCAGCATCGCGCGAACGCTGGCCGAACGGGTGGACTATCATTGGGCGGGCCGGCTGATCCGCCCCAGCGGCGAGATCAGACATGCGCTGGCGCACGGGGTGCCGCAATTCAGCCCGAGCGGCGAGATGATCGGCGTATTCGGCGTAATCAGCGACATCACCGAGCAGAAGCTGGTCGAGGACGAGTTGCGGCTGGCCAACAAGGCGGCGGCGCAGGTCAATCTGGAGCTGAACGAGCTGGCGCTGATGGACAGCCTGAGTGGCCTGCCGAACCGCCGGCATTTCGATGTCGCGATGGAGCGCGAGTTCAAGCGCGCGCATCGCGACAACAAGGCGCTGGCGCTGGCCATGATCGATCTGGATTTCTTCAAGTCCTACAACGATTTTTACGGACATCAGGGCGGCGATGACTGCCTGCGCCAGGTCGCCGGCGTGCTCGCGGAGGCGCTGCGGCGGCCGGCCGACCAGGCGGCGCGTTACGGCGGCGAAGAATTCGCCGTGCTGCTGCCGGACACCGACGAGGATGGCGCGATGGTGATCGCCGAGCGTCTGGTGGCGGCGGTCAAGGAGCTGCGGCTGGCGCATCGGGAAAGCCCTTTCGGCCACGTCACGATCAGCTGCGGTGTCGCGGTGGCCTGGCCGCGGCAGGACCCGGCGAGCGCGCGCGAACTGATCGGCCGCGCCGACGGCGCGCTGTACGACGCTAAACGGGCGGGCCGGGACCGGGTTTGCGGATGCGCCGGCGAGTCAGCCAGCGGAGCGGCGGCCACGCAAGCCAAAGAAACCAAGGCCGACGTGCAGATGCTGTTCTCCAAAAAGGCGCCGACGGCACGCGGCTGACGCGGATCGCAGGCGCGGCACGTAGCCGCGTAGGGTGCGTGAGCGCAGCTAACCCACCATTCGGCCTCGGAACAAGCGCGAGGCCCGTTACGTCGCCTCTCACTTCGCGGGCGCTGTGAACGCCCACGGGTTGCCTGGCCAAACCACCAGAGCGCGGGAGGGATCGTGCCGCCAGGCGGCGACCTGCGGCCGCCAGGCCGGGCCCTCGTTGAACAAGGCGGCGCCGACGCGGTAGTCCGACGCGCCGACGGTGAGCAACAAGACGGTGGCCGCCACGAACGCCAGACGAAGCGCGCCGCGCGCCGCGCAGGCAAGACCGATAATGACCAGCGCGTCGAGCATGAGCGGGATGAAGGCGTAGCGCTGCCCGTCAGACAACTGCAGGAATCCCTGAAACGACCCCTCCAGTGCCTCGTAAAACGACAAGATGGCGACTACGATGGCTGCCGCGAGCAGCCAGCCCAGCGCCGCGCTGCGCACGCGCCAGATCGCCAGCGCGGCCGCGCCATTGAAGCCGAGGAAAATCAACGGACCGGCTAGCAACGGGCGAGACGCGGCATGCGCGGCGCCCAGACGCCGCGCAAACCCCAAGGCATGGCCGACACCGGCGAGTTGCAAGACGATCGTGTGCAGGCTGATCACGGATAGTAACGCGGCGGCGCCGAGCCGGTCGCCACGCTCCGGCATGATGTGCAGCAAATAGATGCCGGCCTGCACGCAGAAGCCCAGCCCCACGATTGCCGCCAAGGCGAACACTCTGGCGTCGCGCACCAGCAGCGCCTTCAACGCGAACAGCGGCAGCAGAAAGCTGGTCGCGGGGCCCGAAAAAGCGGCGATCGCCAGGAACGCGCAATCGGCGAAAAACAGCCCGCCCCGCGCCGGCGGGGCGGCGAGAACCAGAGCCGCGAACAGGCCGAAATGGAACTGGCTGGTGATCGTGTTCAGCCAGACTTCATCGGTCAGCGGCGGCAGCGCGCAGGCCAGCACCGCGGCGGCGAGGCCAAGCGCCGACCGCCGCCAGGGGAAGTCGTGCGTCAGAATAACGTAGACCGGCAGGCACTGGACCCCGAGCGCGATCAGCCCGGTGAACAGCGGCGCGTAAGCCGGGCCGCCGAGCCGCAGCGCCGCCCATGTGCCGAAGCCGGCGGCGAGGTTGAGGTAGCCGGTGTGGATCGCGAACCAGGCGTCGTACCACGGCAACGTCCAGGCGTTAGACGTGTAGACCACGCCCTCTTCCGCCCAGAACCGGCCGCCGGCGAGCACCACGCCCGGCAGCCGGCACAGCACTAGGGCAATGAACAGGCACAGCAGCGCCAGGCTGAAACCCCTCGCAACGCGCGGGCTCAAGCCGCGGGCACGCCCTTGGTGGTGGAGTATTCGAAATGCAGCGCCGTGTCCGGATAAACGATCGGGTGGATCGCATGGGCGGCGACGGCGGCTTCCGAAAAACCCTGCAGGATCAGTTTCAGCTTGCCCGGATAATGCGCGATGTCGCCGATCGCGAAAATGCCGGGCGTCGAAGTGGCCTGGGTGGCAGGCGAGACGGTGAGGTGGCCGCGTTCCAGCGCCAGGCCCCAGTCGGCGATCGGGCCCAGCTCCATGGCGAGGCCGAAGAACGGCAGCAGGATATCAGCTTCGATTTGGCGCGTGCCGCCGTCCAGATCGGCGACCTCCACCGCCGCCAATGCGCCCCCCGCGCCATGCAGCGCGTGCAATTGGTAGGGCACGACGAGGTCGATTTCGCCGCCGGCGGCCAGCGTGGCCAAGCGGTCGGCAGCCTCCGGCGCCGCCCGGAACTTCGGCCGGCGGTGGATGACATGGAGGGACGCCGCGATGCCGTGCAGGGCCAGCGCCCAGTCCACCGCCGAATCGCCGCCGCCGGCGATCACCACGCGCTTGCCCCGGAAATCCTCGCGGCGTTTGACGAAGTAGCGCACCGCGCCGCTGGCTTCATACGCTTCGATGCCGGCCAGCGGCGGGCGGTTCGGCCCGAACGCGCCGGCGCCGGCGGCGATGATCACGGCTTTGGCGTTGATCATGTCGCCGGCATCGGTGGTCAGCGTAAACGCGCCGGCGGCGCCGGCGCAGGCGGTGACGCGGCGGTTCAGCAAGGTCGGCGGCGCGAACGGCTCGATCTGGCGTTCCAGCCGCGCGATCAGCGCCGCCGCCTCAATCGCCGGATGCGCGGGAATGTCGTAGATCGGCTTCTCCGGGTACAGCGTGGCGCATTGGCCGCCGGTCTCGCTTAGGCTGTCGACCAGCACGGCGCGCAGCTTCAACATGCCGCACTGGAACACCGCGAACAGCCCGGCCGGGCCGGCGCCGATGATCGCCACGTCGGTCGTGATCTCGCTCATGCGCTCCGCTTGCCGGAGGCGGCTCGCACAAGCAAGCGTGCCGCGCGACAATCGGGGCATGACCGAGTCGCGCCTGCTCGCTCCGGACGAGGCCGCCACCGTCGCGCTGGCGGGGCGGATCGCGGCGCGTGCGCGCGCCGGCGACGCGGTGCTGCTGAGCGGGCCGCTCGGCGCCGGCAAAACCGCCTTTGCCCGCGGCTTCATCCGCGCCGCGATGCGCGACCCGGCGTTGGAAGTGCCGAGCCCCACCTTCACGCTGGTGCAAAGTTACGAGGCGCCGGGTGTGACGATCTGGCATTACGATCTGTGGCGGTTAACCAGCCCGAACGCCCTAACGGAATTAGGCTGGGAAGAGGCGCAAGACGGCATCGTCCTGGTGGAGTGGCCGGAGCGGCTGGGCGCGCTGACGCCGGCGGAGGCACTGCATGTGCAAATCTCGCTTCACCCGCAGGGACGTGAGATAATCTGCAGCGGGCAGGCGAGGTGGCTGGATGCAACCTGATACAGCGGTCATTTTAAGTGCGGGGCTGGGCACGCGCATGCGGCCGCTGACTTACACGACGCCGAAGCCGCTGCTGCGGCTGGACGGCCAGCCGATCCTGGGCCACGCGTTGGAGCGGCTGCAGGCGGCGGGGATCACCCGCATCATCGTCAACGCGCACCACCTGGCGGCGCAGATGATCGCTTTCGCGGCGCAGTATGAGGGTGTGAGCGTGCGCCATGAGCCGGAGCTGCTGGATACCGGCGGCGCGATCGCTGCGATGCGGGCGGAGGGGCTGCTGCCGGAGGCGCCGATCTACGTTGTGAACGGCGATGCGTTCTGGGTGGACGGGCCGGCCGACACGTTGTTGCGGCTGGCGCACGCGTTCCGCCCGGCGGAGATGGACGCGATGCTGCTGCTGGCGCGCACCGCCGGGGTGGAGGGCGAAACCGGCCAGGGCGATTTTCTGTGGCCGCGCGACGGCGGCCTGAAGCGGCGCGAGGAGCGCGACATCGCGCCGTATATCTACGCCGGCGTGCAGATCGTGGCGCCAACGCTATTCGCCGCCGCCCCGCCGCCGCCGTTTTCGATGAACCTGCTATGGGACCAGGCGCTGGCGGCCGGCCGGCTGGGCGCGATCGTGCATGACGGGGTGTGGTTTCACCTGTCCACGCCGGACGATCTGGATTATGCCGGGTCGGTGCTGGAGGCCCGCGAAGTCGGCAATAGCACATGAGGCTGGCGGCGTTTCCGCCGGAGGCGGCGTTTCTGCCGGCTTTAGCGCGGGCCTGGATGGACGCGCCCGGCGCGGTGGCGGAGGGTTTTTTGCTCCTGCCGAACCGGCGCGCGGCCCGCGCGCTGGCGGGGGCGTTTCTCGCCGCCAATGACGGCCGGGCGCTGCTGCTGCCGCGGATCATCGCGGCCGGCGGCGTGGATGAGGCGGGGCTGACGCTGGCCGCCGGGCTGGACCTCCCGCCGGCGATCGAGCCGATGCGGCGGCAGGCGATCCTGGCGCGGCTGGTGCTGCTAATGCACGGTGCGGATGGCGCCCCGACCCGGCTGCCGGGCGCCTGGGCGCTGGCCGCGGACCTCGCTTCACTGCTGGATCAGGCGGACTGGGCGGAGATCGATCTAGGTGAAGCGCTACCCGGCATCGTGGCGGCGGAGCTGGCGGCGCATTGGCAGACCACGCTGAAATTTTTGAACATCGTAACCCGGCAATGGCCGGACATACTGAAGTCGCTGGGGCTGCAAAACCCGGCGGCGCGTCAGGTCGCGCTATTGGACGCGCAGGCGGCGGCCTGGGCCGCGCGTCCGCCGGAAGCAAAAATCTGGCTGGTGGCGCGCGACGCCGACCCGGCGCTGGCAAGGCTGGCGCGGGTGGTCGCCGGGCTGCCGGCGGGGGCGGTGATCTTACCGGGCCATGATCCGGCGCTGCCCGCAGCGGCGTGGGAGGCGCTGGACGACAGCCACCCCCAGGCCGGGATCGCGCGGCTGCTGGGCGTGTTGGGGGCGCGGCGGGAGGAGGTCGCGTTGTGGCCGGCGCCGGAGTCGCAGGTGCCGGCGGGGCGGGCGGCGCTGCTGTCGCGGGCGCTGCTGCCGGCGGCGGCGCTGGAAGAATGGCAGGAACCGGCGGCGTCGATCACCGGCGGCCTATGGCGGCTGGCGGCGCGGGATGAGCAGGAGGAGGCGACCGCCATCGCCATGATCCTGCGTGAGGCTTTGGAAGAGCCGGGCCGCAGCGCCGCGCTGGTGACGCCGGATCGCGACCTGGCCAAGCGGGTGGTGGCGGCGCTGCGGCGGTTCGGCGTGGCGGCGGATGACAGCGCCGGCGAGGCGCTGGCGGAGACGCCGCCGGCGGTGCTGCTGCGCCTGCTGGCGGCGGCCATGCACGCGGCGTTCTCGCCGGTGCCGCTGCTGGCGCTGCTGAAACATCCGCTGACCGGCGTCGGCCTGGCCCCGGAGCTGGCGCGCGAACGGGCGCGTGGGCTGGAGCTGGCGGCCTTGCGCGGGCCGCGGCCGCCGCCGGGGCTGGACGGGCTGCGCTTCCGGCTGGACGACCAAAAGCATCGGGCGGAACGCGATTTTCTGGCGCGGCTGGAGCTGGCGTTGCAGCCGGTGACAGGCTTGCCCCTGCGGCTCGACCCGGCGGCGGCGCTCGCGGCACTAATCGCGGCGGCGGAGGCTTGCGCGGCGACCGAGGCGGAAAGCGGCGCGGCGCGGCTGTGGCAGGGCGAAGCAGGCGGCGCGCTCGCCGACCTGCTGGCCGAAGCGATGGCGGCGCTGGCGGGCCTGCCGGAAATGCCGGCGGAGGACCTGGCCGCGCTGCTGGACCGGCTGCTGGCCGGCGCGGTGGTGCGCCGGCCGCGCACGCGGGACAGCCATCCGCGGGTCGCGATCTGGGGCGTGCAGGAAGCGATGCTGCAAACCGTCGATGTGGCGGTGCTGGGCGGCTTGGTCGAAGGGGCGTGGCCGGCGGCCTCCGAGCCGGGGCCGTGGCTGTCCCGGCCGATGCGCAAGGCCGCCGGCCTGCCGGCCGCGGAGCGCGACATCGGCCGCGCGGCGCATGATTTTTTCGCCCTCGCCTGCGCTTGCCCAAACGTGGTGCTGGCGGCGCCGGCGCGGCGGGAGCGTGCGCCGGCGGTGCCGGCACGCTGGCTGACCCGGCTGCGCGCGCTGCTGGCCGGGCAGGGCGTGGCGCTGCCGGAGCATCCGGCGGCGGCCTGGGCGGCGCGGCTGGACCTGCCGGCGAAGCGCGAGCAACGGCCCCGCCCAGCGCCCCGGCCGCCGGCCGAGGCGCGGCCGAAGCGGCTGAGCATCTCCGAGTTCGGCACGCTGATCGCCGATCCGTACGCAATCTACGCCGGCAAGGTGCTGCGCATCAGGCCGCTCGACGCGCTGGATGAGGAGAGCGATCAAAGCCGGTTCGGCAACATCGTGCATGACGGCCTGGCGGCGTTTTTTGCAGGCAAGCCGGATTTCGGCGCGCCTGAAGCAATCCCGGCGCTGGACCTGGCCTTGCAAAGCGCCATGCGGGCGGCGCGGCCGCGGGCGGCGCTGCAGCATTGGTGGGAGGCGCGGCTGCGGCGCATCGCGGAATTCGCGGTGGCGGCGGAGGCGGAGCGCCGCGCCGCCGGCACGCCTTCCGCGCTCGCGCTGGAGCTGAAGACGGAGTTTGCGCTTGGCCGCGGCTTCGTGCTCAGCGCCCGCGCCGACCGGATCGAGCGGCGGGCGGACGGGGCGGTCGCGATCATCGACTACAAAACCGGCGCCGTGCCGAAGGTGAAGGATGTTTGCGGCGGCGCGCAGCCGCAACTGCCGCTGGAGGCGGTGATGGCGGAGGCGGGCGCGTTCGGGCCGGAGTTCGCGGCGACGGTCGGCGAGCTGACCTATTGGAAGCTGAGCGGCCGGCACAACCCCGGCGAGAACAAGCCGCTGTTCAACAAAAAGCCGGATGAGCTCCGCCGCGTGATCGGCGAGGCGGCGCGCGCCTTGCCGGCGCTGTTCGAGAAGTTCGCCGATCCGGCGGTGCCCTACCTGGCGCGGCCGCATCCTGAGCGGTCGACCTATGCAGATGTCTACGCGGGCATTTCCCGCAGCGGCGAATGGGGCGGCGGCGCGGTCGAGGATGGCGATGACTGACGCTGACAAGGCGCAGCTGGCGGCATCCGATCCGGCGGTGTCGGCCTTCGTCTCGGCCTCGGCGGGCACCGGTAAAACCAAGCTGCTGACCGACCGGCTGCTGCGGCTGATGCTTGCGGGCTCGCCGCCCGGGCGAATTTTGTGCCTGACCTATACCAAGGCGGCGGCGGCGGAGATGGCGATCCGGCTGAATCACCGGCTGGGCCAATGGGTGGTGGCTCCGGAGCCGGAACTGGACGCGGCGTTGCGGGCGCTGGCGATAGCGCCGAACGCGGATTCGCGAGCGCGGGCACGAAAACTATTCGCGGAGGTGCTGGATCTGCCGGGCGGCATGCGGATCGAGACCATCCACGCCTTCTGCCAGTCGTTGTTGCGGCGGTTTCCGCTGGAGGCGGGGCTGTCGCCGCATTTTGAATTGGCGGATGACGCGGACGCCGCGCCGCTGCTGCGCGAAGCGCGGGAAGCGGTGCTGGCGGAGCCGGGGCATCGGCAGGCGATCCTGGCGCTGGCGGCGGCGACCGACGAGTCGGCCTTCGCCGCGCTGACCGAAACGCTGGCGGGCGGCCGGCACGACATGCGCGCGCTGCTGGAAGGCGGCGTGGAAGCGGCGGTGGCGATGCAGAAAGGCGCGCTGGCGGCCGGTGAGCATGCGCATGACGAGGTGCTCCGGGACGCGGTGGCCTGGGCGCGCGAGCCGCATGTGGAGCGCGTGCTGCGGCGGGTCGCCGAGGCGGGAACCAAAACCGGCCAGGAATTCGCGCTGGATAATCTCGCCTGGCTGGCGCACGAGGCGGAAAACCGCGTGCTGAAATGGGTCGATTGGGTCGGCGGTCATTTCACCGAGAAAGGCGCCCGGCGCAAACTTGAGAACCTGACGGGCAGGAAGCTGGCGGCGGAACGCGACGAGCTGCACGCGGAGATCGAGGCCGAACATGAACGCATCGAGCAAATCGAGAACAAGCGCAAGGCGGCGCTTTTGTGCGAGCTGAACACAAACCTGCTCCGGCTGGTGGCGCCGATCCTAGGGGCGGATCGCGCGGCCCGGCAGCTCGCGGCGCGGCTCAGCTATGGCGATCTGATCACGCTGACCAGCCGGCTGCTGGTCAAACCGGGCGCCGCCTGGATACTATACAAGCTGGATGGCGGCATCGACCATCTGCTGCTGGACGAGGTGCAGGACACCGCGCCGGCGCAATGGGAGATCGCGCACGCGCTGGCGGCGGAGTTTTTCGCCGGCGCCGGCAGTCGGGAGGCGCCGCGCAGCATTTTCGCGGTGGGCGACGAGAAGCAATCGATCTTCTCGTTCCAGGGCGCCGATCTGCAGAGTTTTCGGACCTATCAGGCAAAGTTCCGGGCGCTGGCGCGGGGCGCGGGGCAGGGTTGGCTGGATGGCGCGCTCTCCACCTCCTTCCGCTCGACCGGGCCGGTGCTGGCGCTGGTGGACGAAGTGTTCGCGGAGGGGCCGGCGCGCCTGGGGGTCTGCGCCGGCGACGAACTGCTGACGCATAAGGCGTCGCGGCTGGGGCAGGCGGGGGCGGTGACGCTGTGGCCGCTGGCGCAAGCCGAAACGTTGCCGCCGCCGCCGGACTGGGCGGTGCCGGACAGCTACGGCAGCGCCAAATCCGCGACCATGCTGCTGGCGGAGGCGATCGCCGAGCATATCGGAGCGGCATTGCGCGACGGCGCGGTGCTGCCGAGCCGGGGACGGCGGATGAACGCCGGCGACTTTCTAATCCTGGTGCGGCGGCGCAACGCGCTGGGCGCGGCGATCATGAGCGCGTGCAAGGCGCGGAATATCCCGATCGCGGGGCTGGACCGGATGGTGCTGCCGGAACAGCCGGCGGTCGCGGACCTGCTGGCGCTGTGCGACGCGCTGCTGCTGCCCGATGATGATCTGGCGTTCGGGCAGTATCTGGCCTCGCCGTTGGGCGGGTTGAGCGACGAGGCGCTGATGGACCTGGCGCTGGGCCGGCCCCAGGGATGGAGGGGCAGTCTGGCGGCGGCGCTGTCGGCGCGGCGGGCGGAGTGGCCGGCGGCGTTCGGGTTTTTCGACGCGCTGCGGGGACGGGTGGATTTTCTGAGCCCGCATGCGTTGCTCGCGGAGGCGCTGGGGCCGCTGGGCGGCCGGGCGCGGCTGCTGGCGCGGTTCGGGCCGGAGGCGGCGGAGCCGATCGATGAGCTGCTGGCGGAAGCCTTGGCGTTTGCGCGCCGCGCGCCGGCGGCGCTGCAAAGCTTTGTGCATCATCTGCGCCAGGCCGGCGCCTCGATTAAGAGAGAAGCGGAAGCAAGCGGCGACATGGTGCGGATCATGACCGTGCATGGCGCGAAGGGGCTGCAGGCGCCGGTGGTGATCCTGCCGGATACCACGGCGGTCCCGAAGCATCACGAGACGCTGTTCTGGCTACCGGTGCCGCAGCAACCGGAAGTTCTGGCGCCGGTGTTCTGCCCGCGGGGCGAGATGCGCTGCGATGAGGTGTCGAAGGCGAACACGGCGCGGCAGGCGGCCGAGCAGGCGGAGACTAACCGGCTGCTCTACGTGGCGCTGACGCGGGCGGAGGATGAGCTGATCGTCTGCGGCGCCGCGCCCAAGACGAAACTGCCGGATGACTGCTGGTACAAATATGTGGAAGCCGGCTTCCAGCGGCTGGGCGCGGCGGCGGGCGACGATGGCCGGATGACGATCGCGGTGCCGCAGAGCGCGGCGCCGGACAGAACGTCGAAGCGGGACATGGCGGCGCCGGCGCCATTGCCGGGCTGGGCCGGCGGGGCGCCGGACTGGGCCGCGGCGGCGCCGGCGATGGAGACGGCGCGGCCGGAGCCGCTCTCGCCGTCGCGCGGCACCGAGCCGGAGGCGGCGAAAGCTGGGGCGGCCTCGCCGCTGGGGGGTGACTTCGCGCAAGCGCGGGCGGCACGGGCGGCGGCGTTGGCGAAAGGCCAGGCGGTGCACGCGCTGTTGCAGCATCTGCCGGATATCGCGCCGAGCCAAAGGCGGCAGGCCGGGCTGCGGTTTCTGAAGTCGGCCGGCCTGGCGCCGGCGGCGCGCACGGCGGTGCTGGACGCGGTGCTGCAAATCTTGGACGCGCCGGCGCTGGCGGCGCTGTTTGGGCCAGGCTCGCGGGCGGAAGCGCCGCTCGCCGGCGTGATCAACGGCGTGGAGATGGCGGGGCTGGTGGACCGGCTCGGCTTGGGGCCGGCGGAAATACTGCTGGCGGATTACAAGACCGACCGCGCGCCCCCGGCGGACGCGGCGGCCATCCCGGCCGCATATGCGCGGCAGCTCGCGGCATACCGGGCGATCCTCGGGCAGATTTTCCCCGGATGGCCGATCACCTGCCTGCTGATCTACACGGAAACCGCCGCGGTGCTGACCGTCCCGCCGGGGCTGCTCGACAGCCATGCGCCACGGTCCGCGGCGGCTTGATCGGCTGCCGGTTCACCGCCATCTTGTCGGCAACGAAAGGATTTTAAGTCATGAGTAAGCCTGTAACAGACGCGACCTTCGCAACCGACGTGCTGAAATCCGCCGCCCCCGTGCTGGTGGATTTCTGGGCGGAATGGTGCGGGCCGTGCCGCGCGATCGCGCCTTCGCTCGAAGAGCTGGGCACCGAATTCGCCGGCAAGCTCGACATCGTGAAGGTGAATATCGACGAGAACCCGATGACGCCGAGCACGTACGGCGTGCGCGGTATCCCGACCCTGATCCTGTTCAAGGACGGCAAGCCGGCCTCCACGCAAGTGGGCGCCGCGCCGAAAAGCGCGCTGAAGGCCTGGATCCAGAAAAGCCTTTAACGCGTGAATGAGGAGGCGCCGGGCGAGCAGCCGCCGGCCGGCATCCCGATGATCCGGACGATCGCGATGCCGGCGGATGTCAATCCGAACGGGGATATCTTCGGCGGCTGGCTGATGAGCCAGATGGATATGGCGGGCGGCAACCTGGCGTCGCGGATCTCGCAGGGGCGGTGCGTGACCGTGGCGGTCGATGCGATGACGTTCCTGCGGCCGGTGAAGGTGGGCGACGAGGTAAGCGTGCATTGTTCGACGCTGAGCGAGGGCCGGACCTCGGTAAAAATCCAGGTCGAGGCATGGCGGCGGGCCAGGAACGCGGGCGAAGAATATCGCGTGACGCAGGCGGTGTTCACCTTCGTGGCGATCGACGAGCACGGCAAGCCGCGGCCGCTCAGGGACGGGAATGCTCCACCGGGAGCGTTTTCCTAAAGATTTCCGTTAGCTCTCGCCAGCACAGTTGCTAGTTAACGCGCCGTAACTTATCAGGCTGGAAACGTTTTAGGTGTGCCGCGATGTTTCTCGCCCCCGCTGCTTTTGCCGCCGCCGCCGCCGCCGTGCTGGCGCTCGCGCTGCCCTCGGCCGCCGGTGCGCAGACAGCGCCGCCGATTCCGGCGGTCTCGGTGTCCGCTTGGCCCACCGTGAAACAGAACCCGGCGGTGCTGGAGCGGGACGGCACGTACAGCGCCGCGATCAACGGCTTGTCCTATTGGGCGTTCAACGACACCGCGCTCAACCACGCCAACGCGTCCGGCGAGAATTTCTTCAGCAACTCGCTGTCGTGGTCCACCTCGCTCAGCGCTGCCAGCGGCATCGATTTGAACGAAAATCAGGTGGATGCGAGCGGTTACCCGGCGCAGTTCATCCCTTTCACGCCGCAGGAGGCGCAGTTCAACAGCGAGCATGCCGGGTCCGGCACGTCCTGCAAGGTCAAGCCCTGCGGCGAGGGGCTGGCGATCTGGCCGGGGCCGATCGTCTACGTGCCGGCCGAACATGGCGTGATCATCCCGTTCGTCGAAATCGTACGCGGCGGGCCGGTCAACGGCTTCCAGTCCATCGGCGGCGGCATCGCGCTCGGCAAGGTGCAGGGCAACGGCTTTGCGATGACCCGTCCGGCGCAGGGCAGCGGCAGTGACAAGGGGCTGCTCTGGCCGAACGGCACGCAGATCTTCACCGACGAGGCGTTCCTGCATGACGGCTACTATTACGCTTACGGCAGCAAGAACGTGTTCGTCACCACCGAGGATTTCCTGGGCCGGGTGCCGGTCGATAAAATCCTGAACCTGTCCGCCTGGAGCTATTACACCGGCAACGAGACCTGGGGCCCTGACGTCAGCAAGGCGGTCACGTTGTTCGACGGGTCGGCGAGCGGCAGCAGCGTGTTTTTCGACGCCTATCTGAACGAGTGGGTGGCGATCTTCAGCCAGAACTTCGACGACAACATCTATTACGCCGTCGCCAACGCGCCGGAGGGACCGTTTTCGGCGCAGACGCTGCTGGCGGTCGGCGCGTCCGGGTACAATAACAACGCCGATTACGCGACGCGCGCGCATCCGGAATACTCGCCGGACGGCGGCAAGACAATCTTTGTTACCTATGTTCATTCGACCGGCGCGTTTGGCCAGAACCTGCCGACGCTCAGGGTGGTGTTTACGAAGGCGCCGTAGGCTCAGTCATTGGCCGGATAGGCGGCCATCAGGCGTTTTTGCTGGCGCCAGAGCGAGAACAGGCGGGCGAGGCTGGTGGGTTTCAGGCCCCCCGCGCCGCCCATTTCGCGGATTTTCGCGCCGATGCGGAAGCTCTCGCCATAATGGAAGAACTGCGCGGCATAGGCTTCGCGGATCGTCATCGCCGGGTCCCAGATATGGGTGGCTTCCGATCCGCTACCGTTGAACTCGATGATTTTGAAGTTCTCGCCGGCGCGCAGCTCCTCCAGCGTGTTGTAACGCAGGTCAAGCCGGGTGAAATAAACACCGGGCAGGTCGCGCACGATCGCGTCGATGCGGGCGGTCAGCGCGGCGGTGACGATATCCGCGCCGTTCTTGAAAGTGGAGCCGCGGCAGTGATTGCCGACGAACACCAGGCGGACGGCCTCGCCGGCAGCCGGAACCGCGTCCGCGCGCTCTTTCAACTTGGGCAGCAGCAGTTTTGCGACGGCGTTCAGCCGCGGGTCGGCGGCGACCAGCGCCCGCACGCTGTGGGCGCCGTCGCCGGTGACCGTGGGCGGGTATTTCAAGGTGACGGAGGTGATGCGGCCGGTCTGCTCCCCCGGATGGCGGATGTAGAAGATGCCGGCCTCGCCGGGCAGCGTGACCAGCGCCTGCAGCTGCAGGCGGGTGGCGCGGGGAAACTGCTCCAGGTAGCGGGCGAGCTCGCCGGCGTGGTGGATCACCCGGACGCCGACGCCGTTGCAGCTCATATCCGGTTTGGCGACCACCGGGTAAGCTAAGCCGGCGCGCGCCATCGCGGCCTCGGCGATGGCGAGGCTGTTGCCCTGGCGGTGGCCGGCGCTGGTGATGCCGGCGAAACTGGCGATCCAGGGCCGGGCGGCCGGGCCGGCCAGACCCAGAATATCGTTTTTGGATTCGCCGCAGATGCCGCCGGCGTCGATCCGCGGGTTGGCGAGCGCCGGCAGAGTGATGCTGCGGTATTTGAGCGATTGCAGCAGCCAGAACACCGCGACCGGCGCGTAGAACAGCCAGCCGGGCCAGAATTCGAAAAACGAGACGGGCTTGCGCGCGGCTGGCGGCCGGGGAAACTCGCCGGCGCGGCGGCTTGCGGCGAGGGGAGCTGAATGCTGGCTAGAGCGGGGGAGCGAAGACTCGCTCATTCACGTTTCCTTTTTATTATAAAGCCGCGCGGCGATCCGGCCGACGGCGATAAGGACCAGGGCGAAGACAGCCAGGCCGGCCCAGCGCCAGACGCCCAGATAGCGCATCAGCAGCACGCCGAGCCGCAGGCTGATGAAAAACAGGCCGGATGTCCATAGCAGGGTCGCAATAATTGCGGCGCCGGCAAACTTGGCGAACGGCGCGCGCAGGAAACCGAGCGTGGTGTAGGTGGGCAGGCGCAGACCAGGGACGAAGCGGCTGACCAGCACGATCGGGATCATGCGCTGGCTGGCCCATTCCCGGCCGAGGCTCTGGCGGCGGCGCGGCACCAGCCGCTGCGCCCAGCGGTTGCCGTTGGACAGGCGGCCGAGGCCGTACAGGCCGAGATCGCCCAGGATGATGCCGGCGTACAGCGCGCCCAAAGCGAGCGGCAGCGCGAGCGCGCCGGAGGCGACCTGCATCGCCGCCAGCAGCGTCGCCGCATCCTCCAGGATAAACGTGCCGAGGATGATGGTGGAGGCTTGCAGCGGGCGGCTGCCGCCGGCGCCGCTAAGGGCTGAGGAAAACGCGGCGGTCAACATTGCGCCGGTTCATAGGCCCGGGCCGCGGAAAGATGAAGGGGAACGGACCGCTACGCCGAGGGGCTGTTCAGCATCGCCAGGTGGTCGCTCTGCGGCGCGATGACGAAGCAGGCGGCGCCTCCCGTGGCGCGGCGGGTGGCCGCGGACGTGCAGGTCTGGTGCGCGGCATTCAGCGTGAGGCCGGCCAGTTGCGCGGTCCACATGGTCCGGCCGTGGCTCTGGAACCGGGCGACGCGGGCGAAGCCGACGCCGCGCATCTGCCGCACGTTGATCGCCGCGATGCGGGCGCGCGCCATGCGGGTGAACACGCCGATCTGCGCGGTCCAGCCGGTGCCGGTCTGGAAACCGGGCGGCAGGGTCGCGGCGGCGGCGGATGCCACGCCCGGTATGGCGCTCGGCGTGGGCTCCGCCGCCGGGCCCGTCGGGGCGGCGCTGGCGAACATGGTGTTGCTGCCGTCGATATGGCCGCCGAAGCCGCCATCCAGCATCGCGGTCATCTGCTGGTAGGTTTCACCCCAGGAAGGTTCGTGCAGGACCACGCCGATCAGCATTTTGCCGTTGCGGACGGCGCTGGTGATCAGGTTGTGGCGGGCCAGAATGGTGTAGCCGGTCTTCATGCCGGTGGCGCCGGGGTAGATTTTCAGCATCGCGTTGTTGCTGTAGATCGTGCGGTTGCCGAACGGATAACTCTGCACCTCGAAGAACTGCTGGTCCTGCGGGAAGCTGATCACAATGTCGCGCGCGAGGATGGAAAGGTCCCGCGCCGTGGTGACCTGGCCGGGGTTGGGCAGGCCGGAGGCGTTGTAGAACTGCGTCTGCGCCATGCCCAGCGCGTGCGCGCGCAGCGTCATCATCTGCGCGCAGCGGTCTTCCGAGCCGCCGCCGAGATACTCGCCGAGCGCCGTCGCCGCGTCGTTGGCGGACATCGTGGTCATCGCCAGGATGGCGTTCCGCACGCTGATCTCGCCGCCGGCGGGCAGGCCGAGCTTCACGGGCTCGACATCGGCGGCGTGTTCGGAAACCGGGATTTCCGTGTCCAGCGTCATGCGGCCGTCGCGCAGCGCCTGGAAAGCGAGGTCGAGCGTCATCAGCTTGGTCAGGCTGGCGGGGTAGCGCGGCGTGTCGGCGCCGACTTCCGAGATCACGCCGCCGCCGGCCGCGTCCACCAAAATCATGCTGGGGCCGGGCGCGGTGGGGCCGAAACCGGCATCCACGGGGGCGCCGGCGCCCGGCACAGCGGGAATGGCCGGCGCAGTCGGCCGGTAGAGCGCGACGTGGTGCCCGGCATGGTGATGCCGGCGGGCCTGCGCCGCGCTGGGCAACAGCGTGCCAAAGGCGGCCGCGCATAACGCCGCCACCGCCAATGCTCCGCGCCACCGTGGCCTTGTTACCCGCATCCGGCTTTCCTCAACGAAAGATGAAGAGATGTAAACGTTCGGCACCGCCTCTGTAAAGCGAATAATTTGAAAAAACCCTCAAAGCCAATGGGTTAACGAATAGTACTCGCACGCTTGTAGTTCTATTAGGTCATTTTACATCATTGGCGTTGCCGCGGACGGGATCAAAACGCAGCAGACGCAGCCTCAAAATATTTTGTGCGCCGCACAAAACTATTTGACCTTAGCTCTCGCTTAAATTATTACCTTCATGCTGCACTGCGGTACGCCGTTATTGCTCGCCGAGTTGGGGCCGTGCAGCCGTTATCTGGTCCTACAGGAGATGAATGATGAGCAGCAGCAAGTTCAAGGCGTCGACTTTTGAAACCGTCGATGCCACCGCCGAAGCGACCAACCAGAACGTCGACACGACGCTGGTGGCGATGAAGGAAGGCATGGAGAAAGCCACCAAGGGTCTTGAAGCCAGCCAGGTCAAGATCAAGGAAGGCGTTGAAAAGATGATGAAGACCGCCGAGCAGATGGTGTCCTTCAGCCAGGGCAACATGGAAGCGATGATCAAGGCGACGCAGATTTACGCGAGCGGCGTGCAGGAAATCTCCAAGCAACTGGCAAGCTCCAGCAAGGCCTCGCTGGAAAATTCTGTGGCGTTCACAAAGACGCTGATGGGTGTGAAATCCGTGAAGGAAGCGGTCGATCTGCAGTCCGGCTTCGCGAAATCCTCGCTCGAGAGCGCGGTGTCCGAGACCAACCGTATCGCCGACGCGTCGGTGAAACTGGCCGAGCACGCCATGGCGCCGCTGACCGAGCGGATGTCCAAAGCCGTCGAGACGTTCGGCAAAACCGCCTAAGCCCGGCGGCAACGCCGGTCCGCACAAGCCCGGGCAGCGATGCCCGGGCTTTTTGTTGGGGCGCCGGCGGCAAGAAGCCTCTTTCCCACAGGCCGTCGCTTTCGATATGCTGATCGTCGCCGAGCACCTATATGACAGGAACGGCGATTTAGCGCGTGACGAAATCCGATAGTGGTTGCAGACTGGATGATGAGACGGCGGGATATGACGATGAGCGATAACGACAAGCGGCGCGGACCCGAAGGACCGAATACTGGCGTTGTGATCAAGCCGCGCCCGAAGACGCGCAAGCCGACCATGTACAAGGTGCTGATGCTGAACGACGACTACACGCCGATGGAATTCGTCGTGCATGTGCTGGAGCGGTTCTTTCAGAAGTCGCGCGACCAGGCGACGCAGATTATGCTGCATGTGCATCGCCGGGGCGTCGGCGTGTGCGGCGTGTACACTTACGAGGTTGCGGAGACCAAGGTGACGCAGGTGATGGACCTGGCGCGGCAGAACCAGCATCCGCTGCAATGCACGATTGAGAAAGAATGACCCTGTACGGTCGCCGAAAATTCTTATCTACTCTTGCGGAGGCCGCCGGGCAGGCCGTTTGATCGCCCGGAAACTTGAACGCGCCGCATGCCGGCGTGGAGGATTGAGACATGCTTTCCCGCAATCTTGAGCAGACCCTGCATCGCGCCCTGTCGCTGGCGGCCGATCGCAAGCATGAATACACGACGCTGGAACATCTGCTGCTCGGCCTGGTGGATGACCCGGAAGCGATGACCGTATTGAAAGCCTGCGGCGTGGACATCGACAAGATCAAGCGCGATCTGACGGAATTTCTGGACAAGGACCTGGCCGGCCTCGCGACCGACCGGGCCGGCGATCCGAAGCCGACCGCCGGCTTCCAACGCGTCGTGCAGCGGGCGGCGATCCACGTGCAGTCTTCCGGCCGCGATGAAGTGACCGGGGCGAACGTGCTGGTCGCGCTGTTTTCCGAGCGGGAGAGCCACGCGGTGTATTTCCTGCAGCTGCAGGACATGACCCGGCTGGACGCGGTGAACTTCATCAGCCACGGCATCGCGAAGTCGCCCGGCAAATCCGCGCCGCGCACGCCGACCGGTTCCTCCGAACCGCCGGAGACCGAGCGGGAGGAGAAGTCCTCCAAGCGCGGACAGGATGCGTTGTCCACCTATTGCGTCAATCTGAACAAGAAGGCGCAGGCCGGAAAAATTGACCCGCTGATCGGCCGCGAGAGCGAGATCGAGCGGACCATCCAGATTCTATGCCGGCGGACCAAGAACAACCCGCTGTATGTGGGTGATCCCGGCGTCGGCAAGACCGCGATCGCGGAGGGGCTGGCCAAGCGGATCGTCGATGGCGACGTGCCGGAAGTGCTGGCGAACGCCACCATCTTCGCGCTCGACATGGGCGCGCTGCTGGCCGGCACCCGCTACCGCGGCGATTTTGAGGAGCGGCTGAAGGCGGTGGTGACGGAGATGGAAAACTCGCCGGGCGCCGTGCTGTTCATCGACGAAATCCACACCGTGATCGGCGCGGGTGCCACCTCCGGCGGCGCCATGGACGCTTCCAACCTGCTGAAGCCGGCGCTGGCGCAGGGCACGCTGCGCTGCATCGGCTCGACCACGTATAAGGAGTTCCGCAACTACTTCGAGAAAGACCGTGCCCTGGTGCGGCGCTTCCAGAAGATCGATGTAAACGAGCCGTCCGTGGAAGACGCGGTGAAAATCCTGCGCGGGCTGAAGACCGCGTATGAGAAGCACCACAAGGTGCGTTACACTGACGACGCCATCCGTGGCGCGGTGGAGCTGGCGGCGAAATACATCAACGACCGCAAGCTGCCGGACAAGGCGATCGACGTGATCGACGAGGCCGGTGCAGCGCGGATGCTGCAGCCGGAGGGCAAGCGGCGGAAAACGGTGACGCTGAAAGATGTCGAGGAAATGGTCTCGAAAATCGCGCGCATCCCGCCCAAATCCGTCTCCGCCGACGACAAGGAGATTTTGCGCACGCTGGAGCGCGATCTGAAGTCAATGGTGTTCGGGCAGAACAACGCGATTGAGGCGCTGTCCGCCGCGATCAAGCTTTCGCGGGCGGGGCTGCGCGATCCGGAGAAGCCGATCGGCAACTATCTGTTCTCCGGGCCGACCGGCGTCGGCAAGACCGAAGTGGCGCGGCAGCTGGCGGCGACGCTGGGGATCGAGCTGACGCGCTTCGATATGAGCGAGTATATGGAGCGGCATTCGGTCTCGCGTCTGATCGGCGCGCCGCCGGGTTATGTCGGGTTTGATCAGGGCGGGTTGCTGACCGACGCGATCGACCAGCATCCGCATTGCGTGCTGCTGCTCGACGAAATCGAGAAGGCGCATCCGGATCTGTTCAATATTCTTCTCCAGATCATGGATCATGGGAAGTTGACGGATCACAACGGCAAGAAGATCGACTTCCGCAACGTGATCTTGATCATGACGACCAATGCGGGGGCGGCGGATATGGCGAAGGCGGGGATCGGCTTCGGCCGGGCGGTGCGCGTGGGCGAGGATGAGGATGCGATCAAGCGCATGTTCACCCCCGAATTCCGCAACCGGCTGGACGCGGTGATTCCGTTCGCCGCGCTGACGCCGGAGATCGTCGGCCGCGTGGTGGAGAAGTTCGTGATGCAGCTGGAGGCGCAGCTGGCCGACCGCAACGTGACGATCGAGCTGTCCTCGGCGGCAAAGGAGTTCCTGGCGGAGCGAGGCTACGAGCCGCTATACGGCGCGCGTCCGCTGGGCCGGGTGATCCAGGAGCTGATCAAGAAGCCGCTGGCCGAGGAGTTGCTGTTCGGCAAGCTGGTGAAGGGCGGGGCGGTGAAAGTGACGCTGAAGGACGGCAAGCTCGCCTTCGAGTTCACCGAAGCCGCGCTGCCGGCGCTGCCGAAGCCGGAGTCCGAGGGCGACGATGGCGGGGCGGAGCGGTTGCCGGAGGAAGTGCAGTAGCAAAAAGGGCCAGGTTTTCCTGGCCCTTTTACTTTGAGGACTCTTCCTAAACGTTGAACCGGAACAGCAGCACGTCGCCGTCCTTCACCACGTAGTCCTTGCCTTCGACGCGCAGCTTGCCGGCGTCGCGCGCGCCGGCTTCGCCTTTATAAGCGACGTAATCCTCATACGCCGTGGTCTCCGCGGCGATAAAGCCGCGTTCGAAGTCGCCATGGATCACGCCCGCGGCGCCGGGCGCCTTGGTGCCCTTGATGATCGTCCAGGCGCGCGTCTCTTTCGGCCCGACGGTGAAATAGGTCGCCAGGCCCAGCAGCGCGTAGCCGGCGCGGATCACCCGCTCCAGCCCGCTTTCGGCAAGGCCGAGATCGGCCAGGAAGCCGGCGTGGTCCTCCTCCGGCAGTTGGCTCACCTCCGCCTCGATCGCGGCCGAAACGATCACCTGCGCGGCGCCCTGAACGGCGGCCATCTCCGCCACGCGCGCACTTTGCGCGTTGCCCTCGGCGGCGTGCGCTTCCTCGACGTTGCAGACATAAAGCACAGGTTTCGCGGTCAGCAGGTTCAGCCGCTTCGCCGCTTCCGCATCGGCGGGCGCGATGGCGGTGCGCGCCGCGCGGCCGGCTTCCAGCGCCGCCAGAATCGGCTCCATCAGCGCCACTTCGGCGGCGGCGGTCTTGTCGTTCTTGGCTTTCTTCTGCAGCGCCGGCAGCCGCTTCTGCAGGCTTTCCAGATCGGCCAGCATCAGCTCGGTTTCCACCGTCTCCGCGTCGCGGATCGGATCGACGCTGCCTTCCACATGCGTGACGTCGTCATCCTCGAAGCAGCGCAGCACATGCACGATGGCGTCCACCTCGCGGATGTTCGCCAGAAACTGGTTGCCCAGCCCCTCGCCCTTGGAAGCGCCGCGCACCAGGCCGGCGATATCTACGAACTCCAGGCTGGTCGGCACGATCTTCGCGGACTTGCCGATCGCCGCCAGCACCCCCAGCCGGCGGTCCGGCACCGCCACGCGGCCGATATTCGGCTCGATCGTGCAGAACGGATAATTCGCCGCCTGCGCCGCCACCGTCGCCGTCAGCGCGTTGAACAGCGTGGACTTGCCCACATTCGGCAACCCGACGATCCCGCAATTAAATCCCATTTTTCTGCTCCGTCACCGGCGCGGCGATCGCCACGCGGGACATAAATTCTTCCGGCTTCCCCGCCGCCAGCAACCCCGCCGCATCCGCCACCGCATCCAGACAAGGCAACAGCCAATCCAGATCAACCTTCGCGAAATCCCCCAGCACGTGCCCGGTCACGCGCTCTTTAACCCCCGGATGGCCGATGCCCAGCCGCACCCGCCAGTAATCCGGCGTGCCCAGCATCTGGTCCATGCTGCGCAGCCCGTTATGCCCCGCCGCCCCGCCGCCCTGCTTCACCCGGATTTTGCCCGGCGCCAAGTCCAGCTCGTCATGAAACACCGTGATGCCGCCGGCGGGGATCTTGTAAAACCCCGCCGCCGGCTGCACGCTTTCGCCCGATGCGTTCATATAAGTCAGCGGCTTCAGCGCCAGTATTTTTGCGCCGCCCAGCGCGCCCTCCGCCACCAGCCCTTTAAAACGCTGCCGCCACGGCGAAAACCCGTGGCGGCGCGCGATGGCATCGATCGCCATGAAGCCGATATTATGCCGCTGCCGGGCGCAACCAGGCTCCGGATTGCCCAGCCCGACCCACAGCAACATCGCGCTTGACGCGTTGTGGCGGCGTTACTTCTTCTTCGCGGCCGCCGGTTTCGGCGCCGCCTTCGCGGAAGGCGCGGCCTTTGCGGCCGGCGCCGGCGCGGCGCCCTTCGCCGGCGCCTTCGCCGCGGCACCCTTGGCCGGCGCCGCCGCCGCGGCCGGCGCTGCCGCGCCCGGCTCCGCCGCCGCGTCAGTGATGACCGTCGGCGGCGCGATCGTGGCGACCACGAAATCCCGCTCCGCCGCCACCGGCCGCGCATCGCCCACGCCCAGCAGGTTATGCCAGCGCACGTTGTCGTTGATGTCGAGCTGGCCGAGATCGACCTCGAATTTTTCTGGGATGCTGTCGGGGTCGCAGGCCACGTCGATCGTGTGGCGCACCACGTTCAGCACGCCGCCGCGCTTCAGGCCGGGCGAAATCCCTTCGTTCAGAAACACCACCTGCACCGCCACGCGGATGCGCTCGCCGGGTGCCAGGCGCTGGAAATCCACATGCTCCGGCTGGTCGGTCACCGGGTGGAACTGCACGTCGCGCATCAGCGCGCGCGTGGTGCCGCCCTCCAGCCCGATCTCGTACAGGCGCGAGCGCCAGCCGCCGCGCTTCAGCTCGCGCAGCACCGCGCGCGGGTCGAGCGCGATCAGCGTCGGCTCCTGCTTCGCGCCGTAAATCACGCCAGGCACCTTGCCCTCACGCCGTGTCGCCCGCGCCATCCCCTTACCGGCCCGCGGACGCGACACAGCCTCAATCGTCTCGAAATTTGCCATGAACCGCTCCTAAAACACAAAAACCGGCCTCCAGGGGTGCCGGCGCGCGCGGTTTAACGGAAAAGCCCAGCAAGGCCAAGGGGCGCCGCCCCCTGGACCCCCGCCAGGGCATGATGCCCTCGACCCCTGGTTCTATTTCCCGAAGTCGGTCGCGATCTTCGGGTCTATTTGCTTGGCGAAGGAAATATCGGTGCTGGCGGCCATGGGCTTATTCAGTGCTTGTTCGGCAAGTCCACGCCCGTAGAGCGAGCTGGCAAATCGTGGATAAATCAAAATGGCTGCGCTGTAACTGGTTATCGAGTCCTGATAGCGACGCATTTTCAACAACACGAACCCGGTTGAATCGAAATCGTTTGCATTGCCGGGCGCCAGCCGCAGCGCCTGCTCGCAATCGGCCAGAGCGTCCTTTAGATCACCGGTCTTGGATCGATACCAGCAACGGTCGTTCCAGGCATCATCGTCATTAGGGTCAAGCGCAATCGCTTTGGTCGTGTCGGCGATAGCCTGATCATCGCGATTCAGATCGTCCTCATCATCACCGCGCACGACGTAGGCTTTTTCCACGCCCGGATTAAGCAAAATGACACGGGTTAGATCAGTGATTGCTTCGGAAAGCCGGCCCTCATGTCCATAAGCCCTGCCGCGCTCAAAGTAGGCGTAAATGGATTCCGGGACCAGAGTGAGCGCCTTTGTCTCATCGGCGATATCCTGATTCCAAAGACCCTTTACTCCATAAGCTCGACCACGCTCCATGTAAGCGTTCGAAACATCAGCCATTTTATCGGGATGAAGCGCGATCGCCATGGTCCCATCGGCTATCGCCTGATCAACAAGATTTTGGTGCCGATCGGCAATGCTTCTATTGTAATAAGCGGCGAACAACTCAATGGTCGAGCTTGGTCCGGCCTGTATTATGGTGGTTTGATCCGCTGCATCGCGTTTCCATTCTTTCAACATCGAGAAGACGACGCCACGCGCCTCGATGCACTTCAAATTTGTCGGTTCCAAGCTGATCGCCTGGTTGAGATCCAGGATCGCCTTGTCAGGTGAACCAAGATTCTCATAACCAATGCCTCGCGCGCAATACGCCAACGGAGAGTTGGGCTGCAGGCGAATTGCGGTTGTTTCAGCAGAGATTGAGGCGTTAAGATCACCCTTCAGGCCGTAAACTCCCCCTAGATCCATGTATGCGATATAGTTTTTCGGATCGAGCGCGATGGCTTTCGCTTCATCTGCCAAAGCGAGATCGGCCTCGCCCTTTCGCATAAAGGCGAAGCCGCGCTCCGTGTAGGCGAGCACGTTGTTCGGTTCTAGGGCGATAGCCTTTGTCGTGTCGGTAATGCCCTGGTCAAACAGGCCTTCTCCATCCAGAGCAAAACTGCGCGCCACGTATGTCCCGGCGGCGGCCGGGTTCAGGTTGATGGCTTCCGTCGCGTCTGCGACGGCTTGATCGTATTTTTTTTCGTGTGTCAGCGCCACGCTGCGGTTCTGATAGGCCTTATATAGATCTGGCAACTGCTGCCCGACTTCGATCGCGGCGGTTTGATCGGCGATATCCTCATCCAACAAGCCCTTTTTAGCAGCGGCCAATCCATTGTTTATATCTTCTGCAAATATGGACTGTTTTACGGTCTCGTCAGGCGGCAGATTTTCGCTGCAATCCGCGCCAGCCTGGCAGGTCGCGGTGTCCGCATAAGCAAGCTCGCACGAGAGCCACAGAAGCACCAGTCCCACGGCTGCTTTAATGGTGATCCACTCCTTGTCGGCACGATTTATCGTTCTGATATGTCACGTTGCCCTGATGGGCAAGTCTCACATTCGACCCGTGCAGGCCGAGCCTCGGCGCCATTTGCACCGTTAATCAAGCCACCGCTTGAACCTCGAATTATACCTCGTCATGCCCGCGAACGCGCCATTGGTTACGGTTGAAGCTACCTATGGCCCCTCAGCCGACCCGCGCCAGCGCCTGCTCCAAATCCGCCAAAATATCCTCGATATGCTCCAACCCCACCGACAGCCGTACATACCCCTCGGACACGCCGGTCGAAAACTGATCCTCCGCCGAAAGCTGCGAATGCGTGGTGCTCGCCGGGTGGATCGCCAGGCTCCGCGCATCCCCGATATTCGCGACATGGTAAAACATTTTCAGCGCGCCGATAAACTTTATGCCGGCCTCGCGGCCGCCCGCTAGTTCGAACCCCACCAGCCCGCCATATCCGCCGGACAGATATTTCTCCGCCCGTGCCTTCGCGCCGCCCTCCGCGAGCCCCGGATAGATCACTTTCGTAACCTCCTTGCGCCCGCTTAAAAACTTTGCCACCGCTGCCGCATTCGCGCAGTGCTGGCGCATGCGCAGCGGCAACGTCTCTAGCCCCTGCAAAATCTGGAACGCGTTGAACGGCGACAGCGCGGCGCCGAGGTCGCGCAGCACCACCACCCGCGCGCGGATGATGTACGCGACCGGCCCCATCGCCTTCACCGCCTCCGTCCACACCGCGCCGTGATAGCTGTTATCCGGCGTGTTCAGCAGCGGCTGCCGTTCCGGCTGCGCCGCCCAGTCAAAATTGCCGCCATCGACAATCATGCCGCCGATGCTGGTGCCGTGCCCGCCGATATATTTGGTCGTCGAATACACCACCACCGCCGCGCCGTGGTCGAACGGCCGCGCCAGCAGCGGCGCCGCGGTGTTGTCCATGATCAGCGGTATGCCGAGCGGCCGGCCGAGCGCCGCCACCTCGGCAATCGGGAACACCCGCAGCTTCGGGTTCGGCAGCGTCTCCGCGTAATACGCCCGCGTCCGCGCATCCGTCGCCCGCGCAAAATTCTCCGGATCGGCGGGATCGACGAACCTCACCTCGATCCCCTGATCCTTCAGAGTATTGGCGAACAGGTTCCACGTGCCGCCATAAAGATCGGTGGACGAAACGATGTTGTCGCCCACCCGCGCCAGGTTCTGCACGGCATAGGCGGAGGCTGCCTGCCCGGATGCTACCGCCAGCGCCGCCACCCCGCCCTCGAGCGCCGCCACGCGTTCTTCCAGCACCGCGGTGGTCGGATTCATAATGCGCGTGTAGATGTTGCCCATCTCTTTCAGCGCGAACAGATTGGCGGCGTGCTCCGGGCTGTTGAACTGATAAGATGTCGTTTGATGGATCGGCACCGCGACCGAGCCGGTGGCGGCATCCGCCCGCCAGCCCGCATGCAGCGCCAACGTCTCCGGATGTTTCGAACTCACCCCCATTAAAAATCTCCAAGCTAACGGTTCCGTTTTGAATATTATGACCGGTCACCGATCACATTATCATATGCGGCGGGCTCCGCACGGCCTGGTGCCATGCGCCGGCACTCGCGACCAGCAAATGCGTCGTTCCCGCGTCACCCAAAGCAACGGCGGGGGCCGCCACCACCGGCGGCGCAAACGCCGCGGGCGCCACCACCGCCACCGCCACCGCCCCATCAAACATCGCTCCCCGATCCGGCACCCAACTTTCCACCCCCGGCTCCGGCCGCAAAAACGCCATCCGCGCCGCCGCCGCGCTCGGCGCCACGCCCAGTGTCAGGTTGACGCCGTAACCATTGGCCGTGCCTTTGATTTTTTCTCCCACCGTCACCGTCACCGTCAGGTTCCCGCCGCTGGTGGTGTACGCGCCGAGGTTTTTCAGATCGTCGGTGAAATAGGTGTTGGCGCTCGCAACCGTGGTGAACGTCTCATTGATTTTCGTCGCGCCATTTTCGGTCACCGTGAACTGCAAGCCCTGGAACCCCGTCCCGGTCGTCACCGCGCTCACCAGCCCCAGCTCCAGGCTGCCGCCGGCCGGCAGCTTGCTGCCAGCGACGACAAAGGTGACGGAGCCCTGATACTCTTCCGCCACCGTCGCCGCGTTGCCGTTCACGCCGAGCGCCGCGGTGCCGAAATCAACCGTGCCGGCCTTGCCGAACACGGCGCCCAACTTCGGACCCAGATTGCCATATTCCGCCAGCCCGCCGGCCAGCGCGTAAACATTATCCCCAGCACCGGACCCGGCGGCATAGGGGGTGCCCTCCGCGGCGGTCGCGCCAGCCGTCATCTGGCCGTGGGTATAGGTCTCGGCAACCGAGGTCAGGCTGGACAGCAACCCGCCCGCCGTAATCCCGGTCGCGATCGCGGTGCCGCTGGCGCCGTCCACCGACACCGTCGCCGTCGCGTTGTGGCCGCCCGCCGCCTTCACCACGGCGGTGCCGGTCGCCGCCCCTAGCACGGCGCCGCCGCCGACTGAGCCCGCATCGGCCAGAGCGGTCGCGGTGGCGCCACCGGTGCTTAAACGGGCATCCGCCGTGGCGGTGGCTGTGGCGTTGCCGCCGGCGCCGCCGGTGGCGCCCGAACCACCATCGCCGCCATACGCGTCCGCAACGGCGCTCAGGCCGCCGGCCCCGCCACTCGCCGTGCCGGTCGCGCTTGCCGTGCCGCTGCCGCCGCCGCCGCCCTTGCCGCTCGTGCTGGTGCCGCCTCTGCCGCCCTGGCCGGTCGCCAAACTGTCAACGGCCGCGGCGCCGGTCAGGCTTGCCGTCCCGGCGCCGTTGCCACCCGCGCCGCCAGCCTCGCTGCCATAACTCTGGCCGCCGCTGCCGCCATCGCCGGTCGCGGAGACTTCCGCGCTCAGGCTGGTTTTGTCCGTCACCGTCAGGCTGGTGGTGCCGGCGCCACCGGCGCCGCCAGCCCCGGAGCCATCGCTGGTCCCGCCTTGCCCGCCTTGCGCCATTTGGAACAAGTCCAGCGTCCCGCCGGCGGCCGAGCCGCTCGCGGCGTTGCTTAGGCTGACGGCGCCGCCGGCGGCGCCTTTGCCGCTTTCGCCTTCACCGCCCGCGCCCCCGAATATCTCGGCCGTCGCGGAGGCTTTGCCGCCTCCGGTATTGGTGGCGCTTGCCACGACCGGGCCGGTGATGCCGCCGGCCGCACCGCCCGCCGAGCTGTTGCCGGCGCCGCCACTGCCGCCGGTCGCCGAGGCTCGCGCCGCGACACTGCCGCCGCCGCTGGCGGTCGCGCTGGCGCCGGTGGCATTGCCGCCCGCGCCGCCGCCGCCGGCGCCCCCATTGGCGGAGGCCACCGCGGTCGCGTCCAACGCGGTGCCGCTCGCCGCGGCGGTGGCGCTGCCGTTGCCGCCCTTGCCGCCGGCCACCGTGCCATTGCTGCCGCCGCCGTTGCCGCCAACCCCGGTGGCCGAAGCGGTCAGGTATCCGGTGCCGGTCAGCGTCATCTGCCCGGTGCCGTTGGCGCCCATCGCGCCGGCGGTGCCGCCGCCGCCACCGCCGCCACCACCGCCCGCGCCTTCGGCGGAAACCGACACGACGTGGGACGTCGTGTCGTTGACCGACAAGGTGGACGATCCGGCGCCGGCCGCGCCCGCCGTGCCGCCGCTGCTGTACCCGCCGTTCCCGCCGGTAGCGTTCTGGGTCAAGGTCAGACTGCCGCCGGCGGTCGAGCCGGAGACCGCGTTGCTGAGCGTGGCGCCGGCGCCGGCGCCGCCATTGCCCGGTCCGCCATTGCCGCCATTGCCGCCATACGCGCTGACGCCGGCGCTCGCAGTGCCGGCGCCGGTGGCGGTCGCTTTGGCGGTGGCGCCCGCCACCGTGCCGCCATTGCCGCCCGTGGCGCCGCCGTCCGCGTTGCCGCCCCCGCCGCCCTGTTCGACCACCGTGGCGGCGATCGCGCCGCCGACGCCTTTCGCCGTCGCCGTCGTTTCATCGCCGCCATTGCCGGCCGTCTCGCCGCCGCCATAGCCGGTGCCGCCGCCGCCGCCGCCATAAGCCACGGCATAAGCCGAGGCGGCGCCGGTCGCGCCGGTGGTGGTGGCGCTCGTGGTCGCGTTGCCGGCGGCGCCGGCGGTGCCGTTGCCGCTGGTGGTGTCGATGATCCCGGCGCCGAAACCGCCGCTGCCCTCGATCGAGGTGGCAACGTCATGCGCCCCGGTCACGATACCGCTCGCGGTGGCCGCCGCCGCCGCCGGCCCGCCGGCGCCGTTTTCGCCCACGCTGCCATCGCCGGCCCGCGCGAAGACGTCCAGAGTCACCGAATCGCTGGTGGTGTCGCTGACGCTCAGCGTCGAGGACGCGCTGCCGCCGCCGCCGGAAACACCATTGTAATTCAGCCCGCCATTGCCGCCATACACCCGCTGGCTTAGGTAAAGCGCGCCGCCGACGGTCGAGCCGCTGGCCGCGTTGTTCAGGCTGACGGCGGCGCCGTTGCCGGCCGCCGCGCCGTTTTCCGCGCTGCCGCCTTGGCCGCCATTGCCGCCATTCACCGTCACGTTGGCGGACGCGCTGGAATTGTTGGTGGCGACCGCGCGCGCGCTTACCGCGCCGATCGCGCCGCCGGCGCCGCCTGTCGCGCCCGCGCCATCGGCCTCGCCGCCATAGCCGGCATAGGCCGTGAGCGTTGCATTTGCGCCCTGGCCGGTAGCGGTGGCGCTGCCGCCGGCGGCAGCGCCGTTGCCGCCATTGCCGAAGCTCGACCCCTGCGTGCCATAGCCGCCGTTGCCGCCCGTGGCGGTGACGGTGGAGTCGGCAAAACCGGCGGTGTCGGTGGTGGTCGCGTTGGCCACCGCCGCGCCGCCGGCCGAACCGCTGGCGCCGGCGCCGACGCCGAACGGAAACGGCGCGGTGCCCCCAAAACCGCCCGGACTGCCGCCATCACCGCCGCCGCCGCCGGTGGCGGTGGCGGTGGCGTTCGCGCCGCCGGTCGCGTTGTTGTTGGTTACCACCGTCGCGGTGGCGCTGCCGCCCGCCGCGCTGGCGCCGGCATTGCCGCCCGGGCCGCCAGGATAGCCGGGCGGGCTCGGCGGCGCGCCGGTCGCGCCACTGCCGCCAGCTCCGCCATATCCGCCCGCCGCTTCGGCCGAGTTGGCGGCGTCCGGCCCGGGGCTGTTGGTCGCCGTTGCGTTGCCGCCGACACCGCCAGCGCCCCCCGCGCCGCCATACGGCACGCCCGGCGCGCCTGGGCTTCCGTTCGTCCCCGTAACCGACACATCCGACATGCTGCTTCCTCCACGGCAAGCAGTCCCATCCCTGTCCGTGGGACTATTGCTTTACACTTCGTTACATAGCGGACAGAGACGGCGGAGTCTTGGAAAAACGTTACGATTGCTGAAGATCCTACTCGTCCTTCAGATCCCGCCCCATCAACACCGCCACGGTTTCCGCCACCGTGGTCTCGCCATTCAGCAGTCGCGCCATTGCCGAGGCGACGGGCATTTCCACGCCGGCTTGCGCGGCGCGGGCCAGCAGCGCCGGCGCCGTCGCGACGCCCTCGGTCACCGCGTTGCGGCTGCTCAGCACCGCAGCCAGCTTCTCGCCCCGTCCCAGCGCCAGACCCAGCGAGTAATTGCGGCTGGCGGCGCCGGTGCAGGTGAGCAGCAGATCGCCCAGCCCGGACAGGCCGGACACCGTGCGCGCCTTGCCGCCCAGCGCCACCGCCAGCCGCGCGATCGCCGCCACGCCGCGGGTAATCAGCGCCGCCCGCGCATTCTCGCCCAGCCCGGCGCCGATCACCACGCCGGCGGCGATCGCGGTGACGTTTTTCGCGGCCCCGCCGAGTGCCGCGCCGGTGATGTCCGGGCTGCCGTATAGCCGCAGGCTGCCGGTGCGCAGCGCCCGCATCAGCCGGTTGCGCAACACGGTGTCGGCCGTTGCCAGCACCGCCGCCGCCGGCAGGCCGGCCGCGACCTCGCCGGCAAAATTCGGCCCGGTCAGGATCACCACCGGCCGGCCGGGCTGCAGCGCCGCCGCCAGCTCGTGCGGCAGCAGCCCGCTGCCCGCTTCCAGCCCCTTGCAGCACAGCACCAGCGGGCCGGGACCGGCCGGCAGGCGGGTCAGCAGCGCGCGCAGATACTGCATCGGCACCGCCACCAGCAAAACATCCGCGTCCGGAAATTCCGTGACGACATGCAGCGTAATCGGCAGCCGCACGCCCGGCAGCCGCGGCGTTTCGCGGGTCTTGCGCATCGCCGCCGCATGGTCCGCGTCGCGCGCCCACAGCGCCACCTGCCGCCCGGCCTGCGCGTGCAGCACCGCCAGCGCGGTGCCCCAGGCACCGGCGCCCAGCACGCCGATGTCGTAATGTTCACTCATCCGCCAGCCGCTCCACTCCAAACCCGGCGCCGGCGCCGCCCAGCACATCGCGCAGCGCCGCCAGCACCGCCGCCGCCGCCGCCTCGAACCCGAAAGGCGGGTTCACCACCAGCAACCCGCAACCATTCAGCCGCGCCGGATCCAGCGGCGGCGCGATCCACAGCTCCGCCGCGATCACGTCGCGGATTTTACCGTGCCGGATCGTCTCGAAAAACGCCCGCACCGGCGACCGATGCTTGATCGGATACCACAGCGCCAGCACGGCGGATTTGAACTTGCCATAGGCCACGTCCAACGCTTTCGCCGCCCGCGCGAACTCGTCCGGCCGTTCATAAGGCGGATCGATCAGCACCAGCGCGCGACGCTCCGGCGGCGGCAGAAACGCGCCCAGCGCCGCGTAGCCATCCCGCCCGTGCACCGCCATATTCGTTACGCCCGCAAACAAACCTTTCAGCGCCACCGCATCCTCCGGATGCAGCTCGCAACACACCAGCCGGTCGCCCGGCCGCAACAGCGCCGCCGCGATCGCCGGCGAGCCGGGATACAGCCCAAGCCGTTCCACAACCGCAATGTAATCCGCAAGCGCCGATGGCCGCGCCGCCAAAAGCTTGCCGATGCCATTCCGCCACTCGCCCGTCCGCGCCGCCGGCCCGGTCGTCAGATCATACCGCCCGATGCCGGCATGCGTGTCGAGCACCAGAAACGGTTTGTCTTTACGCGCCAACGCTTGCAGCAGGAGCAGCAACAGCGCGTGCTTCATGCAGTCTGCAAAATTCCCGGCGTGGTAGGCGTGGCGGTAGTTCACAAAGAGTCGAGCGGCCAGCGCGGCCGGCACGGCGCGTCCAGCCCGTCCGCCAGACCCAGCCGCAGCCGCTCGATCCCCGCCCAGGCCACCATCACCGCGTTATCGGTGCACAGCCGTTGCGGCGGCGCGATCATCGGCCGTCCCGCTTCCGCCGCCACGTCCATGAGCCGCGCACGGATGGTCTGGTTCGCCGCCACCCCGCCGGCCACCACCACCGCGGTCGCCTCCGGCAGCATCGCCAGCGCGTGGCGCAGCCGGTCCGCCAGCACGTCCGTCACCGCCGCCTGAAAACTCGCCGCGACATCGGCCGCCAGCTGGTGGGGCAGGGAGCCCGGCCCTTGCGCCGCCACCAGCTGCGCCACCGCCGTCTTCAACCCGGAGAAGGAAAAGTCACAACCCGAACGTCCAAGCAGCGGTCTCGGAAATATAATTTTGATATCATTACCCGCCTTTGATATCACTTCCACCGCCGGGCCGCCCGGATAAGGCAGCCCGAGCAGCTTCGCGACCTTGTCGAACGCCTCCCCCACCGCGTCGTCCAGCGTGCCACCCAGCCGCCGGTAGCGGCCCACGCCGTCCACCGCGACGCACTGGCAATGCCCGCCGGAGAGCAGCATCAACAAATACGAAAACGCCACCGGCGTCTCACTCAGCCCCGGCAGCCGCGCGGTCAGCGCATGCGCCTCCAGATGGTTGATCGCCAGATACGGCACCCCCGCCGCCAGCGCCGCGCCCTTGGCGAAGCCGGTGCCGACCAGCAGCCCGCCGATCAGCCCCGGCCCCGCCGTCGCTGCGATGCCGCCGAGCTCCTTGAACCCAACCCCCGCCTGGCCGAGCGCCGCCGCCACCAGCGGGCGCAGCGCCGCCAGATGCGCCCGCGCCGCGATTTCCGGCACCACGCCACCGAACGCCGCGTGCTCCGCGATCTGGCTCAGCACCAGCTCCGCCAGAATCGCTCCATCCGGCGCCAGCACGGCGGCCGCGGTCTCGTCACAGGAACTCTCAATGCCCAAGACCGGCCCGGCGAGCGGCGCTTTTCTTTCCATTGGCCCCGCTCTAGAGCACGCCGATGAATTCCGTAAAAGCCTATTTCAGAAGTCGCTCTGGTGAGTCGGCTAGGTTTGATTTGCGAGCACCGAAGCGGAGCGTACTCCAGTACGCGAGCATCGGAGCGCCGGAAATCGCGCCTAGACGGCCGCCAGAGTAGACTTATGAAACAGTCTTTAACAGCCTTGGTGAAGCCGCACCGGCGCGCGCTGCCGCTGAAGGTCGGTACCCGCGGCTCGCCGCTGGCACGCGCGCAGACCGCGACGTTCCTCGCTCTGCTGCAGCAATTCTGCCCGGTGCTGAACGGCCTCGAGGTATTCGACGAGCAGGTCATCACCACCACCGGCGACGCCGTGCAGGACCGCCCGCTCGCAGAAATCGGCGGCAAAGGCCTGTTTGCGAAGGAAATTCACGAGGCGCTGGCGCAGGGCAGGATCGACTTCGCGGTGCACAGCCTGAAAGACCTGGAGACCACGCTGCCGGACGGCATTTCGCTCGCCTGCACCTTGAAGCGCGAGGATGCGCGCGACGTGCTGATCTTCCCCGCCGGCCATCCGCCGGTCGACCCCGCCGATCCATATGCGGCGCTGGCGCGGGGCGCGGTGATCGGCTCCGCCTCGGTGCGGCGGCAGGCGCAGCTGAAGCACGCCCGGCCGGACCTCGATTTTGTTCTGCTCCGCGGCAATATCGGCACCAGGCTGGCAAAGGTGGGCGCTGGCGAGGTGGATGCCAGCCTGCTGGCGTTCGCGGGTTTGCGCCGCCTTGGTCTCGGGCATCGCGCCAGCGCGGTGCTGAGCCCGGACCTGATGGTGCCCTCCGCCTGCCAGGGCATCGTCGGCATCACGGTGCGGACGGAGGATGTGGAGCTGCGCGCGATGCTGGCGGCGATCGAGGATCCGGAGGCGAAAGCCGTGGCGACCGCGGAGCGCGCGCTGCTGGCCGCACTGGACGGCTCCTGCCGCACGCCGATCGGCGGCTACGCGCGGCTGCTGGAGGACGGCACGCTGCATCTGACTGGGCTGGTAGCCCGCGCCGATGGCAGTTTCCTGCTGCAACGCGCCGTCACCGGCGCGCGGCTTGACGCCGCGGAACTGGGCACGGCCCTCGGCCGCGCGTTAAAGGCGGACAGCCCGGGCGATATTTTCCTGCCGTGAGGATTCTGGTGACCCGGCCGGACTCGACCGCCGCCGGCACCGCGTCGCGCCTGCGCGAGCTCGGGCATGAGGTCGTGTTCGCGCCGTGCCTGACCATTACGCCGCGGCCGGCGGAGCTGCCGGACCGGCCGGCGGCGCTGGTGGTGACCAGTTCGCAGGCCGTGGCGGCGCTGCCCGCCCGCTTCAGCGCGCTGCCGGCCTTTTGCGTCGGCGACCTGACGGCGGTGCGGCTGGCCCGCGCCGGTTTCACCAACGTGATGAGCGCCGGCGGCAACGCCGAGGATCTGCTGCGGCTGGTGGCGGCGCGCCGCGTGCCAGGGCTGCACGTCCTGCCGGTCGGCGCGCATCAGGGTTTCGACCTTGCCGAATGGCTGACCGATGCCGGCATCGAGGTGCTGCGCGTGGTGGTTTATGCCGCGGAACCCGCCAGCGCCTTGCCGCCGGCGGCGTTGGCGGCGTTCGCGACCCGGACGCTCGACGCCGCCTTGTTCTACTCGGCGGAGACCGCGCTGGCGTTCAACCGGCTGGCGCCGCCGAACACCGGGCGGGTGCTCGCCTGCGCGCTCAGCGCGCGGGTCGCAATGGCGGCCGCCGGCTTGCCCTGGCGCGCGATCCGTGTCGCAGTGGCGCCGAACGAGGCGGACCTGCTGGCATTACTAGATGAGTGACACCGACATCCTTCCGGAACCCGCGCCGCAGGCCTCGCCGCCGGGCCCGTCGTCACCGGTTGCCCCGCCGCCTGTTTTGCCGGCGCCCGTTCCGCCGGAGCCTGCATCGGCGCGGGCAGCATCGGTGCGGCCGGCATCGGCGCGCGCGGCGCCGGCGCGGCGGCGCGGCTTCTGGCCGCTGCTTGGGCTGATTGCCTTTGTTCTTCTGGCGGCTGGCGAGGGGTATTTGTGGCGGCTGTACAAAACCTTGCCGCCAGACCAGTCCGGCGCCGTCGCCGCTTTGCAGGCGCAGCTTGCCGCCATGCAGCAACAGCAGCAGCAGGCGGCCGCCGCCCCGCCACCGGCCGCCGCGGCTCTAGCGCTGCCGCCGGCGCCGCCGAATGCCGCCGTCGAGGCCGATCTCACCCAGAAGCTGGGTGCGGTGACCGGCCAGCTTGCCGCGCTGCAGACGCAGTTCGCCACCGATCACGGCGCCCTGGCGATGCTGCAGGCCAATGCGGTGGATGTCGGCAAGCTGGACGCCGATATCGGCGCCGCGCAGGCCGAGGCCAACACCGATCACGGCACCTTGGTCACGCTGCAAGGTAATCTGGCGACGCTCGGCAAGCTGACCGGTCAGATCACGGCGCTCGGCCGGCTGGACGCGGCGCGCATGGCGCTGGATGCCGGGCGGCCGCTGGGCCCGATGCCGAACGCGCCGCCAGCGCTGGCGCGGTACGCCGACTTGGCCCCGCCGACCGAGGCGGCGCTGCGCCTGAGCTTTCCCGCCGCCGCGCGCGCCGCCAATGCCGCCAGCGTGACCAGCGACGGCAAGCGCAGCTACTGGGCTGCCGTCACCGCGCGGCTGGAGGGGCTGGTCACCATCAGCAACGGCACCCATGTGATCGTCGGCGCGCCGGCCGCCGCCGTGCTGGCACAGGCGCAGGCGCGGCTGGATGCGGGTGACCTCGCCGGCGCTGTCAGCCTGCTCGGCACGTTGAGCGCCAGCACGCAAGCGGCAATGGCGGATTGGCTGGCGCAAGCGCGCGGCCTGCTGGCGGCACGCGGCGCGATCATTGCCCAGGCGGCGCAGCCGTAATGGCTGCGGTGCTGCGCGCTGTCGTGGTCGGCGCCGTACTGCTGGCGCTGGCCTGGGCGATCGGCAGTTTGCCCGGCACTTTCGTGGCGCGCTCTGGCCCCTACACGGTGCAAACCTCGGTGCCGGGCGCGATCCTTGCGATCATCGTGATCGTAGCGCTACTCACGGCGTTGTTGCGCTTCCTCTCCGGCCTGCGCCGCGCGCCCGGCGGCATCTCAGCCTGGCGCGGCGGGCGGCGGGCGCGCCTCGGCGAGGTGGCGACGCAGCGCGGGCTGGTGGCGCTGGCCGCCGGCGACGCCACGGGCGCGAACGCAGAGGCCGGCCGGGCGCGCAAGCTGCTGGGCGACACGCCGCTGGCGCTGCTGCTGACCGCGGAATCCGCCCGCCTGTCCGGCCGCAACGAGGAAGCGGCGGCGGCGTTCGCGAAACTCACCGAGCATAAGGACATGGCGTTCCTCGGCCACCGTGGCCTGCTGCGGCACCGGCTGGACGCCGGCGATCACGCCGCCGCCGACGCGCACGCGCAGGCGGCGGAAGCGAGCTACCCGAACAGCGCCTGGCTGCGCGAGCAGCGCCGCGAGATCGCGGTGGGCAAGCAGGACTGGCCGGCGGCGCTGGGTTACGCGCGCGGTCCGGCCGAAACCGCCGCCTTTGCCGCCGCTGCTTCGGCTGCCGCGACCGACCCGGACGCCGCACTGCGCTACGGCAAGCAGGCGGTGAAAGCGGACCCGAAGCTGGCGCCGGCGGTGGTCGCGTATGCCGCCGCCTTGCGGAAAACCGGGCAGGACAAGGCGGCGCGCAAGGCGCTGCTGGCGGGCTGGGCGGCCGCGCCGCAGCCGGAAATCGCCGAAAGCTTCCTGCAAACTTCCGCGAGCCCGCTGGACCGCGCCCGCGCCGCCGCGGACCTCGCCGCCGCCCGGCCGGGGCACTTGGAGTCAGAGCTGTTGTTGGCGCAGACCGCACTGGCGGCGCGGCTGACCGGTGAGGCGCAGCGCCATGCCGAAGCCGCCGCCGCTCTGGTGCCTGGCGAGCCGCGCGCTGCCGCGGTGCTGGCGGCTCTCCTGCCGCATGATGGCGCCGTGCCCGCGATCGCCTCCGCGGCGCCGGTTGCTGGAGGGCCGCGCTGGGAATGCGCCGTCTGCCATACCGCGCAGCCGGGCTGGCAGCCGGTGTGCCCGCATTGCGGCAAGGCCGGCAGCCTGGCATGGACGGTGCCGCCGGCGGCGGTCCCGCAGGCGGCGAACGCCTCGCAGGCGCCGAACGCCTCGCAGGCGGCCAGCGGTCCGGTTCTTGCTTGAAATATTTATTGGACAACGCATCTCGCGGAGATACGCGCCTTCGGCTTTGGGCGCCTCGCGTCCGCGCCGCCTGTTGAAAGGAAGCTGATGTCCGCGACGACCGCCGACGGCCAATATCCCTCCTGGAAGCCGCCCGAGCTTGGGCTGGCGCGGGCCGCGATTGGCGCTTTGTTGCTGGTCGCGCTGATATTCGGATTTATCTACTGGGCGATTATCGTGTTGCCGAAGCCGCCGCAGCCGGCGGTGATCCAGGTGACGCAGGCGCAGCTGACCGCCCTGCCCAAACCCGCGCCACCGCCGCCCCCACCGCCGCCGCCGCCGAAAGTGGTGCCGCCGCCGAAGCCGCTGCCGCTGATCGCGAAGCCGCCGCCGGTCGAAAGCAAGATCGTGATCCCGACCAAACCGCTGCCGGTGCATCATTATATTCCGCGCCCGATTAAGCGCGTGGTGCCGACGCCGCCCCAGCCTGTCACGCCGCCGACGCCAACGCCGCCGCAACCACAGGCAGCGCCCGCGCCACGGACTGACGGGGTGCCGGTTTACGGCTCGCAAATGCATGATATTATTCAGGCCAATCAGGATGTGCCGCCGGCGCTGGCTTCGCTTGGGGTTTCCGGCACCGCCATAATTCGGATCACGGTGGCGCCGGATGGGCATGTCATTTCCGTCAGCGTCATCAAGTCCAGCGGCATCCCCTTGATCGACCAGACCGCGCTGGATCACGCGATGCACGCACCCTTGCGCGCGTTTAACGCGGACATGCCGCAGACCGACGAGACTTTCATCGTGCCGGTGGAGATCGACGCGACGAACGGCGACTGACACCCTTCACGACTTTGCAACTTTCCGCATAGTTTGTGAGCAATTGCCAATTTTCTAGCCTAAAATATCTGCAACTCCTCGAGCGGGTCGAGAAAGAAGAAGATGCTCCCGGCTTTTAGAGAGTTTTCGTTCACGTTGAGCTTCGCGAAAGCCGCCGCGCGCGACATAAATATGCCATTTAGTTCATGCTTGTGTAATATTGCCCCAAGCTGACGCCACGTGGTGCAAGCGCGCCACACCCCTTTAGAAATCTTGCGACTTTACGTGATCTGACGTCTGCTGGCATTAACCTTGCAGTAACCTCACCGACATGAACGGTTACGTCAGCCCCGGCTGACGCGCCCGCCATATCGTGGATTAACTATGGGTTTTGGGGGCCTCAAATGAAGAAACGGTCGATAAATCTTCGTAAGCGCTTACTGCTATTTACGGCATTTACGGTTGCCGGTGGAGCTGGGTGCGGCTTTGTCGCCAAAGCGCAGAC
Organism: Acidocella sp.; assembly: GCA_965199125.1. Taxonomy (GTDB): domain Bacteria; phylum Pseudomonadota; class Alphaproteobacteria; order Acetobacterales; family Acetobacteraceae; genus Acidocella. The sequence continues at coordinate 160,897 of OZ240683.1, read as the reverse complement.
CGCGTCTCCGAACCCGTATGTCACGCCGAGCAACGGCACGGCGACAGGTTTAAGCGATTACGAAATTCAAAAAGTCAGGATCCAGTATAAAAAGCTGCTTCTGAAAGAGAAGAATCTGCCCAGCGCCGTTACGGAACTCGGCGCCCGAGAGATTAAGCAAGTTAACCCGACCCAGGGATCAATCCAGACTCTGCTGAAGCTGGCGCCCTCCGTGCAGGCCTATGCGCAAGGCCCCGGCCAGAGCGCGCCGACCCTGGCGATCCGCGGAGTAAAGAACGACGAGCTGGCCGAAACGCTGGACGGCATCCCGTTGACCAGCCTGGAAGGCGGCTCCGGCGATTACCTGTCCAACAATATCGGCGCGCCGGTAACGCTGAACGAGATCGACGGCGTTAATGTTTATCCCGGCATCGCCCCGCCGGAAAACCAGGGTTTCGGCACGGTTGGCGGCACCATCGCCTACACTACCAAGCAGCCGACGGACGACCGCTATGCCGAGCTGGAAGGCGGCTTCGGCTCCTTCGACACGCAGCATGTCGGCTTCACCATCAACACCGGCAAGCTAGGTGACGGCGTGGATGCGCCGAAAGCCATCATGCTGTACGACCAAAGCCAGACCGCCGGCTTCGTGTCCAACACCAACGCGCAGTTTCACGACTTTCTGCTTAACATGGAAAAGCCGTACGATAATGGCCTGTCGAAGGTCGGTCTGTTGATTATCTTCAACCAGGGTAAGGGCGCGGTGCAGACCACGCCGACGCCTATTCCGCTGATCCAAGCCAACAAATTCACTTATAATTTTCCGAAATATCTCGGTTTTTATAATCAGGCCGGCCAGTTCCTGACGACGATCCTGAGCGATGAAACCTACATCAATCCACATCTGATTTTCGACGGATCGTTGTTCTACCAGCATTCTACGGATTCCATCGACAGCTACGCGGCGGCCTCGACGACCGACGGCAGCTTTCCGTACTCGGTGAACGTGCAGGCGCCGGTGAATTTCTTTGGTGACATCGGCCCCAGCACCTACCACTACTCGCCGGGCTACTTCACCTATGATCCGACCGCGGTGTTCGGCTCGCCGGGCTTGGGTGAATCCTCGGAATACACAATTGGCCACGACAACAAAATCGGCATCACGCCGAAACTGAACATCTTCCTGCCGCACAACACCATTGCCATCGGCGGCTTGATCGCTAAGGAAAGTGGCAGCGGCAGTCAGTATATCTATGGCGGCACGTTCGCGCAGGAGAACCAGATCAACGGTTACGACTCCTTTGTTCTTGGCGGCGGCGCTCAGCGGACGGTTTACGTTGGCTACATTTCCGATAAGATCGACCTGTTAAACGACAAGCTGCATATTGAGCCGGCGGCGCGCGTTACGGCGGCCTATACCAGCACCATCACGCAGATGAATAGCTTCTACCAGAACGTAAAGTATCAGAATTATACAAAAGTCGGCGAGCCGTATATCGGCGTCTCCTATGACGCGCCGTTCCATCTGATTCCGTTCGCCAATGCCGGCAAGGGCTCCTTGTTCTCGCCCACCGCTGATTACGCTGGCGGGTTGAGCGGCTTGCCCGGCACCACCCACGCACCATCGCCGGAAATCGTTCGCGCTTTCGATGCCGGCATAAAATACGACACGCCGCGTTTATACCTGAGCGCCGATTACTATTATCAGAACATCTCCGACGCGTTCTCGTTCTACGAAAATTACGATCTGGGCCAGTTCTATTACGCAAACGGCGGCGGGTTCCTGTTGCGCGGCGTGGAAGCGGCCGGCGAATTCCGGATTACCCCGGAAGTCGACGTCTCGGGCAACATTTCGTTCAACGGCACTAAATACACACAAAGCGATTTTGCCTTCGTGACGCTGGCGAACGATCAGTTCGGTTACGCCTTCAAGGGAACGCCGTTCTCCAACACGCCGGATTGTTTGGCCAACATCGCGCTGGATTATAACAAGGGGCCGATCTCGGCGACCTTGTCCGGCCAGTACACCGGGACGGAAAATCAGACCACGGATATTCTGACCCCGGGCGATCCGACCGGCCAGTTCAGCGGCGCCACGATCACCGATTTGAACAATGCAAACAACCCCGACTTCATCATGAACTTTACCGGGAGCTATAAGATCCCCATCCAGAGCCATCATATTCAAAGCCTGACGGTGACATTTACAGCGCTGAACTTTATCGACGTGAAATACTTTGAGGATAAATACTATTCTGAAATCGCATTGAACGGCGAGTATTCCGTTCTGCCGCAGTATGAAAGCGGTTTGATCGGGCCGCCGCGCTCTTTGCAGCTCGACCTCACGGCCAGATTCTAATTTAAACAGGTATCCCGGCGGAACAAAATTCCGCCGGGATATTCTCTAATTTCCCTTATATTATGAACAGAATTTTAAACCGACGGCACTTGCCGTCGTTCTTCGTTTCAGGTCAATCGTGGCCATGAGGTTGACCGCGCTTGCTCAAGTGCTGCCGCTGCTTATCCTGGCATCGGCGCCGGCTTTTGCCGCGGGACCGGAGGATTGCGGCACCATCATCGTGCCGCCCGGCATCGGCATCGGGCCTGGCTCGGATGTCACCTCGTTCAATCCGTTGCTGGTTGACTCGGAGTATAACGCGGAAGCAGGGAACCTGCTGTTCATGCAACTGCTGCAGATCAACCGATATCACCAGATCGATTTCTCCCGCAGCATCGCGAGCGCGGTGACCACGCCGGATCAGGGCAAAACCTACCTGGTTACGTTGCGGACCTGGCACTGGTCGGACGGCATGCCCGTTACCGCTGCCGATGTCGCCTACACGTTCAGCCTGATCAAGCAGCTTGGCCCCACGTTTCCGGGCTATCAGCTGGGCGGCATTCCGGACATTATCGCGCGCTTCACGATCGATGATCCAACCCATTTTACTATCGTACTGAAACGCCGCGTGAACGCCGACTGGTTCATCCTGAACGGGCTGGAGCAGCTGCTGCCTTTGCCGGCGCATGTCTGGGACAGATACAGCCTGGACGACATCGAGCACCTGCAAAGCACGGCAGCGTTCTTTCAGGTGGTGGATGGGCCGCTGATCGTGAAGCGGCTGACCGTCGGCATCGCCGCAGAGTTCGTGCCGAACCCGCATTGGGAAGGCGCGCCATTGCATTTCCAGCGCTTTATCATGAAGTTCATGGACAGCGAGGGAGCGGAACTGCAGGCGATGGAGGCGCATGATCTGGACGTCAGCAATCTGCCCTTCGCGCTGTGGAACGCCGCGCAGCATATACCGGGCGTGCACATCGTGACGCTGCCGGCGAGCTATTCCTGGCACCAGCTGCTGATCAATCTGAATAATCCCGCGACCGATTACTTTAGGGATGTGCGGGTGCGCGATGCGATCGCGGATGCAATCAACCAGCCGGAAATGATCGGCCTTGCGATGCACGGCCAGGGTGATCCGGTGTATGGGCCGGTGCCGCCGGAGCCGGCGACGTTTCTCTCGCCCGCGGCGCGCGCGGGGCATTATCCGGTGGGGTATAATCCGGCGAAGGCGCGGCAGCTGCTGGCGGAGGCCGGGTTCGCGCCGGGGCCGGATGGGATCATGCGGCGGGATGGCCAGGCATTGTCGTTCACGCTGATGATCCCGGCGGGGCAGCCGATGCGGATTCTGATCGCGGAATCCGCGCAGCAGGATCTCCGCGCCGTCGGCATCCGCATGCTGGTGCATCAGGTCGAATTTAACCAGATGATGGATGTCGGCGTCGGCGTACCGACGGGGTGGCAGGCGATGCTGTTCGCCACCGATGTGTCCGCCTTTCCCACCGGCGAGGATAATTTCGGCACCACGGGATTTTACAATTGGGGCCGGTATACCTCGCCGAAAATGGACAGCGTGATCGCGGACAGCACCAACAAGCCCGGACTGGACGCGCTGTTTGCGTTCGAGGATTACGCAAGCGCGGAGCAGCCGGTGATTTTTCTGCCCGTGGAGAAATACTCGGTGCTGGTGCGGGACGGGCTGAACGGTGTCGCGACCTTCATGAACCCGCTCGGCTACTGGTTCCCAGAACAGCTCAGCTGCAAGGCGGCCCTTTCATGAAGGCGCTGGCGCTGGTTCTGGCGTTGTTGTTTGTGGCACCGGCTTTGGCGGAGCAAAAAGGCGATTGCGGCACCATCGTGCTGCCGACAGGCGCGGGGCAGACCGGCAGCGACGACCTCACCTCGTTCAGCCCGTTGTTTTCCGATACCGCGTACAACGCCACTGCCGCGCTGCTGCTGTATCCGAACCTGCTGTGGATCAACCGGTTTTCGGAAATCGACTGGTCGCGCAGCCTGGCAACCGCGGTGACCACCAAGGATAATACCAATTTCACGATCACCATGCGCCCCTGGAAGTGGTCGGACGGCGTGCCCGTCACGGCCAATGACGTTGCTTACGCCTTCGGTGTCATTCAGAAACTGGGGCCGACTTGGCCTGGCTATGGCGGCGGCGGCCTGCCCTATATCGTGAAATCGCTGAAGGTGACCGGTCCTTTGACGTTCACGGTGACGACGGTTCATCCGGTGAATGCCGAATGGTTCATCTATAACGGCATCAGCGGCCTGGCGCCATTGCCGGAACACGCCTGGAAAAACTACACACCAGATCAGCAGTTCCAGCTGCAAAGCACGCCGAGCTTTTTCAGCGTCGTCGACGGCCCGTTGAAACTGCAAAGCCTGGCGATGGGGCTGGATGCGGTGTTCGTGCCGAACCCGGCCTGGCCCGGGCCGAAGATGCATTTCTCGCGGCTGGTCTTCCGGTTTCTGCAAGGTGATGGCGCGAACGTGCAAGGTGTGGAGTCCGGCGATCTCGACGACGCCAGCCTGCCGACCGATCTGTATGAGTCTGTTCATCACATACCAGGCGTATATGTTCTGGTGCTGCCGCAATCGACGTATGAGAACGTCATCAACCTGAATTACAACAATCCGAACGTGGCATTCTTTCACGATGTGCGGGTGCGTCAGGCGATGGAAGACGCGATCGATCAGGAAGCCATCATCCACGGGCTGCAACATGGCAACGGCGACGAGGCCTATGGCCCCGTGGCCAAATTCCAGCGGCAGTTCCTGACGCCGGCGATGCTGGCCGGCCATTATCCGGTCGGCTACGATCTTGCCAAGGCGCGCGCATTGCTGACCGCGGCGGGCTATACGCCGGGGCCGGACGGCATCATGCAAAAGGACGGCAAGCGGCTCTCTTTCGTTTATCTTGAGGAGTCCGGCACTGATGCGATCACCGAGCTCGATGAGATCATCCAGGCGGATCTAAAAAAGGCCGGTATCGAAATGAAGATCCGGGTGATGGAGTTCAACCAGATGCTGGCGCTGATGTCGAGCCACCCGACCGGCTGGGACGCGACCGGCACCGGGCAATCCGCGCCGGAATATCCCAGCGGCGAGGGTAATTACGAGACGGGCGCGTTCCAGAACATGGGCGGCTACTCGGACCCGAAGCTCGACAAGCTGATCAACGACAATATCAGCCAGCAAGGCCTGGGACCGCTTTTTGCTTACGAAACATATGCGAGCGAACAGCAGCCGGTGATTTTCACGCCGCGCGAGCGTTCCGTGCTATTGATCAGCGACCGCCTGCACGGCCTGGGCGACTTCATTAATCCGGTCGGCGATTACGCGCCCGAACAGCTTTACTGCACGCCAGAGGAGACCGCCGCGAAATGATCCGCATGGTTGCGACAAGGCTGGCCTCGTCGTCCCTCTCCATCGTCATCCTGGTGACGCTGGTGTTTTTCATGGTGCATCTCACGCCCGGCGGCCCGGCCTATTCGATCCTCGGCATCAAGGCGACCGCGGCGTCGGTCGCGGAGGTGAACCAGCGGCTGGGCCTGGATGCGCCGCTGTGGCGGCAATATGCGTTGTGGTGGGGGCATCTGGCGGAGGGCAAGCTCGGCTACTCTTATCTGCTCAGCCGCCCGGTTGGCTCGCTGCTCTGGCAGTATGAGATCAACACCTTCGTATTCTACACGGCGTCGATCGTGATCAGCACGATCGTCTCGATCCTGCTCGGCTTGGTGCAGGGCGTGTATTTCGGCCGCTGGCCGGCGAAGCTGATCGGCGGGCTGCAGCTGGGGTTTTACGCGCTGCCGCCATTCTTCGTAGCCGCCATGCTGGTGCTGTGGTTTTCGGTTGGCGTGCATTGGTTCCCGGCCAACGGCATCACCAATCTACGGGAGGTGCATCCCGGCATCGGCACCTACATCGCGCATCTGGTGCTGCCGGTGACAACCGTGACGCTGCTCACCGTTGCCTCGCTGTCGCGCTATTTTGGCGAGGCGGTGCATGAGGAGCTGGGCAAGGATTATGTCCGCACTGCGCGCGCGAAAGGCGTGGGCTTCACCGCGATCCTGTTCGGCCACGTGCTGCGCAACGCGCTGCGGCCGCTGGTTACCATCCTCGGGCTGTCCTTTCCGTACATCTTCACCGGCGGCGTGATCGTGGAATCGGTGTTCAACTACCCCGGCCTTGGCTGGCTGATGTGGCGCTCGGCGCTGTCTCAGGACTACCCGATCCTGATCGCCATCGTCCTGATCATCGGCATCCTGACCGTTCTCGGCAATCTGCTGGCGGATCTGGTGAACGGGCTGCTCGACCCCAGGGCAAGCTATGAATAGCATCCTATGAGTGACCGGCTGATCGATGCACCGGCAGACATGCCGACGGGCCTGCCCAGCGCGGCGCTGGGCCGCGTGTTTGGCCGGTGGCGCCCGCGCGGCACGCTAGGCCTTGGCCTCACCCTCTCCCTCGTCATCCTGTTCGTCGGGCTGATCGCGCCGTTCCTGTACCCGGTCGACCCTTACGCCATCCACCCCGCGCATGCGCTGGAAGGGCCGACGCTGGCCTTCCCCTTCGGCACCGACGAGCTGGGCCGGGACGAGCTGGCGCTGCTGCTCTCCGGCGGCTTCGCCACGCTGGTCGTGGCGTTGCCGGCGGCAATCCTCGCCTTCCTGGTCGGCGTCGCTTACGGCCTCGCCGCCGGCCTCGGGCCGGCCTGGCTGGATCGGCTGATGATGCGGCTGCTGGACGCGATCCTGGCACTGCCCAGCCTGATCATCCTGATCTTCTTTGCCTCGTTGGTCACGCTGAACAACACCAGCCTCATCCTGCTGCTCGGCTTCATCTCCTGGCCGGGCCTGGCGCGGCTGGTGCGCAATGAAACGCTGGCGCAGCGGGGGCGGGATTTCGTGCTGGCCACGGAACAATTAGGCGCTGGGCGCATCTACATCGCGCGCGTGCATCTGCTGCGGGTGATGGCGCCGGTGCTGGTGGTGAACGGCACCTTTATGGTCGGCGATTCGATTTTCGCGCTCTCGGCGCTGAGCTTCCTCGGCCTCGGCGTGCAGCCGCCGCAGGTTAGCTGGGGCAGCCTGCTGGAGTCCGCGCTGGACATCATCGCGCTCGACCCGTGGTGGCTGATCATCCCGCCCGGCCTGCTGGTGTTCGGGGCGCTGCTCGCCGCCTCGCTCACCGGCCAGGGCCTGCTGGCGCGCTTCGGCGATAATCGATGAGCGTGCTCCATCTGAACCGTCTGTCGGTCTCGCTGCCGCGCGGGCCGGCCGGCAACGTCGCCATCCTCGACGAGCTCAGCCTGACCATCAACGCCGGCGAGATGCTGGCGCTGGTCGGCGAATCCGGCTCCGGCAAGACCATCGCCGCACTTTCCATCATGCGGCTGTTGCCGCCGGGCGCGGTGCTGACCGGCGCGATCGACCTGAGCGGGCGCGACCTCGCCCGGCTGGATGAGGGTGCGATGCGCGGCGTGCGCGGCCAGGACGTCGGCATGGTGTTCCAGAACCCGCTGGCGGCGCTCAACCCGTCCCGCACCGTCGCCTCGCAGATCGGCGAGGCCTGGCGCGTGCACCGGGGCGGATCGCCACGCAAGGCCCGCGCCCGCGCGCTGGAATTGCTGGGCGAGGTCGGCATCCCGAACCCCGCCGCCCGGCTGGACGACTACCCGCACCAGTTCTCCGGCGGCATGCGCCAGCGCGTGATGATCGCCATGGCGCTGGCCTGCTCGCCGAAACTGCTGATTGCCGACGAGCCGACCACCGGGTTGGACCCGCTGATCGCCCGGCAGATCATGGCGCTGATCACCCGCCTCAGGCGCGAGCACGACATGGGCGTGCTGTTCGTCACCCATGATTTGTCGGTGGTGGAGGAGCACGCGGATTCCATCCACGTGCTGTACGCCGGCCGCACCGTGGAGTGCGGCCCGGCGAAAAACTTCTTCGCCCATCCGCGGCATCCGTATAGCGAGGCGCTGCTCGGCTCCGTCGCCCGCGTCGGCCAGGCGCGGCTGCAGAACATTCCGGGCAACCTGCCGGAGCCGGAAAGCCGTCCCCATGGCTGCCGCTTCGCGCCCCGCTGCGGCTACCACCGGCCGGATTGCGACATCGCCTACCCGCCTTCGCTGCCGGGCGGCGGCACGCTGGCCGCCTGCCTGTATCCGCTGCCGGTAACGGAGCGCCCGACCTACGCGGCGCCGGCTGCCCGGCCGCCGCTGAGCAACAAGCCGACCCAGCTGGAGGTCAGCGACCTCTCGGTGCGCTACGGCAACGGCGCCGGCCTGTTCCGCGCCAAGGCGGCGCCGCCGCCGGCGCTGATGGATATCGCTTTTTCCCTCGGCCGCGGCGAGTGCCTTGGGGTGGTGGGCGAAAGCGGCTCCGGCAAGTCCACCTTGGGCCGCGCGGTCCTGCAGATGATCCCGTACCAAGGCAGCGTGGTGCTGGACGGCGAAGCGTTCGGGGCCCTGCGGGGTGCGGCCCGCCGCGCGCAGCGCCGCCGCATCCAGGTAGTGTTCCAAGACCCCCGAGAGTCGCTGAACCCGCGCATCCGCATCGGCGACATCATCGCCGAGCCGCTGCGCCTGGCGGGCGGCATGGGCGGCACGGCGCGCCGCACAAAGGTTGAAAGCCTGCTCGACCGCGTCGGCCTGAACCCGGAGATGGCCGCGCGTCTGCCGGCCGGCGTCTCCGGCGGCCAGGCGCAGCGGATCGCCATCGCCCGGGCACTGGCGGCGGAGCCGGAGCTGATCGTGCTGGACGAGCCGACCTCCAGCCTTGACGTTTCCACCCAGGCAATGCTGTTAAATCTGCTGAAAGACCTCGCACGTGAGGAAGGCCTTTCCTACATTCTGATAAGTCATGACTTCGCCGTAGTCAGTTACATGGCGGATCGTATCGCGGTGCTGAATGCCGGGCGCATCGTGGAGATGGGAGAAACCGGCAGCCTGATAGGAGCGCCTCGTCATCACTACACGGCCGCGTTGATTGGGGCGGCGCCCCAATTGCGTTCACATTTGCGTTAGGAGAACGATTATGAATGAGTTTATCAGGCTGGTTATTCTCACCGGCGGCTTGCTGGCCGTGATGCCCATCTTGCTCATCATCACCCTGGCGGTGGCGCTGGAGCGGTTGTGGCTGTTGAAGAAGATCCTGCGGCAGGGCAAGGACATCCACAACCGGCTGCGTCAGGTGGCGTATCAGAATGTCGCCGGGCTGCAGAACCTGGCGGATGCCAGCAGCAACACGCTCCAGGGCCATCTGATCAGCATTGCGATCGCGTCCCGCGGCGAAAGCGCCGACGAGATGGAGATGCATATCGAGGAGGAAATCCTCACCGCGATGCCGAAGATCAACCGGCTGCTGTGGATCCTGGACACCTCGGTCACCATCGCGCCGTTGCTCGGACTGTTCGGCACCATCATCGGCATGATCCAGGCGTTTAACGTTCTGTCCGCCAATGGCGGCCCGTCGAAAGTCACCGGCGGCATCGCGGACGCGCTGGTCTCCACCGGCGCCGGCCTGCTGATTGCGATCATCGCCGTGTATTTCGTAAACTATTTCAATTCGCTGACCCGCCAGATCATCCAGCAGCTGGAGCTGATCAAGGTGATCCTGATCAACCGGGTGCATGGCAAGGGCCTCGACGCGGTGCAGGAAGTCGTGCCGCCGCGGCCGATCGCCGCGCGCGTCGCCGCGCAGGTATAGCGCCATGCGCACCCGCCGCAACCTGATGGAGCGTGAACGTCCCCGGCTCGAAATCGTGCCGATGATCGACATCATGATGTTCCTGCTGGTGTTCTTCGTGATGATCGTGCTGCGGATGATCCCGGATAGCGGCGTGACGCTGTCGCTGCCCGGCTCCTCCACCGCGCAGCAACTGCCGCACACGCAGGTGGTGATCATTCTGGACACCCAGGGCAACATCCACGTGAAGGACCAGGTGATGAGCCCGGACCAGCTGGAAAGCTATCTGCAGACCGTGAAGGCGACCAACGATACCGATGTGATCGTGGCCGGCGACAAAGGCACGAAGCTGCAGCAGCTGATGGACGTGATGGACCTGACCCGCAAAGCCGGCATCAGCAACATCGGCATCGCAACGAAGACGCAGTAGCTCCCGTCCGCGCCAGGCGGAGAATGTAGGCGCGGGATCATGCGTGTTGTCTGTTTCGGCTGCAGCGTCGTCACGGTCTCGGTCGCGGGTCTGGGGTTTTGGTTGTTCGGTCTTGGCCTCTGGGACCAGTGGCGGCGGCTCCACCTCCTGACGACGCAGGGCATTGGCTTCCGGGATCCCGGCTGCGGCGTTTCCTTTTGCGACTCTTCGGCGTTCTGGCTGGCCGGCCGCTTGGCGAGCCGGGGCGCCACGGCGACGCTGTACCACGGCGCCGCGTTTGCCACGTACGGCGCCGCTACTCTGCCCGGGCATCTGGACCACTACCCGGTGCCGTACACGCCGGTCACGTTGCTGCCGGCAGCGCTGCTTTCGCTTATGTCGCTGCCGGCGGCTTACGCGGCGTTCACCGCCGTCAGCTTGGCGCTGGCCGTCCTGGTGCTCCGCCGCGCCGCGCTTCCCTGGTTGTGCATCCTGATCGGTCTGGTCGGCCCCGCGGCGATGTGGTCGATCTATCTGGGCCAGTTCGGGCTGATCTGCGGCGCGTTGCTGCTGGCCGGCCTGGCGCAGCTGGAGAGCCGCCCCGCCGAAGCCGGCACGATGCTCGGCCTGCTGAGCCTGAAGCCGCCTTACGCGCTGATAGCACCCGTGGTGGTGCTCGCCGGCCGGCACGGACGCGCCATGGCCGCCGGTATATTGACGCTGGCGCTGCTGGTGGCGCTTTCCATCTTCTGCTTCGGCATGCGCGCCTGGAGCGGCTTTTTTGGCCCCGGCCGCACCACCGCTCGCTTCCTGCTCGTCACGCCGTTCCAGCACGGCGATCCGGTGCTCGGCGTGTCGGTGTTCTGGATGCTGCGCAGCCTGGGCGCCACTTTGACCGCCGCTTCGGCGGTGCAAGGCGTCATTGCCGTGGCCGCCCTTGCCGCCACCGCCTGGCTCTGGCGCGGCCCGGTAGCGGACCCGTCTGCCCGCCTGCTTGCCACGCTATGCCTGCTGGCGCTCGCCATCCCTTACGGCTATGGCGACGACCTGGTCGGCCTGTCCTTCGCGCTCGCGCTCAACCTGCGCCGCGCAACGCCCATCGCCAACGCGGTCCTTGCTGTGGTCTGGCTCTCGCCGGCCCTGATCGGCCACTTGCTGAAAACGCTCGGCTTCCTGCCGGAGCCGTTCTTCATCGCCGCGGCTCTCTTGCTTGCCGTTGTTCGCTTGCGAACCGCGCCGCTAACCGACCGTAACGATCCTCACCCGCTTGCCTTGCGCCGATAGGGCGATCTCGCCCTTGATCAGCCGCATCGCATCGTCGCCGAACATCTCCCGCCGCCAGCCGGCCAAGGCGGGATTATCGGCGGGATCGTCGAGGGCCAGGGCTTCGATGTCCTCGCTGCTGGCGATCAGGCGAGGGGCGACGTTGTTCTGTTCGGCGCGGGCGGCGAGCAGGACTTTCAACAGCGCCACCAGCGCCGGCGAAGCGCGGGCGCTGTCGCGTTGCCGTTCGGCGCGGGGCAGCTCGGCTTCGGGCAGGGCTTTGGCCTCGGCGATCACCGCCAGCAGCGACGCGCCGGATTTGCCATTGGCGAAGCCCGGAGAGATGCCGCGTGCTTTGGACAAAGCCTGCGCGTCTTCCGGCGCCAGCGCGGCGATCTCTGGGATTTGCTCGTCTTTCACCAGCCGCTGGCGGGGGATGTTGATGCGCTGGGCCTCCCGCTCCCGCCACGCCGCGACTGCCTGGATGATTGCCAGCTGGCGGCGGTTGCCGGTGCGCAGCTTCAGCCGCTCCCAGGCACGGACGGGGTCGACGCGATAAGTCTGCGGGTCGGCGAGCACGGCCATTTCCTGGCCCACCCAATCGGCCCGCCCCTCGGCCGCCAGCTTCGCCAGCAGCTTTTCGTACACCGCGCGCAAGTAGGTTACATCGCCGGCGGCATAGTCGATCTGCGCCTTGGTCAGCGGCCGCGCCGACCAGTCCGAGAAGCGGTGCGCCTTGTCGATCGCGCCGCCGGTCAGCGCCGCGACCAGCGCGTCATAGCCCACCTGATCGCCGAAGCCGGCCACCATGGCCGCGACCTGCGTGTCAAAAAGATTGGCGGGCACGGTGCCGAATAGGAGCAGGAAAATCTCCACGTCCTGGCGGCAGGCGTGGAACACTTTCACCACGTCCGGCTTCGCCAGCAGCGCGCCGAGCGGGGCGAGGTCGATGCCCGGCGCTTGCGCGTCCACCACCGCGACATCCGTGGCACCCCCGAGCTGCACCAGGCACAGCTCGGGGTAGTAGGTTTTTTCCCGCATGAATTCGGTGTCGACGGTCACGTAGGGTTCGGCAGCGAGACGGGTGCAGAGGGCGGCTAGGTCGCCGGTTGTTGTGATGTAAGTGGTGGCGGGTTGGTTCATGGTGCTTCCTTACACCAAGCGCCGGCTTGACAGGGAGGGGGGCGCGGTTTCTTTCCCGGCCATGGAACCTGCCCATCTCTATCGTACCCATAACTGCGCCGCTTTGCGCGCCACGGACATTGGCGCGACCGCCCGGCTGTCCGGCTGGGTGCTGGCCAAACGCGACCACGGCGGGCTGCTGTTCATTGATCTGCGCGACCATTTCGGGTTGACCCAATGCGTGTTCGCGGCGGGCTCGGCGGCATTTGCGCAGGCCGAGGCGCTGCGGGTGGAGAGCGTGATCACCGTGACCGGACAGGTGGTCGCCCGCGCCCCCGGCACGCAGAACCCGAAGCTGCCGACCGGTGAGGTGGAACTGCGGGTGGACGCGCTGGTGCTTCAATCCGCGGCGGACGTGCTGCCGATCCAGGTGGCGGGGAACGAGACCTACCCGGACGAGTTGCGGCTGAAGTATCGATTTTTAGATCTGCGGCGCGAGCAAGTGCACAAGAACATCATGCTGCGGGCCGGGGTCATCGCCTCGTTCCGCCGGCGGATGATCGAGGCCGGGTTCACCGAATTCCAGACGCCGATCCTCACCGCGTCCTCGCCGGAGGGGGCGCGGGATTTTCTGGTCCCTGCCCGCAACCATCCCGGCAAATTCTACGCCTTGCCGCAGGCGCCGCAGCAATTCAAGCAGCTGCTGATGGTCGCGGGGTTCGACCGGTATTTCCAGATCGCGCCCTGTTTCCGGGACGAAGCCTCGCGCGCGGATCGTTCGCCCGGCGAGTTCTATCAGCTCGACTTCGAGATGAGTTTCGTCACCCAAGAAGACGTGTTCAACACGATCGAGCCGGTGATCGCCGGCGTATTCGAGGAGTTTGCGCGAGAGCGGGCGGTGACGAAGCCGCCGTTTGTGCGCGTCCCGTACGATGAGTCGATGCTCAAATACGGTTCGGACAAGCCGGATTTACGCAACCCGTTGCTCATCACGGACGTGACGGAGGCGTTTGCCGGCTCCGGCTTCGGCCTGTTCGCGAAAATCATCGCGGCCGGCGGCATCGTGCGCGCGATTCCGGCGCCGGGGGCAGGCGGCAACCCGCGCAGCTTTTTCGACAAGCTGAACGACTGGGCGCGGGCCGAGGGCGCCGGCGGCCTCGGCTACATCACTTACAACGAGGCGGGGCCGCAGGGACCGATCGCCAAAAACCTCGACGCAGACCGGGCGGAGACGATCCGCGCCGCATGCGGGCTGGCCGCCGGCGACGCGGTGTTCTTCGCCGCCGGCAAGCCGCTGGATGCCGCGAAGTTTGCCGGCGCGGTACGAACGAAACTTGGGCACGATCTCGGGCTGATTGCGGCAAACGAGTTCCGCTTCTGCTGGATCGTGGATTTCCCGATGTACGAGCTGGACGAGGAAACCAAACAGATCGCGTTCAGCCACAACCCGTTTTCCATGCCGCAAGGCGGGATGGAGGCATTGGAAAATCAGGACCCGCTGACCATCAAGGCGTTCCAGTACGACATCGTTTGCAACGGCATCGAGCTGTCCTCCGGCGCGATCCGCAACCATAAACCGGAAATCATGTTGAAAGCCTTCGCCATCGCCGGCTACCCGCCGGAGGAAGTGGAGGCGCGGTTCGGTGGGATGTTGAACGCGTTCCGCTTCGGCGCCCCGCCGCATGGCGGCTCCGCGCCGGGGATTGACCGCATCGTCATGCTGCTGGCCGACGAGCCGAACATACGCGAGGTCATCGCCTTCCCGCTCAACCAGCAGGGCGAAGACCTGATGATGGGCGCGCCGGCGCCGACCACGGCGGCGCGATTGAAGGAGTTGTCCCTGGCGCTGGCGCTGCCGCCGAAGCCGGTGAAGGGGTGACGCTGTCATCGAAGCTTCATCAGAGCGTCATTGAGGTGTTACCGGACCGTCGCTATTGAGCGGCGATGGAAAACGCCAGAAGTGCCGTTTCTGAGGCCGCTTTGCCGCCCGGCATGAACCCCGGCGCCGCGGATGAAGCGGCGCGGGTTTCCATCCGCGACCTGAATTTCTTCTACGGCGCCACCCATGCGCTGAAGAACGTGACGATCGACTACGCCGACCGGCAGACCACGGCGATGATCGGCCCCTCCGGCTGCGGCAAATCCACGCTGCTGCGCGTGCTGAACCGCATGTACGATTTGTATCCCGGCCAGCGCGCGGAAGGCGAAGTTCTCATCGGCGGCGAGAACATCATCGCGCCGGACCAGGACTTGAACCAGCTGCGCCGCCGCGTCGGCATGGTGTTCCAGAAGCCGACGCCGTTCCCCAAATCGATCTACGAAAACGTGGTGTTCGGCGTGCGGCTGCACGAGAAACTGTCGAAATCCGCGTTGGATGAGCGCGTGGAATGGTCGCTGACCCGCGCCGCCCTGTGGAACGAGGTGAAGGACCGGCTGAGCAGCTCGGCGCTCGGCCTCTCCGGCGGACAGCAGCAGCGGCTGTGCATCGCGCGCTCCATCGCGGTGCGGCCGGACGTGCTGCTCCTGGACGAGCCGACCAGCGCGCTGGACCCGATCAGCACACTGAAGATCGAGGAGCTGGTGGACGAGCTGAAACGGGATTTCACCATTATCATCGTAACCCACAACATGCAGCAGGCGGCGCGCTGCGCTGACCGGGTCGCATTTTTCTACCTGGGCGAGCTGGTGGAGGTGGGACTGTCCGACCAGATTTTCACCGCCCCGCGCGAGCGCCGCACGCAGGAATACATCACCGGCCGGTTCGGCTGAGGAACACGAAATGGCCGATGAAACCAAGCATATCGTCACCGCCTTCGAAGTCGACCTGAAAAAACTGCGCGACATGATCGCGGGGATGGGCGGGCTGGTGGAGCGCGCGGTGGCGGACGCCGCGATCGCGCTGTTGGAGCATGATCCGGACATCGCCAGCCGGGTGGTGGAGATGGACCCGAAGATCGATGCCGAGGAGCGCGCGGTGGAGCAATTCGCGGTGCGGCTGCTGGCGCTGCGCCAGCCGGTGGCGGATGATCTGCGGCAAGTGATCCAGGCGCTGAAAGTGATCACCGATCTGGAACGGATCGGTGACTACGCCGCCAATATCGCTAAACGCAGTTTGGTGATCAACCAGGTCGCCAGCGGCTTTTCGCTCTCCGGCCTCGGGCAAATGGCCTTGCTGGTTCAACAGAATTTGAAAAACTCCATCGACGCGGTGGGCGAAGCCGATCCGCAGAAAGCGATCGCGGTGTGGCGCGCCGACCAGATGGTGGACGATTTGTACAACACCATTTTCCGCGAGCTGATCACGTATATGATGGAAGACGCGCGCAGCATTTCCGCCTGCACGCATCTGCTGTTCATCGCAAAAAATCTGGAGCGGATCGGCGACCATTCCACCAACATCGCCGAGCTGACCTATTACGCGGTGACCGGCGAAAGCCTGCCGGATTTCCGGCCGAAGGGCGACATGACCTCCGCCTACATCCACGCCGCCGCGGCGGGACAATGAGCGAGCACGACAAGCCGACCATCCTGATCGTCGAGGATGAGGCGCCGTTAGTGACGCTGCTGCGCTATAACCTGGAGAAGCAGGGCTTCCGCGTCGAGGACGTGGGCGATGGCGGCGAGGCGCTGAACCGGGTAACCGAAGCCGCGCCCGACCTGGTGCTGCTGGACTGGATGCTGCCCACTTTGTCTGGCATCGAGGTTTGCCGGCAGCTGCGCCGCCGGCCGGCGACGCGGCAACTGCCGATCATCATGCTGACCGCGCGGGCGGAGGACCAGGACGCGGTGCGCGGCCTGGATACTGGCGCGGACGATTACATCACCAAGCCGTTTTCGACCGAGGCACTGATCGCGCGGGTGCGGGCGCTGCTGCGCCGCTCCGGCACCGTGCCGGCCAAACTGAAGCTGAACTTCCACGACATCTCGCTGGACCCGGCCTCGCACCGGGTGCTGCGCAACGGCCGGGCGCTGCATCTGGGGCCGACCGAGTTCCGGCTGCTGGAGTTTTTCCTGCGTTATCCAAAGCGGGTGTTCTCGCGCGAGGACGTGCTGAACGCGGTCTGGGGGCGGGACATCCATGTGGAGCCGCGCACGGTGGACGTGCATATCCGGCGGCTGCGCAAGGCAATCAATGGTCCCGGCGAGGCAGATATTGTGCGAACCGTCCGCGCGGCCGGATACGCACTGGATATGGAACCAATTTCTTAAGTTTCGTTGGCGCCGAACAAAGCGCAAACAAATTGTTAATAACTGTGCTTTTTGTGTTGCTATTTTGTTCTTATCATGACAGCCTGATGTGAACGCGCCGCCTCGCGCGAATCCTCTGGCCAACAATGAAAGGAACACGTTATGGTTGCGGCAACGGACAAAAAACGGCATTTGACGGCGGTCGAGTCGATACCGGAGGGTGCCGAGATGACGCAAATCTCGAGGAAGCCGGACATGGAAAAGAGCAAGGCGCTCGACGCGGCGATGGCGCAGATCGAACGGGCCTTCGGCAAAGGCTCGATCATGCGCATGGGCTCCAGAGGCACCGGCGAGGCGATCGACACGATCTCCTCCGGCTCGCTCGGGCTGGACCTGGCGCTCGGCATCGGCGGCCTGCCGCGCGGCCGGGTGATCGAAATTTACGGGCCGGAAAGCTCCGGCAAAACCACGCTGGCGCTGCACGCGATCGCGGAAGCGCAGAAGCGCGGCGGCGTGTGCGCGTTCGTCGACGCGGAACACGCACTCGACCCCACCTACGCCCGCAAGCTCGGCGTGGATGTGGACAATTTGCTGATCAGCCAGCCCGATACCGGCGAGCAGGGCTTGGAAATCGCCGATACCCTGGTGCGGTCAGGCTCGATCGACGTGCTGGTGATCGATTCGGTGGCGGCGCTGGTACCGCGGGCGGAGCTGGAGGGCGAGATGGGCGACACCCATGTCGGCCTGCATGCAAGGCTGATGAGCCAGGCGCTGCGCAAAATCACCGGCTCGGTCTCGCGCAGCAACACCATGCTGATCTTCCTCAACCAGATACGGCTGAAGATCGGCGTCATGTTCGGCAATCCGGAAACCACCACCGGCGGCAACGCGCTGAAATTTTACGCCTCCATCCGGATGGAAATCCGCCGCACCGGCTCGATCAAGGACCGCGAGGACGTGACCGGCAACCATACCCGCGTGAAGGTGGTGAAGAACAAGCTGGCGCCGCCGTTCCGGCAGGTGGAGTTCGACATCATGTTCGGCGAGGGCATTTCCAAAACCGGCGAACTCGTGGACCTCGGCGTGAAAGCCGGCGTGGTGGAGAAATCCGGCGCCTGGTTCAGCTATGACAGCCAACGCATCGGCCAGGGTCGGGAAAACGCCAAACAATTCCTGCGAGACCACCCAGTCATCGCCGACGCGATCGAAAAACGCATCCGCGACCAAAGCGTGGTGATGGCGGAGGCGCTGATGGTGGCGGATACGGAAACCGAGTCCGACGCCGCAGACTAAGAGTAGGAAGCAGTGCTTTTTTGTAAAAAAGCACCAAAAAACTTTTGATAACCTGGGCCGGAGTCTGTGTCGCGGCCAACGCCCCAGGCCCAGAGTCAAAAAAGTTTTTGCGCGCTTTTTTCAAAAAGCGCTGCTTACTTACTCTCCAGCGGTTGCCCGTTCAATGAAATATCGTTGGTTATCCGGATCATTTTGCCGGCGAGCATGGGGGAACCATTCACGCCCCAGTCGAAGCGGTTCAGCGTGCCGGCGGTGTGCATGACGGTGGGGGTGGGGCCTGAACGGTCGAACGTTACCGTCATGTTGAACGGGTGCGTCTGCCCGCGCATCGTCAGGGCGCCCGTGAGGGTGGCCCCCGCGCAGGTCGCGACGTAATGTTCCAGCGGGTACTCCGCGGGGTCCAGGAAGTTGTCGGCCATGGTCTTGCTGCGCAGCAGCGCGTTCGGCAGTTGCAGGCTGCGCACCACGAAAGTGACATCCACCGCGCAGGCGCCGGTCGCCGGATCGTAGCGCAGGGTACCGGACAGGCTCCGGAAGGTGCCGGTGGTGGCGATCATCATGGCGCGGGAATGGGTCTGCGCCAGCATGTCGCCGGGGTTGAGCGGCAGGGTGATCGGCGACGCCAGGGCGCGCGGAGGGACGGTGAGCACAGCGAGGCCAGCCAGAACCAGGGTGCTGAGTTTCATGGGGGTGTTCATATACCGAGGAAGGTTACCAAAACAGGTACGACCAACGATGTTACCACGCCGTTCAGGCCGATGGCGACGCCGCCGAAAGCGCCGGCCGTCTGGTTCAGCAACAACATGCGGGAGGTGGCGAGGCCATGCGCGGCCGTGCCGGCGGCCAGCCCCTGCGCCCGCCAGTCCCGCACGCCCGTCAGGCCAAACACGGTGGTGCAGACCAAGGTGCCGAACAGGCCCGTCATCAGCACGAACACGGCGGTGAGCGAGGGTGAGCCGCCGAGGTTCTGCGCAATCCCCATGGCGATCGGCGTCGTGACGGATTTGGGGCCGAGCGAGATCACCACCAGCCGCGGCGCGCCGAGCGCCCGGGCGATCAGCATGGCGGAGGACGCGGCGGCGACCGACCCCGCGGTCAGCGAGATAAAGATGCCGACGAAGTTGCGCCGTATCGCCGGCAGATTCTCGTACATTGGCACCGCCAGCGCCACGGTCGCCGGCCCAAGCAGGAAGTGCACGTATTGCGCGCCGGTAAAATACGCATGGTAGCTGGTGTGCGAGCCCAGCAGCAGCACCGCCAGAATGAAAATCGACAGAATGGTCGGGTTGGTGAACGGCTTCTGGCCGGCGCGGATGTCCAGCACCACGGCGATCTCCCACACCACCAGCGTGACGGTGAGGCCAAGCAGCGGCTGCGTCTGCAGATAGGCCCAGACATGGAAGAACGGCAGCGGCAATAGTTTATGCATCGGCGCGGGTCTCAGCCACCACCTGCCGCCGCAGAAAAAACTGCATCAGCAGGCCGGTGACCAGCAGGCCGAGCAGGGTGGAAACCGGAATGGCGATTGCCAGCGCCAGACCGTTCTGCTCGATCGCCGGCAGTTCGCTCACCACGCCGACGCCGGCCGGTACGAACAGCAGGCCGAGATACCTCAACAGCCCCTGCGCCGTGCCGTGCAATGCTGGGCTGGGGCCACCGGTCCGCACCAGCCAGACCAGTAGCATGACCAGCCCGAGCACCGCACCCGGGATCGGTAGGCCGCTCGCCTGCTGGATCACCGTGCCGGCCAGCTGACATACCAGCAGGATTGCTAAAGCCCGTGTCACTTGTCCTCCCGGCCGTTCAAGCTTCGCATAGAGGCACAGCCTCTAGCACCTTGCCTAACCGCGCCGCCGCGTCTAGAACCCGCCGCTTCACGCCCCGGTCGGTATCGGGGCGTCTTGTTGCATGGAGGCCGCCACGGTGAAGCCAGACATTCATCCGGATTATCACGAGATCAACATCATCATGACGGACGGGTCGTCGTTCAAGACGATGTCATGCATGGGCAAGCCCGGCGACACGCTGCGGCTCGACATCGACCCGAAGTCGCACCCTGCCTGGACCGGCGTGCACCGCGTGATGGACACCGGCGGCCAGGTCGCCAAGTTCAACAAGCGGTTCGCCTCGATCGGCTCGCGCACGAAATAATCAGTTCCTCGCGGCGGCGCGGTAGCGGGCGATGTTGTCAAGCTGGGTCTTGAAGTCGCCGGCAAACACATGGCCGCCAGCGCCGGTGGCGACGAAGTAGAGCGCGCCGGTCGCGGCCGGGTGCAGCACGCCGTTCAGCGCCGCGAGTCCCGGCGCGCAGATCGGCCCCGGCGGCAGACTGGCCACCACATACGTGTTGTACGGCGACGCCGTTGAGAGATCCGCTCGGCTGATCGGCGCGCCGCCGGAGGCAGCGCCATGGCTGGCGGCGAAAATCACCGTCGGGTCGGCCTGTAATTTCATCCCCAGCCTGAGCCGGTTCTCATACACGCTGGCGATCTCCGGCAGCTCCGCCGCCACCGGCGTTTCCTGCTGCACGATCGAGGCGAGGATCACCGCCTGCGCCGGGCTCGCCAGCGGCACGGCGGCGGCGCGCGCGGCCCACGCCGCCGCCACCTCGCGCTTCATCGCCGTCTCCGCCCGCGCCAGAATGCCGCCGCGCGCCGTTCCGTAAGTGTAGTCGTAAGTCTGCGGCAACACCGCACCTTCGGCGGGCGGCGCGACCGATCCGGTTGCCGAAGCGGCGGCGTTCAGGATGCGGGCAATCGCGGCGCCGGTCAGCCCCTCCGGGATCGTCACCTGGTGCTCGACCGGGACGGCGAAACGCAGCACGTCCAGCACATCATGCAGGCTGCCGCGGGCGGGGAACAGAAACTCGCCGGCGCGGATCGGGCCCTCGCGGCGTGTGAGATAGGCGGCGGCGCGGAACACCAGAGGAGAGCTGATCATCCCATTGGCCCGCAGCACCGCCGCCACGGCGCCGACCGGCGCGCTCGGGATCACCACCGCGCGGGCCGCGCCGAGCGGCCCCGGCGCTTCATAGCTCTGCCGCACCGCCATCTGGCCCAGGCGCAGCACCAGCAGAACGGCAAAAAGGATAAGGACGATGCGGCCGCGCAGGTTCCTGATTGTCTTGTTCCCTTACCGTCGAGGTTGGGCAAGAATTCGCTGCGCTGAGTCAGACGCGCCGCTTGTCGCCGCCCGGCGCGGTAGAATTACTGTGCAACCTCGTGGCTCAGGCGGCCTTCTTGAACAGGATGGAGGCATTCACGCCGCCGAAGCCGAAGCCGTTGGACAGCACGATGTCGATCTTGCGTTCCTGTGCGGTCAGCGCCACGCGGTCGATCGCGCTCTCCCGGCTGGGCTCGTGCAGGTTCAGGGTCGGCGGCGCGACGCCGTCCCGGATCGCCAGGATCGAGAAAATCGCTTCCACCGCGCCGGCCGCGCCCAGCAAATGCCCGACCGCGGATTTCGTTGAGGACATGGCGACCTGGCCGCCGGCATCGCCGAACAGCTTCTCCACCGCTTCCAGCTCCAGATCGTCGCCGAGCGGCGTGGAGGTGCCGTGCGCGTTGATGTACTGGATGTCCTCGGGCCCGATGCGGGCGGATTTCAGCGTCGCCGCCATCGCGCGATAGGCGCCGTCATGGTGTTCGGCCGGGGCGGTGATGTGATGAGCGTCGCCGGACATGCCGTAGCCGATCACCTCGGCGTAGATTTTCGCGTCGCGTGCTTTCGCGTGTTCGTATTCCTCCAGCACCACGACGCCGGCGCCCTCGCCGATCACGAAACCGTCGCGGTCCTTGTCCCAGGGGCGTGACGCTTCCGGCGGCCGGTCATTGAAGCCGGTAGAAAGTGCCCGGGCGGCGCAGAAGCCGGCGACGCCGAGCGGATTGACTGCGGCCTCCGCGCCGCCGGCCACCATCACCTCGGCATCGCCGAGGCCGATCAGCCGCGCCGCGTCGCCGATTGCGTGCACGCCGGTCGCGCAGGCGGTGACGACCGAATGGTTGGGACCCTTGAAGCCGTACCTGATCGCGACATGGCCGGAGACCAGGTTGATCAGCGCCGAGGGGATAAAGAACGGCGAGAGCCGTTTCGCCTTGCCCTCATGTACCATGATCGCGCCATCATAGATCGCCTGCAGGCCGCCGATGCCGGAGCCGATCATCACGCCGGTGCCGCAACAATCCTCTTCCGTCTCAGGTGCCCAGCCGGAGTCCGCGACCGCTTCGGCGGCGGCGACCAAGCCAAGCTGGATAAAGCGGTCCATCTTTTTCAGGTCTTTGACCGGGATCCATTCGGCCATGTCCAGATTACCGTCCGCCTTCACGCCCGGCGGCACCTGCCCGGCGATCTTTGAAGTCATCTCCAGGGTGTCGAAAGACTGGATGGCGGTGATGCCGGATTGCCCATTGATCAGCCGTTGCCACACCCGCTCAACGCCCAGCCCCAGGGGGCAGGCGATTCCCATACCCGTCACGACAACGCGGCGCATGTCCCTGCTCCCAAACCCTAGGAAGAGGCCGTTACTCGGCCTTTTGCTTTTCGATATAGTCGATGGCGTCTTTCACCGTGGTGATCTTTTCGGCGGCGTCTTCGGGAATTTCTACACCGAAAGCTTCCTCGAAGGCCATCACCAGTTCAACCGTATCCAGGCTGTCCGCCCCAAGATCGTCGATGAAGGAGGCTTCCGGCGTTACTTTCGCTTCGTCGACACCGAGATGCTCGACAACAATTTTCTTAACCTTGTCGGCGATTTCGCTCATTTAAATGTCACTTTCCTGCACGGTCTGTGGGTGGCAACGGCACGCGTGCGCCGCCGAAACGAAAGGCTTTTTTACACGTTGGGGCGCTTAGCACGGTTTATTCGGCGCCGCCAACCGCTGTCACAACATCGCCATGCCGCCGTTGATGTGCAGCGTGGCGCCGGTCATCCAGCCGGCTTCCCCGGCCGCGAGATAGACGGCGGCGGCGGCGATATCGGCGGTGGTGCCAAGCCGGCCGGCGGGAATCCGGGCCAACAGATCCCTGCGCTGCGCCTCGGTCAGCGCGTCGGTCATCGGCGTTGCAATGAAGCCGGGAGCAATCAGGTTGACGGTGATGTTGCGGCTGGCGACCTCTTGCGCCAGCGCTTTGGTCAGCCCGGCGAGGCCGGCTTTCGCGGCGGCATAATTGGCCTGGCCGGGATTGCCGGTGGCGCCGACGATGCTGCCGATATTGATAATCCGGCCGAAGCGCCGCCGCACCATGCCGCGCAACGCCGCGCGCGCCAGGCGGAAGGGTGCCGCCAGATCGACGTTCAGCACCTGCTCCCATTCCGCGTCGGTCATCCGCATCGCGAGGTTGTCCTTGGTCAGACCAGCGTTGTTGACCAGGATGTCGACCTTGCCGAGTGCCGCCTCCGCCGCCGCGATCAGCGCGGGCGCCGCCGCCGGATCGGCAAGATCGGCGGGGCAGACGTGGGCGCGGGCGCCCAGCTCATCGGCCAGCGCGCGCAGCGCCTCCACGCGGGTGCCGGACAGCGCCACGATGGCACCTTGCGCGTGCAGCGCGCGCGCGATGCCGGCGCCGATGCCCCCCGAAGCGCCGGTGACCAACGCGCCCTTTTCGGTAAGGTCGAACATTTACAGCACCTTCAATAGGGTTTCGATCTCGGCCGGCGAACCGGCGGATAAAGCCGCGGCGTCCGGCGCGATGCGTTTGACCAGCCCGGCCAGCACCTTGCCGGCGCCGAGCTCAATAAAGCGGTCGACGCCGAGCGCGGTCATCTCCTGCACGCTTTCCCGCCAGCGCACGGTGCCGGTGACCTGCGCCACCAGCAACTCGCGGATTTCGTCCGGCTCCGTCACTTTGGCGGCGGAGACATTGGCGATCAGCGGCACCACGGGCGCCCGCGGCGGCGTGGCGGCCAGCGCCTCGGCCATCGCCGCCGCCGCGGGTTCCATCAGCGCGCAATGGAACGGGGCGGAGACCGGCAGAAGCATGGCGCGCTTCACGCCCCGGGTTTTGGCGATCACGACGGCGCGTTCCACCGCGGCTTTGTGGCCGGAAATCACCACCTGGCCGCCGCCATTGTCGTTGGCGCAGCCGATCACCTCGCCTTCCGCCGCCGCCGCGCAAATTTCTTCCGCCGCCGCCATCTCGACGCCGATCAGCGCCGCCATCGCGCCTTCGCCCGCTGGCACGGCACGCTGCATGGCCTCGCCGCGCAGCCGCAACAGCCGCGCCGTCTCACTCAAGGAAAACGCCTCGGCGGCGGCCAGGGCCGCGTATTCGCCGAGCGAATGCCCGGCCACCACCGCGGCCTTTTCCTTCAGCAAGATGCCGCCCTCGGCCTGCAGCACCCGCAGCACCGCCAGCGACACCGCCATCAGCGCCGGCTGCGCGTTCTCGGTCAGCGTCAGCGTCTCGATCGGGCCTTCAAACATCAGTTTCGAGAGCCGCTGTTTCAGCACTTCGTCGACTTCCTCGAACACCGCGCGCGCCGGCGCGAAAGCAGCGGCGAGATCGCGCCCCATGCCGACGGCTTGTGAGCCCTGACCGGGGAAAATAAAGGCGTTGACCGCCATGGCGTCTCCTCAAAAACCCCCGTGTGGCGGCGGGGGCGCACGTAGCATGGCGCCGTCCGCCGTCAAAACGCCATCAAAGCAGCGCCAGGCGCACCAGCGCCAGCCGCAGCTCCGGCGGTAGCTCGTCCGCGCCCGCGCTGCCCGTGCTCAGGTCCGGCGGCGCGTCTTCCGGGCGAAGGTAACGCCAGCCCTGAAACGGCTTCATCGGCCGCGGGCTGACGCGGACCAGCGCCGGGTCCAGCAGTAGGCCGGCGCAACGCGAGCCATCCTCCCACGCATCCTCGATGATGCCGTTGACGCGCTGGCGGGCCAGCAAGACGCCGGCGATCACCCAGTAGATCGAGCCGCCGCCGCAGATCTCATCCGCGCGCTTCGGGCGGTGGCGGGTGCGATGGCGCCGCGCCTGCTCCCGCCCGTCCCGCTCTGCCTGCAGCTCGGCCAGATGCGCGACATCCCGCACGCCGACCGCCAGTTTGATCAGATGGATCAGTTCCGGGCTTTATCCACCAGCGCGTTTTTGGAAATCCACGGCATCATGCCGCGCAGCTTGGCGCCGACGTCCTCGATCGGATGCGCGGCGGTGGCGCGGCGCATCGCCTTGAAGTTGGTCTGCCCAACCCGGTTCTCCAGCATCCAGTCGCGCGCGAAACGGCCCTTCTGGATGTCGTCCAGCACGCGCTTCATCTCGGCCTTGGTTTCGGCGGTGACGATGCGCGGACCCGTGACGTATTCGCCATATTCCGCGGTGTTGCTGATCGAGTAATTCATGTTGGCGATGCCGCCTTCATAGATCAGATCGACGATCAGCTTCACCTCGTGCAGGCATTCGAAATACGCCATTTCCGGCGCGTAGCCGGCTTCCACCAGCGTCTCGAAACCGGCCTTGATCAGCTCGACCAGGCCGCCGCACAGCACCGCTTGTTCTCCAAACAAGTCCGTCTCACACTCCTCCTTGAATGTGGTCTCGATGATGCCGGCGCGGCCGCCGCCGATCGCCGAAGCGTAAGACAGCGCGATGTCCAGCGCGTTGCCGGAGGCATCCTGCGCCACCGCCACCAGGCAGGGCACGCCGCCGCCGCGCTGATACTCGGAGCGCACGGTGTGGCCGGGGCCTTTCGGCGCGATCATGAACACGTCGATGTCCGGGCGCGGCTCGATCAGGTTAAAATGCACGTTCAGCCCATGCGCGAAAGCCAGCGCCGCGCCCGGCCGCATGTTGGCGGCCAAGTGGTCGCGGTACAGGTCGCCCTGGCCCTCATCCGGGGTCAGCACCATGATCACGTCCGCCCATTTCGCCGCCTCGGCCGGCGCCATCACCCGCAAGCCGGCACCTTCGGCCTTCGCGGCACCGGCGGAGCCGGGGCGGAGCGCCACCACCAGCTCCTGCAAGCCGCTGTCCTTCAGGTTCAGGGCGTGGGCGTGGCCCTGGCTGCCATAGCCGACGATGACGACCCTTTTGCTCTTGATGAGGCTGACATCGGCATCCCGGTCGTAGTAAACGCGCATGATCGTGGTGTTCCTTAGTTTTCTTGAAGGGCTGTTTTTGCGGCTGCACCCCTATTACGTTTCATGGGGTGAGTCACGAAGGCGGAGAGATGTCTGCTGCCCGGCTGGCGCAATGATGTTGCGGAGGACGACGTGAAACGGTGGAGCATCTGGCTGGCTTTGGGTTTGCTGACGCCGGCTTGCGGGCGGGCGGCGCCGGATCCGTTTCAGCAACGCATCGGCGCGGCGGACTTCATGCAGAAGACGCCGCAGGGGGCTGTCTACGCGCAAGGCTTCACGCCGCTGGTGCAGGCGGCGATCCAGTCCTGCATCCCGCCTGGCACAGCGCCGCCCAACAGTCTGGGCAAGTTCATCTTCGTGGCGAACGTGACCAAGGCGGGTGAGATGTCAGCGGGCGACGTGCAGCCGCGCACCACGGTCGCCACATGCTTCGCCGCGCACTTCGTCCAAAACCACCTGCCGCCCCCGCCGCTCCCGGCAAACGCGCCGATCGATTATCCGATCGTGGTGGAATTAAATGTCATGCCGTGAAGGCGGATGGCCTTCAGCCGCGAAATGTAAGCGAAGTTGGATTGGTTACCTGCTGCTTAGCTTGATTGCTTCGCCGCGCTTGCAAGACGTTGAATGCAATTACGCTAGCGTTCAAGCAAAGTTTGCAATGTGCCTCGAACCGCTGATCAGAATTGGCGCAATACATCCACCTTCCCTCGGTTGCCACCCTTGTCAGTGATTTCGTAGGCAGCGCCACCGAGCGCGCACACGGTAATCTTGTCCTGCGGCTCCCAACTTACCGAGATCGTGTTCTGGCCTGGATAAACCCGAAATACTAGGCCGGACGTAAGCTGGATCACGTCGCCGAAAGAGGTGATATTCAAAATCGCTTCAGCGTCGCAATGTGAGGGCGCCGCAACCGCGGCGGCCGGCGACAACGACATAGCGGCGAGAAGCAGAATTTCTTTACCAGCCCTAATCATACTCTATGCGGTCCAACTCATAAGCATCCTGTGAGGAGTAAACCGTGGCACGTTACCAGGTCGTGGCCACGAGCCGTCAAATCCGTCATTGCTTTGCCGCGCTCACAATGCCGAAGCGGCATGTTCTTAAATCGTCCTCACGCCCCGCGCGATCGCGGCAACCCCGGTGCGGCTTACCTCGGCAAGGCCCAGGGGACGCATCAGCTCGATATAAGCGTCCAGCTTGTCGGTAGCGCCGGTCAGTTCGAAAATGAAACTTTCGGTCGAGGCGTCGATCACGCGGGCGCGGAAAGCATCCGCCAGCCGCAGCGCTTCGTGGCGTTTTTCGCCGGTGCCGATCACTTTGATCAGCGCCAGCTCGCGCGCCAGATGCGGTCCCTCCGCCGAAAGGTCGGACACGCGATACACCGGCACCAGCCGGTCTAGCTGCGCCTTGATCTGCTCGATCACCATGGCGGTGCCGGAGGTGACGATGGTGATCCGGCTTTTGCTGTGGTCGCGCTCCACCGGCGCCACGGTCAGGCTGTCGATGTTATAACCGCGGCCGGTGAACAGGCCGATCACGCGCGCCAGCACCCCGGATTCGTTCTCCACCAGCACCGCGATGGTGGCGGTGCGTTGCGCGCTGACCGGCAGGCTGTCCATCAGACCAGAACCATGCCCTCTTCCGCGCCGGACATCTGCGGCGGCGTGCCGCCGGCGCCGTGGCCGGGGCCGAGCAGCATTTCGTTATGCGCCGCGCCGGACGGGATCATCGGGAACACGTTTTCCAGCTGGTCCACGCAGATGTCGGCGATCACCGGCTTATCGACCGCGATCATCTCCGCGATCACCCGGTCCAGGTCCTCGACCTTCTCGGCGCGCAGGCCGACGGCGTGGAAGCTCTCCGCCAGTTTCACGAAATCCGGCAGCGCTTCGGAGTAGCTTTCGGAATAACGGTTGCCATGCAGCAGCTCCTGCCACTGCCGGACCATGCCCATATACTGGTTGTTGAGGATAAAGATTTTCACCGGCAGGCGGTATTGCGCCAGCGTGCCCATCTCCTGGATGTTCATCAGAATGCTGGCCTCGCCGGCGATGTCGATCACCAGCGCGTCCGGATGCGCCACCTGCACGCCCATCGCCGCCGGCAGGCCGTAGCCCATGGTGCCGAGGCCGCCGGAGGTCATCCAGCGGTTGGGTTTCTCGAACTTGAAGTGCTGTGCGGCCCACATCTGGTGCTGGCCGACTTCGGTGCTGATATACGTATCGCGGCCGCAACCGCGCGTCGCCTTGTATAGCCGCTCGATCGCGTATTGCGGCTTGATGAT
The DNA here is from genome assembly GCA_965199125.1 of Acidocella sp. Classification (GTDB taxonomy): domain Bacteria; phylum Pseudomonadota; class Alphaproteobacteria; order Acetobacterales; family Acetobacteraceae; genus Acidocella. Next base: position 132,249 of record OZ240683.1, on the reverse strand, counting down.
GCTGCCGGGGTCGCGGTTCTGCGCGAACCGCAACGAGTTCTTGCTCCGCCACACGTCGATCTGCTGCCACCATTTCGCCAGCGCGCCGCTATCTCGCGCAATCTCGCTTTTCTTCCAGGCGGCGATCAGGGCGCGCAGCGTCTGCGCCGCATCCCCGATGATCGCGACATCCACCGGCACCGATTTGTTGATGCTGGAGGGGTCGATGTCGGCGTGAATTTTTTTGGAGCCGGGGGAGAACGCGTTCAGCCGGCCGGTGACGCGGTCATCGAAACGGGCGCCGAGGTTCAGCATCACGTCGGCGCCGTGCATCACCATGTTGGCTTCGTAGGTGCCGTGCATGCCCAACATGCCGAGGAACTGCGGATCGGAGGCGGGATACGCGCCCAGGCCCATCAGCGTCGAGGTGCATGGAAAGCCCGTGAGGCGCACGAATTCCATGAGCAGCCGGGCAGCCTCCGGCCCGGCATTGATCACGCCGCCGCCGGTGTAAACGATCGGCCGTTCGGCGCGGCGCAACAATGCCACGGCTTCGGCAATGCGCGCCGCGTCCGGCGCGGTGCGAGGGCGGTAGCTGCGGTGGGGAGCGAAACTCGGCTCGTTATACGGCGCCGGTGCGATCAGGATGTCTTTCGGCAGGTCGATCAGCACCGGGCCGGGGCGGCCGGTTTTCGCCACGTAAAACGCCTCATGCACCACCCGCGCCAAATCCTCGGAACGCTTAACCAGGTAGTTATGCTTGGTTGCCTGGCGGGTGATGCCGGTGGTGTCGGCTTCCTGGAACGCGTCATTGCCGATCAGATGGGTCGGCACTTGGCCGGTCAGGCAAACGATGGGGATGCTGTCCATCAGCGCGTCGACCAGACCGGTCACGGCGTTGGTCGCCCCAGGGCCGGAGGTGACCAGCACCACGCCAACCCTGCCGGTCGACCGGGCATAGCCTTCCGCGGCGTGCACCGCGGCCTGTTCGTGCCGGACCAGAATGTGGCGGATCGCGGTCTGCTGGAACAGCGCATCATAAATCGGCAGCACGGCGCCGCCCGGATAACCAAACACGACATCTACACCTTGCGCGATCAGCGCGCGGAGCAAAGCTTCCGCGCCGGATTTCATCGTTTCGGTCGTAGTAATCATACCGTCCATCGCGCCCTGCCGTTTGCGTCAGTGAGCGGGACGGGTAGCTTGTCGGCAGCACGGCGTCAACCCGTGTTGTTCATAAAGTTATCAAGACTGTCGAAAACACTTGTCGAAAATTGCGTTTCGGCGTCGATCCGCGCATGTATCGTTTGCATGGCAGGGTCGCTGACCAGCTTCTGATGGCGGAACCAGGTGGCTTGGCGCTTGGTGTACCGGCTGGTCGCCAGCACGGCGTTCGCCGCCGCCGCTTCCAGAGAAAGCTCGCCGCGCAGATGAGCCGCCAGTTCCGGCACGCCATGCGCGCGCATCAGCGGCAGCGCCGGGTCCAGGCCAAGCGTCAACAATGCCCGCACCTCCTCCAGCGCCCCGGCGGCCAGCATCGCCTCAAACCGCGCCTCGATTGCCGCCCTCAGCGCCGGCCGGGGCGGGTCGAGCAGGATCATGCGGATATCCCAGCCAATCAACGGCGCCGCTGGCTGGTCCTGCCACGCGCTCAGCCCTTTGCCGGTGCCGCGCCAGACCTCCCAGGCGCGGGCGACGCGTTGGGAGTCGCCGGGCCGCAACCGCGCCGCCGTCACGGGATCAACCGCCGCCAGCCGCGCATGCAGGCCGGCGGCGCCAAGCTCGGCCAGCAGCGCGCGCGCTTCGGCGCGTGCCGCTTCGCCGGGCGCGGGGATGTCCGTGATGCCGTGCAGCAGCGCCGCCAAGTACATGCCGGTACCGCCGCACAGGATCGGCAGCCGGGCCGGGCCGTGTTTGGCGGCCTCTAGTTCCGCCAGCGCCGCCGCGCGCCACCACGCGGCGTCCCCCGGTTCCGCCGCCGCCCGCACGCCGTACAGCCGGTGCGGCGCCGCCGCCTCGTCCGCCGGGCTGGGACGCGCGGTGATGATGCGCAGCTCGCGGTAGCACTGCATGGCATCCGCATTGATGACGGTGCCGCCGTAGCGTTGCGCGCAAGCCAGCGCCAGCGCCGATTTGCCGCTGGCGGTCGGGCCGGCGACGATCAGCAGCTTGCCCACCCGTCCTCCTCTGTCCTACCAGCAGCCATGTCCCATATCGTCGTTCTCGTCGCGGCGCGGCAAGCCGGCCCGCTGACGCCAGCGGATGCCGCGCGGGCGCTAGGGTTTTGCGCTGGCCAGCACCTGACCTGGCTGGCCGCCGGCGAGGCCGTGGAGTTCATCGCCAAAACACCGCCGGACATCGCGCAGTTGCAAATGGTGTTGACCCACAAAGCTGTGGACGTGCTGGTCACGCGCTTCCGCGGCCGGCGGAAAGCGGTGCTGGTGGCGGACATGGACAGCACCATCATCACCACCGAGACGCTGGACGAGCTGGCCGATCATGCCGGCATCAAGGAGTGCATCACGGAGATCACGCAACGCTCGATGAATGGCGAGATCGATTTCGCCACCGCCTTGCGGGAGCGCGTGGCGATGCTGAAGGGGCTCGACCTGACAGCCCTGGAAGACACCTGGCGCGCGACGAAGTACATGCCGGGCGCGCGCACGCTGGTGGCGACGATGAAAGCGTTCGGCGCCACCTGCGCGCTGGTCTCCGGCGGCTTTACCTATTTCACCGAACGGGTGGCGGCGGAACTCGGCTTCGACCTGCAGCGCGCCAACGTGCTGCTGGACGACGGCGCGGCGCTGACCGGCGCGGTGGCGGAACCCATCCTGGACCGCGACACCAAACTCGCGACGCTGCGCGAACTGGCGGACCAACGCGGCGTCAAACTCTCCGCCACGCTGGCGGTGGGCGACGGCGCCAACGACCTCGCCATGCTGCGCGAAGCCGGGCTGGGCGTGGCGTACTATGCAAAGCCAGTGGTCGCGGCGGAAGTGGCGAACCAGATAAGGCACACGGATCTGCGCAGCCTGCTGTTCGCGCAAGGCTATCCGGACAAGGTGTTTGTAGACGTGCCTCTCGTGGCTGGGGCATGAGCGGCAGTTTTGCCGACTTTATCAGTGGTCACAGCAAGCCGTAAAATTTCTTCTGGCACGCAAGTTTAACTTTCGTCTTTAACCAGGTTTTCCTCAAACGCCGCTAAAGTTGCCTTCGCCCGCTCAACAACATCATCCGGCAGTTCTGAAGCAAAGTCGATCGCGATCTGTTCATAGCTACAATCCAAACGATTCTTACTTTGTAGCGTTGTAAGACCACTGGTCTTCTTTCCCCTCCTAACGGTTCTTATAAGGGCTTCTTTTGCACCATACTTCTTAATCTCTCGCTCGGTGTAGCCAGCCGCTTGATTCCTACCATGCTTGTGCTTCAGCAAGGCTCGATATACGCGCAACGATTCCGCAACGCGCTTCTCAATGGTATTCCCGCCAGCGTTAATCTTGAGAGAGTCTGTCAATTCTAAATCTTCAAGACGCTGCATGACTGCTTCAACTATCAGAACGTTTTCCGATTTCTGATTTTGAGCCCGACAACGCTCAAGCCAGCTTCGATCTGAAGAAACGCTAATTATCTTTAGGAGATTATCGTTATGCAAGGGTTCGCAATCCAGCAATTTCGTAAACACGAGTTCTAGATTAGCGGCACCGTACTCACAAGTGTGTCATCGGCAGTGTCATTGCAGCGGACCCTCTTTAAGCTGCCAAGACCTAAAACGGTCTGCCGCCTAAAGGCTTTTCAAATCGGCAACGACACGCTCGCCCTCAATCCGCCCCCTGGCCGGTTCTGCAGCAAAATATCGCCGCCATGGGCGCGGATGATATTGCGGGCGATGGACAGGCCGAGGCCGGAGCCGCCGGTCTCCCGGTTGCGGCTGGTCTCCAGCCGGCGGAACGGCTCGAACACCGTTTCCTGCTGCGGTGTCGCAATGCCGGGGCCGTTATCGTCGATGTCGATCCGCACCAGCCGTTCCGCCGGCTGGCTCAGCCGCACCCGCGCCGCGTCGCCGTATTTCAGCGCATTGCCGATCAGGTTGGTCAGCGCCCGCTTCAGCCCTAGCGGGCGCGCCTGCACCGCGAGGTGGTCCGGCCCGGCATAGGCCACCGCCTCCTGATGGTCCGGGTCGCCATCCGCCGCCTCGTCCAGGATGGTGCGCAACAAACTGGCGAGGTCCAGCCGCGTGATGGTTTCGCTGGTCGCGATGTCGCGGCCGAAGGCCAAAGTGGCGGCGACCATCGCCTCCATCTCGTCCAGATCAGCCAGCATTTTGGTGCGCTGCTCCTCATCCTCCATATATTCGGCACGCAATTTCAGCCGGGTGATCGGCGTGCGCAGATCGTGGCCGATCGCGGTGAGCAGGAACGTCCGGTCCTCGACGAAACGCCGGATGCGCGCCGCCATGGTGTTGAAGGCGACGGCGGCGGTGACCAGCTCGCTCGGCCCGGTTTCCGGCAGCGGCGCCGCGTTTACCACGTCCCGCCCCAGCTGTTCGGCGGCGCGCGCCAGCGTGCGCACCGGCACCAGCAGCCGGCGCACCGCGGTGACGATCATGATCGCGCCCAGCACCGTCATTACGATAAAAGCGGTGGCGAAGCCAGGCGAGCGCCAGGGCGCCGGCGGCGCCACGTTGAACGTTAGCGTCAGCCACATCTGGCCCTTCGGCAGCGGCGAGAAGGGTGCGATGCCGCTCCAGGTCTGCGGCGGCCCCAGCCGCGGCGGCGGCGGCAATTCGCCCGGCAGCGCGAAGTTCGGCCGCTGCAAAAACTCCGGCCGCGGCTGCAAAAGCGGCATATGCGGCGGCTCTTGCGGGTAGTCCGGCAGCGCGAAGCCGATCGCCATGGAGCGCCACGGCACGCCGTTGCCGCGCAACTCCACCGCCCGCGGCCGCACCGCCATCGGGATGCCGGCGGAGATCAGACTGCCGATGATCAGCTGCCGGGCCGGCAACGGCAGCCGATAGGCGCCCGGATTGAAGGGCGAGGCTGACAGGCTCAACTGGTCGCCGCGCGGCAGCACTTCTTTCGCGACCAGCGCGGCGCGGTCCGGCACCGGCGCCCAGGCGATGTGGCGGTAAATGATCGCGGCGCGCGTCGCCATGTCGCGCTCGTCCTCAATTCGCTCCAGCTTCATCTGGTTGAACGTGTGGATGATCAGCCCGAGCAGCTGGATCAGCGCGAAGCCGAGCAGCAGCAGCAGGATGGTGCGGCCGGCGAGGCTCCGGGGCAGCAGCAATCAGATGCGCTCGACCGGCGTGGACAGCACGTAGCCGCCGCCCCGCACGGTTTTGATCAGCTGGGCGTTGCGGCCGTCATCCTCCAGCTTGCGGCGCAGGCGGGAGACCGCGACGTCGATCGCGCGGTCGAACGGCCCGGCCTGGCGGCCGCGCAGCAGGTCCAGCAGCATGTCGCGCGTCAGCACGCGGTTCGGCCGGTCCAGCAGCGCCACCAGCAGGTCGTATTCGCCTCCGGTCAGCGCGACCTCGACGCCGGAAGGGTCGAGCAGCCGGCGGCGCGCGGTTTCCAGCAACCAGCCGGAGAAGCTGTAGGTTTTCAAACTGGCGCTGTCCGGCGCGCGGTCCTCGGCCTCGCCGGTGCGGCGCAGTACGGCGCGGATGCGGGCCAGCAGCTCGCGCGGGTTGAACGGCTTGGTCACGTAATCGTCGGCGCCGAGCTCCAAGCCGATGATGCGGTCGGTCTCCTCGGCCATCGCGGTCAGCATGATGATCGGCACGTTGCTTTCCGCGCGCAGCCAGCGGGCAACCTCCATGCCGCCTTCGCCCGGCATCATCAGGTCCAGGACCACCAGCTGGAAATGCCCGTTGGCGAAGGCCCGGCGCGCATCCTTGCCGTCCCGCGCCGTGGTCACGCGCAGCCGCTGGCGTTCCAGGAACTTGCCCAGAAGATCGCGGATCTCCCGGTCATCGTCCACCACCAGGATATGCGGCATGGTTTCCATCGCTGTTACAATAGCATTGGCGGCGGCGGCGTGGAGCGGCATTTACACTTGGTGACATTTTGGGTGACCCGGTCATAGGGCAGAATTCACTTGCGTCGCGCGGGCGTTGGCCGTAATGCGCCGCCACGCAGCAACGTACGTGCCTCTGCCGGTCTACTTCACGGATTGGTTACGCAACGACGTCAAGCGTTCTGGCAGCACGATGGGGGCAACCCCGGAGTGGCTGGTTCGTTGGACCGTTTCGATAACCGCGCCCACCGCCTGTTCTGGTAGGCTATCATATGAAGGATGACCGCGATGACTCCCAAAGTCGCAGCCTTTCTCGACTCCCGCCCGGCGACGCCGTGCCTGGTGCTGGACCTGGACCGTGTCGCGGAAAATTATGCCGCGTTGCGCGCCGCCTTGCCGGTGGCGAAGATTTTCTACGCGGTGAAAGCCAATCCGGCGCCGCCGGTCCTGTCGCTGCTTACCCGGCTCGGCTCGAGCTTCGACGCCGCAAGCCTGTCGGAGGTCGAGGCGTGCCTGGCCGCCGGCGCCGCGCCCGATGCGATCAGCTATGGCAACACCGTGAAAAAACCGGCCGCGATCGCCGCCGCGCATGCCCACGGCGTGCCGCTGTTCGCGTTCGATTGCGCGGAGGAGCTGGAAAAAATCGCCGCGCACGCGCCGGGCGCTAAAGTCTATTGCCGGATCGCGGTGAGCAATGCTGGCGCTGACTGGCCGCTTGCCAGGAAATTCGGCACCACCATCGCCCGCGCCCGCGACCTAATGCTGCGCGCGCCGGCGCTCGGCCTCGCGCCGCACGGCCTGTCCTTCCATGTCGGCAGCCAGCAGACCGGCACCGCGGCCTATGAGCTGGCGGTGGCGGAAGTGGCAATGCTGTTCACCGACCTGAAACAGGCCGGGCTGGAGCTGAAAATGCTCAATCTCGGCGGCGGCTTCCCGGTGCGCTACCAGAATGAGGTGCCAGCTAAGGACGTGTTCGGCGACGCCATCATGGGCGCGATGATCAAGGCTTTCGGCAACGACCTGCCGGAGATGCTGATCGAGCCCGGCCGCGCGGTGGTGGGCGATGCCGGCGTGGTGGCGGCGGAGGCGGTGCTGGTGTGCCGGCGGATGCCGGAGGACGAGCGGCGCTGGGTGTATCTGGATATCGGCCGCTTCGGCGGCCTGGCGGAAACGGAAGGCGAGGCGATCCGCTACCGCGTCACCGCCAGAACCGGCCCGACAGGCCCGGTGGTGCTGGCCGGCCCGACCTGCGACGGCGTGGACATGCTGTACGAACGCACGCCGTACCGCCTGCCGCTGGATTTGCGCGGCGGCGACCGCGTGCTGATCCACGACACCGGCGCCTATGTGACGACCTACGCCAGCCAGGGCTTCAACGGCTTCGCCCCGCTTGCGGAGCATTACATCTAGGCGGCCACGCACGTCATGCCGGCGCAGGCTGGCCTCACCGTCATGCCGGCGAAGGCCGGCATCCACGACTTTCCTGCCTTCAACGTTAATTGGCTTGGCGCGCAGGTTTCCAAGTCGTGGATGCCGGCCTGCGCCGGCATGACGCGGTGATAGGGCGCCGCGCTCTGCTCGCCGGCACGGCAGTTCTGCCGGCGATGGCTTTCGCCGATGACAGCGCGTTAGCGTCCACCTGCATCGGCGCCATCCGCGCCGCGCTGGTGGCGATCCCACCCGGCCCCGCGCTGCTGAACAGCTACGTGGTGCAGACCGGCCCAGCCAGAACCGACTTCGACCTGACGCAGGCCAATGCCGCCTATGTCTATGACAACGCGCTCGCGGGGCTGGCGTTGCTGGCGGCGGGGCATGACGAGGACGCGCGGCGGATCGGCCAGGCGCTGGCGTTGGCCCAGGCGCATGACCGGCACTGGCATGACGGCCGGCTGCGCAACGCCTATCAGGCGGGTCCGATGACCGCGCCCGCGAAGCTGCCAGGCTGGTGGGACGGCAAGGCCGCGGCGTGGCGGGAAGACCCGTATCAGGCCGGCTCGGAAACCGGCCCCGTCGCCTGGGCGATGCTGCTCTGGGCAGCGCTCGGCATGCGCGCGCCGGCAGAGGCGGCGGCGGATTGGCTGAACAGAAGCCTGCGCGCCGCGTCCGGCTATTATGGCGGTTTTTACGGCTTCGAGCCGAACCCGCTGAAACTGACCTGGCAAAGCACCGAACAAAACACCGATTGCGCCGTAGCCTTTCGCAAGCTCGGCCGCAGGGATGACGCGGCCCACGCTGCGGCTTTCGTACATGCGATGTTCGACGCCCAGCGGGGCGTGTTCGGCGCCGGGCTGGCGCCGGACGGATCGCGCAACCCGATGCTCGCGGCCGACGCCGGCATCTGGCCGTATCTGGCCGGCCTGGGTTCGGCGGCCTCGGCCGAAGCCACAATCAAGACCTTGCGGCGCGGCGGCGGGATCGGTTTTTCCGCCGCCAGCGACAATGTCTGGCCGGAAGGCACGGCATTCGCCGCGCTGGCGGCGCCCGCATCGCGTGCAACTTTCCTCGCGACGGTCAGGGCGCAGCTTTCGCCCTCCGGCTACGTTTACGCGGCGGCCGCACCCGTGCTTGCCACCGGCTTCACGGTCGGGCCGTCTCTCATGCCCGGCCAGCCGGAGCAGCCGTTCAACTACTTCCACCGCCCCTGCCTCAGCGCCACCGCCTGGGCCGCGCTGGCGGCGCTGGGTGTCAACCCGCTGGCCCCCTCCGTTAAATCATAATTCCTTGACTTGAAGCGCGCAGCTTGCATGCTCGCTGCAACTGGAGGATGCCGACATGCCGCTGCCCGCGAGGCAATTGCTCGACCCCGCCTGCGAGATCAAACCCGCCTGGGCGGTGTTCGACCGCGGCTGGTACCTCGCCCGCCACGCCGAAGCCCGCCACGCTTGCGCCGGCCAGGTGCCGGCCGCGGCGCTGATTTATTACCTGCGCGTCGGCGCCGGCCTCGGGCATTCGCCGAGCCCGCTGTTCGACGAGAAATACTATCTCGCCCGCAACATCGAGGTGGCGGAGCTGGTGCGCGCCGGCAACTACGCTTCCGGCTTCGACCATTTCTGCCGGCACGGCCACCGCGCGCTCTCCCCGCACTGGCTGTTCGACGACACGTTGTACGCCAATCTGTACGAGGACATGACGCTGGACAATCTGGACCAGCACCGCTGCTATGGCCGCTACGACCACTACCTGAAATCGGGCCAGCGCGAACGCCGCATGGCGCAGTTTCTGTTCGACGGCGCGTTCTACCGCATGCGCGCGATCGAAGCCGGCGTGCCGGAGGCGGAGATCGATGCGCTCGGCCCCTACGTGCATTTCCTGTACCGGCTGGGACCGGGCCAGGCCGAGCTGCCGCCCTCGATCTATTTTGAGCCCGCCTGGTACATGGAAAACAACCACGGCACCCGCGCCGCGCTGGACGGCGGCGCCTTCCACTCGGCGCTGCAGCATTACCTGTGCAGTGACGAGCCGGAACAGCTCGACCCGGTGCCGCAATTCTCCGAGATTTTCTACCGGCAGAACAATCCGGACGTGGCGGCCTCGATCGAGCACGGCTTCTACCGCTCCGGCTATCAGCATTTCATCCAGCAGGGTGCGTTCGAGCTGCGCCGGCCGGCGCCGGATATCGACCTGATCTACTACCGCGACATGAACGCGCGGGTGCGCAACGATCTGAACCTCGGCGATGTGCGCGACGCCTTCGCGCATCTGCGGCTGGTCGGCTTAAAGGAAAACCTGCCGCACAACCCGCCGGAAACGCTGACGCTGATGACCGAGCCGGCGGCGAAACAGGAGTTCATGCAAAAGGCCCGGCAGAACCTCGCGCTGTTCGGCCGGCTACGTCTGGACTTTTCGTGCGCCGCGCCGCCCGCGCTCAGCGTGCTGATGGTGCTGTTCAACAAGTTCGAGCTGACCATGCTGGCGCTGTCCTCGCTGCGCAGCAACTACAGCGGCCCGATCGAGTTGATCCTGGTCGACAATGATTCGACCGACGACACACGGCGCATCGCGCAGTACGTGCTGGGCGCGAAGCTTGTGCGCGCGGACAGCAATGTCGGCTTTCTGCGCGCCTGCAATCTGGGCCTGGCGCACGCCACCGCGCCGGCTTTGCTGTACCTGAACAACGATGTCGAGCTGGCGCATGGCGCGATCGCCGCCGCGCTGGCGCGGCTGCACTCCGATGACGCGGTCGGCGCGGTCGGCGGCAAGATCGTGCGCACGCATGGCGCGTTGCAGGAGGCGGGCTCGATCATCTGGAATGACGGCACCACCACCGGCTATATGCGCGACGGTTCGCCGCTGGCGCCGGAAGCGAATTTCGTGCGCGACGTGGATTATTGTTCGGCGGTTTTTCTGCTGGCGCGCACCGCGCTGGTTCAGCGCCTCGGCGGCTTCGATGAGGCTTTTAGCCCGGCCTATTACGAAGAAGTCGATCTCTGCGTGCGGATCGCCGAGGCGGGGTTCCGCGTGGTGTACGATCCGGCGGTGGTGATCCATCATCTGGAGTTTGGAAGTGCAACGCATACCGAGGCCTCGATGGCGCTGATGCGGCGCGGCCGGCGGATTTTCAACACCAAACACAAGGGTTTTCTGCAAACCCGGCCGAAGCCGGCGGCGCGCAACCAGGCGGCGGCGCGGGCGCGCAATGGCGGCCGCCGGCGCGTGCTGTTTCTGGAAGACACCGTGCCGTTGCGCCGGCTCGGCTCCGGCTTCGTGCGCGCCAATGACTGCGTGCGCGCTATCGCCGCGGAAGGCTACGACGTGTCGGTATTTCCCGTTAATGGCGCGCCGTATGACGTGATGAGCCTGTTCGGCGACCTGCCGGAAACGGTGGAAGTGCTGCACGACCGCAACATCGCAGGCCTGCCGGTGCTGCTGGCGGAGCGGCCGGATTATTACGATCTGGTGTGGATTTCCCGCACGCATAATCTGCACCGCACGCTGGAGATTTTTCAGAAAGCGGGCATGGACCCGGCGCGCGTGCCGTTCATCCTGGATACTGAGGCGGTAGTGACGGGGCGGGACGCGGCGCGGCACGCGCTCACCGGCGGCGCGAAACGCTTCCCGTTCGACGCGGCGTTGCGCGCGGAATTCGAAGGCGCGGAAGTGTGCCGGCACATCACCGCGGTGAACAAGGCGGAGGTGGAGCTGCTGCGCGGCATCGGCCTGCCGCAAGTCTCGCTCCTCGGCACCATACGTGAAGCCGCGCCGACGCCGGCCGGCTTCGCGGAACGCGGCGGGCTGCTGTTCGTCGCCGCCATCCACCAGGCGGACAGCCCGAACCTGGACTCGCTGTTCTGGTACGCGAACGAAATCCTGCCGGCGCTGGCAACGGAGCTGGGCGATCCGCCGGTGCTGGACGTGGTGGGCTACGTGGCGCCGGAGGTCGATCTCTCGGTCCTCGCCGGCCACCCGCACATCCGCCTGCACGGCCCCGCCGGCGACCTGGCGCCATTCTACGACAGCCACCGCCTGTTCATCGCGCCCACGCGCTACGCCGCAGGCACGCCCTACAAGGTTTACGAAACCGCGTCTTACGGTCTGCCCTGCGTGGCGACGGATCTGCTGGGCCGCCAACTCGGCTGGCGCAACGGCCGCGAACTGGCCACCGCGCCGGTGAACGATCCGGCTGCCTTCGCCGGGCAGATCGCGAAAGTTTATCGCTCCGAGTCAGCATGGACTTCGCTTCGCAAAGGCGCCCTCAAACGCGTCGACGCGGACAACACGGCGGCCGTCTTCCAGCAGACCATCGCGACGATCCTGCGTGAAGCGCTGTACGGAACCGGCAGCGAAAGGCTGGTGGTGGTGGCGGGGTGACGGGATCTGTTGGGTGGTTACGTAATGGCTATTCAGCCGGCAGCCGGTTTCAAGCCGGCGGCGATTGTTTCCGCCGCCGCGAACGCGGCGTCCCGGCTTGGGAAAAAATCCGGCTCGAGGGTTTTGTCGACCGAGACCCGGAATTGCGTCGGTTCATCATAGGAGGACCATACTTCCATCAGGACACCGTTCGGGTGTTCGGCCTTCCAGCCGCTGGTGCGTTCCTCGGTGAATTCTTTCCACACCCCATAGTCCGGCATCTGCATATACCTTGATCAGCCCGGCGAATGGCTGCCAGAACCGGTTCGCCGCGTCTAGAGCGCGGGGCGTTGACAATCTACCCCGGTACCACCGCGCGGCCGGGAATGCGGTGGCGGTAGGACAGCGCCTCGGCAATATGGCTGCGCTGCACTTCCTCCTTGCCCGCAAGGTCCGCGATGCTCCGCCCCACCCGCAGCGTGCGCGTAAAACCGCGCGCGGACAGGCGGAGCTTGGTGCCGGCACTTTCGGCAAAGGCGCGGGCTTCGGCGGAGAGGATGATGTGGTCGGCCAGCGCCTCCGCATTACTCGCCGCGCCGCCCTCGCCATAGCGCGAACGGGCACGCGCCCGCGCGGCCGCTATGCGCGCGGCGACGACGCGGCTCGCCTCGCCCGGCGGCGCCATAGAAAGTTCCTTCGGCGTGACCGGCGAAATCTCGATGATGATATCGATCCGGTCCAGCAACGGACCGGACAGCCGCGTCTGGTAATCCTCGCCGCAACGGGGGGCGCGGCCGCATTCCCGCGCGCCATCGCCGAGGTACCCGCAGCGGCACGGGTTCATCGCCGCCACCAGCTGGAACCGCGCCGGATAGGTGATATGCGCGGCGGCGCGCGAAACCGTCGTCTGCCCCGCCTCCAGCGGCTGCCGCAAAGCTTCCAGCGTGGCGCGGGGAAATTCCGGCAGTTCGTCCATGAACAGCACGCCGCGATGCGCGAGCGAGACCTCGCCCGGCTTCGCGCGCGTGCCGCCGCCGGCGATCGCCGCCATGCTGGCGGAATGGTGCGGCTCGCGGAACGGCGGCCGCGTCACCAGCCGGCCCTCATCCAGCAGCCCCGCCACCGAATGCACCATGCTCACTTCCAGCGCCTCGCGCGGCGAAAGGTCCGGCAGCAGGCCGGGCAGCCGCGCCGCCAGCATGGATTTGCCGCCGCCGGGCGGCCCGATCATCAGCATGTTGTGGCCGCCCGCGGCGGCGATCTCCAGCGCCCGCCGCGCGGTTTCCATGCCGCGCACGTCGGCCAGGTCAAGCGTCCCGGCGCCGCCGCCCAACAAGCCCGCCGGCGGCGGCGAGATGATCTGCGTGCCGCGAAAATGGTTGATGATGGAGAGCAGATCGGGCGCGGCCAGCACCGTGATGTCGCCCGCCCAGCTCGCCTCCGGGCCTTGGCTCCGCGGGCAAATCAGCCCCAGCTCGCGCGCCCCGGCGGCAATCGCCGCGGGCAGCACGCCAGCCACCGCGTTGATCCGCCCGTCCAGCGAAAGCTCGCCCAGTGCCGCGAATTGCGCCAGCTCCCCCGCCGGCAGCACGTCCATCGCCGCCAGCACGGCGAGCGCCACCGGCAAATCGAAATGGCTTCCCTCTTTCAGCACATCGGCCGGCGCGAGGTTGACCAGCACCCGCTTCGGCGGCAGCGCCAGGCCCATGGCGGTCAGCGCCGCCCGCACCCGCTCCCGCGCTTCGCCCACCGCCTTGTCGGGCAAGCCCACCATCAAAAAATTCGGCAACCCGCTCGCGATCTGCACCTGCACTTCCACCGGCTGCGCGTCGATGCCGGCAAAAGCAAAGCTGTTGACGCGCGCAATTCCCATGATGCCTGCCCGTTTTGGTTGTGGCGAGGTTAGGGTTGGGTCCGGCCGTTGTCCAATGGAAAAACGTGGGCCGGTGGCGCTCCGGTGGGCTACGCTGCGCTAGCCAACCTACGATTCCTCCCGCTTCACCTGGAACGGCCCCGCCGCCTGGCAGGTCGGCATCAGTTCGATCCGGTTCACGTTCATATGCGGCGGCAGGCTTACCACCCAGGCGGCGGCTTCGGCGATGTCGTCGGGGTTCAGCGGCGTGGTGTTGGCATACACGTCGTCGGCCTTTTTCTGGTCGCCGCCGAAACGCACCGCGCTGAACTCGCTGCCGCCGACCAGCCCCGGCTCCAGATCAGTGACGCGTATGTTTTTCCCGGCGAGGTCGGCGCGCAAATTCAGCGAAAACTGCTTCACGAACGCTTTCGTGCCGCCATAAACATGCCCGCCCGGATACGGATAACTGCCGGCGACGGAGCCAAGATTGATGATGGTGCCGGCATTGCGCGCCACCATCCCCGGCAGCACCGCATGCGTCACATGCACGAGCCCCGAGACATTGGTGGCAATCATCCTGTCCCAGTCTTCAAGCTTCGCATCCCACGCCGGCGAAAGCCCCAGCGCGAGCCCCGCATTATTTATCAGCACGTCCACCTCGCGCCACCCCTCCGGCAGCGTGCCGAGAAACCCAACCACCGCCGCCCCGTCGGTCACGTCCAACGCCATTGGCAGTAAAGAGTCGCCCAGCTCTTTCGCAAGATCGTGCAGCCGCTCCACCCGCCGCCCGGTCGCGATCACGCGGTGGCCGTCCCGCACGAAACGCCGCGCGAATGCGGCGCCGAAGCCGGCGGTCGCGCCGGTAATAAGAACTGTCAGAGGCACGTTCAGGCTCCTTTGATATTCGCGGCGGTGAAATCCACGCGCCGCACGGTTTGGCCAAAGCGCAGCGTGGCCTCAGCCGGCGGCGTTTCCGCTAGCACCCGGCCGCGCCGGAACACATACAATCGCGTGGCGTGCAGGCGGATCGCCTCGATCGGGTCCGCGGCCTGCAGCACGACCAGATCCGCGTAGCAGCCGGGGGCGATTCCATAATCCGCCAGATGCAGCAGCTTCGCGGCGTTTTCGGTCACGGCGGCGAAGCAGGCGCGGATGTCTTCCACGCCGGTCATCTGCGCAACATGCAGGCCCATATGCGCCACTTCCAGCATGTCGTGGCTGCCCATGGGATACCACGGGTCCATCACGCAATCATGCCCGAACGCCACGTTGACGCCGGCCGCCATCAGCTCCGGCACCCGCGTCATGCCGCGCCGTTTCGGATACGTATCGTGCCGGCCCTGGATGGTGATGTTGATCAGCGGATTGGCGATGGCGGCGACGCCGGCCTGCGCGATCAGCGGGATCAGCTTGCTGACATAGTAATTATCCATGCTGTGCATGGAGGTGAGGTGCGAGCCGGTGACGCGGCCTTGCAGCCCATGACGCACCGTCTCCGCGGACAATGTCTCGATGTGGCGGGACATGGGATCGTCGGTTTCGTCGCAATGCATGTCCACCAGCAAGCCGCGCTCGGCGGCGATGCGGGTCAGCGCTTTCACACTGGCCGCGCCGTCTTCCATCGTGCGTTCGAAATGCGGGATGCCGCCCACCACGTCCACGCCTTTATCCAGCGCCCGGATCAGGTTGTCGTGCGACTTCGCGTAACGCAGATAACCATCCTGCGGAAACGCCACCAGCTGAATGTCCAGATACGGCTTCATTTCCGCGCGCAGCGCCAGCAGCGCGTCCACCGCCAGCAGCCGGTCGTCGCACACATCCACATGGCTGCGGATCGCCAGCGTGCCGCGCGCCATCGCCCAGAGACATAGTTTTTTCGCGCGCTCGTAGATCGCGTCCTGCGTCAGCAACGGCTTCAGCTCGCCCCAGAGTGAAATCCCCTCCAGCAGCGTGCCGGAGAGGTTCATGCGCGGCATGCCGAGGCTAAGCGTGCTGTCCATATGCACGTGGGCGTCGATGAAAGGCGGGCAGACCAGGCGGCCATGCGCGGGGATCTCCTCGGCCGCTTCCGCCGCCAGATGCGGCTCCACCGCCACGATCCGCTCGCCGGCAATGCCGATGTCGATCTCCGTCCGGCCATCGGGCAGATTGGCGCCGCGTATGATGGTGTCCAGCATTTCGCCCTCCCCAAGTGCCGGTTCAACATGCAAGCCGGCTTGTTGCGGCGCAAGCGGGAGATGGTTAAACCCGCGCGATGCGCAACGCGATCCTGATTCTGCCCTTAGCGCTGGCCGCCTGCGCGCTGCCCAGCCGCAACACCTTCGCGCCGAACCCGGTGGGCGCGGACACGCAGACCATCACCGCGACGCAGGCCTTCGCCGGCCGCTTCCCGCTGGTCACCATCCTGCCGGGCACCACGGATTTTTCCAGGCCGGTCGCCGGGGCGGTGGCCCAGGCGGTGGCGATCAAACCCCGCGCGCGGTTTGAGGTGCAGGCGCAGGCGCCGCAGGCTGCCACGCCGGATGCCAGCGCCGCCAATCTGCAGGCGCTCTCCGCCACGGCCGCCGCCGTCGCGCAATCCATCGTGTCGGACGGCGTGCCGCAGAACCGCGTGGCGCTGACCGCGAAAACCGCCGGGCTGGACGCCGTCATCAACGTCTACGTTAAGTGAGTTGGGCAGCGCGGGCGGCGATGCCGCTCTTGCGCCGGCTGGAGCCGGAAACTGCGCATAATTTTTCTCTGGCCGCTTTACGCTACGGCCTTGCGGGCGCGGACACGGCGCCGGACGATCCGGTGCTGGCGACCTCCGCCTTCGGCCGCAGCTTGCGCAACCCGTTCGGCCTCGCCGCCGGCTTCGACAAAAACGCCGTGGCGGTGAACGCGCTGGGCCGTCTCGGCTTCGGCTTCGTGGAGGCCGGCACCGTCACGCCCCGCCCGCAACCCGGCAACCCTCGCCCGCGGCTGTTCCGCCTGCCGGAGGACAACGCCGTGATCAACCGTTTCGGCTTCAACAATGCCGGCATCGCGCCGTTCGTGCGGCGCCTCGCGGCGGTGGACCGGCGGGTGATGGCGGTAGGCGCCAATATCGGCATCAACAAGGAAGGCGCAGTGCCGGAGACGGATTATCCGGCCCTGACGGCGGCGGTCGGCCGCCAAGCGGATTACATCGCGATCAACATCTCTTCGCCCAACACGCCCGGCCTGCGCGACCTGCAAAGCGAAGCGCGGCTGGCGGCGATCTTGGAGGCGGTGCACGTGGAAAAACCCGTATACGTCAAAATCGCCCCCGATCTTTCGGAGGACGCACTGGCCGCGGTGGTGGAGGTGTGCGCGGCGCGGCGGGTGGCGGGATTGATCATCTCCAACACCACCCTGGCGCGGCCAGAGACGCTAACGGGGCGTCACCGAAGCGAAACCGGCGGCCTGTCCGGCGCGCCGCTGTTCGCCGCTTCCACCGCGATGCTGGCGCGCGCACACAAACTGGCGGGGGGACGCCTGACGCTGATCGGCGCCGGCGGCATTTTCACCGCGGAAGACGCGCTTGCAAAACTCCTCGCCGGCGCCACGCTGGTGCAGCTGTACACCAGCTTCGCGATCCACGGCCCGGCGCTGCTACCGCGCCTGAAAACCGGCCTTGCGGCATTACTAAAAGCGCGCGGATTTTCCAGCGTCGCGCAGGCGGTGGGAGCCGGCGCATGACAGGATTCGCCGCGCTGGCGGACCGCTACGACGGCTTCATCGTCGACCTCTGGGGCGTGGTGCATGACGGCGTGCGGCCCTATCCCGGCGTGCTCGACTGCCTGGCCCGGTTGCGTGACGCCGGCAAGCCCGTGGTGTTCCTCTCCAACGCGCCGCGCCGCGCCGCGACCATCGCCCGCACACTCGCCAACCTCGGCGTCGCGCCTTCGCTGTACACCGGCATCATGTCCAGCGGCGAAGCGGTGCACACGGCGTTGCGGGACCGCGCCGATCCGGATTTCGCCGCATTGGGCAACCGGCTCTACCATCTCGGCCCACCCCGCGACCGCGACGTGTTCGAGGACTTGCCGCTGACGGAAACGGGCGCCCCGCAAGACGCGGACTTCCTGCTCAACACCGGCCCGGATGACGAGCACGGCGTGGACGATCCCGCGCCCTACCAGCCGGTGCTGGACGCGGCACTCGCCGCCGGCTTGCCAATGATCTGCGCCAACCCGGACCTGGAAGTGATCAAAGATGGCAACCGCATGATCTGCGCCGGCCTGCTCGCCGCGCTTTACGCCGCCGCCGGCGGCCAGGTGATCCAGCGCGGCAAACCCGACCCCGCGATCTACGCGCCCACCCTCGCCCTCCTCGGCACCACACGCGAACGCACCTTGGCGGTAGGCGACTCGCTCCGCACCGACATCGCCGGCGCTCAAGCCGCCAACATCGACGCCTGCTGGGTCCTCTCCGGCATCCACCAAGTCAGCCCTGAAGCTGCGCCGGCGGAAGCAGCGGCGGCGGGTTTTGCGCCGATAGAAATTTTACCGCGATTCAGCTGGTAGCGGCCAGATGTGCCGTTGGCGTTGCTAATCGAGTTTTAGAAGAATCTGCTCGACGTTTTCGATCACCGATGAAACATTATTGGCGCTGCGCCGCGCCGTGTCGAAAAACTTCTGCAGGTCCGGATATTCGGGGTCGAACTGGTCTATGGTATTTTGGTCGATCATCTTGCCGCCCGCGTCCTGCAGTTTTATGGAAACGTCAGAAGTTCCAAGCCTGGGGTCAGCTGCCTGCGCCACAATAATTATGTGACCGTCAGGCAGCGTTGTTACGAACTCGGGGCTTCGCGATTTCTGCCCGAATCCCAATCCCACCGTTTCCTCCCCGCGCTGCTCCCAAGACAGCTTTCCATTAACGGTCGCCGCTTTAAGGCTGCCAAGCAGGTCCAAAATCGTCTTCATCTAACCCATTGCTCCGCAGTTCATTGTTTAAGCTCCTGCTCCGCAAAATTAAGGAAGTCCGCGATGCCTGATATAGCTCTTTGGGCTATATAAGGCGAAAATCCGGTACCTCCAGTCAAGCCTAGATCAATTTGTGTCCGGACAATACGTAAATTTCTTCGGGTTGTTTGAAGCCGGCCCTGGAGGTCGCTTCTCGCTGGGAGCAGCGAGATCGCTTCCTCAACATTCCTGGCGAGCATGTCGTAATTCGAGTGAGCCGACTCAAGGTCACCGCCATCGAGAAAAATCCTTCTTAGAGAAACGATGACAGCGTGCGAAAACACGACATTGCTTAGGCTAATTTTCGTCCTCGCAGCCTTCACCGCTGTGTCGGCGGCAATCTTTGCCGTTTCGGAAGCATCACGCGCCGACCGCGCCAAAAACCAAGTATATACAAGGGCGATTATCGCGATGATCGTTCCAAGCCATGTGACGACGGCAAGGGCGATGGGGCCTTCAAGCCAAGACAAAGTCCAAGCTTCGGCTTTTCTCACACCAACCTGGATTGCCGTAACGCCGCCGCAATAAATCCCTCAAACAACGGATGCGGCGCAAACGGCTTCGACTTCAGCTCCGGGTGATACTGCACGCCGATAAACCAAGGGTGATCCGAATACTCGATAATCTCCGGCAGCACCCCGTCCGGCGACAGCCCGGAAAACCGCAACCCCGTCGCCTCCAGCGCATCGCGATAATGGATGTTCACCTCATACCGATGCCGGTGCCGCTCGGAAATCTCCCCCGCCCCAGCATAAACCTCCCGCACCAGCGACTCTTCCGCCAGCTGCGCCCGGAACGCCCCCAGCCGCATCGTGCCGCCCAAATCGCCGCCCGCCCGCCGGCGCTCGATGTCGTTGCCGCGCGCCCATTCCGTCAGCAGCCCCACCACCGGCACGTCGCACGGCCCGAACTCGGTGGAGGAGGCGGCCGGCATCCCCGCCAGGTTCCGCGCCGCCTCGATCACCGCCATTTGCATCCCGAAACAAATCCCCAGAAACGGCACGCCGCGCTCGCGCGCAAACCGCACCGCCTCGATCTTGCCCAGCGTGCCGCGTTCGCCGAAACCGCCCGGCACCAGAATGCCATTCACGCCGTCCAGCGCCTGCACGGAATTGGGCTGCTCGAACACTTCCGAATCCACCCAATCCAGCCGCACTTTCACCCGGTTGGCGATGCCGCCATGCGCCAGCGCCTCGGCCAGCGACTTATAACTGTCCAGCAGGTTAGTGTATTTGCCCACCACCGCGATCCGCACCTCGCCCTCAGGTGCGCGCACAATCTCCACGATGCGCCGCCAGCGCGACAGATCCGGCTCGGTGTCATGCGGCAACCCGAAATGCCGCAGCACTTCGCGGTCCAGGCCGGCCTCATGATAGGAGATTGGCACCTCGTAAATCGTGCTCACATCCAGCGCCGGGATCACCGCCTCCGCCCGCACGTTGCAGAAGCTGGCGATCTTCCGCCGCTCATTATCCGGTATCGGACGGTCGCAGCGGCAGATCAGCATCTGCGGCTGGATGCCGACGTTCAGCAGCTCCTTCACCGAATGCTGCGTGGGCTTGGTCTTCAACTCGCCGGCGGAGGGGATGAACGGCACCAGCGTCAGATGCACGAACATGGCGCGCTCGGTAGTCAATTCGTTGCCAAGCTGACGGATCGCTTCCAGGAACGGCAGGCCCTCGATATCGCCGACCGTTCCGCCGATTTCCACCAGCACGAAATCCAGCGCCTGGCTCTCGCGCAGCACCACGTCTTTAATCGCGTCGGTGATGTGCGGGATCACCTGCACGGTGGCGCCCAAATAATCGCCGCGCCGCTCCTTCGCGATCACCTCGGAGTAAATCTTCCCCGTTGTCGCATTATCCAGCTTGCTGGCCGCCACGCCGGTGAAGCGCTCGTAATGGCCGAGGTCGAGGTCCGTCTCCGCCCCGTCATCCGTGACGAACACCTCGCCGTGCTGATACGGGCTCATCGTGCCGGGATCGACGTTCAGATACGGGTCGAGCTTGCGCAGCCGCACCGAATAGCCGCGCGCCTGCAGCAACGCGCCCAGCGCCGCCGAGGCGATGCCCTTGCCCAAAGAGGAAACCACGCCGCCGGTGATAAAGACAAACCGCGTCATGGACTCGCATGATACATCAGTCGCGAAGAAAGCGAGAGGGGCAGTGCGCCTTATGGCGTTGCGGGTTTTGCAGGTACAGGCGCCGGCGTGGGCACGGCGGAGGGCACGCTCGGCAGCGGCGCGGCCGGCAGCGGCGCGGTCGGGATCGTCGGGTTGCTCGGCCTTGCATCCGCCGGGATCGAGGGCAGGGTCGCCGGCAAGGTGGCGCCATTGGTGGTGCCGGGCAGGTTCTGCGGCGGCGGCGCCGCCAGGATGGTGGCGGCATTATCCCCGCCGCCACCGCCTTTATAAAGCAGCGCCAGGCTCAGCGAGAGCGCGAAGAACACGGTGCCCAGGATCGCGGTGGTGCGGGTCAGCAGGTTGGCGGTGCCGCGGCCGGACATGAAGCTGCCCATACCTTGGCTGGCGCCGAGTCCCAGCCCGCCGCCCTCGCTGCGCTGGATCAGCACCACGCCAATCAGCGCGATGGTGACGAACACATGCAGCACGAGCAGAACCTTGATCATCTAAACCCTGACAGCCAATCGGGCGGCTTCTAATCGCGCGGGGCGGCGGCGGCAATGGCCAGCAGATCGGCGGCCTGCAAGCTGGCGCCGCCGACCAGCGCGCCGCCCACCTCCGGCACCGCCAGGAGCACACCAGCATTGTCCGGCTTGACCGAGCCGCCATACAGGATCGGCATCGCCGCGCCATCGGCGAATCGCGCCGCCAGCGCCGCCCGGATCGCGCCGTGCATGGCGGCAACATCGGCCACGGACGGCGTGCGGCCGGTGCCGATCGCCCAGATCGGCTCGTAAGCGATCAAGCCGTCGAAATCGTCCGGCAGACTGTGGGCCAGCTGCGTGCGCACGAAGCTGGCCGCCTCGCCGGCGTCACGCACCGCCTCGCTTTCACCCACGCAGACGATCGGGATCAGTCCTGCCGCCAGCGCCGCCTCGGCCTTGGCCGCCACCTCCGCATTGCTTTCGCCATGGTCGGCGCGGCGTTCCGAATGGCCCAAAATCACATAGGCGCAGCCGATTTCCTTCAACAGCGCGGCGGATACATCGCCGGTATGGGCGCCGCTGCCCCGCGCATGGCAATCCTGCGCGCCGAGTCGCACCGAATTCCCCCGCAGCGCCTCCCGCAACGGCGCCAGCAGCGGGAAAGGCGGGCAGATCAACAGCCCGACATGCGCCGGCGCCGCCGCCAACGCCGCCGCATAAGCCGCCACGCCCGCAACCTGGCCGTTCATCTTCCAGTTCCCAGCAATCAGACGGCGCATTTTCTCTCCGATTTCAGGGACTTATTAACCAAACCCTGGCAAACAATCCAGCAATGCTGCGATGCAACAAATACATTGACGTTTTTGCTGCGTTGCAACATATCTTCCTCAAGAGGCAGGAGTAAGCTGGATGTTCGATTTTTTCATGATATTCGTTTTGAGCATCATCTCGTTGTTGGCGGTCCAGATCATGGATGTCGAGTGCGCCCGCAGACGCGCCCCCCGCCGGAACTACGGCTTCGCGCGCCGGCTCCGCATGCCGCGTATCTCGTTCCGCAACATGTTGGGCGAAGCCCGCTGACATTGCCGATCCCGCCGGCTCAGCCGGCAACGCGCGCCCAAGGACAATTGCCCGTTAAAGGCGCCGTGGCTATAGAGGCGGCGCCTGGGGTGAAGCCGGATGCTGTCGTCGCTACGGAAACTGCTTGATAACTGGATCGCGCGGGCGTTTTTCGTGCTCCTGGTCGTGGTGTTCGTGTTCTGGGGCGTTTCCAATGTTCTGACCATGCGCAGCGCCAGCAACTCGGTCGCCACCGTCGGCGGCCAGCCGGTGGATGCTTCGGTGCTACAGACCGCGTATCAGGCCCAGTTGCAGCAGGCCGAGCAATCCAATCCGTCGCCGGACCTCAACACCCGCCAGCAAATTGCCGGCGCCGCCCTGGCCGGCGTGCTGCGGCAGCGCAACCTCGCTTTGGAAGCGCGGCGCCTCGGCGTCTCCGTGCCGGACGCGGTGGTGCGGCAGCTGGTCTACGGGCTGCCCGCTTTCCAGAGCAACGGCGTGTTCTCGCAGGCGGTGTTCAACCAGGTGCTGCAGCAGAACAACCGCACACCGGATCAGTTCTTGGCCGAGGTCAAGGCGGACCTGATCAGCCGCCAGCTCGTGCTGCCGGTGGTGGAGGGCGCCGGCCCGCCCACCGAGCTGGTCAACCAGGTCTTCGCCTTCATCGCCGAGCAGCGCTTCGCGGAGACCGTGACGGTAACGACCGCCGGCCAGCCGGCGCCTGCCGCACCTGCTCTGCCGGTGCTGCAGCGCTTCTGGCGCAACCATCCGGCCACCTTCACCGCGCCCGAACTGCGCACCATCAAGCTGGTGCTGCTT
Organism: Acidocella sp.; assembly: GCA_965199125.1. GTDB lineage: Bacteria > Pseudomonadota > Alphaproteobacteria > Acetobacterales > Acetobacteraceae > Acidocella. Next base: position 109,161 of record OZ240683.1, on the reverse strand, counting down.
TCGCCAGCCCTGCTGGCGCCGGGCGAGACGGTGAGCGACGACGACATCAACGCTGCCTATGCCCGCGCCACCGCCGGCCAGCCCAGCCAGGCGCTGCGCAGCGCGCAGGTGATCGTCTCCTCCGACCCGGCGGCGGCGGCGAAACTCGCTTCCGCCTGGCGCAATGATGCGAACTGGCCGCGCATGCAGGACCTGGCGAAAGCCGCCGGCGCCAATGCCGTAGAGCTGGACGAAGCAAAGCAGGTCGAGTTTCCCTCGCCGGCTCTGGGCCAGGCGGTGTTCGCGGCGATGCCCGGCGAAATCACCGGGCCGGTACAGGGGCCGCTCGGCGTGTTCGTGTTCAAGGTCACCGACACCGGCAGCACCGCCTTGCCGCCCGCCGCCCTGTTCAGCCAGATCCGGGCGCAGCTGCAGCTGCAAAAAGCGCAGATGGACGTGGCGCAGGATGTGAATAATCTGCAGGACGCGCTGGCCGGACAGACACCGCTGGACAAGCTGCCCGGCAATATCGGCCTGGTGGCGCTGCAGGGCACGCTCGACGCCAACGGCAACAGCGCCGCCGGCACGCCGGCGCCGATCCCGGGCGGCGCGGAGCTGAAGGCGGCGGTGGTGAAAGCCGCCTTCGCGGCACCGCCGCATGCCGCCCCGCATCTGCTGAACGGCCCGAACGGCAGCTACTTCGCGCTGACGGTGGACGGCGTCGCCCCGCCCGCCGTGCAGCCCTTCGATCAGGCGCGGGACAAGGTGCTGGCCGCCTGGACCAACGACCAGTTGCTGCGGGCGGCGGAAACAAAGGCGGCGGCGCTGCTGAACGCCGTGAACACCGGCCAGACGCTGGACGCCGCGGCCGCCGCCGCCGGCGACGCGGTGACGATGACCCCGCCGGTCACCCGCAACGCGCCGGCGAACGGCGTGCCCAGCCAGCTCGCGCAGATTTTGTTTACGCTGAAGCCAGGCGAAGCAACGATGCTGCAGACCCCGGACGGTTTCACCGTCGCGCAACTGCTGCATGTCGTGCAGCCGGGCCCGGCGGATGACCAGAGCGACTACGCGCAGGTGCAGACGGCGATGGCCAAGGCGATGCAGGATGACGTGGGCGAGAGTTTCATCGCCAGCCTGCGCGCCCGCGACAAGATCACCGTCGATCAGAAGCTGTTCGCGCAAATCTATCAATAGGCGTACAACGCCAGACCAATGAACGTCGCTTCCCCCTCCCGCTTCGAAGCATTCTGCGCCGCCTATGACGCCGGCCGGGGCGCGCTGGTCTGGCGGCACGATATCGCCGACCTGCTGACGCCGGTCGCTGCTTTTTTGAAGCTCGCCCACGGCAAGCCGTTTTCGTTCCTGCTGGAAAGCGTGGAAGGCGGCGCCACGCGCGGCCGCTATTCCGTCATCGGCATGGCGCCCGACCTGATCTGGCGCTGCGACCGCGGCGTCGCCTCGGTCAACCGCGACGCCGAACGCGACCCCCAAGCTTTCACCCCTGCCGGTATGCCGCCGCTCGACAGCCTGCGCGCGCTGATCGCGGAGACCCGGCTGGACGTGCCGGACGGCCTGCCGCCGATGACCGGCGGCCTCTCCGGCTATCTCGGCTACGACATGGTGCGGCTGATGGAGCGTCTGCCGGACACCAACCCGGACGTGCTCGGCATCCCGGACGGCATACTGGTCCGCCCGAGCCTGTTCGCGATCTTCGATGGCGTGACCGACGAACTCACGCTCGCCGCGCCGGTCTATCCGCGCCCGAGCCTCTCCGCCGCCGAAGCCTATGAGCTGGCGCAGGGCCGCCTCGCCGCCGCCGCAGCGGCGCTGGATCGGCCGGTGCCGAAACTGGCCGGCCCGGTGCAGCCGCCGCTCGCCATCACCTCCAACATGAGCAAGCCGGAGTTCCTGGCGAAAGTCGAAGCCGCGAAGGACTACATCTACGCCGGCGACGTGTTTCAGGTGGTGCCAAGCCAGCGCTTTGCCGCACCCTTCACGCTGCCGCCCTTCGCGCTGTACCGCAGCCTGCGCCGTATCAACCCCGCGCCGTTCCTGTTCTACCTCGACTTCGGCGATTTCCAGGCCGTCGGCTCCAGCCCCGAAATCCTGGTCCGGCTGCGCGATGGCACCGTCACCATCCGCCCGCTCGCCGGCACCCGCCGCCGCGGCGCCGACAAGGCCGAGGACTTAGCACTTGCGGCGGAACTGCTCGCGGACCCGAAAGAGCGCGCCGAGCATCTGATGCTGCTCGACCTCGGCCGCAACGATGTCGGCCGGGTCGCGCAGCTCGGCTCGGTGCGGGTGAAGGAAAGTTTCGCGATCGAGCGTTTCAGCCACGTGATGCATCTGTCCTCGACCGTGGAGGGTACGATCCGGCCGGAGTGCGACGCGCTGGATGCGCTGATCGCGGGCTTTCCCGCCGGCACGCTCTCCGGCGCGCCGAAAGTCCGCGCCATGCAGATCATCGAGGAGCTGGAGCCCTCCCGGCGCGGCCTGTATGCCGGCTGTATCGGTTATTTCGCCGCCAACGGCACCATGGACACCTGCATCGGCCTGCGCACGGCGCTGGTAAAAGATGGCGTGATGTACGTGCAGGCCGGCGTCGGCGTGGTCGCCGATTCCGATCCGGAAGCGGAATATGCGGAGAGCGTGCAAAAGGCACGCGCGCTGTTCCGCGCCGCCGAGGATGCCGGCCGCTACGTCACGGAGCCCGGCGCGTGATTTTGCTGATCGACAACTATGACAGCTTCACCTTTAACCTGGTGCATTTCTTCGGCGACCTCGGCGCGGCCTGCGTGGTGAAACGCAACGATGCGATCACGCCCGCCGAAGCGCTCGCGCTGCGGCCGCAGGCGATCGTGCTTTCGCCCGGCCCCTGCACGCCGAACCAGGCCGGCATCTGCCTCGACCTGATCGCGGCGGCGGCTGAGTGCCGAATGCCGCTGCTCGGCGTCTGCCTCGGCCATCAGGCGATCGGCCAGGCCTTTGGCGGCCAGGTAGTGCGCGCCGCGGCGCCGGTGCACGGCAAGACCAGCTCGATCCATCACGACGGCGCAGATATTTTCGCCGGGCTGCCCGATCCTTTCACGGCTACCCGCTATCACTCACTGATCGTTGCGCGCGAAGGCCTTCCAGAGACATTAAAAGTGATATCAAAGACCGCCGATGATATCATCATGGGCCTCGCGCACCGCAGCCTGCCGGTCTACGGCGTGCAGTTCCACCCGGAGAGCATCGCCACCAGCCACGGCCACGACATCCTCCGCAACTTCCTCGGCCTTGCCGCCCAACACAACGCGGCGGGACGCGCGGCGTCGGCGGGACGTGCGGCGTCGGCGGGACGCGCGGCGTGAACCAGTCGCTGAAACCGGTGCTGGCGCGGCTCGGCCGTGGCGAGACGCTCAGCGCCGAGGAAGCGGCGGCGGCGTTCGGCGTGGTGATGGACGGTCACGCCACCCCGTCGCAGATCGCCGGCATGCTGATGGCGATGCGCGCCCGCGGCGAGACGGTGGCGGAGCTGACCGGCGCGGTCACCGCCCTGCGCGCCCGCATGACCCGCGTGGCCGCGCCGCCGGCCGCCATGGATGTCTGCGGCACCGGCGGCGACGGCGCGCATTCGCTCAACATCTCCACAGCCGTCACGCTGGTGCTGGCGGCCTGCGGCGTGCCGGTCGCCAAACACGGCAACCGCGCGCTGTCCTCGCGCGCCGGCGGCGCCGATGTGCTGGCGGCGCTGGACGTAACCATCGAGCCGCCGCTGGAACGTCTACCGGACATCCTCGCGGCCGCCGGTTGCGTGTTCCTGTTCGCGCCCCGCCACCACCCGGCGCTGCGCCACGCAGCACCCGTTCGGGTCGAACTCGGCACCCGCACCTTGTTCAACCTCACCGGCCCGATGGCCAACCCCGCCGGCGTCACCCGCCAGCTGATCGGCGTGTTCGATCCCGCCTGGTCCCGCCCGATGGCGGAAACACTGGCGCGGCTGGGCACCGAAGCCGCCTGGATCGTGCACGGCAACGGCCTGGACGAGCTGACGCTGGACGGCGAAAACCAGGTGGTCGCGCTCAAACACGGCGAGATTACCGAATTTACTTTGACCGCCGCCGAGGCCGGGCTGCCCGCCGCACCACACAGCGCAATCGCCGGCGGCGATGCGGCATACAACGCCGCCGCATTGCTGGCCTTGCTGGAAGGCGCGCAAGGCGCGTATCGCGACACCATCTTGTTCAACACGGCGGCGGCGCTGATCGTCGCCGGCCGCACCACCAGCCTGGTCGAAGGCGCCGCACTGGCTGCCAAAGCGATCGACAATGGCGCGGCCAAAGCGGTGCTGGACGCGCTGCGCACAGCCTCGCGGGAGACATAGCGACGTGGCCGACGTGATCGAACAGGACATCCTAACGCGCATCTGCGCCGACACCAGCAAGCAGACCGCGCGCCGCAAACAGCGCCATGGCTTGCCCGAAATCCGCGCCCGCGCGCGCGAGGCGGAGCCGCCGCGTGGCTTCGGTCGGGCGCTGATGGACGCCACCGCCGCCGGCCGCCCCGGCCTGATCACCGAGATCAAGAAAGCCTCGCCCTCCGGCGGCCTGATCCGTAAAGATTTCGAGCCCGCCACGCTGGCCAGGGCCTATGCCGCCGGCGGCGCGGTCTGCCTTTCGGTGCTGACCGACGCGGCGTATTTTGAAGGCGCCGCCTGGCACTTGCGCGAAGCGCACGCCGCGGTGCCGCTGCCGGTGCTGCGGAAAGATTTCATCCTGGACCCGTGGCAGATTTACGAAAGCCGTGCGATGGGCGCCGACTGCATCCTGCTGATCATGGCGGCGCTGAGCGACAGCCTGGCGCGCGATCTGGAGGACCTGGCGCGGGATCTCGGCATGGACGTGCTGGCGGAGGTGCATGACGAGGCGGAGCTGGACCGGGCGCTGGGCTTGCGCACGCCGCTGCTCGGCATCAACAACCGAAACCTGAAAACGCTGGTCACCGACGTCGGCACCACCGCGCGGCTCGCGCGCCTGGCGCCGCCGGACCGGTTCCTGATTTCGGAATCCGGCATCAAGACGCACGCCGATATCGAAAATCTGCGCAAGGTCTGCGTGCAGGGCTTCCTGGTCGGCGAGGCGCTGATGCGCGAAGCGGACGTAACCGCGGCGGTGCGTCGGCTGCTCGGCACGGACGCGTGAGAGGCTGTTTCATGAGTGGATCGGGTCGGCCCGGCGGTGCTTTTCCGCCCTGGACGCGTCAGGTTCTCGCCCCGATGGAACCCCATCGTGGCTTCGAAGCTTCCTTTCCAGGCCGAAAAATCCCTCGCCGGTCCTCAACCGCCCACCCATGAAACAGCCTCTGAGCGCACTCACGCATCTGGATGACGCCGGCGCCGCCCACATGGTCGATGTCTCGGCAAAAACGGAGACGGTGCGCGAGGCGACCGCGAAGGGCAGGGTGGTCATGCTGCCGGCGACCGCGGCGCTGATCGGCGCCGGCGCGGCGGCGAAGGGCGATGTGCTGGCCGCCGCCCGCCTGGCCGGGATTTTTGCCGCCAAACGCACCGCCGAACTGATCCCGCTTTGCCATCCCCTGCCGCTTTCTTCCGTGACCGTACGGCTCGATGTAGGTTTGGACGCGGTGGAGATCGCGGCCACAGTGCGCACCACCGGCCGGACTGGCGTGGAGATGGAAGCGCTGACCGCGGTCAGCGTCGCCGCGCTGACCATCTACGACATGGTCAAAGCCGTCGATCGCGGCATGCGCATCGAAGCCATCCGCGTCACCGCCAAATCCGGCGGCAAATCGGGCGACTTCAGCCAAGCATGATTTCGGTCGAGGCGGCGCGCGCACAGATACTGGCGAAGCTGCGGGCCACGCCGACGGAAACCATCGCACTCGCAAACGCCTGGGGCCGCGTGCTGGCCGCGCCGCTGACCGCCCGGCTGACGCAGCCGCCGGCGGATGTCTCCGCCATGGACGGCTACGCGCTACGCGCCGCCGACGCCGCGGAGGGCGCGGTTTTGAAAGTGATCGGCGCCGCGCCCGCCGGGCATCCTTTTGATGGCGGCATCGGCCCGGGTGAAGCCGTGCGGCTGTTCACCGGCAGCTTCATGCCCGCCGGCACGGACGCGGTGCTGCTCCAAGAGGATGCGGGCATCCAAGGCACGCAGTTGACCGTTCATGACACCTGCCGCCCCGGCCGCCACATCCGCCCCGCCGGCCAGGATTTTCACGCCGGCGAAGTGCTGATCTCCGCCGGCCGCCCGCTCTCGGCGCGTGACATTGGCCTCGCCGCCGCCGGCAACCACCCTTGGCTTACCGTCCACCGCCGGCCGCGCATCGCCATCCTCGCCACCGGCGACGAGATCGCGCTGCCGGGTGAGACAATTCCGCCGGGCGGCATCGCCAGCTCCAACGCGCACGCGCTCGCCGCCTTCATCACCGCCAGCGGCGGCGAGGCGGTGGTGCTGCCGATCGCGGCCGACGAGCGGGGCGCGATCGCCGCTGGCGCGGACGCCGCGCGCGGCTGCGACCTGCTGCTCACCACCGGCGGCGCCAGCGTCGGCGATCATGATCTGGTGCAATCGGGGCTGGAAGCACGCGGCTTGAAGCTCGACTTCTGGAAGATCGCGATGCGGCCGGGCAAACCGCTGATGTTCGGCTGGCTGGGCGGCATGCCGCTGCTCGGCCTGCCCGGCAACCCGGTCTCCGCCTTTGTCTGCGCCGTGCTGTTCCTCCGCCCCGCGATCGCCCGAATGTCCGGCCAGCCGGCCGCGGCACCGGCTCTGCACCCCGCGACGCTGGCGGCGCCGCTCCCCGCGAACGACCACCGCGAAGACTATACGCGCGCGACATTAAGCCGCGAAAACGGCAGCTTTCACGTCACGGCGTTCGAGAGGCAGGACTCCGGCATGTTGCGAACCCTGGCGCAGGCCGGCGCGCTGATCCGCCGGCCGCCGTTCGACCTGCCGCAGCCGGCAGGCGCCATCGTGCAAGTCATCCTCCTCGACGACCTGTAAAGCCGGTTCATCATTACGCTTGACGTAGTGACGGGAACACTCATAGAACATCCGCATGTTAGCGCTTTGTTCTAACAGCAACGGTGGGAGCCGGCGATGCTGACGACCAAACAACACGAGCTTCTGGTGTTTATCGACAAGCACCTGCGCCAGACCGGCTGCTCGCCGAGTTTCGAGGAAATGAAGGAAGCGCTCGACCTGCGCTCGAAATCCGGCATCCACCGGCTGATCGTGGCGTTGGAGGAGCGGGGCTTTCTGCGCCGCCACAAGCACCGGGCGCGGGCGCTGGAAGTCATGCGGCTGTCGGAGGATCTGTCGCCGCGCGAGCCGCGGGAAGCGCCGCGCTTCGCGCCGAACGTCATTCGTGGCGATTTCACCGGCAAGCTGCCGGCGGTGCGCGCCGCCAACGAAGCGGCGGCGATCTCCTTGCCCCTCTATGGTAAGATCGCCGCCGGCCTGCCGATCGAGGCGCTGCGCGACAACTCCGCGGAGATCGAGGTGCCGGTCGCGCTGCTCGGCCCGGGCGATCATTTCGCGCTTGAGGTTGAAGGCGATTCGATGATCGAGGCCGGCATACTTGATGGCGACACCGTGATCATCCGTAAGGGCGAGACTGCGGAGAACGGGCAGATCATTGTGGCGCTGATCGACGAGGAAGAGGTCACGCTGAAGCGGCTGCGCCGGCGCGGGCAGTCGATCGCGCTTGAGCCCGCCAATGTCCGTTACGAAACACGGATCGTGCCGGCGGAACGGGTGAAGGTGCAGGGCCGTTTAATCGCTTTACTACGGAAATATTAAGTCGCGCGCTGCCGCCGTGATTTCGGGATTGAAGGAGAGCCGACACTGCCTTAAGGTGGCCATGCCGCCATAGGCGCCAAGCCACGTGTTTTAATTCGTAAGGACTGTTTTCATAGTGCGACCCCCCAAGAACGACCGCCAGCGGCAGCCCCGCCGCCGCGGTTTCGATGACGATAATTTTTTCGGCAACACGCCGCCACCCCCCTCCTTCGCCGGCTTCGGCGCGGTCTCCTCGGCACCCGAGGCGAAAGCGACCGTGAAGTGGTACAATCCTGAAAAAGGCTTCGGCTTCGTGGAAATGTCCGACGGCTCGGGCGACGTGTTTCTGCACGCAAACTCGCTGCAGAATGCCGGCTTCCAGGCGGTCACGCCCGGCTCGATTTTGCAGGTGCGGGTCGGCCAAGGGCAGAAGGGCCGGCAGGTCGACCAGGTGATCTCGGTGACCGAAGGCGAAGCGCCGCCGCCCCGCAGCGGCGGCGGGTATGGTGCCGGCGGCGGTGGCTATGGCGGCGGTGGTGGCGGCGGCGGGTTCGACCGGCCGCGTTCGCCTTCCGGCCCGCGTCCGCCGCGCCAGCAGGCCAGCGGCCCGGCGGTGGAAATGGTCGGCGTGGTGAAGTGGTACAATTCTACCAAGGGCTTCGGCTTCATCAGCCCGCAAAGTGGCGGCAAGGACGTGTTCGTGCACGCCACCGCTCTGGAACAAGCCGGCCTGCCGCCGTTGCAGGAAGGCCAGTCCGTCCGCATGAATGTCGTGCAGGGCGCGAAAGGTCCTGAAGTCAGCTCGATCAGCGTCGGGTGAGGTAACGCGTTCTGGCGGCCATCTGAGGCGTCTTTTCTGCGCTCCGATGCTCACGTACTCAGCGTACGCTTCGCTTCGGTGCTCAAAAGCCGCCCCAGCTGACTCACCATAACACGTTACCGAGCCGGTGCTGTGATGAGCGCTCTACTGCCAGTGGATCGCGATCAGCCCAAGACCTAGTTGGCGTTCATCACCGCCGAGATGCGCGGCGGCCGGTGATCCGGGATGTTTGATGCGCAGCGTGATATGAAGCTCGCCCATTGCGCTCGGCGGCACGCTTATGCTCAGCGTCGATCGTCTGGCGGCCGGCACGAAGGCGCTGCCTTGCGCGGCGCCATTGATGAGAATTCGTACGCTCTGCCGGTTTTGCGGCGAGAACCCGACCACCGTGAGCAACACCGCATGTTTGCCCGCAACCACCGGCAGGTCGAGGCCCACCACTGGCCCATCGCTCCACACGCCCCACGTCTCCACGAAGCTCCAGCCGGCGCCCAACAGATAGCACGCGTCGCTATGGCTGAGCTTGCCCACCGCAATGTCGTCCACGCGCAGGTCGGCGGCATCGCGCGTGTCGCTGCCCGGCACCACCCAGCAGGAGCGTGCGCCGGTGATGTAGAAATCGGCGTAATCCCGGTCCACCCGCGGCGCGAACAGGCTAAGCCCGGCGACGCACAGCTCCGCCAGCAGCAGCGCGGCGCCCAGCGCCGGTGCGAAGCGCTCAATGAAGAAAGGCATAGGCCTGCATCCAGAACACCACGAGGAACAGCTGCGCGATAACAGAAACCACGACGATCTCCGCAAACACCGCGCGGTATTTCGACGTCCAGATGAAGTCGAACAAAAACACCATGAACAGCGGCTGCGCCAGCACGTAGCGCGGCATGCTGAGCAGCCCGGCGGTCAGCGGCAGCACGATCGACAAGGTCAGAAACCAGCAGGCGGCGTAGCGCCGCAACCGCAACAGCCGCGCCGCCAGCAATAGGCCAGCCAGTGCGCATAGCGCGTCGAAACTCATGGACTCGGATTTGAACGGCGTCACGCTGGTGAAGTCGAACTCGGTGAGGCCCGTCCACAGCGCCGTCACCGGATTCTGCGCCGCGCGGTTCCAGCCGCGCTGGATGTGGATAAACGCCAGCCCGTCGCCGGTATGCAGGTAAAGATACAGCATGAAAGCGAACAGGCCGAGCGGCGCCAGCGCGGCTGGCAGCAGCCCGGCCCGTAGCGCCGCCAGCGCGCCGCGCCTGTCGCCCGCGCGCAAAGCCGCCGTGATCAGCCGCAGATGGTGCCAGCCGATCACCGGCGTCAGCAGCACGCCGGTCAGCCGCGTCGCGGAAAGCAGCGCCGCCACCACGCTCGCCGCGCCAAAACGCCCGCGCGCCAGCAACCAGAACCCGGCCATGGTCAGGCCCGAGTAAACGCCCTCGGTGTACGGCACCGAGAGATAGAACGAATACGGCCAGGCCAGCAGAAACACCGTGAGCGCCACGCCGTCGGTCGCCGGCGCGACCAGCCGCAGATACTTCACCGCGAAGAACACGAAGCCGGCCAGGCCGAGGTTGGCGACCACGGTGCCGGACCCGATGGAGGAAATGCCGAGCAGCCAGTGCGTGCCCGCCATCAGCGCCGGGAACATCGGGAAAAACGCCCAGGCCGCCTGCCCGAAGGTGGTTCCGGGCGCGGCGCGCGGCGCCGTCGGATAGCCCAGCCGCGACGTGTCCTTGTACCAGTCGCAATCCCACCGGCAGAGCGACGCCGGCAGCGCGTGCACGCTGCCCGCCAGCCAAACATAAACCGTCAGCCGGACCGCCAGCAGCGCCGCGATCAGCAGAGCCAGCCGCGCATCCGCCGGCAGCCCTGCCGTAAACTTGCGCAACCGCAACATGCCGCGTCCTGCCACGCACCCCGCGGCGAGGCAACCCGACCGAACGCAAGTCCAGTCCCAGCGCAAAAACGCAGACAGACGCCTCAGATGGCCGCCAGAGTAGGTTTTAGAACGGCTTTTAAGACTCGTCGCGCGCGGCGATCTCCTCGGCTTCCGGCGTACAGGTCCGCCGCGCCCGCAGCCGCCTGATGCGCCGCGCGTCGGCTTCGAGCACCAGAAACTCGATGCGCGACGGGTGCGTGATGATCTCGCCTTTTGCCGGCACCCGTCCTGCCAGGTTGAACACCAGCCCGCCGACGGTTTCGATATCGGCTTCCCGTTCATCCTCGGACAGCACCGGCCCGATCCGCGCCTCGAACTCTTCCACCGGCAGCAGCGCGTTGATGTCGAGCGCGCCGTCCGGCCGCTCCACAACCATCGGGCCTTCGATCTCGTCATGCTCGTCCGCGATATCGCCGACGATCGTCTCCACCAGATCCTCGATGGTGAGCAGCCCGTCGATGCCGCCATACTCGTCGACCACCAGCGCCAGATGCGTGCGGGTCTGGCGCATCTGCAGCAGCAAATCGAGCACGCTGATCTGCGGCGCCACCATCAGCGGCTTGCGCAGGATCGCTTCCAGCGAAAACGTCTCGGCCGGACCGGTGAAGGCGAACACGTCTTTGATGTGCACCATGCCGAGCAGGTCATCGAGATTGTCGCGGAACACCGGCAGCCGGGAATGGCCCTCGGCGCGGATCCGGTCCAGCGCCTGCGCCAGCGTCAGGTCGGCGCGCATGGCGATGATGTCCGGCCGCGGCACCATCACGTCGTCGGCGGTGATCTCGCGCAGGCGCAGCACGTTGGCGATCAGCACCCGCTCCTGCGCGCTCAGATCCACCGTCTCGCCGGAGGCGCTGGTCTCGGTCTCGGCGCGGTTTTCCTGCACCAGCTCGGCGATCGATTCGCGCACCGATTGCTCGGGGTTGCGCAAGCGGCCGAGCAGCCGTTGCAGCGCCGAACTCATCGGTTCTTCCAGGGGTTGGCGATGCGCAGCCGCGCCAGTAGCCGGCTTTCCGCCTGCTCCATCGCGCGCGCGGCGCGCACATGGTCGTGGTCGGCGCCGGCCAGATGCAGGGCGCCGTGGATCAGCAGATGCGACAGATGCGCCGCCACGGTCTTGCCGGCGGCGCGCGCCTCGGCCAGCACCGTGCCCAGCCCCAGCAAAATCTCCGGCGGCTGTTCATAGGTCAGCACGTTGGTCGGTCTGTTGCGCCCGCGGTCGCGCGCGTTCAGCCGTTGGATCGTCCGGTCATCGGTCAGCACCACGCTCGCATGGCATGCCGCCGCCGCCATCGCGCGGGCCACCACCCGCGCCACATCGCGCACATAAAACCGCCAGCGCCGCTCCGCCACGATCAATCCGCCCCCCAAACCGGGAGCGCCGGTACTGCCTGGCTCCATCAGTCGCGCTTCTCGCGCGCGTGTTCGCGGGCGGCGGCGTGGCGCTGGTCGTAGGCCTCCACGATCCGCCCGACCAGCGGATGGCGCACCACGTCGGTATTGGTGAAGCGGGCGACGCCGATGCCGGGCACGCCTTCCAGCGTGTCCAGCGCGTCGGCAAGGCCCGAGCGGATGTTTGGCGGCAGGTCGATCTGCGTGAGGTCGCCGGTGATCACCATGCGCGTCCCTTCGCCCATCCGCGTCAGAAACATCTTCATCTGCACGGCGGTGGTGTTCTGCGCCTCGTCCAAAATCACGAAGGCATGTGCCAGCGTGCGGCCGCGCATGAAGGCCAGCGGCGCGATCTCGATCTCGCCGGCGGCCATCCGCCGGGTTAGCTGGTCGCCCGGCAGCATGTCGTTCAGCGCGTCATAAAGCGGGCGCAGATACGGATCGACCTTCTCTTTCATATCGCCGGGCAGAAAGCCCAGCCGCTCGCCCGCCTCCACCGCCGGGCGGGACAGCACGATGCGGTCGACCTTGCCGGAGGTCAGCATCGCCACTGCCTGCGCTACCGCGAGATAGGTCTTGCCGGTGCCGGCTGGCCCGATCGCGAACACCATTTCATGGCGCGACAGCAGGTCGATATAGCCGGTCTGGCCCTGGCTACGCGGGCCGATCGCGCCTTTGCGGGTGCGGATCGCCGGCAGGTCGGAGAGCGGCAGGCGCGGATCGGCGGTCGGGTCGGTCAGCCGCATCGCCGCGTCCACCCGCGGGCCGTCGATCTGCTCGCCCCGTTCAAGCTGCCGGTACAGCGCCGCCAGCGCTGCTTCGGCGGCGGCGATCTGCGCGGCCGTGCCGGAGATCGCGATGCGGTTGCCCCGGCAGGCGAGGCGCACGCCGAGACGTTGTTCGATGCGGGCGAGATGCCGGTCATGATCGCCGAGCAGCAGCGGCAGCAACGCGTTATTGGCGAAGGTGAGGGTGAGGGATTGCGGCGGAGCGGTTAACGGTTGGGCGGAGGCGATGATTTGGCTCAAGCGGCGATACACTCCTGTGCGAGAGAACCTATCAGTGAATTGGGATTGGCGCGGGTGATTGTCACGTCATGGATTTCGCCGGTCAGCGGCGCGGACGCGGCGGCGACCACCGGCTGGTTATATACCGAACGCCCCGCGATCTGCCCAGGATAGCGGCCGGCGCCTGTAAACAGCACCGGCGTGGTCAGGCCCACGGTTGCGGCGTTGAACGCATCCTGCTGGCGGCGCAGCTCAGCCTGCAGTTCATGCAGCCGCGCATCTTTCACCGCCTGCTCCACTTGCGGCAGCGCCGCCGCCGGCGTGCCGGGGCGGGGCGAGTAGTTGAAGCTGTAAGCCAGCGCGAAGCCGGTCTCGCGCACCAGCGCCATCGTGGCGGCGAAATCCGCGTCGGTCTCGCCCGGATGGCCGATGATGAAATCCGAGGTGAAGGCCATATCCGGCCGCGCCGCGCGCAGACGCTCCACGATCCGCCGGAAGTCGTCGGCTGTATGCTTGCGGTTCATCGCGGCCAAAATTTTGTCCGAGCCGGATTGCACCGGCAGATGCAGATACGGCAGCAGCGCCGGGTTGTCCCGATGCGCCGCGATCAGTTCCTCGGTCATGTCGGAGGGATGCGAGGTGGTGTAGCGCAGCCGCGCGATGCCGGGGATGTCCGCCAGCGCCGCGAGCAGCCGCGCCAGCGGCCAGACGCGGCCATCCGGACCTTCGCCATGATAAGCGTTCACGTTCTGCCCGAGCAGCGCGATCTCCCGTGTGCCCTGCGCCGCCATCCGCCGCGCCTCGGCGAGCACGCTGGCCGCCGGCCGGCTGGCTTCCGCGCCCCGCGTGTACGGCACCACGCAGAACGAGCAGAATTTGTCGCAGCCTTCCTGCACCGTGAGGTTGGCGATCACTCCCTGGGACGCGGCGGCGTCCGGCAGGAAGTCGAATTTCTGTTCGGCCGGAAACGCGGTGTCGATCACCGAACCCTGGCCGCGATGCACGTGCGCGATCAGCTCTGGCAGCCGGTGATAAGCCTGCGGCCCCACCACCATGTCCACGTAAGGCGCCCGCTCCAGCAACAATTCGCCTTCCGCCTGCGCCACGCAGCCGGTCACCGCGATCATCATGCGGCCGCCGCCGGCCTCTTTCAGATCGCGCAGCCGGCCGAGCGCGGAAAACACTTTGTCGGCCGCCCGTTCGCGGATATGGCAGGTGTTCATGATCACCATGTCGGCGCCCTCCGGCGTCGGGCTAGGCGCGTAGCCGAGCGGCGCCAGCAGATCCGCCATCCGGGCGGAGTCATACACGTTCATCTGGCAGCCATGGGTGACGATGTGGAGTTTACGAAGCTTCGGCGGCGCTATGGTCATCAATTCTGGTCCATCCGGCTGGTCCGGACGGAAAAGCGCGCCTGTGGCCGACGGGTCAAGATCAAAGCCTGGAAAGCCCTCCTGAACGTGGCTCTACTCCGCTATCCTTCGCCGTGCCGAGTCAAGAGAATCTTTGGCCCGCGGGGCCGAACGACCGTTCCATCATAAATCATTCATTAATCGCCGTCAGACTACCCGCGTGGAATTCATGATGGCGCCAAAGCACGGCTCGGACCAGCCCCCGCTCAATGACGGCGTCGCGGAATGGCGGCGCGCCATGGCGGCCGGTGCGCTGGTATCGCTGCCGGACTGGTCGTCGCCTTTGGACGACGCGCAGATGTTCGACCTGGCGCCGGTGTCGCTGTGGCTGGAAGATTATTCCGAGTTGAAGCAGCTCTATGAGCGCTGGCGCGCCGAGGGCCTGACCGACCTGCGGCAATTTTTGCTGGAGGATCCGCAACAAATCGGCCTGTGTTTCTCCAAGCTGCGGGTTCTCAAAGTAAACCGCGAGACGCTGCGGCTGTTCAGCTGCCCCGATCTCACGACGCTGAACCGCAATTTGCAGAGCATTTTCCCGCTCTATGCTAATTCACCGCATATCGAGCAATTGACCCAGATGTGGAGCGGCGAGCCGACCTTCTGTTTCAGGTCGGTTGATCGTTCGCTCAGCGGCCAGCCGATCGATGTCTGTGTCCACGGCGTGATCCTGCCAGGCCATGAGCATGATTGGGCGCGCGTGCTGGTCGCCGTCGAGGATGTTTCGATACAGGAAAATGCCCGGCGCGATCTGGTCGTTAGCGAACGCTATGCCCATAGCTTGTTTGAGTATTCCCCAGCCGCGCTGTTGGTTCAGGACGCCAGCAAAATCCGGCTGCTCCTGAGCGAGGCGCGGGCCGCGGGCGTCGCTGATTTGCGCCGCCACCTCGCCCAGAACCGGGATTTTGCGTTGCAGTGCCTGCGAGCGATCCGCATCATCGATGCAAACCAGATGTCATTGACGCTGTTTGAGGCGCCGGACCAGGCCACGCTGATCGAGCGCCTGCCGGAGATCATGCGCGAGGACATGTTGCCGCATTTCACCGACGAGCTGGTGAGCTTCTGGGAGGGCGATCTCACCTTGCGTCGAGAGGCCGTGAACTACGCGCTCAGTGGCGCCGCGCTCAACGTGCTGTTGCAGGTGTCCGTGCTGCCGGGCCACGAGGACGACTGGGCGAGGGTTCTGGTGGTGGTGACGGACATCACGGCCCGCAAGAAGGCCGAGCGGCATCTGGAATTCCTGAGCCGGCACGACATCTTGACCGGCCTGCACAACCGCGCCGCCTTCATTGAGCATCTGCAGCGGTTTGATCGCGAAGGGCCGTTTCCCGTGGCCGTGATCATTGCCGATCTTGATGGTCTGAAGGCCGCCAACGATCAGTTCGGCCATGCCTTCGGCGACGATCTGCTGCGTCGCGGCGGACGCGTTCTGTCGATGGCGACCGAGCGGCCATGCTGTGCCGCGCGGATCGGCGGCGACGAATTCGTCCTTGTCGTTCCCGCGGCGGGAGAACCCGAAGCGGCGGCGATCGTCGCCCGCATCCGGGCGCTGGCGGCGCGCGGCAACCTGGCGGCGCCGGACAATCCCCTGCGCCTGTCACTCGGAGCAGCGATCTGCCACGGCCCCAACCACCTGGACGCCACGGTGCGCGATGCCGATCTGCGAATGTACGAGGCTAAGCGCGCCTCCTACGCCGCCGCCAGGCTGCCGGAACGCCGGGTGCGTGGAAGCTGCAAGTCTTCGACCAACATCGAGAAAAACTAGAGCATGAAGAGCTAGCACTCATCATGCTCTAATCTTGTTTGGCTCTAGAGCGCGATGTTTCACTTATCACGCTCCAAGCCCTGGCTGTCCGCGTCGGGCAACGGCAGGGCACGGGCAGTCATTCTTCCGGCAGCAGCAATTCCGGTATACGCCCGCCTTGCACCACATGCCTCATGAGCACGGCATCGGCGGCCTCGCGCGAGTCGACCTTGTACCAGACGCCTTCCGGGTAGATCACCACGCACGGCCCCAGCTCGCAGCGGTCCAGGCAGGCCGAGGCGTTGACGCGTATCCGCGCGATGCCAAGCTCTTTCGCGCGCGCCTTCATGTAGTCCTTGATCTTCTCGGAACCGCCGGCGGCGCAACTGCCGCGCTTGTGGCCGTCTGGACGCCGGTTGGTGCAGATGAAAATATGGCTGTCGTAAAACTGCGCCGGATCCCCGGCCACGCGTTCGCCCAAAGGCTGGTCCTCCTGTTTACCCACACTATGTAGGGTCGCATAGAGCAGGGGAAGCGTGAACATGGCGAATCTGCTTAAGCTGGCCTCCTCGCCCTATCTGCAACAGCATCAGGACAACCCCGTGCACTGGCAGGTCTGGGGGCCGGCGGCGCTGGCGGAGGCGAAGGCGCGGGACGTGCCGATACTGCTCTCGATCGGTTACGCCGCCTGCCATTGGTGCCACGTGATGGCGCATGAAAGCTTTGAGGATCCGGCGGTCGCGGAGATCATGAACGCCCGCTTCGTCAGCATCAAAGTCGACCGCGAGGAGCGGCCGGATATCGACCAGATCTACATGACCGCGCTGCACGCCATGGGCGAGCAAGGCGGCTGGCCGCTGACCATGGTGCTGACGCCGGCGGGCGAACCGTTCTGGGGCGGCACGTATTTTCCGCCGCAGCCCCGCTTCGGCCGGCCGAGCTTCACGCAGGTGCTGCTGGCGCTTAGCGAAGCCTGGGAGAACGACCGCGAGCGGATCGGCCACACCGTGGTCTCGATGGGCAAGGCGCTGGCCGCCAATGCCGCCGCGCGGCCCGGCGCGCCCCCGGGGCCGGAGGTGCTGGACCAGGTGCGCGCCTCGTTCCTCGGCACCGTCGACTGGCAGCAAGGCGGGCTCGGCGGCGCCCCGAAATTTCCCAACGCGCCAAGCTTCCGGTTCCTCTGGCAGGAGGCGTTCCGCGCCGGCGACGCGCGCGCCGCCGAAGCCGTTGAGCTGCTGCTGACCCGCATGAGCCAGGGCGGCATCTACGATCATCTGGGCGGCGGCTTTGCCCGCTATGCCACGGACGACGCCTGGCTGGTGCCGCATTTCGAAAAGATGCTGTACGACAACGCGCTGATCCTGGACCTGCTGGCGCTGGTTTACGCGCAAACCAAGAATCCGCTGTACGCCGCCCGCGCGCGTGAGACCGTGGCCTGGCTGATGCGCGACATGCGCGAAGAGGAGGCGTTCGCGGCCTCCGAAGACGCCGATAGCGAGGGCGTGGAGGGCAAGTTCTACGTCTGGACCGCCGCCGAAATCCGCGACGTGCTGGGCGCCGATGCCGCGTTGTTCGGCCGGCATTACGACCTGCCGGAACACGGCAACTGGGAGGAGCGCATCATCCTGGAGCGCCGCACCCCGATCGCCGCCGCCGAGACGGAGACCGACCTCGCCCGCTGCAGGGATTTGCTATTGGCGCGGCGGTGCGCGCGGGTGCGGCCCGGCCGCGACGATAAAATCCTCGCCGATTGGAACGCCCTGACGGTGGCGGCGCTGGCGCGGGCGAGCGCGGTGTTTGCCGAGCCGGAGTGGCTGGCGACCGCCGAAGCCGTCTTCACGTTTATCGTGGAACGGATGGGGCACGACAACGGCACGATCGACCACGCCTATCGGTCCGGCAAAATCTCTGCCGCCGGGCTGCTCGAGGACCAAGCGGCGATGATCCGCGCCGCTCTGGCGTTGTTCGAGGCCACCGGCAGACCCACCCGGCTGAACCAGGCGCTGCGCATCCTCGCCGCCGCGGAGCCGGCGTTTGGCGACGGCGCGGGCGCGTTCTTCACGGCGGCGGCGGACGCCGCGGACCTGCCGGCGGGCGAGGGGTTTCGCACGCGCAACGTCAGCGACGGACCGACGCCGTCCGGCATCGGGTTGATGGCCGAAAACTACGCCCGGCTGTACCATCTGACCGGTGACGCGGCTTACTGGGCGAAAGCGGACGCGGTGCTGGCAGCCTATGGTGGCAAGCGCGCCATGCTGGCCGGCTCACCCGTGCTGCTGGCGGCGGCGGATACGCTGGAGAACGCCGCCTGCGTGGTGGTGACCGGCGGCGGCGACGCGTTGCGGCAGGCGGCATTGGCGGCGCCGGATCCGGCGATGGTGGTGCTGCCGGTAGCATCGGACGCGGCGCTGCCGCCCGGGCATCCCGCGCACGGCAAACGCAGCGATACGCCGGCGGCGTTCGTCTGCCGGGGCAGCGTCTGCGCCTTGCCGGTCTCCACCCCGGAGTCATTGCGCAAGCTGCTGCGCCAAATCTCGAAAAGCTGATTTGCCGCGCCGCGCCCACACGCTAAGTAACCGCGCAGGAGAAAAGCGATGATCGGTCGACGGAAAGCAGTGTTACTTGGGGTAAGCGCGGTGGCGGTGCTGGCGGCACTGCGCGGGCAGCGTTGGCCCGGCGCGGCGCGGGCGGAGGAGGTCACCTTCGCGGTGCGCCATACCGATGCGGAGTGGCGCAAGCTGCTGACGCCGGCGCAATATAACATCCTGCGCGACCAGGGCACCGAACCGCCCTTCTCCAGCCCGCTCTTGAACGAACATCGTCCCGGCACCTTCCACTGCGCCGGCTGCGCGCTGCCGCTGTTTTCCTCGACCACCAAGTTCGACAGCGGCACCGGCTGGCCCAGCTTCTACGCGCCCTTGCCCAACGGCATCGCGACCAGCAATGATTACACCTTCGGCATGGAACGGACCGAGGTGCATTGCATGCGCTGCGGCGGCCATCTCGGCCACGTCTTCCCCGACGGCCCGCCGCCGACGGGGATGCGCTATTGCATGGATGGTTTGGCGCTGACCTTTGCCCCTTCTTAAACGAGCTCCTGACTTCGTCAGACGAACTTGCTTACACGTCATTGCGAGCGCAGCGGAGCAACCCCGTCCCGAAACGAACGCAGCATTTTGACGTGAGTCGCCGGCTGGCCGGCTGGATTGCGGTCGCAATGACGGCTTTTCGGTCAGGCAGATCGAATAGGCTTTAATCCTGCTTTACCCTCACATTGTCGAACAGCTTGCGGACTTTAAGGGCTAGTTCGGAGGCGGTGAAGGGTTTGCCGATGAAGTTCACGCCTTCATCCAGCCGGCCATGGTGGATGATGGCGTTGCGCGTATAGCCGGTGGTGAACAGCACGATGAGCTCGGGCCGTCGGGCCAGGACTTCATCCGCCAGTTGCCGGCCATTCATCTTGCCGGTCAGCACCACGTCGGTGAACAGCATGTCGATGCCGGGTGCGGCATTGAACAGGTTCAGCGCCGCGGCGGCATTCTCGGCGCAGAACACGCGGTAACCCAGCTCTTCCAGGATGTCGCGCGAATACTGCCGCACATCCTCCTCGTCCTCGACCAGCAGGATCGTCTCGCCGGTGGCGCGGCCGGGCTCGCGCGCGGCCACGGAAGGCGGCGCGGCCTGCAGCGGCGCGGCCGGCTCCGGCCTGGCCAGCTCCGGCCTGGCGGCGGCGGGCACCCGCGGCAGATAGAGTTTGACCGTGGTGCCCTGATCCGGCTCGCTGTAAATTGCGACATGGCCGCCGGTCTGCTTGATGAAGCCATAGACCTGGGCGAGGCCGAGGCCAGTGCCCTGGCCCTGCGGCTTGGTGGTGAAGAACGGCTCGAACACCTTCTCCTTCACCGCCGGCGTCATGCCGCTGCCGGTATCGGTGATCGCGATTTGCACGTACTGGCCGGGCTGCACGTCCTGCTGGCGCGCGGCATAAGCCTCGTCCAGATGCGCGTTCTGCGTCTCGATCGTGATATGCCCGCCGTTCGGCATCGCATCCCGCGCGTTGACAGACAGGTTGAGCACGGCGTTTTCCAGCTGGTTCGGGTCGGCCAGCGCCTGCCAAAGCCCCGCCGCCGTGACCAGCTCCACCGCGATCGTCTCGCCCAGCGTCCGGTGCAGCATCTCGGTCATGCCGGCGATCAGCCGGTTTGCGTCCACCGCCTGCGGCGCCAGCGGCTGCCGGCGGGAGAAGGCAAGCAGCCGGTGCGTCAACGCCGCGGCGCGCTTCGCACCGCCCACCGCCGCCTCAATCCGCCGTGTCACTTTCGGGCCCGAGTCCTTCAGGTCGCGTTGCAGCAGCTCCAGGCTGCCCATGATGATGGTCAGCAGGTTGTTGAAGTCATGCGCAATGCCGCCGGTGAGCTGGCCAACGATCTCCATCTTCTGGCTCTGCCGGAGCTGCTCCTCGCGCGCCTTCTCATGCGTCACGTCGCGCGCGATCGCGTAGATCATCCCGTCTTCCGGCATCGGCACGGCGCGCCAGGCGAGCCAGCGCCAGTCATTGCCGGCGCAGCGAATGCGGTTTTCAAAGTCGGTCAGCGGCGCGCCCTCGCGCAGCAAGTCGAACTTCGCGGCCGAGGCCGCTTGGTCTTCCGCGTGCACGAAGTCGGCGATGGTGCGCGACAGCGCAACCTCGACCGGCCAGCCGGTGATCCGCGTCCACGCCGGGCTGACATTGCGGAACCGTCCGTCGAAATCGACCACCGCCAGCAGATCGGTCGACAGCTTGAAAATCCGGTCCAGCTCGCGCGACCGCTCCGTCACCCGCGCTTCCAGCGAGGTGTTGGCGATGACCAGCGCCGCCTCGCTCGCCGCCAGGGTGCGGGTGCGCTCCTCCACCTTCTGTTCCAGCGCCTCGTTGGCGTCGACCAGCGATTGCTGGGCAGCCCGCAACTGCTGGTTCTGCAGCCGGTTTTCGCGAATCGCGAAAGCGGCCAGCAGAATCGTCGCGATCACGGCGGCGAACGTGACGGCCTGCAGCATCCAGCCGTTGCGCAGCACGCGGGCGCGGGTATAGGCCAGCCTCTGCATCTGTTTGTCTTGCATCGCGCCGATCACGTCGCGCAGCCGGATGATTGCGTGATTGTTGATGCTGTTATGCATCAGCGCCACCGCGGCGCCGAGGTTGCCCTGCTGGTACAGCGCGATCGAGCGCGACAGCTCGACGAGTTTGGAAGCCACCGTCTTGTCGACGACATCGAGATCGGCGGCTTCCGGGCCGCCGCCGAAGGTTGTCCGCAACGCATCGAGCTCGCCGGGGACGGCGTGCAGCGCGAGCTGATAAACCGTCGTCAGATACGCCTTGTCACCTGTCAGCAGATACGCGCGCTCGCCGGTCTCGGCCTGGCGCATGGTGGAGAGCAGGTTGGTGAGTTGCTGGGTGTTGATCAGCGTGGACTGCGCCGCGGCCGTGTCCTCGCGCTCGCGCTGCGCGAACCAGACGGACAACAGCACGACGAACACCAGCAGGATGAAGCCGGCGGCGAGGAACTGCCGGGCATGGCTCACGCGCTGCGAGATCGGTTCGGACGTCAACTGCTCACCTTCAGCCTTTCCCGGGCGGCGGTCGCCAGCTGGTCGGCGCGGTCGTTCATCGCATTGCCGGAATGGCCTTTCACCCACCGCCATTCGATCACATGCGGCTGGGCGGCGTCCAGTACGCGCCGCCAGAGGTCCATGTTCTTCACCGGCTCACCGGCGGCGTTGCGCCAGTTCTTGCGCACCCAGCCGGTGTGCCAGCGGGTGATGCCGTTGCGCAGGTACTCGCTGTCGGTGTGCAAAGCGATGGCGCAGGGGCGGGTCAGCGCCTCCAGTGCTTCGGCCGCGGCGGTCAGTTCCATGCGGTTATTGGTGGTCTCGGCTGCCGCGCCGGACAGCTCGCGGATGGTGCCACGGAATTTGAGGATCGCGGACCAGCCGCCCGGCCCCGGGTTCGGCTTGCAGCCGCCATCGGTCCAGATCTCGACGGGTTCAGAGTCCATAGGCGCTCGCATCCGTCGCTTGGGCGTGAAAGCGCAGGCGGTGCAGGTAGTCCAGCGGGTCCTTGCGGGTGACCATGGCGCCGGCCGGCGTGTTCAGCCAGTCGTACAGCCGGGTCAGCAGGAAACGGATCGCCGCACCGCGCGCCAGCACCGGCAGCGCCGCCGCTTCGGCCGGCACAAGCGCGCGCTGCTCCCCGTAGCCGCGCAGCAAGGCGCGGGATTTGGTGACGTTGAAGCTGAAATCTCGCTCGAAACACCAGGCGTTCAAACATATCGCGATGTCATAAGCGTAAAAATCGGTGGCGGCGAAGTAGAAATCGATCAGGCCGGAGATCGCGCCGTTTAGAAAAAACACGTTGTCGGGGAACAGGTCGGCATGGATCTGGCCGGTCGGCAGCGCGCGGGGCCAGGCGGCGAGAATGTCCTCAAGCGTGGCCTGAAGTTCCGTGCCCAGACCGGCGGCCACGCTGTCCGCCCCGGCCAGACAGCGCGACAGCAAGGGCGGCCATGCGGCCGGGCCAAACGTATTCGGCCGCGCCGCGAAGCCTTCGCCCTGCAGGTGCAGCCGCGCCAGCGCGGCGCCCAGCGGCGCGCAATGCGCCGCGCCCACGCGGCGCGGCCAGACGCCCGGCAGAAACGTGGTGATGGCGGCGGTGCGGCCGGCCAGCGGGTTCAAATTCTCACCGTCGCGCGCCCGCACCGGCAGCGGGCAAGGCAGGCCCCGCGCCGCCAGATGCTCCATCAGGCCCAGAAACCACGGCAGGTCCGCCGGGTCCACCCGCTTTTCGTACAGCGTGAGGATGAAATCGCCGGCGGTGGTTTTCACGCTGTAATTGCTGTTCTCGACACCCTCGGCAATGCCGCGAAAGGCGATCATCGTGCCGATCGCGTAGCGCTCCAGAAACGCCGCCAGCGCCTCGTCCGTGACCTCGGTGTAAACCGCCATGCCGCCCAGATGACCGATGCCTTCTTTTCTGGCAAGGGAGCGCCATGATACGCTGGACCTTGCCGCTGCTGCCGGTTTTCGGACTGCTTGGCCTCGCCGCGTGCGGCGGCAGCCCGCCGCCGCAGACCGCGTTCTGCCCGCAGCCGGAGGTACTCGAACAGGCCAACACGCTGACCCTGTTCCTGCCCGGCCGGCAGGACGTGGCGGCGGAAGTGACAACCGCGCGCATCACCGGCATCGCCGGCGCCTGCACCCTGGCGCAAAAAAACCACCTGTTGCGCGTCACCTTCCGCGCCGGCTTCGCCGCCGGCGACGGCCCGGCCAATCACGGCGCGAAACTCACGCTGCCCTATTTCGTCGCGATCTCCCAAGACGACAACGTGATCTCGAAAACCCTGTACAGCATCACGCTGAACTTCGACGGCAACGTCTCCACCACCAGCGCCACCAGCAACCCAATCAAGATCGAACTCTCGAATGTGCCTGAAGCCGCCTCAACCGAAGTGCTGATCGGCTTTCAGATGACGCCCGACGAAGTGGCCTACGCGGCGGCGCATCCGGATGGGACGTGAGTAAGCAGCGCTTTTTTGTAAAAAAGCGCGCAAAAAACTTTTATGACTTGGAGCAGGGGAATTGGCGGCGACAGAGGCACAGGCTCAGATTATCAAAGTTTTTGCTACTTTTGTTCACAAAAAGTAGTCTTCCTTAGTACATCGATGACAGCACCGTCCTCAACCGCTTGATCTCCTCCAGCGCGCGGCCTGTCCCCAGCGCCACGCATTGCAGGGGGTTTTCCGCGACCATCACCGGCAGGCCTGTGGAGACGCGGAGGACTTCGTCCAGCCGGTGCAGAAGGGCTCCGCCGCCGGTCAGCATGATGCCTTTATCCACGATATCGGCGGCCAGTTCCGGCGGGCAGTTCTCCAGCGCCACCTTCACCGCCTCGACGATCTGGCCCACCGGCTCGGCCAGGCTTTCGGCGATCTGCCGCTGCGTCACCGTCACTTCGCGCGGCACGCCGTTGATCAGGTCGCGGCCTTTCACGAAGCGCGCCGGCCCGTCGTCGTTGCTGTCCATCCAGGCGGCGCCGATATCCATTTTGATCCGCTCGGCGGAACCTTCGCCGATCAGCAGGTTGAACGTGCGGCGGATGTGCGAGATGATCGCCTCGTCCATCTTGTCGCCGCCGACCCGGACGGAGCGGGCGTAGACGATGCCGCCGAGCGAGATCACCGCGACCTCCGTGGTGCCGCCGCCGATATCAACCACCATCGAGCCGGAAGGTTCCGTCACCGGCAGGCCGGCGCCGATCGCCGCGGCCATCGGCTCCTCGATCAGCAGCACCTTGCGCGCGCCGGCGGACTCCGCGGATTCCTGAATGGCCCGGCGCTCGACGGCGGTGGAGCCGGAGGGCACGCAGATGATGATCAGCGGCGAGGCAAACCCGCGCCGGTTATGCACCTTGCGGATGAAGTGCTTGATCATCTCTTCCGCGACCTCGAAATCGGCGATCACGCCGTCGCGCAGCGGCCGGATCGCGGAGATATTGCCAGGCGTGCGGCCCAGCATGTGTTTCGCTTCCTCGCCCACCGCCAATACGTGCTTGCGGCCCTTCACGTCGGCGATGGCGACCACCGAGGGCTCGGCCAGCACGATGCCCCGGCCTTTAACATAGACCAGGGTGTTGGCGGTGCCGAGGTCTATCGCCATGTCGGCCGACATGATTCCGAGCAGTTTAGAGAACATCAACATCCCTTCGTTACACGCCGCGAGGGTTTGAAAACCCGTCCCAGCGCCGCGGCGCTGGGATTACAGGCAGGGCGGAGGAGCGGCAAGGGTGCGCCATATGCGGTGCGCGGGAGGCTGGGGGCGGCGCCGGCGGCCTGGAAATGCGCCCCGCCTTGGCCATATTGCCACCGTAACATCGCCCGAATTCGCGGTCAGACAACCTAGTACAATACAAAAGGATAGAGAGATGACGATCAAGTTCAGCGCCCCCTTCCTGGTTCTCGCCGTCCTCGGCCTGGCCGGCTGCGGTTATTCGCCGGGGCACCGGGCGCTAACCGGCGGCGCGATCGGCGCCGGCACGGGCGCGATCATCGGCGCCGCCACCGGCGGCAGCGCTGCCACCGGCGCGCTGATCGGCGGCGGCATCGGCGCGATCGGCGGCGCTGTAACCAGCCCGAACACGGTCAATTTAGGGCGTTAGAAGGAGATGATCATGCTGCATAGATTTGTTGCTCCGCTCGTGGCGGTACTGTCGTTGGCCGCGCTGGCGGCCTGCGGCGACTCCGAGGGCTCGCGCGCTCTGTCCGGCGGCGCGATCGGCGCCGGCGGCGGCGCCATCATCGGCGGCGCCACCGGCGTCGGCGCCGGCACGGGCGCGCTGATCGGCGCCGGCACCGGTGCCGCCACCGGCGCGGTCACCGCGCATTAACTAGCCGGGTGGCACCGGCAGATGCGGCGCGTCAACGTTTGATGCGCCGCCACCCGGCGCGCCGCCGTAGCCGACGATGCCTTTGATCTCCAGAAAGTCGTTCAGCGCGAAATCCACGTATTCGCGCCCGTTGCCGGACTGCTTGTAGCCGCCGAACGGCGCTTTGAAGTCGCTGTCCGGGTAGTTCAGGTACACGCTGCCGGCGCGCATCTGCGCCGCCACGTCGCGCGCCCGGTTCAGGTCGGCGCTCTGGATATACGCGGCGAGGCCGTAAACCGTGTCGTTGGCGATCTCTATAGCTTCCGCCTCGCTGTCATACGGCATGATCGAGAGCACCGGCCCGAAAATCTCTTCCCGCGCGATCGTCATGTCCCGCGTCACGTTGCCGAACACCGTCGGCCGCGCGTAATAGCCGCGGTTCAGCCCTTCCGGCCGGCCGAGCCCGCCGGCGGCCAGCGTCGCGCCTTCGTCGATCCCGGTCTTGATCAGCCGCTGCACCTTGTCGAACTGAATCTGGCTGACCAGCGGGCCCAGCACGGTGCCGGGAGCTTGCGGGTCGCCGGTAGTCTGCTTGCCCGCCTCGTCGGCCGCCACTTTCAGCGCGGCATCGTGCATCGCGCGCGGCACCAGCATGCGGGTCGCGGCGTCGCAGGACTGGCCGCTATTGATGAAGCAGGCGGCGATGCCGCCCCGTACCGCCGGGTCCAGATCGACGTCCGGGAGGAGGATGTTGGCGGACTTGCCGCCCAGCTCCTGCGCCACCCGCTTCACCGTATCCGCCGCCGCCTTGGCCACGATGATGCCGGCGCGGGTCGAACCGGTAAAGGACATCATGTCCACATCGGGATGCTCGGCCAACTTCTGCCCAACCGACGGCCCATCGCCGTTCACCAGATTGAACACCCCCTTCGGCACCCCCGCCTCATGCATGATCTCGGCGAAAATGATCGCGTTGATCGGGGCGATCTCGGAGGGTTTCAGCACCATCGTATTGCCGCCTGCCAGAGCGGGCGCAACCTTGCAGACGATCTGGTTGAGCGGCCAGTTCCACGGCGTGATCAGCCCGCACACGCCGATCGGCTCTTTCACCACCAGCGTGCCGCCGCGCCGCTCGCTGAACTCGAAGCTTTCAAACACTTCGATCAGCGCCTTGAAATGCGCCTGGCCGACGAAGGCCTGCGCGTCCTTCGCGAAGCCGATCGGCGCGCCCATCTCCTGGCTGCAAGCGGCCGCGATCTCGTCCATCCGGCGTTCGTAGATCGCCAGGCAGGTTTTCAGCAGCTCCAGCCGTTCGATTTTGCTGGTGCGCGCGAAGGCCGGAAACGCCGCCTTCGCCGCCGCCACAGCGCGGTCCACATCCGCGCCGCCGCCGCCCGAAATCTCCGTGAACGCTTCCTCGGTCGAAGGATCGATCACCGCGATCCGGTGCGGCGTCACCGGGTCCACCCACACGCCGTCGATGTAGAACTTCAGGTTGTTGGACATGGATGTTCCTGTTTAGTGAATTGATGAGACTGTTTCAGAAATCGTTCGGTGAGTAGGATAGCTAGCCGACCTCCCGAGTAGACTTCTGAGACAGTCTCAGTACACGCCGCCGACGGCGTTTTCCTCCGCGGCGATTAGCCCCGCCCGCGCCGCCACCGCCGCGGCGCCGATCGGCGGGCCGGGGAAATGCCGGCGTGCATAGCCGAACCAGATCACCGCCAGCAGCACGATCAGCCCGATGAAGTAGCTGTCCAGAATATCGTTCGGCGGCCGTGTGCCGACGTAAATGATCACGAGGCCGCCGAGCAGCGTGATCAGCGCCAGCGGCTTGGACAGGACCCCGAGCCGGAACGGCCCGAACTCGGTCCAGCTTTTGCCCTCGGCCAGCAGCCCGGCCGTGATCGGCATGGCGTAGGATATGTACAGGAACATCGCGCAGCCGGCCGCGAGCGCGGCGAAGGCTGGCGAATACAGCGTCGCCGCGATCGACAGGATCACGGTCAGCCAGATCGCCGCCACCGGCGAGCGGTGCGTGGCGCTGACCTGCCGCAGAACCCGGCTGCCCGGCAGCCCGCCATCGCGCGAAAACGCGTAGATCATGCGCGAGGTGGAGGTCACGCCGGCCAGCGCGCACAGGTAGTTCGCCAGCACGATGCCGACGTAAAGCACGTCCTTCAAATACGCATTCACCGGCAGCGCCGCCAGCAGGTTGAGGATCACCGCGCCGCCATCGGCCGCCGCTTTTACCGGATCGGGCATCGCCAAAATGAACGAGCACGCCATCACGAAGCCGAAAATCATTGACCAGACGATCGAGTTGATGATCCCGCGCGGCACGTTGCGCCGGGCGTCGATGGTTTCCTCCGACGTATGCGCGGAGCCGTCGAAGCCTGTGATGGTATACAGCGGATACAGCAGCGCCAGCAGAAACAGATAGAACGGGCTGGCGCTATGCGGCACCACGCCGCCACCGGGCGCGCCCGAGAAGTTGGTGAACATATCCAGCCGCGCAAAATCCAGGTGCTGCGCGCCGTACAGCATGGTCACGGTGAGCAACGCCGCCACCGCCAGGATCAGGTAGCCGGAGAAGTCGATCAGCCTGGTGGTCACGCGGATGCCGAAATGGTTGAACAGCCCTTGGCTCAGCGTGATCAGCACGACCGCGAGGGTCTGCTGCTCGAAGCCCCAATGCGAGGTGTCGACATGGAAAATATTGCCAAGGATCAGACCGATGAAAAGGTTGTAAACGCCGACATTGACCGAGGCGATCACGAAGATCAGCCCCAGCATGTTGAACCAGGCGGTCGCCCAACCCCAGCCGCGGCCGCCGAGAATCGAGGACCAATGGTACAGCCCGCCGGCCGTGGGATATGCGGAGGCAATCTGCGCCATCGAACAGCCGACGATCAGCGCGAAGGCGCCGCCGACGATCCAGCCGATGATCGCGGTGAACGCGCCGCCGGTGGAATAGCCCACCTGGAACGAGGTGATGCCGCCGGCCAGGATGCAAATGATCGAGAACGCCACCGCAAAGTTGGAGAACCCGCCCATCCGGCGCGACAGCTCCTGCGCGTAGCCCATTTTGTGCAGCGTCTCGGCGTCGGCCGCGAGTATCTGCTGTTCGGTCTCCATTACCATCATGTTCTCCGTTGCTTTTGCCCAGCTCCGCACACAGCCTGCCAGAGCCGGCGCTAACCTCCAAATCCGGGCTTGGCATGAACTACATTTGCCGAGCTACCGGGATCGCCAGCTTATAAACGGTGGGCTAAAGGGGGAGCATGGCGGAAGACCCGTATAAAATCCTGGGCGTGGAGAAGACGGCGAGCGCCGACGACATCCGCAAGGCCTACCGCAAGCTGGCGAAACAGTTCCACCCGGATCTGAACCCCGGCAACAAGACCGCGGAGGACAAGTTCAAGGCGGTGTCCGCCGCCAACGAGCTGCTGTCAGACGCTGAGAAGCGGGCGCGCTACGACCGGGGCGAGATCGACGAGAGCGGCGCGGAGAAGCCGCCGCCGCGCTCTTACCGTCATTATGCCGACGCTGGCGCCGGCGAACGTTACGCCTATGCTGGCGGCGGCACGGAAAACGCCGGCTTCGGCGGCGAAAACTTCGAGGACCTGTTCTCCACCATCTTCTCCGGACGCACCGGCGGCGGGGGCGGCACCGGGCCGCAGCGCGGGCGGGACGAGCAATACCGCCTGGAGGCGTCGTTTCTGGACGCGGTCAATGGCGCGACGCAGCGGCTGACGCTGCCGGACGGGCAGACGCTGGACGTGAAAATCCCGCCCGGCACCGAAACCGGCGACGTGCTGCGGCTGCGCGGCCGGGGCGCCGCGGGCCGCAACGCCGGCCCGGCTGGCGACGCGCTGATCGAGATCGCCGTGGCGCCGCATCGGTTCTTTACCCGCGACGGGCAGGACATCCGGCTCGAGCTGCCGGTGACGGTGGCCGAGGCCGTGCTTGGCGGCCGCGTGACGGTACCCACTCCCTCCGGCGCCGTGGCGATGACGATCAAGCCTGGCGCGGACACCGGCACGGAATTGCGGCTGCGCGGCCGCGGCGTGCCGGCGCGCGGCGGCGGCCAGCCGGCCGGCGACCTGTACGTCCGGCTGCGCGTGGTCATCGGGCCGCCGGACCCGGCGCTGGAAGAGTTCCTGAAGACCCACCAGCCCGCGCACCCCTTCAATCCCAGGGACGGGATGGGGCTGAGTGAATGATCGGGATCGAGACGGTTCTCCTCGAGTTTCGGCAGCTTTCGCGCGGCGAATTCGACCGCTGGATCGAGAATGCCTGGATCAGGCCGCAGGGGTCGCCCGGCAGCTACGCCTTTAACGAGATCGACATGGCGCGCATCCGGCTGATCCTCGACCTGCGCGAGACGATGGAAGTGAACGACGCGGCGTTGCCGACCGTGCTGTCCCTGCTCGACCAGCTGTACGAAATGCGCCGCCGCATGCGGCGGCTGAACCAGGCTCTGGGCAGCACCGTCCCGGCGGACCTCCGCGCCAGGCTGCTGGCCGCGATGACCGAGCCCTGACCGGGCTGGCCGCTACATTTCGGCGGCGACGCCGTTGAAGTTGTTCAGCACGGCATTCCCCACATGCGTCACGCCGACGATGATCACCAGAAAGATCAGCCCGGCGATCAGCGCGTATTCAATCGCGGTGACGGCGCGCCGGTCGACGCGCAAGGGGTAAAGCGCACCGGCAAGCCGGCGGACGGCGCTGGTCAGCGAAGGCGGGTTGATCATCTTTGTCACATGGCAGGCAAAGGTGAACGGTTAATTAGGCTCGCCTTTCGCCGTAACCAGAAGCTCATGCCCCGCGAAGCAAAGGCCCGCCGCGCTGGCGGGGATCAGATAGTAAAGCACGCGGAACAGCAGGATGGCGCTGATCGCCGAGGCGGCCGGGACATAAGGCGATAGGCCGAGCAGCAACACCGTGTCGAACACGCCGAGCCCGGCCGGCACGCCGCTGAACAGGCCGCCGGCCAGCGCGATCAGATAGATCGCCAGGATGGCGGCGAGCGACAGCCCTGGCGCTGCCGGCAGCACGGCGAACAGAATGCCGCCGGCGATGCCGATATCGGCGCAGGAGATCAGCACCTGCGCGGCGGCGAGGCGGCGGCCGGGCAGGGGGATCTGCCGGCCGAACAGCGCCAGAGTCGGCCGGCGCTGCGCCACCAGCACGTAGAAGCCAATGGTGCCGAGCAAGCCCGCGCCCAGCAGACGCAGCACATCGCTGGAGCCAAAATTCAGCAACGGCACATCGCCCGGCCGCAGCAACAACAGTAGCGCCGCGAGGCAGACGCCGCCCAGCGCGAACATGGTGCCGGAAAGTGCGACGATGCGCGCGATCCCGGCCGGCGGCACCCGCCACTCCGCGTACAGCCGCAGCCGGATCGCGGCACCCGACAGCGCCGGCGCGCCCAGAACGTGCGACAGCGCATAGGCGGAGAACGACGCCAGCGCGATCCGCCGCGCCGCCAGCCGCGGTGCGTCCGGCAGCCGCCGCGCGAACAGGATGCCGGGCAGATCGTAGATCATCATCACGCAGAGCGAGAGCGCCAGCAGGCCGAGCGCGTGCAGAATGCTCGAGGGCGGCGTCGCGCTCAGCGCGTCCAGCACGTCCCGCGGGCCGACATGGCGCAGCCCGTGGCGCAGGCCGAGCGCCGCGCCGCATAGCAGCAGAAGACCCAAGGCTAGCATGGCCAGACGGAACACACGGCGCGGAACAGGCGGCATCGGCGTTAGGCGCGGGCCAGCGCCGTCTCGATCAGGGCAATCGTGCGGCCGATGCCGAACAGCGCGATGAAGCCGCCGAACCTCGGCCCTTCCGACTGCCCGAGCAGCACCTGATACAGGCAGTCGAACCAGGTTTTCAGCGGCGCGAATTTTTGGTCCTTGCCGACCGCATAGACCAGGTTCTGCAGTTGCTCGGCCTCAGTCTCGCCGGGGTACGCCTCGAGGGTGCCCGCGAGCCGGTTTTTCAGGTCCTCCAGCGCCGCGCATTCCGCCGGCGTGGCGGCGCGGAACTGGCGCTTCGGCGCGACGAAATCCTGGTTGTATCGCACCGCGTAATCCACCAGCCGCGCCAGGAACGGATAGCGGCCCGGCTCCGCGCCCGGCAGATAATTGCGGATGAACTCCCACAGCATCTCCGGGCTATCCGCGTTGATCACCGAGGCGAGGTTGAGCAGCATGGTGAAGCTGATCGGGCTCGCCTCGTGCTCCGGCAAGCGCCCCTGCAGAATGTGCCAGGCCGGGTTGCCGTGCGGATCGTTGGTCTCGCGCAAGCCCGCGACGCTGTTGATGTAGTCGTCGGTCGCGCGCGGGATCACGTCGAAAAACAGCCGCTTCGCCCGTTGCGGCGCATGATACATGAACTGCGACAGACTCTCCGGCGGCGCGTAAGCCAGCCATTGCTCCACCGACAGTCCGTTGCCCTTGCTTTTGGAAATCTTCTGGCTGTTTTCGTCCAGAAACAATTCGTAGGTCAGCGTCTCCGGTGGCGCCGCACCCAGCGCCCGCACGATCGCCGAAGACAGCTTTACCGAATCAATCAGGTCTTTCCCCGACATTTCGTAATCCACGCCGAGCGCGTACCAGCGCATCGCCCAATCCGCCTTCCATTGCAGCTTGGCCGAGCCGCCGGTGACCTCGGTCTCATAGCGCGTGCCGCTCGCCGGGTCGGTCCAGGTCACGCTGCCGGATTCAACGTCCACCCGTTCGATCGGTACCTGCATCACGATGCCGCTGCGCGGATGGATCGGTAAAATCGGCGAATAGGTCGCGCGCCGCTCCGGCCCTAGCGTCGGGCGGATGATGTCGGCGATCTGCTCGTGATGCGCCAGCACATGCAGCAGCGCGTCATCGAAACGGCCGGAGACATAGTACTCGGTCGAGGACGCAAATTCATACTGAAAGCCAAACGAATCCAGGAACGCCCGCAGCCGTGCGTTGTTATGCGCGCCAAAGCTTTCATGCGTGCCGAACGGGTCGGGCACTTGGGCCAGCGGCCGGCCTAAAAACTCGCGCAGCATGTCCTTGTTCGGCACGTTGTCGGGGATTTTGCGCAACGCATCCATGTCATCAGAAAATGCGATCAGCCGCGATGGCAGATCGGTCAGCACCGTGAACGCGTGCCGCACCCAGCTGGTGCGCGCGACCTCGCCGAAGGTGCCGATATGCGGCAGGCCGGACGGCCCGTACCCGGTCTCGAACACCGCATGCGTTTTGCCGGTTTGTCGGAGGCGGGCGGCGATGCGTTCGGCTTCCCGAAAAGGCCAGCTGAGCTGGGTCTGCGTCTGGTCGGGCATGATCGCCTCGATCTATGGCGAAACCTTGCAGCCGTCTATACGAAGCGGCACATGCCTTATCTGTCGGACCCCGCCGCACTCGCCGCCGGCCACGGCCAGGCCGTGCTGCTGACCGGCCAGGGTGAGCTGCTGCGTCTGCAGGCCGGCGAGGTCGCGAAGCACGTCGGCAACACGCCCGTGCTGGTGGTGCACGCGCCGGCGACGCTGCGCCGGCTCGGCAATCCCGCCATCCCGGTGCTCGACCTCTTGGAGCTGTTCGCCTTCGTGCTGCCGGCAAGAAGCGCCGCGCCCACCGCCGCCGGCCTGGCGCGCGCGCTGGATCTGCCGGTGCCCGCCAGCCTGGAATCCGCCGCCGCCGCTCTGCCGGACATCGCGGAGACGCTGCTGGCGCGGCTCGCCGCCGGCTTGGCGCTGCCCGCCAATCGCGACGCCGCCGGCCTCGCCGCTCGCATGGGTGCGGCCGGCTGGCTATGGGCGCCGGCAGTACTGGCCGCGCTGGATGCGCCGGCGGCGAAGCCGGACGGCATGGCGATGCGGCTTTGGAAACGTTTGCCAGAATGGGAAGAGGAAGCGCCGCGTCCAGCGCCCGCCGCCTTCCCGGTCAGCCCGGCCGAGGCGCGCTTCCGCCTCGCCGAATTGCTCGGCGCGGCGGCGGAGCAGCGCCCGGCGCAGGCCGATTACGCCTCCGCCGCCACCGCCGCCTTCGAGCCGCGCGCCGCCGAGGGCGTGCCGCATCTGGTGCTGGCGGAAGCCGGCACCGGCACCGGCAAAACCCTGGGCTACCTCGCCCCCGCCAGCCTGTGGGCGGAGCGCAACCAGGGCGCCGTCTGGGTCTCCACCTACACCCGCCATTTGCAACGGCAGATCGAGGCGGAAGCGGCGCGGCTGCCGCCGCCGAACGATGCGCGCCCGCGCGTGGTGCTGCGCAAAGGCCGGGAAAACTACCTGTGTCTGCTGAACTACGAGGACGCGATCGGCGTCGAGCGCACCGCCGTTCCGCTGGGCCTGATCGCGCGCTGGGCGATGGCGAGCGCCGATGGCGACCTGCTGGGCGGCGATCTGCCCGGCTGGTTCGCCGAGCTGTTCGGCCACGGGCTGCTCGCCAGCATCGCGGACCGCCGCGGCGAGTGCATCCACGCCGCCTGCCCGCACTACAAACGCTGCGTGATCGAGCAGGTGATCCGCCGCGCCCGCCGCGCCGATCTGGTGATCGCCAACCACGCGCTGGTGATGGCGCAGGCGGTCTGGGGCGGGCTGGACGAGGACTACGTGCCCACCCGCTACGTGTTCGACGAGGGCCATCATATTTTCGATGCCGCCGACAGCGCTTTCGCGGTGGAACTTTCCGGCGGCGCGATGGCGGAGCTGCGCCGCTGGCTGCTGGGCGCGGAGGGCGCCCGTTCCCGTGCCCGCGGCCTGGCGCGCCGGCTGGAAGACATCACGGCGACCGATGAAAGCTTGATCCCGAAACTGGACGCCGCGCTGCTGGCCGCCCGCGCGCTGCCCGCGCCGTTCTTCGCCGCCCGGTTCGAGGGCGATCTGGCATCGTCCGAAACTACCGCGCATCCAGGCGAGGTTTTTCTCAGGGCCCTGCGCGTCCAGGCCCGCGCCCGCGCCAACCAAGCCGATCTCGCCGGCGCCATGCCGGTCGAGGTCGATCTGTATCCAATAGATCCCGCCGTGGTCGCGGCGGGATCGGCCCTGTCCCGCGCGCTGGAACGACTGCGCGTGCCGCTCGCGGCTTTGCGCGCGCGCTTCCTCGAACGCCTGGAGACCGAGGCCGAGACACTGGAGGAAACCACGCGCCAGCGCCTCGAAGGCCTCGCCCGCAGCCTGCAGCGCCGCGCCATTGACCCGCTGACCGCCTGGCGGCGCATTCTGGACGGCCTGGCGCAGGCCGAGCCAAAACCAGGCGAGCGTCCGTCGCACGTGTTTTTTCTTCGTCTCGACCGCGACATAAATGGCGACCGAGACATCGCCTTGCTCGACCACCTGCTGGACCCGACCGAAGCCTTTATCCAGACCATCGCCGCCCCCGCGCACGGCATGCTGGTGACCTCCGCCACGCTGCGCGACGGCCCCGATTCCGAAGCCTCCTGGCACGGCGCCGAGGCTCGCACGGGTGCGGTGCACCTCGCCGCGCCCGCGATTCGCGCCGCTTTCGCCTCGCCTTTCGACTACGCCGCGCAGACCCGCATCTGCGTCGTTAACGACGTCAACATCAACGATACCGGCAGCCTCGCCGGCGCCTTCCGGGCGCTGTTCGAGGCGGCGGGCGGCGGCGGGCTCGGCCTGTTCACCGCCATCTCCCGGCTGCGCGCCGTGTACGCCCGCATCGCGCCGGCGCTCGGCGCCGCCGACATCCCGCTTTACGCCCAGCATGTGGACGCCATGGACAATGCCACGCTGGTCGACATTTTCCGGGCCGAGGAACATTCCTGCCTGCTCGGCACCGACGCGATGCGCGACGGCGTGGACATCCCCGGCAACGCGCTCCGCCTGGTGGTGTTCGAGCGCACGCCCTGGCCGCGGCCGGACATCCTGCACCGCGTCCGCCGCACCCATCTCTCAAATGGCGCGCCGAAAGAGTATGACGACACCATCGCTCGGCTGCGGCTGCGCCAGGCCTTCGGCCGGCTGATCCGCCGCGCCGACGACCGCGGCGTGTTTCTGATCCTGGACCGCCAGACCCCCAGCCGCCTGTTCACGGCGTTCCCACCGGCCGCGCCGATCATCCGCTCCAGTCTTGCGGAAGCCGTCGCCGGCGTGCGCCACTTCCTATCCTGACTATGTGGATTTTCAGTCACAGCGGCGGCTATTCGATCATTAAGCACAAATGACACCTTGGTAAGGTTCAGCCCGGCTGTTATGTCCCTCCCGGCTTTCAAGAACAGGCCAACTGTCTGGGAGACTTCGTTTTGCGCCGTGCCCTCTATGCTGCCCTGTTGTCGGTATTCGGCGTGTTCGCCGCTCACGCGGCGACCACGCCGTTGCCGACCGGGCGCTTTATCACCGCCAATCATGAAGCGGTGATCCAGATCGCGCCCTGCGGCGGCGGTCTGTGCGGGCAGATCGTCGGAATCCTGCTCGACCACCCGAACGACGCCATGCCGCTGGCCTGGACCGGCCGGCCGCAATGCGGAATGGTGATCCTGCAAACCGCGCCCGCCGGCGGCACCGGTGGCACCGTCTGGGCCGGTTCGCTGCTCGATCCGCGCAGCGGCAACGTCTACCAGGCGCGGATCAAACTGGACAATTTCCGGCGCCTGCTTCTGCACGGCTATGTCGGCCTGCCGATCTTCGGCAAGACGCAGGTGTGGACGTCCTATAGCGGCCGGACCCTGGCCGGCTGCCGCGTGACCGACGCTGAGGGCCGGCCCGTCACTAAGAACGGCTAGCGCTTGGTCGCATAACGTTGTAGCTCCTTATCCATCAAAGTCGTCATTGCGAGCGAAGCGAAGCAATTCCGCCGTGGAACGGGCGACCCATTCCGGATGTCCCATGTGTCTCGAGGCTGGATTGCTTCGCCACGCTCGCAATGACGATGTTGCGGTTCGACTTCAAACTATGCCGCTCTAACCTTGCCTTCCGCTGGCCGATCCTGCTCCTGGTCCTGTCACTCGCCCTGCCGGCTTGGGGAGCTCCCAGCCCCGCCGGGCAGTTCCTGCAGACCACCCCCACCGCCTCCGGCCGCTGGATCACCGCCGGCCACAGCGCCGTCGTGCAGATCGCGCCCTGCGGCGCCGACCTCTGCGGCCGCATCGTCGGCATGGTGCTGGCGCCGGGCGAGCCGGTTCCGCGGACTGGCAGGGCCAGAGCCAATGCGGCCTGACCATCATCCAGACCGCGCCGGATGCCGGCTCCGGCGGCACGTCTTGGACCGGCTCGATCCTCGACCCGCGCGACGGCTCGGTCTACCACGCCCACATCACGTTGAGCGCCGGCGAGCTGAAATTGCGCGGCTATGTCGGCCTGCCGGTCTTCGGTCAGACCCAGACCTGGATGTCCTATGGCGGTCACCCCGGGCCGGACTGCCGGCTTACGCCGTAACTAGATTTTAGCGCTCGGCGACGGCGCCGCTCGCGGCCCGCCGAGCAGCTGGGCCAGCGCCTGGCGGCGCTTGCCGTACCAGAAGCTCCAGGCCATCATCCCGCCAAAAATGGCGTAGGAAATGAACGGCGACAGCAGCAGGTACCGCCCAATTGGCCAGGTCCAAGCTAGCCAGCACATCAGCGCCGTCTGCAGCACGAGCCCGGCGCCCCAGACGCCGGTCATCAGCCGGAACGTTGCCCTGGCGGCCGGCCGCAGCCACATGGTCTCAAATTCTTTTGCGCCCTCTTCCGTATTGCGTGCCTGGGTCGCGCGCGCCAGGTAGAAGATCATCGGCTTTTCCAGCAGCAACGAGCCGAGGAACATCAGCCCGATCACGCCGGTGACCAGCGCATCGCGTATCTGGATCAGTCGCGCGGAGCCGCCCATCGCCGTGGCGACGAGGGTAAACACAATGCCTGCCAGCACCAGCACCGAAATCGCATCCAGCCGCCGGGTTTTGATCAGCTCATAGCCGCTCCAGATCAGCGGCGGCAGCGCCGAGGCGATCAGCGCCACCACGTCGCCGAATTTCGCCTCCAGCAGTTCATAGACGAGGTAAGGGGCGACGAAGTTGGCGATCAGCTCCGGCGCCAGCCGCAAGGCCTTGTTCAGCGGATCAGCCCTTTCATCGGGCTGGACGCCGACGCGGTTTCCCGCCGCGCCATACGCCCGGCGCGAAAGGCCAGCCGCCCGGCTTCCACCCCCGCCTTCATCGCGCGCGCCATCAGCACCGGGTCATCCGCCAGCGCGATCGCGGAGTTCACCAGCACCGCGTCGCAGCCCAGCTCCATCGCGAACGCTGCGTCAGAGGCGGTGCCGACGCCGGCGTCCACCAGCACCGGCACGTGCGCGTTTTCAATGATCATGCGGATCATCAGCGGGTTCTGCACGCCGAGTCCGGAGCCGATCGGCGCGCCGAGCGGCATGATCGCCACGCAACCCAGCTCCTCCAGCCGTTTTGCCGCGATCGGATCGTCCGAACAATACACCATCACCTCGAACCCGTCGGCGATCAGCGCGGTGGCGGCCTCCAGCGTCGCCGCCATGTCCGGGTACAGCGTCGGCGCCGGCCCCAGCACTTCCAGCTTCACCAGGTTCCAGCCGCCGGCTTCGCGCGCCAGCCGCAGCGTCCGCACCGCCTCCGCGGCGGTGAAGCAGCCGGCGGTGTTGGGCAGATAGGTGTAGCGGTGCGGGCTGACGAAATCCTGCAGCATCGGCGCGCCGCGGTCGGAGAGGTTCACCCGCCGCACCGCGACCGTCACCATCTCCGCGCCGGAAGCCTCGATCGCCGCCGCGGTGGTGGTCAGGTCCTTGTACTTGCCGGTACCGACGACAAGCCGGGAGGCGAAAGTCCGGCCGGCGACCGTCCAGCCATCGGCGGTCGTGACATGCGTATCCATCAGCCGCCCCCGATGAAGTGCACGATCTCCAGCGCGTCGTCCGCCCGCAGCACCGTCGCGTGGTATTGGGAACGCGGCACGATTTCCAGATTCCGCTCAACGGCGACCTTGCGCGTGTCCAGGTCCAGCCGCGCGATCAGCGCCGCCAGCGTGGTGCCGGCGGGCAGCGCCATCGCCTCGCCGTTCACGGTCAGACCGATGCTGTCCAGCGTCATGTCCATTCTTCAAGTATCGGCGCGCGGTCCCGGCGGCGCAAGGTTTCCGTCTGTATTTGGCCGACGCGAAAGCCCTGTGCTACCGGGCAGCATGGCAACGCCGCTGATCGCCGTGCTGAACGGCCCGAACCTCAACCTGCTCGGCCTGCGCGAGCCGGAGATTTACGGCACCGGCACGCTGGACGAGCTGGAGACGCTGTGCGCGGAAACCGCCGAGGGTCTCGGCCTCGCCATCGACTTCCGGCAAACCAATCTGGAAGGCGAGCTGATCTCCTGGGTGCAGGAGGCGCGCGGCAGCGCCGCGGGGCTGGTCATCAACCCCGCCGGCTACAGCCATACCTCGATCGCGCTGATGGACGCGTTGCTGGCGGCCGATCTGCCGGTGATCGAGGTGCATCTGTCCAACATCCACAACCGCGAGCCGTTCCGCGCCCATTCCTACGTGTCGCGGGCGGCGCAGGGCGTGATTTGCGGGCTGGGATTTGCGGGCTATAGGCTGGCGCTGATCGCGCTTTCCGACATTCTGGAAGAAGACCAATGAGCCTGTCATTCGACCCCGCGGCGCTGCGCGCTCTGGCGGATCTGCTGAACGCCACCGGCCTGTCGGAGATCGAGCTGGAGGAAGGCGGCCGTAAATTGCGCTTGGCCCGCATCATCGCGCCCATGAACGTGCCGGTGATGGCGCAAGGCCCCGCCGCGCACGCGCCCGCCCCGGCGCACGCCGCACCGGCGGCCGAAGCGCCCGATCCCGGCCGCCATCCGGGTGCCGTGAAAAGCCCGATGGTCGGCGTCGCCTATCTGTCCGCCGAACCGGGTGCGGCGCCGTATGTGAGCGTCGGCCAAAGCGTGGAAGCCGGCCAGACGCTGCTGCTGATCGAGGCAATGAAGACCTTCAACCAGATCAAGGCGCCGAAAGCCGGCGTGGTGAGGAACGTGCTGGTCACCGCCGGCGCGCCGGTGGAGTATGACGAGCCGCTGATGATCATCGAGTGATCTGACCGCCGCCGATGTTCAAGAAAATCCTGATCGCCAATCGCGGCGAAATCGCGCTCCGGGTACTCCGCGCCTGCCGGGACCTCGGCATCGCCACCGTCGCGGTGCATTCCACCGCCGATACCGACGCGATGCATGTGCGCCTGGCCGATGAAAGCGTGTGCATCGGACCGCCCTCCGCGCGGGACAGCTACCTGAACAAGCCCGCGATCCTCTCCGCCGCGCTGATCACCGGCGCGGAGGCGATCCACCCCGGCTACGGCTTCCTGTCCGAGAACGCCGACTTCGCCGAGATGGTGGAGAGCCACGACCTGGTGTTCATCGGCCCTTCGCCCACGCATATCCGCATGATGGGCGACAAGATCACCGCGAAAACCACGATGGCGCGGCTGGGCGTGCCGCTGGTCCCCGGCTCCGCCGGCGAGATCGAGACCGTGGGGGAAGCGCGCGAGATCGCGGCGCGCATCAAATACCCGGTGCTGATCAAGGCCGCGGCCGGCGGCGGCGGGCGCGGGATGAAAGTGGCGCTGGATGAGAGCGAGATCGACGCCGCGTTTCACGAAGCGCGCGCGGAGGCGGGTGCGGCGTTCGGCAACCACGCCGTCTACATGGAAAAATATCTGGACAAGCCGCGGCACATCGAATTGCAAGTGATGGCGGATGCGCATGGCGACGTCGTGCATTTCGGCGAACGCGACTGTTCCCTGCAACGCCGCCACCAGAAACTGCTGGAAGAAGCCGGCTCCCCTGCGATCAGCCCGACGCAGCGCGACGCGCTGGGTGCGACGGTGACGAAAGCTTTGCGCGAGATCGGCTACCGCAACGCCGGCACCTTGGAGTTTCTGTACCAGGACGAGCAGTTCTCCTTCATCGAAATGAATACTCGGCTGCAGGTGGAACACCCGGTGAGCGAAATGATCTCCGGCGTCGATCTGGTGCACGAACAAATCCGCATCGCCGCCGGCCAGCGCCTCGGCTACGGCCAGGCGGACGTGGTGCTGCAGGGCCACGCCATCGAATGCCGCATCACTGCCGAGGACCCGGAAACCTTTGCGCCCTCGCCCGGCACGGTGGAAGTCTTCCACCCCCCCGGCGGCCCCGGCGTGCGCGTGGACAGCGCCCTCTACGCCGGCTACCGCGTCCCCCCCCACTACGACAGTCTGGTCGCCAAACTAATC
This sequence comes from Acidocella sp., assembly GCA_965199125.1. Taxonomy (GTDB): domain Bacteria; phylum Pseudomonadota; class Alphaproteobacteria; order Acetobacterales; family Acetobacteraceae; genus Acidocella. The sequence goes on along the minus strand of OZ240683.1, from coordinate 68,498 downwards.
ACCCACGGCCGCACCCGGCCAGAGGCGATTGCGCGCATGAGGCGGGCGCTGAGGGAGTTTGTGATTACGGGGATTAAAACAACGATCCCGTTGCATGAGCGGATTTTGGAAGATCTAAGGTTCGTTTCGGGAGAGTACACGATCCACTGGTTGGAGCGGTTCGTCGCCGGTGAGTAAACGGAAACAAATTTCGTTTTAACGTACTTTATTAAGCGCGACGCCAAGGAACTGGCTTCTCGTTATCTGGGTCCGTTTCGCAATGATGCATGACCGTGTTCAGCTGTCATTTGAACAGACTTGGCAGCCAACGCACCGACGGTGGGTTACGCTCGCTGACCTATCGTACACCATGCGTACGCGACGATGCTTTATCACCCCATCTCCACGCGCTTCATTACCAGCCCGGCCAAGTCACGGATATCCTCCAGCGCATCGAGCTCCGCTGCATCAAACTTGATGTCATAGTCCGCTTCCAGCGCCACGATGATCTCGGCAAACTTGAACGAATCCCACCCCGCAAGAGTTGCCACGCTCGAAGCCGCGTTCAACTCGATCGTCTCGTTCCGAAAAATCTGCCGGAACAGCCGCGTCAGCGCCGCGTAAACCTCGGCTTCCGTCACGTCTCCACCCCGTCGGCGTTCACCAGCCTGGCCTCCGCGGAGATTAACGCCTCGAATAGCGCCGCCGCCGCGCGGCGGTCGATTTTGTCGTTGTCGTTGCGCGGCAGATGCGGAGCTTCCCGGATCGATTCCGGAATGGCGTGCCGTTCCAGATGCAGCGCCAGAGCTTCGCGCAGGGCCGCTTCGTCCAGCACCATCCCCTGCCGGCTTTCCACCACCGCCGCCAGTTCGTCGCCGCGTTTGAATACGCACGCCTCCAGCCAGCCGCAGCGACGGATTGCGGCCGCGACCTCATCCAACTCGACCCGGAAGCCCCGCACCTTCACCTGGTGATCCAGGCGTTCCTTGAAGAACACCATCCCGCCCCGCCGATCCGCCCAGTCGCCGGTGAAATACGCCCGCTGCAGCCCATTCCCGACATCCACCTGCCGGAACGCCGCGGCGGTCCGCGCCTCATCCCCCCAATACCCCTCCGCCAATTGCGGGCCGGTAATTACCAGCTCGCCCTCATCTTCATGCGGGCCGCCCAGCAGATGCAGGCCCATGCCGGGGATCGCCTCGCCCAGCGCGACCGAGCCGGCGCAAGCCGCCTCATAATTCGTCGCGGTCAAGGTAATCGAGGTCATCGAAACTGTCGCTTCCGTCGGGCCGTACGTGTTGGTCACCACCGCCTCCGGGCACGCCGCAAAAATCGCCGCCAGATGCTCGCGCAGCAGCGGCTCGCCGCAGAAGTTGAACCGCCGCACCGTCGCCAGCGCCGCCGGCGTCACCCCGCCGGCCCGCATCATCAGGCTGATCACGCTCGGCACCGAGTTCCACACGGTGATCCGCTCCTGCCGCACCACCCGCGCCGGCAGCAACCGGCCGCTGCCGCCGGCCACCGGCACCAGACCGGCGCCGGCTGCACAGCGCGCCATAAATATCGAGCACGCTCAGGTCGAACGCGATATTCGGATGCTGGGAAACCCTGATCCTCCGGTCGCGCAAACCCGGCGCCCGCCGCCCAATCCACAAAATGCTCCAGCGCCGCGCGCGAAATCATTACGCCTTTCGGCTCGCCTGTCGAGCCGGACGTGAAAGATCACATAGGCCAGGCGGTGCCGGGTGCCGCGGCCCTTCGAACAGCGGCAGCTCCGGCAGCGCCTCCGGGATTCAGCCAGATCCGCCCCCGGGGCCGCTTCGATCAGCGCGCAAGCGAGGGCAGGCGCGCCGATAATGATGTCGGGCTGCAACTGCCGGACGATCCGGACCAGTTTCTCCACCGGCGCTTGTGTGTTCACCGGCGAGTAGAAACCGCCCGCCAGGCCGGCGGCGAACATCGCGGCATAGGCATCGGCGCATTGCGGCAGCGCGATCAGAATTTTCGGCGCGGGCGTCCGCGCAAACGCGGCGGCGAACCGCCGCACCCGCATTGCCAAGTCCCGGTAGGTGACGGCTCGCCCCGAGCCGATCACCGCGGCATGCTCGGGACGGCCCGCTGCGCATTCAAGAAATCGGTCCACGACGTCAGGCGCCATCATTCGCTCCATCCGCCATAACCGTCGCCGAGAAAAGTCAGCGCCCGGCTAATAAACCGCGAAGAAACGGCCCAAACCTACTTCGCCAGCGGCGGCCCCGCCCGATACAGCGTGCCGCCATCCGTGCCAAAACTATTGCTGCCGCCATACAGGGAGTTGCTGCCGTACAGATAGCGGTCCTTGCCCTCGATCAGCGCGCCGCGCGGCGCCGCGCCGGTGTTGGTCGTGAACGCAACCAGAGCCTGCATCGCCTTCGTGGTCGGGTTGTACACGAACAGGCTGCCGTCTTCGCTGACATCGCCGCTCAGCAGTGTGCCGTACATCATCCCGTCGGAACCTAGCAGCAGGCCGGTTGCTGGAGACCCGCTCGGGAAGGTCGCGTCCACCGCGAAAGCGCCCCCGGCGGTGTTCAGCGAAAACAACGTGCCGCCGGTGGCGCCGGAATAGGTGGTGCCGTAGAGCAGCCCGTTGGCGCCGTAGATCAGCGCGCCCAGAGGCTCGGACGCGGCCACATTGTCGAAGGAATAGAGAATCGTGTACCCGACCGTGCCGTAGCTGAACACCAGGCCGCCATTATTGGCGCCGCCGAACTGCGTGGTGCCGTACAGCGTCTTGCCGTCATGGCCGACCAGCAAGGCGCCGACAGGATTGTCGCCATCGCCTGAGCCATACAGAAAGTAGTGCAGCGTTCTCACCGTGCCGGACGTGGTTGCGCTGAACAACGTGCCGTCGTTGAAATCGCCGCCTCCCGCCGTGACGCCGTATAAGGTCCCATCCGCGGTCTGCACTAGGTGGTTCAGCGGCCGCCCGCCCTCGGGAACGCCGGTGCAGCCTTCGCCGCCGCAGAATTGGTGCAGCAGCGTGAATGCGCCAGAAGGCGAGATGCGAAACAACGTGCCGCAGCCATACGCGCCGCAGCCATATCCTATGCCGCCATCCTGTGCCACGCCGTAGAGCGAGCCATCCTTGCCCTGGATCAGCCCCGCGGTGGGAAAGGCGCCGTCCGGCGCGCTATTGGTGGCGGTGTCGAAGGGGAAGTTAAAAATCACCGTTTCCTTGCCGGTTTTCGCGTTGATCTGGAACACGGCGCCACAGCCGAGATAGCCGCCCTCACTAGTGTTGGGGCACAGCCCGGAGCCGCCATAAACCGTGGTGCCGTAGTAGTTTCCATCCGACGCCTGCAGCAACTCCGAATAGGGCGTGTTGCCTTTCGCATAATGGCTGGGCGCGTTGCTGCCCGTATCCTGAAACGGCGATACCGCGACAACGCTGGCGGCACGCGCGGCGCCGGTAAATCCAACGACCGCCGCCATCGCCAACAGAACAATCAGACCTGATTTAAAACGAAAGGCCATGTCTTCCCTTTACGACATAATTGCACGTGAATGACTTCGACGTCGGCCCAAGGTTTACTTGGCCAGCGGCGGCCCGACGCGGTACAGCGTGCCGCCATCCGTCCCAAAACTGTCGCTGCCGCCGTACAGCGAATTGCTGCCGTACAGATAGCGGTCCTTACCCTCGATCAGCGCGCCGCGCGGCGCCGCCCCGGTATCGGTGCCAAATGCAACGATCGCTTGCATCGCCTTCGTCGTCGGGTTGTACACGAACAGCCCGCCATCATTGCTTACGACGTCGCTGCTCAATAACGTGCCGTACATCATCCCGTCTGAACCCAGCAGCAGGCCAGTCACCGGCTCGCCGAACTGGAACGTCGTGTCGATCGCAAAGTCACCGCCGGCGGTGTTGAGCGAAAACAGCGTGCCGCCGCTGGAGCCGGACGAGGTTGTGCCATACAACAAACCGTTGGCGCCGTAGATCAGCGCGCCGAAGGGCTGGCCGGCCGTCACATTGTCGAAAGAATAAAGGATCTTGTATCCCGCCGCGCCATAGCTGAACACCAGGCCGCCGTTGGAGGCGCCGCCGGACACTGTGGTACCGTACAGCGTCTTGCCGTCATGGCCGACCAGCAGCGCGCCGATCGGATTGTCGCCATCGCCCGAGCCGTACAGAAAGTAGTGCAGCGTGTTCACCGTCCCCGACGTGCTGGCGCTGAACAACGTGCCGTCGTTAAACTCGCCGCCCTCGGAGGTGACGCCGTATAACGTTCCGTCCGCGGTCTGCACCAGATGGTTCGACGGTTGGCCGCCCTCATCGACGCCGGTGCAGCTCGCTTCGCCGCAGAACTGGTGCAGCAGGGTGAACTGGCCGGTAGGCGAAATGCGAAACAACGTGCCGCAGCCATAGATGCCGTTGCAGCCGTATCCGTTGCCGATGCCGCCATATTGAGCGACGCCGTAGAGCGCGCCGTCCTTACCTTGGATCAGCCCCGCGGTGGGGAAGGCGCCGTCTGGCGCGCTGTTTGTGGCGGTGTCGAAAGGAAAGTTAAAGATCACCGTCTCCTTGCCGGTTTTGCCGTTTATCTGGAACACGGTGCCGCAACCGAGAACCCCGCCTGTGCCGGTATTGGGACAAGGGCCGGAGCCGCCGTAAACCGTGGTCCCGTAATAATTGCCGTCCGACGCCTGTAGCAGTTCCGAATAGGGCGTGCTGCCCTTCGCCGCGTGGCTCGGCGAGTTATTACCGGTATTCTGGAACGGCAACACGTTGACAACGCTCGCGGCCGAAGCGACCCCGGCACAATCTAGGAATGCCAACATCGCGAACAACACAATCACGGCCGGTTTCAAACGAAGGGACATTTTATCTCTCTTACGAAATGTAACCGCAGCATGCCCAACTTGAACGCCGCCGTCATCCGAATTCTCAATCCGCCACATGCTAAACCAGAGCCCGACGAGCTGATCTCGAATTCTACTTAACCGACAAAATCGTAAAGTTCGTGCAGTGCGTGCGGCATTTGATCAGGGCAATGGCGGACCAATCCGGAACAGCGTGCCCTCGGCCGGACCAAAACTATTGCTGCCGCCCAGAACCGAGTTCGTGCCGTAGAGGTAGTGGTCCTTCCCTTCGATCAGAGCGGCGTACGGATCGTTTCCGGTCGTGGTCCCGAACTTGACGAAGAGTTGGAGCGCCTTGGTCATGGGGTTATACACGAACACACCGCCAGCGGGCTGCCGAGTTGTACCGCCTTCCATCGTGCCGTAGATCATCCCGTCGGAGCCCAGCAGCAAACCGCTCGTGTTGAATGTGCCGGGCAAAAGCGTGTCCACCGCGAAGCCGCCGCCGGTGGTGCTTAGCGAATACAGCGTTCCATTCTGACGGCCAGCGACCGTGTAGCCGTAAAGCAGCCCGTCTGGGCCGAAGATCAGCGCACCCGCGGGATAGGCGTTTTGCGTGTCGAAGGAATGGATGATCGCCAATCCGGAGGCGCCATAGCTGAATACGCTCCCGTACCCGTATGTGCCTCCACCGCCAGTCGCGCCATACAGCGTGCTACCGTCCTGACCGACCATCAGGGCGCCCTTTGGATCAAATCCGTCGTCATAAACCTCAAAATATGGCGCGGTCGTCACCGTACCTGAAGTGCTAGCGCTGAACAGCGTGCCAGCGTAACCGTTTGGTTTGCCGCCCAGCTCCGTGGTACCGTACAACGTGCCATCTGCGGTCTGCACTAGATTGTACTCAGGATTGGAGCCTTCGATTACACCTGGGCAGCCTGTGTCTCCGCAAAATTGATGTAGCAGGGTGAAAACGCCTGTCGTGGAGATGCGGAATAACGTGCCGCAGCCATAGGCAGTGCATCCGGGGATGCCGCCCTCGTCGGCAACGCCGTAGAGCGCGCCATCCTTGCCCTGCGTCAGACCCGCGGTTGGGTAAGCGCCGTCGGGCGCGGTGTGGGTGGCGGAGTTATAGGGGAAGGAATACAACACGGTCTCAACGCCGGTGGCGGCGTTGATGCGGAATACCGTGCCGCAACCCAAAATGGTGCGTGGCGGCGCAGCCAGCTGGCACGAGCCGGTTCCACCCTGCTGCGTCGTGCCATAAAAATTGCCGTCGGATGCCTGCAGCAACTCAGATGTGGGGTAGCCGCCGTTGCCGTAGTGGCTCGGCGGACTGGTGCCGGTATTCTGGAACGGGAAGACGCCAACAACGCTGGCAGCACATGCGCCACCTGCAAAGCCGAGGATCATCGACATGACCATGAAACCGATCGCCGCGGACATTAGGCGAAGGGACATTTTATCTCTCCTACGAAACTTTAACTTACCTTGCCCGAATCGAGCGCCGAAGTCACCGAAAAAACTTGCCGGCAACCGGCGCGGCAACGGTTTTAACCTTCGAACATTCATTGCGCGCGCAGCGAAGCAATCCAGTCGTGAATAGATGATACGTTCAGAGTAGATTGCCTGCTATTTGACTGGATTGCTTCGCTTCGCTCGCAATGACGAGGCAATGCGGTCCACTACGTTCGATGTCCCTAGCTTTGTATCAGCATATCCTTCGGCGACGTCGAAGAAACTAAAACTCGGCTCCAATACCCGACATAATTTAATTAGAGCGTGATGAGTGATAACTCATCACGCTCTACCGTTATTTGGCGAGCATTTCATGGCTCAGTTCAATCGCGAAGAGATTTAACTTCAAGCCATATTGCTCTAAATAAAGCAATATTCGTTATGAAGATGCCAGCCAAGCCCGCACCGCCCGCGGCTTCCCATTGAAATCCCGCGCCACATGCAGGCCTAAGCCGCCCAATGCAGTCGCCTGCGCGATCGCCGGCTCGTCCGTCACGTCGTCCCCGACGAAAATCGGCACGCGCCCGGCAAACGGCGGTTGCGCCATGAACGCCGCCAGCGCGTCGCCCTTATCGCCGCCGCGCGCTTTCAGCTCGAACGCGCAATGCGCGGGCAGCAACACCGCGTCGTCGCTGCCCGCGATCAACCCCTCCACCAACAGCCGGAGCTCCGCCTGAAACTCCGGCGCAAGACGATAATGCACCACGAGATTGAACTCCTTTACCTCGATCAGCACGCCCGGCATCGCCGCCGCCCGCGCCTGCAAAATCCGCAACCAGTTTTCATATTCCGCCGGGCGTTTCGCGATGTATGTGACCACCCGCGCCGCATCCCGCAAAATCCCGCCATGCTCGGCCGCGGCCGCGTAATCCGGGCCGATCAGCCGGTCCACGTCCGCCAGCTTGCGCCCGGTGATCACCGCCACCGCGCCGCCCAGCCGCTGCCGCAAAGCGTGCAACGCGCTGGGAAGTTCCGGCGGCACCACCACCGCGTCCGGCGTGGGCGCGAGGTCGATCAGCGTGCCGTCAATGTCCAGAAAAACCGCGCTCCGGGGCCCGATGCGCGGCGGCGTCACGGCGCGGCCGGCAACGGCGACGCCAGCAACGCCACCGGCAGCTTGCCGAACAGTTCGGCGGCGGCGATCACCTCGCCGGTCACCGCACCGCCGTTCAGCACATCCACCCAGTCTCCGCCCGGCAGCGTCAGTGAGGTCTCCGCCCAGGCCGCAGCCGGGACCAGCGGCGCTTCTGCCACCATGCCCGCAATCAGGCGGCACACCGCGGTCACGCTAACGCGATGTTTGTCGCGCCGCGCGAAGGCCAGCACATGCGCCGCCGCCGGCCCTTCGGCGTCCAGCTTCACGTAGCCGCCGTCAGCGAACAGCCCCGGCTCCGCCGCCCGGAATTTTAGCGCGCGCACGATGATTGCCTGCTTCACAGCCCCATCATGCCAGTCCGCCAGCAGTTCGGCCGGCGGACGGTCAGCCGCAAGCGCCGCCACGCGCGCGGCAAAATCCACCGGCCTGCGATTATCCGGATCCACCAGGCTCTGGTCCCAGAACTCGGTGCCCTGGTACAAATCCGGCACCCCCGGCGCGGTCAGCCGCAGCAGCGTCTGGCTAAGGCCGTTGATCGCGCCCGCAGGACCGAGCCGCTTGGCGAACGCAATAATCTCGCCCAGCACCGGCCGCGCCGGGTCAAGCGTGCCCTCCAGAAACGCCTGCGCCGCCGCCTCATATGGCTCGTTCGGCGCCGCCCATTCGGAAACCAGCTTGGCCTCGCGCATCGCTTTCATCTGCCAGCCGGCGACCCGCTCCGCAAACGTCTTCAACCCCGCCGCATCATCCGCCGCCAGCCCCAGCGGCCAGGCGCTCACCAGCGTCTGGTACAGCATCAGCTCATCCGCCGGGCTGGGGCTGGGGCCGACGGCGGTGTCGCGCCGGATGATCGCGTTCAGCCGCATCCAGCGCGCGGTCGCGGTCTCCCATTCCGCCGGGATTTCGGACAGCACCGCCAGCCGCGCGCGCGCGTCCTCGCCGCGTTTGTGGTCATGCGTCGCGGTCGCCAGCAACGCCCCCGGCAGGCGCTTGCCACGCTCCGCACAGGCGGCATGAAACGCCGCCGGCGCCATCGCAAAAACGCCGGGGTTGGAGCCGACCTCGTTGCGCGACAGCAACCGCCCGAAACGGTAAAACGACGTATCCTCCACGGACTTCGCCGCCACCGGCGCGGAAAGCTGCTGGAAGCGCACCATCGCGCGCAGCCGCTCCGCCCGTTGCGGCCCGGCGGGCAGCGCGCGCGGCGTCTCATCGGCGATCCAGCGCCGCACCACGTCCAGCAGCTTGCGGTCGGCATGGCGGAAACTGCGATGCGCGCCCGCCAGCGCCCGCTCCATCACCCGGGTGTCGGTTTCGGAAATCCCGGCCTGGCCGGCGTAAATCCGATACACCGGAAAATGCACCAGTATCTCATCCAGCGCCCGGCGGATGCCGGTCAGCGTATAATCCCGCGTCGTCAAATCCCGCCGCGCGATGCGGTGCAGGGCGGCGGCTGTGGCGTATAGTTCGCTCGCCAGATTATCCCGTAAAATCTGCCGCCGCGCCGCCTCTTCCTCCTCCTCGAATGCACCCGGCCGGCCAGTGACCGAAGTCCACAGCGCCGTCAGCGGCGCTTCGCCCGCCGGGTCGTGCAGCACGCCGGCGACCTGATCCATGAAGTCATAGCCGGTAGTGCCGTCCGTCTGCCAATCCGCGACCAGCCGTTCGCGCGGCGCCAGGATTTTTTCCACCACGATGTAGGGGTCGCCGCCCGGCGCCTCGGCCGGCCGTTTTTGCCCCGCCGCCGCCATCGCGCGCCGCAGCTTGCGGGCATAGCCGCGCGGATCGGCCAGGCCATCGATATGGTCGATCCGCACGCCGTCGATGAGCCCCTCGGCGTAAAGCTGCAAAATATGCCGGTGCGTCGCGTCGAACACGCGCGGCACCTCGGCGCGCACGCCGGCCAGCGTGTTGATGTCAAAGAAGCGCCGCCAATTGATCTCATCCGCCGCCGCCCGCCACCAGGCCAGCCGGTAATGCTGCCGCTGCAGCAGCTCATGCAGGCGCCGCTGGTTGTCCGGCGTGTCCGCCGCGAAGCGCGCCAGCGCCGCCTCCAACGCGGCTTTGCCCTCCGGCGTCGCCACCGCGCGCAGCAGCATCGCTTTGGCATCCGCCAGCTCAGCCGTTGCCGCACTTCGCCCGCCCAGCCGCGCCGCATTTGCAAAGGCCGCGGCGGCTTCCTTCAGCTCCGGCTGGTTGTGCAGAATGATCGCGGCGCCGCGCGGCGAGACCGGAAAGACATGCTCGTGATACTCGACGAACAGGCCGCCGGTCTTGCCGTTCAGCTTCAGCACCAACTCGCCATTCGCCAGCGTCTCGCCATAGGAACTGCCGAGGAACGGCGCCAGCAGCTTGCCGGTCAGCGTCGCATCCGGCGGGTTCCAGTCGATGTCAAAAAACTCGGCGTAACGGCTGGCGCGGCCGAGTTCCAGCACATCCAGCCACCAGGCGTTGTCCGCGCCGCCGACGCCCATGTGGTTGGGCACGATGTCCAGCAGCAGCCCCATGCCGTGCGCGCGCAGCGTCGCCACGAGCCGGCGCAGCGCCGCCGCGCCGCCCAGCTCCGGGTTGATCTCGTTATGGTCGACGATGTCGTAGCAATGCGTAGAGCCCGGCCGCGCCTTCAACAATGGCGAGGCGTACAAATGGCTGACGCCGAGCGCCGCCAGATACGGCACGATCGGCACCGCGTCATCCATCGTGAAGCCGGCGAAGAATTGCAGCCGGGCGGTGGCGCGCGGCGTGGTGGTGATTGTCATGGCATTTTCCTCGCCGCGTCCAGCACAGCGAGCCGGGCGGCGACATCATCGCGGTCGAACAGCGTCTCCGCGTCAGCCGGCAAGCGCCGCCGCCAATTCGGATGTTCGTCGGTGGTGCCCGGCAGGTTCGGCTGCTCGGCGGCGGACACCGCATCCTCGATCGGCAGCAGCGCCAGCAGCGAGCCGGCGCGGCCCAGATGCGCGCAGGCGGCGTAAGAGGCGGCGGCGCCATCCGCCGGCGGCGGCTGCGGCGCGGTGGTGGCGCCGGAGGCGCGGAACGCCGACCACAGCGCCGCGCGGTCCTCGGCGCGCTCCGCCTCGCCGTCGCCCGCCATCCGCAGTTTCTCACGCCATTTTATGTCTTCACTTTGCCACCAGCCGACTACCGTCGGCAGGTCATGCGTCGTGGTCATCGCCACCGCCGTCCGCGTCCAAGTGGCGGGCGGCGTGAACGTTTTGCCCTCGCGCTCGAACCACATCACCCGCAGCCCGGCGATGCCGGCATGGGTCAGTTTCTCGCCGAAGCCAAGCGGCAGCGTGCCCAGATCCTCGCCCAGGATCACAGCCTTGTGGCGATGCGATTCCAGCGCCACCAGCCGCATCAGATCATCCACCGGCAGTTTCAGATAGGCGCCGGCGGCGGAGCTGAAACCTTGCGGGATCAACCAAAGCCGCGCCAGGCCCATGACGTGGTCGATCCGCACGCCGCCGGCGTGGCGCAGGGCGTGGCGCAGCATGTCGATGAACGCCGAAAAGCCGCTGCGCCGCAGCCCGCGCGGCGAGAACGCGGTGATGCCCCAGCTCTGCCCTTCGCGGTTGATCAGGTCCGGAGGCGCGCCGATCTCCAGCCCGCGCAGCACCTCGTCCTGCCGGCTCCAGCTTGCGCTGCCGGCGTGGTCGGTGCCGACCGCGAGATCGGCGATCAGGCCGATCTTCATCCCTGCCTGCCGTCCCGCCGCCTGCGCCGCGCTTAAACCCTGGTCGGCGCGGTATTGCAGCCAGGCGTGGAAGCGCACCTCATGCGCGTCGTCGTCCTGAAACCGCGCCACCGCGGCATTGGTGGGGTCGCGATAGGCTTCCGGCCAGTTGCGCCAGTCATGCGCGGCGGGATTGCCTGGCGTCAACGTTGCCGCCAGCGCCTCGAAGGTTGCGTGACGCAGCAGCCCGATGCCGGCTTCGTGCCGGAATTGCTCCAGCGCCGCATGGTCGTGAAACGTCTCGAACTGCCGGCGCAGCGCCGCAAGCTTGGCGGTTGCGACCGACGGCCAGTCCACCAGCGCCGCGTCATCCGGCGCGTCCGTATCCACCGCGATATGCAGCACGTTCAGCATGGCGCGGTTGGAAGGCGCGTAGGGCCCGAAGCGCAAGACATCGGCAGAAAACTGCGCATGCACCGGGCTGATCGCGACCGCATCCGCGCCACGGGCAGCGGCGCGCGCGGCGAAATCCGCCAGCGCCGCGAAATCCCCCACGCCGCCGGCGCGCCGCAGCGCGTAAAGCTGCACCGCCAGGCCCCACATTCTGGCGCCGCCGCCGGCGTCTTCCAGCGTAAAGGCCCGCGCCGGCGCCACCGCGATGGTGGTGGCGCCGTCCTCGAACTCCAGCCGGTGATAACCCGGCTCGTGGATCGCCGGCAGCAGCACGCCGCGTTCGGCGTGCAGGGCCATGCCGTCGATAATCCGGCCGGAGTCGAGCGTGAGCCGGTACGGTCCGGACTTGCCCTTGATTGGGATCGGCCGGTGCAACTCCGCGGTCAGCAACGGCGCCGGCATCTCTTCTGCCTCATGCCGCAACGCCTCCAGGCTCTCCCGTATCTGCTGGGGCGATCCGGCGGGGCTGCCCAGCGCCGCCAGCACCGCGCGCAGGCTGTCTTCCGACACCGTCTGCGCCATGCCGCTCACGTCCTGCCACGCCACTTCGATGCCGGCGGCTTCCGCCAGCGCGCGCAGTTCGCTGTTCACGTTTGTAGCCAGGCGCAGGTGGTGAAGGGCGGCAGTTCGGCGTTCTCGAACGCCGCGCCGGAACTGGAAAACAGCAGCGCCGCGCTGCCCGGCTTGCAGGCCGCCGGCGAGGACCCGAAATTCGCCGCCAGCGTCAGCGTCGCGCCGTCATTCATCCGCCATGCCGCGCGCACCGCTTTGTCGCTGATGGCCTGCGCGCCGATGGCGCTGCATCCGGCCAGGCGCGGCAAGATCTGTTCGCGCCGCAAGGCGAGGCATGTTTTGTAAAGCTCCAGCCAGCGGCTTTCTTCTTCATCCGGCGTCGCCGGCGGCGCCGCGGCCGAGGCCGCGAACGTCGCGGCGGCGTTGGGATCGGGGATGCGTTCGCGGGTTGCCGGATTGGAGAACGCGGCGAAATGCGCGAACTCCTTGCGGCGCCCTTCCGTCACCAGCCGGCCCAGCTCGTCGTGATGATCGGTGAAAAACAGAAACGGTTTTGTCTCTCCCCATTCCTCGCCCATGAACAGCATGGGAATTTGCGGTGTGAGCAGCAGCAGCGCCACGGCGGCGCGCAACGCCTCCGGCGCCGCCATCGTGCGCAGCCGCTCGCCCATCGCGCGGTTGCCGATCTGGTCATGATTCTGCAGGCAGATCACGAAGGCGGTGGTTGGCAGATATCCGCTCGGCGTGCCGCGCGGCTTCCCCTCCGCATGCGCCGAAGCTTCGCCCTGATACGCGAAGCCCTGCGCCAGACACCGCGCCATCTGCGCCGCCGGATCCGGAAAATCACCGTAATAACCCTCGGACTCGCCAGTCAGCAGCACATGCGCGCAATGGTGCCAGTCATCTGTCCACTGCGCGTCGAATTTCAATTCACCGATCGTTTCACGCAACAGCGAAGCGTCGTTTTCTTCGTTTTCCAAAATTAGATGCACATGCCGTTCCGCCGGCGTTGCCGCCCGGATCGCCGCCGCCAGCTCGTGCAAAAAGCCGGGGTCCTCGATCGCGTGCACGGCGTCGAAGCGCAAGCCGTCAAACCGGAACTCTTCAAGCCAATACAGCGCGTTTTCGATGAAAAACTGTTTTACCTGCGGCCGGCGGAAAGTCGATCGCGTTGCCCCAGGGCGTGTGCTTGTCCTCCCGGAAGAAGGATTTCGCGTAGGCGTTCAGATAATTCCCGTCGGGGCCGAAATGATTATACACCACGTCCAGAAACACCTGCAGCCCCAGCCCGTGCGCGGTGTCAATCATCGCTTTCAGCGCCGCCGGCGTGCCGTAGGCGGCATCCGGCGCGTAGGGCAACACGCCGTCATAGCCCCAGTTACGCGCGCCCGGAAAATCCGCGATCGGCATCAGCTCGACGGCGGTGACGCCGAGTTCCGCGAGCCGCGGCAAATCGGCGGCGATGCCGGCGAACCCGCCGGCGGCGCCCGCATGCAGCTCATACACCACGGTCTCCGCCCAGGGCCGGCCGCGCCATTCCGGATGCTGCCAGTTATATGCCGGATCAACCACTACGCTGTCATCATGCACGTCGACGGCTTGCAGGCGCGACGCCGGATCCGGCACCGCGAGATCGGGCGAGACGCGGTAGCGATAGCGCGTGCCGGCCGGTGCCGTCAGCGTCCCGCTGAACACGCCGTCCTCCTCGCGCGACATCGGCGTGCTTTGGCCGCCGATCTCCACCGCCACCTTGGCCACGTCCGGCGCCCAGATGCGGAAGCGGGTCGTGCCATCTGCTTGCAGCCGGGCGCCGAAGTCATAGCGGTTCATGGCGTGACCGAGGCGGCAAGCAGCACCGCGCCATGGGCGCCAACAGTCATGCCCAGCGGCCCCGCGGGGCCCGGCCCGGCGGGGCCCGGTTGCAGCTCCGGCTTGCTGGTGTCCAATTCGATCTCCCACGGCAGTTCCGGTTTGGGAAATGCGAACGCCTGGTCCTGATTTGAAGCGTTGAAAAGCAACAGCGTTATGTCGACCGCGTCACCCTTGGCGGCGGCGCGGCGCAGCGCCAGCAGTTGCGCGCCGGCATCCGCCCAGGCCTCGCCAGTCAGCACCTCGCCGTTTTCGTCGAACCAGCGCGCATCGGTGACGCCGGGCAGCATCTCTTTGTCGCCGGGCATGAACATCTCGGCGCGCAGGCTGGGATGCGCGCGCCTGGCCGCGATCAGCCGCGCGGTGAAACGGGCCAGCGACTTCGCCGGCGTCTCGCCCGGCGCCGCCATGCCTGACCAGTCGAACCACGAAATTTCGTTGTCCTGACAGTAAGGATTGTTGTTGCCCCGCTGCGTGCGCCCGATCTCGTCGCCGCCCAATAGGATCGGCGTGCCATGCGCCGCGAACAGGGTCGCCAGCAGCGAGCGTTTCACCGTGTCGCGGCGCGCGCTGATCACGGCGTCGTCGGTGGGGCCTTCGACGCCCCAATTCGCGGAGTTGTTGTTATCGGTGCCGTCGCGGCTGTCTTCGCCATTCGCCTCGTTATGCTTGGCCTCGTAGCTGACCAGATCAGCCAGGGTGAAGCCGTCATGCACGGTGACCAAATTGCCGCTCGACCAGGTTTTCCGCCGCTGCTTATCGAAAATATCGGCCGAGCCCATCAGCCGGGACGCCAGCTCCGCCCGGCCGCCGTCGCCCCGCCAGAAGCGGCGCGCGCCGTCGCGGAAACGGTCGTTCCACTCCATGAAGCCGGGCGGGAAGTTGCCGAGCTGATAGCCGCCGGGCCCGATATCCCAGGGCTCGGCGATCAGCTTCAGCCGGTTCAGCACCGGGTCCTGGCGCAGCGCGTCGAAGAAGCCGGAGCAGGGATCGAAGCCATAAGATTCTCGCCCCAGCGTGGTGCCGAGATCGAACCGGAATCCGTCGATATGATACGCCTCCGCCCAGTGCCGCAGGCTGTCCGTGACCATCTGCAGCACCCGCGGATGCGCGAGATTGAAGGTGTTGCCGGTACCGGTGTCGTTCACCACGCGGCGCGGGTCGCCGCGCACCGGCACGTAATACGACGCGTTGTCGAAGCCGCGCCAGGATAGCGTCGGCCCGGTCTCGTCGCCTTCGCACGTGTGATTGTACACCACGTCCAGAATCACCTCGATCCCGGCGGCGTGCAGCCGGCGCATCGCCACCCGTATCTCGTTCAGCGTGCCGCCAGAGGCGGTGAGATATGAAGGTTCGGGCGCGAAAAACGCCAGCGTGGAATAGCCCCAGTAATTGCGCAAATTTTTGGCGACCAGAAACCGGTCTTGCAAAAATGCGTGAAACGGCAACAGCTCGATCGCAGTGATGCCGAGTTTTACCAGATGCTCGATCATCCACGGATCGGCGAGTGCGGCGAAGCTGCCGCGTTCATGCTCGGCGACGTTCGGATTTTTCAGCGTGGAGCCGCGAATATGAGTCTCGTAGATTACGCTGTCGGCCCAGGCATGGTGCGGCGGCCGCGCCTCGCCCCATTGGTAGCTGTTATCCACCACCACGGCTTTCGGCATCGCCGCGGCGGAATCGCGCCGGTCGAAGGACAAATCCCCGCGCGCGGCGCCGATCCGGTAGCCGAACAACGCGTCCGACCAATGCAGCGCGCCGGCCAGCTTTTTCGCATAAGGGTCGAGCAGCAGCTTATTGGGGTTGAAGCGGTGACCGGCCTCCGGCTGGTACGGCCCATGCACGCGAAAGCCATAAACGAGGCCGTGCCGGGCGCCTTCCAGATAGCCGTGGAACACTTCGTCCGTGCAGTCCGGCAGCGCGATCCGCGTCAGCTCCCGGCGGCCCGCGGCGTCAAACAGGCAAAGCTCCACCCGCTCCGCATGGGCGGAAAACACCGCGAAGTTGACGCCGAGCCCGTCCCAGGTCGCGCCCATGGGGTATGGCTTGCCCGCGAGCAGCCGGGTCGGCAGCCGGGCCATGAAGTCAGTTCTCCTGGCGCAGGATGATCGTGGCGAGCGGCGGCAAAGATAGCGTAATAGCGCCCGCCTGGCCGTGCGCCGGCACGCTGTCCGCCCGCAGCACGCCGCCATTGCCGACGCCGGAGCCGCCGAAGCCGACGGCGTCAGAGTTGAAAATTTCCCGCCAGGCGCGGCCGGGCACGCCGACGCGATAGTCGTGGCGGGGGATCGGCGTGAAGTTGCACACCACCAGGACGGGCGCCGCGCCGGCTTCGCCGATGCGCAGAAAGGCGAACACGCTTTGCGCGCGGTCGTCGCCGATCACCCAGGCGAAGCCGCTGGCGTCGAAATCACGTTGATAAAGCGCCGGCTCCGCGCGGTAGGTCTGGTTCAGCGCGCGCAGCGCGCCCTGCACACCGCGATGCTGTTGCGATTGCAGCAAATCCCAGGACAATTCCGCGTCATGGTTCCATTCTTTCGGCTGGCCGAACTCGCACCCCATGAACAGCAGTTTCTTGCCCGGATGCGTCCACATGAAGCCTAGATAGGCGCGCAGATTCGCGAAGCGCTGCCACTCGTCGCCCGGCATTTTCCGGATCAGCGAGCCTTTGCCGTGCACCACCTCGTCATGGCTGATCGGCAGGACGAAACGTTCAGAGAACGCATAGACCAGGCCGAAGGTCAGCTTGTCGTGGTGGTAGCGCCGGTTGATCGGCTCCTCTTCCGCGTAACTCAGCGAGTCATGCATCCAGCCCATGTTCCATTTATGGCTGAAGCCGAGCCCGCCCTCGTTCGCCGAACGTGTGACGCCCGGAAAGGCGGTGGATTCCTCCGCGATCAGCAGCGCGCCCGGGCAGCGTTCCTCGATCGCTTTGGAAACTTCCTGCAAAAAGCTAATGGATTCGAGATTTTCCCGGCCGCCATACTGGTTGGGTATCCACTCGCCCTCTTTCCGCGAGTAGTCGCGGTACAGCATGGAGGCGACCGCATCGACGCGCAGCCCGTCCACGCCAAAATATTCCAGCCAGAAAAGCGCGCTGGCCAGCAGAAAACCGCGCACCTCGAACCGGCCGAGATTGTAGATCAGGGTGTTCCAGTCCTGATGAAAGCCCTCGCGCGGATCGGCGTGTTCATACAACGGCGTGCCGTCGAACTGTTCCAGGCCGTGTGCGTCCGTGGGGAAATGCGCGGGCACCCAGTCCAGGATGATGCCGAGGCCGGCGCTGTGGCAGGCATCGACAAAAATCGCAAACTCTGCGGGCGTGCCCATCTCCGGCATCGGCGCGAACTGGCTGAGCGGCTGGTAGCCCCAGGAGCCGCCGAACGGATGGCCCATGATCGGCAGCAGCTCAATATGCGTGAAGCCGAGATCGACCGCGTAAGGGATCAGCCGCGTCGCCAGTTCCGCCCAGCTATAGGACTTGCCGTTCGAGTGGCGCATCCAGGACGCGGCATGGACTTCGTAGATGGATAGCGGCTTGTTCAGCCCTTTTGCTTCCGTCGCGCGCAGCGGTGGCGGGCGGCGCGCCGGCAACGCCGGATCTGCAACGATCGAAGCGGTGGCCGGCGGCACTTCCGTCTGCCGCGCCACCGGGTCGGCCTTTAGCGGTACCACGCCATGCGGGCCGAGGATTTCATACTTATACGCTTCGCCGGGCGCCAGGCGCGGGATAAAAATCTCCCAGATGCCGGCGCCGTGGCGCAGTCGCATGGCGTGCCGCCGGCCGTCCCAGCTGTTGAAGTTGCCCACCACGGAAACCCGCCGTGCGTTCGGCGCCCATACCGCAAACCGCACGCCAGAAATGCCTTCAACAGTCATTGCCTGCGCGCCGAGGCACGAACCGAGGTCGCGATGCCGGCCTTCGCCCAGAAGAAACAAATCGAAATCCGAAAGCAGCGGCGGAAAACTGTACGGGTCTTCGGTCACTTGCTTGCCGCCGCCCCAGTCGATGTCCAGCAGATACGGCTCGGGCGTTTCGACAAAGCCATCGAAAAGCACGCCGCCAAACACCGGCTGCATCTCCGCCAGCACCGCGCCGGTTTTGCGCGAGACCACGCTCACCGCCTTCGCCCCCGGCAGCAGCGCCCGCACGACGTTGCCATGCGGCCCCAGCAGCGCGAAAGGGTCGCCATGCACGCCATTCACCAGGGCCTCGAACGCCGGATTCAGATCAAGCATCGATCGTCTCCGGCGTAAGGTCCAATACCCGCGCGGCGATCTCGGCGAAGCCACGCAGCGGGATGGCGAGCCAGGGCGGCCGGTTCGCCGCCTCGTAGCAGATTTCGTAGGCGGATTTTTCCAGCAGAAACAGGTCGAGCAACGCCTCCTCCGCCGCCTGGTCTTCCACCCAGCGCGGTTCGGCGGTGCGTTCCACCTCGCGGTACGCGCCGAGGAACTCGCCGGTCATCTTATCGACAAAACGCTGCAACGCCGCCTCGTTCTGCACGCCCGGCGCCGCCGGGCCGGTGGCATAAGCCAGCCGCGCCGCCGCCGCCGCGTAATGGAAGGAGCGCACCAGCCCGGCGACATCGCGTAGCGGGGAGGTTTTGCCCCGCCGCACTTCCAGCGGCTTCGACGGCTCGCCCTCGAAGTCGATGATAAAGGCGTCGCCGGAGGCAACCAGGATCTGGCCGAGGTGGAAATCGCCATGGATCCGCGTCTGCAAAGACCCCGCGCCCGCCTTGGCCAGCGCCGGCAGGAGGGCAAGAATCTTCTCGCGCTTATCCAGCACAAGCCGCGCCGCGGTTTCCGCCGCTTTATCCGGCCACTCGCGCACCGCCGCCAGGGTCTCGAACGCGGCGATGAGCTGCACCCGCGCACCCTCCGCCCAGGCCTTGGTGTCGGCTGCCTTCGCCGGGCGCGGGTTGAACGCGTCGTTCTCGCTTGGCCGCGCCAGCAGCGCGTGCAACTCGCCGAGCCGCTTGCCCATCGCCCGCGCGAACACCGCGTAGTTGGAGAGCTGGTCGCCTTCGTTCTTGCCGACACCGATGTTTTCGGTAAAGCGCGCCAGGTAGTTCAGCGTGTATTCCCAGGCGTCGCCCTGATTGTCCACGAATTCCTGCAGCACGATCATGCTGTGGCCGATCTCGCCATTCGCGCCGAAACGCGCAACCTCGCCGAGCAGCGGCGGCGTGTTGGCATAGCCGTTCTCGGTAAGGTGGCGCACCATTTCGATTTCGGGGTTGATGCCCGCCATCACCCGGCGAATGATCTTCATCACCATCTTGCCGCCGATGATCAGCGAGCTGTTGGATTGTTCCGCGGACAGCCTGCGTATTTCCGGATTTTCCGGCAGCTCGATCGCGTCCAGATGGTTGGTTGGCAGGCAGCGCACCTCGCCTTGATCCAGCGCGATCACCACGCGCGCCTGCAAGGCGCGGATGATGCCGAGCGGAAACGCGTCCAGCGAGAAAGCGTCCGTCAGGTAGCCCAGGCGGCGGGTCTGCCGCACCCGCGCCAGCGCCAGTTGCTGCACCAGCGGCGAGCTGTTGTCGCCGTCCCAGGCAATGCCGAGCGGCAGCTGATAGCGCTCGGTCTTGCCGGCCAGCTCCACCTCGACCTCGGTCAGCAGAATGTCCATGGTGCGGCCGGGGATTTTTTCCGAACGTACCAGCCGGGCCGCCTTCATCTTCTGGTCTTTCGAGGCAAACCAGCGCCGCCGCATCAGATAGGGCGGCAAGGCGTCGGCCTCGATGGTCTTGCGCGCGTTGGCGAGCAGCACGTCGTTCAGCCCGCGTGGCACCACCAGCGTCGCCAGCTCCGGCAGCGGCTCGGACGGGCGGATATGCCAGGGCGGCAGCGCCGCCTCGGTCGCCAGAATGAACCAGTAGAAGCCGTAAGGCGGCAGCGTCAGCAGATAGCTCAGGCTGCCGATCGGCGGGAAAGCGAAGCCGCCCAGCAGATCGACCGGCACGCGCCCGGAACAACCCGAGAGTTCAAGCTCCACCGCCTGCGCCGTGCGCGCAAGGTTATATACGCAGAGGATTGTTTCGGTCTCGCCTTCGTCGGACGTGTAGCTGCGCAGATAGGCCAGCACTTTGCGGTTGCCGGGATACAAAAACCGCTGCGTGCCGCGGCCGAAGGCGCGATGCCGCCGGCGCACCGCCAGCATCCGCCGTGTCCAATTGAGCAGGGAGTGCTGGTCGGCCGCTTGCGCCTCCACGTTCACCGCGGCGAAACCGTAAATCGGGTCCATTACCGAAGGCAGCACGAGGTCCGCGGGATTGGCGCGGGAGAAGCCGCCATTGCGGTCCGGCGACCATTGCATCGGCGTGCGCACGCCGTCGCGGTCGCCCAGATGGATGTTGTCGCCCATGCCGATTTCGTCGCCGTAATAAATCACCGGCGTGCCGGGCATGGAGAGCAACAGCCCGTTCATCAGCTCGATCCGCCGCCGGTCATGGTCCATGAGCGGTGCCAGGCGCCGGCGGATGCCGAGATTGATTCGCGCGCGCCGGTCGGCGGCGTAGGTGTTCCACAAATAGTCCCGTTCCGAATCGGTCACCATTTCCAGCGTCAGCTCGTCATGGTTGCGCAGAAAGATCGCCCATTGGCAGTTTTCCGGGATCTCCGGCGTCTGGCGCATGATGTCGGTGATCGGGAAACGGTCTTCCTGCGCGATCGCCATGTACATGCGCGGCATCAGCGGGAAGTGGAACGACATATGGCACTCATCGCCGTTGCCGAAGTATTGCTGCGCGTCCTCCGGCCACTGGTTGGCCTCGGCCAGCAGCATCCGTCCCGGCGCGTGCTCATCCAGCGCCTTGCGGATATCTTTCAGAACGTCATGCGTCTCCGGCAAATTCTCGTTGTTGGTGCCGTCGCGCTCGATCAAATACGGAACCGCGTCCAGCCGCAGCCCGTCCACGCCAAGGTCCAGCCAGAAGCGCATCACGTTCAGCACTTCCTTCAGCACACGCGGATTATCGAAATTAAGATCGGGCTGATGCGAGAAGAAACGGTGCCAGTAAAACGCCTGCGCGGTCTCGTCCCAGGTCCAGTTCGACTTTTCGGTGTCGACAAAAATAATCCGCGTGCCGGAGTATTTCTGGTCGTTGTCGGACCACACGTAAAAGTCGCGGAACGGCGAGCCGGGCTTGGCCTCCCGCGCCCGCTGAAACCACGGATGCTGGTTCGAGGTGTGATTGACCACGAGTTCGGTCACCACCCGGATATCGCGCTCATGCGCCGCGGCAATAAAGCGGCGCACATCGGCCATGGTGCCGTATTCCGGATGCACGTTGCGGTAATCGGAAATATCGTATCCGTCGTCGCGGCGGGGCGAAGGATAGAACGGCAGCAGCCAGATCACGGTCACGCCGAGTTCGGCGATGTAGTCCAGCTTCTCGATCAAACCGCCGAAATCGCCAACCCCGTCATTGTTGCTATCGTAAAACGATTTGATGTGGACCTGGTAGATCACCGCATCCTTGTACCAGAGCGGATCCTGCTGAATCGGCGTGACGGGCTTCTTACTCATTCTTGGTCCTGATCAAAGGGTCGCCGGCGCGACGCGCCAGATGCAAAACGGCTGTTCATAGGGGTTCAGCCGCACGTTCTGATACTTGCCGTACCAGGTAAACGAAAAGTCGCGCATCAGATCCTCGGCCGCCAACGCACCGTCATCCGGCAGCCCGAAGTGCGAAAGCGGCAGCTCGATCGTGGTGTCCTGCGCGTTGAACGGGTCGAGGCTGATCGCGGCCAGGATGGCGTTGCCATCCGCCGCACGCTTCATGAAATACAAAACCTGGTCGCTGTACGCGGTCAGAAACTCGACACCAAGATGCGTGTGCAGCGCGGCGTTGGCGCGGCGGATGCGGTTCAGCCGGGTGATCTCGGCGACGATATTGCCGGGCCGGTCATAATCCCACGCCTTGATCTGGTATTTTTCCGAATCGAGATACTCTTCCTTGCCCGGCGCCACCGGCGTCGCCTCGCCCAGCTCAAAGCCGTTATACACGCCCCACAAGCCGGAAAGCGTCGCCGCCAGCGCCGCGCGGATCAAAAACCCGCCCCGCCCAGAGGTCTGCAGAAATACCGGGTTGATGTCCGGCGTGTTGACGAAGAAGTTCGGCCGGAAAAAATCCATCGGCGCGGTCGTCGTCAGCTCGGTCAAATACTCCGTCAGTTCCGCCTTGGTGTTGCGCCAGGTGAAATAGCTATAGGACTGGCCGAAGCCGATCTTGGCCAGCCGGTACATCACCTTCGGCCGCGTGAACGCTTCGGCCAGAAACATCGTGTCCGGATGCCGCGCCCTTATATCGGCGATCAGCCACTCCCAGAACGGCAGCGGCTTCGTGTGCGGGTTGTCGACGCGGAAAATCTTCACGCCCTGGTTCACCCAAAACTGCACCACGTCGCGCAGCGCCAGCCACAGGGCCGGTTTCGCGCCCTTTGCGTAGAAATCGACGTTGACGATGTCCTCGTATTTCTTCGGCGGATTTTCGGCGTAGCGCAGAGAGCCGTCGGGCCGCCAGTCGAACCAGTCCGGATGCTCTTTCAGCCAGGGATGATCCGGCGCGCACTGAATGGCAAAATCCAGCGCGAGCTCAATCCCCAGCGCTCCCGCCGCGTCGCGCAGCGCGTGAAAGTCTTCGAGCGTGCCCAAGTCCGGATGCAATGCATCATGCCCGCCTTCCGCCGCGCCCACGGCGTACGGGCTGCCCGGATCGTCCGGCGCCGGCGTCAGCGTGTTGTTGCGGCCCTTGCGGTTGGTCCGCCCGATCGGGTGGATCGGCGGGAAATACAGCACGTCGAACCCCATCTCCGCGATCCGCGGCAACTGCCCGATCACGTCGATGAAGGTGCCGTGCCGCGTCTCGTCGCCGCTCTGGCTACGAGGAAAAATCTCGTACCAACTGGCGAATGCAGCGGCGGCACGCTCAGCATCAACGGCGATTTTGAGCGAGGTCACGGCGAAGGCCCGCATCCCGGCTTCGCGCACCAGCGCTGCCACCTCGGCGCTCAGCATCGTGTCGCGCCGCATAGCCTCGTCCGCCGCCTCCAGCTGCTCCAGAACGGCAGTCAACTTGGGCTGCACAGTTTTGCGCCCGCCACTTGCGGCGTGGCGCAGCAACGCCATGCCCTCCTGCAATTCCAGCGTCGTCGGCACGCCGGCGGCGTGCTTCTTGGTCACCTCGTCGACAAACGTCGCGTACTCATCTTTCCATGCCACCACCGCAAACTGGTACCGCCCCAACCGCTCCAGCGGGAACGTCCCCCGCCAGCGATCGTTGTTGATCAGCGTCATCGGCGCCGCGCGAAACTGCGTCTCGTCAGCGGCGCGGTAGATGATCTCGGCGGCCAGCTTGTCATGCCCATCGGCGATGATGTCCGCCCGCACCTCGACGTTCTGGCCGACGATCCGCCGCGCCGGATATTTGCCGTCATCCACCTGCGGGGTGATCGCCTCGATCGCAATGCGCGGCGCCGCCGTGTCGGGCGGGGGCGCGGGCAGGGTCACATATTGCGGCGCTGGGGCGGTGAAAATGGCGACCTCTCCGGGCTCGAGTGACAGCATGGCGGCGGGTGTCAGGCGGTTTCCGTACAGCCGGTTGAGCGCGCCAAAGCCGGTTTGCGGCAACAGCTGGTCCGCCGGCACGCCGGCCGCGGTCTCCAGCGACGGATTGACCGCGATGAAAAAGTTTGCACCCTCGCCGCCGCGCGTCAGCCACGCGACCGCGGCGCCTGGCGAAGAGACGTGCCGCGCGCAGGTCATGCCCTGCAGCGCCTTTTGCTCGCGGCGCAGGCGGTTCAACTGGGAGACCTGGCCCGACCAGTCAAAGGAGGCGCCGGCTTGGAACCCTTCCTCCATCAGCCAGCCGGCACCGTAAGCGGCGGCAAAGCGGATCGCGCGGCGGGCGCCTTCCGCCTCGGTCTGCACACCCGGCGCCGCCGCGAGCGCGATCGCAGGCGCAATCGCGCTCACCCGCGCCGCGTCCTCGTTCAGCCAGCCGGCGCGAAAATCCCACCAACAGGAGGAGGCGAAGCTGTGATCAAAACCGGCGCCGCGCAGCGCCGCGATCTGCTCCGGCGTCAGGCCAATGGTCCAGGCCATGAACATCACGCCGGGGTCCCGCGCTCGCGCCAGGCCGATCAGATGCGTCCAGATGGAGACCGGCAGCGCCGCCAGGGCCCGGCACCGAAAGCCGGTCACGCCCGCCGCCTGCCAGTTGGTGATACGCTCATCCCACCACGCCACCGTGGCGTCGTTTTCGCCCAGATGGCGGAACGCCGCACCCTCGGCCGCCGCCACGAACCAGTCCGGATGCTGCTCCAGCAGCGGCGAATCGCGTGCCACCCGGTCGGGCGCGATGTCGATCATCAGCTCCAGCCCGGACGTGTGCGCCGCCGCCGCCGCCGCCGCGAGTTCGCCGGGCGCGTCGCCGCCGCCGAACGCCTCGTCGAAGAAATCGTAGTCGGAGATCAGCTCCTCGTCATGCCGCTCAGCGGCCGGCGCCGCAGCGAATGGCGAGGCCAGCAGCGCAATATTAAAGCCTAGCTGCTGCGCTTTTTGCAAATGCTTCGGCCAGCCGGCGGTCTCGCCCATGCGGCCCCGCGGCAGAAACAAAATCGCCGGCGGCTTGCGCGTGCGGGGCGCCACGATCCCGACCGCCGGCTTGTCGCCGAGCGGTTGTTGTCCCGATGGCTCCCGGCCAGCCGGCCTTTGGTCAAGCGCCTGCTCGTCGCGGGACGGAACCGGCGGCGCTGTCTCCAGAACATCCGACATCAGTTTTTGTTCGGGTCTTTCAAATAACCGAGGAAGGTCTCGCAGAACCGTTGCGCGGTGGTGGTCCGCACTTTCTCCAGCAGCGCCCGGTGGCGCAGCCGCCGCTCCTCGAGCGGCATGACCAGCCCCTGATGGATCGCCGCCGCCACCTCATCGGCGTCGAACGGGTTGACGATCAGCGCCTCGGTCAGCTCATCCGCCGCCCCGGCAAAGCGGGACAGCACCAGCACGCCGGGATCATCCTCGTCCTGCGCCGCGACATACTCCTTCGCCACCAGATTCATGCCGTCCCGCAGCGGCGTCACCAGGCCGATATTGGCGCGCCGGTAGAAGCCGGCGATGGCGTTGCGCTTCACCGGATGCGTCATGTAGCGCAGCGGCACCCAGTCGAAATCCGAGAATTCGCCGTTGATGTCGCCGGCACGCCGGTCCAACTCCCGGCGCAAGGTCTGATAGGAACTGACCTCCTGGCGCGAACGCGCCGCGATCTGCAGGAAGTTCACGCAGCGCCGATGCTGGGGGTAAGCGTAAAGCAGCCGCCCGAACGCATCGAAACGCTGCGGCAGGCCTTTCGAGTAATCCAGCCGGTCGACGCCCAGGACCAGCGCCCGGTCGCCCAGGCTTTCTTCCAGCCGCCGCGCATCCGCCGTCCGTTCGGCGCGCAGCGCCAGCTGCGAGAATTTCTTGGCGTCGATCCCGATCGGCGTCACCACCACCTGCACGGTGCGGTTGTTATGGTAATACCGCCCCTGACGGTCCGGCCGCGCGTCCAGCAGCAGCGCGACGGTATCGAGGAAGGCCTGGCGGTCGGCCTCGGTCTGGAAGCCGACGACATCGCAGGCGGACAGCCCGGCCACCAGGTCGGCGGCCGGCGGCAGCACCTGCAGCAGCGCCGGCGGCACGAACGGGATGTGCAGGAAAAACCCGATGCGGTTGGTCACGCCGAGGTCGCGCAACTCGGCCGCCATCGTCATCAGCTGGTAGTCGTGGATCCAGATCAGGTCATCAGGCCGCAGTAGCGGCAATAACGCTTTTGCAAAGGCGCGATTGACCGCGCGATAAGCCTCGTATTCCGGACGGTTGAAGCGCAGCAGCCCGGTGCGGAAGTGAAACAGCGGCCAAAGCGCGCCGTTCGAGAAGCCATTGTAAAACTTCTGGTAATCCCGTTCGGCGATGTCGATGGTGGCGTAGGTCACACCCTCGGAGGTGGAAATCTCCGCGGAGGTGGAGGTTTCATCAGCGCGCCGGCCGCTCCAGCCGAACCACAACGTGCCGGGGGTCGTCACATCCGCCAGAGCAACCGCGAGGCCGCCGGCGGTCGCACCCTTCTCGGTCGGCGAGGGCACCCGGTTGGAGATGATCACCGTGCGGGTCGCCGCCTTCGCGTCCGCGGATACCTTAGGCCGGTTTTTCAGGGTCACGTTCCGGTCTAGGACGCCCTCCGTGGTTAGCTCGTTCACCGCTTGCTCCTGGTTCAAGTTCTAGCTTTGGTTACGCAACCGGTGATCACCTCATCCGCCAGGTCCGATTCGCCACACCGGGGGTCACGACAACATACACCACTTAGGCTAAATTGGCGCGCGGGTATTGGGGGTTCAACCCATTCTCACCAACTTTCGCTCGCTGACCGCTATTGTTCTGAAACGTCTGGATCGTTTGACATGTGGTTCGTCGTCTCCAAATCGACATGGCCGGTACGTCGAGATCGGTGATATCCCGACACCGCCTCATACCCTAAGGAGCCGCTGATGGAACTAAGCCGCCGCTTTTTTCTCCGCTCAGGCGGCACCATCGGCGCCGCTTACGGCGCGGCAGGCGCTTTGCCGGCCGCCGAAGCCGCGAGCGGGGCGCTGCCCATTGTGCTGATCGGCGACTGGGGCCGGTTCGGCCGGGACTACCAGAGCGATGTCGCGGCGCAACTGGGCGCTACGGCCGCCGCGACCGGCAGCCGTTTCACCATCTCACTCGGCGACAATTTCTACGAAAACGGCGTCACTGACACCAACGACCCGCAATGGCAGGCGTCATTTGAGCGTATCTACACCGCCCCCGCGCTGCAAAGCCCCTGGCAGGTGATCCTCGGCAACCACGATTACCGGGGCAACGTGCAGGCGCAGCTCGATTATAGCGGCAAAAGCCCGCGCTGGCGGCTGCCGGCGCGCTATTACAGCCTCAGCCAGAGCCTGCCGGATGGCGGCCGCGCGGATTTCTTCTATCTCGATACCTCGCCTTTCATCTCCTATTACGCCGGCACCACGACCAATATCTCCGGCCAGGACAGCGCCGCGCAACTCGCCTGGCTGGACAGCGCGCTCACCGCCTCCACTGCGCGCTGGAAAATTGTCATCGGCCATCACCCGATCTACACGGCGCTCGCCGACGAACCGGGTTACGATCACGACCAGCCGGACATGATCGCCCGCGTCAACCCGATTTTAAAGGCACATCAGGTGCCGATCTACATCAACGGCCACGACCACTCGCTGCAGGTCGTGAAAATGGACGGCATTACCTATGTCACCAACGGCGCCGGCTCCGCGACCTATAAGCCTGAGGCCGCGCCGATCCGCGGCGGCTTCGCCAGCGGCGCGCACGGCTTCATGACCTGCCAACTTAGCTCCGCGAAGCTTGATTTCGCCTTGGTCGACAAAGACGGCGCCACGCTCTACGCGCAAACGATCAATTCGTAGGGGTTCGCCGCGTGATCATCGTCCACCACCTGAACAATTCGCGCTCGCAGCGCGTGCTCTGGCTGCTCGAGGAGCTCGGCGTGCCCTATGAGGTGAAGCGCTATGAGCGCAACGCGAAAACCATGCTGGCGCCGCCGGAACTGCGCGCCGTTCACCCGCTCGGCAAGTCGCCAGTGATTTCGGACGCCGGCAAAACCATCGCGGAGACCGGCACCATCGTCGAATACCTGATCGAGACCTATGGCAATGGCCGTTTCATCCCCGCCGCGGGCACGGATGAGCGGCTGCGCTATAATTACTGGATGCATTACGCCGAGGGGTCGGCGATGCCGATCCTGGTAATGAAACTGATTTTCAGCCGCATGCCGAAAGCCAAGCAGATGCCGCGGCTGCTGCGCCCGGTCGCGGAGATGATCACCGGCGGCTTCACCAAATTCTTCATCGACCCGCAGATCCAGGATCATTTGGCCCTGTGGGAGGCCGAACTGGGCAAATCCGCGAATTTTGCCGGACCGGAGATCACCGGCGCCGACATCATGATGATCTTCCCGACCGAAGCCGCCGGCGCCGAGGCCCCCCTGCCGCCCCGCGTCGAAGCCTGGCAAAAAACAATCTACGCCCGCCACGCCTACCAGGCCGCCCTTGAACGCGGCGGCCCTTATGAACTCATGGGGTGAGAATGGAGGCACTTCCTCTAAACCGGAAGTGCCTCCGCTTGCTCAGGTCTTGGCTTGGTGAAAGCCAGCCGCAGTAGCGTCCTTCTCGCACACATACGCGCCGTGCTTGGTCTTGCCAAAATATTTTGAGCTGGAGAGGTGGTAGCTCTTCGACTTCGACAGCGTGCTCCACACCACGGTGTCGCTCGGGCAATGCGCCGTCGCCGCCGCCATGGTTTTGAACGCTTCACCCGACGGCAACCGGCTGTGACTGCCCGATTTCGTGCCGGCGCCCATGGTGTTGGTGCTGGACATCGGCGCTTTGGACGCGTCGGCGGCGCTGCCGCTGCTCATGCCGCCGCTGCTGGCGCCGGCCGAGGCTGCCGGCCCCGCCGCCGGCGTGCTCAGCGTCGAGTTCGGTGCCTTCGCGGCATCGGTGCCACTGGCCGTCTGCGCCAGGGCCGGCGCCAGCGCCAGACCGAACATGCACGCCGCCGGCAGAACCAGCCGGGTTATTCTACTAGCCGTCATCCTTTGTGCTCCTGTTTGTCGCCGCGATTGATTCCGGCGGCGACTGCGCCGGGCCTATAGCGCACCGCGCCGCGAAGTCGAACCACGCGGCTCTATATGACGGTCGCTCCGTTGCTTGGCGGTAGACACGGGACTAGTGTCCGGCCCGCTCGAAACCCGGAACCAACGCCGCCATGACCCTCGTCGCCGACCGCCTGAACCGCATCAAACCGAGCCCGACGATGGCGATCACCGCCAAGGCGCGCGCGCTGAAAGCCGCCGGCCGGGACATCATCAGCCTATCCGCCGGCGAGCCGGATTTCGACACCCCGGCGCATATCAAGGCCGCGGCGATCGCCGCCATCGAAGCCGGCGAGACCAAATACACAGATGTCGCCGGCACGCTCGCCTTGCGCCGCGCCGTCGCCGCCAAGTTCAAGCGCGACAGCAACCTAGATTACGCGCCGGAAGAGATCATCGTCTCTGCCGGCGGCAAGCAGGTGATTTTCAACGCCATGTTGGCGACCGTGCAGGCGGGCGACGAGGTGATCATCCCCACCCCGTGCTGGGTCAGCTATCCGGACATCGTGACGCTGGCGGAGGGCACGCCGGTGTTCGTCCCCTGCGGCCAGAACCACGGCTTCAAGATGCGCGCCGAGGACCTGGAAGCCGCCATTACGCCGGCCACCAAATGGCTGTTCCTGAACTCGCCGAACAACCCTACCGGCGCCGCCTATTCGGCTGAGGACCTGCGCCCGATCGCCGACGTGCTGCTGCGCCATCCGGACGTGTGGATTTTCACCGACGATATTTACGAAAAACTGACCTATGATGGTTTCAAACCCGCCACCCTCGCCGAAGTCGAACCCCAATTGCGCGACCGCACGGTGACCATGAACGGCTGCTCGAAAGCCTATGCGATGACCGGCTGGCGCATCGGCTTCTGCGGCGCGCCGACGGCGCTGATCAAGGCCATGGACAAGCTGCAGGGCCAGTCCACCTCGAACGCCTCCTCAATCGCGCAGGCAGCCGCCGTCGCGGCGCTGAATGGGCCCGAAGACAGCATCGCGGAGATGGTCGCAGTCTACAAGGACCGGCGGGACTTGGTGGTGCGCATGCTGAACGCTGCCTCGGGCCTGACCTGCGGCACGCCGGAGGGCGCCTTCTACGTCTTCCCCTCGATGACCGGCTGCCTCGGCAAGACCACGCCCCAAGGCAAAATCATCGATAACGATGAAGACTTCGTCGTGGCGCTGCTGGAAGAAACCGGCGTCGCCGCTGTGCACGGCGCGGCCTTCATCTACCCCGGCCACTTCCGCATCAGCTACGCCACCTCCACCGCTGCGCTAACCGAAGCTTGCACCCGTATCCAAAGTTTTTGCGCATCCCTGACGTCATAGGCGACCATTCCGTTCAAGCGCTCGGAAAGCATTGCATCCTCTCCATATGCTTGACGTAGCCGTGGTGGGGCCACGATATGAACTTTCCATGACCACCTCCAGAACCGATCCACAGCAAAACTTCGCCACCACCGGCATCGCCCCCATGGCGCGCCCCGGTCTAGTCTCACGCGGTTTCATGGCGGTCGTCGCCTTTGCCGAGCGGATGAACCTGCGCTACGCCCGCGCCGGCAATCCGCCGGTTTACGACACGCGTATTTTTCCCTGGGTTGCGGCGCTAGAAGCGCAGGCGCCGCGCATCCGCGCCGAACTGCTCGCCATCCTGCGCCGGCAGAGCGAGCTGCCGAGTTTCCACGACATCTCGACCGACGTTCGCACCATCAGCCAGGATGCCGGCTGGAAAACTTTCTTCCTGTGCGGTTATGGCAACACGTCGCCCCGCAACATCGCGCAATGCCCCGCCACCTGGGCGGCAGTGCAGGTGATTCCCGGCCTGCAGACCGCGATGTTCTCGGTTCTGGAGCCGGGCAAGCACCTCGCGCCCCATCGTGGACCCTATAACGGCCTGCTGCGTCTGCATCTCGGCCTGGTCGTGCCGGAGCCGGCCACCGCGCTCGGCATCCGCGTCGGCCGGCAAACCCATCACTGGGAGGAAGGCCGCGCTTTGGTGTTCGATGACGCTTACGAGCACGAAGCCTGGAACGATAGCGGCGCCACCCGTGTCGTGCTGTTCGTCGATTTCATCAAGCCGCTGCGCATGCCGGCCAGCCTGCTGAATCGGCTGCTGCTCAGCCTGGCGCCGTTCACGCCGTTCATCCGCGAGGGCGCGGACAACCACGCCGCCTGGGAGGAGAAATTTTACGGCCCAGCAGCGCCCGCCCGCCCGCGCCCCGGCTCCGTAATAAGATCGACCTTGCAAAAGGTTTTGGCGAAACGCGCGACCCACTGAACGTGGCCGGCTTTCCGTTCTGGTTCCGCTCCGCTATGACCCCGCCTCCCTGAACGCATTGGACTCCGCATGGCCCGCCCGAAACGCGGCCGGAAACTCGATGGCTGGCTGATCCTGGACAAGCCCGCCGGCATCACCAGCACGCAGGCTGTGAACAAGGTGAAACGGGCATTGGACGCCGAGAAAGCCGGCCATGGCGGCACGCTGGACCCGCTCGCCACCGGCATCCTGCCGATCGCGCTGGGTGCGGCCACCAAAACCGTGCCTTACGTCATGGACGGCGCGAAACGCTACCGCTTCACGCTCCGCTTCGGTGAAGCTCGCGACACGGACGACGCCGAGGGCGCGGTCACCGGGACCAGCGCGGTACGCCCGGCGGACGAGGAGATAACCGCCGCTTTATCGGCCTTTCGCGGCGCCATTATGCAAATCCCGCCGGCCTTTTCCGCGATCAAGATAGACGGTGAACGTGCCTATGACCTCGCCCGCGCCGGCGCCCCGCCAGTGCTGGCGGCCCGCCCGGCGCAGGTGGACGCGTTCGAGCTGGTCGGCCGGCCAGACGCGGACAAGGCCGAATTCGCCGTCTCTTCCGGCAAAGGCGTTTACATGCGGGCCTTGGCGCGGGACCTCGCCATTGCTTGCGGCACCGTCGGCCACATCACCGTGCTCCGCCGCCTGTCCGTGGGGCCTTTCACAGAACGCATGGCCGTAACTATGGACAGCATTCTCGATCCGGCGCATACGCCCGCCACTCTTGCCGAATTTCTGCTCCCCATAGCGACCGCGCTGGACGACATCCCGGCACTGGCCGCCACGGCGGCGGAAGTTCACGCCCTTTCGAACGGTCAGGCGATCAGCCTGGTCGATCTGATGGGGCGGATTCCAGACGCCGCCAATCCGGATAACGGGCTGGTGCGGGTGCTGGCGGCGGGGCGCGTTCTGGCGCTGGCCCGTCTGTCTGACGGCTGGCTGAAGCCGGAACGGCTGATCCAACATCCCACGTGAAGGAGTTTCACGATGTCGATTACCCCGGAGCGCCGCACCGCGCTCATCGCCGAATACGCCACCGCCGAACATGACACAGGTAGCCCGGAAGTGCAGGTCGCCCTGATGTCCGAGCGGATCACCAACCTCACCGAGCACCTCAAAACCCACGCGAAGGATTTTCACTCGCGCCGCGGCCTGCTGATGCTGGTCGGCCAACGGCGATCGCTGCTGGATTATCTGAAAAAGAAGAACAGCAAGCGCTACCAGGACCTGATCGGCCGGTTAAATCTGCGCCGGTAGGTAGTAAGCCTAGCCACGCGCCAAAAACCCCACGATCCGTTCCGCCTCATCCACGATCGGATCGGCAATCGCCGACGCGCGCCGCCCCCCCGCTTGCAGCAGCGCGTCGATTTCTCCGGGTGCGGCCAGCAGAGCCTCCGCGCGCGCTTTGATCGGCGCCAAATGCGCGACCGTTGCCTCCGCCAGCCGCTCCTTGAACGGCCCAAAGCCGGAACCGGCAAACGCCGCCAGCACCGAAGCCGAAGTTGTCTCCGTTATTGCCGCGTAGATCCCCACGAGATTTGCCGCCTCCGGCCGGCCAGCCAGTCCGGCCACATCCTCCGGCAGCGGCGCCGGATCGGTCTTCGCGCGGCGGATTTTCAGCGCGATGGTGTCCGCGTCGTCGTTCAGATTGATCCGGCTCTGGTCCGACGCATCGGACTTCGACATTTTTTTGCTCCCATCCCGCAGGCTCATCACCCGCGCGGTCTCCGGCGGAATGATCGGCTCGATCCGGGGGAAAAACTTCACGCCGTAATCGTGGTTGAATTTTTCCGCGATGTCGTTCGCCAGCTCCAGATGCTGGCGCTGGTCGTCGCCCACCGGCACCCGCGTCGCGTGATAGGCATGAATATCCGCCGCCATCAGGTTCGGGTAAACATACAGACCGGTGGACACCGCTTCCCGATCCTTCCCCGCCTTGTCCTTGAACTGCGTCATCCGGTTGAGCCAGCCGACGCGGGCGACGCAGTTGAAAATCCATGCGAGCCGCGCATGGGCCGGCACCGCGGATTGGTGGAACAGGATGTGCTTGTCGGCGTCGATCCCGCAGGCCAGCAGGATCGCCGCCATCGTGCGAGTTTTTCCGCGCAGCTCCGCTGGGTCTTGCCAGTTGGTGATCGCGTGCTGGTCGACGATGCAATAGATGCAGTCGTTGCCGTCCTGCAACTTCACCCAGTTGCGCAGCGCGCCCAGATAATTGCCCAGCGTCGGAAATCCGGACGGCGCCATGCCGGAGAAAATGCGTGCCATGCGGCTGCTTACGCCGGCTTGCGCCGCCGCCGCAACAGGCCGCCCAACTGCGCCAGATCGAACGCGCTCAACGCCGTTCCCGCGCCGGCATAGGCAACGCCGCCGGCCGCCGCCAGCGCCAGAAAGCCGGAAATATCGGTCTTACCCGGTGGCAACGCGCGTTCCACCCCCAACAGCACCAACGCCATCGCAACGCCCGCTGCGCAAATGCGCGGCAGCCGCCGCCGCGCCGCCGCGTCCAGCGCAAAGTGACCGCGACG
Source organism: Acidocella sp. (assembly GCA_965199125.1). GTDB lineage: Bacteria > Pseudomonadota > Alphaproteobacteria > Acetobacterales > Acetobacteraceae > Acidocella. The sequence goes on along the minus strand of OZ240683.1, from coordinate 35,006 downwards.
CCGCAGCAGCGCCACCAGCAGCGCTGCGTTGAACGCGGAGGCGAGGCTGGTCGCCAGCGCCGGCCCCACCGCTTTCAGCGGATGCATGAACACCAGGTTCATGCCGAGGTTCAGCGCCACGGCGGCGATGCCGATTTTCAGCGGCGTCACCGTATCGCCGCGCGAAAAAAACCCTGGCGTCAGCACTTTCACCAGCGCGAACACCGGCAGCCCGATGGCGAACGCCGCCAGCGACCGCCCGGCCAGCAGCGCGGTATGCGTGGTGAAGGCGCCGCGCACGAACAGCACGTCCATCACCGGCACCGCCGCCACGGAAAGTCCAATCGCGGCCGGCAGCGTCAGCATAAGCACGCTCTCGATCGCGCGGTTCAGCGTGGTGGTCGCCGCACCCGTTTCACCGAGCGCGATCTGCCGCGCCATCATTGGCAGCAGCGCGGTGCCGGCGGCGGTGCCGATCACGCCGAGTGGCAGCTGGTTCACCCGGTCCGCATAATACAAAATCGAGACCGAGCCCGCCGGCAGCAGTGTGCCGATGATGATGTCGATCGAGACGTTCAGCTGCGTCACCCCGGCGCCGACCAGCCCCGGCGCCATCCGCCGGAACAGCGCCCGCATGCGCGGCGTGAGGCGCGGTTTCGGCAGGGTGATCCGCATGCCGGCGCGGCGCATCGCCAACAGCAGCAGCAGCAACTGCGCGACACCGGAGACCGTGACGCCCCAGGCCAGCGCGTAGCCGGGATTGGCCACGTAAGGCGTCAGCCCCAGCATGAAGGCGATTGAGAACAGGTTGAACAGCACCGGCGCGGCGGCGGCGGCGGCGAAGCGGCCCATCGCGTTCAGCACGCCGGAAAACAACGCCGTCAGGCAGACGAAAAACAGGTACGGGAACATGATCCGCGTCAGCGCCACCGCCAGCGCGAATTTGCCGTGGTTGCCGGCAAAGCCCGGCGCCAGAACATAAAGCAGCCAGGGCATGAAAATCTCGCCGAGCGCGGTCAGCGCGCCCAGCCAGAACACCATTACCGCCGTCGCTTCCTCGGCGAAGCCCTGCGCCGCTTGCGTGCCTTCGGTGTGCAGGATGTGCGAGATCGAGGGCACGAAGGCGGCGTTAAACGCGCCCTCCCCGAACAAGCGGCGGAACAGGTTGGGCAGCCGGAGCGCCACGAAGAACGCATCCGCCACCGGCCCGGTGCCGAGGATGGCGGCGATCAGGATGTCCCGCGCGAAGCCGAGAATGCGGCTCGCCATCGTCCACAGGCCCACCGTGAATGCGCCACGCAACATGGCCGGGCCTCTAAACCATCACCGCGGCAGGATAAACCCGTAGGCCGGGTAGGCGGTGACACCCATCGCGCCCGCCGGCTCGTACCAGACCCGCACCAGCGTCCAGTCATTGGCGTTCGACACGTCGATCATCGGCTGGTCATGCTCGATCCGCCCGGGCAGCCAGTTCGATTGCGTGACCAAAATCTGCCGCGGGCCGGAGAGCCCCGTCACCACCGCCAGATGGCCCACCGTCATCGAGCCATGCGGCTTCAGCACCAGCACCGCGCCGACCGCCGGCGTTCGCGCGCGCGGATAAACCCCCGCCGCCTCATTCCACCATTGGTAGGCGTTGCCCGAAAGCTCAATGCCCGAAACTGCCCGCGCGTACGGCACGCAGGATAGATGCGTCGGCGTGCCGTATTGGCTCAGCCGTGGCCCGCCGCAGCCGGACATCAGTAACAGCGCAAACAAAGCAACCCAACGTCGCATCGTTGCGGCTGTAACCGGCCCCGCCGCGCCGCGTGAAGCAAAAAGCCACAGGCTGGTAGAAGCCGCTCCGGCGAGTCAGGTAGTGGTGATTTGCGAGCACCGGAGCGGAGCGGCCGTGAGCACCGGAGCGCAGGATATCGCCGCTAGCCGGCCGCCCGAGCGGCTTCTACAGGCTGAATTTTTCGCCCAGATAAACCCGTCGCACGTCCTGGTGCGCGACCACCGCTTCCGGATTGCCTTCCATCAGCACCTGGCCATCATGCATGATGTAGGCGCGGTCGATGATTTCCAGCGTTTCCCGCACGTTGTGGTCGGTGATCAGCACGCCGAGGCCGCGATGTTTCAGATGCGAGACCAGGTCGCGGATTTCGCCCACCGCGATCGGGTCGATGCCCGCCAGCGGCTCATCCAGGAGGATATAGTTGGGCGCGGTTGAGAGCGCCCGGGCGATCTCCACGCGCCGCCGCTCGCCGCCGGAAAGCGCCAGCGCCGGCGTGCGCCGCAGGTGGGAGATGCCGAATTCCGCCAGCAATGCGTCCAGCGTGGATTCGCGGCGGCCCCGGTCCGGCTCCACCACATCCAGCGTCGCCATGATGTTCTGCTCCACGGTCAGCCCGCGGAACACGCTGGCCTCCTGCGGCAGATAGCCGATGCCCAGCCGCGCCCGGCGGAACATCGGCAGCGCCGAGATTTCGGCGCCGTCGAGCACGATGGTGCCGCTATCGGCGGCGATCAGCCCGACCAGCATGTAAAACGTCGTGGTCTTGCCGGCGCCGTTAGGGCCGAGCAGCCCCACCGCCTCGCCCCGCCGCACCGCCAGCGACACGTTGCGCACCACCGGCCGCTTGCGGAACTGCTTGCCGAGCCCCGTCGCGACGAGGCCGCCGGCCGGCTCCACGACGCGCAAGCGCTCATTTAAAGCCGGGGCGCTCATTTGGGCGCGCTGTTCGGTACGATGCTGCCGGCCACCTGGCCGCCCCGGCCCGCCAGCAACGTCGCAACGCCGGTTTTGGTGTTAATAAGCGCGTCGCTGCCGGCCAGGGTATTCGGCCCGCGCGTGATATGCACGTGCCCGCCGAGACGCGCCTGCCCGCTCGGCGGCAGATACACGCCGCGGTCGCCGGTCGCGGTATCGGTGGTGGTGTGGATCACTACATGGCCGAACGCCTCCACCCTGCGCAGATTGCTGGCCTGCGCCATCGGATCGCCCGCCGCAGCCGCGGGCTGCGCTGCCGTTGGCGCTGCCGGCGGCGCCAGATAACCGACCAAGGTGTCGGCCGCGATTGAGCGGCCGTCATCGGCGACGATCAGCGCGTTGCCGCGCGCCACCGCCATTCGCTTCACCGAATAATATTCGATGGCATCCCGCGCGGTCACGATGTCATGCGGCGTGGTCAGTTTCAATTTTGTCCCCGTCAGCACCAGCACCGCGTTGTCGAGACTGTACACGGCGTGGTCGCCATAAGCATTGTCCGTCGCTGTATAGATGTGCACGTGGCCGATCGCTTCCAGCTCATACACTTCCGAGCCGGCGTTCAGCGCATCCTGTGGATCGGTGGCAGCCGCCCCGGTGGCCGCCGGAGCGGCCGGAGTGGCCGGTGTCGCAGCGGCGGTCGCCGCGCCGGGCGGCCCGGCTTTCTTTCGATAATGCGCGACCAGCTGATCCGCGGTCACCGTCACCGCGCCGCGCACCGCTTTGGCGTCGCCGGTGGCCAGCACCACCTGCTGCGTCTGCCGCCATTCGATGCCCTGGCCGGCGGTGATCTGGATGGGCTGCGGCGTGGCGCCAGGCTGCTCGCCCGCCGGCTGCCCGCTCAGGTCCAGATCCTGTGCCCTGGCCGGCACGACGGAAGAGGCCAGCGCCAGCAAGGCGGCGCGCAGAACCGCGCCCGGCAGCGTCATTCCGTCCGGCCGGTTGTGGTATCCTGTCCGCCGCCCGCCTGTATCAGCGTAAGGCTAGCGGGACCCTTGAACAAAATATCGCGGCCGCGATCGGTCAGCACAAAACCGTTGGCGGCCTGCAGCGTGCCGAACGGGCCTTGCACCTGCACCGGCACGTTGCTGCTGGCGTCGCCTTTTTTCAGATCAATGCGGGCAGCGCTGGCGGTCATCGTGGTGCCGTCATTGCGGTACAGCATCACGTTGCCATTCAACCTTAGATCCTGCGCGTGCTGGCCGAACAACCCCGCGTCGGATTTCAGCATCAGCCAGGCGCCCGAAGCCAGGGTCATGTCGCCTTCCGGCTGGCGCAGCACCACTTGGTCGGTGCCCCGGTCGCTGGCGGCGTTGGCGGTCAGCGTAAACGGCTCGCCCCGCTGATCGACCCCGTGATAGGCGGCACCCTGCATATGCGAGGCTGTGTTATCCCGGGCGGCGTTGGAGACGCGATAGGTCACGCGGCCCTCGGAGCCGCCGCGCAGGCTGGGCGCCGTCGCCAGCGCGACCAGCAACAGCACCGCCGCTACCGGCAGCAATTTCTTGAACATGGTCACGGCGGCGCTGCGCCGGGCCACCAGCACGATGCCTTCCGGCGAACGGCGGCGCATGCCCTCCAGCATCCGCTCCCGGGCGGCGCGCGCGGCCGGGCTCACGCTGAACCAGCCCGCGGCAGACCGTGGATATGCGGAATGCGGTGCAGCATTCGGGCTTCATCCGCCACGAATAAGGCGGTAACGAGGCGGCTGGTGACGTTCATCTCGCGCAGCGCCGCTTCGGTCGCCAGAACGTCGCGGGCGACGCCGAGATCGTTGTTCGCCACGTTCCTGAAAATCAGGGCGCCTGCTCTGCCGCCGATGCTCATGCGCATGATATGCCCGATGCGGCCCGTGATGGTCAACACGATGCCGCATGGCAAAAGGTAACCGGCGGCGGCGCAACGCCGAACGATCAACTTTAAAATCAACAACCTGTCCCGCGTTGCGCGGCGACACGCATGGCAGGCACGCGGGGCAGGGACGCTACTTTGCCGCGGCACGGTATGGCGCGACGGACATGGCGCCGCGGGTCCGCCGCCGCTATATCAGGGCGATGAAAACCTTCCTGATGATCGCGCTGTTCGCGGACCTGGCCGCCGTTGTGATCGTGATGCTGATCGGCGCGGTCGGCATGGCCAATCTCAGCCGCGACCCGCGCACCAGCAACCGGCTGATGCGGTGGCGCGTGCTGCTGCAGGGCGTCGGCGTCGGATTAGTGGTGCTGCTGATGCTTACTGGGCGCTGAAGTCGACGACGGCGGCACAGCCGGTTTCGGTGCCGAAGGCGAGGTGGGAGCCGGACAGGTTCCAGGTGAGCGCGGAGACGCTGCCGCGGCCGGGGCCGCAGACGGTGAGAATTTGTTCTTTTGCGATGTCGGCGACGATCACCGTGCCGTTGTCGAAGCCGGCGGCGAACACTTCGTGCTCCGGATGGCAAGCGATGCGCTTGATGATCACGCCTTCGCTGCTGGCGAGTTCCAGTGGCGGTTTGCCCATCGGGCCGCCGCCGAAGAATGGCCAGAGCACGGCGGCGTCCGCGCCTGCGGTGACCAGCCAGCGGCCGGACTTGGTAAAGCCGAAGGATTCCGGTTTGGCGGGATAGCCGGACATGCGCATGTGCTTGGCCTCCGGCAGCGTCCAGCCGTGCAGGGCATTTTCCTGCATGCCGGTGACCAGCGCGTCGCCTGCCGGATGGACGGCGACGCCGAGATGGCTGCCTTTCCATTCCAGGCGTTTGGGCGTGTTGCTGGAGGAGGCGGTGAACCAGAGCGAGGCGCCGTTGTAATGCGCGGCGGCGATGCGTTTGCCCTTGGCGTCGAAGGCAAGGCCGGTGACGGTGGAAGGGTGTGCCAGGCTGCGGAGCGGTTGGCCGCCCGCGTTGAACAAATGCAGGTTCTTGGCCACGGCGGCGGCGAAGAGCGGGGTCTTGCCGGCACAGGTGGCGATGTGCTCGACCCACTTTGAGCCGTAAGCGGCGATTTGGGTGATGGCGCCGTCCAGGGCGACGGCGTTGAGCGTGCCGTCATCGCCGCCGGAGAGGAAGCCGGGCGTGGCTGGGTGGGCGGCGAGGGCGAGCACGGCGCCGGCATGGGCTTCAATGGTTTGCCATGTGGTTGTGTCGGTCACGCGGAGGGTGCCGTCGCCGAGCGCGAAGGCGGCTTGGGAGCCGGCGCGGGCGAAGGCGGCGGCGGTGACCTGGGCATCGAAGCTTGCCGTGACGCCGCGGGCGTTCAGGAGGTCGTCAGGGTGGGGCATGTGGGGAGCGGTAGCCAAGGACCGTGGCGGGGGCAAGGGCGGAGTGAAAATGGCGGAATGCTCCACGTGGAGCATTCTTGTGAGGAGCGCCGCGTTAGTTATTCTAACTAAATAATAATTTGCAAATTCCGTTACGACATTTCTTAATATGGTTCTGTTTCGTAACAGCTTTTGTGGAGCGTTTTGAACGGGTTATTTCGTTACGATGTCCATGATGGAAATTCGTGAATGCCGGCCTGCGCCTGCATGACGTTGGACCGCGGTGGCGGGGCGTGGAAAGTTAAGGATTTTGCAGAAGTTCGGTAAGGGTGAGGGCGATGACGAGCGTGGCGCGGTGGAGGTCGGGGAGGGCCAGGCGTTCGTCGGCGCGGTGGGCGTTGGCGGTTTCGATGTCGCGAGGGCCGGCGCCGTATAGCACGATGGGGATGCCGGCCGCGGCGTAGTGCCGGGCGTCGGTGTAGAGCGGCACGCCGGTGGTGGAGATCGGCTCGTTGAAGATGGCGCTGGCGTGGTGGCACAGAATTTCGGCGAGGCGGGCGGCGCCGGTGGCGGGCAGCAAAGGTTTCGCCATCAGGATTTGCCGCGTGGCGACGGTGATGCCGGGGAAGCTTGCGGCTTCGCGCGTGATGAGTGCGGCGAGGCTGGTTTCAACCTCGGCGGGGTTTTCCTCCGGCGTGATGCGGCGGTCCAGGCGGAAGGTCACACGGTCCGGCACTACGTTGGTGTTGGTGCCGCCGGCGATCAGCCCGATGGTGAGTTGCGGCGCGCCGATGCCGGGGATGGGCGAGACATGCGCCGCCAGCGACGCGCGGCTGGCATATAGGGCGGCGAGGATGGCGGTGGCGGCGGCAAGCGCGTCCGCGCCGGTTTGCGGCTTGGCGGCGTGGGCGGAGCGGCCGGTGACGGTCACTTCCAGATGCAGCGCGCCGTTATGCGCGGTGACCACGGCGTAAGAGAAGCCGGCGGCGATCGCGAGGTCGGGCCGGGTAAGTTTCTGCGCGAGCAGCCAGGCGGGGCCAAGCTCGCCGCCGGTTTCTTCGTCATAGGTGATGTGCAGCTCGACCGTGCCGGCGAGCGGTAGCTGCGCGTCGCGCAAGGCGGCGAGAGCGAAGGCGTAGGTGGCGACGTCGGATTTCGAGACGGCGACGCCGCGGCCGTACATCCAGCCGTCTGTGATCTCGGCGCCGTAGGGGCCGGTGGTCCAGCCGGCGCCGGGCGGCACAACGTCGCCATGCGCGTTCAGCGCGATGGTCGGGCCGCCGGTGCCGAAGCTGTGGCGGACGATCAGGTTGGTGGCGCTGATCATGCCGTTCGCCTGCGCCAGTGCGGCCGGAACCGTGTGGCGCTCCACCGTGAAGCCGAGGTCTTCCAGCAGGCCTGCGGTCAGCGCGGCGTGGGCGGCGCAGTCGCCGGGCGGATTGTCCGAAGGCTGGCGCACCAGGGCGGCCAGGAGAGCCTCACGGGCGGAGCTTTGCGCGGCGATGAGGTCGTGGAGGGACAAGCGGAATTCCATTGTTGCAGGAGCAAAAGGCTTGCGACACTATGCGGCCGAGCAGGAGCCACGCAACCATGTCCGACACGGCAACCTATATGCGTGAGGCGATCGATCTGGCCTATCAGGGAATGGCCGGCAAGCATGGCGGGCCGTTCGGTGCGGTGATCGTGAAGGACGGCAAGGTGATCGGGCGGGGACACAACCGGGTGCTGTCCGCCAACGATCCGACCGCGCATGCCGAGGTGACGGCGATCCGCGACGCCTGCGCGAATATCGAAAATTTCGATCTGTCGGGGGCGGAGATTTTCGTCAACGGGTTGCCGTGCCCGATGTGCATGTCGGCGATTTTCTGGGCGCGGATCGGACGAGTTTACTATGGCTGTTCGCCGGCGGATGCGGAGGCGATCGGGTTCGACGACCATGAGTTCTACCGGCAGCTGGCGTTGGCCCCGGAGGAGCGGACGGTGCCGTTGGTGCAGGTGCATGAATGCTATCCGGAGGCGCGGGCGTGTTACCAGGCCTGGGCCGATAACGACGCGCGCGTGCCGTATTGAACGAGCCGACGCGCGAGGCGTTCGTGAAACGCTATGGGCAGGTGTTCGAGCATTCCGCCTGGGTGGCGCGGCGCGCCTGGGCGCGGCGGCCGTTTGCCAATGAGGCGGCGCTGCACGCGGCGATGATGCTGGCCGTGAAACAGGCTGGCCTCGCCATGCAGCGGGCGCTGATCGCGGCACATCCGGAGCTGGGGGCGGCGGTGGCGCTGACGCCGGCTTCCGAGGCGGAGCAGAAGGGCGCCGGCTTGCGGCATCTGGATGAGGCGGAATTCGCGCGGTTTCAGGCGCTGAACGCGGCGTATCGGGAGAAGTTCGGGCTGCCCTTCGTGATCTGCGTGGCGCATTATGACAAAGCCGGGATTTTGGCGGCGTTCGAGCGGCGGCTGGCGAACGACCCGGCCGCGGAACATGCCGCGGCGCTGCATGAGATCGGCGAGATCACCTGGTTACGGCTAGCGGAGATGGAAATGAGGGTGCCGGCGTGAGTGCCGCGCGGCAATTGGATGCGGCGCAGACAGGGCTGGACGCGCTGACGGCGCGGGTGCGGCATGATCTGGCCTGTCTGGACTATCCGGCGAAGCCCTGGGTCCGGCCGCGCGCCGAGGCCGAAGGCCGTGTTTACGACGTGGCGATCATCGGCGGCGGGCAGAGCGGGCTCGCGGTCGGTTTCGGGCTGTTGCGCGACAAGGTGGACAACATTCTGCTGCTGGATGAGAATCCGGCGGGGCAGGAGGGGCCGTGGGTGACCTATGCGCGGATGGTCACGCTGCGCACGCCGAAATATCTGACCGGGCCGGATCTGGGCCTGGCCTCGCTGACTTTCCGGGCGTTCTGGGAGGCGCAGCATGGCGAGGCGGCATGGGACGCGGTCGAGAAAATCCCGCGCCAGGATTGGATGGCATATCTGCGCTGGTTCCGGGTGGCGACCGGGATGCCGGTGCGCAACGAGACCAAAGTCACGCTGATCGAGCCGGTGACGCGCGGTCTGTTCCGGCTGCATCTGGCCGCCGGCGGGCCGCTGCTGGCGCGGAAAGTGGTGCTGGCCACGGGGATCCATGGCGGCGGGGAGTGGCATATCCCCGGATTCATCGCCGGGCCGCTGCCGAAGCATTTATACGCGCACACCTCGGGGCCGATCGATTACAGCCGGCTGGTAGGCAAGAAGATCGGGATACTGGGCGGCGGCGCCTCGGCGTTCGACAATGCGCAATTCGCGCTGGGGCTGGGCGTGGCGGAGGCGCATGTGTTTTTGCGGCGGCCGGTGATGCCGCGGATCAACCCGATCCGGTTCATGGAGAACGCCGGGTTTTTGCGGCACTTCGCCGATCTGGACGACGTGGCAAAGTACCGGGCGATGGATTTTTTTCTGAACCACAGCCAGCCGCCGACCAACGACACGTTCCGAAGGGCAAAAGCGTATCCGGGGTTTCATCTGCATCTGGCAGCACCTTGGGAGCGCGTGGAGCCGGAGGGCGAGGGCGTGCGGGTGACGACGCCACAAGGCGCGCACGAGTTCGCGATGGTGATCGCCAGCACAGGGCTGCTGACCGACGTGGCGTTGCGGCCGGAGCTGGCGGCGGTGGCCGGAGAAATCGCGCATTGGCGGGACAAGTACGACGCGCCGGCGGCGGAGCGGTCCCGGCTGATCGACGATCATCCTTATCTGGGGCCGAGTTTCGAGTTTTTGCCAAAAGATGGTGCGAACGCCGACCGGCTGCATGGGCTGTTTGCATTCAATTATTCGGCGCTGGTCAGTCTGGGGCTGTCGGCGGCGGCGCTGTCGGGGATGAAGTTCGCGGCGCCGAAACTGGTGGCGGGGATCACGTCGCAGCTGTTCCGCGACGACCAGGCGGAGATTTTGAGCGATTTCCTGGCCTATGCGGAAGAGGAATTCGTGCAGTGAGCCTGACCACGCATGTGCTGGACACGGCGCGCGGCTGCGGGGCGGCGGGAATGCGGGTGGTGGTGCGCCGCGGCGAGGCGGATTGCGCCGATGTGCGGCTGGATGACGGCGGGCGGGCGATGTTGCTGGGCGATTTGGACGCCGGGGCTTACGAGATTTCATTTCACACCGGCGCCGTTGATGGATTTTACGATGTCATTCCGGTGCGCTTCAAGGTGGATGATCCGGCGGCGCATTATCATATTCCGCTGATTTTGGCGCCGTTCGGTTACTCGACGTATCGCGGCGGGTGACGGGGTATCCGCGCGACCTGGTGGGATATGGCGGCGATGTGCCTCATGCGGGCTGGCCGGGCGGGGCGAGGATCGCGGTGAATTTCGTGCTGAATTACGAGGAGGGGGCGGAACGCTGCGTGCTGCATGGCGACGCGGAATCGGAAGCGTTTCTGTCGGAGATGGTGGGCGCCGCGCCGGTGCGGGGCGCGCGGCATATCAGCATGGAGAGCGTGTACGAATATGGCAGCCGGGCCGGGTTCTGGCGCTTGCGGGATTTGTTTGCCGCGCGCGGCTTGCCGCTGACGGTGTTCGGTGTGGCGATGGCAATGGCGCGCAACCCGACGGCGGTGGCGGCGATGCTTGGCGCGGGGTGGGAGATTGCCAGTCACGGCTATCGCTGGATCGACTATCAGCATGTCGAGGAGGCGGTGGAGCGCGAGCACATGGCGCGCGCGATTGCGATCCATACGCAGCTGACCGGGGCGCGGCCTCTGGGCTGGTACACCGGGCGGAGCAGCCCGAACACGGCGCGGCTGGTGGCGGAAGAGGGCGGGTTTTTATACGACGCGGATTCTTATGCCGATGACCTGCCGTATTACGACACGCGTTATGGGCGGGCGCAGTTGGTGATGCCGTACACGCTGGATGCCAACGACATGCGGTTCTGCGCACCGCAGGGGTTCAACTCGGGCGCGCATTTTTTCGAGTATTTGAAAGACGCGTTCGACGTGCTGTACGCGGAGGGAGAGTGGGCGCCGAAAATGCTGTCGGTGGGGCTGCATTGCCGGATCGCGGGGCGGCCAGGGCGGGCCGCGGCGCTGGCACGGTTTCTGGATTATGTCGGCGGGCACGGCGAGGTTTGGGTGGCGACGCGGCTAGAGATCGCGCGGCATTGGCTGGCCGTGCATCCGCCCGGCGTGGTGGCGTGAGCGGTTGCGGCTAGACCGTTGGCGGCAAGGCGGGCGCCGCGCCGGTTTTTAGCAGATCGCGTATTTCCGTCAGCAGAACCTCGCTCGCCGTCGGCGGCACGACCGCCTCGGGTGCTTTGTGCAGCTTGGAAATCAGCCGCACCATCCAGAAGATGGCGGTGCCGATGATCAGGAAGTTGATCACGGCGTTGAGGAACACGCCGTAATTCAGAGTGACCGCGCCGGCTTTCACGGCGTCGCCGAGGGTGCCCTCGACCGGGCCTTTCAGGGTGATGAAGTGGTTGGAGAAGTCGACGCCGCCGGTGAGCAGCCCGATCACCGGGGTGATGATGTCTTTCACCAGGCTGCCGACGATGCCGGTGAAAGCAGCGCCGATAACCACGCCAACTGCCAAATCGACCACGTTGCCGCGCAGGATAAAGGCGCGAAAATCGTCCACCCAGCCCGGCTTCCGCAAATGCACCAATCCCGACATGCGTGTCCCCCAGTAGCCCGGCGTTCATGAGCCTTCGGAACCGACGTTAGGACAAGAGGATCGGACGGATCAAGCCAGCCGCTGGTCCACAAGACGTAGAGGCCGTTTGGAAACTTGCTCTGGTGAGTCAGCTGGGGCGGGTTTTTGAGCACCGAAGCGGAGCGTACTTCAGTACGCGAGCATCGGAGCGCAGAAAAGACGCCTCAGATGGCCGCCAGAGCGGGTTTACGAAGGGCCTCAGACGCCGCCGACGACGTAGGCGCGCAGGCTGTCAACCTCATGCTCCTGTTGCGTAATTCGCGCCTTTACCACGTCGCCGATGCTGACCAGGCCGATCAGCTTGCCGGCCTCCACGATCGGCAGATGGCGGAACCGGCCCTCCGTCATCATCTCCATCGCGGTCGCCACCGAGATTTCCGGCGCGGCGGTGGTGGGCGAGCGGGTCATCAGCTGCGCCGCCGTCATCTGCAGGACGCCGCCGCCATGGCTCGCCAGACAGCGCACGATGTCGCGCTCGCTCAAAATGCCGATCAGGTTCCCCGGCGCGTCCAGCACCAGTACGGCGCCGATATGCTTTTCCGCCAGAACATTGACCACCTCGGCCACCGGAAGTTCCGGCGAAATCGAAATCAGCCCGGAAGTCTTTTGCTTCAAAATCGCCGCGAGTGTCATGATGTTTCCCCCTTTTCCTATATATTGGGGCAGAACAGCACGTGCGCCAATATAATTGTGCCGGGAGGAAGAAAGCGGCGCTTTTTTGTAAAAAAGCGCGCAAAAAACTTTTGCGACTCTAGGTCAAGGGCATTTGCGGCGTTAACGCCTACGGCCGGAATGATAGAAGTTTTTGGGCGCCCGGGCGGGGAGCCTTTTTTCCAAAAGCGCTGCTTCCTTACCTCAGTCCGCCAATCGCAGCGGCTGCAGTTCCTCCCATCGCGCCACCGGATCGGGATTTTGCGCCGCCGCCGTGCCGCCCAGGTGGCGGATGGCGCCGGCCACGGCGTTCAGGGCGGTGGTGATCGCACCTTCGGCCCAGCCGGCGGTCCAGGACAGGTCGTCGCCGGCGAGGAACAGGCCGCGCTGGTGCGGCGGCAGATCGGTTTGCATGAAGTGGCTGAACAGCCGGCGCTGGTAGCGGTAATGGCCTGGCAGGTTGGCCTTAAACGCGCCCATGAAGTTCGGGTCGAACTCCCAGGAGACGGTGATCGGCGCGCCGATGATGTGTTCCGCGATGTTCACTTTCGGGTAGATTTGTTTCAGCGAGTGCAGCATCAGCCGCACGCGCTCATCCGGCGGCAGCGAGATCCATTTTATCGCGTCATCGTTCCAGGTGTAGGACAGGCAGATCACGCCGCGTTTGCCGGGGCCGTTATCGGTGAGATAGGTGCCGCGGGTCATGCGGTCCGAGAGGGTGATGCTCATGCGGTCGCGGCCGGTTTCGGGGTCCGGGTCGCGCCAGAACGGGCGGTCCACCATCACGAAGGTTTTGGAGGATTGCATGTAGTGGCTGCGTTCCATCGCCATCCACATATCGTGGTGGAACAGGCTCTCCGCGCAGTCGATCCGGGCGGAGAGCAGCCAGACCTGGCAGGTGATGATCGCGGCCTGGAAGGTGCTGCTGTTGCCGTAACGGTCGGTGAGCGTGAGTGAGTGGTCGGCGCCGGGGGCGATGCGCGTGACCGCCGGGCGCGGCGTGTTCTCGTGCAGTTGCGCGAGCGTGGTGCCCGGCGGCCAGTGAGCCATGCGCGCCGGCGCGTGCGACCAGAGGCGGCGGGGCAGCTGCTCGCAGCCGCCGACCACGATCTGGTGGTCGTCCTCCGCGCCGGTCGCGACGACGCGCAAAATCTCCAGGATGGAGTTGGGATAATCGGTGTCCCAGCCGCCGGTGCCGAAGCCGACCTGGCCGAAGATTTCGCGTGCGCGGAAGCCGAGGCGTTTGAACTCGGTGGCTTTGGCGATGAAGCCGTAGAAGCTTTCTTCGTCCAGCCGTTCCACCAGCGGGTTCCATGCCGCCTTCACCGCCGCTGGGTCGCGCGCGCGAATGGCGGCTTGCAGCGCGGCGAGATGCGCGCCTTGCTCCAGCGCCTGCGCCCAGGCGTGTTCCACCTCCTGAAACACCACCGGCAGGTCGCTTGGCCGGCGGGCGTAATACTCCTTGCCGCCCAGTTCGATCAGCGTGGAATGCGCCGCCGCTGTTAGCGGGTTTGGGAACGGCGCGGTTTGCAGGCCGACCAGGTCGAGGTAGTGAAACAGGGCGGTGGAGGAGGGCGGAAAGCGCATCGCGCCCAGTTCCGCGAAGGCGCCGTCGCCGTCCTTGAAGGGTTCGGAGCGCAGGCGGCCGCCGATGCGGTCGGACTCGTAGATTACGGGCTTCAGGCCGAGCTTCATCAGCTCGTACGCCGCCACGATGCCGGCGATGCCGGCGCCGACGATCGCGATTTCGGTGCCGTGCATCGACGCGGGCACGCTGCCGAGGCCGGCGGGATGTTTCAGGAAGTCGTCATAGGCAAACGGGAAATCCGGCCCGAACATGGAGATCGGGCGGGTCATCGGACGGAGGCCGGAGACCACTCACGGCTGGACTGCTTCGCTCCGCTCGCAATGACGAGGCGGCGCTTATTTCGCAAGCGTTGCGTACATTTCGGGGCGGCGGTCGGCGATCAGCGGGTCGGTTTGGCGGACTTTAACGTGATGGGCGGCGTCGACTTCGGCGTAGATCATTTCTTCGCCGCGGCCGGCCATGGCCAGCACGTCGCCGTCCGGGCCGCAGATGCTGGACAGGCCGATATAGTTCAGACCGTCGCCACTGCCGGAGTGGTTGGCGTAGGCGACGTAAAGCTGGTTCTCGTAAGCCCGTGCCGGGATCACGTGGCGCGCGACCTGGTCGTAGGGTTCCATCTGCGCGGTCGGAATCAGCAGCACGTCCGCGCCGGCGAGGGCGATGGCGCGGGCGGGTTCGGAAAACTCGATGTCGTAACAGATCAGCAGACCGATGTTCACGCCGTGCAGCGGCGCGACGCCAAACGAGCCGCCGACGCATTTGAACATCGCGCGGTCGAGCGTGCCGAACAGATGGCTCTTACGATAGTTCAAGAGAATTTCGCCGTCCGGGCCGATCAGCACGGCGGCGTTGGCGACCTCGTCCCCCACCAGCTCCGGATAGCCGAACACCAGCGCGATGCCGTGATGTCTGGCGATCTCTTGCGCCGGCGCCAGGCCGGCGGCGTCCACCGCTTGGGCCCGCGCCGCCTCCGGGCCGATGTTGTAGCCGGACAGGTACATCTCCGGCAGGAGCAGCAAATCCCCGCCGTTGGCCTTTGCTTCCGCCGCTTTTGCCGCCATCAGCGCGAAGCCGCCGGCAACGTCATTGATAGTTCCGGGGCCCTGATACAGCGCAATTTTCATGGCTGCAGATTAGACCGGTTTCTCGGCGCCCGGAAGCGCGGGGCTTCGCGTTCTTGATCGACGGATGAATTTCCGCACTGTCGGAGAGCGACATTGCCGGTGTTCGCGAAGTCAGCGAAGATGCGGCGTTGGAACAAGCCACGTCGGATGAAGGACGCAGAAAAGGGCAAGGAAGTTCCTCGCCCTTTTGTTTCGCCGGATGTGGATAGGTTTCAGGTTTGGTCGCTGGCTTGGCCGCCTTTTTTCAGCGCCTGTTCGCCGGCGCTCAGGATGTCCTGGGCGACGTTTTTGGCATTGTCGATCAGGTTGCCGCTTTTGATGTCGCCAGCAACGTCGTTCAAGGATTTATCGGTGGTGAAGCCATGCGTGGCCGCACTTTCCTTGGCTTTGTCCATGACCTGTTGGGCGACGGTGCTGCCTTGGTCGATGACGGTTTGCGCCGCCGTGCGCACTGTGTCGCGGGCCTGGCTGGCGATGCCGCCGAGAGCTGCCTCTTCCTGCTGAGTGTGCGGCAGCAGCACGCCAAGCAGAGCGCCGGCGGCCAGGCCGAGCGCACCCAGGGCCAGTGGGTTACCGGTGAGCGTGGCGATCATGTCGCTGCCGCTTTGCTGCGCCGCTTTCGCGCCCTGCGCGATTTGGCCGCTGAGCTGCTGCGCGGAGTCGCGGATTTGGCCGCCGACCTGCTGCGCGGAACCGCTTAAACGGCCGCCGATCTGCTGGGCTGCGTCGCTCGCTTGCCCCGCCGCGCCGGCGGCACGGTCGCGCAGGTCGTGGCTGTTGCGCGTGGCGCTTTCCTTGGCCGAGGAGATCGCCGCCTGCACGCGCTGCGCGAAGGAAGTCGCGGTGTCCTGCGCCTGCCGCGCCACGCCGAGCACCTTGGCGCGCGCGTCATCGAGACGGCTGGCGTAGCTGTCATCGGTGTCGTCCGGGTCGCGCCGCACGCCGGCTTCGGCCGTGCTGAGGCGCTGGTGCAGATCATCGTCCCAGCCGCTGCCATAAGTGTAAGCGTTGTTCGTGGCAGGGGCTGTCACCACTCTGGGCGCCGGGCGGAAATCGGAGGCCATCAGCCAGGCGAGGCCAACGCCGGCAACGACCGCGGGCAGCGGATTTTTCTGCACGCTGTCGAGCAGCTTGTTGCCAAACTCAGCGCCGCCATTGCCGCGCACATAGTCCAGCAGATCCTCAAAGATCTGCCCGGGTGCCAGTTTGCCCTGCAGCTCGTTCAGCCGCCGGTCCATGCGTGAGCGGGTCGCCCGCAGATCTTCCTCGATGCGGTCCTGGTCGATGGTGGTGTCGGACATCAGCTGCGTTCCTTTAACATTTCTGCGTCTTTTTGCAGGTTGGCGGCGGTGCGTTCGGGCGTTAGCGCCTTTAGCGACAACATGGCGAGGCCGGAGCGGGCGAACAGCGCGCCCATGATCACGATGATCACGCCGACGATCAGCGAGGCCGCCCAGGCCGGCAGTACCAGGGCGAGCGCGAAGGCGACGCCCTGCAGCACGACAACCAGACCGGCGAAAGCCAGCAACGCGCCGCCGAGCAGCCAAATCGCCGCCATCAGAACGCGGTGGAATTTCTGGTCGAGCTCGGCGCGGGCGAGCATGATTTCGCCGCGAACCAGATCCTGCACATCGCCGGCGAGACCGCCGACAACCTGGCCGAGGCTGGCCGTGCTGCCTGACGCGGCGCTCATTGCGCGTTATCCTGAACGATGGGGAACGGTGCGCCGGGGGTCGTTACGACGTTCTCTGACGCCGGAGCGCTGGGGGCGCCGGCGTCCGGTGCGGTGGGTGTCGCGGTGCTGGTGGGCAGCTTTGGCAGGTCATCGCGCGACGCGCCGGCAACGGCGATTTTGCCGACCCGCGCCAGCGCGAAGCCGGCGGCGACGGCGCCGCCCGCGAACAGCGCCGGCTGGCTGCGCGCCAGAGATTGCAGGCTGCTGAGCAGGCCGTTCAGGTCGTTATTGCGCAAGGTGTTGGCGAAGCTGCCGAGCTGGTCGGCGCCGCGCTCGATCAACTGGGCGACGAAATCCTGGTGGCCCTCCAGCTGCTCACCGGATTTATGGGCGGCTTGCGCCAAGTCCTGGAGCTGGTCGGCGATGCCGGCTTTCTGCTGCTCCAGCGTCTCGGTCGCCTGGTCCCGCACCGAACCGGCGGCGGCGGATGCTTTGGATTTCGCCTGATCGGCTACCTCCGACGCGGCGGCGCCGGCTTTCGAGCTCAAGTTCTGGGCGGTGTCGGCCAACGATGCCTTTGCGTCGGCGGCGGTGGTTTTGGCTGCGTCGACACGCGCCTGTACGTCCGAAGTTCCGCTCACTTCCTGTCTCCCCATGGCTGACGGACCGTGGCTTTCGCGGTCCAGCGCAACGCACATTGAGTTGAACGGCGGGCGGTTCAACTTGTTAAAAGTTCACGATTTGTTAGGTCGTTACGTAATGTTTCAGGATATCCCGTTTGATCTGAGCATCTTCGACGTATGGCTCCGTTGACGGCGTTGGGATGGACATTATCGGCCTTGGTATCGAGCAGGCATGCGCCACCGCCAACTGGGACCAGCCACAAAAGCTGCCGGCCTTTCGTTCGGCGACCGCGCGTACCTCGCTCTCGCGCAACAAATTAGCGCGACGGCTTCGACCGCCGACAAAGCTTCTGTTGTTTGCCTAGTCCGCTCAACCGGCAATGTCGACCTTGAAGCTTTCGATGACCGGGTTGGCGAGGAGCTTGCGGGCCATGGCTTCGGCCGCGGCGCGGGCTGCTTCGGGGTCGGTTTCGGTGAGGGTGAGTTCGATCAGCTTGCCGGCGCGGACGTCCGTGACCTCGGGGAAGCCGATGGTGTTGAGGGCGTGGGCGATGGCTTTGCCTTGCGGGTCGAGGACGCCGTCTTTCAGCATGACGGTGACGAGGGCTTTCATGCGCGGGACGTTGGGGTGGCGGAAGGCGCTGCGCTTGTCCGCCATACGCCGCAACGGAAATTCACTGCATCATCTCCGGGCCTTTCATGTCGCGCGAACCGGCTTCGGGGAGGATGCCGAGGCGGCGGGCGACTTCCTGATAGGCTTCCTCGATTTTACCGAGATCGCGGCGGAAGCGGTCCTTGTCCATTTTCTCGCTGGTCTTGGTGTCCCACAGGCGGCAATTGTCGGGGCTGATCTCGTCGGCCAGGACAATGCGCATTTCCTCGTTCTCGAACAGCCGGCCGAATTCCAGTTTGAAGTCGACTAGGGTGATACCGACGCCGAGGAACAGGCCGGTGAGGAAATCGTTGATCCGCAGCGTGAGGTGGACGATGTCGTCCATGTCCGGCGGCGTCGCCCAGCCGAAGGCGGTGATATGTTCCTCCACCACCATCGGGTCGTTCAGAGCGTCGTTCTTATAATAGTATTCGACGATGCTGCGCGGCAGGCGGGTGCCTTCGGCGATGCCGAGGCGGGTGGAGAGGCTGCCGGCGGCGATGTTGCGGACCACCACCTCGATCGGGATGATCTCGACCTCCTTGATGAGCTGGGAGCGCATGTCCAACCGGCGGATGAAGTGGGTGGGGATGTTGATCTCGGCCAAGCGCAGCATCAGGAACTCGCTGATACGGTTGTTCAGCACGCCCTTGCCGTTGATCGTGCCCTTTTTCTGCGCGTTGAAGGCGGTGGCGTCGTCCTTGAAATATTGCACTAAGGTGCCGGGTTCCGGGCCTTCGAACAGGATTTTCGCTTTGCCTTCATAGAGCTGGCGGCGGCGGGCCATTGCGTTCTTTCAACTGGGATATGCCGGCAGGTCTATACCAACCCCGTCCGGTGAAGGCTATGGCTGGACGGGCATGTCCGGCACGCCGCCCTTTCCCATATACCGCGCCGCCGTGTGCGGGCTGCTGGCGATGCTGGTGAGCATCGGGATCGCGCGGTTCGGTTTCGCGCCGCTGGTGCCGGCGCTGACGGCAGCGGGCTGGTTCACGCCGGCGGCAGCGTTCTGGCTGGGGACGATGAATTTCGTCGGCTATCTGCTGGGCGCGTTCGGCACGCGGTTCTGGCGGCGTGCGATCCATGTGCGGCCGGTGGTGGCGGGGCTGATGGCGATCACGGCGTGTTGCCTGGCGGCGTCGGGCTGGAACGCGGGCGTGGTTTACGACGGGGTGTGGCGGCTGATCTCCGGCATCACCGGCGGGGTGCTGATGGTGCTGATGGCAGCGGCGGTGGTGGGGCGGACGCCGCCGGCGCGGCGCGGGCGGGTCGGCGGCATCACCTTTGCCGGCATGGGGGCGGGGATCACCGTCTCTGGCGTGCTGATCCCCCGGCTGTTGCCGTATGGGCTGCCGGCAACCTGGGTGATCCTTGCTGCGCTGTGTTTCGCGGCGGCGTTGGTGGTGGCGGTGCTGATGCCGGAAGCCGTCATTACGCCGGCGCAGCCGACGGGCGGGCGGGGGCGGCTCGGCCGGCCGGTGGTGCTGTTGATGGTCGGTTACGCGTTGTGCGCGCTGGGCTTCGTGCCGCATGTGCTGTTTCTGGCGAGTTTTGTCGCGCTCGGTCTCGGGCGCGGCGTGGCGGCCGGGGCGCATCTGGCGGCGGTGCTGGGGCTGGCTGCGGCGTGCGGACCGCCGTTGCTGGGCCGGGTGGCGGAGCGGCTGGGGTTTCTGCCGACGCTCTGCGCGGCCTATGTGGTGATGGCGCTGGCGGTGGCGATGCCGCTGGTCTTCACCAGCCCGGCGGGGCTGATGGTCTCGGCGGCGTGCGTCGGCGCGGTGGCGCTGAGCGCGGTGATGCTGACCTCCGGCGCTTTGTCCGAGATGGTGGCGCCGGCGCAGCTGGCGGCGACCTGGGCGCTAGCGACGGTGGCGTATGCGGTGATGCAGGCGGCGGTGGCGGGCGGATTTTCCGCGCTGTTCCATGCCACCGGCGATTACCGGCTGCTGTTCGCGATCGGCGCGGGCGGATTTTCCGCGCTGTTCCATGCCACCGGCGATTACCGGCTGCTGTTCGCGATCGGCGCGGGCGCAACCACCTTCACGGCGGTGCTGGTCGCGCTGGCGCTGCGAACGCCTTCGCCCTTGCGTCAGGCGGCGACGGATTCCAGCGCGGGGTAGTCCGTGTAGCCTTGGGCGCCGGGGACGTAGAAGGTGGCGGGGTTCGGCGTGTTCAGAGGGGCACTGGTACGGAAGCGTTCCACCAGGTCCGGGTTGGCGATGATCAGCTTGCCGAACGCGACCGCGTCGGCCTCACCGGCGGCCAGCGCGGCGTTGGCGCTCTCCAGGGTGAACGACTCATTGGCGATGTAGACGCCGCCGAAGGCTTTTTTCAGCCGCGGGCCGATCCAGTCTTCCGCCTTATGCTCGCGGGCGCAGATGAAGGCGAGGCCGCGTTCGCCCAGCGCGCGCGCGACATAGGTGAAGGTGCCGAGGCGATCGCTGTCGCCCATGTCGTTGGCGTCCATGCGCGGCGCGAGGTGCATGCCGACCTGGCCGGGGTCCCAGACGGAAAGCACCGCGTCGGTCGCTTCTAGCATCAGCCGGGCGCGGTTTTCGATGGGGCCGCCATACGCGTCCGTGCGGTGGTTGCTGCCGTCCTGCAGGAACTGGTCGAGCAGGTAGCCGTTGGCGCCGTGCAGCTCGACGCCGTCGAAATCAGCCATCTGCGCGTTCATCGCGGCCTTGCGATAGGCTTCAACCACGCCGGGAATTTCTGCCGTCTCTAGCGCGCGGGGGGTGACGTAGGCCTTTTCGGGCCGCAACAGGCTGACATGACCGCTGGGCGTAATCGCGCTGGGCGCGACCGGCAGCTCGCCGTTCAGGAAGATCGGGTCGGAGATGCGGCCGACATGCCAGAGCTGGGCGAAGATGCGGCCGCCGGCGGCATGCACCGATTTGGTGACGGCGCGCCAGCCGGCAACCTGCTCCTCCGACCACAAGCCGGGCGTGTCGGCATAACCCACGCCTTGCGGCGTGACCGAGGTGGCCTCGGTAATGATCAGCCCGGCGCTGGCGCGCTGCGTGTAGTATTCCGCCATCAAGGCGTTCGGCACGCGGGCGCCGCCGGCGCGGGACCGGGTGAGCGGCGCCATGATGATGCGGTTGGGCAGCGTGAGGTCGCCGAGCTTCAGCGGGTCGAACAGATTGGGCATGGGAGGTCCTTAAAGTGGTTGCGTGAGGGGCGAGCGGCTGGGCAGCAGAGACAATGTGGTCAAGGCAAATGCCAAGCAGGCAAGCGCCGCGGCGGCCGGCGGGAGCATGTCCAGGCCGAGCCGATGGCCGATCACCTGGCCACCGACCCAGGCGCCGAGCGCATTGCCGGCATTGAAGGCGCCGATATTCAGCGTCGAGATCAGGTTCGGCGTGGTGTGCCCCAGCAGCACGGCTTTCAGCTGCAAGGCGGAACAGCCGGCGAAGGCGGCGACCGCCCAGATAAATAAGGTCGCCTCGGTCAGGATCAGGTTGCGCAGCACGAAGGCCAGCAGGAAAAGCAGCGCCGCAGTGATCAAGAACACGCCGAGCAACGTGGCGTTCAGCCGCCAGTCCGACAGCCTGCCGCCGATGATGTTGCCGGCGGTCATGCCGAGGCCGATCAGGAACAGCGTGTAGGTGACGCCGCGCGGCGAGACGCCGGTGACGTTGTTCAGGATCGGCGCGATGTAGGTGAAGATCGCGAACATCGAGGCCGAGGAGATCACGGTGATGCCGAGCGCCAGCCACACGGCGCCGCGCAGGGCGGCCAGCTCGCGCAGCATTGCCGGAGCTTTGGCGCCGTGCTTGTCGGCCGGCAGCAGCAGAAATAGGCCGATGAAGGAGGCGATGCCAAGCGCGGTGACGGCCACAAAGGCCATGCGCCAGCCGGCGGCCTGGCCAAGCGCGGTGCCCAGCGGCACGCCGAGTACGTTGGCGAGGGTCAGGCCGGTGAACATCAAAGCCAGCGCGGAGGCGCGTTTGTTTTCCGGCACCAGACTGGCGGCTTCCACCGCGCCGATGCCGAAGAAGGCGCCGTGGCACAAGGCGGTGACGACCCGCGCCGCCATCAGGAAGCCGTAGCCGGGGGCGAGCGCGCAGAGCAGGTTGCCGGCTACGAAGATGCCCATCAGCACCAGCAAGGCCGAGCGGTGCGGGAGCTTCTGGGTGGCAATGGCCATCACCGGCGCGCCAATGAACACGCCAAGCGCGTAGCCGCTGACCAGCCAGCCCGCGGCCGGGATGGAGACATGGAGATTGCCCGCGACCTGCGGCAGCAGCCCCATGATGACGAACTCGGTGGTGCCGATGGCAAAGGCGCTGAGCGCTAAGGCGATGAGCGGAATGGGCAGGTTCTTCACAAGGTGCGGTCCAGCCAACTCAGAAATGTGGCGATCTTGAGCTCGTTGCGCTCGCAGAAGCGCTTTAGGCGCTTCGTCTGATGCTTTAGATCAACGGCAAGATGGTCTGGTATCACCACGGGACGAATTATATGCCCTTTTCCGGCCGATATCATGCTGCGATGCAGCATGGCTGGGGTGCGGCTGGCGTCGCGATTGGTGGTGCCGTTTTTAGACGAGGTTTCTCGCCGCGATATGCTGGCTGATCAGCATCACGAAATCCTCTACGTTCGTCAGATTGTCCAGATCCGTTTGGCTGAACATGCAGCCGAGGCGCTTTTCGAGGTCCAGGATGATTTTGATGTGTTGGATCGAGTCCCAGCCATCCACGTCCGCCGGCGTCGTTTCCAGGCCGAGCATTAGTTCCGGGTACTCAAGCGCGAAGCCTACGACTTCGGTCAGTAGTTGATGCGCCTGATCGATCACGCTTTGGCTGATGCCTTGGCCGCCGTGCATGTGCGGGATTTCCCGGTCCGGCGCCGGCAGAACGCTTTGCGTGGCTTTGATCAGCGCGGTCCAGGCGTCGCCGTCGCTCCAATTGCCGGCCCACGGGCCGGATGATTTGAAGATATGTCCTTTGAAGAAGTGCTCACCAAGCTGGACGATCTCGCCCGGCGGATGGTCGCCATAGGCGGGAACCACCCAAAGCAGCCGGTTTGGTCCATGTTTCTGCAGCGCCGCCAGCAGCGCCTCCACCTGTGGCCGGGGCGACGGCGGGGCGGACTTCCAGATCCAGCTTATACTGCCTTCCTGCAGACGATGCAGAAACCTCGCACGCATGAAGGCGAGGCTTTCGGGAAAATCCCGCAGATGGCGCCGCGCGGTTTCGGCATCCATCGTGGACGATGTTATGCCCGTATGTACCTGCATGCCGTAGAAGCTGTTGACATAGCGGTACTCCTTTTCCGCGCCATCCCACTCTTTCGCTGGCAACGCGATGTCCAGCAGGTTCGGCTCGACCAGGCGGCTGAAATCGTCGTTCAACGCCGCGATCAGCCGGTCGAGGCGCTCCGTCGGATTGCCGCTGAAGGAGCAGAAGCGCAGCAGATGCGGCCGCATGATGCCGGCCGCTTGTTGCACGATACCGAATTCGCAATCTTCGCCGACGCTTTCGAAAGCGGAAAATTCGTTGCCTGATGGGACATCCGGAACGGCTTCGTGGCCATCCAGGACCAGGGCGGCAAGTTCGCCGGGCGTGGAGATGTGATCCAGGCTTTCGCGGGGCAGGTCGCGGCGGAGGCGCTTTTCCAGCGCGATGACGGTCGCCACGGTTTTGTTGCTGTTCCAGCCGTCGATATCGGCGAGCCGCGTCTCCGGGCGCCAGACAACGTGGTTGCGCAACAGGATCCCGCGCATGATTTCGGTCAACAAAGCATAAGCGTCGGCGCGGCTCATCGTGTCGATCGCGCCGTCTTGCCCGTGAAGCGGCGTGGGGTCCAGGTTCATGCGTTATCTTCCTCGTTCAGGCCGTGCTCTTCAATTTATCCGCCGCGTCGCGCAGGGTTTTGGCGCTGCGCTCTAAAGCGGCGCGCTCTTCCTCCGACATCGCCGGCCGCAGACGGCGCACGATGCCCTCCCTCCCGATCACTACCGGAACCGACAAGGTGGTTTCATACTCCGGCAGATGGCAGCCGAGCGGAAACACCGCGTGCTCGTTGCGGGTCATCGCTTCGACGACGCGGCCGCAGGCCATGCCGATGCCGTATTGGCTGGCGCCATTGCCTTCGATAATGATCAGGTTGGCGTCGCGCACGCTGCGCTCCACCCTGGATTGGAAAGCCTGGAACCCGTCCGGCGCGATCAGCTCGTTGACCGGCGTGCCGGCGATTCGCGCTGAGGACCAGAGCAGCACGCGCGAATTGCCATGCTCGCCGACCACCTGCGCGTCCACTTCGGCGGGGTGCACGCCGATTTCCTTGGCGATGTAGAAGCGGAAGCGCAACGTGTCGATATACGTGCCGGCGCTCAGAACCTTGTCATGGCCGGCGAGGCGCCTGGTCAGTTCGGCCAGCGGCTCGGGCGGGTTGGTGACGACCAGGATCAGGGCGCCGGGCGCGACCGCGACGATCTGCGGGATGATCTCCCGGATGATTTCGGCGTTGGTGCCGAGCAGGCGAAGGCGGCCGGAGGGGTCGTTGCGGTCCATCGCGCCGCCGGCTTTCTCGTTGATGCCGACGGCGAGCAGGATCAGTTCGGCGTCGTGCAGGTCCGCGTACGTGCCCGCGAACAGGTGCACGGGCGGGCAAAGCGGCGTGCCGTACTGCATGTCGGTCACGACGCTGCGGGCGCGGTCGATCAGCCGATCAAGCATGACGATTTCATGCGCGGCGCCGCGGCCGATGATGGACATCACGCAGGCGGTACCGACGGCGCCGGCGCCGATGATGGCGACTTTCATCTAGACGGCTTGCGTTTCGGCAAGGCCAAGCTTTGCCGCGAGGCCGATGCGCTGCAGTTTGCCGGTGGCACCTTTGGGGATTTCGTCCAGAAAAACGATTTTGCTGGGCACTTTGAAGCTGGCCAGATGCTTGGTGGCGAAGGTGCGAATGGATTTCTCATCCGCCGCCGCGCCGTCGCGCAGCACGATCGCGGCGGCGACGGCCTCGCCGTAATCGCTGTCCGGCAGGGCGAAGGTGACGGCCTGCTGAACGGCGGGATGTTCCATGAGAATATTGTCGATCTCGAGCGGCGAGATTTTTTCGCCGCCGCGGTTGATCTGCTCCTTGAGGCGGCCGGTCAGACGGAGATAACCCTCGGCGTCGATGACGCCCTGGTCGCCGGTGCGGAACCAGCCATCGGCGAAGGCGGCGGCGTTTGCGACGGGGTTGTTTTCATAGCCGGCCATGACGTTGGCGCCGCGGATCACGATTTCGCCTGTGGTATTCGGCGGCAGCAAGCGGCCGTCCGCGTCCATCACGGCGACATCCGGGCCGGCGGCGACGCCGACCGAGCCCGCGAAGCGCCGGTTCGGCGGCAGCTGGTTCGAGGCCATCTGATGCGCGGCCTCGGTCATGCCGTAGGCCTCGATCACCGGAACCTGCCAAAGAGATTCCAGATCGTTCATGATCTGCGGCGCCAGCGAGGCGGAAGAGGAACGGATGAAGCGCAGGCTGTTGCGGGCGACGATGTCGCTGAAGCGGGGGGCGAAGCTCATGATGCTCTGATGCATGGAGGGCACGGCGGTGTACCAGCTTGGCGTGATTTCGTTCATCCAGGTGAAGAACTTCGTGACGTCGAGCCCCGGCGCGCAGGCGACGGAGCCGCCCGCCGCCAGACTGGCCAGCACCGCGGCGATGAGGCCGTGAATGTGAAACAGCGGCATGATGTTCAGGCAGCGATCCGCCGGGGTGAGCTGCAGCGTGGCGGCGATGCTGGCGGCGGAGGCGCAGATATTTTTCTGGCTGAGGGGGACGATTTTTGGCCGCGCCGTGGTGCCGGAAGTGTGCAGCACCAGCGCAATGTCATCCGGCATGGCCGGGCCGGGAGCGCGCGCCTCGGCTGGTTGCATGGCGCCGGGCCGCAGGATGAACCGCCCGGCCGACGGCGCTTCACTGGTCAATTCGATGACCGGGATGCCGTGTGACCTGGCGGCTTCGCGGGCCGGAGACTCCACGCCCTCGGCCAGAACCAAGGCCTTGGCGTTCAGATCCGAGAGGTAGAAGGCGAATTCGCTTACTTTGTAGCTGGGGTTCAGTGGGGCGGTGGTGGCGTAAGCGCCGATCGCCAAGAAAGCCGTCGCCATGGCCGGGCCATTCGGCAGGACGATCGCGATCCTGTCGTTGCGGCCAAGGCCGAGGCTGTTAAGAAAGCGGCCGGTCCCGGTGCACAGATCCGACAAGCCTCCGCGGGTCGTCCAAGCCTGACCGGGAGCTCCGATGGCGGGGCTGGCGGAATCGCCGCTTGAAAGTAGCTCAATCAAGCTCGTCGCCTGGTTCGGCATCACGAGGCGTGCACGCGATCCGGTTGGAAAGTTGGCTGAGAAACCTTTCGATACATCCCGATAGAGTAACTAGGGTAGCTTTGCCGTGCAAGGTACCGCCTGCATCTGTCGGATCAGCTGATGTGCGGCGTCTCACGGCCGCTGCGGGTGATCACCACCACCCCGTCGCCGGCTTCAACCACGGTGGCGGGATCGGGGCGGGTTAAGGTGGTGCCGTCGGGGCGGTTGATCGCGACCACGAACAGGCTGCCGATCGCCTGGTGCTCGATCGCTTCAATGCTGGCGCCGGCCAGCGGGCTTTCGGGCGCGACCGCCATCACCTCCATCTCCAGGCCGAGCGTGCGCAGGCCCGTGCCGAGCGTGCGCATGCGCTCCGTGCCGTCGGTGAAGCTGGAGGTGCGGGGGTAGAGGATGAGCTGGGCGATGCGCTCGGCGCCGATATGGGTGGGTTCCACGACCGCGTTGGCGCCGGCCTGCAGGAGCTTGCTTTTGGTGCTGGGCGCTTCGCCGCGGGCGATGATTTCGAGCTTCTTGTTGAGGTTGCGGGCGGAGAGCGTGATGAACACGTTGGCGGCGTCGTTCGGCACCACGGTGGCGAGCGCGCGGGCGCGGCGGATGCCGACCGCTTCCAGCACCTCTTCATCCGCCGCGTCGCCGCGCCAGGTCGGATTGCCTTTCGCCACGGATTCGTTGAAGCGCTGTTCGTTGAGTTCGAGGATGACGTAGTCGGCGCGGCCGGCCTGCAATTCGTCCGCCAGCATCTGCCCGATGCGGCCGTAGCCGCAGATGATCACGTGGCCGGTCATTTTGTCGATCTGCGTTTTCATGCGGCCGATCCCCAGCAATTGTTGGACTTGGGCGAAGGTGATGAACTGGACGAAAGAGGCGGCGAGAAAGGTGATGCCGAGCCAGCCGAGCACGATGGTGGCGATGGTGAGCGTGAACAGCAGAGTGGAGTGGATCGGGTGGATTTCGCCATAGCCGACCGTGAACACGGTGTTGATGACGAAGAAAAACGCGTCGTCCCAGCGCCAGCCGTTGAGCGCGAAGGCGCAGGTGAAGGCGGCGATGACGGCGAGCAGGAAGGCAAGGCCCGCGAGCAGGTTGCGCGCGGGCGACGCGCTGAGGCGGGCGAAGGCCGATTTGGGGCGGCCGGCGGGCATGGCTCAGGAAAAGTCGTGGATGCCGGCCTTCGCCGGCATGACGGATGAAAGCGCCGTCACATCCGCTGGTCGAGGGCGACGTAGTCGCGGGAGGGGGCGCCGGTGTAGATCTGGCGGGGGCGGCCGATGCGCTGTTGCGGATCCTCGATCATTTCCATCCACTGGCTGATCCAGCCGACGGTGCGGGCCAGAGCGAAGATCGGCGTGAACATCGCCGTCGGGAAGCCCATCGCCTTCAGGATGATGCCGGAATAGAAATCCACATTCGGGTAGAGTTTGCGGTCGACGAAATACTCGTCTTCCAGCGCGATCCGCTCCAGCTCCATCGCGAGGTCGAGCAGCGGCTCGTCCTTGATGCCGAGCGCTTCCAGCACCTCGTAACAGGTGCGCTGCATGATCTTCGCGCGCGGGTCGAAGTTCTTGTACACGCGGTGGCCGAAGCCCATCAGCTTCACGTGGCTGTTCTTGTCCTTCACCTGTTTGATGAAGTCGGGGATTTTGTCTTTGTGGCCGATCTCGCCCAGCATTTTCAGCACCGCCTCATTGGCGCCGCCATGCGCCGGGCCCCAGAGCGAGGCGATGCCGGCGGCGATGCAGGCGAACGGGTTGGCGCCGGTGGAGCCGGCGAGGCGCACGGTGGAGGTGGAGGCGTTCTGCTCATGGTCGGCGTGCAGAATGAAAATGCGGTCCATCGCACGGGTCAGGATCGGGTTCGGCGTATAGCTTTCAGCCGGCACCGCGTGGAACATGTGCAGGAAGTTCTCCGCATAGGTCAGGTCGTTGCGGGGATAGACCAGCGGCTGGCCAACGTTGTATTTATGCGCCCAGGCGGTGATGGTGGGGATTTTGGCGATCATCCGGTAGGCGCTGATCTCGCGCTGGCGGGGGTCGTGAATGTCTATGCTGTCCGGATAGAAGGCGGACATCGCGCCGACCACCGAGCAGAGCATCGCCATCGGATGCGCGTCCCGCCGGAAGCCGTCCCAGAACCGGCGGATTTGTTCGTGCAGCATGGTGTGCATGGTCACGCCATGGGTGAAGTCTTTCAGCTTGGTCTCGTCCGGCAGGTCGCCATACAGGAGCAGATAAGCGACTTCCAGGAAGGTGGATTTTTCCGCCAGCTGCTCGATCGGGTAGCCGCGGTACAGCAGAATGCCTTCGTCGCCATCGATATAGGTGATGGCGCTTTCGCAGGAGGCGGTGGCGCCGTAGCTTGGGTCGAAGGTGAATATACCGAGGTCGTTCTGGATTTTGCGGATGTCCGCGCAGGCGGGTCCCAGCGTGCCGGATAGCATCGGGAAGGTGGCGGTTTTGCCGTCCAGCGTGAAGGTCGCGCTGCCGGTCTGTTTGCTGGTCGCCATATGATCCATGCCGAAGTCACCCCTGATTGATCGGTCAACAAGATTTTGGGCGCGTTAAAGATCACGCCCGGCCGGCCGACGGCTTATTAGATAGCGGGCCCATGGAAAAGGGCAACCTTCGCGGCTGCAGCAATTGGCTACGCGATGCGCAGATCGCGCGGTTGGAGGAAGCGTTGCAGTGCCGCGGCGCCGGGGCCGAGCTTTCGCCAGGCGGTGGTGACGAGAAACTCGGCCAGCGTGGCCGTGGGATATTCGGCGGCGAGGCGGCGCAACTCCGGACGGTCGGAGGCGGCGCCGGCGAGCGAACGGGCGAGGTCATGCAACCCCGGATTGTGACCGATGACAAGCGCGGAGCGCACGGTTTCCGGCAGGGCGCGCAGCGCGTCCCGCAACTGCGCCGCGGTTGCCATGTATAAAGCCGGCAGCGTGTCCACGTTCGGCTGTTCGTCCCACGCGGCGGCGGCGGCGAGCGTCTGTTGCGCGCGCAGCGCCGGCGAGACCAGCACGACATCCGGCGTCAGCCCGGCGCGGTGCATGGCGTGGCCGATGGCGGTGGCGGCGCGGCGGCCTTCCTCGGCCAGCGGCCGGTCGTGGTCCGGCAGTCCCGGCGGGCCGGCGAGGGCTTGCGCGTGTCGCAGCAAGATCAACTGATGCATAACGAAGTTGTGCCATGGCGGCGTCGAATTGTCGCGTCTATTTGGTGGACGTGGATTGAGCGGAGGACTTATGGATCGACGGCATTTTCTGGCGGGAACCGGCGCCAGTGTTTTGCCGGCCGGGTGTGGCCGCGCGCTGGCCGACGGCAATGCGGCGCTGCCGGTGCCGCCGAGCGGCGAGATCGCGTTCGACGTGCTGCGCAACGGCGACGTGATCGGCGATCAGCGCGTGCTGTTCACGACCGTCGGCAACACGCTGAACGTCGCCAACACCGTGTCGCTGTCCGTCACGATCGCCTCGATCGTGATTTTTCGTTACGAATTGCAAGCGACCGAGACTTGGGCGGACGGCGTATTCCAGACGCTGGACAGCAACATTAACTTCAATGGTGACGCGCTGCGGGTGCATGCGGAAAAGGTCGCCGGCGGCTATGCGGTGGAAGGCCATAACGAGAATAATCCCGCGAAAAATGTGCCCCGTTATCTGGCGCCGCCGGACACGTTGCCGCTGAGCTATTGGAACAAGCGGATGTTGAGCGGCACCATCCTGAATATCCAGAC
This sequence comes from Acidocella sp., assembly GCA_965199125.1. Classification (GTDB taxonomy): domain Bacteria; phylum Pseudomonadota; class Alphaproteobacteria; order Acetobacterales; family Acetobacteraceae; genus Acidocella. The sequence goes on along the minus strand of OZ240683.1, from coordinate 4,987 downwards.
CGCGCATTCCTATAAGGTTCACGTAGCCTCGCCGGGCTGGAACAAGTTGCCGACCGCGAATGGCGGCACGATCACGGCGCAGCGGTTCGATCTGACCGGCAAGCTGGTGCTGAGCGTGTGGTACGACGCGGCCGGCAACTGGGCGAGCCTGGAGTTTCAGAAGAGCGGCGACATCACGTACCGCAAGCACGTGTGAGCACGCTCCGGGTCATTCTGGGGGACCAGCTCTCGGACGGGCTGTCGGCGCTGCAAGGTCTGGATGCGGCGCGCGACGTGGTGCTGATGGCGGAGGTGGTGGCGGAGTGCACCTATGCGCCGCATCATCCGCGGAAGATCACGCTGGTGCTCTCCGCGATGCGGCACTTCGCGGCGGCGTTGCGCAAACGGGGCGTGACGGTGCGCTATGTGCGGCTGGACGATCCGGAGAATACGCAGACGCTGGGCGGCGAGGTGCGGCGCGCTGCCGCCGCGCTCGGCTGCGAGCAAGTAATCGCGACGTCGCCCGGCGAATGGCGCGTGTTGCAGGACATGCGCTCCTGGCCGGGGGTGGAAATACGCGATGATGCGCGGTTCTGCGCGCCGCCGGGGTTCTTCGAGACATGGGCCGGGGGCAAGGGCGCCAGGCGCATGGAGTTCTTCTACCGCGACATGCGGCGGCTGCATGGCCTGCTGATGGAGGGCGACGTGCCGGCGGGCGGGCGATGGAATTATGACGCCGAGAACCGCAAGAAGATGCCGGCGCATGTGGCGGTTCCGGCGGCACGGCGCTTTGCGCCCGATGCGATGACGCGCGAGGTGATGGCGCTGGTGGCGGCGCGGTTCGCCGGCCATTACGGCAGCCTGGATGGGTTCGATCTGCCGGTGACGCAGGCGCAGGCGCAGGCCGGATTGCGGGATTTTCTGCAGCACCGGCTGGCCGGTTTCGGCGACTGGCAGGATGCGATGGCGGCGGACGGGCCGTATCTGTTTCACAGCCTGGTGTCGGCGCCGCTGAATCTCGGGCTGCTGGACCCGCTGGCGATCTGCCGGGCGGCGGAGGCGGCGTACTTGGCGGGGACGGCGCCGCTGAATGCGGTGGAGGGCTTTATCCGGCAGATCGTCGGCTGGCGGGAGTTCATGCGCGGCATGTACTGGCTGCACATGCCGGACTATGCCGCGTTGAATACGTTGGAGGCCTGGCGGCGGTTGCCGGAGTTTTACTGGACCGGGCAGACCAAGATGCGCTGCATCGCGCAGGTGGTGGGGCAGACCATGCGGCACGGCTACGCGCACCACATCCAGCGGCTGATGATCACCGGCAATTTCGCGCTGCTGGCGGGGCTGGCGCCGGACGATGTGGATCAATGGTACCTGGCGGTTTACGTGGATGCCTATGAGTGGGTGGAGATGCCGAACACCCGCGGCATGGCGCTTTATGCCGATGGCGGCATGGTCGGCTCCAAGCCCTACGCCGCGTCCGGCGCGTATATCAACCGGATGAGCGATTACTGCGGCGGCTGCTTTTACGACGTGAAGGACGCCACCGGTGACCGCGCCTGCCCGTTCAACGCGCTGTACTGGGACTTCATTGGCCGGCATGTCACGCGCTTCGAGAAAAATCCCCGGATGGCGATGCCGGTCCGCGGCTGGCGTGCCATGGCGCCCGACAAAGCCCGGCGCCTCCGCAACCGAGCCGCGCACCTGCTGCACCAGATCGAAACCGGCGGGGAGATTTAGCCGCCCGGCACGAGAAAAGGCCCTGGTGAGTCAGCTGGGGCGTCGGTCGAGAACCGGCGCGGAGTGTATCCTGATGGTGCACGAGCACCCCAAGCGGGGCGCTCGCAAGCGGAGACCGGCGCCGCAGATGGCCGTCAGAACCGTTTCTTACCCGAAGGACTTTTCGGGGTGGCGGAGGTGCCACAGCCGTTCATGGGCAGCGACCAGGTTTTCGATGCTTTTGCGGCGGTTGGAGTCCGGCGGCACGGTCCGGCGCGTCAGCATATTTTCTAGAATATGCAAAAGCTGCTCGGCGACCTCATAATCGGCTTGATCGCAAGCATGGTGGAAGGCAATAAGAATTTTATCCGACAACCGCCGGCTGTAACGGGGGGTGGCTGAACCAGGTCGAAGATTTTCGACGGCTCCGCCGCCCGGGTCGGTCACTCTCATGGTTCCATTTCTACGAGGTCAAACTCCGAAGTCGGCTACTACTTCTCCCGGCTATGGTTCCCACGAGGAGATTACAATCCGGTATATATAGTTGCTTACTAGCATTTTACCGGATTGGCCAAGAAAAAACGAGATTATTCTGAATAAACAAGAGATTGTGTATGCAGCCCCCCGGCGGTGCCGGGCGGACGCCGGACAAGGACCGCTTTATTCGGCGGGAAGCGAATTAACCGGCTCCGGGATGACAAATTCGGCGAAAGCATCCTCCCAGCTTCCGGTGGTGGAGGCCCGGCTGTATTCGGTCGAACGGTTCTCGAAGAAGTTGGCGTGCTCCACCGCGTTTAGCATCTCGTCAAGCCAGGGCAGGGGATTTTTGTCGACATGGAACAGCACGTTCAGCCCCAGCTGGGTCAGCCGGCGGTCCGCGATGTAGCGGATGTAGCGCTTCACGCCTTCCGCGGTCAGGCCTTCGACGGCGCCGAATTCGAAGGCGAGGTCGATGAACGCGTCCTCGTGGTCGACGATGGTGGCGCAGGTGAGGTAGATTTCGCGCCGCAGATCCTCGGTCCAGATCTCCGGGTTTTCCTGCACAAACGTCCGAAACAATTTAATAATTGATTCACAATGCAGCGACTCATCGCGCACCGACCAGGTGATGATCTGGCCCATGCCTTTCATCTTGTTGTGGCGCGGAAAATTTAACAAAATTGCAAAGGAGGCGAACAGCTGCAGCCCCTCGGTGAAGGCGCCGAACGCGGCCAGCGTCTTCGCGATCTCGTGCTTACTGTCCATGCTGAAGCCGTGCATGTAGTCGTACTTGTCCTTCATCTCCTTGTATTTGAGAAAGGCGGTGTACTCGACCTCCGGCATGCCGACGGTGTCCAGCAAATGCGAGTAGGCGGCAATATGCACCGTCTCAATGTTAGAGAACGCCGACAGCATCATCAGCACTTCGGTCGGTTTGAACACCTGGCTGTAGTGCTTCATGTAGCAGTTGTTCACCTCAACATCTGCCTGCGTGAAAAAACGGAAAATCTGCGTCAGCAGATTGCGCTCGGACGCGGTCAGATTCCGGTGCCAGTCCTTCACGTCGTCCGCCAGCGGAACCTCCTCCGGCAGCCAATGCACACGCTGCTGCGTCAGCCACGCTTCGTAAGCCCAAGGGTAGCGGAACGGCTTGTACACCGGGTTCTCGGTCAGGAGGTCGAGCTTGACGGGAAGCTGGTCGGGAGAGACGTAGACGTTCATTTAAACCTCAAGAAAAAGAAAAGGGGCTCTGCCCCTTTAGAACCCCGCCAGGGAGATAATCTCCCTGGACCCATATTAGTAAGCTCCGCGCCCGCAAGGCGCTATAAATTTATTGCTCCGCTACGCTCCGCGTGGGCCCACCCAAACTGGAGTCTGGGCCTCTCGTGCGCGGCCGGCCAGGCCCCAGCGGGTCCAGGGCAGGGCCCTGGCCTTGCCTTGCTTATTGGCATGCGAGGCATTCCTCATAATTTGTCGATGCCGCCAGTGGCAATTGAATTTCGGGGGTTACTGTTAATCCGGTGAACTCGGCGGGGCGGATGGCTTTTTCGCTGACGTTGTCGGCGCGTTGGATGGAGAGCGAGCGGCAGTAGTACAGCGATTTAACGCCGCGTTTCCAGGCCTGGAAGTGGATCTGGTGCAGGTCGCGTTTGTTGACATTGGCAGGCAGGAAGATGTTCACCGACTGGCTCTGGCAGATGAAGGGCGCGCGGTCGGCGGCGTGTTCGATGATCCAGCGCTGGTCCAGCTCAAACGCGGTTTTGTACACGTCTTTTTCGTGCTGGGTGAGGAAGTCCAGGTGCTGGACGCTGCCTTTGGTCAAGGTGATGGAGGACCACGTCTCATCGTCGTCGCGGCCGTATTTTTCAAGCAGCTTTTGCAACGGGCGGTTGCGCACGGTGAAGCTGCCGGAGAGGGTTTTTTGCAGGAACACGTTGGCGGCGATCGGTTCGATCCCCGGGCTGGTATTGCCGGTGATGATCGAGATCGAGGCGGTGGGGGCGATCGCGATTTTGTGGCTGAAGCGCTCGTCGATGCCGTAATCGGCGGCGTCCGGGCAGGCGCCGCGTTCGGCGGCGAGTTTTTTGGAGGCGGCGTCGGCGCCGGCGCGCAGGTGCTTGAACATTTTCATGTTCCAAACTTTTGCCATCACGCTTTCGAACGGCACGTTCTGGTCCTGCAGGAAGGAATGGAAGCCCATCACGCCGAGGCCGACCGAGCGTTCGCGCATCGCGGCATACTTGGCCTTTTCCATGCTGTCCGGCGCTTTATCGATGAAGTCCTGCAGCACGTTGTCCAGGAAGCGCAGCACGTCCTCGATGAAGCGCTCGTCCTTATGCCATTCGAACCAGGTTTCCAGGTTCAGCGAGGACAGGCAGCAGACCGCGGTGCGCTGGCGGCCGTGCTGGTCCAGGCCGGTGGGCAGGGTGATCTCGGCGCAGAGGTTGGAGGTTTTAACCTCCAGCCCGGCGAGCTTATGGTGCTGTGGGCGGGCGTTGTTCACGTGGTCGGAGAAGATCAGGTAGGGCTCGCCGGTTTCCACCCGCGCCGTGAGGATGCGCACCCAGAGCGCGCGCGCGGAAACACCGCGCACATGGGCCTGGTCCTTGGGCGAGCGCAGCGACCATTCCTCGTCGGCTTCGACCGCGCGCATGAACGCGTCCGAGATCAGGATGCCGTGATGCAGGTTGAGCGCCTTGCGGTTGGGGTCGCCGCCGGTGGGACGGCGGATTTCGATGAACTCCTCAATCTCCGGATGCGAGACCGGCAGATACACCGCCGCGGAGCCGCGGCGCAGCGAGCCCTGGCTGAT